>NZ_JAIUJY010000003.1 GCF_020166105.1 Blastococcus sp. LR1
GCTCCCGGGTTTCGCGCGGCGGGTGGGTTAAATTCACCCGTCCTCGTGCGCGTCGTGTCCCGCGGTCCGGCCCCGGAGGGCCGGACGACGGTCTGGTTCCTGCGCGGCACGGTCGGGAGCTCCCGGCTGCACCACGCCGACGATCAGCCCAGCGCGGTGAGCAGCTGGCCGATTCCCGCTGCCCGGTCGATGAGGTGCAGGTGGAGCAGCGGACGCTCCCGGTCGGCCAGTGCCTTGCGGTCGCCGGCGGCCTGCGCCGCCTGCAGGGTGCCGAAGGTGTAGGGCTGGTCCGGCACCGGCAGGTCCTCGGACACCGCGCCGGTGAGCTGCAGGAAGGCCCCGACCTGCGGGCCCCCCTTGTGGTATTGGCCGGTCGAGTGCAGGAATCGCGGGCCCCAGCCGAAGGTCACCGCGTGCTCGGTGCGGCGGGCCAGCGCGGCCCGCAGGTCGGCGGCGGAGGCGTCCTGCAGCCGGTCCAGGTAGGCCATGACCGCCAGGTAGCCGCGCGGGGGGACGGCGCCCAGGAGGGCGTCCAGCGCCAGGCGCAGCCCGTCCGACGCCGACAGGTCCACGCCTTCGAGCAGCGAGCCGCTGC
Organism: Blastococcus sp. LR1; assembly: GCF_020166105.1. Lineage (GTDB taxonomy): Bacteria > Actinomycetota > Actinomycetes > Mycobacteriales > Geodermatophilaceae > Blastococcus. The sequence continues at coordinate 596 of NZ_JAIUJY010000003.1, forward strand.
CGTGGATCTGCACCGCGCCGATCGTGGCGAGCGGCCGTTCGTCGGGGAGGCCGCCGGCGAGGATCGCCTGGGTGTTCTCCTTGCTCTCGGTCACGTTGGGCTGGTCGAAGGGGTTGATCCCCAGCACCCGCCCCGCCACCGCGGTCGCGTACTCCCAGGCCAGGAACTGGGCACCGAGGGGGCCGGTGACCCCGACCGAGGGGCCGGGCTCCGGAGCCGTGTCGCCGACGAGCCCGAGCAGCACGTCGGGCGCGCCGGCCCCCGGCGCACCGGGGGACTCCAGGACGACGGGCAGGATGCCGCGGCCCAGCTTTCCGGTGGACTCGGCGATCAGCTGCTCGGCCCAGTCGCCGAAGCCCTGGATGGGCGAGCCGTCCGCGTCGGCCAGCGCGAGCTTGTCGCGGCCGTTGCGGAAGGCCGCGCCGAGCGCGATGCCGAGCTGGAGCGCGGCGTTCTCCGGCCGCGCGAGCCCCTCCGCCAGCTCCTCCGCCTCGTCGACCAGCGCGCCGACGTCGGCCCCGGCCAGCGCCGAGGGCACCAGCCCGAACGCCGACAGCGCGCTGTAGCGGCCCCCGACCGTGGGGTCGGCGAGGAAGACGGCGCGGGCTCCCATGGCGGCGGCGGTCTCCGACAGCGGCGAGCCGGGATCGGTGACGACGACGAATCGCGCGCCGATCTGCTTCTCGTCCAGCCCCGCCGCGGCGAAGGCGGCGACGAACGTCCGGCGCTGGCTCTCCGTCTCGACGGTTCCGCCGGACTTGGAGCTGACCACGACGACAGTCCGCTCGAGGTCGGTCATCGCGGCGGCCACCTGGCCGGGGTCGGTGGTGTCGAGCACGACCAGGGGAACCCCGGCGGTCCGGCAGATCACCTCGGGCGCGAGCGACGAGCCGCCCATCCCGCAGAGGACGACGCGGTCGATGCCCTCGGCGGCCAACTCGGCGCGCAGCTCGGCCAGCTGGGCGACCAGCCCGCGCGAGGTCGCCGGCAGGTCCAGCCAGCCCAGCCGGACCGCGGCCTCGCTCTCGGCGTCAGGACCCCACAGCGTGGCGTCCTTGCGGACCAGCCGCGCCGCGACGTCGTCCTCGAGGAGCTGCGCCCGGACCGGCTCGGGCACCTCGAGGCCGGCGGAGGTGACCTCCAGCGTCACGCCTTGTCCTCCAGCTCCGTGCGCACCGACTCGGTGAGCTCGTCCCAGGAGTCGACGAACTTCTGGACCGCTTCTTCCTCGAGCTGCCGGAAGACGTCGTCCAGGTCGACGCCGGCGTCGCTGACGGCCTTCATCACGGCGGCGGCGTCGTCGTAGGACTTCTGCACCGGCGTGCCGGCCGAGCCGTGGTCGGCGTAGGCCATCATCGTCTTCTCGGGCATCGTGTTGACCGTGCCCGGCGCGATGAGCTCGCTGAGGTAGAGCGTGTCCGAGTACTCGGGGTTCTTGACCCCGGTCGAGGCCCACAGCGGCCGCTGCCGGCGGGCGCCCTTCGCCTCCAGGGCCTGCCAGCGCTCGGAGGTGAACACCTCCTCGTAGGCCTGGTAGGCCAGCCGGGCGTTGGCGACGCCGGCCTTGCCCTTGAGCGAGGCGTCCGCCCCGGCCTTGTCGAGGCGCTTGTCGATCTCGGAGTCCACCCGCGACACGAAGAACGACGCCACCGAGTCGAGCGTGGAGAGGTCGGCCTCCGGGTCGTCGGCCAGCCGCTGCTCCAGGCCGGAGAGGTAGGCGTCCATGACGGCGCGGTACCGCTCGAGGCTGAAGATCAAGGTGACGTTGACGCTGATCCCGCGGGCGATCGAGGTGGTGATCGCCCCGAGCCCGGCCTCGGTGGCCGGGATCTTGATGTACAGGTTCGGCCGGTCGACCAGCCACCACAGGTGCGCGGCCTCCGCGGCGGTGGCGTCGGTGTCGTGGGCGAGGCCGGGGGCCACCTCCAGGGACACCCGCCCGTCGCCCGGCTGACGGGCGGCGACCGGGGCGAGCAGGTCGCAGGCGTCCCGGACGTCGGCCGCGGTGATCGTCCGCAGCGCCTCCTCGACGCTCACGTTGCGCACCGCGAGGGCGTGCACCTGGTCGTCGTAGGAGTCCGATCCGCTGATCGCCGCGGCGAAGATCGTGGGGTTGGTGGTGACCCCGACGACCGAGTGCTCGTCGACCAGCGACTGCAGGTTCCCGCTGTGGATCCGGTCGCGGGACAGGTCGTCGAGCCAGACGGCGACCCCCGCCCGGGACAGCTCGGCCAGGTTCTCGTTCTGTGCCATGTCGGCCCCTTTCGGGCTCGGGTGGATCAGTGGCGCCGGCGCGTTCAGCGGTCGCCGGTGGGGGAGTAGAGGCCGCCCGTGGCGGCCACCGGGCCGGCCGGGACGCCGGGACCAGCAGCAGCGGCCTCGATGCTCTCGCGGGCCGCGGCGACGACGGCGTCGTCGGTGAGCCCGAACTCCTCGTACAGGACGCCGTAGGCGGCGCTGGCCCCGTAGTGGGTCAGGCCGACGATCCGTCCGGCGTCCCCGACGAACTCCCGCCAGCCCATGGGCACGCCGGCCTCGACGCTGACGCGGGCGCGGACCGACGGCGGGAGCACCTCGTCCTTGTAGCCCTGCTCCTGCTCGGCGAACCACTCCACGCAGGGAACCGAGACCACGCGGGTCGGGACGCCGTCGGCCTCGAGCCGCTCGCGGGCGGCGACGGCGATCTGCACCTCGGAGCCGGTGCCCAGCAGGATGACCTCGGGGCTGCCGTTCGAGGCGTCGGCCAGCACGTAGGCGCCGCGCGCGGTGCCCTCGGCCGAGCCGCCGGAGGAGCGGTCGAACACCGGCAGGTTCTGCCGCGAGAGCAGCAGGCCCGCGGGGCGGTCGTTGTTCTCCAGGATCGTGCGCCAGGCGACGGCAACCTCGTTGGCGTCGGCCGGCCGGACGACGTCGAGACCCGGCATGGCGCGCAGCGCCGCGAAGTGCTCGATCGGCTGGTGCGTCGGGCCGTCCTCGCCGAGACCGATCGAGTCGTGCGTCCACACGTAGGTGACCGGCAGCTGCATGAGCGCGGCCAGCCGCACGGCTCCGCGCATGTAGTCGGAGAAGGTGAGGAACGTGCCGCCGTAGACGCGGGTGCCGCCGTGCAGGGCGATCCCGTTCATGATCGCGCCCATGGCGTGCTCGCGGACGCCGAAGTGCAGCGTGCGGCCGTAGGGGCCACCGGTCCACGCCTTGGTCTGGCGGTCGGCCGGCAGGAACGACGGCTCGCCCTTGACGGCGGTGTTGTTGCTCTCCGCGAGGTCGGCCGAACCGCCCCAGAGCTCGGGCAGGGCCGGGTACACCGCGGCGAGCACCTCGCCGGAGGCCTTGCGGGTGGCGACGCCCTTGGGGTCGGCGTCCCAGCTCGGCAGCTTCTCCTGCCAGCCCGCGGCGAGGGTCCGGGTGCTCATGCGCTCGAGCAGCGCGGCGCCCTCGGGGTTGGCCTTCTGCCACGCGGCGAACTGCTCGTCCCACTGCGCGCGCAGCTCGCGACCGCGGTCGACCACCGAGCGGGCGTGGGTCAGGACGTCGTCGTCGACCTGGAACGTCTGCTCCGGGTCGAAGCCCAGGATCTCCTTGGTGGCGCGCACCTCGTCCTCGCCGAGGGCCGAGCCGTGCGAGGCGCCGGTGTTCTGCTTGGTCGGGGCCGGCCAGGCGATGATCGTGCGCAGCACGATGATCGAGGGCCGCCCGGTCTCCGCCTTGGCGGCGGCGAAGGCGGCGTCGACGGCGGCCAGGTCCTCGCCGTCGTCCACGCGCTGGACGTGCCAGCCGTAGGCCTCGTACCGCTTGCCGACGTCCTCGGTGAAGGCGACCGTGGTGTCGTCCTCGATGGAGATCTTGTTGTCGTCGTAGACGAGGACGAGGTTGCCCAACCGCTGCGTGCCGGCCAGGGACGACGCCTCGGCCGAGACGCCCTCCTCCAGGTCGCCGTCGGAGCAGAAGGCCCAGATGGTGTGGTCGAACAGGCTCTCGCCCTCGGGGGCGTCGGGGTCGAGCATGCCGCGCTCGCGGCGGGCGGCCATGGCCATGCCGACGGCGTTGCCGACGCCCTGGCCCAGCGGGCCGGTCGTGGTCTCGACGCCGGGGGTGTGGTTGACCTCGGGGTGGCCCGGGGTCTTCGAGCCCCAGGTGCGCAGGGCCTTGAGGTCGTCGAGCTCCAGGCCGTAGCCGGACAGGAAGAGCTGGACGTAGAGGGTGAGGCTGGAGTGGCCCATCGACAGGATGAACCGGTCGCGGGCGGTCCACTGCGGGTCGCTCGGGTCGTGCTTCAGCCACTTGTGGAACAGCAGGTAGGCGGTGGGCGCCATGCTCATCGCAGTGCCGGGGTGGCCGTTGCCGACCTTCTGGACCGCGTCCATCGCCAGGATCCGGGCGGTGTCGATCGCACGGCGGTCGAGGTCGCCGAAGTCGGCGGGCAGGGTGGGCCGCGGCTGCGACGGGTTTCCGGTGGGCGCGTCGGTCGCGGCCTCGGCCGGGGCTTCCGCCTCTGTGCTGCGCGTGTCCATCTGGTCGCTGTCTCCCTCGAGGTTGGCCTGGCGATGCACCCGGGACGGGTGGTCGGCCGCCGGTGGACGGGGAACGCCGAGCGGCGTCGCCCCGCACCCTGAGCAGGCGGGGGGCACCACCGAAGTCGTCGGCCGAGCCCCTACCCGCTGCGCCCGCAGCATCAACGCGATCAACCCTAGTCATCCGAGGTCACGGCGCGCGCCTGGCTCGATCGGGGGCCGGGCTACCATGGGCCACGTTCCTCCCCCCGGTTCGAAGGGATCCCGTGGTGCCCTGCTGCCCGCGCGCGACCGCGCACGAGGGCACCCGGTGACGGCGCTGTCCGAGCGTCCCGCCGACCCTGCTCCCCGCCTCGCCACCCGCCTCCGGGCGCGGATCGGCGCCTACGTCGGCCTCACCAAGCCGCGGATCATCGAGCTGCTGCTGATCACCACGGTGCCGGCGATGATGGTGGCCGACCAGGGCTGGCCGTCGCTGTCACTGCTGTTCTGGACGCTGCTCGGCGGCACCTTCGCGGCCGGCGCGGCCAACGTCTTCAACTGCTACTTCGACCGCGACATCGACCGGTTGATGGAGCGCACGCAGAAGCGCCCCCTGGTCACCGGTGAGGTGACCCCGCGCGCGGCGCTGATCTTCGGGTTCGTCCTCACGATCAGCTCGATCGTCCTGCTCCTGGTGACGACGACGCCGCTGGCCGCGGCGCTCGCGGCGGCGGCGATCTTCTACTACGCCGTCCTCTACACGATGGTGTTCAAGCGGCACACCCGCCGCAGCACCGAGTGGGGCGGCGTGCCCGGTGCGGCGCCGGTGCTCATCGGCTGGGCCGCCGTCACCGGATCCCTGGACTGGCCGGCGGTCGTCATCTTCGGTGTCGTCTTCTGCTGGCAGATGCCGCACTTCTGGGCGCTGGCGCTGCGGTTCAAGGACGACTACGCGCGGGCCGACGTCCCGATGCTGCCGGTGGTCACCACCGCGCTCTCGGTCGGCCGGCAGTCGGTCGCCTGGGCCTGGGCGACGTTCGCCGTCTCGCTGCTGCTCTGGCCGGTCGGCGCGGAGTACGGCATCGGGCTCGGCTACGCGATCCCGGCGGCCCTGCTCGGCGGCTGGTTCGTCGTGGAGTCGCACCGGCTGCTCTCGCGGATCAAGCGCGGCGGGGACTTCAAGCCCATGACGCTGTTCCACGTCTCGATCTCGTACCTGTCGCTGCTCTCCGTCGCGATCATCGTCGACGCCATCGTGTGAGCAGGAGCGACCTCGCCAACGCCCGGATGGGGCAGCTGGTCGGCGCCGACCGGCGCACCTACTCGATGACCGGGGTCGCGCTCGAGCGGGCCGAGATCGAGGCGCTGATCGAAGGCGGCTGCCCCGTCGTCACGTACCTGCCGGGCGGCCGCCTCCTCTGGCACGACGAGGCCGACGCCCGGCCGGCCTGGGCGGATGCGCGCAGGGAGCGGTTCAGCGCCGGTCGCTGGGAGGCCGCCGACGGTTCACCGCTCGTGGTCCTCGTCCTGCACGACTGACACTGCGCCGGGGCAGCCGTCCTCTTGCGCGTGCGGGTTGCCATCCGGTCGGGGATTCGCGCGCGGAGGCGTGAGCGGGCGGTTCGCGCTCGTCGGATCACCCGCCGGGAGCAGTGTGCGCGGGTGGCTGCTTCCTGCGCCCGAACCAACCCTGAGCGCACATCGCCCACGGGGGACGTCAGCGGGTCGCGGCCGCCTGCTCCTCGCGTGCCTCGAGCGGCAGGTCCGATGCGGGGCCGCGCACCGACCACACGAGGCGGGCGGCGAAGGCCGTGGTGAGCACGGCGCCCAGCATGTGCAGCAGCACCAGCGCGATCGGCAGGTCGGTGAAGTACTGCACGTAGCCGACCACGCCCTGCGCCAGCTCGACGATCAGCAGGTCCCGGGCGGCCCGGCGCACGCGGTCGGGAGCGTCCGTCGCGTAGAGCGCGACCAGCATCGCGATGGTCAGCCCGACGAGCAGGAAGACGACGTCGGCGTGCAGCTGGCTCATCAGCTCGGGATCGAAGCCGATGCGGTCGCCGGTCGGGACGTCGGCGTCGTCGACGTCGCCGCTGTGCGGTCCGCTGCCGGTGACGATCGTGCCGAGCACGAGGACCCCGGCGGTCGCGGCGGCGATGCCCCAGGTCAGCAGCACGAAGGGGCGGCGCAGCAGCGGCGAGCCGACGCCGGGCTCGCGGGAGCGGAGCCAGAGCGTCGTGGACAGCGCGACCAGCACGGCGGAGACGAGGAAGTGCGCGGCCACCGTCCAGGGGTTCAGGCCGGTGAGCACCGTGACCCCGCCGAGCAGCGCCTGGGCCGGGATGCCGAGGAAGGTCACCACGGCGAGCGGCCGGAGGTCGCGGCGGGTCGAGCGCCACACAGCGACGACGGTCGCGATCGCGATCGCGGCGAGCACGAAGGTGAGCAGCCGGTTCCCGAACTCGATCACGCCGTGCCCGGCCAGCTCCGGCGTCGCGACGAAGCTCTCGGTGGTGCAGCGCGGCCATGTCGGGCATCCGAGTCCGGAGCCGGTCAGCCGGACCGCGCCGCCGGTGACGACGATCAGCCCGTTGGCGACGGCGTTGGCCAGGGCCAGGCGGGAGATGGTGGTCGCGGAGAACGCAGCGGGCAGGAGCGGCACGCGCCGATGGTATTCGCCGGAGCAGGCTCGACCGGTCCGGAGGCAGTGGGAACCGCGCGGGGGAGAGGGCGGTCACGCAGCTGCGGTGAGCCTGATCACGAAGACGTGCCAGGACCTCCCTTCTTAGGTCGACCTTGGTTGCACGACCTCTGAAATAGGACACACTCGTGTTGTGGAATCCCTCGCGGCTCAGTCCCGGCCGTCGGCGACAGCCGACGACGGGCGCACCCGCGACCGCGTGAGCGGCCTGCTCCTGGAGCACGGTCCGCAGACCGCGACCGAGCTGGCCGCCCGCCTCGGGATCTCGCCGGCCGCCGTCCGCCGGCACCTCGACGCCCTGGTCGCCACCGGCCGGGTCGAGGAGCGGCAGGTGCGTGACGCCCACCGCGGCCGGGGTCGCCCCGCCCGCCGGTTCCACCTCACCGACTCCGGCCGCTCGGCCTTTCCGCACGCCTACGACGACCTGGCGCTGACCGCGCTGCGGTACGTCGCCGGCGTGGGTGGGCCGGACGCCGTCCGCGCCGTCGCCGAGCAGCAGCTCGCCGGCCTGGAGGCCCGCGCCTCCAGCGCCGTGGAGCAGGCGGTCAGTGCGCGGCCCGGCGAGACGGTCGACCGTGCCCAGGCACTCGCCGCCGCGCTGACGGCCGAGGGCTACGCTGCCACGGCCTCGGCGCTGTCCGGCGGAGGGCAGCTCTGCCAGCACCACTGCCCGGTGGCGCACGTGGCAGCCGAGTTCCCCCAGCTGTGCGAAGCCGAGACGGCGGTGATCGGCCGGCTCGTGGGCACCCACGTGCAGCGGCTGGCGACGATCGCCCACGGCGACGGGATCTGCACCACACACATTCCCGGCGCGGTGCGCCCGGGGAACAGAACGACCCCTGCACGCCCTGTACGTGGTGAGCGAGCAGCGCAGCACTCCGCGCGCGCCGCGTCGTCCACCAGCACCACCCCCACGAACGACCGGGAGAGGACGCCCGCATGACCAGCACGCAGCAGCCCGCAGCGGCCACGCAGCTGACGCAGGACGAGCAGATCGAGCAGCTCGGCCGCTACGAGTACGGCTGGGCGGACGCCGACGTCGCCGGCGCCTCCGCGCGCCGCGGCGTCGACGAGGACGTCGTCCGCGACATCTCGCGCCGCAAGAGCGAGCCCGAGTGGATGCTCGAGCGCCGTCTCAAGGCCCTGAAGCTCTTCGAGCGCAAGCCGATGCCCGACTGGGGTTCCGACCTCTCCGGGATCGACTTCCAGAACATCAAGTACTTCGTGCGCTCCACCGAGGCCCAGGCGACCTCGTGGGAGGACCTGCCCGACGACATCAAGAACACCTACGACCGGCTCGGCATCCCGGAGGCGGAGAAGCAGCGCCTCGTCTCGGGCGTCGCCGCCCAGTACGAGTCCGAGGTCGTGTACCACCAGATCCAGAAGGAGCTCGAGGACCAGGGCGTGCTCTTCCTGGACACCGACTCCGCACTGAAGGAGCACCCGGAGATCTTCCGGGAGTACTTCGGCTCGGTGATCCCCTCCGGTGACAACAAGTTCGCCGCGCTGAACACCGCGACCTGGTCCGGTGGCTCCTTCATCTACGTGCCGCCGGGCGTGCACGTCGAGATCCCGCTGCAGGCCTACTTCCGGATCAACACCGAGAACATGGGCCAGTTCGAGCGGACGCTGATCATCGTCGACGAGGGCGCCTACGTGCACTACGTCGAGGGCTGCACCGCGCCGATCTACAAGTCGGACTCGCTGCACTCCGCGGTCGTCGAGATCATCGTCAAGAAGAACGCGCGCTGCCGGTACACGACCATCCAGAACTGGTCGAACAACGTCTACAACCTGGTCACCAAGCGGGCCGTGGCCCACGAGGGCGCGACCATGGAGTGGGTCGACGGCAACCTCGGCTCCAAGGTGACGATGAAGTACCCGGCCGTCTGGATGACCGGCGAGCACGCCAAGGGCGAGGTCCTCTCGATCGCCTTCGCGGGCGAGGGCCAGCACCAGGACGCCGGCGCCAAGATGGTGCACGCCGCCCCCCACACCTCCTCGACCATCGTGTCGAAGTCGGTGGCCCGTGGCGGTGGCCGCACCTCCTACCGCGGCCTGGTCCAGGTCGACGAGGGCGCCTACGGCTCCAAGTCGACGGTGAAGTGCGACGCGCTCCTGGTCGACACGATCAGCCGCTCGGACACCTACCCCTACGTCGACGTCCGCGAGGACGACGTCTCGATGGGTCACGAGGCCACCGTCTCCCGCGTCAGCGACGACCAGCTCTTCTACCTGATGAGCCGCGGTCTGACCGAGGACGAGGCCATGGCCATGGTCGTGCGCGGCTTCGTCGAGCCGATCGCCCGTGAGCTCCCCATGGAGTACGCCCTCGAGCTCAACCGGCTCATCGAGCTGCAGATGGAAGGTGCCGTCGGCTGATGACCGACCAGAACACCAGCACGACCGACCTCACCACCCAGCCGGCCACCCTCGCCTCGGAGCTCTTCGCTCCGGGCGTGGGTGCCCAGGCGGGCCCGCCGACCACCCCGGCCGACTCGACCGACGTCGCCCCGGGTGCGCACTCGCACGGTGGCCCGGCTCCGACCGGTTCACCGGCCGAACGGTTCACCTCGACCGACCCGGACGCCTTCGGCGTGCCGACCGGTCGCGAGGAGACGTGGCGCTTCACGCCGATGAAGCGGATCAAGCCGCTGCTCGACGGTGCGGCCTCGAGCGCGTTGCTCGGCTGGACGACGGATCTGCCCGAGGGCGTCGAGCTCGTCCGCGTGGACGCCGGTGACCCGCTGATCAAGGGCCTGCCCGACCCGGTCGACCGGCTCGCCGCGCTGACCCGCCAGAACGCCGACGGCGCCGACGTGGTCCGCGTGGCCAAGGAGGCCCAGCTCGACCGTCCGGTCACGCTCGGTCTCGCCGGCACCGGCTCCGATGACGTCGTCTGGGGTCAGCTTGTGGTCGAGGTCGGCGCGTTCGCCAAGGCGACCGTCGTCCTGGACCACACCGGCCTGGCCCGCTACTCCGGTGGCGTCTCGGTCCTCGTCGGCGACGGCGCGCAGGTCACCCTCGTGTCGGTGCAGGACTGGGCGCCGGGTGCCGTGCACGGCGGTCAGTACGACGCCGTCGTCGGCCGCGACGCGACCTTCAAGCAGGTCGTGGTCACCCTCGGCGGCGACGTCGTCCGCCTGGTCAGCAACGTGCAGTACACCGGCCCCGGCGGTCGCGCGGACCTCTTCGGCGTCTACTTCTCCGACGAGACGCAGCACCAGGAGCACCGCCTCTGGGTCGACCACGCCGTTCCGAACTGCACCAGCAACGTGCTCTACAAGGGCGCGCTGCAGGGCGAGGGCGCGCGCTCGGTCTGGATCGGCGACGTCCGCATCCGCCCGGCGGCCACCGGCACCGAGACCTACGAGCTCAACCGGAACCTGGTGCTCACCGACGGCGCCCGCGCCGACTCGGTGCCGAACCTGGAGATCGAGACCGGCGAGATCGTCTCCGCCGGCCACGCCAGCGCCACCGGCCGGTTCGACGACGAGCAGCTGTTCTACCTCTGCTCGCGCGGCATCGACGCCGAGACCGCCCGCCGCCTGGTGGTCCGCGGCTTCTTCGCCGACGTCGTCCAGCACATCGGCGTGGACGAGCTGCAGGACCGCCTGATGGCCACCATCGACGCGCGTCTCGGCGCCCTCCCGGGTCTGGACGAGCAGCCGGTCGAGGTCGCCTGACATGGCGTTCGAGCGGATCTGCGCGCTCTCCCAGGTCCCCGAGAACGGGGCCCTGCGGGTGGAGCTGGCGGACGTCGACGTCGCCGTCGTCCGCTACGAGGGCTCGGTCTATGCGATCCAGGACCTCTGCTCGCACGCCGAGGTCCCTCTCTCCGAGGGTGACGTCGAGACCTTCGACGGCGCCCCCACCATCGAGTGCTGGCTGCACGGGTCGTGCTTCGACCTGCGCACCGGCGAGCCCACCAACCTGCCGGCCACCGAGCCGGTCGACGTCTACCCCGTCCGCGTGGAAGGGGAGGACGTGCTCGTCGACACCGAGTCCGACGGCCGCCTCCCGCTCGCGGCCGGCAGCTGAAGGAGAAGAAGTGTCCGTTCTGGAGATCCGCGACCTGCACGTCACGGTCGGCGAGGGTGACGACACCAAGGAGATCCTCCGTGGCGTCGACCTGACCGTCCGCTCGGGCGAGACGCACGCGATCATGGGCCCGAACGGGTCGGGCAAGTCGACCCTGGCCTACTCGATCGCGGGCCACCCGAAGTACACGATCACCGGCGGGACCGTCACGCTCGACGGCGAGGACGTCCTCGCGATGAGCGTCGACGAGCGCGCCCGCGCCGGCCTGTTCCTGGCCATGCAGTACCCGGTCGAGGTCCCCGGCGTCTCGGTGTCGAACTTCCTGCGCACCGCCGCCACCGCGATCAAGGGCGAGGCCCCCAAGCTCCGCACCTGGGTCAAGGACGTCAAGACCGAGATGGCCGGCCTGGAGATGGACTCCGCGTTCGCCGAGCGGAACGTCAACGAGGGCTTCTCCGGCGGTGAGAAGAAGCGCCACGAGATCCTGCAGATGCGCCTGCTCAAGCCGGGCATCGCGATCCTCGACGAGACCGACTCCGGCCTCGACGTCGACGCCCTCCGCGTGGTCTCCGAAGGCGTGAACCGCAGCCGTGAGGACAGCGACGTCGGCGTCCTGCTGATCACGCACTACACGCGGATCCTGAAGTACATCAAGCCCGACTTCGTGCACGTCTTCGTCGCCGGCAAGATCGTCGACGAGGGTGGTCCGGAGCTCGCCGCCAAGCTCGAGGACGAGGGCTACGCCGCCTACGTCAAGCCCGCGGAGGTCGCACAGGCATGACCCAGACCGCCTCGCGTCCCGATGCCGGGGCGCAGCGAGCGCCCCTGCCTCTGGACGTCGAGGTGATCCGGGCCGACTTCCCGATCCTGACCCGCACGGTCCGGGACGGGAAGCGCCTGGTCTACCTCGACTCGGGGGCGACCTCCCAGAAGCCGCGTCAGGTGCTCGACGCCGAGCGCTGGTTCTACGAGAACGTGAACGCCGCGCCGCACCGGGGAGCCCACCAGCTCGCCGAGGAGGCCACCGGCGCCTACGAGGAGGCCCGGGCGAAGATCGGCTCGTTCATCGGGGCTCCCGAGACCGAGATCGTCTTCACCCGGAACACCACCGAGGCGATCAACCTCGTGGCCTACGCGCTCTCCAACGCCGCGACCGCGAAGGAGCCGGACTTCCGGACCTACGCCGTCGGCCAGGGTGACGAGATCGTGGTCACCGAGATGGAGCACCACGCCAACCTGCTGCCCTGGCAGCAGCTGTGCGAGCGGACGGGTGCGACCCTGCGCTGGCTCGGGCTCACCGATGACGGCCGGCTGGACCTCTCGGACCTCGACACGGTGGTCAACGAGCGGACCAAGCTCGTCTCGGTCACCCAGCAGTCGAACATCCTCGGCACGATCAACCCGATCGCTCCGATCGTGGCGCGGGCCCGCGAGGTCGGCGCCCTGGTCATGGTCGACGGCGCCCAATCGGTGCCGCACCAGCCGATCGACGTGGCCGAGCTCGGCGCGGACTTCCTGGTGTTCTCCGGGCACAAGATGCTCGGGCCCACCGGCGTCGGCGTGCTGTGGGGCCGCTACGAGGTGCTCGACAAGCTGCCGCCGTTCCTCACCGGTGGCTCGATGATCGAGGTCGTGCGCATGGAGGGCTCCACCTTCATGCCGCCGCCGCAGCGCTTCGAGGCCGGTGTCCCGATGACCGCGCAGGTGGTCGGGCTCGGTGCGGCCGTCGACTACCTCCAGGCCCTGGGCATGGACACGGTCGAGGAGCACGAGAAGGCGCTCACGGCCTACGCGTTGGAGAAGCTGGCCGAGATCCCCGGCGTCACGGTGATCGGCCCGCCCGACACCGTGGCCCGCGGGGGAGCGATCTCCTTCACCGTCGAGGACATCCACCCGCACGACGTGGGCCAGGTGCTCGACGACCTCGGCATCGCCGTGCGCGTGGGGCACCACTGCGCCTGGCCGGTGGTGCGCCGCTACGGCGTTCCGGCCACCACCCGGGCCACGTTCTACGTGCACACCGGCTACGACGACATCGACGCGCTGGCGGACGGAATTCGCGCGGCCCAGAAGTTCTTCGGAACTGTGTGAGGCGCGTCTGATGCAGCTGGAATCGATGTACCAGGAGATCATCCTGGACCACTACAAGAACCCGCACGGGCGCGGTCTCCGCGACCCGTTCGACGCCGAGGTGCACCACGTCAACCCGACCTGCGGTGACGAGATCACCCTGCGGGTGAAGATCGACGGCGACACGATCGCCGACGTCTCCTACGAGGGCATGGGCTGCTCCATCAGCCAGGCCTCGATCTCGGCCATGTACGACCTGGTGGTCGGCAAGTCGGTGTCCGAGGCGCTGGGCACCGGCGAGCACTTCATGACCCTGATGCAGGCGAAGGGCGACCCCGCGGTCGCCGAGAAGCTCGAGGACGAGCTGGAGGACGCCGTCGCGTTCGCCGGCGTGTCCAAGTACCCCGCGCGCGTCAAGTGCGCCCTGCTCAGCTGGATGGCGTTGAAGGACGCGTCCGCCCGCGCAGTGTCGACGGCTGGAGGCCAGTCATGAGCGAGACCACCGAGAACCCGACCACTGCCGAGACCTCGGGGGAGCTGCCGGCCTACAAGTCGGCGCTGCTCGAGGACCTCGAGGAGGCCATGCGCGACGTCGTCGACCCGGAGCTGGGCGTCAACGTCGTCGACCTGGGCCTCGTCTACGGCCTCGACGTCGACGAGTCGAACGTCGCGATCATCGACATGACGCTGACCTCGGCGGCCTGCCCGCTGACCGACGTCATCGAGGACCAGGCCCGTCAGGCCCTGACCGGCGGCCCCGGCCCCGGCCTGGTGGACGACATCCGGATCAACTGGGTCTGGATGCCGCCGTGGGGCCCGGACAAGATCACCGACGACGGTCGCGAGCAGCTCCGCGCGCTCGGCTTCCGCGTCTGATGAAGGACCTCGCTGCCCCCCAGCAGCGAGGCCGCTCCAGCACGTCACCTTAGGTCGGCCAGGCGCGCGGCGAAGCCGGCGACCGGCCGGTGCTCGCGGAGCATGCCGATGACCAGCAGGATGCTGCCGGCGATCAGCACGGCCGCCCCTGGCCAGGGCAGCGACCGCGCGGCCAGACCGAGCGCGAGCGCCAGCGCGGTGACGGCGCCGACGAGCAGCGGCGCGCGCAGCCCCGCCCGGCCGCCCGCCACCATCGCCACGGCGGCGGCTCCGAGCACCAGCACCACGCGGAGGAGTTCGGCGGAAGCGATGGCGAGCACGGTGGACGGCGCTGCCGCCACCACCAGAGCCGGGCCCCACGTGGGCCAGGACGCCTTCCGGAGCAGACCTCGCCCCGAGGCCAGCAGGAGCCCCGCGGCTGCGGGCAGGCTGTACGCCTCCACCGCGCCCAGGCCTGCGTCGGCGGCGGCGATCCAGCCGGCCAGCACGAGCTGGACCGCGCCCACCCGCCAGGCGGTCGTCGCGTCCTCGGCTGCGTCCGCGGCGGTGCCGGGGCCTCCGGTCCACCAGGCCCAGGCCAGCGTGACCGCGCCCTGGACGGCGAGGTGGACGGCGATCGGTCCGGCAGCGCCCTGGGTCACGAGCACGCCCACCGCGATGGCGGCGACCGCAGCTCCGGCGACCGCGGTGGCCCGGCGGGAGTCCCGGTCCAGCCGGGCGGTCGTCGCCAGCGCCAGCACGTAGAGCCCGGTCAGCAGCACGGCGACGGCGCTGGGGGAGGCCCACCCGTCGGGAAGACCCAGCAGCGCGGCGCCGGCGAGGCAGCCGAGCGCGGTCGGCGCGGCCACCGGCCGGTCGTCCCTGCGGAGGACGGCCACCCAGACGGTCGGCACGGCGGTGAGCAGGAGCAGCAGCGCGATCTCCGACCAGTGCCGGCCGTCGACCAGCCGGGCGATGGAGAGGACCGCGAGCAGCACGCCCCCCGTGAGGGCGACGGGCAGGAGCAGTCCGCGCCGCCAGCCGGAGAGCTCGGCGGCAGCGGCCGCCGCCACCAGGACGCCGGCGAAGCCGGCCACCGCGACGGCGACGGGGCCGCCGGCGGAGCAGGCGCCGGTGACGGCGGCCGCGGTTCCCGCCCCGGCCACGACCGGCACCAGGCGGGGTGGTCCCAGCAGCACGTCCAGCGGTCGGCGCAACCGTGCGAGCAGCAACCCGCCGGCGGCCGCGGCGACCAGCGCCGTCGCGAGCCATCGTCCGGCGCCGGATCCGGTCCACGCCTCGACGGACCCGCCCAGCACCCCGGCGGCGAACCACGGCGCGGTCGTCGCCATCGTCAGCCGGCCGACGAGCGGCCGTCCCCACAGGGCGGTGCCGAGGCCCACCACGGCGACGCCGAGGAAGAGCTCGGTGCGCAGGAACCCCGGCACGAGGTCCAGCGACCGCAGCACGGCGACCTGACCGGCTGCCCAGGCGGCCAGCGGCCAGGCTGCCGGCCACCAGGTCGCCTTCGACCGGATCGCCGTGCTGCGGGAGAACACGTGGAGGCCCAGGTAGACGCCCGCGAGGCAGAGGGGGACCAGTGCGTCCCCGGTTGCCGGCGAGCCCACGAGGTCGCTGCCGCCCAGGCCCAGCCCGGCGGCGCTGGCCGCGAAGGTCTCGGCGGAGCTGCGCAGCCCTGCCCGGTGGGCGCGCACCGAGACGCCGGCGGCGACGGCGGCCAGCGCGAGCACCAGCCCCCGCACGACCGGCCCGCCGTGGGCCGAGGCGAGGGTCGCGCCGGCGCTGACCAGCAGGACGGCGCCGACGGCCAGGAGCACCTGCGGGGGCTTCGTCCGATAGGGGAGCGGTGGAACCGTTGCCGGCTGACCCATGACGACCCCCTTTTCGTTGCGTCGCGACGTCCCACCGTAGGGCGGGGCGGCCCGGGCAGCAGCCCGGGTCAGCGCATCTGGGCGACCCAGGCGACCGCTTCGCGCGCCTGCTGCCGACGGCGCTCGTAGGTGGCGCCCACGACCAGCAGGACCAGGCCGGCGGCGCCGAGGCTGAGCCAGCGCGGGAGCAGTGGCGCGTACGGGCCGAGGCGGCCCACGGTGACGAGGAGCAGGACGCCGGCCCCGATCAGGAACGGCCCCTGCCGGTGCCGGAGGACGCCCCCGACGGTGCAGAGCACGGCCGCGGCGACGACGAGGGCGAGCCGCAGCGCGGTCGGGTCGGCGACGACCACCAGCGCCGAGGGCACCAGGGCGACGCCGACGGCCGGGCTCTCGGCAGCCCACGAGGGAGCGCCCGCCCGCAGCTGCGGCAGCGCCACGACGAGGAGCCCGAGCGCGGCGGGGAGCGTGTAGGCCTCGGGGGTGTCGACGCCGGCGCCGCCGACGGCGATCCAGCAGGCGAGGACCAGGTCGGCCACGGCGAGGGCCCCGACACCGCGGCGACCGGAGACCAGCGCGTAGCCACCCGCGGCCACGCCGACGATGCCGAGCTGGATGCCGACCTGACCCCAGGCACCTGCTCCGGCCGAGGTCAGCCCGGCCGCGACCCCGGCGAGGCCGCCCCCGACCGCGAGCACCAGTTCTTCGCGGTGCCCGGCGCGCAGGGCCGCCAGGCCGAAGGCGGTGGCGCCCAGGAGAGCGAACAGCAGGCCGGCGACCGCGACGGCGAGGATCCCGTCGGCGCGGGCGTTGGCGATCGCCAGGGCCGGTGCCGCGAGGGCCGTGACCGTGGCCGGAACCCGCAGCGCAGGGAGCCGCACCGCGGCCAGCGCCGCCGGGACGACCGCGCCCAGGGTGAGCAGCGGGAGGGCCCGTGGGTCCGGGAGGTCGGACACGAAGGTCGCCCCCAGGAAGGTCATCGCCGCGCCGCCGGCGGTGAGGGCCGCCACGGGAACGGGCAGGCGGGCCGCCGGCACGGCCAGGGTGAGCAGGACCAGGCCCGTGGCCGTGGCCGCGATCGCGCCGGCCCCGCCGCCCATGGCCAGCGAGCCGGTGAGAGCCAGCCCACCGACGGCCGCCGCGGAGGCCGCCACCGGAACGGGGGCAGGCAGTGGGCCGGCCGGCCGGGAGGCCAGGACGATCGCTGCGGCACCGGCGACGACCAGGACCGCCGTGGCCGCCCAGGACTCCGCCGGAGTCGCCGCGTCGATCGCCAGGGCCAGTCCGACCAGACTGCCCGCCGCCGTCGCCAGGCCTGCGAGCACGAGCGCGACCGGAGCCAGGGAGCGGCGCAGCGCTCGGGCCGCGACGAGGTCCGCCGCCGCGAGGGCCAGCAGGACGGCCGCTCCCAGGGGGGAGAGGAGCGAGGGGAGCAGCAGGAGCGGCAGCGGCTGGGCGGCGAGCAGCGCCGCCAGCGGCCAGACGGCGGTGCTGCGGGTCAACCGGCCCAGGGTCAGCGCTGCCACGAGGACGACGGCGCAGGAGACGACCCACCACCAGCGCAGCGGGATCTCCTCGATGCGGAAGAGGCCGAGCCACCGGGCGGCGGCGAGGTCGATGACCAGGAGGGCGCTCCCGGCGGCGGCGAGCGCCTCCTCGGTGGCCCGCAGCCCGCGCCGGGCGGTCCAGGCGGAGGTCCCGCACGCGGCGGCCGTCGCCGTGAGCATCACGCCGGCCTGGAAGGCCAGCCCGAACCGGGCCCAGGCGACGGCCACGAAGGTGAGCGCGGCGGTGACCACGAGCAGCGCGCCGAGTCCGAGGAGCACCTGCTGGGGGGTGAGCGCGCGCCGGCGGGCAGCAGCCGGGGGCGGCGGGCTCGCGGCGCCGCCGGGCATCGGTGGCGCCCACGGGGGAGGGCCGGGTGGCGTCCACGGCTGCGCGGCCGGGGCCGGGGCCGGCGGCACAGGTGTCGGTGCCGGGGGAGGGGCAGGGACTCCCGGAGCGGCGGCACGGAGGGTGGCGAGCAGCTCGTCGCGGTCACGGTTCAGCTCGCCGATCGTCGCCCCGATGCGGGCCAGGACCAGGGCCGCTTGCGCCGCGGCGGGCAGTCCGCACGACGGGCAGGGGCCCGGTCCGACGTCTGCGACCGGACGGCCGCAGACGGGACAGGCGGGCACCCACGGGCCTCCGGGCGGGCTCATGGCCGCATCCTGGCGCGCCGTTCCCCCGCGCGGTACCGGTCGGGCCCACAACACGCCCGGCCGTGTGATGCCGTCGATGTCACCCCGGAAACGTTCGTGGTATCCGGGAGGGAGCGCCTACCCTGGGATCAGTGATCACGACGACCGGTCTGGAGCTGCGCGCCGGGGCCCGCATTCTCATCAGCGAGGCCACCCTCCGCGTCCAGCCCGGCGACCGGATCGGGCTGGTGGGCCGCAACGGCGCCGGCAAGACGACGACCCTCACCACGCTCGCCGGTGAGCGCGTGCCGCACGCCGGCAAGGTCGAGGTCAGCGGTGAGCTCGGCTACCTGCCGCAGGACCCGCGCAGCGGAGACCTGGACATCACCGCCAGCGACCGCGTGCTGTCCGGTCGCGGCCTCGACGTGCTCCGCAACCAGATGGTCAAGGCCCAGGTCGCGATGGCGGAGCCGGCCGACGACGCCGAGCAGGACAAGGCGGTCCGCCGCTACGGCCGGCTCGAGGACCAGTTCGCCGCGCTCGGCGGGTACGCCGCGGAGAGCGATGCCGCGCGCATCTGCACCAACCTGGGGCTGCCGGACCGCGTGCTCGCCCAGCCGCTGCGCACGCTCTCCGGTGGTCAGCGCCGTCGCGTGGAGCTCGCCCGCATCCTCTTCTCCGACGCCGAGACGCTGCTGCTCGACGAGCCGACCAACCACCTGGACGGTGACTCGATCACCTGGCTCAAGGGCTTCCTGAGCTCCCACCGCGGCGGCCTCATCGTCATCAGCCACGACGTCGAACTGCTCGAGCAGGTGGTCAACAAGGTCTGGCACCTCGACGCCAACCGTGCCGTCGTCGACGTCTACAACCTCGGCTGGAAGCCCTACCTCGCGCAGCGGGCGACCGACGAGCGTCGCCGCAAGCAGGAGCGGGCCAACACCGAGCGCAAGATCGACACGCTCAACGCGCAGGCCGACAAGATGCGCGCGAAGGCCACCAAGGCCAAGGCCGCCAAGAGCATGGACAAGCGCGCCGAGCGGCTGGCCGCCGGCCTCGCCGACGTGCGGGTGCAGGACAAGGTCGCCAAGCTGCGCTTCCCGACCCCGGTCGCCTGCGGCAAGACGCCGCTCACCGCCGAGGGACTGAGCAAGAGCTACGGCGCGCTGGAGATCTTCACCGACGTGAACCTGGCGGTGGACCGGGGCGCGCGCGTCGTCGTCCTCGGCTTCAACGGCGCCGGGAAGACGACGCTGCTGCGGATGCTGGCCGGCACCGAGAGCCCCGACACCGGCGAGGTGAAGGCGGGCCACGGCCTGCGCGTGGGCTACTACGCCCAGGAGCACGAGACGCTGGACATGGACCGCACGCTGCTGGAGAACATGCGGTCGGCGGCACCCGACAGCACCGACACCGAGCTGCGGCGGATCCTGGGCGCCTTCCTCTTCTCCGGCGAGACCGTCGACCAGCGCACCGGCACGCTCTCCGGCGGTGAGCGGACCCGGCTGGCCATGGCCACGCTGGTCATCTCGGGCGCGAACGTGCTGCTGCTGGACGAGCCGACGAACAACCTGGACCCGGCCAGCCGCGAGCAGGTCCTCGACGCGCTGCGCACCTACGCCGGCGCCATCGTGCTCGTCACGCACGACGAGGGCGCGGTGCGGGCCCTGGACCCGGACAAGGTCATCATCCTGCCCGACGGCACCGAGGACGCCTGGAGCGAGGAGCTCGCCGACCTCGTCGAGCTCGCCTGACCCCGGCGTCCGCGCCCGGTCGAGTCCTGTCGACCGCTGTACGACCTCTGCCGTCCGGGTCGAGCCGCCCGGTCGTCTCCTGACCCGCGCCGCGGCACGGTTCAGGAGTCGCTGGTGCGGGTCGACCCGCACCGTCGTCGCCCCCGGAGCGGCACCGCACCGTCCGTTTCCGTTTCTCCGTCTTCACATGGCCGACACCTGCGGTCTGGGTGATCATGGGTTGGCGGGAGCCGTGGTCACCCGGACGGCGGCACCAGGGCGACAGCCATGATCGGCGCGCGGCGCGGGCTCGTCCCGGCGCCGGGCCGATGGCTGACACGGAGGGGAGCCATGGCCGACTCGACAACTGCGGACCTCGGCAAGGGCAAGCGCATCACCGGTGGGGACCGTTCGACGCTCGCCGACGACCTGCGCAAGCGCTACGACGAGGGCGAGAGCATCCGATCGCTGGCGGAGTCGACCAAGCGATCCTACGGATTCGTCCACCGTCTCCTGTCGGAGTCCGGGGCATCACTGCGCAGCCGCGGTGGGGCCAACCGGAATAGTAAGAAGGCGTGACCCCCGACTCCACGAATTCTCTGTCCGAGTCCGGCTGGGTGCGGACCAGCCGCGAGGGCGCCGTCCTCACCGTCACCCTGGACCGTCCCGACCAGCTGAACGCCCAGACGCCGGCCACCTGGGCGGCCTTGGCCGGGATCGGCGCCTCCCTCGACGACGACGTCCGCGTCGTCGTGCTGAAGGGGGAGGGGCGCTCCTTCTCGGCGGGCCTCGACCGCAGCATGTTCGACCCGGCGGCGACCGGCGGTGGCGGGTTCGGCGAACTGGTCGGGCTGCCGGTCGAGGAGGCGCAGGAGCGGATTCGCGCGTACCAGGACGGGTTCCGCTGGCTGCGGTCGCCGGGGATCGTCTCGGTCGCCGCGGTCCAGGGCCACGCCATCGGCGCCGGCGCACAGCTCGCGCTCGCCTGCGACCTGCGGGTCTTCGCCGACGACGCGCAGCTACGGCTGCCCGAGGTGACGCTCGGGCTGGTGCCCGACCTGACCGGCACCAGCACGCTGGTCGAGCTGGTCGGGTACTCCCGCGCGCTGGAGCTGTGCCTGACCGGACGGGCCGTGGGCGCGGCCGAGGCGCAGGCGATCGGGCTGGCGACGCTCGTCGTCCCCGGTGCCGAGCTCGACGGCGCCGTCGGCGACCTGGTCCAGGCGCTGCTGGCTCCGCCCGTGGGCGCCAGCCGGGCCACGGCGGCGCTGGTGCGCTCCGCCGTCCGCAACGACTTCGCGACCCAGGACGCCGCCGAGCGGGCCGCCCAGGTCGGGCGACTGCACGATCTCGTCAGCGGTCGCTGAGAGGCTTCCCGGAACAAGCTCGGACGCCCCCCGGTTGCAGCAGCGGCCGGGGGTGCGCCCGGCGGGAACCAGGGAGGTGCGATGGACGGCAATTCCATGACCTCCATGGCCGCGATGCGGTCGTTCAGACGGGATCCATCCGTGACGGCCCGGCAGCTGCCCCCGGGGACCGTGCGCCGGATCCTGGGGATCGCCCGGCCCTACCGCCGCGAGCTGACCTTCTTCCTCGTGCTGGTGATCGGTTCGTCGGTCATCGGTGTCATCACCCCGCTGCTGGCCGGCGACATCATCAACCGGATCGCGGGGCTCGAGGGGACTGCGGGCGACATCGTCCGCATCGCGCTGGTGATCGGCGGGCTGGCCGTGGTCGACGCGGCGATCTCGCTGGGCACGCGCTGGTTCTCCGCCCGCATCGGTGAAGGCGTCATCTACGACCTGCGCAGCAAGGTGTTCGCGCACGTCCAGCGGATGCCGGTCGCCTTCTTCACCCGCACCCAGACCGGAGCGCTGGTCAGCCGGCTGAACAACGACGTCGTCGGCGCCCAGCAGGCGTTCACCTCCACGCTCTCCGGCGTCGTCTCCAACGTCATCGGCCTGGTGCTCACCGCCGCCGTGATGCTCACGCTGTCCTGGCAGATCACGCTGCTCTCGCTGGTGCTGGTCCCGCTGTTCGTCCTGCCCGCCCGCCGCATCGGCCGCCGGCTGCAGGAGATCACGCGGGAGTCCTACGAGCTCAACGCCTCGATGAACGCCACCATGACCGAGCGGTTCAACGTGGCCGGCGCCCTGCTGGTGAAGCTGTTCGGGCGGCCCGGGGTCGAGGCGGAGTCCTTCCGCGGCCGGGCGGCCCGCGTGCGCGACATCGGCGTCCTCTCGGCCATGTACGGCCGCACCTTCTTCACCGCGCTCACGCTGGTCGCGGCGCTGGCCACCGCGCTGGTCTACGGCATGGGCGGATACCTGGCGTTCGACGGCTCGCTGAGCCCCGGCGACGTCGTGGCGCTGGCCCTGCTGCTGTCGCGGCTCTACGGCCCGCTGACGGCGCTGGCCAACGTCCGGGTCGACGTGATGAGCGCGATGGTCAGCTTCGACCGGGTCTTCGAGGTGCTGGACCTGCCGCCGATGATCCGGGAGGCGCCGGACGCCGTCGCGGTGCCGGCCGACGAGCGATCCATCGAGTTCGACTCCGTCTCGTTCAGCTATCCGGCGGGCGCGGACGTCTCGTTGCCGTCACTGGAAGAAGTGTCGATGCCCGAGCACGGCGGCCCCGTCGACGTGCTGCACGACGTGAGCTTCCGGGTCCAGCCCGGGCAGATGGTCGCGCTGGTGGGGCACTCCGGCGCCGGCAAGTCGACGATCGCGCACCTGGTGCCGCGGCTGTACGACGCCACCGGTGGCGCGGTGCGGGTCGGGGGAGTGGACGTGCGCACGGCGACGCTCGCCTCGCTCCGGGACGCCATCGGCGTGGTCAGCCAGGACGCGCACCTCTTCCACGACACGATGCGCGCCAACCTCCTCTACGCGCGGCCCGAGGCCACCGACGAGCAGGTGTGGCGGGCGCTGGAGGGCGCGCACATCGCCGAGCTGGTGCGGGCGCTGCCCGAGGGGCTGGACACCGTCGTGGGTGACCGTGGATACCGGCTCTCCGGCGGCGAGAAGCAGCGGCTGGCGATCGCGCGGGTGCTGCTCAAGGCGCCGGGAATCGTGATCCTCGACGAGGCCACCGCGCACCTCGACAGCGAGTCGGAGGCGGCGGTGCAGCACGCGCTCGACACTGCGCTGGCCGGTCGCACGTCGCTGGTGATCGCGCACCGGCTCTCCACCATCCGCAGCGCGGACCAGATCCTGGTGGTCGACGACGGTCGCATCGTGGAATCCGGCACGCACGAGGAGCTGCTGGCCCGCGACGGCCGCTACGCCGACCTCTACCGCACCCAATTCGCCGAAGGGGACCGCACCCGCGCTCCCGTCGGCTGAGCAGCGATCCCGTGTCGCTGTGCGCACGACCGCGCACGCACCGTCGCAGGCGCTCGGGAGCACCGGAAAACCGCAGATCGGGCCGCGTGGCGCACCGGCGAGCGTCGAACGGTCGCTGCCCACCGAGCACTAGCGTCACTCCTGTCCCAGGCGGCCGCAGCCGGGGCACGTGACCGAGCTGGCGCGGTCACGAAGGAACACAGCACCGTCGGGGAAGACCGACGAACGCCGGCGAGGAGGAGACGTGACCGCAGCCCACCCGCAGGACACCCAGATCCGCGCTCTCTACGCGGACTTCGTCGACGGATGGAACCGGCGCAGCGGCGCGGCGGTCGCCGCCGGGTTCGCCGACGACGGCGACATCATCGGTTTCGACGGCAGCCACCACCGCGGCCGGCTGTCCATCGCCGCGGACCTGCGACAGGTGTTCGCCACCCGGGAGACGCCGGCCTACGTCGCGGTGGTCCGCTCGGTGCGCCCGGTGGCCGAGGGCGTCGCGATGCTCATCGCCCACGCCGGGATGATCCCGCCGGGCGGCAACGACCTGGACCCGCGGTTCCACGCCGTGCACACCATGGTGGCCGTCGACGAGGGTCGCGGCCGCTGGCGGATCTCGCTGTTCCAGACCACGCCGGCCTCCTGGCGCCAGGACCCCGAGGCCCGTCAGGCGCTGACCGACGAACTGCGGGGACTGCTCATCCCGCAGTGAGGCGCGGGCAGGTCAGGGTCGGGGCGCTCAGTCGACGAGCGCCTCGACGACGACCTCGGCGGCCTGGGTGACCCGGGCCGTTCCACCTTCGCGGCCGACGTCGGCGACGAAGCCGCCGGCCACGTTGAGGGCGACCTCCATGGCGGCGGTCGGCCCGACGGCGCGGATGTCGTACGGGGCGGTCAGCGGCTTCCCGTCGATGCGCAGCGAGCCCGGGTTGCCGGTGACGGCGCTGGACACGATGACCCGCACGCCGTCGACCTGGATCGCCTCGGCGCCGGCTCCGCGCAGCTCCTGGATGGCATCGAGCAGTGCGGAGGAGGGCACGGCGCGCTCGGGGTCGCGGACCGTGACGCGCACGCCCGGGCCTCGGGCCGGGAGCGTGCCGTTGAGGATCCCGATCGCCCGGGCGCGGGCCTGCGCCTCCTCGACCGCGGTGTCCGACTGCTGCTGTCCGGTGCTGAGGTCCTCGATGGTCTGCCGCGTCTCGTTGATCTGACGGCGCAGGACCTCTTCACGGGTGTTGAGCTCGTCGAGGATGAGCACGAGGTCCGCTTCGCGGGTGGCGCCGACCTGGACGTCGGGCTCGTCGGTGTTGCGGATCTGCACGGTGAGCGCGAAGCCCAGCACGACCGCCAGCAGCGAGCTCGCGGCGATCGAGGTCGGCCGGTTCCAGGTGCGCGGAGAGCGTGGACGTGAACCTGAGGTCGACGTCGTTGTCGGCGGGGTTGCCTGTTCAGTGGCGTCCGCTGGAGCCGACGCGCCGTCGGCGGCAGCCGACACCTCTGTTCCGTCGGTCTCCGGTTCGCCGTCCATCGCTGTCCACAGTAGGTCCTCGGGCCGGCGTTGATGCGGCGGCGTGGTCGACGCCATGGAACGCCGATCGCCGCCATACTCGCCGCCATGACGCAGCCGCCCGCCACCCGGTCCGCGGGGCCCCTGGTCGTCGGTCTCCTGGCCGGCAGCGTCCACCTGCTGGTCGGCTACTTCTACCTGGTCAGCGGACTCGCTGTTCCGGGACCGGCGCTGATCGTGCTGTGGCTGGTCTGGCTGGTTCTGGCCGCAGTGCTGGCGCGCTGGGCGCTCAGCGGCTCCTGGTGGACCCCGGCGATCCCCGTCGCCGCGGCGGCGCTGCTGGTGCTCGTCCTCGTCGTCGGTGACCGGCTGCTCGGCTGGCAGGCCTAGCTCAACCGACCGCGGCGTCGTACCGGTCGAGCAGGACGGCGGCGATCCGCTCGTCGGGCAGCAGGGGAGCCGTGACGACGTCGGCGCCCGCGCCGGCGAGCTTGTCGTGGAAGTGCCCCGGCGCCAGCAGGTAGCTGGCGACGACCACCCGCTCCGCGCCGGCCGCGCGGGCGGCGGCGACGGCGTCAGGAACCGGCGGCTTCGCGGCCGAGCCGTACCCGGTGGTCACCGGCCCGGCCCACTCACGCTGGAGGAGCGCGGCGGTGTCCTCGACGTCGGCGACGGATCGCGGGTCGCTGGACCCGGCGGCCGCGAGCACCACGGCGGTTCGCGGGTCGGCAGCGTCGGCGCCGGCCTCGAGCAGCCGGTCGCGCAGCACGGCGGCCAGTCGCGGGTCGGGGCCCAGCGGCCGGGCGGCGACGGCGCCGGGGGCGGCCGCCACGGCCTGGGCGATGTCGACGTGCACGTGGTAGCCGCCGGAGAGCAGCAGGGGGACGACGATCGCCGGCTGCCCGGTCGTGGAGAGCCCGGCGACGACGTCGACCACGGTGGGCGGCTGGACGTCGACGAACGCCGCTGTGGTCACCAGCCCCGGGCGGAGCCGGCGAGCGGCCAGGGCCAGCTCGGCGATCAGCCGCCGTCCGGTGGGGTTGCGGGTGCCGTGCGCGCAGGCGACCAGCACCGGGGCCGGATCGGGTGCCGTCACGGGACGCGCAGCTTGCCGCCGTCGACGGCGACCATGGTGCCGCTGACGTAGGAGGCGGCGGGGGAGAGCAGGAACGCGGCCACCCGGCCGAACTCCGCGGGATCGCCGATCCGTCCGAGCGGGATCGACGCCTCGGTGGCTGTGCGGGCGGCCACCGGATCGCCCGAGGCGGCCTCGATCTCGGTGATGCGGTCGGTGGCGATGGTGCCGGGCAGCAGGCCGACCACGCGGATCCCACGCGGGCCGAGCTCGTCGGCCAGGCCCTTCGCGGTCATCGCCAGGCCCGGACGCAGGCCATTGGAGATCGCCAGTCCGTCGATCGGCTGACGGACCGAGGTGGAGAGGACGAGCCCGATCGCCGCGCCCTCGCCCAGGTGCGGTACGAGCGCCCTGATCAGCCGCAACGGGCCGAGCAGGACGCTCTCGACACCGGCCCGCCAGTCGTCCTCGGCGGTGCCGAGAACCGTGCCGGGCGCCGGGCCACCGACGGAGACCAGTGCGCCGTCGAGGCGGCCCAGCTGCCGCCGGGCCTCCTCGACGAGCCGCTCGGCGGCACCGGTGTCGGCGAGGTCGGCGGCCAACCCGAAGGCCGACGGAGCGCCGCCGAGCTCCTGGACGGCGCTCGCGACGCCGTCGGAGGACCGGGCGCTGACCAGCACCCGGGCCCCGTCATCGACGAGGGCCCGGGCGGTCGCGAATCCCAGCCCCCGGCTTGCGCCGGTGAGCAGGTATCCGCGACCACCCAGGCCCAGGTCCATCAGCGGGTCAGTCGGTCAGGGGACCGTCAGCCCGCGTTGCGCAGCGAGCGCAGCACGTACTGCATGATGCCGCCGTTGCGGTAGTAGTTCGCCTCACCGGGGGTGTCGATGCGCACGCGCGCGTCGAACTCCACGTCGCCGGCCTTCACCTTGACCGTCCGCGGCACGGAGCCGTCGTTCAGCGCGGTGATACCGGTGATCGTGAACTCCTCGTCGCCGGTCAGGCCGAGCGACTCGCGGTTCTCGCCCTCGGGGAACTGCAGCGGCAGGACGCCCATGCCGATGAGGTTCGAGCGGTGGATGCGCTCGTAGCTCTCGGCGATGACGGCCTTGACGCCCAGCAGCGCGGTGCCCTTGGCGGCCCAGTCGCGCGACGAACCGGAGCCGTACTCCTTGCCGGCCAGCACGACCAGCGGGATGCCGGCGTCGATGTACTCGCGCGAGGCGTCGTAGATCGTCGTCGTCTCACCGGTCAGGTGGTTCTTGGTGACGCCGCCC
Organism: Blastococcus sp. LR1; assembly: GCF_020166105.1. GTDB lineage: Bacteria > Actinomycetota > Actinomycetes > Mycobacteriales > Geodermatophilaceae > Blastococcus. The sequence continues at coordinate 27,761 of NZ_JAIUJY010000003.1, forward strand.
TCGGTGCCGGGGACCAGCTGGTTGCGCAGCCGGATGTTGGCGAAGGTGCCGCGGATCATGACCTCGTGGTTCCCGCGGCGCGAGCCGTAGGAGTTGAAGTCGCGACGGTCCACGCCGTGCTCGCGGAGGTACTTGCCCGCGGGGCTGTCGGCCTTGATCGAGCCGGCCGGCGAGATGTGGTCGGTCGTGACCGAGTCGCCGAGCACCGCGAGGGTGCGGGCGCCGGTGATGTCCTGGACCTCGGACGGCTCGGCCGGCATGCCCTCGAAGTACGGAGGACGCCGCACGTAGGTGCTGTCCTCGGCCCACTCGAAGGTGTCACCGGTCGGGGTGGGCAGGTTCTGCCACTGCTCGGTGCCGGCGAAGACGTCCTGGTAGCTGCGACCGAACTGCTCCGCGGAGACGGCGTGGTCGATGACCCGCTGGACCTCCTGCGGCGACGGCCAGATGTCGGCCAGGAAGACGTCGTTGCCGTCGGCGTCCTGACCCAGCGGGTCGTTGTTCAGGTCGACGTCCATGGACCCGGCCAGCGCGTAGGCGATGACCAGCGGCGGCGACGCCAGGTAGTTCATCTTGACGTCGGGGTTGATCCGGCCCTCGAAGTTGCGGTTGCCCGAGAGCACCGAGACGACGGCGAGGTCGGCCTCGTTGACCGCGGCGGACACCGGCTCCGGGAGCGGGCCGGAGTTGCCGATGCAGGTCGTGCAGCCGTAGCCGACGAGGTAGAAGCCGAGCTTCTCCAGGTACGGGGTGAGCTCGGCCTTCTCGTAGTAGTCCATGACGACCTTGGACCCGGGGGCCATCGTCGTCTTGACCCACGGCTTGCTGGTCAGCCCGCGCTCGACGGCGTTCTTCGCCAGCAGGCCCGCGCCGATCATCACCTGCGGGTTCGAGGTGTTGGTGCACGAGGTGATGGCGGCGATGACGACGGCGCCGTGGTCGACCTCGGTCTCGGTGCCGTCCTCCATCACCACCCGGGTGGGCTTGCGGGGCCGGTCGGCGTCCTCGTTGCCGTGGTAGGCGTCGGGCTTGCCGGCCTCGCCGTTGCCGTGCGTCTCGGCGATGGGGTCCGATGCCGGGAAGGTCTCGGCCACGGCCTCGTCGACCGACGACTTCACGCCGAACGGCTTCTCCTGCGCCGGGACGCCGGGCTTGCGGTCCTCGCCGCCGGTCTCGTCGGCCTGCACGTAGTCGGCGAGCGCCGCGCGGAAGGAGGACTTCGCGTCGGTGATGGCCACGCGGTCCTGCGGGCGCTTCGGGCCGGCGATCGAGGGGACGACGCTGCCGAGGTCGAGCTCCAGGTACTCGGAGAACGCCGGCTCGCGCGACGGGTCGTGCCAGAGGCCCTGCTCCTTGGCGTAGGCCTCGACCAGCGCCACCTGCTGCTCGTCGCGACCGGTCAGCTTGAGGTAGGTGATGGTCTCCTCGTCGATGGGGAACATCGCCGCGGTCGAGCCGAACTCCGGGCTCATGTTGCCGATCGTGGCGCGGTTGGCCAGCGGCACGGCGGTGACGCCCTCGCCGTAGAACTCGACGAACTTCCCGACCACGCCGTGCTGGCGCAGCATCTCGGTGATCGTGAGCACGAGGTCGGTCGCGGTGGCGCCGTCCGGCAGCTGGCCGAAGAGCTTGAAGCCCACGACGCGCGGGATGAGCATCGAGACCGGCTGGCCGAGCATCGCGGCCTCGGCCTCGATGCCGCCGACGCCCCAGCCGAGGACACCCAGGCCGTTGACCATGGTGGTGTGCGAGTCGGTGCCCACGCAGGTGTCGGGGTAGGCGACGACGCGGTCACCCTCCTGGCGCGGGAAGATCACGCGCGCCAGGTGCTCGATGTTGACCTGGTGGACGATGCCGGTGCCCGGGGGGACGACCTTGAAGTCGCTGAAGGCGCCCTGGCCCCAGCGGAGGAACTGGTAGCGCTCGCCGTTGCGCTCGTACTCGATCTCGACGTTGCGCTGGAACGAGTCCTCGGTGCCGAAGATGTCGGCGATGACGGAGTGGTCGATGACCAGCTCGGCCGGGGCGAGCGGGTTGATCTTCTGCGGGTCGCCGCCGAGCTCCGCCATGGCCTCGCGCATGGTGGCGAGGTCGACGATGCAGGGGACGCCGGTGAAGTCCTGCATGACCACGCGGGCCGGGGTGAACTGGATCTCCTGGTCGGGCTCGGCCGACGGGTCCCAGTTGGCGATCGCCCGGATGTGGTCCTCGGTGATGTCCGCGCCGTCCTCGGTGCGGAGCAGGTTCTCGAGGAGGACCTTCAGGCTGAAGGGCAGCTTCTCGGAGCCCTCCACCGCGTCGAGCCGGTAGATGTCGTAGTCGGTGCCGTCGACGGTGAGCGTCGCCCGTGCTCCGAAGCTGTCCTTGCTGGCTGCCACTCTTCTGCGCCTACCCCTCGCTGGTTCGTCGCGTGCTGGTGCCTCGCGGCTGGTTCACGCGCTCGTTTCCACCCCCGATCATCCCAGTTCAGCCAGGAGGATGGCGGGTCAGGCGACCCTTCCTTCACCCGGTGACCTGCATCACGTCGGACGAAACCCGGGGGCGTGCGGTGAAATCGTCCGGGAGCGTCGTCCCACCCGTCCACGACGGCTCTCCTGTCACTCGCGTGGAGGACGTGGCGGCGTGCCGCGGACGCAGATCGCACAGCAGTTGCGGACGCCGATAGCGTCCGGCGGCATGACCGCGGTCGAGATCCCGGCACCCGTCGGCGCCCCGGCGGCCCCCGCCCTCCAGTGGGCGGGCAGTCCGGCGCGCCCCAGGGACGGTCGGCCCCTGCTGCTCACCGCCGTGCTGTGGTTCGGGCTGGCGGCCGCCTTTGCGGGGACCTGCGCGGTGCGCGGGCTGCCGACTGACCGGGTGGTGCTGCTCGGCTGGGTGCTCGCCGGGCTCGCCGTGCACGCCACCACCCAGGGTCCGCGCCGACTGGGCCGGCTGCTGCTGGACTGGCTCCCGCTGGTCGCGGTCCTGATGGCCTACGACGCCAGCCGCGGGTTCGCCGACGGGGTCGGCATGCCGGTCGCCGTCCAGGAGCTGGCCGACGCCGACCGGTGGCTGTTCGGAGGAGTGCTGCCCACCGGCTGGCTGCAGGAGCACGTGCAGGCCGACTGGTGGAAGGCGCTGGCGACGCTGGTCTACAGCAGCCACTTCGTCGTCACCCCGCTGGTGCTCGGCGTGCTCTGGGTGCGCAATCGCGAGCGCTGGGCCCGGTGCGCCCGGCTCGTCGTCGGCCTCTCGCTGGCCGGTCTGGTCACCTACGTCCTCTATCCGGCCGCGCCGCCGTGGCTGGCCGCCCGCGACGGCGTCATCGAGCCCGTCGAGCGGATCAGCAGCTCGGGGTGGGCGGTCCTCGGGCTGCCGAAGGCCGGCGTCCTGCTGGACTCCGGGCAGGGTCAGGTCAACCTCGTTGCGGCGATGCCGTCGCTGCACACCGCCTTCGCCGTGCTCATGTGCGCGGTGCTCCTGCCGATGGCCCGCCGGTCGTGGCAGCGCGTCGCGCTCGTGGCGTACGCCGTCCTCATGCCCGTGGTCCTGGTGTGGGGCGGCGAGCACTACGTCGTCGACACGCTCCTCGGTGCCGCCTACGCGGTGGGCATCGTCCTGGTCATGCCGTCGCTCGAGCGGGCCGGCCGGCGCGCGTTCGCTCGGGCGTCGGCGGTCCGTCCCGCTCTACCGTGGCGGGCGTGACCGGCGTCGTCCCCCAACCCCTGCCCGAGTGGCTGACCGCGGCCTCCCGCATCACGGTCCTCACCGGGGCGGGCATCTCCACCGACAGCGGCATCCCCGACTACCGGGGGCCGAAGGGCGTCTGGACCCGCGATCCGGACGCCGAGAAGCTCGTGACGATCTCCTACTACCTGACCGACCCCGAGATCCGGCGGCGGTCGTGGCTGATGCGCCGCGATCTGCAGGACGTCGATCCGCAGCCGAACGCCGGGCACGCCGCGCTGGTCGACCTCGAGCGCCAGGGCCGGCTGCGCGGGCTGATCACGCAGAACATCGACGGCCTCCACCAGGCGGCCGGCTCCGACCCGGACCAGGTGCTGGAGATCCACGGCACCGTGAACGAGGTGCTCTGCACCAAGTGCGGGGACCGGACGCCGATGCGCGCCGCGCTGGACCGGGTCGAGGCGGGGGAGCCCGACCCGGCCTGCCTCGTCTGCGGCGGGATCCTCAAGTCGGCGACCATCTACTTCGGCCAGGTGCTGGAGGAGCGGGTCGTCGACGCGGCGGTCGCCGCGGCCACCGACTGCGACGTCTTCCTCGCCGTCGGCACCTCGCTGACCGTCCACCCGGCGGCCGGGCTGGTCGACCTCGCGCTGGGCGCGGGGGCACGCGTCGTCGTCGTCAACGCCGAGCCCACGCCCTACGACGACGTCGCCGACCTCGTCGTGCACGAGCAGATCGGCACCGCCCTGCCGAAGCTGGTCGCACGCGGATAGCGTGACGGGGACCACGTCCTCACCCCTCGGGAGCCGGCATGCGCGTGCCTCTGACCACCCGCGACTTCCTGGACCGCGCCGAGCTGGTCTACGGCGACCGCATCGGCGTCGTCGACGAGCCGGCGCAGCCGGCCCCGTCGCTCGGCGAGGTGTCCTACCGCGACGTCGCCCGCCGCGGCCGTGCGCTGCAGGCGGCCCTCGACGAGCTCGGGATCGCCGAGGGGGAGCGGGTGGCGATCGTCAGCCACAACTCCGCCCGGCTGCTGGAACTGCTGCTCTCGGTGCCCTCGTCGGGCCGGGTCGCCGTGCCGATCAACTTCCGGCTGCAGCCCGAGGAGGTCGAGTACATCGTCGGGCACTCCGGCGCCCGGGTGCTGCTGGTCGACCCGGAGCTGGAGACGACGCTCAAGGGCGTGCGCGCCGAGCACCGGTTCGGCACGGGGGAGGAGTACGAGCAGCTGCTCCGGTACGACGCCGAGCCGCGGCCGTGGGCCGAGCCGGACGAGGATGCCACCGCGACGATCAACTACACGAGCGGGACGACGGCGCGGCCCAAGGGCGTGCAGATGACCCACCGCAACCTCTGGGTCAACGCCGTCACCTTCGGCATGCACATGCAGATCAGCGACCGCGACGTCTACCTGCACACGCTGCCGCAGTTCCACTGCAACGGCTGGGGCCTGCCCTACGCGATGGCCGGGATCGGCGCCCGCCAGGTGATCATCCGCAAGATCGACGGCGCGGAGATCCTGCGCCGGGTGGAGCAGCACGGCGTCACGATGATGGCCGGCGCGCCCGCCGTCTGGAACGCCGTCCTGGACGCCGCCGCCGAGTGGGACGGCGAGATCCCCGGCCGGGACAAGGTGCGGCTGGTGGTCGCCGGCGCCCCGCCGCCCTCGCGGACCATCGCCCGGATCGAGGCCGAGCTGGGCTGGGAGTTCAACCAGATCTACGGCCTCACCGAGACCGCGCCGCTGCTCACCATCAACCGCGGCCGCGAGGAGTACGACGGCCTGGAGCCCGAGGAGCGCGCCAAGCGGCTGGCACGGGCAGGCGTCCCGTCGCTGGGCACCCGGCTGTCGACCAGCGAGACGGGCGAGGTGCTGGCCCGCAGCAACACCGTGCTGGAGGGCTACTGGGAGAACCCCGACGCCAGCGCCGAGGCGCTCGAGGACGGCTGGTTCCACACCGGGGACGGCGGCACGATCGACGACGCCGGCTACCTGACGATCTCCGACCGCAAGAAGGACGTGATCATCACCGGCGGCGAGAACGTCTCCTCGATCGAGGTCGAGGACGTCGTGTTCAGCCACCCGGCCGTCGCGGAGGTCGCGGTCATCGGCATCCCCGACGACAAGTGGGGCGAGCTGGTGACGGCGGTGGTCGTGCTCGCCGAGGGGGAGCAGGCCACCGAGGCCGACATCATCGCCCACTGCAAGGCCCGGCTGGCCGGCTACAAGGCGCCGAAGAGGGTCGAGTTCCGCGACGAGCTGGCCCGCACGGCCACGGGCAAGATCCAGAAGTTCAAGCTGCGGCAGGACTTCTGGTCCGGCTCCGAGCGCCAGGTGAACTGAAGGGCCGCCCGTCCCCGAGGTCTCTGGCTCAGCGCCGCCTGGCGCGTAGCCGGCCGCCCACGGAGTGCGCGGATGTGTCGTTCTGCGCATCGGATCGGCACAACCGCGCACACGGCGGGGGCTGTGCCGCCGCTGTGCCGCCGCTGTGCGATCCAGCTCTCCCGGGCGGCCTCGTCGTTGTTCGGCTGGGCCAGCGCCTCGCGGTAGCCGGCATCGGCTCTCTCGGCAGAGCCCAGCCGTCACCCTCGCGTGTCGCCTCCCCCCGAAGGGGGAGACGGCACGGCCGACCCCTGTGCTCCTCACCCGTTGTGGTCGATCTGGGACGGGTGCACCCCGACGGGTGCGCGACACCAGTCGAGACCGGCGCCCCTCCAGGGAGCGCCGGGCAACGGAGGAGTCGGGTTCGTGAGTGCGCAGTGCGAGGCACGGTTCGGTACGAGTTCCCTCGGCGTCCGCTGGGGGAGCCGCGCGGTCGGTCTCGGCGCCATCACCCTGCTCGGCCTGGGGCTCGCGCCCGGGGTCGCCTCTGCCGCCCCGCGCAATCCGACGGACGCCCAGATCTCTGCGGCGGAGCAGGAGCGGACCGCAGCGGCCGAGCGGGTGGGGGCCATCACCGCCCAGCTCGCCGAGGCGCAGGCCGGCGCCGACGCCGCCCATCAGGCGGCGCTGATCGTGCAGCAGGACTACGAGGACAAGCACGAGGCGGCCGAGACGGCGAAGGCCGCCGCCGACGCCGCGGCTGCCGAGGCTGCCCAGGCGGAGCTCGACGTGGAGAAGGGGCGCGACGAGGTCTCGGCCTTCGCACGGGACAGCTACATGCGGGGCAGCACCACCCCGGGGATGAGCGCACTGCTGACGGCGGGCGGTCCCGCGGAGCTCATCGAGCGCGCGGCGCTGCTGGACGCCGCCGGTGCGCACCGGACCGACGTCCTGGTCGAGCTGACCGCGCTGGAGGTCGAGGCCGGAAACGCCGAGCGGGCCGCCGCCGAGACCGCAGGCAAGGCCGCGGAGCTCCAGGCCCAGGCCGCGGTGCTGCTCGCCGACGCCCAGGCGCAGGAGGCGTCGGCGCGGGCGCAGGCCGACGCGGTCGACGCTCAGGAGGACGCGCTCCAGGCCGAGCTCCAGGAGGCGCAGCAGACCCTGAACGGTCTGGAGGGCGCCCGCGTCGCGGCGCAGCAGGAGGCCGCCCGCCAGGCTGCCGCCCGGAAGGCCCCGGCCGGCCGTGCGCCCGTCGCGGCGCCCGCCCCCGCCCCTGCCCCGGCACCCGCTCCCGCCCCGGCACCTGCCCCGGCCCCGCGTCCGAAGCCTTCTCCGGGTGGCGGCTCCGCGGGCGCTCCGTCTGCGTCGGCTGCGCAGACCGCCATCGCGGCCGCGCGCTCCCAGCTGGGCGTGCCCTACTCGTGGGGCGGTGGCGGCAGCAACGGCCCGAGCCGCGGGATCGGCTCCGACAGCAACCTCGTCGGCTTCGACTGCTCCGGGCTCACCCAGTACGCCTACGCCCGCGCCGGCATCGCCATCGGCGGCACCAGCCGCGACCAGTGGTGGCTCAACCGGAACAAGCAGGTGGCCACCGGCGACCTGCAGCCCGGCGACCTGCTCTTCTGGGGCGGTGACCGGTACGACTACATGTCGATCACCCACGTGGCCATCTACATCGGCGGCGGTCAGATGATCGAGGCCCCGAGCAGCGGCCAGAACGTGACGGTCGCCCGCGCGCGGACCTCGAGCTCGACCTACTTCGGCGCCGTGCGGCCGTCGGCCTGAACAGGTACCGAGCAGCGCCGGATTGAGGCGTCGGGCAGCCACGGGGGGAGCTGCCCGACGCACCAGCCAGGCTAGCAGTCCCGGCGGTCTGCAGGCAGGGCGAGATCCCTCCCTGGGGACCGAAAATCTGACGGCTCAGATCTGACCGTCGGCCACCGCCGAGACTCGTCGTGCGCGGCGAGTGGCCGGACCCGCCCGGTGTAGGACACTGGACGAGGGGTCGGGACGTCACCGCCCTGTCGACGGTCTTCCCGTGTCGGGGAGACCGCGGCCCGGGACGACCAGGGAGCCCCGTGAGCGAGTCCGCACGCGAGCCGATCAGCACCGCACCGGCGGGAACGCCGATGCCCTCCGTCCTCCCCGGGATCCTCGCGTGACCGCCGTCAGCAGCGCCCCCGCGCCCGTCCCGCCGTCGGCCGACGCGGCCCGGCTGGAGCGGGTCCTCTTCGAGATCAAGCGCGTCATCGTCGGGCAGGACCGGCTCGTCGAGCGGATGCTCGTCGCCCTGCTGGCGAAGGGCCACGTGCTCCTCGAGGGCGTGCCGGGTGTGGCCAAGACCCTCGCGGTGGAGACCCTGGCGACCGTCGTCGGCGGCAAGTTCGCCCGCCTGCAGTTCACCCCCGACCTGGTGCCGGCCGACATCATCGGCACGCGCATCTACAAGTCCGGCCAGGACGCCTTCGACACCGAGCTCGGCCCGGTGTTCGCCAACTTCGTGCTGACCGACGAGATCAACCGCGCGCCCGCCAAGGTGCAGTCGGCGCTGCTGGAGGTCATGGCCGAGCGGCAGGTCTCCATCGGCGGGGTCACCCACAAGCTGCCCGACCCGTTCCTGGTGCTGGCCACGCAGAACCCGATCGAGTCCGAGGGCGTCTACCCGCTCCCGGAGGCGCAGCGCGACCGCTTCCTCATGAAGGTGCTCGTGGACTACCCGAGCGCGGAGGAGGAGCGCGAGATCATCTACCGGATGGGCTCGGAGAAGCCGGTGGCCGAGACCGTGCTGGACCCCGACGAGCTGCGCCGGTTGCAGAAGACGGCGTCGCAGGTCTTCGTGCACCACGCGCTGGTCGACTACGTCGTGCGCCTCGTCGTCGCCACCCGCTCGCCGCGCGAGCACGGGATGGAGGACGTCGCGAACTGGGTGTCCTACGGCGCCAGCCCGCGTGCCTCGCTGGGCCTGATCGCCGCCGCCCGCGCGCTCGCGCTGGTGCGTGGCCGTGACTACGTGCTCCCGCAGGACGTCCTCGACGTCACCGCCGACGTGCTGCGCCACCGCCTGGTGCTCTCCTACGACGCGCTGGCCGACGGCGTGCCGGCCGACCACATCGTCAAGCGGATCGTGCAGACCGTGCCGCTGCCGCAGGTCGCGCCGCGCCAGCAGGCCACCGGCGGCGGTCCCGGCGCGCCGGGTGGCCCGTCCGTGCCGCAGCCGTTCTACGGCCCGCCGCAGCCCCATGGTGCTCCCCAGCCCAACGGTGCGCCCCAGCCCAACGGTGCGCCGTGGCTCGGCGGCCAGCAGCAGCCGGCGCCGCAGCAGCCGGGTGGCTACGGCCCGCAGGGCAACGGAGCCACCGCCGCCGGGTCCCAGGGCAACGGCTTCGACACGAACAGCTTCGACCGAGGCAACGGCGCCGCACCCGGGTCGCAGCAGGCGTGATCGGCCGCCGTCGCCGGGAGGAGGCGCTCCCGGCCGCACCCGAGCACCCGGGGCTGCTCCTGCACCCCGCGACGCCCGGGTCCGCCGCCGCGACCGGCGGCAGCGACGGCGCCCCGCCCCGCTTCACCGACGGCCCGTCCGATGTCCTGCTGCGGCGGCTGGAGCTCACCGTCCGGCGTCGGCTCGACGGGCTGCTCCAGGGCGACCACCTCGGCCTGGTGCCCGGGTCGGGCAGCGAGGCCGGCGACTCCCGGACGTACCACCCCGGTGACGACGTCCGGCGGATGGACTGGCCGGTCACGGCGCGCACCCAGGTGCCGCACGTCCGCGAGACGATCGCCGACCGCGAGCTGGAGACCTGGGCGGTCGTCGACCTGTCGGCGAGCCTGGACTTCGGCACGGCCAACTGCCAGAAGCGCGACCTCGCGATCGCCGGGCTGGCCGCCGTCGGGCACCTGACCGTGCACGGCGGGAACCGGATGGGCGCCGTCGTCACCACGGGGGAGCGGGTCGACCGCTATCCGGCCCGGCCCGGCCGGCTGAACGCCGAGCGGCTGCTGCGCTCGGTCGTGGCGACCCCGCGGGCGGCCAGCGGCCGCCGGGGGGACCTCGCCCAGGCGCTGGAGCAGTTGCGTCGTCCGCCGCGCCGCCGCGGGCTGGTCGTGGTCATCTCCGACTTCCTGGGCGACAGCGACTGGGAGCGGCCGCTGCGGGGTCTCGGTGCCCGGCACGACCTGCTCGCCGTCGAGGTCGTCGATCCGCGCGAGCTCGAGCTGCCCGACGTCGGACTGCTGACCGTCGTCGACCCGGAGACCGGGCAGACCCTCGAGGTGCCCACGGGCAACGCCGAGTTCCGCGCCCGCTACGCCGAGGGGGCCGCCGCCCAGCGCGAGCGGGTCGCCGCGGCGCTGCGGCGGGCAGGCGCCGGGCACCTGCAGCTGCGGACCGACCGCGACTGGCTCATGGACGTCGTCCGATTCGTCGCCGAGCGCCGGCGTGCCGGCAACGGAGGGGCCTCCCGATGACCTTCCAGTCCCCGTGGTGGCTGCTGGCGCTGCTGGTGGTCGCCGCCCTCGTCGGGGTGTACGTGCTGCTGCAGCTGCGCCGGAAGGCGTACGCGGCGCGCTTCACCAACGTCGCGCTGCTCGGCACTCTCGTGCCGAAGCGTCCCGGCTGGAAGCGGCACCTCGCCTTCGGCATCGTCGCGGCCGGTCTGGCGACCCTGGTCGTGTCGCTGGCCGTGCCGAGCACCGAGGTGCGGGTTCCGCGGGAGAAGGCCACGGTGATCATGGCCGTGGACGTCTCGCTGTCCATGCAGGCCGAGGACGTCGAGCCGACCCGCTTCCAGGTCATGCAGCGCGCCGCGACGGACTTCGTCGACGTGCTGCCCGAGCGGATCAACCTCGGGCTGGTGTCCTTCGCGGGCACGGCCACCACGGTGGTGCCGCCGACGACCGATCGCGGTCAGGTGGCCCTCGCCATCGACAACCTCGACCTGGCCGAGGCGACGGCGATCGGCGAGGCGATCTTCACCTCCCTGTCGGCGATCGAGAACTTCCAGGCGTCGCTGGAGAGCTCGGGCGAGGAGCCGCCCCCGGCCCGGATCGTGCTGCTGTCGGACGGCTCGAACACCGTGGGCCGCGACAACGAGCAGGCCATCGACGCCGCCCGCGAGGCCGGTGTCCCGGTCTCCACGATCGCGTTCGGCACCGACTACGGCACCCTCGACATCGACGGGGAGAACGTGCCGGTGCCGGTGGACCGGGCGTCCCTGGAGCAGATCGCCGATGACACCGGCGGCAGCTTCAGCGAGGCGGCCAGCGCCTCCGAGCTCGAGCAGGTCTACACGGACCTGGGCAGCCAGATCGGCTACACGACCGAGGCCAAGGACGTCAGCTACTGGTTCGTGCGGGCCGGCGTGCTCGTGGTGCTGATCGGCGCCGTCCTCAGCCTGTTCTGGACCAACCGGCTCGTCTAGGGCCATTCGTCGCCCCTGGTGTCCGCTCCGGCAGCCAGGGGTAGCCGGTCGGCATGTCCGACTTCGAGATCACCGCCCTCGTCCTGGCCGAGCACGAGGTCTTCCGGCGGGAGTTCGCCTCGCTCGAGGACCTGTCCGGCCAGGAGCTCGCCGCCGCGTGGGAGGCGCTGCACGCCAAGCTGGAGGTGCACGCCGTCGGCGAGGAGCAGCTCTTCTACCCGCTGCTGGCCCAGGAGGCCCCGGACGGCGAGGAGGAGACAGCGGAGGGCGTGCACGACCACAACGAGATCCGGCACGCCGCGGCCGCCGTCGAGGAGCACGAGGTCGGCAGCGACGGCTGGTGGGAAGCGGTGCGGAACGTGCGCCAGGTCAACGCCGACCACATGGCCGAGGAGGAGACCGACTTCTTCCCGTCGTTCAAGGAGGCCGTCGACGACGAGCAGCGCGAGGCGCTCGGAATGCGCTGGCTGGCGTTCCACGACGAGCACGAGCAGGCCGAGGGGCTCTCCGGCGAGGATGCGGAGGTCGCCGAGGTGGTCGCGACCGAGGTGCCGGAGGGCGACCCGACGGTGTGAGGGCCGGCCCCGCCTGTGCGACGGGGCCGGCCCCGACGACTACTTGCTGGGGTCGAGGACGAGCTTGCCGGTGGTGCGGCGGGCGAGCAGGTCGTTGTGCGCGTCGGCGACCTTGCTGAGCGGGTATCGGCCGCCGACGACGGGCTTCAGCTCACCGGCGTCGACCATCGCGAGCAGGTCGGTCATGGCGGCGTCCATCATCTGCGGACGCGCCATGCAGTGGGCCAGCCAGAAGCCGATGACGGCGCGGCTCTTCTGCATGAGCATGCCCGGGGGCACGGCCCGGGTCTCCTGGCGCGCGGCCATGCCGTAGGCGACCAGCCGGCCGAACGGCGCGAGCGCGTTGAGCGCGCCGGCGAAGACGTTGCCGCCGGTCATCTCCAGCACGATGTCGACCGGCTTGCCGCCGTTGGCCTCGCGCAGCGCGCCGTTGAAGGCTTTGGGGTCCTCGTCGGCAAGCGCCGGGTCGACGGTGGCGTGCGCGCCCAGCTCCTCGGCCAGTGCGCGCTTCTCGGGGGAGGAGGCGGTGGCGATGACCCGACCGGCGCCCCAGCGGCGGGCCAGCTGGACGGCGAGCGAACCGACGCCGCCGGCACCGGCGATGACGACGACGGTCTCGCCCTCGGCCAGGTGCGAGCTGGTGCGCAGCAGGTGCCAGGCGGTCGAGCCCTGGAGGACGACGGCGAGCGCCTGCTCGTCGCTGACGCCGTCCGGTACTGGCCAGGTGAGGGCGTCGTTCGCGACGACCTTCTCCGCGTAGCCGCCACCGTCGAGCAGGCCGACGACGCGCTGACCGCCACCGACCGGGGTGCCGACGAACTCGGCGCCCGGGACGAGCGGCAGCTTCTGCTCGGCGAGGTAGGAGTTCTCGATCTGGTGGGTGTCGGCGAAGTTGATGCCGGCGGTGGAGACGTCGTAGAGCTTCTGCCCCGGACCCGCCTCCGGCTCGGGGATGTCGACGACGTCGAGGACCTCGGGACCGCCGAAGCGGGTGATCTGCACAGCACGCATGAACGTGAGGCTAGGGCCCGGTCGACCAAGGGAAGCATCGCGGTCGTGCCCGAGCGGAAAGCACGCCGACCGATGTGGCGCGAGATGCCCTGGGGTGCGCGCTCCAGTCGCCGCTGGGCGGACGCCGGTGCCGTCAGCACGATGCTGAGCCGGCGGGACACGGGCGGCTGCGCGTTGCACGCAGACCACGCGCGCGGTGTCCAGGTGGTCCGCCACGATCGACAGGAGCGCGGTGCCAGCGACAGGATCGCCGAACGGTGGGCCCGCCCCCGGCGAGCCGCCGGCCTGGTCCGGATCGTCGGGGAGTGCGCAGAGCAGGTCGACGAGGAAGCTCTCGAGTTCAGGGACGGGCGGATCGTCACTCTGCTCGAGGTGGTCGAGGAGCTCCCTGTACACCTTCGCAGCGGCGCGTCCGTCGGCCGCAGCGCGGCCCACCCGCACGGCCAGGTCGTAGGACATTCCTCCTACTCAGCCGTGCGCTTCCGGTGGCCGGCGCGGTCCAAGGACTTGGCGGTTCGTACGGCTTCTCGACGGACGTCGCGGTGGGGATGGGAGACGTACCTGTCGACGGTCGGGCGGGTGGTCGGGTCGCCGAGTCGACGGAGAGCGACCAGCCCACCCACGAGGACCAGCGGACTGGCGTCGTCGGAGAGCTGGTCCGCCACGAATCGGGCGACCGTCGCCGAGCCTGCATGCCCGAGAGCGCTCAGGAGCGCGGAGCGCGCGTCGTCCTCGGTGCGGTCATCGGCGACGAACCTCATCAGGTCGTCGGCAACAGTGGAATCCGCGACGACGTCCAGGGCATTGGCGAAGTCAAACCGCAGCATCTCGTTCTGGACTCCGCCCTTGCCGAGGACCGCTGCATACTCCCGCACCAGCGGCTGGGCCGCGATCGGCCTGGCCCACCCGACGGCCAGCGCCCGGGCGATCGACGCCTTGACGTCGGGGTTGTCGATGCGCGGGAGCCAGTCGATGAGCACCGGCACAGCCGTCCGGTAGTCGTAGCTGTACAGATCCTCGGGAAACTCGACCGCGTAGCCGAGTGCGCGCAGTTCAGCAGCGAGGGGTGCGGACGCGGCCCGGTTGATGCCGACGAGGCGAGTGTGTTCGGCATCGATCGCCTGGCGCCGCTGCTGGTACTCAGGGTCTGCCGCCAACTCCGCCATGAAGGTGTCGACGTCCTTGTCGCCGCGGGAGCCCATCAGAAGCGCACCAGCATGATGATCCCTTCGTCGAAGGCTCGGATCCCCCCAGTCTCCGCCCCAGCCGGGAGAAGTCACCGGCGGGCGCGGACTGTGGCTGTCTGCGCCTCACCTCGGAGGACCGACTCCCGGTGGTGGGTGCCGACGTCGTCCACTCGTGCGCCCGCACCCCTGAGAGCCGCTGACGAGGACCCCGCGGCGATCGGCCGCTCACCGACCGATCTGGTCCAACTCGACGATGTCAGCGGGGGAGAGGGCGAGACCCGCTCCGGCGATGTTCTCGCGCAGGTGCCGCACGGACGACGTGCCGGGGATCAGCAGGACGTTCGGGGACCGCTGCAGCAACCAAGCCAGGGCGACCGACATGGGTGAGGCGTCCAGCCGGGCGGCCACGGCCGAGAGCGCGGACGACTGCAGGGGGGTGAAGCCGCCGTGGGGGAAGAAGGGCACGTAGGCGATCCCGTCCACGGCGAGTGCGTCGATCAGCTCGTCGTCCCCGCGGAAGGCGAGGTTGTACATGTTCTGCACGCAGACGTTCGGCGCGATCGACCGCGCCTCGGCGACCTGCTCCGCCGTCGCGTTGCTGACGCCGACATGCCGGATCAGCCCCTGCTGCTGGAGCTCGACGAGCGTCTCGAACGGCTCGGCGAGGGAGCCCGCCAGCGGACCCTGGGCATCGCCCAACCGCAGGTTGACCAGGTCCAGCACGTCCAGGCGGAGGGTCTCGAGGTTCTCGTGCACCTGGGTGCGGATGTCCTCGGGTTGCCGTGCCGCGGGCCAGCCACCCTGGGCGTCGCGGTTCGCGCCGACCTTGGTCGCTACGAGCAGCGAGTCGGAGTAGGGGTGCAGGGCCTCGCGGATGAGTTCGTTGGTGATCCGGGGCCCGTAGGCGGCGCTGGTGTCGATGTGCGTGATGCCGAGTTCGACGGCCTCGCGGAGGACGGTGAGGGCGCCGTCGTGGTCGGCCGGGGGCCCCATGACCCAGGGGCCGGCGAGCTGCATCGCGCCGTAGCCGAACCGGGGAACGGTCAGGTCGCCCAGCGTCGCGGTGCCGCCGGGGAGGGGGGTGGAGGTCGCTGTCATGTTCCTGCCAGTCGTCGTGTGCGGAGTGCGTGCGGACGCCGCTACTCTGACCTCGCTACTTCCCAGCGGGAAGTAGGTACCTGAAGGTGCGTAACACTCCACGCGAGGACGGTTCATGGCGACGACCACCGCGGCACAACGCCGTGCACGGGCGAAGACCGAGTACGACGCCTTCCTCGCCGCCTGCCCGAGCCGGCAGCTGCTCGACCGGATCTCCGACAAGTGGGTCGCGCTGATCCTCTGCGCCCTGGGCAGCGGCGGACCGGGTGCGGGCGACTCGGACGGTCCCCGCGCGATGCGCTACTCGCAGTTGTCCCGTGCGCTGGCCGGGGTCAGCCAGAAGATGCTGACCCAGACGTTGCGTTCCCTGGAACGCGACGGTCTGCTCACCCGCACGGTGACCCCGACGGTCCCGGTCACGGTCACCTACGAGCTGACCGAACTCGGGCTGTCCCTGCACCAGATGGTGCGAGGTGTGAAGGCCTGGGCGGAGGCGCACATGGACGACGTGCTCGCCCACCGTGCGACGGTCGAGGTCGCCGGCTCTTCCTGAGGCGGCCGAAGGGCGTGGGCGAGGGGGTGGCCGCGAGTCCACGCCGGTCGAGCCGGCCCGGGCGGACTACGACCCGGCGGCCAGAGGCCCCGTCTCGCGGCTGAGCGCCAGGAGGAGCTCCCGGGTCTGCCTCGACCGTGCCCTGTCGACGTCGCCCTCGGATACGTGCGCGATCGACGCGCCGTCCGCCGCGCGGGTGATGAGGAGCACCCGCTCGGGATGCAGGCCGTCGTCGACGAACGCCTGGTCCCAGCGCTGTCTGTCCCGGGCCAGGAGGTCGGTCACGCCCGGCACCGCCAATAGCGCCGCGGTCAGCACGACGAAGTCCGGAGTGCCGGACTGGTCGACGAGCGCATCGAACGTGGCGTTCACGTAACCGCGGATCAGCCGGCCCTCGGAATGGTCGCGGGGATCCACTGCGGCCTGCACGGCGGCGTGGAACTGCTCCACGAGATCCTCCGCGACCGCGAGGAGCAGCTGGTCCCGCGACGGGAAGTGGTGCAGCAGGCCGGCCTTCGACACCCCGGCCTGGCGGGCGACGACGTCGAGGCTCACGCCCGCTCCGTGGTCCCTCACCGCCGCCGCCGCAGCGTCCAGCACCGCCCGTCGCGTACGGGCCGGATCCCGGCTCTGGCCTCGCATCTGGTCCTCCTCGTCGGTCGGCCACAGGTGACAGCGGTCACCGACCATCCGGTTGGTACTACCGACCATCTGGTTGGTACCCTACTCGCATGATCACCCAGACTCCATCGGGGAGCCCCGCCGTCCCCGCTGCGGAGGATGCCGCACCTGCCGGCGCCCGCGCCTGGGGTGCACTCGTGGCCGTGACGCTGGCGGTCACGCTGCTGGCGGTCGACGGCACCGTGCTGGCCCTCGCCGTCCCCGCGCTGACCGCCGACCTGGGTGCGACCAGCACCCAGGTGCTGTGGATCGGGGACGTCTACTCCTTCGCCCTGGCGGGCCTGCTCATCACGATGGGCACCTTGGCCGACCGTATCGGCCGCAAACGGCTGCTCCTGATCGGCGTCGCGGCTTTCGGTGCGGCCTCGGTCCTCGCGGCGTTCGCGCCGACGGCGGGCTGGCTGATCGCCGCCCGCGCCCTGCTGGGCGTGGCCGGGGCCACCCTGATGCCCTCCACCCTGTCGATCGTGCGCTCGGTCTTCCCCGAGGCGAGGCAGCGCACCCGCGCCATCGCCATCTGGTCGGCCGGCACCGCCGGCGGCGCCGCGCTCGGCCCGCTGGTCGGCGGCGCGCTGCTCGAGCACTTCTGGTGGGGCTCGGTGTTCATCATCAACCTGCCGGTCATGGCGGTCGTCCTGGTCGCGGTGGCTCTGCTGGTGCCCGAGTCGCGCGACCCGGCGCCGGGGCGGTTCGACCTGCTCAGCGCCGTGCTGTCGGTCGGGGCGATCGTGCCGCTGGTGTGGGCGGTCAAGCACACCGCAGGTGAGGGCGCCGACGTCGCCGGACTGGTCGCGGGGCTGCTCGGGATCGTGGTCGGGGTGGTCTTCGTCCGGCGGCAGCGCCGGCTGCCCGACCCCCTGGTCGACGTCGAGCTGTTCACCAAGCCGGCCTTCAGCGGGACCGTGGCGGTGAGCCTGATCGCCATCTTCGCCTTCAGCGGCCTGCTGTTCTTCTTCTCCCAGTACCTGCAGCTGGTGCGCGGCTTCTCACCGCTCGAGGCCGGGCTCCGGGAGCTGCCGATCACCATCGCGGCGATGGCCGTGACGGTGATCGCCGTCTGGGTGATCTCCCGCCTCGGGATCGGCCGGGCGCTGGGTATCTCCATGCTCGTGGCGGCCGGGGGCCTGGCCCTGCTGGCCGTCGCCGAAGGAGCCGAGGGCTACTTCTGGCTCGGGGTGGCGCTGGCGATCATCGGCCTGGGCCTGGGGATCACGTTCACCACGTCCACGGACGCGATCCTGAGCACCGTTCCCCGCGAGCGGGCTGGTTCCGCCTCGGCGATCTCCGAGATGTCCTACGAGCTCGGCGTCGCCCTCGGCATCGCCCTCCTCGGCAGCCTGCACGCGGTGCTCTACCGGGCGTCGCTGCCGGATCTCTCCGCCGTTCCGGACGGCGCCCGCGAGGCGGTCGAGGAATCGCTGGCCGTCGGCACCTACGCGATCGGCACCGACCCCGCTGGCGCCGGGATCCTCGACGCCGCCCGCGAGGCCTTCACCGACGCGATGCAGACGACCTCCGTGGTCGCGGCGGTGCTGCTCGTCGTCGCCGGCCTGCTGGCCATGAAGATCGTGCCCTCGGTGCGACAGCCGGGACCGGCGCAGCCCGGTGCCCGGCTGGACGTCGGGACGACGAGTAGCCGGTGACCGCCCGGACGGGCCACTGCGACGGGCGGCCGCAGCGGCGCCGCGGGGCTCGGCGTGGCCACTCCGGGCCCGCCGGTCATGGATGCTGCCGACGACCTGCCGGGGCTGCGGCCCGGTATCGGCCCGTGGATCGCCCCTCCACTCCGTAGCCTGACGTCGTGCCTTCTACGAGCCGGGGCCGTACGTCGCGGATCGCCCGCCTGCCGGAGCAGGCGCGGAAGGCCATCGCCGGCTCCGGACCGCCGACAGAGCCCTTCTCCCTGCGGGCCCGGCCCAGTCAGGTCGATGCGGCCACCGCGCGCTCGGCGCTCGGGCTGGCTCTCCGGATGGGGGAGTCGATGATGGCGGTCGGGGCGTCGGCGGCCGACGTGACCGCGATGGTGCTGCGGGTGGCGGCGTCCTACGGATTGGACGACTGCCAGGTCGACGTCACCTTCACGTCGTTGACGGTCAGCTACGCCCCGGACGACGTGACCCCGCTCGTGCTGATGCGCATCGTGCGCCCCCGGGGGCTGGACTACACGCGGCTCCAGGGGATCACCGCGCTGGCGGCGGCGATCAAGGCCGACGACCTGGATCCGGAGGACGCCCAGCGCCGGCTGGACGGGGTCCTGTCCGCGCCGCACCCCTACCGCCGGCCGATCCACGCACTCGGCTGGTCGGGGGTGGCGGGCTGCGTCGCCGTCCTCCTCGGAGGTGGCTGGTTGGTGGTCGTGGTCGCGGCGGTCACCACCGCCGTGATCGAGCAGACGATCCGCGCGCTGGGCCGGCGCGGGCTGCCCATGTTCTTCCAGCAGGTGGTCGGTGCCGCCGTTGCCACGGGGGCGGCCGTTCTCCTCATGGTGGCGGAGGTCGAGGTCCGCACCTCGCTGGTCGTCGCCGCGGGGATCGTGGTGCTCCTCGCCGGGCTGTCCTTCGTCGGCGCTGCCGAGGACGCGATCAGCGGCTTCCCCGTCACCGCGGCGGCACGCGCCTTCGAGGTGCTGACGCTGACCACGGGCATCGTCGTCGGCATCGCCGCCGTCCTGGACGTGGCGCGGCGGGCGGACGTCCCGCTGCGCGTGCTCGATCCGGCGACGTCCAGCGCGGCCCCCGTCGCGGCGCTGGCCGCCGCTGCTGGGATGGCCGGCTTCTGGGCCGTGGCGTCGCACGCCCGCCCGCTCGCGGTCGGCGTGGCGACGGCGGCCGGTGCGCTGGCGTGGACGGCGTCGTCCGCGGCTGACCAGTTCAACGCCGGTCCCGCCGTGGCGAGCGCGGTCGGGGCCGTGGTCGTCGGGTTCAGCGGTGAGGTGCTGACCGAGCGGTGGCGCGTCCCGCCCCTGCTCGTCGCGATCTGCGGCATCGTCCCGTTGCTGCCGGGGCTCGCGATCTACCGGGGCCTGTTCGAGATCGTGGTGGAGGACGACGTCGCGGGCGGGCTGGGCCGGCTGGTGGGGGCTGCGGCGATCGGCTTGGGCCTGGCTGCGGGAGTCGTGCTGGGCAGGTTCCTGGGCCGTCCGCTGGGCGGGCGCCAGGACCGGTTCGACCGACGGGTGCGCCGTCGGTGGACCAGCAGATCCTGAGGCTGCGGCGCCTGACACCCCTGATGGCGTCACCTCGGTGACGACCGTGCCCGGCCACGAGCGCGGGCTCGGCGAGTGTTCCGGGCGTGGCGAAGGTCAGGGGCCGTCCGGGGCGGGGAGGGTCGGGAGGCAGGCGTCGGGCTGGACGGCGTGCCGGATCCGGTTCGCGATCTCGTGCAACTGGCGGACCTGGGCCTTGGTCAACGGGTCGATGACCAGCCGGCGAACCTCGGCGACGTGACCGGGGGCGGTGGCGACGACCTTCTCCCATCCGGCGTCGGTGAGGACGGCGAGGGTGGCGCGGCCGTCGTCGGGGTCCGGGCGGCGGGTCACCCAGCCGCGCCTGTCCAGCCGGTCGATCGTCCGGGACAACCGGGGGAGCGAGCCGTTGGCCAGGGCGGCGAGGTCGCTCATCCGCCGGGTGCGCTGCGCCGACATGGAGAGCATCGCCATCACCTGGTACTCGAAGTGGCTGATGTCCGCATCGCGGGAGAGCTGGGCGTCGAGCGCGTCGGGCAGCCAGCTCATCACCGCGATCAGCTCGAACCAGGTCTGCTGCTCCACAGCATCCAGCCAGCGCGGCTCCTGCTCGGCGTCCACGGCGGTTCTCCTCAGCTTCCGACAGTCGAAACAAATGCTTGACAGCGCAAGTATTCATCTCGTACGTTCACTTGCGCAATCAAGTAAACCACCTGAGGAGCAGAACCGTGAACATCGCTTTGTGGATCGTCGCCGGAGTGCTGGCCGTGGCCTTCCTGGGAGCAGGGCTGATGAAGCTCGCCCAGCCGCGGGAGAAGCTGGTGGAGTCCGGGATGGGCTGGGCGGGTGACTTCAGCCCCGGCGCCGTCAAGGCCATCGGCGCCCTGGAGGTGCTCGGCGCCCTGGGGCTCATCCTGCCCGCGGTCTTCGACGTCGCCACCGTGCTGGTGCCGCTCGCGGCCGTCGGCCTCGCGCTGACGATGGTCGGCGCCATCGTCGTGCACGCCCGCCGCAAGGAGACGCCGATGGTCGCCGTGAACGTGGTGCTGCTCGCCCTGGCCGTCTTCGTGGCCTGGGGCCGGTTCGGCGACTACTCCTTCTGATCCCAGCCACTTCCTGATCCCACCCACTTCTCGAGGACGCGCGATGACCAGTCCCAGCACGACGGCGGTCGCGGATGCACGCATCCCGGCCGATCACCTCTTCGCCCGGCACCTGCGCCGGGTCGCGGCTCTGGAGCCGCACCGGGAGTGGGCGCCGGAGGACGGGCCGCTGCCCAGCCTCTACCTGTCCCACGGCGGCGGTCCGATGCCGTTCGGGCGTCAGGACTGGATCGACCCGCTGCACGGCTGGGCGCGCTCGCTGCCCAGGCCGAAGGCGATTCTGGTGGTCTCCGCGCACTGGGAGTCCGCGCCGCTGTCGGTGAGCGCGACCCGGCCCACCGAGCTGGTCTACGACTTCGGCGGCTTCGACCCGCTGTACCACACCTTCCGCTACGACACCCCCGACGCGTCTGCGCTGGCCCGGGACGTCATCGGGCTGATGCCCGACACCGAGCACGTGCACCAGCACGCCTCCCGCGGCCTGGACCACGGCTCCTGGGTGCCGCTGAAGATCATGTACCCCGAGGCCGACGTCCCGGTGTTGCAGCTCTCGCTGCCCACCGAGGACCCGGACCGGCTGCTGGCCATCGGTGAGCGGCTTCGCCCGCTGCGCGAGCAGGGCGTGCTGGTCATCGGCTCGGGTCACATGACCCACGGCCTACCGTTCCTCACCCGCGGGATGATGCAGGGCACCGAGATTCCCGGCTGGTCCTCGGACTTCGACGGTTGGGCGGCCGATGCGCTGGCCCGCGGCGACGTCGCCGAGCTGTCCCGCTACCGGTCCGTCGCGCCGGGGCTGCCCTACGCCCATCCCACGGTGGAGCACTTCACCCCGCTGTTCGTCGCCCTGGGTGCGGCCACCGACCCCACCGCGCCGGTGGTCACGGCGTTGGACGGCTACAGCTTCGGGCTCTCCCGGCGCTCCTTCCAGGCTGCCTGACCGTCCGACCGGTCCATCCGGCCCGAGCCGCTCCTCAGCCTCTCGTCGGGGACGAGGGAACCCGTCGGCGCGCCCGTCGTCGCCGGCAGTGGGCTGGGGTCGCACGCGAGCCTCGCCCAGGCCATGGGGAGCTGCGGCAGGGCCTGCCGACGCCTTCGTGACAGCGACTGGGTCGCTCCACGAGAACCGGCGCATCCAGTGTCGCCACCAGGCCCGGGACGGGTCCGGGGGGCCCGAGAACCGAGCCCGGCCGATGTGGTCCGTGAGGCGTCTAGCGGAAGTGTCGGCTCAGAAGGAGCAGACCCCACCGGCTCAGAAGCCGTGGGGGTTCGACTCGGAGTTCGAGGGGGACTCGAGACTTCGGCACGCTCCTGGCCGTCGCTCGCGGGCGGCTGCCGGGCCGCCGGTCAGCCGCCGGCGAGCCGCTGCAGCCGGGTGGCCAGCGCGGTCCGCCGGTCGGCGTTGCCGTGCAGGTCCACGTACCGCTGCCCGAAGCCGGCCAGCAGCGTGTCGTCCAGCCGGCGTACGGCGCCCGGGGGATAGCGGTAGTCCATCCGGGCGGTGATGCCGCTGTCATCGGCGCCGCGGAGCACCTCGCCCAGCTCCACCAGGCTGGTCACGCCCAGTTCGAGCAGCAGGCCGGAGATCCAGGTGTAGTGGTCCGGGCGCGACCAGCCGGCGTCGGCGTACTGCCCGGCCAGGAACGCCGCCAGTTCCCGGGGCGCGATCCGAGGGTCGTCGGGGTCGATGTCGTCGGCCTCGTCGCCGGGAACCGGTGCCCGGAGGCGCTCGCGGATCGCGGTGAACTGTTGATCGGCCAGCTCCAGCAGCCCGGCGGCCAGGGTGAACCGGCGGTCGAACTCGGAGGCGTGCTCGTCCGGCACCGTGCCCTTGTAGCGGATGTCGTGCTCGAACTCGGCCCACGCGTGCTGCAGCACCGTGCGCACCTGCACCTGCACCACCCGCCCGACCAGCTCCGGCAGCTCGGCCGCCCGACCCGGGTCCACGCCGATCAGCAGGTGCCTGCTGGAGTAGCCGAACCGGCCCTGCTGCGCGGTCCGCCGCCCCATGTCGCGGTCGTCGATCACCCGTACCTGCGCGGCCAGCAGCTCGGCGACCGCCTCCACGTCGCTCTGCACGTAGGTGATCACCCGCACGCCGATCTGGTCGGTGATGTCCCGCGCCGGATCTGGATAGGCGGGGACGCCGTCGACCGCGCGCGCCGCCTTCTCCGCGAACGAGGCGATGGTCTTGGTCCGCCCGGTCACCGACAGGTAGTTGATCCCGGCGTCGTCGAGCAGCCCGGTGACGAGCGCGAGCGCCTGCGTTCCGGCGACCAGGGTCTCGGGCCGGCCGTCGGCGTAGGCCTGGATGGCCTGCTGCACCGGGTCGGGCGGGGGTGCGGCGACCCTGGGGCCGGGCTGCAGGTCCGGCGGAAGGGTCGGGGTCACGATGGCGCCGCCGGCCGCGTCGCCGTAGGTGGTCACCTCGTCCGGGCGCCGTACGGCGATCCATCCGACGTAGGCGCACACCACGGCGTCGACCTGGTCCTCCGCCACCCGCAGCTCGCTCTTGCGGGTGGCGGCCTGCACCTGCTGGCGCAGTGCGGCGAACGGTGCACCGAGCTCGAGCTCGACCACCGCGTCCAGCAGGTCGATGAGCCGGAGCAGCTCCGCGCGCATCTGGTCGAGCGCCCGGCCCGGCTTGTTCTTGTACTTCAGCGTGCGGCCCAGCCGGAACAGCGCCACCGTCGCCGCGTGCGGGTAGACCTCGATCGCCCGGCGGTCGCGGCCCGAGCGGGGGTCGAGGTCCAGCCCCAGACGCCGGCCGATCCGCCCGCCACGGGTGTCACCATCGGTGAACTCGGGTTTGCCGGTGTTCGTCGGGTGCGCCCCGGCCTGGAACCTCGCGAAGTCGGCGTTGAGCGCCCGCTCGGCGGCCCGGTTGCCGGTGGCGTTGGTGACCACCAGCGGGGCGTCGATCGCCACGATGCACGGGCCGGCGGTGAACGGGGCCAGCGCGGCCTCGATCTGCTCGTCGGTGCGCACCGCGCTGACGTGCACCAGCCGGCCGGCGTCGTCCAGCACGGCGAGGCCGGTGGGTTGCTTGAGCCCCCAGGCGAGGTCGATCCCGATGTGCTGCACGGGGTCAGCTTGCCCTGCCCCGCACCTCGTCGGGGCCCGTCCCTCGGGACCGACGGCAGCTCGATGCCCCCGCGGCCCGGATCATGTCTCGGGAAGCGGAAGGGGCCCGCGCCCGCCGACGGCGGATGCGCCACGGTCCTCGCCCACCCCCGAGCCGCTCAGCTGACGGGCAGGGCAGCGAGCCGGGCGGCGAGTTCCGCGTTGCGACGCAGGAAGGGCACCCAACCGGTCGGCGCGCGGGTGTCGGGTACGGGCTCGGGGCAGGTCTCCTGCTCCCACGCGCGGAGCCGACCGCGCCGGATCCGGAGACGGACGAGGACGTCGTCGGCCCAGGCGGTGACCTCCACGTCTTCGGCCGCGCTCTGCGCGGTGATCCGCTGCGGCGCGACCACCCACTGGATCGCCTCGATCTCCTGCTGGAGCCGGGCTGCGGCCTCGTACGCCTGCGCCTCGGCCGCGGTGTCGCGACGGGCGGTCAGCGCGGCCAGCGCGGCGGTGACCGCCGTCGGCTCGCGGTCCAGCACGGACGTCACCGCGCTCACCAGCTGCGCGACGGGGGTGTCCTGCCCCCCGCGCGCCCGCGCCAGCTCCCGCTCGCCGGCGGTGCGGGCCGGACCGGCGTGGCCGAGCGGGTACAGCCGCTCGAGTCCGGACATGGCCAGCTGCACCTTGCGGGCGCCGAGGTAGGGCCCGAAGGAGCGGATCCCCGGTTCCGGCCGGTGCGGTGCGGCGAGGCCGATCCGCGGGGCCTCCGGCGAGGGGTCCAGGCGGATGCTGACCGGCACCTCCAGGCCGCCGACGACCCGGTTCCACCGGGGCAGCGACTGCTCGAGCAGGTTGCGTTCAGCCCAGGCCGCCTCGTGCGCCGAGTCGCAGACCAGCGCCTCGATCCGGGATACCTGGGGCATCATCCGCCGCAGATGGCGGCGGTCCCGCAGGTCGCCCCAGTAGGAGCCCACGCGGCTGCGCAGCTGTGCGGCCCGCCCGACGTACAGCACCCGGCCACCGTCGTCCCGGAAGCGGTACACCCCGGGTTCCGCCGGCAGCACGGCGACGGCGGGTGGTCGGGGAGGCATGCGCCCATCGTGCGCACGGTCCCTGCGCGAGAGATGGCGCCACGCCCCACGGCTCACATGGTCTGCATGGGCGTGGCCGAACCGGGCACGTGGCGGTCACCGGGGGACGACGCCGGCGTCCTCGAAGAAGCCGCCGGCCGGCCCGCCGTCCGGCAGCGTCGCCAGGCGGATCGGCGTCTACGCGCCCGGCCCCAGGCCCGAGGTCCGCGACCACACCCAGGTTCTGCAGCTCGCTTGTCACGACGGTCATCGCGTGGCCGCCGCACAGCCGGTCGCTCGCCGTGGCCGGACTCGTCACGACCGCGATCCGCCTCTGAGGCGACCCGCCTATCGGCAGCCAGCTGTCCGGTCCGTCGGACGATGGCAGGTCGTGGATGTCTGCGCCGCCGAGGACTTCAGGGTCGCGAGGCGGTCCCAGGGCGCCTGCCCCGCCACCGCGCCGGAGGAGTCAGCTCCCGCCGGCAGGGCAGCTCCCGCCGGGCGCGCAGCGCACGCGGTAGACCACACCGGCCGATGTGTGGGTCACCTCGTCGAGCTCGAAGTTCCGGGCGAGCCTTCCCGGCGTCTGGTGGTACCTGGAGTGCTTCTCGTTGCCGAGCCACACCAGGTAGACCGGCCCCTTGCCCAGCAGCCGGCGGAGGCGCGGGATGTCCTCCTGCACGGGCACGGTCGATGCGTGGTGCACCCTCCGCGGGCTGTCGTGCACCGCCGACCCGGTCAGGTAGCGCAGGCCGCGCGACTGGTTGCTCATCGTCGTCCGCTCCTCGGGCAGCGCCGCGAGCAGCGCCTGCACGTCGTCGTCCCGATAGGTGGGTGAGCTGTACGTCGGCTCACCGCGGCCGCCGAGCTCGGCCCCGGCGACGGCGCTGGTGGCGGAGGCCGCGCCGAGGCACACGAGTGCCACGGTGCCCAGGGCCACGGCGCGCCGGCGCGGCAGGCCGTCGAGCACGACGTCGAGGGCAACGACCAGCACGACCAGCAGAGGGACGACGAGCGGCGAGAGCAACCGGTCGCTCAGCGGGTCGACGTTGGTCCGGCTGGCCAGGACGACCATCGACGCGAAGGTGCAGATCACGAAGATGCCGCCGACCGTCAGGACCGCCCGGCGCTCGTCGGACCTTGGTGGCCAACGGCGGACGACCGCCCCGCCGAGCCCCACCACGGCGGCCACGAGCAGCGCGGTGGCCAGGAGATGGAGCCTGCCGGTCAGTTCGGCCGGCGCGAACCAGTCGCCGACGGTCTGCAGGCCCGTGCGGGCGATGGCCCACGGTCCGGCCGCGTTGGGCACGCGCTCCCCGGTGACCTCGCCGGTGACCACCGCGTTGCGCGCCAACCACGTCGCCACCGGCGCCGCGAAGGCCGCGCCGTACAGCAGGCAGTCGGCCACGCGGCGACGCAGCGGGCCGGGCCGGGCGAGCAACACGATCGCGGCCGTCGGCGCCAGGGCGACCCCGGAATAGCGCACGAGCGTGGCGAGCGCTGCCACCCCTGCGGCCAGTACGACGAGCCGGAGGGCCCGGTCCGGCGCGCGGACGATCCGGACGAGAAGGGCGAGCCACACAGCGACGAGGAGCACGTACACCGGCTCCGACCACAGCCAGCTGTGGACCTCCAGGAGCGGAGCCGACACCGCCGCCAGCCCGGCAGCGCCGATGGCGAGCGGCAGCCGCACGATGCGGCTCAGCCACCACCCGAGGAGGCCGACGAGGAGGGCCAGGAGCACCAGGTTCAACCAGCGCCCGGCGTCCTCGGCCACCCCCCAGCGTGCGGGCAGTGCCAGCACGGACGGCAGGCCCGGGGCGTAGAGCGACATGGCTCGGTCATCGACCCCCACGACGCCCCGGCCCGACGCGATGCCCTCGGCAGCCGCCAGGTAAGCGGCCGAGTCGGGGCTGATGTTGACGCCGTTGCTCCGTGTCCTCAGCCAGACGAGCGCCGGCCCGAGGGCGGCTGCGGACAGAAGCCAGGCGACCTTGGCGCGTGTGGAGCTGGGCACCGTCGCCGCGGTACCCGGTGGCTCGCGCCGCCGAACCCATCAGCCGAGGGGGAGCCGCCGCGCTCGCCCCTCAGGGCTGCGCGGTGGGCCGCCCTGCCGACGTCGCTCGGATCGACGGTCTCCCCGCAGGTGGAGCAGGTGACGTCGGGAACGAGCCGGTGCCCGCAGCGATGCTTGCCTCCGCGACGAGGCGTAGGCGTACCTCGCGACGTTCCGCGGGTGATAGCCGCTCTCACGAGTTCCGGTGTGCTCGACGAGTTCACCGGCTTCAAGCGCAACCGCATGTGGCCGGCCACCGAGGTGCTCGCAGCCCTCGACGAGTTCGCGAACCGCGCCGGTCGCCGCCTGCGCTGACGCCGCCGTTGCCACCTCCGACCGGCTTCCGGTGCGACCCGCTCATCAGCGGCCGGGCCCGGATCCCGACGAGCTACCTCGGCCCCGTCCTGTTCGGCGGTGCGGTCGGCGGCTACCGCGCGGCGAACTGGCCGAAGTGCCGGCGATGGTCTCCAGGGGTGATGCTCAACCGACGTCGGAAGGCGCGGTTCATCGTCTCCGGCGCCCCGAACCCGCACACGCGAGCGATGTGGTCGATCGAATGGCCGGTGGTCTCGAGGAGTCGGCAGGCCGCCTCGAGCCGCAGCCGCTCCACGTGCTCGCTCGGCGTCACCTCGACCTCGGCCTTGAACACCCGGCTGAACTGCCGGTCCGACAGGTGCACGCGGCGGGCCAGGGCGGGCACGGACAGGTCTGCATCGAGGTGGTCGGGCAGCCACGCCAAGAGCTCCCGTACCGGTTCGCTCTCCGCTGCCTGTGCGGCGAGCAACGTGGAGAACTGCGCCTGCCCGCCGGACCGCCGCAGGTAGACCACCAGGTGCCGGGCGACAGTCGCTGCTGCCCGCGCGCCGTGGTCGTCCGCGACGAGAGCCAGCGCCAGGTCGATGCCGGCCGTCACTCCGGCGGAGGTCCAGACGTCGCCGTCGCGCACGTAGATCGCATCGCCGTCGACCGACACCCGGGGGTGGGCGGTCGCGAGCAGCTGGCACTCCGACCAGTGCGTGGTGGCCCGTCGCCCGTCCAGCAACCCGGCGGCCGCGAGGACGAAGGCCCCGGAGCAGACCGAGGTGACCCGGCGGGCGCTTCCGGCCAGCCGCCGGACGTGCTCCAGGAGCTCCTCGTCTGCGCAGGCCTCGTCCATGTCCCGCCCGCCGGCGACGACGAGCGTGTCGACCGGATCCACGACGTTCCGCAGCGCTGCGGTGTCGAACGACAGCCCGGAGCTGGCCAGCACCGGACCGCCCGACGTGCTCACCACCTGTGGTCGGTACTCCGCCGACGGCACCAGGTGGGTGGCGCTGGAGAAGACCTCGAGCGGGCCGGTCACGTCCAGGATCTGCGCCGACGGAAACGTCACGATGGCGACGTCGAGGGCAGGCACGCGCGCACTGTACGACTCGCCATGTCCGAGATCGTCAAACCCGCGTCCTGGCGCCGTCGGGGCTCCGGGCGGCATCGTCGTCTCGTGCCCCGATGCAGCCCTGCACCGCTGATCTGGGGCGTCGTCTTCGGAGTCCTGCAGGCGACCTCCCCGCTGGCGTTCTTCTGGCTGGAGCCGGCGACCGTCTACGCCTTCGGCCTCACCCTCATCGCCGCGATCTACGTCGGCTTCGCCGTGGCCGACGGGCGCCGCCACGTGCTGGTCGCCGAGACCGTCGTCGCGTCGGTCTTCGTGGTCGCTGCCGCCTCCGCGGAACTCGGCTCTACCTGGCTGATCGTCGCCGGGCTCGCCGGACACGGCCTCAAGGACGTGTGGCAGCACCGCACCGGCTTCGTGACCGGCACCCGCTGGTGGCCGCCGTTCTGCGCGACCGTGGACTGGGTCGCCGCCGCCCTGGTCGCGGTCGCGCTGACCGCGAAGCTGCTCCCGGCCTGACCTGATCGAGGAGATCCCGCTGATGCCCGCCCCCAGCTCGACCGCCGCAGCGACCGAGCCCGCCGCCGAACCCGCGACCCACGCCGGCCCCATCCGCCGGATCATCGCCGGATCACTGCTGATCGGGGCATCGCTCGCGGTCGCGTTCTCCCTGGTCGTGTTCTCCGGTGCGCCCGAGCACGTGATCACCGGATCGGCTCTGCTCGGGTTCGCGGCCGGCTGGGCGCTGCTGGCCGCGCTGTCGGCGCGGATGACCAGCCAGCCGCAGCGGTGGGCGCTGGTGCCCGCCGTCGTCCTCGCCGCGACGGGGCTCGGGCTCCTGGTCCTCGCGCCGGGCGACCCCGGGCTGACTGCCGCCGGATGGGTGTGGCCCCCTCTGCTGCTGGCGCTGG
The DNA here is from genome assembly GCF_020166105.1 of Blastococcus sp. LR1. GTDB lineage: Bacteria > Actinomycetota > Actinomycetes > Mycobacteriales > Geodermatophilaceae > Blastococcus. Next base: position 57,043 of record NZ_JAIUJY010000003.1, read on the forward strand.
CCGTGTGGATGGGCGTCCGGATCCGCCGCGCCCTGGCCGCCGGCAGCGGCCGCTGGTTGCTCTACCCCGTCGTGGTGGTCATCGCCGCGGCGGCGGTGGGTGGCGGCGTGCAGACGGTCGGGCTGGCCTCCGATGACGCCGGCTCCGCGATGCCAGGCACGGCCTACGACGTCGGCGGCCATCGGTTGCACCTGAACTGCACCGGCTCCGGCGGCCCGACCGTGCTGCTGTTCAGCGGGTTGGGGCTGACGTCGGCCGACTGGGCGCGCATCACCCCGGAGGTCGCGCGTAACGGCCGGGTCTGCGCCTACGACCGGGCCGGGCAGGGATGGAGCGAGGACGCACCGCAGCCGCAGGACGGCCACCAGGCCGCAGCCGATCTGCACACGCTGCTCGAGCGCGGGGGTGAAGAAGGGCCCTACGTGCTCGTCGGTCACTCGATCGGTGGCGACCACGCGATGACCTACGCCGCCCGCTACCCCGAGCAGGTCGCCGGCATGGTCCTGCTGGACCCCACCGACCCCTACCGCGTCGGCGGCGGTCCCCCCAGTGCGATGGCGGTCCTGCCCAGCATCGCCCGTCTCGGGATCGGGCGGCTGCTCCCCGACTCGTACTGGTCGAGCCTGCCCGAGCCGGCCGCCGGCCAGGCACGGATGTTCAACTCGAGCCCTCGCGGCTGGCGCAACGTCCGTGACGAGATGGCCACGATGCCCGCGCTTCTCCGTCAGGCTCGTGCGCTCACCACTCTCGGCGCCACGCCGCTGGTCGTGCTGACCGCCGCCGGGCACGGGGGCGATCCGGCCTGGCTCACCGGGCAGGAGCGCATGGCCGCGCTGTCGACCGACAGCTCCCACCGGCACGCGGATGCGGGGCACGGCGGCCTGCTGGGCGAGGAGCGGGGCGCCGTCGGCTCGGTGCAGGCGATCGAGGACGTCGTCGCGGCCGTGCGCACCGGCACGCCGCTGCTGTGACGTCGGGCGGTCTCCCGACGCCCGCGCGGTACGTCGATGCACCCGGTTCCTGCCGCACGGCTCCCGTCCGACACACAGGTCGCCGCTGCCTCTCGTGCTCCCCGCGTGCGGGTTCCCGGTGGCAGCCTGACGAGCGGTCGCTGGAACGGTGACCGGTCACGACGGGAGCTCGATGCAATGACGTCCTTGTTCGGAACGCGGGACCTCTCCCAGCGGGATGCCCTCGTCGGTGCCGACCTGCGCGTCTCCGTCGGGAGCGAGCAGCGCCGGTACGTCGACCTCGACGCCGCGGCCACGACGTCGGCCTCGGAGGGCGTCGTCCGTGCCGTGCAGGAGTTCCTGCCGTGGTACTCGAGCGTCCACCGGGGAGCCGGCGCGAAATCCCAGGTCACCAGCGCCCGCTACGAGGAGGCCCGCGAGAGCCTGGTCCGGTTCGTGGGAGCCGATCCGTCGACGCACGTGGCGCTCTTCCCCCGGAACACCACCGAGGGGCTCAACCAGATCGCGTTCCGGCTCGGGCTGACCCGGGACGACGTCGTCGTCACCACGGCGGTCGAGCACCACGCCAACCTGCTGCCGTGGCAGCGTCATGCGCAGGTGCGGATCGTCGACGTCGACCGGTCCGGGACCTACGACGTCGACGCCGTGATCGCCGCCCTCGACGAGCGGCCGACGCCGCGCGTGCTCGCGGTGTCCGGGGCGTCCAACGTGACCGGATGGATGCCCGACCTCGCCGGGATCGCTGCGGCGGCCCGTGAGCGCGGGGTGCTGGTGGTGGTCGACGGCGCGCAGTTGGTGCCGCACCGCCGGGTGGACATGGCCGCGCTCGGGATCGACGTGCTCGTGTGGTCAGGGCACAAGATGTTCGCGCCCTTCGGCGCGGGCGGCCTGGTCGTCGACCGCCGCCTGCTCGCCCGTGGTGAGCCGTTCCTCGTCGGGGGAGGCGCGGTGAAGGCGGTCTCCCACACCGACGTCATCTGGGCCGACACCCCCGACCGGGACGACGCGGGCACGCCCAACGTCGTCGGCGTCGTGGCCCTCGCCGCCGCGGCGGAGGAACTGATCGCCGAGGAAGGGCGGAACCGGCTCCACGAGGAGATGCTCGTCCGCGCCCTGGACGCCGAGCTCGCCACCGTGCCGGGACTGCGCCGCCTGGGACCCACGACCGGCGACCGTCTGCCCGTGGCCGCCTTCGTCATCGACGGGATGCACCACGCGGAGATCGCCGACCGGCTGGCCCAGGAGTACGCCATCGGGGTGCGCAGTGGCTGCTTCTGCGCCCACCCCTACCTGAGTCGGCTGCTCGGGCTCAGCCGGAGCGAGGTGGAGCGGTTCCACGAGGACGCCCGGGCGAACCGGTCCGACCGGGTGCCGGGAGCGGTGCGCGTGAGCTGCAGCTCGGCCACTCCCCGGGCAGACGTCGCCACGCTTGGAGAAGCGCTGCGGGCCCTCACCGCCTCCTCCGGGGACCGGCTCGGGACCCGGGTCGCGGTGACGGCTGTCAACGGACGCTGAATCGGGTGCCGTTCGGCCGCACCCGGGCCTGACCTCGCCGCCGGTCCGGGATGATGGCCCGGTGACGGAGGCGGGCGGGGGAGTGGCGCCGCGGGTACGCCGTCCGAACGACGTCGTCCGGCTCGTCGCCGCGGCGGCCGGTCTCGCCCTCGTCCTGCTCGCCACGCTGCTCACCCCGGACGCCGCCAGCGCGCTGGTCGAGGCGGTCCCGACCGTCCAGCGCGACCCGCTCCGCACCGCTCTCTCGGTGGTCTCGGTCGTCGCCTCGCTCGCCGTGCTGGTCGTGCTCGTGATCGTCGCGGTGGACGCCGCCCGGCACCGCCGCACGGCGCTGGTGCACGCGCTCGTCGCCCTCGCGATCGGGCTGCCCCTGGCCGCCGCGGGGGAGCGGTTCGGCGACGCGGCGGGCGGCGCGATTCCCGACGTCCTCACCGCTCCGCGCGACGACGCGGCCCTGGTGCCGGTCGTCGCCTCGCTCGCCTTCCTGGCCGGCGCGGATCTCCAGCGGCGCCGGAGATGGCGCGGCCCGGCGGAGTGGGCGGTGCTCGCCTCGCTCGGTTCCGCCGTCGCGATCGGCAACTTCACCGTCTTCGGCGCCGTCGCCGCCGTGCTGCTCGGAGCGGTCGTCGGGCTCGCCGTGCGGGTGGCCGGTGGCGTCGCCCCCGCCCGGCCGGACGACGCGGTGATCCGGGCGGCGCTCGCCCGCTCCGGAGTGGCCGTCGGCGACCTGCAGGTGGTCGAGCAGGCCGCGGGCTTCGTCCGGCTCGACGGAGCCGACGACGTCGGCCCGGTGTCGGTCACCGTCGTCGACCCCGACGGCCGGGGCGTGCCGCTCGCTCGCCGTGCCGGCCGGCTGCTCCGCTTCCGCGCGGCGGTGGTCGGCCGCCCGGCGCTCACCCAGCGGGCCGAGCTGGAGCGGCAGGCCGCGAGCGCCACCCTGGCCGGCGCTGCCGGGGTGGCGGTGCCGCGGATGCTGGCGATGCTCGCCGTCGGTCCGGCCCTCGTCCTGGCCGAGCGCCCGCTGCCCGGCACCCCGCTGCCGGAGGCCGACGACGCCGAGAAGGGGCTGGCCGCGGCCTTCGCCGCGCTGCGCCGGCTGCACGACCTCGGGCTGGTGCACGGCGCGCTCAGCCCCGAGTGCGTCGTCCTGGGACCGGACGGGGACGCCGGCTTCCGCGACCTGCGCTCGGCACAGCCCGCGGCGGGCGAGCTCCAGCGCGACCTCGACGCCGTCGCCCTGCTCGTCGGCGGCGCCGGCGTGGTCGGACCGGTCGCCGCCGTGGCCGCGCTGCGCAGCGCCTACCTCGCGGGGGCCGCGCCGCGCCGGTTGCCGGCGCTGCTCCAGCCGGTCGCCCTGCCGGCCGCGGCCCGCAAGGCCGTGCGCGGAACCGACCTGCTCGCCGACCTGCACAGCGCGCTCGCCGGCCCGGACGGCGTGGAGGCCGCCGCGCCGCGGCTCGAGCGGTTCTCGCCGCGCGTCGTCCTCACCGTGGTGGCGTCGGTGGTCGCGGCCCTGCTGCTGGCCTCGCAGCTCTCGCAGGTCAGCATCGTCGACGAGTTCCGGCGGGCGGACCCGCTGTGGCTGCTCGTCGCGCTGGGCGGCTCGGCGGTGACCTACGTCGGCGCGGCCCTCGCGCTGCTCGCCTTCGTGCCGATGGCGCTGCCCCTGCTGCGCACCACGCTGGTCCAGGTGTCGACGGCGTGGCTGACGCTGGTGACGCCGCCGACGGTCGGCCACGTCGGCCTCAACATCCGTTACCTGCAGCGCGCCGGCCTGGGCGTCGGCGCGGCCGCGGCCACCGTCGCGGTGAGCCAGGTGGCGACGGTCGCCGTCACCGTGCTGATCCTCGTGGTCGTCGCCTGGGCGAGCGGGGTGTCGGCGTCCCGGTTGTCGCTGCTGCCCAGCGGCGACGTGATCCTCGTGGTCCTCGGTGCCGTCGCCGTCCTCGCCCTGCTGGCCGCGCTGCCGAAGGTGCGCAGAGTGCTGCGAGAGCGCCTCGAACCGCTGGTCCGGCAGTCCCTCCCGCAGCTGCTCGCCACCGCCACCGAGCCGAGACGGCTGGTCACCGCGCTCGGCGGCATCCTGTTGCAGAACGCCGGCTACGTGCTCGCGCTGGACGCCTCGCTGCGCGCCTTCGGCGCCTCGGTCGCCCTGCCCACGGTCATCGGCGTCTACCTGATCGCCTCCACGGTCGGGTCGATCGCGCCCACCCCGGGCGGGCTCGGCGCGGTGGAGGCGGCGCTGGTCGGTGGGCTGACCGCGACCGGGGTTCCGCTGACCGAGGCGCTCACCGCCGTCCTGGCCTTCCGCACCGTCACGTTCTGGCTGCCGGCGCCGGTCGGGTGGCTCGCCTTCGTCGGCCTGCAGCGGCGCAAGCACGTCTGACCCGGGTTCAGGGGTAGGGGTGACCTATCGCCTTGAAGTCCGGCTCGAGGTCGGCCTGCGGGCCCTGCCGCTCCAGGTAGTCGCCGAGCCGCGGCGGGCGGTACGAGGGGTCCTGGCTGTGCCGGAGGACGGCGGTGGAGGCCACGCGCTCGGTGCGCGGATGCCCCGCGCCGAGAGGCCGGTGGTGCTTCGGGAAGAGCCGGTAGAGGGCCTTGCGCGACTCCTGCGGCTCCACTTCGGCGATGCGCGGGGCCGGGTGCGGCCGGTTGTCCGTCGCCCGCGTCCCGGCGGGGAGCCGGGAGAAGGCGTCCGGTTCGAACGCCAGCCCGCACTCCTTCGCGCGCTCGACCATCCAGAGCAGCGCGATGTCCGACAGCGACGTGTCCGCGTAGCCGCCGCCCACCCCGCAGTGCACGCCGGAGAACCAGACCTGCTCGAGTCGCTGCCCGGCCGGATGGGCGTCGCCGTCGTGCGGTTCCCAGAGGGTCGGGCGGAACGGGCCGCGCTTCTCGTCGATGGCCAGGGCCTGGAAGGCGTTCCGCACCGAGGAGCTGAGCTTGGTGTCGTGGAACGCCCACTTCCTGTTCAGCCAGCCCATGCCGCGCACCGGGATGCCGAGGGCGCCGACGGTGTCCCAGACGCCGATGAACGTGATGTCCGGTTCGTAGGAGTAGGAGCGCCGGAACAGCTCGGACTCCGTGCCCCGGGGGTGGGCGCCGCGTGCCCGGTACAGCGCGTAGGCCTCCTCGACCCGGCCGGCCTCCTCGCGCCTGAGCACTCCGCAATTGCGCACCAGGCCCGCGGTGCTGCGGGCGGTGAAGGCGCCCCTGCTGAAGCCGAAGAGGAAGATCTCGTCGCCCGGCTCGTAGTGCTGCACGATCGTCCGGTAGGCGTCCTGGACGTTCCTGGACAGCCCCATCCCGAACCCGCCGCCGCGGAAGCGCTCACCGCGGTCGGTGCCGACGCCGCGCAGGTAGTAGACGCACTGGTCCCGGCCGTCGTCACCCTTCGGCGCGACCTCCAGGGCCACCTTGGTGACGTTCGTCGGGCAGGGCCGCCCTTCGGCGGCCTGGTCCGGGGTGTTCCAGGTTCCGTCGCAGCAGATCACCAGACGCTTGGGCATGACGCCTCCCGGCCGAGCCGTGGCGGGCGGCGGACGAGGGGATTCCCACCCGCCCCCCGGCACCGCGAGAGTCCTCGCGGCCGCCGGGGAGCACAAGGGTCTTCCGGCGCGGGAAACGGACTCAGGAGGTGCGCTCGACCGGCTCCACCGACGCCAGGGAACGGCGGCAGGAGTTCAGGTAGCCCCGGAGCGCGTCGCGCTGGCCGCGGTCCAGCTGCTGGAGCATCCGCTCCTCGACCTGGGCGACGAGCGGCTCGTACTCGTCCAGGAAGGTGCGGCCCGCCTCGGTCAGCCGGATCATCATGCGGCGCCGGTTGTCCGGGTCGACCTGCCGCTCGATCATGCCGCGGCGCTCGAGGGCGCCCACGAGGTCGGCGGTCGACTGTGCGCTCACGAACGACGCGCGGGCCAGATCGGCCGAGGACATCGCCGGCCGGCGCACGAGCACGGAGAGGGCGGTGTACTGCAGCGCCGTGATCCCCGACGGGCGCAGCAAGGCGTCCAGCTGTGCGCGGGTGGCCAGCTCCAGCTGCTTGACGACGTAGAGCAGCAGCGGGGGAGCGGGGGACCCCGCCGGTGGCTGTGTCACCTCCGCATCCAAGCAGGCGACCGGTCGCGAGGGCCGATGCGGAGGGCATCCTTGCGCCGGGCACCCGAACGTGTGACCATCAGGATTCCTGATGGTGCAGCGGGTGTCGAGGAGTCGCGTCGTGGTCGATGGAGCAGGCATCAACGGGGGGCTCCCCGACACGCTGCGGGTCCGGACGACGGGACCGGTCGCCGTCCTGACCCTGGCCAGAGCTGCGAAGCGGAACGCGCTCAACGACACCACCGTCCTGGGCATCGAGCAGTTCTTCCGGACCCTCGACCCGGCCGTCCGGGCGGTCGTGATCGACGCCGACGGCGACCACTTCTGCGCGGGCCTCGACCTCGGCGAGATGACCGAGCGCGACACCCTCTCCGGCGTGGCCCACTCGCAGATGTGGCACCGGGTCTTCGACGGCATCGAGAGTGGCAGGGTCCCCGTGATCGCCGTCCTCAAGGGCGCCGTGGTCGGCGGCGGGCTGGAGCTCGCCAGCGCCGCGCACATCCGGGTCGCCGAGACATCGACGTTCTACGCCCTGCCGGAGGGTCAGCGGGGGATCTTCGTCGGCGGCGGCGCCTCGGTGCGCGTGCCGCGGCTGATCGGCGTCTCGCGGATGACCGACATGATGCTGACCGGAAGGCGCTACGGCGCCGAGGAGGGCGCGGCGGTGGGGCTGTCGCAGTACGTCGTGCCCGAGGGCGCAGGGCTGGAGACCGCCCTCGAACTGGCCGGCAAGGTCGCCGCCGTCGCGCCGCAGACCACCTTCGCCGTGCTGCAGGCGCTGCCGCGGATCGCCGAGGCGAACCCGCGCGACGGCTTCCTCATGGAGTCGCTGATGGCCGCCATCGCCCAGGGCACCGACGACGCCAAGGGCAGGATGCGCGACTTCCTCGACGGCCGGGCTCCCAAGGTCAACCGGTGACGGCCGGCGTCCGCCACGGCGACGTCGTCTGGGAGCCGCCGGCCGACGTGCTGGAGACCAGCCGGGTCGGCGCCTTCCTCAGCTGGCTGGGAGAGCACCGCGACCTGCACCTGACCACGCACGACGAGCTGTGGCGCTGGTCGGTCACCGATCTCGAAGGCTTCTGGTCCGCCATCTGGGAGTTCTTCGGCGTCCGGAGCTCCGCGCCGCACACCGCGGTGCTCGAGCAGCGGGTGATGCCGGGCGCGCGCTGGTTCCCCGGCGCGCGGCTCAACTACGCGGAGCACGCGCTGGGCGGGGTGGACGACGCCGACCGGCTCGCGGTGCTCGGCCGGTCCCAGACCCGCCCCGACGTCGACCTGACCTTCGGGGACCTGCGGGAGCAGGTGGCCCGCGCCCGGAACGTGCTGCTCGACCTCGGCGTCTCCCGCGGCGACCGGGTCGTGGGGTACCTCCCGAACACCCCGGAGGCGCTGGTCGCCTTCCTCGCCACCGCGAGCCTCGGCGCGGTCTGGGCGAGCTGCGCGACCGAGTTCGGCGCGCGCAGCGTCGTCGATCGATTCGCCCAGCTCGAGCCGGGAGTGCTGCTGGTCGCCGGCGGCTACCGCTACGGCGACAAGGACGTCGACCGGGCCCCACAGGTGGCCGAGATCCGCGCCGGCCTCCCGTCGGTCCGGCACGTCGTCGACATCCGGTACGGCTCCTGGGTCGTCGACGACGCGCTGGCGTGGCCGGACCTGCTGGCGGCAGCCGACGCCGACGGTCTCGTCTTCGAGCAGGTGGCGTTCGATTCCCCGCTGTTCGTGCTCTTCTCCTCCGGCACCACCGGCCAGCCCAAGGCGATCGTGCACGGGCACGGCGGCATCCTGCTCGAGCACCTCAAGAACCATGCGCTGTCCTGGGACATGGGCCCCGCCGACCGGATGCTCTGGTTCTCCACGACCGCCTGGATGATGTGGAACGCCCTGGTCAGCTCGCTGCTGGTCGGCTCCTCGATCGTGATGATCGACGGCAACCCGATGCATCCCGACCTCGCCTGGCAGTGGCGGCTGGCGGCGGAGACGCGCGCGACGATCATGGGCGCCAGCCCCGGCTTCGTCATGGCCTGCCGCAAGGCCGGCGTCGACCTGCGCCGCGACCACGACCTCGCCGTCCGCGTCGTCGGCTCGGCCGGCGCGCCGCTGCCGCCGGAGGGGTACGCCTGGATCGCCGAGCAGCTCGGCCCCGGCGTGCAGCTCAACGTCGGCAGCGGCGGCACGGACATCTGCTCCGGCATCGTCCAGAACAACCCGCTGCTCCCGGTGTGGGCGGGCGAGATCTCCGGCCGGTGCCTCGCGGTCGACGCGCACGCCTTCGACGAGTCCGGCAACGAGGTCGTGGGGGAGCTCGGCGAGCTGGTCATCACCTCACCGATGCCCTCGATGCCGGTCGGCTTCTGGGGCGACCCCGACGGCAGCCGCATGCGCGGCACCTACTTCGACCGCTATCCGGGCGTCTGGCGGCACGGCGACTGGATCGTGTTCGCCGAGAACGGCAGCTGCCACGTGACCGGCCGGTCCGACGCCACGCTCAACCGTGGCGGCGTGCGGCTCGGGACCGCTGAGTTCTACCGGGTCGTCGAGGAGCTGGACGGGGTGGCCGACAGCCTCGTCGTCCACCTCGAGGACCCCGAGGGCGGCAACGGGGAACTCATCCTCCTCATCTCCCTCGACCCCGGCACCGAGCTGGACGACGATCTGCGGCGGGCGATCGCGACCGCGCTGCGGACCGCGCTCTCGCCCCGGCACATCCCCGACGACGTGGTGGAGCTGCCCGTGATCCCGCGGAACCTGACCGGCAAGAAGCTCGAGCTCCCGGCCAAGCGGATCCTGCAGGGCGCGCCGCTGGAGACCGTCGCCAGCCGCGACGCGCTCGCCGTCCCGACGTCGCTGGATGCCCTGGTCGAGCTCGGCCGTGCCCGCGGAGCGCAGCGGTGATCGCCGGCGAGGACGTCCGCACCGTCGGCGTCGTGGGAGCCGGTTCCATCGGCGCCAGCTGGACGGCGCTCGCACTGGGCCGCGGCCTGCGGGTCGTTGCCACCGACCCCGCACCGGGTGCGGAGGAGGCGCTCCGGAGCACCGTCGCGGCGCGGCTGACCGAGATGGACCAGGCGGTCGACCAGTCGCTGCTGACCTTCACCGGCGACCTCGCGGAGGCGGCCGCGCAGGCGGACCTCGTGCTGGAGGGCGGGCCCGAGCGGCTCGACGTCAAGCAGTCGATCTTCGCCGCGCTGGACGCCGCGGCCCGCCCGGACGTCGTCCTGGCGAGCAGCTCGTCCGGGCTGCTCCCGAGCTCCTTCCAGAGCGCGTGCGCGCGGCATCCCGAGCGGGTCCTCGTCGCGCACCCGTTCAATCCGCCGCACCTGGTTCCGCTGGTCGAGGTCGTGGGCGGGGAACTGACCTCCGACGACGCGGTGCAGGCGACCGTCACGACGATGGCGCACTGGGGCAAGCGGCCGATCCACCTGCGCCGCGAACTGCCCGGGCACGTCGTCAACCGGCTGCAGGCGGCGCTGTGGCGCGAGGCCTACTACCTGGTGGAGCAGGGGGTCGTCTCCGTCGAGGACATCGACGTCGCCATCTCCAACGGCCCGGGGCTGCGCTGGGCGCTGCTCGGCCCGTTCGCCACCCAGCACCTCTCCGGCGGGCCGGGCGGCATGGCCCACGTGCTCGAGCACCTCGGCCCCCCGATGGTCGAGTGGTGGCGGGACCTGGGTTCCCCGGAGCTGACCCCCGAGCTGGCGGAGACCCTCGTCGAGGGCGTCCGCGCCGAGTTCGAGGGGCGCTCGGAGGCTGACGTCATGGCCCGCCGGGACCGGGCGCTGCGCGAGCTCGCGGCGCTCAAGGCAGCCCTCGGGCTCGACTGACCGCGGATCCGGAGGAGACGGCATGCAGGACCAGGGACTGGGCTCGTGGCCGGCCCGGCGTGCGCGGATGACCCCGCACAAGGCCGCCTACGTGCAGGACGGCGTCGACACCACCTACGCCCAGCTGGACGAGCGGGCGACCCGCTTCGCGCACGCGCTGCGCGAGCGCGGGATCGGGCGGGGGGACCGGGTGGCGTTCCTCGGGCTGAACTCCGTCGAGCTCGTCGTCACCATGTTCGCCACGGCGAAGCTCGGCGCGGTCTTCCTGCCGCTGAACACCCGCCTGGCACCGGCGGAGACGGCCTGGATCCTCGGCGACAGCGAACCGGCGCTGCTGGTGTGGGACACCGGCTTCGACGACGTCGTCGGGGCGCCGGACGTGCGCGAGCTGGGGCTGGCGGAGCTGCCGATCACCTCCGACGCCGGGCGTGGCCTGGACGGCGTGCTGGCCGGCGACGCGACCCCGCTGGACGAGCCGATCGGTCACGACGAGCTCTTCATGATCCAGTACACCTCGGGCACCAGCGGCCGGCCGAAGGGCGTGCAGCTCAGCCACGGCAACATCGTCTGGAACGTCGTGAACCTGCTGGTCGACGTGGACCTCCGCAACGACGAGATCGCCCTGGTGACGGCGCCGCTGTTCCACACCGCGGCGCTGAACCAGGTGCTGTTCCCGACCCTGCTCAAGGGCGGCACCGCGCTGATCGAGTCGCGCTTCGACCCCGACCGGGCGCTGGACCTGGTCGAGGAGCACCGGGTGACCCTGCTCTTCGGCGTCACCTCGATGTACCTGGCGCTCTCCCAGAGCCCGCGGTGGGCGACCGCGGACCTGACCTCGCTGCGCAGCGCGCTGAGCGGCGGCGCGCCGCTGCCGGAGAGCCTGCTCCGCACCTGGGTCGACCGCGGGCTGATGATCATCCAGGGGTACGGCCTGACCGAGTCCTCGCCCGGCGCCACGATGCTCCGGGCGGAGGACGGGCTGCGGAAGCTCGGCTCGGCCGGTACCTCGTGCTTCTTCAGCGACGTGCGCGTGGTGACGCCGGCGCTGGATCCGGCGCGACCCGGCGAGCCGGGGGAGGTGCTGGTGCAGGGGCCCAACGTCACCTCGGGCTACTGGCGCAACCCGCAGGCGACCGAGGAGGCGATCCTCGACGGCGGATGGCTGCGCACGGGCGACCTCGCCGTCGCCGACGACGAGGGCTACCTCTCGATCGTCGGCCGGCTCAAGGACATGTACATCTCCGGCGGGGAGAACGTCTACCCGGTCGAGGTCGAGGCGGCGATCTACACGCACCCGGCCGTCGCGGAGTGCGCCGTCATCGGCGTCCCCGACGAGAAGTGGGGCGAGGTCGGCCGCGCGGTGGTCGTGATCCGCCCCGGGCACTCCTTGAGCGCCGACGAGCTGCTGGCCCACCTGGACGGTCGGCTGGCCCGCTACAAGCACCCGCGCAGCGTCGTCGTGACCGACCAGTTGCCGCACAACGCCTCGGGCAAGTTGGTCAAGGCACGCGTCCGCGAGTTGCACGGTTCCCTTCCCCGGCAGGAGTCCGAGTCATGACCCGCTACGTCCCCCGCATCGACACCGCCGCGGTGCGCGCCATCGACATGCACGTGCACGTGGAGAAGGACCACTCCGGCTGCCTGTCCCTCGACTCCGAGCTGATGGACGCCTCGGCGGCCTACTTCCGGTCCTCGGACAACCGGACGCCGACGGTCGGCGACCTCGCGGAGCGGTACCGGGCGGCCGGGATGGCGGCGGTGGTCTTCACCGTCGACGCCGCCACCGCGACCGGGCATCCGGCGCTGTCCAGCGAGGACATCGCCGCCGAGGCCGCCGAGCACGCGGACGTGCTCATCCCGTTCGGCTCCGTCGACCCCCACCGGGGCGCCGCCGCGGTCGAGCAGGCCCAGCGGCTGGTGCGGGAGTTCGGCGTCCGCGGGTTCAAGTTCCACCCCAGCCTGCAGGCCTTCTCGCCCGACGACGAGACGTTCCGCCCGCTGTGGGCGGCGCTGGAGGAGCTCGGCGTCCCGGCGCTGTTCCACACCGGCCAGAACGGCATCGGCGCCGGGTTGCCGGGCGGTCGGGGGATCAAGCTCAAGTACTCGAACCCGCTGCTGATCGACGACGTCGCCGCGGACTTCCCGGGCCTCACGGTGATCCTGGCGCACCCGTCGGTGCCGTGGCAGGCCGAGGCGATCTCGATGGCGACGCACAAGGCCAACGTCTTCATCGATCTGTCCGGCTGGTCGCCGAAGTACTTCCCGCCGGAGCTGGTCAGGGCCGCCGGCGGGATGCTGCGCCGGAAGGTGCTCTTCGGCAGCGACTACCCGCTGATCTCGCCGGAGCGCTGGATCGAGGACTTCAGCGGTCTCGGCCTCTCCGACGAGGTCCTCCCGGGCATCCTCAGGGGCAACGCGATCGGCGTTCTCGGCCTGGGCTGAACCGCCTCCGGCGACATGCGACCAGGGTCTTGACAGCCTGTGGTGCGCGTCACCACAATCGTCAGGAATCCTGACGATCAGGATTCCTCGCGGCGTGCGCCGTGCCCCTCGTCCGATCCACCGAACGGAGCCCTCCATGGTGCGCAGACTGGTCCCGGTCCTCGCCGTCTCGATGCTGGCCCTCGCAGCCTGCGGGGGAGGCGACGACGAGGGCGGCTCCACCGGTGGCTCCGGTGACGGCGGCGTCCGCGAGGTGACGGTCGGCGCGCTCCCGATCCTGCCCACCGCGGCCCTCTACGCCGGCATCGAGGAAGGCTTCTTCGCCGACCGCAACATCGAGATCACGGTCGAGACGGGCCAGGGTGGCGCAGCGCTGCTCCCGGCCGTCATGGCCGGTCAGATCGACTTCGCCACGAGCAACCCGGTCTCGCTGCTCCAGGCCCGCGAGGAGGGCCTGGACGTCCGCGTCATCTCGCACTGGACCTCGGCGCTGTCCGAGGGCGACACCGACATCAACGGCGTCGTCGCCAAGGCCGGCTCCGGCATCGAGTCGGCCGCCGACCTCGCCGGCAAGCGGGTCGCGATCAACACCCTCAACGGCATGGGCGACCTCACCATCCGCGCCGCGATCGAGAAGGACGGCGGCGACCCGGAGGCGGTCCAGTTCGTCGAGCTGCCGTTCCCGGACATGCCCGCGGCACTCGGGCAGGGCAACGTCGACGCGGTCTGGGTGCCCGAGCCCTTCCTGGGCGGCCTGCAGGCCGCCGGCAACACGGTGGTCAGCTACTCGAGCAAGGACTCGGTCCAGGGCCACCCGACGCAGCTGTTCTTCACCTCCGCCCAGCTGATGGAGTCCGACCCCGAGCTCGTCGAGGACATGACGGCCGCGCTGGAGGAGACCCTCGAGTTCGCCGACGCCAACCCCGACGCGGTCAAGGCCCAGATCAAGACGGTCCTTCCGCAGATCCCGGAGCAGGCGATCGCCAACGTGAAGCTCGAGGAGTTCGGCACCGACCTCCGTCGCGAGCAGATCGAGGAGATCGGCGAGCTGATGAAGGAGCGCGGCCTGCTCGACGAGGACGCCGACGTCGACGGGCTGCTGCCGGAGGAGTGACCTCCCGGTCAGGCCCCGGCGCAGCGCCGACATCCGCATCCGTTCCGTCATGAGCAGGGGAGTCACCATGGAGGGGAAGCCGGCACGCTCCACGAGCGCGCTGGACCGGATCCCCGGCGGCCCCGGCGGAACCGTGGACGCAGGCGCTGCGCCGGACGGACCCGCTCCGTCGGCGAGGTCCGGCGGGCGCCGGATCCCGCAGTCGGTGCTCGGCCTTCTCGGGCTGGTCGGTCTGGTGCTCCTGATCGAGATCCTGCCGCGGATCGGGGTGCTGCCCCGGCGCTACTTCCCGCCGTCGTCGGAGATCGGCTCGGCCCTCCTGGACCAGGTGGGCCGGGCCGAGTTCTGGCAGGCGGTGGGGGACACGCTGCAGGGCTGGGCGCTCGGGCTGGCGATCGCGGCGGTGGCCGGCGTCGTGCTGGGCATCCTCATCGGCAGCTCCCGCCTCACCCTGGAGCTGACCGCCTCCACGATCGAGTTCCTCCGCCCGATCCCCTCGGTGGCGCTGATCCCCATCGCCGTCCTGCTCTTCGGCACCGACATCGAGAGCAAGCTGCTGCTTGTCGTCTACGCATCGTTCTGGCAGGTGCTGATCCAGGTGCTCTACGGCGTGCAGGACGTCGACCCGGTGGCTCACGACACCGCCCGCGCCTACGGGTTGGGGCGCTGGGCGCGGGTGCGGTACCTGACCTGGCCGACCGCACTGCCCTACGTGATGACGGGGCTGCGGCTGGCCGCCGCGGTCGCGCTGATCCTGGCCGTGACCTCGGAGCTGGTCATCGGCAACCCCGGTCTGGGCACGTTGCTGGCCACCGCGCAGAGCAGCGGCGCCATCGCCGCCACCTACGCGATCGTGGTGGTGACCGGGATCCTCGGTGTGCTGGTCAACGTCGGGTTCCGCGCCGTGGAGCGGCGGGCGCTGTCCTGGCACGCCTCGCAGCGAGGGGACATCCCGGTATGACCGACGTCCTGCGCCGGGTGGGCATGACCCTCGGCCTGCCGATCGTGCTCTTCGCGGCCTGGTGGTTCGCCAGCGCCGGCAGCACCGACTTCTTCTTCCCGCCGCTGTCGAGAATCCTCGACAGCCTGGTCGAGGAGTGGTTCGGGCCGCGCCTGGCGGCCGACGTCCTCCCCAGTCTCCTGCGGCTGACCGCCGGTTACCTGGTGGCCGCGGTCGGCTCGGTCGCGCTCGGAGTGCTGATCGGCACGTCCCGCACGGTGCGCGGCCTCCTCGAGCCGGTGCTGGAGTTCTTCCGGGCGATCCCGCCGCCGGTGCTGGTGCCGATCTTCATGCTGATCTTCGGCATCGGTGACGGGATGAAGATCATCGTCATCGCCTTCGGCTGCATGTGGCCGATCCTGCTCAACACCGTCGAGGGCGTCCGCGCCGTCGACAGCGTGCTCAGCGACACCGCGCGGACCTACGGGATCACCGGGGCCGCGCGGCTGCGGCGGCTGGTGCTGCCCTCGGCCAGCCCGCAGATCTTCGCCGGCCTCCGCCAGGGGCTGTCCGTGGCGATCATCCTCATGGTCATCAGCGAGCTGTTCGCCGCGGAGAACGGCCTCGGCTTCGCCGTCGTGCAGGCCCAGCGCAGCTTCGCCATCGCCGAGACGTGGGCGGGCGTGCTCATGCTCGGCCTGCTGGGTTTCCTGCTGGCGCTGCTGTTCCGGGTCGTCGAGAACCGCCAGCTCGCCTGGTACCACGGCCTGCGCCGCGCGCAGCGCTCGTCCTGACCTCCGTCGTCCTCCGGAAGGCTCCTCATGCTCGACGTCCGCGGCATCAAGAAGGTGTACGAGGGGAAGGGGCGCACGGTCGAGGCCGTGCGCGACCTGACCTTCTCGGTCGACCAGGGCGAGCTGGTGTGCATCGTCGGACCCTCGGGCTCGGGCAAGACGACGCTGCTCAAGATCATGTCGGGGCTGCTCTCGCCGACCGAGGGCGAGGTGCTCATCGAGGGGAAGAAGGTCGACGGTCCGCCGCCGGGGATGGCCGTCGTCTTCCAGGAGTACGGGCGCAGCCTCTTCCCCTGGATGACCGTGCGGGAGAACGTCGAGCTGCCGCTCAAGCAGAAGAAGCTGCCCGCCGACCGGCGTCGTCAGCTCATCGACGACTCGCTGGCCGCGGTCGGGCTGGCGGAGGCGCACACCGCCTACCCCTGGCAGCTCTCCGGCGGGATGCAGCAGCGGGTGGCGATCGCCCGCGCCGTCGCCTACGAGCCGCAGGTCCTGCTCATGGACGAGCCGTTCGCGGCGGTCGACGCCCAGACCCGCGCGGACCTCGAGGACCTGATCCGCGACCTCTGGCACAAGTTCCGGGTGACGACGCTCTTCGTCACCCACGACATCGACGAGGCCGTCTACCTCGGCCAGCGGGTGCTGATCCTGTCCAGCTCGCCGACCGTCGTCCGCCAGGACCTCGCGATCGACCTGCCCGACGCGCGGGACCAGCTCACCACCCGGTCCTCACCGCGCTTCGCCGAGCTGCGGGCGCAGGTCTACTCCCAGATCCACCGGCCCAAGGAGGAGTCGGCTACGGCCGGCGCCTCGCGCCCGCTGGCCGCAGGCCCGAGCGGGGGCCCGGCGTAGGTCACGTCCGGCCACCCGGGCTAGTGCGCCGACGCGCCGCACCGAGGGTGCGGCCGGTCGCCGGACGATCAGGCGACGTCGGTGCGCGCCTCGGAGAGGTACTCGCGGACGGCGGTCTCCGGCACGCGGAAGGAGCGGCCGACGCGGACGGCGGCCATCTCGCCACCGTGGACCAGGCGGTACACGGTCATCTTCGAGACCCGCATGATCGCCGCGACCTCGGCCACGGTCAGGAAGCTGACCGCGCGCGGGGCGGGCCGCTCGGCCATCTGGTGCTGGGGCATGGCGTGCTGGGGCATGGCGTGCTGGGGCATGGGGCGCTGGGCCATGGGCGCCATGCCGGGCTGGGGGCGGGCACCGGCCGGCATCTGGCGGGCCATCGGGTAGCCGGCGGGCATGCCCGGACGCGGGGCCGGGCGCTGGCCGTAGGCGACCTGGCGGGGGAGGGTGGGGGTGGCGGTGCGCTGGGGGAGCGTCATGTCAGTTCCTCTCGGTGGCGGTGGGGGGCGCTCCAACCGCTGTCTGCCGGCTACGAACTGCGCCCTCGCTGGTACAGACAGTAAGCAGTGGAGTGCGCTGCGTGCGAGTCCGAGAGGAACGAGACGGACCGTTCCCCTTCGTCACATGTTGCCCGTGCGCCTCTCGCGACCGATGCGAAGGACGAGGTGACAGACGATTCGTGGTGCGGCGTGACCCGCCGGATCTAGCCGCCGGACGGGACGAGGCGCGCGGCAAGGGCCTGCGCGGCGTCTTCCGCGCACCGGCGGAAGAGCCCGTCGTCCCGGGTGTGCAGCCGTGAGGATGGCGTCGTTGGTCAGCGCCTCGGCCGCACCGACGCCAGCGCCGATCAACAGGCCGGCCGTGATGAGCACGGCCCGGTCGCCGTCGATCCCGAGCATCGTGGCGACGGCGAGGCCCGCGGCGGCCAGGGTCATCCCGCCGCCGATGATCCAGCGCAGGTGCAGCACCCGGGCCAGCGAGGGCGCCGCCAGCGTTCCGATGACCGTGGCGCCGGCGAGGGGCAGCATCCAGAGGCCGGCGACCAGTGGGCTCGTGCCGAGCACGAGGATCAGGTACTGCGGCAGGTAGAACATCACGCCCAGCAGCGCGAAGACGGTCAGCAGGTTGGTGCTGACCGCGACGGTGAAGACGCGGTTGCGGAACAGCTGCAGGGTCAGCAGTGGCTCGGTGAGGGGGCGCCGCCGGCGCACGAAGGTCCACAGCAGCGCGATCCCCATCGCCAGGCCAGCGCCGCGGTCGCGCTCGGCCCGTCCTTCGCGACGGTCTTGAGGGCGTACACGACCGGCAGGACGCCGGCGATCGAGAGCAGGCCGGACGGCACGCCGAAGGGGCCGGGCAGCGGGTTCCGCGACTCGGGCAGCAGGACGAGCGCCCCGATGACGAGCAGCACCATGACCGGGGCGTTCACCAGGAACACCGAGCCCCACCAGAAGCGCTCGAGCAGGACCCCGCCGATGATCGGTCCCACGGCCGCGCCGCCGGAGAAGGCGGCCGCCCAGATCGCGATGGCCAGCCGGCGTTCGCGGTCGTCGGGGAACACCGAGCGCAGCAGGGCGAGGGTCGAGGGCATCAAGGTGGCCCCGCCGAGGCCGAGCAGTGCCCGGGCGGCGATGAGCATCTCCGGGCTGGTCGCGAACGCGGCGAGAGCCGAGGCGAGGCCGAAGGCGATCGCGCCGGCGATCAGCAGCCGGCGCCGGCCGATGCGGTCGCCCAGGTTGCCCATCAGCACCAGCAGCCCGGCCAGCAGGAACGAGTAGATGTCGACGATCCACAGCAGCTCGGTCGACGTCGGGCCGAGATCGGCCGAGAGCGCCGGCACGGCGAAGCCGAGGACGGTCATATCGACGCTGATCAGCAGCACCGGCAGCGCGAGGACTGCGAGTGCGGACCAGCGGCGGAGCGGGCTCACGGGCACGGCGGGGCGATGAGCCGGGCGACCGGGCAGGCGGGTCAGACCTCGATCGCGGTACCGCAGATGCCGCAGACCTCGAGCTGCCGGCGGCTCCAGCGGGCGAGCGGCACGAAGAACACCGAGAACTGCTTGTACTGCCTGACCCGGGCCCATCGCGAGGTGTTGCCGCAGTTCGGGCAGGTCCGGGACTCCCCAGGCCCGAGGTCTCGCTGCTTGGTGCCGAAGCCGAAGAGCAGGAACATCCCGTGAGCGTAGGGAGCGGGGTGATCCCTCGGCCATGTGGACAGGTACGCGCTACTGTTGGTCCGGCATCGGCCCAGGCACGGGCCGTTCGTCCGGCGGGGACTTCTTCTCCCGCGTGGGTGCCCCGGGAATCCCGGTGGCTGTCCGCCCACGTCGGAACCGTCCGCCCGGAGGCGTCGATCTCCCACGGATCCGTGGGCCGGGCGGCGCCGCAGCCACGGAGGGCTCCGCCCGCGGCCGTCGGCCGCAGGCTGCACGACCTTCGCGGCGGCGACTCGTGACACCCGTGCCGGGCGTTCGGAGGAGGGGTACGTGGCAGGACCAGCTCGTCGGTCGACGGGTGCGCGGCGCAACGCCCCGCGGAACCAGCGTCAGCGGCGCGTCCGCGAGGGCGGCGACGTCATCGCGGTGCTCGCCCGCGCCGTGCGCGAGGTCGAGAACGCGGTCAAGCGCGGTCGGGTGACCCCGACGGTGCGCGCGGAGTTCCAGGCCATCGCACTCGTGCTGCGCGAGGAGCGGGCCCGCGTGCAGACCGACTCCACGATCGGTGACACCCGCCGGGGCGAGCAGCTCAAGCGGCTGGACGGGATCGCCACGATCCTGGCGACCACCGCCGTGCGCGAGGCCGGGCTCCTGGCCCTGCTCGCCGACGAGGCCGTCGCCTCCGACGCCGCCAAGGCGCTCAAGCGCGAGATGCTCGCCGCCGCCGGCATCGAGACCGCCGAGGAGGAGCCGCCGCCCCCGGTGCAGACCGAGGCCGTGACGGCGGCCCCCGAGCGCAAGGTCGTGCCGCAGTCGGTCATCTCCCGGCAGCTGGCCAACCCTTTCCTGGCACCTGACTTTTCCGCCGCCCGCCCGACGGTGGCGCGACCGCGCCGGCTGCTGAACTGGGAGCTGCTCACCCCGCTGCTCAACTCCTTCGAGCGCGCCGGCGGCGGCGCCCCGGCCTGCATGGCGCTGCCGTTCCCCAGCTCCCAGTTCACCCCGTCGGGCTCCGAGCTCATGCCGCACCAGGGACAGGTCGTCGCCGCCGCCGCGCAGGGGCACCGGACCTTCCTGCTCGCCGACGAGCCGGGCCTCGGCAAGACCGCCCAGTCGCTGCTCGCGGCCGAGGCGGCCCAGGCCTTTCCGCTGCTGGTGGTCGTGCCGAACGTCGTCAAGACCAACTGGGCCCGCGAGGCCGCCCGCTGGACGCCGCACCGCCCGGCGACCGTGATCCAGGGCAACGGCGAGACGATCGACGCGTTCGCCGACATCGTCGTCGTCAACTACGAGGTGCTGGACCGGCACGTGGGCTGGATCGGCGACTTCGGCTTCCGCGGGATGGTCGTCGACGAGGCGCACTTCATCAAGAACAAGACCTCGCAGCGCTCGCAGCACGTGCTGGAGCTCTCCGAGCGGATCCGCTCCCGCGTGCCGCGGCCGCTGCTCATGGCCCTCACCGGCACCCCGCTGATCAACGACATCGAGGACTTCCGCGCCATCTGGCAGTTCCTCGGCTGGATCGACGACGAGAAGCCGCTCGGCGAGCTGATGGAGGCCCTCGAGGACGTCGGACTCACGCCGGCCGATCCGGGCTTCTACCCGGCGGCCCGCACGTGCGTGATCGACCTGGGCATCGTCCGCCGCCGCAAGGTCGACGTCGCCGCCGACATCCCCGCCCGCCGGATCGCCGACCTGCCCGTCGAGCTGGACGACAAGGCCGGCCGCTCCATCCGGGCGGCCGAGCGCGAGCTCGCAGCGAGGCTGGTCAAGCGGTACGAGAGCGCCCTCGCGGCGCGCGAGTCGGCGACCGTCGTGGAGGAGATCGACCACGACCTCGTGCGCAAGGTGGCCGGCTGGGAGCTCAAGGACACGACCACCAAGGCCACCGGCGAGAACGTCTTCAGCATGATGCGGCGCATCGGCCAGGCGAAGGCCGGGCTGGCCGCGGACTACGCCGCGCAGCTGGCCCGCAGCGCCGGGAAGGTCGTCTTCTTCGCCAAGCACATCGACGTCATGGACACCGCCGAGGAGACCCTCGACAAGCTCGGCATCCGGTACTCCTCGATCCGCGGGGACCAGACGCCGTCGGCCCGCCAGAAGCACATCGACGCGTTCGTGAAGGACCCCGAGGTGGCGGTCGCCGTCTGCTCGCTCACCGCGGCGGGCGTCGGCCTCAACCTGCAGGTCGCCTCCAACATCGTGCTGGCCGAGCTCTCCTGGACCGACGCCGAGCAGACCCAGGCGATCGACCGGAGCCACCGCATCGGGCAGACCGAGCCGGTCACGGCCTGGCGGATCATCGCCGCGCAGACCCTCGACTCCCGGATCGCCGAGCTGATCGACAGCAAGGCGGGGCTCGCCGCCCGCGCGCTGGACGGCTCCGACGAGGAGGTGCAGTCCTCCACGGACGTGCAGCTCGAGGCGCTGGTCGCGCTGCTCACCGACGCGCTGTCGCCGGCGGGAGCGGCTACCCGCTGACGCCTGCGGGGACCTCGTCGAGCAGCTCGACGGGGTCCCCGAGGCCGATCCGCCCCGGCTCCTCGACCGTGGCGTACATGCCGAAGATGACCGCGCCGTTGTCCGGCAGGTGCTCGACCGGGGTCTCCAGCCTCGTCGCCAGCTCACCGCGGTAGCGGACGATGGACTTCAGCGTGCGGAAGTCCACCTCCCCGCTGTCGGGGTTCTCGTTGGTGACGACGCAGCGGGGGACCGGCCCGACCACCCGCACCGTCGCGCCGCCGAGCCGCACCCGCCGGCCGATCCAGCCGTCCTCCTCGTGCACGCCGGTGCCGTCCAGCTCGACCAGCATCCGGAAGCGCCGGTGGTCCAGCCGCTCGCCGTCCGGGGTGACGCTGCGCAGGTGCTCGATGGTGGCTGCGGACACCAGCGTCACGGGGTGGACGTCGACCCCCGCGCCGGGCACGTCGGTCGCGACGAGGCGCACCGGCTCGCCGACGAACTCGGTGAGGGCGTCGGCGAACGGAACGGCCAGCAGGTGGCCGGGGACGTCGCGCCCGTAGAAGTTCGTGACCACCGGCTCCCCGAGCTCGGTCGTGCTCGCCCGCACCGGATCCCGGCCGGGGATGCGCAGCGTGAGTTCCGAACCGTCGAGGTCGGCGGTGATCCGGACCAGCGGCCCGTGGTGCTTGCCGTTGAACAGCCGGCCACGGCCGTCGACCAGGTGGAACCGCCGGTTGTCCTCGACGCCGTGAGAGGTCAGCTCGACGGTCGACGGCGAGTGCAGGGCGGTGCCTTTGACGAGGGTCGTCGACAGGCGGGAGACGACGGGCATGGGGCTCCATCCGGGAGAGAGGTGACCGCCCGAGCCTAGGCAGGGCCAGCCGCCCTGCGCTGCGGGCGGCCTCCCGCGCGGGAACGGCGTCTGCTTCGCTGTTCCCCGACACCGGTCCCGGAGCTGTACCGGGCCGGTGACGACGGAGGAGGACACCGTGCGGATCCTGGACGCGGCGACGCGGGTGGCCGAGCTGCTGCTCGAGATGCAGACCCGGGTGAACGGGCAGATCGACGCCGCCCTGGCCGGCCTGCTGCCCGACGTCCAGCGCGCGGTCGGCGTCGCACCGGGCGACGCTCCCGACCTCGACGGCCTGGTGGACGCCCGGATCACCGGGATGAGCGTCGTCGTCACCCCGGCGTCCGTGGCCGCCGTCGTCCCGCTGTCGGAGGCCTCGGTGGCGACGACGCGGACGGCCCGGCGAGTCGTCACCGACATCGTGACCGGCGCCGACGGTCGGCTCGCCGTCATCGCCGGCCCGTGCTCCATCCACGATCCGGAGGCGGCGCTGGAGTACGCCGGCTTCATCGCCCGCATGCGGGAGCGGCACGGCGCGGACCTCGAGATCCTGATGCGCACCTACACCGAGAAGCCGCGGACCGAGGTCGACTGGAAGGGCTTCGCCTACGACCCGTTCCTCGACGGGTCCAGCCGGATCAGCGTCGGGCTGGTCGCCACCCGGATGCTCATGCGCGCGATCACCGACCTCGGCGTCCCGGTCGCGGCCGAGCCGCTGAACGCCCTCACCCCGCAGTACGTCGACGGGCTGATCACCTACAACGGCGTCGGCGCCCGCAACGTCACCGACCAGACCGCGCGCGAGCGGGTGTCGGGCTTCTCCTCGGTGGTCGGGTTCAAGAACTCGCCGGAGGGCAGCGTGGACTCCGCGATCCAGGCCGTGGTGACGGCGCGTTCGCCGCACGAGTTCCTGGGCGTGGACGCGCACGGCATCTCCGCCCAGCTGTCGACGACGGGGAACGACACCGGCCACGTGATCCTGCGCGGCGCCAAGGACGGCCCCAACTACTCCGCGGCGCACATCGCGGACCTGCGGGAGCGGCTGGCCGAGCGGGGGCTGCCGCAGGTCGTCGTCGTCGACGCCTCGCACGGCAACAGCCAGAAGAACCACCTGCGCCAGATCGAGGTCGTGCGCGACCTCGCCGAGCAGATCGCCGGTGGGCAGAGCGCCATTCGTGGCGTCATGGTGGAGAGCAACCTCGTCGCGGGCCGGCAGGACCTCGACCAGGGCGACCCCGGCTCGCTGGAGTACGGCCGGAGCGTCACCGATGCCTGCGTCGACCTCCCCACCACCGAGGCGATGCTCGACGAGCTGGCTGCGGCGGCGCGGGCGCGGCGGGGCTGACCTGCCCGGCTACGGTTCGCGCATGCCTGCCGCCGTCCGCACCGCCGCCCGCCTCGTGCTGGGCGCGACCATGGTGGGCGCCGGGGTGCTGCACCTGACCGTCCAGCGCTCGGAGTTCCAGGCGCAGGTGCCCAGCTGGTTCCCGCTGGACGAGGACCTCACCGTGCTGGGCTCGGGCGTCGCGGAGATCGCGCTGGGCGCGGCCTTCGTGGTGCTGCCGCAGAAGAAGCGGCTGGTGGGCGGGCTGCTGGCGGCGTTCTTCGTCGTCATCTTCCCGGGCAACGTCGCGCAGTACCTCGAGGGCACCTCCGCCTTCGGGCTGGACACCGACACCAAGCGCCTGGTCCGGCTGTTCTTCCAGCCGCTCCTCGTCCTCTGGGCGCTGTTCGGCGGCGGGTGGCTGCGGCGGGACCGCTCGGCTCAGTAGCTGCGGGGGAGCCCCAGCACCTGGGTGCCCAGGTGGGCGAGGATCAGCTCCTCGGCCACCGGGATGTTCTTGCCGATCCGGGCGTCGCGGAACAGCCGCTCGACGGGGTGCTCCTTGGAGTAGGCCATGCCGCCGTAGGTCTGGAACGCCTGGTTCGCCGCCTCCCAGGCGACCTGCGCCCCGGTGAGCTTGGCGATGTTGGTCTCGTTGCCGCAGGGCAGTCCCTGGTCGAACAGCCAGGCGGCCTTGTAGGTCATCAGCCGGGCGAGCTCGGTCTTCGCCTTGATCTGCGCCAGCGGGAACTGGACGGCCTGGTTGGCGCCGATCGGTCGACCGAACACGATGCGCTCGCGCGCGTAGTCGCAGGCCAGGTCCAGCGCGGCCTCCGCGCCGCCGACCCCGCCGGCCGCGGCCAGGATCCGCTCGGGGTTGAGCACGTCCCACAGCACCGGGAAGCCCTGGTCGACGGCGCCCAGCACCCGGTCGGCCGGCACCCGCAGGTCGTCGAAGAACACCTGGCTGCTGGTGACGACGTTGCCGCCCATCTTCGGGATCGGCGTGTACGACAGCTGGCCCTTCGCCACGGCCTCCTTGACGTCGATCAGGAAGAGGGTGAACCCAGCGGTGCGGGGCTTCGCCTCGGCCGCGGGAATCGTGCGGGTCACCGCGATCATCCAGTCGGCGTTCTCCAGACCGGAGATCCACACCTTCTGGCCGTCGATCAGGAAGTCGTCGCCGTCGCGGCGGGCGGAGGTGCTGATCGCCAGGGCGTTGCTCCCGGCGTCGGGCTCGGTGAGCCCGAGGGCGAACTGCACGCTGCCGTCGGCGACGCCGGGCAGGATCGCCGCCTTCTGCTCAGGAGTGCCGTGCCGCGCCAGCGTCATCGCGCCGAACCCGGGCGTGAGGATGTAGAGGAACGTCCCGGCGGTGCCGCCGGATGCGGCCAGCGTCTCGCAGGCGACCGCGAGCTCCAGCAGGCCCTGTCCGCCGCCGCCGTACTCCTCCGGCACCGACAGCCCGATCCAGCCGCCGTCGGCCAGGTCGTGCCAGGCCTCGGTGGGGAAGCGGTGCTCCTCCTCGCAGCGCGACCAGTACGCGTGGTCGTACTTCGCCGCGACGCTGCGGACGCCGTCGCGGACAGCGAGGGCGGTGTCGGGAAGGGTGAAGTCCATGTCGCCTCGCAGGCCGGAGGGGGAAGCGGCGGACACCGCAGCTCGGTGGGGATGCTGTCACGGTCCGGGGTGCACCACCCGGTCTCCGATGCGGCGGTAACGATCCGGGAGCACGCGGTCCGGGGACATGCGTGTCGGCGGTGTCGGCCGTCCCGGTCCTGGGCACCCTGACCGGGACGGCGCGGCGGCATCGATCCGATACCCGCCCCCGACGACGAAGGGTGCATGCGTGCGGTTTCTCCTCGGTCCGCTTCCGGTAGCGCGCAGTCGAGGGGGCGGCCGGTGCGGCGGCGTCCTCGTCGCCGCTGCTCTCGGTCTGGTCCTCGTTCCGGGAGCGGCCTCGGCCGCGCCGGCGGATCCGCAGGTCACCGCCGCGGAGCAGGCGGCCCGGACGGGCGCTGCGCAGGTGCAGCAGCTGCTGGGGCAGCTCGGCGCCGCGCAGACCGCGGCCGAGAGGGCGAGCGGGGAGACCGCTCGCGCCCGGGCCGAGTTCGAGGCCCAGCAGCAGGCCTACGCGGAGGCCGACGCCGCCGCGCGGGCGGCAGGCGAGGCGGCGCAGCGGGCCCGGATCGAGCTGTCCTCCGCCCGGGACGACGTCGTCGCCTTCGCGCGGATCAGCTACATGTCGGGCACGACGTCGCCGGTCCTCACCAGCCTGATCACCTCCGGCAGCCCCGCGCAGGCGGTGGAGCGGGCCGCGCTGCTCGATCTGGTCGGCGCCGGCCGGAGCGACGTGCTCGCCGTCGCCTCGGAGGCCCGGGATCGGGCGGCCGAGACGGAGAACGTCGTGCAGTCAGCCGTCGCCGAGGCCGACCGGTCCCGGCAGGCCGCTCAGGCGGCGCTGGCGTCGGCGGACGCGGTGCGCACGCGCGCCGCGGAGCAGCTGACCACGTTGCGCGCGCAGCAGGGCGCGATGCAGGCGCAGCTGGAGCAGGCGCGGACGGCCCTCGTCGCGCTCCAGGCGCAGCGCGCGGCCGCACCGCCGGTTCCCGCCCCACCGGCCGTCGCCGTGCCGCCCGCCGTCCCGACGGCACCGCGCGGCACCACCCCGGTGCCTGCTCCCGTGCCGGCTCCGGCGCCCGCTCCGGTCCCGGCTCCTGTCGCCGGCCGCGACTGGGACGCGGTGGCGCTGTGCGAGTCCGGCGGCAACTGGAGCATCAACACGGGCAACGGCTACTACGGCGGGCTCCAGTTCAGCCCCACCACGTGGACCTCCTTCGGCGGCGGCGCCTACGCACCCCGTGCCGATCTGGCCACGAAGGAGCAGCAGATCGCGATCGCGGAGAAGGTGCTGGCGGTGCAGGGGCGCGGCGCGTGGCCGACCTGCGGCCGCGCTCTCTGACGACGGCTCGGCTCATCGGTTCCTGAGCTATGTGACATCGACGCGTGTCACGGTTGTGTGGTTGGGTAGGTATGACCTGCCGTCACACACACTGTTCGGCTCCGGCCGTGTCGCCGCCGTCGGACACCGAGTAGGGGGACCCCGGATGACCGCCATCGACGACCCGACCACGACGCGACGCGAGGGCTCGATCGCCGAGCGGCTCCTCGCCTCCAGCGAGCAGCTCTCCTACGACCCGATCTCCGAGGTCGACTGGGAGACCCCGCTCGACCCGGCCGACCACGGCGCCAGCCCGGAGTGGTCGACGCTGTACGGCACGGCGTACTGGGAGGAGATGTCGGAGGCCCAGCGCGCCGAGCTGACCCGCCAGGAGTGCGCCTCGGTGGCGTCCACCGGCATCTGGTTCGAGATGATCCTGCAGCAGCTGATGCTGCGGGACATGTACACCAGGGACCGCACCTCGGCGGAGTTCCAGTGGGCCCTCACCGAGATCGCCGACGAGTGCCGGCACTCGATCATGTTCGCGCGGGGCGTGGCGAAGCTGAACGCCCCCAACTACCTGCCCTCCCGCCTGGTCCTGGAGCTCGGCCGGCTGTGCAAGACGTTCATGTCGGGGGAGGCCTCCTACGCCGCGATCCTGGTCGCGGAGGAGGTCCTCGACGTGATGCAGCGCGACTGGATGCGGGACGAGCGCGTCGCGCCGTTCATCCGCACGATCAACAACATCCACGTGGTGGAGGAGTCGCGGCACATGAAGTTCGCCCGCGACGAGGTGATCGAGCGGATGGCCGGGACGAGCACGCTGCGCCGGCACGCCACCGCGCTGATCGTCGCCGCGAACGCCTACTTCATCCTCACCAGCATGGTCAACGACAAGGTCTACGAGGTCGCCGGCCTGGACGTCGAGCGGGCCAAGCGGGAGGCCGCCGGCAACGAGCACCACAAGTCGCTGATCCGCTCCAGCTGCCGCGGGCTCATGGAGTTCCTGCACACCGCGGGGCTGCTCACGCCGCCCGCCGTCCTCATCTACAAGCGGGCCAACCTGCTGTGAGCGCGGCGGATCGGGGCCGGCCGGGCAGGGGGTCGGCCCGATGACCTACGTCATCACGCAGAACTGCTGCAAGGACGCCAGCTGCGTCTCCGTCTGCCCGGTCAACTGCATCTCGCCGCTGCCGGGCACGCGGGCCTACGACGTCGAGCCGATGCTCTACATCGACCCCGAGGTCTGCATCGACTGCGGCGCCTGCGCCGACGCCTGCCCGGTGGACGCGATCGTCCCGGCAGACGTGCTCAGCGAGACCGAGCAGGTGTACGCCGACCTCGCCACCGGCTACTACGCCCGCTCGGAGCGGGAGGCCGTGGCGGCCGGTCCGCTCTTCCACGACTGGAACGCCGCTCGCTACGACTGGATCCTGCCCAGTGACTTCGCGGGGCTCGACGTCGCCGTGGTGGGCACCGGCCCGGCCGGTCTCTATGCGGCCGAGCTCCTGCTGCTGCACACCCGGTCGACGGTCACCCTGATCGACCGGCTGCCGGTGGCCGGCGGGCTCGTGCGCTACGGCGTCGCCCCCGACCACCCGAGCACCAAGCGCATCGGGTCCGCGCTCGGCCGGCTGTACGACCATCCGCGGGTGCGGTTGGTGCTCGGCGTGGACGTCGGCACCGACGTGCCGGTGGAGGAGCTGACCCGGAACTTCGACGCGGTGATCTACGCCGTCGGCGCCGCCACCGGCCGGCGGCTCGAGGTGCCCGGCGAGGACCTGCCCGGCGTGCACTCCGGACCGGAGTTCGTCGGCTGGTACAACGCCCACCCCGACGTGCCCGCCGGCGACGTCGAGCTGGCGAGCGAGCGGGCGGTGGTGGTCGGCACCGGGAACGTGGCGCTGGACATCGCCCGCATCCTGAGCAGCGATCCCGAGGACCTGGCGCGCACCGACATCGCCGACCACGCGCTGGCGGCGCTGCGCAGCTCGCCGGTGCGCGAGGTCGTCCTGCTCGGCCGCCGCGGCCCGGAGCACGCCGCCTACTCCGCACCCGAGCTGCTGGCGCTGCGCCGGATGCCGGGGGTGGAGCTGGTGGTCGACGACGCCGATCCGCGGACCAGCGAGGCCATCGACAACGCACCTGACGGCAGCTCTGCGGCGCTGCTCCGCGGACTGCGGCGCACGTCGGTCGACACGGCTTCGGCGCCCGAGCCGGGACGGCGGATCGTGCTGCGCTTCGCCAGCAGCGTGGCCGGCGTCCTGGGCGACGACACGGCGCGCGGCGTCTGCCTCGTCGACGGCACCGAGGTGCTCGGAGCACCGGTCGTCAGCGCCATCGGCTACGGCGGGCGGGCGGTTCCCGGGCTTCCGTTCGACGCCGCGAACGGCACCGCGCCGCACGAGGCCGGCCGGATCTCCGGCTCGCCCGGCACCTACGCCGTGGGCTGGTTCAAGCGCGGCTCGTCCGGCGGCATCGGCGACAACCGGCTGGATGCCGCCGAGACCGTCCGCACGCTGCTGGACGATGCCTTCGCCGGCCGGTTGCCGAAGTCCGCGGGCTCGCCGCGCTCCTTCGTGCGAGCGGCGAAGCGCGCCCGGCCGGACGTGCTCGGCGCCAAGGAGCTCGCCCGCATCCTGGCCGCCGAGCAGGAGCGCGGCCGGGCCGACGGACGTCCCGCGGTCAAGCTGGCGAGCGTCGAGGAGCTGGTGGCGGCCGGGCTCAGGCGCTGAGGCCCGTCGTCGTCAGGCGCTGCCCAGCCGGCGCCTGACGACGGCGGCCTGCTCGGGCGAGCCGATGAGCGCGCCGATCTCGGTCTGCTCCGCGGCCAGGCCCTCGGCGAGCGGCACCCGGCCGGCGAGGTCGAGCAGCCGCTTGGTCGCGCGGGTCGCGGTGCGGCTGTGCCCGGCGATCTCGCCGGCCAGCTCGAGCGCGGCGGCCAGCGGATCGGCGACCTCGCGCGTGGCCAGCCCGATCCGGGCCGCCTCGGTGCCCGAGATCCGCCGGCCGGTCAGCGCCAGCTCCTTGGCGACGTCCCGGCCCACCAGCTCGGGCAGCAGCTGGGTTCCGCACATGTCCGGGCAGATGCCCCACTGGATCTCCATCAGCGACAGCTGCGCGTCGGGGGCGACCAGCCGGATGTCGGCGCCGAGGGCGATCTGCAGGCCGCCGCCGAAGGCGACGCCGTGCACCGCCGCGATCACCGGGGCGGGCACCAGCGACCACACGTGCACGACCTGCTGGGCCAGTGCGCCGGCCGCACCCAGCGGCTCCCGGGGCACGACGACGCGGTCGCCGCCCCCGTCGGCCATCGCGGCGAACGAGCCGAAGTCCAGGCCGGCGCAGAAGGCGCGGCCGGCGCCGGTCAGCACCACCGCGCCGACGTCGTCCCGGTCCATGAGTTCGGTGCCGGCCGCGAGGATCGCCTCGAACATCGCCGGGTCCAGGGCGTTCATCTTCTCGGGCCGGTCCAGCAGGACGGTGGCCACCCCGTCGGTGACCGTGAGCGCGACGCGGGAGGAGACCTCGGTGTCCATGCCCGCTGTCTACGGTCGGCGGGTCCCCGCTGTCAACGAGCGGGCGGAGCCTGGGGGACGCGGCAGGCGGCGGTCCCGCCGGGCAGCCGGTACCGGTTGGCCGCCACCAGCCGGTAGATGACGGGCGCGACCCAGCGGATCGGTGGCAGCGACAGCAGGAGCCCGAGCAGCGCCCAGAACCCGCCGGCGGCCCGGAGCGTCCGGGCGACGGCGGGCGCGCCGCCGGTCACCGCGCCCTCCCGGTCGACCCACAGCACCTCGGTCTGCGCCCGCTCGGCGGTGAAGCCGGCGGTCGCCAGGTCCACCTGCTGCCACGGGACGACGCCGGTGTCGGCGGGGAGGATCCTCCGGGCGAGCTCGGCGCTGCGGCTGCAGAAGGCGCAGTCGCCGTCGAACACGAGAGCGGGACGCTGCACGGCCACCTCCGGATCGATCGGACGCGGCAGTCTCGCAGAACGCGCCGCGCTTCCGGGACCCGCGATCGAGCGCGTCGCGAGAGGGAGTGATCACTTACTCGCCGGTAGCCGGTGCGACCTGCCCGCAGGCGTTAGGTTCGGCAGCGACAAGGTCGTCGGCAGGGGAGTGCGCGCGGTGAGTTCGAGCGGCAGATCGGTGCTGGTGACCGGCGGCAATCGCGGGATCGGGCTGGCCATCGCCCGCTCGTTCGCCGAGCAGGGCGACTCGGTGGCGGTCACGCACCGTGGCAGCGGCGCCCCCGACGGGCTGTTCGGCGTGCAGTGCGACGTCACGAGCACCGAGGACGTCGACCGCGCATTCAGCGAGGTCGAGGCGCACCAGGGCCCGGTCGAGGTGCTGGTCAGCAACGCCGGGATCACCCGCGACGGCCTGCTGATGCGGATGAAGGAGGACGACTTCACCGACGTCCTCGACGCCAACCTGACCGCCGCCTACCGGGTGGCCAAGCGGGCGACGCCGAAGATGGTGCGCGCCCGCGCCGGCCGGATGATCTTCGTGTCCTCCGTCGTCGGCCTGCTCGGCTCGGCCGGCCAGACGAACTACGCGGCGTCGAAGGCGGGGCTGGTCGGCCTGGCGCGCTCGATCGCCCGCGAGCTCGGCAGCCGCAACATCACGGCCAACGTCGTCGCCCCCGGGTTCGTGACCACGGACATGACGGCGGAGCTGCCCGAGGCGCGGCAGAAGGAGATCCTCGGGCAGGTGCCGCTGGGGCGGTACGCGGACGCCGACGAGGTGGCCGGAGTCGTGCGCTTCCTGGCCGGCGACGCGGCGGGATACATCACCGGGGCGGTCGTCCCGGTCGACGGCGGACTGGGAATGGGGCACTGATGAGCGGCATCCTCGAGGGCAAGAAGGTCCTGGTGACCGGCGTCCTCACCGAGGCCTCGATCGCCTTCGCCACGGCGCGGCTGGCGCAGGAGCAGGGCGCCACCGTCGTCCTCTCGAACTTCGGGCGCGCGCTCTCGCTGTGCCAGCGGATCGCCAAGCGGCTGCCGCAGGAGGCCGCCGTCGTCGAGCTCGACGTGACCAGCACCGAGCACCTCGGCTCGCTGGCCGGCCGGCTCCGCGAGGCCGGGTTCGACTCGCTGGACGGCGTCGTCCACTCGATCGGCTTCGCGCCGCAGGAGGCGATGGGGGAGGGCTTCCCCGAGGTCGCCTGGGAGCACGCCGCGACGGCGTTCCAGGTCTCGGCCTGGTCCTACGCCTCGCTCACCCAGGCCTGCCGCCCGCTGCTGGCCAACCCCTCCTCGGTCGTCGGCCTCACCTTCGACGCCACCGTCGCCTGGCCGGTGTACGGCTGGATGGGTGCGGCCAAGGCGGCGCTGGAGTCCACCTCCCGCTACGTGGCCCGCGAGCTGGGCCCCGAGGGCGTGCGGTCGAACATCGTCGCCGCCGGTCCGCTGCGCAGCATGGCGATGAAGTCGATCCCCGGCAGCAAGCAGTTCGAGGAGGCATGGGAGGGCCGTGCACCGCTCGGCTGGTCGGTCACCGACACCGAGCCCGCGGGCAAGGCCGTCGTAGCCTTGCTGTCGGACTGGTTCCCGGCCACCACCGGCGAGATCGTCCACGTCGACGGTGGGTTCCACGCCGTCGGCGTGTGACTGCATCCAGCGCCACCCAGCAACAGGAAGAACCCACGTGCCCCGCGCCATCGTCGACATCACCCCTGCCGATCAGCGTCCCGACCAGGACCCGTCGCTCGCCGTCCGCAACAACGGCGGCGTCGAGCCGTCGACCGCGCCGGCTCCGGCCGGGCGCCGTGAGGCGCTGCTGCTGCTGTCGTTCGGCGGCCCCGAGGGTCACGACGACGTCATGCCGTTCCTGGAGAACGTCACCCGTGGTCGCGGCATCCCGCGGGAGCGACTCGAGGAGGTGGCCGAGCACTACCACCACTTCGACGGCGTCAGCCCGATCAACGACCAGAACAAGGCGCTGATCGCCGCGCTCGAGGCGGAGCTCCGGTCCGCCGGCATCGACCTGCCGGTCTACTGGGGCAACCGGAACTGGGCGCCCTACGTCGAGGACGTGTGGCAGCAGATGGCCGACGACGGCATCCAGCACGCCTACGTCCTGGCGACGTCGGCCTACGCCTCGTTCTCCGGCTGCCGGCAGTACCACGAGGACATCGCCCGGGCTCGCGCCTCGCTGACCGGATCGGCCGCAGCTCCCGGCGGCCCGACCGCGGAGAAGCTGCCGCACTACTTCGACGCCGAGGGCTTCGTCCGGGCCAACGCCGACGCGCTGGTCGAGGCGCTCGCGCACATCCCCGCTGAGCTGCGGGACGGCGCCCGGCTGGTCGCGACGGCGCACAGCATCCCGGACTCGATGGCCGCCGTCGCCGGGCCGCAGGGGCACGCCTACGAGGCCGAGCTGACCGAGACCGCCCGCCGCGTGGTGCAGATGGCCGTGCCGGGCCGGGACTTCGACCTGGTGTGGCAGAGCCGCTCGGGCCCGCCGTCGGTGCCCTGGCTGGAGCCCGACGTCAACGACCACCTGAAGGCGCTCGCCGCGGCGGGGGAGAAGGCCGTCGTCCTCTTCCCGGTCGGCTTCGTCAGCGACCACCTCGAGGTCATCTGGGACCTCGACAACGAGGCCCGCGAGACCGCTGCCGAGCTCGGGCTGGCGTTCGGCCGGGCCGCGACGGCGGGCACGCACCCGGACTTCGTGACATCGCTGGTCGGCCTGCTCGCCGAGCGCCGGGCCGGGGGCGAGCCGCGGCTGGGCACCAACTGCCCGGCGTCCTGCTGCTTCACCCCGCCGCGTCCGCCCCGCCCCACCGCCTGACGCCCGCCCGCACCCGCACGCCGCCGCACCCGCAGGCCGACGCACCCGCACCCGCACGCCGACGCACCCGCTCTGCGCACGGAACTCGCGCTCTGGCCATCCTGCAGGACGGCCAGAGCGCGAGTTCCGGCACAGAGCTGCCGAGGGCGGTGGCCGGAGGCGTCGGCTCGGAGCGGCGGGTGGCGGGCGGGGTCAGTGGCGTGAGGTCTGCGGCTCCCAGCAGGGCGCGATCTCGCGGGTGTAGCGCCGGCCGAACGTCCGCGTGAGCACGGTGACCACCGGTGGCGGGATCGTCGACCGCAGGAACTGACGCTCGGGGTCGCCCATGCCGTCGGTGAGCCAGGCGAAGAAACGGCCGGTCTCGCCCAGCGGCCGGCTGCGCAGCTTCTTCTCCACCGCCTTCCACTGCGCCGAGTCGTGGTGGGGTGCGAGCTGCGGCTCGAGCTCGTCCTCCTCGTGCCGCAGGTGCTGCTCGACGATCTCCTGCGTCCGCCCGACGCTGGCCTTCGCGCCGAGGGCATCGGCCGTC
Organism: Blastococcus sp. LR1; assembly: GCF_020166105.1. GTDB lineage: Bacteria > Actinomycetota > Actinomycetes > Mycobacteriales > Geodermatophilaceae > Blastococcus. The sequence goes on from NZ_JAIUJY010000003.1 coordinate 90,658, forward strand.
GAGCCCGTGGCAGCCAGCGAGTCCAGCGCGGTGGAGGTCTGCGCGAGGGTCTCGGCCATCGCCTCGTGCTCGGACTCCATCGTGGCGAGCAGCTCGGCATCGACGCCCACCGAGGCGAGCATCGGCCAGATGTGGGTGTCCTCGGACACGTGGTGGTGGTGCAGCTCGGCGTGCAGGTTGGCGAAGGCCCGCGCCAGCTCCGTGCCGCGACCGCGGTCGCCGTCCTGCCAGTCGTCCAGCGCCGTCGAGAGACGCTGCAGGTCCCGCCGTACCGCGGCGTGGATCACCCGGTTCATCGTCATCGGCCCAGCCATGGAGGAACGCTAGACCCGCCGCGCGCCCGCGGGGACCCTTCCGGCCGCGCCTCGAACGCACTCTGCGCACGCAACTCGCGCTACTGACGTCCTGCAGGACCCCAGAGCGCGAGTTGCGTGCGCAGAGCGTCGTCGACTAGTCGGTGCCGGACTCCATCGCCGCGCGGTCGAGCAGCTCGTCGTGCTGGGAGACCGTGCCGCGCGACGCGATCGCCTCCGCGCCGCCGGCCTCGGAGGCGTCGATGAGACCGGTGGACGCCGCCTGCGCGGCCCCGATCGCCGCGTGCGAGGCGGTTCCGCCGACCATGCCGATGCGGGCGTACTGCTCCAGCCGCGCCCGGGAGTCGGCGATGTCGAGGTTGCGCATCGTCAGCTGGCCGATCCGGTCGACCGGGCCGAACGCGGAGTCCGACGTCCGCTCCATCGACAGCTTGTCCGGGTGGTAGCTGAACGAGGGGCCGGCGGTGTCGAGGATCGAGTAGTCCTCGCCCCGGCGCAGCCGCAGCGTCACCTCGCCGGACACGGCCATGCCGACCCAGCGCTGCAGCGACTCCCTGAGCATGAGCGCCTGGGGGTCCAGCCAGCGGCCCTCGTACATGAGCCGGCCCAGGCGGCGGCCCTCGGAGTGGTAGGTGGCGAGGGTGTCCTCGTTGTGGATCGCGTTGACCAGCCGCTCGTAGGCGATGTGCAGCAGCGCCATGCCCGGGGCCTCGTAGATCCCGCGGCTCTTGGCCTCGATGATGCGGTTCTCGATCTGGTCGGACATGCCGAGCCCGTGCCGGCCGCCGATCGCGTTGGCCTCGTTCACCAGGTCGACGGCGGTGTCGAACTCCTTGCCGTCGATGGTGACCGGGCGGCCCTGCTCGAAGCCGATGGTGACGGTCTCGGGGGCGATCTCCACCGACTCGTCCCAGAACTTCACGCCCATGATCGGGTCGACGGTCTCGATGCCGGTGTCGAGGTGCTCGAGGGTCTTGGCCTCGTGCGTGGCGCCCCAGATGTTGGCGTCGGTCGAGTAGGCCTTCTCGGCGCTGTCGCGGTAGGGCAGGCCATGGGCCACCAGCCACTCCGACATCTCCTTGCGGCCGCCGAGCTCGGTGACGAAGTCGGCGTCCAGCCAGGGCTTGTAGATCCGCAGGCCCGGGTTGGCCAGCAGCCCGTAGCGGTAGAACCGCTCGATGTCGTTGCCCTTGTAGGTGGAGCCGTCGCCCCAGATCTGGACGTCGTCCTCGAGCATGGCGCGCACCAGCAGGGTGCCGGTGACGGCGCGGCCCAGCGGCGTGGTGTTGAAGTAGCTGCGCCCGCCGGAGCGGATGTGGAAGGCGCCGCAGGTCAGCGCGGCCAGGCCCTCCTCGACCAGGGCGGCGCGGCAGTCGACCAGGCGGGCGAGCTCGGCGCCGTAGGCGGTGGCGCGGCCGGGCACCGAGCCGATGTCGGGCTCGTCGTACTGGCCGATGTCAGCGGTGTACGTGCAGGGCACCGCCCCCTTGTCGCGCATCCACGCGACCGCGACCGACGTGTCGAGACCACCGGAGAAAGCGATGCCGACGCGTTCGCCGACAGGGAGGGACGTGAGCACCTTGGACACGAGCACAAGTATGCATGGTCATGCATGACCATGCAGAAGCGGGGTCAGCGGGGGACGGCGTTGTACGCCGCGGTCACCGCCTCGCGCACCGCGGTGGACAGCGGGCGGAGCGCCGCGTCCCGCTTCGCGGCCTGCGCGTGGTTCACCGCGGCACCCGGCGCATCGGTCGCCGCCAGGTCGAGGACGGCGGCCAGCCGCAGCGCCCGGCCGAGGATCGACAGCGCCAGCGGGTCGTGGTCATCGGGCAGCCCGGGCGCCGACATCGGGCGGGCCATGCCTGCGAGCAGCGCGGGCACCTCGGGGTGCCAGCGGGCGAGGTCGAGCTCGGCCAGCGTGCGGGCGGACTCGGTCACCGCCAGGTCCAGCGCGCCGGAGGCCGCCCGGAGCGTGCCCTCCACGGGCGGGGGAGGGGGTGCGACGCCGTCCAGGACGTACGCCGTCCAGTCGACGACGTCGTTGCCGAGGTGCTCCGGCACCAGGACCACCCGGTCGCCGACGGCGGCCTGCCCGGCCTCCAGGGCGACCGGCGCCAGCCCGGGGACGGCGGGGAGTCCGCGGACGTCGCCGGGGGCGGGCAGCACCAGCCGAACCCGCCGCTCGCCCAGCACCCGCACGGCGGTGAGCGCCTCGCCCAGCGGAACGGCGCCGTCGGTGCCGGGCAGTCCGCTCACCCGGTGGGCGGAGTCGCCGGTGATGGCGTCGAGGGCGTCGTCGAAGGAGGCGCGGCCGGTGAGCCAGGCGGTCGTCCACACCGCGAAGCGGCCGGCGGGGAAATCGTGCACGGCAGCGAGGCTACGGCCGTCGCGGGGGCGGTCGCGGAGACCACCGGTGTTGTCCCAGGTGGGTCACGATGGGTGAGACGAGGGCCACCCGTCTGCCAGACTCCGGACATGGCTGCCTGGCTGATCTGGCTGATCGGTGCCGTCGCGCTCGCCTTCGGCGAGGTCCTGACGCTCGATCTCGTCCTGCTCATGCTCGCCGGCGGTGCGCTCGGCGGGCTGACCGTCGCCCTGGCGGGCGGCCCCGCGGTGCTCCAGGTGGTGGCGTTCATCGCCGTCTCCGGCCTGCTGCTCGGCGGCGTCCGGCCGCTGGCCAAGCGCCACCTGGAGAACCGGACGCCCCTGCAGCTCGACGGCATCGACACGCTGATCGGGAAGACCGCGAAGGTCACCCGGGACGTCGACGTCTCCGGTGGGCGCATCCAGCTGGGCGCCGACGAGTGGACCGCCCGCAGCCAGCACGGCGGCGAGACCTTCGCCGTCGGCGCCACCGTCCGGATCCTCCAGGTGGACGGGGCGACGGCGGTCGTCGGTGACGCGCTGGAGTGAACATGACGCCGGGCGGCTGACCCGGCGGACCGGACCGGGCAGGATCTGCCTGGACCCCCCGAGGAAGGGAGCCCCGCCGTGGAATCGGCCCTCATCGCACTGCTCGTTCTCGCCGCCCTGGTGATCTTCGTGATCGCCAAGAGCGTGACCATCGTTCCGCAGGCGCAGGCCAAGGTCGTGGAGCGGCTGGGCCGTTACAGCCGCACGCTCTCGCCCGGCCTGTCGATCCTGGTGCCCTTCGTCGACCGGGTGCGCGCGACCATCGACCTGCGCGAGCAGGTCATCTCCTTCCCGCCCCAGCCGGTCATCACGGCCGACAACCTCCAGGTCGGCATCGACACCGTCCTGTACTTCCAGGTCACCGACCCGCGACTGGCCGTGTACGGCATCGCGAACTACATCACCGGCATGGAGCAGCTGACCACCACCACGCTGCGCAACGTCGTCGGTGGCCTGAACCTCGAGGGCGCGCTCACCGGCCGCGACGGCATCAACTCGCAGCTGCGTGACGTGCTGGACGGAACCACGGGGCCGTGGGGACTGCGCGTGGCCCGCGTGGAGATCAAGGCCATCGACCCGCCGGCCTCCATCCAGGACTCGATGGAGAAGCAGATGCGCGCCGATCGCGACAAGCGCGCGATCATCCTCACCGCCGAGGGCGCGCGGCAGTCGGCCATCACCACGGCCGAGGGGCAGAAGGCGGCGGCGATCCTGTCGGCCGAGGGCATGAAGCAGGCCGCGATCCTCGAGGCGGAGGCGGAGCGGCAGAGCCGGATCCTGCGCGCCGAGGGTGAGCGCGCCGCGCTGTACCTGCAGGCGCAGGGTCAGGCGAAGTCGATCGAGACGGTCTTCCAGGCCATCCACGACGGCAAACCCGACCAGGGGCTGCTGGCCTACCAGTACCTGCAGACGCTGCCGCAGATCGCGCAGGGGGACGCCAACAAGATGTGGATCGTGCCCAGCGAGTTCAGCAAGGCGCTCGACGGGCTGGCCAACCTCGGCGGCGCCGGCGAGGGCAAGTCCTGGATGGACGTCCCGTCGCCCGGAGACGGCGGGCAGGGCAATGGGGGCAACGGCTCTGCCAAGCCGGGGCTGGACACCAGCAGCTGGTTCGAGTCGCAGCTGCCCCGCGCGGCCGACCAGCCCGAGGCGAAGATCGAGCTGTCCAGCATCACCGACAGCGCTCCGGCGATTCCGACGCCGCCGCCGCTGTCGCAGGTGAAGGCCGACGTCCAGGAGAGCGGCCCGGCCGCCGACCCCGCCGTCCGGCAGCAGTTCGACGTGCCGGACCAGGGCGAGGCCCCGCAGCGCTGACGCCGGACGCACGACGGGCCGGCACCCCGAGGGGTGCCGGCCCGTTGCGTCAGTCCTTGAGCAGGCCCTCGCGGAGCTTGGCCAGGGTCTGGCTGAGCAGCCGGGAGACGTGCATCTGAGAGATGCCGATGTCCGCGGCGATCTGCGACTGGGTCATGTTGCCGAAGAACCGCAGGATCAGGATGCGGCGCTCCCGGGCCGGGATGGTGGCCAGCAGGGGCTGCAGCGACTCGCGGTACTCCACCCCCTCCAGCGCCGCGTCCTCCTCGCCCAGCGTCGCCGCCAGGGTGGGGGAGTCGTCCTCCCCGGAGAGCCGCTCGTCCAGGGAGCTGCTGCGGTAGGCGTTGGCCACGGCCAGCCCCTCGAGCACCTCCGCGCGGGGGATGCCCAGGTGCTCGGCCAGCTCCGACGGCGTCGGCGCCCGGCCGTTCTTCTGGGCGAGCTCGCCCACCGCCGAGTTCAGCGACAGGTGCAGCTCCTGCAGCCGGCGCGGCACCCGCACCGACCAGCCCTGGTCGCGGAAGTGGCGCTTGATCTCGCCGGTGATGGTCGGCACCGCGAAGGACAGGAACTCCACGCCGCGGGTCGGGTCGAACCGGTCGATGGCCGCGATCAGGCCGAGGGTGCCGACCTGCAACAGGTCGTCGAAGGGCTCACCGCGGTTGCTGAACCGGCGAGCGAAGTGCCGGACGAGGGGCAGGTGCTCCTCGACCAGGATCTCGCGCAACCGTTCGCGGCGCGGGTCCTCCTTCTCCAGCGTGGCCAGCTCCGCGAACAGCGGTGCGGTCCGCTCCGCCCGCTTGCGGTTCTCCGACATCGGGACGACCTCGGCCACCACGTCGGGCTCGGCGACGGGCGCGTCGGCGACCGGCACGTCGACGGCCGGCTCCTCGCTCACCGCCTCGGCGGTGTCGTCAGAGGTGGTCGCGGCCGGCGTCGTCGGGTCCGCGTCCTCGCCCGGGCGGGCGTCCAGCGGCTCCTCGACGGAGTCGGTGGCAGCGGACGGGGTCACCGGGCCACCGATACGGTCTGGTCGCTGCCCACCCCGGTGGGGTGCTGACCGGGCAGGTACTTGTCCATCGAGATGACGCCGACGGATGCCTGGCTGCCGTCGCCGGCGGGCACGTCGGCCTGCGTCGAACGCCGGCCCTCGACCGCGTCGACCAGGGCCGCGAGGACGGCCCAGCCGAAGCCGTCGGTCGGCACCTCGGTGCCGTCGGCGGTGGGAACCCAGGCGTCGATGTGCAGGCCGGTCCGCGTCGTCTCGAAGACGACGGTCAGGGGCGCGTCGCCGTCGGCGATCGTGCTGAGCGTCGCGCAGGCCTCGTCCACGGCGAGGCGGAGGTCCTCGACGGCGTCCAGGTCGTAGTCCATGCGCATCGCCAGGTCACCGGCCATGGCGCGGACCGCAGGCAGCTGGGTCGCCGTGGTGGGCACGCGCAGCTCCAGCCGTTCCGGGCGCCGCGCATCCTGCGCGAGGGGGCCCCTCGAGTCGACCATCCGTCGTCCGCTCCTTCGTTCCCGGCGCGCTCGACCCTCGAGCCGCGGCGGTCCATCCTGTTCCCGGGGCGCGACCCCGGTGGGGCCGGCCGTCGTCCGGGTCACTGCACAAGGGGGCTGGTTACCCCCGGCTGCAGGGCCCGGAAACGTGCTCAGCGCCACCGGGTGGAACCCCTGGGGCGCGGTTGCCGCACCCCTCACCCTGCTGTTTCCTGGCCCGAGATGAGCGTCAGTTCCGGCAGTCTGCCACCCGCGTCCGGCGGCCCCCTTGACGAGGGGTCCGCCGTGCTGGTCGCCGCCCTGGAGGCGGCTCCGCAGGCGATCTTCTTCCTCAGGGCAGGCGCGTCGGAACCGCTGTGGCGCAATGCCCGGGCCCGGGCGCTGTCCGTGGGTGGCGACGGCCTGCCGCAGATCGCCGGCCGGCCGGTCAGCGACGCCGTGGAGGCGGCCGTGCGCAACGGCCGCGCCGAGACGGTGCTCGGGCCGCTCGGTTCGGGTGGGCCGCAGACGTCGGCCGTCGCACGCCCGCTCACGGTCGACGGGGAGGCCGCCGCGATCGTCGTGCTGGAGGAGATCCACGGCGACGCCGCGGACGACCTGCACCGCGCGCAGCTCGCACTCCTGCCGCCGTCGCTGCCGATGCTGCCGGACCTGCGGCTGTCGGGCAGCTACCACCGCGCCACCGACGCCTCGGTCGCCGGCGGCGACTGGTACGACGCCGTGCCCCTGGGCAAGGGGCGGCTGGCCCTCGTCGTGGGGGACGCCGTCGGCCATGGGGTCGCCGCTGCCGGAGCCATGAGCCGGCTCCGCGGGGCGCTGCGGTCCACCCTGCTGCGCGAGAGCGAGCCCGGGGCCGTCCTCGCCACCCTGGACGCCTTCGCCGCCGAGATGGAGGACGTGGAGGGCACCTCCATCTTCTATGGCGTCCTGGACGCCGCCACCGGACGCCTGGTCTACAGCGCCGCCGGCCACCCCGCCCCGCTGGTGGTCGGGTCCGACGGCGCCATCGCGTGGCTCGAGGTGACGCCGCGGCCGCCGCTGGGCAGCCTGCCCGGCGCCCCGTCGCCGGTGCACGAGGACGTGCTGCCGCACGGTGCGACGCTGGTCCTGTTCTCCAACGGCGCCGTCATGGGGACCGACGAACGCCCCGACGAGGCGCTGGACCGGCTCGGCGAGGTGTCTCGCGAGGTGCTGGGCCGCTCCGGGAACCTGGACGCCGAGACCGCGGCGGGGCTGGCCGACGCCGTCGCCGAGGGCGTTCGTCGTCCACACGGCTGGCTCGACGACGTCGCCGTCCTCGTGGCGCACCGTCGGGCGAGCACCCAGGACTCCCTGCGGCTCGACCTCACGGCGGTGCCGCAGGCCCTGCCGGGCGTGCGCCGCCGGCTGACCGCATGGCTGACCGAGCTCGGCATGGGCGAGCAGGACCGGGTGGGGGTCATCGTCGCCGTCGGCGAGGCCTGCGCCAACGCCGCCGAGCACGCCTACGCGGGCGCCGAGCCGGGGCCGATGTCGGTGACCGCGGAGGTCGACGTCGACGGCGTCCTCACCGTCACCGTGCACGACGAGGGCACCTGGCGGCCACCGGACCGCGACCCCGGTGACCGCGGGCGCGGGCTGCTGATCATGCGTCAGCTCGTGGACGGCGTGACCCTCGTGGAGGACCACGGGACGACTGTCACCCTGAGCTTCAGGTTGAGGCAGACCCCGGACGCCGACCTTGACCAGCCGCGTGCCAGCGAGGGCGTGGAGGTCGTCGTGGACCGCGAGGGGGAGCGGCCGGTCGTCCGGGCCCGCGGGGCGATCGACTCGCTGTGCGCCGAGCAGCTGCGTATCCGCCTGCTGGAGGCGAGCCACGGCGGCGCGATCCCCATGGAGCTGGACCTCAGCGGGGTGAGCCTGTTCAGCAGCGCCGCGGTGCGGGTGGTGCTGGCGATCGCGCGCATCGCCCGGGACGAGAACTGGCGCCTGGTGGTCCACGCGCCCGCCGGCGGGGTGACCCGGCACGTGCTCGAGATCAGCGGGCTGGACGGGTTGGTCGACCTGCGCTGAGGGGTGACCCCGGGACGCCCCGCGTTTGCGGAACGCCTCCGGTGCTCATCCACCGCCCGTGAGACTGCGGCGGAGCAACGTGCACGGCCCCGGCTACACGCGCCGGCGCGCAGGGCGGGGCTTCGCCTACCGCGACCTCGACGGCTCGCTCATCAAGGACGACGAGCGGCTCGACCGGATCCGCGGGCTGGCGATCCCACCGGCGTGGAAGGACGTCTGGATCTGCCCCTGGCCCAACGGACACATCCAGGCCACCGGCGTCGACGCGGCCGGCCGCCGCCAGTACCGCTACCACGACCAGTGGCGCGCGCGGCGGGACGCGGAGAAGCACGAACGGGTCCTGGAGATCGCCCGGCAGCTGCCGGACGTGCGGGACGCGGTGAAGGCGGCGCTGCGGACCCGCGGCCTGAACCGGGACCGGGTGCTCGCCACGGCCATCCGGCTGCTCGACCTCGGGGCCTTCCGCATCGGCAGCGAGCAGTACGAGGAGGAGAACGGGACCTTCGGGCTGGCCACGCTCAAACGGGCACACGTCTCCGTGCGTGGGGAGCGCACCTTCTTCTCCTACGTCGCCAAGGGTGGGATCGAGCGCGAGGTGGAGATCACCGACCGGCCGGTGGCCACCGTCGTCCGGCAGCTCCTGGAGCGGCCCGCCGACGCGGGGGAGGACCTGCTGGCCTATCAGACCGAGGACGGCTCCTGGCGGGACGTCGTCAGCACCGAGATCAACACCTATCTGAAGGAGATCAGCGGCGCCGAGATCTCCGCCAAGGACTTCCGGACCTGGACGGCGACCGTCCTGATGGCCGCCACGCTGGCCGAGGTGCCGCCCCCGGCCTCGAAGACCGCCCGCAAGAAGGTGGTCAGCGCGGCGTACAAGCGGGTGAGCGAGCAGCTGGGCAACACGCCGGCGGTGTGCCGGGCGAGCTACGTGGACCCGCGCGTGGTCGACCGGTTCGAGCACGGCGAGACAGTGGCGCACGTCCTGCGGGACGCCGAGGAGGCCGACGCGGACCGGGACACCCAGAAGGTGCTGGAGCAGGCGGTCTGCCAGCTGCTGTCGGCCTAGACACGACGAAGGCCCCCGCCGGATGTCCGGCAGGGGCCCTCGTCGTCCGGCCCCGGAGGGCCGTCGTTCAGCGTGCGGGGCTCTCGGCGATCGTGAACAGGTCGATCAGACCGGTGACCTCGAGCGGCCGGGTGACGGCACGCGTCGTGGCGATGAGGCTCAGCGCCACCTCGCGGCTGCGGGCGGACTTCTGCGTCTCGACCAGCACGGCGAGGCCGGCCGATCCGAGGAACTGGACGCCCGACAGGTCGATGACCAGTTCGCGCGGCGACTGCTCGAGCTGGGTGTCCAGCGTCGAACGGAGCACGGGGGCGGTGAAGGTGTCCACCTCGCCGACGACCGTGACGGTGACCGCGCCGTCCTCACCGGTGGAGGTCGAGAGCGTGATCACGTCGTCGAACGGGGCCTCGGTGCCCTCGGTCGACACGTCGGGCTGCCCCTCGGCGGGCAAGTCGGAAGTGGTCACGGAACAGTGGCTCCTCTCGGCGGCACCCGGACGGGGGACCGCCCGGACAATCTACCGCTGTGCGCGTCGGCGGCTGGGAAGCCCCCGGTGCGCCGGTGATCGAACGTGTGTCGTGCCGGACCTCGGGCCCAGCACGGCGGCTACCTGCTGAACCGCTGACCCAACGTAGACAACCTCCCGCGCGCGCGCCAACCCGCCCCCCGGGGACACACCCGTGAGGATGGGTCCGGGAAGCGGGTCGGCAGAGAAGTTCGGCCGGAACTCAGCCGTCGATGATGTGCACCGCGCTCTCCTCGGGGCCCTCGCCGCCGATCGGGACATCGGCGGTGGCCTCGATGTCGTCGGCGGTGCGGTTCGTGCCCGAGTCGCTGAACGGGGTCGTGGAGGTGTCCTGCTCGAGCTGGGCGTCGGCACGGTTCGGGTCCTCGGCGGGGCGCACGTCCAGGGCGCCGTCCGGGATCTCGCGGTCCAGCCGACCCGACAGGGACTCGCCCTCGGACTGCTCGAAGGCGGTGGTGCCGAAGTCGGCGCTGGCACCCGGCTGCTCGCCGGGGAGCGCCTCGAACTGCGGGTCCTCCGCGCGCTCCATGGTGGGCGAGTCGTCCTGGGCGGTCTCGGGGATGCCGCCGTCCTCGGGGAAGACGTCGCGCGCGGTCTGACCCTCGGGCTGCGTCATGCGGTGCCTCCGTCTCTGCGCCTGTGCGCGGTGTTCGTCATGGCGTCCTCGCGGACGCGGGAGCCGGTCGGGGGACCGGCGTCGTGTTCCCGCCCTACCCGGGTGCCGCACGGGCATGCGCCGGTGTGCGACGGCGCACTCCCGGCGGTTCGCGGTATGGCGGGGCGCCAGCGGGGTAGCGGCACTCCATGGCGATCGCAGACGAGGTTCAGCGGGTCGGGGCTCCCATCCGCCGGTGGGCCCGGACCCAGAAGCGCGAGTACACCCAGGGGGAGGCGCGGCCTCTCGGCGCCGACCTCGGTGCCATGGGCGTCTACGTGAGCCTGGTGGCCGGCGGTGCCGCCGCGGTGCGGGCCTCCGGGAAGCGGCTGCCGGAGCGGATCCCGTTCGGCGACGCCGCGTTGCTGACCATCGCCACCTTCCGGCTCGCCCGCCGGATCGCCAAGGACCCGGTGACCGCACCCCTCCGGGCGCCGTTCGTGAAGTACGAGGGGACGTCGGGGCACGCGGAGGTCGCCGAGGAGGTCCGCGAGCACGGCGGGGCCAAGCACGCGGTGGGGGAGCTCCTCACCTGCCCGTTCTGCCTCGCGCAGTGGGTGGGCACCGCCTTCGTCTTCGGTTACGTGACCGCGCCCCGGGCCACCCGGCTGGCGGCGCTCACCATGACCACGGTCGCGGGCTCCGACGTCCTCCAGTTCGTCTACGACGCCATCCAGAACGGGGCCCTGGCGCCCTCGGAGGAGCCGGCCGGCGTCCAGGCCTGATCTCAGGCCTGATCTCCGGGCCTGTCGCCCGGAGGGGGGAGCCCGCGGGCCGTCCGGGCTGCCGTCGGGACCGCTCCGGACCTATCCTGCGATCTTGACCCGGCCTCGGGTCTGGAGCGTCCGGACTCGCCGGGCGCGAGGGAGGAGCGTCATGCGATCGATCTGGCGTGGCGCCGTGTCGTTCGGCCTGGTCAGCATCGGCGTGAAGCTGTACTCCGCCACCGAGGACAAGGACATCCGCTTCCACCAGGTGCACGCCGCCGACGGCGGCCGGGTGAAGTACAAGCGCGTCTGCTCCGTCGACGGCGAAGAGGTCGAGTACGCCGACATCGCCAAGGGGTACGAGCTGCCCAGCGGCGAGGTCGTGATCCTCACCGACGCGGACTTCGACGAGCTGCCGCTCACCACCCGCCGGGAGATCGAGGTCCTGGAGTTCGTCGACCAGGCCGAGATCGACCCGATCATGTTCGAGAAGACGTACTACCTGGAGCCCGACGGCGCGGCCGCCCGTCCGTACGTGCTGCTGCGCGACGCCCTGGAGAACGCCGGTCAGGTGGCGATCACCAAGATCGCGCTGCGTCAGCGGGAGTCCCTGGCCGCGCTGCGGGTGCGTGACGGGATCCTCGTGATGCACACGATGCGCTGGCCGGACGAGATCCGTCGTCCCGACTTCGCCTTCCTCGACGAGGACATCTCGGTCCGCCCGCAGGAGCTGAAGATGGCCGAGGCGCTCATCGGCTCCATGACGGCGTCGTTCGACCCGGGCGAGTTCACCGACGAGTACCGCGAGGCCATGACCGCGCTGCTGGAGGCCAAGCAGAGCGGCGGCGAGGTCACGCAGGCTCCCGAGACGGCCGAGGACGACGGCGCCTCCGTGGTCGACCTGATGAGCGCGCTGCGCCGCAGCGTCGAGCGGGCCCGGGGCGGCGCTGCCGACGACTCGGGTGACGACGACGCCGAGGCGCCGAAGAAGACCGCCACCCGGAAGGCCGCGCCGAAGAAGGCCGACTCCGAGGACGAGGCCCCGGCGAAGAAGGCTCCGGCCAAGAAGGCCGCCGCGAAGAAGGCGGCTCCGGCCAAGAAGACGTCCGCGAGCGCCGCCGGCGACAAGCCGCCGGCCAAGCGGGCCCGCCGCAGCGCCTGAGGTGGCGGCTCCCGAGCCGGCGAACCTCCCGCTGCCGATGCTGGCGGTCCCCGGCGAGCTGCCCGGTGACGACGGCGCGTGGGGCTACGAGTTCAAGTGGGACGGCGTCCGCGCGCTCGCGGGCGTGCGGGACGGGCGGCTGACGCTCGCCTCCCGCAAGGGCACCGACATCACCGTCCGCTATCCGGAGGTGTCGCGGCTCCCGACAGCGCTCGCCGGACGGAACGCCGTCGTGGACGGCGAGGTCGTGATGATGGACGCGCAGGGCCGCCCGGACTTCGGCGCGCTGCAGAACCGCATGCACCGCACCGGGCCGGAGGTGCCGCGGATGGCGGCGGCCGCGCCGGTGACCTACCTGGTGTTCGACCTGCTCGCGCTGGACGGCGAGGACCTGCGTGCCCGCCCGTACGCCGAGCGACGCGCGCTGCTCGACGAGCTCGCGCCCGCCGGAGGTCGCTGGATCCTGACGCCGTGGTTCCCGGGGCACGGGGCGGAGGTGCGGGCGGCCAGCGAGGAGAACGGCCTGGAGGGCGTCGTCGCCAAGCGGCTGGACTCCCCGTACCGCGAGGGCGCCCGCAGCCCCGAGTGGCGCAAGATCAAGAACTTCTTCACCCAGTCCGTCGTCGTCGGTGGCTGGCGGCCGGGCCAGGGGCGGCGCGAGGGCACGATCGGCTCGCTGCTGGTCGGCGTCCCGGACGACGAGGGCCGGCTGGTCTACGTCGGCCACGTGGGCACCGGCTTCACCGACCAGGCCCTACGCGATCTGCAGCGGCTGCTGACGCCCCGGGCTTCGGCGCCGTTCGACGGCGCGCTGCCGCGGGAGGTGACGCGCGACGCCCACTGGGTCGAGCCGGACCTCGTCGGCGAGGTGGCATACGCGGTGTGGACCGCGGACAACCGGCTGCGGCACCCGTCCTGGCGCGGGGTCCGGGACGACCTGGAGCCCGATGACGTGGTGAAGGAATCGTGAGTCCCGCCAAGCAGCGGGTGGAGATCGGCGGGCGGCAGCTCGGCGTCTCCAACCTGGAGAAGGTGCTCTTCCCCGAGGTCGGCTTCACCAAGGCGCAGGTCATCGACTACTACGTGCGGATCGCGCCGGTGCTGCTCCCGCACGTCGCCGGTCGCCCCGTCACCTTCACCCGCTGGCCCGACGGCGTCGAGGGGCAGGCGTTCTACGAGAAGAACAGCGCCCGGCACGCGCCCGAGTGGGTGCGCCGGGTGACGATCCCGAGCCCGGGCAGCTCGCGCGGCCGGGAGACGCTGGACATGGTCGTGCTGGAGGACGTCCCGGACCTGGCCTGGGCGGCGAACCTCGCGGCGCTCGAGGTGCACGTGCCGCAGTGGCAGGTCGACGACGACGGCGAGCCGCAGCTGCCCGACCTGCTGGTGCTCGACCTCGACCCGGGCCCGGACACCGGCATCCTCGAGTGCTGCGTGCTGGCCGAGCGCCTGGGGGAGCGGCTGGAGGCCGACGGCCTGGACCCGGTGGTGAAGACCTCGGGATCCAAGGGGATGCAGGTGTACGCGCCGATCGAGGTGGCCGACCGCGAGCACCCGAGCCGGTACGCGAAGCAGTTGGCGCAGGAGCTCTCCGCGGAGACGCCGGACGACGTCGTCTGGCGGATGGAGAAGGTGCTGCGGCCGGGCAAGGTGCTGGTCGACTGGAGCCAGAACAACACCGCGAAGACGACGGTCGCGCCGTACTCGCTGCGGGCGCGGGCGGGGGCCACGGTGTCGACGCCGATCGGCTGGGACGAGGTCGACGCCGTGCGCGACGGCTCGCTGGATCCGGCCGCGCTGCGGTTCACGACCGATCAGGTGCTGGCGCGGGTGGAGGAGTACGGCGACCTGTTCGACGTCGCGGGTGCCCGGCGCGCCCCGCTGCCCGAGGTCTGACGGAGGTCTCCGAAACTGTCGTACGTCGAACGTATGTTCGGGTCATGTCGACGGCCGGTGCGGAGCGCTCCCTCGTGGAGGGTGCGGTGCTCGGCTGGATCCTGGACCAGCCGCCGTCCACGGCGCGCGTGCCGGTGCCGCTCCTGACCGCTGACGAGGTGGCGGTCGAGCTGAAGCGGCTGCAGGCCCGCAGGGCGATGGACGCCGCCTACGAAGCAGAACTCGTCATGGCACTGGCCGGGAAGCGGCCGGACACCGACGACCCGCCGCCGGGGCATCCGGGCGCCCGCCGACGGGGAGGGGGCTCGCCGGTGCCGGGAACGTCGGAGTTCCTGCCCGACGAGCTGGCGGCCCCGCTGAACTGCTCCCGGTCGTTCGCCGCCGGCGTGCTCGCCGATGCGCACCAGCTGGTCGACAGGATGCCGTCGGTCTGGCAGGCCTGCGCCGATGGCGCCCTGGACTGGCACCGGGCGCGGATCTTCGCCGACGTCCTGGGGTCCGCTTCCGATGACGTCGTCGCCGCAGTGGTGCCGCAGCTCCTGCCGGGAGCGGCGAAGCTGTCCGCGGGCCAGTTGCGCCGGCGTCTGATCGCCGCCGCCATCGCAGTCGACGAGGAGTTCGCCGAGCAGCGACGCCAGGAGGCCGAACGTCGCGCCGGGGTGCGGGCGTATCCGACCGCGGACGGCATGTCGGTGCTGGCCAGCGAGATGCCGTCTGCGGTGACGGCTGCCATGTGGTCGGTCATCGACCAGGCTGCGCAACTGGCTCGCACCGCCGGGGACGACCGGCCGATCGGGGTGCTGCGCGCCGAGGCGCACGCGGCCCTGGTGCTCGACCCGGCTGGTGGTGCGGGTCCGGCCTTCACCGGCCACGTCACGGTTCTCGCCCCGCTGCCGTTCCTTCGCGGCCCCGGGGCATGCCGCACCGCGCCGGAGGCGGCACCCGAGAGCGGGCCGACGGTGAATGGCATCCCGATCACGGCGGCGCACCTGCGCGAGCTGATGGCCGAGATCGGTGCGCTCGGAGTGCAGGCGCCCCCTGGCGGAAGTCTCGCGGTGGCGATCACCGACGAGTACGGAGTGCTGCTGGCCACCGCGACGCCGACCGAGCTGACCCGCCTGGCCGCCCGCGGCTGCAGGGTCCACGGCCGGGAGGCGGCGTGCGAGTGCCCGCTGCTGGGTAGGCCTGCCGATCAGGCGGGATACGACCGGTCCGCGGCGCAGGAGCGATTCCTCCGGTTGCGGGACCGCACCTGTCGCCACCCCGGGTGTTCGCGGGCTGCCGGTCGCACCGACCTCGACCACGTGGTGCCGTACGACTGCGGTGGACGGACCAGCTGCGACAACTTGTGCTGTCTCTGCCGCACCCACCACCGTCTCAAGACCTTCGCCCGCGGCTGGCGCTTCGTCCTGTCGCCGGACGGCACCCTCTCGGTGACCACACCGTCGGGGATCACCCGCACCACACGACCACCGGGCCTGAGCGAGCGCCGACGGCAGCGCGCACTGCCGGCTCCGGCCCCGCCACCCCTCGTGGACGAGACACCACCACCGTTCTGACATCCGCCCCGGTCCGAGATCTGTCCAGCTCTGACGCCCGCCGTCGCGGAGCCGCGGAGTCTCTTCCGCCTGCGGCGAGAGTCGTGGCACGGAGGTCTGGGACGATCTTGCTCATGGCCTCCGCGCAGAACCTCCGGTCCACCGACGCCGGGCGGCTCGTCGTCCGCTGCCCCGACCGCCCGGGCATCGTCGCGGCGATCAGTGGACTCATGGCCGAGGTCGGCGCCAACATCACCGACTCCCAGCAGCACTCCTCGGACCCCAGTGGCGGCACGTTCACGCTGCGGCTGGAGTTCGTCCTCGAGGGCCTGGCCGGCCGGCGCGCGGAGCTGGAGGCCCGGCTGGGCGAACTGGCAGGGGAGTGGCAGCTGACCTGGCGGCTGGTCGAGGCGACGCACCGCCCGAAGGTCGCGGTGTTCGTCAGCCTCACCGACCACGTGCTGCAGGAGCTGATCTACCGGGTGAGCGCCGGTGACCTGCAGGCCGACATCGTCGCCGTCGTCTCCAACCATTCCGACCTCGAACCGGTGGCGACCGCGGCCGGCATCCCCTTCCACCACGTTCCGGTGACGCCGGAGACCAAGGCGGAGGCCGAGGCGCGGGCCCTGGAGATCGTGGCCGACGTCGACCTCGTCGTCCTGGCGCGCTACATGCAGATCGTCTCGCCGGAGTTCTGCGCGCGGTTCCCGGAGCGGCTGATCAACATCCACCACAGCTTCCTGCCGGCGTTCGTGGGCGCCAACCCCTACCGGGCGGCGCACGACCGCGGCGTGAAGCTCATCGGCGCCACCGCGCACTACGTGACCGCGGAGCTCGATGCCGGCCCGATCATCGAGCAGGAGGTGGCCCGCGTGGACCACCGCGCGAATGTGGAGGACATGCGTCGCGTGGGCCGCTACGTCGAGCGTCAGGTGCTCGCCCAGGCCGTGACGTGGCACGTGGAGGACCGGGTCATCGTCGAGGGCCCGCGCACCATCGTCTTCGCCTGACCGCTCGGTGATCAGGAGACCTGATCATCGGGCGTCCTGGCTCAGTGCCGGTCGTGAGCCAGGATGCGGAGCGATCAGGTGAGCTGATCATCACGGAGCCCTTTTCTTGACCAGTTCAAGAAAGGGGCGAATGATGATCAGCGATGGAGACGACCAGGGAACACGAGTTGCGGGAGGCCGGGCTGCGCGTGACGCGGCCCCGGTTGGCCGTGCTCGGTGTCCTGGCCGACCACCCGCACGCTGACGCGGACACCATCGTGACCGCCGCCCGGGAGCAGCATCCGTCGCTGTCACCGCAGGCGGTCTACGGCGTCCTCAAGGCGTTCGTCGGCGCGGGCATCGCCCGCCGGATCGAGCCCGCCGGCGCCCCCGCGCTGTTCGAGCTGCGGGTGGGCGACAACCACCACCACCTGGTCTGCCGCTCGTGCGGCGCGATCGCCGACGTCGACTGCGTGGTGGGCGCGTCCCCGTGCCTGAAGCCCTCGGACGCGGCCGGCTTCGTCGTCGACGAGGCCGAGGTCGTCTTCTGGGGAATGTGTCGCGACTGCCAGGTGGAGGCAGCAGCAGAGTCAGTGCAGATCGAAGAGCGCCATCTGAACGAAGAGCACGACATGATCGAAGAGCACGACATCCGAGAAGGAGCACGCGCATGACCGACGTCGCATCGCAGGGCCCGGCACCGAGCGAGGCCGACCGCCCCGTCCTGACCAACCGTCAGGGCCACCCGGTCTACGACAACCAGAACCAGAGGACCGTGGGCGCCCGAGGACCGGCGACCCTGGAGAACTACCAGTTCCTCGAGAAGATCAGCCACTTCGACCGCGAGCGCATCCCCGAGCGCGTCGTGCACGCTCGCGGCATCACCGCGTTCGGCTACTTCGAGGCCGACGGCACCGTCGGCGACGAGCCGGTCAGCAAGTACACCCGCGCCAAGCTGTTCCAGGAGAAGGGCAAGCGCACCGATGTCGCGCTGCGCTTCTCCACTGTGGCCGGCGGCCGTGACTCCTCCGAGTCCGCTCGTGACCCCCGCGGCTTCGCGGTGAAGTTCTACACCGAGGACGGCAACTGGGACCTCGTCGGCAACAACCTGGGTGTCTTCTTCATCCGGGACGCCATCAAGTTCCCCGACTTCATCCACTCGCAGAAGCCGGACCCGGTGACCTTCGAGGCCAACGTCGCCGAGCGCGCGTTCGACTTCTTCAGCCAGACCCCCGAGGCCATGCACATGATCTCGCTGGTCTTCAGCCCCCGCGGCACCCCGGCCAACTACCGGAACATGCAGGGCTTCGGCGTGAACACCTACAAGTGGGTCAACGCCGCCGGTGAGACCGTGCTGGTCAAGTACCACTGGTACCCCAAGGAGGGCGTGAAGTCCTGGGGCGCCGCGGACGCGTCCGCCGCGCAGGCCAAGAGCCTGGGCACCCACACCAAGGACCTGCACGACTCGATCGCCGCGGGCGACTTCCCGCAGTGGGACCTCTACGTCCAGATCATGAGCGACGACGAGCACCCGGAGCTGGACTTCGACCCGCTCGACGACACCAAGACCTGGCCGCAGGAGCTCTTCCCGGTCCGCAAGGTCGGCACGATGACCCTCAACCGGATGCCGGTGGACAACTTCACCGAGAGCGAGCAGATCGCGTTCGGCACCGGCGTGCTGGTCGACGGCCTGGACTTCTCCGACGACAAGATGCTCGTCGGCCGGACGTTCTCCTACTCCGACACCCAGCGCTATCGCGTCGGCCCGAACTACCTGCAGCTGCCGGTGAACGCGCCGAAGGGCAAGGTCGCCACCAACCAGCGCGACGGCGCGATGGCCTACGGCGTGGACCGCGCGGAGGGCACCAACCCGCACGTGAACTACGAGCCGTCGATCCTCGGCGGCCTGCGCGAGGCGGAGTACCCGAGCCACGACGAGCAGGGTCCGGTCATCACCGGCCGGGTCACGCGCAAGCGGATCCCGCGCACGAACGACTACCAGCAGGCCGGCGAGCGCTACCAGCTCTCCGAGCAGTGGGAGAAGGACGAGCTGGTCGCCAACCTCGTCGGCGCCCTCGAGCAGTGCCGCCGCGACATCCAGGAGCGGATGGTCTGGCACTTCTTCATGTGCGACGACGAGTGGGGCCAGCGGGTCGGCGACGCCCTGGGCATCTCCGCGGACGACGTCCGGGGCCTGGAGCCGCTGCAGTCCCAGACGCTGGACGAGAGCGAGCTGGCCCGTGCGGCCAACCTCGGCAAGAACGGCCCGCGGGACGTCACTGGCAAGGACATGACGCACTGCGTGCCGAACGAGCACGTGACCGTCGCCTGACGATCAGCAGCTAGCAGCACCGCACGGCGGGCCGCGACCGGGAACCCCGGTCGCGGCCCGTTCGCGTTCCCGGGCCAGGGCGGCGTGACGGCCGACACGGACCTACCGTTTCCGCGTGAGCACCTCGCCGACATCCGCCCCGACCACCGCGCGCGCCGCGGGCTGGGTGGGCCCCCTCTGCTGGATCGCCGTCCTGCTCGACGGCTTCGACCTCGTCGTCGTGGGCACCGTCGTGCCGACCCTGCGGACGCCGGAGGTGTGGGGGCTCAGCGGCAGCGGCGCGACGGCGGTCATCACCGTCGGCCTCGTCGGCATGATGATCGGCGCCCTGACCATCGGCACGCTCACCGACCTGATCGGCCGGCGCAAGGCGCTGATCGGCGCGGTCATCTCGTTCTCGGTCTTCACGCTGCTCTGCGCGTTCGCGCCCAACGCCGAGGTGTTCGGGGTGCTGCGCTTCCTCGCCGGGCTGGGGCTGGGTGGCTGCCTGCCGACGGCGATCGCGATGGTCAACGAGTTCTCCCGCGCGGGCCGCAGCGGCCGCGCGACCACCACGATGATGACGGGCTACCACGTGGGCGCGGTCGCCACGGCGGCGCTGGCGATCGTGGTCATCCCGGAGTTCGGCTGGCAGTGGATGTTCGTGATCGGGGCGCTGCCGGCGCTGGTGCTCGTGCCGGTGATGATCGCCAAGCTCCCTGAGTCCGCGGCCTTCCTCGTGGCGCACGGCCGTCGCGCCGAGGCCGAGGAGGTGGCCGCCCGGTACGGCCTGGAGCTGGAGCAGCCCGAGGCGCCCGTCGCGGTGGGCGCGGGGGAGACCAGCGCGGGTGGGGCCGCGGCCACGCTGCGGACGTTGTTCGCGTCGGCCTATCTGCGCAACACCATCGCCGTCGGCGTCACCTCGTTCATGGGCCTGCTGCTCGTCTACGGCCTGAACAACTGGCTGCCGACGATCATGCGGGAGGCCGGCTACGACCTCGGTGACTCGCTGGCGTTCCTGCTCGTGCTCAACGTGGGCGCCGTCGTCGGCCTGCTGGTCGCCGGCGCCGTCGCCGACCGGGTGGGCGCTCGGCTCGCCGGCATGGCCTGGTTCGCCGCGGGTGCGGTCTTCCTCGGGCTGCTCTCGGTCGAGCTGCCCACGGCGGGTCTCTACGCGATGTGCTTCGCCACCGGCTGCTTCGTCTTCAGCGCCCAGGTGCTCGTGTACGCGTTCACCAGCGCCCACTACCCGCCGCAGGTGCGCGCCACGGCGCTGGGCTGGTCGGCCGGCGCCGGGCGCACGGGGGCCATCGTCGGGCCGGTGATCACCGGCGCACTGGTCACCGCCGGGATCGCCTTCCCGTGGGGCTTCTACCTGTTCGCCGTCGTCGGCGTGCTGGGCGCGCTGGCGTTGAGCATCACGCGGTCCCGCTGAGCTGAGAGCGGGGAACACGACGCAGCGGCTCAGCTCAGCGGGGGGACGGCAGCCGGCCGCGGTGCGCTCCGGAGGAGCGCGTCGTGCTCAGTCGCGCTTGCGGTCCTGGTCGGCCAGGAACCGCTCGAACTCCGCGCCGATCTCGTCCGCGCT
Source organism: Blastococcus sp. LR1 (assembly GCF_020166105.1). Classification (GTDB taxonomy): domain Bacteria; phylum Actinomycetota; class Actinomycetes; order Mycobacteriales; family Geodermatophilaceae; genus Blastococcus. The sequence continues at coordinate 111,195 of NZ_JAIUJY010000003.1, forward strand.
GGGCACCTCGCCGGCGGAGCCGAGCAGGTCGGTGCCCTCGCGGGCGGCGGTGAAGGAGTCGTACTGCTGCTCCAGCGCCGCCACGACCGCGGTGTTCTCCGCCGACCGGCCGATCTGCTCGTCGATCTCGGTGCGGTTGGCCTCGGCGGCCTCGCGCAGGGCGTCGGTGGGCAGCCGCAGGCCGGTCAACTGCTCGAGGTGCTCGATCAGGGTGAGCGACGCCGCGGGGTAGGACGCCTGCGCCAGGTAGTGCGGCACGTGCGCGGCCACGCCGAGCGCGTCGACGCCGACCTCGCCCATCCGCAGCTCCAGCAGCGCGGAGACGCTTCCGGGGATCTGCATCTCGCCCCAGTACACCGGGTACGGCTCGATCAGCTGACGGCGCGTGGCGTGCGCGGTCACGGTGACCGGCCGGGTGTGCGGCACCGGCATCGGGATCGCCTGCAGCGCGACGACGCTGGTGATGCCGAGCCGGTCGACCAGCGACCCGACGGCGGCCACGAACCGCTCCCACGCGTAGTCGGGCTCAGCGCCGTGCAGCAGCAGGAACGTCTCGCCGGCGTCGTCCTCGACCGCGTGGAGCGCGAGCTCCGGGGCGGCGAACTTCTCGTACCGGTCGCTGTTGAAGGTCATCCGCGGACGGCGGGCCCGGTAGTCGACGAGGCTGTCCACGTCGAAGCGGGCGACGACCTCCGAGGAGAGCGCGCTCAGCAGGTGGGCGCCGGCGCGGCTGCCCGCGGAGGCGGCGTCGAAGTCGCCGGCCAGGTCGTGCACCAGGACCAGCCCGCGTCGCTCGGCCGGGTCGGTGACCGCAGCCTCGCGGTCGATGAACCGGTCTGCCGCGGGGAGCAGCTCGACGAGCTCCTCCGGGAACTGGGCCACGGTGGAACCTCCTGGGGTGGGGAAGACGGCGGTACGAGGGGTGCAGCGCTCAGGGGTCGCCCCGGCATTCCCGTGGTCCCCCGAGGGGTCAGCTCTTCGGGGACTCCGCCGCTGGCGCCACCTGCTCGTGGGTGACGCCGACCCCTGAGTCGTCGCCGTCGACCCGTGCCCGGGTGCCGTCGTCGGCCACCTCCGGCGACCTCCCGTCGAGCTCGTCGCGCACGTAGCGGTAGACGACGGCGATCAGCGCGGCGACCGGCACGCCCAGGAAGGCGCCGATGATGCCGGCCAGGCTGCTGCCCGCGGTGACCGCCAGGATGACGACGGCGGCGTGCAGGTTGAAGCCGCGGCCCTGGATGATCGGCTGCAGCACGTTGCCCTCGAGCTGCTGCACGAGGAGCACGATGCCGAGCACGATCAGCGCCGTCGTGAAGCCCTGGTCGACCAGGGCGATGAGGACGGCGAAGGCGCCGGCGACGAACGCACCGATGATCGGGATGAACGCGCCGAAGAACGTCAGGATCGCCAGCGGCAGCACCAGCGGCACGTCGAGGATCCACAGCCCGACACCGATGAACAGGGCGTCGACGAAGCCGACGAGGGCCTGCTGGCGGATGAACTCCGAGAGCGTCGCCCACGTCTTGTACGACAGTGCCGCCACGTGGCGAGCGGCCTTCGGGCCGGTCTGCGCGGAGAGCCACGGCACCCAGCGCGGCCCGTCCTTGAGGAAGAAGAAGCAGAGGAGCAGGGCGAGCACGAGGTTGATCAGGCCGTTGCCGACGGCGGACACCCCGGTCACGGCGTAGCCCGCGATGTTCTGCGCGTTGCCCTGGATCGAGTCGATGACCGAGTCGACGGCGTTGCCCACCTGGTCCTCGCCGAGGTTCAGCGGCGGGCCCTGCACCCACTCCTGGACATCCTCCAGGCCGGCGGTCGCCTGGTCGGCGAGCTCGGTGACCTGGTCGGCCACCTGCGGGGCGATCGCGGCGATGATGCCGCCGAAGATGGCCAGGAAGCTCAGCAGGACGGCGGCGGCGGCCAGTGCGGGCGGCGTGCCGTGGGACCGGAGGAAGCGCGTGGGCGGCCACAGGACCGTGGCGATGAGCAACCCGAGCACGATCGGCAGCAGGATCACCCACAGCTTGCCGAGCACGTAGCCGAGCACCGTGACCGCCGCGAGGATCAGCAGCAGCTGACCCGAGGTGGTGGCCAGGGCTCGCAGGGCGCGCTGCATCTTGGGCCCGCGGCCGTCGGAGGGGGCCGGCGCGGTCGAGACCGCGGGCGCCGCGTCGTCCTGGCGGGACGCCGGCTCGGGGAGGGGCGCGGAGTCGCCGCGTGGGACAGCGGGCTTCCGGCCGGGCAGGCGCAACTTCATGCCCGAGATCCCATCACGGATCGCCCCGGCGGACCGGTCAGGAAACGATCATCACACCCGCGTCGTAGCGTTCCCGGCATGCCGAAGATCGCCACCGCCGACCGCGTCGACCGCAGCGAGCTGCTCGAGTTCCTCCGCCCCCGGCACCGGGCGGTCCTGGTGACCCGCCGCTCCTCGGGCGCGCCGCAGCTCTCCCCGGTCACCTGCGGGCTGGACGCCGAGGGCCGCGTCGTGGTCTCCACGTATCCCCAACGGGCGAAGGTGGCCAACGCCCGCCGCGACCCGGCCGTGTCGCTGTGCGTGCTCTCCGACGAGTGGGACGGCCCGTGGGTCCAGGTGGACGGTGAGGCCGAGGTGCTCGACCTGCCGGACTCCGTGGAGCCGCTGGTGGAGTACTTCCGTTCGATCAGCGGCGAGCACCCCGACTGGGACGAGTACCGCGCGGCCATGGTGAAGCAGGGCAAGTCCCTGCTGCGGATCAGCGTCACCGGGTGGGGGCCCATCGCCACCGGTGGTTTTCCCGCTTCGGTAGCCGACAAGCTCTGAGCCTTGCATCCGGCGAAGAAAGGTGTCAGGCTTGTCGGGTGCCGTACGTGCTGACCGTGGACCAGCGAGGTAGTCGTCGAGGACCCGACCGGGTCGGTGAGGCCCTGGCCGAACTGACCGCGGGGGTCCGCCCCGTGCTGCCCTTCGAGCGCACGGCGGGCGACGAGTTCCAGGGCGTGCTCGGCTCGCCCGAGGCGGTGGTCGACGTCGCCGCGCGCCTCGTCCGGCTCGGCGGCTGGAGCATCGGGATCGGCGCGGGGCCGGTGCAGGGCCCCCTGCCGCCCAGCACTCGCGCCGCCACCGGGCCGGCCTTCCTGAGCGCCCGGCGCGCCGTCGACGCCGCCAAGCAGCGCCCGATGCGGCTCGCGGTCCGCGGCGTGGCCGCCGCGGAGGCGGCGGACGCCCAGGCCGTGCTGAGCGCGCTCGCCGTCCTCGTCGGCCGGCGCAGCGACCAGGCGTGGGAGGCGATCGACCTGGTCGAGGGCGGCCGCACGCAGGCCCAGGCGGCGGCGGAGCTCGGCATCTCCCGGCAGGCCGTGGGCCAGCGCCTGGCCGCCGCCTCCTGGGAGCTCGAGCGCGAACTGCGTCCCACCGCCGCCCGGCTGCTCGCGCGGGCAGCCGGATGACCCCCGCCGTCCTGGTCCTGCTGGGCCTCGTCGCGCTGGCCGGGCTGGCGCTGATCGTCCGCGGTGAGCGCCGACCCGTCGTCACCGGTGGGGCGGTGGCGCTGGTGGTCGCCCTCGTCACGGCCGCCGGGCTGGCCTGGCTGGGGGACGGGGCCCGTGGCGGCGAGGTGCACGCGGCTGCGCTCCTCGCCGTGCTGGCCGCGGTCACCGGAGGCGGTCCGGTGGCGACGGCGGTGCTGCACGCCGCCGACCCCGCGGCCGCGGGGGTCTCCGGCGGTCCCCAGGACCCCGACATCCTCCGCGGCGGCGCCTGGATCGGGGTCCTCGAGCGCGGCGCCGTCGCCGGCACCCTGCTGGCGGGCTGGCCCGAAGGGCTCGCCGTCGTCCTCGCGGTCAAGGGCCTGGGCCGCTTCTCCGAGCTGCGCGCGCCGGCCGCCGCCGAGCGGTTCATCGTCGGCACGCTGGCCAGCGCGCTGTGGGCCGCGGCCTGCGTCGGGGTGGCGGTCCTCCTGCGCGGCTGATTCCACACCGAGCGGGGTGATCACCCGGCGGCGACAATGAGGGAAATCGTCGTTCCTCCTGGAGGCCCCGTGCCCGACCCGTCCGCCGCCGGCGCCATCCGCAACCCCGAGCTGCTGGCCATCTACTGCAACGACCACCTGGCCGCGGCAACCGGTGGCATCGAGCTGGTCACCCGGATGCTCGGCCGGTACCGCGGCACGCCGTACGAGGGCCCGATGGAGAGCCTGCTGGACGAGCTCCGCGAGGAGCGGACGGCGCTGCGCACCACCATGGAGTCCCTGGGCTTCCCGGTGCAGCAGTACAAGCTGATCGCCTCCTGGGTCGGCGAGAAGCTCAGCCGCGGCAAGCTCAACGGCCGGCTGCTCTCCCGCTCGCCGTCGAGCGACCTGGTGGAGTTCGAGTTCATCGCCACCGCCGTCCTGGCGAAGCGGGCCGGCTTCGAGACGCTGCGCGCGCTCGGCGAGGTCGACCCCCGGATCGACGCCGGGCTCTTCGAGCGGCTCATCGACCAGGCCGACGACCAGCACACCTGGCTCGCCGAGGCTCGCCGCGAGGTCGCCGCCCGGGTCTTCGGCGGGAAATCCGAAGCCGCCAGCGACGCCGCCGACACCTGAGCCGAGGACGCCGCCCCGTGTGCCACAGCCACGACAGCCGCCCGCCCGCTCCGCCGCGCAGCGGAGCGATCGGGTCCACCGCGTCCTCGACGCTCACCGCCGCCGACGGCACCGAGTTCACGGTCAGCACCGCCCTGCCCGCCGAGCCGGCGCGGACCGGCGTGGTGATCCTCCCCGACATCCGCGGCCTGCACCCCTACTACGTCGCGCTGGCCGAGCGGTTCGCCGAGGCCGGTGTCGCCGCCGTCGCGATCGACTACTTCGGCCGGACCGCCGGGGTCGCGGAGTCGGGCACCCGCGGCGAGGACTTCGACTGGCAGTCCCACATCCCGCGCACCACCCCGGAGGGCGTCGACGCCGACGTCACCGCGGCGATCGCCTCCCTGCGTGCCGAGGCGGGGGAGGACCTCCCGGTCGTGACCGTCGGCTTCTGCTTCGGCGGCAGCCACGCCTGGCGGCTGGCCGGCGGCGACCTCGACCTCGCCGGCTGCGCCGGGTTCTACGGCCGCCCGTCGCTCGTGGGCGACTCCGCCGACCGGGCGCACCTGCCCACGGTGATGCTGATCGCCGGTGCCGACACCGCCACCCCCGTCGAGGAGCAGCAGGGCCTCGCCGAGCGGATGCGGGCCGCCGGCGCCGACGTCGACGCCGTCGTCTACGACGGCGCGCCGCACTCGTTCTTCGACCGCTCCTACGGCGACTGGTCCGACGCCTGCCGCGACGCCTGGGAGCACGTGCTCGCCCTCACCGACCGGGTGGCCCGGAGCTGAGGCCCGCCCGGCCGGCGGTCTCTAGGCTGGAGGCGTGAGCGGCCAGCCGATCGATCCCGACGTCATCGAACTCGCCGGACGGGTCTTCGACCTGGCACGCGGCGGATACACCGAGGAGCTGACGGCGTACCTCGACGCCGGGGTGCCCGCGAACCTGACCAACGACAAGGGTGACACCCTCCTCATCCTCGCGGCCTACCACGGCCATCCGCAGACGGTGGCCGCGCTGCTGGCGCACGGAGCCGATTCCGGACGGGCCAACGACCGGGGCCAGACGGCGCTGGCGGCGGCGGTCTTCAAGCAGTCCGCCGAGACGGTGACGGCGCTCGTCGCGGCCGGGGCGGACCCCGATGCGGGCGGTCCGAGCGCGCGGGAGATGGCCACCTTCTTCGACCTCCCCGCCATGGCTGCGCTGCTCGACGCGCCCGCCTAGGGTCCAGCCGTCGCCCGGAGGCGATCTGGGGGAAGATCGGCGCACCGAGGGGAGGGCGGCATGGCAGGAGAGCCCGGGCAGGACGACGTCCTGCCCGACGGGGCCACCCCCGCCGACCCGCCGGTGGTACAGCCGGCGCCGGCCGGACTGCCCCGCTGGCTGCTCCTCGTCGGTGGCGTCGCCGCCGCCGCGATCGCGATCGCCGGCCTGCAGGCCGTGGCCTGGCTCGTCGCGCCGGTGTTCATGGCGCTCGTTGTCGTCATCGCACTGGCGCCGGTGCAGAGCTGGCTGCGGCGGATCGGGGCGCCCCGCTGGGTGGCCACCTCGGTGCTGCTCCTGCTGGTGTGGGCGGTGCTGCTCGGCTTCGTCGCGCTGCTCGTCGTCTCCGTCGCGCAGTTCGCCGCCCTGCTGCCCGACTACGCCGACCAGGCGGAAGTACTGATCAACGACGTCGTCGCCGACCTGAACAACCGGGGCATCGTCTCCGGTCAGGTCTCGGACCTCGTCCGGCAGATCGACTACAGCTCGCTGGTCGGCCTGGCCACCGACCTGCTGGCCCGGCTGACCAGCGCGGCCTCGACGCTGGTCCTGCTGCTCTCGGCGCTGGTGTTCATGGCGATCGAGTCCGGCGGCTTCAGCCGGCGCATGGCCCTCGTCGCCGCCGAGCGGCCGCACCTGCCGGTGGCGCTCACCCTCTTCACCCGCGGGACGCGCAGCTACCTGCTGGTCAGCACGGTGTTCGGCGCGATCGTGGCGGTCGGCGACACCATCGCGCTCGTGTGGCTGGACGTGCCCGCCGCCCCGCTGTGGGGCCTGCTCGCATTCATCACCAACTACGTGCCCAACATCGGCTTCGTCCTGGGCGTGGCGCCGCCCGCGGTGCTCGGGCTGCTCGCCGGCGGGTGGGGCGAGTTCGTCGCGATCCTGATCGTCTACTCGCTGCTGAACTTCGTCGTCCAGACGCTCGTCCAGCCGCGCTTCGTGGGTGACTCCGTCGGCCTCTCGATGACCGTCACCTTCATCGCGCTGCTCTTCTGGAGCTGGGTGCTCGGTGCGCTGGGCGCGCTGCTGGCCATCCCGCTCACGCTGCTGGTCAAGGCGCTGCTCGTAGACGTCGATCCGCGGGGCCACTGGCTCGACGCGCTGCTGCGCGAGGAACCCCGGGCGCCGCGGACGATGCGCGCCCGCCGCCGGATGGCCATGCGGCACGCGACGCTGGCCTCGATGCGCCGGCTGCAGCACCACCCGAGCAGGCGCTCGGCGGCCGCGGAGGTCGATGTGCCCGAGAGCGAGCTGCCCGTGGTCGAGGCCCCCGAGGTCCAGCCCGAGACCGTGGACGCGGAGCGCCGCTGAGCCAGGAAGCCGTCGTCATGGTCGGGCTCCAAGGCGCGGGCAAGAGCACCTGGGTGGCCGCCCACCTCGCCCGGACCCACGTCGTCGTGAGCAAGGACCACTGGCCGCGGGCCCGGAAGCGCGAGGCGCGGCAGCAGCGGGTGGTGGCCGAGCTGCTGGCAGCCGGGCACAGCGTCGTCGTGGACAACACGAACCCCTCGCCGGCGGAACGGGCGCCCCTGGTGGCCCTGGCGAGGCAGGCCGGCGTGCCGGTGCGGGCGGTGTGGCTGGATCCGCCACCCGGGCGCGCTTCGTGCCGCCGTCGGTCGAGGAGGGATTCGACCGGGTCGACGTCGTCCGGTAGGGGGCAGCTCCGGACCTTGTGACCGGCGCCGCAACCGGCGGCCGTAACGTGTCGGGCGCAGCTCGCCGCGCACCGGATCTCCGGTGACCGCCGGCATTCGACCTGAAGGGAACTCACATGAGCGAGGCAGGCACCACGGGGGCACCGTCCCGCGTGGCCATCGTGACCGGCGCGGCCCGGGGCATCGGCGCGGCGACCGCCATCCGGCTGGCCCAGGACGGCTTCGCCGTCGCCGTCCTCGACCTGGACGAGGGCGCCGCGAAGGCGACCGTCGAGGCCATCGAGTCCGCGGGTGGCAAGGCGCTGGCCGTGGGCGCCGACGTCAGCGACTCCGCGGCGGTCGAGGCCGCCGTCGAGCGCATCGCCAGCGAGCTGGGCGCGCCGACCGTGCTGGTCAACAACGCCGGCGTGCTCCGCGACAACATGCTGTTCAAGATGTCGGACTCCGACTGGGACATCGTCATGAACGTGCACCTGCGTGGTGCCTTCCTCATGACCCGTGCCGCCCAGAAGCACATGATCGACCAGAAGTTCGGCCGGATCGTGAACCTCTCCAGCACCTCCGCGCTGGGCAACCGCGGTCAGGCCAACTACTCCACCGCCAAGGCCGGTCTGCAGGGCTTCACCAAGACCCTCGCCATCGAGCTGGGCAAGTTCGGCGTCACCGCCAACGCGATCGCCCCGGGCTTCATCCAGACCGAGATGACCAAGGCGACGGCCGACCGCATGGGCGTGCCGTTCGACGACTTCATCAAGGGCGCCGCCTCGATGATCCCGGTGGCCCGAGTCGGCCAGCCCGAGGACATCGCGCACCTGGTCTCGTTCTTCGTGAGCGAGGGTGCCGGCTTCATCTCCGGCCAGGTCGTCTACGCCGCCGGTGGCCCCAAGGCGTAACCAGCGTTCCCAGCACGTCACAGGGCCGGGCAGCCGAATAGGCTGCCTGGCCCTGACCAATTTCCGGAGGTCCCGTGTCCGAGCAGCCCGTCCTCGTCGAGCGCCGCGGTGCGGTGCAGGTGATCACGATCAACCGCCCGCAGGCCAAGAACGCCCTCGACGCCGCCGTCGCGCGGGACGTCGCCGCCGCTGTCGACGAGCTGGACGGCTCCGACGACCTCCGCGCCGGCGTGCTCACCGGGGCCGGGGGCTTCTTCTCCGCAGGGATGGACCTCAAGGCGTTCCTCCGCGGCGAGACGCCGGCCATCGAGGGGCGCGGGCTGTGCGGCATCACGAAGACCCCGCCGCGGAAGCCGCTGATCGCCGCGGTCGAGGGCGGGGCGCTGGCCGGCGGCTTCGAGCTGGTGCTCGCCTGCGACCTCGTCGTGGCCGGGCGCGGGGCCCGCTTCGGCGTTCCCGAGGTCAAGCGCTCGCTGATCGCGGCCGGGGGAGCGGCGCTGCTCCTGCCGCAGCGGATGCCGCGGGCGGTGGCGCTGGAGCTGCTGCTCACCGGCGACCCCATGGACGCCGAGCGTGCCGCGGCCGTCGGCCTGGTGAACCAGCTGGTCGACGACGGCGGAGCCGTCGACGCCGCCGTCGCGCTGGCGGAGCGGATCGCGGCGAACGGACCGCTGGCCGTCGCGGCGACCAAGCAGGTCGTGCTGTCCATGCCGTCGTGGACGCCGGAGGAGATGTGGGACCGGCAGGACGAGATCGTGCGCCCGGTGTTCGCCTCCGAGGACGCCCGCGAGGGGTCGACGGCGTTCGCAGAGCGTCGGGAGCCCGTGTGGCGCGGCCGCTGACCCGGTGACGCGTTGCACACCGTGCAACGTTGCACAGTGTGCAAGGAATCTGCTGTAGTGGGTCGGTGACCGAACCCGGCCTGCGAGAGCGCAAGAAGCAGGACACCAGGGCCGCCCTCTCCGCGGCGACCCTGGAGCTCGCGCTCGAGCACGGCCTCGGCGCGGTGACGGTGGAGCAGATCGCGGCGCGTGCCGGCGTCTCCTACCGGACGTTCTTCAACTACTTCTCCGGCAAGGAGGAGGCGCTGCTGCGGCCCGACGGCGCCGGTCTGCTCTTCGCTCCGCGTCTGCAGGAGCAGGACCCCGCGTTGCCGCCGCTGGAGGCGGCGCGGCGGGCGCTGGGGGACCACCTCGCCGCCCTGGACGCCGACTCGGAGGGCTGGCGCCTGCGGCTCACCGTGCTCGCCGCCGCGCCCGAGGTCCTGCCGCGGCTGGTCGAGCTCGGCTCCGCCGGAGAGCGCGAGATGACCGAGGCGCTGGCCGAGCGCACGGGCCTGGACGCCGACCGCGATGTCTATCCGGCGCTGCTGGCCGCGGTGCTCGGCTGCGCTCTGCGGGTCAGCCTGACCCGCTGGCACGCCACGGGCGAGGAGCGGCCCCTGGCTGCGCTGTTCGACGAGGTTGTCGACGTCCTCGCCGCGGGCCTGCCCGCTCCGCGCACCGACTGATCCCGCACACACCCTGACCCCCCGGCGGCCGATCGCCGTCCGGGAACCGAAGCACCGAGGAGAACCGTGTCCACGTCCGTCGAACCCGCTTCCGCGGCGACCCCGCCCGGCGGGGACCCCGCGGTGGCCGCGCCGATGACGCAGAAGGAGGTGCTCCAGGCACTCTCCGGTCTGTTCATGGGCATGTTCGTGGCCATCCTGGCCGCGACCATCGTGTCCAACGCCCTGCCGGTGATCATCCCCGAGATCGGCGGCAGCCAGTCGATCTACACCTGGGTGGTCACCGCCGAGCTGCTGGCGCTGACGGTCACGGTTCCGCTGTGGGGCAAGCTGGCAGACCTGTTCAGCCAGAAGCTGCTGCTGCAGATCTCCTTCGGGCTGTTCGTGGCCGGCTCGCTGCTCGCCGGGTTCTCGCAGGACACCACCACGCTGATCATCGCCCGGGTGCTCCAGGGGATGGGCGCCGGTGGCCTCACCGCCCTGGTCCAGATCGTGATGGCGGCGATGATCCCGCCGCGCGAGCTCGGCCGGTACGCCGGTGTGTTCGGCGCGATCTTCGCGACCGCCACCGTCGGTGGCCCGCTGATCGGTGGCCTCATCGTCGACACCGAGTGGCTGGGCTGGCGGTACTGCTTCCTGCTGGGTGTCCCGTTCACCCTCCTGGCGATGGTCCTGGTCCAGCGCACCCTGAAGCTGCCTGCCGTTCCGCGCCGCACGGCCTCCATCGACTGGTGGGGCGCCCTGCTGATCACCGGTGGCGTGAGCCTGCTGCTCATCTGGATCACCTTCGCCGGTGACAAGTACGACTGGGTCTCTCTCGAGACCGCGCTCATGGTCGGCGGCACCGTCGTCCTGCTGGCCCTGGCCGTGTTCGTCGAGTCGAAGGTGTCCGAGCCGGTCATCCCGCTGGACATCTTCCGCAGCCGCACGGTCACGTTGTCGGTCGTCGCCAGCGCGCTGGTCGGCGTGGCGATGTTCGGCGGCACAGTGTTCCTGGCCCAGTACCTGCAGGTCTCGCTCGGCTACTCGCCGACCGAGTCCGGTCTGCTGACCCTCCCGCTCGTCGGCGGTCTGCTGGTGTCCTCCACCGTCGCCGGGGCGCTGATCACCAAGACCGGCAGGTGGAAGGGCTGGCTGGTCGCCGGCGGCGTGCTGATGGTCATCGGTTTCGGCCTGTTCTCGACCATCGACGCGCAGACCTCGCCGTGGATCCTGGGCGTCTACATGGCCGTCCTCGGCGCCGGTGTCGGTGCGCTCATGCAGAACCTGGTCCTGGCCGCGCAGAACGACGTCCCGGCCCACGAGCTGGGCGCGGCCACCTCGGTGGTCTCGTTCTTCCGCAGCCTGGGCGGCACGATCGGCGTCAGCGTGCTCGGCGCGCTGCTGGCCACCCGGGTGGCCGACGACCTGGCCGTCCTCGGCCCAGTGGAGGGCGGCGGCGAGGCCGCGGCCCCGGACATGTCGGCGTTGCCGGCCGAGGTGCGCGAGCTGATCCAGAACGCCTACGCCGACGCGACGGCGGAGCTGTTCCTCATCGCCGTCCCGCTGGCCGCACTGGCGCTGGTCACGGTGCTGTTCATCAAGGAGAAGGCGCTCAAGACGACGTCGGGTGCGCAGCGCCTGGCCGAGGAGCAGGGCGCCGCGCAGCTGCCGCTGCACTGAGCTGCAGCGGCATAGAGGGGCCACGACCGGCGTTCGTCCGGTCGTGGCCCCTTCTCCTTTCCGCCTGCTGGTCCTCGGTGACTCGATCGCGTACGGCACCGGGGCGTCGCGGTCCGAGGACACGATCGGACGCCGGCTCGCCACCGAGCTCACCGCCGACGGGTTCGACGTCGACCTGCACGTCCTCGCCGTCCCCGGAGCGGTGTCCGCGGACCTGGCGGCGCAGGTACGCCGCGCCGTGCCGCTGGAGCCCGACCTGGCGCTGGTCGTGATCGGCGCGAACGACCTGGCCCGCTTCGTGCCCGCGCCGCAGGCCACCGCCGCGCTCGGAGCTGCAGTCACTGCACTGAGAGCCACGGGCAGCGACGTCGTCGTCGTCCCGGCCCCGGACATGTCGATGGTGCCGTTCGTCCCGCCGGGCCTCCGGCCGCTGGTGCGGGGAGCCTGCGCGGTGCTGCAGCAGAGCCAGACGCGGGTGGCCGGGGCCGGCGGCGCCACCGTGGCGCCGGTCGTGGCGGACCTGGCAGCGGCGTTCGTGGCGGACCCGGCGCTGTTCTCCGCGGACCGGTTCCACCCGTCGTCCGCCGGCTACGCCCGGATCAGCCGCGCTCTGGCTCCGTACGTCCTCGAGGTGGCCCGGGCGCGACGGGACGAGGCAGCAGCCTGACCCTCGACCTGAGGTTCAGGTGGGCGCGAAGGCGGGTCGCCGCAGTGCTGCGGGTTCGGCGAACCGGGTGATCACCGGCCCGGCCACCGCGAGGATCAGCACGTAGCCGGTCGCGATCGGCCCCACCTCGGCGATTCCGGCCGTCACCGCCAGCCCGGCGATGACGATGGAGAACTCGCCGCGGGCCACGAGCGCGGTGCCGGCGCGCAGCCGGCCGGGAACGGCGACCCCGTCCCGCCGGGCGGCGAACCAGCCGGTGCCCATCTTCGTGGCGGTGGAGACCACCGCCAGGGCCAGCGCGGCGGGGAGGACCGGCAGGATCGCGCCCGGATCGGTGGCGAAGCCGAAGGCCACGAAGAAGAGAGCGGCGAAGAGATCCCGCAGCGGCGCCAGGATGGCCCGGGCCCGTTCGGCGAACGACGCCGGCAGCGCCAGCCCGACCAGGAAGGCGCCGACCGCCGCAGAGGCCCCCATCGCCTGCGCACCGCCGGCGACGAGCAGGGTGAGCCCGACGAGGCGCAGCAGCACCTGCTCGTCGTCGTCGTGGCTGAGCAGCCGGCCGAGCCGGTGACCGTGCCGCTGCGCCGCGAAGAGCACCAGGACCACGGCGCCGACGGCGAGGCCGACGCCGGCGATCGCCGCGGTCGGGCCCGACCCCGCCAGGGCGACCACCAGCAGCGGCAGGAACAGCGCCATCGCCAGGTCCTCGAGCACCAGGACGGCGAGCACGGCCGGCGTCTCGCGGTTGGCCAGTCGGCCCAGGTCGCCGAGCAGCCGCGCCACGATCCCCGACGACGAGATCCAGGTGACGCCGGCCAGCGCCAGCGCACCTTCCCAGGGGAGCCCGAGCATCAACCCGGCGACGAAGCCCGGTGGCGCGTTGAGCACCAGGTCGACGACGCCGGAGGGCGCGTGCCGCCGGAAGGAGCTGAACAGCTCGGTGGCCGAGAACTCCAGGCCCAGGGTCAGCAGCAGGAGCACCACGCCGATCTCGGCCGCGGCGGTGAGGAACGGCTCGGCGGTGTCGAGGGGCGCCAGGCCACCGTTGCCGACGGCCAGCGCCGCCAGGAGCACGAACGGGACGGGGGAGAGGCCCAGCCGTCGGGCGAGGATGCCGAGCAGCGAGAGCCCGGCGAACAGCAGGCCGAGCTCGACCAGCAGCGCGGCGACGTGGTCCACGCGGGCTACTCGCGGCCGGTGAGGCGGTGCTCGAGCTGCGCCAGCCCGGCGCCGGATCCGATCACCACCAGCACGTCGCCGCCGCGCAGGACGTCCTCCGGCCCCGGGGAGGGGACGACGTCGGCGCCGCGGACCAGGGCGACGATGGAACAGCCGGTGAGGGTGCGGGCCCGGGTGTCCCCGAGCGGTCGGCCGTCGAACGGCGAGCCCGGGGTGATCCCGAGCCGCGCCGACTGCAGGCCCGGGACCTCCTTGGAGAGGTCGGCGAAGCGCTGGGTCAGCCGCGGGGCGCCCAGGACCTCGGCGACGGCGTCGGCCTCGTCCGGGCTGAGCCGGAACATGCCCTGGGCCCGGTCGGGGTCACGCCGGTCGTAGACGGCGATCTCCGCGCCGCCCTCCCGCTGCACCACGATGCCCAGCATCTGCCCGGAGGCGCACCGCATCTCGTAACGGACGCCGACACCGGGCAGCAGGGTCTCCTCGAGGTCCACGACGGGCATCGTCGCAGACGCGGGCGACACCTCCGCAGAGCGGGCGACACCTCCGCAAACGCGGGCGACACCTCCGCAGATCGCGTCGGTCCCGTCGGTCAGCCCAGCCGGTCGGCCAGCAGCTCGGCCAGGTGCTGACCGCGGCGGTCGGCGAGCTGGTCGAGCTGGGTGCGGCAGGAGAACCCGTCGGCAAGAACCACGGCGTCGGCCGGCAGGTCCTTCACCGCCGGGAGCAACTGCTGCTCCGCGATGGTCACCGAGACGTCGTGGTGGCCCTTCTCCACGCCCCAGTTGCCCGCCAGCCCGCAGCAGCCGCCGAGCCGGGTCACCGTGGCGCCCGCCTTCTTCAGCAGCGCGGCGTCGGCCGACCAGCCGAGCACCGAGGTGTGGTGGCAGTGCGGCTGGGCGACGATCTCGACGCCGTCCAGCGACGGCGGCTGCCAGTCCGGGGTCTCCGCCAGCAGCTCGGCCAGGGTCCTCGTGGCGCCGGCGACCCGCTCCGCGGCCTCCCCGCCCACCAGCTCCAGGGACTCGCTGCGCAGCGCGGCGGTGCAGGAGGGCTCGACGCCGACGATCGGGATGCCGGCGTCGGCCAGCGGCAGGAGCGTGTCGATGGTGTGCGCGAGGGTCTTGCGGGCGGTGTCGAGCTGACCGGTGGTGATCCAGGTGAGCCCGCAGCAGGTGTCGGCGCCGGGCACCTGCACCCGGTAGCCGGCCGACTCGAGCACCCGGGCGACGGCGTGCGCGACCTCGGGGGCGAAGTGGTCGGTGAAGGAGTCCACCCACAGCGCCACCGGAGTGCCGCCCTCGGGGCCGACATGGCCGTGCCGGCCCTGAGCGGCCCACTCGTCGCGGAAGGTGCGGCGGGCGAAGGGCGGCACCTCCCGGCGCTGGTCCATGCCCGAGCCCCACTTGGCCATCCGCCCACCGAGACGCGAGCTCAGCACCGCGTTCACCAGGCGGGGGGCCTTCGCGGCCAGGTCGGCCCAGAACGGCAGCCGGCCGAGCGTGTAGTGCGACATCGGGCGCAGCCGGCGGCGGTAGGACTGGTGCAGCACCTCGGCCTTGTAGGAGGCCATGTCGACGCCGGTGGGGCAGTCGCTGGAGCAGCCCTTGCACGACAGGCAGAGGTCCAGCGCGTCGTGCACCTCGGGCGAGCGCCAGTCGGTCACCGGGCCGCCCGGCGCGATCATCTCCTGCAGCACCCGGGCCCGGCCGCGGGTGGAGTCCTTCTCGTTCCGGGTGGCCGGGAAGGACGGGCACATCACGCCGCCGGAGGACTGCAGGTCCGCGCGGCACTTGCCGACGCCGGTGCAGCGGTGCACGGCCGCGGAGAAGTCCCCGCCGTCGTGCCGGTAGGCCAGTGCGAGGTTCTCCCGCTTCCGCGGCGCGGCGGCCATCCGGATGTCCTCGTCGAGGGGCAGCGGACGGACCAGCACCCCCGGGTTGAGCACGTCGTCGGGGTCGAACACCGCCTTGACCTGCTCGAACAGCGAGATCGCGGCGGGGGAGTACATCAGCGGGAGGAGCTCGCTGCGGGCCCGGCCGTCGCCGTGCTCGCCGGACAGCGAGCCGCCGTACCCGGCGACCAGGCGGGCGGCGTCCTCCACGAACGCGCGGTACCGGCCGCGGCCGGAGTCGTCCCCGGATCCGAACGGGAAGTCGATGCGGCCGTGCACGCAGCCGTCGCCGAAGTGGCCGTACGGGACGCACTGCAGGCCGTGGGAGTCCAGCAGCTCGTCGAAGCCGCGCAGGTACTCGCCCAGCCGCTCGACCGGAACGGCGGCGTCCTCCCAGCCCGCGTGCGCCGGCCGCCCCTCGGAGGTGCGGTTGGCCAGCCCCGCGCCGTCCTCGCGGATCCGCCAGATCGCCGCCGCGTGCGCCGGGTCGGTGACCACCATCGAGTCGACGGCGGCGGAGTCGGCGAGCACGCCGCGGGCCTTGCCCTCGACCTCGGCGACGGTGTCACCGGTCAGCTCGACGATCAGCCAGCCCGCCCCCCGGGGCAGGTCGGGGACGACGGCGGCCGGCACGTCCCGCAGCCGCTGCACGATCCGCTCGTCGAGCCCCTCGACCGCCGTCGGCTCGTGGGGGAGCAGCCCCGGGGTCGCGTCGGCGGCGTCGGCCATCGACGGGTAGCCGAGGACCACCAGCCCCCGCACGGGGGCGTCGGTGACCAGCCGGACGGTGGCGCCGAGGACGACGGCGAGGGTGCCCTCGCTGCCCACGAGCGCCCGGGTGACGTCGAAGCCGCGCTCGGGCAGCAGGTGCTCGAGCGAGTAGCCCGACACCTGGCGGCCGAAGCGGCCGAACTCGGTGCGCAGGGGAGCGAGGCCGCCGTCCACCACCTGGCGCAGCGCGGTGAGGACGGCGGAGTCCCCGGCTGGGCTGCCCGAGGCGAGGGTGAGGCGCTCGCCGGTGCCGGTGACGACGTCGAGCCCGACGACGTTGTCCGAGGTCCGGCCGTAGCCCAGCGCGCGGGAGCCGCAGGCGTTGTTGCCGATCATCCCGCCGACGGTGCAGCGGTTGTGCGTGCTCGGGTCGGGCCCGAAGCGCAGCCCGTGCGGGCGGGCCTCGGTCTGCAGGGCGGACTGCACGACACCCGGATCGATCGTGGCGGTCCGCGCTTCGGCGTCGATCGCGTGCACCCGGTTCAGGTACCGGCTGGTGTCCAGGACGAGCCCGGTGCCGACGGCGTTGCCGGCGATGGAGGTGCCCGCGCCACGGGCGGTGAACGGCACACCCAGGCGGCGGCTCACCTCGAGGGCCGCGACGACCTCGTCGGTGGAGCGCGGACGGACGACGGCGCGGGGCAGCACCCGGTACAGCGACGCGTCCGAGGAGTACAGCGCGCGGGCCAGGCCGGAGTCGTCGACGTCGGTGATCCCGGCCCGCCGGAGCTCGTCGACGACGGCGCGTCCGGCCTCAGCCGAGTCGGTCGAGAGAGGGGCCGCGGGTGCGCTCATGGTGTCGAGTCTCGTACGGGGCTCCGGGGCAGGCGCGCCCGGCCCCGGAGACGGCTGTGGCCGGGCACTCGCGTGCCCGGCCACAGCCGGAGATCGTGTGCGATCACTCCGTCGGAGGCTCGTCCTTGCCCTCTTCCTCGAGGCGGTCGGCCTCTTCCTTCGTCTTGTGCACCGCGCCGTCGGCGTGCTCCGGCGGGCCGTAGACCGTGTACAGGATCAGCGGGTTCGCGCCGGTGTTGACGAAGTTGTGCTTCTTGCCCGCGGGGACGACGACGAGGTCGCCCTGGGCGACGGCCTTCTCCGAGCCGGAGACGATCGCCTTGCCGGTGCCGCTGACGAACGTGAGGATCTGGTCGATGTCCTCGTGGACCTCCTCGCCGATCTCACCGCCCGGCGGGATGGTCATGATGACCAGCTGGGTCTTCGAACCGGTCCAGAGCACGCGGCGGAAGTCCGGGCTCTTCTCGGCTTCGGTCGCGATCGTGTAGTGGATGACGGACGCCATGAACAGGCGCTCCTCTCGTCTCGGGGCCGGAGCTGCCGCCCGGTCGCCGGAGGCGTTCCCGGGCGGACGACGACGGTGCTCCTGCCCTGATCGCGCGCGGAGTAGTCCTCTCCGGCACACGTTGTTGATCACGCACCGGGTAGATCACGCGCCGGGTGGATCACGCGCCGGGTGCGGGGACCATCCCGTCGGCGGCCAGCACCGGGACGTCGCGGCCGCGACGGGACCGCAGCAGCCCGGTCGCGACGAGCGCGCCCGCGACGAGCAGCGCGGTGCCGGCGAGGGAGAGCAGGGAGAGCCGGCCCGTGGCGGCCAGGAACTGGACGACGACGGCCTCCACGGCGGCCGCGCTCCAGACCGCCACGGTCGCCAGCCGGTCGGCGGTGGCGATCCCCGAGAACAGCATGAGCTGCGCGAGGGCCAGCAGCGTTCCCAGTGCGGCGAACACCCAGGTGGCCGAGCCGAGCGTGCCGCCGTAGGCGGCACCGCCGATGAGGGGCAGCGCGGCCGCGCCCACCAGAGCGGTGCCGAGCGTGAGCACCGCCCCGAGACCGCCCACGGCAGCCAGCGCCAGAGGGAGGGCGCGTGACCGGCCGTCGGCGTCGGCCAGCTTCGGCAACAGCACGACCCCGACGCCCTGCGGCAGCCAGAAGGCGATCTTCGTGATGATCGCCGCGACCGCGTACTCGCCGCTCGCATCGGCCGGCAGGTGGTGCCGGGCGAGGATCAGGTCGAGGTTGAGCAGGACGGCAAACCCCAGCAGGGCGCCGGCGGCGCGCAGGGCGGCTCCCAGCGTCGCCCGGGTGCCCCCGGCCAGACCCGGCCGGCCGGTGGCCAGCCAGCCGCACGCCGAGGCCACGACGGCGGCGGTGCACATCCCGGCCAGGGCCGCTGCCGGGCTGCCCCCGATCAGCAGCCCGGCGACGCCGCCGACGAGCTTGCCCGACCCGAAGACGAGCGTGAGCATGGCGAGCCGCCGGTACTGCCCGGCACCCTGCAGGAGTCCCTGGTATCCCTGCACCATCGTCTGCGGCAGCAGGAGCGCGGCCAGCCACAGCGCCCCGGTGGCGGTCGGCAGGTGGAGGAGGTCGGCGAGGGCCGGCACCAGCAGGAACCCCAGGACGCACACGGTGACGCCGAGCTGGAGGCTGGTGGCGTGCAGCCGGGCGAGCGCGCCGGTGTTCCCGCGACGCCCACCCAGGCGCAGCGCGGTCGCGGTCTGCAGGCCCGAGGCGGGCACCGAGCCGACGAGCAGCACGCTGAGCAGCGCGGCCAGCTCGCCGTAGGCCGCGGGGGCCAGCTGCCGCGCCGCGACGACGGTGAAGACGTAGGCGAGCGCGTTCGCGCCCAGGAAGGCGATGGAGACGACGGCCGTCGCCCCGAGCAGCCCCGAGGAGGGAGCGGCGTCCGGGGAGCGCCGTCCCCGGGCGGTGTTCGTTCGCACTGCGCTCACCCCCTTACTCTGCGCACGTCGACCGGGAACCCGGCGCGTGGTTGTCGGAAGCGTGGTCGTCGGAACAGGAGAACCCCAGCAGGTGGACGAGCGATGGACCCGCGCCGACGCGGCGCCGTGGCCGGCGCGCGTCCTGGCGCTGGCCGTCGCCCTGCTGGTCACGGGACCCGCGCTGGCCCCCGGCTTCGTGCTCCTCCGGGACATGGTCTTCGTCCCGCGGCAGGATCTGGATGCCGACGCGCTGGGACTGGGCGGTTCTCTGCCGCGGGCCGTGCCGGTCGACGCGGTCATGGCGGTCCTGACCGCCGTCGTCCCTGGCGACCTGCTGCAGAAGCTGGTGCTGGTCGCCGTCGTGTTCTTCGCGGTGCTGGGCGCGGCGCGGGCGGTGCCCCCGGGGCCCGACGGCCGCCGCGGCGCGGCTGGGCTCGTCGCCGGCCTTGTCTACGGCTGGAGCCCCTACGTGGCCGAGCGCCTGCTCATCGGCCACTGGACGCTGCTGGTCGCCTACGCCGCACTGCCGTGGGTGCTCCGCCAGTCGCTGCGGCTGCGCGCCGGCGTGCCCGGAGCGCTGCCCCGGCTGCTGCTCGCCGTGGCTCCGGCCGCGCTGAGCCCGACCGGCTCGGTGCTCGCCGCCGGCCTGGTGCTGGCGACGGTGGGTCGGGCCCGGATGGCGATCGCCCTCGGAGGAGTGCTGCTGCTCTCCTCGCCCTGGATCGTCGCCGGAGCCGTGCACCCGGCGGCCGGCCTCTCCGATCCCGCCGGCGTCGCGGCCTTCGCCGCCCGCGCCGAAGGATGGGGCGGCACGCTGCTCACCGTGCTCGGCGGCGGCGGCATCTGGAACGCCGCCACGGTGCCCGGGAGCCGGGCGTCGGTCCTCGTCCCGGTGCTCACGGCGCTCCTGATCGGCGTCGCGGCGGTGGGCTGGGCGGCCCGCGCCGCGCGGAGCGGTCCGGCCCGCGGACTGCTGCTCCTCGGTGGCGCCGGCGTGCTGCTGGCCTGCGCGGGCACGGTTCCCGGCGCATCGGACCTGCTCGAGGCGGCCGTGCGGACCGTGCCCGGCGCCGGCCTGCTCCGGGACGGGCAGAAGTGGGTGGCCTGGGAGCTCCTGCCGCTGGCCATCGGAACCGGGCTGGGCGCCGGCCGCCTCGCGGAGGTGATCGGATCCCGCGGCGGCGGGCGGATCGCCCGCGCGGCGCTCGCGATCGTGCTGGCCCTGATCCCGGTGGTCGCCCTGCCCGATCTGGTCTGGGGTGTGGGCGGGCGTCTGCAGGCGGTGGACTACCCGGCCGACTGGCAACGGGTGCGGGATGCGCTGTCCGGGCAGGAGGGCGACGTCCTCGTCCTGCCCTTCGGCGCCTACCGGGCCTTCGACTGGAACGAGGACCGGCCGCAGCTCGACCCCGCGTCGCGGTGGCTGCCCCGTCCGACCGTGACCGACGACGAGCTGGTGGTGGGTGGCCGCCCCGTCGCCGGGGAGGACGAGCGCGCCCGCACCGTCGCGGCGGCGGCCGGCGATCCGGCCGAACTGGCCCGGCTCGGCGTCGGCTGGGTGCTGGTCGAGCGGGGCACGCCGGGCCGCCCGGTCCCGGCTGCGGTCACCCGTCTGCCCGTCGTGGTGGACGGTCCGGATCTCCGCCTCCACTGGGTTCCCGGAGCAGCGCCCTCGCCCGCTCCCTCGCTCCTCCGGTCTACCGCTGTAGGGGGAACTCACGCGCTGGCGCTGGGCGTTTGCGTCGTGGCGGTGTTGTGGATCACCGCGGCGACCTCTACCGTGACGGGCCGTCGCCTTCCCTTACGGAAACGAGTTCCTCGATGAAGACTCTGATCGCCCTCCTGCTCACCGTCGGAGGGGGCAGCGGCCTCGCCGCGGCCGCCGTCCTCGGTGTCTCGTCCGCCGTCGACCCGGACAACTCCATCTCGGAGAGCAGCGAGGCGACGACGAACGTCCTCGACTACGGCTCCCGCGGCTGACCCCTCCGCGGCCGCGGCCAGCACGCCGGCGAAGGCGGAGACGCTCGCCGGCCAGCCGTACGACGCCGCGTGACGAGCGGCGGCGCGCCCCATCTCGTGGCGCGTCGCCTCGTCGTCGACCAGCCGCTCGACCGCGGCGGTGAACTCGTCCAGGTCCTCCACCAGGAGGCCGGTGCGGCCGTCGAGCACCGACTCGCGCAGACCCCCCGCCGACCGGTAGCCCACCGTGGGCACGTGGTGGTGCCCGGCTTCGCTCACGACCAGCCCCCACCCCTCCTTCACCGAGGGGCAGAGGTGCACCCACGCCCTGGCCAGCTCCTCGTGCTTGGCCGCCTCGTCGAGGAAGCCCTGGAACTCGACCAGGTCGGTGACCCCGAGCTGCTCGGCGGTGGCCCGCAGCTCGTCGGCCCACCAGCCCTCGCCGACCACCGACAGCCGGATGTCCGGCCACCGGTGCCGCAGTCGCGAGACGACCTCCAGCGCGTGCTCCACCCGCTTGTGCGGAACCAGCCGGCCCAGCACGACCAGGCGGGGGGCCGGCGACCGCTGGGCGGTCACCGCGGGCGCGGGCTCGATGCCGTTGGGCACGATGGTGATCCGGTCGGCGTCCACCCCGAGGCCGGTCAGCTCCTCGGCCGTGGCCCCGGAGACCGTGACGTAACGCGAGCGGCGGTGCAGCCGCGGTGCCAGGCGGGACTCCACCCACCAGCCGACGGCGCCGCCGACCCGGCCGAAGACGATCGGCCACTGCTCCCGGTGCACGTGGTGGACCAGGTTGACCACCGGGGCGCGCCCGGCGAGCGGGCTGAGGAAGGGGAACCCGTTCTGGACGTCGACGACCAGGCCCGGCCGGTGCCGGCGGACGAAGGCCAGGGCGCTCGGGTACACGCTCATCCGGCCGCCGCGGCGCACCACCCGGACGCCGTTGAGCACCTCCTCGGCCGGCGCGCGGTCGTGCGCGGCGCACAGCAGGGTGACGCGCAGCCCGGCGGCTGAGAATCCCTCGGCCATCCGGTGCACGTAGCGTTCGGACCCCCCGCCTTCGGGGTGGCTGGCGTCCCGCCAGTTCACGAACAGGACGTCGATCGCCTTTGATCGCTTGGGCACCGCGGGAGAGTACCTACCGGTACCGGGGTTTCCACCAGCCCATTCACACCAGGAAGGGGTGTCCCAGAAATGGCACGCACCGCCACGTTGGCGCGATCGATTGCGTTGTTCCGGGTATTCCTCCGGGAGCAGTCCGACCCCGACCTCTTCTACGGGACCCTTGCCGAGGACTCGGTGGCGCAGCTGGTCGAGCACGTCTCCCTGGCCGGCGCCACGGTGCTCGACGTCGGCGGCGGGCCCGGGTACTTCGCCCAGGAGTTCCGTCGCGCCGGCGCCCACTACGTCGGGCTCGAGCCCGACGCGGGCGAGATGGTCGCCCGCGGCGCGCCCGAGCCGGGGACGGTGCGGGGGAGCGGAGAGGCGCTGCCGGTGCGTACCGGAGCCGTCGACGTCTGCTACTCGTCCAACGTGCTCGAGCACGTGCCGCATCCGTGGGTCATGGCGGCGGAGATGGTGCGGGTGACGCGACCCGGGGGCACGGTCTACCTGTCGTTCACGCCCTGGTGGTCACCGCACGGCGGTCACGAGACCGGGCCGTGGCACTACCTGGGCGGCCGGTACGCGCGGCGACGGTTCCTCCGGCGCACGGGCGCCGAGCCGAAGAACCGGTTCGGGGAGAGCCTCTTCGCCGTCTCGGTGGGGGCCGCGATCCGCTGGGCCCGCCAGTGCCCCGACGTCGATGTCGTCGCGACCTATCCCCGCTACCACCCCTGGTGGGCGCGGTGGGTCATCGCGGTGCCCGGGCTGCGCGAGGTCGTCGCGTGGAACCTGGTGCTGGTGATGCGCAGGAGATAGCTGTGTCGAGCCGACGCAGAAATGTTCGAGTTCTCCAGTACCTGCCCGTACCAGGCTCGGTTCCGCCATTCGGGTGATTTGCCGTCCCGTGCACGCCGCGGAATGAGCCTATTCCGGCTCGACGCGGTGGTAACAGGGCGTACCGCCCTGTTGATCTGGGGCTACTGGCCAGTAGTGTGACGCGCGCCGCGATGCCGTCGGAGCTGTCGCGCTGATCTTGGAGGACCTTCGCCATGCGCCGTCGTGCCATCGGGCTGGGCCTGGTCGGGCTGGGAGCATTCCTGCTCGTCGCAGCTCTCCTGGTCCGCCTCGTCCTCGTGGACACGCTCGTCCGTCTCCCGCTGGACCAGACCGCCAGCCCCACGGCGAAGGGCACCGACGTCGACTTCCTCGACCTGTCGCAGATGCGCCAGCTGCGCGGCCTGGAGGCCACCGTGAAGCAGCGCGTCCAGGGTGACCCCGAGGCCGAGGACGCCAGCGAGGACGTCGCCGTCTGGAGCTTCGGCTCCACCATGACCGACACCGACGGCGAGCTGCTGAACGCCTCGACCTACCGCGTCTGCATCGACCGGCTCGAGGCCGTCGCCGTCGAGTGCGAATCCGATCAGATCGACTACGACCGCGGGCGCTCGATCGAGGGTCTGACGCTGACCTTCCCGTTCGGCACCGAGAAGCGGGACTACGACGTCTTCAACGCGACGACCGGTCAGGCCTTCCCGGCGCGGTTCGAGTCCGTCGAGGAGCTCGAGGGCCTCGAGGTCTACAAGTTCGTCCAGACCGTGCCCGAGACCGTCATCCGCGAGACCAGCGTCCCCGGCAACCTGGTCGGGTCCGACGAGGACACCGTCCAGGCCGAGATCGTCTACAGCAACGAGCGGACGATGTACATCGAGCCCACCAGCGGTGTGCAGGTGACCGCGTCCGAGGAGCCGAAGACGGTCCTGCGGGGCCCGGACGGCACGATCGGTGCGACGGTGCTGGCCGGCTCGTTCTCGGGCACTGACGAGACGATCGCCGCCGGCGTCGAGCGTGCCGAGGACACCGCGGGGAAGATCAACCTGATCAAGAACGTCCTGCCGCTGGTCCTCCTGCTGCTCGGCCTCCTGGCGCTCGCCGGCGGGCTGTTCCTCGCCCTGCGTGCTCCGGGGGCCACCCGGTCGGCCCACTCCGTCGACAACACGCAGCTGCAGGACGCCACGCGTTGACCTCGGCGGGGAGGATCTCCCCGTAGTAAGGACCCATGGCAAGCGCTGTCACCACGGAGCCCGCCGGACACAGTCCGGCGGGCTCCGTGGATCCTCCGGGGCCGGCAGATGCCGAGGCCGGGCGGGCCGCCGGCAGCCGCATGATGTGGCGGATCCGGCTGGCGACGGTGTGCCTGGCCTTCGTCGGCCTGGCGCTGTCCCAGCAGCCGGGGCGCATCATTCCCGACACGAAGCTCGACCTCGCGGTCGACCCGTGGGGATTCCTCGCCCGCGCCCTGCACCTGTGGGAGCCCACGGGGTTCGCCGGCCAGGTGCAGAACCAGGCGTACGGCTACCTGTTCCCGATGGGCCCGTTCTTCGGCCTGGGTTCCTCGCTCGGCATCCCGGTGTGGGTCGTCCAGCGGCTGTGGCTCGCGCTGCTCCTCTCGGCGGCCTTCCTCGGCGTCGTGCTGCTGGCGCGGCAGCTGAGGCTCGGTACCCCGACGTCCCGGCTCGTCGCTGGGCTGGCCTACGCCCTGTCGGCGCGGATGCTCACCGGTCTGGGGGCGACGTCGATCGAGGTGCTCCCGATGGCCCTCGCTCCCTGGGTGCTGCTCCCGCTCGTCATCGGGAGCACGCGCGGTTCGCCGCGTCGCGCCGCGGCTCTCTCCGGGCTCGCGGTCTTCTGCGTGGGAGGTGTGAACGCCGTGGCGACGGCCGCGGTGCTGCCGCTGGCCGCCCTGTGGCTGCTGACCCGGCCGGCCGGCGCCCGCCGCCGGCGGTTGATGGCCTGGTGGGCCGTGTCGGTGGCGCTGGCCACCACCTGGTGGGCGGGGCCGCTGCTGCTGCTGCGGCAGTACAGCCCCCCGTTCCTGGACTACATCGAGACGGCCGGCACCACCACGGCGCCCACCGGCCTGTTCTCGGCGCTGCGTGGCACCACGCAGTGGGTGGCCTACCTGGCCGACGCGGACGGGCCCCTGTGGCCCACCGGCTGGGCGCTGGTGCACGACGCGCTCCCCGTTCTCGGCACCCTGGTGCTGCTGACCGCCGGCGTGCTCGGCCTGATGTCGGCGAGGATGACCGAGCGCCGCTGGATCGTCCTGGGGATCCTGACCGGGCTGGTGCTGGTGACCGCCGGGCACAGAGGCCTGGTCGAGGGGTTCTTCGCCCCGGAACTGCACAGCGCGCTGGACGGTGTGCTGGCCCCGCTGCGCAACGTGCACAAGTTCGATCCCGTGCTCCGGCTGCCCTTGGCGCTCGGCGTGGCGGTCCTGTGCGCCCGGCCCGCCCGGTCCCGTGACCCGATCGTCGTCACGCGTGCCGGCCGACTGGCTCGCCACGGCCGACGGCTCGCCGTCCCGATCGTCGCCGTCGCCCTGGTCGCCACCGCATCCCCGGCGATCGGCGGCCGGCTGGCGCCGCCCACGGGCTTCGACGGTGTGCCGCCGTACTGGACGCAGACGGCCCAGTGGCTGGCCGCCTCGCAGCCGGAGGGCCGGGCCCTCCTGGTGCCCGGGTCCTCGTTCGGCACGTACGCCTGGGGGACGCCGGCGGACGAGCCGATGCAGCCGCTCGCCCGGTCGCCGTGGGAGGTGCGCGGTGCGGTGCCGCTGACCCCGTCGGCGCACATCCGCATGCTCGACGAGATCGAGGACGTCCTGGCCGGCGCATCGGGGTCCCCGGCGTTGACGCGCTACCTGGCACGGGCCGGGATCTCGCACCTGGTGCTGCGGAACGACCTCGAGCCGGGCATGCCCGGCGTGACCCGGGCCGTCCAGGTCCGCAAGGCGCTGGCGGACTCGCCCGGCATCCGCCGGGTGGCGCGGTTCGGCCCGGACTTCCCGTCCAGCACCACCTTCCTCGGGCGGGTGCTGGACGCCCACCTGGTCTCCCCGCGCCCGGCCGTGGAGATCTACGAGGTCCGCGACCCCGCTCCGCGTGCCTTCACGGTGCCGCTGAGCAGCGCGGTGACGGTGCAGGGCGGCCCGGACGGCATCCTCGCCCTCGAGCAACGGCAGCTGCTCTCGGGGCGGCCCGCCCTGCTCGCGCAGCCCGAGGTGCCCGCGACCGGCCCCGTGCTGGTCAGCGATGCGCAGCTCCGGCGCGAGCGGACGTTCGGGCGGATCAACGAGGCGGCGTCGGCCGGGCTCGGGCGGAAGGACGCGCTGACCCTGGAGGGTCCGCAGCGCGACTACCTCTACCCCGGCTGGGAGCTGGGGGAGAGCGTCGTCCGGATCGACGGCGCAGACGTCTCCGCGTCCAGCTCGGCCGCGGACGCCGCCAGCTTCGGCGGTACCGACACCTCCGCCCATCCCTACGCCGCCCTGGACGGCGATCCGGAGAGCGCGTGGCGGCCGGCCAACCGGCTCGGTGAGGCGCAGCCGGTCTGGTGGCGGATCGAGACCGGCCGGACCTTCGAGGCCCCTGCGGTGACGGTCCGGCTCGGCGGGGACCGGCCCGACTCCCTGATCGTGCGCACGGACAGCGGAGAGCGCACCGTGGACGTGGCCGACACCCCCGACCCGCAGCGGTTGCTCCTGCCCGACGGCCCGACCCGGCGGCTCACCATCGAGGTGCCCGGCCCGGGCGGCCTGACCACCGAGATCCCGCACCTGGCCGAGGTCGAGATCGACGGGCTGGACGTCTCGCGATCGGTGGTCACGCCGGAACCGGTGGAGCCGGCATCGGCCTACGTCTTCGACGCCTCCCGCACCGCCGGTTCCGGCTGCGTGCTCGCCGAGAGCGACCGCCCGCGCTGTGCGCCCTCCCTGGCGAGGGCCGCCGAGGAGCCGATCGGGCTCGACCGCACCTTCCACGTGCTCGAGCAGGCCGACCACGAGGTGGGCGTCACCGTAGTGCCCCGTCCGGGGCCGGAACTGGACGACCTGATCGGTGGCCTCGCCCGGCCGTACGGCCAGGTCCTGACCGCCTCCAGCTCGCTGGTCCCCGACCCGCGTGCGGGAGCCGACGCGGCCATGGACGGGGACCGGGACACCGCCTGGATGGCCGATCCCGACGACCCCCGCCCGACCCTGACGATGAGGTGGGCGACGCCGCAGACCGTCGACCGGCTCCGGGTGGTCGTCGAACCGGAGACCGCGGTCTCCCGCCCGCTCGCGGTGTCGATCGCCGCGGACGGTCTCGAACGGCGTGCCGACCTCGACGAGGACGGCTGGGCCGAGTTCCCGGCGCTGACGGCCACATCCGTGACGATCACCTTTCCGCTGGTGGACGAGATCCGTTCCTACGACCCGTACAGCCGCGCGGCCACGACCCTCGGGGTGGGCGTCTCCGAGCTCGAGATCGTCGGTCGCGGCGTCGGCGACCCCGCAGCGTCCGTCGCCCTCCCGTGCGGACAGGGCCCGGTCGTGCAGCTCGACGGCAGGCGGCTGGAGACCTCGGTGCGGACGACGCTCGGTGGTCTGCGCGCGCTGGAACCGTTCGACGTGGAGATCTGCGGCAGCGGACCGGTGCTCCTGGCGCCCGGGGATCATCGGTTCCGCGCGGAGAGCACCGACGTCTTCGGCGTGGTGTCGGCCGAACTCATCCGGATCGACGCCGACGGGGCGGCGCCCGTGCGGCGCGCGGACGTCCCCGCCACCCGGTGGGAGGCGGAGGCGCGGGACCTGCAGGTGCCCGCGCGCACGGAGCCGGCGCTGCTGGTCCTGCCGGAGAACGTCAACCCCGGGTGGGTGGCCACCCTGGACGGCGAGGTGCTGGACGAGCGCACGGTCGACGGCTGGCAGCAGGCGTACGTGCTCCCGGCCGGGGGTGCCGGTGAGGTCCTCCTGCGCTTCGAGCCGGGCGACACCTACCGGACGGCCCTCCTGACCGGCGCGGGCGCGGTCCTGCTGCTCATCCTCGTCCTGCTCGTTCCGGCACGGCGCTCCGCACGGCCGGCCCGGTGCGGCCGGTCGCGCGCGGGTCTCGGCACCGCCGCCGTGGCGGTCCTCGGCATGGCCCTGGTCGGGGGCCCGGTCGCCCTCGTCGCCCTCGTCGTCGCGGGCGTGCTCGGGCAGGTCGCGGGTCAGGGCCGCCGGTGGGTGCTACCCGCGATGGCCGCGGGCGCGCTCGTGGCAGCGGGCGCCGTGACGCTCACCCTGGGCCGCGCCGGGCCCGAGGTGGCGACTCAGACGCTCGTGCTGGTCGCGCTCGCCGCGCTGCTGGCCCGCTTGCTGGTCGACGACGCCGGGTCGGCCACCAGGCCGCGCCACCGGCGCAGCGGCCGCTCGACCAGCCAGTAGACGGCGACCGCGACCACCAGGGAGACCACCAGGGTCGGCACGAGCACCAGGAAGAGGCTGCCGGAGAACGGCGCGACGTCGAAGAGCGCGTAGCCCCCGGCGATCACCACCAGGTGGACAAGGAACAGCGCGTAGGAGATCTCCCCGAGGAACCGGGCCGCAGGGCCGGCCAGAACCCGCCGGGTGACCCCGTCGCGCTGGTTCCCGAAGACCAGCGGCAGCACGAGCAGCAGGCCCACCGCGAGGTACAGGGCCTTGCGGAGCACGGCCTGCCCCGGCGTGGGAGCGGCCAGGTCGATCGGGCCGGCGATCTGGCTGCTGGCGATCCAGAACAGGGCACCCGCGGCCGCCCAGCAGGTGGGCAGGCTCCGGCCCAGCTCGTGCGCCACCCGCACCGGCCCCCACGAGGGGGAGGAGACGGTCAGCAGCGCCAGGGCCAGGCCGGCGGCGAACCACCCGGCGTACGCGGGCAGCCAGAGGTCCGTCGCGCCGATGGTGGGCCGGCTGGTCCAGGTCCAGGCCGTCCACGCCAGGCTGCCCAGGGTCGCGGCCCCGAGTGCGACCAGCGCACGGACGGGGCGCCCGGGGCTCCTCCTGCTGAGGGCGACCAGACCGGCGCCGACGAACGGGAGCACCAGGTAGAAGGCGACCTCGGTGGCCAGGCTCCAGGCATGGCTGAGCCCGTCCCCGAACCACCCGTCCCCGTAGTACTGGGTGAAGGTGAGATGACGGATCCAGGTGTCCGGGCCCACCCCCTCGTTCCTCGGGAGCAGGAGGAGGGCCGCGGCGATCGTGAGCCAGTACGCGGGCAGGATGCGCAGGGCGCGTCGCCAGAGGTAGGCCGCGGTCCGGGGCGCCGGCCGCCCCTCGGCGGCCGCCTGGAACAGCGGGCGGGACAGCAGGAACCCCGAGAGGACGAAGAAGACGGCGACGCCGACGTCCAGCCGGGAGAAGGTCCGGCCGAGGACGTCGTCGCTGTGGTCCCCGCTCCAGTAGGAGGCGTGGTGCACCAGGACGGCCAGGGCGGCGACGGCACGCAGCCCGTCCAGGGCGGGGTAGGTGCGCTCGACTCGAGCGACCGGCCCGCCCTCCAGCGCCGCGGACGCGGTCACGGGGTCAGCGGGTCAGCTCGGCCACGACGACCGCGTGCGCGGTGTACAGCAGCCAGTCGTAGTCGACGTCCCAGACGGACTCGAGGGGAACCTGCTCCCAGCGGTTGGCCGGGCCCGTACGGCGCAGTGCCGACAGGCGGGTGAACCCGAGCTCGCCGGAGCGCAGCTGGCGGTCGAGATCCGGGTTGTAGCCCACGGGGAACGTGCACCACAGCCGCCCACCGGGAGCCAGGAGGGCGGTCAGCCGGGCGATCGCCCGGGCGGGCTTGTCGGGATCCCGCACGTCCTCGTCCAGACCCACGTGCTCGAGCGTGCTGACGGCGAGGATCAGGTCGTAGGGCCCGGTCAGCGTGAGCTCGGCGACGTCCTCGTTGAGCACGCCCGGCGCCTGCTCGTACTTGTCCACCACCGTGTGCGCGACGTGCTGGTAGTGGGCCAGGACGTTGCCCACCTCGAGAACCCGCTGTCCTCCGGCGCCCGCCAGGACCGCCGCGGCAAGGGGGACCTCGACGGCCCGCTCGTTCAGCCAGGTCCAGTTGTAGGGATGGCGGAGGTAGGAGTGCACGGATCCGTCGTGGGCGAAGGTCGCCGTGGCCGGGCGTCCGGCGAGGGGCCGGCCCACGGCCCAGCGGGCGCCCCACGCGAGACAGTCGGTGAGCACCGGCAGGACGCCTCGGTTGCGCGTGTGACGCGCGACGCGAGCAGCGATCGTCGAGGCAGCCATGGTCGGCGATTCTAGGGGGCGCAGGGCACGAGATCGGCCGCACGACCGCAGCCGGTCACCGAGGAGGGTGACGCCGGGAAGGGCCCGGCGGCACCCGGGTGGTCACGACAGCTGGGGGCGCCGCTCCAGCAGGCCGACGACGACGGAGGTCGCGTCGTCGACGTCGTCCGGGAGCCGGTGGGTCTCCCCGTTCTCCACCCGCACGAGCATCAGCTCGTTGATGCCCCCGACGGCGGCGAGCACCAGCTGCCGGTCCACCGGGCGCACCTCGTCGGGGAGCTCGCGGGCCAGCCCGTCCGCGACCTCGCAGATCAGGTCGACGTAGCGGTCGAGCACCTCGCGCCGCAGCTCGCGCGCCCGGGGGCCGGCGGCCTGCACCTCGACGAGCGCCGCCCAGGCCACCGTCGGCCCGGCGGCGAGCGTCTGCAGGTAGGCCCCGATGCCCGCCCGCAGCCGGGCCCGCCAGGCCAGGCCTCCCGCCCGGGCCTGCTCCTGCGCCTGGCGAACGGTGTCGAGCACCTTGTCGTTGGCGCGGGTGTAGAGCTCGAGGAGGCACTGCTCCTTGTCCTGGAAGTGCGCGTAGACGATCGTCTTCGACACCCGGCCCTCGCGGGCGATGTCGGAGATGGTGGTCGCCTGGTAGCCCTTCTCGGCCATGCAGGTCGCGAGCGCCCAGAGGATCCGGCCGCGGCGGTGGCCGTCGTCCACCGCCGGGTCGTCGGTGAGGTCGACCAGCTTGTCCATCGGCGAGGAACTCTAGTTGTGCATCACTGGTCGGTGATGCATCTCATTCCCCGCGGCGGAAGTGTCGGGGCCCGCAGGGCGTCGTCCCCAGGTGACCTCTGCGCCCGGAACCCGCATCCCGGCCCGCGCGTACGCGATGTGGCTCATCGCCCTGCTGGCGTACGGCGTGGCGGTGTTCCACCGGTCCTCGCTCGGGGTGGCCGCGGTCGAGGCCCAGGAGCGCTTCTCGGCCGGCGCGTCGGCGGTCTCGCTGTTCCTGGTGCTGCAGCTGGCCGTCTACGCCGCGCTCCAGGTGCCGGTCGGCGTGGCACTGGACCGCTTCGGCTCCCGCCGCATGATCCTGGCCGGCGCGGTGACCATGGCCGCGGGACAGCTGGTCCTGGCGCTGGCCGGCGACGTGCCGACCGCGATCGCCGCCCGGGTCCTGGTCGGCGCCGGGGACGCGATGACGTTCATCAGCGTGCTGCGGGTCATCTCCTTCTGGTTCCCCGGGTCGGCGGCGCCGCTGATCACCCAGCTGACCGGCATCCTCGGGCAGATCGGCTCGATCGTGGCCGCCTATCCGCTGGTGACGCTGCTGCACTCGACGTCCTGGCCGACGACGTTCCTCGGTGCCGCGGCGACCGGCGTGCTCGTCGCCGTCCTCGTGCTGGTGGCCCTGCGCGACGCCCCGGCCGGGACGCCCCGCCCGGTGGCCCCCGGGATGGCCGAGCTCCGGCAGGGGCTGCTGGACACCTGGCGCGAGCCCGGCACCCGCATCGGCCTCTACACGCACCTGGTCACCCAGTTCTCCGGCACCGTCTTCGCGCTGCTGTGGGGCTATCCGTTCCTCGTGGTCGGCCAGGGGCTGACGCCGGGGACGGCGGCCGCCCTGCTCACGCTGCTGGTCCTGGTCGGCATGGGCGTCGGCCCGGCCCTGGGGCGGCTCTGCGCGCGCTGGCCGCTGCGCCGGTCGGTGCTCGTCTTCTCGATCCTGCTCGCGACGGTGACGGCGTGGACCGTGGTCCTGCTGTGGCCGGGGCGCGCGCCGCTGTGGCTGCTGGTCCTGCTCGTCGTCGTGCTGGGCACCAACGGGCCCGGCTCGATGATCGGCTTCGACTACGCCCGCACCGAGAACCCCGTGGAGCGGCACGGCAGCGCCAGCGGCGTGGTCAACGTCGGTGGCTTCGTGGCCTCGCTGCTCACCATCCTGGCCGTGGGGGCGGTGCTCGACGTGCTCACGCCCGGGGGCTCCACCGACTACGACCTGGACGCCTTCCGGGCGGCCTTCTCCGTCCAGTACCTGTTCTGGGCGATCGGGCTGGCGGGGGTCATCCGCCATCGCCGGCAGCTGCGGTCCCGGCTCGCGCGCGACGGCGTCGTCCTGGCTCCGCTGCACGTCGCCGTCCGCGCACGGCTGCGGGGCGGCTCCGCGTACCGGTGAGTGCACCCGTCCGGGGCTTGGAACCGCCGGGACCGGGCCGGTACGGTCCGCGGTCGAGGTCCAGGAGAGCGGCGGGTGCGATGAGTTTCGAGCAGGTGCGCAAGGACTGGACCACGCTGGGGGCGGAGGACCCGCTCTGGGCGGTCCTGGTGGACCCCGACAAGCGGGGCGGGCGCTGGGACGCCGAGGCGTTCCTCGAGCTCGGCCGGCGCGACGTCGGGGTCGCCCGCGACCAGCTGCGGCGGCTCGGTCTGCCGACGTCGTGGAACCGCGTCCTCGACTTCGGCTGCGGCGCCGGGCGGCTGAGCCAGGCGCTGGCGGAGCACGCCGGCGAGGTCGTCGGGCTGGACGTGGCGGCGCCGATGCTGGAGACGGCCCGCGGTCTGGACCGCAGCGGAGGCCGCATCTCCTTCGTGCTCAACGAGGACCCCGACCTCCGGTCCTTCCCCGACGGGCACTTCGACCTCGTCTACACCGAGCGCGTGCTGCAGCACCTGCCGCGCGAGGTCCTGGAGACCTACCTGACCGAGTTCGCGCGCGTGCTGCGCCCGGGTGGCGTGGCCGTCGTGCACTGCCCCACGCGACCGATGCGGACGGCCCGCGGCCTGGTGTGGCGGGTGGCCCCGGCACCGCTGATCCGCTGGGCGCAGCGCCGGTTGCTCGGCTACCCCGCGCCGATGCGGATGACCGGCGTCTCCGAGGAGCGGGTGGCCGGGCTGGTCGCCGTGCACGGGGCCGAGGTCGTCGAGGCGGCCGCGGTCGACGAGCCGGAGACGCACTGGCACGCCCGGCGCTACGTGATCCGGCGGCGTCCGGACGCCTGACCCGAGCTGATCCGGCGGCCCGCGTTTGCCGCTCGGCCTCCGGGGCGAGCATGATCGCGCCCAGCAGCCGGACCGTCGGGGGAGTGTCGTGGACGTCGTCGTCGGGCTCGACTCGGGGACGACGGCCACGAAGGCGGTCACGGCGGGGATCGACGGGCGCGTCCGGGACGTCGCCAGCGTCGGCTATCCGCTGCAGGTGCCCGGGCCCGGCCGGGCGGAGCTGGACGCCGTCCGGCTGCAGGGCGCGGCGATCGAGGCCCTCGCGCAGGTCGCCGCCCGGGCGCGCGAGCGCGGGGACGTCGTCGTCGGCATCTCGCTGAGCGCGGCCATGCACGGGCTGGTGCCCATGGACGGCGCCGGGGTGCCGCGAGGGCCGCTGGTCACCTGGGCCGACGACCGCGCCGCCGAGCAGGCCGCCGTGCTGCAGGCCGACGGCCGCGCCGCCGGGCTGCACGCGCGCACCGGCACCCCGGTGCACCCCATGTCGCCGCTGCTGAAGCTGGCCTGGGAGCTCGGGCAGGACCCCGACCGGGTCATCGGCACGCCGCGGTGGGGCGGGGTCAAGGAGCTCGTCGTGGCCGCCCTGGTGGCCGGCGCGCACGTGGTCGACCGGTCCTGCGCCTCGGCCAGCGGGCTCTACGACATCCACGCCGGGCGCTGGGACGACGAGGCGCTGCACGTCGCCGGCGTCGTGCCCGGCCAGCTCGGCGAGGTGCTGCCGACGACGACGGTGCTCGACGGGCTGACCCGCGAGGCGGCGACGGCTACCGGGCTGCCGGCCGGGCTCCCGGTGGTGATCGGCGCCTCCGACGGCGTGCTGGCCAACCTGGGCATCGGAGCCGTCCGCGAGAATGTCGCCGCCGTCTCTCTGGGCACCAGCGGCGCCATGCGCGTCGTCGTCCCTGCGCCGGTGGTCGATCCCGAGCGCCGGCTGTTCTGCTACGCCCTGACCGACGACCGCTGGGTCGTCGGGGGAGCCGTGAACAACGCCGGGTCGGTCGTGCGCTGGGCCTCCCGGGCGATGGCCGACGACGGCGGGCCCGACCCCGAGGGCGAGGCGGCCGACGACCTCGACGCGCAGCTGCTGGCCGAGGCCGAGGGCGTTCCGGCGGGCAGCTCCGGGCTGCTCTGCCTGCCCTACCTGCTCGGCGAGCGCGCGCCCTGGTGGCGGCCCGGACTGCGCGGCGCCTATCTCGGCCTGCGCCGCGAGCACCGCCGTCCGCACCTGGTGCGCGCGGCGGTCGAGGGGGTCTGCCAGCAGCTCGCCCTGGTGGGCGACGCGTTCGCCGCCACCGGGCTGCCGGTGCGCGAGGTGCGCGCCACGGGAGGCTCGGTCTCCTCGCGGCTGTGGCTGCGGACGCTGGCCGCGGCGCTGGACCTGCCGGTGCGGGTCGCCGACTCACCCGAGGGCGCGGGGCTCGGCGCCGGCCTGCTGGGGCTGCACGCGCTCGGTGCGCTGCCCGACCTCGAGGCGGCGACCGAGCTGGTCGCGGTCGGCGATCCGGTGCTGCCCGACCCGGCCGACGTCGAGGTCTACGCCCGGCTGCGTCCGCTCGTCACCCGGTCCACCACCGCCCTGGCCGACGTCCTCAGCACCCTCGACGGGCTCACCAGCCCGGACCGGACCGGCTGAACCACCCGAGGAGGAACCCATGCCCGAGGTCGAACCCGTCCTGAGCGCCGGGCCGCTGCTGCTGATCGCGGCGGCGGCGGTCGGCGTCCTGCTGTTCCTGATCATGAAGCTGAAGCTGCACGCCTTCCTGGCGCTGGTCCTGGTCAGCCTGCTCACCGCGCTGGCCACCCGGATCCCGCTCGAGGACGTCGTCACCACGCTGACCACCGGCTTCGGCAGCACGCTGGCCGGAGTGGCGCTGCTGGTCGGGCTCGGCGCGATGCTCGGCCGGCTGCTCGAGCACAGCGGCGGGGCGCAGGTGCTGGCCGACAGCCTCATCCGGCGGTTCGGCGAGAGGCGGGCGCCGCTGGCCCTCGGCGTCGCCGCGCTGCTCTTCGGCTTCCCGATCTTCTTCGACGCCGGGCTGGTCGTCTTCCTGCCGATCGTCTTCACCGTCGCGCTGCGGCTGGGCGGGTCGCTGCTGACCTACGGCCTGCCGGTGGCCGGCGCCTTCGCCGTGATGCACGCGTTCGTCCCGCCGCACCCCGGACCGGTCGCCGCCGCGGAGCTGATCGGCGCGGACATCGGCCTGGTGCTGGTCTTCGGGCTCCTCGTCGGCCTGCCGACCTGGTACCTCGGCGGCTACCTGTTCGGCCTGTGGGCCGGACGCCGGTACGACGTCGCCGTGCCCGACATCCTCAGCGGCGGCAATGCGCTCGACGACACCCCGGACCCGTCGGTCGAGGGGACCTCGCCGGGCATCGCCTCGTCGGGGACCACCACGGCGACCCGGCCGGCGCCGCCGCGCTTCGGCACCGTCGTCGGCATCCTGCTGCTGCCGCTGGTGCTGATCTTCCTCAACACCGGGCTGAGCACCCTGGCCGCCAACGGCACGGTGGACGAGGAGTCGTTCGTCGTGCGCGCCGGGCAGCTGATCGGCGCGACGCCGGTGGCCCTGCTCATCACCGTGCTGGTGGCGAGCGTGGTGCTGGGGCTGCGGCGCGGGGAGAGCGGCGCCCAGGTGGAGTCGATCGTGAACAGCGCCCTGGGGCCGGTCTGCGCGATCATCCTGATCACCGGTGCCGGCGGCATGTTCGGCGGCGTGCTGCGCGCCAGCGGCATCGGCACCGCGCTGGCCGACGTCCTCGGGGACATCGGGCTCCCGGTGATCGTCGCCGCGTTCGTGGTGTCGGTGCTGCTCCGCGTGGCTCAGGGCTCCGCCACCGTCGCGCTGACGACGGCGGCCGGGCTGATGGCACCGGTGGTGGAGGCGTCCTCCGGGCTGTCGTCGATCGACCTCGCGCTGATCGTCATCGCGATCGCCGGCGGCGCCACCGTGCTCTCGCACGTGAACGACTCCGGCTTCTGGCTGGTCAGCCGCTTCTTCCGGATGGACGAGAAGACGACGCTGAAGACCTGGACGGTGATGGAGACCCTGCTGGGCACTATCGGCTTCCTCATCGCCCTGGTCCTCAGCCTGTTCCTCTGACCCGGCGCGCCGGAGGGGCTGTCCCAGCGGGCCGGCCGCTGGGACCCTCAGGCCCATGAACCGGATCTCGCGGGTGGCCGCCGCCGGGCTCTCCGCGGTCGCGGCGGTCGCCGCGCGAGACCTGCTGCAGCGCGAGCACACCGTCCTCCGCAACTTCCCCGTGGTGGGGCGTGCGCGCTACCTGCTGGAGGCCATCGGCCCCGAGCTGCGCCAGTACCTCGTCGCCGGGAACAACGAGGAGCGGCCGTTCACCCGGGACCAGCGGCGCTGGGTCTACGCCTCGTCCAAGCAGGAGAACAACTACTTCGGGTTCGGCACCGACAACGACCTCGAGTACACGGCCGGGTACCCGGTCATCAAGCACCGCACGTTCGGCCGTGCGGTGCCGGCCTCGCACGTCGAGGCCGGCTCCGACGTCGAGCTGCCGTGCGCCAAGGTGCTGGGCGCGGCCCGCGGCCGGGCGAAGGCGTTCCGTCCGGCTTCCGTGGTCAACGTGTCGGCGATGAGCTTCGGGTCGCTGTCGGGCGCCGCGGTGGAGGCGCTCAACCGGGGTGCGGCTCTGGCCGGCTGCCTGCAGAACACGGGGGAGGGCGGGCTGTCCGCCCACCACCGGCACGGCGGCGAGCTGGTCCTCCAGATCGGCACCGCGTACTTCGGCTGCCGGGACGAGCACGGCCGCTTCGACCTGCAGCGGCTGGTGGACCTGGTGGCCGGCGCCCCGGTGCGGGCGCTGGAGATCAAGCTGAGCCAAGGCGCCAAGCCGGGTCTGGGCGGAGTGCTGCCGGCGGCCAAGGTGTCGGCGGAGATCGCTGCTGCCCGGGGGGTGCCGCAGGGGGTCGACTGCGTCAGCCCGTCCCGCCACGCGGAGTTCTCCGACGTCGACAGCCTGCTGGACTGGGTGGAGCTCCTCGCCGACGCGACCGGGCTGCCGGTGGGGATCAAGTCCGCCGTCGGCGACATGGTGTTCTGGGAGGAGCTGACCGCGCTCATGGCCACCACCGGGCGCGGCGTCGACTTCGTGACCATCGACGGCGGAGAGGGCGGGACCGGAGCGGCGCCGCTGATCTTCACCGACTCCGTGTCGCTGCCCTTCCAGCTGGGCTTCGCCCGGGTGTACAGCACCTTCGCGCGAGCAGGGCTGGCCGAGGACGTCGTCTTCGTCGGCGGCGGGAAGCTGGGTCTGCCCGACAACGCCGTCGTCGCCTTCGCGCTGGGCTGCGACCTGGTCAACATCGCCCGCGAGGCGATGCTGGCCATCGGCTGCATCCAGGCGCAGAAGTGCCACACCGACACCTGCCCGACCGGCGTCGCGACGCAGAACGCCTGGCTGGCCCACGGACTGGACCCGGCGCTGAAGTCGGTCCGACTCGCCAACTACGTGCGCACCCTGCGGCGCGATCTGCTCAAGGTCTCCGAGGCCTGCGGCGTCGAGCACCCGGGGCTGATCGACACCGGCTCGGTCGAGGTGCTCACCGGCCGGACCGAGTCGCGGCCGCTGGACGAGGTGTACGGCTACGAGCCGGGGTGGGGGCTGCCGTCGGCGGCCGACCGCAGCGCGATCGCCGCGATCATGGCGGGGGAGTCGCCGCGGGGCGGCAGTGCGCCGCCCTCGCCGACCGCCGCCGGCTGAAGGCTCCGCCCTCGGAATCGATCGTCGTCCACGTGCCCGTCTCGGGCGTGGCGCCGGCTCGACGCGCCGTCCGGGCGGGCAGGCAGACGATGATCAACTGCTGGTCACAGGCCCTTGAGGAGGTCCTCGAACGACGTCGTCGGATCGGCGAACGGGTCGGCCGGGGCCGCCGGCGGGCGACCGGCGACCAGGTCGGCGAGCTCCTCGGCGGCGCGGCGCACCCGACCGGTGAGGGCAGGGGTGCCGCTGTCGCCGCCGGCCCAGTCCTCCGACGCCGCGAACACCGCGGTCGGCGCCACGGTGGCCCGCAGGTAGGAGAACAGCGGGCGCATGGCGTGCTCGAGCACCAGGGAGTGCCGCGCGGTGCCCGCCGTGGCGCCCAGGAGCACCGGCTTCCCGGTCAGCGAGTCCTTGTCCAGGACGTCGAAGAACGTCTTGAACAGCCCGCTGTAGGACGCCGAGAAGACCGGGGTGACCGCGATCAGCCCGTCGGCGCCGACGACGGTGTCCACCGCACCCCGCAGCGACTCGTTCGGGAACCCGGTGAGCAGGTTGTCGGCCAGGTCGCGGGCGTGCTTGCGCAGCTCCACGACCTCGACGGTGGCGGTGATGCCGCGCCCGGTGAGCGCGGCCTGGGCGGCCGCGGTCAGCCGGTCGGCCAGCAGCCGGGTCGAGCTGGGGTTGCTCAGCCCGGCGCTGACGACGGCGAGCGTGCGGGTGCTCATCGGATCGCCTCCTCCGCGGTGCGCCCGGGGGCCTGTCCGGTGACGCTGTCGCCGCCGGCGTGCACCGTCGCGTCCTTCGCCCCGCCGGCCGCGGCCACGCGGGAGGCGTGGGTCGGGGCGGCGGGCACGTGCGCCGGCTTGAGCGCGGCGAACTCCTTGCGGAGCACCGGCACGACCTCCTCGCCGAGGATGTCGAGCTGCTCGAGCACGGTCTTGAGCGGCAGGCCGGCGTGGTCGATGAGGAACAGCTGGCGCTGGTAGTCACCGACGTAGTCGCGGAAGCCGAGCGTCCGCTCGATGACCTGCTGCGGGGAGCCCACGGTCAGCGGGGTCTCGCGGCTGAAGTCCTCCAGCGAGGGGCCGTGGCCGTAGACCGGTGCGTTGTCGAAGTAGGGCCGGAACTCGTTCACGGCGTCCTGGCTGTTCTTGCGCATGAACACCTGCCCGCCGAGGCCGACGATCGCCTGGTCGGCGGTGCCGTGGCCGTAGTGCTCGTAGCGGCGGCGGTAGAACTCGACCATCTTCTGGGTGTGCTCGGCCGGCCAGAAGATGTGGTTGGAGAAGAAGCCGTCGCCGTAGTACGCGGCCTGCTCGGCGATCTGCGGGCTGCGGATCGAGCCGTGCCAGACGAACGGGGCGACGCCGTCCAGCGGGCGGGGCGTCGAGGTGAAGCCCTGCAGCGGGGAGCGGAACTTGCCCTGCCAGTCGACGACGTCCTCGCTCCAGAGCCGGCGCAGGAGCGCGTAGTTCTCCACCGCCAGCTCGATGCCGTTGCGGATGTCCTGGCCGAACCACGGGTACACGGGCCCGGTGTTGCCGCGGCCCATCATCAGGTCCACCCGGCCACCGGCCAGGTGCTGCAGCATCGCGTAGTCCTCGGCGATCTTCACCGGGTCGTTGGTGGTGATCAGCGTCGTGGAGGTCGACAGCTGGAGCTTCTGGGTCTTCGCCGCGATCCACGCCAGCGTCGTGGTGGGGGAGGACGAGAAGAACGGCGGGTTGTGGTGCTCGCCCAGGGCGAAGACGTCGAGCCCGACCTCCTCGGCCTTCTGCGCGATGGTCAGGACCGCCTGGAGCCGCTCCGCCTCGGTGGGGGTGCGGCCGGTGGTCGGGTCGGTCGTGATGTCGCTGACCGTGAAGATGCCGAACTGCATGTCCGCCTCCGTGCTAGTTGAGAGTGCAACTATCTCACCCGCTGCAACACGGCCTCCCCCTCTCCTATGCCCGCTCCTCCGGATGGGGGTGAAGAGCCCCGGCAGCGATGCGTAGTCGGTCCGGCACGCGCCGCCGTGGCGCCACCGGAGCGCCCGGCGTGGCGGGTCACGGCTCAGTCACGGTGCCGCACCCTCCGGGAGCGGCCTGGCAGATTCGGTGGCACCTAACTTCCCAGGGGGGCGCATGCGGTCGGTCCGACAAGTCGAGTTCGTCGAGAACCGTGTCGTGGACGGTGAGGCGCCCTCGGAGGAGTCCCTGGCCGGCCCACCGCGTCCGGCCGGAGCGCTCGAGACGCTGCTCGACCACCGTCCCGCCTTCCGCGGATCGGTCCGGGGCTACGACCGCCTCGAGGTGGACAACTACGTCGCCTGGGCCGAGGGGGAGCTCGCCACCGCGCAGCGGGAGCGGGAGCACCTGCTGGACCGCCTGGTGTCCGGCGCCGCCGAGCTGGAGATCTCCCGGCGACTGCTGGCCGAGCGCCCGCATCCGCGCCCGGTGGTCAGCGACCGGGTGGGGGAGATCCTCCGGCTCGCGGAGGACCAGGCCGCCGAGGTTCTCGCCGCCGCCGAGAGCGAGGCCGGCCGGATCATCGCCGACGCGCGCCTGGAGGCCGACGCCCGACTGCGGAAGGCACACGAGATCCGGGAGCTGGCCGGCAATGTCGCCGACCAGCTCCGGTCCGACGCCCAGCGTGACCGGGCGGAGGCCGCCGCGCTGCTCGCGCAGGCCGGCCGGGGCGCCGAGGCGCTGGCGCGGGAAGCGGCCGAGGAGCGCGAGCGGCAGGCTGCCGCGGCACTCGCCGAGCGCGACCGGATCGCCGCGGACCTGGCCGACCTGCACCGTCAGCGGGAGGAGGTCCGGGCCACGCTGCGTGGGCTCGCCGACCGGCTCGGGGAGGCGCTGCGCGCCGTGGGCGTGCCCGACCCCGACGACCTCGTCCTGGCCGGCGGCCCGGGGGAGCCGGTTCCGGCCTGACGGCCGCCGGTGGGATCCTGTTCCGACCGGAGGACGACGAGAGGCGGTCGGGCGTGGACGCGGTGAACGAGGACGTGCGGATCGACGGCGGGATCGTCGTGGGGCACGACGGATCGACGTGGGCGCAGGAGGCACTGGGGTGGGCCGGCCGGCTGGCCGCCCGCGCCGGACTGGAGCTGCACGTCGTGCGGGGCTGGTCCCTTCCGACCGCACCGCGGCCGGCCGGCTGGGAGCCGGGGTCCGTGCCGCCGCTGGCCGACTGGGAGCGCGCGGTCGCCGACGAGCTCGCCGCGCACGTGGCCGCGGCGGCGGTGGACCCGTCCGTGCGCGTCACCGCCCACGTGGTGCACCGCTCGCCGGTGAAGGCGCTGCTCGCTGCCGCGCAAGGTGCCGACCTGCTGGTGGTCGCGGCCCGTGGCGAGGGCGGGTTCGCCGGCCTCCTGCTCGGCTCGGTCAGCGACCAGCTGGTCCACCACGCGGCCTGTCCGGTGACGGTGGTCCGCAGCGGCCACGGCGGGCACGCCTTCGCCCCGGGACCCCGCTGACCCCTGCGGGACGTCGTGCACACTGCCGCTGACCTGCGGAGCAGCCGCGGGCCGGAGCGGAGGAAC
The DNA here is from genome assembly GCF_020166105.1 of Blastococcus sp. LR1. Classification (GTDB taxonomy): domain Bacteria; phylum Actinomycetota; class Actinomycetes; order Mycobacteriales; family Geodermatophilaceae; genus Blastococcus. The sequence continues at coordinate 152,374 of NZ_JAIUJY010000003.1, forward strand.
GGCGTGCGCGACTTCAGCGGAACCACGGTGGTGACTGTCGGCGAGGGGCCGGAGGACGTCCTCGTCGACGGGGCCGGACGGGTGTACACCGGCCTGGCCGACGGCCGGATCGTGCGCGTGGCCGGTCCGCAGGGGCCCGTGGAGACCGTCGCGCGGGTACCGGGTCGGCCGCTGGGCGTGGAGTTCCTCGGCGAGGGGGAGCTGCTCGTCTGCTCGTCCGAGGGCGGGCTGCTGGCGGTCACCCTGGCCGACGGCGCCGTCCGCACGCTGGCCGACCGGGTGGAGGGGCGTCCCCTCGAGGCGGTCAACAACGCCGCGGTGGCCGCCGACGGCACGATCTACTTCTCCGACTCCTCGCAGCGCTTCCGCATTCCGCAGTGGCGCGCGGACCTGGTGCAGCGGACGGCGACCGGGCGGCTGTTCCGGCGCACCCCCGACGGCATGGTCACCGAGCTGCTCGGCGGGCTGGAGTTCGCCAACGGGGTGGCGCTGGCGCCGGACGAGTCCTGGGTCGCCGTCGCCGAGACCGGCGCGGCCCGGGTGCAGCGCGTCTGGCTGACGGGGGAGCGGGCCGGCGAGAGCGAGGTCTTCGTCGACGACCTGCCCGGGCATCCCGACAACATCGCCCTGGGCTCCGACGGCCTGATCTGGATCACCCTGCCCAGCCCCCGGGTCTCCTCGCTGGCGGTCATCCACCGGCTCCCCGCGCCGCTGCGGGTGCTGCTCAGCAAGCTGCCCCCGAGCCTGCAGCCCAGCCCCGGCCGGACGCTCGGCGTCCTGGCCGTCGACGCCGAGGGGCGCGTGGTGCACCGGCTGAGCGGGGAGATCCCCGGCTTCGAGATGCTCACCGGCGTCCGCGAGGCGCAGGGCCGGCTCTGGTTCGGCAGCCTCACCGGCAGCACGCTGGCCACGGTCGACCTGTGACCGTGCAGCTGTGAGTCAGACGTCCCCGACGGCGCCGTAGACCGCTGACAACCACACGCCCAGCAGCACGTCGACGACGTCGGACTCGGGAACCGAGGGGCCGTCGCCGGTGAAGGTCGCGTAGAGGACCCGCTCGTTCATGGAGGTCAGCGCGACCGCGAGGTCGCGCGCGGGCAGGCCCTGCGGCGCCGCGCCGCGGGCGCGCTCGGCGTCGATGGCGGCGGCGCACTGCTGCACCCACCGCTCGAAGACCGAGGACCACAGCGCCCGGACCTCGGCGTTGGTCGTCCGCGCCTCGGCCCAGGCCACGGTGAGCGCCCGGTGCCGACGGAAGGTCTCGTAGTAGGCGGTGATGGCGCGCGACCACCCCTCGCGGGCGCTGGTGGCCGGCGTGCCGAAGACCTGCCGCATCGAGCTGTCGGCCTCGGCCACCACCCGGTCGAGCAGCGACAGCAGGACGGCGTCCTTCGACGAGAAGTAGAAGTAGAAGGTGGGCCGGGAGATGCCCGCGCCGCGCGCCAGGTCGTCGACCGAGATCGACCCCAGGGAGCGCTCGGAGAGCAGGCGCTCCGCGGTCGCGAGGATCGCCAGCTCCCGGTCGTCGCCAGAGGGCCGGACGGGCCGTCGGCCGCGTCCGGTGCCGGGGGCATCACCCTGAGCAGTCGACACAGCAAGGGAGGATAACCGCTGCTCCTGCGTAACTCGACACCATGTTGACTCGTTCGACAAGGCGTCGATACGGTCGGCGGCGCAGAGTCCTGCGACAGCGACGACCAGTCCCCGGCTCCGGCCGGACGAGCAAGCGGAGAGAGCGGACATGACGAGCGAACACCTGGACGTCCTGGTGGTCGGAGCGGGGCTCTCCGGCATCGGTGCGGCCTGCCACCTCGAGACCGAGCGGCCCGGCAGCAGCTACGCCGTCCTGGAGTCCCGGGCCGCCATGGGCGGCACGTGGGATCTCTTCCGCTACCCGGGCATCCGGTCGGACTCGGACATGTTCACCCTGGGCTACGCCTTCCGGCCGTGGAAGGAGTCGAAGGCCATCGCCGACGGCGCGGACATCCGCTCCTACATCGAGGACACCGCGCGGGAGTACGGCGTCACCGACAAGATCCGCTACCACCACAAGGTGGTCTCGGCGGACTGGTCGAGCGCGGACAGCCGCTGGGTCGTGACCGTGGAGCGCACCGACACCGGCGAGACGCTCGAGCTCACCTGCGACTGGCTGCACACCTGCGCGGGCTACTACAGCTACGACAAGGGCTTCAGCCCGAGCTTCGAGGGCGAGGAGCGCTTCGCCGGTCAGATGATCCACCCGCAGCACTGGCCCGAGGACCTCGACCTCACGGGCAAGAAGGTCGTCGTCATCGGCAGCGGCGCCACCGCCGTCACCCTGGTGCCCAATCTCGCCGAGCAGGCCGCCAAGGTCACGATGCTCCAGCGGACGCCCAGCTACATCCTGTCGCTGCCCGGGCGCGACCCGCTGGCCAAGGCGCTGAAGAACCGGCTGCCCGACAAGCTCACCTATCCGATCGTGCGCTGGAAGAACGTGCTGGCCTCCACCGCGCTGTACCAGCTCAGCCGTCGCCGTCCCACGCTGGTGCGCGGCCTGATCCGCCGGCTGACCGTCAAGCAGCTGCCCGGCTTCGACGTCGACACGCACTTCAACCCGCCGTACAACCCGTGGGACCAGCGGCTGTGCCTGGTGCCCGACGGCGACTTGTTCCGCACCCTGCGCAAGGGCAAGGCCGACATGGTCACCGACCGGATCGCGCACTTCGACGAGACCGGGATCCAGCTGGAGTCGGGCAAGCACCTCGAGGCCGACGTGATCATCACGGCGACCGGGCTCAACCTGCTGCCGGTCGGCGGAATGACGCTGTACCTGGACGGCACGGAGGTGAAGCTCTCCGAGACCGTCTCCTACAAGGGGATGATGCTCTCAGGCGTGCCGAACTTCTCCATGGTCATCGGCTACACCAACGCCTCCTGGACGCTGAAGGCCGACCTGGTCAACCGCTACGTGTGCCGGCTGCTGGACCACCTGGACGCCGAGGGCCTCGCCACGGCGACGCCGGTCGCGCCGCCGGAGGGCGCCGACGCACCCTTCCTGGACCTCGCCTCCGGCTACGTGCAGCGCAGCCTCGACGGACTGCCGAAGCAGGGCGGCCGCACCCCGTGGCGACTGCACCAGAACTACATCCTCGACGTGCGGATGATGAAGCGTGGATCGCTGGAGGACGAGGGCATGACCTTCCAGAAGCAGGCCGCCGTGCCGGCCGCCGCGGCCCCGTCGGTCGTGGCGTGATGCGCGAGTGCACCTTCGCCGGGGGCACGGCAGTTCTCACCGGCGCGGCCAGCGGCATCGGCGAGGCGCTCGCGCTCGACCTGGCCCGCCGGGAGAGCCACCTGGTCCTGGTGGACCGGGACGCCGAGCGGCTCGAGGGCGTGGCGGGGCGGATCCGGGGCGAGCACCCCGCGCTGCGCGTGGTCACGCACGTCGTCGACCTCTCCGACGAGAAGGCGACCGCCGTCCTGGCCGAGACGCTGGCGGCCGAGCACCCCGAGACGACGCTGCTGGTCAACAACGCCGGCGTCGCCCTCGGCGGGCGGCTCGACCAGGTCAGCCTCGAGGACTTCGACTGGGTCATGGCGATCAACTTCTCCGCCGTCGTCCGGCTCACCTACGCGATGCTGCCGGTGCTGAAGTCGCACCCGGGCGCGCACGTGGTCAACGTGTCCAGCGTCTTCGGCATCTTCGCGCCGGCCGGCCAGGTGGCCTACGCGGCCAGCAAGTTCGCCGTGCGCGGGTTCAGCGAGTCGCTGCGGCACGAGCTCGCCGAGGACGGCGTCGGTCTCACCGTGGTGCACCCGGGCGGGATCAAGACCCGCATCGCCGAGACCGCCCGCACCGGCTCCGGCGTCTCCGCCGAGGAGTACGAGAAGGGGCGCAAGCAGTTCTCGCGCATGCTCCGCATCCCGCCGGAGAAGGCCGCCGCTCAGATCGTCACGGCCATCGAGAAGCGCCGTCCGCGGCTGCTCATCGGCGCGAGCGCGAAGGTGCCCGACGTGCTCGTGCGGCTGATGCCGGGGCGGTACTGGCGGCTGGTCGGCAGGGTCGCCGGCCCCCCGCGCAGGCCGGGCACCGCAGACTGACCGGGTGCCCGACGTCCCCCCGGAGTTCATCCGCGCCCACACCCGCCCGGTCCGCCCGGAGCTGGTGCCCGAGGTCGAGCTGCTGATCGCGGCCGACGTCGTCGCCCTGTGGGAGGCGATGGAGACCGAGCAGGGGCGGACCTCGACCGATCCGCCGTTCTGGGCGGCCGCCTGGCCCGGCGGTCAGGCGCTCGCCCGGTACGTGCTCGACAACCCGCAGGTGGTGGCGGGCGGCCGGGTCCTGGACCTCGGGGCGGGCAGCGGGCTGGTCGCCGTCGCCGCGGTGAAGGCCGGCGCCGCCGAGGTGCTGGCCAGCGACGTGGACCCGTTCGCACTGACCGCGATCGCGGTCAACGCAGAGGAGAACGGCGCCGCGGGGATCACGCCGGTCGGTGACGTGCTGGGCGGGGATTCGCCGGACGTCGCGGTGATCCTGGCCGGCGACGTCTGCTACGACCGGGAGATGACCGACCGGGTGCTGCCCTTCCTCGAGGCGGCCCGCGCCCGCGGGGCCGAGGTGCTGATCGGCGACCCCGGCCGGGTGTACCTGCCCGAGGACCGGCTGAGCTCCGTGGCCACCTACGAGGTGCCTGACACCGAAGGGCCGGGGGTCCGCCGGACGACGGTCTGGCGGCTGCCCTGACCCGGGGAGCGACTCGGCTCACAGCCCGATAGTTGAGCCCCGGGGATTGTCACGAACGGATAACACTGGTTACCGTGGCTGAGCCCGGCCGGTCACTCACTCCCCACCCGGGGAGGTCCACCGGGCGCCGCCGAATCGCCCGCTGCTCCCGAGCCGCGAGCGAACCGGGGACCCACCGCAGTACTGGGGTGAATCCTGCGCCGCACCGGCGCGGGTAGGGCTACTTCTGCGCCCGAATCCGTCAGCTAACTCGGTAGGCGGCTCACAGAAGAAACGGAGCACCGCCGCATGGCGAGCCTGCGGGCCCACCTTGCACGGAACCGCAGCCGGTACGGAGTCTCGCGCGCGCCTTCCCCGCGCTGAGCGCCCGGGCCACCCGCCCGACACCCGCTGCCACCCGACCACTTCGCAGCCGTCCGACGCCGCCCCCGGCCGGACCGCCGCGCCCTGCACCTGGAGCAGTTCCTCCCCATGAACCTTCGTCTCACCCGTGCCGCACGCCCGTCCACCGGCACCCGCAGCGCCGCTCTGCGCGCCCGTCGCCCCGCGCTCCTGCTCGGAGTCGCCGCCGCCGGCGCCCTGATGGTCAACGTGGTCACCGCCGGCGAGCCCGCCGCGCAGGCCGAGCCCCAGCTGGCCTCGGTCAGCGTCGCCGAGCAGCTCGGCATCACCCAGGAGGCCGCCCCGGTCGAGGAGCACGCGGTCACCGCCGTCGACTCCCTGGGCGAGCTGGCCGCCAGCCGCAGCGAGCGGCAGGCCGCGCAGGACGCCGCCGTCCAGGCGCAGATCGCTGCCGACCAGGCCGAGCTCGACCGCCGCGCCGCCGAGGAGGCAGCGCGCAAGGCCGCCGAGGAGGAGGCCGCACGGAAGGCCGCCGAGGCCGCCGCGGCGGAGGCCGCGCGCAAGGCCGAGGCCGCTGCCGCATCCGCCCGCCCGGGCCGCGGCACCACCACCGCCGCCGCGCCGGCCGGCTCCTACAAGCAGTACGCGATGAGCAAGGTCGGCAGCTCCGGCGAGTTCTCCTGCCTGGAGAGCCTCTGGGGCAAGGAGAGCGGCTGGAACCCGAACGCCCAGAACCCCTCCAGCACCGCCTACGGCATCCCGCAGTTCCTCGACTCCACCTGGAAGGGCACCGGGATCGCCAAGACCTCCGACGGCTACCGGCAGATCGACGCGGGCCTGATCTACATCGAGAACCGGTTCGGTTCCCCCTGCGCCGCGTGGTCGCACAGCCAGTCCAAGGGCTGGTACTGAGAGGGCAGTGCACATCGGGACGTCGGGGTGGAGTTATGACCACTGGGACGGCGTGCTCTATTCGCCCGGCACGCCGCCTCGGGGCCGGCTGGGGCACTACGTGCGGCGGTTCGGCACCGTCGAGCTCAACGCCAGCTTCTACCGCTGGCCGCGGGACTCCTCGTTCGCGAGCTGGCGGCGTCGGCTGCCACCGGGCTTCCAGCTCTCCGTCAAGGCGCCCCGCGGCCTGACGCACGCGAAGAAGCTCTACGCCCCCGAGGCGTGGATCGGCCGGATGACCTCGGCCTGGCACGAGCTCGGCGACCGACGCGCGGTCCTGCTCCTCCAGCTGCACCCGGCGCACCAGCGCGACGACGCCCGGCTGGCCTACGTCCTGGAGCGGCTGCCGCCGTGGATGAGGGTGGCCGTGGAGTTCCGCCACCCCAGCTGGCACGACGACGCCGTCTACGCCCTGCTGGAGCGGCACGGCGCCGCGTACTGCGTCATGAGCGGCGCGGGCTTGCCCTGCGTGCTGCGCGCCACGGCGCCGTTCGTCTACGTCCGCATGCACGGCCCCGATTCCCAGCACCTCTACGCCGGCTCGTACTCCGACGACGACCTGCGCTGGTGGGCCGACCGGCTGGGGGAGTGGCAGGCCGGCGGGCGCGAGGTCTACGTCTACTTCAACAACGACGGACACGGCCACGCCGTCCGCAACGCCGAGCGGCTCCGTGAACTCGTAGCCGGGTGACGCCGCGCACCTCGCCCGATCGGGGGCCGGTGCGGAGAGATCGGCGGCCGACTCAACCTTCGGTGCCGTGTCGGGCGTGTTCAGAGGTAGAGCACCCGGCCGGGTGCCGGAGCGGAGGCATCGTGGTCAGCGGCGACGAAGGCGACTTCGCCGAATTCGTCGAGCAGTGGTCACCCGCGCTGCTGCGGGTGGCGTTCCTGCTCACCGGCAACCGCTGGTCGGCGGAGGACCTCCTGCAGACGGCGCTCCTGAAGACGTCGCGGCGGTGGTCGGCGATCGCCGACCCGCAGGCTGCCTACCCCTACGTCCGCCGAGTGCTCGTGACCACGCAGACCAGCTGGCTGCGGCGCCGCCGGGTGACCGAGGTGCTGGTGGACCAGCTGCCTGATCACGGTCCGCCGCCGGACGAGGCGGGGATCCTCCCGGGCCGCGCGCTCGCGGCGCTGGAGACGCTGCCTCCGCGGATGCGGGCGGTCGTCGTCCTCCGCTACTACGAGGACCTCTCCGAGGCCGAGACCGCCGCGGCGCTCGGCTGCTCGCCCGGCTCCGTCAAGAGCCAGGCGTCCCGCGGGCTGGCCCGGCTCCGGGCCGAGCTCGCCCCCTCGACCGGGAAGACCGCGCAGCGAGAGGAAGTCCGATGAACAGCAGCGACCTGACCGACGCCCTGCGCCGCGACGCCGACCTGGTCGGGGAACCGCCCGGTGACCTGCTGGAGCGGGTCGAGCAGCTGCACCGACGGAGCAACCGCCGCCGGGCCGGCCTGGTGGCCGCCGCCGCGGGCGCGGTCCTCGTGGTCGCCGCGGTGCCCCTGCTGGACCGCCCGGACCGGCCCGACCGCGGAAGCGTGGCCGCACCGGCGGGGCCGACGACGCCCGGCGTGGCGGAGCAGCACGCCGACCTCGCCGCCGAGTTCGGGATCGTCGATCCACCGGTTGTGCCGGTCGTCGAACTGGTCACCCCGGAACGGCGGGCTGCGCTGGTCGAGAACTGCCTGGCCGGTCGGGGCTGGCGACTCGTCGAGGGGGCCTACGTGGCGTCGGAAGCGCAGCGGGCCGACTTCTCCCTCGCCAACTACGTCTGCATGGCCAGCTATCCGATCGACCCCTCCTACGTCGGCACGCCGGAGGAGGAGGACCGCATCGCCGACTAGGCACCGCGGCGGTCAGTCCAGCAGCCCGGCCCGGTCCTTTGCCGCCAGCGTCGTCCGGACGGCGTCGTCGACCAGCTCGGCGAACGCCGGGTCCTGATCCGCGCGCCCGACCACGGCGTCGATCATGGCGGGCACGGGTTCGCCGTCGACGGTGAGCACGAGAGTTCCGCCGGCCGCGAGGAACCGCACCGCGCGCTCGCCGGGCGGGATGCCCTCCACCGCGTCGGCGTTCGCCAGGTCGTCGGAGATGACCACACCGTCGAAGCCGAGGCGCTCGCGGAGCAGCCCGGTGACCACAGGTCGGGAGAAGGCCGCCTGGTTCTCCGGGTCGATCAGCGGATAGACGGCGCTGGACATCATCACGAACGGCTCGGCGGAGATGCGGTCGAGGGCGTCGGAGTACGCGGTGACCTGCTCGTCGTCGGGGCCGGTGCCCGGGTCCACCACGCTGGCCCGGGTGTCGGTGTTCCCCTGCACCCGGCCGAGGCCGGGGAAGTGCTTGAGCGTGGCGACGACGCCGTGCGCGGCCAACCCGTCGGAGATCGCGACGGCGTCGGCGGCGACGTCACCGGCGGTGCCGCCGTAGTGCCGGTCGACCGCGCCGATGGGTTCGTTGCCGCCCTCCGTGCCGGGCGGGACGACGTCGGCTACCGGCGCCAGGTTGACGTTGAGGCCGGCCGCGTTCATCGAGGCGCCGATCTGCTCGCCGAGGGTCCGCAGCTCGGCGTCCGGCAGCCGACCCTGCTCGACCGCGGTCGGGAGCAGGTCGAACCCCGGGCCCTTGAAGGTCTGCACGAGGCCGCCCTCCTGGTCGGCGGCCATCCACAGGGCAGGGCCGGGCGCCGCCTCCTGCCAGTCGCGCGTTCGCGCGGCCAGGTCGGCGGCGGGCATCCCCGTCCGGCCGTGCAGGAAGACCCCGCCTACCCCGGTGCGGACGATGTCGGCCCCACTGTCCAGGTCGTCCAGGGGCACGCCGGCCACGAACAGCTGGGCGACCCGCTGGCGCTGGTCCAGCTCCTCCAGCGCCGCGTCCACCCGGTTCGCGCTGGTCGGCGCCGCCGGCGCCGAGGCCGTCGGGGAGGAGCCCTCGGCCGCCGTGGTGGCGGTGGCGGCGACGGGGCGCGTCTCGGTCGTGGTGCAGGCGGCCAGCGCGACGGCGAGCGTCACGGACGCGACAGCAGGGAGCAGTGGACCGCGGATGCGCACGATTCTCCCGGAGCAGGTGGAAGGGGTCCGTCAGCAGTGTTCCCGACGGGACACCCGGGCATGCGCGAGGTGCGAGGGCGACTGGACCGCTCGCCGCGGAGGTGCTCGGCTGCCTAAGGTCGGGGGACCGCACCCCAGCCGGAGGGACCCCGATGACCGAGCCCGACGCCGCCGACCCCGCCGTGCCGCCCCCCGGGCTCGTCGGGCGTTCGATCGACGAGTTCGTCGGCCAGCTCCGCGGCTTCACCGACCGCGCGCGCAGCCTCGCCGGCAGCGCCACCGCCCGGCTGCCGTTGCCCGCCCTGCCGAGCCCGCCCGGCGCGCTCTCCGCCGCCCAGGTGCGGGCGATCGCGGAGATGGTCGGCGCCCAGCGCAGCTCGATCGCGGCGATGCGCGCCCAGCTCGACGCCTTCGACCGGCAGCTCGAGGTGCTGGAGAAGATCTTGGACCCGCTGGTCGAGTGGAGCTCCACCTGGGCGCGGCTCGAAGAGGCGGTCGGCGACTTCGTGCGCCACGGCGAGCGTCGTTCCGAGGGCTCGGACCCCGCTCAGTAGCCGTCGTCCTCCTCGTCGTCCCGCGGTCGGCGGGGCGGACGGCGGAGCAGGCCGGTCACCGTGCCCATCCGGGTCTGCGCCTGGCGGAGCCCGGCGATCAGTGGCACGAGGTCGTCCTGGATGTGCCGGAGCGTGTCGGGCACGGTCTCCACGACCGGGTCGTCGAGCACCCGGGCCACCCGCTGCAGGCCCGGCTTCAAGGCTCGCACCGGCTCCTCGAGGTCGTCCACCAGCGTCTCCAGGCGCTCGGCCGTGCGCTGCACCGACGCGATCGTCTCCGTGGCGGAGTCGACGAGCTGGATGAGCTGCCGCACGGTGCCGTTCAGGTCCGACAGCGTGCGCGGGAGCTGCGCGAGCGCCTCGGTCTGGGTCTGCAGCAGGGAGAGCAGCTCGCCGAACCCGGGGATGCGGGGGAGGCCGAGGCCGCGAAAGGGATCCACCTGGTCACCGTCCGCGAGTGCCGGCGTGCACGCAACCCGGCCGGTTCGGGGGGACGATCCAGCGGCCGGTTGCTGGACCGCTGGATCTCGGCCCCCCCGGGCCGCCGGCGACCCGGGGGGCCGTGAGTCCGGGATGCCCAGTGCGGACCGGCCGCATACGTGCTGGGCGGAGTCGGTTCAGGCGGGGTCGGTTCAGGACGGGTCGAGCTCGCCGGTGTGCACGAACTGGATGGCGACGTCCCGCAGCTTGACGTTCCGCTCCATCGACAGCCGGGCCAGGATCTGGAAGGCCTGGTCCGCGGTGAGCTTGAACCGCTCCATCAGGATGCCCTTGGCCTGGTCGATGACGGCCCGGGACTCCAGCGCAGCCTGCAGGTGCTCCGCCCGATCCACCGCGGTCTCGTACAGGTAGATGTTGGAGACCGGCCCGACCGCGTAGGCGGCGAGCCGGGAGACCAGGTCACGGGTGCGGGGGTCGTCGACGTCTGCCTGCCGTGCGTAGACGTTCAGCCCGCCCTGGACCAGCTCCTGGGACGGCAGGGGATAGGAGAAGATGCTGTCCACGCCCCGGGCGGCGGCCTCTGCGGCGAACTCCGGCCAGGTGCGCTCGGCGTGGGTGTTCGGGATGCCGGCGTGCCGCCCCGTGGAGGCGGCCTCCAGGCACGGGCCGGCCCCGAGGCGGTACTGGACCTGGTCGAGCTCGTTGGCGAGCTCACCGCTGGCCGCGACGGTGGTGGGCCGGCCGCCGGCGAGGATGGTGACCGAGGCCAGAGGCCGGCCGGGAAGGATGCGGGTGGCCAGCTCGGTCACCTTGTCGAGCACCGACTCGAGCGAGTGCTCGGCGAAGGACAGCCGAGCCAGTTCGTCGAAGGCCGGTTGGACGACGGCGGAATCGTCGTCGGGCGGTGTCACGGGGGTACTCCGTCTAGGGCTGCAACCGGTCACGCAGATGCCGGCGGTGAGGGAACGACCCCGGGGGTTCCAAGGTCGCTCCAGCGCCGGGCCGAAGGCCCGGCCGCACGCCGGCTGTGTGACGCGCTTGTCGCGGCATCGAGCATAGCCAGTCTCCGGCGTGGGGCCACGCAGGCCTGACCTGCGGGAGCGTGGTGGCGGTCGTCAGGATCCTCCAGAAGCTCACGGTTATCTCAACGAGGGGCGTAGCCTTGACCTTCGCTCACGTGGGCACACGCTTCGAGGGTCGGTCAGAATCGCCGTCCCCTCGTGCGGGTCCGTTCGGACACCACGTTCTGAGCCGGGACGTGCATCCGGGTCGCAACAGACCGGAGGCCCTCGTGGCCCGCGACCGTGCCGTTCTGCCTCCCGAGGCAGCGCTCGACGAGCTGGGCCGGATTCGGTTGAGCGACCACTCGATGGACTCGGTCCTCGACGAGATCGTGCGCCTGGCCCGGCAGGGGCTCGCCGAGGACATCGAGGCGTCGGTGACGCTCATCCGCCAGGGCTCACCGTTCACGGCGGCGTACAGCGGTGACCTCGCGAAGGACCTGGACGAGCAGCAGTACGGGCGGGGGGACGGTCCGTGCCTGGAGGCGGCAACGCACGGCCGTCCGGTGACGATTCCCGACACCGCCGCCGACGACCGCTGGCCGGACTACCTCCGGGTCGTCCGCGAGCGGGGCTGCCGGAGCGTGATGTCCCTGCCCTTCCCCGTGCAGGAGCAGCTCAGCGGCGGGTTGAACGTTTACGGACGGGGGCCTGCGGCCGTCGACGGGGAAGCGCGCGGCTTCGCGGAGCGCTTCGCCTCCTACGCCGCCGTCGTGGCCGGCAACATGCTCGCCTACGAACAGGCACGCGAGCAGGCGCAGAACCTGCAGATCGCGCTCAAGTCTCGGGCGGTCATCGACCAGGCGAAGGGTGTGCTGATGGAGCGGTTCAAGCTCACCGCCGACCAGGCCTTCCAGACGCTGGCGCGGTTGTCGATGGAGGGCAACACCAAGGTCCGCGCCGTGGCCGAGCACGTGGTGACGACAGGCGAGGTCCCGAAGCGCTGACCGCGGTCAGGCGGCCGCGGCGAACGACACCCGGGCCCACTCGTCCAGACCGAGCAGACGCCACGTGCGCCGCAGGAGCGCCGGGGCGTTCCACAGCTGCACCTCGCCGCCGTCGTCGGTCACCGACCGCGCCCAGGCGGCGAGAACCCGGATGGCGGCGACGTCGGCGAACTGCAGCTCGGCCAGGTCGAGCGAGTGCGTTCCGGGATGGGCGGGGGAGCAGCCCAGCGCCCGGGTGAGCCGCTCGGCGCCGAGCGTGTCGACGTCACCGGCCAGCACCAGGCGCTTCCCGTCGAAGAACAGCCGGAACGCGGTGGCGGCCGTCGATCGCACCAGCGGGTGGACGGCGGTGACGTCGGCGAGAGCGGACTCCGGCAGGTCGCTCCGGTAGGCGCACATCGCGGACATCCCGGGGCCCGTGGCCATGAACTGGTCGGCCACGTGCTCCCAGCGCACCAGTTCGTCGTGGAGCACCGGGTCGCCGGCCAGAGGGCTCACGTCGGCGAGGACACGCAGACCGGTGTAGCCGTCGGCGAGCGCCCGGCGGGTGGCGGCGTCGTAGAAGGCCCACTGGTTCTCCGCGCTGAACTCGCCGGCCACCTCGTAGGCCTCGGCGAAGGTGAGCACCCGGAGCGTGCCCGCCGCGACGAGCCCGGCAATGCCGCCGAGCGCCGCGGGATCGGCACGCAGCCCCGCGGCCAGGCGGTCGCCGACGCAGAGCAGCCGCTCGCCCCGGGCCAGTCCGCCGGCGAGGAAGGCCATTCCGGCGCTGTGCAGCTCGGCATCGTCCCGGTAGACCCAGCACACGTGCTCGCGCGCCGACGGCTCGGGAACCTCACTGACCTGTCCGTGACGGCGCACGTACCGACAGTAGCTGCTGTCGGCCTATCGGAACAGGGACGTTCGGCACTGATCTGCCGGGATCCACGATCCGTCGGGACCTCAGAGGGCGCGGAGGATGTCCTCCACGCGCTCGCGGGCGTCCCCGAAGAGCATCCGGCTGTTGTCCCGGAAGAACAACGGGTTCTGGACGCCGGCGTACCCGGTGTTCATGGAGCGCTTGAACACCACGACCCGCTCGGCCTCCCACACCCGCAGCACGGGCATCCCGGCGATCGGGCTGGTCGGGTCCTCCGCCGCGGCAGGGTTGACCGTGTCGTTGGCGCCGATGACCAGGACGACGGACGTGCCGGCCAGGTCGTCGTTGATCTCGTCCATCTCGAGGACGACGTCGTAGGGCACCTTCGCCTCGGCCAGCAGCACGTTCATGTGCCCCGGGAGCCGCCCGGCGACGGGGTGGATGCCGAAGCGCACCTGCACCCCGCGGTCGATGAGCTTGCGGGTCAGGTCGGCGACCGCGCCCTGTGCCTGGGCCACCGCCATGCCGTAGCCGGGGGTGATGACCACGGAGTCGGCGTCGCGGAGCAGCTCGGCGACGTCCTCGGCGCCGATCTCGGTGTGCTCGCCGTAGTCGACGTCGGAGGCCGCGGCGCTGCCCTCGTTGCCGAACCCACCGGCGATCACGGAGATGAACGACCGGTTCATCGCCTTGCACATGATGTAGGAGAGGTAGGCCCCCGAGGAGCCGACCAGCGCACCGGTGATGATCAGCAGGTCGTTGCCGAGCAGGAAGCCCGACGCCGCGGCCGCCCAGCCCGAGTAGCTGTTGAGCATCGAGACGACGACCGGCATGTCGCCGCCGCCGATGGAGGCGACCAGGTGCCAGCCCAGCGCCAGCGCGAGGGCGGTGACGACCGAGAGCACCAGCAGGTTCGGCTCGACCACGAACACGACTGTCAGCACGGCGAAGAGCGCGAGGGCGCCGAGGTTCAGCCAGTTGCGGCCGGGCAGCATGAGCGGATTGCTCTTGATCCGCGCCGACAGCTTGAGGAACGCCACGATCGAGCCGGTGAAGGTGACCGCGCCGATGAAGACGCCGATGACCACCTCGCCGGAGTGGATGCCGGCCTCGGCGCCCCTGAGCGTCGATCCGCCGTCGGAGGGATCCGCCCCCTCGACCGACAGGTAGCCGTTCCAGCCGACGAGCACCGCGGCCAGGCCGACGAAGCTGTGCAGCAGGGCGATCAGCTCCGGCATGCCGGTCATCTCGACCGCGCGGGCCCGCCAGAGACCGATGGCCGCTCCGATGACGACCGCCACCACCAGCAGGGTCAGGCCGATGGCGGAGATGTCGCGGGTGGCGACGCCGACGGTCGCGGCGAGCGCCAGCGCCATGCCGGCGATGCCGAAGGCGTTGCCCGACTTGGCCGTCTCGTGCCTGGAGAGCCCGGCGAGGCTGAGGATGAACAGCAGCCCGGCGACGATGTAGGCGGCGGAGGCGGCAGACGTGGCGGTCATCGGGTCGCGCCCTTCGGGCTCGGGCCGCGGGAGAACATGGCCAGCATGCGGCGGGTGACGGCGAAGCCGCCGAAGACGTTGATGCTCGCGAGCAGCGTCGCCACGAAGGCCAGCGTCCGGACGACGCCGTCGTCACTGCTCAGCTGCAGGATCGCGCCGACCACGATGATCCCGGAGATCGCGTTGGTGACGCTCATCAGCGGGGTGTGCAGCGCGTGGTGCACCTTCCCGATGACGTAGAAGCCGACGACGACGGCGAGCGCGAACACTGTGAAGTGGCCGACGAGCTCGTCGGGGGAGAGCGCCGCGACGAGGAAGAGCAGCGCCGCACCCAGGCCGACGAGGGCGAGCTGCCGGCCGGGCTTCGGGGGCTCCGGTGGGGGAGCGGGCTCCTTCGTGGCCGGTGGCGCGGCCGGCGCGGGCGAGGCCGACACCTGGACCGGCGGCGGGGGCCAGGTCTTCTCGCCCTCGCGCACGACCGTGATGGCCCGTTGGACGACGTCGTCGAAGTCGAGGACCAGCCGGCCGTCCTTCTCCGGCGTCAGCAGTGTGAGCAGGCTGACCAGGTTCTGGCCGTACAGCTGCGAGGCCTGCGCCGGCAGCCGGGCGGGCAGGTCGGTGTAGCCGATGATCGAGACGCCGTTGCCGGTCACCACGATCTCGTCGGCGACCGAGCCGGCCACGTTCCCGCCCTGTGCGGCGGCCATGTCCACGATCACGCTGCCGGACTTCATCGAGGCGACCATCTCCTCGGTGATCAGCCGGGGCGCGGGCCGCCCCGGGATCAGCGCGGTGGTGATGATGATGTCGACGTCCTGCGCCTGCTCGGCGTACATCTCGGCGGCGCGGCGGTTGAAGTCCTCGCCCATCTCGCGGGCGTAGCCGTCAGAGCTCGCCTCCTGCTCGCCGGCGGGAACGGCGACGTACTCCCCGCCCAGCGAGCGCACCTGCTCGGCGACCTCCGGGCGGACGTCGGTGGCGCGCACGATCGCACCGAGGCTGCTGGCCGCGCCGATCGCGGCGAGGCCGGCCACCCCGGCGCCGGCGACCAGGACCTTGGCCGGCGGCACCTTGCCCGCGGCGGTGACCTGGCCGGTGAAGAACCGGCCGAAGACGTGCGCGGCCTCGACCACGGCGCGGTAGCCGGCGATGTTGGCCATGGAGCTGAGCACGTCCATGGACTGGGCCCGGGAGATGCGCGGCACCGCGTCCATGGACAGCGCGGTGATCGGCCGCTGCGCCAGCGCGTCCACGAGCTCCGGGCTGAAGGCCGGGCTCAGCATCCCGACGAGCGTGGCGCCGTCCCGCAGGCGGGGCAGTTCCTCGGCCGACGGGGCGCTGACCCGCAGCACGACGTCGGCGCCCCAGGCCTCGTCGGCGGACCCGATCCGGGCGCCGGCCTCGGCGTAGGCGTCGTCGGGGAAGCTGCTCGCCTCGCCCGCCCCGGCCTCCACGACCACCTCGTAGCCCAGCCCGACCAGCTTCGCCACGGTTGTCGGCGTGGCCGCCACCCGTGTCTCGCGGGCGCGTGTCTCGCGCGGAACTCCGATGTGCATCGTGGCGCTCCATTCCTCGGTGGTCAGGCCTCGTCGCCTGTCCGCCAGTGGTGGGGTCGTACGCGGTGCTCGGTGGAACGGATGGATCTTGCCTGTTAACGCGGCGTTCCGACGGATGGTCGCGTGAATGTGAGGGAGCGCACGTCCCGTCGGGTGGCGGCTGCCCCCAGGTGACGGGCTCCCGCGCCGCCCTCCCCCCAACGGGGGACGCCGTGCGCACTCGGGTGCAAGCCCAGGGGGGCCACGACCGAGAACCAACGTGCACGGCGCCGCAGGGTGCCCGGGAGAGATCCACGAGAGGAGGACCGTGAGCGTCACCATGAGCGTGCCCGACGACGACCGCGTTCCGCCGGAGATCGTCTCGTCGGTCTTCTACAGCGCGACCGTCAGCGATCAGCTGGCGCTCGTGGTGGCAGAGGTCGTCGGCAGCCGCATCCGCATCACCTGGGGCAACGTCGGCGCCGTCGAGCTGCTCGGCTACGGCCTGGAGGATCTGCGCGCGCTGCCCGTCGACCACCTGTTCCCGACCCTCGGCGGTGGGGAGCTGAAGCTGCTGCTGCGCCGTGAGCGCGCGGCCCGCATGACGCTGCAGGTGCGGACGGCGAGCGGAGCCACCGTCGAGGCGATCGTGACGACGACGCCGTCGCCGGCGAGCCGGATGTGGACCATCCGCATCGTGTCGACCGCGAGCGAGCAGGAGCGGGCCCTCCGCGCGACCGCCGATGCCCACGAACGACGCTTCTCCACCCTCACCGAGCGCTCCCCGGTGCCGACGCTGCTCTCCGAGCAGGGTATGCGGCTGGCGCACGTCAACGACGCGTTCTGCACGCTGGTCGGCCGCCAGGCCGAGCAACTGCTGGGCACCGGCTGGATCGAGACGGTCC
Source organism: Blastococcus sp. LR1 (assembly GCF_020166105.1). Classification (GTDB taxonomy): domain Bacteria; phylum Actinomycetota; class Actinomycetes; order Mycobacteriales; family Geodermatophilaceae; genus Blastococcus. The sequence goes on from NZ_JAIUJY010000003.1 coordinate 169,238, forward strand.
ACGAGGACGACCTCGACCTGGTCATCGAGCAGGTCTCGGCCGCGCTCGACGGCGCGGAGGTCGAGACCCAGGCCCGCCTGATGCGGGACGACGGGTCCGTGCGGACGACGATCATCAGGTTCGCCCACCTGTTCACCCCGGGCGTCGGGGCCGGCTTCGTCGGCACCATCGAGGACATCACCGACCGGCTGGCCTTCGAGGCGAAGCTGGCGCACCAGGCCAACCACGACCCGCTGACCGGACTGCCCAACCGCACCCTGCTCGCGCAGTACGTGGCGAGCCGGTTCACCGCGGGCTCCAGCGGACTGGCCTGCCTCTTCCTCGACCTGGACAACTTCAAGGTCGTCAACGACTCCCTCGGGCACACCGCCGGCGACGAGCTCCTGGCGGAGGTCGCCTACCGGCTGCGCGCCGTCGTGCGTCCCAGCGACCTCGTGGCCCGCTTCGGCGGCGACGAGTTCGTGGTGGTCTGCGAGAGCGTGGACGAGGCCGCCGCCGTCGCTCTCGCCGAGCGGATCTCCGTGGAGCTGGCCCGCCCGGTGCGGCTGGGCGGGGTCGACGTCCGGCCCTACGCCAGCGTGGGCGTGACCGTGCAGACCACCGAGCACACCAGCGCCGAGGAGCTCATCCGCGACTGCGACATCGCGATGTACCAGGCCAAGGCCGGGGGGAAGGGGCGGATCACCGTCCTCGACCAGCGGGCCCGCGAGGAGGCGCGCGACAAGCTGCGCCTGGTCGCCGAGCTGCGCGACGCCATCGAGCGGCGGGAGATCACGCTGCTCTACCAGCCGATCTTCAGCACCGCCGACGGCAGCCCGGTCGCCGTGGAGTCCCTGGCCCGCTGGGAGCACGCCGAGCGCGGGGCGATCAGCCCCGTCGTCTTCATCCCGCTGGCCGAGGAGAGCGGTCTGATCGCCGGGCTCGGCCTCCTCGTGCTCGACGAGACCTGCCGGCAGCTGGCCGAGTGGGACCGGCTCATGGGCTGGGCCGCGCCCGCCCGTGCCAACGTCAACGTCTCGGCGCTGCAGCTGGACGCCAACCTCCCGCCGCAGGTCGCCGCGGCGCTGGAGCGGCACGGCCTGAGCCCGTCGCGGATCTCCATCGAGATCACCGAGTCCGCGCTGATGAAGGACCCCGACTCGGCTCAGGAGATCCTGCACCAGCTGCGGGAGATCGGCGTCGAGCTGGCCATCGACGACTTCGGCACCGGCTACTCGTCGCTGGCCTACCTGCGCCACCTCCCGGTGAACTGCCTCAAGGTCGACCGCTCGTTCGTGGCGGAACTGGCCCACGGGCACACCGAGATCGCGTCCGCCGTCATCGCCCTCGCCCGCAGCCTCAACCTGAGCACCGTGGCCGAGGGCGTCGAGACCCCCGAGCAGGCTGCGGAGCTCACCCGCATGGGAGTCACCTACCTGCAGGGCTTCAGCCTCAGCCAGCCCCTGACCGGGGGGCACGCCGCCGCCTGGTTCGCCGCCCATGGAGACCGCACCCGATGACCGTGACCCCGCTGCCGGTCCCCTGGGAGGGGACGCGCCAACTCTTCGACCTGGAGAAGGTGCTGGCCAGCATCGACACCATGGCCGCACAGCGGCCGGTGGCCGCCCAGATCGTCTCGGTGGCCAACTCCGATGACACCAGCGCGAAGGAGCTGTCGCGCATCCTCGCCTCCGACGTCGCCCTGGCCAGCCGGGTCATGAAGCTGGCGAACTCCGCCTACTTCGGCATGCGCGGGCGGGTCACCTCGCTGCAGTTCGCGGTCACCGTCGTCGGCTTCACCACGGTGCGCACGATGGCCACCGTCGCGCTCACCGACCTGGACGACGAGTCGCGGCTGCCGGAGGACTTCTGGGACGTCACCACCAGTCTCGCGCTGGCCTCCTCGGCGCTGGCACCGCGCTTCGGCGAGCGCCCCCAGGACGCCCTGTGCCTCGGTCTGCTCGCCCAGATGGGTGCTGCGCTGCTGAACCACAACGACCGGGAGGGGTACGCCGAGCTGGTGGACGACAATCCCGACTTCACCGCCCGGCGGACCGCGGAACTCCGGCGTTACGGCATCAACAGTGTGCGGCTGACCGCCGTCGCCCTGGAGCAGTGGGGTTTCCCGCACGGGATGACCAGCCGGCTCAACCAGGTCGACGACCTCACCTCCAGGGAGGGCGGTCTGCTCCGCTCCGCCTTCGAGGTGGCCGCCCGGCTCACCGTCGAGGACTACGACACGGTGCCCATCGTGCGGCTGAGCTGCGGCCAGCTCCGCGAGGACGACCTCGTGCCGGTCATCGACCAGGTGCGGGCCGACGCCGACGAGCTCCGCCGGGCCATGCTGGCGTAAGGATCGCCCTTCCCCCCACGCCTCGCACGCTCGGCGCGGGCCCTGCGACGGGTGGCCGTTCCAGCACGTCATCTCCGGCCGTCTTCGCCTCGTCGTGTAGAGATGCCCGATGATCACGCGCAGGGGTACGGGCAGCATCCTCGTGACCGGCGCCGGGCGGGGGATCGGCCGGGCGATCGCCGAGCGCTTCCTCGACGCGGGCTGGCGGGTGGGGCTGTTCGACGTCGATCCCGCCGCCGTGGCCGCGGTCGCGGCGGGTCGGCCGAACGCGGTGCACGGCGAGCTCGACGTGCGGGACGCCGACCAGTGGTGGAGTGCCCTGCAGCGGTTCTGCCCCGACGGCACGCTCGACGTCCTGGTCAACAACGCCGGCGTGCTCGCCTCCGGGCCGTTCGCGGGCATCGATCCCGATGTCCACCGGCGCCAGGTCGACGTCAACGTCACCGGCGTGGTCCTCGGGGCCCGGACCGGTCACGAGTACCTGCGGCGGTCACGGCGTGGCCTGCTGCTCAACCTGTGCTCGGCCTCGGCGCTCTACGGGCAGCCGACCCTGGCGACCTACGGCGCCACCAAGGCGGCGGTGAAGTCGCTGACCGAGGCGCTGGACCTCGAGTGGCGGGCCGACGGCGTCCGGGGGCAGGCAATTCGGGTACGCAGCCTGCTGCCGCTGTTCGTCGACACCGAGATGGTCACCCGCGACGGCCTCGGCATGGCGCCGGTGAAGGCCCTCGGGGTCCGGCTGACGCCGGCGGACGTCGCGGACGCGGCCTGGCGGGTCGTGCACGAGCGGGTACGGCTGCCGCGGTCACCGCACCGCACCGTCGGCCGGCAGACCCGCGTGCTGGCGGTCGCCTCCTCGATGAGCCCGGACTGGGTCAACCGCCTCGTGGTCGGCCGCATCGGCTGAGCCGCGGCCGCCGGGACGTGACGGAGCCCCGCCCCCCTGAAGGGGACGGGGCTCCGTCACGTGCGGGACGTCAGCAGGGACCGACGTCGATGACCTCGGCCATGCCGTCGGGCGACGGCGTGAGGCACACGGTCTCGCCGCCGGTCGCGACCTGCACGCGCGGGCCCACGGCGGTGATCACGAGGTCCGGGGTCGCACCCTCGTACCAGGGCAGGATCTCCGGCAGGAACGCGACGGAGGGCTCTCCACCCTGCTCGGCGGCGACGGTGGCGAGGTCCATGTCGACCCAGGTCGCGAGCGTGTAGGCGTCGAGCACCTCTCCGCCGGCGAACGGGGCGTCGCCGGCCGCCATCGCCTCGTCGAACAGGGCGTTCACGTCGACCTCCACCGAGTCCGACGGCGCGGTGACCGGCTCCGCGTCCAGCACGTCGGCACGCAGCACCAGGTGCCCCGCCGGCTTCTCCAGGAACTGGGCGGCGTCCAGCTCGGCCCGCGTCAGCTCGCCGTCGTTCACCCACACCGACACGGCCACGTCCTGGTCCGGGACCTCGTCGACCGGGGGCAGCTGCTCCTCCAGCGCCGCGGGGTCCTCGCCCGTGGGAAGGATCCCCGGCAGCTCGTCGCGGACGGTGGCGTAGCCCTTGCGCAGGTTCAGCTTCACGACCAGGTGGTCACCCAGGTCGTCGTCCTCGCCCTTGCGCTCGACGCCGACCACGGCGTCCTGGAGTGCCTTGCCGCCCAGCTCCTGCAGGTCGGACTGGAGCTTCGCGTCCTCCTCGACCGTCGCCGCGGTCCCGCTCATCTCCTCGACCTTGGCGACGAGTGCTGCGCCGTCCAGCGACATCCACTCGCCCTCGAGCAGGGCGCGCGCCGGCGCCAGCAGCGCCGCCGGGAGGTCGGCGGCCCCGGCCTCGGCGGCGTCCAGCTCGGCGCGGAAGGACTCGAGGTCGGGTCCCAGGTCGGGGAACTCGTCCGCGAGTCCGTCGACGTCGGCGCGTGCGTACAGCGTCTCGCCGGTCGTCCGCACCTCGACGGCGTCGAGGTCGCCGATCTCGACCACGAAGCGGCCCCCGTCGTCGGCCGGGTCCTCGGCGTCCTTGCCCTCGTCGAACCCGACGACCATCGACGAGGAGAGCAGCGTCGACAGCACGTCGTCGGGCACGTCCTCGCCCTCGCCGGCCTCGTCGGCGGCCGCGATGAACGCGCGGATGTCGTCCTCGGAGCTCGGGACGGAGAGCCGCAGCGCACCCGAGGACTGGTCCCCGAACGCGCGCAGCGCGTCGCGCAGCTGGATCTTGGGCTCGACGCTCTGCAGGCCGCAGGCGGCGACCCCGCTCAGCAGCGCGGCGATCGACCCTCCCGCGAGCAGTCGGTTCAGGCGCACGGGAACCTCCGGGTGTGTCCCGGGGTGGCCCGGGGGCGGGAACGGACGGCGTGAGCCTCGATGCTGCCGGGCCCTCGCGGGGTCAACCGCCGCGCGTGTCGGCGCCGGTGAGGTGCGCGAGTGACGGCAGCGGACGAACCGTGACCGGAGCGTGCCGTACACGCGACAGCGGCACCACCCCCCTGATCGGGGGATGGTGCCGCTGTCAGCGATCGGAGGAGATCAGGCGACGCCGCCACCCGGGGCGTAGGGCGCACCCAGCGGGTCGACCGTCTCGTGCGCCGCGACCTCGGCCGCCAGCCGGTCGGCGGCCCAGTCGCCGTCGCCGAGCAGGTGGTCGATCGCGGTGAGCCGGCTGGTGTAGTGGCCGACCTTGTACTCGGCGGTCACACCGATGCCACCGTGCAGCTGGATGGCCTCCTTGCCGATGTGCCGGCCGGCGCGGCTGGTCTGCAGCCGGGCGCGGTCCGCGGCGGAGACGACGTCGCCGCCTGCGTCCTGCACCATCGACGCCCACAGCGCGGTGCTGCGGGCCAGCTCCAGGGACACGTACATGTCCGCGGCGCGGAAGGTGAGCGCCTGGAACCGGTTGAGGGTCACCCCGAACTGCTTGCGGGTCTTCAGGTACTCCGCGGTGGTGCGCAGCGCGGTGTCCATGGCCCCGATCGACTCGTGGCCGTAGGCGATCCGCGCCGAGGCGAGCCCCTGCTCGATGGCCGCCGTCTGGTCCCCGCCCGCGCCGAGGGCCACCGCGGGGGTGCCGTCGAAGCGGACGTTGGCCGCGCGGCCGCCGTCGTGGGTGCGGTAGCCGGTGCGGGTGAGCCCCGCGGCGTCGCCCTGCACGAGGAAGAGCCCCGTGCCGCCGTCGATCGCCGCCGAGACGACGAGGACGTCGGCCCGGGCGCCGTTCAGGACCGGCTCCTTGGCGCCGGTCAGCGTCCAGCCGTCGCCGGCCTGCGTGGCGGTGACCGCCGACGCGGACGGCGTCCACCGGTTGCCCGGCTCGGCGTGCGCGAAGGCCGGGATGACGCCGCCCTCGGCCAGGGCGGCGAGGAGCTCGCCCTTCTGCTCGTCGGTGCCGACGGCGGCGATCAGCCCGCCGGCCAGCACGACCGCCTCGATGAACGGCTCGGGCGCGAGGACCCGGCCGATCTCCTCGGCGACGATCGCCACCTCGATGGGACCGGCACCCATGCCGCCGTGCTCCTCGGCGAAGGGCAGGCCCAGCAGGCCCATCTCGGCCAGCCGCGACCAGGTCTTCTCGTCGAAGCCCGGGTCGTTGGCGACGACCTTGCGGCGCACCTCGCTGTCGGCGTATGCCCGCTCCAGGAGGCCGCGGACGGCCTCGCGCAGGTCGCTCTGCTCGCTGTCGAAGGTGAAGTCCATGTCAGATCACAGCCCCAGGATCGTGCCGGCGATGATGGTGCGCTGAACTTCGTTGGAGCCTCCGTAGATGGAGACCTTCCGGTAGTTCAGGTAGGACGGCGTGGCGACCCGCGCCCAGTCGGGCACGTCGGAGCCCTCCTCGGCGAAGGAGGAGACCGAGAGCGGTCCGGCGAGGTCCACCAGCAGCTCCATCGCGGCCTGCTGCAGCTCCGAGCCGCGCAGCTTGAGCACCGAGGACGCCGGGTGCGGCTTGCCGTCGGCGGAGTTGGCGACGACGCGCAGCGCGGTGAGCTCCAGCGCGACGAGCTCGTTCTCCAGCTCGGCGATGCGAGCGGCCATCCGCGGGTTCTCCAGCAGCGGGCGGCCGCCCTCGGTGACCTCCTGCGCGTGCTCCTTGGCCTGCGCGAGCAGCCGCTTGGTGGTGCCGATGCGGGCGATGCCGACGCGCTCGTTGCCGAGCAGGAACTTGGCGTAGTCCCAGCCGCGGTTCTCCTCGCCGATGAGGTTCTCGGCCGGGACGCGGACGTCCTCGAAGAAGACCTCGTTGACCTCGAAGCCGCCGTCGATGAGCTCGATCGGCCGCAGGGTCACGCCGGGGGTGTCCATCGGGAAGACCAGCAGCGAGATGCCCCGCTGCTTCTTCTCGGCGGTCGGGTCGGTGCGCACCAGGCAGAAGATCCAGTCGGCGTGCTGGCCGAGCGTGGTCCAGGTCTTCTGGCCGTTGACGATCCAGTCGTCGCCGTCGCGCACCGCGGTCGTGCGCAGCGAGGCGAGGTCGGAGCCGGCATCGGGCTCGGAGAAGCCCTGGCACCACCAGATGTCGAGGTTCGCCGTCTTGGCCAGGAAGCGCTCCTTCTGCTCCTGGTTGCCGAACGCGGCGATGACCGGGCCGATCATGGACGTGTTGAACGCCAGCGGCTCCGGCACGTTCGCCAGCTGCATCTCCTCGCGCCAGATGTGGCGCTGGAGCGGCGTCCAGTCCTTGCCGCCCCACTCCACCGGCCAGTGCGGCGCGCACAGGCCGGCGGCGTTGAGCGCGCGCTGGGCCTCGACGTACTGCTCCTTCGACACGTGCCGGTGGGCCGCGACGGTGTCGCGGATCTCCTGCGGCACCTGCGTGGTGAAGAAGGTCCGCATCTCCTCCCGGAAGGCTTCGAGCTCCGGGGACAGCTGCAACCGCATCGGTCCTCATTCCTGACGGCGGCACTCGTCGTCGCGCGCGCCGTCTCGACGTGTACGTCGGACGATCCCACATCCAGTACCGGCCGGTAGCAACGGCCCGGCCGGAGCGGCGTCAGGCGGGGCCGTGCCCCCCGGGAGCGACCCCCGTCGAGCCGCGGACCACCAGCTGGGAGGGCAGGACGAGCTGCTGGACGGCGGTGGTCGCGCGGCGCGGCGCGGCGGCGGCCTCGAGCAGCAGCTCGACGGCCGCCCGGCCGACGTTCACGTGTGCGCCGCCCAGGGTGGTGAGGCTGGGGGAGCAGAGTTCCGCGGCGAAGATGTCGTCGAACCCGGTCACGCTGACGTCGTCGGGCACGCGGACCGAGCGCGCCGCCAGGCGCTGCAGCATTCCCATGGCCAGCAGGTCGTTGTGCGCGATCAGCGCTGTCGCGCCGGTGGTGAGCGCGGCATCGGCCGCGGCCGCGCCGTGGGCCACGCGAGGGGTGAAGGGGCCCATGCGGACCGCGGTCATGCCGGCCGCTGCCGCGGCCTCGCGGATGGCGGCCCAGCGGCTTCCCGCCATCCACGACTCGCGCGGGCCGGTCAGGTACGCCACCGAGGTGTGACCGAGCGAGGAGAGGTGGGTGATCAGCTGGCGGCACCCCTCGCGCTGGTCGAGGACGACGCTGGGGATGCCGGTGACCTGCCGGTTGACCATGACGACGGCGTGCGAGCCGGCGAGCTCGACCAGGTCCTCCTCGGGCAGCCGGCTGGCCGCGAGGAGGAAGCCGTCGACCGACCGGGACAGCCGGCTGATCTGCTCGCGCTCGATCCGCGGGGACTCCTCGGCGTTGACCAGCACGAGGGTGTGGGCCGAGGCCTTGGCCCGCAGCTCCGCCCCGCGGATGATCTCGAAGAAGTGCGGGTTGCGGATGTCGGAGACGACCATCGCGATCGTCTGCGTGCGCCGGGAGGTCAGGGCCCTGGCGTGCGGGTTCGGTGAGTACCCGAGCTCGGAGGCGACCCGGACGACCAGCTCGCGGGTCGGCCCGCTGACCCGCTGCGGATTGCTGAAGGCCCGGGACACCGTGGAGGTCGCCACGCCTGCGGCTCGGGCGACGTCGTAGATCGTCGGGCTGGTCACGGGCGTGATCAAAGCGTGATCGCGACCCGATGGCAACACTGTGGCAACTGCTTGCCGCGCAGAGTCCGCCCTTTCTAGCGGGCGGGAGGCGGGGGTGTTCCGCGGCGACGTCGACGCCCTGGACGTGCACCAGGTCATCAGCGCCTACTGCGTCTTCCGCACGGCGAACCGGCACACCTTCGGCGCCGTCCTCGGCCGCGACATGCTCGATCCCGCCCGGCGGGACCACCAGCGGCGGATGCTCGGCGACCTGGTCGTGGGCTTCTGCGTCGGCGGTCCGCCGACACCTTCCCGCTGACGCAGGTACGGCGGCCCGACCGGGGGCATGCTCGTGCTGTGGCCCCCGTCCCGAACGACAGCGCCGTGAACCTCATCGCCCTGAACGCCGCCGCCCTGCCCTCCCTCGGCGCGTCGGTGTCGACGCCCTCCTACGACCGGAGCCGGGTGCGCGTCGGCATCGTGCACCTGGGCGTGGGCGGGTTCCACCGCTCGCACCAGGCGATGTACCTGGACCGGCTCATGGAGCAGGGGGAGGCGCTGGAGTGGGGCATCTGCGGGGTGGGCGTGCTCCCGCACGACCGGCGCATGGCCGAGGTGATGGCGGCCCAGGACTGCCTCTACACGCTCGTCGTCCGCCACCCCGACGGCAGCGAGGAGGCGCGGGTGGTCGGTTCGCTGGTCGAGTACCTGTTCGCCCCCGACGACCCCGACGCCGTGGTGGAGAAGATGGCCGACCCGGGCACCCGCGTCGTCACCCTCACCGTCACCGAGGGCGGCTACAACGCCTCCGCCGTCACCGGCGAGTTCGACGGCAGCAACCCCGGTGTGGTCAACGACCTGCAGCCGGGTGCGGCGCTGCGGACGTCGTTCGGGCTGGTCGTCGAGGCCCTCGCCCGCCGGCGTGCGCGGGGGCTGCCGCCGTTCACCGTCGTCTCCTGCGACAACATCCCGGGCAACGGCCGGCTCGCCCGCGCCAGCTTCGGCGCGTTCGCACGGCTCCGCGACGCGGAACTGGGGGAGTGGGTGGAGCGGGAGGTGCCGTTCCCCGACTCCATGGTCGACCGGATCACCCCGGTCACCACCGACGCCGACCGGGCCGGGCTGGCCGAGCGGTTCGGCGTCGAGGACGCGTGGCCGGTGATCTGCGAGCCGTGGACGCAGTGGGTGCAGGAGGACTCCTTCGCGTGCGGGCGGCCTCCGCTGGAGATGGTCGGCGTGCAGCTGGTGGAGGACGTCGCGCCCTACGAGCTGATGAAGCTGCGGCTGCTCAACGCCGGGCACCAGGTGCTGGCCCAGACGGGGCGCCTCGCCGGTCTGCGGTACGTCCACGAGGCGTGCACCGACCCGGCCTTCCGGGAGCTGCTGCGGGGCTACCTCGAGGAGGAGGCGGCGCCCACGCTGCGCCCGGTGCCGGGCATCGACCTGGCCGCGTACCAGGCCGGTCTGCTGGAGCGCTTCGGGAGCCCGGCGATCCAGGACACGCTGGACCGGATCGCCGCGGAGGCCTCCGACCGGATCCCGCAGTTCCTGCTGCCGGTGCTGCGGGCGAACCTGGCCTCCGGCGGGGAGATCCGCCGCGCCGTCCTGGTGCTGGCCGCCTGGGCCCGCTCGCTGGAGGGTGCCGACGACGAGGGCCGCCCCCTGGCTGTCGTGGACTCCCGGAGCGACCGGCTGGTGGCGGCAGCGGGAGCCGAGGACCCGCTGGCCGTCGTCGCCGACCGGGAGCTGTTCGGCGACCTCGCCGACGACGAGCGGTTCGCCGAGGCGTTCCGGGCGGCGCGCGCGTCGCTGCGCGACCAGGGCGTGCGGGCCACGGTGGCGCGGATCAGCTGAGCGGTCCCGCCGTCATCCGGTCGATCACCTGGACCCAGGCTGCGCGCACGGCCGGCTGCCGGTCGGCGGCGACGTCCAGCAGCCGCGCCCCGGCCGCTCCGGTCACGACGATCTCGAAACAGAGCCGGGTGACCAGGACCCGGATCTCGTCCGGGCCGAGGCCGGCGTCGACCAGCGGCTGGACCAGCCAGTCGGTCTCCTGACGGGCGAAGAGGTGCTCCACGCAGGGACGTTCGCGCGCCGGCCCCGGTTCGGATGCGCCTCAGCCCTCGATCGGCAGACCTGTGTAGTTCTCGGCGAGTTCGCGGGCAGCGGCTTCGGAGCCGCAGACCCGGCGCAGCTGGGAGAGCTGCAGCTGGGCGTCGAAGTCGTCGCCCGAGGTGTGCAGCATCGACGTCATCCACCAGGAGAAGTGGGTGCACCGCCACACGCGGCGCAGTGCGGAGTCGGAGTAGGCGTCGACCAGGTCGCTCCGCCGCTCGTTGAGCAGTCGGTCCAGCGCGGCGGCCAGCAGCGTGACGTCGGCGACGGCGAGGTTCAGGCCCTTCGCGCCGGTCGGCGGCACGATGTGCGCGGCGTCGCCGGCGAGGAAGAGCCGGCCCCGGCGCATCGGCGCGCTGACGAACGAGCGCATCGGCAGGATCGACTTCTCGGTGACCGGTCCGGTGTTGACCGACCAGCCGTCCAGATCCAGCCGGCGGGAGAGGTTCTCCCAGATCCGGTCGTCGGACCAGTTGTCGATCGAGTCGGTCGGGTCGACCTGGAGGTAGAGCCGGGAGACGCTGGGGGAGCGCATCGAGTACAGCGCGAAGCCCTCGGGGTGCCAGGCGTAGATGAGCTCGTCGGTCGACGGTGCGGCGTCGGCCAGGATGCCGAGCCAGGCATAGGGGTAGGTGCGCTCCCACAGCTGCCCGGCGGTGCCGGCGGTGACCACCGGCCGCGAGACGCCGTGGAAGCCGTCGGTGCCGGCGACGACGTCGCAGTCGAGCACCTGGGGGTTGCCCTCGGCGTCGGTGAAGCGGATGCGGGGGGAGTCGCCGTCGACGTCCTCGGGGGTCACGTCGGAGACCTCGAAGAGCAGCGGCGGGCCGCCGTCGAGCTGGGCCTTGATGAGGTCCTTGGTGACCTCGGTCTGGCCGTAGACCCACACGGTGCGCCCGCACAGCTCCGGGAAGTCCAGCGTGTGCCGGGTGCCGGGGTACTGCAGGTGGATGCCGCGGTGCTCCATGCCCTCGCGGCGCAGACGGTGGCCGACGCCGGCCTCGGTGAGCGTGTCGACCGTGTGCTGCTCGAGGATCCCGGCCCGGATCCGCGCCTCGACGTAGGAGCGGGAGCGGTTCTCCAGCACGACCGAGTCGATGCCGCGCTGGGCCAGCAGCCGGGAGAGCAGGAGGCCGGCCGGGCCGGCGCCGATGATTCCTACCTGGGTGCGCACGCTGCCGAGTCTGGCGGCGGGCACGCGCCGCCGTCACCGGGTCTTTCGTCCAGCGGAATCGGCTCAGGAGAACTCGTGCGATCGGCCGAGCTCGCGCCCGATGCCGCGCGCGGCCATCTCCAGCGCCGGCACGAGCCGCGCGAGATCGCGTCGGTGCGGCGGGACGACGATGCCCAGCGCCGCGACGGCGAGGGCGCCCGCGGGACGCTCGACCTGCACCGGAACGGCGATCGACGCCGTGCCCGGCGACATCTCCTCGCAGGTGCGGGCGTAGCGACGACGGCGGATCTCGGTCAGCTCGGCCGCGAGCCGCTCGGCGTCGACGACCGTGTGCCGGGTGACCGGGTGCAGCGAGCGCATGACCTGGTCGACGACGTCGTCCGGAGCCGAGGCGAGCAGCACCTTGCCCACGCCGGTCGCGTGCAGCGGCAGCCGGCTGCCGACCTGGCTGACCACCGGCACCGACTCCCGGCCGGAGATCCGCTCGACGTAGAGCGCGGAGACCCCCTCGCGAACGGCGAGGTGCACGGTGTCGCGGATGGTCGTGTGCAGGTCCTGCATGAACGGTGCGGCCACCTGGCGCAGCTCCAGCTGCACCGGCGCCAGCAGGCCGAGGTCCCAGAGCTTGCGGCCGATCTCGTAGCGACCGTCGGGGCGGCGGATGAGCGCGCCCCACTCGGTCAGTTCGCCGAGCAGCCGGTGCGCGGTGGTCAGCGGGGTGCCCGAGCGCTCCGCGATGTCGGAGAGGGAGAGCCGCGGGCTCTCGCTGCCGAACGCGTCGAGGATGCCGAGGGCGCGCGAGGTGACCGAGCGGCCCGGCGCGGCGCTGTGACCGGCCATCCGGAGCAACCTCCCGTCCAGTGGAAGCTTTGGCTTGGGCAGCCTAGCCCGCCCCCCGTACGGTCCCCCTTATGACCGGGACCACAACCGGCGGCGGGCTGCACCTGCCGCGCTACACGCAGGAGGACGCGGCGACGCGTACCCCCGTCGGCTTCCCCGACTACCGCAGCACCGGCCTGCGCGCGCCGCTGCGCACACCGGTCGATCTGCCGCACCGGCTGACCGAGGTCACCGGTCCGGTGCTGGGCGAGGACCGGGTGCTGGCGCACGACGCCGATCTGACCTGGCGCAACGAGGGCGAGGCCATCGGCCAGCGGATCCTGGTGCACGGGCGGGTCCTGGACAGCGGCGGCCGGCCGGTTCCAGGTGCGCTGGTCGAGGTGTGGCAGGCCAACGCGTCGGGCCGCTACCGGCACGTCGTGGACAACTGGCCCGCGCCGCTGGACCCCCACTTCGACGGCCTCGGTCGCGTGGTCACCGACAGCCTGGGCCGCTACGAGTTCCTCACCATCAAGCCCGGCGCCTACCCGTGGGGCAACCACCACAACGCCTGGCGTCCGGCGCACATCCACTTCAGCCTCTTCGGGCGGGCGTTCACCCAGCGCCTGGTCACCCAGATGTACTTCCCCGAGGACCCGCTGTTCGGGCAGGACCCGATCTTCAACGCCATCCCGGCGCCCGCGCGGCACCGGGCGATCAGCCGGTACTCCCTCGAGCGCACCCAGGACAACTGGGCGCTGGCCTACGAGTGGGACATCGTGCTGCGCGGGGTCGACCAGACGCCGTTCGAGACCGAGGACGACGGAGACGTGGCGTGAGCAAGCCGATCGGCAACCCCCTCGACGTCCCGCCGAACCCGAGCGAGCCCTTCCAGCCGCGCTCCGGGCAGCGCGGCAGCGGCTTCCTCAGCGGGCCGCACCGCCTCGGCACCACCCCGAGCGCCACCGTCGGCCCGTACCTGGCCATCGGCCTCAGCTGGGCCGACGGCGAGTTCGCCGCCGAGGAGGGCACCTCGGGTGGTTTCTGGATCCGCGGCACGGTCGTCGACGGAGCCGGCGCCGTCGTGCCCGACGCGATGGTCGAGACCTGGCAGGCCGACCCCGACGGCGGCTTCCCGTCTCCCGAGGACCCGCGCGGCGCCGCGACCTACCCGGGCTTCCGCGGCTACGCCCGCGCCCAGACGCTCTCCGGTGAGTTCAGCATCTTCACCCTGAAGCCGGGCCGGCTGCCCGACGGCGAGGGTGGCCTCCAGGCGCCGCACATCGACGTCTCGATCTTCGCCCGCGGCATCCTCGACCGGGTCGTCACCCGGATCTACTTCGCCGACGAGGCCGAGGCCAACGCCGAGGACGTCGTGCTCCGCGGGCTCAGCGACGAGCAGCGCTCGACGCTGATCGCGACGCCGGGCGACGACGGCTACCGGTTCGACGTCTACCTGCAGGGTGAGCGCGAGACGGTCTTCTTCGCGGTATGAACTGCTGCGTGACTGGAACTGCCGCGTGAGCGGACTCTTCGGCGGCACCTTCGCCCGGGGAGGCGCGGCGGCCGCCGTGTCCGACCCGGCCTGGTTCGACGCGCTGCTCGACGTCGAGGCCGCGCTGGCCCGGGCCGCCGCGGCGACCGGGCTGGTGCCCACGACGGCGGCCGACGCCGTCACCCGCGCCTGCGCCGAGCCGGCCGGACTCGACCTCGCCACCGTGGTCGCGAAGGCGGCCGACGCCGGCAATCCGGTGCCGCCGCTGGTGCGGGTGCTGCAGGCCGCGGTGGGGGAGCGGGACGCCGTCGCCGTGCACGTCGGCGCCACCAGCCAGGACATCCTGGACACCGCCCTGGTGCTGCTGGCCCGCCGCGCGATCAGCGCGATCGACCGGGACCTGGCGCTCGCCGCCGAGGCAGCCGCAGGGCTCGCCAGCACGCACCGGGACGACGTCATCATGGGCCGGACGCTGATGCAGCAGGCGCTGCCCACCACCTTCGGGCTCAAGGCGGCCGGCTGGCTCAGCGGCCTCGACGGCGCGCGGCTGCGGCTGGCCGAGGTCGTCGCGTCGCTGCCGGTGCAGTACGGCGGGGCCGTGGGCACGCTCGCCGCCAGCGCGGGGTCGGGCATCGCCGTGCGCGCCGCCCTGGCCGCCGAGCTCGGCCTGGTCGCCCCCGCCGCACCCTGGTTCACGATGAGGCTGCCGATCGCCGACCTGGCCGGTGCGCTGGGCGCGGCGGCCGGGGTGCTGGCGACCATCGCCGTCGACGTCGTGCTGCTGGCCCAGACCGAGGTCGCCGAGGCGGCCGAGAGCGGCGCCGGTCGCGGCGGTTCCTCGGCGATGCCGCACAAGCGCAACCCCGTGGCCGCCATCTCCGCCCGGGCCTGTGCCCGCCGCGCCCCGGGTCTGGTCGCCACGCTGCTCGGCGCCATGGAGCAGGAGCACGAGCGGGCCGCGGGCGCCTGGCACAGCGAGTGGCCGACGATGACCGACCTGCTGACCACCGTCGGCTCGTCCGCGGCGTGGCTGGGAGAGAGCCTCGATGGGCTGCGTCCCGACGTGGCGCGCATGGCCCAGGCCGTCGGCGCCGCCCGGGACCCGGAGCTCGCCGGTGCCCTCGCCGAGGCGCTGACGCCACGGCTGGGTCGCGGCGCCGCGCACGACGAGGCCGCCGCTGCCGTCCGCGAGGCCGCCGCCACCGGGCGCCCGCTGTCCGACGTGATCGCCTCGCGCGACGACGTCGACGTCACCTCGCTGCTCGCCGGCGGGCCCGACGTGGGCGAGGCGGCTGCGCAGGTGGACGCCGTCCTGGCCGAGCACGCCGAGCTGACCGAGGGAGAACGATGAGCGCCGTCGAGGTCTCGTACACCGTCGACGGAGCGGCCGACGCGCCCGTCGTCGTCCTCGCCAACTCGCTCGGGGCCACCCGCGGCATGTGGGATCCGCAGGTGCCGGCGCTGGCCGAGCGGTACCGCGTGGTGACCTACGACGGCCGCGGGCACGGGGAGTCGCCCGCCCCCGCCGGCCCGTACACGATCGACGACCTGGTCGACGACGTGCTGGGAGTACTGGACCGCATCGGCGCCGAGCGCGCGCATGTCGCCGGGGTTTCGCTCGGCGGGATGGTCGGTCTGCGGATGGCGGCGCGCGAGCCCTCCCGGGTGCACCGGCTCGCGGTGATGTTCAGTTCGGCGAAGGTCGATCCGCAGGGCTTCCTGGACCGGGCCGGGCTGGCCCGCGCCGGCGGCACGGCCCAGTTCGCGCCCGCGGTGGTGCAGCGATGGCTGACGCCGTCGTTCGCGGCCGAGCACCCCGACCTGGTGGCCCGGCTCGAGGCGATGATCGCCGGCGCGGACGACGAGGGCTATGCCGCCTGCTGCGAGGTGGTGGCCGGGATCGACCTGCGCGAGGACCTCGGGCGGATCACCGCGCCCACCCTCGTGGTCTCCGGTTCCGAGGACCCCGCGTTGCCGCCGCCGCACCAGGAGGTCGTCGCCGACGGGATCCCCGGCGCCGCGCTGCTCACCGTGCGGGGCGCGCACCTGGCCAACCTGGAGCGCACGCTGGAGGTCACCGGTGCGCTGCTCGCCCACTTCGATGCTGATGGAGCTGCCCGATGAGCGAGCTGCCGAACACCGATGACGCCCGCCGCGAGGCCGGCATGCGCACCAGGCGGGAGGTGCTGGGCGACGCGCACGTCGACCGCGCCGTCGCCGGCGTTACCCCGTTCACCGAGGGCTTCCAGGACTTCATCACCCGGGTGGCGTGGGGCGACGTGTGGCAGCGGCCGGAGCTGTCGCGGCGCGACCGCAGCCTGATGACGCTGTCGATCACCATCGCGCTGCGGCACTGGGAGGAGTTCGCCCTGCACGTGCGGGCGGCGAAGAACAACGGCCTCTCCGACGAGGAGATCGGCGCCGTTCTCCAGCACGCCGCCGTCTACGCGGGAGTGCCCGCCGCCAACCACGCCTACAAGGTCGCCGGCCCGATCCTCGACGAGCTCCGCGGCGCCTGACCCCTGCTCTCGCGCCCACTGTCGACCTGTCGTCGTCTCGATCTGTCCGACACGACGACAAGTCGACGGTCGAGGGCCCCTGTGGACAGTCGGGGCGCCGATCCGGCCGGACACGGCAGTCTGCCGCGGTGCCCGTCCCGCCTCGCCGTCCGCCCGAGCTCGTCGGCCGGGTCTTCCGGGGCTCGGCCATGGTGGCGCGGGGGCACCTGACTCCCCGTGAGCTGCGGAGCTCGGCCTGGACCCGCGTCTTCCGCGACGTCTACGCCTGCACGAGCGTGGACCTCACCCACGGACTGCGCGCCCGGGCCGCGGCGACTCTCGTCGTGCCGGGCGCGGTGGTCAGCGGCGCCAGCGCCGCGGCGCTATGGGGCGTCGACGTCGCGGACCGGGCGGACGACGTCGAGCTCACCGTGCCGCCGGGGGCGAACGTGTGCCGGGTGCCGGGGATCCGCGTCCGCAGACGGGAGCTCGGGGACGGCGCCGTCGTCCGACGATCAGGGGTCTGCGTGACGTCCGGCGAGACGACCGCGGTCGACCTGGCTCGACACGGCACCCTCGAGGAAGCGGTGATCCGGATCGACCGGCTGGTGAGAGCCCGCGCTGCGTCGCTCACGGGTGTGCGCGCTCTGGCGGGCAGCGCGACGGGACGCGGTTGCCGGCAGGCGCGCCGGGCAGCGGAGCTCGCGGACGGCCTCGCCGAGTCGCCGCAGGAGACGCGGCTGCGTCTGCTGCTGCACGCCTCCGTACTGCCGCGACCGGTCGCCCAGCACGTGGTGCGGGATGCCCGGGGTTTCGTGGCCCGCGTGGACTTCGGATGGCCAGAGGCGAGGGTCGCGGTCGAGTACGAGGGGCTCTGGCACGGGGAGACGCCGCAGCAGGTGGCCGCGGACCGCCGGCGGCTCAACCGGCTCACCGCGGCGGGGTGGACGGTGGTGTTCGTGACCGCGGCCGACCTGCACCGCCCGGCGGAGCTGATCGCGCGCATCGTAGCGGCGCTGGCCCGCTGAGTGTCGGGTTGTCGTCGTCTCCCGGGCGGCGAGACGACGACGACCCGACACTCGACGGAGCGGGGGCGGTCAGACGCCTGCGGGGAGCGGCATCTCGCGGACGTCGTCGGCGATGGCGAGCGGGGCGCCGGTCTTCTCGACGACCTCGTCCACGGTCACGCCGGGCGCGGTCTCGCGCAGCACCAGGCCGCCGGGCGTCACGTCGACGACGGCGAGCTCGGTGATGATCCGGTCGACGCAGGCCTTGCCGGTGAGCGGCAGGGTGCACTCCTGCACGATCTTCGGCGACCCGTCGCGGGCGACGTGCTCCATCATGATGATCACGCGCTTGGCGCCGTGGACGAGGTCCATCGCGCCGCCCATGCCGTTCACCATCTTGCCAGGGATCAGCCAGTTGGCCAGGTCGCCCCGGGTGTTGACCTGCATCGCACCGAGGACGGCGACATCGAGGTGCTTGCCGCGGATCATGCCGAACGACTGCGCGGAGTCGAAGTAGCTCGCCCCGGGCAGGATCGTCACGGTCTCCTTGCCGGCGTTGATGAGGTCCGGGTCCTCCTCGCCCTCGAACGGGTAGGGCCCGACGCCCAGCACACCGTTCTCCGAGTGCAGGACGACGTGCACGCCCTCGGGCACGTAGTTCGGGACCAGCGTCGGCATCCCGATGCCGAGGTTCACGTACTGGCCGTCCTCGAGCTCGAGGGCCACGCGGGCGGCGAGCTGCTCACGGGTCAGGCTCATCGGGGCGTTGCCTCCTCGCCGGCGGCGGCCGGGGTGTCGGAGCGGTCGGTGCGGGGGCGGGTCGTGCGCTTCTCGATCGGCTTGTTCTCGGCGCCCACCACGACGACGCGGTCGACGTAGACCCCGGGCAGGTGCACGTCCTCGGGGCGCAGGTCGCCCGGCTCGACGAGCTCCTCGACCTCGGCGATCGTGATCCGCCCGGCCATCCCGGCCAGCGGGTTGAAGTTGCGCGCCGACTCGTGGAAGTAGAGGTTCCCCTGCCGGTCGCCCTTGAGCGCGTGCACCAGTCCGAAGTCGGCGGTCAGCGCGGTCTCCAGCACGTACTGCTGGCCGTCGAACTCGCGCACCTCCTTGGGCCTGCTCGTCTCGACGACGTTCCCGTCGGCGTCGTAGCGGATCGGGATGCCGCCGTCGGCGACGAGCGTGCCGACCCCCGTCGGCGTGTAGAAGGCGGGGATCCCGGCGCCACCGGCGCGCAGTCGCTCGGCCAGCGTGCCCTGCGGGGTCAGCTCGACCTCCATCTGCCCGGTGAGGTACAGCCGCGCGAGCTCCTTGTTGCCGCCGACGAACGAGCTGATCGTCTTGCGGATCCGCCCGGCGTAGAGCAGGACGCCGAGCGCCTGGTCGTCCACGCCGCAGTTGTTGGAGATCGTCGTCAGATCGTCGGTGCCCTGCTCGAGCAGGGCGTCGATGAGCGCGAAGGGGACCCCGCAGAGCCCGAAACCGCCGACGGCCAGGACGGCGCCGGCCTGCACGTCGGCGACGGCGGCAGCGGCGGAGGCGACGACCTTGTCCACGTCAGGCCTCCCGCTCGAAGCCGACGGTGGGCGCGACGTCCCACGTAGAGCGCGTACGCGTCCGGTCCACCAGGTGCTCCCATCGGTCAGGCTGCTGACGCCCAGTATCGCCGTCGATCGTGATCGGCTCGATGTGCGGTCACCACTGGGTGGAATGTGCCCGCGTCCCTGTGGCGCGGGAACCGGGCGACGACCAGGTCCGTTGCGCGGGCATGGAGCTGACCTGCCCGAAGTGCCACGGAACCATGCGGACCTACGAGCGGAACGGGGTGCACGTCGACCAGTGCTCCGACTGCCGGGGCATCTTCCTCGACCGCGGCGAGCTCGACCGCCTGATCGACGCGGAATCCGCCGTCCACGACGGCCCCGCGCAGCGACCCGACCCGTCGCACCGGCCCTCTGCCCAGCAGCACGGCACGCCGTCGGCCGCGGGTCTCGGCGGAGTGGTCAGCGAGGTGCTCCGGCAGGTGCAGGGCTCCGGGCACTCGTCGTCGCACTCGGGCTACGGGAAGCCGCACAAGAAGAAGTCGCTCATGAGCGAGCTCTTCGGCTGACGCCCGGCGGGGCTCAGGGCAGGCGGAGGGTGAGGCGGACGCTGATGCCGCCGTCGCCCTCGTGGTGCTCGCCGCCCCGGAGGTCGACGTAGTCGCACAGCTGACGGGCGAGCCACAGCCCCATGCCGCCGCGGGAGAGGTCCTCGCCGTGCGCCGGGCCGTACCCGGCGAACGGGTCGTCCCAGCCGGGGCCGCCGTCGGTGATGGTGCAGACGACGCGGTCGGGGGCGGTCCACAGTCGCAGCCCCACCGGAGGCCGGCCGTGCCGCACGGCGTTGGACGTCATCTCGTCCACGGCGAGGAGGAAGTCCTCGACCAGGTCCGCCGGCGCGGTCAGGGCGCTCAGCTCCGTGGCGACCTCGTGCCGCAGGCCGATGAAGTCGGCGACGTCGGCGGCGGCGAACCGCGGGGGAGTGCGCTCCAGCGGCTCGTCGGGCACCGGCATGCTCCGCAGGTGGAGCGCGGGGTCGGTGAACCCCGGGCTGGGCGTCCGGCTCGTCGGGGTGACCAGCTGACGGTGGGTGCGCCGCCCGGCCTCCGTCACGGGGGCGGGCAACCGTCCGGTGTCGTAGAGGCACACGCCCCACAGGTTCCAGCCGCGCAGCGCCTCGTTGATGACCGCCTCGTACCGCTCCCACTCCAGCCAGTCGCGCTCGGTCGGCCCGAAGTCGATCTCGCCGACCACGCGCACGCGGCCGGAGGCGCCGGGCGCGTTCTCCTCGGCGACCCTGCGGAAGGCGGTGATCGCGGCCGGAGCCCGCCGGTCGTAGGCGACGGTCTCGTCGAGCACGAGGATGCGGGGGTCCGCGCCCAGGGCCTCGCGCAGCACCGCGGCGGTGCCCGGCCGGACGGCGACGACGGCGGCGTCCCCGGCCGCGAGACCGTCGGTCAGGAAGGGTGTGACAGTGCCGACGAGGTCGTCGACCGTGTCGTAGAGGAGGGCATCGTGCGGAAAGCCCCCGGGCGCGGGATGCCCGACGCCCCCCGTGGCCGTCCAGTTCACCTGCTGCCCCCGACGTCGTCTCCGCCGGCCTGTGCGGACCGACGGATCCCACGGTAGGCGACGCACGACGGACCGGACACCGGACCTGCCGGTTTCGGCGGCGTCTGCCCGGGCAGGTGACGGGGCGTTCCAGCGAAGGGAGAACACCCATGGCCATCGCCACGATCAATCCGGCCACCGGCGAGACGCTCAAGACCTACGAGCCGCTCACCGACGAGGCGCTGGAGGACAAGCTCGCCCGCGCCGCGGCCGCCTTCGACGGCTATCGGCTCACGTCCCCGGCGGAGCGGGCCGGCTGGCTGCGTGCCGCCGCGGACGCGCTGGAGGCGGACACCGACTCCGTCGCCGAGTTGATGACCACGGAGATGGGCAAGACGTTGGCCTCCGCGAAGGCCGAGGCGACCAAGTGCGTCGCGGCGCTGCGCTGGTACGCCGAGCACGGGCCCGCCCTGCTCGACCCTCAGGAGAAGGACGCCGCGGCCGTCAAGGCCGAGCGGGCCTACGTCACCTACCAGCCGCTCGGCGTCGTCCTGGCGATCATGCCGTGGAACTTCCCGCTCTGGCAGGCGATGAGGTTCGCCGCCCCGGCGCTGATGGCGGGCAACGTCGGCCTGCTCAAGCACGCCAGCAACGTGCCGCAGACCGCCCTCTACCTCGAGGAGCTCTTCCGCAAGGCCGGCTTCCCGGACGACGTCTTCCAGACGCTGCTCGTCGGCTCGGCCACCGTCGAGAAGGTGCTGCGCGACGACCGCGTCATCGCCGCCACGCTCACCGGCAGCGGCCCCGCGGGCCAGTCGGTGGCCGCCATCGCCGGCGACGCGCTGAAGAAGACGGTCCTGGAGCTCGGCGGCTCCGATCCCTTCATCGTCATGCCCTCGGCCCACCTGGACCGCGCCGCCGAGGTGGCGACGACCGCCCGCAACCAGAACAACGGGCAGAGCTGCATCGCCGCCAAGCGGTTCTTCGTGCACCGCGACGTCGCCGAGGAGTTCACCCGGCTGTTCGCCGAGAAGATCGGCGCGCTGACCGTCGGGGACCCGATGGACGCCGACACCCAGATCGGGCCGCTGGCCACCGAGGACGGGCTGAAGGACGTCGAGGAGTACGTCGAGGACGCCCGCGGCAAGGGCGCCCGGATCCTCGTCGGCGGCTCGCGGGTCGACCGGCCCGGGTGGTTCTACGAGCCGACGCTGATCGCCGACGTCACCCCGGAGATGCGGGTGCACAGCGAGGAGGTCTTCGGACCGGTCGCGGCGCTGTACGTCGTGGACAGCCTGGACGAGGCGATCCGCATCGCGAACTCGCACGTCTACGGGCTGGGCTCGAACCTCTGGAGCGAGGACGAGGAGGAGCGGACGCAGTTCGTGCGCGACATCCAGTCCGGCATGGCGTTCATCAACGGCATGACGGCCAGCTACCCGGACCTGCCGTTCGGCGGCATCAAGCAGAGCGGCTACGGCCGCGAGCTGACCGAGGTGGGCATGCGCGAGTTCATGAACGCGAAGACGGTCTGGGTCGGTCCGCCGAGCAGCGAGCAGAGCGAGGGCAGCACCGCCGGGGCCGCCGCGGAGTGATCCACGTCCCCGGGCGCGGTGTCGGCATCGCCAGGCACAGTGGAGGCGTGTTCGACATCGACTGGATGGGTCTGCTGACGCGGGAGGTGCTCCGGGAGCGGGGAGCCGCGCTGATCGCGGAGAGCTGCGCCTGGGCCGTGGGCATGTCCGACCGCCCGCACCACGAGCGGCGGGCCGGGCGGCTGGTGCCCACCGGCCTGACCGTGGGGGAGCGGGCCGCGCACGGCCGGCCGCTGGGGAGCGAGGAGGACGGTCGCCTCGACCTGGAGGACGCCCGGCCCGGCAGCTTCCAGGACGCGCTCAACATGGTCGACTCCGGTGGGCGGGTGCAGGCCGAGCGCTTCGACGACGAGGTGCTGGTGCCGTTCGTGCGGGACACCTGCCTGGTGGCCGCCGAGCGGGCTCGCGCCACCCGCCCGGCCGACTGGGCCGAGCTGGCCGAGGACGTCGGCGAGGACGCCCGCGACCTGTCCGACGTCGTGCGCGCCGGGGGCTGGGAGGCGCCGCTGCGCATCGACGCCGAGCACCTGGTGCTCGCCGCGCTCGGCGCGGTCCCGCTGATCGAGGTGGAGGCCGAGGGGCTGCCGCTGTCGCTCGTGCGGGCGGCCGAGGCGGTCGCCCGCGGCGCCGCCGAGCCGGAGCCCGCCCCGGCGCCGGACGACGCGCTGGCCGGCGCGCTGTTCCTCGCCCGGACGGCGCTGGAGGACTCCGGCTGCTCGGTGCCGGTGCGGCCGGAGGAGGCGGACCTGCTGCTCGTCGCGCTCGGCGACCAGGGGCTGGAGCCCGAAGAGGTCACCACCGTGCTGCCGCACCTGCCGGTCGAGGAGGCGACGATCACCCGGATCGCCGCCACCCTCGACGGGTACTGACGGGTCAGACCTCCTCGACCTCGAAGGTCCGCGACGGGGTCACGTACTCGTCCTGCGCGGCGACCAACAGGATCTCCCGCGAGCCGGCCGCCTCGGTGCGGGCCAGCAGCCCGAACACCGACGCCGACGCGCGGCCCAGGGCCTCCGCGGCCGACCGGGTGTCGAGCCAGTGGGCGAGGAAGAGCGCGGCGATCGCGTCGCCGGCGCCGTTGACCGAGACATCCAGGCGCGGCGTGCGCACGCGGAAGTGCCGGCCGCCCTCCGACGCCAGCAGGTCGACGGCGTCGTCGGGGGTGTCCTCGGCGATCAGCGAGGTGGTGAGCACGACCCGCGGGCCGAGCGCCTGCACGGCGGCGACGGCGTCCTTGACCGACGCCAGCGACCGCGTCTCGCGACCCGACAGCAGGTCGAGCTCGTAGTGGTTCGGGGTCACGATGTCGGCCGCCGGCACCGCCACCTCGCGCATGAACTCCTCGATGCCCGGGCGCACGAAGACCCCGCGGCCGACGTCCCCGATCACCGGGTCGCAGCAGTAGACCGCGGCCGGGTTCGCCTCGCGCACTCGCGTCACCGCGCCCACGACGGCGTGGCCGATGTCGGCCGAGCCGAGGTAGCCCGACAGCACGGCGTCGCAGCCGCCCAGGACCCCGCGGTCGGCCACGCCCTGCACCAGCTCGTCGATCGACTGGCCGTCGTAGACGCGGCCGGTCCACTCGCCGTAGCCGGTGTGGTTGGAGAACTGGACGGTGTGCACGGGCCACACCTCGACGCCGAGGCGCTGCAGCGGGAACACCGCCGAGCTGTTGCCCACGTGGCCGTAGGTGACGTGCGACTGGATGGAGAGGACGGCGGTCACGCCAAAACCCTGGCACACCACCCGCCGGCGCGGTCCGCGTCCCCTCGTCGCTCAGCCGGCGGCCGACGTTCCCGGGCGGGTGCGCACCTCTCCGTGCGGTCGGGACTGCCACAGCGCCCACTCGGCGCTGACGTCGCCCGCTGCCCGCAGCAGCTGGGGGAGGTGCTCGCCGAGCAGCCGCTCGGTCGTCGTCTCCGCGGCGTGCACGGTGACGTTCATGGCCGCCCGGACGGTTCCGGCGCCGTCCCGCACGGGAACCGCGACGGACCTGACGCCGGGTGCCAGCTCCTCGTCGGCCAGCGCCCAGCCGCGCGCCCGCACCTCGGACAGTTCGTCCTGCAGCTGCGCCGGCGAGCGGCGCAGCGGGGTCGGCAGCCCCGATCGGGTCGGCTCGGCCAGCGTCGTCGCGAGCTGGGCGGGGGAGAGGGCGGCCAGCAGAACCTTGCCCTGCGACGTCTGCACCGCCGGGAAGCGCGTGCCGACGTCGACCCGCAGGGCGATCAGCTTCGGCACCGCCACCCGCGCGACGTAGACGATGTCGGAGCCGTCGAGCTGCGACATCGACGTCGACTCACCGGTGCGGCCGACGAGCGCCTCCATGTGTGGGCGCGCGATCTCCCACAGCCCCAGCGAGCTCACGTACGCCATCCCGAGCTCGAGCACCTTCGGCGTCAGCGAGAACGACCCCTCGGCGGAGCGCACGTAGCCGAGCTCCTCCAGGGTGAGCAGCAGCCGTCGTGCGGTGGGCCGCGCCAGGGAGGCGGCGGTCGCGACGTCGCTCAGCGACATGCTCCGGCGCTCGGCGTCGAAGCAGGTGAGGACGTCGAGCCCCCGGGCGAGGGCCTCGACGAAGTCGGGCCCCGTGCCGCGTCCAGCCATGTGGGAACCTCTCCGGTCCGTCGATCAGCGCTCGTTCTTCAGGTGCTCCTCGAAGACCTGCTCCCGGGCGGCGTGCGTGCCCTCCGACTTGTAGTCGGTGTACTGGTACGGGTTGTCCAGCAGCTTCGGGTCGGGCAGCTCGGGGTGCATGCCGGCCACCCAGGTCTCCTCGCCCAGCTCGGAGCGCAGGTGTTCCACGGTGTCCTCGATCTCCCGGCGGACGCCGGAGAGGTCGCTGTCGACCAGGGCGGAGGCGTGCTTCACGACCCGGCCGTCGACGATCACCGTGTGCACGTCGCCCCGCTGGGCCTGGAACGCCACGTGGCCGTAGGGGTTGAGCACCGGGAAGGAGACCGGCGAGGCGTCGTTCTTGATCAGCACGACGTCGGCCTTCTTGCCCGGCTCCAGGCTGCCCAGGTCGTCCCGGCCCAGGGCCGTCGCGCCGCCGCGGGTGGCCCAGCGGACGACGTCCTCGGCGCGCAGCTCCAGCTGGGTGATCGTCTCGCCCTTGAGGTGCGCCTCGAAGTGCTCGCGGGAGCGGTCGGCGCCCAGCGTGGTCCGCATGGCCGAGAACAGGTCGCCGCTCCACCAGACGCTGGTGTCCATCGACAGCGACACCGGGATGCCGTGCCGACGCACCTGCCAGGTGGGCGGATAGCCCTGTCCGGCGCTCTGCTCGGACTCGGTGGAGACCGAGATGGAGCCGCCGGTGGCCGCGATGCGGTGGTAGGAGTCGGGGCTCAGGCTGGCCGCGTGCACGTAGACGGTCTCCGGCGTCATGAAGCCGTGCTCGTGCATGAGGCGGATGCCGTCGTCGTTGGTGGCGCCCCAGACGCCGGCGTGGGTGGTCACCGGCAGGCCCAGCTCGCGGGCCACCTCGAAGGCTGCCTTCTCGGGGAAGCTCGGGTCGCCGGTGACGTCGAAGGCCAGCTGCAGACCCAGCATCCCGTCGGCGGAGTCGCGGTGCCGCTCGAGGAAGGAGCGAACGGCCGGGTCGGCGGTCCACTCCCACGGGCCGGCCTGGATGTTGCCGTAGGCGAGGACGAAGCGGCCGGGCACCGAGCGCAGCGCCTCGACGGCGGCCTCGGCGTGGTCGACCGACTGCAGGCCGTGCGACCAGTCGACGGTGGTCGTGACGCCGGCCTCGAGCGCCTCGAGGGCGGAGAGCCGGTTGCCCGCCGCCACGTCCTGGGGCCGGAACTTGCGGCCGTGCTCGAGGTAGTACCAGACGAAGTACTGGGTGAGCGTCCAGTCGGCGCCGTAGCCGCGCATCGCGGTCTGCCACATGTGCCGGTGGGTGTCGATCATCCCGGGCATGACGATTCCGCCGCCGGCGTCGATCTCCTGGGTGCCCTCGGGCACCTCGAGGTCGTGCCCCACGGCGGCGATGCGGTCGTCCACCACGAGGACGTCGCCGCCGCGCAGGATGGTGCCCGCGTCGTCCATGGTCAGGACCGTGCCTCCGCGCAGGACCACCGGTCGGCCGGCCACGGGAGTGGGCTCGGGCTGGGTCATGGCTCCTCCAGGACTGCGTCGTCTCAGACCCGGACATACGTCCGGTGCGCGGACACCCGCTGCGATGCGGGTCACCCTCTCGCTCGCTGACCACCCTGTCAAGACGATGCCGCGTTCCGGTTGACAGGGGTACGGCGGCGGGCCGAGACTCGGCCCGATCCTGCGGACAGTCGTCCGCGAACGTCTCGTCGAGGAGTGATCGAGCGCCCATGAGCGATCCCGGAGCACTGCCGCCGGCCGATGCGGGCGAGCGTCCCGGCCCCCTCTCCGGACTGCTGGTGGCCGACTTCTCCCGCATCCTCGCCGGCCCGTACAGCACGATGCTCCTGGCCGATCTCGGCGCCGAGGTGGTCAAGGTCGAGGGCCCGGGCGGGGACGACACCCGCACCTGGGCGCCTCCCGTCCGCGAGATCGACGGCCAGGGCGTCTCCACCTACTACCTGGGCGTGAACCGCAACAAGCGCTCGGTGGCGCTGGACCTCAAGCAGCCCGAGGACCTCGCCGCCGCCCAGGAGCTGGCGCGCCGCGCGGACATCGTGGTCGAGAACTTCAAGCCCGGCGGCCTGGGCCGCTTCGGTCTGGACTACGACACGGTGGCCGCCACCAACCCCGGCGTCATCTACGCCTCGATCAGCGGCTTCGGCAGCGGCCCGGGCGGGAAGTCGCTCCCCGGCTACGACCTCATCGTGCAGGCCATCTCCGGCCTGATGAGCCTGACCGGCGACCCTCAGGGTGAGCCGTACCGGGCCGGCGTCGCGGTCTTCGACGTCATGGCCGGCCTGCACGCCACCATCGGCGTCCTCTCCGCCCTGAACCACCGGCGCGAGACCGGCCGGGGCCAGCACGTCGAGGTCAGCCTGCTGGCGTCGGCGATGTCCGGGCTGGTGAACCAGACCAGCGCCTACGCGGCCGGCGGCGTCGTCCCCTTCCGGATGGGCAACAGCCATCCGAGTCTCTTCCCCTACGAGCCGCTCCCGTGCTCGGACGGCGACCTGATCATCACCGCCGGGAACGACGGCCAGTTCCGCAAGCTCTGCGAGGTGCTCGGCCTGCCCGAGCTGGCGACCGACCCCCGCTTCCTCCGCAACGAGGACCGCACCGCCAACCGGGACGAGCTCCGTCCGCTGCTCGTCGAGCGCCTGGCGACCCGCACCAAGATGGAGTGGTTCCGCGAGATCATCGCCGCCGGTGTCCCGTGCGGTCCGATCAACACCATCGACCAGGGCGTCGCCTTCGCCGAGGAGGTCGGCCTCGATCCGGTCGTCCTGGTCGGCGAGGGGGACGCCGCGGTGCCGTCGGTGCGGCACCCCATCCGCTTCTCCGACACGGCCGCCTCCTACCGGCTGCCCCCGCCGGCGGTCGACGAGCACGGCGACGAGATCCGCCGGTGGCTGGCTGCGCCGGCCGAGGAGGGATCCCAGTGAGCGAGCCCGTCTACCCGACCGCACTCGGCGCCTCGAGCCTGGAGCGGATCACCCTGCTCGGCTCGGACCTCGCCGAGGACGTCATGGGCACCGTCGGCTTCGGTGAGCTCGCCTTCTGGCTGGCCACCCAGCGCCGGCCGAGCCCGGGGGAGACCCGCGTCTTCGAGGCAGTGCTCGCCGCCCTGGCCGACCACGGGTTCACACCGACGGCGATCGTCACCCGGCTCACCTACCTGTCGGCCCCCGACTCGATCCAGGGCGCCCTGGCCGCCGGCCTGCTCGGCGGCGGCTCCCGCTTCCTCGGCGTGACCGAGGACTGCGGAAAGTTCCTGCACTCGGTGCTCGCCGGGGTGGACGGCGCCCTGCCCACCGACGACGCGGGCTGGGACGCCCTGGCCCTCGAGACGGTGGCCGCGCAGCGCGCCGCCGGCCGGTTCGTGCCGGGACTCGGTCACCACGTGCACAAGCAGGGAGACCCGCGCACGCCCCGGCTGTTCCAGATCGCGGCCGAGGAGGGCGTCCACGGCCCGCACCTCTCGCTCTTCGCCGCGATCGGCCGGGTGCACTCCTCGGTCCTCGGCAAGCAGCTGCCGCTCAACGGCGCCGGCGTCTGCGGCGCGGCCCTGGCCGACCTGGGCCTGCCGCTGCAGCTGCTGCGCGGCTTCGCGCTGCTCGCCCGTACCGCCGGGCTGATCGGCCAGCTGGCGGAGGAGATCCGCAACCCCGTGGCCAACGACGTCTTCCTGTCGGTCGACCTGAACAACCGCCCGGTCGACCCCGATCCGTTCGTGCCCGAGCCGCTGCCCGGCGAGCAGGGCTGAGCCGGTGCGCGCCGCCGTCGTCCAGGTCCCGGGGGAGACCCCGGTCGTCACCGAGCACCCGTCGCCGGAAGCCGCGCCCGGGCGCAGCATCGTCCGGGTGACAGCCGCCCCGATCGTGCCGCTGGACCTGTTGTGCGCGTCGGGCACCTCCTACTTCGGCCGTCCGGCGGTGCCCTACGTCCCCGGGGTGCAGGGCGTCGGCGTGGTGGAGGAGTCGACGACGCTGCCGGCCGGGACGCGGGTCTGGTTCGCCACCCCCGCCGGGATGGCGCCGGGCGACGGCAGCCTGGCCGAGCTCTGCGCCGTCGCCGACGACGACCTCGTGCCGGTGACCGCCGACGTCCCCGACGCCGCGCTGGCCGCGCTGGGGCTCTCCGCGGTCGCGGCGTGGATGTCGCTCACCTGGCGCGGCGGGCTGCGGGCCGGCGAGCACGTGCTCGTCCTGGGCGCCGGCGGCGCCGTGGGGCAGGCAGCCGTGGGCGCGGCGAAGCTCCTGGGCGCCGGACGGGTGGTCGCCGTGGCGCGCTCGGAGGCCTCCCGCGACCGTGCGCTCGCCGCCGGCGCGGACGAGGCGCTGGCTCCGGAGGGCGACGTCGACGCGTTCGCCGCGCGGCTGGCCGAGGCCACCGGCGGCCGGCTGGACGTCGTCGTCGACCCGGTGTTCGGAGCCGCGGCGACCGCGGCGTCCCGGGCGCTCTCGCCCGGCGGTCGGCTGGTCAACCTCGGTGGCGCGTCGGGCGACGTCGCCGAGTTCTCCTCCGCCGTGCTGCGGGCGAAGAGCGCCTCGGTGCTCGGGTACACGAACAACTCCCTCACGGTCGAGCAGCGCCGCGACGCGCTGACCGCCGTCGCCGGGCACGCCGCCACCGGCGCACTCGCGGTGGCGCACGAGCGGGTCCCCCTCGCCGCCGCCGCGGACGCCTGGCAGCGGCAGGCGACCGGCGACCCCGGCGTGCGGCTGGTGCTCACGAGCTAGGACCCAGACCTCCGCGGCAGGCGCGGAGGAGGCAGCGCGACCGGCTCCCGGCGCGCGGACGGCAGGAGGAACTCCCGTGCAGCTGGTCACCGAGGACAACATCACCGAGCTCGCCGTGCAGCGGTGGGCCACCGCGCGCGACCCGCGCACGGCCGAGCTCATGACGGCGCTGGTGCGGCACCTGCACGACTTCGCCCGCGAGGTGCGGCTGACCGAGGCCGAGTGGATGGCCGCGATCCAGTGGCTGACCGCCACCGGCCAGATCAGCACCGACAAGCGCGAGGAGTTCATCCTCACCTCCGACGTGCTGGGGCTGTCGATGCTCGTCGTCCAGATGAACCACCGGCTGGATCCGCGCGCGACCCCGGCCACGGTGCTCGGCCCGTTCCACATCGAGGGCTCGCCGGAGCTCGGCTACGCCGAGGACATGTCCGAGGGCCTGCCCGGAACGCCGCTCTACCTGCACGGCACGCTGCGCGACCTGGACGGCAACCCGGTGCCGAACGCCGTGCTCGACGTCTGGCAGGCCGACACCGAGGGCGCCTACGAGTCGCAGATCCCCGACATCGACGAGGCGCGGCTGCGGGCGAAGTACACGACCCGCGAGGACGGCAGCTACTGCGTGCGCACGATCGCTCCGCTGGGCTACGCCATTCCGATGGACGGACCGGTGGGCGCCCTGATCAGCCGCACCGAGATCAGCTACTACCGCCCGGCGCACATCCACTTCCTGATCAACGTGCCCGGCTTCGAGCCGCTGATCACCCACCTGTTCCAGGAGGGCTCGGACTACCTGGACAGCGACGTCGTCTTCGGCACCAAGCAGGAGCTGGTCACCGCCTTCGAGGAGCGCGAGCCAGGGCAGACGCCGGACGGCGGGACCAGCGACGTGCCGTGGCTGGAGTCGCGGTACGACTTCGTTCTCCAGCGGCAGGACTGAGCGGGCGCGCCTCCGTCCCGCACCTCCGGGGCGGAGGCGCTCACCGCCGGTAGGTTGGCGCGTACAACCTGTGTCGACGGGCGGAGCGCGGCTCGCGTCCTGGAGGAACTTCCCGTGTCGCGTCTCGCCGTCCTGTCCCTGCGCAACCGGGCGCTCATCGGCCTCATCACCGTGGCCGTCCTGGTCTTCGGCCTGATCTCGGCGGGATCGCTGAAGCAGGAGCTCATCCCGTCGCTGCAGATCCCCGCGGCAGCGGTCGTGGCCAGCCAGCCCGGCGCCTCGCCCGAGGTGGTGGAACGGCAGATCGTCCAGCCCCTGGAGCAGGCGATCTCGTCGGTGCCCGACGTGGTGGCGGTGACGGCGACGGCGAGCACGGGGCTGGCGGCGCTCACCGTCGAGCTCGAGTTCGGCTCCGACCTCGACGCCGCGGCCGGCGCGCTGCAGACCGCGGTCAGCCGGGTGCAGACGCAGCTGCCCGACGACGTCGAGCCGCAGGTCTTCACCGGCTCGCTCGCCGACCTGCCGGTCGTGCAGCTGGCGATCGCCGCCCCGGGCGATCCCGCCGCGCTCGCCGAGCGCATCGACACCGCCGTCGTCCCGCTGTTCGAGAGCATCGACGGCGTCCGCGACGTGACCGTGACCGGCGCCGACGAGGCCCGCGTGGAGATCACCCTCGACCCTGCCGCGCTGGCCGGCACGGGCGTCTCGCCCGCGGCCGTGACGACGGTGCTGCAGGACAACGGCGTCGTGCTCCCGGCCGGCTCGCTGACCGCGGGGGAGCAGACCCTGCCGGTCCAGGCCGGCACCCGGCTGTCCTCCGTCGAGGACCTGCGGGCCGTGCCGCTGATCGGCGCGCAGGGCGTGACCACGCTCGGCGAGGTCGCCCGGGTCGAGCTCGGCACCGCTCCGGCGACCTCCTACTCGCGGGTCGACGGCGAGCCGGCGCTGGCCGTCGGGCTCACCCAGATCCCGGACGGCAACACCGTCGAGATCTCCAACGCCGTCGAGGAGCTGCTGCCCGACGTCCGCGAGGCGCTCGGCACCGGCAGCGTGGTCGCGGTCGTCTTCGACCAGGGCCCGTTCATCGAGGAGTCGATCGCGGGCCTGGCCACCGAGGGTGGTCTCGGGCTGGTCTTCGCCCTGCTGATCATCCTGGTGTTCCTGGCCTCGGTCCGGTCCACGCTGGTCTCCGCGGTCTCCATCCCGGTCTCCCTCTGCGTCACCTTCATCGGGCTCGAGGTCGCCGGCTTCTCGCTGAACATCCTCACGCTGGGCGCCATGACCGTGGCGATCGGCCGCGTCGTCGACGACTCGATCGTCGTCATCGAGAACATCAAGCGGCACCTCTCCTACGGGGAGTCCCGCTCGACCGCGATCGTCGGAGCCGTCCGCGAGGTGGCCGGCGCCGTGACCGCGTCGACGATCACGACCGTCGCGGTCTTCCTGCCGATCGCGCTGGTCGGCGGTCTGGTCGGCGAGCTGTTCCGACCCTTCGCCCTGACCATCGCGATCGCCATGCTGGCCAGCCTCGTCGTGTCGCTGACCATCGTCCCGGCCCTGGCGTCGGCGTTCCTCAAGGCGCCCGACGCCGACCGGACCGAAGCGGAGCTCGCCCGCGGGCGGGAGGAGGCCGAGGAGGCCGAGCGCCGCACCTGGCTGCAGCGGGTCTACCTGCCGGCCCTGCGCTGGACGCTGGCCCACCGGCGCTGGACGCTGGCCGGCGCGCTGGCGATCTTCGTCGGCACCCTCGCGCTCACCCCGCTCCTGTCGACGAACTTCATCGGCGACTCGGGCCAGAACACCGTGACCGTGACCGCCGCCTATCCGGCCGGCACCGCCCTGGCCGCCCAGGACGAGCGCGCCCGCACCCTGGAGGACGCGCTCGCCGACCTCGACGGCGTGGAGACCGTGCAGAGCACGGTCGGCTCGGCCGGCGGGATCGCCGCCTTCGCCGGTGATGGCGGCACCCCGCAGGCGACGTTCGCGCTCACCCTCGACGACGACGCCGATCCCGAGGCCGTCGGCGACGACATCCGCTCGGCCGCCGAGGACCTCGGCGAGGTCGGCGACGTGACGGTCGCCGCGGCCGGCTCCGGCTTCGGGCCCTCCACCGTCGACGTCCTCGTCCAGTCGAGCGACCCCGCCGCCCTCGCCGAGGGCGCCGCGCTGGTGCAGGAGGCGGTCGAGGGCACCGACGGCGCCACCGACGTCACCAACGACCTCACCGGTGCGCTTCCCGTGGTCCGGGTCGTGGTCGACCCCCTCGCGGCGGCGGAGGCAGGGCTCACCGAGGCCGAGGTGACCCGCACGCTGGCGGGGCTCTCCTCGGCGGTTCCGCTCGGATCGGTCGACGTGGAGGACGTGGCGACGCCGGTCTACCTGCAGCCGCTGCAGGCGCCGACGACACCCGAGCAGCTCGACGCGGTCGTGCTGCCCACGCCCACCGGTCCGGTGCCGCTGTCGCAGGTCGCCTCCGTCGAGCAGGTGGAGGTGCCCAGCTCGGTGAGCCGGATCGACGGCTCGCGCGCCGCCACCGTCTCGGCCACCCCCGCCGACGCCGACCTCGGCACGCTGACCGCGGCGCTCACCACCGCCGTCGACGAGCTGGACCTGCCCGACGGCGTCGACGTCACCATCGGCGGCGTGGCCTCGGACCAGAGCGAGGCGTTCGCCGACCTCGGCCTCGCGCTGCTGATCGCGGTCGTGATCGTCTACCTGGTGATGGTGGCGACCTTCCGCAGCCTGGCGCAGCCGCTGATCCTGCTGGTCTCGGTGCCCTTCGCGGCGACCGGCGCGCTGCTCATGCTGCTCGCCACGGGCGTGCCGCTGGGCGTGCCCGCGCTGATCGGCGTGCTGATGCTCATCGGCATCGTCGTCACCAACGCGATCGTGCTCATCGACCTGGTCAACCAGTACCGCGAGCAGGGCCGCCCGATCGGTGAGGCGGTCACCGAGGGCGCCCGCAAGCGCCTGCGGCCGATCGTGATGACGGCGGCCGCGACGGTGCTGGCGCTGACGCCGATGGCGTTCGGGCTCACCGGCGGTGGGGTGTTCATCTCCCAGCCGCTGGCCCTGGTCGTGATCGGCGGGCTGATCAGCTCCACGCTGCTCACCCTGCTCCTGGTGCCGGTGCTCTACACCGCGCTGGAGACCCGCCGCGAGAAGCGGCGGGCGAAGCGGGCGGCCCGCAGCGGCGTGCCGGAGCCGGCCGCCGTCTGAGCGGTCCGGGACGCCCCGTGACAGGGGCGTCCCGGAACCCGGTCAGACGATCGGTGCCGGTTCGCCGTCCGGAGGCGGCGCGACCGGGCCGAGGGGGTCGGGGAGCCCGGACGGGTCCGGGGCGCCGGGGGTGTCCGGGTCGGCCGGCGTGGGGTCGGCCGGGCCCGGCTGGGGGTCGGTAGGGCTCGTCATGGAACGACGCTAACCCCGCGGCGCGCACCCGGCCGGTCCGGCGCCGGAGACCCGAGTATCCCGCGGCCGGGGTGTAGCACCGGTCGGTGGCGGGCACTTCCGAGAAGTGTTCGGACGCCGCGCCACCCCGGGCCGCGTCCTCGGGGGACGGAGCGTGGAGTGACCATCGTCGGCAACGGTCGCGAGCTCCTGGACAACCGCTACGAGCTGCACCACCTGATCGCCACCGGCGGGATGGGGGAGGTCTGGCGAGGACGTGACGTCCGGCTGGACCGCCCGGTGGCCATCAAGCTGCTGCGCAGCGAGTACGCCGACGACGCCGGGTTCGTGGCCCGCTTCCGCGCCGAGGCGACGCACGCCGCCGGCCTCAGCCACCCCAACATCGCCGCCGTCCACGACTACGGGGAGACCCGGGCGGAGGCCACCGGCGAACGGATCGCCTACCTCGTCATGGAGCTGGTCGACGGGGAGCCCCTGTCGGCCCGGTTCGGCGAGGACGGCGCGCTGGACACGGCCACCGCGCTGTCGGTGCTGCGTCAGGCGGCCGCGGCGCTGGCCGAGGCCCATAGCGCCGGGGTGGTGCACCGGGACGTGAAGCCGGCCAACATCCTCATCGACCGCGACGGGCAGGTGAAGCTCACCGACTTCGGCATCGCCTGGTCCGCGGCGAGCGTGCCGCTGACGGCGGCCGGCCAGGTGATCGGCACTCCGCAGTACATGTCGCCGGAGCAGGCGGTGGGGGAGACCCCGCGCCCGGCCAGTGACGTCTACGCCCTCGGTCTCGTCGGCTACGAGTCGCTGAGTGGGCACGCCGCATTCGAAGGCGACAACCCGGTCACCCTCGCGCTCAAGCAGGTGCGGCAGGAGCCGGAGCCGCTGCCCGACGCGGTGCCGGAGGAGGTGCGCTCCCTCATCGACGGCGCGCTCACCAAGGACCCCGACGCGCGCTTCCCCGATGCGC
Source organism: Blastococcus sp. LR1 (assembly GCF_020166105.1). Lineage (GTDB taxonomy): Bacteria > Actinomycetota > Actinomycetes > Mycobacteriales > Geodermatophilaceae > Blastococcus. Next base: position 203,978 of record NZ_JAIUJY010000003.1, read on the forward strand.
ACGCCTTCCTCGCCGCCATCGACGCCACGCTGGACGGCGAGGAGTCACAGCCTCCGACCACCCGCGCCCTCCCGGCCGCCGCTCCGGTCACCGACACGAACCCGGTTCCGGTCGTGTCCGCCGGGCGGGGGGCGAGGCGGGCCGCCCTCCGGCGATCGGACCGGAGCCGGCGCTGGCTGGTGCTCGTCCCGCTGCTGTGCCTGCTGCTCGGCGCCGTCGTCGTCGGGGTGACGGTCGGCCTGCCCGGTGGGAACGACGAGTCGGCCGATCCGCCGGCATCTGCCGCGGCGGCCGAAGGGGCGATCGTGCTCGCCGCCGACGACCACGTCGGGCGCCCGGCCGACGACGTCGCCGCCGACCTGAGGGCGCTCGGGCTCGAGGTCGACCGCCGGGACGTCGTCACGGCCGACCGTCTCGCGGGAACCGTCGTCGGACTCGACCCGGCGGGAACGCCTCTGTCGGCCGGCGACCGGGTGCGGCTCGACGTCGCCGTGGCGCCCGACAGCCCGTCGGGCTCCGGGCCCGCCGTCGCCGACGACCCGGCCGCGCCGACGCAGACCGCCGTGACACCTCAGCGGGAGACCGGCGCGTCCGCCGGGGAGCCGGCCGACGGGCCGGGGCCCACCGGGACCGTCGGCTCCTCGGCGCCCGGCTCCTCCGCGCCGCCCAGCGGTTCCGGCACGACCGCTCCGCCGGCGAGCGAGGAACCTGAGGACACCACCCCGCCGGCCGGTGGCGGGACCGACGATGGCGGCGCCACCTCGCCGACAGAGCCGTCCACGCCACCGCCCACCGACGAGCCGGCCGCGCCGAGCGACGAACCGGCGCCGACCACGCCGGCCGAGCCGGAGCAGGACGCCGGTACGGCGACCGAACCGGCGCCGGCCGGGACCGCGGACGAGGGCGCCGCCGGCTGACGCCTGGTCCCTCCGTTCCGGTGTCGGTTTGCCGCGTGGTCGGCCCGGCGGGAGGGTGGCCGGTGCAGGCGCCACGCATCAGGGAGGCCACCATGTCGGCACGCGAACCGCAGGAGATGGCCCAGGTAGCGGCCGAGACCGGGGCGAAGAAGGTCCATCGCAGCTGGGACCGGGTGCTGGTCAGCTCGTTCCTGGCCGGGGCCTACATCGCCTTCGGCGCACTGGTCGCGATCACGGTGTCCTCGGGCCTGGACCCCGAGACCTGGGGAACGCTGCCCACGCTGTTCATGGGGGCGGCGTTCACCCTCGGCCTGGTGCTGGTGCTCATCGCCGGGTCGGACCTGGCCACCGGCAACATGATGCTGGTCCCGCTGGGCGCGATGCGCGGGAAGCTGAGCGTCGGCGACGTCGCCCGGAACCTCACCCTGGTGCTGCTGGGCAACCTGATCGGCGCCCTCGTCGTGGCGTTCTTCCTCGCCGTGCAGACCGGCGTCATCGGGGACGCCGAGTCGACCGGGAACGCCGGGCTCACCTACGAGCGGCTGGCATCGATCGCCGAGGGCAAGGCGCTGGGGGAGTCGCCGTGGCAGACGTTCCTGCGGGGGATCGGCTGCAACTGGCTGGTCTGCCTGGGGGTGTGGATGTCGCTCGCGGCGAAGGACGTCTCCGGGAAGGTGCTGGCCATCTTCTTCCCGATCATGGCGTTCGTCGCGATGGGCTTCGACCACGTCGTCGCCAACATGTTCTTCCTGCCGGCCGCGATCTTCGCCGGTGTCCCGGACATCGGCTGGGGCGAGACGCTGATGAACTGGCTGCTCGCGGGCGCCGGCAACCTCGTCGGCGCCGTCGTCTTCGTGGCGACGTCCTACTGGTACCTGTTCCTGCGCGACCAGCCGGATAAGGCGCCCGCAGCCGAGCCGGCCGAGCGCGCCTGACCGCTCAGCGGAACGTCCGCGCGGGGAGCCGCCCCTCCTCGTGGTCCAGTTCGCGGGTCAGCGACCGCAACCCCTCGTCGGGCAGCCGGCCGGCGTCCCGCCAGCGCAGCAGCTCCTCCCGCTGCGCGTCCAGCGCCGCGCGTCGGTACTTCAGCGCCGCCTCGTACTGCGGGGACATCGGCGCATCGCCCGGTTCGGCGTCGGCGAGCATGTCCATCCGCTTCCGGTAGCCCTCGAGGCGGGTGCGCAGCTGCGAGCGGAGCACGTCCAGCGTCTCGCCCTCCACGTGGCTGCACTCCTCCGTGGCGAGGTCGTCGAGCTGGGCCAGCGCTGCCTCGACGGAGGCGATGCGGGCGTGGTTGCGCAGCCGCGCCTGGTCGGCCCGGTCCGCCCGCAGCCCGAGCGCCCGGACCAGCGGGGCGAAGGTGACGCCCTGCCCGACCAGCGTCACGAGGACGGCGAGGAAGGCGCAGAACAGCAGCAGCGAGCGGTCCGGGAACGGCTCGCCGTCGGAGGTCACCTCGGGCAGCGTGAAGATCGCGGCCAGGCTGATCACCCCACGGGTGCCGGCCCAGCTGAGGACGACGATCTCGCGGCCGCTGAGCCGCCGGACCCGACCCTGCTCACCGGGTTCGCCGGAACCGCCGAGGCGGGTGTGCAGCGACTGCGGCAGCGACTCGGTGAGCAGCAGCCAGAGGGGGCGCACCAGCAGCATGCCGCCCACGGTGATCAGCGACGCGGTGACGACCGTGCCGGTCGAGTACTCGTCCAGGCCGCGGACGACCGCGGGCAGCTGCTGGCCGATGAGCAGGAAGACGAATCCCTCGAGGAGGAAGTTCACCAGCCGCCAGACGGCGTTGGTCTGCAGCCGGCTGGCGCCCGACGCCCAGCTGGCGTTGTTGTGCCCGATGACCAGACCGGCCACGACGACGGCCAGCACCCCCGAGACGTGCAGGCTCTCGCCCAGCAGGTAGGCGACGAACGGGGTCGCGAGGCTGATCGCGTTCGACGTCAGCGGGTCGCGGCGCAGCCGCCGCAGCGGCCGGACGCCGAAGGCGACGGCCAGCCCGGCGAGCACGCCGCCCACGGCGGCCAGCAGGAACTGGCCGATGGCTGCGGGGGTGGAGAAGCCGTCGCCCTGGGCGGCGGTCACCGCCACGGTGAGGATGGTCAGCGCGGTGGCGTCGTTGAGCAGGCCCTCGCCCTGGATGAGCGTGATCAGTCGCGGCGGCAGGCCGACCTTGCGGCCCACCGCGAGGGCCGCGACCGGGTCCGGCGGCGCGACGGCGGCGCCCAGCGCGATGCCGGCCGCGAGGGTGGCGCCGGTGACGAAGAGCGCGAACCCGGTGCCGACGACCAGCGCCGTCACCAGCACCAGCAGTACCGAGAGGCTGACGACGGTGCGGATGTTCCGCCGGATCGCGACCAGCGAGGACTCCAGCGCCGCGCTGTAGAGCAGCGGCGGCAGGATCAGCGTCAGGACGAGCTCGGGGTCCAGCTCGATCTCGGCCGACGGCAGGAGCGCGTAGCCGAGGCCCACGACCGTCAGCAGCGCCGCGGCTGGGAGGCCGGACCGTTCCGCGAGGGCGTGCACGGCGATGATCACCGCGACGGAGGCCAGGACGAGCAGCAGCACGGTCTCCACACCCACCGGGGCATCCTCTCCCGTGCGGGCGGGACGCGCTCAGGCCTCACGCACCCGCGCCGGCCGGCTCCGGTCCGTCAGCAGGCTCGGCGGGTACCCCGGGCCGGTGGGTGCGCAGGTACTCGAGCACGTGGTGGGTGACGGCGGTGAGCGGCACGGCGACGACCGCCCCGAAGATGCCGTACAGGAGGGTTCCCGCGGTGACGGCGAGCAGCGTGACGACGGGGTGGAGGTGCACGGCGCGCCGCATGATCAGTGGCTGCAGCAGGTTGCCCTCGATCTGCTGCACGACGAGCACCACGACGAGGATGGTGACCGCGTCCCCGATGCCGTTGGTGACGAGCGTGACGAGGACGGCGGCCGCGCCGCTGAGCGCCGCGCCGAAGTACGGGACGAACGCCCCCAGGAACGTGAGCAGCGTCAGGGAGAGCCACAGCGGCACCCCGACGAGCAGCAGGGCCAGCCCGATGAGGGTGGCGTCGACCGCGGCCACCGCCACCACGCCGAGCATGTAGGCGCTCACCGTGGCCCAGGCCCGCTCTCCCGCGCCGTCGACGCGCTCCCGCTGGGCGGCGGGGACCCGGGCCACGACCCAGCCCCACATGCTCGCCCCCTCCTTGAGGAGGAAGAACACGATGAACAGGACGAGCAGCAGGGCGCTCACGACGGTGACCGCCATCGTGGCTCCGGCCACGGGGCCCGGGACGACGTCGAACAGCTGGTCGACGAGCCGGTCGCGGATGCCGTCGACCCGCGTCGGGTCCAGCGCGAGCGGGCCCTCGACCAGCCAGCTGCGGACCCGGTCGATGCCCACGGTGATGGCGGGCGCCAGCTCGGCCATCCGGGAGCTGGTCCGGAGCCAGACCAGGGTGCCCATCCCGCCCAGGAGGGCGAGCAGAGCCAGCACCGTGCCGGCGGCCGCGGCCGCCGGCGGCGCGCCGATCCTGCGGAGCAGCCGCGCGAGCGGGGCTCCGAGCGCGGTCAGCAGGAGCGCGGCGACCACCGAGCACGTGACGAGGGCCAGCTGCGTCAGCAGCCCGAGCACCAGCCAGCCGACGGCCGCGACCCCGAGCACCGCGGCGCAGACGATCGCCAGACGGGCCGCGCCGGTCGGCCGGAACCGCGCGGCCCGGGAGCTGGTCTCAGTCATGCGCACCCTCCGACCGTTCCCCGCGTTGCAGGACCATCCAGCAGATCAGCAGCCATCCCGTGCCGAGGACCGCCCCGGCCAGGACGTCGGTCGGATGGTGCGCGGCGACGTAGATCCGCGACAGCGCCACGGCCGGCACCGCCAGCACGGGAGCGGCCAGGACCAGCCATCGCCGGCGCGTCCGCCCGAGTCGCAGCACGAGGACGGCGGCGGCCCCGTAGAGCACCGTCGCGGCCGCGACGTGCCCGGACGGCCAGCTGGCTCCGACGGGCAGCCCGTCGGTCAGATCGGCGACGTCAGGGCGGGCGCGCTCGACGGTGACCGCCACCAGGAAGTAGAGCAGCACCTCGCCGAGCAGGGCAGTGGCGACGAACAGCGCGGGCCACCACCGCCGGGTGACCGCGAGGCCGAGGACGGCCAGGCCGACGCCGCCGGCGACGACGGTGCGGGTGTCGCCCAGCGTGCCGGCCAGGTCGGCGAGGGTGGTCCAGGTGTCCGACCGGGCCTCGGCGAACCACCGGACGACGGCGAGGTCACCGCGCACCAGGGCCGAGGCGCCCGGTGTCGCGGTGACCAGGAGCCCGGCGGCCGACAGCACGGCCCACAGCAGCGCGGCCGGCCCCGCCAGGCGCAGCGCCGTCCGGACCCGGTCGCGCCCGGGCCGGTTCCGGACGGTGGCCAGCTGCGCAGCCGAGCCGGAGCCCACCTCCAGCGGGTCGTGCACGCCGTCGGAGGTGCCGGGGCCGGAGCCGGTGTCGTGCTGCCAGCCCCGGAAGGCCGCGGTCATCGCGGCGAGCCAGGCGGCGCCGAGGGCGTAGCCGGCGAGCACGTCGGACACGAAGTGCACGCCCAGGGCGAGGCGGGTGAAGCCGACGACGAGGACGAGCAGGGCTGCGCCGCCGATCAACAAGGGATGCCATCGGCGGCGGACGGCGGGCAGCGCGAGGAGCACCAGGACCCCCCAGGTGACCAGGGAGGTCATGGCGTGCCCGCTGGGGAAGCTGGCGTTGCCCGGCGTCTCGACGAGGGGCTGGTCCACGAGCGGGCGTGCCCGGTCGGCCAGCGCCTTCGTGAGCGGGACGAGCACCGCCAGCCCGGCTCCGGTGACGGCGACGAAGTACGCCAGGCGGCGTTCTCCGCGGATGCCGAGGAAGGCGGTGGTCAGCGCGAGCACCCACACGGCGGTTCCGGTGCCGCCCGCATCGGTGAGCAGCCGGAGCGTGGACACCAGGGCGGGGGAGCCGGCGACCGCGGCGTTCAGGCCGGCCGCGACGTCGCCGTCGAGGGCGGCCAACGGAGCCCAGCGACCCTGGACGGTCAGCCACAGGGCGAAGAAGGGCACCGCTCCCGCGAGGACCGCCGTGAGAGCCAGGGCGGACCGGATGCCGAACCGCCGGGCGTCGGAACCGCGGTCGCCGGCGGAGGCGGCTGTGGTGCCCGCTGTGGTGGCCGCCTCCGCGGCGTCGCGCGCGCTCACCGCACCGCGTCCGGGGTCGAGCCGGCACGGGTGCGGCTCCGCCTGCGCAGCCGGGCGCGATGCGCGGCCATCTCCAGCTCGGCGGAGACCGCCACGCCGAAGAACAGGGCGGTGGCCGAGAACTGGGCCCACAGCAGCAGGGCGATCACCCCGGTCACCGGGCCGTAGACCGGGGTGAAGCCGGTGGACAGCTCCAGGAAGCCGGCGAGCAGCAGGGTGAGCCCGGTCCAGGCGACGACCGTCAGCAGGCTGCCGGCCAGCAGGACCGACCATCCGGGCTGCTGCCGGGCGGGCGCGCGGTGCAGCATGGACATCAGCGAGACCACCACCAGGACCAGCCCGGCCGGACCGGTCCAGGCCTCGACGACGTCGTCGTCGACCGCGTACACGCTCTCCACGGCCTCGCTGAAGGCGCCGCGGGTGAGGATGAGCAGGGAGCCGGCCATCAGCGGGAGACCCGCAGCGACCGAGAGCGCCAGACCTCGGCGGTACTTCTCGACTGTCGGGCGGTCGCGCTGGATGCCGTAGATGCGGTTGGCGCCACGCTCCACCTGGGCCATGGCCGTGGTCAGGGCGACCAGTGCCGAGACGCCGGCCAGCGCGAGGGCCGCCGTGGCCAGGTCGGTGTCCGCGGCGGGCAAGGTCCGGCGCAGCAGGCCGTCGGAGGCGCCAGGGGTGAGCTGGAGGACGGTCCGGCTGAGCACGAGCCGGACGGTCCGCGCCTCCCACGCACCGGCGAGCCCGATCGCGGCGATGATCAGGGGGAGCGCGGCCAGGGCCAGCTGGAAGGCGAGCGCGCGGGCGTGGGAGAAGCCATCGCCGTAGCGGAAGCGCGACGCGAGCTCCCGGGCGAGAAACCGTGCGCCGTCGGCGCGCATCCCGGCCCACGCCTCACGTGCGCCGACCGGGCCGCCGGTGTCCTCGGATGCCTCCGGAACGCGCGACACCGAGCTCATCGGGCGGGCTCCACGCCCTCCGGAGGAGGGGTGTCGCGACCGGACACGCGGGCCTCCTCGGGTCGGCGGACCCAGGGGGCATGCCCCGGGAGCGACCGGGGATGCGTCTCGTCACGCAACCGACATGAGGCCGGCGGCCCGAGGGCCGCCGGTCGTCGGTCAGCGCCGGGCGAGGAGGGAAGCGATCTCGTGCCGGGACTCCTGCGTGGGAGCCGCGGCCAGGGCGCGGGCGATGGCCCGCTCCTCGCGCAGGTGGGTGCGGGCGGCGTGCCGGCGGGCGAGGGTGGTGCGCAGGCTGGTCATGGCGGGTCCTTCGGCGGAGAGGGTGGATCGGCTCGCGGACCGGAGGCGAGGAACCCGCCTAGGTTCGCTACCTGAACCATGCTCCTCCTTTCGAGGTTCGTCAAGCGAACCCAGCATGGCTACCATCACACCCGTGACCGAGGCCACGTACGACAGATCCCGCTGTTCCGTCGCCGGCACCCTCGCCGTGGTGGGGGAGAAGTGGAGCCTCCTCGTGCTGCGGGAGGCTTTCCTCGGCGTGCGCCGGTTCGCCGACTTCCAGCAGGCCCTCGGCGCCCCGAAGGCGGTGCTCACCGACCGGCTGGCCACCCTCGTGCAGGAAGGCGTGCTGCGCCGCGAGCCCTACCGGGTCGAGGGCTCCCGGCAGCGGCACGAGTACCGGCTCACCGACAAGGGGCGGGACCTCTATCCCACCCTCGTGGCGCTCATGCAGTGGGGCGACCGCTACCTCTCCGACGGTCCGGGCCCGCTGGCGCTGGAGCACGCGGACTGCGGAGCGCCGGTCCGCGTCGCGCTCGTGTGCGACGACGGGCACGAGGTCCCCGGACCGCGCGAGGTCCGGGCGCAGCGCACTCCTGATCCGGCCGGCCGATGAGTTCCCGGCACCTAGGCCGTCCTACCTGCACGACCCTCCGGCCGCCGCCGGACCGATTCCGCAGGAGCTCCCCGTGCGCATGATCTTCGTCAACCTGCCCGTCACCGACCTCGCCCGTACCGACGCCTTCTACGCCGCTCTCGGGTTCCGCCGGAACGACCAGTTCTCCGACGACAAGGCGGTCTCCTACGTCATCGAGGAGAACATCATCGCGATGCTGCTCACCCGTGAGCGGTTCGCCGACTTCGTGACCGGCGAGGTCGGCGACCCCGCGCAGGCCACCTCGGCGCTGATGGCCCTGTCCGCCGGCAGCCGGGAGGAGGTGGACGCGATGGTGTCCGCCGCGATCGGCGCCGGCGGGAAGCCGTGGATGCCTCCCCAGGACCACGGGTTCATGTACGGCTCGAGCTTCGCCGACCCCGACGGCAACGTCTGGGAGGTCATGTGGATGGACCCCTCGGCGGTCCAGGGCTGACCTGGCCGGAGCCCCCGGTTCTGTCGTAGGCGGGGAGCATCCTGCGACACGCGGGGCCGGCTGGCGGCCGGCTCCGCATCCGAGGACGCTGGCGGGGCCGGTGTCACCGAGCCGAGGGGGAACAGTGATCGATCCGAGGCGCCCGGGCATCCCGGGCGAGGTGCGGCACGGGGCGGTGGGTCCGCTGCCGCGGACCACCGGCCGGCAGATCGTCGTCTTCGCCGGAACCGGTGACGACGCCCGGGTGGACTGGGGCCGGGTCGGTGTCCACTCGGTGGCCGACTCCCGCGACTTCGCCGACGGCGACGTCCCGCCCGACGCGCTGCACGACGCCGAGGCCACGGTCTTCAGCGCGCTGGGCATCGCCGTCGTCACCGCCGATCCCGGCCAGGTGAGCCGGCTGCAGACGGCGGAGGCGGCCGCGCGGCCGGTGCTGTCGGTGTCCCCGGAGCTGGTGCACCACGTGCTGACCGGTGAGTCGAGCTCATACACCGCCGGGTACCGCGACGGCGTCGCCGACCTCTCCGGCCGCCTCCTGGCCGCCGACGCCGCCCCGGGCGCACCGTCCCGTCCGGTCGTGACCCCCGCCCGCTTCGAGGACACCGCCGGGCTGACCTGGGGGCTCCAGGCCGTCCGGGCCGACGCCTCCGCGAGCACCGGCCGGGGCATCCGGGTGGCGGTCCTGGACACCGGTTTCGACGCCGCGCACCCGGACTTCGCCGGCCGACCGGTCACTCTGCGCTCCTTCGTCGCGGGGGAGGACGCCCAGGACGGGCACGGGCACGGCACGCACTGCATCGGCACCGCCTGCGGCCCCCGGACGCCGTCCACCGGCCCGCGCTACGGAGTGGCCCCCGAGGCGGAGATCTTCGCGGGCAAGGTGCTGGGCACCGACGGCAGCGGCACCGACGCCGGGATCCTCGCGGGCATCAACTGGGCGGTGACCAGCCAGTGCCCGGTGATCTCGATGTCCCTGGGCGCCGACGTCATGGAGGCCCATCCGCCGTACTCCGCGGCCGGCCGCCGCGCCCTGCAGCAGGGCTCCCTGATCATCGCGGCGGCGGGCAACAACGCCGACCGGCGCGCGGGCGACTTCGGCTTCGTGGGTGCGCCGGCCAACAGCGTGGAGATCATGGCCGTCGGGGCGCTGGACCAGGCGCTGGAGATGGCCTGGTTCTCCGCCCGGAGCCTTCCCGCGCGCGGTGGCCAGGTCGATCTCGCGGCACCCGGCTGGGAGGTCTACTCGTCCTGGCCGATGCCCACCCGCTACAACACGATCAGCGGCACCAGCATGGCGACGCCGCACGTGGCGGGCCTGGCCGCGCTGTGGGCCGAGGCCACCGGCCGGCGGGGCCTGGAGCTGTGGGCCACCCTGGTGCAGGAGAGCGAGCGGATCTCCCAGCCGTCGATCGACGCCGGGAGCGGGCTGGCGATCGCCCCGCAGTGACCCCGGGCCGCGTAGCGTTCGCGGCATGACCCACGTGAGCGTCACCGTCGACGACGGGCACCTCGCCGCCCTGGACGGCGTCGTGCAGGGGTTGCGAGCGCACGGCATGCAGGTGGACCAGGTCCTCGACGGGCTCGGCATCATCACCGGCTCGGTACCGCCCGGGGTCGCCGGAGCGCTGTCCGCCGTCGCCGGGGTCGCCTCGGTCGACGAGCAGCTCGGCATCCAGCTGCCGCCGTCGGACTCACCCGTCCAGTAGCCCGCCCGGCGGGTCAGTCCGCCCGCCGGTCGTCGTTCGCCGGCAGTGAGCCGACCCGGCGCACGGTGCGGAGCGGCCCCGCCGAGGGGAAGAGCCGTTGCCCTCCGGCGGCCGGGCCCGGGGCGGGCCCGTCGGTCCGGACGCTGAGCACCCGGTCGAGCCCGACCAGGGTCATCAACCGGTGCACGCACGGGCTCGGGCGGTCCAGGACGAGCTCGCACCCGTGCCGGCGGGCGAGGTTGTGCCCGGTGACGAGCAGACGCAGCCCTGCCGCGTCGCAGAAGGTCACCGCGCTCGTGTCGACCGACCAGCGGCGGTGCGCGGTCGAGGTGAGCGCGACGAGGCCGTCGAGCACGTGCGGGGCGTTCTGCCGGTCCAGCTCGCCGGCGACGGCCACGCAGCCGTTTCGGAGATCGACGGACACGTGGAACGGGGTCGGCTGGAGGTCGGGCTCACGCTGGGCCGATGCGCCGGCGGATGGTGCCACGGGCATCTCTTCCCCCTTGGCCAGGCGGCCCGCAGGCCCCCGTCGGGTCACGCCGAGCGTGACGCGAGGTCGGCGTCTCGACCTGGCTGGAGATTACGGTCGGAGCGGCGGTGGCACGGGCCGTTCGCTGTCTCCGCGGCGTTCGCCCGGGTGCCTGCCGGGGTTGCGGAACCGACCGGAGTCGCGCCGCGACGGCCTGCCAGCGACGGTCGCCGTCCGGCCGGTACGGACGCGTGATGGGATGGGCCCGATGAGCGAGAACGCGACCCGACTCCGCGACGTCCGCCCCGAGGACGCCTTCGACGTCGACGCCGTCCACGCGTGGCTGCAGCCCCGCGTGCCGGCCCTCGACGGACACCCCGCGCCGCAGACGCGCCAGTTCTCCGGTGGGGCCAGCAACCTGACCTACCTGCTGGACTACGGCGACCTCGAGCTGGTGCTGCGCCGCCCGCCGCACGGGCACAAGGCGGCCTCCGCGCACGACATGGGCCGTGAGGTGCGGGTGCAGCAGCGCCTCCGCCCGCACCTGGACGTCGTCGCCGAGATCCACGGGTTCTGCGAGGACCCGTCGGTCATCGGCAGCGACTTCTACGTGATGGAGCGGCTGAACGGCGTCGTCCTGGGCCGGAAGCTGCCCGAGGGGGTGGAGCTCTCCCCGGAGCAGGCGCGGACCCTGGGCGAGACCGCGTACGACACCCTCGCCGACCTGCACTCCATCGACGTGGAGTCCGCGGGTCTGGCCGACCTGGGCCGGGGGCCGGGCTACGTCCGGCGTCAGGTCGAGGGCTGGTCGCGGCGGTTCCGCGACGCCCTCACCGACGACGTGCCGCCCGCCGAGGAGCTCATGGCCTGGCTGGCCGAGCACCAGCCGCAGGACGTGCGGGCCAGCCTGCTGCACGGTGACTGGAAGCTGGACAACCTGGTCCTCGACCTCTCGGCCACTCCGCGGATCACCGGCGTGCTCGACTGGGAGATGGCGACGGTCGGCGATCCGCTGATGGACCTCGGGTCCTCGCTCGCCTACTGGGTCACGGCCGACGACGACGAGGAGTTCGCGCTCGTCTCCACCCAGCCCAGCACTCTGCCGGGGATGCCCACCCGTGAGGAGCTCGTCGAGCGCTACCTCGCCCGCACCGGGCTGCACGCCGAGAACTGGACCTTCTACGAGGTCTTCGGGCTGTTCCGGCTCGCCGTGATCATCCAGCAGATCTGGGCGCGGTTCCGCTCCGGGCACACCACCAATCCGCGGTTCGCTCACTTCGGGATCGCCGCGGCCGTCCTGCTCCAGCGCGCGGAGCGGCTGTCCGGATGCCGCTGATCTGCCTGGTCCGCCACGGGCAGGCGTCGTTCGGCGCCGACGACTACGACGTCCTGAGCGAGCTCGGCCGCGAGCAGGCGCGGTGCGTGGGGGAGGAGCTGCGGCGGCGCGAGCTGCGCGACCCGCTCGTCGTCTCCGGCACGCTGCGCCGGCAGCGGGACACCGCAGCGCTGCTGGCCGAGGCCGCCGGATTCGGACCGCCGGCGGAGGCCGACGCCCGGTTCGACGAGTACGACCACGTCGGCCTGCTGGAGCGCTATCCCGGGGAGGCGCCGGGAGAGGGCTCGCGGCAGGTGCAGCAGCTGCTCGACGGCGCCCTGCGGTCCTGGATCGCGGCCGGCGACGCCGACGGCTGGCCGGCGTTCTCCTCCGGTGCGGTCGCCGCGGTGCGCGACCTGGCGGCGGGGCTGGAGAAGGGCCGCGACGCCGTCGTCGTGAGCTCCGGCGGGATCATCGCCGCGATCGTGGCGTCGCTGCTCGGTGCCCCGGCCGACGCGGTGATCGCGCTGAACCGGTCGGCGGTCAACGTCGGCGTCACCTCGCTGCTGTCCGGCAGCACCGGGCTGACGCTGCTCGCCTTCAACGACCACGCGCACGTCACCGGTCCGCGGCGGGAGCTGCTCACCTACCGCTAGTGGGTTGCAACCACCCTGCCTTCTGGCCGCAACAGCGCCGTCACATCGCGTGCCTAGCGTCCGCGTCATCCCCTGACGCCGGAGGTCCGTCCGCGTGCACCTGAGCCCGCACGAGCAGGAACGCCTGCTCCTGTCCTACGCCGCCGAGCTGGCCCGGCGGCGTCGCGCCCGCGGGCTGCGGCTGAACCTGCCCGAGGCGACCGCGATCGTCAGCGACCACGTGCTGGAGGGCGCCCGCGACGGCGTCCTCGTCGCCGAGCTCATGCAGACCGGCCGCACGGTGCTGACTCGCGACGACGTCATGGACGGCGTTCCCGAGCTGCTGGAGGAGGTGCAGGTGGAGGCGACCTTCCCGGACGGGACGAAGCTGGTGACCGTCCACCACCCGATCCCGTGAGCGGCAGCGAGCGGGGCCATCGAGCAGAGCCCGTGAGCGGCACCTCGCGGAGCGTCGATGGCATCGTCCCCGGTGAGGTGATCCCGGCCGAGGGCTTCATCGAGACGCTGCCGGACGCGCCGCGCACCGAGCTCGAGGTGACCAACGCCGGCGACCGGCCCGTGCAGGTCGGTTCGCACTTCCACTTCGCGCAGACCAACGCGGCGCTGGAGTTCGACCGGGCCGCCGCACACGGCCGGCGTCTCGACATCGCCGCCGGCACCGCCGTCCGCTTCGAGCCGGGCATCACCCGCGCGGTCGTGCTCGTCCCTCTCGCCGGCGCGCGCGTCGTCCCCGGCCTCACCGCTGAAGGAGGGCTCGGCTGATGGTGCAGCTGTCCCGCGAGCGCTACGCCCAGCTCTACGGCCCGACGACCGGCGACCGGATCCGGCTGGCCGACACGAACCTGCTGATCGAGGTGGAGGACGACTTCTCCGGCGGCCCCGGCCGCGCGGGGGAGGAGGCGGTCTTCGGTGGCGGCAAGGTCATCCGCGAGTCCATGGGCCAGGGCCGGGCCACCCGTGCCGAGGGGGCGCCCGACCTGGTCATCACCGGCGCCGTCGTCCTCGACCACTGGGGGATCGTCAAGGCCGACGTCGGCATCCGGGACGGCCGGATCGTGGCGCTCGGCAAGGCCGGCAATCCCGACACGATGGACGGCGTCCACCCGGACCTCGTCATCGGACCCGGCACCGAGGTGATGGCGGGCAACGGCTGGATCCTGACCGCCGGCGGCATCGACTGCCACGTGCACTTCATCTGCCCGCAGATCGTGCCCACGGCGCTGGGCTCGGGTGTGACGACGCTGATCGGCGGCGGCACCGGCCCGGCCGAGGGGTCCAAGGCCACCACGATCACGCCGGGGGACTGGTACCTCGCCCGGATGCTCGAGGCGATGGACCCGCTGCCGGTCAACGTCGCGCTGCTCGGCAAGGGCAACACCGTCTCCCGGGCCTCGCTGGTGGAGCAGCTCCGGGCGGGCGCCAGCGGGTTCAAGCTGCACGAGGACTGGGGCTCCACCCCGGCCGCGATCGACGCCGCACTCACGGTGGCCGGGGAGCACGGGGTTCCCGTCGCGCTGCACAGCGACACGTTGAACGAGGCGGGCTTCGTGGAGAACACCCTCGCGGCGATCGCCGGCCGGAGCATCCACGCGTACCACACCGAGGGGGCCGGAGGCGGGCACGCGCCGGACATCATCACGGTCGCCGGCCACCCGAACGTGCTGCCCAGCAGCACCAACCCGACCCGGCCGCACACGGTGAACACGCTCGACGAGCACCTCGACATGCTCATGGTCTGCCACCACCTGGACAGCTCCGTGCCCGAGGACCTCGCCTTCGCCGAGAGCCGGATCCGGCCCACGACGATCGCCGCCGAGGACCTGCTGCACGACCTCGGCGCCATCTCGATGATCGGCTCCGACGCCCAGGCGATGGGCCGGGTCGGCGAGGTCGTGATGCGCACCTGGCAGACCGCGCACGTGATGAAGGCCAAGCGCGGCTCGCTGTCCGGGGACGGCGCCGCGGACAACCGGCGGGCCCGGCGCTACGTCGCCAAGTACACGATCTGCCCCGCGGTCGCGCATGGCATCGACGGCGAGGTCGGCTCGGTGGAGCCCGGCAAGCTGGCCGACCTCGTGCTGTGGGACCCGAAGACCTTCGGCGTCCGGCCGCACGCCGTGCTCAAGGGCGGGATGATCGCCTGGGCGCAGATGGGCGACGCGAACGCCTCCATCCCGACGCCGCAGCCGGTGCTGCCACGGCCGATGTTCGGCGCCTACGGCAAGGTCCCGGCGCTGACCAGCCTGCACTTCGTGGCGCAGGCGGCGATCGACGCCGGCCTGGCCGACCGGCTGGCGGTGGACCGGCGGCTGGCCGCCGTCTCCGACACCTCGCGGCTGACCAAGGCCGACATGCCGGAGAACACCGCGCTGCCCGACATCCGCGTCGACCCCGACACCTTCACCGTCTCCGTGGACGGCGAGGTGTGGGAGCCCGAGCCGGTGGCGGAGCTGCCGATGGCGCAGCGGTACTTCCTCTTCTGATGGCCAGGTTCCGATGAGCGCGGCACTTCTCACGCTCGCCGACTCCCGGCTGCCGGCGGGCGGGCACACCCACTCCGGCGGCGTGGAGCAGGGGATCGAGGCGGGCCTGGTGCACGACCCGCGGTCGCTGGCCACGTTCCTGCACCGCCGGCTGGTCACGGCCGGTGCCGTCGCGGCCGGGCTGGCGGCCGCCGCCTGCGGTGCCGCGGGGGACCGGGGGGCGCTGGACGCCCTGGATGCCGAGGCCGACGCGCGGACGCCGTCCCCGGCGCTGCGCGCGGCCTCCCGGCAGCAGGGACGCGGACTGGTCCGGGTCGGCCGCCGCGCCTGGCCGACGTTGGACTGGGACGCGCTGCCCCCGACCCCGCACCACGCCGTGGCGCTCGGGGTGGCGGCCGCCGTCGCCGGCCTGACCGCACGGGACGCCGCGAGCGCCGCCGCCTATCTGAGCGTCAGCGGCCCCGCGACCGCTGCCCAGCGGCTGCTGGCCATGGACCCGCTGACGGTCGCCGCGGTCACCGCGCGGCTGAGCTCCGAGATCGACGCCGTCGCCGGGACCTCCGCCGCCCCCCAGGGCCATGGTGGCCATGTCGGCCC
This sequence comes from Blastococcus sp. LR1, assembly GCF_020166105.1. Classification (GTDB taxonomy): domain Bacteria; phylum Actinomycetota; class Actinomycetes; order Mycobacteriales; family Geodermatophilaceae; genus Blastococcus. The sequence continues at coordinate 219,657 of NZ_JAIUJY010000003.1, forward strand.
TCTTCCGGCGGCGGCCGACCCCCTCCTCGACCTGCTGGCCGAGGTGCACGCCGTCCGCAACGACCGCTTCTTCGCCTCATAGCTCCCGGGAGATCCCATGCCTCCGCACTTCACCATCGACGACTACGTGGACGCCGAGCCCCGCTCCCGGCACTCCGCGGACGGAGAGCCGGGCCCCCTCCGCGTCGGCCTCGGCGGCCCGGTCGGCTCCGGGAAGACGGCGCTGGCCGCGGCGCTGTGCCGCACGCTGGGCGCCGAGTACGACCTCGCCGTCGTCACCAACGACATCTACACGACCGAGGACGCCGACTTCCTGCGCCGCAACGCGGTGCTGCCCGACGACCGGATCGAGGCGGTGCAGACCGGGTGCTGCCCGCACACCGCGATCCGCGACGACATCACCGCCAACCTCGACGCCGTCGAGCTGCTCGAGGCGCGGCACCCGGGGCTGGAGCTGGTGCTCGTCGAGTCCGGCGGCGACAACCTGACCGCGAGCTTCAGCTACGGCCTGGTCGACGTGCAGATCTTCGTGGTCGACGTCGCGGGCGGGGACAAGGTGCCGCGCAAGGGCGGACCGGGCGTGACGGCGAGCGACCTGCTGGTGGTGAACAAGACCGACCTGGCGCCGCTGGTGGGCGCCGACCTCGACGTGATGCGCCGGGACTCGGCGTTGGTCCGCGGCGAGAAGCCGACGCTGCTGATCTCGCTGCGCGAGGACCCGGCCGCGACGAGGGTGGCGGAGTGGGTGCGGGAGCAGATCCGCGCCCGCGCCCTGCAGGAAGCGTGAAGACCCGCGTCGAGGTCGTCGCGCGGCGCGGTCCGGGCGGCCGGACGGTGCTGCCGGTCGTGAGCGGCAGCGGGCAGCTCGCCGTCCGCCGCACCGGCCCGACCAGCGTGCACCTCGTCGCGACGGCGTTCGGCCCGCTCGGCGGGGACGACGCGACCATCCGGCTGGTCGTCGAGGAGGGCGCCACGCTGACGGTGCACTCGGTGGCGGCCGCCGTGGCGCTGCCCGCACGGGAGGGGGAGCGCCCCTCGGTGCAGCGGGTCGTCGCCGAGGTGGCCGGCGTCCTCGAGCTGCGGCCCGAGCCCACCGTGGTGACGGCCCGGGCGCACCACGTCGCGGAGCTGTTCGTGGAGCTGGCCGAGAGCGCGGAGCTCACCGCCACCGAGCAGGTGCTGCTCGGGCGGACCGGTGAGGAGCCGGGACGCTGGACCGGCACCACGCGGCTCACCCGGGAAGGGCGTCCGGTGCTGCACACGACCACGGGTCTCGGTCCCGGCGCCCCGGCGTGGGCCGGGCCGTTCACGCCGCGGGCCTACGCGAGCACTGTGCACCTGGGCCGCGAGGGAACGGCCGGCACCGGCCCCGACGCGGTGCGGCTGCCGCTCCCCGACGGGTGGGTGGCCACCGCGTGGGGCGACCGGCTGCACCGGGTGGTGGCGGCGCTGGACCAGCTGGACCCCGACCGGACGCCCACCGGGGCCGCCGCGGCCGGCTGACCGGCCCGGGGGATCATTCCGGCGTGCCGGAGAAGCCGTTGCCCGACGTGATCGGGCCGGACCTGGACGTGCTGTTCTGCGGCATCAACCCGTCGCTGATGTCGGCCGAGCGCGGGCACCACTTCGCCCGCCCGGGCAACCGGTTCTGGCCGGCGCTGCACCTGGCCGGGCTCACGCCCCGCCGGCTGCGGCCCGAGGAGGACCGCGAGCTGCTCCGCTACGGCCTGGGCGTGACCAACCTGGTCGACCGGCCCACCCGCACGGCCGCCGAGCTCGGCCGCGAGGAGCTGGCCGAGGGTACGGCTGCGCTGGAACGTCTGGTGGCCGAGCACCGGCCGCGGGTGCTGGCGGTGCTGGGCATCACCGCCTGGCGGCAGGCCAACGGGTGCCCGCGCGCGGCGGCGGGGCTCCAGGAGGAACGGCTCGGCGGAGCGGTGACCTGGGTGGTTCCCAACCCCAGCGGGCTCAACGCGCACGCGCAGCTGCCCGACCTCGCCCGGATCTACGGTCGGCTGCGGCCTCCGGCCCGGGCGGAGCGGGAGTCCGGGGCATGATGCGGGGGTGCCGCGCCTGCTCGTCGTCCACCACACGCCCTCGCCCGCGATGCAGGCGGTGCTCGAGGCGGTGAAGGAGGGCGCGGCGATGGTCGACGACGTCGAGCTGGTGCTGCGCCCGGCGCTCTCGGCCGGCCCCGCCGACCTGCTCGCCGCCGACGGCGTCCTGCTGGGGACGCCGGCGAACATCGGCTACATGTCCGGGGCGCTCAAGCACTTCTTCGACACCGTCTACTACCCGTGCCTCGATGCGACCGTCGGCCTGCCCTACGGCGTCTACGTGCACGGCAACGACGACACCGCCGGCGCCCTGACCGGCATCGAGCGGATCACCGGCGCCCTGCGGTGGAAGCGGGCTGCGGCGCCGCTGAGCCTCACCGGCGCGCCGGCGTCGGCCGATCTCGAGGCGGTCCGCGAGCTGGCCGCCACCGTCGCCGTCGGTCTCTGACCAGGCAGGACGCGGCCGCTCCCGCTAGCGTCGGGCCGACCCCGGCGGAAGGACCACCCCGTGCCCATGACCTCGATCCCCGGTGCCGAGAGCGCTCCGGAACTGCGTGCGCACGTGAGCCGGCCGCCGGTCGGCGAGGGACCGTGGCCGGGTGTGGTGGTGCTGCACGAGGCGTTCGGGCTCACCGACGACATCCGCCAGCAGGCCGACCGGCTGGCCGCCGCCGGCTATCTCGCGGTGGCGCCGGATCTCTTCACCGCCGGAGGAGCGCTGCGCTGCCTGCAGGGCACCTTCCGGTCGCTGCTCCGGCAGAGCGGCCCCGCCTTCGGTGACATCGAGGCCACCCGGCGATGGACGGCCGATCAGCCCGACTGCACCGGGACGGTGGGCGTCGTCGGCTTCTGCATGGGCGGGGGCTTCGCGCTGCTGGCGGCCGCCCGCGGCTTCGACGCCGCCGCGCCGAATTACGGGATCCTGCCGAAGGACCCCGAACGGGCGCTCGAGGGGGCCTGCCCGATCGTGGCGAGCTTCGGCCGCCGCGATCCGCTGCTGCGCGGCGCGGCAGGCAAGCTGCGCGGCGCGCTGGAGAAGCTGGAGGTGCCGAACGACGTCGTGGAGTACCCGGACGCCGGGCACTCGTTCCTCAACCGGCACTCGAGCGGTCCCTTCTCCGTCGTCGAGCGGGTGACCGGGTTCAGCTACCACCAGCCGTCGGCCGAGGACGCCTGGACCCGGATCCTGCGCTTCTTCGACGCACACCTCCAGGGAGCCCGGAACTAGGCGTCCGGCCATCTCCCGGGGAGCCGGCATGCCGACCCGTCGCGCGGTCCTGTCCGGAAGTGCCGGGCTCGGGTTGGCTGCGCTGCTGGCCGGTTGCGCGGTCAGCCGACCAGGCGGCGGCAGCCGGCCCGGCGGTTCGGCCGCGGCGCTCTCGGCGCGGCCGGGCGACCCGAGGGACCGGACGGGGGCGGTGCCGCCGGGCACCCGGACGCTGCGGCTGGGAGCAGCGCGGGAACCGCTGCTGCACGTACCCGCAGGGCTCGCCGGAGGGGACCCGCTGCCGCTGGTGGTCAGCCTGCACGGGGCCGGCGGGAACCCGGAGGCCGGCCTGGCACTGTTCGAACCGCTAGCCGAGGAGTACGGCATCGCGGTTCTCGCGCCCGGCTCGCAGAGGGCGACCTGGGACGCGGTCGGCGGGGACTACGGCCCGGACGCGCGGGGAATCGATCGCGCGCTGGAGCAGGTGTTCACCGAACTGCCCGTGGACGGCGCGCGGGTGGCGGTCGCCGGATTCTCCGACGGAGCCTCGTACGCGCTGGGGCTCGGCCTGGCCAACGGGGAGCTGTTCTCCTCCGTCGTGGCCTTCTCGCCGGGCTTCGTGCCCGCGGCCCCGCGCTCGGGCACCCCGGACGTCTTCGTGTCCCACGGCAGGGGCGACGACGTGCTGCCCCTGGACCGGACGAGCGGCCGGATCGTGCCGGCCCTGCGCGAGGACGGATACGACGTCACCTACCGGGAGTTCTCCGGAGGGCACGTCGTGCCACCGGAGCTGGCTCGCGAGGCCGTCGAGCGGATCACCCGGCCCTGATCCGGCCGGGCCGGCTCACCAGCGCAGCGGGTGGGTGGACCGCGAGTGCGCGGTCCGGCAGGCGCGGCAGTTGCCCCAGGTGGCGATGGAGACGGCGGTCGTCGCCTCCCCGCACTCCGGGCACTCCACGGCCTCCGGGCCGGCGGCCCGGGCCTCGTTCAGCTCCCGCGTGCGGTCCTGGTGGATCGTCGCGTCACCCCGGCAGGGGCAGCCCAGCTGTGCGTCCGCGCAGAGTCCGACGTGCTCGGCCATGGGTGCTCCTCGATGACGACGGTGGGGAACGGCGGGTGCGGAGATGACGACGGGGCCACGGTGCAGTGCACCGTGACCCCGTCGCTATGCCCGAATCAGATGGGGCGAACGTTCTCCGCCTGCGGGCCCTTCTGGCCCTGCGTGACGTCGAACTCGACCTGCTGGCCCTCGTCGAGCGAGCGGTAGCCGTCGCTGACGATGGCGGAGTAGTGGCAGAAGACGTCGGCGCCGCCGCCGTCCTGAGCGATGAAGCCGAAGCCCTTCTCCGCGTTGAACCACTTCACAGTGCCCTGAGCCATGTCGTTCTCATTCCGTGCTGGGAGGTGTCCACCCTCGGCACGTGCCGAGGGCGGGGCCGCCGCACCGACCGGCAGGACCGAGAGGAACGTCAGGCAGAGACGACTGCGGACGTTCAAGAACGAAAGCAGAGGCGCAACAGCGACCGGTAAGGATTCTACCCACAAAGATCAGGAAAACGGCAGGTGGGTGCGCGAGTCCCTCGCGGGAGTGTCCCGTGCAGGGCCGTAGGGCAGCATCGCCGGCATGACGGACGGGCGGACGGATGGGCCGGAGTGGGTGCGGGATGCCGTCTGGTGGCACGTGTACCCGCTGGGCTTCGTGGGTGCGGATCCGCGCGGTGAGCCGGAGCAGCCGATCCGGCACCGGTTGCCGCAGCTGACCGGCTGGCTGGACCATGCGCTGGAGCTGGGCGCCTCCGGGCTGGCCCTGGGCCCGGTGTTCGCGTCGGAGACCCACGGCTACGACACCGTCGACCACCTCCGCATCGATCCGCGGCTCGGCGACGACGGCGACCTCGACGCGCTGCTGGCGGCCTGCCGGGAACGCGGGCTGCGGGTGCTGCTCGACGGCGTCTTCAACCACGTGGGCCGGAGCCACCCGGCGTTCCGGGCGGCGCTCGAGCAGGGCCCGTCCGCGCCCACCGCCTCCTGGTTCCGGCTGCGCTGGCCGGGCGGACCCGAGGCGTGGACGCCGGGCACCGAACCCGACGTCGACGACTTCGAGGGGCACTCGGCCCTCGTGGCGCTGGACCACGGCGCGCCGGCGGTCGAGGACCACGTCGTCGAGGTGATGACGCACTGGCTCGACCGCGGGATCGACGGCTGGCGTCTGGACGCCGCCTACGCCGTCCCCACCGACTTCTGGGCGAGGGTGGCCGACCGGGTGCGCGAGCGGCACCCCGACGCCTACCTGATGGGCGAGGTGATCCACGGCGACTATCCCCGCTTCGTGACCGATTCCCATCTGGACGCCGTCACCCAGTACGAGCTGTGGAAGGCGGTCTGGAGCTCGCTCAACGACGCCAACTTCTACGAGCTGGACGCAGCGCTCGGCCGACACTCGGCGCTGCTGGAGCGGTTCACCCCGTACACCTTCGTCGGCAACCACGACGTCACCCGGATCGCCAGCCGGCTGACCGACGAGCGGCACCTCGCGCACGCCCTCGTCGTGCTGTTCACCGTCGGGGGCACCCCGGCCGTCTACGCCGGCGACGAGCACGCCTTCCGCGGCGTCAAGGAGGACCGGGCCGGTGGCGACGACGCCGTCCGCCCGCCCTTCCCGGCGTCGCCGGCCGAGCTCTCCCCGCTCGGGCTGCCCACCTACCGGCTGCACCAGGAGCTGATCGGCCTGCGACGGCGGCACCGGTGGCTGCACACGGCGCGGACCCGGGCGCTGCACCTGGCCAACGAGCAGCTGGCCTACGAGGTGACCGCCGACGGCGAGCGGCTCGTGGTGGCGCTCAACGTCGCCGACGCCGCCGCCGAGCTCCCCGTGCCCGGCGCCGGCGAGGTGCTCGCCGGAGCCGCCGAACGGGCCGGGAACCGGGTCCGGGTGCCCCCGCACGGCTGGGTCGTGCTGGCCGGCTGACTCCTTGGCTCAGCCGTGGGTCGCCAGGTCCTTCACCGCCTTGGCCACGTACACGACCGCGGGACAGGCGGCGCCTGCCCGGCCTGTGATTGGCTGACGCCCGTTCCGACCGCCTGAGAAGGGGCCGCCGCGCATGTCGATCCTGTCCAGCTTCGCCGAGGCCCTGGCCACCGCGCGGATCGAGGTCGTGGACCTCACCGCACCGCTGCACTCGGGCACGCCGGTCATCCAGCTGCCCGAGCCGTTCGCCCAGACGGCGACGTTCCAGCTCGAGGAGCTCAGCCGCTACGACGATCGCGGCCCGGCCTGGTACTGGAACAACATCCGGACCGGCGAGCACACCGGCACCCACTTCGATGCCCCCAACCACTGGGTCACCGGCCGCGACGGCGAGGACGTGGCCTCGGTGGCCGCGCGGAAGCTGATCGCCCCGGCCGCGGTGCTCGACTTCTCGGAACGCGCGGCGCAGGACCCCGACTTCCTCCTCGAGGTCGAGCACATCCGCGAGTGGGAGGCCGAGCACGGGCCGCTGCCCGAGGGTGGCTGGCTGCTCTTCCGCACCGGCTGGGACGCCCGGTCGGAGTCGCAGGCCGACTTCCTCAACGGTGACGAGAGCGGGCCGCACACGCCCGGCCTCTCGGTCGAGTGCGCCCGGTGGGTGGCCGAGGAGTCCCCGGTGATCGGCCTGGGCGTGGAGACGGTCGGCACCGACGCCGGCGCCGCGCACTCCTTCGACCCGCCCTTCCCGTGCCACAGCGCGCTGATGGGCAGCGGCAAGTACGGGCTCACCCAGCTGCAGAACCTGGCGCAGCTGCCGCCGACCGGTGCCCTGGTCGTGGCCGCCCCGCTGCCCATCGTGGGCGGCTCCGGCTCGCCGTCCCGGGTGCTGGCGCTGGTCGAGCGGGGATGACGGCGCCGCGGACGGTCGCCCAGGCGGTCGGCGAGACGCTCGTCCGCTGCGGCGTCGACACGGTGTTCGGGGTCGTGGGCTCCGGCAACTTCGTGGCCACGAACGCGATGGTCGCCGCCGGGGCGCGCTACGTCGCGGCCCGGCACGAGGGCGGGGCGGCCACGATGGCCGACGCCTTCGCCCGGATGAGCGGCCGGCCGGCGGCGGTGAGCCTGCACCAGGGGTGCGGGTTCACCAACGCGCTCACCGGGATCACCGAGGCGGCCAAGAGCCGCACGCCACTGGTGGTGCTCACCGCGGAGACGACGAACCGGCGCTCCAACTTCTTCGTCGACCAGCCCGCGCTCGCCGAGGCCGTGGGCGCGGTGTCGGTGCGGGTGACGTCGGCAGCCACCGCGGAGCGCTACGCGCAGGTGGCGGTGGAGACCGCGCGGGAGCAGCGCCGCGTCGTCGTCCTCAACCTGCCGCTGGAGGTGCAGGCGCAGCCCGCCGCGGAACCCTCCGCCGCCCAGCCCCCGCCGGCTCCCGACGCCGCGCAGGTGGACGCCGGCCGGCTCGCCGAGGCGCTGCGCCGGGCGCGTCGGCCGGTCTTCGTCGCCGGCCGCGGCGCCCGCGCGGCCCGCACCGAGCTGGAATCGCTCGCCGACCGGTGCGGGGCGCTGCTCGCCACCTCGGCGGTGGCGAGGGGCCTGTTCCGCGGCAGCCCGTGGGACCTCGACGTCTCCGGCGGGTTCGCCACCCCGCTCGCGGCCGAGCTGATCCCCGGCGCCGACCTGATCGTCGGCTGGGGCTGCCAGCTCAACATGTGGACCATGCGGCACGGCCGGCTGATCGCCGACGACGCCGTCGTGGTCCAGGTGGACGACGAGGCCGACGCGATCGGCGCGCAGCGCGACGTCGCGTTCGGGGTGGTCGGCGACGTCCGGGCCGTGGCCGCGGCGGCGGCGGAGCTGCAGGAGGCGACCGCGACGGGCTACCGCACGGCGGAGATCCGGAACGCGATCGCCGCGCGTCGGCGCTGGCGCGACGAGCCCTACGACGACGCCGGGGGAGCGGGGCTGATCGATCCGCGAACGCTGACGATCGGCCTGGACGACCTGCTGCCGGCCGAGCGGATCGTGGCCGTCGACTCCGGCAACTTCATGGGCTATCCGAGCATGTTCCTCGACGTCCCGGATCAGCACGGGTTCTGCTTCACCCAGGCGTTCCAGTCCGTCGGCCTGGGCCTGGCCACCGCCATCGGCGCCGCGCTCGCCCGGCCCGACCGGCTCCCGGTAGCCGCGCTCGGCGACGGCGGCGCGCTGATGGGCGCGTCCGAGCTGGAGACCGTGGTGCGGCTCGGGCTGCCGATGGTCGTCGTGGTCTACGACGACGCCGCGTACGGCGCCGAGGTGCACCACTTCGGCCCGGACGGCCATCCGCTGCAGACGGTTCGCTTCCCGGAGACGGACTTCGCCGCGATCGGCCGTGGGTTCGGCTTCGACGCCCTGACCGTCCGGGAGTCCGCCGACCTGGCCGGCGTCGCGACCTGGCTGGCCGGCCCCCGGGCCTCGCCGCTGCTGGTGGACGCCAAGGTCACCCGCGGTGAGCCGTCCTGGTGGCTGGAGGAGGCCTTCCGGGGTCACTGACCCAGCGGTCGAGGGCCCCCGGGCCTCACCAGGGGACGGTCGCCTGCAGCACGGCCTCGCTGAGCGCGCGGGTGCGCAGCTCGGTGACCTGCTGGTACTCGGGGTCGGCGACCATCCTGCTGAACGCCTCGCGCGAGGGGTAGCGGACCAGCAGGACCGCGTCCCACGACTGGCCGTCCTCGGCGACCAGCGACGTCGAGCCGTCGCCGGAGTACAGGACCTCGCCGCCGTACCGCGCCAGGAACGTGTCGCTCAGCGCCGCCGCGTACTGGGCGTAGAGCTCGCGGCCGCCCTCGGCGAACCGCAGCAGGTTGAGCATCACCACCGGCCCGCCGGGGTCTTCCTGCAGGTACCGCTTGAGGTCAGCTCCGCGGGGGTCGACAGCCATGGGCGGCACGCTAGCGGGGTAGGGGTGCCGAATGCATCCAGGACCCCGGGAGAGCACCATCCGGCTGCGCGATGGCCGGACCATGGCGTACGCGGAGTACGGGGACCCCGACGGGGTCGTGGTGCTCGGATGCCACGGGTCGCCCAGCTCGCGGCTGGAGCGGCACGTCGAGGACGTCGAGGACTACCGGCGGTGGGGTGTGCGCCTCGTCGTCCCCGACCGTCCGGGGTTCGGGCGCTCCGATCCGCACCCGGGTCGCCGGGTGGCGGACTGGCCCGGGGACGTCGAGCAGCTGCTGGACTCCCTCGGCGTCGACCGCTTCCGGACGCTCAGCCTCTCCGGTGGCGCCGCCTACGCGCTGGCCTGCGCGCACGCGCTCGGGGACCGGGTGGAGGTCGTCGGGATCCTCGGCGGAGCGCCGCCGCCCGACGTCCCGTGGCCGTGGCCGCGCTGGATCCCGTCGCGGGTCCGGGCCGGTCTGCACCGTCCGGCGCAGCTGGCGTCGGTGCTGCGGCCGGCCTTCGCGCCGCTGGCGCTGCGTCCCGAGCTGATCCCGCGCTACCTGCAGCTCCGGCTCAACCCGGCCGACCGGCGGGTGATCGGCCGCCCGGCGGTCCGGCGGATCCTCGCCACGACCTTCGCCGAGGGGATGCGTCAGGGCCCGGCGGCGCTCGCCGAGGACCGTGCGCTGCTGTTCCGGCCGTGGGGCTTCCCGCTGTCCGAGGTGCGGCAGCGGGTGCACATCTGGCACGGGACGCAGGACTGGCAGGTGCCCGTCGTCCTCGGTCAGGTGCTCAGCACGATGCTGCCGAAGTGCTCGGCGCACTGGCCGCCCGGCGAGGGGCACTTCCTCGTCTTCGACCACGCCCGGGAGATCTACCGGACGCTGCTGGACTGACGCCTCAGGCGAGCTGCGCGGCCACCAGCGGCTCGAGGGTGATGGTCGGGTGCCGCTGCTGCAGCATCCGCAGCGCCCACTTGTCGGTGAACAGCGCCAGCAGCTCACCGTTCGAGCGCTGCACGACCTCGGTGCCGCCCGAGGCGGTCACCAGCGGCACCGACGCCTCGTCGGTGCGCATCGCGATGCTGTACGGCAGCCGGTCGAGGTGGACGGCGGCGTTGAACTCGTGCTCCATCCGGTGCGTGGCCACCTCGAACTGCATCGGCCCGACGACGGCGAGCACGGGGGAGCCGTCGCCCCGGCGGTCGGAGCGCAGCACCTGCACCACGCCCTCGGAGTCCAGCTGCTCGATGCCCTTGCGGAACTGCTTGTGCTTGGCGGTGTCCTTGCTCCGGACGACTCCGAAGTGCTCGGGCGCGAAGGTGGTCAGCGGGGGGAAGTTCACCGGCTTCTCGCTGTACAGGCTGTCGCCGACGCCCAGGGCGTTCGCGTTGACCAGACCCACGACGTCGCCGGGGTAGGCGAGGTCGACGACCTCGCGGTCACGGCCGAACACCTGCTGGGCGTACTTGGTGGCGAACGGGCGCTTGGTGCGGCCGTGGGTGACGACCATGCCGCGCTCGAAGACGCCGGAGCAGATGCGGATGTAGGCCAGCCGGTCGCGGTGGGCGGCGTCCATGCCGGACTGGACCTTGAAGACGAACGCGCTGAACGGGGCGGCCAGGTCGCGCACCACGCCCTCGGCGTCCGGACGCCCGGCCGGCGGGGGCGCCAGGTCGACCAGGGTGTCCAGCAGGGCTCCGACGCCGAAGTTCGACACCGCCGAGGCGAACAGCACCGGGGTGCTGATCCCGCCGAGGAAGGACTCCTGGTCGTGGTTCTGGCCGGACTCGGTGAGCAGCTCGGCCTCCTCCTGCGCCTGGATCCAGACGTCGCCCTCCTGGGCAGCGGCCGCGTCGGCGGAGAGCAGCTCCTCGGGGGCGATCGTGGCGCCGCCGGCGGTGCGGGTGAAGCGGCGGAAGTCGCCGCTGCGCCGGTCGAGCACGCCGCGGAAGTCGCCGGCGATGCCCACCGGCCAGGTCAGCGGGGTCGGCGTCAGGCCGGTGCTCTCGGCGATCTCGTCCATCAGCTCGAGGGCGTCCTTGCCCGGGCGGTCCCACTTGTTGATGACCGTGAGGATCGGGATGCCGCGGTGCTTGCAGACGGCGAAGAGCTTCATCGTCTGCGCCTCGAGGCCCTTGGCGGCGTCGACGAGCATCACCGCGGCGTCGACCGCCGTCAGCACCCGGTAGGTGTCCTCGGAGAAGTCGGCGTGACCGGGGGTGTCGAGCAGGTTGACGACGGCGTCGCGGTAGCCGAACTGCAGGGCGGCCGAGGTGATGGAGATGCCGCGGTCCTTCTCCATGTCCATCCAGTCCGACACCGTGCCGCGACGGCCGGCCTTGCCGTGCACCGCGCCGGCCGAGCCGATCACGCGGGCGTGCAGCGCGAGGGCCTCGGTGAGCGTGGACTTGCCGGCGTCGGGGTGGCTGATGACGGCGAACGTGCGCCGCCGGGCGGCTTCCTCGACCGCAGTGCCGGCCGGTGCGGAGGGGGTGGAGGCAGCGGCAGTCACGCGGGAAACGCTACAGGCGTCAGTCGGCCATACCACCGGTCGGCTTCCGGCCCCGCTCCTCGCTCGTTCCTCGCTGCGATGCTCACGGCACCGTCAGTCGACGTACCCCCCGCGCATGTCCTCGACGATGAGCGGCCGGTCGAGCGTCGAGGGCGTCAGCCGCTGCCGCGGGCGGTCGGCGGGGAAGACGGCGGAGGCCGCCAGGACGGCGTCGTCGAGGAACCGCAGGGCCGGCGCGTCCGGCGACAGCACGGGCGCCGGCGGCTCATCGCCGGCCTGGGCGAGCGCGAAGCCCCAGTCACCGAAGCTGGGCACGTGCACGTGGTACGGCGTGGCCGCCAGCCCCGCTGCGTCGAGCGTGGAGATCGTGCGCCAGAAGGCGGTCGGCGTGGAGTAGGCGCTGCCGGCCTGCACGGTGACCAGGCCGTCGGGTGCCAGCGTGGCGGCGACGAGCCCGTAGAACTCCTCGGAGTAGAGCCGGCCGAGCACCGGGGTGTCGGGATCGGGCATGTCGACGACCACCGCGTCGAAGCTGGTCGCCGCCGGGGTGCGCAGCCAGGCGAAGGCGTCCTCGGTCACGACCTCGACCCGGGGGTCGTCCAGGGCGCGGTCGTTGAGGCCGGCGAGGCGGGTGCGGGCGAGCTCGATCACCTCGGGGTCCAGCTCCACCTGCACGACCTCGCGCACGGACGGGTGCCGCAGCGCCTCGCGGGCGGCCAGGCCGTCGCCGCCGCCGAGGATCAGCACGCGGGCGGGATCCCGGGCCAGCACGGGGTGGACCAGCGACTCCGTGTAGCGGTGCTCGTCGCGGCTGGAGAACTGCAGGTCGCCGTCGAGGTAGAGCCGCACGTCCCCGGCCCGGTCGGTCAGCACGATCTCCTGGTAGCGGGACCGCTCGACGGCGACCACCGGGTCGTCGTAGAGGCGCTGGCGGGCGGTGGTCTCGATGTCCTGGGCGCGCAGCAGCAGCACGCCGAGCACCGCCGCGGCGACGAGCAGAGCGGCGGTCGCGGCGCGCCGGGCCCGGGTGCTCAGCTGGGGTCGCAGCAGGACGGTCGCCACGACCGCGGCGGCGAGCAGGTTGATGACGCCGGTCAGTGCGGCGCCGCGGATCTGCCCGGCCAGCGGCAGGAGCAGGAACGGCCAGGTCAGACCGCCGATCAGCGCACCGGCGTAGTCGGCGGCGTTCAGGTCGGCGAGCAGTTTGCCCGAGCCCTCGGCGTCGATGCCGGTGCGGCCGGTCTGCAGCAGCGTCATCAGCAGCGGCACCTCGGCGCCGACGAGCACGCCGATGACCGCGGTCGCGCCGAGCAGCACCGCCGAGCTGGTGCCGTAGAACGAGAACGACACGTAGAGCGTGACCGCGCTGAGCCCGCCGACGACCCCGAGCAGGATCTCCACCGCGACGAAGGTGGCGGCCGGCCGGTGCAGGAACGGCTTCACCAGCAGCGCGCCGGCCCCGAGGGCGGCGACGAAGCCGGCCACGATCAGCGAGGTCTGCGTGATGCCGCCGCCGACCAGGCTCGCCGACAGGGTGAGCAGGACCAGCTCGTAGATCAGCCCGCAGGCGGCGCACACCGCGACCGCGGCGAGCAGCAGCGGCCGGGCGCGGGGCCCGACCGCCGTCGTCCGCTCGGCGGTGGTCACGCCGGTCAGGACAGGGCGGCGGCGTTCACCGCAGCGATCGCGACGAGGCTGGCGCCGATCGCCCAGGCGGTGCCCGTCATCCGCGGGGTGTTCACGACGTCGCGCAGGTTGCCGGGCACGAACGCGTCGAGCAGCCGCAGCGCCACCGCCTGCAGGACCACGCCGAGCACGCCGTAGACCGCGGAGTCGACCAGGCCCTGGCCGAGGCTGTCGTCGCTGGTCATGATCGAGGTGACCACGATGATCGCCAGCGCCAGGTGGTTGGCACCGAGCAGGATCGCGGCGTTCGGGTTGTGGTCGGTGTAGACCTGGGTGCGCAGGTTGCCCGGCGTGAGCAGGTCCAGCGCGAGGAAGCCCAGCGCCAGCACCGCGAAGCCGATGGCGAAGTAGAGCAGCGTCGCGAGCACCCCGTCCCCGAGCGCTGCGCCGTCCACGCTGCCGAACTCCAGCGCCTGCCATGTCGTGCTCACGTCGGGGTTCCTCCTGGGATCGGGTGCTGGGTCATTTGCCGTCGCCCGGGCCGCCGCCGCCACCGGCGCCGGCGGGGGAGCCGGGCCGGAAACCGGGCCCGAGGAAGGCGAAGAAGCCGCCCCGGTACCGGCCGTCGAGGTCTTCGACGCGGACGGTGCTGCCGCCGGTCGCCGCGGTGACGATCACGATGTCGTCGTCGTAGCGGAGGTACTCGTTGCCGCCGTCGGCCTGGCGCTCGGCGGGCGGCACGGCGTCGGCGATCGCCGCGGTGGTCGTGCCCACCGGGTCGGGCGAGGCGTAGGTGGCGGTGTCGCCGTCGGAGTCGGTCAGCCGGTAGGTGTCCTCGAGGAAGCCGCGGACGTTCCCACCGCTGCCGCAACCGGTCAGCAGGACGATGGCGGCCAGCGCGAGGGCGGCCAGCCGGCGGGGTGCGCTCACGGGGTCCACCTGCTCCGGGTCGTGACGATCTCGCCGGTCTCGCCGTCGGGGTAGAGGTGCCAGGTGTCCCACGTCCAGCCGCCTCCGGCGAGGGGCTGCGCGGTGAGGGCGGTCAGCGCGCCCGTCGAGCCGGGGAAGGCGCCGAGCAGCCAGCCCGGTTCGCCGGCCGCGCGGGCGCGCAGCCGGTCGGCGGTGGCGTCCAGCGCGGCGCGGGACGTGCGCTCGACGGTGGAGGTGAGCTCGTAGCCGTCGGCCCGGCGGTGCCGGGGGAGTGGTTCCCCGCCGGCGAGGACGGCGTCGCAGGAGATCTCCTCGGTGAGCCGGGAGCCGCGCGCGTGCGCCGTGACGACGTGGGACGCGCCGAGCACTCCCAGCACGATTCCGCCGCCGGCGCCGTCGGAGAGCCTCAGCTCGGCGAGCGGGGTCGGCGCCGGGCGGTCCAGGACCAGCCCCAGGGAGGCGGCGGCGACGTCCCGGGGCTCGATGTCGAGCAGGTGCAGGCTCACGGCGTCTCGCCGGTGCGGTGGTAGACGGTGAGCTCGCCGCGGAGAACCGCGCGGCCGGTGGAGACCTCCCAGGACTGGGTCGGCGCCCAGCGCTCGAAGGCGAGCAGCCCGGTCTTGTCCGCCGTCGCGTAGTCGGCGTAGTCCACGGTGCCGGTCGGCGGGGTGCCGGTGGTGCCCTCGGCGGTGTAGTTCGCCCGCCCGCGCTCGACCTGCCGGTGCACCCGGTCGTCGAGGACGACGTCGCCACCGGGCTCGAGGTTCGTGCCCTCACGGCGCATCCAGAGGGTCATCTCCAGGTCGCCCTCGTCGTCCTCGACGGTGAGCCAGCGGCGTCCGGTGGAGCCGTCGAGCAGGTGCTCCTTCCACGTCATGCCGCCCTCCTCGAGGGAGATCGTGCCGCGGACGACGTGGTCGATGCCGGCGTAGGTGATGACGTCGCCGACGCCGATCCGGTGCGGGTCGTAGACGTCGGGCTCGTCGGCGAGCGGGTCGACGCGGGGTCCCGGCCGGGCGGCTGCGAGGTTCCGCCGGCGGAGCACCAGGATGACCGCGGCGAGGACCACGAGGGCGACCAGCACCACGATCAGCAGGACGAGGAGCACGTCGGACATCGGGCGGCCTCCGGGAGTGGGGAACGGGCCGTGCCGAACCTATCGCCCGCACTCCCACCCGGCGTCACCCGGGAAAACCGATCGCGACGGGGCGGGGCCGTCGTGCAGCATCGCCGGGGAACAGCCGCACCACCCGAGGAGCACCTGCACGTGGAGAGCCTGACCGACAAGCAGCTGCGCCGATCGTTCGTGAACTGCTCGCGGGGAGAGGCCGCCGGCCTCAGCCTGCCCCGGAACTTCGCCGATCTGCCCTGGCCGGACCTGGAGTTCCTGGGCTGGCGGGATCCGAAGGCGCCGCTGCGCGGATACCTGGTCGTGCCGCGCGACGACGGGTACGTGGGGGTCGCGCTTCGGGCCGCCGAGAGCCGCATGTCCAGCCGCACCGCGGCGATGTGCCTGCTCTGCCAGACCGAGCAGTCCGGCGACGCGATCTCGCTGTTCACCGCTCGTCGCACGGGCGCGGCCGGCCGGAACGGGAACACCGTCGGCACCTACATCTGCGCAGACCTGGCCTGCGCCGCACGGGTGCGCACCGAGATCCCGGCGTGGTTGCGGACGCTGGATCCCGAGGAGGTCGTGCGTGAGCGGACGGCGGAGCTGCGGGAGCGGGTGGACGGCTTCCTCGCTGCCGTGGAGCGCGACTGACGGTCGGCGTCGGCCCCTCGCCGCGTGATCGTCATGTGTGGAACCCCAGGTGGGCGGGGAGTTCCCGGAGCATGACCGAGACCTCGCCCCTCCGTGCCCTCGCCCTGGTCTGCAGCCTCAAGGCCTCGCCCGCGCCGTCCAGCAGCGACCTGATCGCCCGTCAGGTGCTGGCCGAGCTGGCGAAGCACGGCGTCGCCGGGGACGTCGTGCGGGTGGCGGACCACGACGTGAAGCCCGGCGTCGAGGTGGACATGGGCGAGGGTGACCAGTGGCCGGCGATCCGCGAGCAGATGATGGCCGCCGACATCCTCATCGTCTCGACGCCGACCTGGGTCGGGCACATGAGCAGCATCGCCCAGCGGGTGCTGGAGCGGCTGGACGGCGAGCTGTCGGAGACCGACGACTCAGGGCGACCGAAGGTGACCGGCAAGGTGGCGGTGGTGTCGGTCGTCGGGAACGAGGACGGCGCGCACAAGATCATCGCGGACCTGTTCCAGGGGCTGAACGACATCGGCTTCACGATCCCGGCCCAGGGGGCCACGTACTGGAACGACCAGGCGATGGGCGGGACCGACTATCTGGACCTCGACGAGACGCCCGAGGCGGTCGCCTCCACCACCGCGACGCTGGCGGAGAACGCCGCGCACCTGGCCCGGGCGCTGCGCTCGACGCCGTACCCGGGCGCCTGAACCGGCTCAGGCCGGAAGCGACTCCCGGCTCGGGTCGAGCACCGGCTCGGGGCGACCGGCGCGGCGACGCCGCAGGCGCACGCCCGCGATCGCCGCGAGGGCGAGGACGACGAGCACTGTCGCGTAGACCTCGGTGACGGTCTCCAGGGGAACGGAGCCGGCGACGGCGCCGGCGATGATCGCGGGCACGCTGAAGCTGAGGTAGCCGACCACGAAGATGCTCGACATCAGGCCTGCGCGGTCCGCCGGCGCCACTCCGGCGCTGGCGGTGGCGACCGCGCCGAGGAAGGCCAGGCCGAAGCCGACGCCGGAGACCACGGCGGAGATGAAGAGCGCCACGGTCTGCACGGTCAGCAGTGCGCCGATCGTGCCGGTGACACCGACGGCGAAGATCGAGGCGCCGGCCACCATGGCTCGCTCGTGGGCGAGCGTGCGGCCCATGACCGCGCCGATCGCGGCCGATCCCTGCATCGCCAGGACGAGGAGGCTGCCGACCAGGTGGTCCTCGATCCCGAAGACCGAGGCCGCGACGGACGGGCCCAGGGACAGGTAGAGCCCGCCGAGCGCCCATGCGGCGAGGAGTACCGGCAGCACCGCGACGAACGCCGGCCGCTGGGAGCGGGGGACCCGCACCGTGGGACGCAGCGAGGCGAGTGCACCCGGGGCACGGGGCGAGGTCTCGGGGAGGAGCGACACCGTGGCGGCCGCCAGGACCAGGGCTCCGGTGAGGGCGATGAACACCCATCGGGTCGGCTCGGCCACGAACTCGACCACCACGCCGGCGCCCACCACGCCGATCGACAGGCCGAATCCCGGCGCCGCACTGTTGACCAGGGCGCCCAGGGGCTTGTCGGGGCGCTGGGTGTCCAGCAGGGCCGCGCCGAGCGTGCCGGTCAGGGCACCCATGGAGATGCCCTGCAGCACGCGGGCGGCCAGCAGCCATCCGACGCTGTCGGCGCTGAGGAAGACGACCATCGCGACGGCCTGCAGGAGGAGGCCGCCGACGAGCACCGGCCGGCGGCCCACGTGGTCGGAGAGCCCGCCGACCACCAGCAGCGCCGCGAGCAGGGCCATCGCGTAGATGCCGAAGACCGTGGTCAGCATCCCTGGCCCGAAGCCGAACTCCTCCTGGTAGACGCGGTACAGCGGCGTCGGGACGCCGGAGGCGGCGAGCACGAGCAGCAGGATGCCGGACGCCGTCCAGAAGGCAGGGGCTCTGGTGAGCGTCGGGGTCGGCACAAGTGGTGGCAAGGGTCGGGCACGCGCGGGCATTCCCCACCCGGCGTGTCCGTCAGCCGGCTCGGGTGGTCACCGGTTGTTCGGCGACCTCTGGAAGATCAGGATCTCGGTGCCGTCGGGCCCCAGTTCTGCAGCGTCAGCAGCGGAGTCAGCCGCTCCAGCAGCTGCGGGCCGAACATGCCCTCCAGCCGCTCGCCCGAGAGCTCGTCGGGAGCGATCCCAGCGCTTGCAGCTGCTGCACGACGCGGTGTCGCAGCACGAACCCCCAGGTCGGAGCCCAGTCCACAGATCAGCGGCCGGCGTTGACAACGGGTGGGCAGCCGGTGTCGCCAGCGGCGGCGTCGCCGGTGCGCCGACTCAGGTCCGCTCCGCGGCCGGCACGATCTCGCCGGTCTCGAGGCGCTCGCGGTAGCCATTGATCTCGCCCTTCACCACCCGCGCCAGGATGTAGAGCCCGATCACGTTCGGGACCGACATCAGGAAGATCATGCTGTCGGAGAAGCCGATGACGGCGTCCAGCGTCGACGAGGCACCGATGACGACGAACAGGCAGAAGATCAGCTTCCACGTCCGGTCGACGATCATCGACTCGCCGAAGAGGTACGTCGCCGCCTTGAGGCCGTAGTAGCTCCAGGCCAGCATCGTCGAGTAGGCGAAGAGGATCACCGCGATCGCCAGCACGAGCGGGAACCAGCCGGCCACCGTCTCGAACGCCGCCGACGTCGTCTCCACCCCGGGAGCGCTCGAATCGTCGGCCCAGGTGCCGGTGATCACGATCGCCAGCGCGGTCATCGTGCAGATGACGACGGTGTCGATGAACGGCTCGAGCACCGCCACGTGCCCCTCGGTGGCCGGCTCCTTCGTCTTGACCGCCGAGTGCGCGATGGCCGCCGAGCCCAGACCCGCCTCGTTGCTGAACGCCGCCCGGCGGAACCCCTGGATGAGGACGCCGACGACGCCACCGAAGCCCGCCTCGGGGCTGAACGCCTGGGTCACGATGTCGGCGAGCGCACCGGGCACCTGACCGAGGTTGGAGAAGAGCACCGCCAAGCAGGCGACGACGTAGAAGACCGCCATGAACGGCACCAGCTTGTCGGTGACCCGGGCGATGCTGCGGATCCCGCCGATGATCACGGCCCCGACCAGCAGGGCGAGGACCAGCCCGAAGACGGCGCCCGCCGCGCCGAAGCCGAGCGGGCCGTCCTCGCCGCCGGTCACCGACTGCGCCTGCGAGAACGCCTGGTTGGCCTGGAACATGTTGCCGCCACCGACGGCCCCGCCCAGCGTGAAGATGCAGAACATGACGGCGAGGACCTTGCCCAGGGTCCCCAGCCGCGGGCTCTTCTCCCGCAGCCCCTTGGTCAGGTAGTACATCGGTCCGCCGGAGACCCGGCCGTCCGGGTACTCGTTGCGGTACTTGACCCCGAGCGTGCACTCCACGCCCTTGGTGCACATGCCCAGGAGCCCGGCGATGATCATCCAGAAGGTGGCGCCCGGCCCGCCGAGCGAGATGGCGACGGCGACCCCGGCGATGTTGCCCAGCCCGACGGTGCCCGAGACGGCGGTCGCCAGCGCCTGGAAGTGGGTGACCTCGCCGGCGTCGCGCGGGTCGTCGTACTTCCCGCGGATCAGCCGGATCCCCTGGGCGAAGGCGCGGAACTGGAATCCGCGCAGGTAGACGGTGAAGAAGAGCCCGGCGATCACCAGCCAGACGACGATCAGCGGCAGCTCCACGCCGTCGCCCACGAAGTCCAGCGGAACCGCGTAGAAGACCACGCTGGTGATGGCCGTGGAGATCGGCTCGAAGAAGCCGTTGACGCTCTCGTCGAAGCCGGCGGCGAGGACGTCCGCATCTGGCTGCGGGGGCATCACGGCACCACCAGGACGGGGACGGAGGAGAGCTGGATCAGGCTGCTCGGCGTGGAGCCGAAGAGCAGGGTGCGCACCCGGCTCTGGCCCACCCGGCCCACGGTGATCCAGGCGGCGTCCCGCTCCCGGGCGATCGCCACCAGGGTCTCGGCCGGGTGACCGTGGCGGACGAGGCCCTCCACCTGGAGCCCCCCGGGCACGGACAGCCGCTCGACCACCGGGTCCAGCACGCGTTCGTGCGCCGCCCGCACCTCGCGTTCCTTCTCGATGGACCTCCGTTCGTTCTCCTCCGCCGTCGTGAAGGAGTACGGCGACCAGGGGACGACGCAGGCGAGCACGAGCCGGAGCTCGTGCCGCCTGGCCGCGTCCGCGCCGGCGTCGGCCGCACGGTTGCTGGAGTCGCTGCCATCGAGCCCTACGACGATCGATGTGGACACTGATCCACCCCCGGCCTGTCGGCGTGCGGGGAACGGTAGTGAGGATCGGGGTCCCTGTGCACCTCGGAGCGCGCGGCACCTGTCGGCGCCGGCCCGTCCGGCTAGTCGAGCACGATGAGCAGGTCCTCGCTCTCGCGCCCCGGGGCCCGGTCCAGCCACTCGTGCACGACGCGCAGCGCCTCGTCGCCGTCGCCGGACATGCCGAGCCGTCGGGTCCCGTCGGCCGGGATCTCCGGCTGGTGCTCGTGGTCGTGGACGAGGCCGTCCGAACAGGCGCGGCACACGTACCCGACCTCGGTCGTCCAGTCCTCGACGGTCAGCCCCGCGCGGTCGAGCGCCTCGCGGAGCTCGGCGACGTCGTCCGGCGTGCCGCGCACCTGGAGGCTGAGCGTGGGTACCGGGGAGCGCTCCCAGAGCTCGATCTCCTCGAAGACCGGGAAGTCGTCGCCGTCCACGTTGCGGGTGCCGTGCGGCTGCCCGTCGATCAGCACGACGTCGCCGTACCGGTGACCGGAGTCGGGCGTCGGGACACTGGTGATCCGGATGCGGGCGGGGTCCAGCCGCCACCCCCACACCACCTCGGCGTCGCCGGCGCGACCGTCGATCTCCAGATCCCGCTGGCCCATGTAGCGCACCGGCGGGTTGAGCCGCACGACCGCCGGGCCCAGGTCCGCGTCGACCGGTTCGTCGCCCGTACCGCCCACGTCGATCCCGTAGGCGGCCCAGGCCCGACGGGCCGTGGCCCAGTCGCGACGGGCGGTGGCGGCGGTGCCGAGGTTCCAGGCGGCCGGCTCCTCCTCGCGTTCGTCCTCGGGGACCAGCGCCAGAGCCCGCGAGTTGAACTCCTGGGCCGCCGGCCAGTCGCGCCGCCACTTGGCGAGCAGTCCGCGGTCGAACCAGAACCCGGCATCCTCCGGACGGCGGCGCAGCACCTCGGCGGCGACGGCGTCCGCCTCGGCGGCGCGCGCCCGGTCGGCCTCGTCGTCGTCCCCGGCGGAGAAGTCGAACTCCTCGTAACGGTCGAGCAGGTCGTCGAGCGACCGCGCCGAGAGGGGACCGTTCGAGGAGGAGGTGGCCACGGCGCGAATTCTGCCGGGAACGGCGGTGTGAGCAGTACGCCCGATCGGGTCGTTCCCCTCAGCCGCGCCGACCGGCCAGGACGCCGGCCACCGCCACGGTCACCACGCCGGCGGCGACCACGGTCAGCAGCCCAACGCGCAGGCTCGCCGCATCCGCGATCACGCCCACCAGCGGGGGAGAGATCAGCAGCCCCGCCCTCAGCAGCCAGTTGATCATCGACAGCCCGGCGCCGGGCGGCAGTCCCGGGAGGCGGTCGGCCGCGGCGTAGGCCGCCGGCACCAGGGTGGCGACGCCGAGCCCGGCGACCGCGAACCCGGCGAGCGTTCCGGGGATCGAGGGGAACGCCAGCGCGGCGCCCATGCCGAGCGCGACCAGCACTCCGCCGACCCGGGTCACCGCCCGCTGGCCGAACCGGTCGACGACGCGGTCGCCGGTCAGCCGGCCCACCGTCATCGTCGTCTGCAGGGCCACGAGCCCGAGCCCCGCCGTCGCGGCGCCCGCCCCGAGGTCCTCGCGCAGGTAGATGGCGCTCCACGAGGCGCCCGCGTCCTCGACGAAGACCCCCGCCGCGGCCAGCAGGCCGAACGCGCCGAGCAGCAGGAGCGAGCGCGACCGCGTGCTCAGCGCCCCGCCGGCGGCAGGCGCTCTCACCTCGGGCGCCCGGTCGTCCTCGTCGGCCCCCGGGAGCATGGCCCGGGACGAGACGAGCGCGACGGCCGCGAAGAAGACGCCGACCCCGCCCAGGTGCCAGCCCAGCGGCACGTCGAGCCCGGCGGCGGCCGACCCGATGAGCGCGCCCGCGACGGCGCCCACGCTCCAGAGCCCGTGGAAGGCGTTGAAGATCGACCTGTCGTAGCGCCGCTCGACCCGCAGGCCGTGCGCGTTCTGCGCGACGTCGACCAGCGCATCCACCGCGCCGACCACCAGGAGGACGCCGGCCAGCACGGCCCACGACGGCGCGACCGCCACCGCGCTCATCAACGCGGCGAGCAGCACGAGCCCGTAGACGGCCACCCACCCGGACCCCAGCCGCCGGATCAGCGGCGCGGACCACAGCGCCGCCAGCAGCGCTCCGGCGGGGGCGGCGGCGAGCGCGGTGCCGAGCGCCGCGTTGCTCAGGTCGAGGTCGGCCTTGATCTCCGGCAGCCGGGGCAGCACTTGCGCGTAGAGCACCGCGTTGACGAAGAACCAGGTGCCGACGGCGGCGCGGGCGGCCCGCGGCGGGGCGGAGACCGGAGGGGCGGACGGCACCGGCCGATCCTCCCAGGTGCCGCCGACACCCCTCTCAGCCGGCGGCGACCGGCCGGGAGAGCGAGACGCCGAAGTCGCCGGCCGGATCGGTCCACCAGTCCGTGAGCCGCAGCCCCGCCGCGGCCAGCTCCGCCTCGACGGTTCCGCGGCGGAACTTCGACGACACCTCGGTGCGCATCTCCTCCCCGGCGGCGAACCGCACCTCGAGGTCCAGCGCCGCGATCCTGACCCGCTGGTCGCGCGAGGACCGGAGCCGCATCTCGATCCGCTCGCAGGTCTCGTCCCAGTGCGCCACGTGCTCGAAGGCGGCCGGGTCGAAGTCCGCGTCGAGCTCCCGGTTCAGCACGGCCAGGACGTTGCGGTTGAACGCGGCGGTGACCCCGGCCGAGTCGTCGTAGGCGCGCAGCAGCCGGGCCGGATCCTTCACCAGGTCCGTGCCCAGCAGCAGCGAGTCGTCGGGTCCGAGGGTCGAGGCGAGCTCCGCCAGGAACGCCGCCCGCGGCACGGGCTCCAGGTTGCCGATCGTCGAGCCGAGGAAGGCGACCATCCGGCGGCCGTCGGTGGGGAGGGTGCCGAGGTGGCGGGTGAAATCGCCCATGACCGCCGCCACCTCCAGCCCGGGGTACTCGGCGGTCAGCGCCGCTCCCGCGGCCTCCAGCACCGAGCGGTCGACGTCGAACGGCACGAACCGGCGCAGCGTGCCGGCGTCGCGCAGGGCGCTGAGCAGCAGCCGCGTCTTCTCCGACGTCCCGCTGCCCAGCTCCACCAGGACGTCGGCGCCGGAGGCGGCCGCGATGCCCGCGGCCTGCGCCTCGAGCACGGCCCGCTCGGCGCGCGTCGGGTAGTACTCGGGCAGCCGGGTGATCTCGTCGAACAGCAGGCTGCCGTGCTCGTCGTAGAACCACCGGGGCGGCAGCGACCTGGGCTGCGCGGTGAGCCCCGCCAGGACGTCGGCGCGGAGAGCCGCGTCGGCGTCGCCGGGGGAGAGGTGGCTGGTGAGGGAGAAGGTCACGCGGCGTCCTGCCGGTCGAGGGGGGTGACGGCGATGCCGTCGGCGGTCACGACGACGAGGGAGCGGTCCGGGACGTCGGTCCAGGCCGGGTCGTCGTCCCACGGTTCGCTGGCCAGCGCGGTGCCGTCGGGGGTCACCAGCATCGAAAGGGTGTCGCCCCAGCTCGTGGCCAGCAGCCGGGCGCCGTCGGCGGCGAGCAGGTTCAGCCGCGCTCCGGGGTCCGCCTGCCCGACCTCCCGGACGACGTCGCCCAGCGCGTCCAGCCCGCGGTCGAACACCAGCGCCGCCAGCAGCGCGCTGTCGACGGTGGACTCGGCGTCGCGCACCGCGGGCAGCACGTTCCGGTCGACCCGCCCGTTGTGCGAGAGCAGGACCCGCCCGTCGGTGAAGGGCGCGGCGGCGCTCTCCTCCAGCGGCATGCCGGCCGTGGCCGACCGCACGGCGGCGACCACGCAGCCGGACGACAGCGACGGCGCCACCGAGGCGAAGGACGGCTCGGCCCACAGCGGCCGGGCCGATCGCCAGCGGGCCGGCGCGGCGCGACCCGGCGTCCAGAAGCCCACGCCCCAGCCGTCGGCGTTCATCGTTCCGTGCCGCTGCCGCCGCGGCGCATAGGACTGCACGAGCAGCGAGGACGGCGGTTCCAGCACCAGCTCGGCCAGCGTGCGGGGCCGGCCGAGCCAGGCGAGGTGTCGGCACACGGTCAGGCGTCCCAGGCCAGCCGGAATCCGCTGAAGATCTGCCGGCGGATCGGGTGGTCCCAGTTGCGGAAGCTCGGCCGGAGGGTCGAGGCCTCCACCGACCAGGCGCCGCCGCGCAGCACCCGGTAGTCGCCGTCGAAGAACGGCGCCGAGTACCCGGCGTAGAGCATGGGCTGAAAACCCGGCCACGGGCGGAACGGTGAGGAGGTCCACTCCCACACGTCGCCGAGCAGCTGCTCGGCCCCGTACGCCGAGGCTCCCCGCGGATAGGCGCCCACCGGAGCCGGGCGCAGTGCTGTTCCGCCCAGGTTGGCCAGCTCCGGCGTCGGCTCCGTCGATCCCCAGGGGTACCGCCGGCGGCGCCCGGTCGCCGGATCCCAGGCGGCGGCCTTCTCCCACTCCACCTCGGTGGGCAGCCGCGCGCCCGCCCACGCGGCGTACGCCTCGGCCTCGAAGAACGTCACGTGCTGCACCGGCTCGTCGGGCGGCAGCTCCTCCGTCACGCCGAAGCGCACGCGGGTGCCGTCCGGCCCCCAGAACTCCGGGCGCTCCAGCCCGGCCGCGGTGCGGTGCTCCCAGCCGCGCGCCGACCACCAGCGCGGCGTCCGGTAGCCGCCGTCGGTCACGAACGCCGCGTACTCGGCGTTGGTGACCGGCACCCGGCCGATGCGGAACGCCGGGACGTCCACCTGGTGCGCCGGGCGTTCGTTGTCCAGCGAGAACGGCTCCGTGGCCGCGCCGACGCCGAGCAGGAAAGAGCCGCCCGGCACCGGGACGGAGGTGCCCGCGACGCCGGGGCGTCCGGCGGGCAGCGGGCTTCCCGGCCCGAGCAGCGCGGCGCCGGGGCGCAGGGCCAGCGCCTGGAGCATCGTCTCGTCGTGCTGCTGCTCATGGCTGACGACCATCGCGAAGTCGAACGGGTCGTCGTCCGCACCGAGGCGCTCCAGCCGGTCGAGCACCCGTCCGCGCACCTCGCGGCAGAACGCCCGGGCCTCCACCGGCGGCAGCAGGGGCAGCCGTGCCCGGACGGCGCGGGGATGGGTGAAGGCGTCGTACAGCGCCTCGACGTCCGCCGGGAGCAGCCCCTCCCGGCGGCCGTCGCCGGCGCGCAGCAGCCACAGGTCCTCCTGCTGGCCGATGTGCGCCAGGTCCCAGACCAGCGGGCTGAGCAGGGGCGTGTGCTGCTGCAGCAGCACCGGCTCGTCGTGGTCGGTGAGCAGCAGCGTGCGGTTCCGGGCGGACTCGAGGTCCCGCGCGAGGCGTTCGCGGACCTCGGGCGACGGGGAGGTCATGGGCGTCCTTCCGGGAGGTCGGTGGCGGCGCGGAGCACGGCCAGCGGATCGGAACCGCCGGCACGCTCGAGCAGGGCGTCCCCGGGGCTCTGCCCCCGGATCACCAGCTCCAGCAGGGAACCGACCTCCGCGGACAGGGCGGGCGGGGTCGCGTCGAGGGCGGCGGTCAAGCACGCGACCGCGGCCGTCCGCAGGGCGGCGTCGGCCAGCCCCAGCCGGGCGGCGTCGCTCCAGCGGCCGGCCACGGGAGCGCAGGCGTCGGCGGCGCGGCCGGCGGCGACCGGGTCGTCCATCAGCGTCGTGGTGACGGCGGCGAGCGCCGGCCACCACGGCTCGGGAGCCGTGTCCAGGTACCGGATCTCCAGGTAGCCGCGGAGGCGGACGGGCGGGAAGAGCGTGGTCAGGTGGTAGTCGACGTCCGCCTCGGTCGCCGCCCTGCCGCCCAGGCGGCTCTCGCCGGTCACCCAGTCCGCCAGCGGCACCCGGGCACGCACCGGCTCGGCGGTGCCGGTGACCGGATCGCGGACCAGCATCACCGGCGCGGCGAGGGCGTAGGCGGCCCACTCCGCGGCCGGGTCGTCGCCGGTCAGGACCGGACCGCAGCGGGCCGAGTCCAGCTCGCCCCAGATCTGCTGGCGGGTCGAGCGCCATCCGCCGGGGCGGCCGGCCGCCAGCGGCGAGCACGCCGACACCGCGACCAGCACCGGCCCCAGCCGGTGGGCGAGTGCCAGCCGGTCGGACCACCCCGCGGCCGGACCGGCGTCCAGGTTCACCTGAAGCGCGGCCGTCGAGGTCATCATGCGGGCGCCGGC
Source organism: Blastococcus sp. LR1 (assembly GCF_020166105.1). Classification (GTDB taxonomy): domain Bacteria; phylum Actinomycetota; class Actinomycetes; order Mycobacteriales; family Geodermatophilaceae; genus Blastococcus. The sequence goes on from NZ_JAIUJY010000003.1 coordinate 246,031, forward strand.
GTCGGCGCAGCCCACCGCGGCGAAGTGGTCCTCCATGGCGGCGTAGCGGGCGGCGCGGTTGACCCGGCGGGGCGGGCGCAGCGGATCGGTGCCGATCAGTGCCAGGGCCAGGCCGTCGGCCGCCAGCGCCGCGGTCAGGGTGGCGTGGTCGGCGCGCAGCCCGAGCACCGCGGCAGCGACATCGGGGGCCGGAGGCGCGGACAGCTCGACCTGGCCGCCGGGTTCGACGGTGATCCGGCTGCCACCGGGCAGGGGTCCGCAGGCGTCGACGGAACGGGTCAACCGGTCCCAGGCCACCGGCTCCCCGGGGGAGAGCGGATCGAGGAGGTGGCTCTCCAGCTCCAGGCCGACGCAGCCGAGCGGACCGTCCCGCAGGGCGGAGCCGGCGATGTGGGCAGCAGCGGCGTCGAGGCCGATGCCCTGAGCGTGCGACGTGGTCATGGAGACCACCCCCTCCAGGTCCGGACCGGTCGGGATCGACCGCGGGTCGGTGCGGGGGCGACTCGGTGGCCGCCGTCCACGTGCGGGTCCATTGACCCCCTGCTGACGGGTCCGGGGCAAGCCCTGGCGCCGTCGTCGTGCAGGTCTTCGGATCCGGAGCCCGATCCGGATGTGTCGATGCCGACGGATTGCGCCGGGCGTCTCGAGGGGTAGCCGTCGGCCGTGGACACGCGTCGGGTGGTGCTGGGGGACTGGACTCCGCTGGTCAGGGACGGGATCGACGTCCTGCGATTGCTGCTGGTGGGCGGCGCGGTCTGGTACGCGCTCGCCGGCGACAGCGGATCGGCCGCGGTCCTGGCCGTCATGGCGGCGGTGACGCTCGCCGCCCGTGCGGTGAACCTGCCGCGGGTCTACGACCTGTCGGTCACGGTGGGCATGACGCTGCAGGGCTTCGGCGAGGTGTGGGGCCTCTACGACCGGTTCGTGCGCTTCGACGACCTCGTGCACGTCACGCTGCCGATGCTCACCGCGCCGGTCGTCTACATCGCGCTCGCGCGGCTCGACGTCGTCCCCGATCCCCGGCAGGAGACGCACCTGCGGCACTACGTGGGCATCGCCGTCGTCACCGCGGCACTGGGCATCACGATCGGCGCCCTCTGGGAGATCTACGAGTGGCGGTCCGACGCCTGGCTGGGCACGAACCTGTCCGAGGGCAACGACGACACCAACGGCGACCTGGTCCGGGACAGCCTGGGCGCCGTCGCCGGAGCGGCGCTGCTCGTGGTGTGGGCCCGGTTCGGCTGGGGGTCGGTGCGCCGCATCCCCGGGGTGAACACCCACGAGGAGGTCAGCGCCTGAGCGATGAGTTCTGCCGGCCGGGAGCGTCGGCACTCCGACGACCCGCTGCGACGCCCCGCTGACCTCAGGAGCACCGATGTCCTTCCAGGCCTACCTCGACGCCATCGAGACGAAGACGGGCAGGACCCCGCGCGAGCTGCTCGACCTCGCCGCCGACCGCGGCTTCGGGCCCACCAGCAAGGCCGGGGACGTCGTCGCATGGCTCGCCGACGAGCACGGCATCGGTCGCGGGCACGCCATGGCCTTCTTCTCCGTGCTGAAGAACGGCCCCGCGATCAGCGACAAGCACGTGGGCAGCACCGGCTCGCACCGCGACGAGTCGACGGTGCTGCACCTGGACGGGAAGGCGAACCGGCCGGGTTGAGGCCGGTCAGTCCTCCGCGATCCAGACGGCGGTGTCGGCCGGCAGCGCCAGCGAACGGCGGGACGTGTGCGTGACCTGCGGCGCCGAGGAGAGCAGCAGCGTGCCCGCCGTCCGGACCAGCACCGGGTGGTCGCCCATGTTGATCACGCACCGCACCGAGCGGCCCTCCGCGGTGCTGCGCACGGTGAGGACCTCACCCCGGCGGCTCACCGTCGCCTCGCCCGAGCCCAGCGCGGGGTGCTCCGCGCGGACGGCGAGCGCCTGGCGGTAGAGGTTCAGCATCGACCTGTCGTCGCGGGCCTGACGGGAGACCGCGTAGCGCCGCCAGTCGGCCGGGATCGGCAGCCACGGCTGGGCCGAGCCGCGGGGGGAGAAGCCCACGCCCGGAGTGGCGTTCCACGGCATCGGCACGCGGCAGCCGTCGCGGCCGCTGCGCTCGCCGCCGCTGCGGTGGAAGATCGGGTCCTTCTTGGCCGCGTCCGGCACGTCGGCCTGGGGGAGGCCCAGCTCGTCGCCGGCGTAGATGTAGGCCGAGCCGGGCAGGGCGAGCTTGAGCAGGGCCGCCGCCCGGGCGCGGGCGTCGCCCACCTCACCGCCGCCGAAGCGCGTCACCTGGCGGTCCTTGTCGTGGTTGCCGAGCACCCAGGAGACCGGCGCGCCGACCTTGCCGAACGCGTCCAGCGCGCTGCGCACGCCGTCGGCGAACGACTCGGCCGACCAGCCGGACTTCAGCAGCCGGAAGGAGAACGCCTGGTGCATCTCGTCGGGCCGGGAGTAGAGGGCGATCTCCGCCGGGTCGGCCAGGCAGACCTCGCCGACGAGCATGGTGCCGGGGTACTCGTCGCACACGGCGCGCCAGCGGCGCCAGACGTCGTGCACCTCGGGCTGGTTCCAGGTCATGGCCTGCTCCGGGCCGTGCCCGAACAGGGTGGGGGAGTACTCGCCCGGGTTGTTCCGCAGGTCGGCGTCCTTGAACAGCCCGTAGGCGACGTCGACGCGGAACCCGTCCACCCCGCGGTCGAGCCAGAAGCGCAGCGTGCGCTCGAAGTCCTCGGCGACGGCGGGGTCGCGCCAGTTGAGGTCGGGCTGCTCCGGGGCGAACAGGTGCAGGTACCAGCGGCCGTCCGGGGTGCGGGACCAGGCCGGCCCGCCGAACAGCGAGCGCCAGTTGTTCGGCGGCTCCTCCGACGCGGGCGCGAAGTGGTAGCGCGAGGCCTCGGGGGAGTCGGGGTCGGCCAGCGCGGCCTGGAACCAGGGGTGCTGGTCGGAGGTGTGGTTGGGAACGACGTCGAGCAGCACCTTGAGGCCGAGGGCGCGGGCGTCCTCGACGAGGGCCTCGAGGTCGGCGACGTCGCCGTACTCGGGGTCGACGGCGCGGTAGTCGCTGATGTCGTAGCCGCCGTCGGCGCCGCCCGAGGGGTAGTGCGGGTTGATCCAGAGCGCGTCGACGCCCAGCCAGTTCAGGTACGGGAGGCGGGCGCGCAGGCCGGCCAGGTCACCGATGCCGTCGCCGTTCCCGTCGGCGAACGAGCGGAGGTAGACCTGGTAGACGACCGCGTCGCGCCACCAGGGGGACGCCGCCTGCTCGGGAGCGAACTGCCGCCGAGTCGAGGACCGCACCGTTGCGAGCCGAGCTGCCATGCGCCCTCAATCGGCAGGATCGGCCGCCGACTTGTGCACCCCTGGGTGCCGAGTGACCTCTGTGATGGACCGTGACCTGCCCGTGACCTGGCCGGGATCGAGGTCCGCCGTCTGCCGGGACGCGCGGCACAGGACAGGATGGGGCCCATGGCAGCGGACGGTGCACGGACCTTCGACCTCGTCCTCTACGGAGCCAGCGGCTTCGTCGGGCGACTCCTCGCCGGCTACCTGGCCGGATCCGCCCCGGACGGGCTCCGGATCGCGCTGGCCGGACGGTCGCGAAGCCGGCTGGAGGAGGTGCGGGCGGGGTTGCCCGCGGGCGGCCGCGACTGGGCGCTCGTCGTGGCGGACTCCACCGACGCCGAGTCGCTGCGCGCACTCGCGGAGAGCACCCGGGTCCTGGTCACGACCGTCGGCCCCTACGCCCGGTACGGCCTGCCCGTGGTGGAGGCCTGCGCCACGGCCGGCACGCACTACGCCGACCTCACCGGTGAGGTGCTCTTCGTGCGCGACGCGATCGACCGCTACGGCGCCGTCGCGGCGGAGACCGGCGCGCGCATCGTGCACGCCTGCGGCTACGACTCCATCCCGTCGGACCTGAGCACCTTCCTGCTGGCCGAACGGGCGCGGGCCGACGGCGCGGGAGGCCTGCGCGACGTGCAGCTGGTCGCGACGGCGCGCGGCGGGTTCAGTGGCGGGACGATCGACTCGATGCGCGCGCAGGTGGAGGCGCTGCAGGCGGACCCGGCGCTGCGCCGCGTGGTGGGCGACCCGTTCGCGCTGAGCCCGGAGCGGTCGGCGGAGCCGGACACGCGGCAGCCACGGGACGCCGGCCTGCCCGCGCGGGCGCCGGACGGGCGGTGGACGGCGCCCTTCGTCATGGCGCCGTTCAACAGCCGCATCGTGCGACGGAGCAACGCGCTGCAGGCCTGGGCCTACGGGCGGGGGATGGCCTACGGCGAGGTCATGGGCACCGGCCGCGGGCCGCTGGGTGCGGTCGCCGCCACCGGGATCACCGCCGGGCTCGGCGCCGTGCTGGGCGCCATGAGCCTGGCGCCGACCCGCGCGCTGCTGGACCGCGTGCTCCCGGCGCCCGGCACCGGGCCCGGCGAGGCGGCCCGGGAGAAGGGCTGGTTCCGGATGGTCGTCGACGCCACCGCCGAGGACGGTCGCCGCTACCGGGCGACCGCCGCCGGCCCGGGTGACCCCGGCTACGCGGCCACCGCCGTCATGCTCGGCGAGAGCGCCCTGGCCCTCGCCGTGGACGGCGACCGCCTGCCCGCCGTCGCCGGCTCGCTGACGCCGGCGACGGCCCTGGGCGAGGTGCTCGTGGAGCGGCTGCGCGCCGCCGGGCACACCTACGAGGTCGCGGAGGTCTGAGCCGGGTCCTCCGCCGCGGTGTTGGCGACGAACGTCGTCGGACGGTCCTGCTCGCCCTCGGGCGCTGAGCGCTGGGCCGGCGGACGGGGCGGGGCCGGCAGGGCGCCCGGATCGGCGGAACCCCACTCGTGCTCGACGTCGCTCAGCAGCGCCTCCAGGTAGGAGCGCAGCTGCGTCCGGCACGCCTGGCCGAACGCCTTGAGGTAGGCCACCCGCTCCTCGAGCTCGGCCACGGTGCGCCCGCCCGCGTCGGAACCGGCGGGGGCGGGGCCGGTCAGCCGGGCCGCGGCCTCCTGGGCGGCCTGGAGGATCGCCCCCGCGTTCTCCCGGGCCAGCCGGACCGCCTCCTCGTACTGCGCGCGCGCCTCGCCGGTCACCGCCCGGCTGAACGCCTCCGCCTCGGCCACGTAGTTGTCGGCCGTCTGCTGGGCGCTGGCGAGGATGCGCACCGCCTGGTCGCTGGGCGGCTCGGACGCTGGGGCGCCGTCCAGCTGCGCCTGCAGGGTGCGCACCTGTTCGCGGAGCTGGGCCTTCTCGGCGATGTGCCGGGACAGCCCCTCGGCGGCCCGGTGCATCACCCGGTCGACCTCGCTCTCGACGTAGCCCGGGTGCAGCATCGAGGCGCGCGAGAAGCGCACCTGCTGCAGGTCGGCGGGCGTGAGCCCCCGGTCGGCGTTCCCGGTGCTGCTCGCTGCGCTGCTCATTCGGTCACCTCTCCGTCAACACTGGGCCCCGGTCGGCTGGGGGCGAATACCTCGCTGGACATGCGGTTCGGTGGAACGCCGTGCTCGCGGAGCCGGGACACCGTCTCCGCGACCATCGGTTCGGGGCCGGCGATGCAGACCTCCCGGCTCGTCCAGGGGCCGGCACGGAGGACGACGTCGGCGACCGGTCCCTGCGCCAGCTCCGACGTCGGGTCGTCGGAGACGGCGAGGGTGACGGTCAGCCACGGGTTCTCCTGCGCCAGGCGTTCCAGGTCGGCCCGGTCGTGCACCTGGTCCTCGGTGCGGAACCCGGCGAACAGGTCCACCCGCCGGGGCGGACCCTGCCGGGCGACCTGATCGACCATCGCCTTCAGCGGTGCCACGCCCATCCCACCGGCGACCAGCAGCAGGTCCCGGTCGGACTCCGGGTCCAGGCCGAGGTGGCCGACCGGCGGTCCCAGCCGGAGCACGTCGCCCACTCCGACGCTGCGCACCAGCGCGGAGCTGACCGGGCCGCCGTCGCGGGCCTTGACGTGCAGCTCGATCAGCCCGTCGGGCCGCGGGGCGTTGGCGGGGGAGTAGTACCTCCACAGCCGGGGCCGCAGGTCGCTCTCCAGGGAGAGCGACTGCCCGGCGAGGTAGTCGTAGCGGGTGTGCGGCCGGATCCGCAGGACGGCGACGTCCACGGTGCGGCGCTCGTGCCCGACGACGTCGGCGTCCCACCACGGGGGCGAGCCCGCCGCCTCCTCGGCCGCCTGGATCATCACGGTGGCGACGACGTCGTAGGCCTCGGCCCAGCTCTTGGCCAGCTCCGGGTTCCACTCGTCGTCGAAGTGCTCGAGCGTCGCCAGCAGGCTGGCCCCGGCGGCCGGGTAGTGCGCCGGCAGCACCCCGAACTTGCGGTGGTCCCGGCCCAGCTGCTGGAGGATCGGCACGAGCGCGTCCAGGTCGTCGACGCGGGTGACGACGTCGCCCAGTGCGGCGAAGAACCGGTCCCGCTGATGCGCCATCGAGACGGGGAACATCTGCCGGGTCTCGGGATGGCTGAGGAACAGGTGCGAGTAGAAGTACAGCGGCGCCTCGTCGCCGGTCGCCGCTGCCTTGGCGAAGTTGGTGCGCATCGCGGGGATGTCCACGCGGATCTCCTCGGGTGGATGCGGCCGGTCAGCCGACCGCGGCGGCGTGCCGGCCGGGAGCCTCGGCCCCGGGGCTCTCCTCGGTGGCGAGGTCGGCCTGCCAGAGGTCGGGGCCGAACACCTCGTACTGGATGTCGCGGGCGGCGACGCCCCGGTCGAGCAGCGCGCTGCGCACGGCCTGCATGAACGGCAGCGGGCCGCAGAGGTAGTAGAGCGCCCCCTCGGGCAGGTCGACGGCGTCGAGGTCCATCGCCCCGGCGTGCACCTCGGCCGGCAGGCTGCTCGCGGCGCCCCGCTCGAACCAGACGTGCGCGGTCCCGCCGGACAGCGCGCGCAGGTCGTCGAGCACCTGGGTCCGCAGCGCGAACGACTCCTCGTCGACGTCGGCGTGCAGCAGCGTCACCGGCAGCCGCGAGCCCGCCGCGGCGAGGTGGGACAGCATCCCGGCCATCGGGGTGATGCCGATCCCCGCGCTCGCGAAGACCACCGGGCGGCCGGAGTCGTCCAGGACGACGTCGCCGAAGGGCACCGACAGCGTCAGCCGGTCGCCGACCTGCACCCGGTCGCAGAGGTGGTTCGACACCTCGCCGTCCGGCTTGTCGCCGCCGTGCACCCGCTTGACGGAGAACTGGCGGTGCTCGTCGTCGTCGGCACGGGTCAGGCTGTACTGCCGGGGCTGGCGGACGCCGTCGGGCATCGGCACCTGGACGGTCACGTACTGACCGGGCAGCGAGCTCTTGACCAGGCGGTCGGAGACCTTGCGCATCCGGAAGGTGACGACGTCGGCGGTCTCGGAGACCTTCTCGGCCACCTCCCACTCCCGCCACACCGTCTCCGGGCGCACCCCCCGGGCGCTGTACAGGCCGCGCTCCTGGTTGATCAGGGCGTAGGCCATCAGCCAGTAGACCTCGTCCCAGGCGGCGGCGACCTCGGGGGTGACCGCGGTGCCGAGCACGTCGACGATGGCCCAGAACAGGTGCTCGTGGACGACGTCGTACTGGTCCGGCGTGATGCCGAGCGAGGCGTGCTTGTGCGCGATGCGCGAGAGCAGGTGCTCGGGCAGCTGCTCGGGCACCTTGAGCAGCGACGACGCGAAGACCGCCACCGAGCCGGCGAGGGCCAGCTGCTGGGTCCGCTCGGCCTGGTTGCCGCGGTTGAAGACGCCGTCGAAGAGCTCCGGGTGCTCGCCGAAGAGGTGGGCGTAGAAGCGGGTGGCGATCTCCTCGATGTTGTCGGCCACTGCCGGCAGCGTCGCCTCGATCACGGGACGGGATCGGTCAGAGAGCACGTGTCCTCCTTGCCAGTCGACTTGCCCCCCGCTGGCGCGGTCACGTTCCGCTAGGCATCCGCTACCCGGAGATCAGTGATCGATTCGTCCGAAATCCCGTCGGGCGTGTCGCGACCGGCGTCAGGGCACCCCACCGGCAGGCCCGTCCGGTGGGCGGCGGGGTTGAATGCTGGACGACCCGCGGGGGTCGGCGGCCGGCCGGTCGACGTCCCGCCGCAGGACCTGGGAGGAACTCCATGCACCTCGGCGTCGACAGCTTCGTCTCGGCCGTGACCGACCCCGCCTCGGGCCGGCTGATCGGCCCCGAGGAGCGGATGGGGCACCTGCTCGAGGAGATCGAGCTCGCCGACCGGGTGGGGCTCTACTCCTTCGGCATCGGCGAGCACCACCGCAGCGAGTACTACGACTCCGCTCCGCCGGTGATCCTCGCCGCGGCGGCGGCGCGCACCTCGCGGATCCGGCTGGGCAGCGCCGTCGCCGTGCTCAGCGCCGCCGACCCGGTCCGGGTCTTCCAGCAGTTCGCGACCCTCGACCTCATCTCGAAGGGCCGCATCGACCTGGTGGTCGGCCGCGGCTCGTTCACCGAGGCGTTCCCGCTCTTTGGGCTGAGCCTCTCCGACTACGACGAGCTGTTCGCCGAGAAGCTGGACCTTCTGCTCACGATCCGGGACTCCGAGCACGTCACCTGGTCGGGCAACCACCGGCCGCCGCTCACCGGCCAGGGCATCTATCCGCGACCGCTGCAGGACCCGCTGCCGATCTGGGTCGGCGTCGGCGGGACGCCGGAGTCCTTCGCGCGGGCCGGGCTGCTCGGCCTGCCGCTGATGGTCGCGATCATCGGCGGCGAGCCCCGGCAGTTCGCGCCGCTGATCGACCTCTACCGCCGGGCGGGCGCGCACGCCGGACACCCGCCGGAGCAGCTGCAGGTCGGCCTGCACGTGTTCGGCTTCGTCGCCGAGAGCACCAAGGCGGCCGCGGACACGATCTTCCCGGGCTGGAACGAGCTGTTCACCAAGGTCTCCCGCGAGCGCGGGTTCGCCGCACCCTCGCGGGCGCAGTTCGACGCGACCAGCGGCCCCGACGGCGCCTTCTTCATGGGCGACCCGGAGGCGGTGGCCGAGAAGCTGGTGCGGATCGCCGGGCAGCTCGGGGGAGTGGACCGGGTGGCCATCCAGATGACCAACCCGCGGCTGGCGCACGCCGACCTGCTCCGCGGCATCGAGCTGCTGGGCACTGAGGTCGCCCCGCGCGTGGCGGCCGCGACGGCCTAGGGCGCGCCGGCCAACAGCGCCCGCACCGCCTCGAGGGTGTCGGCCTCGGCCGGCGTCTTGTCCGGCCGGTAGCGCAGCACCCGCGCGAAGCGGAGGGCGACGCCGCCGGGGTAACGGGAGCTGCGCTGGGCGCCGTCCACGGCGATCTCGACCACCAGCCCCGGCTCGAGGAGCACACCCCAGGGCGTCTCCTCCCGCGCGTGCCCGGGGAACGTGGCGGTCTGCCAGTCGAGCAGCTCGTCGGTCATGCCCTTGAACGTCTTGCCGACCATCACCGGCTCGCCGCCGTCGGGGTCGCGGGCGCCGAGGTGGATGTTGGAGAGCTTCCCGGTGCGTCGGCCGTAGCCCCACTCCGCGCCGAGGACGACGAGGTCGAGGGTGTGCACCGGCTTGACCTTCTGCCAGGCCTTGCCGCGCCGGCCGGCTGCGTAGGGCGCGGCGAGGTCCTTGACGACGACCCCCTCGTGCCCGTCGTCGAGCGCGTCCTCGAGCACCCGGGCGGCCTGCTCGGCGTCCGGTCGGCGGGCACCGGGCATGCGCAGCGGGGCGTGGGCGTCGTCGGCGAGCAGCCCGGCGAGGGCGTCGAGGCGGACGTGCAGCGGCTCGTCGAGCAGGTCGCGGCCATCGAGGTGCAGCAGGTCGAAGAAGAAGGGGCTGAGCAGCACGCCGGCGTCGTCGGCGTCCGTCCCGCTGCTGCCGAAGCGGCTCATCGTGTCCTGGAACGCCCGCGGCCGGCCGTCGTCGTCCAGGGCGAGGGTCTCGCCGTCCAGGACGACGGTGCGGCAGGGGAGTGCCCGCACCCGCTCCACCAGCTCGGGTACGCCGCCGGTCACCTCCCGCAGCGATCGGGTCCAGACGCGGACCTCATCGCCGGCCCGGTGCACCTGGATGCGGGCGCCATCGAGCTTGAACTCCACGGTCACGTCGGGTCCGAGGTCGGCCAGCGCGGCGTCGAGTGAGGAGCCCGGGCTGGCCAGCATCGGGCGCACGGGCCGCCCCACCTCCAGGCCGACGGCGGCCAGCGCTGCTGCGCCGCCGGAGAGCGCCGTGGCGGATGTGATCGGCAGGCTCCCCGACAGCATGAAGGCCCGACGGACGTCAGCAGCGGGGACACCGGACGCCGCGGCCACTGCCTCCAGCACCACCCCCTCGAGCGCGCCCTGCCGGAGCTCGCCGGTGATGAGCCGGACGAGGAACCGCTGCTCCTCTCCGGTGGCGCCCGAGAGCAGGCCGCGCAGCAGCTCCTCCCGCCGCGCGGCCGACCCGGGACCGGCCGTGGCGGCCAGGTCGGCGAAGGCGGTGTCGACGGCGGCGACCGACAGCGATGACTGCGCTGCGGCGCCACCGGTCAGCGCGGCGAGGGAGCGCCAGCCGACACCGAGCCGGCGCTGCAGCGGCTCGCCGGAGAGCCAGGCGGTCACAGCCGGCACCTCGGCGGCCTCGGCTCGGCGGAGCATGTCCGCGATCACCGTCGCCTTCGCCCTGCGAGCGCGGGTGGCCGCCACCGCATCGGACGCGGTCACGACCTCGGCGAGCAGCATCCCGTCATGGTGTCAGCCGATGCCGACGGCGACGGCGTCGCGACCGGTCAGCCGGCGCGGGTGGTGACCTGCTCGTCGGTAATCCGCGGGAGGATCAGGATCTCGGTGCCGTCGGGTCGGTAGGTGTGCCATCGGCCGGATTCGTCGCGTTCGATCCGGAATCCGTGGTGGACCTTCGTATGGTGGCGTTCGCACAGCAGGGCGAGGTTGTGCAGGTCGGTGTCTCCGCCGTGGGCCCAATGGACGAGGTGGTGGGCCTCGCACCAGTGGGCCGGGGCGTCGCAGCCGGCGAAGACGCAGTGCTGGTCGCGGGCGGTGAGTGCTCGCCACAGGTGGGGTGGGACGATCCGGTGGCTGCGGCCCTGTTCGAGGGGTTGGCTTTCGGGGCCGATGACGATGCGGGTGACGTTGCCGTCGCAGGCCAGCCACCGGGCGCGTGCGGCGGAGATCGTCGCGCCGAACCCGAGGTCGGCGGTCGCGTGGGCGGTGTCGGAGCCGACCAGGTCCTCGATCGGGATCGTGACCACGACGTGCGGCTTGAAGGTGCGCAGCGTCGGCAGGGTGCCGGCGGCGAGCTGGTTGTCACACAGCTGGACGAAGGCGTCGGCCTGCTGCTGGGCGCGGGTTCTCAGATCTCCGGCGGGCCGGTTGGCCTGCACGATCGACTCGACCGCGGCCATCGCCTTCTCCCCGCCGACCGCGTCCAGTTCCAAGCGGCCGGTCACGGAGCCGTCGGAGTGCTTGGCCCAGGTCAGCGACCGCTGCTCGGTGGGGTCGGGTTCGGGGCCGTCGGGATCCAGCCGGTCGAGGTAGTGGGAGACCGCGGTGCGCAGCTGCGGGTGGAACTGGGTGCGGGCAACGTCGGCGAGCAGCTCCTCGACCGCGACCACATCGACGCCCTGCTCGGCGGCGGCCGTCAGGTTCTTCGGTGCGGCGGCCGGCGCGATCACCGACACCGCTTCCGCCGAGATCGTGCCGGCGGCGAACGCGGTAGCCACCGTGGGCAGGTGCTCCAGCGCCCGGCCGTTGCGCACCAGATGACCGGCTGCGGACTGCGACATCCGGGCGTGCCCGCGCAGCCAGGACGCCATCGACGCCTTGCCGTCGAACTCCGCCGCATCGGCCAGTTCGCACTGCCGCACGGTCCGCGCCACCTCCGCGGCGATCCGGTTCTGCAACGTCAGCAGCGGGCTCAGCCGCTCCAGCAGCTGCGGGCCGAACATCCCCTCCAGCCGCTCACCCGAGATCTCGTCGAGCAGCGACCCCAACACCTGCAGCTGCTGCACGACACCTCCCGGACGACTCGAACGTATGTACGAATCCTAGCCGAGATGGCCCGAGCGTGCAGCAGGAATCCCCAGGTCAGGGGCTTGTGCACAGGTTTGTGATGAAGCTTGACAACGCCCCCCGACGACCGCCCGCGCGACTGCGCTGGTCGGCAGCCGCCCGCAGGCGCGTTCGCGCCGCCCGGGTGCGGAGGGCCGCCCGGGCTTCCCGCTGACCGGAAGGTTCGTCTCGTCCACGCGGGAGCTTCGCGCATGGAGTCCGGTTCGGGGCGAGGATGGGCACGTGGGAAGACAGAGGACGATCGGGCCCGACGACGCCCGGTCCTGGTTGCTGGTCAACGGCGCGCGCACGGAGCTCTTCGACGTCGCGCACGAGTCGCGGGCCGATCAGATCGTGCTGGACATCGAGGACGCCGTCGACCCGGCGCACAAGGACGAGGCCCGCGACGGCGTCCTGAGCTGGCTGGCCGACGGTGAGAAGAAGGCGTGGGTCCGGATCAACGACCACGCCAGCCCGTTCTGGGCCGACGACGTCGCCGGCCTGGCCGGAGCTCCGGGGCTGCTCGGCGTGATGCTGGCCAAGACCGAGGCCGCGGAGCACGTGACCGAGACCTTCGACCGCCTCGGTGGCGCCACCCCGGTGCTGGCGCTGGTGGAGTCGGCGCTGGGCATCGAGGAGTCGGTGAACATCGCCCGCGCCCGCGGCGCCTTCCGGCTCGCGTTCGGCAGCGGTGACTACCGGCGGGACACCGGCACCAGCGCGGACGACCTCGCGATGGCCTATCCGCGCTCCCGCCTGGTCGTGGCCAGCCGGATCGGCGGGCTGCCCGGCCCGATCGACGGGCCGACGGTGAGCAGCAGCCACCCGGTGCTGCGCGAGCAGACCGCCGTCACCGTCTCCCTCGGGCTCACCGGGAAGCTGTGCCTGGACATGGACCAGCTGCCGGTCATCAACGAGGTCATCAGCCCGACGCCGTCCGACGTCGCCTGGGCGCGGGACTTCCTCGCCGACTTCGACGCCCGCGGCCAGGTCATCCGGGACGGCAGCGACCTGCCCCGGCTGGGTCGGGCCCGCAAGATCGAGCGCCTGGCGAACGTCTTCGGCGTCCAGCCGAGCTGACGCCCCCGGGAATCAGCCGGCTTCGCTGACGACCCGGTCCCGGCCCTGCCGCTTGGCGGTGTAGAGCCGCGCGTCGGCGCGGGCGAGCATGTCCGACGGGGTCGGGGAGACCAGGGTGTCCGTGCTGGCCGCGCCGATGCTCACGGTCACCGGCAGGTCGCCGGTCATCGGAGCCCAGGGGTGGTTGCTCAGCCCGAGGCGGACGTCGTCCAGGTGCCGGGCGGCCGCCGTCGGGGAGAGGCCGACGAGGACCAGGAGGAACTCCTCGCCACCCAGCCGGGCGACGAAGGATCCGTCGTCGGCCGGGGTGCCGATCTCCTGGAGGAGGTCGGCGACGGTGCGCAGCACCTGGTCCCCGGTCTCGTGCGAGCAGGTGTCGTTGATCCGCTTGAAGTGGTCGAGATCCAGCAGCGCCACCGTCACGGCGCCGTCGGCCGCCGCCGGGGCGGCCAGGAGGCGCGGCAGCTCGTCGTCGACGTAGCGGCGGTTGTAGAGCCCGGTGAGCGGGTCGCGGAGCGACAGCTCCCGGTAGCGCAGTGTCTGCTGGCGCGCCTCGGTCGTCTCGTACATCGCCTGCAGCGCCCGTGCGCGGGCGTCGCGCTCGGTGGACTGCAGCTCCATCCACTCGTCGGCGTAGAGCTTGTGCGCCTCGAACGCCTCGCGGTACCGGCCGCCGGCCGCGTGCAGCTCGGCCTGCTCCCTCCGCGCCCGGACCCGGATCCCGGTCAGCCCGTGCAGCTCGCACCGGCGGACGCACTCGTCCAGGCTCTCCTGGGCCCGGTCGAGGCGGCCACGGCGCCGGCGCAGCTCGGCCAGGGTGAGCAGGAAGTCTGCACCGGCGTCCCCGGCGAGCGAGGCGTCGAGCACCTCCGGGTGCAGGCCCGGCAGCATCGCCGCCTCGGCCTCCTCGTACCGGCCGAGCTCCATGAGCACGCGCCCGAGGGTGTCGAGCTCGGCGCCGCGCAGACCGACGTCGTGGTTCCCGGCGACGGTCTGCAGGCGGGTGATCCAGACCAGCGCCTCCTCGTAGTGACCGAAGATCGTCTCGCAGTAGGCGCGGTTGTTGAGCACCACCACCTGGCGGCGGATGTCGCCGAGGTCCTCGGCGAGGCCGAGGACGTGGTCGTAGCGCTCGCGGGCCGCAAGGTCGCCGTTGAGTCCCAGGCAGTCGGCGAGTCGGGCGTCGTGGTCGACCCGCAGTTCCGGGCGGGCGTCCTGGCCGAGCAGCTCGGCCGAGCGGACGGCGTGCTCGAGCGCGCTGGAGAGGTCGCCGAGCTCCTGGAAGGCCCCGGCCAGCAGGAAGTGGCTCCGGGCCTGCAGGTGGCGGGCGTCGTTCTCGCCCGCCCAGCGCAGCACGTCCCGGGCCCGGCGTCCGGCGACCGCGACGTTCCCGCGCTTGCGCTCGAGGTCGGCGAGCACGAGCGTCGCGCGCAGCTCCAGCTCGACCAGCCCGAGCTCGCGGGCGGCGGCCACGGCGAGGTCGGCGCGCGACTCGACGTCCGCACCGTCGAACCGCGAGTCGACCTCGAGCTCGGCCACGGCCGCCGACAGGTCCGCCACGGCGGCCCACAGGTCTCCGGTGCCGCCGTCGCCGGAGGGCAGGACCGCGGATGGTCCGCGCTCCTGGTCCGATCGCTCGACAACGGTGGTCACGGTTCTCCATCGAACGGATGCCCCCGGTGCTTGAGCCCCTGCGCGAGGTGACCTGCGCCGCACACCCGCCCGGGGGGTGCAGGCGCCCGACCTGCGGATCCTCGCCTCCCGAGGGACCTCGGCCCCGGGCCTGACGAGCCGTGCCGACGGCCGGTCCGGTACACGTCTCCGGCCGCTGGAGGTCTCCGCGACGCGTGTCACGTCGACGAAATCAACGCCTCGCATTGTCACGACTGCATAACGACGGTTACCGTGGCCGAGCCCGATCGGTCGCTTCATCCCCGTCCGGGGAGTTCGAGCGGGCGCCGCTCACGCCGGATCAGCTGATCCGGGGTGGCGGTCCGAAAAGAACGGAGAGCCGCCGGATGGCGTGCCCTTGCACCGATGTCCGACCCCGCTCCGCCTCCCGCCGCATCCAGGTGTGCGCGCTGATCTGATCTCGCACGGCCGTTCCGAACGCCCTGAGACCACGGGCGCACCGCCCCGAGCCCTTCTGCTCGACCGGCTTCTCGCCGCTTCCCAGGTGCTCCCTGCTCCGGCCCACGACAGCCGCCGATGCCCGAACGACCGCCGCACGCCCGCGCCCTCCGGGGGCCGGCCTGCACGCACGACACGGAGCACTCGAAACCCATGAACCCCCGCACCACCACCACTGGCCGCCGCGCCGCGCGGTCGCGCATCACCCCGCCGACCGCCCTCCGCCGGCCCGGCGTCTACCTCGGGGTCGCCGCCGCCGGCGCCGTCCTGGTCAACGTGCTCATCGGCGTCGAGCCGGCCGCGCAGGCCGAGGCCGGCTCCGCTCAATCGGTCAGCGTCGCCGCGGAGCTGGGCCTCAGCGCCCAGTCCAGGCCGGCCGACGTGACCGAGGACGTGCAGGTCCTCGAGCAGCTCGCCTCCAGCCGGAGCAGCCGCGAGGCCGCCGAGACCCAGGCCCTGCAGGCCCAGGTCGCCGCCGACCAGGCCGAGCTGGACCGCCGGAAGGCCGAGGAGGAGGCGAAGGCCCGCGCCGCGGCCGAGGCCGAGGCCGAGGCGAAGGCCAAGGCCGCCGCCGAGGCCCAGGCGGCCGCCGCGAAGCAGCAGTCGGCGCAGGGCGCCGCCGTCGCCGCGGCGTCGACCGCCGTCAGCGTCGTCGCCAAGATCAACAACAGCGCCGGCCCGATCTCCGCACGGGCGCAGGCCGCCGCGAACGCCGTCGTCAGCAACGTGCCGGGCGCCAACCGGATCACCCTGGGCGGCACCCGGGCCAGCGCGGCCGACCCCAGCGGCCACCCGTCGGGCAACGCCGTGGACTACATGGTCATGTCCGACTCGGCCCTCGGCGACGCGATCGTGGCCTACCACGTGGCGCACTGGGGCGAGCTCGGCGTCGACTACATCATCTGGGAGCAGCGCATGCTCTCCTCGCCCAACGGCTCCTGGAAGATGATGGAGAACCGGGGCAGCGGCACGGCCAACCACATGGACCACCCGCACGTGAACTACAACTGACGGCCCGCGGGGCCGGCCACTGCAGCGGCCGGTCCCGCCCGCCCCTCCCCGCAGGCGTCAGAGCAGCCGGTCGAGGTCGTCCGGCCCCGGGCCGGTCCCACCGGAGTCAGGCAGCGGCGAGGTCTCGGGCACGTCGTCGTCCGGGGGCTCCGGCGCCACCGGGCCCTCGGCGTAGAGGGTGTCGGGGTCGGCGGGGTCCAGCTCGCGGGTCACCGGTCCGTCCTACCCCCGGACGGCTCGCGGGTAATCAGCTCTCCGGCGGTGGCGATGATCTCCGCCAGCGCCTCGCCGTCCCGAGCCACCCACGCCCGGCCGTCGTCGGCGAGCACGATCGGCCGCTGGATCAGTCGCGGGTGCGCGGCCAGGACGGCGATCCACGCGTCGCGTCCCGGGCCAGCGCCCGCAGCCCCAGTTCCCGGGCCAGCGGCTCCGACATCCCGGTGATGTCCCAGGGCTCCAGTCCCAGCGCGGTGAGGGCGGCCCGCAGCTCCGCCTCGGTCGGCGGGGCCTCGAGATACCGGCGCAGCGTGACGTCCACGCCGGCGCCGGCGAGCGCGTCGCGGGCGGTGCGGCACGTCGAGCACGACGGGTCGAACCAGATCTCCACGGGCTGAGCCCAGGAACGGCCCGGCCCAGGACGGCTCAGTGGCCGGCGACGACCAGCTCGTCGTCCTGCGGGTCGGGCAGCCGCCACGGCCGGATGGCGAGGAGCACGAGCACCGCAAGGGCCAGCGAGCCCAGGATCGCGATCCCCATCGCCACGGCGTCGTTGCCCAGGACGCCCACCAGTGGCGAGATGGCGGCGCCGACGCCGAACTGGACCGCTCCGAGCAGCGCCGCGGCTGAGCCGGCCGACTCCCCGTAGCCCGACAGTGCGAGCGCCGGGCCGTTGGGCAGGGCGAGCCCGGTGGCGAAGAGCACCGCCCACAGGGGGATCGCCACGCCGAACAGGCCGCCGGTGCCGGTCGCGGCGATCGCGAGCAGCACGGCGCCCGCGACGGTGCCGCCCACGGTGGCGGTGACCAGGATCTTCGCCGGAGACCAGCGACGGAGCAGCACCGGGTTGAGCTGCGTGGCCGCGATCAGCCACACCGCGCCGGCACCGAACAGGAGGCCGAACTGCTGCTCGTCGAGGCCGAATTCCCGCTGGTAGACGAACGACGACCCGGAGACGTAGGCGAACAGCGCCGCCATGGTGAGCCCGGCGGAGAGGATCAGGCCGACGTAGGTGCGGTCGCGGAGCAGCATCCGGTAGGTGCGCAGGGTGCTGACGACGCCGAAGGCGCGACGGCGCTCGGCCGGCAGGGTCTCGCGCAGCGCGAGGGAGCCGACGACGAGCACGATGACGCCGTACAGGGCGAGCACGGCGAAGACCCCGCGCCAGGAGGTGATGCGCAGGATCTCGCCGCCCAGGGTCGGCGCCAGCACCGGCGCGACGCCCATCACCAGGAACAGCCGGGACAGCAGGGTGGCCGCGGCCCGGCCCTCGAAGAGGTCGCGCACGATGGCCAGGGCCACGACGCTCGCCGCCGCCGTGCCGACTCCCTGCAGCACCCGCAGCACCCCGAGGGTGCCGATGCCGGGGGCCACGAGCACGAGCAGCGAGGCCACCACGTGCAGGGCCGCGCCCGCGAGCAGCGGCCGCTTCCGGCCGAACGCGTCCGACAGCGGGCCGATCACCAGCTGACCCAGGGCCAGGCCGACGAGCGTGCCGGTCAGCGTGAGCTGCACGGTGGCCGACGTCGTCTCCAGCTGGCGCCGGATCTCCGGCAGTGCCGGCAGGTACATGTCGATGGTGAGCGGGCCCAGGGCGACGAAGGCGCCGAGCATGAGCGCGAGCCGGGCGGTGCGTGGTGGACGCGGTGCGGCGTCGACGTGCGAAGGAGCGGACGCGGTGACCGTCACGGAGGGGCCTTTCGGGGAAGACAGCGGTTCGAGCGACCGCCGTTGGCCCTCTCACTCGTTGCAAATACCACCGAGGGCCCGGTTCATTCCGGAACCGGGCGAGCCGCCCGGTCAGGCCCGCGCACTCCAGGGGTCCTCGCCACGCCAGACCGTCGGCAGATGCAGGCCCACCCGCTGCTCGGCGGCGAGTTCGCCGAGCACCCGGAGGGTGACGTCGAGGTCGTCGCCGGCGTAGGGGAGAGCGCGCAGCGGCCGGTCGAGCGGGCGGAAGAAGTCGTCCCAGTGGGTCAGCACCACGGTCCGGGCGCCCACGGCCGTCACGGTCTCGGCCCAGTAGGCGCGGAGATGGTCCTCGTCCTGCACGCCCAGCTGCCCGACGCCGAGGTAGGCGACGTCGGCGCTCATCCCGGCCAGCGCGCCCGGCACGAAGCCGGCGCTGCCCTGGACGAGCGCGGTGCGGCCCGAGGTGTGCCCGACGTGGATGGACCACGCCTCGCCGCAGCGGTAGGCGGCGGCGCGCACCGGGGGGACGACCGGCGAGGAGATCCGGCCGGGGTAGCGGTCGGGTGGGCAGTGGTCGGACTCGACGAAGGTCAGGGTGAACGAGCCGAGCTCCACCGGCGCGCCCGGGGTGACGACGTGGATCCGGTCGTCCGGCAGGCCCGCGCCGCGGCCCACGTACGCCGCGGACTCGCTGCCGACCAGGTCGGCGCCGGTCCGCTGCGCGACGACCCCGGAGTCCAGGGCGTGGTCGAAGTGCGTGTGCACGGGGACGACGGCGCGGAGCCGGGACCGCTCGTCGTCCAGGCCCAGCCGGGCCAACGCCGAGCCGATCCGGCCGGCGTCGGGCGCGATCCGGCCCAGGCCGACCTTCAGCAGGGACGGCCGGCTGAAGAACCCGTCGGTGAGCACCGCGTGCTCGCCGTCGTCGAACAGCAGGGTGGAGACGCCGAGGAAGGTGACGGCGGGACCGTCCGCGGCGGACGGGACGTCGAAGAGGGAGGCCAGAGGGCCGAGATCGGGGCGGCCCGGCTTCATGCGCACGGGCGCACGCTAGCGGTCGGCGCCGGCCAGGAGTCGCTCGGCGGCGGGGGAGCGGCGGACCCGGATCGAACGCCCGGCGCGCTCCGCGGCGTCCAGGTGGTCCAGCACGAGGTCGAGCGCCGGCATCGACATGCCGGTCACCGAACCGGCGTCGACGACCTCCACCGGCATCGGCTCGCGGCCGTAGCGCCGCAGGTGCGTGTCGACCGTGGCCGCGTCGATCTCACCGGCGAGGCACAGCACCCGGCCCGCAGAGGTGTTGAGCAGGCGGACGATGCCGCGCGGTGCCGGGGTCACGCCGCCAGTCTGCGCGCGGGGCGCCCGGCGGGCAGCGCGGCTGTCGGAGGCGTCGGCGAGACTGCGGCGGTGAACCGGATCGTCCTCGTGCGCCGCGGGGACGACGTGGACGCCCACGAGCAGGCGTCGGTGACCTCCGTGCCGCTCGCGGACCTGCCCGCGTTCGTGCGGGAGCACGAGGCGACGCCGGTGCGGTGGGTCTGGGACGACACCACCCGCTGGTACCCGGCGCTGCTGGCGCAGGGGGTCCGCGTGGCGCGCTGCGCCGACCTGCGGCTGCAGCACGCGATCCTGCGGCGGACGCCGTTCACCGACCAGCGGCTGCTCGCCGACGCGTCCACCGCGGAGTGGGACGCGCTCCAGCCGGTGACCGAGACCGATACCGCGCTGTTCCCGCTCGCCGATCCCGCCGACCGGCTCGACCCGGTCGCCGAGCACGACCGGCAGCTGGCCACCCTCGCCGCCTCCCCGGAGCGCCGCCGACTGGAACTGCTCCTGGCGGCGGAGTCCTCCGGGGCGCTGGTCGCTGCGGAGATGACGCACGCCGGGCTGCCCTGGCGGGCCGACCTGCACGAGCGGCTGCTCACCGAGCAGCTCGGTCCCCGGCCGGTGGCCGGGCACCGGCCCGCGGCGCTCGAACGGCTGGCGGCCGAGATCCGGACGGCGCTCGGCGCCCCGGCGCTCAACCCCGACTCCCCGGTCGAGGTGCTGCGCGCGCTGCAGACCGCCGGGCTCCCGGTCGAGGACACCCGCTCCTGGACGTTGGTCCAGATCGAGCACCCCGTGGTCGCTCCGCTGCTCGCGTACAAGAAGCTGGCCCGCCTGCTCACCGCCAACGGCTGGTCCTGGCTCGACACGTGGGTGCGGGACGGCCGGTTCCGGTCCTGGTTCCTGCCCGGTGGGGTGGTGACCGGGCGGTGGGCGTCCAACGGCGGCGGCGCCCTGTCGGTGCCGGTCCAGATCCGCCCCGCTGCGGTGGCCGACGAGGGCTGGCGGTTCGTCGTCGCCGACGTCGCGCAGCTGGAGCCGCGGGTGCTGGCCGCGATGAGCGGGGACCTGGCGATGGCCGAGGCCGCGCGGGCCACCGACCTCTACCAGGGCATGGTCGACGCCGGCACGGTCGCCACCCGGGCGGAGGCCAAGCTCGGCATCCTCGGCGCGATGTACGGCGGCACCCGCGGGGAGAGCGGGCGGATGATGCCGCGGCTGACCCGGCGCTACCCGGCGGCGATCGCGCTGGTCGAGGAGGCGGCGCGGGCGGGGGAGCGGGGCGAGGTGGTGCGCACGCTGCTCGGCCGCGGATCGCCGGTGCCCGGCGGCGAGCGGATGGCCGACCTGGGGGAGCCGCCGGAGCCGTCCGGCTCGCGGCAGGAGGAGGACCGCCGGCGGCGTGCCTGGGGCCGGTTCACCCGCAACTTCGTCGTCCAGGGCACGGCGGCGGAGTGGGCGCTGTGTTGGCTGGCCGACCTGCGCAACCGGCTCTGGCGGCTGGGGGAGGAGCAACCGGGGGAGGGCCGGATCGAGGACCGGCCGCACCTGGTCTTCTTCCTGCACGACGAGGTGCTGGTGCACACCCCGGAGCACCTGGCCGGGCAGGTGGCCGAGGAGGTGCGGCTCGCGGCAGTAACCGCGGGCCGGCTGCTCTTCGGCGGGTTCCCGGTCGACTTCCCCCTCGACGTCGCCGTCGTCCGGTCCTGGGCCGAGGCGGGCTGAGCGGGTGGGGCAGGATCGAGCGGTGCGCGCCGTCCTCCCGACCCGTCGATGATGGAGCTGTTCCCCGAGGGGCTGACCACCGCGACGCTCCTGCTGGTGCTGCTCGCCGGTCTCACGGCCGGCTTCGTCGACGCCGTCGTCGGCGGAGGTGGGCTGATCCAGCTGCCGGCGCTGTTGCTGGTGCCGGGGATGAGCCCGGTGCAGGCGCTGGCCACCAACAAGCTGGGCTCGGTGTTCGGCACCTCCACCAGCGCGCTCACCTACTACCGGCGGGTCCGTCCCGACCTGCGCACCGCCCTGCCCATGGCGGGGCTGGCGCTGGCCTCCAGCTTCGTCGGCGCCTCGGTCGCGGCCCTGCTGCCGGCGAGCATCTTCAAGCCGGTGATCGTGGTCGCGCTGATCGGCATCGGGGCGTTCACGCTGTTCCGCCCGGCGCTGGGTGAGGTCACCGCGCTGCGGCACACCGGCCGCCGGCACCACGGGGTCGCCGCCGCGCTGGGCCTCGTCATCGGCTTCTACGACGGGATCCTCGGCCCCGGCACCGGCTCCTTCCTCGTCTTCGCGATGGTCTCGCTGCTGGGCTACGACTTCCTCAACGCCAGCGCCAAGGCGAAGATCGTCAACTGCGCCACCAACCTCGGCGCGCTGCTCTTCTTCATCCCGCACGGCTCGGTGCTGTGGGGTCTGGGCCTGCTGCTGGGCGCGGCCAACATGGTCGGCGGCTACCTGGGCGCCCGGACCGCGACCGCCCGTGGCAGCCGCTTCATCCGGATCGTGTTCCTCGTCGTGGTCACCGCGCTGATCCTGCGGCTGGGCGTCGACGTCTGGACGGAGAACATCGGGCCCCGCCTCGGCTGAGCCGGGCGGGGCCGCACACGAGCGGCGCCCCGCCCGGCGCTCAGAAGGTGAAGCGGCTGACGCCCGAGCGCAGGTCCGCGGCCATCCGGGCCAGCTCCTCGACGGCGACGCGGGTCTGCCCCAGCGCCTCGGTCGTGGACTGGGCGGCGGTGGAGACGCCGGTGATGTTCCCGGCGATCTCGCTGGAGCCGCCCGCAGCCTGCAGGACGGACCGGGACATCTCGCCCGTGGTCGCGGTCTGCTCCTCGACGGCGCTGGCGATGGTCAGCTGCGAGTCGTTGATGGAGCCGATGACCCCGCTGATCCGGCCGATCGCCGCCACGGCGCTCGTCGTGTCGTCCTGGATGGTCGCGACCTGCCGGGCGATCTCCTCGGTGGCCCGGGCCGTCTCCTGGGCCAGCTCCTTGACCTCGTCGGCCACGACCGCGAAGCCCGTGCCCGCCTCGCCGGCCCGAGCCGCCTCGATGGTCGCGTTGAGCGCCAGCAGGTTCGTCTGCTTGGCGATCGAGGTGATGACCTGGACGATCGCGCCGATCTCCTGGCTCGAGGCGCCGAGCTTCTGGATCGTCGCCGTCGTCGTCCGGGCCTCGTCCACCGCGGACGACGCCACCGCGGCGGCGCGGGCCGCGCTGGTGCTGATCTCCTGGATCGAGGCGCCCATCTGCTCCGTGCCGGCCGCCACGGTGGCCACGTTCCGGCTGACCTCCTCGGCGGCGCTCGAGACGACCCCGCTCTGCGCCGCGGTCTCCTCGGCCGCGGCGGCGATCTGGGCCGAGGACGCGCTGAGCTCCTCGGAGGAGGCGGCCACGGCATCGGCGGAGCCGACCACCGCACCCATGACCGAGCGCAGTTCGGCCAGCGCGCCGTCGAGCGCCGCGGCGGTGCGGCCCAGTTCGTCCCGGCTCTCCAGCCCGGCGGTCCGGGTGAGGTCGCCGTCGGCGAGGGCCTCCGCCGTGGCCTGCACGCGGCGGAGCCCGCCGGTGATGCCGCGGGCGACGAGCACGCCGAGTGACAGGGCAGCGGTCGCGCCGAGGGCGATGACGACGACGAGGACCGTGCGGGTCTGCTCGTACTCGGCCGTGGCCTCCTCGGCGCTGGCGGCGGCATTGGCCAACCGCTGGGTCGCCAGCTGGTCGATGTCGCCCATCACCCGGAGGGCGATCGGCGTGATGGTGGCCTCGCGCGCGGCGGACCAGCCGTCCAGATCGCGCGCCTCCGCCAGCGCGTCGAGCGCGACCATGCCCTGCCGGTACTCGGCGATGCCCTCGCGCACGGACGCGATGAGCGCGCGACCGGCGGACGAGGGGCCGGTGGCGAGGTACCGATCGGCCGCCTCGTCCAGCTCCGCGTACGCGGTGTTGCGCGCGGCGAGGTAGGTCGCCCGGTCCGCGGCTTCGGTCGCGACGGCGTAGTTGGTGCCGGCCTGGCGCACGGCGTAGAACTCGGTGCGCACCGCCTCCACCTCGGCGGTCCCGATGAGCTGCTTGTCGTACATGGTCTGCGTCGCAGCGGCCGTCTGGGCGAGGCTGCCCAGGCCCAGCACGCCCACGGCGACGGCGACCGCCACGGCCAGGCCGACCGCCGCGAGGATCTTGGTCCTGATGCTGGCGTCGCGGAACACGGAACGGGCGGACGAGGTGGGCACGATGGGTCTCCGGGGCTTGCGATCGAGTGGGGTCGGGATCGACCCGCACCCGATGTAATTGACCCGCTACAACCAGTTATGCCCAATACGATTGGGAACTCCCTCGAAGGGAGGGGGCGGTCGAGCCGCCTCCGAATCCCCGCGGGGACGGGCACGGGCCCCTCGTTCTCCGTACGCTCGTTTCCGTGACAGTCGCACCGGGCCCCACCCTCACCCTCGGCTACAGGTTCGCCTCCCAGCTGCCCGAGCTGGCGGTGCGCTGGCAGGCGGAGGAGGCTCCGCAGCCCCGGCTGCTGGTGCTCAACGACGCGCTCGCCGCCGAGCTCGGGCTGGACCCGGCTGCGCTGCGCACCGAGGAGGGGTTGCGGCTGCTGACCGGCAACGCCGTCCCCGAGGGTGCGACGCCGGTGGCCCAGGTGTACTCCGGGCACCAGTTCGGCGGGTACAGCCCGCGGCTGGGCGACGGGCGGGCGCTGCTGCTCGGCGAGCTGACCGGCCCCGACGGCCGGCTGCGCGACCTGCACCTCAAGGGCTCCGGCCGGACGCCGGTGGCCCGCGGCGGCGACGGGCTTGCTGCCGTGGGGCCGATGCTCCGCGAGTACGTGATCAGCGAGGCGATGCAGGCCCTCGGCATCCCGACGACCCGGGCCCTGGCCGTCGTCGCCACCGGCCGTGGCGTGCGGCGGGAGACGGTGCTGCCGGGCGCGGTGCTCTCCCGAGTGGCCAGCAGCCACCTGCGGGTCGGCAGCTTCCAGTACGCCGCCTCCACCGGCGACGCCGACGTGCTGCGCCGGCTGGCCGACCACGCGATCGCCCGGCACTGCCCGGCGGCGGCGGACGCCGCCCAGCCCTACCTGGCGCTGTACGAGTCGGTGCTCCAGGTGCAGGCCGAGCTCGTGGCGCGCTGGATGCTGGTCGGCTTCGTGCACGGCGTGATGAACACCGACAACGTGACGATCTCCGGCGAGACCATCGACTACGGGCCGTGCGCCTTCCTCGACGTGTTCGACCCGGCGAGCGTCTACAGCTCCATCGACACCGGTGGGCGGTACGCCTACGGCAACCAGCCGATCGTCGCGGAGTGGAACCTGGCCCGTCTGGCCGAGGCGATGCTCCCGCTGCTGGCCGAGGACTCCGAGACGGCGGTGGGCATCGCCACCGAGGCGCTGGGCACCTTCCGCGCCCGCTACAACGCGGCGTGGACCGCGGGCATGCGCGCCAAGCTCGGCCTGCCCGAGGGTCTGGACGACGCCGTCGCCACCGGGCTGATCGACGACCTGCAGACCCTGATGCGGGAGAACCGGGTCGACCACACCACCTTCTACCGGCGGCTCGGCGACGCGGCCCGTGGCGACGTGGAGCCCGCGCGGTTGCTGGTGCTCGACCTCGCCGGGTTCGACGCCTGGCTGGAGCGCTGGCGGGCGGTCGGTCCCGACGCCGGCGTCATGGACCTGACCAACCCGGTCTACATCCCGCGCAACCACCTGGTGGAGGAGGCCCTGACCGCGGCGACCGCCGACGACCTGGGCCCCCTCCAGCGGCTGCTCGAGGTGCTGGCCCGGCCCTTCGAGGAGCGGCCGGGCCTGGAGCGGTACGCCGAGCCCGCCCCGGAGGCGTTCGGCGCGTACGTGACCTTCTGCGGAACCTGACTCAGCCGAGCTCGGCGCGCAGCACCGCGGCGGCCTGGGCCAGCGAGCGCATCTTGCCCGCGGCCGAGGCGCGCGGGAGGTACTTCAGGCCGCAGTCGCTGGAGAGCATCAGCTTGTCGACGTCCACGTCGTCCAGCGCGCGCCGCACCCGGTCGGCGATGACCTCCGGCGTCTCCACCTCGGGGGTCGAGAGGTCCAGGACGCCGAGCGCGATCCCCTTGCCGCGCAGCGGGCGCAGCGAGGTCGGGTCCAGGTGCGACTGGGCGGTCTCCACGGAGATCGTGTGCGCCGGGGTGTCGGCCAGCTCGGGCAGGAACGAGTAACCGTCGGGGCGCTCGGCGACCATGGCTGCGTAGCCGAAGCAGAGGTGCACGTGCACCGGGCCGGCGGCTCCCTCGAGCGCCCGGGTGAGGGCCTCGGCGCCGTACCTCCGGGCGACGTCGGGGCGGGCCTGCAGCCACGGCTCGTCGACCTGGACGATGTCGGCGCCGGCGGCGAACAGGTCGGCGATCTCCTCGCGCACGACGTCGGCGTAGGCCAGCGCCAGGGCGCGGTCGTCGGGGTAGTGGTCGTTCTGCGCCTGCTGCGCCATCGTGAACGGGCCGGGCACGGTGATCTTCACGGCGCGGTCGGTGTGCGCCCGCAGGAACCGGACGTCGTCGACCTGCACGGGCCGTGGCCGCCGGATCTCCCCGGTCACCCGGGGCACCGGGATGTCGAGGCCCGACCGGTTGCGGACGGTGCCGGGGTTGTCGAGGTCCAGCCCGTCGAGCGCGGTGGCGAAGTGGTTGGAGTAGGACTCCCGCCGGATCTCGCCGTCGGTGAGGACGTCGAGACCGGCCTCCTCCTGGGCGCGGATCGTCGCCAGCGTGGCGTCGTCCTGGGCCTCGGGGAGCAGTTCCGCCGGCACCCGCCACAGCTCCGCCGCGCGGACGCGGGGCGGGAACTGGTGGCTCAGGCGGTCACGGTCGATCAGCCAGTCCGGCTGCGGCAGGCTGCCGACGACCATCGTGGGCAGCGGGGGGAGCTGGACGGTCATCGGTCCTCCGGAGGGATCGGGCGCGGGTCGCGCCCGATCCTTCCCGATCGGGAGGAGCCCCGCCTCAGTGGATCGGCCCGGGCGGCTCAGCCGCGGCGGGAGCGTCCCCGGGGTCCACCCTGGCGGCCGCCGAGTGCGCGACCCGCCGCGCGACCGGCGGTACGGCTGCCACCCGCCGGACGGCGGTCCCGCTCACCGGCGCCGCCGCGGCCCGCGGGCGCGCTGCAGGGCCGGCAGGTGGTGAACCAGGGTGCGATGGCCCGGCCGCAGGTGGTGCACTTCCCGGAGCGGCCGAGGGCGATGGCGTCGGGGAGCAGCTCGGTGATCATCTCCGCGCACTCCTCCTCGACCCAGGCGGCGTCGTCGCTGGAGAGCCCGCCGACGCCGGGGAACTGGCGGAGCAGGGTCTGCGCGTCACGGGCGGCCGCGGCGGCCTGCTCGTACTCCTCGACGCTGCCGCCGCGCGGCACGTCGGGCAGCAGGGTCTCCGGCGGCACCGGGATGCCGACGGCGTGCTGGAGCGCCGCCTTGGCCAGCGTCAGCCAGCGGGTGCGCCGCGGCGGGTTGTAGTCGATCGCCAGGTTCACCAGGCGCCAGACGGTGTTCAGGTCGCCGGCTGCGCCGAGCGGTCCGCGCAGCAGCGGCAGCAGGGCGTGCACCCGCATCACCAGGGTGGTGACGTCGTCGGCGGTCATGGCCTGGTCCCGGGTGGCGGCCCGCGCCCACGCCATCCAGCGGGTCAGGGCCTCGGGCAGGTCCACCGGCTCGAAGGCGCCCAGGTCCTCCAGCTCCGGCCGCAGCCGGGGAGCCCGCTTGGGCAGGTCGCTCATCTCGTCGCCACGGGCCACTGCGGCGCCCGCGCCGACGAGCGCGGCGAGCGGCTTCAGCCCGGCGACGCCGATCAGGATGCCGACGGCGCCGTGCCCGGTGAGGCCGTAGCGGCCCGCGCGGCCGGCGATCTGGGCGGCCTCCCAGGTGCGCAGCGGCCGCATCTCCTGCCCGTCGAACTTCGTCGTCTCGGCGAAGAGCACGGTGGTGGCGGGCACGTTGATGCCGTGGCCGATGACGTCGGTGGTGACCAGCACGTCGAGCTCACCGGTGGTGAACCGCTCGATCACCTCGCGGCGGGTGGCCGGCGGCAGCGCGCCGTAGAGGACGCCGACCTTGCCCGGCCGGTGCTGGTCGAGCTCGGAGGCGGCGGCGTAGACGGCCTTGCGGGAGAAGGCGACGACCAGCGTCTGGGGGCGGACGGCGTCGGCGCGCACGGGGGCGTGCAGCACGTCGAGCCGGGAGAGCCGCTTGTGGTTGACGACCTCGACGCTCTTCGCGTCGGAGACCAGCGGCTTGAGCACCAGGTAGGCCTCGGCTGCCGAGATGAGGTGCATCTCCCGGTACTCACCGGTGAGCAGGAGCCGGGCCCAGTGGTGGCCGCGGTCGGGGTCGGTGACCCAGTGCGCCTCGTCGAGCACGAGCATCTCGCCGCGGTCGGGGGCCTTCTCCACGGTGCAGCAGACGATCGGCGCGTTCGGGTCGATCTCCTCCTCGCCGGTCGACAGGCCGACGGTGCCCTCGGGGAGCTGGGCGGAGAGCTTGGCGTAGGCCTCGTGGGCCAGCTGGCGCAGCGGCGCGGCGTAGACGCCGGACCCCGTCCTCGCCAGCGCCTGCAGCGACTCGTAGGTCTTGCCGGAGTTGGTGGGCCCGAGGTGGAAGACCACGTTGTCGGGCGGGGTCTCCCGGACGGGGAGCTCGGGCTCGGCGCCCTCCACCCAGCTCTGCTGGGCGAGCTTCTCCGCGCGGGCGGCGATGCTGTCGGACTGCCGGACCTGCGTCCGGCGGGAGGCGGAGCGCTCCCGGCGTCGGGCGGTGGTGGGCTGGGGCGGCGTCTCGGGCAGGGTGGATCCTTCGCTGATCGCGGGCATGCGGGGGGTCGACGCCCGGAGGCGGGCGGACCGTTCGTCGGTTCATGCCAACACGGACGGTGCCCGATCCATGCCCGCGGGTGCCCGGAGACGGCGCGGCGGGACCTCAGAGGTCGTCGGGATACGGCGGCGCGCTGTCGGCGACGGCGGCACCGCGCTCACCCAGCGGCTGCTCCGGGCCGACGGTGGAGTCGTGCCGGGTCTGCCGCTCGGCCTCGGCGTTGACGGCTGCGCCGACGATCACGAGGAACACGGTGAGCCAGAGCCAGAACATGCTGATCGCGACGCCGGCGAGCGAGCCGTAGGTGGACCGGTAGCCGCCCAGCTGCTGCACGTAGACGAACAGGACCGCCGTCACCAGGAGCCAGAGCAGGGTGGCGAGGGTGGCGCCGCCGCTGATCCAGCTCCAGCGCGCGTCCGTCCGGTCCGGCACGAAGCGGTACAGCGTGGCGAGCACGATGGCCATGAGGCCGGCGAGCAGCGGCCAGGCGAGCAGCCGGCCGATCGCACGGACGACAGTGGGCGCCGCATCCAGCGCGTCGCCGAGGTAGCCGGCCACGGTGATCGTGCCGCCGACCAGGAGGGCGCCGCCGACCACGACGGCCAGGCCGATCGCGCTGCGCCGCAGATAGCTCCGCGTCTCGTCCTCGTGGTAGGCGAGTGTCAGGGCGTCGACGAGGTAGGTGGCCGCGGTGGTCGCGGTCCAGAGGGCGACCAGCAGACCGGTCAGGCCGCGCCAGCTGATCACGTCCTGCGACGCCCGGGTGATCGTGCTGAGCTGCTCGCCCACGATCGGGTCCAGGTCGTCGGGGAGCATCCCCGTCAGCTCGGACAGCTGCCGGAGGGCGGCGTCCGGGCTGTTCAGCGCTCCGTAGACCGACAGCGCAGCGATGAGCATCGGGGCGAGGGAGAGCAGGGCGAAGAAGGCGATCCCGGCGCTGAGCACCTGCAGCCGGTCACCGAACACCTGCCGGGTGGCGCGCCGGGTGATCTGCGCCCAGCCGCGGAGCGGGATGCGGTGCGGGGACGTGGCGTCGATGCCCGCGTCATCGGGCGGGTGCGATGCCTCCGGCATCCCCGCAGTGTGGGCCCCGAGCACGAACCCGGGGAAGCGGTCAGGCGCTGAGCGAGCCGTTGCGCTGCACGCGGACGCGGCGGCGCTCGCGCTCGGAGAGCCCGCCCCAGATGCCGAACCGCTCGTCGTTGGAGAGCGCGAACTCCAGGCACTGGGCGCGGACGGGGCAGCCGGAGCAGACGCGCTTGGCGTCGCGGGTCGAGCCGCCCTTCTCGGGGAAGAACGCCTCCGGGTCGGTCTCGGCGCAGAGCGCGTCCAGGCGCCACTCCTCGTCGGTGACCGGGGCGGCCTCGGGCCACACGGAGGTCTGGGTGGCCGGCTCGTCCCACTGGGTCTCGGCGTCCCACTCGGTCAGGTCGTCCCAGCCGGCGGCGGGATCCCAGGCGGGCTCGGCGTAGGCCAGGCGGGGGGTGGTCGTGTCGTGCACGAGGGTGAGGGC
This sequence comes from Blastococcus sp. LR1, assembly GCF_020166105.1. Lineage (GTDB taxonomy): Bacteria > Actinomycetota > Actinomycetes > Mycobacteriales > Geodermatophilaceae > Blastococcus. Next base: position 275,785 of record NZ_JAIUJY010000003.1, read on the forward strand.
GGGGCGGGAGAAGGAAGGCATGGGAAGCTCCTCGGTCGGCGTTCTGAGTGACGGACCGGTACGGCCCGTGTGCTGTCAGTAACGTTACGGAGGCGCTTCCCGGCCGCGCACTGGCAATAAGAGGACGAAACCGTCTGGTGCTGTTGGAGACATCTGTTCCCGTGCAGGTCAGGCCGCCGAAGCCCTCACCGGACGTCGAGCAGGACGCCGCCGAGGAAGTTCCCGAGCTCGTCGTGCGCGTCCAGGGGCAGCACGGCGGCGACGAACTGGTCGGGGCGCACCAGCACCATGCACCCCTGCTCCCGGTCGATGCCGCGCAGGTCGAAGAGGTCCTCGGCCCTCGGGTCCGGGCAGAAGGCCTTCTCGGAGTCGACCAGCCCGAACACGCCCTTGCGGGGGAGCAGCGCCGCCGGCAGGTCCTCGACCCGCAGCTCGCGGTGGCCCTGCTGGAAGACGCCGCGGACGTCCAGCACCGAGTCGGGGTCGGCGCCGGCCGGGGTGAAGCGGACGACCGGCGACTTCGCGGAGGCCAGGAAGTCGTAGAGCCCCCGGGCCCGGGACTCCGCGCCGGTGGGGTACGCGCCGTCGGCGAAGACGTAGAGCCGCCACGCGCCGTCGGCCCGGGCGGCGTGGCCGAGCTGCACCGGCTTGGCGTCGGCCAGCCGGATCACCGGCGCGGAGTGGAAGCGCATGCCGAGCGGAAAGCCCGTGGCCAGCTGCTGGTGCGTGTCCGGGCCGGTGATCATCGAGGGCTCGTAGTGCGTCGCGACGCCGGCGGTGAAGCGGCCCTGCTGGGCGAAGTGCGCCTGGAACGCCTCCGGGTCCACGCCCTCGGCGTCGTCGGGTGAGGACTTCGGCTTCGCACTCATCATGCGGGCGAACTCGCGGTCGAAGTCGATGAGCTCCTGGGCCACGGCCTGCCGCTCCCCGGAGTAGGTGTGCAGCAACTCGGGACGCGCGGTGCCGCGGAGCACCGAGGCCAGCTTCCAGCCCAGGTTCCACGCGTCGGCCATCGAGACGTTCATGCCCTGGCCGGCCTTGGCGCTGTGCGTGTGGCAGGCGTCGCCGGCGATGAACACCCGCGGGAGCCGGGACGGCACCTCCTCGACCGGCACGTCGTCGAACTTCCGGCACAGCCGCTGGCCGATCTCGTACACCGACCACCAGCCGACGCTCTTCACGTCGATCGAGTACGGGTGCAGGATCCGGTTGGCGACGGCGGCGAGCTTCTCCGGCGTGACGTCGCGGCCCTCGAGCATGTCCCGGTCGCTCACCTGGTCCAGCTCGATGTAGAGCCGCACCAGGTAGCCCCCCTCCCGCGGGATGATCAGCAGGTTGCCCTGGTTGGCCGAGTGGATGACGGCCTTGAGCCGGATGTCGGGGAAGTCGGTGACGGCGAGGACGTCCATGACGCCCCAGGTCTGGTTCATCGCGTCGCCGGCCAGCTCCTGGCCGATGGACGTCCGGACGGCGCTGCGGGCGCCGTCGCAGCCCACGACGTACCGCGCCCGGATCGTCGAGGTCTCGCCGGTCTCCTCGCCGTCCCGGACGTGCCGCAGGCTGACGGTCGCCGGAGTGGTGTCGTCGGCCGGGTCCAGCTGCACGTCGGCGGCCTGAAGTCCGTAGAAGGGCTCGAGCCGGCTCGCCGAGCGGCCCATGGATTCGCGCAGGTAGGCCAGCATGCGGGCCTGGTTGACGATGACGTGCGGAAACTCCGACAGGCCGTCCTCGACGTCCTGGATCCGGCCGGTCCGCGTGATCCGCGACGGGTCCTCGGCGTCGGGGCGCCAGAAGCCGACCTCGTTGACCCAGTAGGCCTCCGACACCAGCTGGTCGGCCAGGCCGAACGCCTCGAACATCTCCACCGTCCGGCAGGCGACGCCGTCGGCCTGCCCCACGGCCAGCGGGCCGTTCCGGCGGTCGACGATCGCCGTCCGGATCTCGGGGAACTGCGCGAGCTGGGCGGCCAGCACCATGCCGGCCGGACCGCAACCGACGATCAGCACGTCCACCTCGTCCGGCAGGCCCTCCGGGCGGGTCGCGACCGAGGGGTGCGGGTCCGCGAGGAACGGGTCCCCGGCCTGATAGCCGTCGAGGTAGAACTGCATGGAAGGGCCTCTCTCGTCGCCGGACGTTCCCCCGACGGTCCCCGGATCCCGCGTCACGGGATAGCGTTTTCTGTTGTGAAGAACAAGCCGGCGTATGCGATCGCCTCGGTCGACTCCGCGCTGCTGCTGGCGACCGTGCTGCAGCAGGAGGGGCCGATGCGGGTCACCGACGCGGCGGAGCGGCTGGGGGTCTCGGTCTCCACGGCCCACCGGCTCCTCGGCATGCTGGTCTACCGGGACTTCGCCGAGCAGCTGGCCGACCGCCGTTACGGGCCGGGGCCGCTCCTGCAGGGCGGCGGCGCCATGCCCCGCGCCACGGTGGCGCGGCTGCGCGAGGTGGCGCTGCCGCACCTGGAGGACCTGGTGGACCGGCTGTGCGAGACCGTCAACCTCATGGTCCTGGCCGGCGCCGACGTCCGGTTCGTCGCCACGGTCGAGTGCGGTCACGTGCTCCGGGTCGGCGACCGCACCGGCCGGACGCTGCCGGCCTCCGTGAGCTCCGGAGGCAAGGCGCTGCTGGCCGCCCTGACCCCCGAGGCGCTGACCGCGGTGCTCGGCGATCGGGAGGATCCGGACCGTGCGCGGCTGGAGCGCGAGCTGCGCACCGTGCGCCGCCGCGGATTCGCGGTGAACGAGGGGGCGAGCGAGGCGGGGCTGACCGCCGTCGGGGCGGCGGTCCCGGCGGTCGACGGCATCCCGCCGGCCGCGATCTCGGTGGCTGCGCCCAGCGCCCGTTTCTCCCGCGCGTTGCTGCCCTCCTGGGGTGCGGCGATCACCGCCACCGCGGCGGCGATCGCCGCCGAGCTGGCGGCCTGAGACTCAGCCCGCCGCGTGGGTCGCCGACCAGCCGTTTCCTGTGCGTACGTACCGGAGGCGACGGCTGGCCGTGTCGGGATGGGCGGCCCAGAAGGTCATCTCCCGTGGCTGCAGGCGGAATCCGAGCCAGCTCTCCGCGGGAGGCCCGGAGTCGGATCCGGCGGCCCAGCGCTCGAGCCGCTCCGCCAGCGGCAGCCGCGCCAGCTCGTCGGTGTTGAGCACCGCGAGCCGGCGCAGGTAGGGCACCCGGGCCGCCCAGGCGGCGAGCTCCGAGTCCGGGCTGTCGGGGACCACGTCGCCGCGCACCACCAGCTGGCGGCCGGAGTCGGGCCGGAGCACGACCATCGCGGCCAGCGGGGAGGCGGCGAGCTGGCCGACCTTGCGGCTGGAGGCCGCGGTGTGGAACGCGAACCCGGACTCGTCGACGGCGGACAGCAGCACCGTGCGGGCGTCGGGGCAGCCGTCCTCCCCGATGGTCGCCAGGGTGACCCGCGGCCGGTCCGGATCGTCGTCCTCCGGGAGCCACTGCCGCGCCAGCGACCAGGGGTCGGCCGGCGGCGAACCGTCGGCGTGCAGGTCGAACGGCTCGACGGCGGAGCTCACCGGATGGCGCCCTTCGTGGGGCCGTCGTAGTCGGGGTTGAGCTTCCCGGGGTTGAGCAGCCCCTGAGGGTCGGTCGTCCGGGCGGTCTCGATGGTGCGCGCCAGCTCGAAGTCGACGTTCCACTGGTGCGGGTTGTGCACGCCCACGCCCAGCCGCCCGAGCGCCGCGATGCCCTCGGTCACCTGCTCCGGGCTGCGGTAGACGCCGGCCAGCATCCCGATCGGAACCGTGTGCCCGGCCTCGATGTGCAGCAGCCCGCCCTCGTAGACCGCCTGCACCTCGTCGATCCGCTCGACCAGCGCGTCGCCGGAGACCTCGACGTGGAAGTAGACGCCCGGCTCGCTCTTCTGCAGCCATTCGATGGGGTGGTTGTAGCTGAGCATGCTGATCCCCAGCACCACCTGCGGGCCCTCCCGCACGTCCTCGACGGCGCCGCCGGCCCCCTCGATCAGCGCGGTGGCCTCGGCGAGGGTGCGCGCGTCGGCGATCATCCGGAGGCCGGCCCGGCCCGCCGCGATGGCCGGGTCCGCCGGCAGGGTGGCGGTGATCTCCGGCGGATCGGCCGACACCAGACGGGGGAGCGGCTGCACCCGGCCCAGCTCCCGCAGCACCGACAGCGCGCCGCGGAAGTCGGGGAAGCTCGCGAACACGCCCCGCCAGTCCTGCAACGGTTCCAGGCGCACGGTCGCCCGGGCGATGATCCCCGCCGTTCCGTAGTTGTGGACGTAGCGATGGGCCTCCTCGCCCTCCACGTGCACGAGGTCGGGGGAGCCGGTGCCGAGGACGACGTCGAGCGCCAGCACGAAGCCCATGTGGTTGCTGCCGTGCGCGATCGTGCCGGTGCCTCCGGAGCCGCCGGCGAGGAAGCCACCGAGCGAGGACTGCGCGGTCGACGGGTACATCCACAGCTCCTGGCCGGTGGCGGCCGCCGCGCGCTCCAGCGCCACCATCGGGGTGCCGGCCTCGGCGGTGATCCACCCGTCACCGACCTCGACCACGGCCCGCGCCCGCGACATGTCGAGCACCAGCCCGCCGGCCATCGGGATGCCCTGCCCGTAGTTGCCGGTGCCCTTGCCGCGCGGGGTGACCGGAACGCCGCGGCGCACCGCGGCGGCGACCACCAGGCCGATGTCCTCGGCCGTCGTCGGAAGGGCCACCAGGTCGGCCAGCCCCAGCGGCAGCAGCTCGGTGATGATCGGGCTCATCCGTGCGCCGTCCACCGAGGCCCGCTCGCGCGCCCGCAGCTCGCTCGTCACGTTCCGCGCGCCGAGGAGATCGATCAGCTCCGCCTCGAGCTCGGCGACGACGGCTGCAGACGGAGGGGACAGCGAGACGGTCATGGTGCGTTCCTAACGGCCGCCGGTTACGCCTCTGTGACCGTCATTTACGAACGTGTGTCGTCGTGGGGTCGCCGTCCACCCCTGCTCGAGGGCATGGTCAGAATCCGTCGGGTGAGCTTCTTCTCCGACGTCGAGCGGGACCTGGTCGTGGCCGCCCGCACCCAGCTGGCCCGGGACGTCCTCGCCCTGGACCTCGTCGCGCACAACGGCCGCGACCTGCCCGCCTGGACCCCCGGCTCGCACATCGACGTGGTCCTGCGGCCGGGGCTGGAGCGGCAGTACTCGCTGTGCGGCGACGTGGAGGACCGCTCGCGCTGGCGGATCGCCGTGCTCCGGGAGCCCGGCGGTCGCGGCGGCTCGGCCTCCCTGCACGACGACGTCGCGGTGGGGGAGCGGCTGCGGGTCCGCGGCCCGCGCAACCACTTCGCCTTCGAGGTCACCCCCGGCACCGCGTACCGGTTCGTCGCCGCAGGCATCGGCATCACCCCGCTGCGCGCCATGGTCGCCGCCGCGGACGCGGCCGGCGCCGAGTGGACCCTGGACTACGCCGGGCGGTCCCGCGCCACGATGGCCTTCGCCGACGAGCTCGCCGCCGCCCACCCCGACCGGGTGCGGATCCTCGCCGCCGACGAGGGAGCGAGGCTGGACCTGACCGCACTGCTGGGCGGGCCGCGCACCGACACCGCTGTCTACGCCTGCGGCCCGGCCCGGCTCCTCGACCAGGTGGAGGACCTCCTGGCCGGCTGGCCGCCGCAGGCCCTGCACGTGGAGCGGTTCGAGGCCAAGGAGTTCGGCGAGCCGGTGTGGCCGGAGCCGTTCGAGGTGGAGCTCGCCCTGACCGGGACGACGGTGACCGTCGAGCCCGGCGAATCGGTCCTCGACGCGGTGACCGGTGCCGGTGCGGTGGTGCTCTCGTCCTGCCGGGTCGGCACGTGCGGCACCTGCGAGACGCCGGTGCTCGAGGGTCCGGTCGAGCACCGGGACTCGGTGCTCACCCCGCTGGAGCAGGCCGACGACACCGTGATGATGGTCTGCGTCTCTCGAGCCGCCGGCCCGCGGCTGGTGCTCGACCTCTGAGGAGCGCCGGCAGGGCTGAGCGCTCGCCGTCACGATCGCGAAACGAGGCAGGAACACGCACCGGTGAGGCTGCGGGGTAGTGCCCCCAGCCGATCGGAGTGCCCCCGCATGACCCTGCTGCTGCAGTCGGTGACCGACGTCGACGGACGACGCGTCGACGTCCGGATCGAGGGGACGACGGTGGCCGCCGTGGCCCCCGACCTGCCGGTGCGGCCGGACGACGAGGTGCTGGACCTCGCCGGGCACCTGCTGCTGCCCGCGCCGGCCGAGCCGCACGCCCATCTGGACAAGGCGCTCACCAGCCACCGGGCTCCGAACCTCACCGGTGACCTGGACGGTGCGATCACCGCCATCCGGCAGATCGCCGCCGGGTTCACCCACGAGGACCTGGTCGAGCGCGCGACCCGGGCCGCGCACGAGTACCTGGCGAACGGGATCACCGCGATCCGCACGCACGCCGACGTCGGGGTGCACGCCGGAACCCGGCACATGCGGGCACTGGTCGAGGTGCGCGACGCCCTCGCCGGCCTGGTCGACGTGCAGGTGGTGGCGCTGCTGTCGGCGCCCCGGAGCGCGGAGGAGGCCGGGGCGACGCCGCGGCTGCTGGCCGAGGCGATCGAGCTGGGCGCCGACGTGATCGGCGGGGTGCCGCACCTGTGGCCGGACCGCGACGCCGGGCTGGCGCTCTCCCTCGAGGCCGCCGTCCGCTCCGGGCTGCCGCTGGACCTGCACACCGACGAGACGCTGGACCCGACCGCCCAGGGACTGCGCAGCCTGGCGCGTGCGGTGGTCGGGTCCGGCTTCGACCGCGGCGTCACGGCCAGCCACTGCGTCAGCCTCGGCGTGCACCCGCTGGAGGTGGCCCGGGCGACGGCGGAGGAGGTGGCGCGGGCCGGGGTCGGCGTGGTGACGCTGCCGCAGACCAACCTCTACCTGCAGGGGCGGGGGATCCCGGTGGGTCCGCCGCGGGGACTCACCGCCGTCCGGGCACTGCTCGACGCCGGCGCCACCCTCGGTGCCGGGGGCGACAACCTCCGCGACCCGTTCAACCCGATGGGCCGGGCGGACGCCTGCGAGGCGGCATCGTTGCTCGTGACCGCCGGCCACCTGTCCACGCGGGCGGCCTGGCACGCGGTCAGCGCAGGGGCCCGGGCGTGCATGGGCCTGCCCGTGCCGGAGGTCGCGGAGGGATCCGTGGCGGAGTTCGTCGCGATCGAGGCGGAGAGCCTGGACGCCGCCGTCGCCGGCGCGGGGACCGCCCGGGTGGTGCTCTCCGGCGACCGCGTGCTGGCGAGCAGCCGGGTGGTCCGGAGCGTTCGGGAACGGGTGGGAGTCGGTGTGTCCAACTCGTGACCGTCGGGCGAGCGCCGTTCACCGCCGCCTCACGTGATCGAAACACTGGCCACGGAGGGTGGTCACGACCCACCAAGCACCGGCCCGGCATCCCCGGCCCTGCCTCCTGGAGCTGCCCTCTTGAGTGCTCTCGCGCCCTCCCTCCCCCCGACCGGCACCGCTGCGCGGGTCCTGCACTTCCGCGACGTCGCCAAGGCGTTCCCGGACGGCACGGTGGCCCTCGAAGGGGTCGACCTGGACATCCGTCGCGGTGAGTTCGTCACCGTGGTCGGACCGTCGGGCTGCGGGAAGAGCACGCTGCTCCGGATCGCCTCCGGCCTGTCGCCGGCGACGTCGGGCACCGCGGAGATGGACGCGCAGCGGATCGGCTACGTCTTCCAGGACGCCACGCTGCTGCCGTGGCGCTCGGTGCTCAGGAACGTCCAGCTGCTCGCCGAGCTGCACGGGATCAGCAAGACGCAGACGAACCAGGCCGCGCGGGACGCGATCGAGCTCGTCGGCCTCGAGGGACACGAGAAGAAGCTGCCGCGGGCGCTGTCGGGCGGCATGAAGATGCGGGCCTCGCTGGCCCGGTCGCTCACCCTCGACCCGGATCTCTTCCTCTTCGACGAGCCGTTCGGCGCGCTGGACGAGATCACCCGCGAACGCCTCAACGACGAGCTGATCCGGCTCTTCCACGCGAAGGGGTTCGGAGCGCTGTTCATCACCCACTCGGTGAGCGAGGCGGTCTACATGTCCACCCGGGTGCTGGTCATGAGCGGCCGGCCGGGGCACATCGTCGACACCTTCGACATCCCGTTCGGACCCGACCGCACGCCGGAGCTCCGGTTCACCCCGGAGTTCGCCGAGCTCGCCGGCAAGGTCTCCTCCGCGCTCCGGTCGGGGCACTCGTGAGCGCCCCGGCGTCCATCCGACCCCCTGCCGCCGAGGAGCGCGCCGTGACCACCACCGTCCAGTCCGCCGGAACCACACCCGGCGAGATGGCGACCGCCGCTCCGGCGCCCGCGCGCCGGCGCAAGCGCCGCGGCACCCTCGTCGACGTCGCCGCACCGCTGGCGATCCTCGCCGTGCTGATCGGCATCTGGTACGCCATCACCTACCTGGTGCTGGAGCCCGGCAAGCGCTTCCTCATGCCGCCGCCGCAGGACGTGATCACCGAGGCGTTCCTCGACGGCGCGGCGATGGAGCGAATCACCGCCGCCCTCGCCCAGACCATCACGGTCTCCTTCACCGGCCTGGCGATCGCGATCGTCATCGGCATGGCGTGGGCGGTGGTGATGAGCCAGGCGCGGTCCGCGGAGCGCTCGCTGTTCCCCTACGCCGTCGCCCTGCAGTGCATCCCGATCCTCGCGCTGGTACCGCTGATCGGCTTCTGGTTCGGCTACGGCTTCCCGGCGCGCACGATCGTCTGCGTCCTCATCGCGCTGTTCCCGATCGTGTCCAACACGCTGTTCGGGCTGCAGTCGGTCGACCGCGGGATGCACGAGCTCTTCACGCTGCACGGGGCCGGCCGCCTGACCCGGCTGTTCAAGCTGCAGTTCCCCGCGGCGATGCCGGCGATCTTCGCCGGGCTCCGCATCTCGGCCGGCCTGTCGGTGGTCGGCGCGATCGTCGGCGACGTCTTCTTCAAGCAGGGCACGCCGGGGCTCGGCATCCTGCTGGACAACTTCCGGGCCCGCCTCCAGGGGCCCGAGTTGTTCGCCACGATCCTGGTCGCCGCCGCCCTCGGCATCGCCGTCTTCCTGCTCTTCGGCTGGCTGGGCAGGCTCGCCGTCGGCCGCTGGTACGACCAGAGCCGCGACCCCGCCTGACCCCGGCGGGCCCGCCCTCAGGGTCCGGTTTCCCCCACCCCCCACATCGCGTCGGTGCCGTGCTCCCCACGGCACCGTCCCGCGACGCCCCGAGCCGGGGCGTCGTCCGTCCCTGACCCCTAGGAGTACGCGTGCGCAGGACCCGCACCACGATCAGCCTCGCGGCCATCAGCATCGCCGCGCTCGCCCTCACCGCATGCGGCAGCGAGGAGGAGGCCTCCTCGTCCGGTCCCACCGGGGAGGTCGGCAGCATCGACCTCGCCGCCGCCGGCTGCCCCGACACCGTCGTCATCCAGACCGACTGGAACCCCGAGGCCGAGCACGGCGGCGTCTACCAGCTCGTCGGGGACGACTCCGAGATCGACGCCGGATCGAAGTCGGTCAGCGGAACCCTCGTCGACACCAACGGCGACAGCACCGGCGTCACGGTCGAGATCCGGGCCGGTGGCCCGGCCATCGGCTTCCAGGCGGTCAGCGCGCAGATGTACTCCGACGACGACATCACCCTCGGCTACGTCGACACCGACGAGGCCATCCAGCTGTCGGACACGCAGCCGACCGTGGGTGTCCTGGCGCAGCTCGAGATCTCGCCGCAGATGATCATGTGGGACCCGGAGACCTATCCGGACGCCGACGAGATCGCCGACCTCGCCGACACCGACGCCACGGTGCGCTACTTCGAGGGGTCCGCGTACATGGACTACCTCACCGGCGCCGGCATCCTCCGCGAGGAGCAGCTCGACGGCAGCTACGACGGCGCGCCGGCGGCGTTCGTCGCCAGTGGGGGGAAGGACGCGCAGCAGGGCTTCGCCAGCGCCGAGCCGTTCATCTACGAGAACGAGGTCGACGCCTGGGGCAAGCCGGTCGAGTACCAGCTGGTCCACGACACCGGCTTCCAGGTCTACGCCGGTTCGCTGTCGGTGCGGGCCGACAAGCAGGAGGAGCTCTCCGGCTGCCTCACCGAGCTGATCCCGGTGATGCAGCAGGCCGACCTGGACTTCGTCGAGGACCCGTCCGGCACGAACGAGCTGATCATCGAGCTGGTCGAGCAGTACGACACCGGCTGGGTGTACGGCGCGGAGGTGGCCGAGTACTCGGTCGAGACCATGCGGGAGCTGGGTCTGGTCGGCAACGGGCCGGACGAGACGCACGGCAACTTCGACATGGACCGGCTCTCGACGCTCATCGAGCTGGCCACGCCGATCTTCACCGAGCAGGGGACCCCGCCGGCCGACGGCTTCACCGCCGAGCAGCTGGCGACGAACGAGTACATCGACGACTCGATCGGTCTGGAGTAGCAGCACCCTCGCGCCCCGGCGCGAGGACCGGAACCGCGCCGGCAGCCCACGGGGGGCTGCCGGCGCGGTCTCGTGTCAGGCGCCGTCGATCTCGGCGCGCAGGCGGGCCATCCGCTCGTGCACCTGGCCCTCGACCTCGTCGGAGCCCGGGTCGCAGAGCGTCATGCCCTCGGCGACCAGCCGTCCGCCCGACCAGACCTGGCGGAGGTTGCGCAGCGAGCAGGCCAGCACGTAGGTGCCGTAGGCGTCCCAGACCGGGCCGGTGTCGGGCCGGCGCGGATCGACCACCAGGAAGTCGGCGAACCGCCCCGGCCGCAGCGTGCCGACGTGCTCGTCGAGGCCGAGCACCTCCGCCGAACCGCGGGTGTGCATGGCCAGCACCTCGCGGACCGGCAGCGCCTCGGGATCGCGGTAGGTCGCCCGGATCAGCGCGAGGGCCGTGCGCATGTTCGCGAACGGATCGCTGACGTCGGTGCACGACTGGTCGTCCAGGCCGATGCCGATCCGCATGCCGGCCGCCCGGATCTCCGGAATCCGCGCCACCCCCGACGCGAGCCGCCCGTTGCTCATCGGCTGCCAGCTCATCCCGCACCCCGCGGCCGCCGCCTCGGCGATGATCTCGTCGGTCGTCTGGATGAAGTGGCCGAACACCAGGTCGGGGCCGAGCGCACCGGCGTCGCGGTACCAGCCGAACTTCGACTGCTGGAGCTCCACCTCGTGCGGCGTCTCCAGGAAGTGCGGCTGGTTGAGCAGGCCGTGTCGGCGCATGGCGGTGACCTCGAGGTCGGCGGCCGCCGGGTCGTCGGCCCACTGCACGGTGCCGCTGACGGCGAGCCTGAGCAGCAGCGAGGGATCGATGTCGGTGGACAGCTCGACGACGCCGTCGAGGTGCGCGAGCGCGGCGGCGGGGTCCACCGGCCCCTGCCCGAGCATCACGCTGTGCACCGTCCGAAGCCCGGCGTCGGCCTTTCCGCGCAGCTGCGCGTGCTGGTAGAGCGGATCGGGAACGCTGGCCGAGTAGTGCGCGACGCCGTCGGACTCCCGGGCGAAGGTCAGCCCCGAGTCGGTGAAGTCGAAGGCGGTGGTGATGCCGTTGCGCAGGAAGTCCTGCGCGCCGTGCCGCGTCATCCAGTAGAGGTCCTCGGCGCCGGCCGCGAACGTGTAGCGGAGCATCGCCTCGATCCAGCCGTACAGCGACAGGTCCGTGCCCAGGCCGCGGGAGGCGGAGGTGAACAGGTGGCTGTGCGAGGAGACGAAGCCGGGGCCGACCAGCGCACCGCCCACGTCGAGAACCTGCTCGGCGCGCAGCCCCGCCAGCACGTCCGGCGGCGGGTTCCCGGCCTCGACCGTCAGCAGCCGGCCGTCGTCGCCGACGGTGAACCAGCCGCGGAAGGGATCGGGCCGGTCGGGGTCGAGGGTGAGCAGGACGGCATCGTGCACGAGGAGACGGATCACGATCGGACGATCCCTGCCGCACGTTGCCGTCCGGTGACGACGACGTTCCCGCCGGCGTCCTGCGCCCGGCCCCTCAGGTCAGGTCGGGGAAGGGTCGGTCAGGCGGCCCGCCGGGCGGCGAGCAGGCGGTGCAGGCGCTCCACCACGTCGGTCTCCGCGGCCGTCTGCAGAACCCCGTCGCGCACCACCACCCGCCCGCCGACGACGACGTGCCGCGGGCGGCGGCCGGGCGAGGCCCAGAGCAGCCCGGCCACCGGGTCGGCGACCCCGGCGTCGGCGACGCCGGTGACGTCCCAGCACACCAGGTCCGCCCGGGCGCCGACGGTCAGCCGGCCGAGGTCGGCGCGGCCCAGGCCGTCCGCCGCACCCCGGGTGGCCCACCCCAGCACCTCGCGGGCGGCGACGGGGCGCCCGGCCAGCGGCGCCACCTGCATCGCCAGCCGGGCGTCGGCCAGCAGGTGCCCGGCGTCGTTGGAGCCGCCGCCGCTGGTGCCCAGGCCCACCGGGATGCCGGCGTCGGAGAGCGCGGCGGCCGGCGCCACGCCCCAGCCCATGGGCAGGTCGCAGCCGGGCGCGTGCGTCGCCGATACGCCGGCATCGGCGAGTTGCCGCACCTCCTCGTCGGTGACGCCGCACAGGTGGGCGAGGGTGACGTCGGGCGCCAGCCAGCCCCACTCGGCCAGCAGCTCGAGCGGGCGCCGGCCGAACCGCTCCGCGGCGATGGCGACGTCGACCTGCTCGTTGGCCTGGGTCCGCCGTCGCAGCCCGTGCCGCGCGGCCACCTCGGCCAGCAGCGCGAAGGTCTCCGGCCGGTCGCTGTGCACGCCGGCGGGGCCGACCGCGACCTGGAGCATCCCGTCGGGGGTGACCCCACCCGGCGGGACCAGGGCCGTGGCGATCGCCGTTGCCGAGGCGGCGGCCTCCTGCGGATCGTCGCCGGCGGTGCCCCGGACGAAGGCGAGGCGGGCGCCCAGCTCCGCGGCCGCGGCGGCGGTCGCGCGAGCGATCGCGACCCCGCCGTCGGCAGGAGCGGGGGAGCGGGGCCAGGTGAGGTGGTGGTCGGCGACCGTGGTCACGCCGCACAGCAGCGCCTCGGCCAGCCCGGCCGAGGCAGCGGCGTGCGCCAGCTCGTCGTCGACGCCGACGGCGGCGTAGGCGGCGGCCATGGTCGGCAGCCACTGCGCCATCGGCACGCCGCGGGTGCCGGGCAGCGTGCGGAAGGCGGTCTGCAGCAGGTGGTGGTGGGCGTTGACCAGGCCGGGGGTGACGACGCAGCCGGAGGCGTCGAGCACCTCGCCGGCGGTCTCCGCGGACCCCGGCGCCAGGACCCGCCCGTCGTCCCCGCCGACGACGTCGACGCCGGTCAGCTCGTCCCCGTCGCCGGTCAGCACGGTCAGGGCACCTCGCACGGTCAGCACGCCCGGAGGCTCCCAGCGCGATGTTCCGGGCACGTGACGGAGGACGCCGGTGTCGTCACACGGCTGCAACGCCGCCTCCCTAGCGTGCGCCCCGTGACCGCACGCCTCCTGACCGAACTGTCCGCACCGGCGATCCGCAGCGCGCTGCGCCCCGACAGCGTCCTGGTGCTGCCGGTCGGCGCCATCGAGCAGCACGGGCCGCATCTCCCGCTCGCCACCGACCTGATCGCCGCCTCGGCGCTGGCCGAACGCGCCGTCGAACGGTTCGGCGACGAGCTGGACCTGTGGCTGCTGCCTCCGCTGGCGTACACGAAGTCGAACGAGCACGCCTGGTCCGCCGGCACCTTCTGGCTCTCGGCGAGCACCCTCACCGCCGTCCTGCACGACCTGGGGCGCAGCGTCGCGACGACCGCGGCCCGCCGGCTGGTGTTCCTCAACGGGCACGGCGGCAACTCGGCGCTGCTCCAGGTCGCCGCCCGCGACATCCGCGTGGAGACCGGGCTGCGCACCTTCGTCGTGCACCCGCGGCCGCCGGCCGACCAGGGCGGCACCAGCCCGGCCGGCGAGCTGGGGATGGGGGTGCACGGCGGGATGGACGAGACGTCGGTGATGCTCCATCTGCGGCCGGACCTGGTCGACATGTCGCAGGCCGGCCGCTGGGTTCCCGAGCACCTGGACGCCTACCGGCACGTCCGCTTCGGCGGCTCGGTCTCCTTCGGCTGGTCCTCGGACGACTTCGGCCCGGCCGGGGTGATCGGCGACGCCACGGGCGCCACCGCGGAGTACGGGGAGCAGCGGGTGGCGGGCATGGTCGGCTACCTGGGCGAGGCGCTGGCCGAGATCGCCCGCTTCGACCCCGCCCCTCCGGCCTGAGCCCGCCCGGCGTTCCCAGGCGAGTGGCTCAGCCGCCGGCGAGCCTCGCGCGCAGCGCCCCGACCACCATCCGGTGGTCCTCGAGCTGGGGGAGCCCGGAGACCACCACGACCCCGACCGGCCCGACGTCGCGGATGAGGATCGGAAAGGCGCCGCCGTGCGCCGCGTAGAGCGCCGGGTCGAGGCCGAACTCCTGCTCGAAGGTGGTGCCCCGCTCCCGGCTGGCCTGGCCCACGTAGAGCGAGCTGTGCCCGAACCGGTGCACGACCCGGGACTTCCGCTCGATCCACGAGGCGTTGTCCGGCGTCGCACCGGTCAGCGCGACGGAGAACAGCCGGTGCCCGTTGCGCACGATCTCGACCGCCACCGGAGCTGGGTCCCGGCGGGCGGTCGCGACCAGCGCCGATCCCAGCTCCCACGCGTCGTCGTTGGTGAACGACCCGAACTGCAGCTCCGCCTCCTCGGCGGCGAGCTCGGCGACGGACGGGAAGGTGTCGGTCATGCGCCCGACCCTAGGGGGTGCTGCCGACGTCGCACGGGCTCGCCGGCTGGAGGCTTGACCGGTACAGGGGTGCGCCCCGAGGCTCGGCCGGTGACGTCATCCGCGACGACGGCGACGACGGGGTACGCGCCCGTGAACGGCCTGCAGATGTACTACGAGGTGCACGGCTCCGGCGGGACCCCGTTGGTCCTACACCCCGAGCGGCTGCAGGGCCTGCTCGACAAGCTCGGCGCGTTCGACCAGGGCTTCCCCGGCTGGTCCGACGCCGACGTCGAGGGCATCGCCGCTCCGACGCTGATCACCGTGGGCGACTGCGACATGGTCCGGCTCGAGCACGCAGTTCGCTTCCTGCGGCTTCGCGGCGGCGACGTCAACGGGGACTTCGACGGGGTGCCCGCCTCGCAGCTCGCGGTCTTCCCGGGGACGACGCACTTCTTCGGACTGGCGCGGACGGCGCTGGTGCTCGACGTGGTGCTCGGCTTCCTGGACGCGCTCGCGGAGTGACGGCCGGCCGACGTCAGGCGTTGCGCGTGGTGGCCGCGGCCTCGAGGCCGAGCTCCTCGACCGAGACCTGGCGCATCTCGACCTTGCGGATCTTGCCGGTGACGGTCATCGGGAACTCGTCGACGACCTTCACGTACCGCGGCACCTTGTAGTGGGCCAGCCTGCCGGCGCAGAACTCGCGCAGCCCCTCCGCGGTGAGCGGCTCGGCGCCCTCGCGCAGCCGCACCCACGCCATGAGCTCCTCGCCGTACCGCTCGTCGGGAACCCCGATCACCTGGGCGTCGACGACGTCGGGATGGGTGTAGAGGAACTCCTCGATCTCCCGCGGGTACACGTTCTCCCCGCCGCGGATGACCATGTCCTTGATCCGGCCGACGATGTTCAGGTAGCCCTCGTCGTCCATCACCGCGAGGTCGCCGGTGTGCATCCAGCGGGCGGCGTCGATCACCTCGCGGGTCTTCTCCTGCTCGTTCCAGTAGCCGAGCATGACCGAGTAGCCGCGGGTGCAGAACTCCCCGGGCGTTCCGCGCGGCACCGTCAGGCCGGTCGCCGGGTCGACGACCTTCACCTCCAGGTGCGGGTGCACTCGCCCGACGGTCGAGGTGCGGCGGTCGAGGTCGTCGTCGGCGCCGGTCTGCGTGGACACCGGTGAGGTCTCGGTCATGCCGTAGCAGATGGTCACCCCGGTCATCCCCATCTCGGCCACCACCCGCTTCATGACCTCGACCGGGCAGGGGGAGCCGGCCATGATGCCGGTGCGCAGGCTGGAGAGGTCGTAGTCGGCGAAGTCGGGCAGCGCGAGCTCGGCGATGAACATGGTCGGGACGCCGTACAGCGAGGTGCAGCGCTCGTCCTGCACGGCCTGCAGCGTCAGCGCCGGATCGAAGCCGGGCGCGGGGATGACCATCGTCGCGCCGTGCGAGGTGGCACCGAGGTTGCCCATCCCCATGCCGAAGCAGTGGTAATAGGGCACCGGGATGCAGACGCGGTCGGCCTCGGTGTAGCCGCAGCCCTCGCCCACGAAGAAGCCGTTGTTGAGCAGGTTGTGATGGGTGAGCGTGGCGCCCTTCGGGAAGCCCGTGGTGCCCGACGTGTACTGGATGTTGATCGGGTCGTCGGCGGAGAGCTCGGCCTCGCGTCGCACCAGCAGGTCGCGGTCGGCGGCGCGGCCGGTGGCCATGAGCCGGTCCCACTCGGGGGAGCCGAGGAAGACGACCTCGCGCAGGTCCGGCCGCTCGGGGCGGACCTCGGCGACCATCGCGCGGTAGTCGCTGGTCCTGAACTCGGGCGCGCTCACCAGCACGGAGATCCCCGCCTGTTCCAGCACGTAGGCCAGTTCGGAGGTGCGGTAGGCCGGGTTGATGTTCACCAGGACGGCGCCGAGCTTCGCCGTTCCGTACTGCACGAAGACCCACTCGGCGCAGTTCGGGGCCCAGATGCCGACCCGGTCGCCCTTGCCGACGCCCATCGCGTGGAGCCCGAGCGCGCAGGCGTCGACCTCGGCGGCCAGCTCCGGATAGGACCAGCGGCGTCCGGTCGCGCACTCCACCAGCGCCTCGTGCTCCCCGACGCGGGCCGCTGTGCGGTCGAGGTTCGCGCCGATGGTGTCGCCGAGCAGCGGAACGGTCGAGGGGCCGTTGGAGTACGAGGGCAGCGTGGCGGCGGTCACAGGAGCGAGCCTAGGAGGCGACGGCGTCGGGGACAGCCCCGCGGCTGCACTTCTTGTGGTCCAGATCACTCTGCCCCTACGCTGCCGTCCGACTCCGGGGGGTCACGACGGCGTGACAGTTCCCGCGCCCCAGCGCTCGCTGCGCGGGAAGGAAGTCCATGTCGGTCGTCCCGCACGCCTCCTCGGCCGGAATCACCTCGGTACCCCGGCCCCGGCTCAGCCCGGAGGGCCACGACCCGCAGAGCACCGAGCGGATCGCCGTCACGGGCCCGCTGCGGCGCCTCCTCGTCTGGTACGGCATCGCCAGCCTGGGCGTGTACCTGGCCCTCGGCGCGGTGAACAGCGTCCTGCTGCCGCTCCAGGTGGAGGCGGTCGACCCGGCGCAGAAGGCGGCGAACCTGGCGATCGTCACCGCGGTCGGCGCGGTCGGCGGCATGATCGCCCAGCCGATCGCCGGACTGCTCTCCGACCGCACCCGCAGCCGCTGGGGACGCCGCGCGCCGTGGATCTTCGCCGGGGCGCTGCTGGCTGCCGGAGCGATGGTGGTCCTGGGTGGGAGAAGCGGCCTGGTCGGCATCGGCGCCCTGTACCTGCTGGTCATGGTGGCGCTCAACATCTACTTCAGCCCGAAGGCAGCGGTCATGCCCGACCGGGTGCCCCGAGGGGTGCGCGGGCTGTTCTCCGCCTCCGGCGGCCTGGGCGTCCTCGTCGGCATCACCGGCGGGATGGGGCTCGGGTCGGTGCTCGCGGACACGCCGCAGGTCGGCTACGCGGTGCTCGCCGTCGTCATCGTGGTCGCGGCCTGCGGGTTCGCGCTGTTCAACCCCGACCACGACAACCGGGGTGAGCCCCGGCCCCCGCTCCAGTGGACCGCGTTCCTGAAGACCTACTGGGTGAGCCCGCGGGCCCATCCCGACTTCGCCTGGGGCTTCCTCGGCCGGCTGCTCACGCTCACCGGCTACTACATCACCACGACGTTCCAGCTCTACGTGCTGCAGGACCACATCGGCCTGGGGGACGACGCCGTCGACGCGATCCTGCCGATCTCCGCGGTCAGCCTGGTCGCCACGCTGCTCAGCACGGTGATCGGCGGGCCGCTCAGCGACCGGATGGGCCGCCGCAAGCCGGTCGCCGTCGCCGCGGGGCTGCTCATCGCCGCGGGCCTGGTGGCGCCGTGGGTGATGCCGACGATGACCGGGATCTACGTCTTCGCCGTCCTGGCCGGTCTGGGGTTCGGCTCCTACCTGGCCGTCGACCAGGCGCTGCTGACCGAGGTGCTCCCGACGACGGAGGACAACGGCCGCTACCTGGGCGTGCTGAACATCGCGGTGACGCTGCCCCAGGCGCTGGCGCCGGCGATCGCCGGGCTCATCGTCAGCGTGCTGAGCTACGCCGCGCTGTTCCCGATCGCCATGGCCGTCGCCGTCGCCGGGGCGCTGGCCGTGCTCCCGATCCGGTCGGTGCGCTGACCGGGGGTCAGGTCAGCTTCCGGACCACCGACAGCGGCAGCACCTTCATGGCGAACCCGATCGGCACCCACGGCCACGCCGGCACGTAGGCCTTGGTCCGCCGTGCCTCGATGGCGGCGACCATGGCCCGCACGCCGGTCGCGGTGTCGACCATGAAGCGGGTCTTCCGCTGCACGTGCTCGTTCATCTCCGAGCGGATGTAGCCCGGGTAGATCACCGACACGTCCAGGCCCCGGATCCGCTCGGAGCGGAGCCCCTCGGCGATCGCGGCGACGCCGGCCTTGGTGGCGGCGTAGGTGGTCATCGACTTGCGCATGCCGCGCAGCGCCGACATCGAGGAGATCAGCACCAGGTGCCCGCGGGACTGGCGGCGGAAGATCTCCAGCGCCGCCTCGGTCTGGGCCAGCGCTCCGACGAAGTTCGTCATGGCGGTCTCGCGGTTGGCGTCGGCCCGGCCGGTGCCCAGCGGCGCGCCCTTCCCGAGCCCGGCGTTCACGACCACCCGGTCGATCTCGCCGAACGACTCGGCGAACCGGGCGAAGACGGCGGGAACGGCGTCGGCATCGGCGACGTCGAGCGCGGCGGTCTCCACCCGGCGTCCGGTGGCGGCCCGGATCTCCTCGGCGAGGGAGTCCAGCCGCTCGGTGCGGCGGGCGCACAGCGCCAGGTCGTGGCCGAGCGCGGCGAACTGGCGGGCCATCTCCGCGCCGAGTCCGGAGCTGGCGCCGGTGATCAGGATCGTGCTCATCGGGCGTCCCCGTCCTTCTCCGCGCGGTGGATGCGGGCGCCCATGCCGAGCATCTGCCGCTCGTAGAGCGGCCGGGCCAGCCGCTTGCTCCAGAAGGCGATCCGGGCGTTGCGGTCGGGCAGCACGAGGAAGTTCTTCGCGTCGACCGCGCGCAGCACCCGCTCGGCGATCTCGTCGGCGCCGAGCTTCGAGCGCTCGATCAGCCGGGTCGCGACGGTGTTCATCAGCGGGTCGTCGTCGCCCAGGGAGGCGGCGAGGTTGGTGCGGAAGAACGTCGGGCAGACGACGGAGACGTCGATGCCCCACGGCGCGAGCTCCCACCGCAGGCTCTCCGAGAGCGCGACGACGGCGGCCTTGCCGGCGTCGTAGGAGGTCATGGCCGGCGGGTGCACCAGCCCGGCGGCGGAGGCGACGTTCACCAGGTGGCCCGACCCCTGCTCCTTGAACAGCGGCACGAAGGTGCGGCAGCCGGTGACCGCACCCAGCACGTTGACGTCGAGGACCCGGCGCCAGTGCTCGGCACCCAGCCGGTCGATCCGCCCGCCGGCGGCGATGCCGGCGTTGTTCACCAGGACGTCGAGCCCGCCGAGGTCGTCGCGCACCCGCTCGAGCGCTGCCGCCCAGTCGGTCTCCGAGGTGATGTCGAGCCGCTGGTAGAGCGCGCCGGCGGGGACCTCGGCCGACGCGGCGACATCGGTGACGAGGACACGGTCGCCGCGGGCGGCGTAGCGGGTGGCCAGGGCGGCGCCGAGGCCGGAGGCGCCGCCGGTGACGAGCACGCGCCGGGCGGTCATCGGGCGCTCCAGGTCAGGGTGCGGAAGGGGGCGGGCATGCGGGCACGGTACGGAAGGTTCCGACGGCGACGTCGGGAAGGGTCACTGCCACCTGGGACGATGCACCCGGTCGAGCAGAGGAGAGGCCCGTGACCAGTCAGGGCATTCGGATCGACCGGCCCGAGGACCTCGACCGGTCCGCGATCACCCGGCTGGCGCGGGGCGGGTGCGGGATCGAGCTGGGCGACGGGCTGCTTGCCGCGCTCGCCGCCTCGCGGGCGGCGGGGCTGGACGCGCTCGCGGCCGCGGGGCCGGTGTACGGGGTGACCACCGGCACGGGAGCGCTGAGCGGCGTGCTCCTGGACGCCGACGCGCAGTCCGGCCACCAGGACACCCTCATGACGGCGCGGGCCGTGGGCTCGCGGCCCTGGCTGCGGCGGCCCGAGGTCCGCGCGCTGCTGGCCGTCCGGCTCCGGACGCTGCTGCACGCCGAGGCGGCGGTCTCGCCCGACCTGTGCCGGCAGCTGGCCGCGCTGCTCTCCGCCGACGTCCTGCCGGCCGTTCCGGCCCGCGGGGGAGGGGCGGCCGGGGAGATCATCCCGCTGGCGCACGCCGGCGCGGTCCTGCTGGGCACCGGTCAGGTGCTCGACGGGCGGGACGCCGCAGTCCACGACGCCATGCAGGAGGCCGCCGTGGACGCCGCCCCGGCGCTCGCCGCCGCCGGCGTCCCGCCGCGCTCCTTCGCGGCCAAGGAGGGGATCGCCTTCCTCCAGGGAGCGCCCGGGCTGACCGGACTGGCGATCGTGCACGTCGAGGCGGTCCGCCGGCTGCTGGGTCCGCTGTCGGTCGCCCTGGCCGCGGAGTTCGCGCTCGCGCAGGCCGACCGGGATCCGCTGCATCCGGCGCTGGGCCGGGGTGACGCGGAGCTCGGCGCCGTCCTGGACGCCCTGCGCGAGCTCTGCGGGGACGGTCCGGTGAGGGCGCTGCAGGCGCCGGTGTCCTTCCGGGTGTCGCCGGGAGCGCTCGCCGTCACGCTGCGCGCGGTCGCACAGGGAGAGGCCGCCGTCGACCGCGCGCTGGACGGCGTCTCGGACTCGCCCGCCCACCTGGAAGGGCGGTTCGTCGGCACCGCGGGGTTCGCGGGCACCGATCTCGTCGCGGCTCTCGGCGCCCTCACGACGGCGCTGGTGCACCTGGCCGACCTGGGGGCGGCCCGCCTGCACCGGATGCTCGACGACCGGGTGACCGGACTGCCCCGCCAGCTGTCCGACGCCCCCGGAGCGCACGCCGGGCTCGTGGCGGTGCACAAGCGCGCGGTGGGCGTGGCGCACCGGCTGCGGCGGTTCGGCGCGCCCGCGCTGGTCGGCCCGGTGGAGACCTCCTCGGGCCAGGAGGACGTGCAGAGCTTCGGGTTCGAGGCCGCGGAGTGCGTCGCCGAGGCCGTCGAGGGGCTGCGGGACGTGCTCGCCTGCGAGCTGCTGGCGATCGTCCAGGCGCGCCGGCTCGCCTCGCCCGACCGGGTTCCGGCCTCGCTGCGCGGGCTGCTCGACGAGCTGGACGCCGCCCTGCCGGCCGGGACGGGGGACCGGCCCTACGGGCGCGACCTCGACCGGATCGGCGAGCTGCTCGTCGCCGGCTGGGCCGGCCAGTCGCACCCCGGACGATGAGCGCGCACCCGCGCCGGACACCACAGATGTACTGCCGTCGATAATGTCGACCACGACTAACGGAATCGTCTTCCGCATTCCACGACCATGGATCACTGCTATTCAGGACCACGTGTCCGGAGATCGGGAGTCGCCATGATCACGTTCGACGAGGTCGTCAAGGTCTTCCCGGGCGGGAGCGCCGCGGTGGACCACCTGAGCATGGAGCTGCCGACCGGCAAGATCACCGTCTTCGTGGGGCCGTCCGGCTGCGGCAAGACCACCTCGCTGCGGATGATCAACAGGATGATCACCCCGACCTCGGGCCGGGTCCTCATCGACGGGCAGGACGTCACCGCGCAGGACGAGGCAACGCTGCGCCGGGGCATCGGCTACGTGATCCAGCACGCCGGGCTCTTTCCGCACCGCACCGTGGTCGACAACGTCGCCACCGTTCCGCTGCTGCTCGGCAGCAGCCGCCGCGAGGCCCGCCGCGCCGCACTGGAGGTGCTGGAGCGCGTGGGCCTGCCGCAGAGCTTCGCCGACCGCTACCCCGCCCAGCTCTCCGGTGGGCAGCAGCAGCGCGTCGGGGTCGCCCGGGCGCTCGCCGCCGATCCGCCGGTCATGCTGATGGACGAGCCGTTCAGCGCCGTCGACCCGGTCGTGCGGGAGAGCCTCCAGCGGGAGTTCCTGCGTCTGCAGGCCGAGCTGGGGAAGACCATCGCCCTGGTCACCCACGACATCGACGAGGCGATCAAGCTGGGCGACGTCGTCGCCGTCTTCCGGGAGGGCGGGCGGCTGGCCCAGTTCGGCACGCCCCGGGAGCTCCTCGAGCGGCCGGCCGACGCGTTCGTCGGCGAGTTCGTCGGCCGCGACCGCGGCTTCCGTAGCCTGTCCTTCGACACCGCGGACTCGGTGCCGGTGCGCCCGCCGGGTGACGCGGCCGAGGACGGTGCCGAGCTGGTGCTCGATCCGGCAGGGCGCCCGCTCGGGTGGCTCGGTCCCGCCGTCGGCAGCCCGGCGACGCCGGTGCCCACCGGTGGGACGTTCTCCTCCACCGACACGCTGCGCGCGGTGACCGACCTGGCCATCAGCTCCCCGGTCGGGATCGCGGTCCGGGTCGGCCCCGACGGCGCGGTCGACGGGATCGTCCGGCACCACGACCTCGTCGACCACCTCGCCTCCCGGAGAGGCCGGTCGGGCGCGGAGCGGACCGCGTGATCGACTACCTGCAGCGCAACCAGGAGCTGGTCCTCGAGGCGCTCGGGGAGCACGTCGTGCTGGCGCTGCTCCCGGTGCTGATCGGCATCGTCGTCTCGCTGCCGCTGGGCTACCTGGGGGTTCGCTTCCCGCGGCTGTACCAGCCGATGGTCAACGTCTGCGGGATCCTCTACTCGATCCCGTCCCTGGCGCTGTTCGTGATCCTGCCGGTGGTGATCGGCACCAAGGTGCTCTCGCCGGTCAACATCGTCGTCGCGCTGTCGATCTACACCGTGGCGCTGCTGGCCCGCACCGTGGCCGACGGCCTCCGCTCGGTCGACCGGACGCTGACCGACGCGGCGACGGCGATGGGCTACCGGCGGATCCGCCGCCTGTTCGGCGTCGAGCTGCCGCTCGCGCTCCCCGTCGTCCTGGCCGGGCTGCGGGTCGCCACGGTCTCCAACATCAGCCTGGTCAGCGTCGGCGCGCTGATCGGCGTCGGAGGCCTGGGGGCGCTGTTCACCCGGGGCTTCCAGCTCTTCTACGCCGAACCGATCATCGTCGGGGTGCTGCTCTCGGTCCTGCTGGCCGGCATCGCCGACCTGCTCATCGTGCTGGTCCAGCGGGCGCTCACCCCGTGGGCCCGGCTCTCCGCCGGGCGGGTGTGACCCGTGGACTCCTCCTACCTCTTCGATCCCGAGCACTGGGACCCGGGTGCCGCCGGGAGCATCCCGCAGCTGCTGCTGAGCCACCTCGGCTACTCCGCTCTCGCGCTGCTGTTCGGCACCCTCATCGCGCTGCCGGTCGGGCTCTTCATCGGGCACACCGGCCGCGGGTCGTTCCTCGCCATCAACGCGGGCAACGCCGGCCGTTCGCTGCCGACCCTCGGGCTGCTGATGCTGATGGTCACCCTGCTCGGTCTCGGCCTGACGCCGGTGCTGATCGCCCTGACCGTGCTGGTCATCCCGCCCGTGCTCACGTCGACCTACGCGGGGATGCGGTCCCTGGACGCCTCCGTGGTCGACGCCGCCCGCGGCATGGGCATGCGCCCGTCGCAGGTGCTGCTGCGGGTGGAGTTCCCGATGGCGCTGCCCGTCCTGATGGGCGGCTTCCGCAGCGCCGCGCTGCAGGTCATCGCGACCGCCACCGTCGCCGCCGCGGTGGGTCTCGGCGGGCTGGGCCGGCTGCTCATCGACGGGCTGGCCCTCAACGACTACTCGCGCGTCCTCGCCGGCGCCGTGGTGGTCGCGGCGCTGGCCATCGTCCTGGACCTGCTCCTGGGCCTGATCCAGCGCTCGATCGTCTCGCCGGGGCTGACCGGGCGGGCTGTCCGCACCCGCCGGGCCGCGCCCGCCCCCTGACCGCGCCCCCCCTGACCGCGCCCCCTGACCGTCCGCCCCTCTGACCGCACGTCCGCACCACCCGACCGCCCGTTCTGCAGCGACTCTCGGAAGGCACGACATGTCACGTTCCCACTCGGCCGGTGCAACCTTCGCCGCCGTCACCGCCCTCGCCCTCGCCCTCACCGGGTGCGGCGCGGACAGCGACCCGCTCGACGACTCCGGCTCCGACGGCGGCTCCTCGTCGTCGATCGCCATCGGCTCGGCCAACTTCCCGGAGAGCGAGCTGCTCGCCGAGATCTACGCCCAGGCGCTGGAGGCCGAGGGCCTGGAGGTGGAGCGGTCGTTCAACATCGGTGCCCGCGAGCTCTACCTGCAGGCGCTCCAGGACGGCTCGATCGACCTCCTGCCCGAGTACAACGGCGCCCTGCTGTCGGCCCTGACCGAGGGTGGTGCGCCGGAGGGCGTCAGCAGCCCCGACGACGTCTACGAGGCGCTGCAGGACGTGCTGCCCGAGGGCACCGAGGTGCTGGAGCAGTCCGACGCCGAGGACAAGGACACCCTCACCGTCACCCAGGAGACCGCGGACGAGTACGGCCTCGAGACGATCGCGGACCTGGTGCCCGTCGCCGACCAGCTCGTCATCGGCGCCGGGCCCGAGTGGGCCGAGCGCTACCAGGGCCTGCCCGGGCTCAAGGAGGTGTACGGCCTGGAGTTCAAGGAGTTCCGCCCGCTGGACGCCGGTGGCCCGCTCACCATCGGTGCCCTCCTGGACGGGACGATCGACGTCGGCAACGTGTTCAGCACCGACTCGGCGATCAAGGTCAACGACCTCGTCGTCCTCGAGGACCCCGAGGAGCTCTACCTCGCGGAGAACATCCTCCCGCTGATCCGCTCGGAGAAGGTCGACGAGACGGTCACCGAGGCGCTCAACGCCGTCTCTGCCGCCCTCACCACGGAGAACCTCACCGAGTACCTGGCCCGCATCCAGGTGGACAAGGAGGACACGGCCACCGTCGCCGAGGCCTTCCTGAGCGACACCGGGCTCGTCTGAGTCCCGGCCGGCCGTGCGGGCGCGACCCGCACGGCCGGCACCCTCGGTTCCTCAGGGCACCCGGTTCCTCAGGCACTCGGTTCCTCAGGGCACCCGGTTCCTCAGGCACTCGGTTCCTCAGGGCAGGGGGAGCAGGGCGCACGCCCGGTCGACCGCGGCGCGCGCCGTGTCCGGGTCGGGAGCGGTGAGGACGACGCCGAGCACCATCCGCCAGGCCAGCGCGACGTCCGCCGGAGCCAGCCCGGCGTCGACCCGGCCGGCCGCCCGGGCAGCCGGCAGCACCTGCTCGATGAGTGCCAGCAGGCGGTCCTGCCCGTCGTAGTCGGGCAGGTTGCGCCGCGCCTCGATGACCATCTCGACGAAGGCCGTCGTTCCGAGCGCCTGCGCCACCATCTCGCGCCACAGCCGGCCGAGCGCCTCGCCGTCCGCCGGCACGATGGCAGCCTCGAGGTCGGCGAAGTTCTGCTCGAACACCGCGAACGCCAGGTCCAGCCGCGTCGGGAAGTGGCGGTAGAGCACCCCCTGGCCGACACCTGCCTCTCGCGCGATGGCGCTCAGCGGGACCCGGTAGCCGCGCTCGGCCATGACCCGTCGGGCCGCCCGCAGGATCGCCTGCCGGTTGTCCGACGCCGCGGCGGGGCCACGGTTGACGCGCCCGCCCGTTGTGGTCATGCTCACACCGTAGCGAACCGGACAGCCCTGTCCGGTTCCTCGAGGAGGTCGCTGTGGCACCCGGCCGGCACGAGCAGTTCGACGAGACCTACGACGTGGTGGTCATCGGCAGCGGTGGCGCCGGCTTCGCCACGGCTCTCGGCGCCGTCGACGAGGGGCTGAGCGTCCTGCTGGTGGAGGGCTCCGACAAGTGGGGCGGCAGCACCGCGATGTCCGGCGGCGGCCTCTGGATGCCGAACAACCCCCTCATGCAGCGCGCCGGGGTGCGCGACTCCCGCGAGGAGGCGCTGGCCTACCTCGAGGCGACCGTCGGCGACGAGGGCGTATCCAGCTCGCGAGAGCGGAAGGAGGCCTTCGTCGACGGCATCGCAGACTTCGTGACGACGGCGGAGAAGTTCGGCATGACCTTCGTGCGGGCCAAGGACTATCCGGACTACTACCCCGAGCTGCCCGGCGGGAAGATCGGCCGCGGGATCGAGATCAGGCCGCTGGACTCCAGGCCGCTGGGGGAGTGGTGGCGCACGTTGCGCAACGCCGTCCCCCTCCCGGCCAAGACCGATGACGTCTGGCTGCTGGGCCGCGCCTGGTCCACCCCCGGTGGGTTCGTGCGCGGCGCCCGGTTCGTCTTCCGCGCGCTCGGCGGTCTGGTCCGCGGGCAGCGGCTGGTCGGCATCGGCGTCGCCCTGGCGACGTCGTTCGGCAAGGCCCTGCTGGTCGAGCGCGAGGTGCCGCTCTGGCTGAACGCGCCGCTGGAGGACCTGATCCTCGACGGCGACCGCGTGGTCGGCGTGCGCATCCGTCGGGACGGTCGGGAGCTCCGTATCCGGGCCACCCGCGGGGTGATGCTCTCCGGTGGCGGGTTCGACCACAACCGTGACTGGCGGCAGAAGCACCACGGCATCGATGGCACCCCCTCCGGGAACCCCGCGAACGTGGGTGGGCCCATCGAGATCGCGCAGCGAGCCGGCGCCGCACTGGAGCTGATGGACGACGCGTGGTGGGGTGCCTCGGTGGCGCCGGTGCCCGGCACCGCCCCGGGCTTCATCGTCGGCGAGCGCTCGATGCCGTTCTCGATCATGGTCGACGCCACTGGTGACCGGTTCGCCAACGAGTCGGAGTCCTACGTCGACCTCGGGCACCACATGCTCGACCACGACAAGGACGGCCGGTACTGGCTGGTCGCCGACGCCCGCCACGCCCACCGCTACCTGCGCACCTACGCCCTGGACCCGCGCGCGAACAAGGCGAGGCGGGAGGCGGGGATGCTGGTGAAGGCCGACACCATCGAGGAACTGGCCGCGAAGCTCGGCGCGCCCCGGCTCCCGGCCACCGTCGAGCGGTTCAACGGGTTCGCCCGCTCCGGGGTCGACGGCGACTTCGGCCGCGGCAACTCCGCCTACGACCGCTACTACGCCGACCCGACGGTGCGCCCCAACCCGAACCTGGGCCCGCTGACGAAGGGCCCGTTCACCGCCCACCAGGTGGTGATCGGCGACCTCGGCACCAAGGGCGGTGTGGTCACCGACGCCGACGGCCGCGCGCTGCGCGAGGACGGCTCGGTCATCGAGGGCCTCTACTCGGCCGGCAACAACTCGGCGTCGGTCATGGGCCGCACCTACCCCGGACCGGGTTCCACGATCGGCCCGGCCACGGTGTTCGGGCTGCGCGCCGCCAGGCACATGGCCCGCCGCTCCGCCTGACCTGCACCCCCATCCCTCCGGCGCGCGACCGCGTGCCGGGCCCCTCACCACAGGAGAGATGCTGTGAGCACCAGCACGTCCGGACGTCTCGGCGGCAAGGTCGCCTACATCACCGGTGCCGCCCGCGGTCAGGGCCGCGCGCACGCGGTGCGGCTCGCGGCCGAGGGCGCCGACATCATCGCCATCGACAACTGCGTGAAGGCCGAGACGACCTCCTACGACGGGCCCACCGAGGCCGACCTCGACGAGACCACCCGGCTGGTCGAGGCCCAGGGACGGCGGATCCTCGCCCGCAAGGTCGACGTCCGGGACCTCGACGGGCAGATGGCCGTGGTGAAGGACGGCGTCTCGGAGTTCGGGCGGCTCGACGTCGTCGTCGCCAACGCCGGGATCTGCTCGGGCTCGATGTCCTGGGAAATCCCGGTCGAGAAGTGGCGCGAGACGATCGACGTCAACCTCACCGGCACCTTCTTCACGGCCAAGGCCACCGTGCCGGTGCTGCTGGAACAGGGCACCGGCGGCTCGATCATCATCATCAGCTCGGTGGCGGGCCTGCGCGGGCTGCCGTTCCTCGCCGACTACGCGGCCAGCAAGCACGGCGTCGTCGGGCTGG
Source organism: Blastococcus sp. LR1 (assembly GCF_020166105.1). Classification (GTDB taxonomy): domain Bacteria; phylum Actinomycetota; class Actinomycetes; order Mycobacteriales; family Geodermatophilaceae; genus Blastococcus. The sequence continues at coordinate 303,827 of NZ_JAIUJY010000003.1, forward strand.
CGAAGACCATGGCCAACGAACTGGGGCAGCACAACATCCGGGTCAACACCGTGCACCCGCACGGCGTGGCCACCGGGATGATGCCGCTGGAGATGATGGAGCTGGCCGGTCAGCACTCGACCACGCTGGCGCCGATCCTGATGCAGGCGCTGCCGGACCCGGTGTCGCAGCCCGAGGACATCGCCAACGCCGTCGCCTGGCTCGCCTCCGACGAGGCCCGGCACGTCACCGGCATCCAGCTGCCGGTCGACCTCGGCACCCTGGTCCGCTGACATGACTCCGCTGGCATGACTCCGCTGGCATGACGAGGCTCGACCTCCGGGTGCGGCTGCTGGGCCGGCTGCTCGGGCTCACCTCCGTCGCCACGATGGACGCGGCGAAGCTCGCGCGGACTCAGGGCCGGTCGCCGGGCCACAACCCGGTGACCGACCTGCTCCTGGGCGGGGTCGCACCCGGGGCCGAGCTCACCGACGCCGTCGCCGCAGGGGCGGTGGGACCGCGGGCCGTCCGCGTCTACCGCCCGGCCGGCGCGGCGGGGGAGACCCTGCCGCTGGTGGTCAACTTCCACGGCGGCGGCTGGGTGGTCGGCTCCCGCGACCAGTCCGACTGGCTGTGCAGCAACGTGGCCGCGACGGCGCGTGCGGTCGTCGTCTCGGTCGACTACCGGCTCGCCCCGGCGCACCCCTGGCCGGCCGCGGCGGAGGACTGCTACGCGGCGCTGGTCGACGTCGTCGCGCGAGCGGGTGAGTGGAGCGCGGATCCGAACCGCGTCGCGGTCATGGGCGACAGCGCCGGGGGCAACCTGGCGGCCGTCGCGACCCTGATGGCGCGGGACCGCTCGGGGCCGGGCATCGCGTTCCAGGCGCTGCTCTACCCGGCGACCGACCTGACCTTCGGCAGCCCGTCGGTCGCGGAGAACGCCGAGGCGCCGATCCTCACCCGGGCCGACATGGTCGCCTACCGCGACCACTACCTGGGGGTCCAGGACCGGGCCGACCCGTACGTCTCGCCGTTGCTGGCGCCAGATCACAGCGGCCTCCCGGCGGCGCTGATCCAGGTGGCCGAGCACGACCCGATCCGCGACGACGGGCTGCGCTACGCCGCAGCCCTGGAGTCGGCCCGCGTCCCGGTGCGGACGACGACCTACGTCGGGATGCCGCACGGCTACCTGGCGTTCCCGAAGCTCTGCCGCAGCGCTCCGCAGGCCCTCGCGGAGCTCTGCTCGGAGCTGGGGTCGGCGCTCTCCGGGGCCGCGGGGACCCAGGGGCGCGCGTGACGCCGGTCCCGGGCGACTAGCGTCGGGCGTCATGCCGAGGAAGTCGTCCGGGACCGAACACGTCCAGACCGTCCACGAGCTCGGCCTGCCCGGCCGCGCGGTCTCCGCGCTGACCAGGGCGGGGATCACCGCCGTCGACGACCTGGCCGCGCTGACCCGCGCCGAGCTGGCCGCCGTACCGGGGCTGGGCGCCGGCATGGTCGCGGCCATCCGGGCCGTCGTCCCGGAGCCGGTGGGCACCCTGCCGCCGGCCTCGCGGGCGGCGCGCCGGGTCGAGGACCAGGAGTCCCCGATGGCGCCGTCGATCCCGTCGTTCGCCTCGCTGCGCGATCAGCGTCGTCGTTCGCCGATCGACCTGCTCGTCCCGCGGCAGCTGGAGCTTCCCGAGCAGCCCGAGCAGCCCGAGGTCCCCGAGCGGGTCGAGATCCCCGAGCCGGTCGAGCCGACCGCGTCGGCTCCGGAGCCGGCGGCCGTCCGCCCGCCGACGACCCGACCGCCGGAGTGGGCGGACCTCTGGAACCTCGGGCTGCACCTGGCCCGGTGGTGGGTGCACTCGCCGATCCGGACCGTGCGCCGCCTGCTGGGCTGACCGGCCCCGGTCAGCGGCGTGCGTCGGCCGCGACCGGCCGGGCCGCACGGGCGACGAGGGTGGGGATCTCCCCGGCCGGCACCGGCGGGCTGAGCAGCACCACGATGATCGAGGCGTCGGTGAGCGCGTTCAACCAGCCGTCCAGGAGCGGCACGTACCCGGGCTCGCGGCGCACGCCGGGCACGAGCGACAGGCCGTAGGCGAGGGTGCGCGCACGCGACGACCTGCGCCGTCCGCTCGAGGCTCCACCGCAGCCGCCGCACGCCACCTCCCCGCACCGGGCCGCTGATCTGGACGGCCCCAGCGACCGGCAGGGATGAGACTGCACCGGATCGCACGGTTCGGCGCGACGACCCGACGGGTGCCACCCGGCGGCGTGCGACCGGCCCGGCATGAGGAACTCGCAGTCCCCGGGTGCTCGCCGAGGGCGAGGGCGCCGCCGCCGGGGACCGCGGGCCGCGGTCAGGACGGAACGGCGGTCTCCTCGGCCTCGATCGCGGCGTTCCACTCCTGCTTCGAGGCCTGCCACCGGTCCTCGGTGTCGCCTCGGCGCCAGTAGCCGGAGAGCGAGGTCCACTCGGCGTCCAGGCCGCACCGGTCGCGCAGGTGCCCGCGCAGGGTCCGGACGGCGAAGGCCTCGCCGTGCACGAAGAGGTGGCCCCGGCCCTCGGGCAGCGGGGTGGCGGTGACCGCTGCGACCAGCGCGTCACCGGGGAAGCCGTCGCCCCGGTGCACCCAGCGCAGGTCGACCCCCGGCGCGGCGACGACGTCGGCCTGCTCCTCCTCGGGACCGGCCACCTCGACGAACACCAGGGCCCGGGCACCGGCGGGGAACTGCTCCAGAGTGGCCGCGATCGCCGGAAGCGCCGCCTCGTCCCCGGCCAGCAGGTGCCAGTCGGCGTCGGGGCGCGGCGAGTAGGCGCCGCCGGGGCCCATGAACTGGATGAGGTCGCCGGGTTGCGCGGCGGCCGCCCACGGCCCGGCCAGGCCCTCGTCGCCGTGGTGCACGAAGTCGATGGTCAGCTCGCCGGCCGCGGCGTCCCAGGCGCGGACGGTGTAGGTCCGGGTGACCGGCCACTGGTCCGAGGGCAGCTCGGCGCGGATCTGCTCGACGTCGTAGGGGACGCCGTAGGTGGCGCCCACCGGTGGGAACAGCAGCTTCACGTAGCGGTCGGTCAGCCCGCCGGAGGGGAAGCCGGCGAGGCCCTCGCCGCCCAGGACCACCCGGATCATGTGCGGAGTGATCCGGGAGGTGCGGACCACCTCGCCGATGCGCGGGGTGCGCTTGCGCGGCGGTCGTCCGTCGCCGGTGCGTCGTGGCTCGGTCATGGGTGCTCCGTTCCGGCGCCCGTGGTTAGGCAGCCCTTACTGAGGCGAACGCTACCCCCACCTGCCCGGATGCCGACACGGGCCTGGGGAGGTTGCCCGTGGCGAGGCCGGACCCCGGCGGGCCTGAGAGCCGCGGTATGGGCACGACTGCCGCGCCGCAGCGCGGCACCGACGCCCACACTGCGGCATCCGCGACACGCGACGGGGCACACCTCGGGTCGTTCAGCGGGGCACCGGGAGAAGTCGCCGTCCGGGAGCCGGCCCTAGGCTGCGGGAGTGACCGAAGCGGGCGACCCGGCCCTGGCCAAGACCGCCCTCCGCGAACTCCTGCTGTCCCGGCGACGGGCGCGGACCGCGGCCGACCGCGCGGCCGCGGCCGACGCCGTCGCGACGGCGCTCGTCTCCGGGCTCGCCGGGATCGGCACGCTGGCGGCGTTCGTCCCCGACCCCGAGGAGCCCGGGCACGGCCGGCTGCCCGATGCGTACGCGGCGCTGGGCGCGCGGGTGCTGCTGCCCGTCATCCCGCCGACCGGCCGGGTGCTGGACTGGGGAGAGCACACCGGCGAGCTCGAGATCGGCCGGTACGGGCTCGCCCAGCCGGTCGGCCCGCGCCTGGGTGCGACGGCGCTGAGCGGCGCTGACGCCGTCGTCGTCCCGGCCCTGGCAGTGGACCGCGCCGGCATCCGGCTCGGCCGGGGCGGCGGCTACTACGACCGCGCCCTCGCCTACGCCCGGCCCGACGCGGTACTGGTCACCGTGGTGTTCGACGACGAGCGTCTGGACGAGGTGCCCCGCGAGGTGCACGACCGGCCGGTGACCGCCGTCGTCACGCCGTCCGGTGGTTGGCAGCCGCTCGAACCGCCCGCCGGCTGAGGACCGGGCCGGCGGGGGAGCACCCCGCCGGCCCGGCGCAGCTCAGTGCGCTGCCTGGCTCAGTGGGCGGAGGCAGCCAGCGCCGCGGCGTCCAGGTGCGCGATCGACCGCGTGTCCTGGAAGGCCCGCACGCCCTCGATGCCCTGCTCGCGGCCCATGCCGGACTGCTTCATGCCGCCGAACGGAGCACGCAGGTCCAGCCGCGTGGCGCCGTGGTCGTTGACCCAGACGTAGCCGCACGCCAGCTGTCCGCCGATCCGGTTGGCCGCGGCGGTGTCCGCCGTCCAGACCGAGCCGCAGAGCCCGCCCCACGTGTCGTTGGCCAGGCGCACCGCCTCGTCGTCGTCGTCGTACGGCAGGACCGGGATCACCGGGCCGAACTGCTCCTGGGTCACGACGCGCAGCGACGGGTCGGGGTCGACGACGATCGCCGGGCGCAGGAAGTTGCCCTCGGCGAACTCGCCGTCCGGCAGCTCGCCGAACTCCAGCACCGTCGCGCCGGCGGCCTTCGCCTCCTCGATGATCTCGGAGACGAACGCCTTCTGGGCGCTCTGGTGCAGCGGGCCCATCGTGGTGCCCTCGGCCAGGCCGTGGCCGAGGACGACCTTCTCCAGCCGCGCGGAGAGCCCGGCCACGAGCTCGTCCATGCGGGACCGGTGCACGTACAGCCGCTTGGCCGCCATGCAGATCTGGCCGGTGGTGTCGAAGATGCCGCCGAACAGCCGGTCGAGGTGCTCGTCGTCGAGGATCGCGTCCTCGCGGAAGATCGCCGCGTCGTTGCCGCCCAGCTCCAGGGTCACCCGGGTGAGGTTGCGCGACGCCATCTCCATCATCCGCTTGCCGCCGTTGACGCTGCCGGTGAAGCAGACCTTGGCGACGTCGGGGTTGTCGATGAGCCCCGCCATCTCGCTGTCCTTGCCGGTGACGACGTTGAGGACGCCGGCGGGGAGCTTCTCGGCCACGCGCTGCACCAGGCGGGTGATCGCCAGCGGCGTGGTCGGCGGCGGCTTGACGATGGCGGTGTTGCCCGCCAGCAGCGCGTGCGGGAGCGCTGCGCCGAGGATCGCGATCGGCCAGTTGAACGGCACGATGAGCGTCACGACGCCGAGCGGCTGGTAGCCCACGGTGGTCTCGACCGGGATGCCGGGAGCGGGCGGCAGCACCGTGGTGCCGTCGACCTGGTCGGCGATGGAGAGCGCGAGCTGCCACCGGATGTCGAAGACCAGGGCGTCGATCCAGGCCTCCATGCGGATCTTGCCGTTCTCCAGCGAGAGCACGCGGGCGTCCTCGTCGCGGTCCTCGGCGATCCCCTCGATGGCCGCCGCCATCTGCGCCGCGCGCTCCGTGGCGGACAGCGCCGCCCACGCCGGGAACGCGCCCTTCGCCGCGGCCACGGCGTCCGCGACGTCGTCCTTCGACGCCGCCGCCGCGGTACCCACGACGACATCCGGGCGGGCCGGGTCGAACACGTCCATGGTCTGCGCCGCGGACCGCGCCTCCCCGCCGATGTAGAGCCCCGTCGTCACCGGAGCCGTCGTGCTGACCGTGCTGGTCATACGGATCGCCACCTCTCTGTGTCTTCCGTTGCTGGCGGGACGCGCAGTGGCATCCCGTCCGGCGCCGCGTGCGCCGAAGTCTCGTCCGGGCCCGGAGCCCAGCATCCCCGCGCGGCGGCGACGACGCGCACGGCGTCGGCGCTCCCGGCGACGTCGTGCACCCGCACACCCCACGCGCCCGCGGCGGCGGCGAGCACGGTGGTGGCCGCGGTGGCGCCGTCGCGCTCGGCGGCCGGCGGCACCGAGCCGTCCGGGCGGGCGAGCACCGTGCCGAGGAACCGCTTGCGCGAGGCTCCCACCAGCACCGGGAAGCCCAGCGAGACGACGTCGGCCAGCCCGGCGAGGAGGGCGAGGTCGTGCTCCGGGCGCTTGGCGAAGCCGAGACCGGGGTCGACGACCACCCGGTCGGCGGCGACGCCGGCCGCCAGCGCGGCGTCCACGCGGGCGCACAGCTCCCGGCGCACCTCGCCGACGACGTCCCGGTAGGCGGCACCGGCGTACATGTCCCGGCTGGAGCCCCGCCAGTGCATGAGCACCCACGGAACGCCGGCGTCGGCCACCACGCGCGCCATGTCGGGGTCGGCGAGGCCACCGCTCACGTCGTTGACGAGCACCGCGCCGGCCTCGAGGGCGGCCGTCGCCACGACCGCGCGGGTGGTGTCGATGCTGACCGCCACCCCGGCGCTCGCGAGCCCGGCGACGACCGGCAGGACGCGGCGGAGCTCCTCCGCCGGCTCCACCCGCCCGGCGCCGGGCCGGGTGGACTCCCCGCCGACGTCGACGGAGTCCGCACCCGCGGCCACCATCGCGAGCCCGTGCGCCACGGCGGCGTCGGTCGAGGCGTAGCGGCCGCCGTCGGAGAAGGAATCGGGCGTGACGTTGAGGATGCCCATGACGGAGCACCGGTCCGAGCGGGGGAGGGCCACCCCGGTTCCGGCCGGCAGCAGGGCCGCGCTCATCCGCGCAGGACCTTCCGCACGTCGGCCTCGACCGCATCGGCCCGGCGCGTGAGGTCGTCGGCCGCGGCCGTCGCGGCGGCGAGGTCGGCGGCCGCCCCGTCGTCGTCCATGCCGGCGAGGTTGGTCTCGACGGCCAGCAGCGCGGTCGTCGCGGCCGCGCGGGCGGCGGCGGTCGCGGCGGCGACGTCGCTCACCAGGTTGCGGTTGGCCACCGGGAGGATCCGCTCGGCCAGCGACACCAGGTCGGCGGCGATCCCGAGGATCGCGCGCGGCGGTCGCGCCGCGTCGAGCTGGGCCTCGGCCATGGACCGGCGGCGGGTCTCCTTCTGCTCGTCGGTGTCCCGGGGCAGCTTCATCGCCGCGGCGACGGCGGAGAACGCCTTCTCGTCGGCGGCGGCCGCCTCGAGTGCGGCGTCACGTCCGGTGTCCGCGGCGGCCACGATCCCGCCGACGAGCTCCGCGTGCTGCTCCTCGGTGGTGAACCGGCCGACCATGGCGACCAGCGACGCGGCCAGCGCCGCCTCGATCGCCGCTGCCGCGCCGGCGCCGGGGGCGGACAGCCGCGCGGCGAGCTCGCCGAGGAACTCGCCCATGGTCTGGCGGGGCAGATCGGGGTTGGTGTCCATGGCTCCGGTTCGCAGTCTCGGTGGGGAGGGGCGTCGGGGGAGTGGCTCAGGGCGTGGGCTGCAGGGCGGGTCCGGGCGGCTGGTGCACGACGAGGGTCGCCGATCGCCATCCGCGCAGCGAGCTCACGACGGCGATCTCCTCGGCGGCGAGGAGATCCGCCGGCCGCAGCACGCGTTCGGAGAGCAGGCCCAGGTCGAGCAGGCGTCCCCGTTCGACCCCGGGCAGGCAGCCCGCTGCGGTCGGCGGCGTCCACCACCGCCCGTCCAGCCGCACGGCCACGGTGGCGATCGTCGTCTCGGTGACCTCGCCGCGGGTGTTGACCAGCACGACGTCGTCGGCCCCCGGATGCCGCAGCGCGGCGGAGACGTAGACGTCGCGCCGGGTCGTCTTGTGCTGCAACCAGGGGTCGCCGGGGTCGACCGGCTCGTCGTCCAGCGCCAGCCGCACCGGGGCCGTGCCCGTGCCGGGCAGCGGATGAAGCTCGACGTCGACGGCGCCGTCGCGGGAGAGCAGGACGCGGATCCGTGCTGGCTCGGCCCGGCCGGCCAACGCGCGCTCGACGGCGCTCCGGATCTCGTCGGGATCGCAGCGGAAGTCCGACCACGCCGCGGAGTCGGCCATCCGGGCCAGGTGCTGGTCCAGGTTGCGCGGACCGTCGACGGGGTCGAAGGCCAGGGTCTCCAGCAGCTGGTGCTCGGTGACGTCGTGGGTGAGGACCGCGGCCTTGGCGTGCAGCTCGGCCAGCTCGCGCCCGGCGTCGGAGTCCCAGGTGATGCCCCCGCCGGCCCCGTAGACGGCCCGCCCGGTCGAGCGGTCCAGGACCACGGTGCGGATGGCGACGTTGAACCGGGCGCGGAACGGCGCCGACGGCGGCGCGACGAGCCCGACGGCGCCGCAGTAGACGCCCCGCGGGCTCGGCTCCAGCTCGGCGATCAGCTCCATCGTCCGCTGCTTGGGTGCCCCCGTGACCGAGCCGCAGGGGAAGAGCGCCCGGAAGAGCTCCAGCAGCCCTGTGCCCGGCCGCACCCGTGCGGAGATCTCCGAGGTCAGCTGCCAGACGGTCGGGTAGCGCTCCAGCGCGAAGAGCTCGTCCACCCGCACGCTCCCGACCTCGGCGATCCGGCCCAGGTCGTTGCGCAGCAGGTCCACGATCATGAGGTTCTCCGCGCGTTCCTTGGCGCTGGAGAGCAGTGCCGAGGACTGCTCGCGGTCCTCGGCCGTGGTGCGCCCGCGGGTGGCCGTGCCCTTCATCGGTCGGGTGCGCACCTCGTCCCCGGCCCACTCGAAGAACAGCTCCGGGCTGGCGCTGGCGACGACGTGCCGCCCCAGGTCCAGGTAGGCGTTGTGCGCGCCGCGCTGGGCCAGCGCCAGCCGCGCGTAGAGCTCCTCCGGATCGCCCGCGACCGACGACCGCAGCCGGTCGGTGAGGTTGCACTGATAGGTCTCCCCGGCGGCGATCGCCTCGCGAACGGTGGCGACTCCGTCGGCGTGCTCCCGATCAGACCAGTCGGGCAGCCAGGCGGCGCCGCCGGCGGCGGCGGGGGAGACGACCGGAGCCACCGGCACCGGCTCGTCGCAGAGCCCGAACCACACCAGCGGCGGCTCGCCCGGCGCGGTGCTCCCGCCGGGCAGGCGCGGGTCGAGCCCGGACGCCGCCTCGTAGGCCACGTAGCCGTAGGCCCAACTGCCGGCCTCGGTCGCGTCGTGCACCGCCTGCAGCACGCCGGCGACCTCGTCCGGCCGGGTCGCGGTCAGCACCTCCCGGGGCGGAGGGCAGCGCAACGCCGTCCCCGCCCGGAGGTCGTCGAACCGCGCCCACGGCCCGGGCATCAGCCGCCCAGTTCCTCGAGCAGCCCCTGCTGGGCGATCGCCGCGGTCAGGGTGTTGGCCAGCAGCATGGCGATGGTCATGGGACCGACGCCGCCGGGCACCGGGGTGAGCAGCCCGGCGACCTCGGCCACCTCGTCGTACCGGACGTCGCCGACCAGCCCGTTCTCGCCGCGGTGGATGCCGACGTCGATGACGGTGGCGCCGGGCTTCACGGCGTCGGCGCCGATCAGACCCGGGATCCCGGCGGCGACGACCAGCACGTCGGCGCGGCGGCAGACCTCGGCGACGTCCTTCGTGCGGGAGTGGCAGGTGGTCAGCGTCGCGTGCCGGCCGAGCAGCAGCTGCGCCATCGGCTTGCCGACCAGCGGGGACCGGCCGACGACGACCGCCTCGACCCCGGACAGGGCGACGTCGTACTCGTCGAGCAGCCGCAGCACCCCGGCCGGGGTGCAGGGCCGGAGTCCCGGCCGGCCCTGGGCGAGCAGGCCGGCGTTGAGCGTCGTGAGCCCGTCGACGTCCTTCTCAGCCGGGATGCGGGCGACGAGGGCGTCCGCATCCAGGTGCTTCGGCACCGGCAGCTGGAGCAGGATGCCGGAGACCGCCGGGTCGGCGGCCAGCTCGTCGAGCAGCGCCTCGAGGGTCGCCTGGTCGACGTCGCCGGGCAGGTGCCGGTGCAGGTCGACCATGCCGGCCTCGACGCTGAGCCGGCGCTTGTTGCGGACGTAGACCTCCGACGCCGGGTCGTCCCCGACCAGCACCGTCGCCAGCCCGGGCGCGGTGCCGCCGGCGGCGAGGAGCCGCTGCACCCCCGAGGCGACCTCGTCCCGGACCTCGCGCGCGACGGCCTTGCCGTCGATGACCCGGGCGGTCATCCGGCCAGGCCGCGCAGCGTGCGGACCCGCCACTCCTCGGTGGGCTCCAGGTCGTTGAACGTGAAGACGTGGAAGCCGGCGAGGGAGTTGTCCGGCTTGCCCAGGTGCGGCGCCAGGCCCTTGATGATCTTCGTGGGGTCGTAGCCGCCGGGGACGAAGAACCGCCAGAGCAGCGTCTGCTGCTTCTTCAGGAACTTCGCCGACTCCCCGATCCCCAGGCCGCCGGAGACGCGGAGCAGCTTCTGCCGGCTGACCGAGCCCGGGACGCCGACGTGCACCGGGAGGTCGATCCCGCGCCGCTTGAGCTCGCGGGCCCAGCGCAGGATCACAGCGGGGTCGAACACGATCTGGGTGGTGATGTGGGTGGCGAGCGGCGCCTTGTCCGCGAGCGCCTGGAAGAGGACGTCCTCGCTGACCGAGGGGTGGCCCTCGGGGTGCCCGCCGATGCCGATGTCGGTGAAGCCGTGGTCGAGCTCGTGCAGGGCCACCAGCAGGGCGTGCGCGTCCTTGAACTCCGTCGGCACCTCGGTCGGGTCACCGCCGACCACGAACGCCCCGGTGATCCCGGCCTCGCGGCAGCGGGCGACCAGGTCGGCGAGGTGGGAGCGGTCCCGGACCTGCTGGGCGGAGAAGTGCGGCGCCACCGAGTACCCGGCGGCGGCCAGGGCGACGGCGAGGTCGATGGTCACGTCCTGGCCCTTGGCCGGCGAGGCGGTCACCGTCAGCGGGACCTCCCGGGGCACGTGCTGCAGCACCTGCTCCTGGGTCTTCTTGAACGGGATGACCTCGTACCCGAGGTGCTCGAAGGTCGTCAGCAGCGCGGCGCGGGTGCTCGCGTCGCGGACGTTGAGAGCGCGGTTCACGGTGCCTTCTCTCGTAGGGGAGGGTCGCCCGCGCTCAGGCGGGGCGGTTGTCCAGGAGCGCGATGCCGGCGGCGGTGTTGGACGCCGGCAGGAAGTAGTGCGAGTGCACCTTGGTGACCTGCGGGTTCATCGCCCCGCGCATGATCAGCCACATGATCAGCTCGATCCCCTCGGAGCCCGCCTGACGGATGAGCTCCTCGCGGCTGAGCGCGGCCAGCGCCGCGGGATCGGTCTGGATCTTCTCCAGCCACATGGCGTCGAACTCGGGGTTGATGAAGCCGGCCCGGGAGCCCGCGAGCTGGTGGGACATGCCGCCGGTGCCGAGGATGCCGACGGTGACGTCGTCGCGGTAGGAGGAGATCGCCCGGCCGAGCGCCTGGCCCAGGGCGTAGCAGCGGGACGCGGTGGGCTGCGGGTACTGGATGACGTTGACCAGGATCGGCACCACGGGGCACGGCCAGGCGTCGCCCGGGTCCGGGGTCCACACCGAGAGGGGCACGGTCAGCCCGTGGTCGACCTCGAGCTCCTGGAAGACGGTGAGGTCGAAGCCCTCGTCGACCAGGCTCTCCAGCAGGTGCAGCGACAGGTCCGGGTCGCCGATGACGTCGGGCACCTGCCGGGGGCCGTAGCCCTCGTCCGCGACCGTGTAGCTGTCCGCGGTGCCGATCCCGAAGGTCGGGATGATGTCCAGGTCCAGGCCGTTGGCGTGGTCGTTGTAGACCACGATCGCCACGTCCGGCTTGTGCTCGGCGAGCCACTCCCGGGCGGGGGCGTAGCCGTCGAAGAGGTCCTTCCAGTTCGGGTCCTCGGTCTTGCCGCGGTCCATGGCCGCGCCGATCGACGGCACGTGCGACGTCGCCAGACCCCAGATCACGTCAGCCATCCCGGCGACCCCCTGCTCGCAGCTCTGCCTGGAACTCCTCCTCGGTCATGCCGGTGAAGACACCACCGAGGTACTGCATCGACCGGCCGTCCATCATGGCCAGCTTGTAGACGTAGAAGATGCTGCCGCCGAGGTCGATCATCGCCGTCCAGTCGCGGTCCAGGACCGCCTGCGTCTGCTCGGGGGCGAGCCCGAACTCCGTGCAGTAGGCGGCCTCGTCGTCGGAGAACCGGTCGCGGTTCTCCGCTGCGCGGAAGCTCATGAGCATCTTGTTCAGACGCAGTCCGCGCCGGCTGGTCTGCCCGTCGAAGATCGGCGTCCCGGGCACGTTCAGCCGGCCGCCGGTCTCGGGTGTGCTCATCGGGGTCCCCTCGGTGGTGGGCGCGGTCGCAGTGGTCACGTGGTCCGCTCCTGCGGATGGGTCGCCAGCGCCTCGACGTGCACGTCGAGCCAGGGGGCCATCGGCAGGGACATGAGGGCGTCGTGCAGGGCGGCCGGGTCCTCGGCCTCGTACAGACCGATCGTGGCGTTGCGGCCGGGAACGCGCCACAGCCGCTTCAGCACGCCCTCGGCACGCAGCTCCATGGCCCGCTTGCGCTCGCCGGCCCGCAGCTCCTCGCGGCGCTCGGCGGGGGTGTCGACGGGCAGCCGGTTCTCCGACCGGACGAGGAACTCCATCTCAGGCACCCTTCTCGTTCGCCAGGCGGTCCAGCAGTTCGGCCAGCTCCGGCGCGGCGGTGACCATGGCCTCGTGGCCGGTGGCGAGCTCGTGCACCGGCCAGCCGCGCTCGCGGGCCCGGTCGGCCTGGCCGGCGAAGACCCGCATCCAGTCCACGCACTCGATGAAGGCGGCCGGCACCCGATCGACGGCACCGGTCAGCCGCAGGGCGTCGGTGTAGGTCTTCCAGGGGTGCGGCGTGAGCTTCGGCAGCAGCCAGTCGACGTCGGCCTGCTCGGTCACGCCCAGCACGGAGAGCTTGCGGACCGCGACGAGCCAGCCGAACCCCTGCTCCGCGGCCGACTCGGCCCAGTGGTGCTCGACGGTCTCCGGCAGCAGGTCCCGGGCGGCCTCGCCGTCGGCGCCGACGAAGGCATCGAGGTAGACGCGCCGCGCCACCGTGTCCGGACGGCGGTCGGCGACGGCGGTGACGATCTGGCCGGCGTAGCTGTGCCCGACGAGGACGACGTCGGTCAGCGCGAAGGTGTCGATCAGCCGGACGACGTCCTCGACGTGGGTGTCCAGCCCGACCAGCGGGGAGAGCAGGTGCGCCCGCTCCGACAGCCCGGTCAGGGTCGGGGCGTGGACGTCGTGGCCGGCGTCGCGCAGCGGGCGCGCCACGCGGTCCCAGCACCAGCCGCCGTGCCAGGCCCCGTGCACGAGGACGAACGTGCTCATGCGGCAGTGCCCTCCAGAAGATCGTGTGCTGGCTCACGTCCACGCTAAGGATCGCGCCGCGCCGGGGGATCGGCGCGATGTCACCGCGACCTCGCCGATGCCGCCCGGGCGGCCTACGTCATCTGTCGTGGGCCCGGCCGGCTGCTCAGCGGGCCCGGTAGTTCTCGCGGGCGAAGTCCACGAAGGGGACCGGGGCCACGACGGCCCGGATCTCCACCTGGCTGTGCTCCTCGACCGCCGGCTTCGCCGAGACCGGCTGCTCGCCCCAGAGCACCGTCACCTCGGTGCCGGGCTCGGCGAGTTCCGCCTCGACGACGGCGAGGGAGACCATCGCCCGCTCGTTGGCGAGGTAGCCGCAGTCCAGGGAGATCCCGACCGGTCGGCCGTCCACCAGCACCTTGTCCTCGTGGTGGGTGGCGTACCGGGCCTTGGGCAGCTCGATGTACTTGGCGCCGGGGCCCGGCGCGAGCAGCGACCCCATCGCCGCGGTGACGTCGTCGGCGTTCCACACCAGCGTCACCTTGGTGCGCGAGGGCTCCTGCGCTCTCCGCTCGAGCGCCTCGCGGCCGATGAACTCGTGGTCGAACTTCACGGTCTTGCCGTAGCCGACCTCGTAGGGGGTCAGGCACCAGTCGCGGATGTCCTCGGAGTCCATGCTGCCGCCGATCGACCCGACCTTCGTGACCGGGAGCCACTCCCGGTACTCCTTCATCAGCGGGTCGTCGGAGAACAGCGCGGTCACCGGGGCGGGCACCCATCCGGACTCGAGGTTGGCCGTCGAATAGGCCTTGGCGCCGACGCGCACGAGCCCGTGGTCCTCGCCGGCCTCCAGCAGCGCCGCGAGCACGGCTTCGCCGTCCTCCCAGGGGCCGAAGAGCTCGAAGCCGGGCTGCCCGGCCATGCCATGGCGGAGGCCGCGGACCCGGCGACCGGCGATGGTGAACTCGGCCATGGAGAAGAACCGCACGTCCGGGAGCGGTGCGCCGCTCACCTGCTCGATCAGGCCTGCCGCGGTCGGGCCCTGCAGTTCGTACCGGTAGAGCCGGGGCGGCCCGGACCTGCGCACCGCGGAGTTGTCGTCGCGCTCCGCGCTGGCCGTGTAGTCGCCGCGCTCGAGGTGGAAGGTGACCCAGTCGAGAACCATCGGGTGGCCGACGAGGTCGAACAGTTCGTTCTCGAGGTGGAAGAGGATGGCGTCGCCGATCAGGTGGCCCTCCGGGTCCACCGCGACGAACTGCTTGGCCTTGCCGACGCCGAAGTTCGCGAAGCTGTTGACGCCGACGTCGCTGAACAGCCGGAGCGCGTCGGGACCGGAGACGAACAGATCGGTCATGTGGTGGGAGTGGTCCAGCAGCGCGCAGCTCTCCACCCACGACCGCTGCTCGGAGCGCCAGTTGGTGAACTCCGGCCGCACCGGGAAGGTGCTCGGCGGGAAGCTCAGGTTGCGGAGGAGCTCGACCGGGCTGCCGGCCCGGGCGAGGGCGGAGGCGAGGGACTCGGACGTCACAGGACGCACCTTTCGTCGGACGGAGCTCAGTCGAGGGTGACCCGCACCGGAACGCTCTCCAGCGCCCGCAGGGTGTTGTTGTGGTGCCGGACGGTCGGGCCGTCGAGTTCGATCGAGCGGACCCGCCGGGCCAGCGCCGTCACGATGGACACCGCCTCCAGGCGGGCGACGTGCTGGCCGACGCACTGGTGGATGCCCATGCCGAAGCCGACGTGCCCCGACGGATCGCGCGCGAGGTCGAAGCGGTCGGGGTCGGCCCAGCGCCGCGGATCCCGGTTGGCCGCGGCCAGGAACATCAGCACCTTGCGCCCTTCGGGGACGACGACGTCGCCGATCCGGACGTCGGTGGTCGCGGTCCGGAAGAAGGTCTGCACCGGCGACTCCCAGCGCACCGCCTCGTCGAAGGCGACGCGGGCCAGCGCCGGCTCGGCGCGCAGCCGCTGCCACTGGTCGGGGTGGGTGGCGAAGGCGTAGAGGATCGCGGAGATGCCGTGCACGGTGGTGTCGACGCCGGCGGTCAGCAGCGAGCGGACGGCGAGCGGCGCCTGCTCGGGGGTGATCTCGCCCCGGTCGCTGGCGGCCCAGATGTCGGCGCCGAAGCCGGTCGGGGCCAGCACCTCCCGCCGGCACTGCTCGTTCACCCAGCCGGAGAGCTCGGCCACCCGGGGCGCACCCTTGGCGACCAGGTCGTTGGCCGGGCCGAACGCGTTGAACGCGTGGTCGCCGTAGGGCAGCAGCTTCTCCCGCCCGGGCTGTGGAATGCCGACGGCGTCGGGGAACACCCGCAGGGGGAACACCGCCCCGAGGTCCTTCGCGGCGTCGAAGGTGGTGCCGCGCGCCAGCACCTCGTCGACCAGGGCGTCGGCGTCGGCGGCCCAGTCCTCCCGCAGCCGGCGCAGCGCCCGGGGGTCGAGCACCTTCTGCAGCACCCGGCGCGGGGCGTCGTGCCGGGGCGGGTCGGCCTCGAGCAGGATGCTGGGCGGGCGCCACGGCTCCTCGTACCGGAAGTTCGACAGGCCGACCCCGGCCGAGGACTCGAACTCCTGCCAGTTGACCAGCGCCGCGTGCACGTCGTCGTAGCGGGCCAGCGCGAAGGTGTCGTACCGCTCGAGGAGCACGACCGGCCCGGCCTCGCGCAACGCCTCGTGCATCGGGAGCGGGTCCTCGAGCACCTCGGAGCCGAAAGGGTCCGCATCGCTGGTCGGAACGGTGCTGCTGGGGCGCGCGGGAGCGGTCACGGGGAGCCTTCCGGAGTTCAGAGGTCGAGGACTCAGAGGTCGAGGACGAGGCGCTCGTCGCGCGAGCGGGAGACGCAGACGTACATGCAGTCGCCGACCTGCCGTTCGTCGTCGTCGAGCAGGGCGTCGCGGTGGTCGGGCCGCCCGGCCAGCACGGTGGTCTCGCAGGTGCCGCAGACGCCGCTGCGGCAGGAGGAGAGCACCTCCACCCCGACGCGGTTGAGCGCCTCCAGCACCGTGACGTCCGGCGTCACGGTGACCGTGGTGCCGGTGCGGGCGAGCTCCACCTCGAACGGCGCGGTCCGCGCCGGCGCCCCGGCGTCGTCGGCGACGAACCGCTCGACGCGCAGGCTGTACGGCGGCCAGTAGGCGCACGTCCGCTCCATCGCGGCGAGCAGCGGAGCGGGCCCACAGGAGTAGATGCGGACGCCCGCGCGCGGCTCGCCCACGAAGCCGGGCAGGTCGAGCAGGCCGAACTCGTCCTCCGGCCGCACCAGCACCCGGTCGCCGTAGCCGGCCAGCTCGTCGAGGAAGGCCATCGAGTCGCGCCGGCGCCCGCCGTAGAGGAGCCGCCAGTCGGCGCCGAGCTGCTCGGCCTGCGCCACCATCGGCAGGATCGGGGTGATCCCGATGCCGCCGGCCACGAAGAGGTACCGCGCCGAGGGCACCAGCGGGAAGTTGTTGCGCGGGCCGCCCACGCCCACCAGGTCGCCCACCCGCAGCTGCTCGTGCACGTAGGCCGAGCCGCCGCGGCTCTCCGGTTCGTGCAGCACGCCGACCCGGTAGGTGCCGGGGTTCCGGCGGTCGCCGCAGAGCGAGTACTGCCGGGTCAGCCCGTTCGGGAGCACCAGGTCGATGTGCGCGCCGGGCGTCCAGTCGCGGAGCCGGCCGCCGGAGGGTGACGAGAGCTCCAGGGTCAGCACGCCGTCGGCCTGCGGCTGCTTGCCGGTGACCCGCAGGGTGGCGACGTCGGCGGCCCCTGCCGCTGGTGCCGGGGAGATCGCGGTCATGCGCTGACCGTGGAGCACGCGGCTGTGACCTGGGAAACACCTTCTCAATGGACGAGACGGCCTGCTGGCCGGACGGTGTGCGCGGATGCGCCGTTCTGGCCCCCGAAACGGCGCATCCGCGCACACTGTTCGCGGTTCGACGGTCGGGCACACTTCCCGTCATGCCACGCACCGCGACGGGGGAGTCGTCACTCGCCCGGGCGGTGCGGGTGCTGGACGCCTTCACCGCCGAGGACCCGGAGCTCCGGATCTCCGAGATCGCCCGGCGGTCCGGGCTGCACGTCGCCACCGCCTCCCGCCTGGTGGGGCAGCTCGCCGACGAGGGGCTCCTGACCCGGGGCGCCGACGGGAGCGTGCGCGTGGGCATGCGGCTGTGGGAGCTGGCCTCCCGGGCCGCGCCGACCCGGACGCTGCGCGACGCGGCGCTGCCCTTCCTCGAGGACCTGCACGCCGTCGTGGGCCACCACGCCCAGCTCGCGGTCCGGGACGGCGACGAGGTGATCTTCCTGGAGCGGCTGTCGGCGCGGGACGCCGTCATCAACTTCTCGCGGATCGCCGGCCGGCTGCCGCTGCACATCTCCTCGTCCGGTGTGGTGCTGCTGGCCTACGGCCCACCGGAGCTGCAGGAACGGGTGCTCGCCCGGCCGCTGGAGGGCCGCACGGCGGCCACCGTCACCTCGCCGGCCCGGCTCCGGAGCCTGCTGGTCCAGGTGCGCCAGCAGGGCTACGCACTCCTGCCCGGGCACGTGCACGAGGACGCGGCGGGCATCGCGGTTCCCGTGCGGAACGGCCTGGGCGAGGTCGTCGCCTCCCTGTCGGTGATCGTGCCGAACGACGACCGGGCCGCCTCGGCCGTGCCGGTGCTGCTGGCCGCAGCCCGGGGCATCGGACGGGCCCTGCGGGATCCCTGACCCGGCCCGGCCCGGCTCAGTCGAGCGCTGCGCGGATGGCCGCGGCGAACGCCTCCGGCGCCTCGAGCGGGAGGAAGTGCCCCGCGCCCGGCACCGGGGTGACCGTGACGTCGGCGAAGAACTCGTCCAGCCGGTCGGCCCACGCCGAAGGGAACAGCGGGTCGTGCTCGGGCCAGAGCACGCGCGTCGGGATGGCGAGCCGGTCCTCCGGAGCGGGTGGCTGCTCGGCCAGCCCCCGGACCAGGATGCCTGGCCCGACCCGGTACCAGCCGATCGAGGAGGTGAAGGCACCCGGCCGGGCGTAGCCGTCGGCGAGCCGGTCCAGGTCGGCGGCGGCCGGGGTGAACGACGGCCCGGACCAGTGCGTCCAGAAGTGCTCCAGATAGCCGCGGACGGCGTTCCGGTCGCCGTCCAGCAGCTTCTCGGGCAGGCCGCTCCGGTGCAGGTTCTGGTACCAGAACTCGGTCACGACGGCCGGGTCGAGCAGCCGCGCCCCGGCTCCCGGCAGTGGCGGCGCGACCACGAGGGCGCGTACCCGCTCCGGAGCCAGCCGGGCCACGGTCTGGGCGATCCGGCTGCCGATGTCGTACCCGGCCAGCACGACCGGCCCGAGCTCCAGCTCGTGGAGGAGCCCGACGACGCTGCGCGCCTGCGCGTCGGCGGAGTAGCCCTCCTCCGGCTCGACCGCGTGCCGGTCGGAGTTCCCGAAGCCGCGCAGATCGGGGACGACGACGTCGGCGACGTCGGTCAGCAGCGGCGCCAGCAGCCGGTAGTCGGTGCGGTCGCCCGGCCAGCCGTGCAGCAGCACGACCGGCGGGCCGCCGCCGGTGCGGTCGTAGGCCAGCCGGAAACCGTCCACCGGCCGGCTGTACGTCGTACCGGCTCCGCTCATGTCCAGCCCCTCCTCGTCCGCCCGCTCACAGGTCGAGCACCAGCGGTGTCGTGGCCCGCGAGACGCAGATGAGCATGGTCTCGCCCCAGGTCCGTTCCTCGTCGCTGAGCAGCCCGTCGCGGTGGTCGGGCCGGCCCTCGAGCACCCAGGTCTCGCAGGCTCCGCAGAGCCCGTCGGCGCACGGGGCGGGAACGTCCAGGCCGGCCTCCCGCGCCGCGTCGAGGATCGAGGTGTCGGGCGGCACGACCAGGAGCGTCCCGGCCGTCTCGCAGACCACCTGCAGGTCCGACGGGTCCTCGACCGGATCCGGTGCGGTCACGTCGTCCTCCCTCGGCGGGAGGCGCGGCCCAGGGGAGTGGCGCGGCCTCCGGGTCGGACGCTACGAGGCCCCCGGCCTGCGCGGATCGCGCGGTTGACCGGCCCCGCGGACGCCGGGTGTCCCGTCCGGGCCGCGACATCCGACGCGGGGAGTCACTGCGGCTGGACGAGCCCCTCCTTGACGGCGAGCAGCGCCGCCTGCGTGCGGGAGGTGAGCCCCATCTTGGTGAGCAGGTGGCTCACGTGGGTGCGCGCGGTCCGCTCGCTGATCACCAGGTGCCGGGCGATGTCCTTGTTGGAGCGCCCCTCGGCGATCAGCACCAGCACCTCCTTCTCGCGGGCGGTGAGCACGCCGAGGCCGGTCCGGGGAGCGCGGATCTCCTGGGTGAGCCGGCGGGTCACCGCGGCGTCGAGGAAGACCTCGTCGCGCACCGCGGCGCGCAGGGCGGCGTGCACCTCGGCCGGGCCGGCGTCCTTGAGCAGGTAGCCCGACGCGCCCCGCTCGAGTGCGGCGTGCACCCGCTCCACCTCGCCGAAGCTGGTCAGGATCACGACCTTGACGTCGGGGAACCGCCGCACGATCTCCTGGGTGGCGGTGACGCCGTCCATGCCGGGCATCTGCAGGTCCATCAGGGCGACGGCGGGCAGCCCGTCCAGCGACGCGGCCCGGGCGAGGAAGTCCAGCGCCTCCTGGCCGTTGCCCGCCTCGCCGGCGACCTCGACGTCCTCCAGCGCCTCGAGGTAGGCGACCACGCCGCGGCGGACGACGGCGTGGTCGTCGACCACCAGGACCCGGATCGGGTGCGGACCGGTCACGGGCTGAACTCCTCGTCGTCGGTGTGCGGGGTCGGTGTCGGGGTGGTGGGCACGGGGGCGGTGGGAAGGCTGGCGAGCAACGGCAGCGTCAGCTGCACGCGCGTTCCGCCGGAGGGGAGGTCGCGCACCCGCACGACGCCGCCCCACCGCGACGCGCGCTCCTGCATGGCGGTCATGCCGAAGCCGCCGGAGGGCGGGCCCTCCTCGTGCGGGCGGGGCTCGTCGCCGAGCCCGCAGCCGTCGTCGATGACCTCGGCGACGAGCCGCCGGCGGCTGCCGTGCGGAGTCACCGCCACCCGGACGCGCATGGTGGCCGCGGACGCGTGCTTCACGCTGTTGTGCACCGCCTCGGCGATGATCCGGTAGACGTCCTCGACGAGGTCGGGATCGAGCCCCGCCAGCTCGTCGGCGGGGTCGTCCACCTCCAGCGAGGCGTCCAGGCCGGTCCGCGCCCCGGTGGTGTCGACCAGGCTGCGCAGCGCCGAACCGAGCCCGCGGGCGGTGCCGGTCGCCGGGCGCAGCTCCACGACCATGCCGCGCAGGTCGGCGAGCACGTCCTCGGCGCTGGTGCTCAGGTCGTCGGCCACCTGGGCGACCTTCTCCGGCGCCGGTGGGAGGCCGCGCTCCACCAGCACCCCGAGCGAGCGCGCCTGCATCATCATCGAGAAGACCTGCTGGACGACGGAGTCGTGCAGGTCGCGGGCCAGGCGCTGGCGCTCCTCGCGGCTGGCGACGTCCCGCTCGCGTTCGAGGAGCGCGGCGTGGTCGACGGCCATCGCCGCCTGCTCGGCCATCGCGAGCAGGAACTCCAGCTCGGCGTCGCCCACGATCTGCCCGGGGGCGAAGTAGGCGTTCAGGATGCCGACCGGTTCCCGGCGGGCCAGGAGGGGGACGCTGGCGAACCAGCCCCAGCGCGGGCTGCCCATCAGCTCGTGCAGCGGAGCCCAGGCCGGGTCCTGCATCACGGCGTCGTACCGGTCGCCCACGACGACAGGGGTCCGGCTCTCGAGCGCCTCCAGCATCACCAGCCGGGCGCCCCGCGCACGGCACTCCATGAGCTTGTCGAAGAAGTCCGGCGTACGGACGAATCCTGCCGCGCCCATGACGTGCAGCCGGTCGCCGGTCGAGTTGACGGTCATGACCTGGACGCCGGCGAGCGAGTCGGCCCGCGCCACCTCGCGGGCCAGGGCCTCGAGGGTGCCGACCAGGGAACGCTTGGTCGCCACGCTGGACGCCGCCTTGGCGATGGCGGCCAGTCGTCGTTGCTGCTGCCGGCTGACCGTCACGTCGCGGAAGGACACGACCCACTCGTCCCGGTCCGGAACGCGGTCGACGAGGTAGGCGAACTCGCGCCGGCCGGGCCCGGTCCGCCACTCCACGGTGGTCTCCGTCGCGCCGCCGGCGGCCGGCGTGGAGCCGGGTACGGGGAAGGGTGAAGGGATGCCCGCGACGTCGCCGGGCGGGAGGCCGCAGAGGGCGCGGGCAGCGGGGTTCGCGGCCACGAAGCGGGCGTCGGCGTCGATGACCGCCAGCCCCTCGGGCGCGTGCTGGAAGACCTCGCGGGGGGTTCCGTCCGCGGAGGACGGCTGCTGCGCCGGCGGGACGTCGAGCTGCACCGGGGCCACCTCCCGTCCATGCCGGCCGAATCGGTCGCCGGAATCGATCACCGTGATCGACTCGGCCATTGTGACCCACGACCCATGGCCGCCGGCCCGGTCATGGGGCGGCGTCACCCTGTGGGCGGGCGGACACGGAACGGGCCGGGTCGCCACCGCGGAACTGCTGCGGTCGCGACCCGGCCCGGTGCCGGGAGAGGTCAGGCCTTGCCGACCGTGCGCCAGCCGCCCTGGTAGGTCTCCCGCGCCATCTTGGCGTAGGGGACCGGGCTGACGATGGCGCGGACCTCGAACTGCTCGTGCGGCTCGACGGTGGTCTTCTTGCTGCCGCCGTCGGGCTCGCCCCACACCACGCGGACCTCGGCGCCGTGCGGCACGTCGGGGCTGATGGTGGCCAGCGAGAGGCCCTTCTGCTCGTTCGCCGAGATGCCGGTGAACATCGAGACGCCGAGGTTCGTGCCGTCGGCGTCGATGACCCGGTCGAAGTTCGACGACCCGTAGTTCGAGTTGGGCAGGTCGAAGAACTGGTACTTGGCGCCCTCGACCGGCGAGGAGAGCAGCTTCGCCAGGTCGTCGGAGTTCCACTCCAGGGTGACCTTGCGGCGCTGGGCGTCCTTGTCGACCGCCTCGAGGGCGTCGCGGCCGATGAAGTCGTGGTCGAACTTCACGAACGAGCCGTAGCCGAGCTCCCACGGGTTCGTGTAGTAGTCCTCGATGTTCTCGGACACGAAGCTGCCGGCGATCGCGTTCGTCGCCTCGTAGCTGTCGGCGCCGAGCCACTCGCGGTAGGCGCGCAGCTCGTCACCGGTGTAGATGGCGGGCAGCGGCGAGGGGATCCAGCCCGACTCCAGGGTGTTGGTGGAGTAGGCGCGCGAACCCACCGGCTCGATGCCGAACTCGCGGCCGGCCTCGAGGATGGTCTCGCGGATCCGGTCGTAGCTCTCGTAGGGGCCCCAGATCTCCAGGCCCGGCGCGCCGGCCATGCCGTGGCGCAGGGTGCGCACGGTCTCGCCGGCGATCGTCATCTCGCCCATGCGGAAGAACTTGAGCTGCTCGACCGTGCCGCCGTTGAGCTTCTCGATGATCGGCCAGGCGTTCGGGCCCTGGATCTGGAAGCGCCACAGGTCGCGGGTCACGGGCTTGCCGTAGGGACGCGACGGCGAGCGGGGGTCGTTGCGGATCTCGACGTCGTAGCCGCCGGTCTCGCCCTGGAACTGCAGCCAGCTGGCGCCGGGGGCGCGGCCGACGTAGACGAACTCCTCCTCGGCCAGGTGGAAGAGGATGCCGTCACCGATCACGTTGCCGGCCGGGGTCACCGGGACGAACTGCTTGGCCATGTTCACCGGGAAGTTGGCCACGCTGTTGATGCCCGTGTCCGAGATCAGCTTGAGCGCGTCCGGGCCCTTGATGAACAGGTTGAACATGTGGTGCGACTGGTCGAACAGCACTGCGGTCTGCTGCCAGGCCTTCTGCTCGCGCCGCCAGTTGGTGAACTCCGAGGGGACCACCGGGTAGATGTAGGTGCCCAGCTGGGAGTTGCGCAGCATGCCGACGGTGTCGCCGGTCTGGTCGAGGAGTTCCTGCAGGTTCTTGGCGCTCATGTCCGTCCATTCATCGGTGTCACTTCTGCGGGCCGGCGGGACCGGCCCATCGCCTGGTGCCCGGGGTCGGCTCGCGCTGGCGATCCGGCCGGGAGCTCGCCGCGAACGAGTGGGTGATCATCCGGTCCTCGTCAGCCTAGGCCGGTCGGTGTGTCCCGGCACACAGCCATCCGTCACCTCGCGGCGACCGATGCGGCCGCCCGGACTGCGTCGGATGACCGGGCCGATGGGTCATTTGACGTATTACCCGGGCGGTCGCGCGACGACGGTCCCGGAATCGGCGACAGTGGCCGCGTGCCGAGCGAGGGATATCCGGCGACGTCCTGGACCGCCGTCGCCGGGCTGATGGGGGCCGGGGTGGTCGCCGCGGCGCAGATCGGCGGAGCCTCGGCGGCGCTGCCGGTCCTGCAGGACGAGTTCGGGCTGAGCTCGACGGCCGCCGCCTGGTACCTCTCGACGGTGAGCGCCCTGGGCGCGATCGGCGGCGCTCTGCTCGGGTGGCTCGGGCAGACGCTGGGGTTCGGCCGTCAGGTCCGGCTCGGGCTGCTCGCGATCGTCCTCGCCGACCTGGGCGGCGCCGCTGTCGACTCGCTGGCCGGGCTGCTGGTCGCGCGGGTGGGGGAGGGACTGGGCCTGGTGATGGTCATCCTCGCCGCTCCGCCCCTGCTCGCCGAGGTCTCCTCGCCGTCGCACCGGAGGCTGGTGTCGGGTGCGTGGGGCGCCTACCTGCCGGTCGGCTCCGGGCTGGCCGCGCTGCTGGTGCCGCCGGCGATCGGGGAGTGGGGCTGGCGGGGTGCCTCGGTCGCCGACGGCGTCCTGGCGGCGGTGGTCCTCGTCCTCGCCCTGCGCTGGGTGCCGTCCGGGGGCGGACGGGGGAGAGCCACGGCCGCGGGGTTGCTGGGGGCCTTCCGCTCGCGGTCGGTGCTGATCATCGCCGCCGCGTTCGGGCTCTACTCCGCGCAGTTCCTCGCGGTGGTCGGGCTGCTGCCGGCCTCGCTGGTCGCCGACGAGGGGCTGACGGTCGCCGCCGCAGGAGTGCTGGGCGCGATCGCGTTCCTGGTCAGCGCGCCGGGCAACTTCCTGGGCGCCTACCTCCTGCACCGGGGAGCGCCGCTGCGGTGGGTGATCCCCGCGGGCTGCCTCGGCATGGTCGCCTCCGCGTGGGCGGTGCTGGACCCGGCGCACCCGATGGAGCTCCGGGTCGCCGCCGCGCTGGTCTTCTCGTTCGCCGGCGGGATGGTGCCCGCCAGCCTCTTCGCCGCGCTGGCCGCCGTCTCCGCGGGCACCGGCGCGGCCGGCGCGGCCATCGGCCTGCTGACCCAGGGATCGGCCCTGGGGCAGCTGCTCGGCCCGCCACTGGTCGTCGCCGTCGGCACGGCCCTGGCCGCCGGGGCGACGGCGCAGTCGCTGCTGCTCGGGTGCTTCGCCGGGCTGGTCGCGCTCGGTGCGGTGATGTTGCCGCGTGGGGAGCGGATCGCGTGAGGCAGAGGGGCCTCCAGATGACGACGCGACAACTTTCCCGCCAGGATTGTTGTCAATCCCACCGGCGGTCCGTAGGTTCCGACCGCGAGCGGGCTGTGACGCGCACCACCGGCGCCGGCACCGCGGAGATCGATCCGACGGCGGGAGAGACGGTTCATGGCGGCTGAGCTGACCCTGCAGGACGTGAGTCTGCAGTTCGGCGGCATCAAGGTCCTGCAAGAGGTGAGTTTCACCGTCGAGCCGGGCCAGATCTTCGGTCTCGTCGGGCCCAACGGCGCGGGCAAGACGTCGTTGTTCAACTGCATCAGCGGGCACTACAAGCCGACCGCGGGCACCATCCGGATCGACGACGCCGAGGTGCACGGCGCGCGTCCGGCGACCCTCGCCCGGCACGGCCTGGCCCGGACGTTCCAGCACCCGGCCCTCCAGCTGCACGCGACAGTGCTCGAGAACGTCCTGCTCGGCGCGCACTCCCGCCTTCCCGGCGGCGCGCTCGAGTGGGCGCTGCGGCTGCCGCGCACCCGGCGTGCGGAGAAGGAGCTGCGCGCCGAGGCGCTCGACCTCCTGGAGCGCAACGGCCTGGGCTGGGCGGCGCACCTGCCGGCCGACGAGCTGTCGCACGGCCTCCACAAGGGCGTGGAGCTCTGCCGCGCGCTGCTGATGAAGCCGAAGCTGCTGCTCCTGGACGAGCCCGCGGCCGGCCTGCCGCACAGCGAGGTCGAGACGCTGATCGCGACCGTGCGGCGACTGCGCTCCGACGACGACATCACCGTCGTCATCGTCGAGCACCACATGGGCCTCATCGCCGCCCTCACCGACCGCGTCGTCGTGCTCGACCACGGCGCCAAGCTCATGGAGGGGACGGCCGCCGAGGCGCAGTCCGACCCCCGGGTCATCGAGGCCTACATCGGAAAGGACGCGGCGGATGACGCTGCTTGAGCTCGAGGACGTCACGGCGTCCTACGGACCCGTGCAGGTGCTGGACGGTGTGTCGCTGAGCGTTCCGGAGAACGGCGCCTTCGGCATCCTCGGCGCCAACGGCGCCGGCAAGACCACCACGCTGCGCGCGATCAGCGGCGCCGTCCGCACCGGCGGCCGGATCGTCTTCGACGGCAAGGACATCAGCGGGATGCGGCCCGACCAGGTCGCCGCGCTCGGCATCGCGCACGTCCCGGAGGGCCGCGGTTCCTTCGGTGACCTCACCGTCCGCGAGAACCTGCGGGTCGGCGCCTACCTGCGCAAGGACCGCAAGGGCATCGACGAGGACATCGACTACTGCCTGGACCTGTTCCCGAACCTGCAGGACCGGATCAAGTCCAACGCCTCGGCGCTGTCCGGCGGTGAGCAGCAGATGCTCGCCGTTGCCCGCGCGATCATGAGCAAGCCGCGGATGCTGCTGCTGGACGAGGCCTCGCTCGGCCTCGCGCCGAGCACAGCGAAGAACGTCTACGACGCGATCCGCCGACTGCGCCTGGAGTCCGGCATCGCCATGGTCGTGGTCGAGCAGAACGCCAACCTCGCCTTCACCGTCGTCGACGACGCGACCGTCCTGGAAACCGGGCGGAGCGTGCTGACCGGCACGTCCGCCGAGCTCAAAGGCATGGACGAGATCCGCCGCGCCTACCTGGGAGGCTGACATGGAGAAATTCGTCCAACTCGTCATCGACGGGCTGTCCACCGGCTCGGTCTACGCCGCGCTCGCCCTCGCGATCGTGCTCGTCCACTCGGCGACCGGCCTGGTCAACTTCGCGCAGGGCGGCATGGCCGTCCTGGCCGCCTACGTCGCCTGGGTGCTGACGAACCAGGGCGTGCCGCTCGTCCTCGCCATCCTGGCGTCGATCGTCTTCTCCTTCCTGCTCGGCGCAGTGCTGGAGCGGTTCCTGATGCGGCGGTTCGAGCGCGGTGACCCCGACACCGCCGTCGTCGTCACGATCGGTCTGCTGACCCTGATCACCGGCATCGCCGGCTGGCTGTGGGGGTACAACAACCAGCAGTTCCCCTCGCTGTTCCCCCTGGACACCGTGTCGCTCCTGGGCGTCTCGGTCAGCATCCGCTCGATCGGGACCACGCTGGTGATCGTCGTGGCGATGGTCGCGATGCAGGCGCTCTTCGTCGGCACGAAGCTCGGCCTGGCCCTGCGGGCCGTCGCGATCAACCCGCAGTCGGCGTCCTACTCCGGACTCCCGGTCGAGCGCCTCCTCATGGTCGGCTGGGGCCTCGCCGCGGTGCTCGGCGCCATCGCCGGAGCGCTCGTCGCCCCGCAGCTCACCCTGACGCCGGGCATGCTCGACAACGCCCTCGTGTACGCGCTGGCCGCCGTCATCCTCGGCGGTCTCACGAGCCCGGTCGGCGTCGTCATCGCGGCGTGGTTGATCGGCGTCCTGGAGAACCTGGCCGCGGTGTACGTCGGCTTCATCGGCTTCGACCTGAAGGTCGCCGTGCCCTTCATCCTCATCTTCGTCGTGCTCATCGTCCGACCCCAGGGCCTGTTCGGCCGGAAGACCGTGGTGCGTGTGTGATGGCCTCCTCCTCGAAGACGTCCGTCCCGACGACGTCCGCCCCGGCGTCGTCGGCCACCTCGTCGCCGGCCTCGTCCTTCCGGCAGAGCCCGTGGGTGCGCTGGGGAGCTCCGCTGCTGCTCCTGGTCGGGCTCGCCGTCCTGCCGCTCGTGATGACGGAGTCCGCCAACGACACGCTCGCCCGCATCGGCGTCTTCGCCGTCGCCGTGCTGGGGCTCAACGTGGTGATGGGCTACACCGGGCAGGTCTCGCTCGGCCAGATCTTCTTCCTCGGCCTGGGCGCCTACGTCACCGCGTACGGGGTCTCGCAGGAGTGGAACATCGTCCTGGTCTTCGTGCTCACCTGCGCCATCCCCGCCGTCGCGGGACTGCTCGTGGCACTGGCCGCCGCACGCCTGGGCGGGCTGGCGATCGCCATGGTCACCATCGCGCTGCCCATCGTCGGTGTGCCGCTGGCGAAGCGGCTGAGCGACTTCACCGGCGGCTCGCAGGGCATGTCCGCGCGCTTCGTCGCGGCGCCGGAGGGAAGCGGGCTCTACGACGACCAGTGGCAGCTCTACCTCGTGCTGGTCATCGGCGGGATCGTGTTCCTGCTGACGTACTTCCTCGTCCGAGGCAAGTACGGCCGGGCCTTCGCGATCGTCAAGGGCAACGAGAACGTGGCGTCGTCCATGGGCATCTCGCCCTACCGGTACAAGGTCCTGGCCTTCACCATCGCGTCGCTCATCGGCGGCGTGAGCGGCTTCCTCTACATGGTCGTCGTCCAGTACACGTCGCCGGAGACGATGAGCTTCGGGCACTCGATCGAGCTGCTCGTCGCCATGGTCATCGGCGGCGCCGGCAGCATCGTGGGCTCGATCCTGGGCGGCGTGTTCTACGTGGTCGTCCCCGACATCACGAACGCCATCGACCCGAGCCTGACGGCGCTGCTGCAGGGCGCGCTCCTGCTGGCCGTGCTGTTCGTCCTGCCTGGCGGCCTCGTGTCGCTGCCCCGCGCGGTCATGCGCGGGCTGCGGCGCTCCTCCGCCGGTCGCGGCTCTGCCGCACCACCGACCACTCCGTCATCGACCCCCGGGTCGGGCACCGCGGCGGAGCAAACCGAGACAGAAAGGCACGGTCACGCATGAACAGGCACTTTGGATCGCGACACGCGATCGGCATCGCCGCGGTGTCGGCGCTCGCGCTGACGCTCACCGCCTGCGGCGGCGGCGGCGACAGCGGGCGCAGCGGCGACGCGGCCGAGGGAGCACCCAGCCCCGGCATCACCGATGAGTCGGTCACCCTCGGCATCACCACCCCGCTCAGCGGTGCCACCGCGGGGCCGGGCACGTGCACGGTCGCCGGCGTCACCGCGTACTTCGGCATGAAGAACGCCGAGGGCGGCATCGAGTTCGGCGACGGGAAGACCCGGACCGTCGAGATCGAGGCGCTGGACGACACCTACGACCCGCAGCAGGCGGCGGCGAACTACGACTCGCTCAAGGGTGACGTCTTCGCGATGACGGCGGGGCTCGGTACGCCGACCAACCGCGCCTGGCGCGACGCGGCGATCGCCGACGGGGTCCCGCAGGCGCTGATCATGACCGGCGACCCGATCTTCAGCGACACCGACGAGAGCCCCATGCAGCTCGGCTTCGTGCCGATCTACCAGAACGAGGGCGAAGCCTTCGGCGAGCTGCTGGCCGGCTCCACCGCGGAGCACAAGGTCGCGATCCTGTCGCAGAACGACGACTTCGGTGAGGGCTACGTCGAGGGCTTCAAGTCGGCCATCGAGGGCTCGGACAACATCGAGATCGTCCAGGAGCTCACCTACGAGGCGACCGACACCACCGTCGACGCGCAGATCACCGAGCTCGCCAGCAGCGGTGCCGACGTCATCTTCAACGCGATGTCGGTGACCCCGCTGACGATCGCGGCCCTGCAGAAGGCGCAGCAGCTGAACTGGACGCCGAACTGGTTCCTGCCGTCGAACACGTCGAGCCCGGGGGCGATCCTCGAGCCCGGCGGCGCCGCGGCCTTCCCCGGCGTCTACTCGGTGTCCTTCGCGAAGGCGCCGGCCAGCCCGGCGTTCGCCCAGGACGAGGACGTCGTCGAGTACCTGGCGGCCCTCAAGGAGTACGGCAACTACCCGGACCCGCCGGCGTTCCCGCACTGCCAGTGGAGCTGGATGGTCGGCGCGACGCTGGAGCAGGCCTTCGCGGAGATGGAGGAGCCCACCCGGGAGTCCTTCATGGAGGCCCTGCGTGGCATCGAGGGCTTCGAGGCCCCGCTCATGCTGCCGGACACCTCGGTGACCACCACCGAGGACGGTCAGCCCGCGGTCTCGACCGTGGTCGTCCAGAAGTACAACGGCAAGGGCTACGACACGGTCGAGTCCTTCGAGTGATCCCGGCGTGAGGCCCGGGGCGGCCCGTCTCCGGACGGGCCGCCCCGTGGCACCGGCCTCACCTCGGGCACGCGCCCCTCTCGCTGGAGCGGGGTCGGACCCCGCCCCTCGTCCCGGCGTCCTCTGGGCCATCTCCGGCCGGCGCCCGGACCGGGCAGAACCGCAACTCCCGAGAATTGTCAGCAAGATTGTTGGCAATCGGTGGAGAGTGGGTTAGCGTGCGCCCATGCCTTCCCCGGCCCAGGAAACGGCGGAACGCGCCCTGCGGGACGCCATCTCCCGCGGCGACATGCCGCCGGGATACCGGCTGGTCGAGGCGGAGATGGTGGAGCTCATCGGCGTCAGCCGCAACGCCGTCCGGCTGGCGATCGACACGCTGGCGGCCGAGGGGCTCGTCGAGCGGATCCCGAACAAGGGCGCCCGCGTGCGGGTCGTCTCCACGGACGAGGCGATCGCCATCACCGAGTGCCGGGTCCCGCTCGAGGGGCTGCTCGCCGCGAAGGCCGCCGAACGGATCACCGACGCCGAGGCCGAGCAGCTGAGCGCCCACCTGGTCACCATGACCGCCGCGGTCGACTCCGGCGACGTCCGGAAGTACTCCGAGCTCATCCGCCAGATGTACGGCCTCGTCGCCGAGGCGGCCCGCCACCCGATCGCCGCCGACCTGGTCGGCCGGCTGCAGGCGCAGCTGGTCCGCCACCAGTTCCAGCTCTCCCTGCGCCCCGGCCGCCCCCGCGTGAGCCTCGGCGGCCTGACCGCACTGGTGCACGCGATCGTCGACCGCGACCCCGAGCGGGCCGAGGCAGCGGCGAGCGACCACCTCCGCGGCGTCATCGCCGCACTGTCCGACCCCAGCCCTTCCGGAGGACCTGCATGAGGAACGTCGTCGTCACCGATCCGCCGCGCGCCGACGCGGAGGACGCCGCCCGCCTGGGCGAGCTCGGCGTCGCGACCGTGCACGAGGCGCTGGGCCGGGTCGGCTACCTCGGCCCGGAGCTGCGCCCCGCGTGGCCGGGCGCCCGCATCGGCGGGACCGCGGTCACGGTGCTCTGCTGGCCGGGCGACAACCTGATGATCCACGTCGCCGTGGAGCAGTGCCGGCCCGGCGACGTGCTGGTCGTGGCCACCAACTCACCGTCCACCGACGGCCTGTTCGGCGAGCTGTTCGCCACCGCGCTGGCCCACCGCGGCGTGCGCGGCGTGATCCTCGGCTGCGGGGTCCGCGACGTCGCCGAGCTCCAGGAGATGGGTTTCCCCGCCTGGTCGCGCGCGGTGAGCGCGCAGGGCTCGGTCAAGGCGACCGCCGGAGCGGTGAACGTGCCCATCGTGCTCGGCGGCCAGACCATCCACCCCGGCGACGTCGTGCTGGCCGACGACGACGGCGTCATGGTCGTTCCGCGCGCCGACGTGCCGCGGGCGCTGACCGCGGGCCAGGCCCGCATCGACAAGGAGGCCGCCAGCCGCGCGGCCTTCCAGCAGGGGGAGCTGGGGCTGGACCGCTACGGCCTGCGCGACCAGCTGGCCGGCTTCGGCATCGAGTACGTCTCCTACGAGGAGCACGTCGGGGGACAGTGATGGACTACGACGACACCGGGGTCCGCTGCACGATGCTGCGCGGCGGCACGTCGCGGGGGCTGTTCTTCGAGGCGCGCGACCTCCCGGAGGACCCGGCGGAGCGTGACGACCTGCTGCTGCGGCTGATGGGCACCCCCGACCCGCGCCAGATCGACGGGCTCGGCGGCTCCACCACGCTCACCAGCAAGGTCGCGATCGTCTCGCCCTCGCCGGCCGACGACGTCGACGTGGACTACCTGTTCCTGCAGCTGGGCGTGGACGAGGCGACGGTCAGCGACCGGCAGAACTGCGGCAACATGCTCTCGGGCATCGGGCCGTTCGCCGTCGAGCGCGGGCTGGTGCCGGCCGCGGACGGCGAGACCAGCGTGCGCATCCGGATGGTCAACTCCGACAGCGTCGCCGTCGCCACCTTCCCGACGCCTGGCGGCCGGGTCGAGTACCGCGGCGACGTCGGGATCGCCGGGGTCCCGGGCACGGCGGCGCCGATCGTGCTCGCGTTCACCGACACCGAGGGCTCGGCCACCGGCGCGCTGCTGCCCACGGGCAACGTCCGCGATCGCGTCGAGGGCATCGAGGTGACCTGCGTCGACAACGGCATGCCCGTCGTCCTGGCGCTGGCGGAGTCCTTCGGGCTCACCGGGTACGAGTCGCACGAGGAGCTCGCCGCCGACAGCTCCCTGCTCGAGCGGGTCGACGCCTTCCGCCGCAAGGCCGCCGAGCTCATGGGCATGGGCGACGTCTCCGCCGCGTCGGTGCCCAAGACCGTGCTGCTGTCGGCGCCGCGCGACGGCGGCCAGGTGTGCACCCGCTCGTTCATCCCGGTGCAGCCGCACAGCTCGATCGGCGTGCTGGGGGCGGTCAGCGTCGTCACGGGGATGCTGCTGCCCGGCGCCGTGGGCCACGAGCTCACCGCCGACTGGCCGGCCGACACCTCGCGAGTCGACGTCGAGCACCCCACCGGCCACCTGGTGGTCGACGTCGTCGTCGACGGCTCGGTCACCCCGCCCCGGGTGGTCCGCTCGGGCGTCGTCCGCACCGCCCGCAAGCTCTTCGACGGCACCGCCTACCCCCGCTGACCCGACCTCAGGAGATCCAGTGCCGCCGCTGCACGACATCGCGCACCTCGCCCACGTCGAGCTGCTGACCGACAAGCCCGAGGAGTGCCTCGACTTCTACGTGCGCTACCTCGGCATGACCGAGAACGGCCGGGACGGCGACTCGGTCTTCCTGCGCGCGTGGGACGACTACGAGAACACCACGATCAAGCTCACCGCCGCTCCGCGTCCCGGGGTCGGCCGCACGAACTTCCGGGCGAGCAGCCCCGAGGCGCTGCAGCGGCGGGTCGAGGCGATCGAGGCGACCGGTCTGGGACAGGGCTGGCAGGACGGCGACCCCGGCTACGGCCCGGTCTACGTCTTCACCGACCCCGACGGCCACGAGATGGGCGTCTACTACGAGACCGAGTGGTACCGGCCCGAGGGTGACCTCAAGCCGGCGCTGAAGAACCAGGCGCAGGCCTATCCGGGCCGGGGCGTGAGCGTCCGCCGCATCGACCACATCAACTACCTGGCGGTCGACCCGGTCGCCAACCGCGACTTCGCCGTCGACACCCTCGGCGGGATGATCACCGAGCAGATCGTGCTCGACGACGGCGTCGCCGGCAGCTGGACGACGTTCACGAACAAGGGCTACGACGCCGTGTGGACCCGGGACAACACCGGCACCGCGGGGCGGCTGCACCACCTGTCCTTCGCCGTCGACAGCCGGGACGACGTCATCCGGGCCGCGGACCTGGCGCTCGAGCACGGGATCCACATCGAGACCGGCCCGCACAAGCACACCATCCAGCAGAGCTTCTTCCTCTACGTCTGGGACCCGGCCGGCAACCGGATCGAGCTGGACAACCCGGGCGCCCGGCTGGTGTTCGCCCCGGACTGGCAGCCGATCGACTGGAACGCCGCGGAGCGGGCGAAGGGCCAGGCGTGGGGGCTGCAGACCATCTCCACGTTCCACACCCACGGCACCCCGCCGGTCGAGCAGCCGGGCGCCCAGGGATGACGACGCGCATCGCCCTCCTGGGGCTCGGTGAGGCGGGCACGGAGATCGGCCGCGACCTGGTCGCCGCCGGGGCCGACGTCCGCGGGTACGACCCGAAGGGCCTGGTCGTCGACGGCGTGCAGTCGCGCGGCAGCGAGGCCGAGGCGGTCGCCGACGCCGACGTCGTCCTGAGCATGAACAGCTCGCACGACGCGCTCACCGCGCTGACCAACGCCCTGCCGGGGCTGCGGCCGGGAACGGTGTTCGCCGAGCTGAACACCGCCGCGCCCGGGGTGAAGGTTGCCGTGGCCGAGGCGGCGGGGGAGGGGATCGACGTCGTCGACGTCGCCCTGATGGCGCCGGTGCCGGGCAAGGGCATCCGGACGCCGATGCTCGTCTCCGGGCCGGCCGCGCAGCGCTACGCCGAGATCATGACGCCGCTGGGCGCCGAGGTGACCGTGCAGCCCGGCCCGGTGGGCGAGGCGATCTCGCGGAAGCTGCTGCGCAGCGTCTTCTACAAGGGCCTCGCGGCCGCGGTGGTCGAGGCGCTGGAGGCCGGCGAGGCGGCCGGCTGCGCGGACTGGCTGCGGGACAACATCAGCGCCGAGCTGGCCGCCTTCGACGACCGCACCATCGACCGGCTGGTCGAGGGCACGCACCGGCACGCGCGCCGGCGGGCCGACGAGATGGCCGCGGCCACCGACCAGCTCGTCGAGCTGGGCGTGAGCCCGCGGGTCGCCACCGCCGCCCGCGACCTGCTCGCCGAGCTGCGCGACGCCCAGGAGGGAACTGCGTGATCATCGACTGCCACGGCCACTACACGACCGCCCCGGCCGCCCACACGGCCTGGCGGGAGGAGCAGGTGTCGGCCTGGAAGGCGGGCACCACCCCGGCGGCGTACCCGACGATCAGCGACGACGAGCTCCGGGAGACCATCGAGGGCAGCCAGCTGCGGCTCATGGACGAGCGCGGCATCGACCTCACGCTCTTCTCCCCGCGTGCCTCGGCGATGGCCCACCACGTCGGCGACGGCGCGGTGAGCCTGGAGTGGGCCCGCCGGAACAACGACCTGATCCACCGGGTGACGCAGCTCTACCCGGACCGGTTCATCGGCGTCTGCCAGCTGCCGCAGTCGCCCGGCGAGCCGATCGAGGGGTCCATCGCGGAACTGCGCCGCTGCGTCGAGGAGCTCGGCTTCATCGGGTGCAACCTCAACCCCGACCCGAGTGGTGGGCACTGGAGCTCCCCGGCCCTGACCGACCGCAGCTGGTACCCGTTCTACGAGGCCATGGTGGAGCTCGACGTGCCGGCGATGGTGCACGTCTCCGGCTCGGCGACGCCGTTCTTCCACGCCACAGGCGCCTACTACATCAGCGCCGACACCACGGCGTTCATGCAGCTCATCCAGGGGAACCTGTTCACCGACCTCCCCGACCTGCGGCTGGTCATCCCGCACGGCGGGGGAGCGGTGCCTTACCACTGGGGCCGCTACCGGGGCCTGGCCGACATGCTCGGGCAGCCGCCTGTCGAGGCCAACGTCATGGGCAACGTCTTCTTCGACACCTGCGTCTACCACCAGCCGGGGATCGACCTGCTGCTCGACGTCGTCGACACCCCGAACGTGCTCTTCGGCTCGGAGATGGTGGGTGCGGTCCGCGGCATCGACGAGCGGACCGGGCACCACTACGACGACACCCGCCGCTACATCGAGGCAGCGTTCGAGAAGGGAACCATCGACGACGCGGCCCGCGCCGACGTCTTCGAGCACAACGTCAAGCGGGTCTACCCCCGGCTGGCCGCCGCGCTCGCCTAGGCAGGGTGCCCGGGACTGCTCAGAGCGTCTCGGGCACCCGCAGGTGGGCGATCGCCACCTCGAACTCCGCGGTCTCCAGGGCCTCGATGCCCATGGTCGGCGCGAACTCCTCCCGGAACTCGCGGGCTCCCTCGGCTGAGGCGGCCAGGTCGTCGGCGGTGTCGTAGGAGACCGCCGCGACGGTCAGCCCGTCCTCGCGGCGGACCATCACGCTGACGCTGCAGAAGCCGGGCAGGTCGTCGAGCTTGGGCATGAGGGAGAGCCGGACGGCGTCCACCGCCCGGTCCACCGAGCCCGGATCGCTGCGCAGCCAGGTGACCCGGCAGGCGGTGGCCGGGTGCGGCTCGTGCACCCGGTGCATCGCGGCGATCTCCCACTCCTGCAGCTCCGGGGTGCCGCCGAGGGTCTGCACGGTGCGCTCGGCGAGCTCCCGGACGCCGGCCTCGCTCGCGCGCAGCGCTGCCTCGTCGGCCCACGACGTCGTGACGAGGCAGGAGCCCGACGTCCGGTCGGCGAGCATGGACAGGCCGACGCAGCCGTCCATCGCGCGCATCCGCGGCATGACCTCGTCGCGCACGTAGGCGATGCCGGCGTCCATCGACGCAGGGTCGGCGGAGAGAGTCGTGGAGCGGGCGTGCATGCGGGCCATGGGTCCTCCGGGTGCGGCGGGGCGGTGCGGCACAGGGTGCGCGTCGGCGGTGCCCGCGGCAAGAGCCGGACCACCGTCCGCGGAGGAGAGGAGACGAGCGCTGCTGCCGCCTACGTCGATTGTCGCGGACCGGGTGGCAGGTCCTGCTGTCCGCGAGACGTCATCTGCGGCATCCGTCACACTCGTTCGCTGCATACGTTTCGCACGGACCACTCGAAGCGGCCGGTGGACGACCGCGTGACCCTCAGGAGGAGACGCGATGACGCGGCTCGCCGGCGCACAGCACGGTGTCCTGGTGCTCTCCTGCCAGGACGCCCCCGGGATCGTGCACGCGGTGTCGGGATTCCTGATGCGCGAGCACTGCACCATCCTGGAGAGCCACCAGTTCGACAGCCCGACCAGCGGCATGTTCTACATGCGGGTCGAGTTCGCCGATCTCGACGGCGGCCCGCTGGACTTCCCGGCCCTCTGCGCCGCGTTCGAGGAGACCGCCACCGGGTTCGGCATGAACTGGCGGCTGGCCGACTCCGCCGAGCGGCAGCGGGTGCTGATCATGGTCAGCAAGTACGCGCACTGCCTCAACGACCTGCTGTTCCGCAACTCGATCGGCGAGCTGAACCTCGACGTCGTCGCCGTCGTCTCCAACCACCCGGACCTGCAGAACATCGCGGACTTCTACGGCATCCCGTTCCGGCACATCCCGGTGACGCGCGAGACGAAGGCCGAGGCCGAGGCGGCGCTGCTGGAGATCGTGCGCGAGGAGGACGTGCAGCTGGTGGTCCTCGCCCGCTACATGCAGATCCTCAGCGACAACCTGTGCCGCCAGCTCGCCGGCCGCGCGATCAACATCCACCACTCGATGCTGCCGAGCTTCAAGGGCGCCCGCCCCTACCACCAGGCGCACGCCCGCGGCGTGAAGTTCATCGGCGCCACCGCGCACTACGTGACGGCGGACCTGGACGAGGGCCCGATCATCGAGCAGGAGATGCTCCGGGTCGACCACGGCCTGGACCCCGACCAGCTCGCCGCCCGTGGCCGGGAGGCCGAGACCCGCGCGCTCGCGCACGCGGTCCGCTGGCACACCGAGAACCGCATCGTGATCCACGGCAGCCGGACCGTCGTCTTCGAGTGAGCCCTCGAGTGACCGCTGGCGGCTGAGCTCAGCCGGCGCGCGGAACGCCCAGCCACGCGGCGAACCGGTCCAGCCGGGATCCGGTGACGGACGGCTGCGCGGCGGTCGGGCCTGCCTGTGCGCGGAGAGCGGTCAGCCGTGCCTCCAGGGCCTCGACGTCGGCGAGCACCGCGCTGCGACGGGTCGTCGCGGCGGAGTCCAGGCGCGTCCGCTCGGCGGCGGCCTCGTCGTCGGCGCGGCGCCGCTCGTCACGACCGGTGGACAGCATCCGGAGGGTCTCGTCCCGGGCCTGCAGGTGCGCGGCGAGCACCTGCTCGGCGGCCTGCCTGCGGAGCAGGTCGGCGTCCTCCTCGGCCGTGCGGGCGGTCAGCCGCGCCGCGGTCAGGTGGCGCTCGGACTCCTCCCGCAGCGCCGCACAGGCCTGCTCGGCCTCGGCCGTGGCGCGTCGCGCGTCGGCGAGCAGCGCCGCGGCCTCGGTGGACGCCGCGGCCATCCGCCGGGCTGCCTCGTCGTCCGCGGCGGCGAGTGCCTGCTCCGCCTGCTCGGCGAGCCGGGCAGCCGCCTCGGCGGCCGCGGCGCGCTCGGCCTCGGCGTCGGCCCGGATGCCGTCGGCCTCGTCGGCCGCGGCGGCGAGCAGGGTGCCGATCCGCTGGGAGGTCCCGAGGAACTCCCGGCCGCCGCTGGAGTGGTCCAGCAGACGGCGGGCGTCGTCGAGGGCGGTCACGGTGTTGAGGTGCCGCACCATGAGGTGCTCGCGCTCCCGCTCCGCGGTCGCCAGCTCCTCCTCCGACCAGCGGACGTAGGTGTCGACCTCGAAGCGGTCGTAGCCGGCCAGCGCCCGGCGGAACATGGGCGCGGACTGCAGCACGCTCGTCAGGTCACCGGAGACCTTCGGGCTCTCGCGGGGCGCGTCCGGCTCGGCCGCGTCCATGCCCGGGACGACGTCGTCCCGTGTCGATGTCTGGGTGTTCATCCGGATGTCTCCCCGCGCAGTCCCGTCCACGAGAGGGCGACGCTACGGCCGCCGGACCGCCGGAACGGCCGGTCGGCGGGACCTCCTCACCCCGACGGGGCGGGCGGTGCGGCGCGTCGCGGGGAGCTCCTGACCCCACGGGGTGAGGACGCCGCCAGGGGCGTTTCCCGGCGGGTGCCCGGGCGCATCCTGGGGACGTGGAACCGACTCCGACCGCGCCCCTGCCGGGCAGCCTGACGGTCTCGCCGCTCTTCGAGTGGGAGACCGTCGCTGCCGTCGTGGCTCTCGCGGTCGTCGTCGCCCTGGTCGCGGCCCTGCTCCTCGTGGCCGGCCTGGGCAGGCGCAGCCGCCCGGACTGGGAGGACTTCCTCTCGTCCCGCTCGGCTGCGCGTGAGGACCCCGACCAGCGCTGATCCCGCCGTTCAGGTCCAGGCGAGCGGCGCCTCGTCGGCGTCGTCCGCCAGCACCGTGCCCTCGATGAGCCCGTAGGGGCGGTCGGCGGCGAGGTAGACCTCGTCGTCGTTCGGCAGGTCGAACGGCGTCAGGTCGACGAGGAAGTGGTGCTTGTTCGGCAGCACGAGGCGGACCTCGCAGATCGCGTCGACCGCGTCGAGGATGCGGGCGCCCATCGCGAAGAGCGTCTGCTGCAGCGAGTAGCTGTAGGTGTCGGCGAAGGCGGTCAGCAGCGCCTCGCGGGCTCCCGTGCGTGCGGCGGCCCAGTCCACGTCGGTGCCGCGGAACCGCCACTGGGCGGTGACCTGGGTGGCCAGGATGCGGTCCTTCGTCTCGGCCAGGGTCGTGTACTCGTCCTTGGCGAAGCCCCAGAACTCCGAGTTGGTCGTGTTGAGCAGGACCAGGTCGCGGATGCCCGAGACCACGTGCGTCCCCTCGCTCGCGTCGTGGACGACGGTGGTGGTCCGCACCTCTCCGCCGTCGCGCACGAACGCATGCCCGGCCGCACCCCGGCTCCAGCCGTACTCCTCGACGGCCAGCCGGGCGCGGGTGATCGCCGGCTGGCTGCTCACGAAGTGCTCGGCCAGCGCCAGGGCGAAGGCCTCGGGCTCGACCCCGCCGAGCCGCTGGGCGAAGGCGTAGGCGGTGTTCTTCTGCGAGTCCGTGGGCAGCACGTTGCCGTTGTCGCCGGAGAGGTGCACCGCCTCGAGCTCCCCGGAGAGGCTGCTCGACACGTTCCAGTCGCGCAGCGCGTCGCCGTCGGCGCCGCCGCGGGTGACCCGGAGCAGCCGGACCTCTGCCTTGCCGTACCGGTTGGTCCCGAGTCGGGGCATGTCGCGTGTCCTCTCCTGGCGGTGGTGCCGGCCGTTCGTCGCCGGCGGTGGGTCAGTGCGTCTGGTGCTGGAGCCGTTCGGCCCGCAGCGCGGCGTGCACCCGGTCGGCGGTGAACGGCAGCCGGGTGAGCCGGACACCGGTGGCGTCGCGGACCGCGTTGCCCAGCGCCGGGGCCACCGGGTTGAACGGCGCCTCGCTCATCGGCTTGGCGCCCAGCGGCCCGAGCGGGTCGTCGGTGCGGGCGAAGAAGACCTCCGTCGCCGGCACGTCGCCGAGCGCGGGGACGTGGTAGTTCCGCAGCGTGCGGGTGGTGACCTGCCCGGTGCCGTCGACGTCCACGTGCTCGTGCAGAGCAGCCCCCAACGCCTGCGTCGCGCCGCCCTCCACCTGCCCGCGCAGCTGCCGCGGGTTGAGAACGGTTCCGGCGTCGACCGCCTGCACGCTCTGCAGCACCCGGATCTCGCCGGTCTCCGCGCGCACCGCCACCCGCAGGCCGTGGACGGCGAAGGCGACCGTGCGGGGGGTGCCGTCGGCCCGGCCCTCGGTCTCCAGCCGCCCCTCGGCGCCGCTCTCGACGAGCGCGGCCATCGCCTGGGCGGCGCGCAGGGTCGCCGCCCCCGCGACCATCGTGCCGGTGGAGCCGAAGGCACCGGTGTCGTGCCCGGTCAGCGCGGTGTCGGAGGAGACGACGCGGATCGCGTCGGCCGTCGTGCCGAGCCCCGCGGCGGCTAGCTGGGCGTGCACGGTGGTCGTGCCGTTGCCGAACTCGGCGGTGCCGACGAACAGCGTGTACCCGCCGTCCTCGCCCCGGACGAGGCGGGCGGTGGCGACGTGGCCGCGCGGCGGCGAGCTGTCGAGCATGGTGATCCCGACCCCGCGGCCGGTCGACCAGCCGGGCCCGGTCGGCACGGGCTCGCCGCGGCCGCTGTCCAGGGCCGCCTCGACCAGGTCGAGGCACTCGGTCAGCCCGTAGCTGTGCAGGTCGACGTCCGGATGGCTGCCGGCGATGGAGATCATCGGGTCGCCGGGGTGGACGACGTTGCGCCGGCGCAGCTCCACCGGGTCCAGGCCGAGGCGGCGGGCCAGCTCGTCCAGCGTCGACTCGATGGCGAACGCCGTCTGGCTCATGCCGTAGCCGCGGAACGCCCCGGCCGGCACCGTGTGCGTGTAGGCGGCGACCGCCTCGACGTGCTTGACCGGGCAGTTGTACAGGGCGATCGACTCGCCGCAGGAGTGGAAGAGGACGCCGGCGCCGTGGTTGCCGTAGGCGCCGGTGTTCGACAGCACCCGCACCTCGAGCGCGGTCAGGGCCCCGTCCGCGTCGGCCCCGGCCCGCACGGTGATCTCCATGGGGTGCCGGGTGGAGGTCGCGATGAACTGCTCCTCGCGGGTGAACTCGAGCTGGACCGGGCGGCCGGTGCGCAGCGCGGCGAGGGTGACGACGTCCTCGGTGAACATCTCCTGCTTGCCGCCGAACCCGCCACCGACCCGGCCGCTGACCACCCGGACGGCGTCGCGGGGGAGGTCGAAGAGCCGGCACAGCGCGTCCCGGGTCAGGAAGGGCACCTGGGTGCTGCTCCGGACGACGACGCCCTCGCCCTCGGGCCAGGCGATCGCGGCGTGCGTCTCCAGCGCCACGTGCTGGACCCGCTGGACGCCGAAGGAGAGCTCGACGGTCTCCGCGGCCCGGGCGAGGCCGGCGTCGAGGTCGCCGATCCGGCTGGAGATGTGCGCGGCCATGTTCTGCGCGGGGTCGTGGATGCGGCGGGCCAGCGCCTCGGCGACGTCGGCCTTGTCGCCGTGCACGAGGGGCGCACCCGGGGCGATCGCCGCCCGCGGGTCGAACACGGCGGGCAGCACGTCGTAGTCCACGACCAGACGGCGGCAGCCCTCCTCGGCCGCGGCCCGGGTCTCCGCGACCACCGCGGCCACCCGTTGTCCGGCGAAGCGCACGGTCCGGTCGAACAGGAGCGTGTCGTCCGGGTCGTCCTCGCGGTTCTCGTGCCGCGCGGTGGAGTAGGCGACGTCGGGGGAGTCCTGCCAGGTCAGCACGGTGACGACGCCGGGGACGGCGAGGGCCGGGGCTGCGTCGACCGACCGGATCCAGGCCGAGGGGTGCGGCGAGCGGGCCAGCACCGCGTGCAGGGCGCCGGGCACCTCGACGTCCAGGGTGTAGCGGGCCCGGCCGGTGACGACGTCGGGGCCGGCGGGTGCGGGGACGTCGGTCCCGACGGGGCCCTCGGCCGACTGCACCGGAGGGACGGTGCCGCGGAGGGCGTCGGCGATCGGCCGGTAGCCGGTGCACCGGCACAGGTTGCCCTTGAGCGCCTCGGGCAGGTCGTGCGCGTGCTCCTCGGGCAGCGCGGCGGCGGTCATGACCATCCCGGCGGTGCAGAACCCGCACTGGAACGCCTGGCCCTGCAGGAAGCAGCGCTGCACGGGATGGAGGTCGTCTCCGGCCGCCGCCTCCGACCCCGAGAGCCCCTCGATCGTGGTGACCTCGTGGCCGACGGCGCGGCGGGCTGGATAGATGCAGCTGTGCACCGGCTGCCCGTCGACGTGCACGGTGCAGGCGCCGCAGTCCCCGGTGTCGCAGCCCTTCTTCACGCCGAACCAGCCCTGCTCGCGCAGGTGGGTGCGCAGGCACTGGCCGGGGGCGGGCTCGTGCTCGGCGGGGCGTCCGTTGACGTTCATCGGGCCAGCTCCGCGCGCACGTCCTCGGCGAGCAGCCCGGTCATGTGCGCCCGCCAGGCCGGCAGTCCGTGCACGTCGTCGTGCCACGGGAGGGCGGCGGCGTCGAGCGCGGCGGCGAGCTCCTCGGCGTCCGGCAGCCGGTCGAAGCGCAGCTGCACCGGCCGCACGGTCGCGGCGGTCACGGTGAGCACCGCGCCGGCGCCGTCGCGGCGGCCGATCACCAGTGCGGCGGAGCGGCCGTGCGGGCTCAGCGAGGTGCGGCGGAACGCCATTTCGCTGCGCAGCGCGGACGCCGGCAGGTGCACCGAGCGCAGCAGCTCACCGGGGCGCAGCACGTTCGTGCCGTTGCCGGTGACGAATTCCGACGCCCGGACCGACCGCTGCGTGCCGTCGGCGGCCCACAGCGTGCAGACGCCGTCGAGCGCGGCGGCCAGCGCCGTCATCGGGCCGGCCGGCAGCGCGAGGCAGAGGTTGCCGCCGACGGTGGCCAGCGAGCGCACCTTGAACGAGCCGAGCAGGGCCTCGCAGCACCGACGGAACAGGGCGGCGGCCGGCCACTCCGCGGGAGCTGCGTACCGGGCGAGCTCGGTCAGCGTGCAGGTGGCGGCGATCTCCAGGCCGTCGTCGCCGGCGGTGAGCGGCGGCCAGCCGAAGGCCTGCAGGTCCAGCAGCCGGCGCAGCTGCGGCTGCGGCTCG
The DNA here is from genome assembly GCF_020166105.1 of Blastococcus sp. LR1. Classification (GTDB taxonomy): domain Bacteria; phylum Actinomycetota; class Actinomycetes; order Mycobacteriales; family Geodermatophilaceae; genus Blastococcus. Next base: position 346,032 of record NZ_JAIUJY010000003.1, read on the forward strand.
GAGAAGAGCCAGGTGCCGCCGGCCAGCCAGGCGTCGCCGGGCTGCCACTCGCCGAGGGCGGCGGGCGCGAACTCCTCGACGGTGCCGAGGTCCATCAGCGCTCGCCCCGCATCGCGGCCGCCGAGCGGGCGACGCCGGCGGCGAGCTCGTCGGGGTCGGCGGTGCACAGCCGGCCCCCGGCGACGACCTCCCGGCCGCCGACGTACAGCCGGTCCAGCGCCGGGGCGCCGAGGACCAGCGTCGCGACCGGGTCGGCGATCCCGGCGCCGGCCAGCCCGTCGACCCGCCAGACGGCGAGGTCGGCGAGCTTGCCCGGCTCCAGCGAGCCGATCTCGTCCTGGCGGCCCAGGCACTGCGCGCCGCCCATCGTCGCCATCCGCAGCGACTCCCGGGCGGTCAGCGCCTGCGGGCCACCGGCGGCGCGGGCTACCAGCAGCGACTGGTGCAGCTCGTCCACCATCCGGCCGGACTCGTTGGACGCCGAGCCGTCGACGCCCAGGCCCACCGGCGCGCCGGCGTCCAGCAGCCGTCGGACCGGGGCGATGCCCGCGCCGAGCCGGCCGTTCGACGTCGGGCAGTGCGCCACGCCGGTGCCGGTCGTGGCCAGCCGGGCGACGGCGTCGGGGGAGAGGTGCACGCCGTGGGCGAGCCAGACGTCGGGGCCGAGCCAGCCCAGGTCCTCGGCGTACTCCGCGGGAGTGCGGCCGTAGGTCTCCCGGCAGAAGTCGTCCTCGTCGGTCGTCTCGGCGAGGTGGGTGTGCAGCCGGACGCCGCGCCGGCGGGCGAGCGCGGCGGACTCGCGCATCAGCTGCTCGGTGACGGAGAACGGGGAGCACGGTGCCACCGCGATCCGCACCATCGCGTCGGACGCCGGGTCGTGCCAGCGGTCGATCGCCGCCTCGGTCGCGGCCAGGATCGTGTCCAGGTCCTCCACGACGGAGTCCGGCGGCAGACCTCCGGCCGACTGCCCGAGGTCCATCGAGCCGCGGCACGGATGGAAGCGCAGCCCGATCCGCGTCGCGGCCGAGATCTCCGCCTCGAGCAGGTCGCCGCCGTCGGTGGGGAAGACGTACTGGTGGTCGGTGGAGGTGGTGCAGCCCGACAGCGCCAGCCAGGCCAGGTTGCCCGAGGCGCCGTCGTACAGCCGCTCGGCGTCCAGCCGCGCCCACACCGGATAGAGCTCGGTGAGCCAGCCGAAGAGCGTGGCGTCGGGGGCGTAGCCGCGGGTCAGCCACTGGTAGAGGTGGTGATGGGTGTTGACCAGGCCCGGGGTGACCAGGCAGCCGGCGGCGTCGACCCGGGTGGCGTCGGGTGCGGCGTACTGCGGCGGGGCCGAGCCCGGGCCGACGGCGACGATGCGCCCGGCGTCGAGGACGACGTGTCCGCTCGCGTGCTCGGTGCCCGCGGCGTCCACGGTCGCGATCGCGGCGTTCTCCAGGATGATCATCAGCTGCCCCGGTAGGTCGAGTAGGCGAAGGGGCTGAGCGCCAGCGGCACGTGGACGTGCGCCGCCGGGTCGGTGATGCGGAAGGCGACGACGACCTCCGGGTAGAAGGCGTCCTCCCCGGCGGATCCGGCGACGTCGAAGGTCAGGCGATAGACGCCGGCCGGGAGGTCGCCGGCGAGGTCGGGCACCCGGCCGTCGGCGTCGGTGACGCGGTCGGCGACCACGTCGCCGTCCCCGGACGCCAGCCGGACGGCCATGCCCCGGACCGGACGGCCGACAGCGGTGTCGAGGACGTGCGTGGAGATGCTCATACCAGTGCCTTCGCCAGTCGGAGTTCCACGATCGCGGCCAGCTCGCGGCGGACGACGTCGTGCTCGGTGTCGGGGTCGTGCGCCAGCCGGGCGGTCGCGTCCGCGAGCAGCTCCTCGGCGGTGCGACCGGTGGCGCAGACCAGGTAGACGTGCCCGAACCGCTCCTCGTAGGCGACGTTGGCCCGGCGCAGCGCATCCTGCGTTCCCGCCGGTGCGGCCGACGCGCCCGACTGCTCCTGGCGGGACCAGGCCGCCTCGCGGTCGGCGCCCGCCGCGCGCTCGCCGATCCGGGGGTGCGCGGCGAGCGCCTGCTCGACGTCGGGCCAGGGCAGCGCCAGGACGGCGTCGCGGCCGACGGCGGTGAGCCGCGCGAGGTCGCCGTAGGGACGGCCGGCCAGCAGCTGGGCCACCCAGCGGTCGCTGGCACAGCAGGCGCGCAGCACCGCGGCGGCGTCGGCCTCCGGCGCGGAGTCCAGCGCCTCCAGGGGGAGGGATGCGGTCATTCCGATCTCGCTCATCGGCGGGGACGCTAACGCCGATTCGTTGCCGGTTGGTTGCTCACGTTTCCGCCGCGTTTCGCCGCCCCGGCGCGGCGGGACGGCGTCGGCCGGGATGCCAGGATGACCGCCCTGACCCCCTGGAAGGAGTGCCGTGCCCGACGCCGAGTTCGCCCTGGAGGCGCGCCGCATCGTCGTCCCCGGAGGTGAGCGGTCCGGAGCCGTGACCGTCTCCGGCGGCCGGATCACCGCGATCTCCGACGAGCCTCCGGCCGGGGTGCGCACCGTGCGCCTCGACCCCGACTGCGTGCTGCTGCCCGGCCTGGTCGACAGCCACGTGCACGTCAACGAGCCGGGCCGGACGGAGTGGGAGGGGTTCGCGACGGCGACCGCCGCGGCCGCCGCGGGCGGCGTCACGACGATCGTCGACATGCCGCTCAACAGCATTCCGGCGACCGTCGACGTCGCGGCGCTGGAGACCAAGCGGGCGGCGACCGCGGGCAAGCTCGGCGTCGACGTCGCGTTCTGGGGCGGCGCCGTGCCCGGCAACGCCGGCGACCTCGGCCCGCTGCACGCCGCCGGGGTCGTGGGCGTGAAGTGCTTCCTGCTGCCGTCGGGGGTCGACGAGTTCCCGCCGCTGGGCCCCGCGGAGCTCCGGGCAGCCATGACGGCGGTCGCGGCGGTCGGCGGGCTGCTCATCGCGCATGCCGAGGACCCCGACGTCATCGACACCGCGCCGGCGCCGGACCGGACCTACGGCTCCTTCCTCCGCTCCCGGCCGCCGGTGGCCGAGACCCGGGCGCTGGAACTGCTGATCGCGACCGCGCGGGAGACCGGCTGCCGGGTCCACGTGGTGCACGTGTCGGCCGGCGAGGGCCTGGACCTGATCGCGGCGGCCAAGGCCGAGGGGCTGCCGGTCACCGCGGAGACCTGCCCGCACTACCTGGTGCTCACGGCGGAGGAGGTGCCCGACGGGGCCACCCAGTTCAAGTGCTGCCCGCCGATCCGCGGAGCGGCGAACCGCGACCGGCTCTGGCAGGGCCTGGCCGACGGGACGATCGGCTGCGTGGTGTCCGACCACTCGCCGTGCACCGCGGAGGCCAAGCGGCTCGACGTCGGCGACTTCGACCTCGCCTGGGGCGGCATCGCCTCGCTCCAGCTCGGCCTGCCGCTGGTGTGGACCGAGGCCGCGCGGCGCGGGTTCGCCCCTGCCGACGTCGTCCGCTGGATGGCGGGCGCGCCGGCGGCACTCACCGGCCTGACCGACCGGGGGGCGATCGAGGTGGGGCGGCAGGCGGACTTCTGCGTGCTCGCGCCGGACGAGAGCTTCGTGGTGGACGTGGCGGCGCTGCGGCACCGGAACCCGGTGACGCCGTACGCGGGGCGGGAGCTGCGCGGCGTCGTCCGCAGCACCTGGCTGCGCGGCGAGCCGGTGTACGACGTGAGCGACCCCGGCCGGGTGCCCCGGACCGGGCGGACCGTGGTGCCGGCGTGAACGCCGGAGGAGACGAGGTCAGGGTGGACGAGTCGCTGAGGTCGCTGCCGGACGTGGCCGGCCGGGCGCTGGGCGGCAGCGTGGTGTGGTGCAACGACGAGTTCTTCGCCGACGTGCACGCGCTGATCACCGCGGCGCCGCCGACGCACGACCTGTCGGCCTACGCCGCGCGCGGCAAGGTCTACGACGGCTGGGAGACCCGACGCCGGCGCACACCCGGCGACGACGAGGCCATCGTCCGGCTCGCCGCTCCCGCCCTGGTGCGCTCGGTGGTCGTGGACACCGCGTTCTTCCGGGGCAACTTCCCGGAGGCCGCCGCGATCGACGGCGTGGCGCTGCTCGGCCATCCCGGCGCCGACCAGCTCCGGAACGCCGCCTGGCAACCGCTCGTCGACTGGACCCCGCTGCAGGGCGACGCCCTGAACGTGCTGCCGGTCGACGGGCCAGAGCGGCTGGTCACGCACGTCCGGCTGCGGATCCGCCCCGACGGCGGCGTCGCGCGGCTGCGGGTGCTCGGCGAGGTGGTGTCCGATCCGCGCTGGCTCGGTGGCCGGCCGGATCTCGCCGCCACGCTCACCGGCGGTCGGGTGCTCGACTGCAGCAACATGTTCTATTCGTCGCCGGCGAACGTGCTGGCTCCCGGGCGGGCCACCGTGATGAGCGACGGCTGGGAGACCGCTCGCCGCCGGGGGCCGGGCAACGACTGGCTCGAGGTCGCGCTCGCCGTTCCCGGTCTGCTGCACGACGTGGTCGTCGACACCACCCGGTTCGTCGGCAACGCACCGGGCTGGGCCCGGCTCTCCGACGCCGGCACCGGCCGCGAGCTGCTGCCCCGCACGGCGCTGGTCCCCGACACCGTGCACCGGTTCCGGCTGCTGCCCGGCGAGCCGGTGAGCGCCGTCCGGCTGGACATCTATCCCGACGGCGGGGTCTCCCGCTTCCACGTGCACGGCGAGGTGGCGCCGGAGGTCCGCGCCGCGGCCGCCGACCGCTGGCTGTCGCTGCTGCCGCCCGACGAGGCCGCCCGGGTGCACCCGGACGAGCTCCGAGGCTGAGCCGATGCGAACCGACGCCCTGCTCGCCTCCCTGGACACCGCGCTCGCCGCCGACGACGCGGCCCGGACCGCCCGCTATCCCGGACCGGCGATCGGCCGCCAGCCGGTGCACACCGTCTACGTGCCCGCCGACCGGATCACCGCGGACACGCCTCAGGTCTGGGGCGCGGCCGCCGTCGCGGTGCTGGACGAGCACGGCCCTCTGGCGGAGTTCGCGCCGCTGGAGGAGCGGATCCGCGCGAAGCTCGCCACCGAGCCGATCGAGGACCTCCGCGTCGACGCGGAGGACGGCTACGGCGTCCGGTCCGACGACGACGAGGACCGCGACGTCCGGGCCGCGGCGCAGGCCGTCGGCGCGATGCTTTCCGGACCGGCCGCGCCGCCGTTCGTCGGGCTGCGGCTCAAGTCGCTGGAGGCCGCGACCCGGCGCCGGGGCCTGCGCAGCGCGGAGCTGTTCCTGGACACGCTGCTCGCGGCCGGGCCGCTGCCGCCCGGGTTCCGGTTCACCCTGCCCAAGGTCACCTCGGTGGCCCAGGTCGAGGCGATGGCCGCCGTCTGCGAGGCCCTGGAGCAGGGCTTCGGCGTGTCCGGCCTGCGCTTCGAGATCCAGGTCGAGACGCCGCAGGCGGTGCTCGGAGCCGACGGCCGCGCGCTGGTGGCCCCGATGATCACCGCCGCGTCCGGCCGCTGCGCCGGACTGCACTACGGCACCTACGACTACAGCGCCGCGCTCGGCGTGGCCGCCTCGGAGCAGAGCCTGGAGCACCCGGTCGCCGACCACGCGAAGGCGGTGATGCAGGTGGCCGCCGCCGGCACCGGCGTCCCGGTCTGCGACGGCTCGACCAACGTGTTGCCCGTCGGGGACGCCGCCGCCGTGGAGGCGGCCCGCCGGCTGCACGCCGACCTGGTCACCCGGTCGCTGCGCCGTGGCTTCTACCAGGGCTGGGACCTGCATCCCGGCCAGCTGCCCACCCGGTACGCCGCCACCTTCCGGTTCTTCCGGGACGGGATGCAGGTCGCCGCCGACCGGCTGGTGCGCTGGCTCGACCGCGCCGACTCCGGCGTGCTCGACGAGCCGGCCACCGCCCGTGCGCTGGCCGGCTACCTGGTCCGCGGCCTGGACAGCGGAGCGCTCGACGCCGCCGAGGTCGTCGCGGCCGGCGGACCCGACCGGGCCACGCTCGACCGGCTGCTCACCGCGACCTGACAGGGAGACCACCATGACCGAGGCAACCGGCCTGCGGACCGACCCCGCGCTGCGGAGCTTCGTGGCCGAGGAGCTGCTCCCCGGCCTCGACCTGACGCCGGAGCAGTTCTGGTCCACAGTGGCCGGCCTGCAGGAGCGCTTCGCCGGCCGGGTCGAGGAGCTGCTGCGCCGTCGCGACGAGCTGCAGGAGCAGATCGACGCCTGGCACCGGGAGCACGGCCCGGGCGACGCCGACACGCTCGAGGAGTTCCTCACCGGGATCGGCTACCTGGTGCCCGTCGAGGAGCCGGTGCTGGACGTCCGGGACGTCGATCCTGAGCTGGCGACGGTGCCCGGGCCCCAGTTGGTGGTTCCGGCGACGGTGCCGCGGTACGCGCTCAACGCCGTCAACGCGCGGTGGGGCTCGCTGTACGACGCCCTCTACGGAACCGACGCGCTGCCCCACGACGGCCCCGTGGCCCCGGGCTACGACGAACGCCGCGGCACGCAGGTGGTCGCGGAGGCGGCGCGGCTGCTCGACCGCTTCTTCCCGCTCGCCGAGGGCAGCCACGCCGACGTCGTCGCCCACCGCGTGGCGGACGGCGCACTCGTCCTGGAGACGACGGCGGGCACGACCGCGCTCGCCGATCCGGCGCAGTTCGCCGGGCACCGGGACGACGACGGCCGCCTCGCCGGGGTGCTGCTGCGCCGGCACGGCCTGCACGTCGAGCTGGTTCTCGACCCGGCGACGACGGTGGGCGCTCAGCACCCGGCCGGGCTCGCCGACGTCCTGGTGGAGTCCGCGGTCAGCACGATCGTCGACCTGGAGGACTCCGTCGCCACGGTCGACGGCCCGGACAAGGTGGGCGCCTACCGGACGTGGCTGGGGCTCCGGACCGGCGAGCTGACCGCCACCTTCGCCAAGGACGGCGGCACCGTGACCCGCACGATCGCCGGGGACCGCGTCTACGTCGGCCGCGACGGCGCGGAGTTCGTCCTGCCCGGGCGCTCGCTGCTGCTGGTGCGGCACGTCGGGCACCACCTGCGGCTGGACGCGGTCCGCACCGCGGCGGGTGAGCCGCTGCTCGAAGGAGTGCTCGACGCGATGGTGTCGGCGGTGGCCGCGCTGCACGACCTGCGAGGTCGGGGGCGGCACAGCCACACGCGGACCGGCAGCGTCTACGTGGTCAAGCCGAAGATGCACGGGCCCGACGAGGTGGCGCTCACCGTCGAGTTGCTGGCGGCGGTGGAGCAGGCGCTGGGGCTGGCGCCGGCCACGCTCAAGCTCGGGATCATGGACGAGGAGAAGCGCACCTCGGCCAACCTCGAGGCCTGCATCGCCCGCGCGGCCGACCGCGTCGTCTTCGTCAACACAGGCTTCCTGGACCGCACCGGCGACGAGATCCACACGCACGTCGAGGCCGGGCCCGTCGTCGGCAAGGGCGAGCAGCGGTCGCAGCCGTGGTTCGCCGCCTACGAGGACCGCAACGTCGAGGTGGCGCTGCGGGCCGGGTTCCGCGGACGGGCCCAGATCGGCAAGGGGATGTGGGCCAAGCCGGCCGCGATGCGGGAGATGCTCGACACCAAGGGTGCCCATCCCCGCGCGGGGGCCACCACCGCCTGGGTGCCGTCACCGACCGCCGCCACGCTGCACGCGCTGCACTACCTGGAGACCGACGTGCTCGCCGTCCAGGAGGAGCTGTCCCGGCGGCCGCTGACCGACCGGCGACGGCTGCTGCCCCCGCCGGTGCTGCCGGGCGGGGGCGCGGAGCTGACGGCGGAGCAGGTCCGGCACGAGCTGGAGACGAACGCGCAGTCGATCCTCGGCTACGTCGTCCGCTGGATCGGGCTCGGCATCGGCTGCTCGACGGTGCCCGACCTCGACGGGGTGGGGCTGATGGAGGACCGGGCGACGCTGCGGATCTCCAGCCAGCAGCTCGCCAACTGGCTGCACCACGGCCTGGTCGACGAGGCACAGCTGCGCGAGACCTTCGCCCGGATGGCGGTGCTCGTGGACGCGCAGAACGCCCGCGAGCCGGGCTACCGGCCGATGGCCGCGGACCTGGACGGCAGCCCCTCGTTCCAGGCCGCCCTCGACCTGGTCCTCACCGGACGGCGGGAGCCGAACGGCTACACCGAGCGGGTGCTCACCCGGTGGCGGCAGCAGGTGAAGCGCTGACGTCACCCACCTGCCGGCGCCGTCCGGGGCAGTGACAGGGCGGCCAGCAGACCGGCGCCGATGACGACGGCGGTGACGGCGAACGCCCACTGGAACGAGGCGACGTCGGCGAGCCACCCGGCGATCAGCGGCCCGGCGACCGCCCCGAGGTCCGCAGACATCTGGAACACCGCGACCAGCCGGCCGCCGCGCGCCGGGCTGACGTCGGCGACCAGCGCGGCGGGCGCGGCGGAGAGCAGCGAGGCGGCCAGCCCGAAGAGGGCCATGGACGCGAGGAAGACGATCAGCTGCGGAGGGAACACCAGCGCCACGACCGAGACGGTGGCCAGCGCCGAGCCGAGCACCAGCGAGGGCCGCCGTCCCCACTGGTCGACCAGCCGACCCGCGCGGAGCAGGCCCAGCGCCTGCGCCAGCGACCCGGCGAGGAGTCCGGCGCCGGCCCAGGCGACGGTCCGGCCGAGCTCCTCGGTGACGTAGAGAGGAACCAGGGAGTTGCGCACGCCGAAGAGGAACCAGCCGGTGCCCAGGTTGGCGATCAGCGCGGCGAGGTAGGCGCGGTTCCGCATCGCGGTGGCCAGCCGCACCGGCCCGGGATCGAGGTCGGGGCCGGCGGTGGGAGAGGCGCCCTCCGGCCCGGCCGGTGCGGCCCGCAGCAGGACGAGGGCCACGGCGCCCGCCACGAGCAGGAAGCCGGCGTAGAGGAAGAACGGCAGCCGCGGCGAGAGCTCGGCCAGGAGTCCGCCGGCTGCCGGCCCGGCGATGCCGCCGAGGATGAACCCGCCCTGCCAGGTCGCGGCGGCGCGGCCTCGATGGGTCGGCGGCGCCACCCGGAAGAGCAGCGACAGCGCCGCGACCGTGAACATCGCGCTGCCCACGCCGCCGGCTGCGCGCAGCGCCAGGAAGAGCGGGAACGAGCCGGCCAGCCCCGCCAGACCCGTGGTGACGGCGACCAGCCCGAGGCCTGCGGCGAGCACCACCCGCTCGCCGAACCGCTCGACCAGCGAGCCGCCGCCGAACGCCGAGACGAAGCGGAAGAAGGCGAAGGCGCTGACCGCCAGCCCGACCGCGGTCCGGCCGACGCCGAAGTCCCGGGCGAACAGCGGGATGGCCGGGGCGACGATGCCGAAGCCCAGCGCCACGACGAAGGCGACGACCGCGAGGACGCGGACCTCGCGGGGAAGGCCGTCCGGCGGTTCTTGGCGCACGACCCCCGATCGTGCCCGGCCACCTCGACCACGTCGTCGCCGGGTCCCTCACCGCGCTGGATGACACGATGCGGCCATGTCGTCGCCACCGGTACCGGCCACCGACAGCGGCACTGCCTTCGTCCTGGGCGGTGGGGGAGTGCTCGGCGCGGCGGAGGTCGGCATGCTCCGGGCCCTGTTCGAGCGCGGCGTCCGACCCGATCTCGTCGTCGGCACGTCGGTGGGCGCGATCAACGGCGCGCTGGTCGCTGCCGATCCCACGCCGGTCGCGGTCGAGCGGTTGCGCGAGGTGTGGCAGGAGCTGGGGTCCCGGGGCGTCTTCGCCGGATCCGTGCTCGCCCGGGCACGGACGCTGGCGCGCACCCGCACGCACCTGCACCCGCGCGAGCCCTTGCGCGAGCTGCTCGCCGATCACCTGCCGGTGCGGAGCTTCGCCGAGCTGCAGGTTCCGTTCCAGTGCGTGGCCGCCAGCATCGAGCGCGCCGCGGAGCACTGGTTCACCGAGGGGAGCCTGATCGACGCCGTGCTCGCCTCCTCCGCCGTCCCCGGGCTGCTGCCGCCGGTCGAGATCGACGGCGAGCACTACCTGGACGGCGGGCTGGTGCACAGCATCCCGGTCGGCCGGGCGGTGGCGCTCGGAGCCGGCACGATCTACGTGCTGCACGTCGGCCGGATCGATCGTCCGCTGCGCCCGCCGACGCGGCCCTGGGAGGTCGGGGTGGTCGCGTTCGAGATCGCCCGCCGGCACCGGCTGGCCGCGGACCTGGCCGCGCTGCCCGCGGACGTGACCGTGCACGTGCTGCCCTCGGGGAACCTGGTGGGGGCGGGCTCCCTGCGCTACCGCGACTTCTCCGGTGCCGCGGAGCGGATCGATCGCGCGTACGACGCGGCCCGCAGCTACCTGGACGGAGTGATCTGACGTGCTGCCGTCCCGACCCGTCCGACGGGTGACCGGCCCGCTGCTGATCGCCGCGCTGGGCGCGGGCGTGCTGCTGCTGCCCGCGCTCGTCGTCGTGGGCGCGATCGTCTCGGTGTTCCTGCCGGGCCGCTGGCGCGCGCTGCGGCTGCTGGCCTTCGCGTTCGTGTATCTCGCGCTCGAGGTGGTCGGGCTGGTGGCCGCGGGGGTCCTCTGGCTGCGAGCGGGCTTCGGGCGCCGGCTGCGCACCCCGGCGTCCCGGCGGGTGCACTACACCGTGCTGCGCCGGCTGCTGGACGTGATGATGCGCGCGGCACAACGGCTCTTCGCGCTGCGGCTGGTCACCGACGGCGCCTCGTGGTCACCACTGGACGACGGGGTGCCCGGATCGACCAACGCCATGGTCGTGCTCTCCCGGCACGCAGGCCCGGGCGACTCGTTCCTGCTGGTGCACACGCTGATGAACCGCGACCACCTGCGGCAGCCGCGGATCGTGCTCAAGGACGTGCTGCAGCTGGACCCGCTGCTCGACGTCTACCTCAACCGGCTGCCCAACCACTTCGTCCCGTCCGAGCGCGCCGACGGGTACAGCTCCGAGGGCGCGATCGCCGACCTGGCCCGCGGGCTGGGCGAGGAGGACGCGCTGCTGATCTTCCCCGAGGGCGCGAACTTCACCCCGCGGCGCAAGGTCCGGGCGATCGAGCGGCTGCGCGACCGGGGGCTGGCCGCCGCCGTGCGCCGGGCCGAGGCGATGCGGCACGTCCTGCCGCCGAGGCCTGCTGGCGTGTCCGCGGCGCTGGGCGCCGCGCCGCACGCCGACGTCGTCTTCGTGGCGCACACCGGGCTGGAGCACCTGAGCACGGTGCGGGACCTCTGGCGCGGCCTGCCCATGGACAAGACCCTGCACCTGCGGTGGTGGTTCGTCCCGGCCGACGAGGTGCCGCGCGACCGGGACGAGCAGACCGAGTGGCTGTACCGCTGGTGGGAGACGATCGACACCTGGATCGCCACGACCGCCGGCCGCTGACCCTCGTGGCTCAGCCCTCCGCAGGCCCCCGAGGAGCCAGGACGACGACCTTGCCGCCCCGCGCGGCGATGACCGACTGCAGCTGGTCGAGGGCCAGCAGCCCGGCGTCGTCGGTCCCGTGCACGGCCTGCAGGTCGAGGACGACGCGCTCGTGGCCGTCGCGGTGCAGCGTCGCGACGGTCCCGGACAGCAGGTCCGCGGCCTGGACGCTCAGGTGTCCCCGGGCCCGGACCACTCCTGACCGGCCGTCCACCTGCTCGCTGAACGCCGACTTCTCGTGGGTCACTGTTCTCATCTCGTCAGGGGTCGTCCGGGTCAGCCGAGCGAGCTGAGCAGCTCGAGGCAGGCCTGCTCGCACGCGCGGCAGCTCTCCGCGCAGACCCGGCAGTGCTCGTGCATCTGCGCGTGGCCCGAGCACTCGTCGCCGCAGGCCCTGCAGGCCGCGGCGCAGGCCTCGAGGACGGCCCGGGTGAGGGTGGCGTCGTAGCCCGTGCGCCGGGACAGGACCCGGCCGGTGGCCTCGCAGACGTCGGCGCAGTCGAGGTTGGTGCGGATGCACGTCCGGAGCTCAGCGACCATGTCCTCGCTCAGGCAGGCGTCGGCGCAGGCCGTGCACGCCTGGGCGCACTCCACGCACGCCTCGATGCAGGCGCGGAGCTTCTCGCGGTCGATACCGCCGAGGTCCTGCGGATAGGTCTCGAGCATCTGTCCGGCAACGGTCACTGGTCCTCCTCGGTACGGCGTACGGACAGCACTCTTCGTACCGCTGATGCCTGCAGATCCACCGCGGAAAGGGCCTGTGGAGGGCTGATGTCACAGGACTGTCACGTCCTCCGCGTCGTTCCGGCCTCAGCCGCCGGGGCAGTCGCGGAGGGCCTCGGCCGGGAACTCCGGCACCGGCCGTGCGGCTGCTTCCCCGGCGGTGGTGGCCGGACCGTTGCGCTCGATGTCCGCGAGGAGCCACTCCATCTCGCGGATCTCCCGCCGCTGCGCCTCGCTGATCTCCACGGCCAGCCGGCAGACGCGGACGTCGTCGATGGTCGCCCGCTCCGACCGGGTGATGGCCAGCGAGTGGTGCGGGATCATCGCGCTCATCCAGTTGCTGCCGTTCACCGTCACCTGGCTGCGGTCGAGGAACACGCCGCCACCGATCAGCAGGAGGCTCGCCGCCACGATGGCGATGTTGGCCTTCAGGTTCCTGTACATGGTGAGCATCCAGCCGAGCATGACCAGGCCCATGGTGCCGCCCATGGTCAGCGCCATGAAGAGGCGGCTCTCGCTCCAGCGCACGTGGTCCCACACGTAGGTTCCGGCGTACATGACCGCGTACATCACGACCATGCCGGTCAGGATCATGGCGCCGAAGCGCAGGTACATCGCCGTCTGGTGGGACATGCCCTTCTGCTGGCCGTCCCCGGAGGAGTCGTCCTCGGGGTGTGTGTGGGGCTCGGTGGGCACGGGGTGTCTCCGTTCTGTCGCGCCGGTCCCCGGTGGACGCCTGCCGCACGCGGGGTGCCGGTGGACCGCGGAGGGCGCACCGGGCCGGACGGGGCCGGGGCGTACCCCCAGGTCCGGAGGGCGATCCCGTTGTCACAGGACCGTCATGTGATGCATCCATGCCTGGCCGGTTCCCGGGTAAGGGGCGACGGGCGCTCGAGGCGACCTGGCCGCGGAGGCCGGGCTCCGTCCGCAGCTGTGACCGTCGAGCGGGGAGGTGCTGTCCGGTGATGCTGATCGACGTCGTGCTCGCCGTCTCGGGGCTGCTCGGTCTCGCGGTCGCGGCGCTGTCGGACCGATTGCGGCGGTGGCCGGTGTCGGCCCCCGTCATGGGCCTGGCCTGCGGCATCCTGCTGGGGCCCGAGGTCACCGGGGTCCTGGTGATCCCGCCGGTCACCGAGGACACCGCCTGGGTGCACACCGCGGCCCGGCTGCTGCTGGCCATCTCGGTGATGTCGGTGGCGCTGCGCTATCCCGTGCGTGACGCGCGGACCCGGCTGCGTCCGGTCCTGCTGCTGCTGGCGATCGCTCTGCCCGCCATGGCGCTGGTGACCGCGGGCCTGGCTGCGCTCACCCTGGGCGTCGGCCTCGGCGCGGCCGCGCTGCTGGGGGCGGCGCTCTGCCCCACCGATCCGGTACTCGCGTCCAGCGTGGTCACCGGCGGGCCCGCCGAGAAGGATCTCCCGGCCCGGGACCGGCAGATCCTCTCGCTGGAGTCCGGCGCCAACGACGGGCTGGCGCTGCCGCTGGTGCTGGTGGCCCTCGCGCTGGCGGGAGCGGACAGCGTCGGTGCGGCGCTCGCGGAGTCGCTGTGGCAGGTCGCCGGCGCGGTGCTGCTCGGCGTCCCCGCGGGCTGGCTCGGAGCCCGGGCCCTGCGCGCCGGCGAGGAGCACGGCTCCACCGATCCCGCGCCGCGGATGCTGTTCACCGTCGTCCTCGCCTTCGCCGTGCTCGGTGCTGCCGGGCTGATCCACGTGGACGGGATCCTGGCGGTGTTCGTCGCCGGTCTGGCCTTCAACCACGTCGCGACCGGGCCGGAGCGGACCGAGGACGCCCCGATCGACGAGGCGGTCAACCGCTTCCTGGTCCTGCCGTTGTTCCTCGCCTTCGGGCTGGTCCTGCCCTGGTCGGCCTGGGCGGAGCTCGGCTGGGGCGGCGTCGGCCTGGTGGCCGGGGTGCTCCTGTTCCGGCGGCTGCCGGTGATCTGGCTGCTGCGGCGCCCCCTGGGACTCGGGCGACCGGACGCCGCCTTCGTGGGGTGGTTCGGCCCGATCGGGGTGTCGGCGATGTTCTACCTGGCCATGGAGGCCGAGCGGCTCGCCGTGGATCCGGTGGTCCTGGCCGCCGGCACCCTCGTCGTCGCCGCGAGCACGGTGGTCCACGGGATCACCTCTGCCCCTGGACGGGTGCTCTACCGCCGGGCCACCGCGCCGGTCGACGAACGGTCCGGCGTCTGAGGAGGAGGGGTACCGCATGTGGTTCGACTCGTGGTCCGACCTGGGCCGCATCCTCGCGGTGGGGGCGAGCGCCTACGTGAGCGTCCTGCTCGTGCTCCGGCTGTCGGGGAAGCGCACGCTGGCCAAGCTGAACGCCTTCGACCTGGTGGTCACCGTGGCGCTCGGTTCCACGCTGGCCACCATCCTGCTCAGCAGTGACGTCTCCTGGTCCGAGGGCGTCGTCGCACTCGGCCTGCTCGCGTCGGCGCAGTACCTGGTCGCCTGGGTGACGGTGCGGCGACCGGGGTTGCGGGCCGTGGTGACCGCCCGCCCGACCCTCCTGCTCCGGGACGGACGGGCGCTGGAGGGCGCGCTCCGGGAGCAGCGGGTGTCGATGGACGAGCTGCGCCAGGCAGTCCGCGCCAGCGGCTCCGGTGACCTGTCCTCGATCGCCGCCGTCGTCCTGGAGAGCGACGGCTCGCTGAGCGTCGTCCCCGCGAGCTCGCTGGGGGACGGGTCGAGCCTCGAGGGGGTGCAGCACGCCCCGGCGGGGACCGCGGACGGTTGAGGCTCAGGTACCGGCCGGCCACCGGCCGGCCAGCGCCTCGTGGAGCGTGACCATCCACTGCTCGGTCTCCGCCGACTCGATCGCGGTGCTGTCCCCGGCGAGGTCGACGACCCGCTGGGCGTGCCGCAGCAGCTCTCCGTCCAGCAGGCCGTCGGGCGCGCGGTACGCCAGCTCGCGCAGCAGGGCGGCCAGCCGGCGGAGCACGGCGGGCTGCCCGCCGGCGAACTGGAGCGGCTCCTCGAGGCCCTGCTGCACCAGCCCGGAGGCGTTCCACTGCGGGAGGACGAACCGCGCCGCGCCGGCCGCGTCCCGCTGAACGGCGGGCCGCAGCGGGCGCGTGACGAGCTCGCCGAGCAGCGCCGAGATGTGCGACAGCCCGTGCACGGCCGTCGTGGGGTCGTTGGTGCCGGGGGAGAGAGCGCGGACGGTGATGTCCACCGATTTCCGCAGGCTGTAGGCCACGTCGCGCTCGGGCGTCCGCTCGAAGCCCAGGCGCACCCCTTCCCGCAGCGCCTCCTCGACCGCGGCCAGGTCCACGGAGGTCCCGGGAGGGTGCGCCCAGACGTGGGCCAGCGGCGTGCCCGCGACCACGGAGTCGCCGATCCGCCGGGCCAGGACCACGAGGGCGCCGGCCTGCTCCGCCGCCCGGGCGATCCCGGGGCCGTCGGCGTCCACGACGAACCCGCTGCCGCTCGCCGGGACGACGGTGCCAGGGGTGGCGGGGAGGGGGAACGGCGGCTCCGCGGTGTCCGGGGAGTCGTGCGGGAGCTCCCGCTCGAACGTGGCGTGCGCCTCGACCGAGACGTCCCGGAGCATGCTCTCGACCCGCAGGGACCGGGCCAGATGGCCGAGGAAGAGGATCAGGCCGACCACGCTGAGGACGGCGAGGACGAAACCGACGGTCACCGCCAGCCGCGGGACGAACGCGGAACCCTCCGACTGCTCGGTGCGCACCGTCCGGAGCACCGTGAGGGCGTAGACGAAGGTGCCCACGAGGCTCGCCAGCGTGGTCTGGACGACCCGGTCGGTGACGAACGTCTGCAGCAGCCGCGGCGAGTGCTGGCTGCTGCTCAGCTGCAGGGCCACGACGGTGAAGGAGAAGGTCAGGCCGGTCACCGAGATCAGCGAGCCGGCGATGGCCGCGAGCACGTCGCGGGCCACCGTCGGCCCGCCGCCGAAGACGAAGGTCAGCGGGTGCTCGCCGCCGGGCTGCTCGAGCGCCTGGTCCAGTGCCGGCAGGCCGATGCCGAGGCCGATGGCCAGGACGACGGCGAGCACCGGCAGCGGCCAGAGCGAGCTGCGCAGCCGTCCCCGGAGCCGGCTCACCCCGGCCTCCGACGGCTGGGCGAGGTGACCGCGGGAGGAGAGGTGGCCGACGGCGGACCCTCGGCGGGGGGAGGCGTCGGCTCAGGGGTGATCGACGGGTAGTCGTCGCGGCCGACCGGTCCGGCCGTCAGCCCGTCGTCGGTCGGTACCTCCAGCGCCTGGCCGTCGCCGGTGAACCGCACGCCGTCGACGCCGGGGAACTGCGTCACCGTCCACACCACCTGCGCGACGGCGAGCTGCTGGCCGCCGCCCACGAGCCCGCTGAACCCCCGGGTCACCGAGACCGTCACCGTCGGGTCCTCCTCACTCGGCCCCGAGGTGCGCAGTGGCTCGGGTGTCAGCGCGGTGCTCAGTCCACCGTCGACCTCGACCGTGGTGGGCCCCGCCACCAGCGCGTCCAGGGCGGTGCGGGGGTCGGCCGGGGTCACGGGCCGGAACACCGGTTCCAGGCGGTCGTCGCGGACGAACCACACCTGGACCTCTTGCGCGCCGAGGGTCGGATCCGCGGTACCGGTCCGTTCCGGCACCGGGACGCTGAGCGGCTCGGGGCGGTCCTGGGTCGGCACTCCGCACCCCGCCACTGTGATCAGCGCGAGGGAGCAGAGGGCGGTCATCCGCACGACGACTCCCGGAGGGGCAGGCGCACGGTGAAGCGGGCGCCACCGGCGGGGCTGTCGGAGACGGTCACCGTTCCTCCCATCGCTGCGACGTGCCGCGCCACCAGTGACAGACCGAGACCGGCGCCGTCGGTGCGGGCACGGTTGATGTCCCGGCCGCGGGCGAACCGCTCGAAGATCCGGGACCTTTCGCTCTCCGGGATCCCGGGGCCTGCGTCCTCCACGAGGACGCAGGCGGTGTCCGGGCCGGCCTCGACCCGCACCGCCGTCACGCCACCCCCGTGCTTGTCGGCGTTCTCGACGAGGTTGCGGAGAACCCGTTCGAGGCGGCGCTTGTCGGCCTGCACGACGGTCACGTCCGCCTCCGGCGCGACGGTCAGCAGCCCGCGCCGTCCCGGTGCCGAGGTCTGCCGGTCGAGCGACTCCCGCACGAGGGCTGCCAGATTGACCTCCTCGAGAACGGTGTCGGCACCGCCGGCGTCGGCGCGGGAGATCTCCAGGAGGTCGGCCACCAGCCGCTCGAACCGGGTGACCTCCGCCCGGAGCATCGCCAGTCCCTCCCGGCCGTCGTCGGGGAGGTCCTCCTCGTAGGCCTCCAGGAACGCCAGCGACGTCAGCATGGTGGTCAGCGGGCTGCGGAGTTCGTGGCTCACGTCGGCGGCGAAGCGGGCGTCGCGCCGCACCCGATCCTGCAGCGCCTCGACCGTCGCGTTGAACGAACGGGCGATGGGGATCAGCGACGGGTCGCCGTGCGGGTCGATGCGGACGGTCAGGTCGCCCCCGGCGACGGCGGTGGCCGCCCCGGCGACGCGGTCCAGCGGGCGGAGCGTCGGGCGGGTGGCCCAGCTGCCGACCAGGAGCGAGACGGGGACCACCGCGATCACCGCCGCGGCCAGCACGCCGGCCAGCACGCGGTAGGTGTGGTCGAGCTCCTCCAGCGGGAAGACCTCGAAGTAGGCCGCCCCCGACGGCTGCAGGGGCAGACCGATGGCCAGGACCGGCTGCCCCTCGACGACGAACCGCTGGCGCGCGGGCGTCCCGTCGAGGACGGTCCGGCGCAGGTCCGCGGGGAGGTCGTCGCGGCCGATGCCCAGGGAACTGGTGATCCACCGGTCGTCGTCGGCCAGCAGCGACGTGGACCCGTTCTCCCGGGGCAGCTGGGAGAGCAGCTGTTCCGGGGAGAGCCCCGCGGAGTCCGCGGCCCGCTGGACCTGGGCGCCGTTCGCCGTCGTCTGGGCGAGGGTCGCGCGCTCGCGGCCCAGGAGGAGGTAGCGCGACACCGCCAGCCACACACCCACGGCGAGGACCAGGCTCAGCACCACCGCCACGGCGGTGAAGGCCGACGTGACGCGTCCCCGCAGACTGCTGGGCCACCAGGGAATCCTCACGCCGGCACGCGGTACCCCATGCCCCGCACCGTCGTGACCACCACGGGGTTGGCGGGGTCCAGCTCGACCTTCTTGCGCAGCCGCCGGATGTGCACGTCGACCAGCCGGGAGTCACCGAAGTAGTCGTAGCCCCACACGCGCTGGAGGAGCTCCTCACGGCTCAGCGCCCGGCCCCGGTCGGCGGCCAGCTCGACGAGGAGGCGGAACTCGGTCTTCGTCAGGTCCAGGGGGCTGCCGGCCCGGGTGACGCTCGCCGCCAGTGGAGAGATCTCCAGGTCGCCGACGGTGAGCACCGGGTGCTCGTCGCCGTCGCGGGCCCGCCGGGTGATCGCGCGGACGCGGGCGAGCAGCTCCTTGGGGACGAAGGGCTTGGTGACGTAGTCGTCGGCTCCGGCCTCCAGCCCGGCGACGACGTCGTCGCTGTCCGAGCGGGCGGTCACCATGATCACCGGCGTCGTGCTGGTGCGGCGGATCTCCCGGCACACCTGGAAGCCGTCCAGCCCGGGCAGCCGGAGGTCCAGGAGGACGACGTCGAAGGCGCGGCCGGCGAGGTGGAGGAGGGCCTCCTCCCCGGAGGACGCCTCGGCGACGTCGAAGCCTTCCCGCCGCAGGGTCAGCTGGACCATCCGGCGGATGCGGGCGTCGTCCTCGACGACCAGTACTGACCGGGGCACATCCAGCAGTGTGCCCGCGTCCACGGCTGCGGCGCGCTCCATGACCGCACTCTGCACGCCTCATCGAGGCCGCTCCGCGGTCGCCGGCCGATCGTCACGGAGCTGTCACACGTGGGCGCGGCTCCGCACGCCGCCCGGAGGTCTGGGGCCTGGACGCGCTGTTCGCACCGACGAGCACCCTGGCCGCCGGGCTCGTGTCGGTTTCATGACAGAGCCACGGAGCGTCGTTACCGGGCGGACCGACCGGGCACGGATCCCGCACGGAGGTTGCCGGCGCGAGGCCGCCGGCCACGCGGGAACGAGAGGGAGAGCGACGATGCGGAGCACGAGAGCGGCCGGCCGCAGATCCGTCCTGGCCGTGGTCGGGGTGCTGGCGGTCGCCGGCTGCGGCGACGAGACGCCGGCCCCGGACGACAGCGGAGCAGTGGGCCCCGACGAGGCAGTCACCGAGGAGATCAAGGTCCTGCAGGTGCAGCTGGCCTATCCGCTGGACGGCGCCTACGACGTGGGCGAGGACGTGCCGCTCTACCTGGGTATCGCGAACACCGGCACGGTGGAGGACGACCTGCTCGACGTCCGCGGACCTGACTTCACCGACGCCGCCCTCACCGTCGACGGCGCATCGGGACCGATCCGCGTGGCGGAGAACGACAACGTCTACGTCGGTGCCGAGGGAGCGCCGTCCATCGTGCTCGAGGATCTGCAGACCTCACTGCGGTCGTCGCAGTCCATCCCGGTGACCTTCGTCTTCGAGGAGGCCGGGGAGGTCACGGTCGACGCCGTCGTCGCCGCAGAGGGCCAGACGCCGAGTGTCCCCTTCGACTTCCCGGACCCCGCGGAGGACCCGACGGGCTGAGGTCCGCGCCCGGCGGGGCCAGGTGCCGGACGGGTCAGGCGGAGAGTCGGTCCGCGTCCGGACTGAGCACGAGTCCCGCCCGGCCCAGGGCGGTCAGCAGCCGGTCGACCCGGTCGGCGAGCAGTCCCGCGCCCGCCGCCTCGAGGGCGTCCGGGCCGCTGCTCAGGAAACGGGCGAGCAGCGCCGCGACCTCGGGAGGGTGACCGGTGGAGGGCTTCCGGGGAGCGGGGATCCGGGTGACCATGCCGCAGGGGCACGATCCTCCGGACCGGGGCGCCAGGTGCCGGCCGCCGGAGCACACAGCAGTTTCGAGCATCGCCCAACTCCTCCTCAGAGCCGGGCCCCGACCTCATCCGTGAGCGGGGCTTGGGCGGAGAAGTTCCGGCACCGCCAGGTGCCACCCGACGAGGCGCGCCACGTCGTAGCCTGATCGTGATGTCGGCCACAGTGGTGGGGGCGCTGGCGCGGACCGCGCCGCGCGGCCAGGATCCACGCGGGGCGCGACCGCGCCGCAGGAGGAGGAACCCCGTGATCGACGACGTGATCGCCCGCTGGCACCGGTACATGGCGGGGGAGCTGCCGGGCGGGCTCGACGAGCTGCTCGCCGACGACGTCGTCTTCTACTCACCGGTGGTGTACACCCCGCAGCGGGGCAAGGAGATCACCACGGGCTATCTCGAGGCGGCCACGAAGAGCCTGGCCGGCGGCGACCCCGGCGGCGTCTTCACCTACGTGAAGGAGGTGCTCGCCGGCGACACCGCGGTGCTGGAGTTCGAGACGAGCGTGGCCGGCAAGTACGTCAACGGCGTCGACATCATCCGCTGCGACGACGCCGGCCGGATCGTGGAGTTCCGCGTGATGATGCGCCCGCTCCAGGCGATCCAGGTGGTGCACGAGGAGATGGGCCGCCGACTGGCCGCCGGTGTCCAGGAGGTCAGCCGCTCCGCGACCGAATGAGCTGCTCGACGTGCGCCAGCGCCGTCGCCAGTTCGGTGAAGCTCGTGCTGAGCGGGGAGAGCCCGATCCGCAGGCCGCGGGGGCGCCGGAAGTCGGGGATGACGCCGCGGCGCCACAGCTCGTCGACGACGTCGCGCATCGCGTCGTGCTCGAGCGTGACGTGCCCCGCCCGGCGTGCGGGGTTCCGCGGGGAGGCGACGGTGACCCCGAGGGGGCCGAGGACCTCGTCGGCGACGGCGATCGCGAATTCCGTGAGCAGCACCGACTTCTGGCGTACGGCGGGCATCCCCGCCCGCTCGGTCAGCGTCAGCATGTCCTCGACCGGGATCATCGACAGGATCGGCGGCGTCCCGCTCAGGAACCGCCGGATGCCGCTCGCCGGGACGTAGTCGGGGCCCATCGCGAACGGCTCCGCGTGCCCCATCCAGCCCGGGATCGGCTGCACCAGCTCGTCCTGCAGCCGCCGGGCGACGTAGCCGAACGCGGGGGCGCCCGGTCCGCCGTTCAGGAACTTGTAGCCGCAGCCCACGGCGAGGTCGACGTCGGCGGCGTCGAGCTGCACGTCGACGACGCCGGCGGAGTGGCAGAGGTCCCAGAGGACCAGCGCGCCGGCGCGGTGGGCGGCGGCCGTGATGCCGGGCAGGTCGGCGAGGTGGGCCGACTTGTAGGCGACGTGGCTGAGCACGACCAGCGCCGTCCGGTCGCTCAGCACTTCTTCGACCTCCGCGAGCTCGACGCCGGTGGCCGGGTCGGGCTCGATCCAGCGGACGGTCCGGCCGGTCTCGGTGGCGACGGCGGTGAGGATGTACCGGTCGGTGGGGAAGTTCTCGGTGTCGGCGACGATCTCGGTGCGGTCGGGACGCGCGTCGACCGCCGCCCGGACGAGTTTGTAGAGCAGCACCGACGTCGAGTCACCGACCACGGTCTGACCCGGCGCCGCGCCCAGCACGGTGCGCCCGATCAGGTCGCCGACGACGGTGGGGCGATCGAGCCACTGCTCGTCCCAGGCGCGGATCAGCCGCTCGCCCCACTCGTCCTCGACGAACCGCGTCAGCCGGCCGGCGGTGACCGCCAGCGGCCGGCCGAGCGAGTTGCCGTCGAGGTAGGCGAGCACGCCGGCGGGGAGCACGAACTCCGACCGGAAGCCGGCCAGCGGGTCGGAGGCGTCCAGTGCGGCCGCGCGATCGACGAGCTCCTGGGGGAGGGTCGGGTCCTCGGTCACGGGGCCGACCGTAGCGCCGGCCGGTGCGCTGCCCGCCGGTCGAGTAGGACTGGGGCATGCACACCACCCGAACGACGGTGCCCTGATGGCCGACGAGGACCGCTCGGTGCTGAGCCGGCCGTCGGCGCCGCTCGACGCCGTCCTGACCTACGGGCCGGACGCCGACCACGTCGCCGACGTCCGGTACGCCCGGGATCCGTCGACTGACCGCCCGGTGCTGGTGTTCCTGCACGGCGGCTTCTGGCGCCCCGCGATCGACCGGACGAACATCCGGCCGATGACCGAGGCGCTCGCCGCCGCCGGCTGGACGACGGTGGCGCCGGAGTACCGGCGGGTGCCCGGCAGCCCGGACCTGATGATCGACGACGTGCACGCCGCCGTACGCGCGGTGGGGGAGCAGTTCCCCGGCCGGCCCGTCGTCCTGGGCGGGCACTCCGCCGGCGGGCACCTGGCCCTGCAGGCGGCCGCGACGTCGGAACCACGGCTCGCGCCGCACGGCGTCCTGGCCCTCGCCCCGGCGGCCGACCTCCGGCTGGCCGAGGAACTGGACCTGGGGGACGGCGCGGTGTCGGCGTTCCTGGGGGAGGCCGCTGCCGATCGTCCCGACCTGGACCCGGTCCGGCTGCCGACGCCCGGGGGAGCGGTCCGCATCGTGCACGGGGTCGACGACGGGATCGTGCCGATCGAGGTCGGCGAGTCCTACGTGCGCGCACATCCCGCAGCGGTGCTGGTCCGGGTCGACGGCGGCCACTTCCCGGTCATCGATCCGCTGAGCGCCGCCTGGCCGGCGGTGCTGGAGGCGCTGGACGACCTCGCGCGCTGACCGCCGCGGGACCCTGCGAGGAAGGCCCTACCGCGGGGCGCGCCCGACCGGCGCCACCCGGAAGACGGGCCAGCCGATCTCCGTCCGCCAGGCCGCGGGATCCGCGGTGTCCCGCGGGCCGACCAGGTAGGACTCGCGGACCGGGCCGGCCACGGCCAGCGCGTTGGCCACGGTCCACGCGCCCAGCTCCCCGTAGGTCACGTCGATGTCGTCGTGCGCGCCGACGTGGGTCGTGACGGCCAGCTCCACGGCCGGCAGCGTCACCGGCCGTACCCGCCCGCTGCGCGGCGGTCGGGCCGTCGTCCGGTACACGATCGCGTGTCCGCGCCCGACCTCGAACAGCGCGTTGTCGAAGAGCCCGCCCGGGGCGCCGACCGGCTCGCCGACGACGGCGTCGAGTTCGGCCATGGCGCCGCTGTACCAGGTGAGGACGTCGTCGAGCGTCACGTCGTCCTCGACCGCGGCGACCGTCGTCGAGGGGACCGCGCGCAGCTCGACGTCCAGCGCGGCCGGCTCGGGCCGGAGCAGTCGGCGCAGCGACGCCACCGCCGCCCGGGTCCGCTCCAGCTCCGACTCGAGGCGCTGGAGGTGGTCGGTGACGAGCGCGGCCCGGGCCGCGGGGTCGGGGGAGCGGAGGATGCGCTGGACGTCGGGCAGCGGGACGTCGAGCTCGCGCAGGCGATGGATGACCTGCGCGGCGGGGATCTGGTCGGGGGAGTAGGAGCGGTAGCCGGTCACGGGGTCCACCGTCGAGGGCTCGAGCAACCCCGCGTCGTGGTAGCGGCGCAGGGTGCGCACGCTCAGGTGGGTCAGCCGGGAGAACTCGCCGATCGCCAGCACGGGTGCACTCTGCACCCTCCCCCCGAGAGAGGGTCCAGCGCTGGACCTTCCCGCCCCGGGAGCCTGCACGCTGGGCGCATGTCCGCACCGACCGCCATTGCACCCGACCAGCTCCCGCCGACGATCCGCGGCTACCTCGCCGCGCACCTGGCCCGCGATACCGACACCGCGCTCCGGTCCTTCACCGGCACCGCCGTCGTCGTGGACGACGGCACCACCTATCGCGGGACCGAGGAGATTCGCCTCTTCCTGTCCCGCGCGGGCGCCGAGTTCAGCTACACCACCGAGCTCGTCGGTGCCGAGCGCGTCGACGACGCGCGCTGGGTCGCCGTCAACCGCCTGGAGGGCGACTTCCCGGGGAGCGTCGTCGAGCTCCGGTACCGCTTCACGATGGACGGCGAGCGCATCGCCGAACTCGTCATCGCCCCCTGACGACGGGAACCTGCCGGTCCCGATGTCGATCGCAGCGGTGACGTGCGGCCCTGTTCCCGGGCGGGCGAGCGGATCAGGCTGGTCGGGTCATCGACGAGAGGAGTCGTCATGTCCACCGTCAGCGGTTCGGCGAAGGTTCCCCGCGGCCCCGGTGCCGGGTCGGGTCTGTGGGACCCGATCGGGATGACCGAGGCGGAGAAGCTCGCCGCCGAGCGCGAGGCACGGCACGACGTCGTCGCCCGTGGTCGCCGCCCTGCCCAGGAGAGCCTCCAGCACTACCTGGCGCACGAGCGGCTCACCCATGGCGGCGAGCGGCGCACCGTTCACCGGGGTGGCGGCACGCCGGCCGCCGGTGCCGCGGTCACCCGGCCCGCACCGCCGCCGGAGGAGCCGGCCGCCCCGGCGCCCCGGCCCGGCGGGCTGTTCGCTCGCCTCTTCCGCCGCCGTCGCTGACCGAGCGGTCAGCGCGCCCGTACCGCGGAGGTCGTCAGAGCAGGGAGGAGCGGAGGAACGCACCGACCGCTGCGAGTGAGGCCGGGGAGTCGAAGGCGGGATCCTCGTGGTTCGCGCCGGACAGCAGCCACAACGTCGAGTCGGCGCCCTCCGCCCGCAGCGCGCGGTGCAGGTCGCGGCTGTGCGTCGAGGGGACGAGCCCGTCACGGTCGCCGTGCACGAGGAGGAAGGGCGGAGCGTCCGGACGGGCGTGCGCCACCGGACTGGCCGCCACCGCCGCCTCGCGGGCGTCCCGCACGTCCTCGACACCGAGCAGCCGGGCCTCGAACGACGGCTCGGGCAACGGCCCGGTGACGAACGGCGGAAGCGGCCCCTCGGGGACGTCGGAGCCCCGGCGCAGCAGATCGGTCGTGGGGAACCAGGCGACGACGGCCTGCACCGACGAGTCGCCCAGCTGCGCGTCCGCCTCGTCGTCGGTGAGCCCCAGGAGCGCGGCGAGGTGGCCGCCGGCCGACGCTCCCCACGCGCCGATCCGGTCGGCGTCCAGGCCGTGGTCGGCGGCGTGCGCCCGCAGCCAGCGGATCGCCGCCCGCGCGTCGTCCAGCGGCGCCGGGAAGGAGGCCTGGTCGCTGAGCCGGTACTGCACCGCGGCGACCGCCACCCCGCTCGCGGTCAGCGGGGCGAGGCGCTGGTCCGCGCGGTCGGTGCGCGATCCACGCAGCCAACCGCCCCCGTGCAGCCAGACGCAC
The DNA here is from genome assembly GCF_020166105.1 of Blastococcus sp. LR1. GTDB lineage: Bacteria > Actinomycetota > Actinomycetes > Mycobacteriales > Geodermatophilaceae > Blastococcus. Next base: position 371,188 of record NZ_JAIUJY010000003.1, read on the forward strand.
AGCGGAGCGGGCCGGACGTCGGGCAGGTACAGGTCCAGCCGCAGCTCGACGCCGTCGACGGCCGCGTAGACGAGGTCGCGGTGCACCGTCGTCGCGGTCACGGCCGCGCCGCGGCCCGGACGGCGGGGACGACCTGGTCGCGGAAGAGCCGCACCGACGTCAGGACCGTGTCCACGTCGAGCGAGCCCCAGGCGAAGGCGCCGGCGAAGTAGTTGATCTCGCCGATCTCCCGGGCGCGCGCCACCTGCGCCGCGACGGTCTCCGGCGAACCGACGAACAGCTTCTCCCCGGCCACGAGCGCGTCGAAGTCGACCGGGCCGGTGAACCGGTCGCTGCCGTGGGCCCGCCAGAGGTGGGTGAAGCTCTCGTAGTGCGCCTCGAACGCCGGGCGGGCGAGCGCGACGGCGGCCTCGTCGGTCTCGGCGACCAGGACGTGGCGCAGCATGCCGAACCGCGGCGGGGCGCCCGGCAGGCTGTACCGGACCCCGCCCCGGGCCGCGGACCGCTGGAAGGAGTCGAAGAAGATCCGGCTCTGCTCGCGGACGGCCTCCAACGGCGGCGAGGCGAAACCGAAGCCGAACAGCACGTTGTAGCCCTCGTCGCCCAGCCGCGGGATCGAGGCCGCGTTGGACGTCGGGTACCAGAGCGGCGGGTGCGGGCGCTGATGGGGGAGGACGTGCAGCGGCACCTCCTCGCCCGGCTGCCCGTCGAGGCCGGGCCAGCGGAAGCGGCCGGTCTCCAAGGCCTCGACGATGGCGGGGAACGACGTCTCGAAGCGCGCCGCGGTCTCGGCGGGACCGAGGCCGTACATCGCCGCCTCGATGGGGGACGAGCCCTTTCCGACGCCGATGTCCAGCCGGCCGTGGCTGAGCTGGTCGAGCATGCAGATCTCCTGCACGAGCCGCAGCGGGTCGTAGAGCGGCACGATGAAGGTGGTGGGCGCCAGCCGGATGCGCTCGGTCACCCGGGCGGCCGCGGCGATGAACACGGCGGGGGAGGGCGACAGGCCCAGCGGCGTGCCGTGGTGCTCGGCCAGGTGGTAAGTGGTGAACCCGCCCTGGTCGGCCTCGGCGAGCACGCGGAGCCGGGCGTCGTAGATCTCGGCCGTGGACGACCCGGGCACGGCGTCCACCCAGTCGAACAAGCCGAACTCGAGGTCGTCCCGGACGTCGTTCCCGGCCTGCTGCGCTGACATCGCATCCCCTTAGCTGCCGGCCCCGGTGCGCGGTGGAACGGAACCTACCGACACCCCGTGACGGCGCGTCCTGGGGTGGCGCCGGGCGCCTTCCGGGTGTCCGATCGGAGCGGCCGGACGCACGAGCGAGGAGGACGGGCATGAGGATCACCGCTGCCGTCGTGGAGGAGCTGCACGGCCCGTTCGTCGTGCGGGAGGTCGAGCTGGACGAGCCGGGCCCCGGGGACGTCCTGGTCAAAGTGGCCGCCACCGGGTTCTGCCACACCGACGGCATCGCGCGCGACGGCGACCTGCCCTTTCCGCTGCCCGGCGTGCTCGGCCACGAGGGCGCCGGGACGGTGGTCGCGGTGGGGGACGGGGTGACCGGCGTCCGCGAGGGCCAGGACGTCGTCCTCGGCTGGCCGTCGTGCGGAGCCTGCCGTAACTGCGGAGCCGGGGAGCCGCGCTACTGCCTGCGCATGGGCGAGCTGGTCGGCGGCGGCCACCGGCTCGACGGCGCCTCTGCCCTGCGCGGAACCGACGGGTCCCCGCTGGCCAGCCACTTCTTCGGGCAGTCCTCCTTCGGGACCTACGCGATCACCACGGCGTCGTCGCTGGTCCCCGTTCCGGACGGCCTGCCCGTGGAGCTCCTGGGCCCGCTCGCCTGCGGGCTGGCCACCGGCGCCGGGGCGGTGTTCAACACGCTGAGGCCCCAGCCGGGCAGCTCGATCGTCGTCTACGGCACCGGCACCGTCGGCCTGGCCGCGGTGATGGCCGCCCGCAACTCCGCGGCGACGACGATCATCGCCGTCGACCGGCACGCCGGCCGGCTGCGGCTGGCCGAGGGCCTGGGCGCCACGCACACGATCGACGCGACCGACACCGACCCGGTGGCGGCGGTGACCGACATCTGCGGAGGTCCCGCCGACGCGTCGCTGGACTGCACCGGCAACCTCGCGGTGATCCGGCAGGCGATCGACTCGGTGGGCATGCTCGGAACGGCGCTGCTCATCGGCGGCGCTCCCGCCGGAGCGGAGTTCAGCGCCGACCACCTGACCACCCTGTGGGGCAAGACGATCCGCGGCACCCTCGGCGGCAGTGGCCATGGCCAGCAGCTGATCGCCGCCCTGATGGACCTCCACCTGCAGGGTCGGTTCCCGTTCGACCAGCTGGTGCAGTACTTCTCGCTGGACCGCATCGAGGACGCCGTCGAGGCCTCCTACAGCGGCGCCGTCGTCAAGCCGATCCTGACCATGCCGCACTGACGCCCGGCCGGGCGGTCGTCACACGTTCTCGGGTGCCCGCTCGCCGCGGATCTCCTCCTTGGTGCGGGTCTCGCGCAGGACGAGCGCCGAGATGAACGTGATCACGCCCATGACGCAGATGTAGGCCGACACCGAGGCGGAGGAGTCCGTGGCCGCCAGCAACGCGGTCATGATGAACGGCGTCGCACCGCTCACCAGGATGGCCGCCAGCTGATAGGCCAGGGACGCACCGGAGTAGCGGATCCGCGGCTCGAACATCTCGGCCAGGAAGGCGGCCAGCGGCCCGTAGGTGAGCGAGGAGCCGATCAGCCCGCCGACGAGCGCCACGAAGATCCACGGCAGCGACGCCGTGTCGATCAGCCAGAAGAACGGGAACGCCCACAGCGAGATGACTGCCGCGCCCACCAGGATGGGTGGCCGCCGGCCGATGCGGTCCGACACGCTGCCGCTGAAGTAGATGATGAACACCGAGATCGCCGAGGCCGCGAGCGTGACGGCGAGCAGTTCGTCGCGGTCGACGCCGAGGTCGCGGGTGGCGTAGTCCAGGACCCCGGCGATGCTGATGTAGAAGATCGCGTTGGTGCCGAACAGCAGGCCCGCGCCCAGCAGCACCGGCCGCCGGTGCTTGCGCACGACCTCCTTGAGCGGCGCCTGCGCCACCTTCTCGTCGGCGGCCTCCTCGTGGTGCCCCTGCAGCTGACGGAAGACCGGCGTGTCCTCGACCCGCAGCTGGATGAACATGACCACCGGGAGCAGCACGGCGCTGGCCAGGAACGGGATGCGCCATCCCCAGGAGACGAAGGCCTCCGCGCTCGTGGTGGCGCTCACGGTCAGGAAGACGACGTTGCCCAGGATGACGCCGATGGGGACGCCCATCTGCCCGAAGGTGCCCGCACGGCCCTGGCGGTCCCGGCCGGCGTTCTCGGTGAGCAGCAGGATCACTCCGCCCCACTGGCCGCCGACCGCGATGCCCTGCAGGAACCGCAGCAGGACCAGCGCGATCGGCGCGAGCACGCCGATCGAGTCGGCCGTCGGCAGGAGGCCGATGAGGAAGGTGGCGGAGCCCATCAGGATCAGGCAGGTGACCAGGGCCGGCTTGCGGCCGACCTTGTCCCCGAAGTGGCCGAAGACCAGGCCGCCGATCGGGCGCGCGATGAAGCCGGCCCAGAAGGTGCTGAAGGACAGCAGGGTGCCGACGAGCGGAGAGGCGTTCGGGAAGAAGAGCTCGCCGAACACCAGCGCCGCCGCAGTGGCGTAGATGAAGAAGTCGTACCACTCGATCGAACTGCCGATGAGTCCCGCGGCCATGAGTTTGCGCAGCGAGCGACGGTCGAGGGGAGACGCTTCGTTCTGCGGGTTCGTCATCGCTGTGCCCGTCGCCGTCGCAGGGTCGCCATTGACCTTGCTGGGACGGTAGGACCGCAGAGCCCGGACGGCAAAAGCTGGGCCGAACCCTCGCCGGCGGCGAGATCCGAACCGGCTCCGCTTGGAAGCTCGAAGTCCCACATGCCTCGGCGTACCGTGACAGTTGAAGGTTCAAGCAACTTCTCGGAGGATCTGTGAGCACCCCGCACAAGACCGCTGCCACCGCCGTTCCGCTGCACCCGCTGCTGGCCGGCCGCTGGAGCCCCCGCGGCCTGGATCCCCGGCACGAGCTCACCGACGAGCAGGTGACCGCGCTGCTCGAGGCGGCCCGCTGGGCGCCCAGCGCGTCGAACACCCAGCCCTGGCGGTTCGCCGTCACGCACCGAGGCACTCCGGAGCACGCCGCCGTCCTCGATGCGCTCGCCGGAGGCAACCGGATCTGGGCGCACGCCGCGTCCACCCTCGTCGTCGTCGCCGCCGAGACGCACACCTCCGAGGGCAAGGAGCGGCCCTGGGCGGTCTACGACACCGGTCAGGCCGTGGCCCACCTGTCGGTGCAGGCCGAGGTCGAGGGGCTGGCGGTGCACCAGATGGGTGGCTTCGACAGCGGCCGGATCGCCGCCCTGCTGCCCGACGGCGTCATTCCGCTCGTCGTCCTGGCCATCGGCCGCCGGGACGAGACCGCGGAACTGCCGGAGGTGCTCGCCGGCCGGGAGGCGGCGGCACGCGACCGACTGCCGCTGGAGGCGCTGCAGGTTCCGCTCGGCGTCCCCACCGCAGTCTGACCAGGAAGGACGGCGCCGTGACGACCACACCGCTGAGCAGCACCGCTGCCGCTGACGCGCTCATCGATCCGCGCCATCCGTTCGCCGCGCACCTCCGGCACGTCGCCGCCGTCGAGGCGGCCGGGCCGCACCGGTCCTGGACGGCCGACGACGGTCCGCTGCCGGCGCTGTACCTGTCCCACGGCGCTCCGCCGACCTTCGAGGACGGGCCGTGGATGCGGCAGCTGCACGACTGGGCCCGGGCGCTGCCCCGGCCGACGGCGGTGCTCATCGTCAGCGCGCACTGGGAGTCCGACGGCCTGGGCATCACCAGCACGGTGCCGACGGAGCTGGTCTACGACTTCGGCGGCTTCGCCCCGATGTACTACCGGATGCGCTACGACACCCCGGACCCCTCGGCGCTGGCGCAGCAGGTGCTGTCGGTGCTGCCGGCCGACCAGCACGTGTACGAGCACCGCAACCGGGGTCTGGACCACGGGGCCTGGCTGCCGCTCAAGGTCATGTACCCCGACGCCGACATCCCGGTGCTGCAGCTGAGCCTGCCCACCCACGACACGACCACGCTGCTCGGCCTGGGGGAGCGGCTGCGCACGCTGCGGGAGCAGGGCGTGCTGGTGATCGGCTCCGGGTTCATGACCCACGGCCTGCCCTTCATCGACTGGTCGCGGCCCGACGTCGTCCCCGGGTGGTCGTCGGACTTCGACCTCTGGGCCGCCGACGCGCTGCACCGCGGCGACGTCGAGGAGCTCGCCCGGTTCCGGCTCCGGGCGCCGGGCCTGCGCTATGCCCACCCGACCGTCGAGCACTTCACGCCGCTGTTCGTCACCCTCGGCGCCGCGACCGATCCGGGCGCACCGGTCACCACGGCCATCGAGGGCTTCACCCTGGGCCTGTCCAAGCGCTCCTTCCAGGTCGCCTGAGGCCGCGGCCGTGACTGCGCAGGACGGGGCGACGACGCCGCGCTGGCTCGACGAGCAGGAGATGGCCGCCTGGCTGCCGCTGCTCCGGGTGGTCCAGCTGCTGCCGCAGGCGCTGGACCGCCGGCTGCGCTCGGAGGCCGGCATCGGCCACGCCTATGACCAGGTGCTGGCCACGCTCTCCGCCCAGCCGGAGCGCGCCCTCGCCATGGGCGAGCTCGCGCGGCTGACCGCCACCAGCCCGTCCCGGCTCAGCCATGCCGTCGCCGCGTTGGAGGAGCGTGGCTGGGTGTCCCGCCGACCGTGCCCGACCGACCGGCGCATCCAGTACGCCTGCCTCACCGACGGGGGGTTCGCGCTCCTCGCCGGGATCGCTCCGGGTCACGTGGCAGAGGTGCGCCGGGTGGTCTTCGACGGGCTGGACGCCGAGGACGTCGCCCGGCTCCGCGTGCTCATGACGACGCTGAGCGGGGTTCTCGCCGAGCCTCCCGTACCTTCCGCGCAGGTCGCCAGGGAGGGGCACGTGCGGGGCGCCTGATGGGCGTGCGAGATAGTCGTGGCTCCTCGACCCGCAGCGATGGCTGCTGCCCCAGGAGGCCCCGGACATGCCCAGAGCACTGCTGCTGGAGAACATCGACCCGGTCGCCGTGGACCTGCTGTCCGCCGCCGGCTACGAGGTGGAGACCGTCCGGGGGGCGCTGGACCCCGCTGACCTGTCCGCCGCGCTGGACGGCGTCGACGTGCTGGGCATCCGGTCGAAGACGCAGGTGGACGCTGACGTCCTCGCCCGCCACCCGGGCCTGGGCGCCATCGGAGCTTTCTGCATCGGCACGAACCAGATCGACCTGACCGCCGCCGCGGCGGCCGGGGTGGCGGTGTTCAACGCGCCCTACTCCAACACCCGCAGCGTCGTGGAGCTGGCGATCGCGGAGATCATCAGCCTGGCCCGGCGGCTGATCGACCGGGACCGGGCGCTGCACGCCGGCACCTGGGACAAGTCGGCGTCCGGCAGCCACGAGATCCGCGGACGGACGCTCGGCATCATCGGCTACGGCAACATCGGCAGCCAGCTGTCGGTGCTGGCCGAGGCCCTGGGCATGCGCGTCGTCTACTACGACCTCGAGGACAAGCTGGCGCTGGGCAACGCCGAGCGCTGCAACAGCCTCGACGAGCTGCTGGAGCGCGCGGAGACCGTGACGCTGCACGTCGACGGTCGAGGCGGCAACGCCGGCATGTTCGGCGCCGAGCAGTTCGCCAAGATGCGGCCGCGCAGCCTGTTCCTCAACCTCTCGCGCGGCTTCGTCGTCGACCACGAGGCGCTGCGCGACAACATCCTCAGCGGGCACATCGCCGGCGCGGCCGTCGACGTCTTCCCCGAGGAGCCGCGGGAGCAGGGCGACGAGTTCGTCTCGGCCCTGCGCGGGCTGCCCAACGTCATCCTCACCCCGCACGTCGGTGGCTCGACCCAGGAGGCGCAGTACGACATCGGGCGGTTCGTCGCCGGGAAGCTGGCCGACTACACCCGCACCGGCACGACGACGCTGAGCGTCAACCTTCCCGCGGTGGCGCTGCACGGCTCGTCCGCGGACCGGTTCGGCCTGCTGCACCACAACATCCCCGGCGTGCTGGCCCGTGTCGACGCGCTCGTCGGCGACCACGGGCTGAACGTGGACGGGCAGGTCCTCGGCACCCGCGGCCAGATCGGGTACGTGGTCACCGACGTCAACGCGGTCCTGCCGGCCGAACTGCTGGCGGCGCTGCGGGAGCTGCCGGAGACGGTCCGCCTGACGACGTTCCGCTGACCTCGGGGTTTCGGATCCGCAGCACCAGGGCAGTGGCAGGCGCCGAGAGGAGGCGCCGTGAACCTGGAGAAGGTCGTCTTCGGGTTCTTCGTCGTCCTGGCTGCGACCCTCAACTTCGGGTTCTTCCTCGGTGACATCGACGACCCCGCCCTGCACAACCCCTACGAGCTCTTCGCCGCCGTCGTCGTCAACCTGATCGCCACGGTGCTGAAGTTCGGCGACCGGACGCAGATCGGGGCGGTGCACCTCGCGACGAGCCTGGTGGCGGTGCTGCAGCTCATCGCCGCGACGCTGCTGTTCGGCTACGCGACGCACATCTCGTCGGCGGGGATGAACGAGTCGTGGACGGCGAGCGTGGTCTCCCTGTCGGGCGGTGCGCTCCTGGCCAACATCATCTCGATCGTCCTGCTCGTCGTGGAGACGGTCTCCTTCCACCGCGGCTGACGATGGGCAACCCCGTCGCGGCGCTGGTGCGGAGGCTCGCCGGCCGGCACTCCGAGGGCGACCGCCGGGTCCGCCGCGGAACCGTCCGCGTCGCCGCGGCCTCGGCCGCGCAGGCGTCGGCCACGGTCTTCCTGATCATGCGCCGCATGCGGGCGCCGCTGATCGTCCTGATCGTCATCTTCGCCGTCAGCGTGCTCGGTCTGACCCTGATCCCGGGCCAGACCGCGGACGGCGAGCCCCTGCGGATGAGCTTCTTCGACGCCTTCTACGTCATGAGCTACACCGCGACGACCATCGGATTCGGCGAGATCCCGGAGCCCTTCACCTACAACCAGCGGATGTGGGTGACGGTCTCGATCTACCTGACCGTGATCGGCTGGGCCTACGCGATCGGCTCGCTGCTGGCCCTCCTCCAGGACCGCGCGTTCCGCTCGGCGCTTGCGCTGCAGCACTTCAGCCGGAAGGTGGCGCGGCTGCGTGAGCCCTTCCTGCTCATCACCGGTCACGGCCGCACCGGCGAGCTGGTCGGGCGGTCCTTCGACAAGCTGGGCCGCCGCTTCGTCGTCCTCGACGTCGACCAGGAGCGCATCGACCGCCTGGAACTGGGGTCGTACGTCTCCGACGTGCCCGGCCTGGCGGCGGACGCCCGCGACGCCGGTCACCTGGCGGTCGCGGGACTGGGCCATCCCTGCTGCGAGGCCGTCGTCGCGCTGACGAACGACGAGGAGGCGAACCTGACCGTCGTCATGGCGGCCGCGCTGCTCCGCCCGGAGTTGCCGGTCATCGCCAGGGTCACCTCCCGCACGGTCGCCGAGCGCATGCAGGCCTTCGGCAACCCGAGCCTGGTCAACGCGTTCGACCGCTTCGGCGACCACATGCGGCTCGCGCTCCGGTCGCCCGCCGCCTACCAGCTGAAGACCTGGCTGGAGAGCGGGCCGGGAGCGGAGCTGCCCGAGCGCGGGACGCCGCCGGCCAGCGGACGCTGGGTGGTCTTCGGGTACGGGCGGCTGGGCCGGGAGCTCACCTCCGACCTGCGCGCCGAGGGGCTGGACGCCACGGTCGTCGAGCTGGCGCCGACCGATGCCGACGGCGCCGACCTGCTGGTCGGCGACGGCTCCGATCCATGGGTGCTCGCGCAGACCGACCTGGACCGGGCGGTGGGACTGGTCGCGGGCACGGACAACGACACCACCAACCTCTCCCTGGTCGCGGCGGCCCGGCGCAGCAACCCGTCGCTGTTCGTCGTCGCCCGGCAGAACCGGCCCGCGAGCGCGCCGCTGTTCGCCGCGATGGACATCGACGCGCTGCTCGTGCCGACCGAGGTGGTCGCGCACGAGGTCTACGCGCAGCTGTCGACGCCGCTGCTGTGGCGGTTCCTGCGCGAGATGCCGGGGATGGGCGAGGAGTGGGCGCAGCAGATGGTCGACCGGCTGACCGACGTCTGCGGAACCCGCGTGCAGACGCTGTGGAAGGTGCGGCTCACCGCGCAGGACGCTCCCGCGGTGGAGAGCTGGCTGGCGACGGGCGAGGCGACCCTCGGCGCCCTGATGCGCAATCCCGAGGACCGGTCGGACCCGCTGCACGCGGTGGTGCTCGCGATCCTCCGCGACGGTGGGACGACGCTGGCGCCCGGTGAGGAGTTCGTGCTGCGTCCGGGCGACGAGCTCCTGATCGCGGGGTGGGCGGCGGCCCGCCGTGCGCTGTCGACGGTCCTGCTGGTCGAGGGGGTCCTCGAGTACGTCCTCACCGGCCACCGCGTGCCGGCGGGCTGGATCTGGCGCCGGCTGACGGCCGGCCGGCGGCGCAGCGACTCGTCTTCGGATGCGGCCCGCGGCCGTTCCACCTAGCCTGCAGGCATGGCCGGAGATGAGCTGCAGGCGCTCGTCCGCCGTCGTCTCTGGGAGCTCGCCCGGTCCACCGACGAGGCGGCACGTCGCTCGCGGTGGGTCATCCCCGCCGAGACGCTCGCCCTCATGGCCCGCAGCGGCGGCAGGAGCTTCATCAGCGAGGGGCTCGCCGGGGTCCTCGCGCGCGCTCTCGACGTCCCGGAGAACCGGGTCCGCCGCGCGGCCGGACTGCCGGCGGTGCCGGACCAGCGGGAGAGCATCACGACCCGGCCGGACCTCCGCCTCATCCACGGCGGCGCCGAGCGGTCGGGCCCCTCGGCTCCGTAGCAGCGGGCGTCAGCGGGACGTCCGAACCGTCACGAGGAAGTCGAGGCCGGGCGCGGTGACGGGTTCCCCTGTCCACGGCGCCTCGAGGTGGCCGTCGTCGTCCGGGTCGAAGCCCCGCAGCGCCCGACCGCTGGGCACGCGGTGGACGGCCTGCCTGCCCCCGGCGCCGTCGACCACCTCGATCTCGGTCACGCGCCCGTGGACCCGCTCGTCGGCTGCGACGCCGAGTCCGCCGTGGTGGCTCTCGATGAGCTGCAGCCGACCGTCGGGCGCCGTGAACCGGATGCACTGGAAATCCACGAGCTCGTTCCGCTCGATGGCGTCCCCGCAGCACTCGTGCTCCCAACCCCCGACCTCCACGACGACGTCCACGCCCAGGAATCTAGGCCCGACCGGGCCGGGCGCGATCGAGCAGTCGCTGGCAGGGTGGTCACCATGGCTGACTCCTCTCCCGTCGTCGTGGTGACCGGTGCGAACGGGCTGGTGGGCAGCGCGGTGTGCCGAGCGCTCGCGGAGCGGTCGGCGACGGTGCGCGCCGTCGTCCGCCGCGCCGGCAGCGCGCCCGCGCTCGACGGGCTCACCGAGCACGTCGGCGACTTCGCCGACGAGTCCTTCGCCCGCACGGTGACCGAGGGCGCCGACGCCGTCGTCACGACAGTGCACCCGATGGGCTCGTCCCGGGAGGTCCAGCACCAGGTGGGCGCCGAGGGCACGCCGGTCCTCGCCCGGGCCGCACGGGACGCGGGCGTCTCGCGGCTGGTGCACGTCTCCACGGCCGGGGTCTACGACCGCTCGGCCGGGATCGGCGACGTCGTCGAGGACAGCGCGCTCCTGCCCGAGGGCAGCGGCGCCTACCCCGACACCAAGAACGCCACCGACGTCGCGCTGGCGCAGGTCGAGGGCCTGACGACGGTCCTGGTCCGCCCGCCCGCGATCCTGGGCGAGGGCGAGACCTCGGTCTGGAACACGCTGCGACCGCAGGCGGCCCGCGACGGCGAGCGACGGGCCAACCCGGAGCAGACCTGGGCCTGGGTGCACGTCGAGGACCTGGCGGCCTTTCTCGCCGACGTCGCCATCGGCGCCGTCGCGGACGCCGACGACCCCGAGCGCGGCCCCGTGGCCGGCAGCACCACCCCGGTCATCGTCGCGGGCGAGCCCGCGACGTGGCGCGACTACCTGGGCACGGTCACCGAGGCGCTGGGCGTCGCGCCCGAGTGGACCGACGAGTCGGTCTGGACCGGGCGTATGCCCGCCCATCGCGCGAAGGCGTGGGGCTGGGCGCCGAAGGTGAACCTGGCGCAGGCCATGGACGAGCTCCGACGGGGCCTGACGGCGCGGTCCTGACCGAGTCGCCGGTCCGGTCCACTCGGCTCGGCTCGCCGTCGGCCGCCCGGTGTGGTCAGATCCGGGACGAGATTCGAGCGCCGAGGGGGGCGCGGTGACCGAGGTCCAACGCAGCGTCGCGGTGATCGGCGCGGGCACGATCGGCTTGTCGTGGGCGGCCCTGTTCGCCGCGCACGGGTTGTCCGTCCGCGTGCAGGATCCCCGTCCGGACGTCGGCCCGGAGGTCGAGCGGGCGGTGCGGCACCTGGCGGCGCTGCAGCCGCAGCTGGCCGGCGATGCCGAGCGCGTGCTGGCGGCCATCGGGGTGGTCGACGACGTCGAGACCGCGGTCACCGGCGTCGACGTCGTCCAGGAGAACGCGCCGGAGCGGCTGCAGCTCAAGCAGGAGCTGTTCGCCCGGATCGAGGCGGCGGCGCCCGAGCAGGCGCTCATCGCGTCGTCGACGTCGGCGCTGATGCCCAGCGACCTGGCGCGCGAGATGCGCACTCCGGAGCGGCTCGTGGTCGGACACCCGTTCAACCCGCCCGAGGTCCTGCCGCTGGTCGAGGTCGTGCCGGGGGAGCGGACCTCGCCGGAGACGGTGCAGCGCGCGGTCGACTTCTACCGGTCGGTCGGCAAGAAGCCCGTCGTCCTGCACAAGGAGCTGAACGGCTTCGTCGCCAACCGGCTGCAGTCGACGCTGTTCCGCGAGTGCGTGTGGCTGGTCAGCCAAGGGGTGGTGAGCGCCGCCGAGCTCGACGAGATCGTCACCGAGTCCATCGGCGTGCGATGGGCGACCGCCGGACCCTTCGAGAGCTTCCACCTCGGCGGCGGGCCGGGCGGCATGCGGCACTTCCTCGAGCACCTCGGCCCAGGCATGGCCCGGCGGTGGAAGAAGGTCGAGCAGCCCGAGCTGGACGAGGCGACCGTGGAGCTGATCAGCAGCCAGATGGAGAGCCGGTTCGGCGACCGCGGGTACGAGCAGCACATCGAGACGCGCGACCGGGCCCAGCTGGCGGTCATCGAGGCGCGCGACGCGGCCCGTGCGGAGGAGACGCGGTGAACATCGAGGAGGTCCGCCGGCAGTCGACGACGCCGCTGGGCGCGCCTGCCTACCCGTCGGGGCGCTACCGCTTCACCGACCGCGAGTACCTGAACATCCTCTACCGGACCGACGTCGACGCGATGCGGCGGCTCGTCCCGGAGCCGCTGCAGGTGACCGAGCCGCTCGTGCGGTTCGAGGTCATGCGGATGCCCGACGTCACCGGTCTGGGCTCCTTCACCGAGTCGGGCCAAGTGCTGCAGGTCGAGTACGACGGCGAACCCGCCGACTACCTGCACGCCATGTACGTCGACAGCCTCGCGTCCATCGCCAGCGGCCGGGAGATCAGCGCCTTTCCGAAGAAGATGGGGGCGCCCCAGCTGTACGTGGACACCGACACCCTCGTCGGCACCCTGGACTACGGCACGCTGCGGGTGGCCACCGCGACGATGGGCTACAAGCACGCCCCGATGTCGGAGGAGGCCGCGCGCGCGGAGATCGGGCGCCCGACCTACGGGCTCAAGATGCTGCCCGGCTACGACCGGCGGCCGCGCGTCCTGGAGCTGGCCCGCAGCCAGATCACCGACATGACGATCAAGGGGGCCTGGACCGGTCCCGCCCGGCTCCAGCTGTTCGAGCACGTGCTGGCGCCGCTGGCCGACCTGCCGGTCCGGGAGATCGTGTCGGCGAGCCACATCCTGGTCGACCTCACCCTGGGCCGGGCCAGCTGCGTCTTCGACTACCTCGCGGACTGAAGAAGGACCCCCTGCCCCCCGCCGCTCGCACGCTCGCAACGGGCCCCTGCAGGGGGCCACCACCTGCACTTCTCATCGACGAGGAGGGAACCGTGGTTGCTCCGCTGGACGGCGTGCGCGTCGTCGAGGTGGCCAACTGGATGGCTGCGCCGGGCGCCGCCGCGCTGCTGGCCGACATGGGCGCCGACGTCGTCAAGGTGGAGCCGCTGCGTGGCGACGCGATGCGCGGTGCCACGCGCCAGCCGGCCGTGCCCGAGGGCGAGGCGCCGGTCGACGCCGCCTTCGCGATGGACAACCGGGGCAAACGGAGCATCGCCGTCGCCCTCAACCGAGCCGAGGGGACCGACCTGGTCCGCCGGCTGGCCGCCGGTGCCGACGTGTTCCTGTGCAATCTGCTGCCCGCCCGGCAGGCGAAGTACGGGCTCGACCCCGCCACCCTGTTCGGCGTCAATCCACGGCTGGTGCACGCCACGCTCACCGGTTACGGCACCGTCGGCCCGGACGTGGCGCGTCCGGGCTACGACCTCACGGCGTTCTTCGGGCGGGGGGCGGTCCTCGCCGCCATGAGCGAGCCGGACAACCCGGCGCCACCGCGGCTCCGGCCGGCGCAGGGTGACCACACCGCCGCGCTGGCGCTGTTCGGCTCCGTCCTCGCCGCCCTGCGGCTGGCCGAGGCCACCGGGGAGGGCCAGGTGGTCGACGTCAGCCTGCTCGGCGCCGCCGCCTGGAGCATGTCCAGCGACCTGTCCGCCACCCTGATCGACGGGGTGACGCCGACGCCGCAGGGCCGGATCGCCCGGCCGCACGCGCTGCACGGCGGGTTCCGCTGCGCGGACTCCCGGTGGATCCTGCTGTTCATGCCGGAGCCGCACTGGTGGCCGGCGTTCTGCGCCGCGGTCGGCCGCCCGGAGTGGGCCGACGACGACCGGTTCGCCGACCGGGCCGCGCGGTCGGCGAACATGCCGGAGCTGACCCGGCTGCTGGACGAGCTGTTCGCCACCCGGCCGCTCAAGGAGTGGTGCGCGCTGTTCGACCAGCACGGCTTCATCTGGGGGCCGGCGTCCACGGTGTCGGAGTTCGCCGCCGACGAGCAGGCCGCCGCCGACGGTCTGTTCCCGGAGATCAGCGAACCGTCCGGACGCCGCTATCGGACCGTCCGTGCCCCGTTCCGCGTGCAGGGCGCCGACATCGCGCCCCGCGGCCCCGCGCCGGCAGTCGGAGAGCACACGACCGCGGTGCTGAGCGAGCTCGGCGTGCCGGACGAGGAGCTCGGCCGGCTGGCCGAGGCGGGGGTCATCGGCGGTCATCCGGGGGGCTGAGGAACCAGAGCAGTCCCGCCAGGAAGCCGTAGACCAGCGCCGGCCCGGTGTGCGGCAGCCGCTTGCCCGCAGCCGCTCGCCGCTGCCCGCGGCGGAAGATCAGCCGTTCCATGAAGGCCAGCCAGCCGACCATGGCGCCGACGACGGCGACCACCGGGGTGAGGGCGACGGCCTTCCGCGAGGTCGGCATGGAGCGGAACAGCTCCGCGAGGGAGGCCTCGCCGTCGGGCGCCTGGCGGTCGCTGGACCAGGTGGCCCGCACTTCCGGCACCGACGCGATGAGGGCGACGCCGGTGATCGCCACCTTCGCCCAGCCGCGGGTCCGGCGATCGGTGATGACGTCGGGGGAGGCGTAGTGCAAGGTCGTGGCCGCTCCGGTGACCACAGCTGCCAGCACTCGCGAGGACGGCGGACGCGTAGGCATGCGGTCATTCTGTCGCCCGGACGCGGTTCCGGTGCCTCCGTGCGGGCCGATGCGGTGTCGCTTTCACCGGACCGTTCCGGCTCAACACTGGTACGAACACCCAATGCCCATCGACGCGTTCGAGCCCCATCCCGTCGTCCGCCTGCTCGGCAAGCCCTCGGCTCACTTCACGGCCGGCGATCTCGTGCGGGCGGTCGAAGAGCTCGGACTGCGCCAGGTGAACCTGCGCTACGTCGGCGGTGACGGTCGGCTGAAGACGCTTGCCTTCGCCATCAACTCGCGTGACCACCTCCTGGAGGTGCTGACCCGTGGTGAGCGCGTGGACGGCTCGAGCGTCTTCGCCGGCACGGACACCGACGCCAGCGACGTGTACGTCGTACCGCGTCACCGCACCGCGTTCGTCAACCCCTTCGGCGAGCGGCCCTCGCTCGACGTGCTGTGCTCCTTCTACGACGAGGACGGGCAGCCGCTCTCCTACGCGCGCGAGCAGATCGTGCGCCGGGCCGCGGAGGCGCTGACCCAGGAGACCGGCATGGTCCTCGAGGCGTTCGGCGAGCTGGAGTACTACCTGGTCGACGAGCCCGACCGGATCTACCCCGTCGAAGAGGAGCGCGGCTACCAGGAGTCAGCCCCGTTCTCGAAGGGGCAGCGGGTCCGTGAGCAGGTGCTGGGGCACCTCAGCGCCATGGGCGTGCCGCTGAAGTACGCCCACGGCGAGGTCGGCAACATCCTCGAGGACGACCGGCAACTGGTGCAGCACGAGATCGAGCTCCAGCCCGTGCCCCTGGAGCAGGCGGCCGACAACCTCGTCCTGGCGAAGTGGGTGGTGCGCGAGGTCGCCGCAGCAGCCGGACTGGAGGCGACGTTCGCCCCCTCGGTGAGCAGCGAGGGGGCAGGGAACGGCCTGCACATCCACAGCCGGCTGGTGCGCAACGGCGCGAGCACCATCGTGCGGAAGGACGGGATCAACGACACCGGGCGACGGCTGGTCGCCGGCTACCTCTCGGCGGCGAAGGCGCTCACCGCCTTCGGCAACACTGTCCCGACGTCCTACCTGCGGTTCGCCGACGGTGACGAGTCACCGGGCGACATCTGCTGGGGCGAGAAGGACCGCACCGGGCTGGTCCGGGTGCCCCTGGCCTGGAACGGCGACGTACTGCCCGGGATGCTCGCGCACGCCAATCCCGGCAGCGCCGAACCCGTCCCGGAGCCCGCCATCCATCCGCAGACGGTCGAGCTCCGGGTCGGCGACGGCTCGGCCGACGTGCACCTGCTGCTGGCCGGCATGGCCGTCGCGGCACGGCGTGGGCTGAGCGATCCCACGAGCCTGGAGCTGGCCGCGAAGCTCAGCACGGCCGACCACGACGACTTCGAGCAGCTGCCGACCTCGTGCGCCGGAGCGGCCGACGCCCTCGAGTCCGCCCGCGAGATGTTCGAGGCCGACGGGGTGTTCCCGGCCGCGCTCGTCGACGCCGTCATCGAGAGCCTGCGCGAGGCCGACGAGGCCGTGCAGGACGTCGACCTCTCGGGCGACGACGCTGCTCGCGAGGAACTCGTCCGGCGCTACTGGCACGTCGGCTGACCGCCTGGACCTCCCGGGGTGCACCAGCTAGTCGGTCACCCGACTCGGAGGCGCGTTGAACAAGAGGTCCCCGTACTCCCCGTGCCGCTCGATCCAGGCTTTGATGAAGGGGCACAGGGGCATCACCTTGAGCCCGCGTCCTCGGGCGTCGTCCAGTCCTTCTCGCGCCAGGCTTCCGCCCACACCGCGTCCTTCGTAACTCGGATCGACCTCCGTGTGCGAGAAGATGATGAGGTCGCCGGCGAGCATGTACGCGGCGAAACCGGCCAGCGTTCCGTCGTCATGAGCCTCGAATCGCTTGTCGACGGCGTTGTGAGACATGACCAGGTTCATGATCGTCTGCCTTTCGGTGATGGCCGGGTCGTCAGGCGGACGGTCCCACGCTCCCGGTCGTCCGGCGACTGTCCCGGTGCTCGGGTGGGCGGGCCCATCTCCCGTGGTCCCTCCGCCTGCCAGGAACAGGCCGACTTCGGTGTCGGCACCCGCTTCTGCGCATCCTGTGTTCCACGGTCACGAAAGGGCCCGGTCATCACGGTGACCGGGCCCTTTCGTCGTGGACTCGGGGTGATCCGCTCGCGGGACCCTGCGTGCTCAGGGGCCGGCGAAGACGCCCTCGCCCCGGGCATCGGAGCGCCCGGGGGCCGGCTCGTCGTAGCGACCGGCCTCCGCGCGGGCGACGACGAAGTGGTGCACCTCGTCGGGCCCGTCGGCCAGGCGGAGGGTGCGCTGGCTGGTGTACATGTCGGCCAGCGGCGTCCACTGCGAGACCCCGGTGGCGCCGTGGATCTGGATGGCCTGGTCGATGATCTGGCAGACCTTCTCCGGCACCATCGCCTTCACGGCGGAGACGTAGACGCGGGCCTCGGAGTTGCCGAGCACGTCCATCGCCTTGGCGGCCTTCAGCACCATGAGGCGGCAGGCGTCGAGCTCGATGCGCGCCCGCGACACCGTCTCCATGTTCTTGCCGAGGTTCAGGATCGGCTTGCCGAACGCCTCGCGGAACTTGCCGCGGCGGATCATCAGCTCCAGGGCCTTCTCACCTTGGCCGATGGCACGCATGCAGTGGTGGATCCGTCCAGGACCCAGGCGGACCTGGCTGATCTCGAAGCCGCGGCCCTCGCCGAGGAGCATGTTCGCGGCGGGCACGCGCACGTCGGTGAACCGGATGTGCATGTGGCCGTGCGGGGCGTCGTCGCGGCCGAACACGTTCATGGGGCCGAGCACGTCGACGCCGGGGGTGTCCATCGGCACGAGGATCTGGGACTGCTGGGCGTGTGCCGGCGCCGCGGGGTTCGTCTGGCACATGACGATCATGATCTTGCAGCGCGGGTCGCCGGCCCCGGAGATGTAGTACTTCTCGCCGTTGAGGACGTACTCGTCCCCGTCGCGCACGGCCTGGAGCTGGATGTTCTTGGCGTCGGAGCTGCCGACGTCGGGCTCGGTCATGGCGTAGGCGGAGCGGATCTCGCCGTTGAGGAGCGGCTCGAGCCACCGGGCCTTCTGCTCCGGTGTGCCGACGCGCTCGAGCACCTCCATGTTGCCGGTGTCGGGGGCCGAGCAGTTGAGCGACTCGGAGCCGAGCGGGTACTTGCCGAGCTCGACGGCGATGTAGGCGTAGTCGAGGTTGGTCAGACCGCCGACCTCGGAGTTGGGGAGGAAGAAGTTCCAGAGACCGGCCTCCTTGGCCTTGGTCTTGGCCCCCTCGAGCGCCTCGAGCTGACCCGGTGCGTACGACCACCGGTCGCTGCGTCCCTCGCCGAGCCGGAAGTACTCCTCCTGCATCGGTGCCACGACGTCCTCGAGGAAACGGACGACGCGGTCGTAGAGCGGCCTGGCCCCCTCGCTCATGCGCAGGTCGAACAGCTCCGTTGGCTCGGCGGTCTGCATCCGGTCTTCCTCTCAGCTGGTCCATGCGGTGACGGTCGTCACCGAGAGTCTGCACAGCGGGCGTCCACCTGCTCGGACCGGGGCGAACCCCCGGTGCTGGCCCGCCTGCCGGGACCCGACTCGTCAGCCGCCACTCTTGTCGAGGTACATGGCGGCGTCTGCGTGGGCGATCAGCTCCGCTGCCTCTGCGGCGTCGCGGGGGAACAGAGCGGCTCCGCTACTTGCGCTGAGGCGGACCTCGGCGTGGGCCAGCGCCAGTGGGCGATCGAGGGCGGCGTGGATGTGCTCCTGGACCCGACGGAGCGTCTCGTCGGCCGACGGCCCCGGGCTCTCCAGCGGGCCCGTCGTCGGGGGCAGGCCGGCGAGTACCACGAGGAACTCGTCGCCGCCGAGGCGTCCGAGCAGGTCACCAGCGCGGATTGCCGATCGGAGACGGCGCGCTGCCCAGCGCAGCGCGCTGTCCCCGGCAGCATGGCCGAACCGGTCGTTGATCTCCTTGAACTGGTCCAGATCCAGCATGACGACGGCGACGCTCCCGCCGTTCCGCCGCGCGCGTCGCAGTTCCAGGCGGAGGTGGTCGAGGGTGTGTGCCCGGTTGGGGAGCGCGGTCAGCTCGTCGTGGTGGGCCAGGTAGGTCGTCCGTCGCTCGCGCTCCACCCGGCTCGAGACGTCGAGCTGGTTGCCGATGTAGTGCGTGATGTCGCCGGCGGCATCCGTGACCGGGCTGATGTGGAGCTCGTTCCAGAAGGCCGACCCGTCGCGCCGGTAGTTGAGCAGGACGGTGTGGACGTCGCGCCCGGCGAGCAGCCGGCGGCTGATTGGCTGCACCTGGGTCGGGTCGGTGGCCGGGCCCTGCAGGAAGCGGCAGTTGCGGCCCAGCACCTCGTCCGCGGAATAGCCCGTCAGGCGCAGGAACGCTGCGTTGACGTAGACCAGCGGGAGATCCGGCTGCGTGGCGTCCGCGATGACGATGCCGTTGCTGGCGGTCGAGATGGCCCGGAGCAGGAGATCCGGGAGGACAGCGGGGGGCACGCCCACGGCGCGCGGGGTCTGTGTGCTGCGTGCAGGCGGCCTCGCGGGCGCAGCGGCGGACATCGCGCGGACCTTCGACAGCACCAGTCCCGCCACCTCGAGGACCCGTTGCCGGTCGTAGGTCAGGACGTAGTCCAGGCGGCGCGTCGAGTGGCCGACCGGACCGTGCGCGCGGACGGGTTCGTCGCCGCACTCGGCCGTCACGTCCCGAGCGACGAGGGCAGCGGCGAAGTGCGGGCTGACGACGGTGATCACCCACTGTTCGGTGAGCGGGTCGCCGGACTCGAGTGCCGTGCCGTGCACCCCGGGGGCCGGCTCGTCGGGCATACCCGCGCCGGTGACGGCGGTCAGCGCGGAGAGGCTGGCCAGGGACTCGTACCTCCGGCGGGTCGCCGGGGTCATGGCCGCTGCGTCCTGGAAGTTCGCGAGCACCACGGTCTGGTCGTCGAGGAGCAGTGCCTGCCGTTCCAGTTGCCGGGTCATCGAGGCGACCAGCGGCACGGTGGCACGTTGTGCGGCTGAGGTGGCGGTGAGCATCTCGTACGGCGTCCGGGCGCCTGCGCCTGCATGTCCGCCCCGAGCGGGCGGGGGCGGCGGGACGGGCAGGGCGGACATGCCCTCGGTCGCCAACGGACCGGGACGTCCGAACATCCATCCCTGACCCAGTCGAGCGCCCATCGCCAGGGCGCGTTCGAGATGCTGCTCGTTCTCGATCCCCTCGGCGAGGAGGATCGCGCCGGAACGCTCGGCCTCGGCGCGCACGGCGTTGACCACCGCGGCGGTCTGCAGGGTCGTGTGGCCGCGGACCAGGGCGAGGTCGAGCTTGATCACGTCGGGCCGGAGGAACGGCATGAGCGCGAGCCCCTTGGGCTCGGCGCCGGCGTCGTCCAGGGCGACGTCCCATCCCAGGTCGCGAACGGCATGGACGCCGCGGACGAGTTCCGCGGCATTCTCCAGGAGGTCGCGTTCGGTGACCTCGACGACGACGCGCACGTGCTCCGCCGCCAGGTCCGCCCACTCCGCCAGTCGTCTCGGGGTCAGTGCCGACAGCGTGACCGCTTCGATGTTGACGAACAGCGTGACGGGCCCAGGGCTCCGCCCGGCACCGTGCAGCGCGGCGTGCAGGCAGCCCTCGTCGAGCTCGGTCAGCGTTCCGGAGGCGCGTGCAGAGGCGAAGAGCGCCTGCGCCGACTCCCGCGGCCCCGGTTCCCCTCGCGACAGCGCCTCCACCGCGACGAGCGAGCCGTCCCGGAGGTCGACGATCGGTTGGTACAACGTCCGGATCGTCCACCGGGAAGAGGCGGTCGACGTCACGTCCCGCACCCTCCCACGGAGTCGGCGGGCGTGCGCCGTCTGACGTGGGCGCCTGCATGCCGCTCCCGTGGATGGCATCGGCGGCCGTGCCGTCACGGGGTGCGCATCGAGTTCGCCGTCGACCCTGCGCCGTGATGTGATCCACAGCACACCGCGTCGGCTGCGGTCCTGCGGGGTTCCTGGGCACGAGGGGGCGTTCCATGCTCGGACTGTTCGGCATCATCCTGTCGCTGGTGCTGCTCATGGTGCTGGCCTACCGCGGGATCAACGTGCTGATCCTCGCGCCGCTGATGGCGCTGCTCGCCACCGCCTTCGCCGGGGGCCTGCCGCTGCTGGCCACGTACACCCAGGTCTTCATGCCGGCCCTCGGCAACTACGTCATCACGTACTTCCCGCTGTTCCTGCTCGGGGCCATCTTCGGCAAGCTGATGGACGACTCCGGAGCGGCCAGAGTCATCGCGCACTCCCTGGTCGACAAGCTCGGCGGCAAGCGCGCGATTCTCGCGATCGTCCTGGCCGTCGGCATCCTCACCTACGGCGGCGTGTCCCTGTTCGTCGTCGCCTTCGCGGTGTTCCCCATCGCCGCAGCGCTGTTCCGCGAAGCCGCCGTCCCCAAGCGGCTGATCCCGGCCGCGATCGCACTGGGTTCGTCCACCTTCACGATGACCGCGCTGCCCGGCACCCCGGCCATCCAGAACGCCATCCCGGCGCCCTTCTTCGGCACCAACGCCTTCGCCGCGCCCGTTCTGGGCATCATCGCCGGGTTGGTCATGTTCGGTGGCGGCATGGCCTGGCTGACCTGGCGGGCGCGACGGGCCGCGGCGGCCGGCGAGGGGTACCTCGACGACCCCTCGGGCAACCCGGACGACCGTGGTGACACCCCACCCGGAGGCGCCGGCTCCGGGGGAGCGCGCCCGCTGGCGTCCGGCCCGGGTGGGGGTGCGGCCGGACCCGGCACCGGGGCGGCCGACCCCACCGGAGAGCTCGACCAGCCCTCCGGCAGCTCCACGGCCGGTGGCTCCGTCGTCGACGAGCAGACCGAGCGGCCGGCGAACCGGCCGTCGGTGGCCGTGTCCTACCTGCCGATCCTCGTGGTCATCGCGACCAACTACGTATTGGTGACGTGGGTCTTCCCCGCCATGAACACCGACTACCTGGCCGAGGACGCCTACGGCGCCACCGACATCCAGACGGTCGGCGGCATCTGGGCGATCATCGTCGCGCTGGTCGCCTCCTGCGCGCTCATCCTCGCCCTCAACTGGAGGCGGTTGCCGAGTGCGAAGCAGTCGATCAACGCCGGCACGATGGGCTCGCTGCTGCCCATCTTCAACACCGCCAGCGAGGTCGGCTACGGCGCGGTCATCGCCTCTCTGCCGGCCTTCCGCATGGTGCGCGACGCCGTGCTGGGAGTCTCGGGCAACCCGCTGATCTCCCTGGCCGTCGCAGTCAACGTGCTCGCCGGCATCACCGGTTCGGCGTCCGGCGGCATGAGCATCGCGCTGCAGACGCTCGGTGACGACTTCCGCGCCCTCGCCGAGGACCAGGGCATCAGCCTGGAGCTCATGCACCGGGTGACCGCTATCGCCTCCGGTGGGTTCGACGCCCTGCCGCACAACGGCGCCGTCATCACTCTGCTGGCCATCTGCGGGCTGACCCATCGGCAGTCCTACAAGGACATCTTCGTGGTGGCCGTCGCCGTCCCGGTGCTGGCCCTGATCGTGGTGATCGCGCTCGGCACCTTCTTCGGGGGTTTCTGACCCGACGGAGGCGAGCGGCACGGACGGCTGATCCGTCGCGGCGTGCCAGGAGTCGTGCGGCGGTCTCGTATGTTCCTCAGGCATGCGGGCCCCAGCATCGGTCGACTCCGTGCGCGGCTGGGTCATGGTGGCCGCCGCGTTCGCCGCGATGTTCGTCTCGTTCGGGATCGCCTACTCCTTCGGCGCGTTCCTCGAGCCGATGTCGGAAGAGTTCGGGTCGGGTCGTGGCATCACGTCGGCCTTCTTCGCCCTGACGTCCCTCACATACTTCGGCCTCGGCGCCCTGAGCGGCATCGCGGTGGACCGCTACGGCCCTCGGCGGGTGCTGCTCGTCGGTGCGCTCGCCCTGGGTGCCGGGCTCGCCGCGACATCGGTGGCAGGAGAGCTGTGGATCGGCCTGGCCACCTACGGCCTGGGGGTCGGCATCGGAGTCGCCTGTGCCTACGTTCCGATGGTCGCCGTCGTCAGTGGGTGGTTCGAGCGACGGCGCACGCTGGCCATCGGGGTGGCAGTGACCGGGATCGGCCTGGGCACCCTCACCGTCGCGCCGCTGGCCGCCGCACTGATCGGCGACCTCGGATGGCGGAACACGCACCTCGTGCTGGGCCTGGCCGGCACGATCGTCCTCATCGCCTGCGCCCTGGTCGTCGAACGCCCGCCGGTGCAGGCCGGCCCGGCGGCGCTGACCCTGCGCGAGGCCGTGCGGAACCGCGACTACCGGCGGTTGTACCTGGCGTCGGGCCTGCTGTCCGTCGCGCTCTTCGTGCCGTTCGTGCATCTCCCCGGGTACGCCGAGGCCGCCGGCGTGGGCCGGGTCGCGGCGGCGGCGCTGGTCGGGGTCATCGGCGCCGCGAGCATCGCCGGCCGACTGCTGCTCGGGCTGGTCGCGGCACGAACCGGTGCGCTGCGTGCCTTCCAGGGGTGCTTCCTGGCCATGGGCGCGAGCTTCGCGCTGTGGAGCCTCGGTGGCGGTTACGGCGTGCTGGTCGTCTTCGCCGTCGTGCTGGGTGTCGGATACGGGGGGTTCGTCGCGATCGGTCCGGCGGTCGTGGCCGAGCGCTTCGGCACGACACGCCTGGGCGGGCTGCTGGGGTTCCTCTACACCAGCGCCGGGATCGGTTCGGCGATCGGCTCCCCGCTGGCCGGCGCTGCTGTCGACGGCTTCGGTTCCTACACCCCGGCCATCGCCGGATGCCTCGCCCTCGGGTTGGCCGCCTACCTGGTCGTGCTCAGCGTCGGCCGTTCCTAGGCGGTCCGGGTGACCGGCTGTGGGCGCATCAGGAGCCGGCGAGCCGCCGCGCGAGGTAGGGCGCGGTGGCGCTGCCCGCGGCCGCGGCGATCTGGGCCGGGGTGCCGGAGGCGACCACGCGCCCGCCCGCATTCCCGCCGCCCGGGCCCAGGTCGATGACCCAGTCCGCGGAGACGATCGTGTCCAGGTCGTGCTCGACCAGGACGACGGTGTTGCCGGCGTCGACGAGCCGGTGCAGCTGCTGCAGCAACAGCCGGATGTCGGCCGGGTGCAGGCCCGCCGTCGGCTCGTCGAGCAGGTAGAGGGCATGGCCCCTGCTGGCACGCTGCAGCTCGGTGGCGAGCTTGATGCGCTGGGCCTCGCCACCGCTGAGCTCGGTCGCCGGCTGGCCCAGCCGCAGGTATCCCAGTCCGACGTCCTGCAGCGTCTGCAGGCTCCGCGTCGCGGCCGGGACATCGGCCAGGAACGCGACGGCGTCGTCGACCGACAGAGCCAGGACGTCGGCGATGCTCTTGCCGTGGTGGAGCACCTCGAGGGTCTCGGCGTTGTAGCGGGCGCCGGAGCAGGTCGGGCAGGGCGCGTAGGTGCCGGGCAGGAAGAGCAGTTCGACGGAGACGAAGCCTTCCCCCTGGCAGGTCTCGCAGCGGCCCTCGGCGACGTTGAAGGAGAACCGCCCGGCCGTGTAGCCGCGGGCCCGCGCCTCGTCGGTCGAGGCGTACAGCTTGCGCACGGCGTCGAACAGGCCGGTGTACGTGGCCAGGTTGGACCGGGGCGTGCGGCCGATGGGCCGCTGGTCGACCCGGACGAGCCGGTCGAACGCCTCCAGCCCGGTCGCGTCCCGCAGGTCGATGTCGAGGTCCTCGTCGTCCGGGTCCTCCGACCGCGGGCCGAGGTGCCGTCGCACGACCTCGGCGAGCACCTGCGTGACCAGCGTCGACTTGCCGGAGCCCGAGACCCCGGTCACCGCCGTCAGCACCCCGAGCGGCACGTCGACGGAGACGTCCTGCAGGTTGTGCCGGGAGATGCCGCGCAGGTGCAGCCAGCCCCGCGGCACCCGGGCGGAGTGCTCGATCGGCTCGGAGCGGCCGAAGAGGTACCGGCCGGTGGGGGAGTCCTCCACCGACTCCAGGCCGGCGACCGGTCCGCTGTAGAGCACCCGCCCGCCGCCGGCGCCCGCCGCGGGGCCGATGTCGATGACCCAGTCGGCCCGGCGGACGACGTCCATGTCGTGCTCGACGACGAAGAGCGAGTTGCCCGACGCCTTGAGCTGGTCGAGCACGTCCAGCAGCGGCTCCGCGTCCGCGGGGTGCAGGCCCGCCGAGGGCTCGTCGAGCACGTAGACGACGCCGAACAACCCGGACCGCAACTGGGTGGCGATCCGCAGCCGCTGGGCCTCGCCCGGCGACAGGGTGGTCGAGGGCCGGCCGAGTCCGAGGTACCCGAGGCCGAGGTCGAGCAGCACGTCGATGCGGGTGACCAGGTCGGCGCTGATCCGCACGGCGACCTCGGTCGACTCGCCGGACTCCGCGCTCGACGTGGCGGCACCGGGCTCGGCGAGCAGCGCCACGGGCCGCAGCAGCGCCGCGACCTCGACGAGCGACATCGCGTTGACCTCGGCGATCGAGTGGCCGGCGAAGGTCACCGCGAGCGCTTCGGGCCGCAGCCGGCTGCCGGAGCACTCGGGGCAGGCGATGCTCTCGACGAACCGCATCGCCCGGTCCCGCATCCGCTGACTCGGGGAGTCGGCGAGCACGTGCATGACGTGCTTGCGGGCGCTCCAGAACTTGCCGTGGTAGCTGTGGTCGATGCGGTCGCGCTCGGGCTTGATGAGGACGGAGGGCTGCTCGTCGGTGAACAGCAGCCAGGTCCGGTCCTTGCGGGCGAGGTCGCGCCACGGGGTGTCGACGTCGATGCCGAGCCCGGTCACGATGCTGCGCAGGTTGGCGCCCTGCCAGGCGCCGGGCCACGCCGCGATGGCGCCGTCGCGGATGCTCAGCGACGGGTCGGGGACCAGGAGGTCCTCGGTGACGTCGTGCACCTCACCGAGCCCCTGGCAGCGTGGGCAGGCGCCGGCCGCGGTGTTGGGGGAGAAGGCGTCGGCGGCCAGGCGGCCGGCTCCCGGCGGGTAGGTGCCGGCGCGCGAGTAGAGCATCCGCAGCAGGTTGGACAGCGTGGTCAGGGTGCCGACCGTCGACCTCGAGCTCGGCGCTCCGCGACGCTGCTGGAGGGCCACGGCCGGTGGCAGCCCGGTGATCTCCCGGACGTGCGGTGCGCCCACCTGCTGCACCAGCCGGCGGGCATACGGTGCCACCGACTCGAAGTACCGCCGCTGCGCCTCGGCGTAGAGCGTGCCGAACGCGAGCGAGGACTTCCCGGAACCGGAGACGCCGGTGAAGGCGACCATCGCGTTCCGCGGGATGTCGACGTCGACGTTGCGCAGGTTGTGCTCGGAGGCGCCGCGGACGTGCACGAAGGAATCGGTAGCCGCGTCTTCCACCCGCGCAGGCTAGCCACCGTCGGCGCCACCGGCCCGGAAGGCTCCTGGTCAGGGGACCGCCGAGCGCGGTCACCGCGCCGGTGCGGGACCCCACGACGTCATCGGGCGACGTCCGGTCAGGCCATGTCCACCGCGATCTTCAGCTGCCCGGGGCGTGGAGAGGCCGCGGCGCTGAAGGCCGCCTGCACGTCGGCAACCGGGTGGACGGAGCTGATGTAGCCCTCCCGCAGTTCCGGGTGCGCGGCCAGGTAGGCGTCGGCGTCCGCCAGCACCCGGCGTCGGTCCAGGGCGACTCCCGAGCGGAGCGTCAGGTTCTTCCGCAGGAAGGTCATCATGTCGAAGGGGTAGACCGGGTCGTCGGGAACGCCGAAGTAGAAGACCTGGCCGCCGAACGACACGGCGTCCAGGGCCGGCGCGAGCGTGGAGATCTGGTGGCCCACCGCCTCCACGACCACCGACGGCCGGTCGGCGTCGGACAGGCGCTCCGCCCACCGCTCGGCGCGGGCGGTGACCATGTCGTCCACGCCGAACATCGAGGCGACGTCGGTGCGGTCGACCGGGTCGATGCCGGTCACCCGGCGGGCGCCCCGGGCCTTGAGGACGTGGCTGAAGAGCAGGCCGATCGGGCCCTGGCCGATCACCGCCACCGACGTCCCGGAGACGTCGCCGAGCTGCTCGACGGCGTAGAGCACGCACGCCAGGGGCTGCAGGAGGACGGCGGTGGTGGGCGGGAGGCCGGGGTCGTAGCCGGCCAGGCCGTCGCCGTCGGTGGCCACGAGCTCGGCGATGCCGTCGAACATCGAGGCCCAGCCGACGACGAGGTCACCGGGGGAGTGGTCGGGGTGCCGGCTGGCCACGACCTCGCCGACGATCTCGTGCAGCGGGAAGCCCGGAGCCCGGGTCGCGCCCCAGCCGTCCTCGGCGGCCGGGTGCGGCCACAGCCCGCCCCGGAAGTTGGGCAGGTCGCTGCCGCAGATGGCCCCGGCACGGGTGGCCAGCAGCACGTGGCGGGGGGCCAGGGCCGCGGGGTCGGGGGCCGGGACCTCGACCTGCTCGAACCGGAAGGGGCCGCTGAGCGCCTGCGCCCACATGGCAGATCTCCGTCCTGCTGGTGCCCGCCACCGGACGGGTCGACGCCAGCCTGCCCGATGAACCGGGGCCACGGCCAGACGTGGACGGCTGCGTCGGAGCCGCGTCCGGGGCGCCGTCTCGGCACGTCGGTCGTCCTGCTCGTTCCTGCAGGAGGAAGTCGTAGGCGGCCCGTCCGCGGGGCGATCCCGACGAGAGAACCCCCACGGCTCGACAGCCGTGACGTCAATGTGTGTCCGAGGGGCGACACGCTACATACGCACACGCCTGCGCCCGGTCTGAGTCAACCGAACCATGGGCAGTCCCGCCCTTTGGCGGGGTCGGGTGTCGCGGCCCGGCGGTCCGGTAAGCGGGCACGACCAGGCGGAATCTCGGTCAGCAGTCCCCCCGAGAGATCTATGTGGCAACGAAGCCCGTGCCGCCGTGGTCACCTGAGCACTCGGTGCTCGAACTCGTCACCGTCCTGCCAGATCACGTCGAGATCCAGGTACATCGATGCGGCGCATGAGAGGTCGTCCTGGGACGGTTCGCCGGGCAGCAGTACAGCTACTCGGTCGACGAGCGTCCGGTCGGCGGCGAGGTTCACGAGGTATCGGTACCGGTGCACCTG
Organism: Blastococcus sp. LR1; assembly: GCF_020166105.1. Classification (GTDB taxonomy): domain Bacteria; phylum Actinomycetota; class Actinomycetes; order Mycobacteriales; family Geodermatophilaceae; genus Blastococcus. The sequence continues at coordinate 398,994 of NZ_JAIUJY010000003.1, forward strand.
CCCGATCGCCGGGAACAGTCCGTCGACGGTGGCCTTCGCCTCGACGATCAGGCGACGGCGCTCGTCGTAGATGTCTGCGACGAGGTCCGTGCCCCCGACCCTCCCGATCCGATACTCAAGCCGCGGCCTGTAGCCGAGCGTCGCGATATAGGAGGCGACGAGGTGGGCCTCGAGCCGTCTCTCGTCGGCGAGAGCCTGCGCGACCGTGGTGTGCGGATCGGCAAGCCGGGTCGCTGCGAGTGCCAGTTCGCCGCGGGCGCGCCAGCACTTCATGGCGTACAGCTCAAGCTCGCGCCCCTTGAGCCGCTCGTGCATCGCCCGGTAGACGTCGGCGTGCCGGTACCTGCCGTCGAGCGCCACGAAGGTCTGGTAGATCGTCCGGTGCCCACCGTCGGCCTTGGTCGGCCAGCCGAGTGCAAGCACAGCATCGGCGACCTCGGCGAGCGGCGCCTCCCGCGGGTCGGTCGGTCGAGCCCGCCGGTACTCCTCGGTCTCGAGGTCGTGGGCGAGCGCGCCAGTCGACTCAAGGTCGATCACGGCCCGCAGGACGGGATCGATGGTGAGCGCCGGCGCGATACCGAGGGTCTTGGCGAGGTGCTCCCGGGTGTCCTCCCAGGTGGCGGTGCCCGCGGCGTCGAGCTGCTGCTCGATGTAGCGGGTCGCACGGCTCACCCGGTGCTCGAGGGTCGGGCCGAGCGGGGACGTCATGGTGAAACCGTCCAGACGTCCGCCCGCAGCGGCGGGACCGTGCGGGCAACAGGGACCTCGATCGAGACCTGCACGACCTCAGGGCGCGGTGCGGGTCGAGCATGGGCGCGGAAGGTGAGCATGGCGCTCGGTGAGGTGGCAGGACACATCATGACCGCGACCGTGCCATGCACCAGGCGCTACATGCAGGGCAGGCGCTTCGAAACACCCCATCCGCCCGGCGAGCAGGCTCGCCGGTGCCGGTGTTCAGGCATCAGACGAGCGTGCCGGCAGGTAAGACACGTGAACCCCCACCGGCCTGTCGGCCGTGGGGGTTCAACTCGGTGTCCGAGGGGGGACTTGAACTCCTGTCCTCGGTTCAGCATCTAGGTACGTCACGATGCTCTGAACTGGGCTTTTGCCTTGCGTCAGAGACGCCCAGACGACCCAGGTTCGCATCCAGATACCCCTAAATCCACGGGCAGCAGTATCACGCGGAGTATCACGAGGCGATCCTTCGCGGACCCGACTTCCGATCGGTCGGCCAGCTCAGGTCAACGAGTACGCCATCCCACGCAGACGATGCGCTGTCAGCTGGGCGGCGACTTGTCGGTACGGGGCCGCTAGGCGTCCTCGTTGCGATCAGCTGGGTCGTTGTGGAGTGCGCGGCTAACGACTACCAGCAGTGGTGTCGTTCGGGCCTCCGACAGCGTCGTCGACTGCCACGCCGAGGACGGCCAGCAGGGGTAGGCGTGGGATCAGTAGTCGTCGACCCAACCGGACCACCGGCAGCTCGCCGTTCTCGATGGCCCGGGTAACCGTGCGGACGTCGACACCGAATACCGAGGCCGCCTGCGCGATCGTCACAACGGCGGAGCCGCTGGCCCTGAGGTCCTCAAGGTTCACCGCGGTCCCTCCCTACGAGCGATGACGTCGGGCTGGATCGGGAGCGCCTTAGGACCGCACCCGTCCGTGCCGGAGGCCCGACGGATGGTCGTCTTACAGCCGGCCCCGAGCAGGCACACCGCCTCCTCCGGCGTCAGCAGCAAGGGACCGGCGCCCAGCACGTCGCGGAGCAGTTGCGCATCGCCCATGTCGCTATCCTCCGGAACTGTCCCGCTCCGCTGCCACGGCCCGAACCGTGCTGGAGCGGTTGCTGCCTGCTGCCTGCTGCCTGCCGTCCAACGATCGCGAACGAGGCTCCAGAAGTTCTCTCGTTCCAGTGCACGGCAGCACCGCCCGCCCGCCGTCATCCGACAGGCCGGCGCCTCGGATCCGTCTTCTGCTACCGGAGGATCCCCCCGGAGAAGTACCGGAGGTCAGCCTTGAGTACGGGACATCGGCTACTGCCCGGGCGCGTCAGTAGTGGGGCGCCCTTACGGACGGCGCACCGAGCTCGACCGTGCGGTCCCGCCCGCATGACCCCCCGGCCAGCGGGCCGTCGCCGATGCAAGTAGGGCACTCACAGGGCGGCCGGAACGTGCGGACCAGCTGGGGCAGGCCGACGGCCAGGTGAGGGTCAATGGGTCGCGCCGCCGCCGGGAAAGGGCCACCGGTGGCGAGTCCTGCATCCCGCTGGACGACACAACCCGCGCCGTCGGCGCCGAGGCCGGCTGGCTGATGGACGACGTACCCCGGCCGGGAACCGGATCCACGTGCGCCGCACCGCCAACCTGGACACCGGCGGAACGATCCACGACATCACCGACCGGCTGCCCCCGAGGAATGCGCTCCGTCGGCCCCGATTGCCGGGGCCGACTACATCGCCGCAGCTCAGGTCCTTGCTGTCGTGACGTCCACCGTGACAGGCCGCATCCGTCGCTAGCTCGTCCTGCGGCACGGTCGGTGACGAGAGGTGGGCGTCGCTACTCACCGGTTCGCGGCCTCCGCTTGACGGAGTTCGGCTGGTCGTCGCAGCGAGGCACCCGCCGCCGGATGACCGGTTTAGCGGGGATAGCCTGCCGTGGCGCATCGGAGGAGGATCCATTGGAGCACCACGATCCATCGCCGGAGACGGCAACCACCCCCCGCTGGTTCTCGGCGGCGCTGGCCTCGCGCCCGGACCACGTGGACGTGGACGTGGACGGCTGCGCGATCCACCTCCGCTGCTGGGGGGACCCGGCGCTCCCGGGCCTGGTGCTGGTGCATGGCGGCGCCGCTCACTCCGGGTGGTGGGATCACGTAGCTCCCTTCTTCGCCGGCGAACAGCGGGTGGTGGCGCTCGATCTGAGCGGGCACGGCGACAGTGGTCACCGTGAGCACTACGACATGACTCTGTGGGCGACCGAGGTGATGGCTGCGGCGGCCGCCGGTGGGATCACCCGGCCACCTGTGGTGGTCGGCCACAGCATGGGCGGCTGGGCGGCGGCAACCACAGGTGTCCAGCACGGCGAGCGACTCGCCGGCGTCGTCATCATCGACTCGCCCTTGAACGACCAGCCCCCGGAGGAGAAGGGAATCCGCCACCGGATGCGGCCGCGGCGGGTCTACCCGACCCTGGAGGAGGCGGTGGCCCGCTTCACCACGCTGCCGCGCCAGGACGTGATGCTCCCCTTCATCGCCCGGCACATCGCGGAGCAATCACTCCGGCAGGTGGAGGGTGGCTGGACCTGGAAGTTCGACCCCGCGATGTTCGGCCAGCGCGCGTTGATGCGGGAACTGCTGCCCGCCCTACGCTGCCGGGCCGCACTCCTCCGGTCCGAGTTCGGGTTGGTCCCGCCGGCGATGGCGGTGCGGATGGAACAGTTGCTACCCGTGGGGGTTCCGGTGATCGAGCTGCCCGACGCGGGACATCACCCGATGCTCGACCAGCCGTTGCCGTTGGTCGCAGCCCTACGCACCCTTCTCACGTCCTGGACCGCAGCGGCCCGCTGAGATCGGCCGCCGCTCTCAGCGGCGCACCACCCGGAGCAGTGCTGCCGGGGCGAGGTGTCCGGTGCCCCTGGCCGATCGTCGGACTCCGCCTCCGTCCACCCTCTACCGGGTCCCCGTCGGCGAGGTCGGGGACTGGTTGTAGTGCCCATGAGGGTTGTTGACGGCGTCGGGGGCTGGACCAATGGGGAGACCTCCGAGCGAAGGTGTGGGTGCTGACGCCGCACCGATCTTGCGAAGGTCCCATGTCCCTTCTGCGTCCCTCATTGCCGAATGGACGGCGTACCGGGGCGGCAACGATCACGGGCGACGCTCACCGGGCCGGTCCGTACGCCGAACCGACGGCAGTTCGGCCAACGGGATGAGCGTGAGGCGTCGGTGGCCTCCCGGAACTCCTTCCCCGACTCGTGGCCCCTGCTGGACCGGCTGGTGGAGCGAAACGCGGTATGGCGACGCTGGGAGGGCTGCTCCTCCATCTCCGGAAGCGGCCCTCCCAGCTGTCGCTCAGTGAGCTCAGCGACGGGCGTCGGCGAGCTCGCGGTCAGGCGCCGGGGTGTGGCGTTCCAGGGTCGAGCCTTCGATGTCCACGTTCGGCAGCCCGCGGTCCAGCCAACGGGGCAGATACCAGGCGCTGCGACCCAGCAGTGTCATGACCGCAGGGACGAGCGCCATCCGGACGACGAAGGCGTCGACGAGGACGCCGAAGGCGAGGGCGAACCCGATGCTCTTGATGGTGGCGTCCGGGCCGAGGACGAATCCCGCGAACACCGACGCCATGATCAAGGCTGCGGCCGTCACGACCCGCGCGCCGTGACGGAAGCCGCCGATGACGGCCTCACGCGGCTCGGCGCCGTGCACGTGCTCCTCCCTCATCCGGCTGACCAGGAACACCTCGTAGTCCATCGCCAGGCCGAACAGCAGTCCGATGAGCAGGATGGGCAGGAAGCTCACGATCGGCCCTGTCGAGGCGACGCCGAGCAGTTCGGCCAGCCAGCCCCACTGGAACACGGCGACGAGGGCACCGAAGGTGGCCGCAACGCTCAGGAGGAAGCCGAGCGTTGCCTTGAGCGGCACCAGGATGGAGCGGAATGCCACCATCAGCAGCAGCATCGCCAGGCCGACGACCACCGCGAGGAACAGCGGGAGTGCATCGGCCAGCTTCTCGGAGATGTCGATGCCGAGCGCGGTGTTGCCCGTGACGGCGAGCTCGGAGCCGGTCTGCTCCCTCAGGCCGGGACGGAGGTCGCGGATGTCGCCGACCAGATCCTCGGTCGCGGCCGCGGACGGCCCCTCGCTCGGGATGACAGTGATGGTTGCCGTATCGCCGGCCGGGTTCGGCCGCGGCGGTGCCGTGGTCGCCACGCCGTCGAGCGCGGCGATCGCCTCAGCAGTGGCGACGAAGGCAGTGTCCGGCGCCTCGGCGTCCGTAGCGTCCACGACCACGGTGAGCGGACCGTTGAAGCCGGGCCCGAAGCCCTCGGCCAGCAGGTCGTAGGCCTGCCGCTGAGTGGCCTCCTCCGACAGGTCCCCGTCGGTGGGCAGCCCCAACCGCAGGTCCAGGGCCGGCAAGGCGATGACCCCGAGGCCGATGACGGCAGCGAGGACGACGGGTACCGGTCGGCGGGTGACGAAGCGCGCCCACCGCGTGCCCCAGGACTCCGTCGTGGCCAGTGCTGCCTGACGGCGCCGCAGACCAGGCACCGGCCAGCGGCTGAACCGATCGCCGGCGAAGCCCAGCATGGCCGGCACCAGGGTCAGCGCGACCAGGACCGCCACGCCGACCATGCCGGCCGCCACGAGACCCATCGTGGTCAGGAACGGGATGCCGATGACGGCCAGCCCGGCCAGGGCGATCATGACGGTCAGCCCGGCGAAGACGACCGCACTGCCGGCGGTGCCGACCGCTCGCCCCGCCGCCTCGCGGGCCGGCGTGCCCGTCGCCAGCAGCTCCTTGTGCCGGATGATGATGAAGAGCGCGTAGTCGATCCCGACCGCAAGCCCGATCATCAGACCGAGGGTCGGTGTGGCGCTGTCCAAGTCGACGACGGCCGAGAGGGCTTGGACCGCGGCCATGCCGGTGGCCACGCCGATCAGGGCGGTCAGGAGCGGCAGGCCCGCGGCGAGCAGCGTGCCGAAGGTGATCGCGAGGACGACGAGGGCGACGACGACCCCGGCCGCCTCGGCGATGCCCTGCTCGGGTGCGGCCTGGGTGGCCTCGCCGCCGAACTCCACCTGGAGCCCGGCGCCCCGGGCGCCCTCTCCCACGTCGAGAAGGTCGGCTCGCGCCTCGTCGGTGATGTTGTTGGGCTGCACCTCGTAGACGACCGTGGCGTAGGCGGTGGTCTGGTCCGCCGAGACGCCGCGGTCCTGGAAGGGGTCGCTGACCTCGGTCACCTGCTTCGCCTCCGCCGCGGCGGCGAGCGTCTCCTGGATGGCGGCGCCGATCTCCGGATCGCTCACCGTCCGACCTTCGGGAGCGCGGAAGACGATGCGGGCGGTGGCGCCACCCGCCGCGCCGTCGGGGAAGCGCTCCTGCAGCGTCTCCAACGCGGTGACCGACTCGACGCCGGGGATGGAGAGCTGAGCGTCGGCATCCTTTCCGACAGCGCCGGCCAGGCTGCCGAGCGCGACCAGGGCGAGCACCCAGGCCATGAGGACTGTCTTGCGACGGTGGAAGGCCCAGCGTCCGAGACGGTGGAGGAAGACGGCCACGTGTGGTGCTCCGGAGGTCAGGGGGGGCGGTGAGGGGGACCGGCATCGGTGACTAGCTAATCGGCTAGAGGCTACTAGCCATGCGGCTAGTAGCGCCGTGGGCCGTGGGGCACACGGGCTGATGGCTACCCTGACGTGGTGACCAGCCCGCAGCTCGCGACGTCGGCAGCAGGTAGCCCGACATCGGCTCCCCGCACTCCTGGGGCGCAGCGCGTGCTGGAGGCCGCCCTCGACCTGTTCGCCGCCCAGGGGTTCGACGGCACCTCGTTGCAGGAGATCGCGGATCGGCTCGGCGTGACGAAGGCGGCCGTGTACTACCACTTCCGGACCAAGGACGAATTGCTCCTCGCACTGGTCAGGCCGGCACTGGACGAGTTGATCCGACTGGTCGAGGCCAACAGCTCGAGGGAGAGCCGGCACCGGAGCCGGGGTATCGAGGTGGCCGGCTACGTCGACTACCTGCTGCGGCACCGTCGGCTGGCCGGGTACCTCGTCCGCGACGCCGCCGCCATGTCCAGACCTGCCGTCCTGGAACTCACGACGCGGCTCCGGGGCAAGGTGGAGTCGATGCTCCTGGGGGACGGGGCAGATGATCTGGGCGCGGTGTGGGGAGGCGCGACGCTGCAGGCGCTCACCGGGGCCTTGCTCGCCGCGCCGGCCGACGTCACCGAGGACTGGCTCCGCGAAGAGCTCACCGAGATCACCGCGCAGATGCTCGCCGGCTACCGCAAGGCAGTCCGTCGCCGGGGAGCCATGCTCTCCGTCGGGTGAGCCGGACCGCGGAACAGCCCACGTGCGGGGTCACCCGCTGAGTCCGCCCGCCTCGTGTCCGCACTCCATGCCGTGAGATGTGACGGGTGGCGAACCACCGCGCCTTCCAGGAGTCAGGACTGACAAAGGTCGGTATGACCCCCTCGGGCGACTAGGATCCCCTTCTTCCGTACGGGCGCCGTGGCCCCCGGGGACCGCGGCGCCACCGGTTGATCGGCGGCGACATGGACGGTGTCTCGTTCTCGGCCTGGCAAGCGCTGGATGCAGCGCTCTGGCGTCTGCTGGAGGAGACCCTGTCCGTCTTCACCTGGACGGCGGCAGCCGCATCATGTCTGGGGGCCGCGGCCTTGTCCTGCTACGGCATCTACGCCGCCGCCGGACACCTGCTCGGCCGTCGCCTCGGGCCGACCGAGCTCGTCGACAGCTTGCCTCCATCGGGAGTCGACGATCAGGTCGTGCACCGTGAGGCGGTGCGGGGTATTGCTGCCTTGGAGTCCTGGCTCGCCCAGGCGTCACCGGGATCGGTGGGCGACGACGATGCCTGATCGCGGCCGGGGAGGCTGCGGCGGACCAGCTCTGTGCGGCTGGACGCCGTACAGCAGCCGAGTATGGTTGGGACATGCAACCGGATCAGGGTGGGGTTGCCCTCGAGTCGCTGGAGCGCATTGAACAGGCGCTGACCCACCTCGTCCACCGAGCACAGCGCGTCCGGCTTCATACCGATGGGCCCGTACAGCTGCTGGACCGGAGCGCGTACACGATCCTCGGCCTCCTGAACGACGCGGGACCCATGCGCAACGGGGCGTTGGCGGCCCGCCTGCACCTCGACGCCTCGACGGTGAGCCGGCACGTGGCCGCCCTGCAGCAGGCCGGGCTTACCACGCGGGAGGCGGATCCGGACGACGGACGGGCCTGCCGGCTGCGACTGACGTCCGCCGGGCAGAGTGCAGTCGCGGAGACACGCCAGCTCCGCCGGAATGCCGTCCGCGAGCTGGTCGGCTCCTGGCCGACCGACGAACAGGACATGTTCGCGGCGCTGCTGGAACGGTTGAACGCGGATCTCGACGGCCTGGCCAGCGACGCAGCGCCTGGCGGACAGCCTGCCGACACGACTCGTGCGGAAGAGGTCGTGCGCGCGTGAGTTCTCCTGCTCCCCGTAACCCGCCTCCGGACTCCGCCGGCGGCGAGGGTCTGCCGCCGCTGGGGCACCGGCAGATCGTGACAGTGCTGGTCGGCCTCATGCTGGGCATGCTCGTCGCGGCGCTGTCGCAGACGATCGTGGCGACGGCGTTGCCGACCATCGTGGGGGAGCTCGGTGGGCAGGAACAGCTCGCCTGGGTGGTGTCGGCGACGCTGCTGACTTCGACTGCATCCACGCCGATCTGGGGCAAGTTGTCCGACCTCTACGGGCGGAAGATCATGTTCCAGTCCGCCATCGGGATCTTCCTGCTCGCCTCTCTCGCCTGTGGCTTCGCCCAGGACATGGCCCAGTTGATTGCATTCCGCGCGGTCCAGGGCATCGGCGCCGGTGGGCTGATGGCGTTGTCGCAGGCGATCCTCGGCGACATCGTCAGTCCGCGGGAGCGTGGTCGCTACCAGGGCTACATCGGATCGGTGTTCGGCATTGCCACCGTTGCGGGGCCCTTGCTCGGCGGGTTCCTCGTCGAGCACCTGTCCTGGCGATGGACCTTCTGGGTAGGCATCCCGATCGGCGTGGCCGCCCTGCTGGTCACCGAGCGGGTGCTGCGACTGCCGTTCCCGCGCAGCAAGCGCTCGATCGACTGGCTGGGCGCGTTCTTCATCGTGGGCTCGGTCAGCGCTCTGCTGCTGGTGCTGTCGCTGGGCGGCAAGGAGTTCGCCTGGAACTCCGCGTGGACCTACGCGCTCGCCGCCGCGGCGGCCGTCCTGCTGGCCCTCGCCGTGTGGCAGGAGCGTCGCGCTCGCGAGCCGATCATGCCGCCGCACCTGTTCGCGAACCACACGTTCGTCATCACAAGTCTGGCGGGCTTCGTCGTCGGCGTCGCCATGTTCGGGGCGATCGTCTTCCTGCCGCAGTATCTGCAGATCGTCAAGGGGCAGTCGCCGACCGCCTCCGGGCTGCTCACGCTCCCCTTGATGGTGGGCCTGCTCGGCGCCTCGATCGGGTCCGGGCGAGCCATCACCGCCACCGGCCGGTACAAGATGTTCCCGGTCGTCGGCCTGCTGCTGGCCGCCGCCGGGCTGGGACTCATGAGCCGGCTGGCCGCCGACACCTCGCTGGTCGTGGCCGGGGGGTACATGTTCGTCACCGGTGCCGGGATCGGGCTGGTCATGCAGGTCCTCGTTCTTGCCACCCAGAACGCCGTGGAGCGGAAAGATCTCGGCGTCGCGACCTCTGGTGCCACGTTCTTCCGCTCGCTCGGTGGCGCGCTGGGGGTGGCCGTGTTCGGCGCCCTGCTCACGCATCGCCTCGCCGACACCATCCCGTCCCGGCTCGCCGAGGCCGGCGTCCCGGCCGACAGGCTCGGGGGAGGGGCTCCGACGCTCGGCAGCCCTGAAGAGATCGGCGCGCTGCCCGAGCCGGTGTACACCGCGGTCATCACAGGCTTCGCCGATGCGCTGCAGACCACCTTCCTCGCCGCCGTCCCGTTCGCCTTGGTCGGTTTTCTCGTTCTGCTGTTCCTGCGGGAGACCCCGCTGCGCCGTCACCCGCAGGAGCAGACAAGCGGTGAAGACCTCGCCGAGGCCTTCGAGACGGCGGTCGTTCCGGACTCCGATCTCCGGCGCGGAACCGACGACGTCGCTCGCCCTCCTCATTCCGACACTCACGGCACGGCAGGCACGCAACCACCGAAGGCCCGGCCGTAGCGTTGTACGCCCGCGGCGGCCGCGACACGACCGCCTCCGCCGACCTCCGAAACGCGGAGGCCCGAGGGGTCATTCGGGTCGCAACCCCACCCGGTCGCGTGGGACAGCGGGGGCCGAAACCCTTCCTATTGCGGCGCCACGGGGCGACGATGGTTGCTGCGTGCAACGCCGGGAGAAGCGCCGACCGGCGGTGCTGTCTCACCCCCTGACGGCGCTGGACCCCTACGGAGTGGGGTGCGCGGTGGACTGCTATCTCAGAGGCACCCTGTATCTCCAGGCCGCTGCGATGTGGCTTCGGGCCGTGGCGCGGTTCCTGCTGTGGTGCCTCATGACTGGCGGCCTGGCCATGGGCACGTCGTGGGCAGGGCGTCCGGCGGTACTGACCAACTGGCTGGCGGCCGGGCCCCCGACCTGGCAGGGGCCGTGTCGCCGACAGGTCATGATCGCGCTGGAGGCGGCGCGGGGGTTCGCCGAGCTGGAGTCCTGGATGCGGGCCGGCTGTCCGCCACGGGCTGTTCGGCCGGAGCGGGACCGCACAGGGCCGCCGAAGACCTCTGACTGAGCGGCCTCAGGGAAAGGCTCAGTCCTGGGGTCGGTGCAGCCCTGGAGGGCCCGGCGCGTCGCTTCTCGACCCTCCGATGCGACACCGGGGTTCGATGCGCAGCTCAGCCCGCGCCGCCGTCACTCCGGCCCGGCCGCAGGCCGGGACGTGTCACCGCTCGTGGACGGCCGGGTTTCCCCCTCCCTCCAGCGGCCGGGGCTGACTCCCTTCCACCGCCGGAAGGCATGGACGAAGGTGGAGGCATCCGTGTAGCCGAGGCGTCGAGCGACCTGCTCGACGTTCAGACCGGCGGTCACGAGCAACTCCTCCGCCAGGTGTTCACGTGTCTGCTCCACGATCGCGCGGAACGTGGTTGCCTCGTCGCGGAGCATCCGGCGCAAGGTCCGCACGCTGACGTGCATCTCCGCGGCGACCTCCTCCTGTCCGAGGATCCGGCCCCCGGTGTGCACCAGGAGGTCACGCACCCGCCCGCTCGTCCCTCGCCGTGAGTGGCGGCGCTGGAGGAGGTCCCGGCACTGGGCCTCGCAGAGTGCGGCGGTCAGGGGGGCTGCCTGCGGCAACGGCTGGTCGAGGAGGGCAGCGTCGAAGACCAGGACCGACCGTGCGGCGCCGAACCGCGGCGGCACTCCGAACGCGGTCTCGTACGGCGTCGGATCGGCGGGCTGCGGCAGTCGCAGCGCCACGCGCAGCGGCACGACAGGGCGCCCCAGTGTCTCCCGCCACAGCTGCAGGGCCGCCGAGCTGTCGCGGAGCAGGACGAAGCGCCGGACGTGTTCCGGGACGTCCAGGTCGTCGAAGAACAGCCGGACCTCGCCGTCGTCCTCCCGGGCGCTGACGCGCGTCAGCGCGTACGTGAGGTCCACGAATCGCATCGCGACCTCGGTCCCCTCGCGGAGGGTGCGGCTCGAGAGCAGGGCGAAGCCCCAGATGCCGTAGCTCGCCAGCCGGTATCGCGCTCCGGCGGTCAGGCCTGCGTCCTCGGGCAGCGAGCCGGCGATGGCAGCGATTGCACGCATCTCCTGCTCGCCGGTGATCTCGGCAGCCGGGTCCTCGAGGGCTTCTTCCGGTATCCCCCCGCCGGCCAGCACGTCACGGCGGGGGAGGCCGTGCTCCACGGCCAGCCCACACAGAAGTGCCACGCTGCCCGTGCCGCGGACGGGCGCGTCGAAGGGGTGTTGGGGGTTGGCCGGAATACTCAACTCACGGCCGATTGTGGCATGGCTCACCTCCGCCTCGCACGGCTAGCTTCCGTCGTGACCGACATCACCAGGCAGATGGGCAATGAAGCATGACCTTGACGGCAGAAGCAGCAACCGGCACCGCGGCGGAGACCCAGCACGTCGACGTGCTCGTGGTCGGGGCGGGGATCTCCGGGATCGGCGCCGCCTATCACCTGAAGCAGCAGTTCCCGGACAAGAGCTTCGTCATCCTCGACGCGCTGGACGCCCGAGGCGGCACCTGGTGGACCCACCGCTACCCCGGCGTCCGGTCCGACAGCGACCTGTTCACCTTCGGGTACAAGTTCAAGCCCTGGCGGGGGGCGTCGATCGCCACCTCGGACGAGATCCTGTCCTACCTGGACGAGGTCATCCAGGAGAACGACCTGGGCGACCGGATCCGCTACCGGCACCGGGTGAGCGCGGCCAGCTGGTCCTCGGAGGAGAAGCGCTGGACTGTGCAGGTGACCCGTGAGGACACCGGCGAGTCGCTGCGGTTCACCACCGACTTCCTCTGGATGTGCCAGGGCTACTACGACCACTCCCGGCCCCACCAGCCGCAGTGGGAGGGGCTGGACCGGTTCCGCGGTCATGTCGTGCACCCGCAGCAGTGGCCCGCGGACCTCGACTACGCCGGCAAGCGCGTCGTCGTCATCGGATCCGGAGCCACCGCGGCCACCCTCGTGCCGGCCATGGCGCAGGAGGCGGCGCACGTGACGATGCTGCAGCGCTCGCCGACGTTCTTCTTCGCCCGCCCCAGGACCCACGAGCTGGCGAACACACTCCGCGCCCTGGACGTCCCTGACGAGTGGACCCACGAGATCCTCCGGCGCGCGTACATCGCCGAGGGGGACGAGATCACCCGGATGTCCAAGGAGGCGCCCGACGAACTGCGGGCCTTCATCATCGAATCGATGCGTCCGCTGCTACCCGAAGGCTTCGACATCGACAAGCACTTCAACCCCACCTACCGGCCGTGGCAGCAGCGGCTCGCCCTACTCCCGGACGGCGACCTGTTCACCGCCATCCGGGAGGGCAAGGCATCGGTGGTCACCGACACCATCGAGACGTTCACCGCGACCGGGATCCGCACGTCCTCGGGTGAGGAGATCGAGGCCGACGTCGTCGTCACCGCCACCGGATTCGACCTGAGCCTGTTCGGGGGAGTTGCCTTCACAGTCGACGGAGAGCCGGTCGACTTCACCGAGCGGGTCACGTGGCGCGGCATGATGATCAGCGGCGTTCCCAACATGGCCTACGTGTTCGGGTACTTCCGCGCCAGCTGGACCCTGCGTGCCGACCTGGTCAGCGAGTTCGTCTGCCGGTTGCTCGCTCACATGGAGGAGCGGGGTGTGGCGACCGTCGTCCCCACGCTGCGCCGGGAGGACGACGGTATGCAGCTGCGGCCCTGGGGCGACCCGGAGAACTTCAACGCCGGCTACGTCATGCGCACCATGCACCTGATGTTCAAGCAGGGGGACCAGGAGCCCTGGGTCCACCTGCGCGAGTACGCCGAGGAGCGCGACTCGTTGCCTGCGCTCGACCTCGACGACAGCTCGCTGGTGTACGGCTGACCGGCCGTCGCGCCGCACCGCTTCCGGAGTCCCTTCCCGCACGTCCCCAGCCGTCCCCCACAAGGAGAACCCTGTGCCGGTTGACCCGCACATCGCCGCCGTCCTCAGCATGATCGACCAGGCAGGCATGCCGCCCATGTACGAGGGGAGCGCCGAGGCCGGGCGCGCCCAGTACCTCGCGCTCACCCACGGCTCCCGGGCGCCCGAACACGTCGTCCAGGTCGGGAGCAGTGAGGACCGGACGGTGCCCGGTGCCGAGGGTGACCTCGAGGCGCGCGTCTACCGCCCGGAAGGCGAGGGCCCTTTCCCCACGGTGATCTTCTTCCACGGCGGAGGCTGGGTCATCGGCGATCTCGACACCCACGACAACATGGCGCGCAACGTCTGCAAGGGCAGCAACGCCGTCGTGGTGGCCGTGGACTACCGGCTGGCCCCGGAGCACCCGTTCCCGGCCGCAGCGGACGACGCGGTGGCCTCCGCCCGCTGGATCGCCGGGCACCTCGACGAGTTCGGCGGGGACCAGCGGCTGGGCCTCGCCGGGGACAGCGCCGGCGGCAACCTCGCCGCGGTCGTGGCGCAGGTACTGCACGCCGACGGGACGCCGCTGGCCGGCCAGTTCCTGATCTACCCGGCCGTGGACGCGGAGGGGGAGTACCCCTCCCGCGTGGAGAACGCCAAGGGCTACTTCCTCGAGAAGGACACCATGGACTGGTTCTACGGCCACTACGCAGGCGCCTGGGACGACGCCAAGGACGCCCGACTGTCGCCGCTGCACGGCGCCGACCTGTCGGGGCTGCCTCCTGCGGTCGTCGTGACGGCGGAGTTCGACCCGCTCCGGGACGAGGGCGAGGCCTACGGCGAGGCGCTGCGTGCCGCGGGCGTCGCCGCGGACGTCCGTCGCTACGGCGGCATGATCCACGGGTTCTTCGACATGGGCGCCATCTCGCCGGCAGCGCAGAGCGCGATCGACGAGAGCAGCGCCCGGTTCGGCGAGCTGCTGCGCGGCTGAGGGGTCCGGGCAGCCGACCCGCCACGGGGGGGCCGGCTGCCCGGCGCTCGAGCCGTGGGTGCGACGAACCGCGGGTCGGTCACGCGGGGGACGTGTCCACCGGCGGGACGAATTCCCGGGCCACGACGCGGAGATCGTTGTGCTCTCTCGCCGCTGGAGAGCACAACCACCGGATGGCCGGGCCCATCACCGCAGGCTCCAGCAGGCCGCCCCGGGCCTCATCCGGCAGGTCGTCGGGGATCATGCCGGTGACCGTGGCGCCACCGGGCAGCAGCAGGTGGACGTGGACGCCCGTGCCGGCAAGGTCGGCGGCCATGACGCGGGACATCGCGTCGGTGGCGGCCCTGGACGGGCCGTAGGGCACGAACCCTCGGCGACGCATCGTCTCCTCGTTGATGCTGACGTTGACCACGGTGCCGTGTCCCGCCGCGACCATGTCGGGTACGACCGCGCGGGCCACCAGGAAGTAGCCGGTGACGTTGGTGGCAATGAGGTCGGCGAAGCCCGCCGGGGCGACCTCGTAGAACCGTCGCGGCTCGGTCAGGAACCGCGGATTGACAGTCCGCATGCCGATGCCGGCGTTGTTCACCAGGACGTCGATGCCACCCAGGGCAGCGCGCGCCGCCGCCACGCCATCGGCGACGGAGGCCTCGTCCCGCACGTCCATCGCAATTCCGGTCGCCGATCCGGGCCCGGCGGCAGTCTCCTGCTCGGCGACCCGGCGCGCGCGGTCGGCGTCCCGGCCGGTCAGGACCACTGAGGCCCCATCGGCCACCAGAGCCCGCACCATGCCCAGCCCCAGCCCGCTGGTGCCGCCGGTCAGCAGCACCCGCACGCCGCTGACATCGGTCTCCCGCGCTTGGCTCTCGATCGCCTGATCGGGCATCCGATCCTCCACCGCCGGGTTCCGCGTCCCCCAGAACCCTGCCATGACGCCGGGGCCCTCGCCGGGCGATGACGGACGGGCGATCAGGTCGAGGACGCAGCGGGTGGCCGTCCCGGGAGACGCAGGTGCAGGACCAGGACGAGCGCGCTGACGGCGAACAGGCACCAGGCCAGTCGGTGCAGGTTCCCGGTGTCGATCTGGTCGCCGAACAGCAGTCCCAGCAGGCTGGCCGAGAGGATGGTCCCCGAGGTAGCGCGAGGTCTGGAAGAGGCCGGCTGCCGCCCCGACCTCGTCAGGCGGGACCGTGTCGTACAACGCCGTCTGCAGCCCCAGGTTGGTGGATCCGACGCTCACGCCGATCACCGCGAGCAGCCCCGCCGTCGCCGCGTTCGACAGCTCCACGAGGGCACCAGGCCCCAGCGCACCGCCCGGAGCTCGCGGTGCACGCCGCGGGTCAGCGCGCCCTCGGCGTCGCGCTCCTTCTTCCAGCGGACGACGTGCACGTCCTTGGTCGGGGCGACGTTGTAGTCGGCCGGCACCGGGGACTGCCCGCCGGCCGGTACGGCCTCGAACTCCAGCGCCAGGTCCTCGGGTTTGCGGCTGGCGGCGTAGCAACCGCACATGGGCGCCTCCTGGCACAGGTTCGGCTGACCTCTCGCCCTGTAGGTGCGCCCGCTGACAGCGGGCCGCCCCGTGACAGCCGGGCACTCGTGGGGTAGGCCTAGGCGGAACAAGCCCCCCAGAGACGAGGATCACCGCGTGACCGCTACGCAGAACGCCCCCACCACCGCCAGCGACAGCGCCGAGCGGCGCTACGCGACCGTCAACCCGTTCACCGGCGAGACGGAGAAGGAGTACCCCTTCACCGAGACGTCGGAGATCGACGGCATCATCGGCCAGGCGCACACCGCGTACCTGGAGTGGCGCGACCGCTCGGTCGAGGAGCGCGCGGCCGTTGTCCAGAAGGCCGCCGAGCTGCTCGACGAGCGGATCATGGACTTCGCCGCCCTCATCACCAAGGAGATGGGCAAGCGCCGGGACGAGGCCGTCGGCGAGCTCTTCCTCTGCTCGATGATCCTGAAGTACTACGCCGGCAACGGCCCGAAGTTCCTCGAGCCGACCTCGATCGAGCCGATGATGGGCGGCGGAGAGGCCGTCATCGAGACGCGCCCCGTCGGCGTGCTCCTGGCCATCGAGCCGTGGAACTTCCCCTTCTACCAGGTCGTCCGCGTCGCCGGCCCGAACCTGGTGCTGGGCAACACCGTCATCCTCAAGCACTCGGAGATCACCCCGCAGTGCGCCGTGGCGATCGAGCAGCTGTTCCGTGACGCCGGCGCCCCCGAGGGCGCGCTCATCAACACCTTCCTCAAGATCGAGGACGTCGAGCAGGTCATCGCCGACCCCCGCATCCAGGGCGTGACGCTGACCGGCAGCGAGCGGGCCGGCTCGTCGGTCGCCGCCCTGGCCGGCAAGCACCTCAAGAAGTCCGTGCTGGAGCTCGGCGGCAGCGACCCGTTCATCGTCCTCGACGGTGAGAACCTGGAGGCGACCGTCAAGGCGGCCACCGCCGGGCGCATGGGTAACACCGGGCAGGCCTGCACCGCCTCCAAGCGGCTGATCGTCACCGAGGACGCCTACGAGCCCTTCGTCGAGGGCCTGAAGCAGGCATTCGGCATCTTCGCCCCCGGCGACCCGGCCGACCCGGCGACGTCGCTCGCGCCACTGTCGAGCGAGAAGGCGGCCGCGGACCTGCAGGCGCAGATCCAGGACGCCATCGACAAGGGCGCCACCGTCGTCGCGGGCGGCCAGCGCCCCGATCACGCCGGCGCGTTCGTGTCGGCGACGATCCTCACCGACGTCACTCCCGACATGCGGGCCTACCGCGAGGAGCTCTTCGGTCCCGCGGCCGTCGTCTACAAGGTGAAGAACGCCGACGAGGCGGTCGCGCTGGCCAACGACAGCGACTTCGGCCTGGGTGCAACCGTCATGGGCAGCAACCCCGAGGAGGCGCGGTCGGTGGCCGAGCGGCTGGAGGCAGGCATGGTCTGGATCAACCAGCCCACCGGCTCCTCCCCGGAGCTGCCCTTCGGTGGCGTCAAGCGGTCCGGCTACGGCCGCGAGCTCTCCGAGCTGGCCATGTTCGAGTTCGCCAACCGGCGGCTGCTCCGCACGGTCCCGGTCAAGAAGACCGAGAAGCCGCAGGCCGGCTGAGCACGTGCGGGGAGGTGCGGCGCGGGCGGGCAGACTGACCTCGTGAGAGACGTCTGGCCCGCGCCGCACCACCCTGCTCCGGTCGACGCCGTCGTGTCCCTGCCCGGGTCGAAGTCGCTGACCGCCCGGGCACTCGTGCTCGCCGCGCTGGCGGACGGCCCCAGTCGGCTCGTGCACCCCCTCAGGGCGCGCGACACCGACCTCATGGCCGCAGGCCTGGGCGCACTCTGAGTCGGCATCGACGACGTCGACGGCAGCGACTGGCTGGTCGCACCCGGAACGCTCAGCGGTCCGGTCACGGTCGACGCCGGGCTGGCCGGCACGGTGCTGCGGTTCCTCCCCCCGGTGGCCGCCCTCGCCGACGGCCCGGTCACCGTGGACGGCGACCCGCGACCTGCACGACCGCCCCAACGCCGGGCTGATCGACGGCCAGCGCGCGGGCCCGGCCCTCCACGACCAGCCGGCGGATGATCGCCATGCCGGAGGGGGTAGATCGCGGAGCTGCCCAGCGCCTGGACCGCCCGGATGGCCAGGAGCGTGGCGAAGTTCGGGGGAGAGCGGCGCCGCGGGCTGGCCAGGCCGACCAGCGCGAGCCCCGCGAGGAACAGTCGGCGTGGCCCGAACACGTCTCCGAGCCGGCCGGAGACCGGCTGGGCCACCGCGCTGGTCAGGTGGAACAGCGAGATCATCCAGGAGACGCAGGCGAACAACAGCTCGAAGTCCTCCGCCAGCTGGATCAGGGCGACGGCGATCAGCGAGGAATTGAGCGGGTTCAGCACCGTGCCGGAGGCGGTGGCGACGAGCAGGGGCCCGCGTCGCGGCCCCGCTCGCCCCCGGGACCCGGCACCGGAGCCCCCCCACCGGTGCGACGGTAGAGCCGCCGCCGCCTCCCGCGCCCGCCGGCAATGGGAAATCGGTCGAGGGAGCGCAGTCCCCTGGACCGACGCGGGTGCCGTCCCCCGTCGCACCGGAGGACGGCACCCGGCAGCTCAGGGAGTGAAGTCCTCTATGTCGTAGTGGCTCATGCTCGCGCCGCCGGTGGCGAAGTTCGGCACGTCGCCGGCGGCGGCCGTGCCCTCGGGGGACCCCATGCCGGAAGCGAACGCCTCGGCGGAGGCGAAGTCGAGCACGGCAACCAGGTACGGCGCGGTGTCGCCGTCCAGAGCGTTGGCGTGGCCGATGTCGAAGCGCACCACGCCGGGGATCTTCCGTGCGAGCGGGACGTGGACGTCGCGGTAGTGCTGGTCGAACGCAGAAGGGTCCGTCGGACGGCCGTACTGGACGAGCAATCTGTGCGTCATGCGTTCTCCCTACCGCACTGGTGGGCGATCTGGCGGTACTCCCGCTCCCGCAGGACGTGGTGGATCGCGCGTAGTGGAGCCGACATCCGCCACCGCTGCAGCCAGCGCAACCGGAGCCTCTCGGCGCTGCGAGTCCGCTGTCGGAATGGCCGGCGCGAACGATGCGGGTGTTGTGCGCCACATCCACGGACGACTAACCTGACGGTGACGTCAAGTCCTCCGTGGCCGTCCCTACGACCTGCTTGAGGTGTCGTAGTGGCTCACGTCGTTCGAGGCGCGGAGGGTGCATCGCGGCCCTGCTCGACATGCACGCGGCCGCCTGTGTACCAGCTGCGGGAGGACCGACCGGAGGAGAGCAGTCATGAGCCCTACCGACGTCACCGCGCACGCCCCCGACCCATGGAGCACGCCCGAGCGGGTGGCCCTCCGCCGGCTCGCCCGCGACTTCGTGGCCCGGGAGATCGCTCCGAACATGGCCGAGTGGGAACGGGATGGCGAGCTGCCGCGCGATCTGCACCGTAAGGCGGCCGGCGCGGGCCTGCTCGGCGTCGGGTTCGCCGAAGAGGTGGGCGGCAGCGGCGGCAACGCGATCGACTCGGCGGTCATGACCGAGGAGATCCTGCACGGGGGTGGGTCCACAGGTGTCTGTGCCTCGCTGTTCACCCACGGCATCGCCGTGCCGCACATCGCCGCCCACGGCAGCGCCGAGCTGGTCGACCGCTACGTCCGACCCACGCTGGCCGGGGAGCTGATCGGTTCGCTCGCGGTGACCGAGCCCGGCGGGGGCTCGGATGTCGCAAATCTGCGCACCCGGGCCGTGCGCGAAGGCGACGAGTACGTGGTCAACGGAGCCAAGACCTTCATCACCAGCGGGGTCCGCGCCGACTTCGTGACCACCGCTGTGCGCACCGGCGGACCGGGTCACGGCGGTGTCTCGCTGCTCGTCATCGACACGAACACGCCCGGGTTCAGCGTCTCCCGGCGGCTGGACAAGATGGGCTGGCGGTGCAGCGACACAGCCGAGCTGGCCTTCACCGACGTCCGCGTGCCGGCCGCGCAGCTGGTGGGCACAGAGAACTCCGGCTTCGTGCAGATCATGCAGCAGTTCCAGAGCGAGCGGATCGGCCTGGCAGTCCAGGCCTACGCCACCGCGGCCCGCGCCCTGGACCTGGCCCTCGGGTGGGCGCGGGACCGGGAGACCTTCGGGCGGCCGCTCTCCTCTCGACAGGTGATCCGGCACAAGCTCGCCGAGATGGCGCGTCAGGTCGACGTCGCCCGCACCTACACGCGAGCTGTGGCGCAGCGCTACCTGGCCGGGGAGGACGTCGTCACCGAGGTGTCGATGGCGAAGAACACCGCCGTCTACGCCTGTGACTTCGTGGTTGACGAGGCGGTGCAGATCTTCGGCGGCATGGGATACATGCGGGAGTCGGAGGTCGAACGGCACTACCGGGACGCCCGGATACTCGGCATCGGCGGCGGGGCGAACGAGATCATGAACGAGGTCATCAGCAAGCGGATGGGTCTGTGACCGCGGGGTCCGCCGGCCCGTTGTGGGTCACCGGCGTCAAGCAGCAACGGGCGTGGGTCGAAAACGTACTGCCGCCGGTGGAGCGGGTCCAGCAGGGGCTGTGGTCGATCCCGGTGCCCATTCCCGACAGCCCCCTGCGCTACGTCCTCGTCTACGCCCTCGAGCTCGATGACGGGGTGGCACTGATCGACGCCGGGTGGGACACCGACGACGCCTGGCAAGCCCTCACCCAGGGCCTGGCGACGGCGGGGTACGTGGTCGCCGACGTCCGCGGCGTCATGGTGACGCACATCCATCCCGATCACTACGGCCTGGCGGGCCGGGTCCGTGAGGCGTCAGGGGCCTGGGTGGGGCTGCATCCCGACGACGCTGCGCTGCTGCCGGCCCGGTACGGGGCCGGCATCACCGACCTGCTGGAGGGCATGGTCGCACTGCTGCGGAACTGCGGAGTGCCCGAGGACGAGCTCCGGGTCCTGTCCGGGGCCTCGCTGCAGATCGCCGACTACGTCCGCCAGGCCGAACCGGACCGCCTCATCCGCGACGGTGACCGGCTGCCCTTGCCTGGATGGGATCTGCGTGCCGTGCACACTCCCGGCCATTCGCCCGGGCACCTGTGCTTCCACGAGCACCGTCGTCGCCTCCTCTTCTCCGGCGACCACGTCCTGCCCCGCATCACACCCAACATCGGGGTGCACGCGCAGTCGGGCGGCAACCCGCTGGCCGACTTCATCGATTCCGTGGCGCGTGTCGGGGCGCTGGACTCCCACCTGGACGAGGTGCTGCCCGGGCACGAGTACCGCTTCGCCGGTCTGGCGGCGCGCGTGTCGGCGCTGGTGGGCCACCACGACGCCCGACTGCAGGAGATCCACGCTGCTGTGACGACGGCGCCCACGACCTGGGAGCTGACCGCCGCGCTGAGCTGGTCGCGGCCATGGCAGCAGATCTCGGGTTTCATGCGCAGAGCGGCTGTTGCCGAGACCCTGGCGCACCTGGTTCTCCTGGAGAGCAGGGGTCGGGTGCGGCGCAGCCGCGAGACGCCGTGGCATTGGGTGCAGCACTGACCGGCCGGGCCGCCCCGCGCGGTCCCTCGGCGGTCCCAGCAGGGTCAGCCCGCGCCGGGGCTCTCGGCGGTGCCTTCACCGGCGGGTCGGGCCGGCGGCGCCAGACCTATCGCCCCCGCCCACAACCGGGTGAGGACGTCGACGGCGGCGGCTTCGTCGAGTTCTTCCACCGGGTCCTGCCACACGTGGGCGAAGGACTCCACCATCGCGCCCAGCGCGCTGGCCGTCGCCCGCGGTGGCAGCAGCGGGTCGGCCAGGCCCAGCTCCTGCAGCCGGATCAGGCCCTCCATCCCACGCTGGACGAACGACTCACGCATCTCCGAGCGGAGCTGTCGGAAGTCCTCCTGGGTGTCCGCCAGCGAGTCCAGCACTCGGAGGATGCGGGAGTGCCGGGTGACAGCACGCAGGAAGGACCGGTTGGCGGCCTCGATGCGCGCGTACGCAGCTTTGGCCGGCAGGCGGGTACCGATCGAGGTCGCCGAGAAGACCTCTGCGGCGACCTCGCTGACGATCTCGCGGAGCAACGTCTCCTTGGAGTCGAACCACGTGTAGAACGTGCCGTGGGAGACCCCCGCGCGTAAGGCGATGTCATCGATCCCCACGGCGGAGAACCCGCACTCCTCGAACAGCTGCCGTCCGGCCGTCAGCAGTGCGGATCGGGTGCGGCGGCCACGCGCCGTGGCCGGAGGTGACGCAGGTCCTGCCGAGGTCATGCTCCGTCCCTTCCGCCGATGGCCGCGGGCTCCATCTTGACGACACCGTCAAGTTTGGACCAAGCTGCCGTGACCTGGGTCACGGACTGTTGTCCCGACGAAGAGGGTGGCGCATGGACGAGGGAATCGGTGGCTGGGTCGCCACGAGGGCGTTCCTGTCCGGGGACCGGCTCGCACTGGTGGACGGAAACCGGCGCCTCACCTATGCCGAGCTGGACAGGAACATCGATCAGCTGGCCCGAGCGCTGCGTGCGCTCGGGGTCCGCCAAGGGGACCGGGTCGCCGGGCTCCTGCTCAACAGCACAGCGTTCCTCGAGACCATGCTGGCCACCGCGAAGCTGGGGGCTGTGTTCGTGCCCATGAACGTGCGGCTCGGGCCGGCGGAGGTCGCCTACCTCCTGGTCGACTCTGGGTCGGACACCTTCGTGTACTCGGCGCCCCTCGCGCCAGTGGCGCGCGCAGCAGTCACCGCGGACGGGGTGCGGGTCCGGTCCCGCCTGGTCGTCGGCGGAGAGCCCGAGGACGGGGAGCTCGACTACGAGCAGGTGCTGAGCAGCGGCGATCCCCGGCCCGTGGATACCGACGTCGACCGTCGGGACCTGTCCTGTCTGATGTACACGTCCGGGACCACGGGACGTCCCAAGGGGGCGATGCTGACCCACGACAACCACCTGTGGAACGTCGTGAACAGTCTCTCCTTCGGCCGAGGGCTTCGCGAGAGCGACGTCACGGTGACAGTGGCGCCGATGTTCCACATCGGTGGCCTGGGTGTCCACACGCTGCCGCTGCTCTACGTCGGCGGGACCAACGTCCTGCTGCCGTCGTTCGATCCGCTCCGGACCGTGGAGGCCATGTCCCGGGAGCGGACCACCGTGCAGTTCATGGTCCCGGCGATGTGGGCGGCGCTCATGTCGGTGCCCGGTTTGGACGACTTCGACCTGTCGTCGCTGGAGCTGGCAGTGTCCGGGGGAGCGCCGTGCCCGCTGCCGGTCATCGACTTCTTCCAGGGGAAGGGACTGCCCTTCCAGGAGGGCTTCGGGATGACCGAGACAGCGCCCGGTGTGTCAGTGCTGGACGCCGACCACGTCAAGGAGAAGGCGGGTTCCATCGGCCGGCCGATGTTCCACGTCCGGGCGCGCATCGTCGATGACGCCGACAGGGACGTCCGCACCGGGGAGGTCGGAGAGCTCGTGCTGCGCGGACCCAACGTGTTCGCCGGCTACTGGGGTCTACCGGAGGCCACGGCCGAGGCATTCCGCGGTGGGTGGTTCCACACCGGCGACCTCGGGCGCATGGACCCCGAGGGCTTCATGACGCTCGTCGACCGCAAGAAGGACATGATCATCACCGGTGGCGAGAACGTGTACCCCATCGAGGCCGAGCAGGTGCTCTACCGGCATGATTCCGTCCGCGAGGTGGCTGTCGTCGGCGTCCCCCACGACCGCTGGGGGGAGACACCGGTGGCCGTCGTCGCGCTCCAGGACGGCGCCGCGACGACGGCCGAGGAACTGATCGCGTACGCCCGCGAACGGCTCGCACACTTCAAGTGCCCCACGCGGGTCGAGTTCGTCGCCGAGCTCCCGCGCAACGCCACCGGCAAGGTGCTGAAGACGGTGTTGCGGCAGCAGCACGGCGGAGGAGAAGCGGCGGTACACCGCTGAGCACGCCGGTCGGCGACGCCGAAGTTGCCCCCATCCGGCTCGCCGGGACGCACGGGCCGGAGTGTGCACGCGTGAAATCTCAATCAGACGGGTCCGACAGGAGGCAGTGGTGGTGGACGACGTGAATTCGGTGGTCGGCGACTGGGCGCGGGGGTTCGCCGGGCACGACCATGCCCGAGACCTGCCCCCGCACCATCCACGCTGCCTCGGCTGTGGCCCGGAGAACCCACACGGCCACCACCTGCAGGTCTGGCGAGAAGGGGACGCGGTCCGCGCCGAGCACGCCTTCGACGAGCGGCATGTCGGCGCGCCGGGCATCGCGCACGGTGGCGCGGTCGCCACGGTGCTGGACGACCTGTTCGGCTTCCTCCTCTACCGGATCGGGGAGCCCGCTGTCACCCGCCATCTCGAGGTCGGTTACCGGGCGCCGGTGCTGCTCGGAACCCCGTATCTGCTCGAGGCCGGACTACAGCGCCGGGAGGGCAGGAAGCTGTTCGTCCGGGCGCAGGGCACCGACGAGGGGGGCGCGCTCGTCGTCGAAGCGAACGCCGTCTTCGTCGTCGTCGGCCGGGAGCACTTCGCTCGTGGCGGCGGCGACGTGGTGAGGGTGGCACCGTGACCGGGGGACGGCTGCTGGAGGGTTACCCCCACCGCATGGCCGGGCACTGCGGATCCGGAGCCCTGCGGGATCTGCTGGAGTGGGCCGGCCTTGCCTGGGGAGGGGAGGCGGCCGCGGAAGGCCTGGTGTTCGGCCTCGGTGGTGCACTGCACTTCTCGTACATGCGGGTGCCGGGCCTGACCCCGCCGGTCTACCTCGTCGGCAGGGGAGGAGACATGGAGGTGGACCTGCTCGGTCGCCTCGGAGCCGGCGTGGACCTGCGGCGTACCGATGATGAGGCGCTGGGGTGGCAGTGGGTCCGCGACGAGCTGGTCGCCGGCCGGCCCGTCATGGTGTGGGCTGACATCGCCGAGCTCCCTTACCTCCGCGTCCGGCTGCAGATGAGCCGGCACGATGTCGTCATCGTCGGCTACGACGACGAGCGGGAGATCGCCTACGTCGTCGACAACGACCGCGAGGACGTCCAGGAGGTGCCCTACGCGGCGCTGGCCCGGGCGCGCCGCTCGACGGGGTTCCCGGCGCCCACACGGCACGCGACGTTCGCCGTGGAGTGGCCGGAGCGGCTTCCGGACCTGCGCTCCACCGCTGCGGACGCGTTCGCCGCCGCGGGGGCCGGGATGCGCAGCGGGGGTTCCGGGCTGGCGAACCGCCCTGACCTGCCGCCGGGCTCGATCAGTGCAGCCGGGCTGGCCGGCATCCGCCGATTCGCCGACGACCTGGCCCGCTGGCCGCAGGTCCTCGACGACGTGACCCTGGAGTCCGCGCTGGCTGCCCTCCCCGTGTTCATCGAGAAGGCGGGCACCGGGGGTGGGCTGTTCCGTCGGCTGCAGGCCGAGTGCTGCCATGACGTGGCCAGGCGGACGGGGAGCGCGGCGAGCGAACAGGCGGGCCTCGCCTACGACAGGTGCGCCGAAGGCTGGAGCCGGCTGGGCCGGTCTGCCAGAGTCGACACCCCGCTGCCGGACCGGGTCGCTGCCGTGGCGGAGGTGGCCGACCGGTTGCCCGGCCTGGAGGAGGAGGCCGTGGAGTTCCTGGAGGCGGCCGCCGAGGAACTGCGGGCGTCCATGTGACGCCGGGCCTGCCCCACAGCTCATCGACTGGTACTTGACCCCGGAGGCCGTGATGCCCGAGACGACGATCGGCGGGGCCGCGAGCGCCTCGCAGTTGAAGGCCTATCTCGCCGTACCGCCGGTCGGCACGGGCCCGTGGCCCGGCGTCGTGGTGGTGCACGAGGCCTTCGGACTCACCGACGACACCCGGCAGCAGGCCGACCGCCTGGCGGCCGGCGGCTACCTGGCCCTGGCGCCGGACCTGTTCAGCGCCGGGGGAGCTGTCCGCTGCCTTCGCTCGACGTTCCGGACGCTGGCCCGTGGAGAAGGTCCGGCCTTCGACGATCTGGCGGCTGCCCGTTCCTGGCTCACGGGGCGCTCCGACTGCACTGGGAGCGTGGGAATCCTCGGCTTCTGCATGGGGGGCGGCTTCGCCCTGCTCGC
The DNA here is from genome assembly GCF_020166105.1 of Blastococcus sp. LR1. GTDB lineage: Bacteria > Actinomycetota > Actinomycetes > Mycobacteriales > Geodermatophilaceae > Blastococcus. Next base: position 424,720 of record NZ_JAIUJY010000003.1, read on the forward strand.
AGCCACCCGCGGCTTCGACGCCTCGGCCCCGAACTACGGGCAGATCCCATCGGACCTCGAGCGCGTGCTGCAGGGCGCGTGCCCCGTGGTGGCCAGCTACGGGGGTCGCGACAGGACCCTGCCCGGTGCGGCCGAGCGATTGGACGAGGCCTTGACCGGCCTCGCGGTCGACCACGACGTCAAGGAGTACCCACAGGCCGGCCACTCCTTCATGAACCGGCACAACGCCGGGCCACTCGCCGTCCTCGAGCGGGTGGCCGGCTTCGGCTACCACCATCCATCCGCGGAGGACGCCTGGCGGCGGATCCTCGGCTTCTTCTCCCACCACCTCCACGACGGGGACCCTGCTGCCGGCTGAACCTGCAGAGCGCTCGCCGAGCGGCCGGACGGCCGGCCGCCCGCGGCCCTACGGGCGCCGGCGGGCGAGGCGGCGTAGAAGCAGCCCGGCGGCGGCGGTGGCCGCGATGAGGTCCTGGCTGAGCAGGGCGGCCGGCATGCCCAGGACCCGTTGCGGGATGCGGTGCTGGTCGTAGGGGGACGTCCCGGGCACCAGCAGCGTGAGGTTGAACGGCGCCCAGCGGACGATGGGCAGCAGTGCGGCGGCGACGAGCAGACGCTCGTCGGGCCGATGCTCGTCGCCGGCGGCACGGAGCAGCCAGAGGGCGAGGACTCCCTCCGCCGTCGCACCGAGGACCTCGGAGGTCCCGTGCCACCGGGCGTGCGGACCGTACTCGGGACCGAAGGTGTGGCCGTGGTTCCAGTCGGCGAGCCAGGGGAGGGTCGCCGACGCTACGGCGGATCCGGTGATCAACCGTCGTCCCCACCGCGCGAGGGTCATCGGGATCCTCCCCCCGCGGGGATCGACGCCGGCTCCCGACCAGGCTGATCCGTGGCGGCGGGAACCTCCCCGCGCTCTTCGTCGAGCCGCTGGAGGAGCTTCTCACCTTCGACGTCGAGGTCGGGGAGGAGCCGGTCGAGCCATGCGGGCAGCCACCAGGCCCGGTCGCCGAACATGGCCATGACCGCCGGGACCAGGGTGAGCCGGATCAGGAACGCATCGATCAGGATGCCGACGGCGAGCGCGAAGCCGACCTGCTTGACCGTCGGGTCGGCGTTGAAGATGAAGCCGGCGAAGACCGCAGTCATGATGATCGCCGCAGCGACCACCACGCGGCTCGCCTGGGTGAACCCGTCGGTGACGCTGTCGGCTCCGTGACTTCCGTGGACGTGGGACTCGCGGATCGAGGAGACCAGGAAGATCTGGTAGTCCATCGCCAGCCCGTAGAGCACGCCGGTCGCGATGATCGGGATCACGCTCATCACCACGGTGGTGCTGTCGAGCCCGAACACCTGGTTGAGCCAGCCCCACTGGAAGACGGCCGTCGTCGCCCCGAACGTCGCCAGGATGCTGAGCAGGAACCCGACTGTCGCCTTGATCGGGACGAGGACGGACCGGAACACCAGGAGCAGCACGATCAGCGACAGGCCGAGGACGACCGCCAGGTAGAGGGGCAGCACCTCGGACAGTCGCTCGGACATGTCGATGCCGATGGCTGTCAGGCCGGTGACGCCGAGGGTGACCCCGAGGTCGCCCGCGTACTGCGTCGAGCGGTCGCGGATCTCCGCGACCAGGTCCTCGGTCGCCTCGTCGGTCGGACCCGTGGTCGGAACGACCTGCAGAACCGCGATGGTGCCGTCCTGGCTGGCGCCGGCGGGCATGGTCGTCTGGACGCCCTCGAGCGCGTCGAGGTCTGCCGCCAGTTGCTCCAGAGTCGGCGGCTCGATCGGTGCGCCCGGCTCGGCGGTCCGCACGGCCACGGTCAGCGGCCCGTTGAAGCCTTCGCCGAAGCCCTCGGCGACCACGTCATAACCTTCGCGCTGTGCGCTGCCGCTGCCGTAGCTCTCGGCCGAGGGCATCCCGAGCCGCATGCTGGACAGCGGCAGGGCGAGCAGCGCGGTGACCCCGGTGACCAGGAGGACGGCCGCCCAGCGGTGTCGCACGACGAGCCCGACCCAGCGACGCGCCGGGCTCCGGGAGCGGTCGCCGGGCCGGGCCTGGTGTGCCCGGGCGCGAGGTGAGCAGATGCGTTCCCTGACCAGGCCGAGCAGGGCCGGAAGCAGGGTCAGGGCGACCACGACGGCGATGGCGACTGTCGCGGCGGCGATGAGCGCCATCACCGTCAGCAGTTCGATACCCACGACCAACAGCCCGGTGAGCGCGATGACGACAGTCGTTCCGGCGAAGAACACGGCGCTTCCGGCGGTGCCCACGGCTCGGGCCGCGGCTTCTCCTGCGTCCAGACCGCGGGTCAGGATGAGCCACCGCTGCCGGTTGACGATGAACAGGGCGTAGTCGATGCCTACGGCGAGCCCCAGCATCAGCGCCAGGACCACGGACAAGGAGTTCAGTTCGAACAGGTGGGCCAGCGCGAAGGCGCCGCCGATGCCCGCGCCGACCCCGGCCAGGGCGGTGAGCAGCGGCAGCCCGGCGGCAACCACGGAGCCGAGCGTGACGACGAGGACCAGGGCCGCCACGGCGAGGCCGACGATCTCCCCGATGCCGATGATCTCGGGGATCTCCTGCAGGGTGGCGCCCGGAAGCACGGCCACCCCCGCTTCTTCCGCCGGTGCCTCCGCCGCTGCGACGGTGTCGGCCACGGTGCCCTGGGGGAGCTCGAACAGCTGGTCCTCGAACTGGAACTGGAACAGCGCGACGCGGCCGTCCTCGGACACCATCACGCCCGGGATCGGCCGGCCGTCCACGACCAATGCCCCCGGCGCGACAGCCGCCGCGCCGGGAGGCTGCGGTACGTCGCCCGGGGAACCGGCTGCGGGCGGGCCCCCTGGCTCTCGGGCTCCGGTCAGTTCGGCCGGATCCACGACCGGATCGATCCCGTAGACGCCCTGAACGGCCTCGGCGACCACCGGGGCGAGCCGGTCCGAGTCGAGACGCTCGCCGGACGACGCCTGGAACACCAGCGAACCCTGACCGCCGCTCACTTCCGGGAGTTCCCGGGCCAGTTCGTCGATCACCTCCTGGGCCGGTGTCCCGTCGATGCGGAACTCCGTGCTCAGCTTGGGGGGATTGAGGGCCAGTGCGCCGACGAGCGCGACCAGCAGCACCACCCACACCGCGACCACACGGAACGGGTGCCGATACGTCGCCCGCCCCACCCTGTACAGCAATGTCGACACCGCAGCCCCCAGAGCCGGTCAGTGCGTCACGGCTCCCATGAGGGCACCGTGGAAGACCAGAAGTGATAGGGAGCTATCGTATGCACGGAAGGCCCTGGCTGCAGCCGGTGGTCTCCAGCGGTACTGCGGGTGCCGCTCGCGTCGGCTGAGAGGATCCCCTGCCATGACACCGCCGGCGAGTACACGGCGGCGAGACGCCCTCGCGAACAGCGAACGGTTGATCGCGGCCGCCCGCAAGGTGTTCGCCTCCGGTGGTCAGGGTTCGCTGGAGGAGATCGCGAGCGAAGCCGGAGTCGGGATCGCCACCCTGTACCGCCACTTCTCCGGCCGGGAGAGCCTGACCCGGGCGGTGTACCGATCGATCATGCGGGACGAGCTCCTGCCCCTGCTTCGTCAGTCGTGCGCCCAAGGCAGCGCCCGGCAGTCGTTCCTGCTGATCGTCGAGCGACTGCTGGAGCTACTCGACCGGGAGCGCGGACTGATCGCCTCGTCCGCTGACTTCGCGGTGCTGACCGACGACCTGCTGAGGGAGTTCCTGGAGCCCTTCGCCGTCCTGCTGCGGCACGCGCAGGAGAGGAACGAGATCCGGGCGGACCTGCAGCCCTACGACATCCCGCGTGTGCTCAGCATCCTCGTCGTCGGTCTCTCCACGCCCCCGGCCTCGCCGGCAGACCGGCGCCGGTACGTGTCCCTGGTCTTCGATGCAATGGGACCCGACCAGGCTGAGTCGCTGCCTCCCCTCGACGAGAAGGACGGCGTGGAGGGTATGCGAAGCGGCTTCATGGCAATCCGGATGGCCAGCTCCTCGCGCGAGCCGGACAGCAGCCGTCCGAACGGCGCCAGCCCTCAGGAAGGGGACGCCGGGTGATCGCCGAGGCCGCGTTCTCGCGCGCGAGTTCCGGGGCGCGGAGCGATGAGCCCCCAGGCGCACACCGCACAGAGTTTCGCCGTCGCCGATCGGCGCACGGGAGTCAACCGACGCCGTCAGGCGTGCGGGGGAGGAATTGATGACGGGCCCGCTGCAGGTCGTCCTGGGGACGATCAGCGTCCTGTTCCTGTTCGTTTCGGTGGTGATGGCCTACCGGGCCGTCCGCGCGATGGTGCGGATCATCCGCACCGGCCAGCCCGACGGCACCCGGTGGGGGCCGGTGAGGACCCGCCTGAAGACGACGCTGGTCGAGTCGCTGGGTCACACCCGGATGCTGAAGTGGTCCTCGATCGGGGTCGCGCACTGGTTCGTCTTCATGGGGTTCTACGGCCTCGTGCTGACGCTGGTGGAGGCGTTCGGTGAGGTGTGGAACCCCGCTTTCCACATCCCGCTGATCGGTGAGTGGGGCGTCTGGAACCTGTTCGCGGACATCATCGGCACCGGCACGATCCTCGGGATCGGCTACCTGATCTACCGGCGCCAGCGGGACCACCCGCGCCGGCAGGGCCGCAAGAGCCGCTTCGCCGGGTCGAACGAGGGCCGGGGCTACTTCGTCGAGGCGGTCATCCTGACCATCGGGATCTGCATCCTGCTGATCCGTGCGCTGAAGGTGTCCTCGGGCCTGACCGATGCGCCTGGCTGGTCGCATCCGATCTCCGGCGCGCTGGCGAACGTGATGCCCGACAGCCCGGACCTGCTGACCGTCGTGGCGTTCGTGAAGGTCGTGGTCAGCCTGACCTGGCTGGTGGTGATCAGCCGGGTGCTGAACATGGGTGTGGCGTGGCACCGGTTCAGCGCGTTCCTCAACATCTACGCCAAGCGGGAGGGTGCCAGTGGCGCGCCGGCCCTGGGCCCGCTGCCGGCGATGACCTCGGGTGGGAAGCCGATCGACTTCGAGGATCCCGACGAGGACGCGGTGTTCGGCCGCGGGAAGATCGAGGACTTCACGTGGAAGGGCATGCTGGACTTCACGACCTGCACCGAGTGCGGGCGGTGCCAGAGCCAGTGCCCGGCGTGGAACACGGGCAAGCCGCTCAGCCCGAAGATGGTGATCATGGACCTCCGCGATCACCTCTACGCGAAGGCCCCCTACCTCCTCGGTGAGAAGACCGCGTCGGAGACGGCGCCGGACTACGACATCCTCAAGCCCAGCGACGAGCAGGTCTGGGCCAGCGGCTACGCCCGCATCGAGGGCACCAACGACGCGCAGGCGCACCGCCCGCTGGTCGGCACCCTCGAGGAGGGCGGGGTCATCGACCCCGACGTCTTGTGGAGCTGCACGAACTGCGGCGCCTGCGTCGAACAGTGCCCGGTGGACATCGAGCACATCGACCACATCGAGGACATGCGGCGCTACCAGGTGCTCATCGAGTCGAACTTCCCCTCCGAGGCCGGCGTGATGCTGACCAACCTGGAGAAGCGCGGGAACCCGTGGGGCATGGGCGGCAACGTCCGCGAGGACTGGATCAAGGAGCTCGACTTCGAGGTGCGCATGGCCGACGGCCCGCTGCCCCACGAGGTCGAGTACCTGTTCTGGGTCGGCTGTGCCGGCGCCGTCGACGACCGCGCCAAGAAGGTCACCAAGGCCGTCGCGGAGCTCCTGCACACCGCGGGCGTCGAGTTCGCCGTCCTGGGCAGCGGGGAGACCTGCTCCGGGGACCCGGCCCGCCGCCTGGGCAACGAGTTCGTCTTCCAGCAGCTGGCCATGGAGAACGTCGAGACCCTCAACGGCGTCTTCGAGGGCCGCGTCCCCGGCACCCGCAAGATCGTGGCCACCTGCCCGCACTGCTTCAACTCGCTGGGCAAGGAGTACCCGCAGGTCGGTGGCGAGTACGAGGTCATCCACCACACGCAGCTGCTCGGCCAGCTGATCGAGGAGGGCCGGCTCGTCCCGGTCACCCCGATCGACCGCAAGGTGACCTACCACGACCCGTGCTTCCTGGGCCGGCACAACAAGGTCTACACGCCTCCGCGCGAGATCCTCGACGCCGTCGAGGGCCTCACCACGCAGGAGATGCACCGCTGCAAGGACCGCGGCTTCTGCTGCGGCGCCGGCGGTGCGCGCATGTGGATGGAGGAGAAGATCGGCAAGCGGATCAACGTCGAGCGCACCGAGGAGGCGCTCGAGCTCGATCCCGACGTCATCTCCACCGCCTGCCCGTTCTGCATCACGATGCTCTCCGACGCCCTCACGTCGAAGAAGCAGAACGGCGAGGCCGGCGAGCACGTCGAGGTCCTCGACGTCAGCCAGATCCTGCTGCGCTCGATGCAGCCGGTGGCGGCGGGCGTCCAGGGCGCGGCCTCCGGTGCCGACGTCGGCACCAAGACCGACGACGTCGTCGGGCTCGACTCCGCGGCGACGGAGCACGACCCTAAGTAGGAGAAGGACCGGCGACGGCGCGTGTTCCCCGCCCGGGGAGCACGCGCCGTCGCCGTTTCCTGCACAGTGGCCGCGTGCTCCTGCGGCTGCGCCTGACAGTCCCTCCGGACGGGACGCGCAAGGTGCGGGCATGCCGCTCGACCACGCCGCCTCGAGGCGTAGGCGGAGACTGCTGGACAGGGTGGGGGAGGGCGCAGTGCGTGACGAATCCCCACAGGTCAATCACTGAAGACAGCGGAGAGCGCCGCAGCGACGTCCCGGTGGTCGCTGACCAGCCTGGCCCGGCCGCGACCCAGCCGGGCGAGGTCGCGGCCGAGCTCGACGTCCTGCTCCCCGGAGGTGTCAACCAGGACGTCCAGCCGCGGAAGCCGCGCAGCGGTCAGCCGCGGGTCGGGTCCGGCGTTGTGCACGCAGTCCGACAGCAGGAGCACCCGTGCGTCACGCGGCGGCACGCCCTCCAGCTGATGGGCCGCGGTATCCAGCGCGAAGGACACGTTCGTCAGCCCCTGGGTCGGCACCCGCAGCAACAGGTCGAGCACGGCGAGCGGCGCGACCTGCTCGCCCATCCGCACCAACACCGCAGCGTCGGACCAGAAGGCGACGACGGCGAGCGAGTCGCGGGCCAGCTCGCCGGCCAGCGCCCCCACCGTGGCCGCCGCCGTCCGCACCCGCTCGCCCTTCATCGACCCCGACACGTCCACGACGAGCACGACCGAGCGACGCTGCCGTACCCGCTCGCGCACCACCAGGTCGGTGCCCTCCGGGTACGGGATGCCGACGATCGCCTCGAGGGTGCGCTCCAGGTCCAGCTCGTCGGACCCCCCGCTCCAGGACAGACTGGCCAGCTCGCCCACGCCGCGCCGGGACCGCTGGTCGCGCGGCGGGCGCGGCACAGCGAGCCGGCGGGCGATCTGCCGCGCGCGTGCCCGGGTCAGCTGGTCCGCCCCGCTCTCGGTCGCCAGGTCGGCCAGCGCGATGAGGTCGGCCGGTTCGTCGGTCGTGCCGGACGCGGTCCCGCCGGCCCGGGTCGCCGCCGTCTGCGTCCGCCGCCGGTCGCCGGAGACGAGCGCCATGCCGCCCTCGCCGCGGGACGGCTCATAGAGCGTCGGCTGCTCGGTGAGCTGCTTGGGCCTGCGCCGGAGTGGTCGCATTCCCCGGGTCCGGCTCGCGCCCGGGCGGTCGCGGCGGGTCACCGGGGAGTCGGCGTCGACGGCTCTTCAACCAGGCTCCGCCGCCGCCGGGTGGAGCAGGAAGTGGTCCTGCCAGATCTCCCGGAGCACCGTCTCCGGCGTCGTCTCCAGCGTCTCGTCGAGGAACACGCGCCCGGACAGGGCCAGCAGCATCGCGTCCAGGACGATGTCGGTGTACTCCTCGGGCAGCCCACGCGGCGGCGCGACCGACGGTTCGGCCGGCAGCTGCACGTCGCGGATCGCGGCCAGTTGGGCGGCGATCAGCGCGAGGTCGATCGCGCCCCGCACGCTGCTGCCCTGCCGCAGGTCATCCCGCTCCCGGGTCGCCCGGGTGAGCGCCACTGCGTCCGCGAGGAGCCGCGGCGACTCCAGCCCGGTCCGGCGGCCGGCTATGCCCCGCTCGGCCTCGGCATCCTGGTAACCGATCACCAGCCGGCACAACCGGTCGTGCACGGACGTGGACAGCCGGGTGGTGCCGATCGTGTCGTAGGGGTTCATCGAGGCGATGACGCGGAAGCTGGCCTCCGCCTCGACCGTGCCGACCCGGGGCACCGCGATCCGCCGCTCGGCCATCGCTGTGAGCAGCGTGTTGAGGGTGTCCTCCGGCGCCCGGTTGAACTCCTCCACGTAGAGGAAGCCGCCTGAGCGCATCGCCTCGACCAGCGGGCCTGGCACGAAGTTCTCCGGGGAGTAGTCCTCGCGCAGCACCCGGGCGGGGTCGTGGTGCCCGACGAGCCGGGTGGGAGTGAGGTCGGCGTTGCCCTCGACGAAGACCAGCGGGATGCCCCACTCGGCCGTGATCGAGCGCAGCAGCGTCGACTTCGACGTCCCCGGCGGTCCCTCGAGCAGCACGTCCCGGCCGGCCGCGACCGCGGCCAGCAGCAGGTCCAGCTCCCTGGTGCGTCCGACGAGGTGCTGGGCGACCCGGGTGCGGATCGTGCGGACGTGCGCGCCGTCGTCGAAGGTGACCCGGTGGCCGGTGACGACCGGGTCGTCGCCGGTGGCGTGCGGGATGTGCTCGGTCAGGACGAGCTCCTCGGAGAAAGGCGGCGGGCGCTACTTGACGGTGTACCCGGCGTCCACCGGGAGGGTCACCCCGGTGATGTATCGCGCCTCGTCGGAGACGAGGAACAGGATGGCGTTGGAGATGTCGACAGGCTCCACCCACGGGACGGGCAGCGCATTGGTGGACTGGAAGATCGGCTCGGCCTTCTCCCGGCTGGGTGCCGGATCGTCGGGCGCGAACAGTCCCCAGGTCTTCTCGTTCTGGATCATCACCGTGTCGACCCCCGTCGGGTGAACGCTGTTGACCCGGATCGAGTGCTGGGCGAACTCGTTCGCCAGCGTCCGCATGATCCCCACGACGCCGTGCTTGGCCGCGGTGTAGTGGATCGTGTTCGGCGTCCCCTTGAGCCCGGCCGTCGAGCTGGTGAGGACCATCGCCCCGCCCCGGCCGCCTTCGATGAGGTGCGGGAGCGCGACCTTGCACGTGTTCCACACCCCGGTCAGGTTGATGTCGATCATCTCCCGCCAGGCGTCGTCGGAGACCTCGAGGGCCGGCTGGATCTCGAAGACGCCGGCGTTCGCCAGCACGATGTCCAGCCGTCCCAGCTGGGCGACCCCCTCGTCCACCGCGGCCTTGAGCGCCCCGCTGTCGCGCACGTCGGCCTTGGTGGCGACGATCCGCCGGTCCAGCGCCTCGACCTGCCGCACTGTCTCGGCCAGGTCGTCCTCGGTGGCCGGCGGGTACATCTGGATGGACGGCACCGGCCCGGCGATGTCGACGGCGATGATGTCTGCGCCCTCCTGGGCCAGCCGCAGCGCGTGGCTGCGGCCCTGGCTCCGGGCGGCGCCGGTGATGAATGCGACCTTGCCCTCGACGCGTCCGGCCATCACTTGATCACCGACCCGGCGTCGACCGGCAGCTGGACGCCGGTGACGTACCGGGCCTCGTCGCTGACCAGCCACAGGATCGCGTTGCTGATGTCGACCGGCTCGACCCACTCGATCGGGAGTGCGTTGAGGCTCTGGAACGCCTCGCCGACGTCGTCCCGGGTGACGTCCGACGGCGACTTGTCCGGCCGGAAGAGGGTGTAGGTCTGCTCGTTGTGGATCATCGTGGTGTCCACCGCGGTGGGGTGCACCGAGTTCACCCGGATCATGTGCGGCGCCAGTTCGTTGGCCAGTGTCTTCACCAGTCCGACGACGCCGTGCTTGGCCGCGACGTAGTGCGCCAGGTTGGCCAGACCCTTGATCCCGGCGGTCGAACTGGTCAGAACGATGGCCCCGCCGTTCCCCCCGGCCTTCAGGTGGGGAAGAGCGGCTCGCACCGTCTTGAAGACCCCGGTGAGGTTGACGTCGATCATGTCGTCCCACATCTCGTCGGTCATCTCGTCGACCGGTGCGAAACTGGCGATCCCGGCATTGGCCAGCACGATGTCCAGCCGGCCGAGCTGGGCGACACCGTCGTCCACCGCGGCCTTCAGCGCGGCGCTGTCCCGGACATCGGCCTTGCTGGCGATGATCCGTCGGTCCAGCGCCTCCACCTGGCGGACCGTCTCGTCCAGGTCCTCCTGCGTCGCCAGCGGGTACCCCACCGTCCCGACCGTCCCCAGCAGGTCGACGGCGATGATGTCCGCGCCCTCCTGCGCCAGCCGCACCGCGTGGCTGCGGCCCTGGCCGCGAGCCGCCCCGGTGATGAAGGCGACCTTGCCTTCGACTCGTCCCACGGCGATCTCCCTTCGTGCGCCGGCCGATTGCCGACTGTGACCTGCGTCTCAGGTTATGGCACCGTGTGTCAGAAATGGAAGGGCGCTCGATGCCTGGATCCGGAGGGGAGGTTGCTGAGGGGATGGAGCAGGGGCGGGTCGCGACTGGCGACCGCGGCGGCAGGCCGGCGATCACGAGCGCCCACGAGCTGGCGGCCGTGGCGCAGCGGCTGTTCGTCGCCCACGGGTTCGACGAGACCAGCGTGGAGGACATCGCGACGGCGGCCGGTATCAGTCGGCGCACCTTCTTCCGCTACTTCTCGGTCAAGGCCGACGTCTGCTTCGCTGACTCGCCGACAGAGCTGGTCCGGCTGCAGCAGGCGTTGTCGGCGGCGGACCCGCATGAGTCCTACCGCCTCGTCATCGTCCGAGCGGTGGTGGCGGCCCTGCGCTTTCCGCCCGGGGAGCGGGAGTGGGCGTGGCAGCGGGCGCAGCTGGTGCTGGAAGTACCTGTCCTGCAGGCCCATGCGACGCGGATCTACGCGCAGTGGCGAAAGGCGGCCGCCGAGTTCGCGCGAGGCAGACGACCCGACGACGACGTGTTCCCGGTGGTCGTCGGGCACGCGGTGCTGGCGGGCACCCTGGCCGCGCACGAGTACTGGATCACCCATCCGGCCAGCGGACTGGATGACGCGCTCGTCCGGATGTTGGACCTCCTGCTCCCACCCGAGCCGCCCGCACCCTGACTCAGCTCGGCTTCCTCCACACCTTCCACAGCTGCCTCACGGCCGTGAGGCCGACTCGCGCGAGCGCCGGGCCGGTCGGAATGCCCGGTCAGGGCCGCAGCGTCCCGGACCATGGCAATGGCCCCAGAGCTGAGGGCCGTGACCTGCGCAAGGGCACTCGCGCTTGCCGACGCACGAGCGAACGCCTGTCCGCCGGCGGGTCGCCGGCGTGAGCTATGAGATGGGCGGGGGACGGCGCTCGTCCTCGCGGCGAGGTCGTGCCCTGCCCGCGACCTCGAACGATTCGTACAGCACCTAGGTAGCGGTGCTACGGCAGGGCGGCCCTCCTGCGACCCCGCGCTGGCGTGAGTGGCGGGATCGGACACGCACGATCAGCACCACGGTCGTGGCGGAGCGGAGGCGTGGTCGAGTCCGTCCCGATGAAGCAGGGCGGTCGGGCCCCGTCGTCACGAGCGGCCCGCCGTATCGCCTCTCGTGGACGGCTGCGCCAGCTGAAGCCGCCCGGGTTCATCGCCGGGGGGAGTCCCCTACGACCTGGTCGAGTTGCAGGGTGCGCAGGGCGATCCGAGTCAGCCGGTGCGCGGTGGTCGTGCGGTCATCGACGGGGAGTACCAGATGGCTGACGGCCAGTCGGACCAGTGCGTCCACGCCGTCGGCCAGGTCTCGTGGGTCGAGCTGCGGGAAGTGCTGCGTGAACCAGCTGATCAGGGTTCGGGTGGCGGCGTCGAGCACCGGCGCAGAACGCGTCGTGAGCATGGGCAGCAGGTCGTTGTCGGCGTCACGTGCCGAGGTGAGGATGGCGCACAGCAAGGGGCTGGCGTCGGCCTCGCCGAGCACGTACTCGATTGCTGCGGAGATTCCCCCCGCGGCGTCCTGAGGGTGCGCGTCGAGGGTGCGGGAGATGCCGACGAGGAACCTCTCGGTCTCCTGCATGATCAGCGCTTCGCCGAGTCCCTGCTTGTCGCCGAACTCCTTGTACAGCGTCGGGCGCGATACCCCTGTCAGCGCGGCGACGTCCCCCATGCGCACGCCGGACCAGCCCTTCTCCACGGTCAGGGCCCGCACTGCGTCCAGTGCGCGGTCGCGCACGTGCTGGCGGAAGGTCAGACGAAGAGGCTCTGCCGCCACTGGCCGTCTCCGTCCCCTCGTGCTTGTTGAGTCTTTGACAAGTGCCGACAGTCTGTCACGGCGCACTGCCCGAAATCCCCGCTCGCGAGGCCAGCCGTGACAGATTCGGTGATCGAGTCCAAGACTTGACAAAACCGTGCCGTGTGTCAACCTAAGCGTCACCCGTATGGAGCAGACCTTGGAGCCGTGATGACCGCTGTTGCCCAGCCACGCGACACCCGCCCCTATGACCAGGCGGACCTTTCGTCCCGAGCGTTTTGGTCGCAAACGGCCGCCGAGCGGGAGAAGACCTACGCCGTGCTGCGCGCCGAGCGTCCGGTGACATGGCACCAGCCGGTCGAGGACATGCTGATGAAGGACCCGAACGACCAGGGGTTCTGGGCCGTCGTGCGCCATGCCGACCTGGTCGAGGTCACCAAGCGGCACGAGGACTTCATCTCCGGCGAGGGCATCGTGATGGAGTCGATGCCGCAGGAGTTGCTCGACGCGGGGCAGGGCTTCATCGCGATGGACCCGCCACGGCACACCAAGATCCGGCGATTGCTGAGCTCGGCGTTCACCCCGAAGCAGATCCGTCGCATCGATGACCAGATCCAGGCCAACGCACGGCGCATCGTGGACGACATCGCCACCCGGGGCGAGGTCGACTTCGTCCCCGAAGTGGCGGCTCTCGTCCCGATGCACAACATCTGCGACATGATGGGCATCGACGAGGCCGACCGGGCGAGGATGGCCTACGAGTCGCAGTTCGCCGGGGGCTGGAACGACCCGGAGCTGATGGGTGACCAGGAACCCCTCGGCCGCCTGTTCGAGGCCATGCTCCACCTCGGTGAGCTGTCCGGACGGTACATCGCCGAGCGCCGGCGCAACCCGGGCGACGACCTGCTCAGCAACCTCGTGCAGGCGGAGGTCGACGGCGAGCGGCTGACCGACGAGGAGATCATGTCCTTCTTCGGGCTGCTCACCATTGCCGGCAACGACACGACCCGGCAGAGCACCAGCCATGCCATGAAGGCCCTGACCGACTTCCCCCAGCAGAAGGCCTGGCTGATGGAGGACCTCGACGGCCGGCTCAAGGGGGCGGTCGAGGAGATGGTCCGCTGGGCCACACCGATCATGACCTTCCGGCGCACCGCCTCCCGCGACTGCGAGCTGAACGGGCAACAGATCACCCAGGGCGACAAGGTCGTCATGTTCTACGCCTCGGCCAACTGGGACACCGAGGTGTTCGACGCGCCCGAGCGCTTCGACCTCTCCCGGAACCCGAACCCGCACGTGAGCTTCGGCGGCGGCGGCATCCACCACTGCCTGGGCAACCAGCTGGCCCGCCAGCAGCTGGCGGCCATCTACCGGGAGCTGCTGACCCGGCTGCCCGACATCGAGGTGGCCGGCGAGCCCTCCTACACGGTCAGCACCTTCTTCCACGGCGTCAACCACCTGCCCGTGCGCTTCACCCCAGAGCGCTGACCGACCCACCCGATCGGAAAGGACACTCGCGTGAGGATCGTGCTGGACGAGAGCAAGTGCTCGTCGTTGGGGATGTGCGAGTCGGTCGCCCCCGACTTCTTCGAGGTCCGTGACGACGGCGCACTCGAGCTGCTGAATCCCACGCCCCCGGGGGACCAGCGGGCGCTGATGGAGGAGGCCGTCGCGGCCTGTCCCACCAGCGCGCTGAGCATCGAGGAGTGAGGTTGGTCCATCGCCGGGAGCGCGACGTCCCACGTCTTCGGGAACCCGGGCCTGCACGTAGCCGGCGGCTGGGCGATCTCGGCCGACTTCGGTCTCGACGCCTCGCTGACCATCACCGCACAGGTTGATCCCGCCTCCCTCTGGCTTGAAGGGAGAGCGGGCTCCAGGCCACCGCTGGGCGCGGCGACCAGCCCGTCGCGCCTTCCACTGCTCCCGGCTCGTGTGACCGCCGACCGCTGCTGCGCGCTGTGTCTCGGCGCACCAGCGCTGACTGTTCTCTGGAGAGTCATGCCCGAAGCACCTTTCGTCGTCGTCGGCGCCTCGCTTGCGGGACTGCGTGCGGTCGAGTCGGCCCGCAAGGCCGGATACTCGGGTCGGCTGCTGCTCGTCGGGGCGGAGGAGCACCTGCCCTACGACCGGCCACCGCTGTCCAAGGCATTCCTCGACCCGGGCGACGACCCGGCGATGCCGCACCACCGCACCGACGACGAGCTGCGAGCCCTGGACGTCGAGCTGCGCCTCGGCGTGCCCGCGACCGCGCTCGACACCGATGCCCGGGAAATCGTCCTGGGTGGTGAGGAGCAGCTGCGTTACGAGCGGCTGGTCATCGCGACGGGTGCGCGGGCCCGGCAGCTGCCCGGCGAGCAGCTCGACGGTGTGCACACCCTGCGCACGGTCGAGGACGCCCGCAGCATCCGGGGGGCACTGGACGCCGGACGCCGCATGGTCGTCGTCGGTGGTGGCTTCATCGGGTCCGAGGTCGCCTCGGCCGCCCGCAAACGGAACGTCGACGTCACCATCCTCGAGGCGGCCCCTCTGCCGCTCGTTCGTGCCGTCGGCGAGCAGATGGCAGCCGCCTGCGCAGACCTGCACGCCCGCAACGGCACCGAGCTGCGGTGCGGTGTCTCCGTCACCGGGCTCGAAGGCGAGGGTCGAGTGGAAGGTGTCGCGCTGTCCGACGGCTCGGTCCTGCCCGCCGATCTCGTCGTCGTCGGCATCGGTGCCGACCCCGTCACCGACTGGCTCATCGCTTCAGGACTGCACGTGGAGGACGGCGTCGTCTGCGACGAGACCTTGCGTGCCGGCCCCGAGGTGTACGCCGCGGGTGACGTCGCGCGCTGGCACAACGCACTCTTCGGCCGGACGATGCGCCTCGAGCACTGGACGTCGGCCGCCGAGCAGGGCGCCGCTGCCGCCCGCAACGCTCTGGCTCCCGCTCGGGCCACCCCGTACAGCGCCGTCCCCTACTTCTGGTCGGACTGGTACCGCGACAAGCTCCAGATGGTCGGTATCACCGCCGCCGACGAGGTCACGGTGATCGGGGACCTCGACGACGCTCGATGGCTCGCCCTCTACCGCCAGGACGACCTGCTCGTCGGCACCTTGGGGCTCAACATGCCGGGCAAGATCATGAAGTACCGGGCGATGATCGGCTGGCGAACCGCCTGGCAGGACGCTCTCGCCTTCGCCGGCCGATGAACAGCAGGATGTCGGTCGAGGCGCCGCCGAGCACCGCAGCGTCCCGGCCTGGGAGAGTCAGATGGTGATGGTCAGCGACCCGTAGCCACGGATGGGGCCTGACCGCAACCTGACCGGCGCGGCGCCGGTGTCGAGCCGCCAGGCATGGGTCCGGCTGAGCAGCTCGTCGAACACCAATCGGGTCTCGAGTTGGGCGAGCGCGGCGCCGAGGCAGAAGTGGATGCCGCGGCCGAACGCGAGCTGCCTGTCGACGACCCGGTCGATGTGGAAGTGGTCGGCGTCCGGGAACGCGCTGTCGTCCCGGTTGGCGGAGCCGAACAGCAGCAGGACCGTGTCGCCGGACCTCATCTGGACGTCGTGCAGGAGCACGTCTCGCGTGAGAGTGCGCGACAGGCCCTGGACGGGGGAGTCGTAGCGGAGCATCTCTCCCACGGCCGACGGAAGAAGACTGCGGTCGCGCGCGAGCCGGTCGATGACCTCGGGCCGCTCGGCCAGGACGGCGATGGTGTTGGAGATGAGGTTCGTGGTGGTTTCGTGGCCGGCCACCAGCAGCAGGAGGCAGAAGCCGAGCAGCTCGTCCTCGGAGAGCCGTCGGCCCTCCACCTCCGCGGTCACCAGCGCCGACATGAGGTCCGGTCGTGGCCGCGCCCGGCGCTCGTCGAGGAACTGGCGGAAGTACTCGTAGAGCGCAGCCGCGGCGTCGAGGTTCGACCTCATCGGATCGGGCGCGGAGATGTCGGTGGTCACCAGCGCCGTCGACCAGGCCTTGAACTGGTCCCGGTCCTCACGCGGCACGCCGAGCAGGTCGGCGATGACCATCGCCGGCAGCGGGCCGGACAACTCGCGCACCACGTCGCCACCGCCGGCGGTGACCAGACGCTCGGTGAGCTCCGCAGCCATCTGCTGCACCGGTGTCTCGAGCAGGGCGATCCGGCGCGGCGTGAAGGCCTTGGCGACCACACGCCGCAGGAGGTCGTGCCGCGGTGGGTCCATCATGATCATCATCGGCAGGAACGCGCCCGCCAGGTCGAAGCCCTGTGCCGGGAAGATGCCTCGAGCGGAAGAGAATGTCGTCGGGTCCTGGAGGGCTGCGCTGACATCCTCGTAGCGACTGAGTACCCAGCAGTTCCGTGGCGCGCACCAGTAGACAGGGCGGGTGGCGCGCAAGTCCGCGTAGACGGGGTACGGGTCGTCCTGCATGGCCGGGTCGAAGGGGTCGTACCGGAGGTCTGTCTCTGGCATGGTGACCCCTTGCGTCGGGAGTTTGTACTCGCAGTCTAAACAGCAGATCGGGAGGAGTGTCAATGCGTGCGGTGCCGGTCCAGATCGCCGCCCGGCTGCCTGCGGCCGCCGAGCTGTTCGCCGACCGGGGTGTCGAGAGCACGAAGATCGAGGATGTCGCGGCCGCCACAGGCGTGCCGAAGGCGACCCTCTACTACTACTTCAGTGGTAAGGAGGAGATCCTGGCGTTCCTGTTCCAGGACGTCCTCCGTCACATTGCGGATCAGGTCGCCATCGCGGCGATGGGGGAGGGCAGCGCCCGCGACAGGCTCGTCGGCGTCGTTCGTGCCCAACTCGCGGTGATGGCCGAGCAGCCGGCGGTCTGTCGCGCGCTGACCGGAGAGTTGGGCCGGGCCGGTCGGGTGCCTGCGCTGGCCGCCGCGATCCGGGCGGCCTACCACGCTCCCGTGGTCGAACTCTTGCACCAAGGCGCCACTGACGGCTCTCTTGCGCAGGTCGCCGACGCCGACGCCGCCGCCCTGATGATCTTCGGTGCTGTGACTGTCACTGGGCTGTCGCACCTCATTGCCGGCGGCAGAATTGGGGTCGACGACGCCACAGGCACCCTCGTCGCGGTCCTGCTGGACGGGCTCGGCGCCCACTGACTGCTACCCGCCTCCACCGCCTCTCCCGGGGGATCGCCGGGTCGTAGGTCAGGTCGTCCGGTCGCCCTGCCACGGTGAACATTGACGGCGGAGCAGAAGCGAGCCCATCCGACTCGGTCCCCAGCCGAAGTGCCGCCGGAAGGGTTCAACCGCTGACAGGTCGATCAGCCGGCCAGGCCCAGGATGCTGTCGGTACCCGTGTAGACGGCGACAGCGATGAGGAGCACGGCGAAGGCCTGGGTGAGGGTGGTACCCGACAGGCGGTCGGCGACCTTCTTTCCGGCCAGCGAGCCGGCGACCGCCGCCAACGTGAAGGGCACGATCACGGACCAGTCGAAGTCTGCGGACCCGGTTCGCGCCAGCAGGGAGCTGGCCGAGTTGAGGGCGATGATCATCAGCGACGTGGCGACCGCCTGCTGCATGGGCATGCGCAGGGCGAGGACCAGGGCCGGCACGACGACGAAGCCGCCGCCGACGCCGAAGAAGCCCGTCATGAAGCCGACCAGCAGGCCGGTGGCAACGATTTTTCCGGCCTGTGCGCCGGTCCACCGCCGACCCGTGTGCCTGCCCCCGGTGACGGATGATGCGGCCTCGGGCTCGGCCTCGGCCCCCGCGCGCGGCGCGGCCTCGACGGCGCCGACGCCGGAGTGCACGAGCCGCCGTTCCGGAGGGGAGTTCGTGGAGCTGCGGCTCTGGGCCAGCATCCCGGCAGCGGCCAGGAGGATGACCCCGGCGAACACGAGCAGCAGTACGTCCGCGTCGACGAGGCGGTTGGCCGCGGTGCCGGCGAGGCTGGCGGCGACGCCGACGATCCCGAAGGCGAGGCCGACGCCCCATCGCACCCGCCCGCTGCGCACGTGCCCGAGGGCCCCGGTGACGGCGGCGATGCCGACGATGAACAGGCTGCTGGTCGTGGCCGTGCGGGCATCCTGCCCGATGACGTAGACGAGCACGGGCACGGCCAGGATGGAGCCTCCGCCGCCGAGGGCGCCGAGGCTGAGCCCGATCAGCAGTCCCAGCCCGATCGCCGTGGCGGCGATCACGCGACCGTGCCCGGCTGCCCGCTGTCGGTGACCACCGGCAGACCGGCCTCGGCCCACCCCTTCATCCCGCCGGCGAGGTTGTGCACGGGCACCCCGGAGGCGGCCAGCAGATCGGCGGCCGTCTCCGAACGGTTGCCGGACCGACAGACCGCGATGGCCGGCCGGCCGGCGGGGATGGACTCGGGCCGCAGCTCGCCCAGCGGCACGTGCTGGGCTCGAGGGGCGTGGCCTGCGGCCCACTCCTGCGGCTCACGGACGTCGAGGAGTAGCGCCTCGCCGCGGTCGAGCATCTCCTCGGCCCGCTGCGCGTCGACGTCGGGGAGCCGGTCCTGATGGTTCGCAGTTGTCATGTCCGGCGTCCTTTCCGGTGCGGAGGTCAGCTGTACGTAGGCGTCAACATCAGGCTTCCGTGCCCGCCGGGTGTCCCGTGGGCGGATGTCAGCGCGCTGGTGAGCGCAAAGCGGTCGGCGCGGATCACGGTGTGCCGCCACTCGATGGGCACGCCGGAACTGATGCCGACCCGCTCGACGGCGAACGCAGCCGACGGTGGCTGCAGGTGCAGTGTCCGGTGCTCGGCCGGGGTGGGGATGATCGCGCGCACCGTCTCCTCGCCGGCGGTGACCGGGATGCCCGTCGTCGCCAGGAGTTGGTCGTAGAGGCTGGTGTGGCGGAAGTCGACCCCGAGCAGAGGTTCGCCCACCGAGGCCGGCAGCCATACACGGTCCAGCGCGAGCGGCGATCCGCCGGCCAGGCGAAGTCGCTCCAGGTACAGCAGTGGGGTGGACTCCTCGAGGCCGAGCCGCGGCGCGATGACGCCGTCGGCCCGGATGTCGAGGGCGCGGACCTCGGACAGCTGCTCGAGCCCGGTGTCCTCGACGGACGCGAAGAGCGAGTAGACGATCCCCGTCGGCTGTTCGATCACCGTGTCGGGCGTTGCCACGCGTGCGCGTCGGCCGCGGGAGACCTTCAGCACGCCCTCGGCCCGTAGGTGGCGGAGCGCTTCGCGGACGGTGTGCCGGCTCACGCCGTACTGCTCGACCAGGTCCAGTTCGCCGGGGAAGCTGCCGGCGAAGTCCCCGCGGTCCAGCCGAGCGCGCAGGTCGGTGAGCAGTTGATGCCACAGCGGCATTCCCGGCGTGCGCGTCAGGCGCCCCGCTCCGTTTCTGCCTGACGCCGAATCGACCGTCATGAAGCTCCCTGCCGTGCCGCCGAGAAGTCTCCTGATCCGGCTCCGACGTGGGGGTGCGCGTCACATCGGAACGTGTACGGTCATGTCTACACCAATTGTCCGGACAGGTGCAATCCGCAGGTCGAGTCACGGTGCAGGTCGAGGTGATTCCCATCGACGCGCTGCCGGAACGTGGTGGTGCTGTGGCTGGCCGGTGCGGGATGGGGGCGTCGATGCGATCGGCTTCTCGGCCGTCGGCTCGCGCGGGAGCAGGAGAGCGCGCCGCCAGGGGGCGCTTCACGTGGCGGGTCGAGGAAGTGCTGACCGCCGATCTGGGCTCCGCGGAGTTCGACCTGGTGCTGGACCTGCACCTTCCGCGCCCCCAGCTGGTCGACGTCCTCGCACGGTGGCCGACGTCGTCCGCCCGGCCGGCACCTGCTGGTCCTCGGGCACGACCGGGCAGAACCTGGCCCGCGGCATCGGTGGCCCGCAGGAACCCGAGTGCTCCACCACCGCGAGCTGCTGCGCGGAGCGGTCGCGAGCTGGAGCATCGCGCCTCGAGCGCATCGACCGGGCAACCGACTCCCGCACCGCGGTGGACACGCTCGTGTACGGACGGCGTCCCTGACGACGGTGTAGATCCGCGCCGAGGGGCTAAGACCGCGATGACCGATCAGGAGGAAGCCCCATGGTGACTGCTAGCGAGTCGAGTCGTGCCCGAGCACTGCTTTCGGCAGCAGGCCGCGGCGCGGCCGCGGGCGTGCTCGGGGTGGCTGTGATGACGGCGGCTGAGAAGCTGGAACAGGCCGTCACCCACCGGCCGAACTCCTACATCCCCGCCCGGACGCTGCTCACGCTGCTGGGCCGCCATCCGACCGACGCCGACCGTCCGACGGGCTGGAACTGGGCGATGCACTACGGGACCGGGGCCGTGCTGGGGGCCTTGCGCGGTGTGTGGGCTGCGGTCGGGCTTCGTGGCCCGCAGGCGCACGCGGCGCACACCATCGTGCGGCTGTCGACCGACCAGACGCTGGAGAACACCACCGGGGTGGGGGCCCCGCCGATGGTCTGGCCCCGCAACGAGCACGTCGTCGACATCCTGCACAAGGCCATCTACTCGGTCACGACCGGGCTGATTGCGGAGCGGTGGATCCAGCCCTCCCTGCAGTCCCGGCGTGGGCTGACCAGCCACTGACGCAGGAGGACGGGTATGACGGACACCGCCCCGCGACAAGTCGCGGCGGACCGCCGCCGATCGGTGTGGACCGGCACCATGCTCGGCATCGCCATCATGGCCGCCGCCGATGAAATCGTGTTCCACCAGATCCTGAGCTGGCACCACTTCTACGACCGGTCCACCCCTGACATCAGCCTGCTGTCGGACGGATTGCTGCAGACGGCCTACCTCGTGCTGCTGGTCGCCGGATTCTTCTGGTTCGCCGACCTGCGCCGCCGCGGAACGCTGGCGCGGCGTTCGGCGTGGGGCGGCTTCGTGCTCGGCCTGGGCATCTTCCATCTGTTCGACGGGATCGTCGACCACAAGCTCCTGGACCTCCACGAGATCCGCTACGGGGTTGATGTGCTGCCGTACGACCTGGCCTGGAACGGCGTTGCGCTGGTGCTGCTGGCGGTGGGCGCGATCATGCTGTGGCGGTCCCGGGACGAGGGGCCGGCCGGGGCCGATCGGCGGTGAGCACGCCGAGTGGAGCCCTCGCCGTGCTCGCCCACGGCGGCTCGCATGGGACAGGCGCGGCCGCCGCCACGTGGCTCCTGCCAGTGCTGGTCGCCGCCGTGCTCGCCGCCGGCTACCTGGCCGGCGTCGTCCGGCTGCGGGGGAGCGGACGCGGTTGGAGCCGCGGACGGACGGCGAGCTTCCTGCTGGGTACCGGCCTGATCAGCGCCGCGCTGTCTCCAGCGGTCGACGCCGGCACGGCCGGCGGGCACATGGCGCAGCACCTGTTGCTGGGGATGTTCGCGCCGATCGCACTGGTGCTGGGCGCCCCGGTGACCCTGCTGCTCGCCGGGCTGCCCGTGTCCGCTCGGCGCCCGGTGGCCGTGCTGCTGCGATCCCGGGCGCTGCACGCGCTGTCCCACGTGGCCACCGCCGCCGTGCTGAGCGTCGGCGGGCTGTACCTGCTCTACCTGACGCCGCTGTACGCCCTCAGCGCGCGCTCGGAGGTGGTGCACCACTTGGTGCACCTGCACTTCCTGCTGGCCGGGTACCTGTTCGCCTGGGCGGTGGCCGGCCCCGATCCCGCTCCGCGCCGACCAGGCATGGCGGTACGCCTGGCCGTCGTCGTCGTCGCCGGCGGCCTGCATGCCTTCCTGGCCAAGCTGCTGTACTCCCGTGCTCCTGTGCTCCCGGTGGGCGGAGGGCACGACGCTGCGGAGGTGGAGGCTGCGGCCCAGGTCATGTACTACGGGGGCCACGTCGCTGACCTGCTGCTGCTCGTCGCCCTGTTCGCCGCCTGGTATCGGCGCACCGGACGCTCTCTGGCGCGCGAAGCGACCTCGGCCCCCAGCACCCCCGCTGCTGTGTGAGTCTGCGGCTCCTCGCCGCGGCGGAGCGCGTGTCGTCAGAAGGGGACGGCTGCCCGATGCGTGTCGGCGACGGCAGCGACAAGGCGCCGCCAGCGTGACTCGCCGGCCGGAACGGGGGTGTTCGCAACCGGCGTGGTCGTCAAGGCCGGCTCCGCGGTGAGGCCGGGCTGCAGCGGCGCGGGTGAGGGCAGGGGCGCGGCGATCTGGGTCAACGAGAATCCTTCAGGGCAGTGCGGGCGGGCGCGGTAGGCCGCTGGGTGGCTTCCTCAGCGGGAGTGCGTGCCGCCCGGACAGAGCCGGTCGTCGACCGAAAGCGGGGTCACCGCGAGAAGGCACACGCAGAACGCGGGCCGACCCGGTGCAAATCCCCAGTACACAGATCGAGAATAGGCAGAAGGCGCCGACGAGTGCAACAGGCCTGGCAGGAGCGGTCCCGGGCATACCTGTCGAACGGCCCAGGTCTGACGGTGGGGGTACCAGTCAGCCGACTCCCTCCCGACCATCTCGTTGCCTCGGCGAGGGCGTGCCGCAGGGGGCTGCGCGGACGAGGTTCGAGGGCGTGGGCACCGGACCGCCCGAGTGGCAGGACATGCGGAACGGGCTGGACGGTCCGGAGACCGCCCAGCCCGTCAGGGACAGACCTGCACTGCGCCCGGTGGGTGAGCGCGGAGGCGGGTGGAGTCAGCGCCCGATCAACCTGCTCAGCCAGCCGCCGGACCGCTCGGGGCGAGGGTGGCCCGGGCAGCGCTCGGCGCTGGGGATGCCGGCCATGACCTGGTCGACGTGTTGGCCGCATCCGGCCCAGGTGGTCCTGCCGCAGGTCTTGCAGGTGGCTGCTCGGCACATGGTGGATCTCCTCGTTGTCGGTGAGTGGGGCGGCCGTCGGCCACCGGATCAGTCGTGGGCGAAGCGGATGTTCGGCAGGACCCGGGTGAGCCATGCCGGGCTCCACCAGGCGGCTGCGCCGGTGAGCCGGAGCATCACCGGCAGCAGCACGAGTCGGACGAGGAAGGCGTCGAGCAGGACCGCGACGCCGAGGATGATCCCCATCTCCTTGGGCGGCAAGGGGCCGGACAGGGCGAAGGTGAAGAACACCGCGACCATGACGGCGCCTGCAGCGAAGATGACCCGGCCGGAGTGTGCAAGGGCGCCGATCATCGCCTCTCGCGGGTCACCGGTCCGCTCGTAGTGCTCCTTGGCGCTGGCCAGGAGGAAGACCGTGTAGTCCATGGCGATGGCGAAGATCATCGCGAAGAAGAACACCGGGGCCCAGGCGTCGAGGAAGCCCTGGCTCTCGAAGCCGAAGAAGCCAGCCCCGATGCCCTCCTGGAAGACCAGGCGGGCGACGCCGAACGCGGCGGCGGTGGACAGCAGGCTGGCCAGGGTGCCCAGCAGCGAGATCAACGGCGCCTGCAGTGCGACCAGCAGGAGCAGGAAGCCCAGCACGAGAACGACCCCGATGACCAGGGGCGTGGACTCGTCCAGTTGCGTCTTGAGGTCGAGGTTCTCCACCGGCGCGCCGCCGACCAGGGCGGAGTCGGGGAGGTCGGCGCGCAGCCGGTCGACCAGCGTGGACAGCTCGGGGTCCGAGGGGTCCACGGTGGGGACGGCCTGGATCATCGCCAGATCGGTGCCGTCCGACGCCGGCATGGGGGGCATCACACCCGCGACGGCGGGGTCATCCCCGAGGACGGCGGCAGCGGTCGGGGCGTCAGCGGTGTCCACGACGACCTGCAGGGTCCCGGGCGCCCCCTCGCCGAAGGCCTCCTGCACCTGGTCGTAGCCGATCCGGGCGCTGGCGTCCTCCGGGAGCACCTTGATCGAGGGCATCGCCGTCTTCAGTCCGATGATCGGGGCGGCGAGGGCGAGCAGGACGAGCAGCGAGCCGATGCCGTAGACCATCGGTCGCTTCCACAGGCGCTCACCCCACGCGGCGAAGCGCGGGGAGCGGTGCTCTCCGGCGCGGACCCAGGGAAGCGCGATCCGGTTGATCTTCAGGTCCAGCTTGAACAGGACCAGGGGGAGCAGCGTCAGGGTGGCGGCCAGGACGAAGACGACGGCGAGCATGATGCCGCCGGCCATCGACCGGAACGACGGCGAGGGGACCAGCATCACCGCCGACAAGGAGACGAGCACCGTCGCGCCGGAGAGCAGGACGGCCTTGCCGGCGGTGTCCATGGTCTCGGCGATCGCGCGCACCGGTGGTGCGCCCGCGCCCATCCGTGCCGCGCGGTAGCGGACCACGAGGAAGAGCGCGTAGTCGATCCCGAGGGCCAGGGCGAACATCATCGCGAAGTTCATGGCCCAGATGGAGACCGGCACGAGCTCGTTGATCAGGACCAGCGAGCCCGCGGAGGCGACCAGTCCGGCGAGCGTGAGCAGCAGGGGCAGCCCGGCGGCGACCAGCGCGCCGAAGGCCAGCACCAGGATGCCCAGGGTCACCGGCCAGGACAGCATCTCCGACTTGAGCATCGCGTCGAGGTTGGCCTCGTTGAAGTCCGACCACAGCAGCGAAGCGCCGGTCGGGTTGACCTCCACCGACCCGGTGGACATCGCCTCCAGAGGTCCCTTGAGGTCGTCGGCGGCCCGGACCATCTCGTTCGTGTCGGCGCCTGCGCCCGCGAGCAGGACGGCGGTGCTGCCGTCCGGGCTGAGTGTCGCGCCGGGTTGCGGCTGGAGGACCTCGCCGATGCGATCCTCGCCGGCGAGGAGCTCGGTGGCGCGGGCGAGGACGTCCGCCCCGGCGCCCTCGGTCACCGGGCCGTCGGAGCTGTGGACGACGACCTGGATGGCCGAGCTGGCGTTGCCGCCGAAGTGGTCGACGGCGAGTTCGCGGGCGGCGACGGATTCGGAGCCGTCGGCCTGCCAGCCGGCTCCGGACAGTGCGGCCTCGACGCGGGGGGCGAAGAAGCCCAGGCCGACGATGAGCAGCAGCCAGACGACGGTCGTCGTCCTGGCGTGGGCGGTGACCCAGACCCCAAGCCGGCCGAGCGGGCCAGGGCGGAATGACGTGGATACGGAGTCGGGCTGGCGGCTGGTCGCCGTCGTGGTCACGGATGAGTCGCTTTCGTCAGAAGGGGAGTGGGTGGCGGCCGGCGACGGCCGCCGAGTCAGCGAGCGGCGGAGTCGTCGTGCAGACCCACGGCGGCCGCACCGACGTCGGGATCGCCGTAGCCGCCGTTGACCAGCACGGGCCGGCGGCCTGCGCGAGCGAGCATCGAGGCGGCGATGGAGGCGCGGTAGCCCGAGCCGCAGTACACCCACACGTCGCCGTCGGGAACCTCGTCGAGGCGGCCGGGCAGGTCGTGGATCGGGATGTGCCGGGAGCCGCGCACGCCGCCTCCGGCGCGCTCGTCGTCGCGGCGCGCGTCGAGGACGACAAGGTTCGGGTCAGAACCCAGCGCCGCGGCCAAGCCGGAGAAGTCGCTGACCGGGTAGGAGGCAAGCTCGCGGCCGGCGGCCAGGGCCTCGGGGCTGCCGATCGCAGCACCCGCGAGCCGGTCGATGCCGATGCGGACGAGCTCGCGGCGGGCCTCGGCGACCTGCTGCTCGGTCTCGCCGATCAGGGTGATCGGTCCGCCCCATGGGATGAGCCAGCCGACGTAGGTGACGAAGTTGGCGATGGCCAGCTCGAAGTTCAGGGCCCCGGGCAGGTGGCCGGCGGCGAACGCGGTGCGGGTACGCAGGTCGATCACCCACTCGCCGGCGGCCAGCCGTCCGGCCAGCTCGGCGGGGTCGACCTGTCGCGGCGCGGAGAGGTCCACGGGCGCCGGGCCGGCGGCGTTGCCCGGCCCCATGTGGCTGTACCAAGCAGGAATCGCCGTCAGGCCGGCGATCAGCTCGTCGACGAAGGTCTGCTCGTCCCGGGTCAGGGCCGGGTTGACCTTGGCCTGCTCGCCGACGGTGGAGGAGTCGCCGCTGGTCGGGGTGGCCGCACAGAACGAGCCGAAGCCGTGGCTGGGGAAGACCGGAGTGCCGGCGGGCAGCTCGTCGACGAGCCGGCGCACCGAGTGGTACTGGGCGTGGGTGAGCTCATCGGTGTGCTCCGGACCGACCAGGTCGGTGCGGCCGGTGGCGCCGTACAGCATGGAACCGCCGGTGAACACGGCCTGCACCTGACCGTCGGCGTCCGCGACGACGTAGCTGACGTGGTGGTGCGTGTGCCCGGGAGTGTGCAGCACGCGCAGCCGCATCGGGCCGGCATCGAGGACGTCCCCGTCGGCGGCCGGCACCCGGTCGTAGGCGACGGTGTCACCGGCCGGGACGACGTAGTCGGCGCCCACGCGGCCGGAGAGCTCGAGGCCACCGGTCAGGTAGTCGTTGTGCAGGTGGGTCTCCAGGACCAGCGCGATGCGGACGGCCCGCTTCTCGGCCAGGGCCAGCACGCGGTCGATGTCGCGCTGGGGGTCGATCACGACGCCGATCCCGCCGTCGCTGATCAGGTAGCTGCGGTCGCCGAGGCCGGTGGTCTCGATGATGTCGATCTGCACGGAAGGCTCCTCAGTACGGTACGGGGCAGGGGTATCTGCGTGGCAAATAGGAGACGACGTCAGGCGGTGGGGCGACCCTCGGCGATCCACTGCGTCATGCCCCCGTCGAGGTTGGCGACGTCGTAGCCCTGGCCTGCCAGGAACTTCGCGGCCTGGGAGCTGCGCCCGCCGCTACGGCAATCAGTGATGACTGGGCGGGCCCGGTCGAGCTCGAAGACGCGGGCGGGCAGCTGGCCCAGCGGGATGTGGGTGCTGCCGGCGATCCGGCCCTCGGCCAGTTCGGCGGCCTCCCGCACGTCGAGCAGAACCGCCTCGGTGCGGTCGGCGGCCTGAGCTGGAGTGAGCTGGGGAATCTGCTGGGTCATCGTGACTCCAAGAAAGATTGGTCAGGCGAGGGAGAGGAAGAGGCGCTCGAGCTCGCGCAGGTCGATCTCGCGGGTCTCGCTGTCCTCGTTGGTCGAGCAGAAGCGCATCCCGGTGGAGACGACGGCGAAGCCAGCCTTGTTCAGCGCCTTGGAGGCGGCGGCGAGCTGGGTGACGACGGCGGAGCAGTCCCGGCCGTCCTCGATCATGCGGACGATGCCGCCGATCTGGCCCTCGATGCGCTTAAGGCGCTTGACGACGTCGGCGAGTTCGCCCTGGGGGATGTCCACGGCACTACCGTACATACCCCGGGGGGTATCGGCAACCGGCCTTGCGGCGGCTCAGCGCCTCCGCGATACGAACCTCGCCGTGGGCTGACCGGTGCGTGTCCATGGGTATGCCTGTGGGCGGAACCGCGAGCCCTCTTCAGGGCGAACAGGTAGCCGGGTCTCGAGAGGTTCCCTGTCGAGCCGGTGGATGTTTCGCGGCACCGGTTTCGAGACCGGTCGTCGTTGGGGGGACCGGTTCGCCACGCGCCGACTCGTGAGGTGGGATGAGCGGCTGAGGGGAGGGGTCGACGATGGACCAGCGTTCAAGGCATCAACCGTGCACGGCAGTCGCGGCGGTCAGCGCCCAAGCGATTCTGCTCACTGGGCTCGCGTGGCCCGTCCGCCCGCCTCCCCACCCACGGACCCTCCGGTGGATCGGTCGCGTCATGAGTGGGGCGGGACTCGTCATAGCAGGGGTGGCCGCGGCCGGCTTGGGACCGGCGCTCACTCCCTCTCCGCTGCCTTCAACGCAAGCGCAGCTTCGGCGCGATGGAATGTTCGGGCGAGTGCGGCATCCGATCTACAGCGGCCTACTCCTCTTGGGCGCCGGTCGACTCCTGACCGCAGGCCGTCGTCGGGTTGCTCCGGCGGTCGCACTCACGCTGCTCCTGGCCGCCAAGGCACGATGGGAGGAGCGCCTCATGAGCACTCGCTTTCCGGATTACCCGTCATACGCCGCGACGACCCCCCGCTTCATCCCGGCCATGCGCCGGTCCCGCAAGTGACGCGGCGAGGCGGTCGTGCGCCGATGTGCTGCTACTCAGCTAGGCCATGTCCAAGCATGACCCTCTCAGGCCATCCAGGCCCCTCCGTGCGCCCGACTGGCGACCGGCAGGCCCCGCTGTGAGGGACGGGGTACGCATGCAGTCGTCTCTGAACTGAGCGGCCGACGGGTGGAGGCTCGTGCGTGCATCGCCCGGCGGAGCACGCACCACCCGGTCTGACAACTGAGGGGTGGGCACTGAGCCGGCGGGGTGTCGGCCCAGCCTCGTGACGACGAGAGGCGGCTGGCTGGGCCTCAGTGGTGATCGGCCGCCCGCTCCAGCCGCCAGCCCTCTCCACGGCACCCGTCCGGCAGCGGCGGGAAGCGGTGCCCCTTGACGTCGGTGGACTCGTAGGCATGGTCGCCGTGTCCCTCCGAACAGCGGTAAATCCCGCTGCGGGGAACCATCTGACCGGGGTGGAAAGTGTCCTCGTCAAGTGCCATCCGCGACCGGTACCCGGTAGCGGGCCCTGCACTCGGCGGGACGAACGGATCAGCCGCAGCACGCACAGTGCGCCGCCATGCATGCCGGCACGCTGATCAGAGGCCGTCCGTGCTGGAGCGGGAGTAGTCGGCGGTTGCCCGGGCATGAGTGGGGCGCCTGCCGGTGGACCCGTTGTCCGTGTGGCGCTCCACCGGGGGCGTGGGCGGCGACGTCGGCCGCGCGACCTGCGACTCAGGACGGATGTGCTGTGGACGTCGAGCTGACCACCGGGCAGAGCGTGATCGGCGCCTTCCTGATCGCCCTGGCACTCGCCGCGCTGCACCTGGCAGCCCCGCGGATCCGCAAGCTCCCCCTCGTCCCGGAACGGGCCACCGGCTCCTTCGCCGGTGGGCTCGCCGTGGCCTACGTGTTCCTGCACCTCCTGCCCGAGATCGCCGAGGGCAACGAAGCCATCGGAGAGGCGCTGTCCGACGTCGTGCGGCCCACACCGCTGATGGACCTCGGCATCTTCCTCGTGGCGCTGTTCGGCTTCACCGTCTTCTACGGGCTGGAACGACTGGCCGATCGCCAGCACCGCGCAGCGCCCGTCCACGCCGTCTCACGGAGCAGCGGTGGCGCCGGCTCGCCGGAGGGCGGCACGGCGACGAAGGACGACCGCGATCCGGGGACGGAGCCCAGCCGCGGCGTGTACCTGCTCCACCTCTCCTCGTTCATGGTCTACAACGCCCTGATCACGTACACGATGGCGCTCCGGCTCCGCACCGGAATCGCCTTTGCAGTCCTGTTCACCATCGCCATGGGCCTGCACTTCGTGCTCACCGACCGCGGCCTGGAGGAGCACTACCCGACCCGGTTCACCGCCCGCGGACGCCTGGCACTGGCCGCTGCCCTCCTGGGCGGCTGGGCCGTCGCGGCACTGTTCGCGCCGTCCAGCACCCTCGTCGTCGCGCTGCTCACCGCTCTGCTGGGCGGCTCCATCCTGCTCAACGTCTTCAAGGAAGAGCTGCCCTCGACCCGCAGGTCCAGCTTCGGCTGGTTCCTCACCGGCCTCACCCTCTACGCGGCGCTGCTCACTTTCGTGACCGCACTGAGCGAGTGACCCGTCACGGCCCCTCGGAAGCCGGGCGCCAGCGACGGCCACCGCCCGATGAGGTGGCCGAACCCGTGCGGAAACGTTGTTCCGCCGGATCGGCCAACCCCTGGGCGCTACGAAGACCAACCCGGTCTTCCTGCAGTCGCTGAGACCTCGTCTCGATGCTCTGCCACGACGGTGCAGGCGCCCTCGGCTGCCGCGCGGGAGCTCCGGGGTAATGGTCCGGCCGTCCTCCGGGCCTTCCCAGCCCTGTGCCAGGAGGCTTGCGCAGCCCGCTGTAAGCCTGGAGACGTTCTCCAGTGAATGGAAAGCCGTCAGGGGACCGGACCCCCTCCGCCGCCACGGTTGCTCAAAGGTCAGCCCTGGCGCTCGAACGCTCGTCGGCCGCGTACCCCGCGCCGGACGATGAGGTGTCGTGCGACCGAGGCGGACGGTGAGCGCTAGGGTCCTACGCCACGAACGGGTGTCCACCGAACGAGTGATGGGGGGCTGCCGTGGCGCGGCCGCTGCTTCGAGGCGATCGCCTGCAGGCCGCCCGGGAGTCCGCGGGATTGAGCCGGGACGACCTCGCCGAACGCCTCGAGCTGTCGAGCCCCGCAAGAGTCCGCGTGTGGGAGCTAGGCCTGGAGCGTCCGCGGCCCCGCTTCGTGCCCCGACTGGCCGCCGCGGTGGGAATCGATCCGCTGCACCTGCTCGACGTCGATCCCGACGATCCACCGCTGGCGGCGCTCCGGCTGGCGGCCGGCCTGGCGACGAACGAGATGGGCGCACCGGGGGTGTCCGTCATGACGTACGTGCGACTGGAGGACGGCAGGCCCGGTACCGAGCCGACGGCGGACGCCGTCCATGCCGTGGCCGGATTGCTGGGTGTGGACGAGTCCCGCGTCCAGGCCGCGATCCGTCGCGCGCGCCGTGACCACGCGCCCTTGGCGTCAACTGGAGGTTGACCGGAGGATTACTGGAGATCTGGGGCTTTCCCTTCTGACGGTCTTTGGTGGTAATTTCCCGCAACCTCGTCCGGGAGGCGCCCGTGATCCGCAGGTCAGAGTCGCGTTGTGCGATGGCGGCTGGCCTCGGCGCGGTCCTGGAGACTGGACCGGCGAGCTCGCCGGCCGCGCTGCACGGCACCGCTTCGCGGGCGGTCGATGGGGTACGGGGCCGCATCGTCGCTCTCGCGTCGGTGCTGGCACTCGCCGCATGCGGAACGGACGGGGAAGCCACGGAGCAGACCTCGCCCCAGGCATCGGCCTCCGAGACCAGTGCGGCGTCCACCAGCTCGGGCCCGTCGATGAACCCTGACGAGGCGGCGGCCGCCGACGCGGCGATGGCCGTCTACCGGGATGTGACTCGGCTGGTCCAGGATGCGCGCCGCGACCCGACGCAGGACTGGCTGCCGGCCTACGCGCAGCTGACCGCAGACCCCTATCGGTCCGCCGAGCTGCTCGAGATCTCGGCTCTCCGGGATCGCGGTATCGCCCACACCGGCGAGGTGATCCACACGCCCGACGTCTTCGCTGTCGACCTTGCTGGTGGCACAGACGGAACCCTCCGCACAGTCACGATCCAGGACTGCGTCGACACCCGAGACTTCCCGGCCACGGTCAAGGCCACTGGTGACGTCGTGAGCGTCGATCGACCGCCGCACGTCGCCGTTGCCACGGTTGTCTTCTACCCGCCACCCGAGGACCGCTGGTTGGTCGCCACCGTCGACGTGCAGGACGAGACGTGCTGACCCATTCCTGGGCGCGTGCGGCCGCCGGCGTCCTGGCGACCGTCCTCCTCCAGGTCCCGGCCGCGGTCGCCACCGCCGCGCCCCAGGAGATCTGCCTGCCCTCCGGCTTCTGCTACATCGAGGACATCCGGCCGGCCGTGCCCAGTTCGCCCTCCACCGTCCCCGCCCGGGCTGCGGCGCCGGCACCGTCCGAGTGCACCTCGTCGAACGGTGCTGCGGTGCCCTGCTACCAGGACAACCTTGGCTGGTATGAGTCATCCAGCGGCTGCTACCTCAAGCTGATGGACCCCCAACCCCCTCCCGGCTCGCCGCTGTGGGAAGGGCATACGCCAGGGGACGGCGGTGCCCTCTACATCGCCAACTGCGGTGCGGCGGACGGCGGCTCGCTCGGTTCCACGGCCACCGGGATCGCCTGGCGTCGCGGGCCACCGGCCGCAGTCATCGACCCCGAGGTCCTCGCACAGCGCGCCATCGCCGCCATGCAACTGCAGCCGCCGCTACTGCGCACCGCACCCCCGCAGGCGTCGGCCAGCGGACTGGTCGGCCTCCCGATGTGGATGTGGACCGATCGCGCGGAGAACGTCTCCGGACCCATCACGCGCTCCGCTACCGAAGGGCCGGTCGCCGTCGAAGCGACCGGCGTGGTCTCCCGCATCGCCTGGGACATGGGCGACGGGACCACCGTCACCTGCGGCCTCGGAACGCCTCACTCCCCGGGTGCCGACGGCCCCTCCCCGGACTGCGGCCACACCTATGACCGCGCATCGGCCAACCACGTGCCCGGCGGCGGACCGTGGCCGATCACCGCTACGACCACGTGGACGGTCACCTGGTCCGGTGGAGGTCGCACCGGCACCGAAACGGTGCAGCTGTCCTCGACCGGCGAGCTCTTCGTCGGCGAGCTCCACGTGCTCAACCAGGCCGAGGAGCGCTGATGGCCAGGATGCGGACAGCCCCCACCGACGACGTCGTCGAGGGCAACGGCTGGGTGCCCCCACCACTGCCCCAGGCTCCGGTGCTCCCGCCACCACGACGCCGCCGGCGCCCCGCCCTGCTGGCCCTGGCGGTCGCCATGGTCGTGCTCGGTGCACTCGGTGCCGCCTACCTCGCCACCTCGCTCGGCCAGACGACGTCGGTGATCGCCGTCGCTCAGCCGGTCGCCTGGGGGCAGACGATCACCGCTGCCGATCTCGTGGAGGCACGCATCGCCGCCGACCCGGCCCTGTCCCCGGTCCCGTACACCGACCGCGAGCGGGTCATCGGCCGAACAGCAACAGCAGACCTCCTACCCGGAACACTCCTCACCCGCGACGCGACCACCGATCAGCGGCTTCCTCCGCCCGGTCAACAACTCGTCGGCATCGGACTGCCGGCCGTGCAGCTTCCGGGCACGCCGCTGCGACCGGGGGACGACGTGCTGCTGGTGCCTCTGCCGACCGAAGGTCAGGCGGCACCCACCGCTTCTTCGGTCACCGTGGCGGCCACCGTCGTCCGCGCAGGGGAGCCGGGCACGGACGGGCGGCGTGTCGTCGACGTCCTCGTCGACGAAGCCGACGGCCCAGACGTGGCAGCCCGCGCAGCCGCCGGGCTGGTCGCTCTCGTCGTGGTCGCAGGGGAGTAGGCGACCCACCGTGCTGATCGCGATGACCTCGGCCAAGGGAGCCCCCGGCGTGACCACCGCCGCGCTCGCCCTCGCCCTGTCCTGGCCCCGCCGCACGGTGCTCGCCGAGCTCGATCCGGCCGGCGGCGACGTCCTGGCCGGCTACGGCCGCGGCGAAGTCTCCGCAGGCGGGCTGGCCGAGCTGGAGCTGGCGGCGCGGCGTGGCGGACCGGCACGGCACCTGGAGGCGCACCTGCTGCAACTGGACGCCGGCGCGCGGGTGCGGCTGCTGCCCGGTCTGACCGACCCCATCGGCGCGCGGCACGTGGACTGGCACCGCCTGGCCGGGGCGCTCGCCGCGATCGACGGCGGCACGACGGACGCGCTGGCCGACTGCGGCCGGCTCGGCGCCGAGCACTTCCCCCGGGACGCCGTCCGGCGGGCGGCCGCCGTGATCGTCGTGTCCCGGTCGTCGCTGCGCGCCGTGCGCGCCGCGACCCACGCGGTCGCCGCGTTGAAGGCCGAGTCAGCATCGGGGGCGGGTGTCTGTGCGCTCGCCGCGGTCGTCGTCGCAGCAGGGGAGCCCTACGGCGAGCGCGAGATCGGCGACGCTCTCGGCATCCCGGTCCTCGGCGCGCTGCCCCGCGACGACAAGGCAGCGTCGGTGCTCAGCGACGGCGTACCGGCCGGTCGCTCCTTCCACCAATCGGCGCTGCTGAGAGGGGCGCGGGAGGTCGCCGCCCGCGTCGCAGAGTTCGCCGCCCGGCACGAGGCCATACTCAGCCCGCCGGCCCAGGTCCCCGCACCGGTGCACCCGATCGGACACGAGCATGTCCGCTGAGCAGCTCGACCTGGGGCGGTCCCTGCCCGCCGTCAGGCCGCAGGTCGACTGGCCGTTGGTGCGCCGACTGCACGAGACGACGGCGACCGCGCTCGCCGAGGAGCTCAAGCGACGTCCTTCCCTGGGTTCGGCCGCGGAGCAGGAGCTGGCTCGCACGCTCATCCAGGACGGCATGGACGCGCTGGTCCGAGAGCGCATGCGCGCGGGGCAGGCGGTGCCGTCCCCGGACGAGGAGCTGGCGATCGCCGAGGCCGTGTTCGCCGCCCAGTTCGGGCTGGGCCGGCTGCAGCCCTACGTCGACGATGCGCAGGTCGAGAACATCGAGGCGCACGGCTTCGACAACGTGTGGATCGGCTACGCCGACGGCCGCGACGTCCGCGTCGACGCGATCGCCGACTCCGACGAGGACCTGGTCCGGCAGCTGCAGCACATCGCCGCCCGGCTGGGCCGCGCCGAGCGCACGCTGACCACGGCCAGCCCGCTGCTGACCATGCGCCTCCCTGACGGCTCCCGGCTGGCCGCGGTGATCGAGACCGTGCCCCGCCCGCAGCTTGTGATCCGGCGGCACCGGATCCGCGACGTCGACCTCGACGACATGGTGGGGCTGCGCGCGATCGACCAGCCGCTGGCCGAGTTCCTGCGCGCTGCGGTGCGGGCCCGGAAGAACATCGTGGTCACCGGCGGACAGGGCGCCGGCAAGACCCTGCTGCTGCGGGCGCTGGCCAACGAACTCCCGATCGAGGAGAACCTGGCCACGATCGAGAAGCACTTCGAACTGCTGCTGCACGAGCTGCCCGACCGCCACCCTCGGGTGGTGCCGTTCGAGGCGCGCGAGGGCACCGGCGAGCGCGGCCCGGACGGACGTCGCCTCGGGGAGGTGACCCTGACCGAACTCGTCGAGCACGCCCTGGTGATGAACGTCAGCCGGGTGTGGCTGGGCGAGGTCCGCGGCGAGGAGGCCTGGCCGCTGATCGAGGTCATGGAGGCCGGCGAGGGTGGTTCGGCCTGCACCCTGCACGCCCGGTCGGCCCACCACGCCTTCGAACGACTGGCCAACCTGTGCATGCGCGGCCGGGGCTCGGTCACCCCCGAGCACGCCTACCGGTCCTGCGCCTCGGCGATCGACCTCATCGTGCACATCACCACGGTTGACGAGCGGTGGATCGGCGGGCAGCGGCACCGCTTCGTCAGCCAGGTCGTGGAGTGCAACGGCATGGGGGAGGGCGGGCGACCGGCGGTCACGGAGGTCTTCGCCGCCGGGCCGGATGGGCGGGCGACGCCCGCGCACGATCCGGTCGACCTGGCCGACTACGTGCGGGTCGGCTTCGATCCCGGCTGGCTCCGCCCCGGCCAGGAGCACTGGGCAAGCGCCACCGGGGGACGGCGGTGACCGGCGTGGTGCTGCTGGCCGGCGTGTGCGGCGCGCTGGTGGTCGGTGGCCCCCTCCTCGCCGCGCATGCGCTCACCGCCGATAAGCGGCCGGCGCGGCCTCCTCGCCGACGCCGCCCGGCGGCGTGGGCCGACGGGCCTACGACGCGCCGGCAGCGAGCGCTGTGGGCGGCGGGTGCAGCAGCGGCCGCTGTCGTGTGGCTGGCTTCGGGGTGGCCGGTCGGCGGGGTCCTGGCCGGGCTCGCGGTAGTCGGGGTGCCGTGGCTGCTGACGCAGTTCTCCGCCGGGAATGCGGCGGTGGAGCGGCTCGAGGCGTTGCAGGAGTGGGTGCGGCGCACCTCCGATGTCCTGGCCGCCGGCGGAGGGCTGGAGCAGACGCTGATCCGCTCGGCGCGAACCGCACCGGAGCCGATCCAGGTCGAGGTCGCGACGTTGGCTGCCCGGCTGCAGGCGCGCTGGTCCACGTCCCGTGCGCTGCTGGCCTTCGCCGACGACCTGGACGACGCCGCCGGTGATCTGGTGGTCGCCGCCCTGCTGCTCGGTGCGGAGCTGCGCGGTCCGGGGCTGGCCCGGGTGCTGACCGAGCTGGCGCACAGCCTCACCGAGGAGGTCACCATGCGCCGCAAGGTGGAGGCCGACCGCGCCAAGCCCCGGGCCAACGCGCGCTGGCTGTTGCTCATCACCGTCGCCGCCGCCGGGCTGGCCGCCCTGAACGGGGACTACCTGGCTCCCTACGGCACCGCGCTCGGGCAGCTGGTGCTGGCCGTCATCGCCGCCTTGATGGTCGGTTGCCTGCTGTGGATGCGCCGGCTCACGGCGGCGGCGCCGACGGTCCGCTTCCTCGTCGACCCGACGACGCGCGGCGGGGCGGCACGGGACCCGGAGGAGGTGCCGGCCCGGTGAGCGCGGCGCAGGTACTCCTCATCGGTTGCGGCGCAGCCGTCGGGCTGGGGCTGTTCCTGCTGCTACGGACCGCGCTCGTGATCGAGCAGCCGCGGCTGTCCGACGCGCTGGCCCGGTTGGACGGGCGCGCCCCGATCGGTTCCGTGCGACCTGTCGGGGAGGTGGGAGACCGCTGGGCGCAGGCGGCAGGACGGACCGGGTCGTGGGCCGCCGCTCGGCTGCCCACGACCGGTCTGCAGGCGCCGGGATCGGCGTTGGCGCTGATCGGCTGGACGCCGGCGGGGTACGCCGTCCGCAAGATCGGCATGGCTCTGTTCGGCGCGGCGTTTGTGCCGCTGCTCACGGCCGTCCTCGGCATCGTCGGCGTCCACCTGCCGGTCGTGGTTCCGGTGGCCGGATCGCTAGCGCTGGCCGTTGGCCTGTTCCTCGTCGTCGACCTGGTCGTGCGGGACCAGGCCGCCGAGGCGCGCGGCCAGATGCGCCGGGCGCTCTGCTCCTACCTCGACCTGGTCAGCCTCCGCCGGGACGCCAGCGAGGGCCCCACCATGGCTCTGGAGCGTGCCGCCGCGATCGGCGACGGCTGGGTGTTCGGCCGCATCAGCGACGCGTTGGTCACGGCC
This sequence comes from Blastococcus sp. LR1, assembly GCF_020166105.1. Classification (GTDB taxonomy): domain Bacteria; phylum Actinomycetota; class Actinomycetes; order Mycobacteriales; family Geodermatophilaceae; genus Blastococcus. Next base: position 461,369 of record NZ_JAIUJY010000003.1, read on the forward strand.
CGGCTCGCAGGCGACCCACCGTGGGAGGGGTTGCGCCGGCTGGCCGCGGATTCTGGTGTCGGGGAGCTGGCCGACGTCGCCGACATCGCGGCGGTTGCCGCCCAGGAGGGCGCGTCGATCGCCCCGACGCTCCGGGCCCGTGCGCAGTCCCTGCGCGTCCAGCTGCTGGCCGACGAAGAGGCGGCGGCCAACACCGCCAGCGAGAAGCTCACCGCCCCGGTGGCGCTGCTGTCGATCGCCTTCCTGCTGCTCTTCCTCTATCCCGCCCTGGCCCGACTGATGGCCACCTGACCGCCATGCCCCTCAGAAGGAGAGTCCGATGATGCCGCTGATGACCACCCTGACCATCCTCGCCGCAGCACTGCGCGACCGGCTCCGCGATCTGCGGGGCGAGCCGGAACGCGGCTCGCTGTCGGTGGAGCAGGTGATCATCACGGTGGCTCTGATCGGCATCGCCGTCGCGCTGGTCGCGATCATCGCCAACGCGGTCACCTCCCGCTCAGCCGAGATCCAGTAGCCCGCCCGTGGCCCGCTCCGCCAGCTCACGCGGCCCCACACCGCTGTCCCGGCTGTGCCACGTCCGTGGCCGCCGGACCAGCGGCGTGGCGCGCCGGCAGCTGTCAGGGGAACGCGGCGCGGCGTCGGTGGAACTGGCGGTCACGTTCCCCGTCGTGCTCCTGCTGGTCATGACGTTGATCCAGGCGGCCCTGTGGTTCTACGCCCGCTCGGTCGCCCTGGGCGCGGCCCAGGAAGGCGCCCGCGAGGGTCGGGTGCAGCCCGCGTCGACCGCACGCGCCCAGTCGGCGGCCGAAGGCTTCCTCGACCAGACCGCGGAGGATCTGCTCACCGGCCGGGACGTGACCGTGGCGGGCTCCCCGAGCAGCATCGAAGTGACCGTGACGGGCACGTCGATCAGCCTCTTCCCCGGCCTGTCCGGGTGGGCGGTCACCCAGAGCGCCGTTGGCCCCGTGGAACGGCCCACGCCATGAACGGACGGGCGGGGGATCAGGGCTCGGTGTCGGTCGAGCTGGCGTTGCTGACCCCGGCGCTGCTGTTGCTGCTGTCGTTCGCCGTCGTGGCCGGACGTACCCAGGTCGCTGAGGGCGCCGTCGCCGAGGCCGCCCGCGCGGCCGCCCGGGAGGCATCACTTGCCCGGGACGACGTCACCGCCGCCGCACTGGCCAGAGCCCAGGCGGACCGCACCCTGGCCGCCCAGGACCTGCGCTGCCAGAGCACGAGCGTCGACATCGACACCACCGGCTTCCAGACTCCGCCCGGCCAGCCCGGCGACGTCACCGTGTCGATCACCTGCGTCGTCGGCATGGCGGACCTGCTCGCGCCGGGCCTGCCCGGATCGGTCACCGTCGAGGCGTCCTTCACCAGCCCCGTCGACGCCTACCGCGAACGATGACCAGCCAGCGACGCCGTCAGCAGTCGGACGCCGAGCGCGGCGCGATCGGCGTCTTCCTCGTCGTCCTCGTCCCCGGGCTGCTGCTCATCATCGGCCTGGCCGTCGACGGCGGCGCCAAGGTGGCCGCCACCCAGCGCGCCAACGCCATCGCCGACGAAGCCGCCCGGGCCGGCGGACAGGCGCTCGACGTCGCCGCTGCCCTCAGCGGGCAGGTCCGCGTGGATCCGGCCGCTGCGGTCGCCGCCGCGCAGGACTACCTCGACCGCAACGACGTGGCCGGGGCGGTGACCGTCGTCGACGGCGACACCCTGCAGGTGACCACCACGATCTCCGAGCCCACGACCTTCCTCGGCCTGATCGGGATCTCCACGCTCACCGTGGAGGGCACCGGCACCGCCGACCTGATCACCGACCAGCGCGGGGGAGAGGGCCCATGACCACACCACTGTCGGCGCAGGAGCTGCTGCGCCGGCTGATCGCCGGAGTCCTGCTGGCGGCCGCGGTCGCCGGCGTCCCGGTCGCACTCTGGGAGTTCGGCGGCGCCTACCTGCCCGACGAGCTGCCCTCCTGGGAACAGGTGACCACCGCGCTGAGCCGCCCGGACACCGGCGCGCTCTTCCTCGGCCTGCTCGTGGTCATCGGCTGGGTCGCGTGGGCCTGCTTCGCCCTCTCGGTGGCCGTCGAGCTCGCCAGCCAGCTGCGCGGCCTGCCACCGATGCGACTGCCCGGCCTGGCGGCGCCGCAGCAGATGGCCGGCCTGCTCGTGGCTGCCGTCCTCGGTGTCGGCAGCGGACCGCTGCTGGCCGCTCCCGCCCTGGCCGGCCCCCCGATCGTGGCCGACCAGCCGGTCGGCCACGAGGAGCCGGCGCCAGCCCCTGCACCGCCCGTGGACACCCGGCCGACCGGGCCTGCAGCGGCCGGTCCCACGTACACCGTGGCCCCGCGCGACACCCTGGGTCGCATCGCCGCCCGCTACCTGGGCGACTGGACCCGGTTCGAGGAGATCCTCGAGCTCAACCGCGGCCGGCCCCAGCCCGACGGCGCGCTCCTCACCGACCCGGGGCTGATCCGCCCTGGCTGGACGCTGGTCCTTCCACCGGACGCACGCCTTCCCGAAGCCGGCGCGACCGCCGGCGAGGTGACGGTGCAGCCCGGCGACACCTTGGCCGACCTCGCCGAGCAGCACGGCCTGGAGCACTGGCAACCGATCTTCGACCTCAATGCCGGCGGACCGCTGCCCGGCGGCGGTCGATTCACCGACCCCGACCTGATCCGCCCCGGGCAGGTTCTCGACCTCCCGCCGGCCGCCCCCGCGGCCGCCGCCTCTCCGCCGCCGACCGGTCCGGAGCCCCCGGCCGACGAGCCGGCGCCGGACGAGGACGAGCCGGCTGCCCCAGCGGAGCCCGCCCGGACCCCGGTCGCCTCGCCGACACCGGAAGGCATGCCCGAGCAATCGGAGCAGGCGGCGGTCGACGCCGACGCCGACGGTGGGGATGCCGCCGAGAGTCCGTCGGAGCTGGCGGCCGTGCTCGCCGGCAGCGGGGCGCTGCTCGCCGCAGGTGTGGGCGCCGCCTGGCTGACGCATCGCCGCCAGCGGCTACGCCGCCGCCGGCCCGGCCGACGGCTGGCCCCCGTTCCGAGGACGCAGTCGGCCACCCAGACGGTCGTGGCATCGGCGGCCGACGAGGGCACGGCCGACTACGCCGCATTGGACCTGGCGCTGCGCGGCCTCGCCGTGCGGATCTCCGCCGATCCGGACGGGCGGCTCCCTGACGTCGTCGCCGCCCGACTCCAGGGCGGCCGGCTCGAGCTGCGTCTGCACGCTCCGGCTGACCGTCCTCCGCCGGAACCGTGGATCGCGGACGACACCGGCCTCCGGTGGTCGGCACGGCTCGACCAGGACACCGGCGTCGATCCCCAGGTGGCCCGCACCCGCCTGGCGCCGTACCCGACTCTGGTCACCATCGGCACCGACACCGCAGGCCGCTGGCTGCTGGACGTGGAACGGCTCGGCGGGGTGTACGTGACCGGACCGGCCGACCGTCGCGAGGACTTCGCCCGGCATGTGGCCGCCGAGCTGGCCGTCAACGGCTGGTCGGACCTGCTCACCGTTACGCCCGTCGGCTTCGGCGACGATCTGGTCGACCTGGCCCCCGGGAGGATCCGCCCGGTCGACAGCGCCGATGATGCCGGCCTGCATGCCGGTCTGGCGGAAGCCGCCGAGTCCGACGACGACGTGCTGGACGGGCGGCTACGGGCCGGAGCCGGAGACGGCTGGATGCCGCAGGTCGTGCTCGCCCCATCCCCGCCGGATCGGGACTGCGCACTGGCCGAGGCCGTCGCCGTCCTGCGGGCCCGCGAGCGACGCGGAACGGTCGCCCTGGTGCTCGGCGCCGAGCCGGAGCAGGTCAGCGACGAGTGGCTGCTCACGCTGACCGACGACGGGTCGCTGCTCGTCCCCGCACTCGGGCTGCGGCTGCCGGCGCCACAGCTCACCGTCCAGCAGGCCCGCGACATCGCCACGCTGCTGGCCTTCGAGCGCGACTCCGAGGACGCCCCGATTCCCGCCGCCGACGGCGACCGCCCCTGGCAGGTGCACACCGACGCCGCCGGCGCGCTCCACGGCGACCTGACCGGTCCGGACACCGCTGCACCACCGACCTCCGCCCCGTCCCCACGGCTCCGACGGGGCTCCATCACCGAGGCCGTCCCGCACTCGACGCCACCCACGCCGACCGGCGCTCCTACGAGCGCGCGGACGTCGTGGACGACCAGCGGTGCTTCCGACGTTCCGGGGTCTGCAGCGCCGGCCGACGTACGCAGGGAGGTCGAGGACGACCTCGCCCAACTCGACCGCGATCTCGCCGACTGGTGGTCGCCGGACTGCGCGCGGCCGCGGCTGACCCTGCTCGGACCGGTCGCCCTGCGCGCGCACGGTGACGAGGCGGCCGTCGCCAGGTCCGGGTTGCGGCGCCGCTACGAGGAGACGGTCGCCTACCTCGCCACCCGCCCGCACGGAGCCACCGCCGACGAGGCCGCCACCGCGCTGCAGCCGGCCCGCGGCGGCAGGACCGACCCCGTCAGCGCCCGCGCCTACGTCCACCGGGTCGCCGCGGGCGCTCGCGCCTGGCTGGGCACCGACCCCGCCACCGGTCAGAAGCACCTCAGCTCCGGTCACCGCGGCCGCTACACGCTGACCGGCGTGCTCGTCGACGCCGACCTGTTCCGCCAGCTGCGCGCCCGGGCCGCAGTGCGCGGCGACGGCGGCCTGCCCGACCTGCTGGCCGCTCTGCGGCTGGTGTCCGGCCCGCCGTTCGCCCAACGTCCAGCCGGCTACGAGTGGTTGGACGGCCTGGACCTGACGCTCACCGCAGCCGTCTGCGACGTCGCCCACCAGGTCGTCGCCACGGCACTCGCCGACGGCGACCTGGCCGCCGCCGCAACCGCCTCGGCCACCGCCCTGCTCGTCGCGCCGGACGACGAGCAGGTACTGATCGACGCAATGTGGGTGGCCTTCCACCAGGGGCACCGCGCCGAGGCCGAGACCTACGTCGGGCGCATCGTGGCCGTCCACGACGGTGAGGACGAGATGGACCTGCCCATGAGCACGGCGGAGACCATCAACCGCGCCCGCCGGCAGTTCCTCGACCGCGCGTCGTGAGGCCGCCGCACATACCCCATGACCAGGGAGCGGCCCGCCCACACGGGGCCGCAGCCTGGGGCGTGCGGGGATCCGTCTCCTGGAGATGTCGTACCGGCTGGCCACACTCGCGAGCGGGGGACCTGGGGAGGAAAGGAGTGACGCTGGTGAGCGTGGAGCCGATCGCCGCCGACCTCGATCTCGACGAGGTGGAGGCCGCGCTGCTGCATGCCGCGGTCGGTGACTACGCGGCCGAGGCTGCCGTGCTGCTGCTGGCCAACGACGGGTACTGGCCGGCTCGGCTGTGCGCCGCCGGCTTGGTCACGATCGAAGCCGAGCCGGTCGGCGGTCAGCTGTGGGCGCGCGTCGAATGGCCCGAGCTCGACCCCGCCCTCGCCCAGGGACGCCTGCACGGCAGCCAGGAGGAGCTGGCGGTGCTCCGGGTGGCGGTCAGCCTCGCCGACGGACGACCGGTCGACCTCGCCGACGTGGCGGTGGCGCTGGGCCGCCGTGCGCTCGAGCTGGTGTTGGCCGCGCTGGCCCACGCCGCCGGCAGCCACGATCACCGTGACGCCTCTCCGGCCGGCTCCGGCGCCGGTGCCGGCGTGCGGCTCGGACCGCTGGTCGCCTGGCCGGTGCGGGACTGACCAGCCATGCCCTACCCGTTCCGGCACGCCGTCGGCGCTGCACGGCACATGGACGGCAGGTGACCCCGCCCCATGAGGGGGCCGGACGTGATCCCGCACCCGGACGCCGTTCCGCGCGCGGGTCGACGCTCGTGGCGATGACAGGGCGGACCCGCGTCATCGATTGGACGTGGCACGGTCGCGGGGCTTCGGAGAAGCGGCCCGAGCAAGACGAAACCCCGGCGATGTGGCCGAGGCCAGGGATCGCTCCGGGGTCTTCACCGGCGAGTCTACGAGCGCCGGACTGACATGTCCACGTCCCCGCCGGGTGGCGGATCCGCGCCGGAGCCGATCGGTCATCCCTCACCCACCGCGCTGCTCGTCCAACGGCACCTGTCCGCGCCCCGGCTGGGAACCTATGCGCGCGCCGTGGGTGGCGACCTGGACCGCGCGGTCGAGCTCTACCTCTGGAACGCGGCGGTCGCCGGCGCGCTGTGGGAGGTGCTCGGCCACGTCGAAGTCGTGCTGCGCAACGTCCTGCACGATGCCCTGACCGCCCGTCACCAGCGGCTGGGTCGCGCCGGACAGTGGTACGACGACCCAGCTCAAGAGCTCGCCCAGCACGCCCGCGACGACATCACCCGAGCCAAGCAGCGGCTGCAGCGGGCCGGCGCCCCGCTCCTGCCCGGCAAGATCGTCGCCGAGCTCAACTTCGGCTTCTGGCGGTTCCTGCTCGCCCGCCGCTACACGGCCACCCTGTGGCCGGCCTTGCGGCCCGCGTTCCAGTACCTGCCCGGATCTGACCGGCGCCTACTGGAGGCCCCGGTCGCCCGGTTGCACGTGCTGCGCAACCGGGTGGCCCACCACGAGCCGCTGTTGTCCGAGCCCCTCATCGACCGCTACATCGACCTGCTCGACGTCGTGGGGTACGTCCACCCGCAGCTGCGCACCTGGCTGGACAGCCACAACCGCGTCCGCACCGCACTCGACGCGCGCCCCTGACCGGTAGCATCCGCCGGTCCACGGCACGGGTTCTCCGCTACTCCACCAGTCGTTCTCCGGCCCGAACGTCACCGCAAATGGGCAGACCGCGCCGGAGTGCCCGAGACCGCGGGAGGCCGCGAGCCTAGGTCGGCTGGAGAACTACTGGAGATCCGGTCGCCACCGTCGGCGCATGCAGACGACAACCCCGCATCGGGGATCGAGGCGCGGCCGGCCGAGCCGTGACGCGCCGCCGTCGGCGGCGACGGCGCCTCCCAGCCCCACCAATCCTCACCAGGCACGGTCGATGACCGTGCCTGCCATGCGCGCGGCCGTCGTGGCCATCCGCGCCGGTGTCTTCGACGACGTCACCGATGACGTCCTCGCGCACGGCGACCAGGCGTTCGGGGCCGCAGTCCGCAGCCGTGCCGGCCAACCCGACTCACCCATCCAGTGGACGCGAGCGGGCGTCGGCGGCCGTGTCGTCCTCGTCGTGGCCGGGCACGCGGGGGCCGGCGCTTCCACCGTCGCGTTGGCGCTGGCCGAGGGGCTGGCGGAGGGCCGGCGCGTGCAGCTGGTCGACTACTCCGAGCCGGCCCGGTCGGGGTTGTCGGCGGCCCCGACCATCGAGCTGGGCACCGACAGCGCCGGGTGGCGGTGCGGTCGCCGCGGTCGACTCGATCTCGTCCGGCTCGCTCAGCACCCAGCCGACGGAGCGCTCCCACCGCTCCCGGAGACCGACGCGGACGCCACGGTGGTGGTGGACACGGGGTGGTCGACGACCGGTGCGCTGCTCTACTCGCCCAGGTCGCTCGTCGGCTGCGCTCTGGTGGTCGTCACCCGGGTCACGGTTCCAGCGGTCCGGCAGACCGAGCACGTCCTGGCAGCCGTCGGCGGGGACGCGGCGGTCGCCGCGGTGGGCCCGGCGCGGTGGCCACGGCTGGTAGAGGCCAGCTGCGGTCCCCGGCTCCGTGAGGCGCGGTCGACGGGCCAAGTGGTCCCGGTGCCGCTCGACCGGCGTCTGCAGATCGCCGGGCTGACCGGGGACCGGCTGCCGAAGCCGGTGGCCGCCGCCGGCCGGGCGCTGGCTGCGCTCGTGGTCCCGGCGGCGCCACCCCGGCACCGGCGCCGGGCAGCGCGGACCGGGCGGGCCGGGGCGACCCGATGACGGTCGGGCAAGCGAGCGCGGCGGTGCGGGCGGCGTCGACCGTCGCGCTCGTTCTCGCCGGGCTGGTGGTGCTGAGCAGCGGACCGGCGAGCGCGGCGCCGGAGATCACCGCGGCGGTCTGCCCCGCCGCACCGCCCGGGATGCAGGCCTTCGCCGACGACGTGACCGCCTGGGTGAAGTGGGGCGTGCTGGCGCTGATCGGCATCGGCGCGGTCGCGTCCCTCGGGTCGATCCTGGTCGGGCGGATCTTCTCCCATCCGCACGCGTCCCGGTACGGCGCCATGGGCGTCGCGGTCGTGGTGATGGTGGCCATCACGTACACGGTGATCCTGACGATCATCGGCTCGATCACCGGCAGCGGGTGCACCTGATGCGCCGCCGCGCAGAACGCCCGGTGGGGGAGACGTCGACGTGGGGGCCCGCCCGCCTCCTCCTGCTGATCGTGGTCAGCGCCCTCGTGGCGCTGGCGGTACTGGCCGGACTGGTGCTGGCGGTCGTCGGGGCACTGACCGGGGAACGGCGGGACGGCGCAGGCGCCGCACCGCGGGCGGCCGCTCCCGCCACCGATCTGTCGCAGCAGGACGCGCTCGCCGCCGCGCCCATGCCGAGCGCCGACCCGGACGACGCGCTGCCCGGCCCGCTGTCCAACCGGGCCGCGGGCGTGCTCGAGGTACCCCGCGCCACGGGCGCCGGCCCGGCCGACGTGCCCACCGGCTTCCCCCGGACTCCGGAAGGCGCGCTGGCGCAGCTGGCGGCGATCGACGTGACGGCGATGCAGACCGGCTCGATGGACGGCGTGCGGCAGGTGATCGCCGAGTGGGCCGCGCCAGGTGGCCCTACCCCGCAGACCTGGTCCGGGGCGCATGGCATGGCCAGCCTGTTGTCGGCGGCGGGGCTGTCCGGTGCCGGGTCACCGCAGCTGGCCATCGTGGTCCGCCCGGTCATGGGACTGATCAAGGGCACGGTCGGTGAGGACTTCGCGGTGGTGTGCGTGAACTTCGAGTTCACCGTCACCGTGGAGGAGACCTCGCGGATCGCGATCGCCGACTGCCAGCGCATGGCCTGGACCGGGGACCGGTGGCTGATCGGAGCGGGGGCGGAGCCCGCGCCGGCTCCCTCGGTCTGGCCGGGCACCGACGCGGCGATCGCCGTCGGCTGGCGGGACCTGCGTCATGGCTAGGCCCCAGCTCGATCGAGGTGGCCGATCGCCGCGTCCGCTCATGCTGGTCGTCGTCCTGATGCTAGCGGTGGTGGGTTGGCTGACGACTGCGTCTCCGGCCTCGGCTGACTCGACGGTCGTGGCGTTCCCCGCAGCTCCCGCGGCGGACGACGTCTCGCTGCCGTGCCTGCCGATCAACCCGTTCTGCGTGATCGGCGAGGCGGCCGGAGCGGTGGTGGCCGACGTGTGGGTCAGCGCCATGTTGTCGCTGTGGGAGGCGGGGCTCTGGCTGCTGGGACTGGCCTTCTCGGTCATCGACGCCCTGGCGACCCCGGACCTGTCCGCCGACGGCCCGCTGGCCGGGATCTATCCGGTGACCTTCGGCATCGGTGCCACCGTCGCGGCACTGATGGCGCTCGTGCAGCTCGGGGCCGCGGCGGTGCGCCGGGACGGGCAGACCCTGGGCCGGCTGCTGATCGGGCTGGTGCAGTTCGGGTTGGTGTGGGCCGGCTACGTCGGCGTGGCGGCGTTGCTGGTCACCGGCGTCTCCGGACTGACCACCGCCCTGCTGCGCAGCCTGCTGGGCATCGACACGATGGCCGCCTTCGACCCGTCGATCAGCGTGGGCCGCGACCTGGTCGACGGAACGGTCGCCACCGTGCTGGGTGTCTCGTCGATCTTCCTGCTGGTGCCCGCCAGCGTCGGCTACCTGCTCGTGATGCTGGTTCGCGAGGCGGCGCTGATCGTGCTGGCGGCGACCTCGGCGATCTCGGCCGGCGGCCTGCTCGCGCAGTCCTCGAGCACCTGGTTCTGGCGCAGCCTGCGCTGGTTCCTGGCGGCGCTGCTGGTCGCCCCGGTGGCCGTGCTCGTGCTCGGGGTGGGAGTGACCATCACCGAGGGCATCGTCACCGGGGCTGAGGAGACCAGCACCGAATCCGCGATCGGCATGGCGGTGGTCGGCTGCCTGCTGATCCTGCTCGGCGCGATCTGTCCGCTGGCGCTGTTCCGGCTGCTGGCCTTCGTCGATCCGGGCACGTCGAGCGGGGCCGCGCTCCGCTCCTCGTTGGCCGCGTCCGGTGGAGCCGTGGGTGCACTGAGCAACCTCGGCGGCGGACGTGGTCGGGCCGCCGGCGCCGCAGTGGCCGCGGCCTCGGGCGGGGTGGCCGCCTCGGGAGCCGCGGCACAGCTGGCCGGTGACCGGGCCCAGGGCGAGTCGACGGCGGACGCGGCGACCAGCGGCCGCTTCGCCGGGGCACTCCAGGCAGTGACCGCCGGTACCTCCGCCGCCGGCCGGCTGGCGGCCGGCGTGGCTGCCTCGGCCGCCGACGTGCTCTCCGGCGTCGGCGTCGGCCACTCCGCGCCCTACTACGGGCAGCCGACACCGAAGGGGGCGCCTACGGGCGGACGTGGGAGCTCGGGAGCCGGACGACCGTCCCGGTTCGGGCGGCCGCCCGGCCGGGAGGACGGCTCCCGATCGCTGGGCGGCTCGACGCCCGGTCTGCACGGGACCGACGGAGGCAACGGCCCGGTCGCCACGACCTGGCCGTCGCAGCACCTCGACGGCAGCGGGCTCGGCGATGCCGACGAGACCGATCCGCCGGCCGCCCGGGCGGCGCGGACCGAGCACGGACCCGGCGACGGCGGTGCGCGGTGAGCGCCGCCCGATACGGCGACTACGCCAAGGACGTCTCCGGCTGGTTCCTCGGGATGACCGGCGCCCAACTGGCCCTGGTCACCCTCGCCGGAGTTCCGGCGCTGCTCGCCCTCAACGCCCAGGCCTGGGGCCTGTTCGTCCTCTGGCTGCCGGTGTGGGCGCTGCTGGCCGCGGTGCTGCTGGTGCCGGTCCGCGGGCGCTCGGCCGGCCGCTGGCTGGTTGATCTCTTCCTGCACGCGATCGGAGCACTCATGGGATGGACGGTGTTCGGCTCCCGGGCCGTGTCCGGCACGGCCGACGACCTGGCCGAGGCGGATCTGCCGGGCGTCCTGGCCGGCATCCGCACCCACGACGGGCCGCCCTTCGGTCAGCTGTTCACCCGCCCGGTGATCGTGCAGAACTGCGCGGCCCGGACCTGGGCGGCCGTCGCGTCGATCACCCATCCCGGGATCGGCCTGGCCGAACCGGACGAGCGCAACCGGATGGGCGCCGGCTTGGCCGAGCTATGCGAACTCGCTGCCCGCACCGAGCTGGTCGACGTCCTGGCCCTGCAGGTACGTACCGTGCCCGACGACGGCACCGAGCGCGCGGCCTGGGAACGAGCCCACACCCGCGCGGACGCCGCACCCCTGGCCGCCCGGATCAACGCGCTCCTCGGGGCCACCCTCACCCCGGCCGCGGTGCGCACCGAGGCCTTCGTCACCGTGGTCGTCGGCGAGGCGCGGATGAGCCGCGCCGCGCGGGAGTCCGGCGGGGGTGTGGACGGCCGCGCCCGGGTCCTGCACGGTGTGATGGCCGAGGTGGAGGGGGCGCTTCGCGGAGCGGTCGGCTGCACCGCGGTCACCTGGCTGGACTCCGCTGCCCTCGCCGCCGCGGTCCGCACCGGCTTCGCCCCGGGTGAGCGCGGCCAGCTCATCGCCGCCGACCTGGCCGCCGCCGACGGCGCCCAGCTGACGACCGGGGTGCCGATGGCCGCCGCCGGCCCCAGCCACGCCCGGGCCGAGGTACGGCACTACGCGCACGACGCGTGGGCGTCGGTCACCGACACCGTCCTGCTTCCCGACTCGGGAGCGGTGCTCGGCGCGCTGGCCCCGGTGCTGGTGCCGACGGTGGCGGGGGAGCGGCGCTGCCTGACCGTCTTCCTGGCCCCGATGCCGCTGGACCGGGCCACCCGCCTGGTCGGCCGGGAGGAGATGAGTGCCACCACGGGCAACGAGCTGCGCGCCCGGATGGGCTTCCGGCAGCGGGCCCGGCAACGGCGCGACACCGAGCGGATAGGCGCGGCGGACGAGAAGCTCGCGGCCGGACGGGCACTGGTCCGCCCCGCCGTCGCCGCCTGCGTCACGGTCCCCGCGACGTGGCCGGTGGCCGAGCACGGCCGGCGACTGGATGCGTCCATCCGCGCTGCCGGCTACGTACCGCTGCGGCTGGACCTGGCGCAAGACTCCGGCTTCGCCGCCGCCGCCGTTCCCCTCGGCGTCGGTCTGCCCGACCGCCGGAGCCGACGGTGAACGGCCGCGGGACCCGCCGAGGTCGGGACGTCGCCGTCCTGCTCGACGACTTCGGCCACCGGCTGCCTCCTCAGCCTCCGGCGAATGCAGCACCGCGCGACCGGGGCCCGTTCACCCAGCTGGTGCCCCGCCGCGGAATCCGCGGGCGCGGCCGGGGCCGGGCGGCGGCGCTCGCCCCGCTGTCGGTGTGGCGGATGACATCGGAGCAGACGCCGGTGGTGTGGCCGCTGATCGCCACCTCCGGCCTGCCACCCACCGGCGCGCAGATGGGACTCGACCTGCTGTCGGGCGGCGCGTTCTACTGCGACCCCGTCGGGTGGGTCACCGACGACGACATCCCGGTCACCAACCCGAACGTCGTCGTCTTCGGCAAGCCCGGCCGCGGCAAATCGGCCACGGTCAAGGCCTTCGCGCTGCGCATGCTCGCCTACGGCTACCGCACCCTGGTCCTCGGCGACACCAAGGACGAGTACGAGCCGCTGTGCCGCGCGCTCGGCGTCGAGCCGTTCGTCATCGGCCACGGCCTGCCCGCCCGGGTCAACCCGCTGGCCTTCGGTCCGCTCGGGCACGGCTGGGAGCGACTCGACGCCGCCGAGGCCCGCCGCCGCGAGGCGCTCGTCTTCGCCCGGTGGCTCCTACTGCTCCGTGGGCTGGTCGCCTCCCAGGCGGTGCCGTTCGGCCCGGTGGAGGAGACCGCCGTCGGTGCGGCGCTGCGCCTGCTCACCGGATACCGCAGCGGAGCCACCCGGCTGACCGAGCCCACCATCCCGCAGCTCTGGCAGGCCTTGGACGAGCCTCCGCCGGAGCTGGTCAGCGGCTGCCGCTACGCCGACCGGCGGCACTTCCTCGACGCCACCCGAACGCTGCGCGACGCGCTCGGCTCCCTGGTCAAGGGCTCCCTGGCCGGGCTGTTCGACGACCACACGTCGATCGAGGTCGACTGGCGCGCCCCGATCCAGTCCCTGTCGCTGTCCCGCCTCGAGCCGCTCGGTGACCAGGCCGTCGGCATCGCGCTGACCTGCCTCAACTCCTGGGGTCAGGCGATGCGGGAGATCGCCGACCCAGGTGACCTGCGCATCGTCGTCCGCGACGAGACATGGCGGCAGATGCGCCTGGGCGCCGAGGCGATGAAGAGCCTGGACGCCAACCTGCGGCTGTCCCGCCGCGACGCCGACGTGCAGGTCCTGCTGGCCCACAAGCCGTCGGACATGCTCACCGCCGGCGACGCCACGTCCCAGGCGGTCGCCATCGCCCGCGACCTGCTGCACCTGTGCGACGTCAAGGTGCTGCACGGCCAGGACCAGGCCGTCGGCGACGAGCTGGGCAGCATGCTCGGCCTGACGCCGACCGCCCAGCGGCTGGTCACCGGCTGGGCGGTCGCCGGCAAGGGCCGGGCGCTGTGGCTGGTCGGGGACCGGGCGTTCAAGGTGCAGACCGTCCTCACCGGGCCGGAGCTGCGGCTGACCTACACCAACGAGGCGCTCGCCGCCGGAGGCCCGACGTGAGCGGGACGGCGGCGCGCATGGCGCACTCGTACGCGCGGGCGTGGCTGTGGCAGGCCGCCGCTCCTTGCGCCCTCCCGGTGTTCGCGGGGCTCACGCTGCTGCTGATCCCCCTCGCGGTCATCGGTGCTCACGAGGCGCCGACGCCGACCGCGTCCTCGGCCTGCTCGATCGGCGGCACCGGCGCCACCGTCGCCGGCATCGAGCTGGACGCCGTCCAGATGGGCCACGCGCAGACCATCGCCGACGTCGCCGCCGCGCGGGGGCTGGATGCGTACGCGGCCACGGTGGCGCTGGCCACGGCCTACCAGGAGTCCCGCATCCGGATGCTGGCCAACGACGGCAGCAGCCCCGAGCTCACCGGCGAGCAGGCCACGGTGACCGCCACCAGCCTGCAGTACCCGCACGACGGCCTCGGCTCCGACCACGACAGCGTCAACACCTTCCAGCAGCGCTGGCTCGCCGGCTGGGGCACCGTCGCCGAGCTGATGGACCCCGTCTACGCCGCCGAGGCCTTCTACGCCCGGCTGGTCGAGATTCCCAACTGGCAGACCATCCCGCTCACGCAGGCGGCCCAGGCCGTGCAGATCTCCGCCGCCGGCGACGCATACGCCCGCTGGGCGCCGCTCGCCCGGGAGCTGACCGCCATGCTGTGGCCGACCGCCCGGGCCGCAGCGGCCGCCCCCGCCGGCGCAGCGCCCGCCGTCTGCCCGGGCCTGCCGGTGGCCGCCGGGTCGTGGATCCGGCCCACCGCCGGCACGGTCACCTCCGGCTACGGGTCCCGCTGGGGAACGCTGCACGCCGGCGTGGACATCGCCAGCCCCCGCAACACGCCCGTCTACGCCGCCGCCGACGGCACCGTGCTCCGAGCCGAGTGCACCAGCGACTACTGCGACCGCGACGGCAGCCCGAGCCTGGCCGGCTACGGCAACCTCGTCGAGCTCGACCACGGCGGCGGGGTGACCACCCGCTACGGGCACCTCTCCGCCTACACGGTCACCGCAGGCCAGCACGTCGCCGCCGGAACGCTGGTCGGCTTCCAGGGCTCGACCGGAAACAGCACCGGTGTCCACCTGCACTTCGAGGTCCGCCAGGACGGCGTGCCGGTCGACCCCGTCCCGTGGCTGGCCGACCGCGGCGTCGACCTGCGCTCCTCCGATGCCGCATGAGCCGCCTGGACCTTAACGAGGGAGAAGCCATGCACCACGCGAACGCAGGCGGTCGGCGGTGAACGTCGGCCAGTCGCGGCCCGACGTCGGCCCGGCCAGCTGGGAGATCCCGCTCGCCGCCGTCCTGGTGTGGTTGACGGCCGCCGCGGTGCTGCTGCCGGCCGCCCGCGCAGCAGCGGCACTGCTGTCCGGCGGCGGCTGGGTGTGGCCGCACGGGTCGGCCGCCCTGGTCACCTCCGTCGGCGGCCTGCTCACCGCCGAGCCCACCGCCGGGCTGGACGCCGCGCAGACGGCGGCGCTGCCGCCGCCCGCGGTTGTCTACACCGCCATCGCCGGGTGCCTCGCACTCTTCCTGGCCGCCAGCGGGGGAGCGGCCTGGGCCGGGCACCGATGGCTGACCGGGCGATCGGGCATGGCCACCCGCAGCCAGGTCGCCGACGTGCTCGGCAGCGAGCGGCTGCGGCGGGTCGGACCCGTCGTCCGCCCCGATCTGTCCCCGGCTCGCCGGCCTCGCCGCGTCGTGAACACGGACGTGGGATGGCGGCTGGGCCACGCCGCCGTCCCCGCCGCCGGGCAGCTGTGGGTGCCCTTCGACCGCACGACCGGCGTCTACGGCCCGCAGGGGTCTGGCAAGACCCTCGACCTGCTCGCCCCTGCCCTGCTCGACGCGCCCGGCGCGGCGCTGGTCACCCTGACCAAGGCCGAGGACCTGCTACTCACCCTCGACGCCCGCGCCGCCGGCGACCGCCCGGTCGCCGTGCTCGACCCCTTCGGCGCGGTTCCTGGACTGCCGGAGCTGGTATGGGACCCCGTCGCCGGCTGCGTGGACCCCATGACGGCCGAGCGCCGCGCCAAGGCCTTCACCGCCGGCACCGTTCCCGGTGCGGTCACCGGCGGCACCACCGACTCGGCGGCCCGCTTCTACGCCTTCGAAGCCGCCAAGGTCCTCCAGGGCTACCTGCACGCCGCCGCGCTGACCGGCCGCACCATCGAGGACGTCCTGGAGTGGGCCGCCCACCCTCAGGCGGCGACCCAGCCGGCCGACGTCCTACGCGCCCATCCGCACGCCGCGCCCTTCTGGGACGGGCTGCTGCACGGTGCTCTCCACGGCGACCCGCGCACCGCCGGGAACACCGCCACCACGGTGCAGCAGGCGCTGACCCTGTTCTTCCAGGCCGACATCCGCCGCCGCTGCACCCCCGGGCCCGGCCGGCCGGCCACCGACATCGCCGCGCTGCTCGCCGCCGGCGGCACCGTCTACCTGCTCGGCCGCGAGGATCCCTACGCCTCGGCGGCCCCGCTGATGACGGCCCTGGCCGAGCACGTCCTCGACACCGCCCTGCAACTGGCAGGCGACGCCCCGACCGGGCGGCTGTGCCCACCGCTGCTGGCCTGCCTGGACGAGCTGCCCTCCACCGCGCCGCTGCCCACCCTGCGCACCCGGATGGCCAACGACCGGGCCCTCGGGATCAGCTTCCTCTACGCCGCACAGACGTGGCGGCAGCTGGTGCTCATCTACGGCGAGGACGAGGCCCGCGCCCTGTTCGGGCTCACCAACGTGCTCGTCGCCTTCGGCGGCGGCAAGGACGGCGGCTTCTACCGCGAACTCTCCGAGCTGCTGGGCAGCACCCGGGTCCGACGCACCTCCTACAACTACCGGGGCACCGGATGGTCCCGATCCACCCACGGCGAAACCGTGCCAGTGCTGCGCCCGGAAGAGATCCGCCAACTGCCGCCTGGCCGGGCCCTCGTGGTCGCAGAGAACGCCCCACCGCTGATCGCCGGGCTGACCCGCTGCCTCACCGGACGCCGCGGCGCGCAGCTGCTGGCAGCACAGGCCTCGGCCCGCGATCGCGTCGCCGCTGCTCGCGAGCACACCGCCAGCATGTTCGAGCGCACCGGTCGCGCGCACGCCGCGGCCGCCCGCGCGGGTCTCACCCCGGTCGAGCGGGGCCTGCGATGACCGCCTCCCACGTGGCCGTGCCGTTCCCGCCGCCGCCGCGGGAGATCCGCCGGGCCATCGAGCAGCTCCGGCAGGCCGAGGACGCCGGCCTCGACCCCGCCGGCCTACGGCTGCTGGACCGGCCCTGGGACCCGGCGACCTGCTCGGCTCCGGTGCGCACCCGGCTGTGGCCGTGGCTGGACGACGTCGCCGCCTGGCTCAACCACAGCTACGCCTGGCAGACCACCCAGGCGATCCCCTCCTGCTGGCCCGCCCACCCCCACCTCGTGCACGAACTCGCGGTCCTAGCCTGCCTGCGTGCCACCGCCGCCGACGCGGCGGCTCCCCACGCGCTGGAGGAGTGGCACCGCTACGCGCTTCCCGCCTTCCACGCCCGCCTGGCCGAGCGGCTCGGCATCGGCTGCCCACCCGGCCGGCACACCGACTGGCCCGCCCGCTCCTGGGCCGCCGAATACAACAGCCCGCAGGCGACCGCGACGCGTCGAGCGTTATTCGACGGCGACCTCGGCGCCACCCCGACCGGCCACACCCCCGAAGCGGCAGGAGGCAAGTGATGCCCAGCGCCTTCCGGTCCGACCGCGGCGACTGGGTGTCGCTGCTCGCCGGCGTGCGGATCAGCCGCGCCTGGATGGTCCGGCACACCCCACACCTGCTCGCCGCCTGGTGCGACGCCGCGACCGACGAGGGCCGTCGCGCGATTGCCACGCGCATCCTGCAGATCGCCGCCGACCTGGAGAGCGAACCAGGGCACGGCGACGACGACGCAGCCACCGACCCGGCCTGGCGGCAGCTCGTGGCCGTCATCGACGCCCGCCTCGTTCGCGGCCCGGACTGGCTGCCGCTGGCCGCCGCGCTCGCCCGCGCCGCGACCGCCGGCTACGACGTCGCCGCCCGGCTGCCTGCGCTGGCCGCCGCCGCTCCGCTGCCCGACCGGCACCCCGCTCGCGAGCTGCACTGGCGGCTGCTCGACGACTGCGCCGCCGCCCTTCCGACGCGCGCTGCCACCGGTCACCGCTCCTCGACCACACACAGCCCGGTCGGTCCTCCACAGATGTCCCGCAACACCCCCGCCGCCGACCGCGGCGACGCAAGCGTCGACAGAACCAACCCCTGAGGAGAGGACGTGCCTCATGACCGTCGACACGGTCAGCGACCCCCTCGGCTACGCCGCCTCCCTGCTCGACGCCGTCGGCGCCGACCGGGAGCAAGTGCCTGCCGACATCGCCCTGGAGTGCCTCTACGCCGCCGAGCTCCTCGAGCTCGCCGGCGGACGCACCGAACCGGTCCCGCTGATCGACGGCGACCCCGCCGCCAGCATCCGCGCAGCCATGGGCGCACTCGGCCTCCTCGACGAGCACACCTTCGCCAGCACACCGGTCCTCGACGCCGCGCGCGCCGCCCGCCACGCCTTGCGACGGCTGGGCTGAACGGTGGTCACCACCCTGCGGCAGCTGCTCGACGACCTCACCGACCGAGCCGGTGCCCGCCCGGCGGTGGCGGCCATCGAGGACGTCAGCGGAGCACTGGCCCACCTCGGCCGGGCGCTGTCCGGGCTTGCCGAGGACGGGCTCACCCCCGGCGACAGCCACCGGCAGCGCAACGTCACCGCGCTCGCTGCCGCCTGCACGACCGCCGGCCGGCTGTGGCCGCACAGCGGCGGGCCGCTCACCGATCTCGCCGGCGCCGCCGCCGACCTCATCGGCCTCGACCGGTCGGTCATGGGCCGCTCCCACCGCTGGGCGGCCACCGTCGAGGTGGCCGAGGTCGCTGACCACTGCGCACGGCTCGGTCGCCGTCTGCTGCCGGAGGCGGCAGCTCCGGAGCTGGACGTCGTCCGCCAGTTGGCCGTCACCATCGAGCGTGACGCGCAGGCCGATCCGCCCACCGGCGCGGATTCCGTGGTGCTCGACCGTCTGGTTCCCCTGCCAGGACCGCCGTCCGGAGAGGCCGAGGTGACCGTCCTGGACGCCGCCGCCGGCCTCCTGGCCGCGCTCGACCGAGCACAGCGAGCCGACGACCTGACACTGCGGGACTTCCGTGCCGCCGTCGCCGCCGCCGAGCTCACCAGTCGCTACGCCGCCGTCGCGGCGGGCATGACCGGAAGGGACGCCGGACCGCTGCTGGTCGCCGGGCTCGCCTGGCAACACGCCGGCCGCGCCAGCATGGTCTTCCACGACGGACGCCGAGGAGCCCACGACGACCGCGGAGGCGTCGTCGCGTCGTCGCAGGCGCTCGTCCGCGCCTTGCGCAACGAGGTCGGCGCGCCCGCCGACATAGGGGAGCAGCACGACCGCAGGACTGCCGCGGACGCGGCAGCAGCGGTCCAGCAGGTCGCGAGCCACATGCCGGTTCTCGCCGACCACCTCACCATGGCGGTCGAGCGCTGGTCCCGCACCGGCCAGCTGTTCGCGAACGCCCGAGACCTGCCACGCATGGAGGCCATGCCCCAGGACCGGATCGAGGCGGTGATCGCAGGACGACACGTGCGGGCCAGCGGCGCCGACCTTGACGGTCTTCGGCAGGTCGTCGGTCGGGCCGCTGATCTGTCGACCGGACTGGCCGACGTGCTGCACCGAGCGGCCGGCACAGGGCCACGGGCGCAACAGCACCGAACCGACCGGCGCGACCGAGGAACGAAGGTGCCGGGCAACGCCGAGCGCGTGCTCAGTCGTGCTCACGCCGTCGACCGCGAGAGCGAGGGCATCCGGGTGCTCCACGCACCGCGACAGATCCCGCCGTCCCGATAGTCGATCCCTATGCGACCGAGCTCCCGCCCAGCGTCACAGCGAGCTGGTCTCGCCCTTACGGCCAGCGCGTTGTGGGTGCACCTTCCCTTGGCGTCACCCTCTCGTGCCGGCGCCCGCTCACCCCTCGACGACGAAACTGTCAGTGGTGGCCACTAGCTTCGATCGTCCGGCCACAACCCCTACATCTGGTAGCTACGTACAGTCCAAGAGCTAGATGTAGTGCTGGTTTGAGCGTGTCGCGCCCAACTTGTCGTGTCCGCGTGTTCCTCTAGTTACAGACAGCACAAAGCCCCGGAAGGTCCGGGGTGGGACCAGTCCGGGGCCTCGCGAGTCCTCTGGGCAGGAGGAAATCGCGACGCTACAGGTCGTCGAGTTCGGCGCGGCCAGCGCCACGCTCGGGCGGACGGACCAGAAGCTGTCGGGAAGGAGACGACCGTGCCCCCTCGCCGTGTCGTGCGGACCACCAAGGTCGTCCGTGTGCCCGTCAAGGTGACTCGAACCGTCACCATCACGGTCAAGCCCCGCTGACTCGTCGCGCCTCGTCGCGATTGAGCAGCTGAAGTTGGCCTGACGCCTCCGCCGCCGGCCTGTTGGCCGGGGGCGTCAGCGCCTACCCCTCCCCACGGCCGTCCCTGTTGGAGGACACCATGGCAGCGAAGAACAAGACCAGCGCTAAGGCCGCCAAGGCGGCGTCCAAGGTGCTGCGTGACGGACGCACGTCGAAGGCTTCCAAGACAGCCGCCGGTAGCGCTCTGTCCCAGACCCCGGCCAAGCGCAAGGGGAAGTAGCAACTGCGGCGCGGGAGTCGGTTGACGCTGCCTCCCGCGCCGCGGCCCGGGCTCAGATCCGGCGGTCGACCGTCACTCGATCGAGGCGGCGGTGCAGGTACGACAGCATCGAAAACAGGTCTAGGGCATCGGCCTCGCTGACCGCCCACTCGGTGCGCGGAGCATGCGCCGTTGGATTGCGGAACGTTCCGAACACGCCCCGCAACACGTTGGCGAAGCCGCTGTGTTCGCTCACCTCACTAGAGGTTCGGTGAGCGTTGATGCGAATGACGGGATTGGCCTTGGCGAAGCAGGCGTTGACCAGATGAGCGCCGTCGAGCACGCTGCCGCTGATCTGACGCAGTCGTTCGGCCAGGCCTTTGGTCGCCTCGAACACGGCATGGAAGACCGAGCGTCGCAGCAGCTCCTCTTGGCAATAGGCAAGAACCTGCGGGTGCACGCCCCGGCGGTTCATCTCGCCGCGCAGCCGACCGGCCAACTCAGCAACCTCGTCGAGCGTCCGAGCCTGCTTGGCGGTGGTTGGCTTGCCTTGGTCGGTGATGCGAAGTCCGACCATCGACAGGACCTCGTTGACGCCCTGCTGCAGAGCTTCGAAGCGTCCGGGGTCCGCGATGTAGCGAGCGGGGTCGAGCGCAGCAACCACGAAGGTCAGGAGGCGATGGCTCGACTGGTCAGCCACCTGCCGATTGACGAGTGCCGCTGAGAGCCGATGCCGCTTGGTCCCCGTAGGGAAGGGGTCTTGGATGCGGACGCTATCGAGCAAGCGGGCGATTTCCCAACCCTTAAGCCCCGGCCACTCTGTCGATGCCAGTACAGCACTCAGCGAGTCGATTACGCCTTCAGACCAAGGAGGCCTTCTCGTCGGTGCCACGGGTGCGGACGGTACTTCGGCGCCGCGACAACTTCCGCGCCTCAACAGAGGCCGAGGTACTCCTCAGCTAGGTGATCGGCGAACCCGCGGCGCAGCGCGGCGGCGCGGGCTGGGAGCAGATCGCCCTATTCCCCGGTGTACTTGAGACTTCGCGTGGGACTCCACCACCGAGGGCATCGCCGAGCGACTGGTCGCCGACGCCACAGCCGCCGCTCGAGCTTGGCTGGCGGGCGCGCCCCTCCACTGACCCGTCCCTACGCCCCGGCCTGCGGGCCGGAGCGCCGCCTCAATACGGTTCCCGCCCTGCAGTCGGGTTCGACCTCTGATGTTCCTTCAGGGACCGACTATCGGGCGAGATGCAGGTCGGGAGAGTTGGCTCTCGGCGGCTGTCCCGTATGGGCAGCCCGCGGAGGATCCTCGGTTGGGGGCATCGAGCGGGACGCCCGTGGGGGATCAGCCGTGGCTCTGCTAAGCGCCGAGGTGTTCGAGTCGGCGTCGAGCACGGCCCTGTGGACGGTGCCGGGTGGCACGCCAAGTGCCTCGGTGACCCGATCGATGTGCGCCAGCCACCGGCAGGGTGGCAGGGCAACGATGATCGCGCCGGCCTCGCGCAGTGCCGCATGAATGTCCAAAACGCTCCGCCTGCACAAAGCCAGCGTCACGCGGGCGTCGAGCAGGATGTCGGCGAGGCTGCATGAGGAGTCGATGGCCGTCCGCAGCCCGGTGGCGCCGTCGCGGTGGACGAGGTCGGCGGGATCGAGCCCCTCGGGTAGGGCGAGGCGGCGCGGGGCGTCACCGCGGCTGGTGAGTTGCCAGTAGATGCGCTCGGCGGCGCGCTGCCCGGCGAGGTCGTTGTCGGTGGCCACGAGGATGCCGGGACCGTCGGTGCGGATGTAGCGGCCGAGGAGGTCGGCTTGCCGGTCGGTGAGGGCGGTGCCGAGAGTGGCAACGCCGACGGTCCGCCCGGCACCGGCCAGGGTGAGGGCGATGGCGTCCAGTGGTCCCTCGACGAGAGCCGGGGTGGCTCCAGCGGCGAGCGTGGATCGGGTTTCGTGGAGCCCGAACAGGTGCTCGCCCTTGCGGTACAGGTCGGTACCCGGGGTGTTGAGGTATTTGGGTCCGGCGCGTCCGTCGTCGGCTGCGGTGGGGTGGCGGCGGGCGATGAAGCCGACGATCGCGCCATCGAGGTCGTGGATGGAAAAGGTGAGCCGGTCGCGGAACCGGTCGATCAGCGCGCCGGTGCGGGCGCGCTGGGCGAGGCCCGCGGTGACCAGTTCGGTATCGGTGGCGCCGAGGCCACGCAGGTGGTCGACGAGCGCCGTCCAGCCGGCCGAGGCGTAGCCGGGGGTGAAGCAAGCATCGGCGGTGAGGTCGGTGCCCAGCCGGTCGCGCAGGTAGCCCGGCGCCCAGGAGTCGGGGTAGTGGTCGGTGAAGAAGGCGGCGGTCTGGGTGTTGAGCTCGATGAGCCGATCGCGGCCGACCACGGCGGTGGCCCAGAAGTGCTGCTCGAGCAGGTAGTCCGCGTCGTCGGCGGCCTCGACCGCGCCGGTCAGGGTGAACGGGTCCGGCGTGAGGTACCGCGGCGGCGACGCCGGGGGATGGGTGTCGTAGTCAGGGTCGAACGGCGCGTCCTCGTCGCCGGGCGGCACGTCCGCCGGGTCGGCGGCGGTGGTTGGCGCGGGCACGGTCGGCAGCAGGTGCGCGTCGTCGGGTGGCTGCAGATCGGCCGGCAGCGGTTCGGGGTGCTGCGCGGGGGTTGGGTCGGTGAGGGCGGCGACCCGGAAGACGAGCGCTTCGGCCAGCCCGGTCACGTCGCCGGTCACCGCGGGTGGCAGCCCGGCGAATGCGGCGGTGAGCAGGTCGGCGGGGGACCAGCCGGTGCGGATGCCGTTGGCGACCGCGGCGACCAGCGCCGGCCATGCGGGGTCGGCCAGCACGCGTTCGGCCTGTTCGACGGGCAGCCGGCCCAGCAGGGTGGCGCACCAGTCCGGGCGCGGTCCGGCCGAGCCCGCCGCGGGCACGGTGGCCGGAGCGACGTGGGGCGACAGCCGCCACCACAGGGCCGCGGCGGGCAGGTCGTCGGGCAGCGGACGCCGTGCGGCGACGGCGGCGAGCATGCCGGCGGCATCGAGACCGGCGCGGTCGGCGGCGGCCAGCCGGTCGGCGAGGACCGGCCAGTGCTCGTCGCGTCGGATGCGGGGGTCGATGCCGTCGGCCAGCGCTGCCCACACCGAGCTGTCCCGGGCGGGAGCGGCGGCGGTCACCGCCTCGT
Organism: Blastococcus sp. LR1; assembly: GCF_020166105.1. GTDB lineage: Bacteria > Actinomycetota > Actinomycetes > Mycobacteriales > Geodermatophilaceae > Blastococcus. The sequence goes on from NZ_JAIUJY010000003.1 coordinate 484,831, forward strand.
CGAGTCGCGTCTGGGATCGGCGTTCCGCAGCCGGCCGCCGGGGCGGTCCGGTGGGGCGCCGGTCGCTGTCGGGAACGGCGAGTGCTGCGCGCCAGACGGCGAGGTCGGCCCGCAGTGCCTCGTGGTCCGGGCCCAGCAGTCGCTGAGCCCAGGTCGGTGCGGTGGCCGCGGTCATCTCGACGACGGCGGAGGCAACACGGGCCGCGCAGGTAGTGACGTGATCCGCGCGGGCGGCCAGGTAGGGACCCCACCGCGGATCGTCGGCCAGGGCCGCCGGGATGCCGGGCAGCCACGGCAGCGGGCCAGCGGGGCCGGACACGGGCAGCCGGTGGTCGAGGACGGCAGCCGGGTCACTCGCCGTCTCCAGTTCCCGCGCTTCGACCGTCGTCCTCAAGACGGCGACAGGGTCGGCACCGGTGAGCGCGAGCAGCGCCAGGTGCCCGCGCAGCGCCGGCCACGCCGGCGCGCTGGTCAGCCCCGGGTGCAGGCGCTCGGCGGCGTTCTCCAGTTCTTCTGCAGTCGCGGCACCCAGGCGGTGGTCGGCGGCGACGCGCAGCGCGTCGGCGTACCGGGTGGCGGCGGAGTGCAATTGCTCGGCCGGGTCGGCCAGCGCCCGGCGGGCGCCGGCCGCGGAGGTCTGGGCGCCGTCGCGGGCCAGCATGCCGGCCAGCAGGTCGGTGGCGGTGGGCGGGGACACGGCGGCGGGGGTGACGATGCTGTGCGGATCGCCGTCGCCGACGGTGGTCAGGTACAGGTGGTTGGCGGCGCGCCCGCGGGAGAGCGCGACGTAGAGCAGCTGCCGGGACTCGCCGCCGGTGAGCACGGTGTGGCAGACGTCGGCGGTGACGCCCTGGGCGCCGTGCACCGTGGTCGCGTAGCCGAGCTGCACGTGCTCGGCGACGTAGCCCGCCGGCAGGGTGATCCGCCGTCCGGTGCTGGTGTGGACGACGTCGAGGGCGCCGTCCCGGCCGACGGCCCGGACGGTGAAACGGTCACCGTTCTTCACCCACTCGGTGGCGGTGATCGGCAGCCGCCGGTTGTTGGCGCGGGTGATGACCGGGTCCCCGGCCCCGGCGCGGGTGCCGTCGGCCAGCTCGACCTCCGCGCCCGGGGAGGAGGCAACGCGGGCCAGCCGTTCGGCCCGCGCCCGCTGGTTCAGCTGTGTGACCAGGTCCCGGGTGGCGGCCAGCAGCAGTGCGTCCAGACCGCGGGCGGCGTCGGCGGCCCAGGCGGTGTAGGCATGCTCGGCGCAGGCAGCCAGGTCCCCGACGTGCACGCGGCCGGAGTCCAGGTAGAAGCCCAGCCCGAGGGTGTCGCCGTCCCGGACGGCGACGGTGGCCGCGGCCTCGGCCGGGTCGGTGAAGCGCACCAACTGGGTCAGGGTGACCGCGCCGTGGGTGGCGGCGATCTCCGCCAGCACGCCGCCGGCGGCGACCGAGGTCAGCTGCTGGTGATCGCCGACCAGCCGCACCGATCCACCCCGCCCCAGGACGTACTCGACGGCGCGCGCCAGCTCGCGGGTGCCGGCCATGCCGGCCTCATCGACGACCACCAGCGTGGTCGGCCCGATGCCGGCCACCCAGTCGGGTGCCTGCCCGGCGTCGAGGCACCAAATGAGCTTGGCCAGCGTGTCGCACGGAGCCCTCACGGAGTCGCGCAGTCCGGCGGTGGCCACGGCGGAGGGCGCCAGGCCGAGCACCGTTCCGCCGCCGGCGGTCCAGGCGCGGGCCAGGGTCGCCAGCGCGGTCGTCTTGCCCGCGCCGGCCGGGGCGAGGGCCAGTTGCACCCGGGCGCCGCTGCCCGCGAGCTCGCGCACCAACTGCGCCTGGCCTGGATTGAGCTCGGCGCCGTTGGCGGTGGCTTCCAGCAGCGCCAGCTCCACCGTGGCCGGATCGGCACGTCGTCCGTCGCGGCGGCCGGCGGCTCCCAGGAGCAGCGCCTCGGCGTCCAGCACCGCCTCGTTGGTGTAGAGCCGGGCACCGGCGACGGTGTAGACGCTGGCCCCGTCCGAGCGGCGCATCTCCGCCGGCTCGACCACCGGATCCGACTCACCCAGCGGAACGGACAGGGCGGGGGAGAGCACCCCCTCGGTGACCCGGGTGACCGCGGCGTCCACGTCGTCCGGTGCCAGGGCGGCGGCCCGCACCACCCGCTCGGCCTCGGCGCGCACGTGCCAGACCTGCCAGGTGGCCCGCGCAGCAGAGACGGTGTCCAGCACCCGGACGGCGGCCGACCGGACCCAGGCCTCGGTGATCCCCGGGTGCGGGGATCCGCGCGCGCCCAGTACGCGGCCGAGCATCCGGATGATGCGGTCGGTGCCGCCGAGGACGGCGGCGGCCTCCCGCTGCCATGTGGCCCGCTGCTCGGCGAGCGAGCGAGGCTCGTGCTTGGGGCCGCGGGTCTCCAACGTCGCCTGCTGCGCCAGCGCGATCGCCTCCACCGCCGTGGGCGGCCGGCCGTGGTCGCGCTGGAAACCGTCGGCCAGCACCGCGCGGCGGACGTCGATGTCCTGACGCCGCGACGACCACGCCGTCAGGAGTCCCTCTTCCATGCCGGTGATCTCGCGCACCGTCCGCCGTCCCGGGGTGGGCCCAGGCCGGTCGGCGAACCGGAGCCCCAAGTGGGTGACCAGGTGCGCCTCCAGCCGGGTGTCGTAGCGCTCGGAGGCGGCGACGGCGGCCTTGTGCAGCACCCGCCCGTCCAGCGCCCGCCAGAGCCCGTCGCGGGTCTGCACTCTGTTGCTCACCGCCACGTGGCTGTGCAGATCGGGATCGCCGGCGCGGGAGTCGCGGTGAGTGAACACCGCGGCGATCAACCCGGTGGTCTCCACCTGTCGCACCCCGTCGGTGCCCAGCCGGGTAAAGCACGCGTTCTCCTCCAGCCAGGCCAGGGCGTCGGCGACCGCGGCGGCGTGGGCGGCCTCGATCTGCTCGGCCACCGCCCGCGGGGCCAGTGCCCACAACGCCGATACGGATTTGACGGGGGAGAAGGTGAGGTCGTAGCCGGCCACCGCCGTCGTCGCCGGCCGCGAGACCCGGGCAAGCAACCCTGAGAGCTCGCGGGCATCGTGCGGTGCGCGGCCGTAGGCCTCGGCGAACATGGCCCGGGCCAGGTCGCTGCGAATCCTCGCTCGGTCGTCGTCCGGAACCGGGGCTGTGGCCGGCTGTCCGCGGGCAGTGTTGAAGGCGGCGAACTCCTCCGCGCAGCGGGCTCGGAAGCCGTCGGCTCGAGGAGCGAAGACGTAGAAGGCCCGCCCCAGGGCTCCCACCGCCCGCGCCTCCTGAGGTGCCTGTCCCCGGGCCAGGGCCTCCTTCTCGAGCCGATCGGCGTCGGGATGGCGCCCCTCCCCGAAGAGCGACTTCATCTGCTCCTCGGTGACGGGCTGACCGGCGCTTACTCCGCCGACCCCGGCCAGGCCGTTGCCGGTCCACCTCCCCGGGGACTCTCCGCGCTGGGAGTAGTAGTCACCCAGGCCGGCGTGACCCCGCTCCGTCGCGTCGAACGCTGCCACCTGCCGCGTCAGGTACGTGTAGCCGTCCCCGGCCGTCAGCTTGTGCAGCGTCATCACGGCCGCGGACCGTAGGAGGGCGGACTCCACTACGGCTGCCGCACTTCTCCAGTAGCCCGGTGCCGCAGAGTCCCGGGCCGGAGCCGCGTCGCTCGCTCAGATGGGCACGCAACGCTGAGCCCTAAGGCGCAACGACGAGCGGTTCGCTCAGGAAACCTCAGCCCAACACCGGAAGGCGCCGTCGGTTCCTGTCCAACCGAGCGCTGACGGGGCCCCGCTGGCCGGAATGCAAGACGTGTGTCCGTCTTGATCTTGCGGTCAGCTCGGGCTGAGTGAAGGGGCTAGCCAGCTGGCTGATCAACTCGCGGGTGTGGAGTGGAGCGCTCGCGTTCGACGTCGATAGGGCGCTCGCGCTGAGGAGCGCCCAATAGCTGGCTCTCGGTGCCGCGGCCATCCGGGCAACGCTGCAGGTGGCAGGTGAACTGTGCTCGTCGACCCTGATGCCCACCGCCTGCTTGTGGCTGTACTCGTGTCGGCTCAGTCGCTCGGGGTGTTCGTCATGATCAACAGGCAGCGTCCTAGCTGCCTGACCGATGAACCCATCGTCGTTGTATCCCACCGGCTCCGTCGGCCGTTCGCCGCGCGGCTCCACGACCAGTTTGATGCCGAGCCCGCCTCCCCCAATGCCAGTGCACCCGCCGTCGGTTGGTCGCGGGCGCGTTGGGTCACGGAACTGTCGCTGTGCGCTTCTAGAGTCGGCTGGTAGCAGCCCCGAGCCTGGAATGTCCACGGTGAGGCGGCGTAGTGACACGGAACGGACGGGGCGTATGAGCAAGTCTCTGCTTGAGCAGTTGCCGGGCATCGTCGCAGCTGGCAAGCGCCAAGCTGCGCAGATCTTGGAGCAGCTTGAGGGGCGCAACAGGGTGACGTTGCAGACCCGCGAGCTCGTGATCCCGTCCAGGGACACAGCCGGCATCGACATCTTCCGGCAGGCGGCGCATGAGCAGGGCGGCGACATCGCCGACGATGGCCAGTTGAACAGACTCATCTACGGCGACAACCTGCTCGCCATGGCCGCGCTTCTCGCCGGCGACGAAGACACGCCGAGCCTTCGCGGCAAGGTCGACCTCATCTACATCGACCCGCCGTTCGACTCGAAGGCCGACTACCGCACGAAGATCACACTGCCGGGGACCACGATCGAGCAACGCCCGACCGTGCTGGAGCAGTTTGCTTACTCCGACACGTGGGCTGACGGCACAGCTTCGTATCTGGCAATGATCACGCCGCGGCTTGTTCTCATGCGAGAGCTGCTTGCCGACACCGGAAGCATCTATGTCCACTTGGACTGGCACGTCGCCCATTACGTGAAGATCGTCCTGGACGAGGTCTTCGGGCGATCAACCTTCTTGAACGAGATCGTCTGGAAGAGGTCTCCGTTTGCTGGAAGTAGCAAGGCCAGGTCTAAGAAATTGCCGGTGAATCATGATCTTATTTTTTCCTACGCCAAGGGCCCTGGGTACCATTTCCAGCATCAGTACGAAGAGTATTCGGAGGACTACAAGGCGCGATTCAAGTATTTCGATGGGGTCGGTTACTACCGCAAGACCTTGCTCAAGACTTACTCGGCAGCGACAGCTGCGCGCTTGAAGGAAGAGGGGCGCTGGATCGACCCGATCAAGCCTGGCGCGTACCCGTCGTACAAGCAGTACCTGCACGAGTCTAAGGGGAAACAACTAGAAGACATCTGGGGTGAAGAGTTCGAGCTGCTGGATGCGGACGCCGACGAGGAAAACGTCTGGGAGGACGTCAATGCCGCTAACCCTATGGCAAAGGAACGTATGGGTTATGCGACGCAGAAGCCACTCGTCTTGCTGGAGCGGATAATCGCTGCCTCGTGTCCGACTGGCGGCCTAGTCGCTGACTTCTTCGGCGGCTCGGGGACTACAGCCGCCGCTGCGGAGCGCTTGGGCCGCCGCTGGGTGGTCAGTGACCTCGGCAAGCCAGCCGCCATGATCACCCGCAAGCGGCTCATCGATCAGGACGCGAAACCGTTCCTGTACCAGGCCATCGGTGACTACCAGGTGGAGCAAGCTCGCTCGACCCTCGGCCGATCGTTCCGTGTTGGCGACTTGGCCAAGGTCGTGCTCGACCTGTTCGGGGCGCTGCCGTTGCCGCCGGAGGACAACGTCAACGGGAGCCTTGGGCGGATGCCGAGCTCCCGGACGCTGGTGTTCGCTGACAGCCCGTCGAAGCTGACGACGGTGTCGACCTTGCGGCGGGCGCAGGGCTACCGAGACAGCAAGCTCGGCGGCTTCGACAAGGTTATCGTTTTGGGTTGGAATTTCTCAGCCGGAATAGGGCAAGACATCGCCGCCCTTAACGATTCACACCTCGAGGTCTTGGTCATCCCACCGGACCTGCTGGACCGCTTGAAGAAGAAGGGCGCCGACAAACTCGCTAGCAAGGTGAGGTTCGCAAGCCTTCAGTATCTGCAGGCGAGCATTGCGTCGCGCAAGTCGGTTGGTGACGGAGAAGAGTTGCGGGTTGACCTGTGCAACTACGTGCTGCTGTCGCCCGAGGCGATCAACCTGGATGAAAGGAACCGCGATTCGCTGCGGCACGTCATGAACGCCGAGCCGCTTGCTTTGATCGAGTACTGGGCGGTTGACCCCGACTACGACGGCGAGGTGTTCCGGTCGGTATGGCAGGACTACCGAGGCAACACCGAGAACGATAACGACCCGCTGCGTGTGGTGACATCGGCGCAGCTGCAGCTGCCCCGCAGAGAGGGAGCTCGGCGAGTGTGCGTCAGGGCCGTGGATGTCTTCGGGTTCGAGTCCGAGGTCGTTGTCGACGGTGTGGAGGTCGAGTGATGACTGGGCAACAGGACCGGTTTCCCCTCGCTACGGGCCTGTCAAAGCTGGTCGACGGCCAAATCCCGGACCTCATCGCGGGTCTGTCGCCGGATTTGTTGGAACAGGTGACGCCGACGACGGCGGAGTTGCTCAGGTTCTGGTTTCAGATGGACTACTGCGACCTGCGCGTCTTGAACTTCCACGAGGGCCAGCGCGCCGCCATCCTGCACATCATCTACGCCCATGAGGTCATCGGGGCGCGGAGCCTGCGCGAGCTGTATGAGGCAGTGGCCGGCGACGCGATGCTCGATGGAGGGGTGCTGGGCGAGGTCAGCCGCGACCGCCACGGCCATCCGAAGTACGCCGCCAAGATGGCCACCGGGACCGGCAAGACGTGGGTCCTGAACGCCCTGCTGGTCTGGCAGCACCTCAACAAGCTGGCGAACCCGACCGACGAGCGCTTCACCAGCAACTTTCTCCTTGTTGCGCCCGGCCTGATCGTCTACGACCGCCTGCTCGATTCGTTCCAGGGCAAGACGGTCGGTGGTGAGCGCGACTTCACGACCAGCGACATCTACCAACAGCGGGACTTGTTTGTCCCGGAGAACTACCGGACCCAGGTGTTCGGCTTCCTGCAGTCGTCCGTGGTCACCAAGACCGATATCGGTCGCAAGGTGACCGGCTCGGGGCTCGTGGCGATCACCAACTGGCACCTGCTCGCTGGCGAGGAGGATCCCGACTTCGTTGCCGACTACGAAGATGAGGTGGAGGCCCCAGGCGGCGAGATCGACGCCCGGGCAGCGGTGGAGAGCTTCTTCCCTCTCACTCCCGGCACGTCTACCGGCAACGCCCTCGACGTGTTGGACCGCCGCTTCCTCCGCGGGGGACCGCTGGAGGCGTTGAAGGACCTGCCGGACCTGATGGTGTTCAACGACGAAGCCCATCACATCCACGAGGTCCGCAGGGCCGACCAGGTCACTGACGTCGAGTGGCAGAAGTCGCTGACGGAGATTGCCTCGACCAAGGGCTCCCGCTTCATCCAGGTTGACTTCTCTGCGACCCCGTACAACGAGGTCGGTTCCGGCGCGAAGCGGGGTCGTCAGTGGTTCCCGCACATCGTGGTCGACTTCGACCTGAACTCGGCCATGCGGGCAGGGCTCGTCAAGGCGCTCGCGTTGGACAAGCGCAAGGACGTCGCCTCCCTGCCGTTGGACTTCAAGGCCGAGCGCGACGAGCAGAGGCGCGTCACCGGCCTGTCACAGGGCCAGCGGGTCATGCTGCGGGCTGGCCTGAGAAAGCTTCAGATTCTGGAGCAGCAGTTCACCGACACGGACCCGGAGAAGCACCCGAAGCTGCTAGTGATTTGCGAGGACACGAACGTCTCCCCGCATGTCGTGGAGTTCTTGCAAGGCACGGGGCTAGCCGAGGACGACATCCTGCGAGTGGATTCCGGTCGCAAGCAGGAGCTTGGCCCGAAGGATTGGGAGCCGATCCGGGAGCGCCTCTTCGACGTTGACCGGCACAAGCATCCGAAAGTCATCGTCTCGGTGCTCATGCTGCGCGAGGGCTTCGACGTCAACAACATCTGCGTGATCGTCCCTCTGCGCTCGTCCGAGGCGTCCATCCTCTTGGAGCAGACCATCGGCCGGGGCCTGCGACTGATGTGGCGCGGCAACGATGCGATAGACCAGCTCAAGCGTGAGACTCGCGAGCGGATCGCCAAGCGTCAGGAGCCGACCAACTACTTCGACGTGCTGTTCATCGTCGAGCACCCGGCCTTTTCTCGCTTCTACGAGGAGTTGCTGGGTGGCGATCTCGTCGGTGAGGTTGGCGATGAGGCCGACTCCACAGATGCAACCGGTGATCTTGAGCATGTTGACTTGCGCCCCGGCTACCCGGCGTACGACTTCGAAGTGCCGATCATTATCCGCGACGCGGATGAAGAGCTGAAGCAGCCGAGTCTCGACCCGCTGGCGCTCACCCCGAGCAAGTACCAGATCGACTGGCTCCTCAAGCAGATCGGCAAGGGTGACCGGTTCGTCTCCCAAGATGCGCAGACGGGCACTCAGTACGGCGACTACAGGGTCGACGGCGGCATCCTCACAGCCACCGGATACAACGACTACCTCTCCCGGATGACCACGCGCATCACCGAGGCGCTCGGGCGAAGCCTGACCAGCAGCGCGGGCAAGTACAAGGAGATCAGCCAGTACCCGATCCTTCAGGCGTACAAGCCACTGCTGACCAGTTGGCTCGACACCTACATCCGGCACCGGATGTTCGGCCCTGACTTCGACCCCCTCGAGGGGGAGAACTGGCGCGTCCTGCTGCTGGATGACGTCGCGCACGACATGGCAGGCGTGTTCGCCAGCAAGCTCACCGACGTGCAGGAGACTCAGTCCGTCGCCGAGGCGATCATCCAGTACCGCCTGCTGTCCGAGGTCAAGACCATCCCGGTCCGCGCCAGTGCCAGCGTAGATGTCAAGAAGTGCATCTATCCGAAGCTCCCCGTGCCCTCCCAGGGCGGCGGTCTGGAGCGGTTGTTCATCGAGTGGGCCGATAAGGACAGCCGGATCGAGGCCCTACTCAAGATCCACGAGTACCGGCACGACTTCCTCCGACGCCCGTACCTCAAGGCTGACGGTATGCCGGCGCAGTACTCGCCGGACTTTATCGTCCGTACGGACGTGGATGTGTACGTAGTCGAAACCAAGGCGCAGTCAGCTCTTAGCGACGAGAACGTCAAACGCAAGCAGCGTGCAGCCTTGGCCTGGTGCGAACAGCTCAACCAGCTGCCGAGTCACCAGCGTGCGGAACTGTCTTGGCACTACGTCCTGCTGGGGGAATCGATCGTCCGGGAGTGGCATGCAAAGAACGTCCGTGCGACTGAGCTTCTCGACTACGCGCGGCTGAGGCGGACCGACACTCCGATGCAGGGGATGCTTCTGTGATCAGAGCGTCGACGGGCGCGTCGCGGATGCACGCCCTCCAAGCCGATAGGCACGACGAGATGCGGATTCGCTTCGCCAAGCAGCACTTGGCCGCTGCCCCGACGGGACCGGTCGACTAAATGCACACGACCGATGAGACGGGCTTGCGGATCGAAGTGGCTCGCCGGGGAGGCGATCATGTCTGATGGCCGCGACCGCGGAGCGCATTTCTACCGCAGTGACTTGCAGGTCCATACTCCGCGCGATGCAGCGTGGAAAGGTAAGCGCCCAGTTTCAGTCGACGACCGCAAGGCGTATGCGGGGGCGTTTGTAGCCGAATGTCGCCGCATCGGCCTACAGGCGGTAGCGATCACCGATCACCATGACCTGCTTTTCGCCCCGCTCATACGAGAAGCCGCAAGCGATGAGATCGATCCGGACGGTGACCGATATCCACCGGAAGAACAGCTGGTTGTCTTCCCCGGAATAGAGCTAACCCTTGCGCTTTCCCGACAGGCGCTTCTCATCTTGGACGCGGACTTCCCGACAGACCGCCTGCCTCTGGTGCTTGAAGCGCTGGCGGTCACGCCGCACGACCCAACTGCCCCCAAGCTCCCGGACGTCGTTGCGTTGGACCACATCACCTCCTTGGGGCAACTCCACGACATCCTTGACCAGAGGGACTGGCTAAAGAAGCGCTATATCGTACTTCCGAATGTTACTGACTCTGGCCACAAGTCAGTTATGCGCAAGGGTATGCAGGCCGAGTACAAAGAGATGCCCTGTGTCGGCGGCTATCTGGACGGTTCTATTGAGAAGATTGGGACCGGCAACCGGACGATTCTTGATGGCAAGGATCCGAACTGGGGGAGCAAGGCGCTCGCCCTCTTCCAGACATCGGACAGCCGTAGCGAAACCTTCCAGGATTTGGGCAGGCACTCGACCTGGGTGAAGTGGGCCGAGCCGTCCGCAGAGGCTCTGCGACAAGCATGTCTAGGCCGGGAGTCGCGGATAGCTCAGTCGGAACCACAGTTGCCGAGCGTCTATATCTCGCGACTATCGGTCTCCAACAGCAAGTTCTTGGGCCCCGCCGACGTTTCGTTCAATCCACAGTACAACGCGATCATAGGCGGGCGCGGAACGGGAAAGTCAACACTGCTCGACTATCTTCGCTGGGCGCTATGCGACCAGGCTGCGGATGCCGGAGACGAAGAGCTTGCAAACCCAAGCGTTCGGCGCCGCCATCTGATCGCAGCCACGTTGACGCCCGTGAGTGGACAGGTTGAGGTCTACTTCACGATCAATGAAATCCCGCATGTAGTGAGGCGGGACGCTGCCACGGGTGACATACTCCTCAAGGTCGGCTCTGAGGAGTTTGCGCCAGCACGCGAGGCCGACATCCGAGCGCTCTTGCCTGTGCACGCCTACAGTCAGAAACAGCTGAGTAGCGTATCGCTTCGCTTGGATGAGCTGACTCGATTCGTCACCGCACCGATCAAGCAAACGCTAGATGCTCTCGACGCGAAGGTAATGGACGTTTCTGGGCGCCTTCGCGAAAACTATGCCGTACTCCAGCGCGCTCGCGATCTTGACGGGAGGATTGCTCGTTCCATCTTGGCCGAGAAGTCCTTGGCGGAACAAGCGGCAAACCTCCGTCGATCTCTCGGAGGACTATCCGACGAAGATCGACAGGTCCTGGATCGGAAGCCGGCAGTCGACCGGGTGCGCGATGCATTGGGTGACTGGCGTCGGGACCAAGAGGCGTTGAGCGAATCGGGTGCGGCGTACGTCGCAGAGATCGACCGTTCAATCCGTGGCCTCAAAGTTCCCGAGGACGTCCCCGAGGAACTCCGGGAATTGGCCGAGGCGACGCAGCGCCAGAGGCGGTTAATTTTCACCGAGTTGCGTCGTAACGTTTCAGATGCCCTCGCGAACCTGGAGCAGGCTTCAGCTGCGGGATCATCACTACAAGCTAACGACGCTAGTCTTTCTCAGGGCCTGACGGCGTTTGAGACGCGCTACGAGGAAGTTAAGTCAAGGTCGTCTGCTCATGAGGTAAAGCTAACCGAACTCGCGCAGATTGAAGAGCGGCGCAAGGTGGCGGCAGAGACGTTGCAGCGCCAGCAACGCGACCGTTCAGGCCTTGATGACCCCGAGGCAACTCACTCCCGCCTTCGCCAAGAGCTGATCGAGCAGTACGGTCAACGGTCGGAGCGTATGGCACGCGAGTGCCAACGCCTCACGGAGCTTTCCGGTGGCCTACTGCGGGCCTCTATGAGTCGCGGTCGAGGCCTCGATGGCGTGGAACAGAGATTCAGGAATCTAATCCAAGGATCTGGTGTCCGCGGCGCACGCGTCGAGCAGCTGTTCTCCGAACTCCGAAAGGACTCGGACCCGATCGGGACCTGGGAGCAGGTTCTCGTGGAACTAGAGTGGCTTATGCTTATCGGGGAAGAGGGAGAGCACACGTCCGAAATCACGCCGAACTTGACCCGCCTTGGACTGCCCGTCCCAGACCAAGTGCGTATCCGAGGACGGATCACCCCGGATGGATGGCTTGACCTGGCGTTGACACCGCTTAACGATGAACCGGTCTTTGAGTACCAAACGCGGGAGCGAGAATTCATTGCATTCAGTTCGGCGTCCGCTGGACAGCAGGCGACGGCTCTGCTGCGGATTCTCCTCGCCCAGACCGGCATGCCGCTGATCATCGACCAGCCCGAAGAGGATCTCGATAGCCAGGTCATTCAAGATGTCGTCGAGCGAATCTGGACGGCGAAGAAGGGCCGGCAACTGCTGTTCGTCAGCCACAACGCAAACCTGGTCGTCAATGGGGATGCGGAACTGGTCGTGGCTTGTGGATATCGGAAGGCGGGCGACCAGTCGGGAGGTCGCATCAAGCTTGAAGGCGCGATCGACGTCCCTGCAGTGCGGGACGAAATCACGCAAGTGATGGAAGGTGGCGAGAAGGCATTCAAGCTTCGTAAGGAGAAGTACGGCTTCTGAGCTGGGTCGGTGCCCTTCGATTTTGAGGCAGCTCGACGGCGACGACCCCGCGGGTCTGGTCGCAGTCGTGGCAATGCCGCATGTCGGTCGTCCACTGTCCGTGCGGCTTGTGCTGCTGCACGTCGCTGACATGGCCGCATGTCGATGTCACGCGCCATGTCCGAAGGTCTGACGGGCTGGGCCGACTGGTGTCAAGAATTCTCGTGATCTCGTCCAGCTGTCGTTCGCTGAGTGGCGAAGGAGGGCAGCAGTAGCCGCAGGTGTAAGGATCGGGAGCCCGCATGCTTGAACGGTGACCACGGCAGTCCGGGTGGCGGGCGACGAAGTCGGCCTGGGCGTCCTCGTGTTCACGCTTCTCCTGCTGATTTAGTCTTATGAGCGGCCGCCAGTCACCGAGCCCGTCGATGCTGGATTCGCCGCAGCCACGGCAGTGGATGCCGGCCTCGAGCTCGGCACGGGTCAGCCGTGTGCCCTTCGCATCCCATTCCCGCCTGAAGCCCGCCCTAGGGGCCCGTGGCGAGCTCTTGACCAAGAAGCTATGCGCGCCGTCAGGATCGGCCGCAACCATGCGGAGGGGCTCCCGGTGGGGGAAGTTCTGGTTGCAGTCGCGGTGAATCCGTGGCCGTTCAAGTACGTCCGCAGTTGTATCGAAACAGCGTGAACCTCCTGCTCAGAGGCCTGTTGTGGACTTCGCCGGACGCCCGCGAACGTGATCATGACGGCCTGGCAGTGCGGGGCGGGCAGGTCCGTAGTCGCCACCCTGGCTGTTCAGTCTGGTCTTCGCTCCGCGTGGGCCCTATGCGCGATCGCGCTACTTCTCCTTCTTGACGCCTTTGAAGGACCCGCCGCTCTTCTTGGCCTGTAGGAAGCGGCCCGTCGTGGTGTCGCGCTTGACCCACATTCCAGTCTTAGCGTTCTTGACCTGCGAACGGCCCGTGACGGCGCCAGCACGCGAGCCTCGGCCAGTGTTCTTAGCCATAGCGCCCTTCTTCGTGTTGTGCTCCCGCAACCTAGCGGCCGCGGCTGACATAGCGGAATCAACGCTCGATGAGCCAGTCCGGTAGGTGAGGAGCGAGATAAGACCCGACGCCGGCCACGAGCAAGAGCACGAGAGCGATGCCGAGAGCTGCCGTACTGCGCCGTCGCAGGTGAGAGCCCAGGGTGCTGGGCTCCCGGTTGAGCAACACAGACGCGGCCAGTGCGCTCGGTCCGATGATCAACGCAAGGTCACGCAGTTGACTCGGGTGCTCGATGGCGACGGCCGTAGCTAGCAGTACCAGGAGCACCGTGGTGGTGTTGATAACGAACTGGAGTCTGCGTAGCGGAGCCAGCGTGAAGTCGAGGGTGATGCGGTAGTCCCGGTCTGGGTCGTGGGCGTAGACCGCGTAGGTCTGTTGGCTCTGACGAGTGGTGAAGGCGCCAAACGCGTCGGAGTCTTGACCGGCTGTCCGGGCTCGGACGGACGTGATGCGGACGTTGGGGTCGTCGACCGACAGGACGACGTGATTACTTAGCGCATCACTGATGACGAGGTCCTGCTGGGTCTCGTTGTGGGCCCACGATAGAGCGCGTCGCTCGGAGTACTTCAGGAGAAAGGGTTCGTCCAGGGGGACAGTTGTAGCAACAAGCATGTCGTAGTTGCGACCATAGTCCGCCAACGAGCTCAGAAAGTCGCCGGCTGCGCTCTGCGCGCTACTGGCAGCATCCGCCACGGCTTCTTCCAGCAAGGTCAAGTATTTTGTCAGTAGTGCTTGAATTCTCTCGTGCCAATCCAAGGATTCGTAGTCGATGGCGTCGGCGAAGGACGGGAGCGCCAGTAAGGGGTGTTCTGTCGGACTCAGGCCTGCACCGGCCTCGCCGTATCCGGCTAGTCGAGACGCGATCCGGCCGTCTACATCCAGCCAACCGGCGACCACCGCCTCTGGCAGTGGTCGCCCGAAGCCGTCTTCCAGGTAACTGTTCGCGTACTTCGCAAGATCCTCCGCATCGGCAAGATCCCAACCGGTACTGGTGTAGCCCAGGACCGCCTCCATCAGCTGACGCACGTCCTCGTCGACCGACCCAAGGCCCGAGTCCTCAACAAGGGCAAGGAGGAAATCGGTTTCGCGGCTTGCTATCTCAGCTCGAGGTAGGAGAAACGCGGGAGCATTCTCAGGGCCGTTGACGTCCAGATCCAGTAGTGCACCACGTGGCACCGAGGCAACGTTCAGCACTACGAGGGCGGTCGTCGCGTCCTGTGCGGCTTGGGCGGCGCTCGATGGCAGGAGCGTGCGGAGTGGGAGAGCTTGCAGTGAGCGACGTCGGAGACAGCTCGTCGCCGTGTCGATCTCGACGTGCTCGACGATGCGAACTCGCCAGTCCAGCGGGCGCGCGATCAGCGCTGTGGTCAGCGCTGTGTCTGCGCTCAGATCCACATCCACTCGCGCCGTCCGTCCTCATCGGTCCATGTCCCAGCGACCCTAGCGTCAGCGCGTGCGCTGTCCTCCTGAACAGGAGGCGCGCTGTGCGGGGACGCGGTGGGCGACGTCGTTGCGGGCTTCGGCGTCCCATTCGATGGTTCGCAAGCGTGGTGCCACGGTGGTGGCCACGCTTGTGGTTCGGCACCATCCTGAGAAATTCAGGGACGGCGTCCCACGCGCGTCTGACTCGCGCGACATCGGCGAAGGTCGACTCGACGGGTCTTCGTCTGTCCGCTCAGGCCCCGGTCGCTGCGATTTCCACGCCGACGAGCGCTCAGGCCGTGCCTTATCCGTGCCTTAAGCATCGGCCAAAGCCGGTGGTCAGCGGTCAACAGGGGGCAGCACCGTTACGGCACGGGAGCTGCGTCGAAGCCGCGCTGAGCTGCGCAGACGAGCAAATCTGCTGGTCTGGACGTGGAGCGGGTGACCGGGATCGAACCGGCATGGCCAGCTTGGAGTCCGGGTATCGCGCCGCGCTCTTTCATGTCCCGTGATTTTCGTCGCGTCATCGACGTCCGAGACCGAGGATCGAGTACTTCCACGCGGTACCTCTCCGTAGGGCGGCCTACCGGAGAAGTACTGGAGAGGCTCGGTAGGTCGCTCGTGAAGAGTCCCACGGTGTGGGCGTTCAGATGCTCGGTCGCGTGCTGACCGTGGTCCACAGCGTCGGCTTGCGTACACAGATGGCTGCCGGTGCCGGCCGGTCGACTACCGCTGGGCGTTCCGTAGTCGTTGCCGTGGCTGCCTGAAGCAGTCATCCGGCTGACAGCGGAGTCGCGGGGTCGAGCGATGGAGGTCTGCGATGGTGAAGCCGCGGAGACGGCAGGCGGGCGAGGGCGGGATCAGCGAGTACATGACCAAGGCTGGTCCGCGCTTCCTGATCAAGTTCACTGCTCAGCGACCGGACGGTACAAGGCGCGTCGTCCTCAAGCGCGGGTTCAAGACCAGGAAGGACGCCGCTGCGGCACTGCGCGCGGAGGTCCGCAAGGCCGAAGTGGGGGAGTGGGTCGAGCCGTCGAAGCAGCGTCTCGACGCCTACCTCGCCGAGTGGATCCAGGGCCAGCGGCTCAGCCCCTCAACGCTGGCCTCCTACCGGAAGAACATCCGGCTGCACATCGATCCGTACCTCGGTGCACAGTCGGTCGCCCGGCTCACCGGTCCGGCGGTGGACGCATGGATGCGCACACTGGAGGAGTCCGGCCGCGCGGATGGTCAGGGCGGTCTCTCCGCCCGAACGGTGCGCTACGTGTACACCATTCTGCGGTCGGCGCTGGGCGACGCGGTCAAACAGGGACGGCTCTCGGTCAACCCGACCGACCGGTCGACACCGCCGAGTCCGTCGGAGGCCCGGCCGCCGGAGATGCAGGCGTGGACCGCGGCCGAGCTGGGCCGGTTCCTCGGCTGGGCGGAAGCCTACGACGAGGACCTCGCCATGGGGTGGCGGCTGCTCGCGGCCACCGGGATGCGCCGCGGAGAGGCGCTGGCCCTACGCTGGCGGGATATCGATCTGGACGCCGGCCGCCTCGCCGTCCGCCGCAGCGTCGGTGTCGTGAAGACCAAAGGCGCCGGCGAACGCTTGGTCGAGGGCCCCACCAAGACGGGCCGGGCACGCGTCGTCGACCTCGACGCCGGCACCGTGGCCGCGCTGCGTGCCTACCGGGCCGCTCGCGGACTGCTGGCGCTCGATCTTGTGCGTGACTCGGCGCTCGTGCTCGGCAACTTGGACGGCACCCATCGGCACCCTGAGCGCTTCTCCCGCCGCTTCACCGGCCACATCGCCCGAGCGCGCCAAGCGCTGGGGGAGGAGCGGCTACCGGTGATCCGGCTGCACGATCTCCGCCACACGCACGCCACCCTGCTGCTGGCCGACGGCGTGCCGGTCAAGGTCGTCTCGGAGCGCCTCGGCCACGCCAGCGCCACCATCACGCTGACCGTCTACCAGCACGTGCACCCCGGTATGGGTCGCGAGGCGGCCGACCGCTTCGCGGCCCTGCTCGAGGGCTGATCCGAGGCGCGAAGTATCACGCGGGTATCAGAAGACCCTTCCGAGCCCTGACACGACGACGCCCCGGGTCCCTGACCTGCAGGAACACCGGGGCGATGTGGTGTCCGAGGGGGGACTTGAACCCCCACGCCCGATAAAGGGCACTAGCACCTCAAGCTAGCGCGTCTGCCATTCCGCCACCCGGACAAGGTGCGCCGCCCCGGAGGGCGTCGGGGAGAAGCATAACGGAGCCGTCCTCGGCGTTCACGCACCCCCGGTGGCACGATCACCGGCATGTCCGAGCCGACCGCGCAGCCCCTCGTCGAGCCCCTCGTCCAGGCCCAGGCCGAGGTCGCCGAACTGCTTTCTGACCTGATCCGGATCGACACCACCAACACCGGCAGCACCGCGACCAGCGCGGGCGAGCGGAAAGCCGCGGAGTGGGTGGCCGCCAAGCTCGACGAGGTCGGCATCCCCTCGCAGATCTTCGAGTCCGAGACCGGCCGCGCCAGCCTGGTCGCCCGCATCCCGGGCCAGGACCGGTCGAAGCCGGCGCTGCTGGTCCACGGGCACCTCGACGTCGTCCCCGCCGACCCGGCCGAGTGGAGCGTGCACCCGTTCTCCGGCGAGGAGCGCGACGGCTACATCTGGGGCCGCGGCGCGGTCGACATGAAGGACATGGACGCGATGGTCCTGGCGCTCGTGCGCGACTGGGCCCGCACCGGCGTCCAGCCCCCGCGTGACATCGTGCTGGCCTTCCTCGCCGACGAGGAGGCCGGCGGCGCGCTCGGCGCGCACTTCATGGTCGACGAGCACCCCGACCTCTTCGCGGACTGCAGCGAGGCGATCAGCGAGGTCGGCGGCTTCAGCATCACCGTCCACGACGACCTGCGGCTCTACCTCGTGCAGACCGCGGAGAAGGGCATGGGCTGGATGCGGCTCACCGTCGGCGGCAAGCCCGGACACGGCTCCTTCGTGCACGACGACAACGCCGTCACCCGGCTCGCCGAGGCCGTCGCCCGCATCGGCAACCACAAGTTCCCGCTCACCCTGACCCCGCCGATGCGCGAATTCATCGCCGCCGTCGAGGACGCCTACGGCATCGAGATCGACGCCGCTGAGCCCGAGGTGGCCCTCGCCCGCCTCGGCGGCCTCAGCCGGATGATCGGCGCCGCCCTGCGCAACACCGCCAACCCCACGATGCTCGAGGCCGGCTACAAGGCCAACGTCGTCCCCGGCACCGCGAGCGCCACAGTCGACGGACGCTTCCTCTACGGCCAGGAGGAGGAGTTCGAGCGCCAGCTCGACTCGCTCATGGGCGAGGGGGTCCGTCGGGAGTGGCTGGTGCACAACCCCGCCGTGGAGACGACGTTCGACGGCCCGCTGGTCGACCAGATGGTCGCCGCGCTCAAGGCGGAGGACGACGGCGCCCGGCCGGTTCCGTTCACGATGAGCGGCGGCACCGACGCCAAGAGCTTCCAGCGTCTCGGCATGCGCTGCTTCGGCTTCTCGCCGCTGAGGCTCCCGCCGGACCTCGACTTCGCCGCGCTGTTCCACGGCATCGACGAGCGCGTCCCGGTGGAGTCCCTGAAGTTCGGCATCCGGGTGCTCGACCGCTTCCTCCGCAACGCGTGATCTGATGCGCGGGTGACCCAGAACACTCCCGGCCCCGGATCCGTCGCCCTCATCACCGGAGGGGCCGGTGGCTTCGGCCGAGCACTGGCGAAGAAGCTGCGCGAGCGCGAGGTCGTCGTCGTCCTCGCCGACCTCGACAACGAGCGCAACCGGCAGATCGCGGCCGACCTCGGCTGCGAGTTCGCTGTCCTCGACGTCACCGACCGGCGGGCCAACGAGGAGCTGGTCGCCCGCATCGAGGGCGACCACGGCCGGCTCGACGCCGCCTACCTCAACGCCGGCATCTCCGCGGCGAAGAGCGAGGACGTCCTCGATCTCGAGGAGTTCATGCGCGTGGTGGAGATCGACCTGTTCGGCGTCGTGTACGGCGCGGCCGCCGCCCGCCCGGCGATCAAGCGGGCCGGGGGAGGGGCGATCGTGGTGACGGCGTCGCTCGCCGGGCTCTCGCCGATGGCCACCGACCCCGGGTACAGCGTGGCCAAGGGCGGGGCGATCGCCTTCGTGCGCTCGATGGCGCCGCGCCTGGCCGCCGAGGGGACGACGATCACCGCGATCTGCCCCGGCTTCGCCGACACCGCGATCATCGACCGGATCCGCGACCAGTTCGCCGCCGCCGACTTCCCGGTGCTCAGCGCCGAGGAGGTCGCCGACTCGATGATCATGGCCTGGGAGGCGGGCGAGCCGGGCGCGACCTACGTCATCCAGCCCGGCGTCGGCACCGTGCCCTACAAGTTCAAGGGCGTGCCCGCCGCGCGCAACGCGGCCGGCGAGACCGCCGTCGTCCCGGAGGCGCTGCGCCCGCCGTCGATGCGCTGAGGTGCGCCCGGCGGCCGTCCACGCCAGGATGGCCGCCGGTGGGAGGGGGAGTGCAGTACCCGCCTGGACAGGTCACGGCCACGTCGGGAAGGGGCACTCCATGAGAACCATGCGCTACAAGCCCAGCAAGCCGGTCGCCGTCCTCAGCATCGTGATGGGGGTCGGTCTGCTGGTTTTCGGCATCGCGAACTTCTGGGACGCCGGGGGCGGGGGGAGAGCGTTCCTGGTCTTCTGGTGCCTGATGGTCGTGGCCGTCACCGGCCTGCAAGTGTGGGCCGCCTTTTCGAAGAACGGCTCGATGGGGGTCCTCATGCCCGGCGCCTTCGTGTCCGGCGACGACGAGGAGTCGCGGCCGGCGCGCTGACCGTCAGTCGGCGACCGGCCCCCGGCAGGAGAACAGCCATGCCGGCGGCACGTTCCACGGCGTGATCCGCCACGTCACGGTGCGGAAGCGCTTCCGGAAGTCGGCCAGCATCAGCGGCGAGTACTGGATGACGACGACGGTGCCGTCGGCGGCGAGGGCGCCCGGCAGCACGTCGAGGATCCGCTGCCGCAGGCGCTGCTCCAGCGAAGTGTAGGGCAGCGCGGAGACCATGACGTCGGCCTTGGCGCCGTCGAGGTGGTCCGCCACGTTCTCCGCGGAGTCGCACACCACCTGCACGCGCGGGTCGTCGAACCGCTCGCCGAGCAGCTTCGCCAGCCGGGGGTCGATCTCGAAGGTGACCAGCCGGGCGCCCGGCTTCATGCGCGCCAGGATCTCCTGGGTCTGCGCACCGGTGCCGGCGCCGAGCTCGACGACGAGCTGAGCAGCGGGGACGTCGGCGAGGTCGAGCATGTCCCGCACCGCCGTCCGGGAGGTCGGGAGCACGGCGCCGACCTGCCGCGGGTTGGCGACGAACGCCCCCAGGAAGCGGAGGCGGTCGGTGAGCTGCTGGAGCATCGGGTCCCTTCCCGGGTCACCGCGGGGCGGGTGACCGTTCGGTGCGCACACTGACACGCCGGAGCCGCCGTGGCGAGGGCAGGCCCGAGCCCCGGTGACGACGGTCACGCCGCATCTGGCAAGGTCAGGAACATGCGCGCATGGCGAGTCCACGAGCTCGGAGACCCCTCTCAGGTCATGTCCTTCGACGAGGTCGACCAGCCCACCCCCGGTGAGGGCCAGGTGCTGGTCAAGGTGCGGGCGGCCGCGCTGAACTTCCCCGACGTGCTCATGGCCATGGGCACGTACCAGGAGAAGCCGCCGCTGCCCTACACCCCTGGCGTCGAGCTCTGCGGCGAGATCGTGGGAACCGGCCAGCGGGTCATCGGGTCGCCGGCCGGCGGGCCGGGCGCCTTCGCCGAGTACGCCCTCATGGACGCCGCGTCCGCCTTCCCGGTGCCGGACTCCCTGTCGGACGAGAAGGCCGCCTCGCTCTACCTGACCTACCAGACCGGCTACGTCGGGCTGCACCGTCGGGCGCACCTGCAGGCGGGGGAGACCCTCCTGGTGCACGCCGGCGCCGGTGGCGTCGGCACGGCGGCGATCCAGCTGGGCAAGGCCGCCGGCGCGACAGTCATCGCGACCGCGGGCGGCCCCCGCAAGACGCAGGTCTGCACGGACCTGGGCGCCGACCACGTCATCGACTACACGAGCGAGGACTTCGTCTCGATCGTCAAGGACGTCACCGGCGGCCGCGGCGCCGACGTCATCTACGACCCGGTCGGCGGCGACGTCTTCGACAAGTCCCGCAAGTGCGTGGCCTTCGAGGGCCGGATCGTCGTCGTCGGCTTCACCAGCGGCCGGATCCCCGAGGCGCCGGCGAACCACCTGCTGGTCAAGAACTACAGCGTCGTCGGGCTGCACTGGGGCCTGTACCGCAAGTACGACACGTCGGTCTTCACCGAGACCCACCAGCGGCTGATCGAACTGGTCGAGCAGGGGAAGGTCGACCCGCTGGTCGGCGAGGTCCTGCCGCTCGACCAGGCGCCGCAGGCGCTGCTCAAGCTGGCCAGCCGCGACACCGTGGGCAAGGTCGTGCTCGTTCCCTGAGCCGGCCGGGCGGGGCGCCTAGCCTGGTCCCCGCCATGCCCTCGGATCCGCTGCCCCTCGTCGACGACCGGTCCTCCCTCCGGGCGGACTGCTCGCGCTGCGCCGGGCTCTGCTGCGTCGCCCCCGCCTTCGCCGCCTCGGCCGATTTCGCGATCGACAAGCCGGCCGGGGTCGCCTGCCCGAACCTGGCCGATGACTTCCGCTGCGGCATCCACGCCGAGCTGCCCGAGCGCGGCTTCCCCGGATGCACGGTCTTCGACTGCTTCGGCGCCGGCCAGCGGATCACCCAGGACACGTTCGGCGGCCGGAGCTGGCGGGAGTCGCCGGAGCTGGCTCGCGGCCAGTTCGCCGTTCTGCCGGTGATGCGCCAGCTGCACGAGATGCTCTGGCACCTCGCCGAGGTGCTCTCGCTGCGGGCCGCGGCGTCCGTGCACGAGGCGGCGACGGGCTATCAGCGGGAGATCGACGCGCTGACCGGGCTCGACGCCGCCGCCCTCGCCGCACTCGACGTCTCAGGAGTCCGCGGGCAGGTCGGGGAGCTGCTGGGACGGGCGAGCGAGCTCGTCCGCGGAACCGGCGCACCCGACCGGCGGGGCGCCGACCTGATGGGCAGGGACCTGCGCCGCACCAACCTCCGCGGCGCGGGCCTGCGCGGCGCCTACCTGATCGGCGCCGACCTCCGGGGAGCCGACCTGGGCGCCGCCGACCTGCTCGGAGCCGACCTGCGGGCCGCCGACGTCCGGGGCGCGGATCTGAGCCGGTGCCTGTTCCTCACCCGGCCGCAGGTCACCGCGGCCCGGGGGGACCGGACCACCCGGCTGCCCGCGGTGCTGGACCGCCCGCCGGCCTGGGGCTGACCGGCGCGGCCGAGGCCCTTGCGCGGGGCCGCGCAGGCCTGTCTCACTGACCCATGGCCGGGAACGGGGTGCGCACGTCGCGGGTGCCCGTGTCCGAGCCCCTGGAGCACGACTACGCCGACGCCTTCCGCGCGGTCGTGGCGCGCCCGGACGACCGCACGCCGGAGGAGTGGGTCCGGGCCGGTTTCGAGCAGGCGCCCTGGATCGTGCGCCGGGTCATCAGGTTCGCCCAGGGCCGCCTGCTGCGCTTCCGCCTCGCGCCGCTCGACGAGCCCGGGCACGTGCTCGGCTGGCGGGTGGTGACGTCGACGCCGGAGGTCGTGCGGCTCGAGGCCCGCTCGCCCCTGCTCGGCGGCGTCCTCGTGGCACGGCGGACGGATGCGCATGCCGTGGTCCTCACGACGGCTCTGCGGTTCTCACGTCCCGCGGCCCGGCCGGTCTGGAGGCTGGTGGGCCCGGTGCACCGTGCGCTCGCCCCGCGCCTCCTGGCCCGGGCCGCACGGTCGGGTCAGACGACCGGCTTGGGCAGGTAGGACAGTCGGGCGCGACGCCGCATGATCACCTTGCGGGTGCCGTCGGCGTGCAACTGGAGGCGGGCGAGCTCCCAGCCGCCGATGTCGGACTGCAGGCTCAGCATGGTCGCGGCCGCCGACCGGGACGTGCCCGGAGGGATGCGCAGCGGCGCGAACTCGTAGTCCCCGGGCGTGTCCATCGACTCGATCGTGCCAGGAGTTCGGCGGACCGTCACGGGATCGTCGCCTCTCTCACACGCCCCGGCCTGCCGGCCGGCGGTCGGGCGGGCACGATGGGGACGACCTGACCTGCACCCCGAGGGAGGACGACGTGACCGAGCCCGGCTTCTCCGATGACCTGACCGCCGGCGAGGCGACGGAGGCCGACGCGCTGGAGCAGCAGCTGTCCGCACGCCCGGGTGAGGCCGGCACCCCGCCCGCTCCGGTGGGCGGTCGCGAGGCCGACGACGCCGACGTCCTCGAGCAGGCGGCCGACGTGCCGCTCGACGAGGACGACGACCGCTGAGTCCGCCGGGCGGGTGAATTCCCCGCCCCAGTCTGCCGTCGGCCTTGCTCTGCGTCATCGTGGGTCGATGGAGCACAGGCCGAGTCGGGGCAGTCGCACCCTTTCGGCGTCCGAGACGGAGGCCGTGGCCCGCTGGGCCGCTGCGGCAGGGGTGGATCCGTCGGTCGCCTCGGGCTCCGACCCGCGGCCGTCGTCCGGCCGGCAAGTGCTGCGCGGGTTCCTGCTGGGCCTGGCGGTTCTGGTGCCCGTGACGGCGCTCGGCTGGGCCGCACAGGCCGGTGCCCTGTGGCTCGTCCTCGTCCTCGGCGTCCTGGTCCTCGGTGTGCAGATCGCCCGGCAGCGGAGCGCCTCCGCCGGCTGACCCCTGGCCCTGCAACGACCCCTATGGTTAGGCTGCCCTAACCAGCCGAGGAGGGGTCATGCAGAGCCGACCGAGCCAGCCCGCGCCCGAACGTCGTCCCGAGGACGGCACCCTGCGTCCCGACCCCGCCGAGCGCGCCCGCACCGTCGCGACCCGCGCCGCGGCGACCGTCTGCGCCAGCGGCGTCGAGGGCAGCCGCCTGCTCGCCCACACGGTCACCGCCGCCGGGCAGGTCCTGCTCGTCGTCCCGAGCGCGGGTGAGCTCGCCACCGCCGTCCGCGAGGCGCCGGACCAGGACCTCTCCGCCCTCGTCCTGGTCAGCGACCACGCCCCGGTGCCGGTGCGGCGGCCGGTCCGGGCGCAGCTGTGGCTGTCGGGCTGGCTGACGCCGGTCCGCCCCGCCGATGAGCGGGCCGCCGCGCTCGCCTTCGCCGAGACCCGCCCCGACGGCGCACTGCTCGACGTGGGCCGCACCGCCCAACTGCTGCGGCTCGACCTCGCCGAGGTCGTCCTGGGGGAGGGCGGAGCCAGCGTGGACGTCGGCCCGGCGGACTTCCTCGCCGCCCGCCCGGATCCGCTGGCCGGTCTCGAGGCCGACCACCTGCGGCACCTGGCGCACGACCACGCCGACGTGCTCGACCTGCTGGCCAGCCGGCTGCCCTGCGGGCTGGTCGGGGTGAGCGACGTCGTCCGGCCGCTGGGCCTGGACCGGTACGGCTTCCGGCTGCGGATCGAGCGCCCGCTCGGGCACACCGACGTGCGGGTGCCCTTTCTTCGGCCGCTGACCTGCGCCGCCCAGCTCGGCGCCGCTGTGGGCCAGGTGCTCTGCGCGGCGCGGCGGGCGCAGCCGGCCTAGCCGGCCATCTCGCGCAGCAGCTCCGCCAGCCGGGTCCGGCGCGGCCGGGCCGCGACGTCCCGGACCGCGCGGGCCAGCGCGGCGCCGCTCGCCGGGACGATCGACAGGTGCTTCTGCGCCCGGGTGAGGGCGGTGTAGACCAGCGGGCGCGACAGCATGCCCCCGGCCTCCGGCGGCAGCACGACGACGACGCCGGGCCACTCCGAGCCCTGCGCCCGGTGGACGGTGATGGCCCAGCCGTGCCGCAGGTCGAACAGCGCCTGCCCGGTGCAGGTGACCGGGCCGGAGCTGAAGTCGACCGTCAGTGAGCCCTCGCCGGTGCCGGTGACCACGCCGACCTCGCCGTTGGCGAAGCCGATGGGATCGAGGTCGAGGTGGTTGGCCGTGGCGACGACGCGGTCGCCGGGATCGAAGCCGAAGACGACTCCCTCGCCCGGGTTGAGCTTGGCCTTGAGGGCCTTGTTCAGCTCGATCGTGCCGGCGGGGCCGCGGTGCACCGGGGTGACCACCTGCACCGAGCCCGGGTCGATGCCCAGCGCCCGGGGGATGGAGTCGGTGACCAGCTGCACCACGCGGCGGGCGGCTTCGGCGCTGCCCGCGGCGGGGACGACGACGACCTCGCGGTCGGGGGAGTCGACCGGCGGCAGCTCGCCCTCGCGCACCGCCGACGCCAGGCGGGCGATGGCGCCACCCTCGGCCTGGCGGTACAGCGTCTTCAGCTCGGTGACCGGCACGGCGCCCGAGTCGATCAGGTCGCCCAGCACGTGCCCGGGGCCGATCGAGGGCAGCTGGGCCGGGTCGCCGACCAGGAGCAGGTGGGTGCCGTCGGGGCAGGCCTCGAGCAGCGCCGCGGTCAGCTCGACGTCGAGCATCGAGGCCTCGTCGACGACGATCACGTCGGCGTCCAGCGGCCACTCCTCGTTGCGGGAGAAGCCCCCCGAGGCGCCCTGCGCGCCGAGCAGCCGGTGCACCGTCGTCGCCGGGTGGTCGGTGAACTCCTCCAGGCGCTTGGCGGCCCGGCCCGTGGGCGCGGCCAGCGCGATGTCGGTGCCCTTGGCGCGCAGCAGCTTCACGATCGAGGCGACCGTGCGGCTCTTGCCCGTGCCCGGGCCGCCGGTGAGCAGGCTGACCCCGGCGGTGAGCACCTGGGCGACCGCCTGCTTCTGCGCGTCGTCCAGGCCCTTGGCCACCGACCGCACCGACGCCGGGTCGGCGATCTGCTCGGCCGCTGCGGCCAGCCGGGCGACGTTCTCGGCGACTGCTTCCTCGGCCATGCCGAACCGGGCCAGCGACAGCGTCCGGAGCGCGGGGTCGGGCTCGGCCGGCTCCTCGTCCGAGTCCGGATCGAAGTCCGGTTCCGGCGGCTCGTGCTCCAGCACCTCGCCGCCGTCGACCGCGGCCACGATGGCGGCGACCGGATCGCTGATGCCCTCGGCCTGCAGCGCGGAGATGACCAGGTCGGCCGGGAGGACCGTGTGCCCGTCGCGGGTCGCCGTCCGCAGCGTGAGGCCGACGATCGCGCGGCCGCGCCGGGAGTCCTGGCGGTCGGCGCCCTTGAGGACGGCGATCGCCAGCCGGTCGGCGTCGCCCAGCGTCACGCCCGGCAGCCCGAGCAGCGCCCACGGGTCGTCGCGCAGCCGGCGCGCCGCGTCGGGTCCCAGCCCGTCGGCGACACCCGCGGCCAGCTTCGCCGGCAGCCCGGCCGCAACCAGCAGCCCGACCACCTCGTAGGTGGGCGCGGCGGCCAGGAAGCTGGAGAACAGCCGCTCGGCGCGCTGCCGGCCGACGCGGGGGAGCTTGATCAGCTTGTCGGCGGTGACGTCGTCGGGCCCGGTGATGCCGGCCCCGGGGAGCTCGGCGGCCGCGCGCTTGCCCAGTCCGGGCCACAGCCCTGCGGTGCAGAACGCCGCGAAGATCTGGTCGCCGTCGGGGGAGGGGGGAGTGGTCACCGGTCGGACCGGCGCTCGGGGTAGCTGAACGGCGGGGCCGAGACGTCCTCCAGCGCGGTGCGGATCGCCGCGGGCAGCCGCACCTGGTCGGCGTCCAGCGACGCCTGCAGCTGGGCCGCCGTGCGGGCGCCGACCACCGGGGCGACGACGCCGGGCCGGTCGCGCACCCAGGCCAGCGCCACGGCCAGCGGCGTCGTGCCCAGCCCCTGGGCGGCGGTGATCACCGCCTCCACGATCCGGTCGGACTTGGCCGAGCGGAGCCCGTCGATGAAGCCCTGCCACTGGGAGGAGGCGCCGCGCGACTCCGACGGCGTGCTGTGCCGGTACTTGCCGGTGAGGATGCCGCGGCCCAACGGGGACCAGGCCAGCACGCCGAGCCCCATCGCCTCGGCCGCGGGCACGACCTCGCGCTCGACGCCGCGCTGCAACAGCGAGTACTCGACCTGAGTGCTGACGATCGGGGTGCGCCCGGGCCAGGCCTTCTGCCACGTGGCGGCCTGCGCCGTCTGCCAGCCGGTGAAGTTGCTGACCCCGATGTAGCGGGCCCGCCCGGAGGAGACCGCGAGGTCGCAGGCCGCGAGGGTCTCCTCGAGCGGCGTGGCCTCGTCCCAGGCGGACAGCTGCCACAGGTCGACGTGGTCGAGGCCCATCCGGTCCAGGGAGGCGTCCAGGGCGGAGATCAGGTGGCCGCGTGAGGCACCGCGGCCCATCGGCCCCTTGCCGGTGCGGCCGACGGCCTTGGTCGCGACGAGCACGTCCGCCCGCGGGACGACGTCGGCCAGCAGGTGCCCGAGGACCCGCTCGCCCTCGCCGTCGCAGTAGACGTCGGCAGTGTCGACCAGCGTGCCGCCGGCGTCGACGAAGGCCGTCAGCTGCATGGCGGCCTCGTCCTCGTCGGTGTCGCCGCCCCACGTCATCGTGCCCAGCGCGAGCCGGGAGATGACCAGTCCGCTGCGACCCAGCGCCCGTTGCTCCACGACCGGCCAACCTACCGTCGTCCGACGACGTCCACCCGCAGGCACCGGAGCGCCAGGGCGCCGCGCCGCGGCTCCGGGCCCCGCCGCCTAGGGTTGCGATCCGTGACCGAACGATCCCTCTGCCGTCCGGCCGCCGACGACCTTCCCGTGGGCCGCTGACATGGGATGGTTCGAAGCCGTCGTCCTCGGGATCGTGCAGGGGCTCACCGAGTTCCTGCCCATCTCGTCCAGCGCCCACCTGCGGGTCGTCGGCGAGGGGTTCGGCTGGGGTGATCCGGGCGCGGCGTTCACCGCGATCACGCAGATCGGCACCGAGGCCGCCGTCCTGCTGTACTTCCGGCACGACATCTGGCGGATCATCACCGCCTGGATCGCCTCGCTGGGCGGCCGCCGCAAGGGCGATCCGGACGCGCGGATGGGCTGGCTGATCATCATCGGCAGCCTGCCGATCGGCATCCTCGGCCTGCTGTTCCAGGACGACATCGAGACGACGTTCCGCGACCTGCGCATCGTGGCCACCGCGCTGATCCTCTTCTCGCTGATCCTCTACGCCGCCGACCGGATCGGGGCCAAGACCCGCGAGCTCGACCAGCTGACCGTGCCGCACGGCATCGGCTACGGCTTCGCCCAGGCGATGGCGCTGATCCCCGGCGTCTCGCGCTCGGGCGGCACGATCACCGCCGGGCTGTTCCTCGGCTACTCGCGGTCCGCGGCCGCGCGGTACTCGTTCCTGCTCGCGGTTCCCGCCGTCCTGGCCTCGGGCTTCTACCAGGTCTACGAGGAGCTCAGCGGTGACACCACGGGCGTCGCCGTCTCCTGGGGGCCGACGATCCTGGCCTCGGTCATCGCCTTCGGCGTCGGCCTCACCGTCATCGCCTGGCTGCTGCGCTACCTCGACCGCGGCAGCTTCACCCCCTTCGTCGTCTACCGGATCCTGCTCGGGCTGCTCATCCTCGCGCTGGTGTTCGGCGGCGTGCTGGACCCCACCGGCGCCTGACCCTCCGATGAGTTCCGGGCGTCGCGGAGGTCTACCCGCCATGACCACTGCGCGCACGCTCGAGACGCCCGAGGCCACGCTCGCCTACGACGTCCGGGGGCCGCTGCCCACCGCTGACGGCCGGCCGCCGCTGTTCCTGATCGCGGCGCCGATGGGCGCCGACGGCTTCCGCACCCTGGCCCGCTTCTTCGCCGACCGCACGGTCGTCACCTACGACCCGCGCGGGCTCGGCCGCAGCACCCGCTCCGACGGCCGCACCGACCACACGCCGGAGCAGAACGCCGAGGACGTGCACCGGATCATCGAGGCCGTCGGCGGGCCGGTGGAGATGCTGGCCAGCAGCGGGGGAGCGGTGACGGCGCTGGCGCTCGTGGCCGCGCACCCGCAGGACGTGACCACGGTCGTCGCCCACGAGCCGCCGCTGCTCGCGCTGCTCCCGGACGCCGACCGCGCCGTCGCGGCCGAGCGCGCCGTCCAGACCGCCTACCGGGACAAGGGCTGGGGCGCCGGCATGGCGGCCTTCATCGCCCTCACGTCGTGGTCGGGCGAGTTCACCGACGACTTCCTCGCCCGTCCGACCCCGGACCCGGCCGCCTTCGGCCTGCCCGCGGACGACGACGGCTCGCGGCAGGACCCGCTGCTCTCCGGGGACTCCAACCCGGTCACCGAGTACCGGCCGGACGTCGACGCGCTCGCCGCGGCTCCCACGCGGGTGGTGATCGCCGTCGGCGAGGAGTCGCGCGACCTGCTGACCGGCCGGACGGCGGCCGCCGTCGCCGAGGCGCTGGGCACGGAGACGGTGGCCTTCCCGGGTGGGCACGGCGGCTTCCTCGGGGACGAGTACGGCCAGGCGGGCAAGCCCGAGGCCTTCGCCGCGCGACTCCGCGAGGTCCTCGCCGCCTAGGCTTCCGCGGGTGACCACCGTCATCCTCCTCCGGCACGGCCGCACGACCGCGAACGCCGGCGGGGTGCTCGCCGGGTGGATGCCGGGCGTGCAGCTCGACGAGACCGGCCAGACCCAGGTGCAGGCGGTGGGGGAGCGGCTGGCGAAGGTGCCGCTCGCCGCCGTCGTCAGCAGTCCGCTGGAGCGCTGCCAGGAGACCGCGGGCGCCGTCCTCGCCGGACGCGAGCTGGAGCTGCAGACCGACGACCGGCTCGGCGAGGCGCGCTACGGCGACTGGACCGGGCGCACGATCAAGGAGCTGGTCAAGGAGCCGCTGTGGAAGGTCGTGCAGCAGCACCCCTCCGCCGCCGTCTTCCCGGGCCCGGAGGGGGAGGGGCTGGCGCAGACGCAGGCGCGTGCGGTGGCCGCCGTCCGCGAGTGGAACGCCAAGCTCGGTCCGGACGCCGTCTGGCTGGCCTGCAGCCACGGCGACGTCATCAAGGCGATCCTCGCCGACGCGCTCGGCCTGCACCTGGACTCCTTCCAGCGGATCGTCGTCGACCCCGCCTCGATCTCGGTCGTGAGCTATACCGACACCCGGCCGTTCGTGGCGCGGATCAACGACACGGGCGGCGACGTCTCCGCGCTCATCCCGCCGCCGCGCAAGGGGCGGCGCCGCAAGGCCTCCTCCGACGCCGTGGTGGGCGGCGGAGCGGGCACGCCCGCGTAACCTGGGCCGCGTGCCCCGCCAGGTCCATCTCTTCGATCGCCCCACCCGCTTCGTCGCGGGGACGGTGGGCCAGCCAGGCGACCGGACGTTCTACCTGCAGGCCTCCGATGACGCCGGCCGCACGGTCAGCGTGGCCCTGGAGAAGTCGCAGGTGCAGGTCCTCGCCGACCGCATGAACGAGCTCCTCGACGAGGTGAGCAACCGCGCGAACGCGGACATCCCTGCCGACGCCGACGTCGACGACCTGGAGCCGCTCACCGCCCCGGTGGACGAGGAGTTCCGCGTGGCGGCCATGGGCCTGGCATGGGACGCCGCGGAGGAGGCCGTCGTGGTCGAGGCGGTCGCCGCCGGCGAGGAACCGATCGAGGAGGACGCGATCCTCTCCGACAGCGACGAGGGCCCCGACGCGCTCCGGGTGACCATCACGCCGATGGCTGCGCGTGCCTTCATCGCCCGCGCCCTGCGGGTGGTCGCCGCCGGCCGCCCCGCCTGCCCGCTGTGCTCGCTGCCGCTGGACCCGGTCGGCCACGTGTGCCCCCGGCAGAACGGCTACCGCCGCTGAACGGCGACGCTTCGGTGAGCGAGCAGCCGGCCGAGCCCGACCTGCGGCCGCCGGCGGACGACGCCGAGGCCCTGGACCTGCTGCGCACCGGGGAGATCGACCTCGAGGGCCGGATGCTCGACGCGTCGAACGTGACGCTGGTGGGGACCATCCGCAGCGGTGAATTCACCGCGGAGTGCATCTACAAGCCGGTGGCGGGGGAGCGGCCGCTCTGGGACTTCCCGGACGGCACCCTCGCCGGGCGCGAGATCTCGGCCTACCTCGTCTCCGAGGCGATGGGCTGGCGGGTCGTGCCCCCGACCGTGCTGCGCGAGGGACCGTTCGGTCCCGGCATGGTCCAGCTCTGGATGGACGGCGACGAGTCGGTGGACCTCGCCGAGTTCGTGCGGCGCGACGATCCCGCGCTGCGCCGGATGGCGGTGTTCGACGCGGTGGTCAACAACGCCGACCGCAAGGGCGGGCACATCATCCCGATGACCGACGGGCACGTGTACGGCGTCGATCACGGCATCTGCTTCTCGGTGGACCCGAAGCTGCGCACCCTGCTCTGGCGCTGGGCCGGCCGGCCGCTGCCGGGAGCCGCGCTCGAGGTGCTGGAGCGGTTGTCCGACGAGCTGCGCGGCGACCTGGGCGACCAGCTGCACGAGCACCTGACCCGCACCGAGGTGCGCTGCACCCAGCGGCGGGTGGCCGACCTGCTGCGCACCAAGCTGCATCCCGAGCCCAGCGGCGAGTGGCCCGCGCTGCCCTGGCCGCCGTTCTGAGCCGCTGACCGGTCGGTCAGCGAGCGGATTCGGCGAGCGCGTTCTCCGGGTAGGCCGACCCGACGATCTTGGCGGGGATCCCGGCGACGATCGCGCCGGCCGGCACCGACCGGTTCACCACCGAGTACGCGCCGACGACGGCGTCGCGCCCGATCGTGACGCCCTTCATGATCATGCAGCGCTCACCGAGCCAGACGTTGTCCCCGATGACCACCGGCGCCGTGGACGTCGAGGCCTTCCGGCGGAGAGCCGGATCCATCTCGTGGAAGTCGGAGTCGTAGACCGACACCTCGGTGCCGATCAGGCAGTCCTCGCCGATGGTGATGCCGACCGGCCCTTCCGAGACGATCGCGCAGTTGTTGTTCACCGTGGTGCGGGCACCGATGCTGATGGTCGCCCGCGGGTCGCGGCAGTCGATGGTGATGCTCCCGTCGAGCGCGCCCTTGGAACGTGCGTACCCGAACTCGCACGCTTCCCCGAACACCAGCCGGCCGGCGCCGTGCAGGACCGTCGGCTGGCTGACGCGCGCCCTGCCCTCGACGTTCCTGGCCGACGAGGCCAGTGCCGCGCGGAGCCGCCGCAGCCGCGCCTCGTCACCGGTGGCGACGTCGGCGAGGAAGGCCGCGCGGGCGCCGGGGAGGCGGCGCTCCGCCATGCGCAGCGCCTCGATGTCGCCGTCCCCGCCCATGACGCGGGCGACCTCGGCCAGCAGGGGGAACCAGCGGTCGTCCGCGAGCTGCGGGATGACCTCCTCGCAGATGGGGAGGGCGATGTGCGGCTGCATCGAGCACAGCAGGTCCATGGTCAGGTCGAGGACCTCGGCGTACTCCATGCCTGCATGCTCACCGCCCGGCGGAGGGGCGCCGGGGCGCGACACGCGTGCCGGTCAGCGGCTGGGGCGGGTGCGTCGGACGGGTGCGGTGTGACCGTGTCGGTGGCCGGTCCTACGGTGCCGCCATGCCGCATCGCAGCCGCCTCTCGATCCTGCTGCTCGACCTCCCGCCGGAGCACCACGCCGCCGGGAGCGCGTTCTGGGCCGGCGCCACGGGTCGTCCGGCGACACCCGACGCCGACGACGAGAAGTGGGCGTCACTCGGTTCGTTCGCCGATGGCTGGCACGTGGAGATCCAGCGGACGGGCGAGGGGACGCCGCCGCGCTGGCACGTCGACGTCGAGAGCGACGACATCGAGGCAGAGGTGACCCGGCTGGAGGCGCTGGGTGCCACCCGGCACCGGTACGTCGAGGACGGCCCTTTCTGGCAGATGCTCGACCCAGCCGGGCTCGTGTTCTGCGTCATCGGCATCCAGACGGGTGACGAGTTCGACCGCCACGCGGTGAGCTGGCCCTAGCTCAGCGCCCACTCCTGCGACGACCGGCGGCGCGCCTCGGGAGCGACGTCCAGGTGACCACCTCCACCTGCCCGGGTGCGAGAGCGGTCCACCGCGCGGACGCCTCGCGCAGGGCCCGGGCCGCCCCGTCCAGGCCCGCTGCCGGGTGGTTGGCCGCGGCAACCTCGTGCGGCAGCACCTCGGCCCCGGTGGCCAGCCGGCCCACCAGATCGGCGAGAGCCTCGGCGCGCTGGATGGCGGCTGCACGTTCCCGCTTCAGCTGCTCCGACCGCTCGGCCGCGTGCGGCGGCTGCCGGCCGGAGACGTGCCGCATGCTCCGCCACACCACGCCGTCCGCGACGCAGCCCCAGATGCCGTCGCGGACCTGGAGCTCCGCCTCGACGACGGCGTGGACCAGGTCGTGCGGCAGGTCGGTGCCCCCGCCGGCGCCGCGCATGGCGAAGACGACGCCGTCGTCCCGCTCGACCAGCGTCTCGACCGGCCGCCGGTCGGCCATCCGCCGGAACGTCATGCGCACGCGACGAGTGTCGGTGCGGAGCCCCCGCGGTCCAACCCGTTTTCGCCGTCGGGGGACCGGGGAGTCACTCCAGGCGGATCGAGCCGATCATCGCCGCGGCCTGCGCCGCGTCGCCGTCGACGGTGAGCGCGTCGAGCGGCAGCCGATGCCAGACGGCGAGGAGCAGGTCGCCGGCGGTGCCGGTCAGTGTGGCGACCGGGAAGGGCTGGGTGCCGGGGAAGAGGGTCCGCTCGGCGTCGGCATCCACGGCGTGGAGGACGACGGGATGGGCGCCTTCGGGCGGCCCGTCCGGCAATGCCCCCGGCACCATCAGCTCCAGCCACTCGTCGATCCCGTCCAGGCCGACGCGCGGTGGGATCGGGCGGACGTCGCCCAGCACCTGCTCGACGTCGACCGTGTGCACCGTCGCCTCCTGGAGCTGCCGGCGGAGGACGAAGCCGATGTCCTTCCGCGGCGCCCACGTCCAGACCTGCTCGGCGGGGTCGGCGCCGGTGAGCGCCGTCTCCAGTTCCGCGCTCCGGGCCGTGACGTAGCCGAGCAGCTCGTCGTCGGGGTGCCGAACTGGCTGGGTGTAGGCCGAGAGGTCCTGCGCCCGGGTGCGGACCACCCACGCCCAGAAGTGCTGGACCTCGGCGAGGTGCCAGACGAGATCGGCCAGTGACCACCCCGGGCAGGCGGGCACCGGCGCCGCCCACCCGCGGGCCAGGACGGCCTCGGCCGCGGCGTCGGAGAAGCGGGCGTCCACCCGGTGCAGGGCAGGTAGGTACTCGTCGATCTCCATCGTGCCCCCTCCGACCGGATGACCCGCATGGGCATGCGGGCCGACGGCGTCGGACCTCGCCTCTAGGCTCGTGTCGTGCTCTCCTGGCCCGCTCCGCTGCTGCCGACCCTGCCCGGCACCGGCCCCGTACTCAAGGTCTACGACACCGCCCGCGCGGAGGTCGTCCCGACCAGCCCCGACCGCACGGCGCGGATGTACGTCTGCGGCATCACCCCGTACGACGCGACACATCTCGGGCACGCGGCCACCTACCTGGCCTTCGACCTGATCAACCGCCTGTGGCGCGACGCCGGCCACGCCGTGCACTACGTCCAGAACGTCACCGACATCGACGACCCGTTGCTGGAGCGGGCCGAGCGCGACGGCGAGGACTGGGTCGTGCTCGCCATGCGGGAGACGGCGCTGTTCCGCGAGGACATGACGGCGTTGCGGGTGCTCCCGCCCGAGGACTACGTGGGCGCAGTCGAGGCCATTCCGGGCATCGTGGCGCAGATCGAGCGCCTGCTGGACGCGGGCCTCGCCTACGTGCTGGACGACGGCAGCGGCGACATCTACCACGACATCTCGCAGGCCCCGGGCTTCGGCAGCGAGTCCCGCTACGACGAGCAGACGATGCTCGGCTTCTTCGCCGAGCGCGGGGGAGACCCCGACCGTTCCGGCAAGCGCAACCGGCTGGACCCGCTGCTGTGGCGCGGCCGCCGTGAGGGCGAGCCGTCGTGGGCGGGCCCGCACGGCGGCGACGGGCGGCCGGGCTGGCACATCGAGTGCGCCTGCATCGCCCTGGACACCATCGGCATGGCCTTCGACGTGCAGGGCGGCGGCAGCGACCTGGTCTTCCCGCACCACGAGTACTCCGCCGTGCACGCCGAGGCGCTGACCGGCACCAAGCCGTTCGCGCAGGCCTACGTGCACGCCGCGATGATCGGCCTGGACGGCGAGAAGATGAGCAAGAGCCGCGGCAACCTGGTCTTCGTCTCCAAGCTGCGCGGCGAGGGCACGGACCCGATGGCGATCCGGCTGGCGCTGCTGTCGGGGCACTACCGCACCGACCGTGCGTGGACCGCCGATCTGCTGACCGAGGCCGAGGGGCGGCTGGCCACCTGGCGGCGGGCGGTCGCCCTGGACGCCGGCGCGCCCGCCGGCCCGGTGCTGCACGGGCTGCGCGAGCGGCTGACCGACGACCTGGACAGCCCCGGCGCCATCGCGCTGGTCGACGAGTGGGCGCGGCAGACCCTGGCCGGAGGAGCGGACCTCGAGGAGGAGGCACCCCGGGTGATCTGCGACGCCGTGGACGCGCTGCTGGGCGTGGACCTGGGGGACTGCGGATGACCGGTGCCCCCGACGCCCCGTTCCGGTTGGCCGACCGCGCCGCCCGCGAGCGGGCCGAGGAGCAGCTGGCACCGGCCGCCACCCGCGCCGTCGCCACGCGTGGCCGGGCGCGCCCGGAGCCGGACGACCCGCTGCGGACCGCCTTCGAGCGCGACCGCGACCGGATCCTGCACGCCAAGGCCTTCCGCCGGCTCAAGCACAAGACCCAGGTCTTCCTGAACCCCGACGGCGACCACTTCGTCACCCGGCTCACGCACACGCTGCAGGTCAACCAGGTGGCGAGGTCGCTGGCCCGGGCGCTGGGGCTCAACGAGTCCCTCGCGGAGGCGATCGCGCTGGGCCACGACGTCGGCCACTCGCCGTTCGGCCACATCGGCGAGGACGCGTTCGACCCCTACGTCGAAGGCGGCTGGCACCACGCCGCCCAGGGGGTCCGGATCGTCGAGGTGCTCGAGGACCTCAACCTCACCTGGGAGGTGCGCGACGGCATCCGCGCGCACAGCTGGAAGATCTCCCCGCCGCCGGCGACCCGCGAGGCCGAGTGCGTCCGCTACGCCGACCGGATCGGCTACCTCTCGCACGACGCGCTGGACGCCGCCCGCGCCGGGGTCATCCGCGCCGGCGACCTGCCGGCCCGCGCGCTCGCCGTCTTCGGGCAGCCGGGCAGCGAGATGGTCGGGGCGATGATCGACGCCGTCGTCGCGGGTTCGCTGGCTCCGGGCAGCACGAGCGTGGTCATGGCGCCCGACGCGCTCGAGGCGATGCACGAGCTGCGCGACTTCATGTTCGCCCGCGTCTACGCCTCCGACGTCGCCGCCGGGCAGAAGCACGTCGCCGTCGACGTCATCCGCCGCCTGGTCGACCACCACCTGGCGCACCCGGAGCTGATGCCGGCGACCTACCGCGACACCGAGGCGCCGGTGCTCACCCAGGTCGTCGACTACGTGTCGGGGATGACCGACCGCTTCGCGCTGACCACCTACGACCGGCTGTTCGACGCCGACGCGTCCGCGCAGATGCGGCCGCTGCTGGGGGAGCGCTGACCGCGCCGGCGAGTGTCGGCATGTCGTCGTCTCAGGCGGATCGAGACGACGGTAGGCCGACAGTCGATGGGGGTCAGGCGCCGCCGGCGGTACCGCCGCGGCGGCGCAGGTACCGCTCGAACTCCTTGGCGATGGTGTCGCCGTTGGCCTGGGACAGGTCGACCTCGGTGGCGCGCTCCTCGAGGGAGCGCACGTACTCGACGACCTCCTCGTCCTCGTTGGCCATCTCGTCGACGGTCTTGACCCACTCGTCGGCCTGGACCGGCAGGGCGCCCAGCGGCACCGCGATCTCCAGGACCTCCTCGAGGCGCTGCAACAGCGCGACCGTGGCCCGCGGCGAGGGCGGCTGCGAGACGTAGTGCGGCACCGCGGCCCAGAAGCTGATCGCGGGGATGCCGGCCTGCACGCAGGCGTCCTGGAAGACGCCGAGGATGCCCGTCGGGCCCTCGTAGCGGCTGGCCTCCAGGCCGTAGGTCTGGGCCGACTCGCTGTCGTAGGCCGAGCCGGTCACCGGCGTGGGCCGGGTGTGCGGCGTGTCGGCGAGCAGCGCGCCCAGGGCGACGACGATGGCCGCGTCGAGCTCCTCCATGATCTCGATGAGCTCCTCGCAGAACCCGCGCCAGCGCATGTTCGGCTCGATGCCGCGGATGATGACGACGTCGCGGTCCATGCCCTCGGGGCGGGCGACGGAGATCCGGGTGGTCGGCCACTCGATGCGCCGGTTGATGCCGCCCACCTGGGAGACCGTGGGCCGGTTGACCTGGAAGTCGTAGTAGTCCTCGGGGTCCAGCGCGGCGAGCGGCTTGGCGTCCCAGATCAGTTCCAGGTGCTCGATGGCGCCCGTAGCGGCGTCGCCCGCGTCGTTCCAGCCCTCGAAGGCCACGACGACCACGGGATCGGTCAGCTGCGGCAGGTCGTCGGTACTGGACATCGGGTCGGTCACCCCTGCGAGCCTACGTCGATCCCTGCGTCGGGCCCTCGGTGGACGGTGCGCGGGGACCGCCTGCACCACGCCTGCTGGGCTCGCGCGGGCGGAGGTGAGACCATGGGCGCGACATCGGGGACGCCCAGGCCTGGGCCAGCCCGCCGGGGTGACGGAGCTCCCACACCCGGGACGCAGCCCGCACGCCCAACGAGATAGAGCCACTGGGGATCTGCCGTGTCCGATTCACCCAACCTCCGGCCTGACGCCACCGCGGCGCTCACCGCTGCCCTGCAGCAGCGCATCCTCGTCCTCGACGGCGCCATGGGGACCGCGATCCAGCGGGACCGCCCGGACGAGGCCGGCTACCGCGGCGAGCGGTTCGCCGACTGGCCGAGCGACGTGCAGGGCAACAACGACCTGCTCAGCCTCACGCAGCCGCAGATCATCGCCGGGATCCACCGCGAGTACCTCGAGGCCGGCGCCGACCTCATCGAGACCAACACCTTCAACTCCACGACGCTCTCGCTGTCGGACTACGGCATGGAGGAGCTGGCCTACGAGCTGAACGTGGCCTCGGCCCGTCTCGCCCGCGCCGAGTGCGACGCGATGACCGCGCGCACGCCGGACAAGCCGCGCTTCGTCGTCGGAGCCATCGGCCCGACCAGCCGCACGGCGTCCATCTCGCCCGACGTCAACGATCCCGGCGCCCGCAACGTCAGCTACGACCAGCTGGTC
This sequence comes from Blastococcus sp. LR1, assembly GCF_020166105.1. Lineage (GTDB taxonomy): Bacteria > Actinomycetota > Actinomycetes > Mycobacteriales > Geodermatophilaceae > Blastococcus. The sequence goes on from NZ_JAIUJY010000003.1 coordinate 522,710, forward strand.
GAGGCCTACCTCGAGCAGGCCAACGGCCTGGTCGACGGCGGCTCCGACGCGCTGCTGATCGAGACGATCTTCGACACCCTCAACGCCAAGGCGGCGATCTTCGCCCTGGAGACGCTGTTCGAGGAGCGCGGCCGCCGCTGGCCGGTGCTCATCTCCGGCACCATCACCGACGCCTCCGGCCGCACTCTGTCGGGCCAGGTCACCGAGGCGTTCTGGCACTCGGTGCGGCACGTCAAGCCGCTGCTCGTCGGGCTCAACTGCGCGCTGGGCGCCAAGGAGATGCGGCCCTACATCGCCGAGATCTCGCGCGTCGCCGACACGTTCATCTCCTGCTACCCGAACGCCGGGCTGCCGAATGCGTTCGGTGAATACGACGAGTCGCCGGAGGAGACCGCCGAGATCATCGAGGAGTTCGCCACCAGCGGCTTCGTGAACCTCGTCGGTGGATGCTGCGGCACCACCCCGGCGCACATCGCGGCCATCGCCGGCGCGGTGGAGGGCAAGGCGCCCCGTACTCCGGCCGAGGTGCGCCCCGCGCTGCGGCTGTCGGGCCTCGAGCCGCTGACGGTCACCGAGGAGTCGTTGTTCGTCAACGTCGGCGAGCGCACCAACATCACCGGCTCGGCCCGCTTCCGGAACCTGATCAAGGCCGGCGACTACCCGGCCGCCCTCGCCGTCGCCCGCCAGCAGGTCGAGGCCGGCGCGCAGGTCATCGACATCAACATGGACGAGGGGATGATCGACGGCGTCGAGGCGATGGACCGCTTCACCAAGCTGATCGCCGCCGAGCCCGACATCTCCCGCGTCCCGGTGATGGTCGACTCCTCCAAGTGGGAGGTGATGGAGGCCGGCCTCAAGAACATCCAGGGCAAGGCGATCGTCAACTCCATCTCGATGAAGAACGGCGAGGAGGAGTTCGTCGAGCACGCCCGGCTGTGCCGCAAGCACGGCGCCGCCGTCGTCGTCATGGCCTTCGACGAGGACGGGCAGGCCGACAACCTGCAGCGGCGGATCGATGTGTGCCGCAAGGCGTACGAGGTGCTGACCGAGCAGGTCGGCTTCCCGTCCGAGGACATCATCTTCGACCCGAACATCTTCGCCGTCGCCACGGGCATCGAGGAGCACGCGAACTACGGCGTGGACTTCATCGAGGCCACCCGCTGGATCAAGCAGAACCTGCCCGGCGCGCTGGTGTCCGGCGGCGTCTCGAACGTCTCGTTCTCCTTCCGCGGCAACAACCCCGTGCGCGAGGCCATCCACGCGGTCTTCCTCTACCACGCGATCCAGGCCGGCCTGGACATGGCGATCGTCAACGCCGGCGCCATCGAGGTCTACGACGAGGTGCCGGCGGAGCTGCGCGAGCGGATCGAGGACGTGATCCTCAACCGCCGAGCCGACAGCACCGAGCGGCTGCTGGAGATCGCCGGGGACTACGCCGGCGACGGCTCGGCCAAGGAGGTCGCCACCGAGGAGTGGCGGGCGCTGCCGGTGGGGGAGCGGATTACCCACGCGCTGGTCAAGGGCATCGACGCCGACGTCGAGTCCGACACCGAGGAGCTGCGGTCCGAGATCGCCGCCCGCGGCGGACGGCCCATCGAGGTCATCGAGGGCCCGCTGATGGACGGCATGAACGTCGTCGGCGACCTGTTCGGCGCCGGGAAGATGTTCCTGCCGCAGGTGGTGAAGTCCGCCCGCGTGATGAAGAAGGCCGTCGCCTACCTGATCCCGTTCATCGAGGCGGAGAAGAAGCCCGGCGACGCCGAGCGCAGCAACGGCAAGGTCGTCATGGCCACGGTCAAGGGCGACGTCCACGACATCGGCAAGAACATCGTCGGCGTCGTGCTGCAGTGCAACAACTACGACGTCGTCGACCTCGGCGTCATGGTCCCGGCCCAGAAGATCCTGGACGCCGCCAAGCAGGAGGGCGCCGACATCATCGGCGTCTCCGGGCTGATCACGCCGTCGCTGGACGAGATGGTCAACCTGGCCTCGGAGATGGAGCGGCAGGGCTTCGACATCCCGCTCCTGATCGGCGGGGCGACGACGTCGCGCGCGCACACCGCCGTCAAGGTGGCGCAGAAGTACCACGGCCCGGTCATCTGGGTGAAGGACGCGTCGCGCTCGGTTCCGGTCGTCGCGGCCCTCCTGTCCGACGAGCAGCGCCCGGCGCTGGTCGCGAAGACCGACCAGGAGTACGCCGAGCTGCGCGAGCGGCACGCCGCCCGCCAGGACAGCCGGAAGCTCCTGCCGATCGACAAGGCGCGCGCCGCGGCGACACCGATCGACTGGGAGGGCTACACGCCGCCGCGGCCGCGGATGCTGCTCCAGCAGGCCAAGGACGTCTGCTCCGGGCCGGACTGCGGCGTGGCGCTCGACGGCGCGGCCACCCAGTTCGTGCGGCACTTCCACGACTACCCGCTGGAGGAGCTGCGCGGCTACATCGACTGGCAGCCGTTCTTCAACGCGTGGGAGATGCGCGGGCGGTTCCCCGACATCCTGCACAACCCGACCACCGGCGAGGCGGCGCGGCGGCTCTACGACGACGCCCAGGAGATGCTCGACCGGATCGTGGCGGAGAAGTGGCTGCGGGCCAGCGGAGTCTTCGGGCTGTTCCCGGCCAACCGGGTCGGCGGTGAGGACATCGAGGTCTACACCGACGAGTCGCGCGGCGCTGTCCGCACCACGCTGCACCAGCTGCGGCAGCAGACCGAGGGCCGCGACGGCTCGCCGCGCAAGTCGCTGGCGGACTTCGTGGCGCCCAAGGAGACCGGGCTGGCCGACTACGTCGGCGCCTTCGCCGTCACCGCCGGGCTCGGCTCGGCCGACCGGGTGGCCGCGTTCAAGAAGGACAACGACGACTACAGCGCGATCATGCTGGAGGCGCTGGCCGACCGGCTGGCCGAGGCGTTCGCCGAGCGGATGCACGAGCGGGTGCGCAAGGAGTTCTGGGGCTACGCGCCGGACGAGACGCGCGACAACCATGAGCTGATCGCGGAGAAGTACGTCGGCATCCGGCCGGCCCCGGGCTACCCGGCCTGCCCGGAGCACACCGAGAAGCTGGCCATCTGGGACCTGCTCGACGTCGAGGCCACCGCCGGCATCGAGCTGACCGAGAGCCTGGCCATGTGGCCGGGGGCCGCGGTCAGCGGCTTCTACTTCTCGCACCCCGAGTCGAAGTACTTCGTCCTGGGCCGGGTCGGGCGCGACCAGGTCGAGGACTACGCGCGGCGCAAGGGGTGGACGGTCGACGAGGCGGAGAAGTGGCTCTCGCCGAACCTGGGCTACCGGACCGAGAACGAATAGAAGGACCCGGGTGCCCCCCCGCAGCTCGCAAGCTCACCGCGGGGCCCTGCACCCGGGCCGTTCCATCCCGTCACCGGGGCCGTTCCCTCACTTCACCAGGAGGACGTCGGTGAACTCGGGCGAGTGCCGGCTGGTGAAGCCGTACTCGCCCGGGTCCGCCGGGGCCTGGAAGGTCAGCAGGCTGCCACCGGGGACGACGACGTCGAACGAGCCGTCCTCCGCGGTGATGGTCACCTGCTGATCGGTGCCGTTGAACACGCTCACCCGCGACCCGGCGGCCACCGGCGCGGCGACGTGGAAGCGCTCCTCGTCGACGAGCACGCCCACCGAGAGCTCTCCGTGGTCGTGCCCGGCCATGGGGTCGGCGGAGGGGCCGACCGCGGCCGCCGGAGAGGCAGAGCTCCCAGGGCCGGCTGCGCCGGCCGCCGGGGGCGGCGAGGCGGCCAGAGCGACCGCCACCGCGACGGTGGCCAGCATGACCAGCAGCTCGACGGCGGCGAATCGGCGGAAGCTGCCGGGCCGCCCGGCACGGAGCTCCGGCAGGGTGCGCCGGCGGTGCTGCCAGCCGAGGAGCCCGAGCACGACCAACCCCGCCGTCTTGGCCAGCAGCAGCCATCCGTAGCCCGTGCCCAGGGCGGCGAGCACCTCTCCGGTGCCGCCGAGGAGGATCCCCGCAGCCAGCACGCCGGTGACGGCGGTGGCCAGGAAGCAGATCAGTGCCAGCCCGCTGAACCGGGCTGCGGCCCGGGCCGGCTCTGCCCGGCCGTGCACCAGCAGCGCCAGCAGGCCACCGATCCAGAGGGTCGCGGCCGTGACGTGCACGGCGAGCGTCGTCACCGCCACCAGGTGGTCGTCGGCACTGGTGGAGTGGCCGCTGAGGACGACCGGGACCACCAGCGCGAGCAGGCCGCCGGCCAGCAGGACCCGGGCGGCCGCGGACGTGGTGCAACGGCCGGCGGTGGCGGCGAGCAGGGCGGTGAGAACCACGACGACCAGCGCGGACCGACCGGCGCCGGTGTCGAGCAGGAACACCTGCAGGGAGGTCCACGGCAGGGACGTCGGTGCCACGCCGACCAGCACGGAGGTGCTGAGGTAGGCACCGATCCCGGTCGCCACCGCCCAGCCCGCGGCCCAGGCACCGGCGGCGGCAGAGGCGCGGCGGGCCGCCAGCGAGAGGCGGCCGCCCGTAGCGGGCAGGAGCACCGCGGCCGCGAGGAGCGCGCCGACCGTTCCCACCGCGGTGACGCGGGACGCCAAGGTGGCCACGGCGGCCAGCCGGGCCGTCGATCGACCGGATGCTTCTGCCGGACCGGCGCCACCGACGGCGTAGGCCCACAGCAGGACGCCGATCAGCGCCACGGCTCCGGCGACGACTCCGAGCACCGGGCGCCGGGCCCACGCCGACGGGGCAGGGGTCGGGGCGGTCTGCGGAGCCGCGACGTCCGGCGTTCGGACGCTCACGCGGCCCTGCGCACTCGGCGGAGGGCCAGGACCGCGACCCCGGCGAGCAGGGCCGCACCCGCGACCGGCCAGGCCGGGAAGCCGCTTCCCGCTCCGGCGTCGGACCCGGCGCCGGCCGCCTCGACGGCAGCGGGCGACGGGGCGGCAGCGGAACCCTCGGTGACGGTGAAGCCGAATCCCCCCGACAGCGGGTGCCCGTCCGAGGACGTGCTGCGCCAGTTGACCGTGTAGCCCCCCGCCGGCAGGCCGTCGCTCAGCGGCTGGACGACGGTGGTTCCGCGAATCTCGGCGGGACCATCGGACACCGTGCCGCCGTCCGGACCGGCGACGAGGACCTCGGTGCCCAGCGGCAGGGGCTCGGCGCTGAAGGTCAGGTCCACCGAGGCCGGTCCCGACGCCAGCGCGTCCTCCGCGGCCGGACTGCTGCTCACCAGCCCGTCGTGCGCCGCTGCCGGAGGAGCTCCGATGCCCAGCAGCAGCAGGCTCGCCGCCGTGCCGAGCAGGGCCGTGATCGCTCGACGGACGGGCGCGGCACCGGTTGCGGGCGGAACGGTCATGCCAGGCATTCGGAACCGACCCCGATCCCGGTTGGGATCGGGCGGTTGTCGATCTTTTTCAGCCGTGACTGAACCGAACCCGTGGTCGGTGCCGAATGAGGGGCGGGTCACAGCGGCGGCGGGACACGGTTCCCGCCGGGGGAGCCGTCCGCTGACCCGGTCCCTCCACCCCTTAGGAGCACTCCATGCGCAAGGCATTCGCACTTCCGACCGTCGCCATCGCCGCCGCGGCATTCCCGCTCATGGCCATGTCCACGGCCTCCGCCCACGAGGGCAGCACCAGCTACCAGGCCACGCTGAACTCGGTGAACGCCTCGGGCGCCTCGGGCACCGGGATGGTGACCCTGGACGGCAACACCGCGACGGTCATGATCGAGGCGAAGGGGCTGCTGGCCGGGTCCCCGCACGCCCAGCACTTCCACATCGCCGCCCAGGGCGCCTGCCCCGGCAACGGGCTCGAGGACGACGCGGACGGCGACGGCTTCGTGAGCGTCAGCGAGGCCGCGAAGTACTACGGCGCCATCGGCTCCTCGCTGACCCTCACCGGTGACACGAGCCCCGACAGCGGTCTGGCCGTCGACCGCTTCCCGGCCGCCGAGGGCGGTTCGGTCAGCTACAACCGCACCTTCGAGGTCACCCCGGACGTCCACGCGGCGTTCGAGGCCGGCACCGCTGTCATCGTGCTCCACGGTGTGGACAAGGACGGCTCGGGCGCCTACGACGGCAACGTCAAGAGCGACCTCGACGGCTCGCTGCCCATGGAGGCCACCGCGCCGGCCGCCTGTGGCCCGCTCGCCGCGGCTCAGATGGGCACCGCGCCCAAGGGCGGCGCCGAGACCGGTGCCGGTAGCACCGCGGGCACCGAGAACCAGGCGGCGTTCGGCATCGGCGCCGTCGCGCTGACCGGTGCGGCTGCCGCTGGTGCGCTCGCCTACCGCCGTCGTCAGGCCGAGCAGGCCTGATCCGGCGCGGGGGGGGGGGGGGGGGGGGGGGGCCCCCCCCCCCCGGCCCCCCGACCCGCACCACCACTTCCAGGAAGGACCCCCGTGAGCGAGCAGAGCGGCCGACGGCCGAGCACCCGTACCTGGGCGGCGCTGGCCGTCGCCCTCGTCCTCGTGGCGGTGGTCGCCATCGCGGTGGCCGTGACCGGGCAGCAGGAGGCCCCGCGCCCGGCGGCGTCGACCGGCTCGGAGACACCCGCTGACCGCGTGCCGGCCGGGCCCACCCCGACCGAGGCGCCTGCGACCGAGGCGGCGCCCGCGCAGGAGCCGGTGGCGGAGCCGGTGTCGATCGGCATCCCGTCCATCGGGGTGACCAGCGACCTGCTGCGCCTCGGGCTCAACGACGACGGCACCGTCGAGGTCCCGCCCCTCGGACCCGACGACCAGGCCGGCTGGTACGAGCGCGGTCCCGCTCCGGGCGCACTGGGCCCGTCGGCGATCCTCGGGCACGTGGACTCCGCCGAGCACGGACCCGGGATCTTCTTCGACCTCGGCGCCCTCGAGCCCGGTGCCGAGGTGACGGTCACCCGCGCCGACGGCTCCGTGGCGGTGTTCGCCGTCGACCGCGTGGAGACGTATCCCAAGGACGAGTTCCCGACCATCGAGGTCTACGGCAACACCGACGACGCGCAGCTGCGGCTGATCACCTGTGGTGGCGACTTCGACGCCGGGGTGCGCAGCTATGAGGACAACGTCATCGCCTTCGCCCGGCTCGTCGACACGCGCGCGGCCTGACGCCGGTTCATGCGTCGTTGCGGGCAGCCTCGGTGTGCAGAGCCGCGGCGCCGCGCCCGTCTGCCTTGACGCGGTAGAGCGCCAGATCGGCGCGGCGCATCAGCTGCGCGGAGCTGTCGCCGGCCCAGCGCTCGGCGACTCCGACCGACACGCTGACGTCGGGGACCAGGCGGCACAGCCGGCGCACCTCCTCCAGGGCCTCCGGGCCGGACATGCCGGGCAGCACGAGCGCGAACTCGTCGCCGCCGTGCCTGGCGAGCAGTGCGCCCGCCGGCAGCGATCCGCGCCAGCTGTCGGCGACCCGGCGCAGCAGACGGTCGCCTGCCTCGTGGCCGGAGGTGTCATTGATGCGCTTGAAGTGGTCGAGGTCCAGCAGAGCGGCCGAGAGGACGACGCCTGCGCGTCTGGTGTGCTCATCGAGCGCCTCGTCGAAGCCGCGCCGGTTCGCCAATCCGGTGAGGGCGTCGGCTCCGGCGTCGGAGGCGCGGATCACCAGGGTGCGGGTCACCGAGGCGAGGGTGACCACCACGACCGCGAGGGCTCCCGCGGTCGCGACCGGGGTGTCGCCGCGGAGCAGGAGTGCAGAGGCAGTGCTCCCGACGGCGGTGGCGACGTGGGCCACGGCGATCCTGCGGTCGGCGAAGAAGCAGGCCATGACCCCGACGAACGTGCTGATCGACGCGCAGGCGACGGCGGTGGCCGAGTCGGGGCTGACCCACACGATCGTGCTGATGAGGATGCAGCCCAGCGTGACCAGACCGCCCAGGACGACGCGCGGCTGGGAGACGCCCCAGCGGAACACGGCAGCGCCCACCGTCACGGCAAGGATCCCGACGGCGGCGACGACCCAGCGCCGACCTGCGGCGTCGCTCCCGCCGCTTGCGGCCAGGAGGGCGGCACACCCGCCGGCGGCGAAGAACAGCGCCAGGGTGTGCGCCATGACCCGCGGGGACGCGAAGTCGCGCGCCGCCGTGCCGGTCGTCGAAGTGCTCACGAGCCCGGAATCGGCCCGGCGCCGGGAGTGCTGGAGCGCGCGGCCGCAGTTTCCGGTGCACCTACCCCTCAGGAGGGGGCTGCCGTGGTTCGCGCCCCGAGCGGGCTGGGACACTCGGGTGCCGGGGACCGCACCGCCTGGCACCCCCGGCCCCCGGGCCACGCACACTCCAGGAGAGCACCGTCCCGATGCCGAGCACCCTCGCCGCAGTCCTGTTCGACATGGACGGCACGCTCGTCCAGACCGAGGAGTACTGGGGTGAGGCGCTCTTCGAGCTCGCTGCCTCCCTGGGCGGGGTGATGTCGCCCGAGGCGCGGGCGGCGACGGTCGGGACGTCCATGCGCCGCTCGATGGAGGTGCTCTACGCCGACCTCGGCGTCGAGCGCACCGAGGAGCAGCTGCTGGCCGACGCGACCTGGGTGGAGAACCGGGCGGGTGAGCTCATGTCCGCCGGGATCCCGTGGCGGCCGGGAGCGCGGGAGCTGCTGGAGTCGGTTCGCGAGGCCGGGCTCCGCACCGCTCTGGTGACGACGACGCCCCGGCACCTGGCCGACATCGTGCTGGACAGCATCCGGCGCGATCTCGAAGGAGACCCGTTCGACCTCACCGTCTGCGGCGACGAGGTGCCCGCGCGCAAGCCCGACCCGGCGCCCTACCTGCAGGCCGCCGCGGCGCTGGGCGTGGACCGCTCGTCCTGCGTGGTGGTCGAGGACTCCCTGGTGGGCGTGACCTCGGGACTCGGGGCGGGGATGGCGGTGCTCGGGGTGCCGGCCTTGCAGCCGGTTCCGCCCGCACCTGGCCTCACGCTGGTGGAGACGCTGGCCGGCACGGACGTCGGCACTCTTGCCGAGGTGCTGGCGGCGGGCGAGCACGCGTTCTCGCCGGCCTGACCGTCGGATCCCTGAGCAACTGCCGAACCTGCTGCTCGGCATCGTCAATCACCTCATTGTCGAGTGGCTCTGGACCGAGGGAATGTCGCGTTCTCTGGGTCAGGAATCGGTGAAGGCCCACGGCACGCACCGGTGCACGTCCGCTCGGTTGGAGCGTCGTAGGCGCACGCGGCCGGCGTCCCCGACAGCCCGCCAGCGTGTCCCCTCGAGCAGCTCGGTGCGCGCGCCCGACACTCGGCCGCGCCGAGACCAACGACGCTCACGAACCCGCCCCTCCACGGCGGCAGAGACCAGGTCTCGCACGGCAGGGATCAGCTCGGACCACTCGTGTTCGCCGAAGAAGACCTCGAGCCACCCGTGCTCACCGATGGCGACGAACACTGTGTCACCGTCGTCCGGTGTCAGTTCCACCCGAGCGGCACCGGGCGTACGCGGCTGCATCTCGAAGGCCACCGTCGTGCCTGACGCCGAGAGCTCAGCCCGCTCGGTCACGGCGACGGCCGTCGGAGGGAGATCGGCTGCGACATCGAGGACCATCGCTCGAACCGCCTCGACCAGCACGTCGAGCTGCGCGTACGGCGAGCGCGTCCGCCGACCCGAGACACTCATCGGCGGCCTCAGACGGGCGTGACCTGCAGGCTGGTGCGCCAGCCGACGGCCGCCGCGGCCTCGGCCGGGAACGGCGGGGGAGTGCCGCCGAACTCCGGGCAGACCGCCTGGTGGTCGCACCAGCCGCAGAGCCGGGACCTGTTGGGCCGGAATTCGCCGGTCTCCACGGCGCGCTCGATCGCCGACCAGATCGCCTGCAGCGTCCGCTCGAAGCGGATCAGCTCGGCCTCGTCCGGGGCATAGGTCAGCGCGTCACCCGCGCCACCCAGGTAGATCAGCTTCAGTTGGGCTGCCACGACGCCGCGGGTGCGCCAGAGCACCAACGCGTAGAACTTCATCTGGAACAGCGCCTTGGACTCGAAAGCCTCGCGCGGCATCGAGCCGGTCTTGTAGTCGACCACCCGCAGCGCGCCGTTCGGGGCGACGTCGAGCCGGTCGACGAAGCCGCGCAGCAGCAGCCCGTCGGGCAGCGTGACCTCGACCAGTTCCTCGCGGGCCTCGGGCTGGAGCCGGCGCGGGTCCTCCAGCGTGAAGTACTTCTCGACCAGCTTGCCGGCCGAGGCGAGCCAGGACTCCAGCGGCTCGGGAGCCTTGCCGCCGGCCTCACCCGGGGCCTCGCCGGAGGACTCGAAGAGCTCAGCGACGCCCGGCTCCTCGCGGAGCTCGGCCCACGCCGGCTCCAGGAGCTCCAGCGCGGCCTCCGGCGTCCGCTGGGCGGGCGGCAGGTCGTACAGCCGCTCCAGCACCGAGTGCACGAGCGTGCCGCGGACCGCGGCCGGGCTCTTCTTCTCCGGCAGCCGGTCGATGGTGCGGAAGCGGTACAGCAGCGGGCAGGTCTTGAAGTCCGCCGCACGGCTGGGGGAGAGGGACGGACGACGCGGCGCCTGCGCCTCCAGGACCGGCGACTCCACCGCTGCTGCAGAGCCGTCGGCCCGGGGTTCGGTGTGCACCATCGCCGTCATGAGCCCGAGGCTAAATCCCACCAGTGACACTTCCGAGCGCCCGCGCCGTATCGGCGTCCCGGGTCACATCTGCGCCGTCCGTACCCTGACCGTCCGTGGACACCCAGCCCGAACCCGATCCCGACCTCGACATCACCGCCGACGGCCCTGCTGCAGGGGCCCGCCGCGAGCCTGCGAGCGGTGGGGGGCAGGAGGGTCCTTCCACCGCGCCGGAGGACCTGGAGGACGAGGTCCCGGCCCAGCGGGCCGAGCCGGTGGAGGGCGCGTTCGTCGTCGGCGACCGGGTGCAGCTCACCGACCCGAAGGGGCGCCTGCACACGATCGTCCTGACGCCGGGCAAGCAGTTCCACACCCACCGCGGCGCGATCGAGCACGACGCCCTGATCGGCGCCCCCGAGGGCTCCGTCGTCCACTCGACGGCGAACACCGGCTACCTGGCCCTGCGCCCGCTGCTCGCGGACTACGTGCTCTCCATGCCGCGCGGCGCGCAGGTCATCTACCCCAAGGACGCCGCCCAGATCGTCGGCTTCGGCGACGTCGGCCCCGGCATGCGGGTGCTGGAGGCCGGTGCCGGCTCGGGCGCGCTGAGCTGCTCGCTGCTGCGCGCCGTCGGCTCGGAGGGCTCGCTCACCAGCTACGAGCGCCGCGAGGACTTCCTCGACGTCGCACGGGGCAACGTCGGCGCCTTCTTCGGCGAGGTCCCGGACAACTGGAACCTGCGTCTCGGCGACCTCGCCGACCACCCGGCCGAGGAGACCGTCGACCGCGTCGTCCTCGACATGCTCGAGCCCTGGGCCGTGCTGCCGACCGTGGCTGCCGCGCTGCGCCCGGGCGGGGTGCTGGTGGGCTACGTCGCCACCGTCACCCAGCTGTCGACGTACGTGGAGGCGCTGCGGGCGCAGGGCGTCTGGACCGAGCCCTACGCCTGGGAGTCGCTGCTGCGCCCGTGGCACGCGGTCGGCCTCGCGGTGCGCCCCGAGCACCGCATGGTCGCCCACACGGCCTTCCTGGTCACCGCCCGGCGGCTGGCCGAGGGCACCGTCGCCCCGATCCGCCAGCGCCGCGCCCAGAAGCACTGAACCGGGGGCCTAGCACCCGGGGACGGGCTTGGCGAGGCGACGGCGAACTGTCGTCGCGCGTGTATAGATTTGCGTCCTGGCTCCCCCGAAAGCCCGGAGGTGCGTGATGGGCCTGGGTCCTGACGAGACGAACGCGCGGCGCGAGCGTGATGTCGCTGCGCTGCTCACTCAGATCTCCTACCTCGAGGAGGAGATCGGACTGCTCCGCCGCAAGGTGGCCGACAGCCCGCGCCAGGTGCGCGCGCTGGAGGAACGGATCGGCGAGGCGGAAGGGCGAGCGGCCTTCCTGTCCGAGCGCAACGACAAGCTGGCCAGCACGCTGCGGGACGCCCGCGAGCAGCTGATCACGCTCAAGGAGGAGGTCGACCGGCTCGGTCAGCCGCCGTCCGGCTACGGCGTCTTCCTGACCCGGTACGACGACGGCACGGTCGACGTCTTCGCCAGTGGTCGCAAGCTGCGCGTCTCGGTGTCGCCGAACGTCGAGGTCGCCGAGCTGCGCCCCGGCCAGGAGGTCATGCTCAACGAGGCGATGAACGTCGTCGAGGCGCGGTCCTTCGAGCGCCAGGGCGACGTCGTCATGCTCAAGGAGCTGCTCGAGCCGGTCGACGGCGTCACCCAGCGCGCGCTGGTCATCGGCCACACCGACGAGGAGCGCGTGGTCTACCTCGCCGACTCCCTCGCCGGCCAGCCGCTGCGCGTCGGCGACTCGCTGCTGCTGGAGAGCCGCTCGGGTTACGTCTACGAGCGGATCCCCAAGAGCGAGGTCGAGGAGCTCGTCCTCGAAGAGGTCCCTGACATCGACTACGAGGACATCGGGGGTCTGTCCCGGCAGATCGAGCAGATCCGCGACGCCGTGGAGCTGCCGTTCCTGCACGCGGACCTGTTCCGCACCTACGAGCTGCGGCCGCCGAAGGGCATCCTGCTGTACGGCCCGCCCGGGTGCGGCAAGACGCTGATCGCCAAGGCGGTGGCGAACTCGCTGGCCAAGAAGGTGGCCGCACTCAACGGCGACTCCGACCGGAGCCAGGGGAAGTCCTACTTCCTCAACATCAAGGGCCCGGAGCTGCTCAACAAGTACGTCGGCGAGACCGAGCGGCACATCCGCCTGGTCTTCCAGCGGGCGCGCGAGAAGGCCAGCGAGGGCACGCCGGTCATCGTGTTCTTCGACGAGATGGACTCGATCTTCCGCACCCGCGGGTCGGGCGTCTCCTCCGACGTCGAGTCGACGATCGTGCCCCAGCTGCTGAGCGAGATCGACGGCGTCGAGGGCCTGGAGAACGTCATCGTCATCGGCGCCTCCAACCGCGAGGACATGATCGACCCGGCGATCCTGCGGCCCGGCCGGCTCGACGTGAAGATCAAGATCGAGCGTCCGGACGCCGAGGCGGCGCGCGACATCTTCAGCAAGTACCTGACGACGTCGCTGCCGATCAACCCCGACGACCTGGCCGAGCACGGCGGCAGCCGCGAGGCCACCATCGCCGGGATGATCCAGCGCACCGTCGAGCGCATGTACACCGAGAGCGAGGAGAACCGCTTCCTCGAGGTCACCTACGCCAACGGTGACAAGGAGGTCCTGTACTTCAAGGACTTCAACTCCGGCGCGATGCTGCAGAACATCGTCGACCGCGGCAAGAAGATGGCCATCAAGGAGCACCTGGAGACCGGGACGTCGGGTCTGCGGGTCGGCCACCTCATGCAGGCATGCGTGGACGAGTTCAAGGAGAACGAGGACCTGCCCAACACGACCAACCCCGACGACTGGGCGCGGATCTCGGGCAAGAAGGGCGAGCGGATCGTCTACATCCGCACGCTCATCAGCGGCAAGGGCAACGAGTCCGGCCGCGCCATCGACACCGCCACGAACACGGGCCAGTACCTCTGAGGCCGTACGTCTGAGGCAGTTGAGCGCCCGGTCCCGCACCCGCGGGGCCGGGCGTTCGGCGTCAGCGGGAGAGCCCGGCGAGGACCGCGCGCAGGTGGGCGGCGCCGGCCTCGTCGTCGACCATGCCCGGCACGGTGACGACGGGATAGGGGCGATCGCGCAGCGGGGGCACGGCCCCGACGTGGACGTGGGTCACCGCGTGCCCGTGCCGGTGGAGGTGGTCGGCCATGTCGTAGTCCGAGCGCGAGTCCCCGACCGAGTGCCAGGCGGTGGGCAGGGGCCCGTCGGCCGCGAGCAGGTCCAGCGCCCGTCGCGCGCCTAGGGCCTTGCCCGACGAGGACGCCTCGATGTCGGTGGCGATGACCGTGGCGTCGATCCGCCAGGGCGTCTCGCCGGTGCGGTCGGGGAACCGATCGTCGCCCAGCCGCACCCCCAGGCCGGCGTCGACGAGGCCGGCGAGGAGTTCCGCCTCGAAGGCGGCCTGCCGCACCCGGAAGTGCCCGGGCGGGATGTCGCTGCGCGCCTCCACCGTGGCCATGACCTGCTTGCTGACGTCGACGAACAGGGCGTCGCGGTAGCTGGCCGCGAGCGCCTGCAGCAGGGCGTGGCCGGCGTCCGGAACCCGTAGCGAGGGGTCGGTCCGGGGTGCGTCCACGCCGTCCGGGTGGGCCATCGTCCAGACGCCGCCCTTCTCGCACACCGCGTGCAGCCGGGCCCGTTCCGGCAGCCCGGCCGCGACCAATGGCCCGAGCACGTGCTCGAGGACGAAGTCGACCGAGCGGCCGGTGTTGAGGACCACCGGGACGCCGGCGGCGAGGAGCGCAGCGAGGTGGTCCAGCAGCTCCGGGGCCACGGTGCGGGTGGCGGGGTTCGCGATCGGCCCGTCGACGTCGAGCAGAAGTCCCAGGGGCGGCCGCATGCGTCCATCCTTCCCGGACTGGTGCCGACGAAGGCTCGGCGACTCCTGCGACGTGTAAAAAATCCTTGACCTGATGTCAGGTCTGGCTTACGTTTCCCATGTCCAACATCTTTGACATCGGAGGTCGACGTGGCGTTCCAGGAGAAGCGGGCCTGGCTGATGGCCCTGGTGTCGATCGGCGCCTACGCGGCCTACGTGATCGTCGTGCTCGGCGGGACGGGGGCCGGGGACGTGGCCGGCGCCCCGTACGTGGCGGCCCTGCTCTGGAGCATCGGCGCGGCGATCGTCGCGAACATCGTGCTGCAGATCCCGCTGGCCATGACCGCTCGGCAGGACGCCGGGACGAAGGACCAGCGTGACCGGGAGATCCACCGGTTCGGCGAGTACGTCGGACAGTCCTTCCTGGTCATCGGCGGAGTGGGCGCGCTGGTGCTGTCGATGGTCGAGGCCGACCACTTCTGGATCGCCAATGCGATCTACCTGGCCTTCGTGCTCTCGGCGGTGCTCGGCTCCGTCGCGAAGATCGCCGCCTACCGGTGGGGGTTCCAGCCGTGGTGAAGCCGACCAGCGTCACCAACCGGATCCGTGCGCTGCGGTTCGCGCGCGAGGAGATGACCCAGGCGGAGCTCGCCGACCGCGTCGGGGTCACCCGGCAGACGGTCATCGCGATCGAGCAGGGCCGCTACTCGCCGTCCCTGGAGATGGCATTCCGGATCGCCCAGGCCCTGGGCGCTCCGCTCGACGAGGTGTTCCAGTACCCGGACGGAGAAGACCGATGAAGGCGATCGTGCAGGACAGCTACGGCTCGGCGGACGTGCTGCGGTTCGAGGACGTCGACCGGCCCGTCCTCGGGGACCGCGACGTGCTCGTGGGGGTCCGGGCGGCGGGTGTGGATCTCGGCGTCTGGCACGCGATGACCGGGCTGCCGTACCTCGCCCGCCTCGGTCTGGGGCTGCGCGCGCCCCGGACGCGGGTGCGGGGCATGGACGTCGCCGGGGTGGTCGTGGCCGTCGGCAGCGAGGTCACCGCGTACCGGCCTGGTGAGGAGGTCTTCGGCACGGGCAACGGCACGTTCGCCGAGTACGCCGCCGTCCGGGAGGACCGGCTGGCCCGCAAGCCGGCGGGCACGACCTTCGAGGAGGCCGCGGCGCTGCCGACCTCCGCCGTCACCGCCCTCCGCGCACTGCGGGACCAGGGGCGCGTGCAGGCCGGTCAGCGGGTGCTCGTGATCGGCGCCGGCGGTGGGGTGGGGTCCTACGCCGTCCAGCTGGCCAAGGCCTTCGGGGCCCACGTCACCGGGGTCTGCAGCACCTCGAAGGTCGAGGTCGTCCGATCGCTCGGGGCCGACGAGGTGGTCGACTACACGGTCACCGACCCCACGGACGCCCCGGAGCGCTACGACCTGGTCCTGGACATCGCGGGCAACCGCCCGCTGGGCCGGCTGCGGCGGGTGCTCACCACTCGCGGCACGCTCGTCATCGTCGGGGGAGAGGGCGGGGACCGGCTCACCGGTGGGATGGGCCGGAACCTCCGGGCGGCACTGCTGTCGACGGTCGTCCGCCACCGTCTGCGGTTCTTCTTCGCCCTCACCCGGACGCCGGACCTGGAGACCCTCGCCGAGCTCGTGGGCAGCGGCGCCGTGCGGCCGGCCGTGGACCGGGTGTACCCCCTGGCGGACGCACCGCAGGCCATCCGCGACCTCCGGGAGGGGCGCATCCGCGGCAAGGCGGTCGTCTCGGTCGGCTAGCGGGGTGGGCGGCGGCGCACCGCGCCCGCCTAGGGTTGGGCCATGAGCGTCCGGCGGGTCATGGGCACCGAGGTGGAGTACGGGATCTCGGTCCCGGGACAGCCGGGTGCGAATCCCACGACGCTGTCGAGCCTGGTGGTGAACGCCTGGGCGGTGGCCGAGGCGCCGACCCCGCGTCGCGCGCGGTGGGACTTCGAGGAGGAGTCGCCGCTGCGCGACGCCCGTGGCTTCGACCTCACCCCGGCGCAGGCGCTGGACCACAACGACCTCGACGAGGACCACGGGATGGCCAACGTCATCCTGACCAACGGAGCCCGGCTCTACGTGGACCACGCGCACCCCGAGTACTCGACGCCGGAGGTCACGTCCCCGCGGGACATCGTCCTGTGGGACAAGGCGGGGGAGCTGGTGATGGCCGAGGCGGCCCGCCGCGCGGCGCGCATCCCCGGCACGCAGCCCATCCAGCTCTACAAGAACAACACCGACGGCAAGGGCGCCTCCTACGGCGCTCACGAGAACTACCTGATGGACCGGAAGACGCCGTTCATCGACATCATCCGCGGCCTGATCCCGTTCTTCGTGACCCGTCAGGTGTTCGCCGGCTCGGGCAAGGTCGGCATCGGCGTGGAGAGCCGGACCCCAGGCTTCCAGCTCTCCTCGCGGGCGGACTTCTTCGAGGTCGAGGTCGGCCTGGAGACGACGCTCAAGCGGCCGATCATCAACACCCGCGACGAGCCGCACGCCGACGCGGACAAGTACCGTCGGCTGCACGTGATCATCGGCGACGCGAACCTGGCCGAGCTCGCGACCTATCTGAAGGTCGGGACGACGTCGCTGGTGCTGGCGATGATCGAGGCGCGCGCCCTGCCCAGCGACCTCTCCCTCGAGGAGTCGGTCCGCGAACTGCAGGCGGTCAGCCACGACCCGTCGCTGACCCACCGCGTGCGACTGCGCGACGGACGGCAACTGACCGCGATCGAGCTGCAGCGGATCTACCTGGAGGCAGCCGTCCGCTTCGTGGAGCGGCAGGGGGAGGGCGACGAGCAGACCGCCGACGTGCTGACCACGTGGGCGAGCGTGCTCGACGACCTCGAGGCCGATCCCATGCGGCTGGCCGACCGGCTGGACTGGCCGGCGAAGCTGCGGCTGCTGGAGGGTTACCGCTCGCGTGACGGGCTGGAGTGGGGCGACTCGCGGCTGCGGCTGGTGGACCTGCAGTACTCCGACGTGCGGCCGGAGAAGGGGCTCTACAACCGGCTGGTCGCGCGCGGGGCGATGCAGCGCCTGCTCACGGACGACGAGGTGACCCGGGCGATGACGTCGCCGCCGGGGGACACCCGGGCGTTCTTCCGCGGGGAGTGCCTGCGGCGGTTCCCGGCACAGGTTGCGGCCGCCTCGTGGGACTCGGTCGTCTTCGACCTGGGGCGGGAGAACCTGGTCCGCATCCCGACGCTGGAGCCGCTGCGCGGGACGCGGGAGCACGTGGGCGCGCTCTTCGAGGCCTCGGCGACGGCGCAGGAGCTCGTCGACACGATCACCGGGCCCTGACCGCCTCGTCCACAGACGCAGGGGCCGTCCACGGCACCCTGTCGGCGGACGCCGGATGTCGGTGTCTGCGAGTAGTTTCCTGATCAGGATCAGTTCCACGGACCGGAGGGCAAGGCATGGCCACGAAGGACACCGGCGGGCAGCAGAAGGCCACGCGGTCGCGCGAGGAGAACGAGGAGATCGAGGCCTCGGTCGACTCCGACATCGCCGAGCGCCACGAGAAGATGACCGAGGACGTCGACTCTCTGCTGGACGAGATCGACGACGTGCTCGAGGAGAATGCCGAGGACTTCGTGAGGGCCTACGTACAGAAGGGCGGAGAGTGACTCCCTGACTACACAAAGTCATGAACGCCAAAGTCTGCCCCGCCTGCGATGAGCTGAAAGAACCGAGCGATTTCGGTCGCAATCGCACCCGAGGCGATGGCCTTTCGTTCTACTGCCTTTCGTGCAACCGCAGCCGCAGCAATGCCTGGTATCGGAACCATCGCCGGGCAAGCGGGTATGACGTGCGAGACCACTCGTGGGTACCCGCCGGATTTCGATGGTGTCCGGCCTGTCGGCAGGCGGTCGCCGTCGAAGACTTCACGAAGAATTCCGCGCTTGTGTCGGGGTTCGGTACTCGCTGCAAGCCATGCCACAACGCAGAGAGCAAAGAGGCGTACTGGCGCCGACGCTACGGAATCACGAAGGCCGTCGTCGACCGCATCCGAGCTTCACAGGGGGACCGGTGCGCGATCTGCGGCGACGCGGCTCCGCAGCACCTCGACCATGATCATGACAGCGGAAGGATCCGGGCATTGCTGTGTCAGCGGTGCAATCACGGACTTGGCCTCTTCCGTGACGAGCCGGACCTCATGCACGCGGCGGCCCTGTATGTCAGAGGCCACCGGGAGGCGCATGCGCTCGATCGCCTCATCGCTGACTGGGCCGACGATCCGGACTGGCCAGCCGACGTCAGCGGCTGCCAGTAGGGTCGCAGCGACGTCCGGGACCGCGCCCGAGCAGCACGTGCGGCGCCCGGCAGAGCAGCAGGTTCACGCCGGCGGGAGCAGGCGGGAGAGGCGGATGAGTGAACGAGTCGTCAGCTGGTCGGAGCGGGTTCCCGCCCGCCTACCTGGACCGGGTGGGCTCCTCGTTCACCGACTTCCTCGGCTCGACCGCGCCCGACCTGCTCCCGGGCCGCCGCCCCATTCCGGCGGTGCCGATGGGTGACATCGCCCCGCACGGCACCACGATCGTCGCCGTCACCTTCGAGGGCGGCGTCCTCATGGGCGGCGACCGGCGCGCGACCATGGGCAACCTGATCTCCAGCCGCGACATCGAGAAGGTCTACCCGGCCGACTCCTACAGCGTCATCGGCATCGCGGGTGCGGCCGGCATCGCCATCGAGATGGTGAAGCTCTACCAGGTCGAGCTCGAGCACTACGAGAAGATCGAGGGGCTCACGATGAGCCTCGACGGCAAGGCCAACCGCCTCGCCCAGATGATCCGCGGCAACCTCGGGGCCGCCATGCAGGGCCTCGCCGTCGTCCCGCTCTTCGCCGGGTTCGACCTCGACGCCGCGGCGGGCAGCGCTCCGGGCCGCATCTTCAGCTACGACGTCACCGGCGGGAACTACGAGGAGCGCGGCTACGCCGCCGTCGGCTCCGGCTCGCTGTTCGCGAAGAACTCGCTGAAGAAGACCTGGCGCTCCGGCCTGCCCGCCGACCAGGCCACGCGCACCGTCGTCGAGGCGCTCTACGACGCCGCCGACGACGACTCCGCCACCGGCGGTCCCGACCCGGTGCGCCGGCTCTACCCGATCGTCTACCGGGTGGACGCCGAGGGCGCGGTCCGGCTCACCGACGCCGAGATCGCCGCCGTCGCCGACACGATCGTCACCGAACGGGCCGACGCCGACCGCCGCACCATGGACCGGGAGGCCTGAGCCATGACCATGCCGTACTACGCCTCCGCCGAGCAGGTCATGCGCGACCGCTCGGAGTACGCCCGCAAGGGCATCTCCCGCGGCCGCAGCGTCGCCGTCCTGACCTACGCCGACGGCGTGCTGCTCATCGCCGAGAACCCCAGCTCCACGCTGCACAAGCTCGGCGAGATCTACGACAAGATCGGCTTCGCGGCCGTCGGCCGGTACAGCGAGTTCGAGAGCCTCCGCGTCGCCGGTGTCCGCCTGGCCGACGTCCGCGGCTACTCCTACAACCGGCGGGACGTCACCGGCCGGATCGTCGCCAACGCCTACGCGCAGACCCTCGGCGCGATCTTCACCGAGCAGATGAAGCCCTACGAGGTCGAGCTCTGCGTCGCCGAGGTGGGGGAGACGCCCGAGCGCGACCAGCTCTACCGGCTCACCTTCGACGGCTCCGTGGTCGACGAGCCCAACTTCGTCGTCATGGGTGGCCAGGCCGAGGCGGTCACCGGGCACCTCCGGGAGAACTTCCACGTCGGCATGGGCCTGGCCGACGCCCTCAAGGTCGGCATCGACGCGCTGTCGGCCGTCAGCCCGGCCACGGCGGGCACCGGGCAGGGCGGTCACACCCGGTTGAGCGCCGAACAGCTCGAGGTGGCCGTCCTGGACCGGCGCCGCCCCAAGCGTGCCTTCCGCCGCGTCGTGGGCGCCGCGCTGCACACGCTCCTGGGCGACGGCCAGACCGCTCCCGAGGCGCCCGAGGCCCCCACCACCGCGCACACCCCCAGCCACCCTGCGCCGGGCACGCCGGCCGGGCTGGGCGACCCGGCGGCGCCCGACACCGCCGGCGGCACCGGCGGCGACTACGACACCCAGCACGCAGAGGACGGCGGCGAGGGCTGACGGCAGGCTGACTCCCCGCCCCGACCACGGGGTAGGGGAGCAGGCATGCCGAACTACGAGGTCAACAAGGCCGCCGTCACCCAGGCCCGCAAGTTGATCGACGCGGGGACGTACGACGACACCACCGAGTGGTCCGACGCCGCCCCGTCGGCCGACGACGGCAACGCCGAGCTCGACGAGAACGGCTGGGACTCCTACGCCGCCTGGCACCTCGCGATCGACCCGGACGCCAACGAGGAGACCAAGGGCCGCTACAAGTTCCCCTACGGCGACTTCCGGAAGGTGAACCGGGCCGCTCTGATCCACGGCAAGCAGCGCGCCTCGCAGAACGACCACCCGGAGGTCGAGAAGGCGTTCGACGACCTGCTGCAGCGTCTGGACGCGAAGCGTTCGTGACGCGCCGCAGGTGACGGACCCGCCACAGAGCGCACTGTCACTCCATCGGCCTAGTCTCGGATCGTGGACCGACGGATCTTCGGCATCGAGACCGAGTACGGCGTCACGTGCACCTTCAAGGGGCAGCGTCGGCTCTCCCCGGACGAGGTCGCGCGCTACCTGTTCCGCCGGGTGGTGTCCTGGGGCCGCAGCTCCAACGTCTTCCTGCGCAACGGCTCCCGGCTGTACCTCGACGTCGGCAGCCACCCCGAGTACGCCACCGCCGAGTGCGACGACGTGAACGAGCTCGTCGTCCACGACAAGGCGGGGGAGCGGATCCTCGAGGGCCTGGTCGTCGACGCCGAGCAGCGCCTGGCCGAGGAAGGCGTCGTCGGCGACATCTACCTGTTCAAGAACAACACCGACTCCGCCGGCAACAGCTACGGCTGCCACGAGAACTACCTCGTCGGCCGGCACGGCGAGTTCAGCCGCCTCGCGGACGTGCTGATCCCGTTCCTGGTCAGCAGGCAGATCGTCGTCGGCGCGGGGAAGGTGCTGCAGACCCCGCGCGGGGCGATCTTCTGCGTCAGCCAGCGGGCCGAGCACATCTGGGAGGGCGTCTCCAGCGCCACCACCCGCAGCCGGCCGATCATCAACACCCGCGACGAGCCGCACGCCGACGCCGAGAAGTACCGGCGCCTGCACGTCATCGTCGGCGACTCGAACATGAACGAGACGACGACGCTGCTCAAGGTCACGATGACCGACCTGGTGCTGCGCATGATCGAGGCCGGCGTCCCGATCCGGGACATGACGCTGGAGAACCCGATCCGGGCGATCCGCGAGATCAGCCACGACATGACCGGCCGGCGCAAGGTGCGGCTGTCCAACGGCAAGGAGATGTCGGCCCTGGAGATCCAGGCCGAGTACCACGCCCGCGCGTCGGAGTTCCTCGACCGCGAGGGCATGGGGGAGACCCACCGCCGGATGCTCGAGCTGTGGGGCCGGGTGCTCAAGGCCGTCGACACCGAGGACATCGGCCTGATCGACCGCGAGATCGACTGGGCCACCAAGTTCAGCCTGCTCGAGCGCTACCGGGCCAAGCGCGACCTGTCGCTGAGCTCCCCGCGGATCGCCCAGATGGACCTCGCGTACCACGACATCAGCCGCACCCGCGGGCTCTACTACCTGCTGGAGCGCAACGGTCAGGTCGACCGGGTCACGCACGAGCCCCGGGTGTTCGAGGCGAAGAACGTGCCGCCGCAGACCACCCGCGCCAAGCTCCGCGGCGAGTTCATCCGCACCGCCCAGGAGAAGCGCCGCGACTTCACCGTCGACTGGGTGCACCTCAAGCTCAACGACCAGGCCCAGCGCACCGTGCTGTGCAAGGACCCGTTCAAGGCCGTCGACGAGCGGGTGGAGAAGTTGATCGCCAGCATGTGACCCTCCGGGGCACACTGCGCCGGTGGACGACGACCGCGCGCGACGACTGCTCTCCGGGCCGCGTGGTCGGCGGTTCGTCGCCGAAATCCTCGACGACCCGCTGTTCGTCCATCCCGAGCGCACGGTCGACTGGCGGGCCGAGGTGCGGCGCCGGGTGGCGGCCACCGACCTGGAGGCCGCGGTCCAGGAGGGCCGACTGGCCACTGCGGTGACCGAGGCGGTCGACCGGTCCGCCTACTGGCAGGAGCCGGACGACGTCGACACGGTGCTCGCCGACGACGAGGTCGCCGGCGAACTCCTCCCGCTGGCGGTGGCGGCCGCCGACGCGCCGGCGACCCGGTGGTGGACCGAGCCCCTACGACGCCCGCGCGCAGCACGTCGTCGCCTGGCCCGATTCCGACGGCGTGCTCGCGACACCTCGGCTCTTCCGCAGGCGGCCCGGCCTCAGCGCGTGGCGGGAGGAGACGCTGGAGGACGAGCGACGAGCCTCCCGGGAGCTCCCAGTGGATCCCCGGGCGAACTGGGGCGGCCCCTGGTGGTCGTTGCCGCACCTCTCCGGCCTGGTCGTCACCGGGCCGCTGCCGGAGGCGCTGAGCTGGGTCGAGGACGGCTTCGGCTGGGAGAGCGGCCGATCCTGGCCGGCCGAGCCGCCGCCGGGAGCCCGGGTCCTGGAGGTCACCGACCCGGCCGGCTGGGTGGACCTGGTCGAGCGCTTCCCGCTCGTCGTCACCGCGTCCCGGCGGCACGAGTGGTGGCGGGTCACCGGCTGGAACCGGGGGTGGGCGATCCCGGACCGGCTGGGACCCAGGCACCACCTGGTGGCTGACCGACGTCGTCCCCGGTCCTGGGGCGCCGACCGACTGGCGACGTACCGACGACCGGTGGGATCCGGTCGGCTGAGCGGTCAGGCGGAGGGCTCGTCCGGCGAGGCGTCGGCCGGCGCGGTCTCGGTGCCGGTCTCGTCGCCCACGGCGTCCTCCAGAACCGGCACCTGAAGCGCGGCGTACCGACCGGCCGCAGCGGCCGCCAGGAAGTAGGCGCGCTCCTCCTCGAGTCCGCGCCCCATCGTGCGCAGCGGCACGGGGGAGAGGCCGAGCGCGACGTCCAGCCCGTCGGTGTCCACCCAGACGACGACGTTGCGCTCCGGCTGGCTTGCCAGGTCCTCGCCCACCTGCCCGCCGAGCTCGGAGGAGAGCCCGCGCGGCGCGACCAGCGCCACGCCGCCCAGCGCGACCCGGCCGAACGCCGTCAGCGAGTGGTGGGAGACGCCGCGGTGACGCGGGCGGGGATCGGCGTCGGAGATCCGCAGCGCACCCACCGGCAGCCCGCCCAGCACGGAGATCGCGTTGCAGGCCTCGCCCGCGGCGACCCCCGAGAAGCCCCACGGCGTTCCGGTGCCGAGGTTGCCCGGGCCCTGGGTGACGATCGCGAGATCCGCGCCCAGCACGTGCTTGGCGGCCAGCAGCCCGGTGTGCAGCGTGACGGCCTCGAGGTCGCCGCCGTAGGCCTGGCCCACGGTCACCACGCCGGCGAGCGACGACTTCAGCGCCGTCACCGTCCGGGAGAACGCTGCGGGCAGTGCTCCACCGTCGGTCATGACGTAGGCGACCTTGAGGTCGGGGTCGGTGGCCAGCATCCCGATGAGGATCGCGGGCAGCGCCGAGTGCAGGTCGGCGACGACGACCGGCATGCTGGCCAGGTCCTCGGCGGCGGCGATCGTCTCGTGGTGCTCGGTCTCCTGCTCGTCCACGCCCTGCACGAGCACCTGCAGCGGCGTGTACCGCGCCTTCACCAGGTGCCCCGGCCCCTCCGGGTCCGCGGGCAGCCGGTCGGGGACGGCGACGACGATCGCGTAGCCGCCGGTGCCGAGGCCCCTTGCCAGCGCCGTCGTGTTCAGCAGCACCTCGTCGCCGACCTCGGGGACGCCGACCAGCGAGGGGTAGGCCAGCGCGGAGAGCTCGCCGTCACCGTCGACCTCCACGGTCAGCTCCAGCGCGTCGCGCCACGAACGCCCGATTGCGGTCACCTTCCCGCGTCGCCAGCGGATGCGGGAGACGGGCGCGGCGGCGGGAGAACTGCTCATACCGGCAGGCTAACGAGCGTCCCGCCGCGCGGCCGGGCGACAGGCCCCCTGCAGGGGCCCGCGGCGAGCATGCGAGTGGCGGGGGGCAGGGGGTCCTTCCTCTAGCCTGTGGGACATGGCGGCCAAGCGTGCGGAGCGACTGGTCAACCTGGTCATCGCGCTGCTCAGCACCCGGCAGTTCGTCACCGCCGCGCGCATCCGCGCCACCGTTCCCGGATACGAGGCCGACGACGGCAGCGACCGCGCCGACGAGGCGTTCAAGCGGATGTTCGAGCGCGACAAGGCCGACCTCCGCGAGATGGGCGTGCCGCTGGAGACCGGCCGCACCAGCGTCTTCGACACCGAGGACGGCTACCGCATCGCGCGGGCCGACTACGAGCTCCCCGAGATCCATCTCACCGGCGAGGAGGCGGCCGCCGTCGGCCTGGCGCTGCGCCTCTGGGAGTCCGCGCAGCTGGCCGGCGCGGCGCAGAGCGCCCTGGTGAAGCTCAAGGCCGCCGGGGTCGACGTCGACACCAACCGGTCGCTGCCCATCCAGCCGCGCCTGGACCGCGGTGAGGCGGCGTTCGAGCCCTGCTACGCCGCCGCCCGCGACCGCCGGCTCCTGCAGTTCGACTACCGCCGTCCCGACGAGGACGCCGCCGTCCGCCGGCACGTCCAGCCGTGGGGCGTCGTCGCCTGGCACGGCCGCTGGTACCTCGTGGGCCACGACCTCGACCGCAAGGCCGACCGGGTCTTCCGGCTGTCGCGGGTCGTCGGCACGCCCAAGGCCACCGGGCCCGCCGACGCCTTCACCCCGCCCGCCGACCTCGACCTCACCTCCGTCGTCGCCGGGCAGGTCGGGGGAGAGGAGCACCTCGTGGTGGTCCGGGCCCGCCCCGGCACCGCCGTCGGGCTGCGCCGCAGGGCCACCTCGCTGGGCCCCGCCGACGACGGCGACGACCGGCTGGAGCTGCGCACAACCGAGCCGTGGGCGCTGGCCGACGAGCTGACCGCCTACGGCGCGGACGTCGTCGTCGAGGGACCGACGGAGATGCGGAACGCGGTCGTCGAGCGGCTCACCCGCCTCGCCGCGATGGGGGAGACCGCGTGAGCACCACCGACCGGATGACCCGGCTGCTGGCCCTCGTCCCGTACCTGTCGGCCCGGCCCGGCGGCGTCCCGCTGTCGGAGGCGGCGCGGGACTTCGGCGTCACCGAGCGCCAGGTGCGCAGCGACCTCGAGCTGCTGTGGATGTGCGGGCTGCCCGGCTACGGCCCCGGCGACCTGATCGACGTCTCGTTCGAGGCCGACCGCGTCACGGTCACCTTCAGCGCCGGCATGGTGCGGCCGCTGCGCCTGACGACCGACGAGGCCGTGGCGCTGGTCGTGGCCCTGCGCACGCTGCTGGAGCTGCCCGGGCTGGCCGAGCGGGATGCCGTGAGCCGGGCCCTGGCCAAGGTCTCGGCGGCCACCGGCGACGCCGCCGAGCGGGCCACCCCGGTCGCGGTGAGCGTCGATGCCCGCGAGGAGACCCTGACCGTCGTCCGGTCGGCGCTCGAGCAGGGCCGCGCGCTGCACCTGCACTACTACGTGCCGACCCGCGACGAGCGCACCGAGCGGACCGTCGACCCGATGCAGCTGCTGCTGGTCGACGGCCGCTGGTACCTGGAGGCCTGGTGCCGCCGGGCCGAGGGCGTGCGGCTGTTCCGGCTGGACCGGGTGGACGACGTCGGAGTCCTGGACGAGCCCGCCGCCGCGCCGGCGGAAGCGACCACCCGGAACCTCGACGACGGCGTCTACCGGCCCGACGGGGGCGCGCCCGCCGTCCGGTTGCGGCTGGCCCGCGCCGCGCGCTGGGTCGCCGACTACTACCCGGTCGAGGACGTCGTCCCGGTCGAGGAGCCCCACGGCGGCCTCGCCGTCACCGTGCGCACCGCCGACCTCGCCTGGGCGCGGCGGCTGGTGGCGACCCTGGGCGGCAACGCCGTCGTCGACGAGCCGGCCGAGCTCGGCGCGCAGGTCGCGGCGGAGGCCCGGGAGGCGCTGCGCCGCTACGGCGTCCAGGCCCCGTCGGCCGACGGCTAGGGTCGGTCCCGTGGTGCTCTGGATCGCTCTCGCCGTGGCCGTCGTCGCGCTCGTCGCCCTCGCCGTGCTCGTGCACGGCGTCCTCGGTGGCCTCGGTCGGCTGCGCCGCGAGCTGGACGCAGGTGCGCGGGACCTGCGCCCGGTTCTCGAGCAGGTGCAGACCACCGTCGCCGTCGCCGAGCAGACCAAGGCGGACAGGCAGGCCCGCGCGAACGATTGGTGAACACCGGTCGGCGAACCGATCGACGGTCAGGAACCGAATCCCTTCCGGCGTAGCATCGTCGAAAGTCTCGACATCTGGAGGACGTGCCATGGGTTCCCTGGGCCCGCTGGAGATCGGCCTGATCATCCTGGCCATCCTGCTGCTCTTCGGTTACAAGAAGCTGCCGGACGCCTCGCGCTCCCTCGGCCGCTCGCTCCGCATCTTCAAGGGCGAGATGAAGGGCATGAAGGACGACGACTCCGTGGGCGGGGGACTCCGCACCAAGGACGCCGCCAAGACGAGCTCGCCGCTCCGCGGTGACGTGCTGCCGCCCGCGACGACGACGTCGGCGTCAGGTGACCTGAGCGCCGAGCTGCACGCCGAGGCCCGCGAGGCCGAGCTGCGCGCCGCCGAGCTGCGGGCCCGGGCCGAGCAGGCGCGCTCGGCCGACGGCTCCCGCTGACCCACCCCGTACCCGGCAGGACGGCGGTGAGCGAGGCGACCCGGGGCGGACGGCGGCGGCGCGCTCCGCGCGATCCGCAGGCGACGATGACCCTCGTCTCCCACCTCGCGGAGCTGCGCAACCGCATCGGCAAGGCGCTGCTGTTCCTCTTCATCGGGACCGCCGTCTCCTTCTGGTGGTACGAGCACGGGCTCGGCGACTTCATCCGGGCGCCGTACTGCAACCTCGAGCCCGACCTCCGCTACGGCGACTCCGACACCGGGTGCGGCCTGCTGATCCTGGACGTCTTCGGCGGCGTGTTCATTCGCCTCAAGGTGTCGCTGCTGGCCGGGGCGGTGCTGTCCGCGCCCTTCTGGCTCTACCAGCTGTGGGCCTTCATCACCCCGGGGCTGAAGCGCAACGAGAAGCGCTACGGCGTCGCGTTCGTCCTCGTCTCCACCACGCTGTTCGTCCTCGGCGCCGTGCTCGCCTACGTCTCGCTGTCCAAGGGCCTGGAGCTGCTGCTCTCCCTGGCCGGCGACGGCGTGGTCGTGGCGCTCACCGCGCCGGACTACATCGGTTTCCTGCTCTCGCTGCTGATCGCCTTCGGGGTCAGCTTCGAGGTCCCGCTCATCGCCGTCGCGCTCAACCTCGTCGGAGTGCTCAGCCACGAGGTGCTGGCCAAGGGCCGGCGCTGGATCTTCTTCCTCACCATCGTCTTCGCCGCGTTCGTCACGCCGACGCAGGACCCGTTCACCATGCTGCTCATGGCCGGGCCGATGATCGTGCTCTTCGAGATCGCCATCCAGGTGACCCGGCTCGTCGACCGCCGCCGGGCCCGCCGCGAGGCCGTGGAGTCCTTCCACGAGGTCGACGACGACGCGGCGTCCCCGCTGGACGCGGCCCCCTCCCCGCTGGACGTGCAGCCCTCCGCGCTGGACGCGCCGGCGGACTCCCCGACGTCGCGCCGCGGCTGACCGGGTGGACGTCGCCGTCCTCGTCAGCCCCGCCGCCGGACGCGGACGGGCGCGGTCGCGCTCCGACGCCGTCGTGGCAGCTCTCCGGGAGGCCGGGCTGACGCCGCACGTGCTGCCCGCGACGACCGGCGCGGAGGCCGAGGCGCAAGCTGCCGCGGCGGTCGCGGGAGGCACCGCCGCCGTCGTCGCGGTCGGTGGGGACGGGACGGCGCACGCGGCGCTCCAGGCGGTCGCGGGCACGGACGTCCCGCTGGCGGTCGTCCCGGCCGGAACGGGCAACGACCTGGCACTGGCGCTCGGTCTGCCCGCCGACCCCGTCGCGGCGGCCCGGGCGGCGGCGGCGGACCTCCTCGCCGGGCGCAGCGGGGCGATCGATGCCGGCCGCACCGACGGGCGCTGGTGGGCGACGGTGCTCTGCTGCGGCTTCGACTCCGCCGTCACCGACCGCGCCAACCGGCTGCGGTGGCCGCGCGGACGGCGCCGGTACGACGTCGCCGTCCTGGTCGAGCTGGCGCGGCTGCGCCCCTACGAGGTGACGCTCACGCTGGACGGCGAGAGCCGGACGCTGGCCGCGACGATGATCGCCGTGGGCAACACGCCCTGGTACGGCGGCGGCATGAAGATCTGCCCGGAGGCCGACCTCGCCGACGGGCTGCTCGACGTCACCGTGGTGGCGGCCGGCTCGCGGCTGGAGCTGATCCGCGCGAAGCCGCGACTGGCCGATGGCACCCACGTCGACCACCCGTCGGTGTCGGTGCACCGGGCGGCGCGGGTCGAGCTCGCCTGCGAGGGCGTCACGACCTACGCCGACGGCGAGCCGGTGGCGGTCCTGCCGGCGGTGACGGATTGCGTCCCCGGCGCCGTGCGCGTCGTCGGCGCCTCCGACGTCCCTTGTTGATCAGCAGACCTGATCGTTGAGCGTCCTGGCTCACCACCGGTGCTGAGCCAGGACGCCTGATGATCAGCTCTCCTGATCATCAGCGGCCGCCGAGTCAGGGTCGGTTCGAACGCCTAACGTGGAGGCATGTCCAGCCCCGCTGAGCGGTACGCCGCTGCCCGGAGGCGGACCTCCCACCCGACCCTGGCCGACTTCACCGCCGAACTGGGCTTCTCGCTGGACCCGTTCCAGGTCGAGGCCTGCGAGGCGCTGGAGCGCGGCTCCGGGGTGCTGGTCTGCGCGCCGACCGGCGCCGGCAAGACCGTGGTGGGCGAGTTCGCCGTGCACAAGGCGCTCGCCGAGGGGCGGAAGGCGTTCTACACGACGCCGATCAAGGCGCTGTCGAACCAGAAGTACAACGACCTGGTCGAGCGGTACGGCGCCGACCGGGTCGGGCTGCTGACCGGCGACAACGCCGTCAACGGCGACGCCCCGGTGGTCGTGATGACCACCGAGGTGCTGCGCAACATGCTCTACGCCGAGTCCCCGGCGATCCGCGGGCTCGGCTACGTGGTCATGGACGAGGTGCACTACCTCGCCGACCGCTTCCGCGGCGCCGTCTGGGAGGAGGTGATCATCCACCTCCCGCAGTCGGTCACCCTCGTCTCGCTGTCGGCCACCGTCAGCAACGCCGAGGAGTTCGGCGACTGGCTGGTCACCGTCCGGGGCGACACCGAGGTGGTGGTCAGCGAGGTCCGCCCCATTCCGCTCTGGCAGCACATGCTGGTCAGCAACCGGGTCTTCGACCTGTTCTCCCTGCGCCCGGCCGCCCACGCCGGCGAGCACGAGGAGACGCCGCGCGGCCTCTCCACCCGTGAGCGCGGCGCCTCGGTGGTCGACCCTGAGCTGGTGCGCTTCGTCCGCGAGCACGAACGGCGGATCGAGGGCTGGGGGAGCGGCAAGCGCGGGGAGAGCTGGCACAAGCCTCGCTTCCGGCCGCCGCCGCGCTCCGACGTCATCGAGAGGCTGGACAAGGCCGGGCTGCTCCCGGCGATCACCTTCGTCTTCAGCCGCAACGGCTGCGACGCCGCCGTCGCCCAGTGCCTGGCGAGCGGGCTGCGGCTGACCGACGAGACCGAGCGCGCCGAGATCGCGCAGATCATCGACGAGCGCACCGGCTCGCTGCCCGAGGAGGACCTGCACGTCCTGGGGTTCTGGGAGTGGCGGGAGAGCCTGCTCGCCGGGCTGGCCGCCCACCACGCGGGCCTCGTCCCCGCGTTCAAGGAGACGGTCGAGGAGTGCTTCGTCCGCGGACTGGTGAAGGCCGTCTTCGCGACCGAGACCCTCGCGCTCGGGATCAACATGCCGGCGCGCACCGTCGTCCTCGAGCGGCTGGTGAAGTGGAACGGCGAGGCGCACGTCGACGTCACGCCGGGGGAGTACACCCAGCTGACCGGTCGGGCCGGGCGCCGTGGCATCGACGTCGAGGGGCACGCCGTCGTCGTCTGGGCGCCGGGCATGGACCCGTCGGTCGTCGCCGGGCTCGCCAGCACCCGCACCTATCCGCTGAAGTCGTCGTTCCGGCCGAGCTACAACATGGCCGTCAACCTGGTCAGCTCGTTCGGCCGGGCCCGCGCCCGGGAGCTGCTGGCGAGCTCCTTCGCCCAGTTCCAGGCCGACCGCTCCGTCGTCGGCCTGGCCCGGGCCGCTGCCAAGCACGAGCGGGACGCCGAGCAGCTGGCCGCCGAGATGAGCACCGACCGCGGTGACGTCGCCGGCTACGCGCGGCTGCGCAGGGACATCTCCGACCGGGAGAAGGAGCTGTCCCGCGACTCCCAGGCCAAGCGCCGGATGGAGGCCGCCGACACCCTCGCCGCCCTGCGCCCCGGTGACGTCATCCGGGTGCCCACGGGCCGTCGCCAGGGCCTCGCCGTGGTGCTGGATCCCGGCGTCTCCGACCTGGACGACCCCCGCCCGCTGGTGCTCACCGAGGACAAGTGGGCCGGCCGGCTGGGCTCGGGGGACTTCCCGACGCCGGTGGAGGCGCTGGCCCGGGTGCGGGTGCCGAAGAACTTCAACCACCGCAGCCCGCACGCCCGTCGCGACCTCGCCTCGACGCTGCGGAGCGCCCGGGTGGAGAACGACCTGGGCGCGCGCCGGGTCAAGAAGGGCCGGTCCGCCGCCGCCGACGACCCGGTGCTCGCCGACCTCCGCCAGGCGCTGCGCAACCACCCCGTGCACCAGCTGCCCGATCGCGAGGAGCGGGTCCGCGCCGCTGAGCGGTGGCTGCGCGCGCTGCACGAGGCCGAGTCGCTGCACCGGAAGATGACCGACCGCACCGGCTCGCTCGCCCGCCAGTTCGACGCCACCTGCGACGTCCTCGAGGAGCTCGGCTACCTGGTGCCGGAGGTGCCCGACATCGAGGGAGCGGCCGAGGGCGAGGCCCGGGTCACCGACGACGGACGCCGGCTGGCCCGGGTCTGGTCCGAGGCCGACCTGCTGGTCGCGGAGTCGCTGCGGGCCGGCGTCTGGCGCGGGCTCAACGCCTCCGAGCTGGCCGCCGCGGTGTCGACGCTGGTGTTCGAGGCGCGCCGGGACACGCCCAGCCTGCCCGCCGTCCCGGCGGGCAAGGTGGCGGCCGCGATCGGCATGATGCGCGGCATCCGCTCCCGGCTGCAGGACGTCGAGCTGCACCACGGCGTGCGGGCCACCCGCGACTTGGACCTCGGCTTCGCGTGGGCCGCCTACCGCTGGGCCGACGGGCAGAGCCTGGACCGCGTGCTCGCCGGCGCCGAGCAGGCGGGCACGGAGCTCTCCGGCGGAGACTTCGTCCGCTGGACCCGACAGCTGATCGACCTCCTCGACCAGCTGGGCAAGGTCGCCGACGACGCCGTGGCGCGCACCGCGCGGAGCGCCGTGGAGCGGATCCGGCGCGGCGTCGTGGCAGTCGCCGTCGGCGGCTGACCAGCGGTTCGCTGCACGCCGCCGAGGCTCCGGGTGGGGCAGAATTCCCCGCGTGACGAACCCGCCGAACGACGGCGAACCGCGAGGCGCGCGACCCGAGGGCGAGCCCCCCGCGGGCGACCGCCCGCAGCAGCCCTGGTCGCCCCCGGGCACGCCGCAGCCACCGTGGGGCGGTCCGCCCCAGGGGTACGGGCAGCAGCCGCCGTTCGGGCCGCCCGGGTACGGACAGCAGCCGTACGGACAGCAGCCCTTCGGACAGCCGGCGCCGCAGTTCGGTGGCCAGCAGCCGCAGCACGGCGTCCCCGGCTACGGGGTGCCGGGATACGGCCAGCCCCAGTACGGCCCGCCCCCCTACGGCCAGCCCCCCTACGGCCAGCCCCCGTACGGCCAGCCCCCCTACGGCCAGCCCCCGTACGGCCAGCCCCCGTACGGCCAGCCCCCGTACGGGCCGCCCCAGCCGGCACCTCGGAAGCGACGGGGACGGCTCGTCGCGCTCCTCCTGCTCGCCGCCGTCCTGCTCGTGGGCGGGGTGGCGATGGCGACGACCACCGGGTCCACGGTGCTGTCCCGCAGCGCCGTGGAACGCGACGTGGCCAGGCAGTTCGAGGAGCGCGAGGGCGTCGCCGTCGACCTGGACTGCGCCGAGGAGATGACCGTCACCGACGGCGCCACCTACGAGTGCGCGGGCGTGACCGCCGACGACGAGCAGGTCACCCTCCAGATCCGGATCACCGACGCGGAGGAGGCCCGCTACACGTGGACGGAGTAGTGACCACCGTGCCCCGCCGGCCTCGCACGGGGGTTCTCTGGGCGCTCGCCGCGGTCCTGTTCGGCGGGGTCGTCGGGTGTTCGCTGCTGGTCCAGAGCCTGGAGGTGGACCCCCTGGACCCCGAGGTCGTCGAGCGCGACATCGCTGCCGAGTACGAGGAGCGGCGGAACGTCGCCCTGGACCTCGACTGTCCGCGGGACATGCCTGTCGCTTCCGGGGAGGGCTACTCCTGCCGCGGCGTCACGGCCGAGGGCGAGCAGATCAGCGTGTGGATCCAGATCGACGACCGGCTGGACGGCTCCTACACCTGGGGCGAGTAGCAAGCGGCGTCAGCGTGAAGGCCATCCCAGCACCGCGCCCAGGCGGCTGACCGAGTTCTGCAGCCCGTGCTGCTCGGCGAGGGCGGCGAGGGCGTCCGGGTCGGCGGGGGAGCGGGGGAGCGTCCCCTCGACGGCCGGCATGTCGATGTCCCGGGCGACGGCGACCACCACCGGCGCGGCGTCCAGGTAGTCCGCGGCAGCGTGCATCTTCTTCAGCACCGCCGCGGTCAGCGGCGGCTTCGGCACGACGGTGCGCTCCACGGCCGCCCGGATCCCGGCCAGGTCGCCGAACTCGTTGATCAGCGCCGCAGCGGTCTTGGCGCCCACCCCGGAGACGCCGGGCAGCCCGTCGCTCGGGTCGCCGCGCAGGACGGCGAAGTCCGCGTAGGAGCGGCCCGGGATGCCGTACTTCTCGGCGACGGCGGCCTCGTCGACGAAGTCGAGGTCGGAGATGCCGCGGGCCGTGTAGAGGATCCGCACGCCCCGGGCGTCGTCGACCAGCTGGAACAGGTCGCGGTCGCCGGTGACGACGTCGACCGGCCCGCGGGCGCGGGTGGCCAGCGTGCCGATGACGTCGTCGGCCTCGTAGCCGGGCGCCCCGACCCGGGCGATACCGGCCGCGGCGAGCACGTCGACCAGGATCGGCACCTGCGGCCCGAGCTCGTCGGGCACCTCCTCGCCGCCCTCCTGCGCCACCCGGTGCGCCTTGTAGGACGGCAGCGCCTCCGTGCGGAACGCCGGACGCCAGTCGTCGTCCCAGCAGGCGACGAACCGGTCGGGCCCGTGCGTGGCGATCAGCCGCGCGGACATGTCGAGGAAGCCGCGGACGGCGTTGATCGGCCGGCCGTCCGGAGTGGTGACGCTGGTGGGCACACCGTAGAAGGCCCGGAAGTAGAGGCTGGCCGCGTCCAGGAGCATCGTCGTCACGACGGCGGACGCTAGCCGCCCCGGCACGCGCGCGGGGAACGCCGGGGTCGCTGGCTACCCTTTCGACGTGGCAACCCAGAGCGACTCCGCCGGCCCGCTGGTCACCATCGAGCGCGTGCACGCCGCGCGGGCGATCGCCGCGGAGACCGGCGTCGACCTCCTCGTCGTCACCCCGGGCGCCGATCTGCGCTACCTCTGCGGATACGACGCACACGCCATGGAGCGGCTGACCGCCCTCGCGGTGCCGCGGACCGGTGAGCCGTTCCTCGTGGTGCCGCGGCTGGAGGCGCCGATGGTCGACGCCAGCCCCGCCGGTGCGCTCGGCCTGGAACTGCTGGCCTGGGACGAGACCGACGACGCGTTCTCCGTGCTCGCCGCCGCCGCCACCGCCCGGCTCGGCTCGGCTCCCACCCGCGTGGGCGTGGGCTCGCGCACCTGGGCCGAGCACGCCCTCGGTGTGCAGCGGGCGCTGCCGGGCTCCGCGCTGGAACTGGCCAGCCCCGTCATCGACCGCCTGCGCATGGTCAAGACCCCGGCCGAGGTCGAGGAGCTGGCGCTGGCCGGCGCAGCCATCGACCGGGTGCACGCCCGCATGGGGGAGTGGCTGCGGGTCGGGCGCACCGAGGCCGAGGTGGGCGCCGACATCGCCGCCGCGATCCTCGCCGACGGCCACGTCGGCGTGGACTTCACGATCGTCGGCTCCGGCCCCAACGGCGCGAGCCCGCACCACGAGCTCTCCGGCCGCACGGTGGAGGCCGGTGACGTCGTCGTCGTCGACATCGGCGGCGAGACGGCGACGGGCTACCGGTCGGACTGCACCCGCACCTACGTGGTCGGCGGCTCGGCCGACCCCGAGGTCACCGAGTGGTACGACGTGCTGCACGCCGCCCAGCTGGCGGCCACCGCCGCGGTCCGGCCCGGGGTCACCTGCGAGCAGATCGACGCCGCCGCGCGCCAGGTCATCGACGACGCCGGCTGGGGCGAGTACTTCATCCACCGCACCGGCCACGGGATCGGCCTGGACACCCACGAGGCGCCGTACATGGTGGCCGGAAACGACCTGCCGCTCGAGCCGGGCATGGCGTTCTCCGTCGAGCCGGGCATCTACCTTCCTGGCCGCGTGGGCGCCCGCATCGAGGACATCGTGGTCTGCACCGACGACGGAGTCCGTGTTCTCAACAACGGCCCGCGGGAGCTCGTCGAACTCCCCGGCTAAGGCTCGCGGGCGCACGACGTGCGCCCGCACTGGACATCCGTTCGAACGTGTGTTCGGATCGGTGCCATGCGGTGGGACGCCCAACGGCTGGATGTCGACGACGGCTCGCTGCCCGGCATGCCGAGCATCCGCGGCCTGCTGCGCAGCGTGCAGGTGCCGGAGTTCCCGGGGCTGACGTTCCACGAGGTGCGGGCGCGCAGTGCCCTCAACGCCGTGCCCGGCGACTCGTCGATGCCATTTCCGTACACGATCAACACTCTCCGTGGCTGCTCGCATGCATGCCGCTACTGCTTCGCCCGGCGCACGCACGAGTGGCTCGAATTCGACTCCGGCCGCGACTTCGACACCCAGGTGGTGGTGAAGACCAACCTGGTCGACGTGCTACGCAAGGAGCTCGCCCGCCCGTCGTGGACCCGGGAGCACGTCGCCCTGGGCACCAACACCGACCCGTACCAGCGGGCCGAGGGGCGCTACAAGCTCATGCCCGGCGTGATCCGGGCTCTGGCCGACTCCGGCACGCCGTTCTCGATCCTCACCAAGGGCACGCTGCTGCGCCGCGACGTGCCGCTGCTGGTGGAGGCGGCGCAGCAGGTGCCATTGGGCCTGGGCGTATCCATGGCCATCTGGGACGACGACCTGCACGCCGCGCTCGAGCCCGGTGTGCCGTCACCGCGGGCCCGGCTGGACCTGGTCCGCTCGCTGACCGATGCGGGCCTGCCGTGCGGCGTCTTCCTCGCCCCCGTCCTGCCGGGCCTGACCGACGACGAGGAGAGCCTGGACGCGGCCATCGGCGCGATCGCGACGGCCGGCGCGACGGGCATCACCGTCATCCCGTTGCACCTGCGGCCCGGGGCCCGCGAGTGGTTCATGGCCTGGCTCCGGCAGGCGCGCCCCGAACTCGTGCCGCGCTACGAGCGGATGTACGCCCGGCGGGCCTACGTCTCCGCCGAGTACCGCACCTGGCTGTCCGCGCGGGTGGCTCCGCTGCTCGCGCGGCACGGGCTCGACCGGCAGTCCGGCGGCGCCGCCCGTCAGGTCGACGGAGCCGTGGCGACGGGCGTTCCCGGCGACGAGGAGGTCGGCTTCCCCGAGGGCAGCCTTCCCACGGCCGGCCTGCCGACCGGGGGCCTGCCCGGCGTGCGACCGCCGTGGGAGACGCCGTCACCGGTACCCACGGAGGAGCCGGCCGCGGAGCAGCTGACCCTGCTGTGACCGCCGGCGGTCAGCTCGCGAGCCGCGCGGCGCGAGCGGTCGACCGGTGCACCGTGCGTGCGGCCCGCACGACGCCTCGCGCCGACACCGGGGGAGCCCCCGCTGCCAGGGCCAGCCGCCGGTAGGAGTCGTAGGAGAGGCCCCGGTATGCCGTGGCCAGTTCCTCGACCGCCTCGCGGCGGGACGGGGCGACCGTCGCCCGGAGGTGCCGCACGGTGTTCCGGGCGTGCTTGGTGAAGGTGGTCTGCAGCGCCTGGGTGGAGAGCCGGCCGCCGATCCGCGAGTCCAGCCCCGGGCCTCGGCGCAGGGCCGGCAACACCCACGGGCTCGCGGCCAGCGCGGGGAAGCGGTTCCGGGATGCCTCCCAGGCGTGCCACGCCGTCAGGGCGCCGGGCACCGACCACTCGCCGTCGTCGGTCGAGATGAGCAGCCGCCGGGCCGTGACGCGCACCTGCTCGCGCCGCAGCGAGCGGAACGCCGAGACCGGCGCCGGCCACCCCAGCGCCAGCGCGCACCACGCGACCGAGCGGAGGTGCTCCGGGTCCTCGCCGCGCAGCTGCGTCAGCGGCCGGAGGTCCAGCTGCTGCGGATCGGGCTCCGGCGTCGGTGCGATCGGCAGCGCGAGGCCGCCGTAACGGGCGACCTTGCTGTACAGCGCGACAGTGGCCGGCTTCCAGTCCCGCGCCCGGGCGAGGGCGTCCAGCCCCTGAGCGGCCAGGTCGTCGGGGCCGAGATCGAGTTCGAGCGCGGCATCGATCAGCCGACGCCACTGCGGCTCGTAGCCGCGCGGCACGGCGATCCGCCCCCATGCCGTGGGCGGGGGAGGTGCGGGCATGTCGGGCAGCGGCTGCTGCCACGCACGGGACATGAACGAATACTACCGTTATCCCCAACAACAGTACGACTTCTGGTTGTCGTCACCTGCCGAGAGCAAGGTCACGGCACCCTGCGGGCGCCGCATCACCAACGTGGAGAGGGACGAGCCGCCCAGGAGCCCGTTCGACGGCTGCCCAGCACCCGGGATAGACGGCCGTCACAGTGCCCATGGGGGTGACGCCGTCCGCCAGGGCCCTGCTTCCGGGCTCCGGAGTCTCGATCATGGAGCGGTGAGAACCGTGGGCGTCGAGGAAGAGCTGCTGGTCGTGGACGCGACCGGCAACCCTGTGCCCAAGGGGCCCGAGGCTTTGGCCGTGGCCGCCCGCGACGGTGAGGGCGAGGACGTCGAGCAGCACGACCGGGCGGAGCGCGGCGCCGCGCAGACCCCGGAGACCGCGCACCTCATGCCCGAGCTCAAGGCCCAGCAGCTCGAACTGGGCACTCCGGTCTGCAGCACCCTCGACGAGGTCCGCCGCGAGCTGCGGCACTGGAGGGGCCGCGCGGACGCCGCGGCCTCGGCCGTAGGCGCCCGGGTGGCGGCGCTCGCCACCTCGCCCGTGGCCGTCGAGCCGGTGCCCACCGAGGGGGAGCGGTACGAGCGGCTGAACGAGGCCTTCGGCCTGACGGCCTGGGACGTGCTGACCTGCGGATGCCACGTGCACGTCTCGGTCGAGGACGACGAGGAGGGCGTGGCGGTGCTCAACCGCATCCGGGTCTGGCTGCCGGTCCTCACCGCGATGACCGCCAACTCCCCGTTCTGGCGCGGGCGCGACACCGCATATTCGAGCTTCCGGTCGCAGGTGTGGCACCGCTGGCCCTCGGCCGGCCCCAACGGCCCCTTCACCGGCGCCGCGGACTACCACCGGCTCGTCGACGAGGTGCTGGCCACCGAGACCGTCCTGGACACCGGGATGGTCTACTTCGACGCCCGGATCTCGGCGAAGTGGCCGACGGTCGAGGTCCGCACCGCGGACGTGGCGCTGCGCGTCGAGGACGCCGTCACGCTGGCCGGCCTGGTCCGCGGGCTGGTGGAGACCGCCGCCCGCGACGCGCGCGCCGGGAGGGCGGTGCCCGAGATGCGTCCCGAGGTCCTGCGCCTGGCCGGCTGGCGGGCCGGGCGGTCGGGGCTGACCGGCGATCTGGTCCACCCGCTCACCGGTCGGCCCGCGCCTGCCGCCGACGTGCTCGCCGACCTGGTCGACTCCGTCCGCCCGGCCCTGGCCGACGCCGGCGACGAGCAGACGGTCGCCGACGGCGTGCAGAACCTCCTGCGTCGCGGCACCGGAGCGGACCTGCAGCGCCGGGTGCACCAGGAGACGGGCGACCTCACCGCCGTGGTGCGCGCTGCGGTGGCGGTCACGAACGGCGAGGACGCCGCCCGGGCGACCGTTGGGGCCACGGGCTAGATTCCCGCGCATGGACACGGTGAGCTGGCGTGACGTGGTCCGTCCGAAGCTGTTCGGTGCCGCACCGGACCCGAGGGACAGGCCGTACCGGTCGATCATCCGGATCGCCCTCGTCGTGTTCCACCTGTTCCGCTTCCGGTTCGACGTCCGCGGCTCCGAGCACGTGCCGGCCACCGGCGGCGCGATCATCTGCAGCAACCACGTCAGCTACTTCGACTTCACCTTCCTGGGCCTGGGCGCGCTCCCGCAGCAGCGGCTGGTGCGGTTCATGGCGAAGAAGGCCGTGTTCGACAACAAGGTCGCCGGGCCCGCCATGCGAGCCATGAAGCACATCCCGGTCGACCGGAGGGCCGGCTCCTCCGCGTTCGAGGCCGCGGTCCGCGCGCTCAAGGACGGCGAGGTCGTCGGCATCTTCCCCGAGGCCACGATCAGCACCAGCTTCACCGTCAAGGACCTCAAGGCCGGCGCCGCGCGCATGGCCATCGACTCCGGCGTCCCGATCATCCCCGCCGCGGTGTGGGGCGGGCACCGGGTGGCGACCCGTGGCCACAAGGTGGAGCTGCGCCGCGGCGTCCCCGTGACCGTCGTCCTCGGCGAGCCGATCGTGCCCGCGCCGGGGGAGCAGGTCTCGGCGCTCATGCAGCGCACCCGGGTCGCCATGGAGGCGCTCCTCGACGAGGCGCAGCGCAGCTACCCCGACCAGCCGGCCGGCGACGACGACCGCTGGTGGCTCCCCGCGCACCTGGGCGGCACCGCTCCCACACCGGCCGAGGCCGCGTCGGCCGCCGCCATCCGGGCCGCCGGCAAGGAGGTCAAGGCGCCGAAGAAGTCGCCGCTGGCCAGGCTCACCGGCCGTCTGCGCCGCCGCTGACCGGTCAGTCGACGACGACGGGGGCCATCAGGCGGAACGCCTCGAGCTCCACCTCGTACCAGTGCCGCACCCGGCCGAGCGGGACCATGCCCAGCCGGCGGCACACCGCCAGTGACCGGTCGTTGCCCGGGCGGACGACGGCGTAGACCTCGGGCAGCCCGAGCCCGAACGCGCGGTTGATCACCGCACGGGCGGCCTCCGTGGCGTAGCCGTGACCCCACGAGTCCGGGTGCAGGTGCCAGCCGACCTCGACCTCGCCGACGCCGCGGGGGAGCGGCTTGAGCAGCAGCGTGCCCGCTGGGAGCCCGTCCGGGCGCTCGACCGCCCAGCAGCCATAGCAGGCGTCCGCTTCGTGGACGGCGTGCCAGCGGCCCACGAGCTCCGCCATCGACACCGTCGGCGGGCCGCCGAGCCAGGAGGTGACCTCCTCGCGGCCGTACAGGTCATCGAGCCGGGCGAGGTCGTCGGGGGCGGTGGTCCACGGCCGCAGGCGCAGCCGCTCGGTGCACAGCAGCTCACCTCCGCGACCCATCGCCGATGGCTACCGCCGCGCCGGCCCGACAAACATCAGGCGCGGCCGTGCCTCAGGAGGACGACGCCGTTGCCGAAGCTGCGGGTCTCCAGCAGCCGCAGCGAGGTGTGCCGGTCCACGGGAGGGAACGCCGGTCGGCCGCGGCCGATCAGCACCGGGTGGACGAAGGTGCGGTACTCGTCGACGAGGTCGTGCTCGGCGAAGGCGGCCGCCAGGATCGCGCCGCCGACGACCACCGGCCCGGAGAGCCCGGCCACCCGCGTCCGGATCTCCTCGGGGACCACCTCCCGCACCAGCTCCGCGTTCGGCCCCACCCGCTCGAGGGTCCGGGAGAAGACCACCTTGGGGGTGTCCCGCCAGATGGGGGCGAACTCCCGCTGACTCGCGGGGGCGTCGGCATCCTCGTCCGCGGTCGGCCAGTAGTTCTCCATCAGCTCGTAGACGACCCGGCCCTCGAAGAAGGCGGCCGACCGGCTCAGCTCCGCGTTCATGTACCGGTGCAGCTCGTCGTCGATCACCGACCAGTCCAGCCCGCCGTCGGGATCGGACATGAAGCCGTCGAGCGATACGCCCATGTGAACCACCACGCTGCCCATGGGGCGAAGGATGCCGCCCGACGGGCTGGGAGGGAACGGGGGAAGGCGCCGTGGTCTGCTTCTCGGAGCCAGCTCCCACCGCACCGGAGGAACCCGACGCATGAGCCTGCTCGTCACCGACGTCACGGTCGGCGACCGTCCCGGCCGGGCGGTGCACGTCGAGGACGGCCGCATCACCTGGCTCGGGGACGCCGCCGACGCCCCCCGTGCGGACCGCGTGATCGCGGGGGAGGGGGCGCTGCTCACCCCGGCCTTCGTGGATGCGCACGTGCACGCGACCGCAGCCGGCCTCGCGCTGACCGGCCTCGACCTCCACTCGAGCCTGAGCGTTGCCGACGCCGTCGCCGCCCTGCAGGCCCACGTCACCCGGTCCGGGGACGGCATCGTCCTGGGCACGGGGTGGGACGAGACCGCCTGGCCCGAGGGACGTGGCCTCACCCGCGCCGACCTCGACGCGGTGGTCGGCGACCGGCCCGCCTACCTGGCGCGGGTCGACGTCCACTCGGCGACGGTCTCCACGGCGCTGCTCGACCGCATCCCCGGCATCGCGGAGCTCCCCGGCTTCTCGCCGGACGGGCGCCTGCGGATCGACGCGCACCACGCCGCCCGGCAGGCGGCCTACGGCGCGGTCGACGGCGTCCAGCGCAGGTCCGCGCAGCAGGCGACGCTGCGCACGGCGGCCACGCTGGGGATCGGGAGCCTGCACGAGATGGCCGGACCCGAGGTCTCCTCGGCCGACGACCTGCGGGAACTGCTCGCCCTCGCTGCCGCCGCACCGGGACCGCGCGTGCTGGGCTACTGGGGCGAGCTCTCCGAGCGCGGCGGGCTGGACCTGGTGCGCGAGCTCGGCCTGGCCGGCGCCGGAGGAGACCTCTTCGGCGACGGCGCCCTCGGCTCGCATACCGCGGCCCTGAGCACTCCCTACAGCGACCGGCCCGAGACGTCCGGGGAGCTGCGGTTCGACACCGTCTCCGTCGTCGAGCACGTCCGCGCGTGCACCCTGGCCGGCGTCCAGGCCGGCTTCCACTGCATCGGCGACGCCGCCGTCGACCAGGTTCTGGGCGCGGTAGCGGTCGTGGTCGAGGAGCTGGGGGTCGCCGCCGTCCGGGCCTGCCGGCACCGGCTCGAGCACCTGGAGATGGTGTCCGACGAGGTGATCGACCGCATGCGGGCCTGGGACATGGTGGCGAGCGTGCAGCCGGCGTTCGACGCGTTCTGGGGCGGCGACGCCGGGATGTACGCCGAGCGGCTGGGGGTGCCCCGGGCCCTGGCGTGCAACCCGTTCGCCGACCTCGCCGACGGCGCCGTCGTCCTGGCCCTGGGCAGCGACGTCCCCGTGACCCCGCTGGACCCCTGGGGCGGGGTGCACGCCGCCGTCGACCACCGGACCCCGGGCTCGGGCCTGCGCCCGTTCGACGCCTTCGACGCCGCCACGCACGGCGGCTGGTACGCCGCCCGGGCCGAGCATCCCGCCGGTCCGCTGGCCGCGGGGGCGCCCGCGGACCTGGCGCTCTGGGCGACGCCGGACGGGCTGTCCCGGATCCTGGCCGACCGGGCACGGCCGGAGTGCCGGCTGCTGGTGGTGGACGGCGTTCAGCTCGGGTGACGGAAACGATCAGTAACGATCCGATCACACTCCGGCTCGCAGCCCTCCCGGGTCTCGATTCCGCGGCGCGCACTTCTTACAGTCCCTGGAGTTCCTGACCGGAAGCACCGCACCGTGCTTCTCCGGCGGGCGCGTCGATCCTCCCGGTCGATGCGGCGCGGCTCCGGCCGCCCGTGGCGAACCGGGCCGAGGAGGAGCGGCGGGTTCCCGGAGGAGAAGGCCGCGAGCCCCCGGCGGAGCCCACGTGGACCCGCGCCATCAGACAACGGTCGCGCCGCTCGCACCCGGTGAGCGGCCGTCCGGCCCGAAGGCGCGCCGACCACGCAGGGCCTTCGCCGGCGCCGTCCAGCAGGAGGTCCGCAACCCGTGCGGGCGACGTCGGCGTACGGCCGACCGTCCGGCGGGACGGAATGGGATGCTGGGTCGGGACCGCGCACCACCGGCGGTCCGGACCCCGCCCGAGCGGTGCGGGGACGATCCGCTCCTGCCGGGGCGGCAGCATCCGGGAGGCAGTGCGTGCCTGCAGGCGAGAGCGGGCCGGGAACGGGCACCCTGCCGAGGGCGACCGCTGCCGGAGATGCGGCCTCGGGCACTCTGCCGTCGCGTCGGCCGGGCCGTCGGCTGCCCTGGCGCACAGCGCTGGCGATCCTCGGCGGGCTCGCCCTCGTCCTCGCCTTTCCCGGCCACGACCTGCCCGCGCTCGCGTTCCTGGGCCCGGCGCTGCTGTCGATCGCCGTCCGCGGAGAACAGGCGCGCTCCGGGCTGTGGCTGGGCCTGGTGTTCGGGCTGGCCTTCTTCGTTCCGCTGTTGTCCTGGACCGGCATCTACGTCGGCCCCTTCCCGTGGCTGGCGCTCGCCGTCTTCGAGGCGCTGAACATCGGCCTCCTGGGAGCCGCCCTCGCCGCCACCTCCCGGCTGCCGCTGTGGCCGCTCTGGGGCGCCGCACTGTGGGTCGCCGACGAGGCGCTGCGCGGCCGCTTCCCGCTCGGGGGCTTCCCGTGGGGGCGGCTCGGCTTCAGCCAGACCGAGGGGCCACTGCTGTCGCTGGCCGCCTACGGCGGCGTGCCGCTGGTGAGCTTCACGGTGGCCCTGATGGGCACGCTGCTCGCCGCGGCGGTGCCAGCCCTGCTCCGCGCCTGGCGCAGCGGCGACCGCGACCGGCCCGAGGGGGAGCGCGGTCCGGCCCTGCGCGCCGCGGCCCTCGCCGTCGCCGCGGTGCTCGCCGTCCCCGTCGTGGGCGCGGCCGCTGGGCTGCCCCTGGCCGGCTCCTCGCTCACCGACGGCGGTCCGACCTCGACGGTGGCGCTGATCCAGGGGAACGTGCCGCGTGCCGGCCTGGACTTCAACGCGCAGCGGCGGGCGGTGCTCGACAACCACGTCGAGCAGACCCTGCAGCTGGCCGACGACGTCGCCGCCGGCCGCCAGGCGCAGCCCGACGTCGTCCTGTGGCCGGAGAACAGCTCCGACATCGATCCCTACACGAACGCCGACGCCGCCAGCCGGATCCAGCAGGCCGCCGACGCGATCGCCGCTCCGATCCTCGTGGGGGCGGTCGTCGAGGGGCCGGGCCGTTTCGTCAGCAACACGGCGATCGTCTGGGAGCCGGGGTCCGGGCCGGGGGACACCTACGTCAAGCGGCACCCGGTCCCGCTCGCGGAGTACGTGCCGGCCCGCAGCTTCTTCCGCTTCTTCAGCGAGAAGGTGGACCTGGTCCGGCGCGACTTCACCAAGGGCACCGAGGTCGGCGTCCTGGACGTGGGCGGCATCCGGCTCGGCGACCTGATCTGCTTCGAGGTCGTCTACGACGGCCTGGTCCGGGACGTCGTCGACGGCGGCGCAGGCATGATCGTCGTCCAGACGAACAACGCCACCTTCGGCTACACCGACGAGAGCGCCCAGCAGCTGGCCATGAGCCGGCTGCGCGCCGTCGAGTTCGGCCGCACGGTCGCCGTGGTGGCCACCAGCGGCATCTCCGCCGTCGTCGCACCGGACGGCACCGTGGTGCGGCAGTCCGAGCTCTTCACCCCCGACGTGTTCGTCGAGGAGATCGCCCAGCGCGACGACGTCACGATCGCGCAGCGCCTGGGCGCCGCGCCGGAGTGGGTGCTGACGGCGCTCGGCCTCGGCGCGCTGCTCGTCGTCGTCCGGTCCTGGTTGCTCCGCCGGCGGGGGACGGCGGCGTGAGCGACCGGGTGCTGGTCATCATCCCGACCTACAACGAGGCGGAGAACGTCGAGCGGATCCTCGCCCGGCTGCACGCCAGCGTGCCCGAGGCGCACGCGCTCGTGGTCGACGACGGCTCGCCGGACGGGACCGGACAGCTCGCCGACGCCGTCGCCGCACGGGACCCCCGGGTGCACGTGCTGCACCGCACCGC
This sequence comes from Blastococcus sp. LR1, assembly GCF_020166105.1. Lineage (GTDB taxonomy): Bacteria > Actinomycetota > Actinomycetes > Mycobacteriales > Geodermatophilaceae > Blastococcus. The sequence goes on from NZ_JAIUJY010000003.1 coordinate 567,349, forward strand.
GAAGGCGGGTCTGGGCAAGGCCTACGTCGCCGGATTCCGGTGGGCGCGCGAGCGCGGATACGACGTCCTGGTCGAGATGGACGCCGACGGGTCCCACCCGCCCGAGCGGCTGCCCGCCCTGCTGGCGGCCCTGGAGGACGCGGACCTGGTCCTCGGGTCGCGCTACGTCGAGGGAGGGCAGGTCGAGGACTGGCCCGTCCACCGGCTGCTGCTGTCCCGCGTCGGCAACCGCTACACCCGCTGGGCCCTGCGGCTGCCGCTGCGCGACGCGACCGGCGGTTTCCGGGCGGCACGGGCCGAACTGATCGACCGGCTGCCCTTCGACGAGGTCTCCAGCGAGGGCTACTGCTTCCAGGTGGACTGGGCCTGGCGGGCGCTGCGCGCCGGGGCCCGGGTCGTGGAGGTGCCCATCACCTTCACCGAACGGGAGTACGGCCGGAGCAAGATGAGCGGCTCGATCGTTGGAGAGGCATGGGTGCGCGTGACCGTCTGGGGTGTCCAGGACCGGCTCGCGGGCCTGCTCCCCGGCCGGGTACGGCCGCCGGTGCCCCGGAAGGCCGACTGACCGGCTCTTCGGGCCCCCGGCGGGGAGCGCGAAGAGCGGAAGGGGAGAGGCGACGTGGCTGATCTGGTGCGCCGTCGGCTGAAGCTGGCCGTGGGGCTGACCGTGCTCGCGGAGCTGGTGGTGTTCGTGCTCGTGGCCGCCTGGATCGGTGTGGGCTGGACCGTGCTGGCCGCCCTGGCCACCAGTGCGCTGGGCGTCCTGCTGGTGGGCCGTCAGGGAACCCGGGCGCTCGCCGACCTGCGCGAGCGTGCACGGACCCGTCGCGGCGCCGGCACCGAGCTGGGCAACGCCGGCCTCGTGGCCCTGGGCGGGCTGCTCATGGTGCTGCCGGGGTTCCTCGGCGACGTCGTCGGCCTGCTGTGCCTGCTGCCCGGCACGAGGGGGCTCGTCCGCCGCGCTCTGAGCGGGCTCGTCCTGTCCCGGCTGCCCGCGGGGATGCGCGGGCCGGTGCACGTGCGCAGCGACCGTTCGCCCAGCATGGAGGAGCGGCCCGCGCCCTACGCCGAGCCGCTGGTCATCGAGGGCGAGGTCCTGCGCGGGGCCGACGGCCGCCCGCTCTGACCTCCCCGGAACGCCGAACGGCCCCGGTGGAGAGATCCACCGGGGCCGAACGAGAGTTACTGGAACGACTCGCCTCCAGGGGCCCGCCGCGAGCGTGCGAGCGGTGGGGAGGAGGCGGGTCCTTCGATCAGCTGGCGCGGGTACGCCGGCCGCGGAGCACCTCGAGGCGCTCGGCCAGAACCTCTTCGAGGTCCTCGACGCTGCGACGCTCGAGCAGCATGTCCCAGTGGGTCCGCGGGGGCTTCACCTTCTTGGGAGCCGGCTCGGTCCCACCGATGAGCTTGGCTGCGGAGCCGTCGAACTTGCACTCCCAGGTGTCGGGGAGCTCGGCGTCGTCAGCGAACGGCACCGTGAACAGGTGGCCAGAGGCGCACCGGTACTCGGCGTACTGCCGCTCGATGGGAGCCGTGTTGCGCTCGGTCTCGTAGCTGACGCTGCCCAGTCGGCTGCCGCGCAAGGAACGCTCACCCATGGCACACCGTCCTCTCGTCTTGTTTCGGTCAGGACTCGACGTCCGGTCGCCGGGGGCCTTACCCAGGAACCGCGGAGTCAGAGAGATAAACGACGAAAAAGGCGGAGAGATTCCGTCTAATCGGCTGTTCATCATCGCATGGGGTCAGATCCGGAGCGTCACCGCCCCCCTGCGGAGTGAGTTTCCGGCACCTCAGGGGAGGGAGAGCTGCCCCGGACCGGCCGCGGTCGGGCCCAGTTCGCCCCGGACGTGGTGGCGTCGGCAGAGCACCTGGTACCGGACGGCGGGGGAGGAGCCGCCCTCTCCGGGGAGCTCCGGCGGCGCGGTGTCGGCGACGACGACGGTCGCGCCCGACCGCACCATGACGCCGTCGACGACACGGGCGTTCAGCAGGCCGGGCAGCCCGCACCAGCAGAGCACCTCGACCTGGATCCGCTGCACGTCGTCGGCCACCTCGAGCAGCCGCTGGGTGCCCGGGAAGAGCCGGGCGCGGAAGTCGGTGGTCAGCCCGAAGGCGTAGACGTCCACGTGCGACTCGTCGGCCAGTTCGGCCAGCTGGTCGACCTGGCCGGGGGAGAGGAACTGCGCCTCGTCGACGATCAGGTAGTCGACCCGGTGCCCGTCGGCCCAGCGATCGCGGACGAGCAGCCGCAAATCGGTGCGCGGGTCGATCTCGATCGCTTCCCGGCGGAGCCCCACCCGCGAGCTGATCTGCGGAGCGGCCGAGCGGTCTCCCTGGGTGACCAGCAGGCCGTGCCGGCCCTGTCGGCTCTGGTTGTGGTCGACCTGGAGGGCGAGCGTGGACTTCCCACAGTCCATGGGCCCGTGGAAGAACCGCAGGTGCGCCGGTGCCGGGTGGCGCCGGCGGTCGCCGGAGGCGGGCACGACCGAGGGCAGCTCGGCGGCGGTGGTGTGCTGGGGGAGGGGAGTGGAGGGGGTGCGCATCTCCACGAGGTCGACGGTGTCCTCGGACCCGATCGCTGTCACAGCTTCTCCGGAGGGGTGTTGCCGGCGGCGAGGACGGCCCGCCGCATCGGCAGGGCCGCCAGCGCGATGAATCCGGCCACGAAGAAGAACACCAGGCTGAAGATAGCCAGCCGGTAGGAGTCGGTGAGCTGGTAGGTCAGCCCGAACGCCAGCGGCCCCAGCCAGCTCGTCCCGCGGTCGCTGATCTCGTAGAAGCCGTAGTACTCGGCCTCCTTGCCGGCGGGGATCAGCTGGCTGAACATCGAGCGCGACAGCGCCTGGGTGCCGCCCTGCACGAGGCCGATGACCGCGGCGAGCGCGTAGAACTGGGCAGCCGCGCCCTCCTGCAGGAAGAAGGCGGCACCGATGACGCCGATCCACGCCACCAGGGCGCCGAGGACGACGCGCTTGGCCCCGTACCGCCCGGCGAGCCGACCCAGGCCGAGGGCGCCGGCGATCGCCACCACCTGCACCATCAGGATCGCGCCGGTGAGCACCGACTGCTCGAGCCCGAGCTCCTCGGTGGCGTACACGGCGGACAACGAGATCACCGTCTGGACGCCGTCGTTGAAGAGCAGGTAGGCGCCGAGGAACCACAGGGTCAGCGGGAAGGCACGCATCTCCCGGAAGGTCGTGGCGAGCTGCCGGAAGCTGCTGCCCGAGCGCACCGCCGACGCCGCGACGGGGCGGTTGCGCAGCCGTGACACCGTGAAGACGGTGAACGCGCCCCACCACAGCCCCGACGTCGCCAGGCAGATCCGCACCGCCTCGCCCGTGGTCAGACCCAGCGACTCGGCGCTGAGCACCAGGACCAGGTGGACCGCCAGCAGGAGCGCTCCGCCGACGTAGCCGAAGGCCCAGCCGCGGCTGGACACCATGTCCCGCTCGTCGGGTCCGGCCAGGTCGGGCAGCCACGAGTAGTAGACGACGGTGGCGGCGCCGAAGCTGATGTTGGCGACGACGAAGAGCGCCGCGGCGAGCAGCCACCGCCCGTCGCCGGCGAAGTACAGGCCGGTGGTGGCGAGCGCGCCGAGGGCGGCGAACCCGGCGAGCATCTCCCGCTTGCGGCCGGTCCGGTCGGCGATCGCGCCGGTGAGCGGCAGCACCAGCACCTGGAGGACGACCGACGCGGAGAGCACGTAGGAGAACCAGCTGCCGGCCGCGATCGACAGGCCGAGGAACGACAGCCGCTCGTCGGGACCGGCGGCGTCCTCGGCGATCGCCGTCAGGTAGGGCCCCAGGAAGACCGTGGTCACCGAGGTGTTGAAGACCGACATCGCCCAGTCGTAGGAGTACCAGCCGAACCGTTCGCGCTTCAGGGCGCGATCGACCGGCGGCACCGACGGGGTGGCAGGCGGGGCGGAGGTCACCGCGGCAGATTTCCAGTCCGGCCGCGAGCGGTCCAGCACCGCAGCGGCGTCGTCACGGGATGTCCTCCGGGACGACGCCCCCGGGGAAGGCGGCGACCGCCGTCGTCGGACGCGTCGGGTCCACGAAGGCGGGCCGGTCCAGCTCGTCGCTCCGCAACGGCCGCAGGCCGCGGGTCAGCGCCGCGGCGATGCGCAGGCGGGCCCGGTTTGCATCGCCCACCCGGCCCATCTGAAGGTCGTCGAAGTACACCGGCGGACCGAGGTGCACCTTGAGCGCCGGTCGCCGCACGAGCGCCCGCAGCAGGGTTCGGAGCTTGCCCCTGTCGTTGCCGTACTGCAGCACCTCGTGCGCGCCCCATTGGCTCACCGGGATGACCGGGACGCGCAGACCCAGCGCGAGGCGGGCCATTCCGGTGCGGCCGCGCTCGGGCCAGAAGTCGGGCGCCAGTCCCACGCGGCCCTCCGGATAGGCGACGACGTGCCCGCCCTGCACCAGCGCGACCTCGGTGACCCGGACCGCGTGCCGGGCCAGCTCGGTGCCCCGCTCCACCCGGATGGCGCCGGTGCGCTCCAGCAGCGGCCCCGCGACGGGAGCGGAGAGGATGCCGCCGGTCGCCATGATCCGGGGGAGGACGCCGACCCGGTGCAGCGCGACGGCGACGACGAACGGATCGAAGTCGCCGATGTGGTTGGCGGCCAGGAGCAGCGGCCCGTCGCGCAGCTCCTCGGGGATGCTCCCGGTGACCTCCACCCGCCCGAAGACGCTCACCAGCCAGGAGAACCGGCGCAGCAGGAAGCGCCAGAACCACCAGGGCGGCGCCACGGCGATGGCCAGCTCCCGGGCGAACCACTCCGGGTCCTCCGGCTTCACCAGGGCGGCCAGGTCCTCCGGCAGGGGAGGGGTACGTGGTCGCCAGCTGCGCAGGCGTTCGCCGAGGGTCACCGGCCGTTCCACTGCCCGCGCTTCTCCAGCAGTTCGCGGAGCATCGCCGGGCGGTCGGTCATGATGCCGTCGACGCCCAGGTCGAGCATGGCCTCGGCCTCGACCGGGTCGTCGACGGTCCACACGTGCACCTGGAGGCCGCGGGCGTGCGCGGCGGAGACGAACCGCTCGTCGACCAGCGCCCGGCCGCCGAGCTGCAGCGGCACCTGTGCGCAGCCGGCCGGCATGCGGACCAGCCCCGCGGCCCGGGGGGAGTAGGACGACAGCCGCAGCGCGGCGACTCCGCGGGGCCCCAGCGAGGTGCAGACGGCGGGGCCGAACAGCCGGCGGGCGGCGGCGATCCGGGCGTCGGAGAACGAGCCCAGGCAGATGCGGTCGGCGACCTTCAGGCGGTGCACGAGCCGGACCAGCGGGGCGAGCACCCCGGCGGCCTTGATGTCGAGGTTGAACCGGACGTCGGGCCAGGCGGCGAGGAGGTCCTCCAGCCGCACGATCGGCTCGCGCCCGCCGATGCGGGCCTCGCTGACCTGGGCCCAGGTGAGCGAGTCGATGCGGCCGGACTGCCCGGTGACGCGCTCCAGGGTGGGGTCGTGGAAGGCGACCAGGACGCCGTCCGCGGTGACCTGGACGTCGGTCTCCAGGTACTGGTAGCCGAGGTCCACGCAGGCCTGGAAGGCCGGCATCGTGTTCTCGAGGTGCTCGATCGCCCCGCCGCGGTGCGCCATCGCCAACGGCGTCGGTGCGTCGAGGTAGGCGAACCGCGCGGGGAACACGCGTCCACGCTAGTAGGAGCCGGAACCGCGGACTGCGTCGGCCATGCGCTCGACCAGAACGGTGAGCAGCGGCCGGGGAGTGGCGAAGTTGAGCCGCGCGTGCCCGGCTCCCGGAGCGCCGCACTCCGGCCCGTCGACCAGGGCCACGCCTGCGCGCTCGAGGAAGAACTCGCCCGGCGACGTCGGCAGCTCGAGCGCGCGGAAGTCCAGCCAGGCCAGGTACGTGCCCTCGGGCGGCGTCCAGCGGACGGCGGGCAGCCGGTCGGCCAGCAGCTCGCCCAGCAGTCGTCGGTTGCCGTCCAGATAGGCGAGGACGTCGTCGAGCCACGGGCCGCCGGAGTCGTAGGCGGCGGTGCTGGCCAGGACCCCGGGGGTCGAGGCGCCGTGCGTGTAGAGGTGGCCGACCTCTTCCCAGAGCGCGGCGTCCTCGGCGTTGCTCAGGATGAGCTGGGCGGTCTTGAGACCCGGCACGTTCCAGGCCTTGGACGCCGATGTCGCCGTCAGGGTGTGCCGCGCCGTCACCTCCGACAGCGACGCGTACGGCCGGTGCGCGGCGCCCGGGTGGACCAGCGGGGCGTGGATCTCGTCGGAGAACACCCGGGCACCGGCGGCCTCGACGACGTCGGCGAGCTCGAGCTGCTCCTCGGCGGTGAACACCCGGCCCAGCGGGTTGTGCGGATTGACGTGGACGAACAGCCCACCTCCGCCAGCGAGAGCAGCCGCGATGCCCTCGAGGTCGTAGGCCGGCCGACCGTCCCGCTCGATCATCGGGACCTCGAACAGCTCGCGGCCCAGCGCCCCCGGAACCTTTCGGAACGGCATGTACGCCGGGGTGGGCAGCACCACGGCCGCTCCCGGGGGAGTGAACCGCTCGATCGCCACCTGGAGACCGGCGATGACGTCGGCCAGCGGGGCGATCCTGGGCGGGGGCACGTCCCAGCCGTAGCGGCGTGCCAGCCAGCCCGAGCAGGCGCGCGCCAGGGCCTCGGCGTCCTGCGTGGTCAGATAGCCGAGCCGGCCGCGGTCGACGGCGTCGTGCAGGGCGGCGGTGACCACCGGTGCGGTGCCGAAGTCCATCTCCGCCACGAACGCACCGAGCGCCGGTCCGTAGCGCGTCCACTTCAGGCTGCCCGCGGCTCGGAGCGAGTCCTCGGAGAGGGCGTCGAACCCCAGCGTCCGCGGGTCGCCCGGCGTTTCGGTCACGGGATGCCTCCTCGTTGCGTGGTCGTGGGCGTGTCACCCGCCGCTGTCAGCGGCGGCGTCTACCGTCCCGAGACGTGGCACAGCAGCACGCGGCAGGCGGCACGAGCACCCTTCCCGTCGCTCCCCTCCCCAGCCGGGGGAGCGATGAGCAGCGACGGTGCGGGTGGTGTCGTCGTGTCCTGCCCTCGCAGGGCTCGGTGGGCCGGCCCCGGCTGTACTGCGGTCAGGCGTGCCGTCAGCGGGCCTACGAGCAGCGCTCCGCCACCCAGAAGGCCGGCCTGCCCGGGGACGTCGTCCTCGTGTCGCGCGCCGACCTCGACGGGCTGCAGGACCGGCTGTACCAGCTGCGCTGCGCCTTGGAGGACGTGCAGACCATGCTCGGCGAGAAGCACACCAAGGCGGAGCTCGAGCGCTCGCTGGCCGACCTGGTGCACTCCACCGGCCGGCTCGACCGGCTCTGGGTCAGCGAGCGCTCGAGCTAGCGGCTGGGATCAGTCCGGGTCCTGCGAGTCGTCGTTCTCGTCCTCGGTGCCCGGCTGCTGGTTGCTGTTGTCGGGCAGGTTGCCCTGCTCCTCGCTGCCCGGGTCGTCGCCGTCGGTGTTCTCGCTGTCGTCCGTCGTGCCGTCGTTCTGGTCCTGACCGGCGGCTTGGCAGCCGGTCATCGTCACGCCACCTCCGAAGAGCGCCAGAGCGGCGAACAGCGCGGCAAGCGGTCGTCTGATGTGCATGCCTCGACCCTACGAACACCTGCCTCTGAGCGCCCCTCGAACCTCGCACACCGGAGTGATTACGTCAGTGTTACGTAATTACTCCGGTGCAGGTGGACAGGGGGGTAGCGCCCTCAGGGCGGCTGTACGGGCCTGCGGGCACATCGGGACGTATCGGCGACCCGCAGTGGCGGCCCCGGCATCAAGATCATCAGAAATCAAGATCGACAGACCAGGGGAGTCGGACAGGGGTGTCCGGAGGTGTGCACACGTCGGCGGCGGCGGGTCCGCCGCACCGGCGCAGATCGAGCCGGCGCCACGAGTTCAGACACTCGCAGCGGCACGGCATCCGAGAGGCGACGGGTCGGCCACGCAGAGGCACACCGACGCGGCAGTTCCACCCAGCGCGGTCGGTTCGGCGGATCGCGATCACAAGATCATCAACCCCTCTCACCGCGCCTGGTTCGTGCGCCGATAATCGACGTTATGTCAACTCGTCTGGAGCGGAGGTGTCGGAAGGGGTCCGACGTCCTCCCCGATGAGCGTGCCACTCCCACCGCTGTGCGCCGCGGACCCGAGCAGCTGACCGCGCAGGAACGGGAGACGATGACCGCATGCCTGTCGCCTGGACACACGTCGGCCGCTTCTGGACCAACGGCGAGCCGTTCCTGGCCGTGGACGAGGATCTGCTCCCGGCATGGCGCGGCATGTCGGACGAGGCCTACGAGGCTCTGGTCCCCCACCTGGACTACGAGCTCAGCAGCATCCCGGTGGGCGCAGGCTCCGCGGCGATCGTCCTGACCGATCCGGAGATCGGCGACGAGGGCTGGCTGGAGGTCTTCCGTGGCGACGACGGCAGCATCGCCGTCCTCCAGGTCAGTGCCGAGAACTATCGGGACGTGCTGGAGCTGGCGTTGCGCTTCCCGGCCACCGACGACCAGCCCGGCGACGGCGTCGCGGTGCCCAGTGGCCGGTTGGCTTTCGTCAGCGCCGCGCTGGACGGCACCGGCGACGACGGCGCACTGCTGATGCCCGAGTCCCCCGGTGCGACCCCGCAGTCCGACGACGCCGAGCCGGACGACCGCAGCCCGTTGCTCGTCGTCCCACCCGGCTCGTTCACCATGTCGGTCCGCTGGCGCACCGAGCTCGGCGAGGACGCCGCCTTCGCCCGCTGGACGTTCGCCCGGGTCGACCGCTGAGTTTCGTCACACCCGACCGTCGTACCTGGACAGCAGCCCATTCCCCCTGGAGGTTCCGTGCCCGGCAGACTGCAGCCGATTCTCGTCACGCCCGACCTCGAGCGCCTCCGCGCCTTCTACGTCGGCATCCTGGACGCGACCGAGGTGCGGCGGTACCCCGACGACGGGCCGGTGTTCTTCGTGGGGCTCCGCTTCGGGGACGGCGACGAGCTCGGTCTGGTCGCCGACACCGCGGTGGAGGCCGGCACTCCTGGGCGGGTGGTGCTCAGCATCGACGTGGCCGACGTCGACGCGCTCCTCCCCCGCGTCGAGGAACTCGGCGGCCGCGCGCCCGGTCCGCCCAACGACATGCCGTGGGGCCAACGGGTCGCGCACGTCGCGGATCCCGACGGCAACGCGCTCAACCTCACGCAGCAGCTGGAAGCCGGTTCGCCGGTTCCGCCGCAGGTCCGCGGGTAGCGGTCGGGGAACGCCCGACCGAGGAGGATCCATGACCGAGCAGCGCCCCGACACCGACGAGCAGGACGAGCCCGGCGGCACGCCGTCCCCGAGCCCCGACAACCTGACCGACCGCCCCCTCTCCCCCGGAGACGACGGATCGGCGAAGGCCGTGCCCGGCGCCTACGAGGCCGACGAGTCCGAGCAGGAGCGCGGAAAGGCCGTCAAGCCCGGCAACTGAGACAGGCTCCGCGGCGGACCGCGCGTGCCACGATCGGCGTCGTGGACGTCTTCGCGCACATCGCCGACGAGCGACGTGGCCTGGCAGACCTGGTGTCGGGACTGTCCACCGAGCAGCGGACGACCCCGAGCCTGTGCGCCGAGTGGGACGTCCACCACGTGGTCGCGCACCTCGTCGTGCCCCTGGAGGTGGGGATCCCCCGGTTCGTGCTGGCGATGCTGGCCGCCCGGGGGAACTTCGACCGCGCGAACGTCCGAATGGCCCGCGAGCAGGGGCGGCGTCCCTTCGCCGAGCTCGTCGAGGTGCTCCGCCGCAAGGCCGACTCGCGGTTCACCCCTCCCGGTGCCGGCCCCGAGGCGCCGCTCACCGATCTGCTGGTGCACGGCCTGGACATCCGCCGGCCCCTGGGCCTGGCGCGCGACATCCCCGAGGAGCGCCTGCGCACGTCACTGGAGTTCGTGGCGGCCGGCGGCCTCGACGCCGAGCCCACCGTGCGCGGGCTGCGCTTCGAGGCCGACGACGTCGCCTGGTCGTCCGGCAGCGGCCCGGTCATGCGCGGCCGGGCCGAGGCGCTGCTGCTGGCGATGACGGGCCGCGGGACGGCGCTCGACGAGCTCAGCGGCGACGGCGTCGCGACCCTGCGGAGCCGGCTGGCCTGACCCGGTCGCCGCCCTGCAGCCATCCCTGCAACAGGCCGGTGACCCACGGGAGCATCACGTAGACCATGAGCGGGGTGAGGACCGCGGTCAGCACGAGCACCCGCAGCACGACGTGCACGTCACCCAGCGCCGCTCCGAGCGTCACGGTCGCCAGCAGGTTCATCGGAAAGAAGACCAGCCAGATCGTCACGGCCTGCTTCCACCGCGGCGGCGCGGCCGGAGCCGGCGCGGCGTGGACCTCCTCGACCAGCGGGGAGTCGAACCAGCCCTCGATGCCGGTGCGGCGCTCCGTGCGCGTGACCTCGGCGAGCCCCTGAGCCGAGCGCAACCACCACTGCCGCTCCGCCGATGCCTCCCAGCCCACCAACGCCGACTGATCGGCGAAGCGGGCGAGCATGTGCCACTCGTCGGCGTCGCGGCGCGAGCGCACCCAGCCGCCGCCGAGGAACCCGGGGAAGCTCTCGGCCATGCTGAGACCGGCGCGGATCCACGCCGTCATCTCACGCGTCTGCGCCGGGTCGGCGCGCCGCGTGAAGGAGACCGTCACCGGGAGGTCGTCCCGGCTGACGGAGGTGGTCGTCGTCATCGCTCCAGCATCCGGCCTGGATGCCGGAATCGCGTCCCCCGAGCTGGTGTGAGGCGCCTCTCCGCACCGGGCGACACGGGCGCCGCTCCCCCGGTCCTGCCAGGTCGGTGCGGTTGACTGCCCGGCGTGGAGGTCCTCGGCCGGTTCTGGGCGCGCGTCACCGCGACGGTCCCCGACCTGTCGACGACGGTGCTGCTGACGACGGCGGTCGCGGCGGCGGTACTTGTCCTCTCCCCCGCCCTCTGGCGTCCGGCCCGCAACGTCGTGACGATCGCGCACGAGGGCGCGCATGGCCTCGTCGCGCTCGCCGCGGGGCGTCGGCTGGCCGGCATCCGGCTGCACTCCGACACCTCGGGGCTGACGGTCTCCGCCGGGCGGCCCACCGGGCTCGGGATGGTGCTGACCTGCGCGGCCGGCTACACCGGGCCCGCCCTGTTCGGCCTGGGTGCGGCGGCGCTGCTCTCGGCCGGCCACGCCGTCGGCCTGCTGTGGGCTCTGCTCGCCCTGCTGGCGCTGCTGCTGGTGCAGATCCGCAACTGGTACGGGCTGTGGTCGGTGCTCGTCACCGGCGGCATCGTCTTCGCCGCCACCTGGTGGCTCCCCCCGGACGGGCAGGCCGCGTTCGCCGCGCTGGCCACCTGGTTCCTCCTGCTCGCTGCTCCCCGCGCCGTCCTCGAGCTGCAGACCGCCCGCCGGCGGCGGTCGGCGTCGGACTCCGACGCCGACCAACTGGCCAGGCTCACGCCGTTCCCCGCCCTGTTCTGGGTCGGTTTCTTCCTGCTCGTCGACGTCGGTGCGCTCGTTCTGGGCGCGAGGTGGCTGCTCACCTGAGCCACCGGCTACGCCGGTCCGGTGTTGGGGATAACGGTCGTATCGGCAGCCGTGAACGGGCGCCGCAACCGCTGCCTCCGAACCGCCGCCGGCGCTCTGCGTGCGCTCCTCGTGCTCTGCGCGCGCTGCAGGATGCTTAGAGCACGAGGAGCAGCAGAGAGCGCCCCCGATGCGCGCCGCGCACGGGCCGGCGCGACCAGCCGACGTCAGGCGGTGCGCCCCCGGGAGCGCCGGCGGGGCTCACGGCCGGGCGGCTGCGACACCGGCTCGACATCGGGCGGCGGGGGCACGTCCAGCACCAGGTCGCTGTGATCCACCGTCACCCGGCGCCCGTGGTGGCGGATGGCCAGCGGTTCGCCGTCCACCAGCCGGTAGGTCGTCCGGTCCGGCTCGACGGTCACAGTCAGCTTGCGGCCGCGGTAGACGACGCGGAAGCGCAGTCGGGTGATCCGCTCAGGCAGCCGCGGCGCGAAGGTGAGCTCCCCGCCGTGGTCCCGCAGCCCACCGAAGCCGGCGACCGCCACCGTCCACCCACCGGCCAGCGAGGCGATGTGCAGCCCGTGCCCGGAGTTGGAGTGCAGGTTCTGGATGTCGGTGAGCGCCGCCTCGGCCCAGTACTGGTGCGCGAGCTCGAGGTGCCCGGTCTCCGCGGCGACGACCGCCTGCTGGGTGGCCGAGAGCGAGGAGTCCCGGGTGGTGCGGGGCTCGTAGTAGGCGAAATCAGCGATCTTCTCCTCGAGGGTGAACGCGTCCCCCCGCAGGTGCAGCGCCATCACCAGGTCGGCCTGCTTGACCACCTGGGTCCGGTAGATCTCGAAGTAGGGGTAGTGCAGCAGCAGCGGGTACTTCTCCCGCGGCGTGCCCGCGAAGTCCCACTCCTCGTGGTGGGTGAAGCCGTCGGACTGCATGTGCACGCCGCGCTGGGTGTCGTAGGGCACCGCCATCAGCGACGCCGCCCGCAGCCACTCGGCCACCTCGTCGTCGGTGATCCCCATCCGGGCCGCGACGTCGGGCTGCCGCCGCACCGCCACGGCCGCCTCGCGCAGGTTCCGCTGCGCCATGAGGTTCGTGTAGACGTTGTTGTCCACGACGGCGGTGTACTCGTCAGGCCCGGTGACGCCGTCGATGCGGAAGCCGTGCTCGGCGTCGAAGTGACCCAACGAGGCCCAGAGCCGCGCCGTCTCCAACAGCAGCTCGGCGCCGTAGTCGCGGTCGAAGGACTCGTCCAGCGTGGCGGAGTGGTAGCGGACGACGGCGTCGGCGATGTCGGCGTTGATGTGGAAGGCCGCCGTTCCGGCGGGCCAGTAGCCCGAGGTCTCCTCGCCGCGGATCGTCCGCCACGGGAACGCCGCTCCCCGCAGACCCAGCACCCGTGCGCGGTCGCGCGCCAGGCCGAGCGTCGAGTACCGCCAGATCAACGCGTCCCGGACGGCCTGGGGCGCGGTGTAGGTGAGCACCGGCAGCACGTAGGTCTCGGTGTCCCAGAAGGTGTGCCCGTCGTAGCCCGGCCCGGTGAGGCCCTTGGCGGGGATGGCCTGCCGCTCCGCGCGCAGCCCGGCCTGCAGGACGTGGAACATCCCGACGCGCACCGCCTGCTGCAGCTCGTCGTCGCCCTCGATCTCGACGTCGGCCTCGTCCCAGTGCTGGGCCAGCAGCTCCCGCTGCTCACGCAGCAGCCGGTCGAAGCCGGCCAGCTTCGCCGTCGACAGCGCGGCCTCCACCTGGTCGCGCAGCGCCGGGGCCGAGCGACGGGAGGACCAGCCGTAGGCCAGGAACTTGACCAGGGTGAGCGAGCCGCCGGGCGGGATGCGGGCGGCCAGCGTGTACCGGGCGAGGTCGCTCGCGGCCTCGACGTCCTCGGTGCAGCTGTCGGGGACCGTGATGAGGTGGTCCATGCCGGCGGCCACCCGCAGCCTGCTGCGCTTGGTGTGGTGTACCAGCACCGCCTTGCGGCCCCGGGCGGCGGCCAGCTCGCACTGCAGGGGGTTGGCCAGGGCCGCCGCGGCGCGCGGGTCGTCGTCCTCTCCCGCTGCGACGCCGTCGTCGTTGGCCAGCAGGTCCGACTGCAGGGCGACGTAGAGGTCGCCGAGGTCGTCGACGACCTCGACCTTGTACTCGACGGCGGCGATGGAGCGGCGCACGAGCGACACCAGCCGGGTGCTGGTCACCCGCACGGTGCGCCCACCCGGCGAGCGCCACTCGGTGGACCGCCGCAGCACGCCGGCCTTGAGGTCCAGCGTCCGCTGGTGGTCGATGATCTCGCCGTAGGTCAGGTCCAGCGGGGAGTCGTTGACCAGCAGCCGGATCAGCTTGCCGTCGGTCACGTTGACGACCGTCTGGCCCATCTCGGGGAAGCCGTAGCCGGCCTCCGCGTAGGGCAGCGGCCGCTCCTCGAAGAAGCCGTTGAGGTAGGTGCCCGGCACCGCGACCGGCTCGCCCTCCTCGAAGGAGCCGCGCATGCCGATGTGCCCGTTGGCCAGCGCGAACACCGACTCGTGCACGCCGAGCGAGCTGTGGTCCAGGCCCACCTCGGTGAGCGCCCAGGGCTCGACCGGGAAGACCGCGCGCCCCTCCGTCACGACCGGTCCAGCAGCTGGTCGAGGTCGGTGACGACGACGTCGGCCCCCGAGGACGCGAGCCCGTCGGCCTGACCCACCCGGTCGACGCCGACGACGAACGCGAAGCCACCGGCCCGCCCCGCGGCCACGCCGGCCAGCGCGTCCTCGAACACCACGGCCTCCGTCGGCTCCACCCCCAGCGCGCGGGCGCCGGCGAGGAAGGTGTCCGGCGCCGGCTTGCCGCGCAGCCCCTCGCGGGCGGCCACGACGCCGTCGACGCGGGTGTCGATGAGGTCGGCGAACCCGCCGGAGGCGACCACCTGCTCACCGTTCGCCGACGCCGTCACCACCGCGGTGGCCAGCCCGGCCTCCTTCGCGGCGCGCAGGTAGCGGATCGAGCCCTCGTAGACCTCGACGCCGTGCTCCTCGAGCTCGCGCAGCACCAGCTCGTTCTTGCGGGTGGCCACGCCCTGCACGGTGGCGGCGTCGGCAGCATCGCCAGTGGAGCCCTCCGGCAGCGAGATGTCGCGACTGGCCAGGAAGTCGCGGACCCCGTCGGCCCGGGGCTTGCCGTCGACGTAGCGGTTGTAGTCCTCCTGCGTGAACTCCGGCAGAGCCGGGTCCCGGCCGCGGAGGAACTCGTCGAAGGTGCGCTTCCAGGCAGCCATGTGCACAGTCGCGGTCCGGGTCAGCACGCCGTCGAGGTCGAAGAGACAGGCGCGTACGCCGTCGGGCAGGCCGAGCGTTCGCGGAGAGGACACGCCCGCGACGCTACCGGCGGACGGCGGCGCGCACGTGTCGGAAGTGCGGCGGCGGTGTGACGGCGGCGGTGGAACCGGAGCGGGGCCGACGGGCGCGTGTCGGCCCCGCTGCCTAGGGTCGCGACGGGACGGCGATGCGCATCCGACCAGCCGTTCCGCCGCTACCCGAGGAGACGACCACCATGGCCGACCGGCCCACCCCGCCGAACCCGTACGACTTCCTGCCGCAGGTGCCGGGCTTCACGGTGACCAGCAGCGACGTGACCGAGGGCGAGGTGCTCCCGATGCCGCACGTCAGCGGGGTCATGGGGGCCGGTGGCGAGGACCGCTCCCCGCAGCTGTCCTGGTCCGGTTTCCCGGAGGGCACGAAGAGCTTCGCCGTCACCGTCTACGACCCCGACGCCCCCACCGCGAGCGGCTTCTGGCACTGGGCGGTGGCCAACCTCCCGGCCTCGACCACGGAGCTGCCCTCGGGCGCCGGCGACAAGGACGCCCCCCAGCTGCCCGCCGGCGCGCTGCAGCTGCGCAACGACGGCGGCTTCGCCGGCTACGTGGGCGCCGCTCCCCCGGCCGGTCACGGCCCGCACCGCTACTTCGTCGTCGTGCACGCCGTCGACACCGAGACGCTCGACGTCGATGCCGACACCACCCCGGCCGTGCTCGGCTTCAACCTGTTCTTCCACACGCTGGCCCGGGCGACGCTGGTCGCCACCTACGCGCAGTAGGAGGACCCCGTCCTCCCCACCCCTCGCGCACTCGGGGCGGGCCCCTGGACGGGGCCGCCCCGAGCTGCGGACGTCTCAGTCCGCGAGTTCAGCAACGCACGTGGTGGCCAGGCGGGCGAAGCCGACCCGCTCGTACACGCGGGCGACGTCGTCGTCACCGGCGGCGAGGAAGACCAGATCGGCGGTCTCCCGGGCGTGCGCCACCAGTGCGGAGGCGATGCCGGCGCCCAGCCCGCGGGCGCGCAGGCGGGGCAGTGTGGCCACGCCGACGATCTCGCTGACCACCGTGCCGTCCAGGTCGATCGGCTGGTGCGAGCCGACCGCTACGGGCCTGCCGTTCTCCATGGCGACCATCATCACGGTGCGGCCCTCGGCGATCCGCTCGCGCAGCACGGCCGTGCGCGCCGCGGCCTCCGGGGAGGTGTCCAGCGGCGCCTCGTGCACGTCCGAGGACCCGCCGGGGTGCGCGAACGCGATGTCGGCGACCCGCTGGTACTCGGGCAGCTGCGGGTCCTCGGCGCCGACGAGGAACAGTCGCACCCCCACCGGCAGCACCAGGTCCACGACGTCGTCGGCGACCAGCAGCGGAAGCTCCTCGACGGGCATGCCCGCCGCACGGGCCGCGCCGGCCACCTCCGGAGAGCACTCCGGGATCCACTCCAGGGCGGCGGGCAGCCCGGCCCGCCGCTGCAGTTCGATCGCCGCCCGCACGTCGTCCACCGTGACCGGCGCGCCGTCGCCGTCGCGGCGCGGCCGCGCCGGATGGGGCCAGGTCACATCCGCGATCGGGACGTCGAGGGCACCGGCCCGCTCGACCCGCGCATCCAGCAGCGGCGCGGCGGCGAAGTAGCTCTCGATGCACTCGAGCAGCCCCGGGCGGGAAGACACGCTCGAACCCTAGACGCGTCCGCGCCCGGGAGGGTTGCCGACGCCCCTCCCAGGGTCCGCTCCCACCCTCGCGGGTGACCCGCACGCAGGCCTCGGGCAGGTGGGACGGCACGATGGGTGCCGTGACGGCAGGGACACGCGGCTCCATCTCGCCCTATGCGGTGTTCGACCGCTCCTCGTGGCGGGCGCTCGCGGCCGGCGACCAGCTGCCTCTGGACCAGGCCGACCTCGAGTCCCTCGCCTCCCTGGGTGACCGCATCGACCTCGATGAGGTCGCGACCGTCTACCTGCCCCTGGCCCGGCTGCTGGACCTGCACGTGACAGCCGAACGCCGGCTGTGGGCCGCGCAGAGCGAGTTCCTGGGCAACTCCACGGCGAAGGTCCCGTTCGTCATCGCGGTGGCCGGCAGCGTCGCCGTGGGCAAGAGCACGACCGCCCGCCTGCTGCAGACGCTCCTGGCCGCCGGCCCCGGGTCGCCGCGGGTGGACCTGGTGACGACCGACGGCTTCCTGCTGCCCAACGCCGTCCTCGAGGAGCGCGGTCTGCTCGGGCGCAAGGGCTTTCCCGAGAGCTACGACCGGCGGGCGCTGCTCCGCTTCCTGGCCGACGTGAAGTCCGGCCGCGAGGAGGTCGTGGCGCCGGTGTACGACCACCAGTCCTACGACGTCGTCGCCGGGCGGGTGCAGGCGGTGGACCGGCCGGACATCCTGGTCGTGGAGGGTCTCAACGTGCTGCAGGCCGGACGCCGCGCCGACGGGTCGGCGCCCGAGGTCTTCCTGTCGGACTTCTTCGACTTCTCCGTCTACGTGGACGCCGCCGAGACCGACGTCCAGCGCTGGTACGTCGAGCGCTTCCAGGCGCTGCGCCGCACCGCCTTCCAGGACACCTCCGCCTACTTCCACCGCTTCGCCGGGCTCTCCGACGACGAGGCCCGGGAGACGGCGCTGAGCATCTGGTCGGCGGTCAACGGCCCCAACCTGCGGGACAACATCGCGCCGACCCGGTCGCGGGCCCGCCTGGTGCTGCAGAAGGCGGCCGACCACTCGGTGCGCCGGGTGCTGCTGCGCAAGCTCTGAGCCGGCCCCCTCCCCCGACACGCCGTCCGGACCCGCTCACCCACGCATCTCGCGCCCCCGCCATGGCAGGACCTGACGACTCGAAGGGGTGATCAGGTGAGGTGTATCACGTGACCTGGGGCACTCATCGTGCCGACACTAGGTGGGACGCGTAAGCGTTCACTCACAGCTAGTGACTGCCGGCTCCCCCCGGCCGACCGGAAGGCACCACCATGTGCGCCCACCCCACCCCCTGCCCCGAGGCGACCAGCGAGGCCCGCGACCTCGCCGCCGTCGTGACCTCCCACCCCGAGCAGGGCTGGAGCCTGCTCTGCAACGGCGTCGTCCTGTTCGACGACGACGGTGAGCTGCTCCCCGACGGCCGCGCCTTCGCCGACCACCACGAGTGGCTCGCCCCCGGGCTCGTCAGCGCCTAGGACCGCTCCCCCGCCGCCTCCTGGGCGGCGTGCTCCACCCGGTCGCGGTACTCCCGCCACCAGGCGGCGTCGCGGTCGGGCAGGTTGTCCCCCACCTCCTGGTTGCCGACGACGCCGTCGATGAGCTCGCGCACGACGTCGACGTGGCCCGCGTGCCGGTGGGTCTCGGCGATGACGTGGATCAGGACGCGGTGCAGCGTCACCTCGGCGCCCCCGTCGGGCCCCCACCACGGGACGCGTCCCACGGCATCCAGCGGCAGCTCCGCCAGGAGCGCGTCGGTCCGCTCCCACGCGCGCCGGTAGCCGGCCAGGATCTCCTCGCGCGATTCCCCGGGCGTGGCCCACATGTCCACGTTGTCCTCCGGATCGGCGAGGAACCAGGGATGGGCCGGGCCGGGCGACCGTCCGAAGGGCACGGTCGCGTAGCCCTCCTCCACCCCCGCCACGTGCTTGATCACGCCCAGCACGTTGGTGCCGGTCGGCGTCAGCGGTCGCCGCACGTCGTACTCCGACAGCCCCTCGGCCTTGAGCAGGAGCACGTCGCGGCCCTCCTGCAGGTAGGTCCTGAGGTCGGCCTTGAGCTGGTCCGCGCCGGTCATGGCGGGCACCCTCCCACGAGGTGCTGACGGACAGGCCTCAGCGGGCGGCGCCCACGACGTCGGCCGCCGTGCCCAGGTCGTCCGGTGCCCCCTGCGCCCGCGCAGGCACGGTGCTGGGTACCTCGTGCGGCCCGACGGACTCCTCGATGTCGGCGAACGCCTCCGGCGGCGGGCACGAGCAGACCAGGTTGCGGTCGCCGTAGGCCTGGTCGATCCGCCGCACCGGGCTCAGGTACCCGCGGCCCTTCAGCGCCGGCACCGGGTAGACCGCCTCGCGGCGCGGATACGGACGCGCCCACTCCCCCGCCACCATGGCCAGGGTATGCGGAGCGTTGCGCAGCGGGTTGTCCTCGCGGTCGTACTCCCCCGTGGCGACCTTCTCGATCTCCCCGCGGATGTGCACCATCGCCTCGACGAACCGGTCGAGCTCGGCCTTGTCCTCGCTCTCGGTCGGCTCGACCATCAGCGTCCCGGCAACCGGGAAGCTCATCGTCGGCGCGTGGAAGCCGAAGTCGATCAGCCGCTTGGCGATGTCGTCGTTGGTGACGCCGGTGGCCTTGGTCAGCGGGCGGATGTCCAGGATGCACTCGTGGGCGACGAGCCCGTTGGCGCCGGTGTAGAGCACCGGGTAGTGCTCCCGCAGCCGGGCGGCCAGGTAGTTGGCGCCCAGGATCGCGTGCTGGGTGGCCTGGGTCAGCCCGTCCGGGCCCATGAGCCGCATGTAGGCCCAGGAGATCGGCAGGATGTCCGCCGAACCCCAGGGCGCCGCGGAGACCACCGGACCGTCCGTCCCTGTGCCGACGACCGGGTGGCCGGGGAGGAACGGCACCAGGTGCTCCCGGACGCCGATCGGGCCGACGCCGGGCCCGCCGCCGCCGTGCGGGATGCAGAAGGTCTTGTGCAGGTTCAGATGGCTGACGTCGGAGCCGAACCGGCCGGGCCGCGCGAGGCCCACCATGGCGTTGAGGTTGGCGCCGTCGACGTAGACCTGGCCGCCGGCGTCGTGCACCGCGCCGCAGATCTCCTGGATGTCGACCTCGAAGACGCCGTGCGTCGACGGATAGGTGATCATCAGCGCCGCCAGCCGGTCGGCGTGCTGCTCCACCTTGGCGTGCAGGTCGGCGACGTCGACGTTGCCCGCCTCGTCGCAGGCCACGACGACCACGCGCATGCCGGCCATGACGGCGCTGGCCGCGTTCGTGCCGTGCGCGGAGCTCGGGATCAGGCAGACGTCACGCTGGTCGTCCCCGCGCGAGCGGTGGTAGCCGCGGATCGCCAGCAGGCCGGCGAACTCGCCCTGTGATCCGGCGTTGGGCTGCACGCTCACCGCGGCGTACCCGGTCACCTCCGCCAGGCCCGCGCACAGCTCGTCGATCAGCTGGCGGTAACCGCGTGCCTGCTCCACCGGGGCGAAGGGGTGCAGGCCGGCGAACTCCGGCCAGGTGATCGCGGCCATCTCGGTGGCGGCGTTGAGCTTCATCGTGCACGAACCCAGCGGGATCATCGTGCGGTCCAGCGCCAGGTCCTTGTCCGACAGCGAGCGCAGGTAGCGCATCATCGCCGTCTCCGAGCGGTGCGCGGAGAAGACCGGGTGGGTGAGGAACGGCGTCCGGCGGCGGAGCTCGTCGGGCAGCGCGGCCGCGCCGTCGTCGTCGAGCGCCGAGTCGTCCACGGCGACGCCGAAGGCCTCGGCGACCGACCGCAGGACCGCGGGGGTGGTGGTCTCGTCGCACGCGACGGCCACCGTGTCGGCGTCGACCAGCCGGAGGTTGATCCGGCGCTGCGCGGCGGTGGCCACGACGTCGGCGGCGCGGCCGGGCACCCGCACCGCGATCGTGTCGAAGAAGTGCTCGTGCACCAGCTGGAGGCCGCCGGAGCGCAGCCAGCCGGCCAGCACCGTCGCGCTGCGGTGCACCCGCGCCGCGATCGCGGTCAGCCCCTCGGGCCCGTGGTAGACGGCGTAGGCGCCTGCCATCACGGCCAGCAGCACCTGCGCGGTGCAGATGTTGCTGGTCGCCTTCTCCCGGCGGATGTGCTGCTCGCGGGTCTGCAGGGCCAGGCGGTAGGCGACGTCGCCGTCGGCGTCCACCGAGACGCCGACCAGGCGGCCGGGCAGCTGGCGAGCCAGGCCCTCGCGGACCGACAGGTAGCCGGCGTGCGGACCGCCGTAGCCCATGGGGACGCCGAAGCGCTGACTGGTGCCGCAGGCGACATCGGCGCCCCACTCCCCCGGCGCCTCCAGCAACGTGAGGGCGAGCAGGTCCGCGGCGACGACGACGGCCGCGCCGGCCTCGTGCGCGGCGGCGGCCAGCGCGCGGTGGTCGCGGACCGCGCCGCTGGCGCCCGGGTAGGACAGCAGGACGCCGAACGCGCCGGCCTCGGGCAGATCGGTGGGCCACCCGGCGGACAGGTCCGTGACGTGCAGCCGGATGCCCAGCGGCTCGGCGCGGGTCCGCAGCACCCCGAGGGTCTGCGGCAGCGTGTCGGCGTCGACGACGAAGACGGCGTCCGCCTTCGCCCGCCCGGCCCGGCGCACCAGCGTCATCGCCTCGGCGGCCGCGGTCGCCTCGTCGAGCATGGAGGCGCCGGCGACGTCGAGGCCGGTGAGGTCGGCGACCGTCGTCTGGAAGTTGATCAGCGCCTCGAGCCGGCCCTGGCTGATCTCGGGCTGGTACGGCGTGTAGGCCGTGTACCAGGCCGGGTTCTCCAGCACCGTGCGCTGGATGACCGGCGGGGTGACCGTGCCGGAGTACCCCAGGCCGATCATCGAGGTGAAGACCTCGTTGGCGGCCGCGCGCTCGCGCAGCAGCGCGAGGACCGCGGCCTCGCTCTCGGCCGGCGGCAGGTCCAGCGGCGCGCGGTCGCGGACACCCTCGGGGACGCAGGCGTCGACCAGTGAGTCCAGTGACTGGAACCCGACGACCTCGAGCATCGCGGCGGTGTCACCGGGGCGGGGGCCGATGTGCCGGCCGATGAAGGAACCCGCGGGATCCAGCTCGTTCAGCGAGGGCAGCGGCACGAACTCGGCGGCGCGGTCGGTCACCACCCGAAGTTACTACTTCACTGTCGTCCTCCGGACGACCCCGCGGCCACGTGCCGTCCCGACCCCGGGGAGCCGCTTCGTCGTACCTGCGCGGACCCCTCCGGGGCCCACTCGGCACGACCGGACGAACTACGCCGTCGCGGCGCGCTGACGACGACGCATCGACAGCTCGTCGTCGGACGGCACGACCTGACCGCCGTCGATGCGCTCGGCCGGCAGCTCGGCGAGCTCACCGGAGAGCTCCCGCAGCGCGCCGGAGACGGCGATGCCGAAGACGCCCTGGCCGCCGGCGAGCAGGTCGACGACCTCCTCCGCGGAGGTGCACTCGTAGACCGTGGCGCCGTCGGAGAAGAGCGTGACGTTGGCCAGCTCCTTCACCCCGCGCTGGCGGAGGTGGTCGACGGCCTTCCGGATGTTCTGGAGCGAGACGCCGGTGTCCAGCAGTCGCTTGACGACCTTGAGCACCAGGATGTCGCGGAAGGAGTACAGCCGCTGCGTGCCGGAGCCGGTGGCGCTGCGGACGGAGGGAGCAACGAGGCCGGTACGGGCCCAGTAGTCCAACTGGCGGTAGGTGATCCCGGCAGCGGAGCAGGCGGTCGGGCCGCGGTAGCCGACGAGGTCGGTGTCCACGTCGTCGTAGGACGGCACCCCGACGGCGGCGTCGCTGAACAACTGACCCTGCGAGCCCTTGTCCTCGTCGCTCACGTCCAGCGTCCTCCTCTGTCCCGCCACGAATCGCGGCAGGTCGACGGTCCACACCCTCGTGACCTCAGGTGTCACACCGTTGTTCTTCGCCGACGGTAAGCCGGGGCGGGGGGCGGGTCAACTGAGCGGGGCGGCGTGTCGGGCCCGCTCACTCATTTCGAGTGAAGGATCCGGCGCGACCTGCCGAGAGGTTCCTGTTGGGCGTCAGGCGGGCCCGCCGCCGGACCCGGAGCCCGCGCCGAAGTCCTCCGGGGAGATCTGGTCGAGGAACTCGCGGAACTTCTCCACCTCGTCCTCCTGCTCGTCGGGGATCTCGATGCCGACCTCGTCGAGCAGGTCCTCGGCTCCGTAGATCGGTGCCCCGGTCCGGACGGCGAGGGCGACGGCGTCCGACGGGCGGGCGCTGACCACGCGCTCGTCGCCGAACACCAGCTCGGCGATGTAGATCCCGTCGCGCATCTCGGTGATGTTGACCGCCTCCAGCTCCGCACCCAGCGCGCGGACGACCTCGCGCAGCAGGTCGTGGGTCATCGGGCGGGCGGGACGGACGCCCTGCTGCTCGAAGGCGATCGCGGCGGCCTCGACGGCGCCGATCCAGATGGGCAGGTAGCGCTCACCCTGCGTCTCCTTGAGCAGCAGGATGGGCTGATTGCCCGGCAGTTCGACGCGGACGCCGACGACTCGAAGCTCCTGCACTGTGCGGCTCCTCGGCTGCGGCCCGGGGGGTCGGGCGGAACGGTCTGGTCAGGCGGCCGGTGACGGGTCGGGACGTCGGACGGGCTCGGACGGCGACGTCCCCACGGTACGCCCGGTCAGGGCCGGAGGAGATCGCGCAGGCGCGTCTCGAGCAATGCGGTGTGCAGCTGCGCGGAGAGCGCCGCGAGCTCGGCCAGCTTCTCGGTCGCGCGGGTCCGCGCCTCCTCGGAGCGGGCGCGCAGGACCGGTGCCACGAGCTGCTCGACCAGCCCGGCCTCGCGCTCCACGGCGCTGCGGTAGACCCGCAGGTGCCGCGGCTCGATGCCGTGCCGGGCCAGCCCGGCGGCGGCCCGCGCGATCGGCAGGTCGCCCGCCGGATGGCGGCCCTCGGCGTCGGTGGAGAGCAGCCCGAACTGCACGCAGTCGGCCAGCTGGCCGGGCTCGAGCCCCGCGGCACGGGCGAACTGCTCCGGGGTGAGCGGCGCCTCCTCCCCCTCGGCCGGCTCGGCCGGGGGCAGCGTCGCCGCCCCACCGGAGCCCGGGAGCGGCTCGCCGCGGTCCAGGGCGTCCAGGTGGTCCTTGATGACGCGCAGCGGGAGGTAGTGGTCCCGCTGCGCGGTCAGCACGTAGCGCAGCCGGCTCACGTCCGCCCGCGAGAACTTCCGGTACCCCGACGGCGTGCGCTGCGGGTGCACCAGGTCCTCGGACTCGAGGTAGCGGATCTTGCTGATCGTCACGTCGGGGAAGTCGTCGCGAAGAACAGCCAGCACCTCACCGATGGTCAGGCGAGGCGTGTGCTGATCGGCGGCGTCCCCGAGCGCGCGGTCGCGCTCGGGCACGCTCACTAGCGAGCGGCCGGCTCGCCGGTGCGCGGACCGGTGAGGTACACGAGCCGGAACTTGCCGATCTGCACCTCGTCACCGCCGGCGAGGTTGGCGACGTCGACCGGCTCGCGGTTGACGTAGGTGCCGTTCAGGCTGCCGACGTCGTGCACCGAGAAGCCGCCGCCCTCGCGGTGGAACTCGACGTGCCGACGGCTCACCGTCACGTCGTCGAGGAAGATGTCGCTGTCCGGGTGCCGCCCGGCCGTGGTGACGTCCTGGTCGAGCAGGAAGCGGCTCCCGGCGTTCGGGCCACGCTTGACGACCAGCAGGGCCGAGCCCGCCGGCAGCGACTCGACGGCGCCGGCGTGTGCGTCAGCGGCCTCGGCGGTGGCCTCGGGCTGCTCGCTCGAGTCCTCCCCGCCGACCTTGGGGATGACGCTGGTCGCGTCACCGACGCGCTCGGGAGCGAGGGCCGAGCCGCACTGCGCGCAGAAGCGACTGCCCTCGGGGTTC
This sequence comes from Blastococcus sp. LR1, assembly GCF_020166105.1. GTDB lineage: Bacteria > Actinomycetota > Actinomycetes > Mycobacteriales > Geodermatophilaceae > Blastococcus. The sequence goes on from NZ_JAIUJY010000003.1 coordinate 591,667, forward strand.
TCATGGCCACATCGAGTGCAGTGCACGTTGCGTCTCCTCCGGTGCGAGGGGCCCGCCGCGGGCCTCGGAACGGGCCGCGGGCGGCCGGCTTTCGGCGGGCCGGTCAGCCCGTCGTGGGTCGGCCGCCGCGGAGGCGGCGGACCGTTGGTCATGGAACCAGCCGGTCGGCCCGAGGGTCAACCGGATGTGCAGGGTGGGACGAACTGGTCTCCCGTAGGCGACCCCGGGCTCTCGCCCCAGCGCGATCATAGTGATCGATAGCGGGAGTCAGCCTGCTGGCGACCCCGTCACGCGCCGTCGACCAGCGCCTGGTAGGCGGCGGCGTCCAGCAGGTGACCCACGGGATCCCCGCCTTCCCCCGCGACGGCGATCTCCACCAGCCACCCGTCGCCGTACGGGTCGGAGTTCAGCAGCTCCGGCGTGTCGGCCAGGCGCTCGTTCACCGCGGCGACGGTCCCCGCCACGGGCGCGTAGACGTCGGAGACCGACTTGGTGGACTCCACCTCGCCGATCGCCGTCCCCGGGGCGACCTCGGCCCCCACGTCGGGCAGCTGCACGAAGACGATGTCGCCCAGCGCGTCCTGGGCGTGGTCGGTGATGCCGATGCGGACGACGCTCGACGTGCCGTCGGTGCCGTCCACCTTCGCCCACTCGTGCTGGTCGCTGTAACGGCGGTCGTCAGGGGTGCTCATGGTGGTATCTCTCCTGCATCGTCGTTCAGTCGCCGTCGTCGGGCGAAGCGTATTGAGGCCGGTCCAGCGGTCGCAACGCGTCCACCAGCACCAGCGGGGCCTGCTCGATGTCCACGCTGCCGCCGCGGTTGCCGATCGCCTGCACCACGCCGCCCGGGATGTTCATCGCCGTCTCGATGCCCTGCGGATCACCGATCACCACGAACTCGTACGGCGCGCTCAGCGACGTGCCGTCCACCCGGAGGCCGCCCGCCGAGCCGGTGACCGCCGACGACAGCCCGATCCGGACGCCGTCGACCTGCATGGTCTCCGCGCCGGCGCCGCGCAGCTCCTGGATGACGTCGATCAGGTCGCGGACCCGCACCTCGTCGGAGGGGTCCCGCACGGTGAGCGTGATCCCCCTCCCCTGGGCCGGGAGGGTGCCGTTGAGGATGCCGAGCGCCTCGGCCTGGCGCCGGGCCTCCTGGAGCGCGTTGCCGGTCCGGCTGCCGGACCCGGAGAGCTCCTGGAGCGCGGTGCGCTGCTCGGCGATCTGCGCCCGGAGGCGGCCCTCCCGGGAGTTGAGCTCGCCGAGGATCCGGACGAGGTCCTCCTCACGGGCGCCGGCGAGCACCTGGGCCTCGTCGGCGTTGCGCACCTGCACGGCGAGGGCGAACCCGAGGACCAGGGTGAGCACCCCGATGAGCGCCGCGGCGACCAGGTCCCGTCGCCGCCGTGACGCGCGAGGAGGAGCGGTCTCTCGCGCGGGGACCTCCCCCGCCGCGACCTCCTCTGCGACGGCCTCCCCCGGACGCGGTGCTGCGCCGGCCGGCTCCTCGGTCATGCCCGGAAGATGTGCCGCCGGATGGCCGCGGCGTTGCCGAAGATGCGGATGCCGAGGACGACGACGACCGCCGTCGACAGCTGCGCGCCCACGCCGAGCTGGTCGCCGAGGAAGACGATCAGGGCCGCGACGACGACGTTGGACACGAACGATATGACGAAGACCTTGGCGTCGAAGATGCCGTCCAGGCGGGCGCGGAACCCACCGAAGACGGCGTCCAGGGCGGCGACGACGGCGATCGGCAGATACGGCTGCAGCCACAGCGGGACCGTCGGGTCGAACAACAGCCCGAGGAGGATGCCCGCCGCGAGTCCGAGGATCGGGATCACGGGTTCAGCCTCCGGGCGAGGGGTCGGCGCCGGCATCCCGGCGGGTGGTGTCGAGGGGAACGGCTACGCGGAGTTCCGGCGGGCTGGCCGCGGGCAGGGACAGCTCGTCCTCCTTGGCGAAGTCGAAGCGCAGGCCGTAGTTCTTGGAGACCCACGCGACCGACCGCACCTCGGGATCGAGGAGGAAGGCCGCGGCGAGCTCATCGGGCTCCCCGATGGCACTGATCTCGTACGGGTTGGTGACCGGCCGGAAGTCGACCAGCACGGCCTCGCCGGCGAACCGGATGGCGCTGGTGGGCCCCAGCCGCTGGCCGTTGATGCTGATCGCCTCGGCGCCGGAGGCCCAGAGCGCGTTGACCACCTTCTGCAGGTCGCCGTCCTGGACGCGCTCGCCGCTGTTCTCCGACGTCCCCCCGCCGACGGGATCGTCGTCGGCGTCGGCCTCGGCGTTGGCCAGGGTGACCAGCAGGCCCGGACCGGTGACCGCCACGGCGGCGGTCCCCTGCTCGGCCCGGGCCAGCGCGTCGAGGGCGCGCTGGCCGACGGCGGTGGCGGCGAGCAGGTCGTCGCTCGTGCGGCTGACCTCGGCGCGCAGCTCCTCGAGCTGGACGGCGAGGTCGTCGCTGACCGCGGACTCGTCCTGGATGTCGCGCACCAGCGCCGCGCGGATCTCCTGCCGGCCCTGCTCCCGGGCCGAGGCCTGGTTGTAGGTGACGGCGAGCAGCAGGCCGGCGACGGCCATCGTCAGGGCGACCAGGACCTGTGCGCGCGGTCTGCGTGACGCCGGCGGCTCGTCCCGCGCGGCACGGGCCTCGGCCGCCTGGGCGTAGGCGGGGTCCAGCGTCTCGGCGAGGACGTCGTCCAGCAGGGACGCGCCCAGGGACCGGACGCCGCCCGGCCGACGGGTGCCGGTCACGGCCTGCCGGCCGCCCGGTCGCGAGCGACCAGCCCGATCACCTGGACGACGTAGAAGGCCCCGGCCAGCAGGTAGAGGGCGGTGCCCCAGATGGTGAGCGCCCAGGCGAAGGGGGCGCAGACGGTCGCCAGCCACCCGTCGCCGTCGGCGATCAGGAGCCCCGGGAAGGCGTAGAGCAGCAGCAGCGTGGCGGCCTTGCCGAGGTAGTGCACCTGCAGCGGCGGATAGGAGCGGGCCCGCAGGACCAGGAGCATCACGCCGAGCACCAGCTCGCGGCCGACGAGCGCCACGACGATCCACAACGGGATCACCTCGCGCAGCGCGAGCGCGATCAGCGTGCTGACGATGTAGAGCCGGTCGGCGGCGGGGTCCAGCAGCGCACCGAGCTTGCTGCCCTGGTCGAGGATGCGGGCGAGCTTGCCGTCGGCCCAGTCGGTGAACCCCGAGACCATGAGCACGGCGATCGCCCAGCCGTCCTCCTCCGGGCCCAGCAGGAGCCACAGGAACAGCGGGACGCCGAGCAGCCGCAGGACCGACAGCGCGTTGGGCACCGTCCAGATCCGGTCGGGCAGCTCCTCGCGGTTGCCGACCGCGGGCGTGCCCGGGGGTACGGCTGCGGGCGCCGACGGCCCGTTCGACGACGTCACGCTTCCTCCAGCCCCTGCACCACCTGCCCCGAGGCTAGCCGAAGGACCCCGTCCCCCTCCCCGCTCGCAGGCTCGCGGCGAGCCTCCGGACGCGGCCAGGGGTCAGGCGGGCACCGCGAGGGGCGAGGGAGCCGGTTCGTAGCCCAGCGGGCGGCGGTCGAAGGTGGCCGTTCCGTGCGTGACCGACCGGAGGACGCCGGGATAGCCGAGCAGTTCCACCTCGGGCACCTCGGCGCGCACCGTGGACCGGTTCTGCTCCGGGTCCGCCTCGCTCCCGGTGACGCGGGCCCGCCGGGCCGAGAGGTCGCTCATCACCGCCCCCACGTACTCGGCCGGCACGAGCACCTCGATCTCGCACCACGGCTCCAGGACCTGCGTGCCCACCGCGGCCGCGAGCTCCCGCAGCGCCAGCGCCCCGGCGGCCTGGAACGCGGCGTCCGAGGAGTCGACGCTGTGCGCCTTCCCGTCGACCAGGGTCACGTGGACGTCGACGACCGGACGGTCGTCGTGCACGCCCCGCTGCGCCTGGGCGCGGATCCCCTTCTCCACGCTCGCGTGGTACTGCCCCGGAACGGTGCCGCCCACGATGCGCTGGTCGAAGACGACGCCCGATCCCGGCGGCCCCGGCTCCCCCTCGACCACCACGACGGCGTACTGCCCGTGCCCGCCGGACTGCTTGACGTGCCGGCCGGTCACCCGGGCCGACCCCCGCAGCGTCTCGACCAGCGGCACCCGCACCGGAACCGTGGTGACGGCGACGCCGTGCCGCGTCCTGAGCCGGTCGAGCAGCACCTCCGCGTGCCCGTCCCCCACGCACCAGAGGATCAGCTGCCCGGTGTCGGCACGGCGCTCCAGCCGCACGGTGGGGTCCTCCGCCACCAGCCGGCTCAGGGCGGTGGCCATCCGGTCCTCGTCGGCGTGGGACGCGGCCTCGATCGCGACCGGCAGCTGGGGCACCGGCAGGTTCCACGGCGGCACGAGCCTCGGGTCCGCAGGCTCGCTGAGGGTGTCGCCGGTCTCCGCGGTGGAGAGCTTGGCGACGGCGCAGACGTCACCGGCCGGGCAGTGGCTCACCGGGCGCAGCGTCGCTCCCAGGGGCGAGGTCAGCACCCCGATCCGCTCGTCGGCGTCGTGGTCGGGATGGCCGCGGTCGGCGAGCCCGTGCCCGGAGACGTGCACGGCGACGTCGGGGCGCAGGGTGCCGGAGAAGACCCGCACCAGCGAGATCCGTCCGACGTAGGGGTCGGTCGTCGTCTTGACGACCTCGGCCACCAGCGGGCCGTCGGGGTCGCAGGTCAGTGCCGGCGCCGGCGAGCCGTCGGGCCTGGTGTCGGGCGGGCAGCCGTGCTCGGCCGGGCACGGGAAGGCGTCGCCGAGGAGGTCCAGCAGTTCACCGATGCCGACGCCGGTGAGCGGGGAGGCGCAGAGCACCGGGTGGAAGTGCCCGCGGGCGACGGCGGTCTCCAGATCGGCCACCAGGTCGGCCACCGCCAGCTCGTCGCCGGCGAGGTAGCGCTCCAGAAGCGTCTCGTCCTCGCTCTCGCCGATGATGCCCTCGATGAGCTCGGCCCGGAGCCGGTCGGCGTCCCGGCCGGCGCCGCTGCGGGCCGGTGGCTCCAGCAGGGTCAGCAGGCCGCGCGCCGCGCCGTCGGCTCCCCGGTCGACCAGGTGCAGGGGGTGCACCCCCGCTCCCAGCATCAGCTGGGCCAGGCGGACGGCCTCGTCGACATCGGCGCGCGCCCGGTCGATCTGGGTGAGGACGACGGCCCGCGGCAGCCCGACCGCGGAGCACTCCTGCCACAGCTGCACGGTGGCGGCGTCCATGCCGTTGACGGCGGAGACGACGAAGAGCGCCGAGTCCGCGGCGCGCAGCCCGGCCCGCACCTCCCCCACGAAGTCCGGCGACCCGGGGGTGTCGAGCAGGGTGATGCGGCGGCCGCCGTGCTCGAAGGTGGCGACCCCGAGCGACACCGAGCGCTGCTGGCGGATCTCGACCTCCTCGGTGTCGAGGCAGGTCGTGCCGTCCTCCACGCGGCCGGCACGTGACACCGCTCCGGCGGCAGCCAGGAGGGCCTCGGCCAGCGTCGTCTTGCCTGCGCCGGAGTGACCGACCAGGGCCACGTTGCGCACGTCGGCCGCGGGCCGGGGGGCCGGTGCCGTTCCGGTGTCCTTCGCCACGGCGACTCCCGACGACGCTCGACTGTGGTCCGCGTCACAGCCTGCCCGCCTTCGCGCGAGCGATCAAGGGGCCGGTGAACGCTCCGTCGCCCGGCGGGCCATCTCCCGGAGCCCGCGCCGGTGGATCAGCCATCCTCCGACGATCAGCACCACCCCGGAGGCGAGGAAGGCGAGATCCCAGCTCAGCGGGCCGCCCAGGTCGTCGCGCACGTGGTGGACGCCCAGCAGCTGGTGGTCGATCAGCCCCTCCACGAGGTTGAACAGACCCCAGCCGGCGACGACCAGCCCGAGGTGGAAGCTCCAGCTCGGCGCGATCCGGCCCTGCCGCCAGGCGACGAGAGCGGTGAGGGTCCCGGCGAAGGTCAGCACCCAGGTGGCGAGGTGGAAGAGACCGTCGGCGGTCGTGTTCAGCTCCAGCCCGGCGACCGTCGTGGGCTCCTCGACCGCGCTGACCATGTGGTGCCACTGGAGGATCTGGTGCAGCACGATGCCGTCGAGGAAGCCGCCGAAGCCGAGCCCGTAGAGGAGCCCGGTGGCGCGGGAGGGCAGCCGCTCCCGCACCCGGGTGTCGGGAATCGCCATGGCGGGCCGCTACCCCCTTCTCCGGGCCGGCACCCGCCCGCGCATGCTGGAGGCATGAGCACGAGCGACCACGCCGCCGGCCGGGAACAGGCGACGGGCACGTCCCACGCCGTCCTCCGCAGCACTGCGGACCTGCCCGCCCCGTGGGCGGCGATCTGCGGCGCGTCGGTGGACGTCGTCCAGGGCCGGTGGAACGGTCCGCGCGGGCTCGGCTCGGACAAGCCCTGCGCGGACTGCCGACGGCTCGCCGAGAGCTGAGCTCAGCGCCGGACCGCCCGCGCCAGCCGCCGGGCACCGACGACGGCCACCCCGGCCGCGAGCACCCACGGCCCGCCGACGACCACTGGGTCGAGCACGTGGTGCCGTGCGTCGACCCGGCCACGCCGGGAGCTCAGACCGCCATGGGTGAACTCCGCGCGCATACCGGTGGCCGGGACGTCCGGCCGCAGGGTGGCGAAGGACCTCAGGTGGCTCCCCCATGCGTCCACGCGGTCGCCGACGACCAGCAGCATCCAGTGCGCCAGGCGGCCCTCGCTGAAGCGCTCGTAGGCGAGCCGGCGGATCGCCCCCGACGCGCCCGTCAGCGGCTGGGCGGTCCCGAACACCGGCGTCACGAACGCGTGCTCGATGGACCGCTCGCGACCCTCGCTCCCGGGCTGACGCTCGGGGAACTCCCAGTGGGCTCCGGTGGTCTCCGGCGCGTAGCGCAGCTTGGGGTGCGACGGGCGGTCCGCCGGGTCCAGGTCCGCGCCCCAGCCGGGGATGCGCGCCCGCAGCTGCTCGTTGGTCTCCCGGACCGTCCGCTTGTCGCGGACGTAGGCGGTGGGGATGTCGTTCTCGGTCATCGTCGCTCCCTCAGGCCGCGCTGGGCACGATCAGCGGCTTGATGCAGCCGTCGAGCTTGTTGGAGAACACGTGGTAGGCCTCGGGGATCTCCTCGAGCGGGAACCGGTGGGTCACCATCTCGCTCGGCTTGAGGTAGCCGTTGCGGATGTGCTCGAACAGGCGCGGCCACTGGCGCTTCACCGGCGCCTGGTTCATCCGCAGGGTCAGCCCCTTGTTCAGCGCGTCGCCGAACTTCACCGCGTTCGGGATCGGCCCGTAGGCGCCCATCACCGAGATCGTGCCGCCCTTGCGGGCGCCGTCGATGGCCCAGTTCAGCGCCACCGGGGAGCCACCCTGCATCTTGAGCTTGGCGCCGGCGACGTGCTGCAGCAGGTTGCCGTCGGCCTCGGCGCCCACGCACTCGATGACGACGTCGGCACCCAGGTAGTCGGTCTGCTTCTTCAGCTCGACCACGATGTCCTGGTACTCGGCGAAGTTGAGCGTCTCGGCGTGCGCGAAGTCCCGCGCCTTCTCCAGCCGGTAGTCCAGGTGGTCGACGACGATCACCCGCCCGGCGCCCATCAGCCACGAGGACTGGGCGGCGACCAGGCCCACCGGGCCGGCGCCGAAGACGACGACGGTGTCGCCCTCGGAGATGTCGCCCAGCTGGGCCCCGAAGTAGCCGGTGGACGTCGCGTCGGTGAGCAGGACGGCGTCCTCGTCGCTCATCCAGTCCGGGATCTTCGCCGGGCCGACATCGGCGAACGGCACGCGCACGTACTCCGCCTGCCCGCCGTCATACCCGCCGGTGGTGTGCGAGTAGCCGTAGATGCCGCCGACCGCGGTCGCGTTGGCGTTCACGTTGTGGCAGTTGGAGTAGAGGCCGCGGGCGCAGAACCAGCACGACCCGCAGTAGATGTTGAACGGGACCATCACCCGGTCCCCGACCTTCAGGTTCTGCACCGAGGAGCCGACCTCGTGCACGACGCCGATGAACTCGTGGCCGAAGGTGTGGCCGATCCGGGTGTCCGGCATCAGCCCGTGATAGAGGTGCAGGTCCGATCCGCAGATGGCGGCGAGCGTCACGCGGATGATCGCGTCGTTCGGGTGCTCGATCGCCGGGATGTCCTTCTCCTCGACCCGAATCTTGTAGGGGCCGCGGTAGACCATCGCTCGCATGCGCGTCGCTCTCGTACGGGGAGCCGCCGGTTCGCGCGCGGCTCGGGCAGGGCGCGCCGGCACTGCTCACCGGCACCTGTGAGCCTCCGTCATGACCGCGACTCCGGCCGCCGAAACGCTTGACAGGCAAGCCGCTACTTGCCTTTACTGAACCGCGTGGACGCCGACCCGGAGCTGTTCAGGGCTCTCGGCGATGCGACCCGCCGCGTGATCCTCGACGAGCTGACCGACCGCGACGGTCAGACGCTGTTCGAGATCTGCGGTCGGCTGGCCATGAAGCACGGCCTCACCTCCTCGCGCCAGGCCATCTCCCAGCACCTCGCGGTGCTCGAGGGCGCCGGCCTCGTGCGCACCCGGCGGGAGGGCCGCTACAAGTTCCACCACCTCGATACGGGCCCGCTCCGTGCGCTCGTCGAGCGGTGGCCCATCGACCGAGAGGCACCCCCGTGATCCGCATCAACGTCACCAGCGTGTACGTCGACGACCAGGCCAAGGCGCTGGCGTTCTACACCGAGAAGCTCGGGTTCGTGAAGAAGACCGACGTGCCCGCCGGAGAAGGCCGCTGGCTCACCGTCGTCTCCCCCGCCGAGCCCGACGGCGTCGAGCTGCTGCTGGAGCCGACCGGCCACCCGGCGGCGAAGGTCTACAAGGAGGCGCTGGTCGCCGACGGGATCCCGTTCACCTCGTTCGCCGTGGACGACGTCCACACCGAGGCCGAGCGGCTCAAGGGGCTCGGCGTCGTCTTCACCCAGGACCCGGTGGACTACGGCCCCGTCGTCGTCGCCGTCCTCGACGACACCTGCGGCAACCTCATCCAGCTCGCCACGATGAAGTAGCCGCGCTCAGCCCCCACCATCGCCAGGAACGCTCGCTTCACCAGTGCACGAGCGCCGGTCTGTACTCCTCGGAGTCGACGGCGTCAGTGCGTTCTACAGCCCAGCCCAGCCCGCGAAGCACGTCAGCGGTGTGGTCCTGCGCATCCCTGATGGTGGCAGCCAGTTGACGTAGGCGCCAGCGACGCCTTCCCTCTTCCAGAACCCTCAGCCAGCCATCTCGCCGATCGATTCCGCACTCCTGGATCAAGAACTGCAGGAAGTCCTCGAGACAGGGCCGAAATCGCTCCCCGCCCACGGGGATGTGCAGCGATCCGAGGTCGTGCGGCATGTTCACCCGCGTCGGGTCGAGGGCATGGGCGCGGGCGAGCAGGTGGGAGAAGGCGCCGCGTTCAGCGTGAAACTGCCAGTGGGCCGATGGCGCCCGGTCCATGTCAGCCCGGTAGTCCAGGCGGATGAGCGGTTGCCGGTGCAGCGTCGACTTCACGATGAAGTCGGACCTGACGGTTTTGAGGAAGGTTTCGCTCCGGTCGAGCGAGAGGAACATCGCCAGGGACAGCGTCGCCAGTACCTCACCGCCCACCAGCAGAGGGATGTCGTGCCGCCCCTCCGGCCCCACCACATAACGCTCCAGGTCGGGCGCCCGACGGGAGACGATCCTGTGGGAGCCAGGCAGGACGCCGACCAGTGTGTCCTCGATGTCCGTTGCGAACCTTGCCGAGGCGCCTTCGAGCGACTCGGCGGGCTCTCGGGGATCACTCACCGAGGAGGAAGGCGATCTCGTCCAACTCTTCCTTCACGTCGAACTCATGGCCCGTCAAGGTTCGCGTGTCAGCGAGACACTCGAACTCCCGCAGCGTGAGCCCGAGCTCTTCCAGCAGCGCTCGGCGGCGGTCCTCCAGTTCGGACCGCGTCACCGTGACAACAGGCGACACCTGACTCCTCCCCCGATTCACGCGACATGTGCCCGACGTTGCGCACACCCGATGTCTACAACGTGCCTACGACATCGGCCAGGGAACCTGGTCCGTGCAGGCGAACCTCACCCGATCCGGGCAGCGCCCTGACGGTCGGCTTCGCGGGCACCACCCTCGGACCTCCCTTCGGCTCGCCACGACGAGGTCAGGCGCGATGGGTCCGGACGGCGGCAGCTGCGTTCATGATCCCGTGGGCGCGGACCGTCGTGCCGTGCACCACCATCGCCGCCTCGACGAGAAGTCGTTCGCCTTCCAGCCCGGGCGGCCAGGGCCTGCCGTGGATGAAGACGTCCGACACCAGTCCCAGACGCGCCTCGTGCTGCCCGTCGCCAGGGTCCAGGTACTGGTCGAGCACGGCTGCGATCGGCGGGCGCTAGTTTCGTCGTCGAGTGCGGATGCCGGGCGACCTCCGCGACGTCGTACGTCGCCCAGACGACCGTCGTCCGCCCTGCTGCCGCCGGCCCGAGGAGGCACCGTGACCGCCGGCCGCCAGAGGCGCCAGGGGCCGCCCCGGATGGCTCCGGAACGGCCCCTGCTCGTGCTTCTGTCGGGCTGACAGGATTTGAACCTGCGACCCCTTGACCCCCAGTCAAGTGCGCTACCAAGCTGCGCTACAGCCCGCCGCCGCCTGCTCCCCGGGAAGTCCCGGGCCGCGTTCGACCGCTCCGGAAGATTACCGCACGCGTTCTGCGGCTCCGACCGGTGGTTCTCCCCCGCCGATCAGGAGCGCTTGTCCTTGTCCCGGCCCTCGCGGACCTTGACCGAGACCTCGATCGGCGTGCCGTGGAAGCCGAACTGCTCGCGCAGCTTGCGCTCCAGGAACCGGCGGTACCCGGCCTCGAGGAAGCCGGTGGAGAAGACGACGAATCGCGGCGGGCGGATGTCGGCCTGCGTCACGTACTTGATCTTCGGCGCGCGCCCACCGCGGGCCGGCGGCGGCGTCTCCTGCACCAGGGCGCGGATGAAGGTGTTCAGCTCCGCCGTCGGCACCCGGGTCTCCCACGAGGCCAGCGCGGCCCGCAGGTGGTCCGCCAGCTTCGCCACGCCACGGCCGGTGGAAGCCGAGATGTTGACCCGCGTGGCCCACTTGACCCGCGCCAGGTCCCGCTCGACCTCCTTCTCCAGCTGGAAGTGCCGGTCCTCGTCGAGGGTGTCCCACTTGTTGATCGCGATGACCAGGGACCGGCCCGCCTCGACGACCTGGGTGATGACCCGCTGGTCCTGCTCGCTGATGACCTCGTCGGCGGCCAGCAGCACGACGGCGACCTCGGCGGCCTGGATGGCGGCCTCGGTGCGCAGGCTGGCGTAGTACTCCATGCCGCTGGCGGTGTTCACCTTGCGGCGCAGGCCCGCGGTGTCGACGAAGCGCCACTCCTCGCCGCCGAGCTCGACGATCGAGTCCACCGGGTCGACCGTCGTGCCGGCCACGGAGTCGACGACGGAGCGCTCCTCCTTGGCCAGCCGGTTGATCAGGCTGGACTTGCCCACGTTCGGCCGCCCGACGAGCGCCACCCGGCGAGGGCCGCCCTCCTCCTCCTGCTCGCGCGGCGCCTCGGGCATCGCGTCGAGCACCAGGTCGAGCAGGTCACCGCTGGAGCGGCCGTGCAGGGCGCTGACCGGCTGCGGCTCCCCCATGCCGAGGCTCCACAGCTCGGCGACGTTGGCGTCGCTGCGCTCGTCGTCGACCTTGTTGGCCACGAGGATCACCGGCCGGTCGCTGCGCCGCAGGATGCGGGCCGCAGCCAGGTCGGTGTCGGTGGCGCCGACCTGGCTGTCGACGACGAAGACGATGACGTCGGCGGTCTTCATCGCGTACTCGGCCTGGCGGGTGATCGAGGCGCCGATGCCGGTGGCCCGCGGGTCCCAGCCACCGGTGTCGACGACGGTGAACCGCTTGCCGTTCCAGAGCGCCTCGTAGGCGATGCGGTCCCGGGTCACGCCCGGGGTGTCCTGGACGACGGCGGCGCGGCGGCCGAGGAAGCGGTTGACCAGGGTCGACTTGCCCACGTTCGGGCGGCCGACGATCGCGACGACCGGCAGCGGGCCGGTGCTCTCGGTCATGCCCGCTCCCCCGCGGGAACGGCGGACTGCGCCAGCTCGAGAACGCGCTCGATCACGCCCTGCTGGTCGAGCTCCGTGCTGTCGACGACGACGGCGTCGGCCGCCGGCCGCAGAGGGCTGTCGGCGCGGCTGCTGTCGTACTCGTCGCGGCGGCGCAGGTCGGCGGCGAGCACCGCGATCTCGGCCGGCTCGTGGATCCCCAGCTGCCCGGCGCGCCGCTGGGCGCGGGCCTCCGGTGCGGCGGTGAGGTAGATCTTCAGCGTCGCGTCCGGAAGGACGACGGTGCCGATGTCCCGCCCCTCGACGACGACGGTCTCGGCCGCGGCGACCAGCGCGCGCTGCTGGTCGACCAGCTGACGGCGGACGGCGGGAACCGCGGAGACGGCGGAGACCGCGCGGGTCACCTCGACGCCGCGGATGCGCTCGGCGACGTCCACGCCGTCGACCCGGACCAGCTCGACACCGGCCTGCGTGCCGACCTCGATCCGGGCGGCGGCGACGGTGCGCTCGACGGCGTCGGCGTCCTCGGGGTCCACACCCGCGTCGAGCACCGCGACGGTGGCCGCCCGGTACATCGCGCCGGTGTCGAGATAGGCGGCGCCCAGGCGGGCGGCGACTCCGCGCGCCACGCTGGACTTGCCGGTGCCCGACGGTCCGTCGAGGGTCACCTGGCCTCGGAAACTCATCTGCTCGCTCACTGCTCTCTTCGGTGCGCTCACTGCGCGATGTCCCTGCGCAGCGCGACCGCGCCCCGCAGGTAGACGTGCTGGATGTCGGGGCGGGTCTTCGGCGTCTCGGCGTGCGCCATGAGCCGCAGCACCCGCGGAAGGGCGTGCGGCACCGCGATCTCGGTGGCGCACATCAGCGGCACGTCGCCGAGACCGAGCTCGCGCGCGGCCAGGGCCGGGAACTCCGACACGAGGTCGGGGGTCGCCGTGAAGAGGATGCTGATCAGGTCCTCGGAGTGCAGCTCGTTGCGCTCCATGACCGTCTGGACCAGCTCGCGGGTCGCCTCGAGCACCTGCTCCCGGTCGTCGGCCTCGACCTGCGTCGCGCCCCGGATGGCTCGGACGGCCATGCACACTCCTCGTTCGATTCCGACCCCCGGATCGCCGGGGGCCTCGGACGAGTCTAGGGAGGCCGCGCCACCGCCCTCCCCCGTACGGGTCAGTCGCCCAGGCGAGCACCGCTGGCGACGTCGAAGAGGTGCACGTGCCCACGCCGCGGAACGACGTGGACGACCTCGCCCTTCGCCGGGGGACGGCGGCCGTCGACGCGCACGGTGATGAGGTGCTCGGCGCCGTTCTGCGAGGTCCGGCCGTACACGTAGGCGTCCGCGCCGAGCTCCTCGATGACGTCGACCTCGATGGGCAGGCCGTGCTCGCTGACCTCCAGGTCCTCGGGCCGGACGCCCAGCAGGATCGAGGTGTCCGCGGTCTGGCCGAGCACCTCGCGGGCGACCGGGTAGACCTCGTCGCCGAAGCGGACGCCTCCGTCGACCTGCGGCAGCGTCACCAGGTTCATCGCCGGCGAACCGATGAAGCCGGCCACGAAGGCGTTGCGCGGGCGGTCGTAGAGCTCCCGCGGCGTGCCGACCTGCATGAGCAGACCGTCCTTGAGCACCGCCACGCGGTCGCCCATCGTCATCGCCTCGACCTGGTCGTGGGTGACGTAGACGGTGGTGATGCCCAGCCGGCGCTGCAGCTGCGCGATCTGCGTGCGGGTCTGCACGCGGAGCTTCGCGTCGAGGTTGGACAGCGGCTCGTCCATGAGGAAGACCTGCGGCTGCCGGACGATCGCCCGCCCCATGGCGACGCGCTGGCGCTGCCCGCCGGAGAGCTTCCCGGGCTTGCGGTCGAGGTACTCCTCGAGGTCGAGCAGCTTGGCCGCCTCGCGCACGCGCTGGCCGATCTCCGCCTTGCTCATGCCGGCGATCTTCAGGGCGAAGCCCATGTTGTCGGCCACGGTCATGTGCGGGTACAGCGCGTAGTTCTGGAACACCATGGCGATGTCACGGTCCTTGGGGGCGACGTCGGTGACGTCCCGGTCCCCGATGAGGATCCGGCCGTCGGTGACCTCCTCCAGGCCCGCGAGCATCCGCAGCGACGTCGACTTGCCGCAGCCGGACGGCCCCACGAGGACCAGGAACTCGCCGTCCTCGACGGAGAGCTCGAGCGCGTCGACCGCGGGCCGCTGCGCGCCGTCGTAGACCCGCGTCGCCTTGTCGAAGGTGACAGTTGCCATGTCGTGCTCCTGATCTGCTCACCCGGCGTCGTCGCCGGGAACGTTGGGCTGTTCGAAAGGTGGTGCGGCGGGTGGCCCCGCGATCAGTGGAGGGCGACCGCCGTCCAGGAGACAGGGGGCAGGGTCACTCGGAGGACGCCGTCGGTCACCGCGGCACGGGTGGCGGGCCGCAGCCCGATCCGGTCCGGCCGGTCGGTCGTGTTCGCCGCGTGCGGATCCGGGTCGGCGAGCGTCAGCGCCTCGTCCAGGGCGGCCACCCCGACCGCGGCGAGGTCGACCGACACCTCCACCTCCTCCTCCTGCGAGCGGTTCACCAGGAAGAGCGCGACCGCGCCGTCGTCGATGGTGGCCGCGGCGTCGACGACGGGCACCTCGCCGTACTCCGCGGTGACGTAGCCGGGCCCCTCCACGCCGACCCGCAGCGAGGTGCCACGCGCCAGGCGGGAGGTGACCGCGAACGGGAAGAACGTCGTCTTCCGCCACGCCGGGCCCTCCGGCTCGGCGGCGATCGGGGCGATCACGTTGACCAGCTGCGCCATCGACGCGCTCGTCACCCGGTCCGCGTGCCGCAGCAGCGACATGAGCAGGCTGCCGACGACGACGCCGTCGGCCACCGTGTAGGGCTCCTCGCTCAGCGGCGGCGCCACCGGCCAGTCGTCGATCCGCTTCGCGAGGTCGGCGGGCACCTTCGACAGGTACCAGACATTCCACTCGTCGAAGGAGATGTCGATCGTCCGCGGGCTCCGGCGCACCGCCTTCACGTGGTCGGCGGTGGCCACGACGGTCTCGATGAACCGGTCCATGTCCGTCGCGGAGGCGAGGAACGAGCCGAGGTCGCCGTCCTTCTCCTCGTAGTACGCGTGGCAGGAGATGAAGTCGACGTCGTCGTAGGCATGGGTGAGCACCGTGCGCTCCCATTCGCCGAAGGTCGGCATCCCCGCACCGGACGACCCGCACGCGACGAGCTCGAGGTCCGGGTCCAGCTGGCGCATCGCCTTCGCGGTGCGGGCGGCGAGCTTTCCGTAGTCGTCGGCGGACATCTGGCCGAGCTGCCACGGCCCGTCCATCTCGTTGCCGAGACACCACATCCGCACGTCGAACGGCTCGGTGCGCCCGTTGCGGATCCGCTGATCGGCCAGCGTCGTCCCCGAGGGCACGTTGGCGTACTCCAGCAGGTCGAGCGCCTCCAGCGTGCCGCGGGTGCCGAGGTTCAGCGCGAGCATCAGCTCGGCGCCGACCTTCTCCAGCCAGGCCGCGAACTCGTGCAGCCCGACCTCGTTGGTCTCCGTGCTGTGCCAGGCAAGGTTGAGCCGGACGGGGCGGGAGTCCCGCGGGCCGACGCTGTCCTCCCACCGGAATCCGGAGACGAAGTTGCCGCCGGGATAGCGGACGGCGGTCACCCCCAGCTCCCTGACCAGGTCGAGGACGTCGCGGCGGAAGCCGTCCTCGTCGGCCTCGGGGTGGCCCGGCTCGTGGATGCCGCCGTACACACCGCGCCCCATGTGCTCGACGAAGGCGCCGAAGAGCCGGCGGGACACCGGGCCGACCGGTCGCGCCGGGTCGAGAGTGAGGCGTGCGGTGAGCATCAGCGAGCCTGCCCCACGGGCAACCCGAGGCGGCCGCGCAGCCAGCCGAGCTGCTCCCGCTGCTGGTGTGCCTCGCCGCCCTCGTGGTCGTTGAACGGGTAGACCGAGATCTCCTTCGGGCCGGCGTAGGCGTTGTAGGCCGCGAACACCGTCGACGGCGGGCAGATCTGGTCCATGAGCGCGACCGAGAACAGCGCGGGGGCCGACGCCGCGCGGGCGAGGACCGCGGCGTCGAAGTAGCTCAGCGTCCGGAACACCGTCTCCACGCGGTCCCGGTGGGCCTTGAGATAGCGCACGACCTCGCCGTACGGGTCGCCGGCAGCGATGCGGGTGGCGCGCGGGAAGTCGCAGAGGAACGGCACGTCGGCCATCACCGCCGCGATCCCGCGGGAGAGCGCCGACACGGCGAGCGCGATCCCGCCACCCTGGCTGATGCCGGTCACGGCGATCCGGTCGCCGTCGACCCCGGGGTGGCCGCGCAGCACGTCGAGGGCCCGGACCGCGTCGGTGTAGACGCGCCGGTAGTAGTAGGCCCGCGGGTCCAGCACGCCCCGGGTCAGGAACCCGGGCTGCGCAGCCGCGGAACCGACCGGGTCGGCGGTGTCCCCGACCGTCCAGCCACTCCCCTGCCCCCGGGTGTCGACGACGAGCTGCGCGAAGCCGGCCGAGGCCCAGAAGACGTGCTCGTGCGGCAGACCCCGTCCGCCGTTGTAGCCCTGGTACTGCACGACCGCGGGCAGCGGCCCGTCGCCCCGGACCGCCCGCGCCGGCAGGTGCAGCCAGGCCTTCACCGGCGACCCGCCGAAGCCCGCGAACGAGACGTCGAAGGTCTCGACCGTCACCAGCCCGGTCTCGACCGGCGTCCAGGACGCGTCCAGCGGCCGCTCCCCCGCCTCGGCGAGCGTGACGTCCCAGAACCCCTGCAGGTCGTCGGGAGCCGGGAGCTGCGGCCGGTACCTCCGCAGCTCCTCCAGGGGGAGGTCGGTCTGCGGCATCAGCTGCCGCTCTGCTCGACGACGCTCTCGGGGTGCAGCACCCGGTCGAACCCGACGGTGCGGCGGGCGCCGGTCAGCGTGAACCGGAGCGTCTCCCGGACGTCGGCGCTCGACGCGCCCACCCGGAGCTCGACCTCGCCCGGCTCGACGATCCGGGAGCCGCCCAGCCCCGTGAAGGAGGTGAGGTCGGCGTGCAGGGCGAACCGGACCGTCGCCGACGACCCCGGAGCGAGGTCCACGCGCCGGGCGGCGACGAGCGCCTGCACCGGCCGGACCACCTCGGCCGCCGGGTCGTGCAGGTAGACCTGCACGACCTCGGTGACCTCGCCGTCGGTCCCGTTCCGGAGCTCGACCTCGAGCTCGGCGGTGCCGTCGGTGGCCCACTCCGGCCCGCCGGTCGCCCGGACGCCGGCCCAGGTGGCCGCGCCGTAGCCCAGCCCGTGGCCGAAGGGGAAGAGCGGGGTCGGATCGACCGTGCTGACGTCGGTCTTCCGGCCCAGCGGTGAGGCGAGGTAGGTGCTCGGCTGGCTGCCGCCGGCGTCCGGGAAGCTGACCGGCAGCCGGCCCGACGGGGCGACCCGACCGCTGAGGACGTCGGCGATCGCCGGACCGCCCTCCTCGCCGGGGAAGAACCCGCACAGCACCGCGGCGAGCCGGTCGACCTGCCGGGACAGCTCGTAGGGGCGCCCGGCGAGCAGCACGAGGACGACGGGCTTCCCGGTGGCGAGCAGCGCCTCGAGCAGCTCCTCCTGGCGGCCCGGGAGCCGCAGGTCCACCGCGTCGCAGCCCTCCCCCGAGGTGCCGTTGCCGAACAGTCCGGCCTTGTCACCCAGGACGGCGACGACGACGTCGGCACCGGCCGCGGCACGCACGGCCGCCTCGATCCCCTCGTCGTCGCCACCCAGCACCGGAACGCCCTCGGCGACGACGACGTCGAACGAGCCCGCCTTCAGGGCCTCGGCGATCGTCGGGATGTCGATGCCCACCGGCACGTCCGGGTGGTGCACGCCGACGTGCATCGGGAAGGAGTAGCAGCCGAGCATCGCCTCGGGGGTGTCGGCGCGGGGGCCCACCACCGCCAGGCGCAGCCCGGGACAGAGCGGCAGGGTCCCGTCGTTGGCCATCAGCACCACCGAGCGGCGGGCCAGCTCGCCGGCCACGGCGCGGGACTCCCCCGAGTCCAGGCTGACCTCGCCGTCGGTGACGGCCGGGGAGTCCGGGGACCAGTCGGGGTCCAGCAGTCCCAGCTCGCACTTCTGCAGCAGCACCCGCCGCAGCGCCCGGTCCACGAGGTCCTCGGCCACGGCGCCGCCGCGCACCGCCTCGACCAGCGGCTCGCCGTAGCAGGCCACGGTCGGCAGCTCCACGTCGATGCCCGCCTCGAGGGCCCGCGCGGCCGCCTCCGCGGGCGAGGCCGCCGCGCCGTGCAGGGTCTGCAGGAAGGCGATGGAGAAGTAGTCGGCGACGACCGTGCCGGTGAACCCGTAGGTCTCCCGCAGCAGCGTGGTCAGCAGCGACGGGTCGGCCGCGGCGGGCACGCCGTCGGTGTCGGTGTAGGTGTTCATCACCGAGCGCGCCCCGGCCCGCAGCGCCATCTCGAACGGTGGGAGGAAGACGTCGGCGATCTCGCGGGGACCGGCGGAGACCGGGGCGAGGTTGCGGCCCGCCCGGGAGGCCGAGTAGCCGACGAAGTGCTTGAGGGTCGACACGATGCCGGTCGACTCCAGGCCGCGCACGTAGGCGCTCCCGATGGTGCCGACGAGGTGGGGGTCCTCGCCCATGGTCTCCTCGACCCGGCCCCAGCGCAGGTCCCGGGCGACGTCGAAGACCGGGGCCAGGCCCTGGTGGACGCCGAGCCGGCGCATGTTCTGCCCGATCAGCGCGCCCATCCGCTCCACGAGCTCCGGGTCGAAGCTGGCCGCCCAGCACAGCGGCGAGGGGAAGACCGTCGCCTGCCAGGCCGCGAGACCGGTGAGGCACTCCTCGTGCACCAGCGCGGGGATGCCGAAGCGGCCGGCGGCCACGATCTGCCGCTGGCTCTCCGCCAGGCCCTTGGCGCCCTGGAACGGATCCACCGGCGCGGTTCCGAACGGCCGGGTCAGCTGCCCCAGGCCGCTGCGGATGAGCTCCTGCCAGTCCACGGGGGCGGCAGCCATGTCGTGCTGGTGCGGAGCCACCTCGCCGGCGGTCTCGTCGATACCCACCCACACGCCGTAGAGCTGGGCGACCTTCTCCTCCAGCGTCATGCGGCCGATCAGGTCCGCCACCCGGTCCTCGGCCGAGGCCTGCGGGTCGCGCCAGAGCGCGGAACCCGTGTCGGTGTCGGTGTCGATGTGAATGCCCATGCCCTCGAGAGTCCGTCCTGTTCGGAGTTGCAGATGCGGCGGACCGAAGGCCGCCCGTGCCCGGGTGGTGCGCAGATCAGGTCAGGATGACCTCGGGCTCGGATGCGTCCGGGCGCAGGCTCCAGCTCGCGGAGCCCTCCCCCGTCGAGATCGAGTAGGTCCCGGCCCAGCCGGAGACGCGGACGCGGCCCTCGGCGTCGGTCCGCAGGCGCGTCGGCGCCAGCCACCAGTCCTCCTTCACGAGGCCCCGGAGGGCGTCGTAGGCGGGCTTGCGACTGCCGTCGGCCCGGACCAGGCCCGCGGGTGCGCCCAGCCAGGCGCCCCGGTCGGTGATCCCCCAGTACGTCACGGCCTCGACCGAGGGATGTGCCAGCAGCGTCCGGTAGTGGCGGACGATGTCGGCGGCCTGCCGCTGCTCGCCCTCGGGCGTCGACGGCCAGGACGGGACCCGGTGGTCGTTGAGGTCCTCGATCTCCGGCGGCATCAGGTCCCCGGAGACCAGCGTGGTCTCCGTCCAGTGCAGCGGAAGGCCGTAGCGGGCGACCCGCTCGAGGATCTCCTGGGTCCGCTCCTCGCCCCAGTAGCCCTGGTGCATGTGGCTCTGCAGGCCGATCGCGTCGACCTGCACGCCGGCTTCGAGGACGCCCTCGATCAGGCACTCGTACGCCGTCGACAGGTCGAAGTCGTTGAGCACCAGCGTCGCGGCGGGATTGCCCGCCCGCGCCTCCTCGAAGGCCAGCCGGATCGTCGGGATGCGGCCGATGCCGCGGCAGAGCCGGGTGATCGCGTTCTGCCGCTCCTCGTTGGCGAAGACCGGCATGATCACGACCTCGTTGATCGCGTCCCAGGTGTCGATCAGCCCCGCGAAGGACGACGTCTCCCGCCGGACCCGCGCCCGCACGATCGCCTCCGCGTCGGCCTCGGAGTGCTCCCGCAGCCAGTCCGGGGCGAGCGTGTGCCAGACCAGCGGATGGCCCTTGACCGTCACGCCCCGCTGGCGGAACCACGCCGCCGCGGCCTGCAGGCGCCGGGTGTCCGGCTGCCCCTCCACCGGCTCGAACCCGGCCCAGTAGAACGGGAGGGTCGCGGTGTTGAACACGTCGAGCCACAGGTTCTCGAGCTGCTCGGCCGCCTCGGGCTCCGCGCCGCCGAAGACGTTCTCGCGGCCCTCGCCCTGCTCGTCGTTGGCCAGCCCCACGAAGTCGAATCCGATGTTGCCGAAGGCGAACTCGTGCCTGACCTGCTCGATCAGCACCTCGGTGTCCGCGCACACGGAGCCGTCAGGACGGCGCACGGTGAGCGTGACCGGAGAACGCCGGACGACGTCGGCGGCGGTGACGGAGGTCATGGCGCGAAATCGTTATCGACAACGATTGACAGCGCAACCCCCTGGATGTCACGTTCTCGAAACGTGTTCCGCGCCACGACGGCGTGGGAAGGACAAAGGGGTCAGACATGCGGCGTTCGGGGCGAGCAGCTCTCTCGGTGCTGTGCAGCAGCGCGGTGCTGTTGACGGCCACTGCCTGTGGCAGTGGCGACGACAGCAGCGCATCGGGAGGCGACGACAACACGATCACCTGGTGGCACAACTCGAACAACGAGCCCGGCAAGGGCTACTACGAGCAGGTCGCCGCCGACTTCGAGGAGGCGAACCCCGGCGTCCAGGTCGAGGTCGTCGCCATGGCGCACGAGGACATGGTCGACAAGCTCGCGGCCGCCTTCCAGAGCGGCGACGTGCCGGACGTCTACATGGAGCGTGGCGGCGGCGAGCTCGCCGACCACGTGGAGGCCGGCCTGGTCCGCGACCTCAGCGAGGACGCCTCCGAGGAGATCGAGAAGATCGGTGGCTCCGTCGCCGGCTGGCAGGTCGACGACAAGACCTACGCGCTGCCGTTCTCCGTCGGCGTCGTGGGCTTCTGGTACAACACCCAGCTCTTCGAGCAGGCCGGCATCACCACTCCGCCCACCACGATGGAGGAGCTCGCCACCACCGTCGAGACGCTGAAGGGCGCCGGCCTCACGCCGGTCTCCGTCGGCGCCGGTGACAAGTGGCCCGCGGCGCACTACTGGTACTACACCGCGCTGCGTGCGTGCTCCGAGGGCGTGCTGACCGACGCGGTCACCAGCCTGGACTTCTCCGACCCGTGCTTCGTCGAGGCCGGCGAGGCGCTCGAGAGCTTCATCGGGACCGAGCCGTTCAATCCCGGCTTCCTGACCACGCCGGCGCAGGAGGGGGCCACCTCGGCCTCCGGCCTGCTGGCCACCGGCCAGGTCGCCATGGAGCTCGCCGGTCACTGGGAGCCCGGCGTCATGCAGGGCCTCACCGACAACGGCGAGGGCCTCGGCGCCAACACCGGCTGGTTCCCCTTCCCCGCGATCGAGGGCGGCGCCGGTGACCCGGAGGCCCAGCTCGGTGGCGGTGACGCGTGGGCCGTCGCGACGGAGGCCCCCGACGCCTCCGTCGACCTGGTGAAGTACCTGCTCTCCGACGAGGTGCAGAAGGGCTTCGCCGAGAACGACATGGGCCTGCCGACCAACCCCGCCGCGGGCGACTCGGTCACCGACCCGGCCCTCGCGCAGCTGCTCGAGGTCCGCGACGCCTCTCCGTTCATCCAGCTCTACTTCGACACGGCGTTCGGCACGTCGGTCGGCAACGCGATGAACGACGCGGTGGCCCTGCTCTTCGCCGGCCAGGCGACGCCGCAGGAGATCGTGGAGCAGACCCAAGAGGCCGCGGACCAGGAGAAGTGATCCGTCCATGACCACACCGGTGACCGCTGCGCCGGAGGCGACCGACCCCGGCGCAGCGGTCACCCGGCGTGCAGAAGCGCGCCGGGTGACCGGCCGATCGAAGGCCGGGAAGCGGCGTCAGCGCCTGGAGATCGCACTCTTCGTGGCGCCGGCGCTGGTGCTGATGGCGATCTTCGTCGTCTACCCGGTCTACTCCGCAGCCCGGATGTCGTTGTACCGCTGGAAGGGCTTCGGCCCGATGGTGGACTTCGTCGGGCTGCAGAACTACGTGCGCGTGCTCGGTGACGACGTCTTCACCGACGCCGTCATGCACAACTTCATCATCGTGTTCGCCTCGATCCTGGTGCAGCTGCCGCTGGGCCTGGCGCTCGCACTGCTGCTCAACCGGCGGATCCGTGGCCGTGGCCTGCTGCGGACGATCATCTTCGTGCCGTACGTGCTGGCCGAGGTGATCGCCGGTGTCGTGTGGTTCCAGCTGCTCCAGCCGCGCACGGGCCTGCTCGAGACCGTCCTGGGCGCGGTCGGCATCCCCGTGCCCGAGCAGGGCTTCCTCGGCACCCCCGACCTGGCGCTGACCACTGTCTTCGTGGTGCTCACGTGGAAGTACCTGGGCCTGGCGGTGCTCCTGTTCCTCGCCGGCCTGCAGGGCGTTCCCGACGAGCTGCACGAGGCCGCTCAGCTCGACGGCGCCTCGTGGTGGCAGGTCCAGCGGCGCATCGCCATCCCGCTGATCGCGCCGACCATCCGGACCTGGATCTTCCTGTCGATGATCGGGTCGCTCCAGCTGTTCGACATGGTCTGGATCCTCACCGGCGGTGGACCCGCGAACGCGACGACCACGATGGCCACCTACCTGATCAGCCAGGGCACCCAGAGCGGCAACTTCGGCGTCGCCGGCGCCGCATCGGTCGTGCTGTTCCTGATCGGGTTCGCCATGGCGGTCGCCTACCAGTTCCTTGTGCTGCGCCGCGACACGAAGGAGAACGCGTGATGGCCAAGCGGTCGACGGCGTACGGGCGGGGCGGCCCGCTCGTCTACCTGATCGCGGCCGTGGTCGTGGCCCTCACGCTCGGGCCGGTGCTCTACGGGGCGCTCGGCGGCTTCCGCAGCAACGAGCAGCTGGCCCGCGACCCCGCCGCACTGCCCGACCCGTGGCTGGCCCGGAACTACGAGGGCGTCCTCACGAACTCCTCGTTCTGGACGTACGCGCTCAACTCCACGGTCATCGCCCTCATCACCACGGTGGTGGCGGTCCTCGCCGGCGTCATGGCGGCCTATCCCCTGGCCCGGTACCAGTTCAAGCTCCGGGAGCCGCTGTTCCTGGTCTTCGTCCTGGGCCTGCTCTTCCCGGCGGCCGTGGCGATCGTGCCGCTGTTCATCCTGATCACGCGCGATCTGCAGCTGGGCAACACCTGGTGGGGCGTGGCGCTGCCGCAGGCTGCGTTCGCGCTGCCGGTGACAGTGGTGATCCTGCGGCCGTTCCTCATGGCGCTGCCCAAGGAGCTCGAGGAGGCGGCCATGATCGACGGCGCCTCCCGGATCCGGATCTTCTGGCGGATCGCGCTCCCCCTGTCCATGCCCGGGCTCGTGACGGTCGGCGTCCTCGCCTTCGTCGCGTCCTGGAACGCCTATCTCCTCCCGCTGCTGCTGCTGCAGGGCGAGATGCGCACCCTGCCGCTCGGTGTCGCCGACTTCTCCACCCAGTACTCGGCCGACACCGCGGGCGTGCTCGCGTTCACGACGATCGCGATGATCCCCGCGCTGATCCTGTTCCTCGCGATGCAGCGGCGGATCGTCAGCGGGCTCCAGGGAGCGGTGAAGGGCTGAGCCGCCCGCCCGCGGGGAGCTCCTCCCCGCGGGTGGCCCTGCTCCCGGATACGACCGCGGTCGGCACGCCTGTGGTTCAGTCCGGACCCGGGACCGCGGTACACCGAGATCCACCGGCTCCTCGCCGGTCAGCCCCAGGGCGTGACCGGCGAGGACCGGACGACGAGAGGTTGTCCATGACGCTCGACTCCACCCGTGAGGCCGTCGGCGCACGGGCGCGCAGGGTGCCGCAGGTCGTGCCGTCGCCGTCCCTGCGCGGCGGCCGGGTCACGATGCAGCAGGTGGCCGCCGAGGCGGGCGTCTCGATCTCCACCGTGTCGAAGGTGATCAACGGCCGGTACGGCGTCTCCGGCGAGACGATCGACCACGTCAACCGGGTCATCGAGCGGCTCGGCTACGAGGCCAGCCTCGTGGCCCGCAGCCTGCGCAACCGGCGGACCAACGTCATCGGCGTGCTGGTCATGGACTTCGAGCCCTTCAGCACCGAGGTGCTCAAGGGCGTCGCCGACGCCATCCACGGCTCGGGCTACGAGCTGATCGCCTACTCCGCCGGTGGCCACGTCGAGGCGCGCGAGGGCTGGGAGCGTCGCTCGCTGTCCCGCCTCATGGGGTCGCTGGTCGACGGCGCCGTGCTGGTGACGCCGACGGTGGTCGACGTGCAGTCCGACGGGCCGGTCGTCGCGGTCGACCCGCACACCGGCCCCGCGGGGTTGCCCTCGGTGGCCGGGGACAACCTGCAGGGCGCGCGGCTCGGTGTGGAGCACCTGCTGAGCCTCGGCCACACCCGGATCGGCATGATCACCGGTCGCACCGACCTGATGTCCGCGCAGCAGCGCGAGCAGGGCTACTGCGAGGCGCTCCTCGCCGCCGGTCTGCCCGTGGACCGGTCGCTGATGCGTTCCGGCGGCTTCGAGCCGGAGCTCGCCCGGGAGGCCGCACGCGACCTGCTCTCGCGAGCCGAGCCGCCCACGGCCGTCTTCGCGGCGAACGACCTCTCGGCCCTGGCGACGCTCGAGGTCGCGCGGGAGCTCGGGCTGGATGTGCCGGGCCGGCTCTCCCTGGTCGGCTTCGACAACATCCCCGAGTCCGCGCTCGCCGATCCCCCGCTGACCACCGTCCATCAGCCCATGCGGCGGATGGGCGAGGAGGCGACGACGATGCTGCTGGGCCTCATCGCCGGCGAGGCGGTGGAGACCCCGCAGCGCGTCCTGGCCACGTCCGTCGTCGTCCGGGCTTCCAGCGCTCCTCCGCCGGTGACCTGACGGCTACAGGCCGACGAGCTCCTCGAGGGAGCCGACCTCCGAGCGGCTGAGCTTGCGGATCGAGCCGGTGCGCATGCGCTGCAGCTCGACCGGCCCGACGGCGGTGCGGGTCAGCCGCGACACCGGCAGCCCGACGTGCGCCAACAGCCGGCGGACGATGTGCTTGCGGCCCTCGTGCAGCACGACCTCGACGACCGACTGCCCGGCGTGGGTGTCCACGACCGTGAACGAGTCGACCTTCACCGGGCCGTCCTCGAGTTCGACGCCCGCGCGCAGCCGGCGGAAGAGGTCGCGCGGAACCTTCCCCGACACCTGGGCCAGGTAGGTCTTGCGGACGCCGTAGGAGGGGTGGGCCAGCCGGTGGGCGAGCTCGCCGTCGTTGGTGACGAGCAGCAGGCCCTCGGTGTCCTGGTCCAGCCGGCCGACGTGCACCAGGCCCGGGGCCAGGTCGCCCACCAGGTCGCCGATGGTGGGCCGGTTCCGGTCGTCGCTCATGGCGGTGATGACGCCGCTGGGCTTGTTGATGGCGTAGGTGACGCGGTCGTCGCGGATCTCGAGCCGGACGCCGTCGACGGCGATCTTGTCGTTCAGCGCGTCGACCCGCATGCCCTGGACCTGCACGAGGTTGCCGTTCACGCTGATCCGGCCGGCGTCGATCATCTCCTCGACCACCCGGCGGGAGGCTACGCCGGCACGGGCCAGGACCTTCTGGAGCCGCTCCCCCTCGCGGTCGTCTCCGGCGGGTGCGGGCGCGCGGTCACCGGGGTGCGCCGGGGCGAGCTCCATGTCCTCGGACCAGCCCTCGCCGGCTGCGGTGGGGCTGTCGTCGTTCGGGGTCGCGTTCATCGCCGCCCAGTCTCGCACCGCTCACCCGGGCGGCCGACCGTCCCACCGCTGAACAGGGTGACAGGGCCCTCCCACCGTGGTGGAACGCACAACCTTCGGCGAGCATCAGCGGCGTGGACCGCCGGCCCGAACCCGCCTCGCCGCGCGCCCTGGGGGCCTGGCGCCGGATCGGCCTCTGCCTGGGAATCCCCGCCGCCATCCTGGTGACCGCGCCCGTCGTCGTCCGGCTGGTCCTCGGACGCGAGGGGACGTGGTACGTCGCGCTCGCCCTCCCGGGTCTGCTCGCCGGGCTCCTGGCCGTCGTCTTCCTGCGCCGGGGATGGTCCGAGTCGGGCTCCGCCGACACGTCGCTCAGCCGGTGGGGTCAGCGGCTGTCAGGCGCCTTCCTCTTCCTGTGGGGTGTGGGCGTGCTGCTCAACGTCGCGGAGAACTGGTTCGGCGTGCCGCCGTGGCTGAGCTCGACGATCGCTCTCGCCATGGCCGTCGCGTTGGTGGCGACGCTCGTGGTGGCCCTCCGCGAGCGGCCGGAGTACGTGCAGAACTGAGAGCCCCTCAGGCGTCGGGGTGCTCGTCCAGCATCGTCGCGGTCTCCGGCAGCAGCGGGGCGAGCGGCGGGAGCTCCTCGAGGCTGGTGAGCCCCAGCCGCTCCAGGAACAGCGGAGTGGTCACGTACAGCCCGCCCCCGGTGTCGGGGTCGGAGCCGACCTCCCGCACCAGGCCGCGGGTGATCAGCGTGCGCATGACGCCGTCGACGCCGACTCCGCGGATGCCCGACACCCGGGCGCGGGTGACCGGCTGGCGGTAGGCGATGACGGCGAGGGTCTCCAACGCGGCCTGGGTGAGCCGGCTGCGCTGCCCCTCCCCCAGATAGCGCTCGACGACGGCGGCGTGGTCGTCGCGGGTGTAGAGCCGCCACCCCTCCCCCACGCGGCGCAGCGTGATGCCCGCCGACCGCTGGTCGTAGCCCGAGGCCAGCGCGGCCAGCCCGTCGCGCACCTGCTCCTCCGAGCACCGCAGCGCCGCGGCCAGGGTCTCCTCGTCCACCGGATCGTCGACGACGAACAGCAGCGCCTCGAGACCGCCGAGCAGCTCGACGGGGTCCAGCAGCTCCAGCGGCTCCGGTTCGGGTTCCGGCTCCGGCTCGGGTTCGGGCTCCGGCTCGGCACGCGGCGGCGCGGCCAGCGGCAGCTCGTCCTCGGGCGGGACCGCGGGCACCGGCTGCTCCTCGGCAGGCCGCTCCCCCACGCGGGCGGCGAGCTCGGCGGCGACGGCGTCCCAGGCCCCTGGATCGGCGTCGCCCCGCTCCTCGGCCTCCCGCCGGGTGGCCTGGAGCTCGGCGGCGAGCGCGTCCCAGGAGATGGGTGCCCGCTCCTGGTCGGGTCGGTCCTCGGTCACCGGTACTCCTCGTCGGCGTCAGGGGATGCCTCGTCGTCGGGCTGCGGCCGTGCGTCACCGGTCCACCGCACGTGCAGCTCCCCCAGCGGGGTCAGCTGCTCGAACACCACCCGCTGCTGGCGGTAGAGCTCCAGCAGCGCCAGGAAGCACGCCACCACCTCCAGCGTGTGCTCGCAGTCGGCCGACAGTGCCCGGAAGCTCGCCGTCCCCACGCGGACGAGGTGGTCGCGGACCCGCTGCATCTGCTCGGAGACGCTCACCGGCGGCGCGTGCAGGTGGGAGACGTTGACGGTCTCGGGCACCTTCGGAGCGAGCGCCCGTGCCGCGATCGCGGCGAACTGCTCGGGGGTGAGGTCGAGCAGCACCTCCGGCACCAGCTCGGCGAAGCGCGGCTCCAGCCCTACCTGGCGGGGGTGGCGCAGTGCGGCCTCGCCCTCCCGCTCGCGCAGGAACCGGGCGGCCAGCTTGTAGGCCTTGTACTGGAGCAGCCGGGCGAAGAGGAGGTCGCGCGCCTCCAGCAGCTCCAGGTCCTCCTCGTCGTCGACCTCGGCGGCCGGCAGCAGGCGGGCGGCCTTGAGGTCGAGCAGCGTGGAGGCGACCACCAGGAACTCGCTGGCCTGCTCCAGGTCCAGCTCGTCGCCGAGCGCCCGCAGGTGGGCGATGAACTCGTCGGTGACCTGC
The DNA here is from genome assembly GCF_020166105.1 of Blastococcus sp. LR1. Taxonomy (GTDB): domain Bacteria; phylum Actinomycetota; class Actinomycetes; order Mycobacteriales; family Geodermatophilaceae; genus Blastococcus. Next base: position 619,641 of record NZ_JAIUJY010000003.1, read on the forward strand.
GAGAGCGCGATCTCGGTGACGTCGAGCTTGTGCTTCCCGATGAGCTGCAGGAGCAGGTCGAACGGGCCCTCGAAGTTGGTGAGCCGGACGGTGAAACGCGCTGGAGCGGTCCCGTCGGCCGGTTCGGCCGCCGGAACCGCTCCAGCGTCAGGGCTCACAGGGTGCGAGCGTAGGGGTGCGCGCAGCTCAGCTGCGAAGTCGGCGGACGAGGACGGAGTCCTCGCCGCGCTCGGTGAGGTCGGCGAGCAGGACGGAGACGGCCTCGCGGACGATCCGGCCGCGGTCGGCGGCCAAGCCGTGCTGCGCGCGGAGCGTGAGCCGCGCCGACTCCAGGGCCAGCAGCTCGTCGGCGGAGATGTAGACGGTGATCTTCTCGTCGTGCTTCGTGCGCTCGGGCTTCCCGCGGGCGGGCCGTCCGCGGGTGGGCACCCGCGGCTGCAGGACCTGCGGGGCGGCCGGCTCGGCCGGACCGCTGCGGAAGGACGCCAGGGCGTCGTCGCCGTCGGCCTGGCCACCCGGGACGAGGGTGAGCGGCATGGCCGGCTCGGCCCCGCCGTCCGCGGGACGGCGCGCGCCGGCGCTGCGCAGCGCCGGGGAGCTGACGGCCGCGGACAGGCTGGGCAGCTCCGTCACCTCGGGGGCGGCGGCGGTGTCGGTGCGACGGAAGAGTTCCGAGGCACCGGGGAGAACGGGCCGGCGGGTCACAGTGCCAGCACCTCCTTGGCGAGGTCGCGGTACGCAGCAGCGCCCGTGGAGGTGGGAGCCCACGTGGTGATCGGCTGCCCGGCGACCGTGGTCTCCGGAAAGCGCACCGTGCGGGTGATGACGGTCTGGAACACGGTGTCGCCGAAGGCCTCGACGACCCGGCTGAACACCTCCCGGCAGTGCACGGTCCGGGAGTCGTACATGGTGGCGAGGATGCCGTTGATCTCCAGGTCGGGGTTCAGCCGCTCCTTGACCTTGTCGATCGTGTCGACGAGGAGGGCCACCCCGCGCAGGGAGAAGAACTCGCACTCCAGCGGGATCACCACGCCCTGGGCGGCGGTGAGCGCGTTCACGGTCAGCAGACCGAGGGAGGGCTGGCAGTCGATGAGGATGAAGTCGTAGTCGTCCCGGACGTCGGCCAGGATGCGCAGCAGCGTCTGCTCGCGGGCCACCTCGCTGACCAGCTGAACCTCGGCAGCGGACAGGTCGATGTTGCTGGGCACGAGGTCCAGCCCCGGGATGTCGGTGTGCACGAGCACGTCGCGCAGACCGGTCCGCCGCTCCATGAGGGCGTTGTAGATCGTCCGGTCCATGTTCTGCGCCGGAACGCCCAGGCCCACCGACAGCGCGCCCTGGGGGTCGAGGTCGATGAGCAGGACCTTGCGGCCGAACTCCACCAGCGCGGCACCCAGGTTGATGGTCGACGTGGTCTTGCCGACGCCGCCCTTCTGGTTGCACATCGCGATGACGTGCGCCGGCCCGTGCTGGGTCAGCGGCTTCGGGTCCGGGAGCCGGCGCTGACGCGCCTTGGCCGGGTCCAGCCGCAGCGCCGCCGCCCCCATCTCGGGGTCGGTGTCGTGCGGGCGCGCGACGGCGTGTGCCGCGTCCGCTCGGTTCGCCATGGGTCTGTCGCCTCCACCTCGTACCCGTTCCGGACGTTCCGGGTGCGGTCAGCCGTCAGCGTCCGCTCGGGTGACACAGACGTTAAGGAGAGAACGAAAGCTTCCCAAGGCGGCACGCCGTCGACGTGTCGACATAGCGACGATTGCCAACGGGTGGGACTGCTCAAGCCGAACGGAGAGCAGATTCCGCCCAAGGGGTTACATCGCCCATGTCAGGTCAGCGCCCGCGGATGGCTGGTGGCGTAGACCTCGCGCAGCCGGTCGACGGTGACCAGCGTGTACACCTGCGTGGTCGTCACCGAGGCGTGCCCGAGCAGCTCCTGGACGACGCGCACGTCCGCCCCGCCGTCGAGCAGGTGGGTCGCGAAGCAGTGCCGCAGCGTGTGCGGGGAGATCTCGCCCGACAGCCCGGCGCGTTCGGCCGCCGCCCGCAGGATCGACCACGCGCTCTGCCGCGACAGCGGCCCGCCACGCACGTTGAGGAAGAGCGCGCCGCCGCGCACCCCGCCGCCGCTGTTCGCGGCCAGCGCCGGGCGGGCACGCACCAGGTACTCCTCGACCGCGCGCAGGGCGAAGCTGCCGACCGGCACGATCCGCTCCTTGCCGCCCTTGCCCGACAGTCGCACGGTCGCCTGCCCGCGGTCCAGGTCGTCGACGGCGAGGCCGACCGCCTCGGAGATGCGCGCGCCGGTGCCGTAGAGCACCTCCAGCAGTGCGCGGTCCCGCAGGCCGCGCGGCCCCTCCAGCGACCCGGCGGCCTCGATGAGCGCCACCACCGTCTCCACCGGCACCGCCTTGGGCAGCCGGCGGGCCGGAGCCGGCGGCCGCACCTCGTGCGCGACGTCGTCGATGACGAGCCCGTCCAGCAGCGCGAACTTGTGCAGTCCGCGAACGGCGACCACCGCCCGCGCGGCCGAGGTCGCCGACAGCGGCGGGTGGTCGTCGTCGCCCCGGCGCAGCGCAGCGAGGAAGCCCGCGACGTCGGACTCGGCGACCTCACCCAGCCCGCGCACGCCGGCCGTGTCCAGGTACTCGGTGTAGCGCCGCAGGTCGCGCCGGTAGGAGGCGATGGTGTTCGCCGCCAGCCCCCGCTCCACGGTGAGGTGGTCGAGGTAGCCGGTGACGACCCGCTCGACGGCGGGGCCCGTCGTCGCCGTCGTCAGGACAGCACCTCCTCGAGCGCCGTGGCGGTCATCCCGTGGGCCTCGGCGACCTCGGGCAGGACCACGTTCCCGTCCACGACGTTGACCCCGTGCGCCAGGGCGCGGTCGCGCCGGACGGCGGCCGCGGTCCCCTCGTTCGCCAGGGCCATGACGTAGGGCAGCGTCACGTTGGTGAGGGCGTGCGTGGAGGTGTTCGGAACCGCACCGGGCATGTTGGCCACGCAGTAGAAGACCGAGTCGTGCACCCGGAACGTCGGCTCGTCGTGCGTCGTCGGGCGGGTGTCCTCGAAGCAGCCGCCCTGGTCGACGGCGATGTCGACGAGCACCGATCCCGGCTTCATCCGTGCCACCAGCTCGTTGCTCACCAGGGTGGGGGCCTTGGCGCCGGGCACCAGCACCGCGCCGATGACCAGGTCGGCATCGAGGACCGCGCGCTCGAGCTCGTAGGCGTTGGAGGCGACGGTCTGCAGGTGCCCCCGGTAGATCCGGTCGGCCGCGCGCAGCTTCTCGATGTCGCGGTCGAGCACCACCACCTCGGCCTGCATGCCGAGGGCGATGGCGGCGGCGTTCATCCCCGAGACCCCGGCGCCGATGACGACGACCTTCGCTGCGTAGACGCCGGAGACCCCGCCGAGCAGGACACCCCGCCCGCCGTGCGCCCGCTCCAGGCTGTGCGCGCCGACCTGGGGCGCCATGCGGCCGGCGACCTCGGACATCGGAGCCAGCAGCGGCAGCGCGCCGTCGGCCGTCTGGACCGTCTCGTAGGCGATCGCCGTGGTGCCCGAGGCGAGCAGCGCCTCCGTGCACGGGCGGGACGCCGCCAGGTGCAGGTAGGTGAACAGCGTCTGGTCCGCGCGCAGCCGGCCGTACTCCTCGGCGACCGGTTCCTTGACCTTGAGCAGCAGGTCGGCGTCGGCCCACACGCCGTCGGCGTCGGCGACGATGCGGGCACCGGCCGCGGTGAAGTCCTCGTCCGGGATCGAGGACCCCTCGCCCGCGCCGCGTTCGACCAGCACCTCGTGCCCTGCCCGGGTGAGCTCCGTGACCCCGGCAGGGGTGAGCGCCACCCGGTACTCCCGGTTCTTGACCTCCCGGGGAACCCCGACCCGCATCGCACGTCTCCTGGTCCCGGCGGGCGGACCCCGAGGATGACGGAGCTCCCCACCGCGTCGCGGACGCGCCCGGTCGGGGCACGCCTCGGCCGGAGTGTAGGCACGGACGGGGCCCGGATCGGCGCACCCGGACCGTTTCGCCCGGCCACGACGGCGGCCCGTCCTGCCGCCGGACGCCGGCTGGCCGACGATGGCGGAGCCCCACCCGCTCCGTCCGGAGGACCGTCCATGCGCTTCTACGCCCAGCACCCTGCCCTGCGCACCAGGCAGGTGATGGCCGACGTCGGCATGCTGCTGTGGATCGTGCTCTGGGTCCTCGTGGCCCGGGTGGTGCACGGAGCCGTGCTGGTCCTGGCCGAGCCGGGGCGTGCGGTCGAGGACCTGGGCCGTTCGGTCGCCGGCTCCATGGACTCGGCCGCGTCGGCCGCGGAGGACGTGCCCGTGGTCGGCGACGAGCTGGCCGCGCCGTTCGAGGGCCTGTCCGGGGCCGCGGGCTCGGTCCGCGGGGCAGGGCAGTCCGCGCAGGGCGCCGTCGACACCCTGGCCTTCTGGCTGGCCCTGGTGCTGGTCGTGCTGCCGGTCGGCTGGCTGCTGGTGCGCTGGCTGCCCTCGCGACTGCGCTACGCGCGGGAGGCGGGCGCGGCCCGGCGGATGCTCACCGGGGTGCCCGATGTCGAACTGCTGGCCGCCCGGGCGGTCGCGACGGCCCCGCTCCCCCGGCTCGCCGCGCTGCCGATGGGCACGGGAGCCGCCTGGCGGTCCGGCGACCCCGCCGCGACGCGGGCGCTCGCCGAGCTGGAGCTGGGCCGCCTCGGCCTGCGGTTGCCGGCGGTCAGCGGCGCGACTGCCGCCGACCGCCCCTGACCGCTAGGTCGCGTCGACCGGGCGCAGCCGCGCCGACGTGGCCCGCGCCTGGGCCGCGGCGAGCAGGCCGATGACCGCCGACGCGTTCTGGATGTCGCCGTCGAAGACCCGCTGCACGGCCTCGGTGAGCGGCACCCGCTCCACGGTCATGTCGAGCTCCTCGTGCTCCACCTCGAAGCCGTCGGGCCGGCCGGTCGCGGAGAGTCCTTCGGCGAGGTAGATGAGCACCATCTCGTCGGCGAAGCCGGGGCTGCTGTAGTGCGTGGTCAGCAGCGACCACCGCTCGGCGGAGAGCTCGACCTCCTCGGCCAGCTCTCGTTTCGCGGTCTCCAGCGGCGGCTCCCCGTCGGCGTCGCGCAGGCCGGCGGGGAGCTCCCACAGGTACTTCCCGACCGGATGGCGGTACTGCCGGAGCAGCACCACGCGGTCCTGGTCGTCCAGCGCGACGACAGCCACGGCGCCCGGATGGCGCACGACCTCGCGGTCGCTGTCCCCTCCCCCGGGCATGGCGACGGTGTCCCGGCGCAGCGAGATGACCCGCCCCTCGTGGATCGGCTCGCTGGCGAGGACCCGGTACTCGTGCTGGGCCGGGTCGGTACTCACTGCTCGACTCCGCGCTCGTTCCGCTCCTCGGTCGCTGGCGCTCCCTGCGATGCTCGCTCGCTGTCGTTCTCGGTGCCCACTAGATGCCGACCTTCTGCGCCTCGTCCACCGGCACCGGGATCCGGGTGGCGTCGGAGTAGTCGACCGCCGCCTGCACGAACCCGGCGAACAGCGGGTGCGGACGGGTCGGGCGGCTCTTCAGCTCCGGGTGCGCCTGGGTGCCCACGAAGAAGGGGTGGGTCTCCTTCGGCAGCTCGGCGAACTCGACCAGCGTGCCGTCCGGCGAGGTGCCGGAGAAGACCATGCCGGCCTCGGTGAGCCGGTCGCGGTAGGCGTTGGCCACCTCGTAGCGGTGCCGGTGCCGCTCGGTGATCTCGGTGGCGCCGTAGACGCCGGCCACGACCGACCCCTTCTGCAGGCTGGCCGGGTAGCTGCCCAGGCGCATCGTGCCGCCCATGTCGCCACGGCCGGCGACGACGTCGAGCTGGGTGGCCATCGTGGAGATGACGGCGTCCGGCGTGTCGGGGTCGAACTCGGTGGAGTTCGCGCCCTCGATGCCGGCGAGGTTGCGCGCCGTCTCGATGACCATGCACTGCAGGCCGAGGCACAGGCCCAGCGTGGGGATCCCGTTGACCCGGGTGTGCCGGATGGCGCCGAGCTTGCCCTCGATGCCGCGGACGCCGAACCCGCCGGGGATGCAGACGCCGTCGACACCCGCGAGCGCCTTCTCCGCGCCCTCGGGGGTCTCGCAGTCGTCGGAGGCGACCCAGCGGATCTGCACGCGGCTGCGGTGGGCGAACCCACCGGCCCGCAGCGCCTCGGTGACCGAGAGGTAGGCGTCGGGCAGGTCGATGTACTTGCCGACCAGCGCGATGGTGACCGTCTGCTTCGGCGCGTGGACGCGGTCGAGCAGGTCGCCCCACACGGTCCAGTCGACGTCGCGGAAGGGCAGTCCCAGCCGGCGGACGACGTAGGCGTCCAGGGCCTCGCGGTGCAGCACCTTGGGGATGTCGTAGATCGACGGCGCGTCGGGGCAGGAGATGACGCCCTCGCCCTCGACGTCGCACATCAGGCCGATCTTGCGCTTGATGCCGTCGTTGATCGGACGGTCCGAGCGGCAGACCAGCGCGTCGGGCTGGATGCCGATGCTCCGCAGCTGGGCGACGGAGTGCTGGGTGGGCTTGGTCTTCAGCTCGCCCGACGGCGCGATGTAGGGCACCAGCGAGATGTGCAGGAAGAAGCAGTTGTCCCGGCCGATCTCGTGCCGCACCTGGCGGGCGGCCTCGAGGAAGGGGAGCGACTCGATGTCGCCGACCGTGCCGCCGATCTCGGTGATGACGACGTCGACGCGCTCGGGGCCGTCGGCGACGGCCATGATCCGGGCCTTGATCTCGTTGGTGATGTGCGGGATGACCTGCACGGTGTCACCGAGGTACTCGCCGCGGCGCTCCTTGGCGATCACGTCCGAGTAGACCTGGCCGGTGGTCACGTTCGCCCGGCCGGAGAGGTCGGTGTCGAGGAAGCGCTCGTAGTGACCGATGTCCAGGTCGGTCTCGGCGCCGTCCTCGGTGACGAACACCTCGCCGTGCTGGAACGGGTTCATCGTTCCGGGATCCACGTTCAGATAGGGATCCAGCTTCTGCATGGTGACCCTGAGCCCTCGACTGGCGAGGAGCGCGCCCAGCGAACTGGCGGTCAACCCCTTGCCGAGCGAGGAGACAACTCCACCAGTGACGAAGACGAACTTCGTCGGCTGGGAGTTGCGCAAGAGGCCACGTGACGAGAGGGATTCAGGCGTTCCCGACGGTCGATCCACGGGAGACGACCGTAACACGGTCCGACCCGTCGTCCCGCCCCGAGTGGGCAGCGCCACGCTCCGGCTCCCCCGTACCGGGAGGACCGCCGCCGGGCGCGGTGACCAACCACACGAGCAGCGGCACGAGCAGCGCCGCGGCGGTGGCGGGGAGGGCGACCCCGGAGTCGTTCACGGCCGCGCCGATGGCCAGGCTGAGCGCCGTTGCCAGCAACGCGGCGCGAAGCACGGCGCCGTCGGCCGGCGGCAGCCCGGCCGACCCGCGCAGCGGCCCGCCGCGGCGCAGCAGCCACACCGCGGCCACGGCGGCCACCGGCAGCATCCAGGCCAGCGGGCTGTTCAGCAGGATGCCGACGTTCGCCTCGGCCTTGCGGCTGACGACGGTCCACGCCTCCCCGGTGAGCACCTGCTCCACGAAGCGGCCGAGGTGGGTCCGCTCCCCCGCCGGCCGGGTCCAGTCGAGGACGGCCACGGCCCCGACTGCGAGGACCGCGGCCGCCAGGATCGCCACGAGGCGGGTCACGGTCACCCGCGTGCCGGTGAGCAGCATCGCCAGCAGCAGGAAGCCGGGCAGGGCGGCGAGGACGCCGCCGAAGTCCCGGCCGAGCGGCGGCGCGCCGATGACGCCCACGACGACCAGCCCCAGGGCGACCACTGCCGCCGCCGTCACCATCCGGCGCCGCTCGAGCGGCACCCGCCGGCCGAGCCAGGTGGCTACGGCGGCGGTGACCGCCAGGGCGCTGACGGAGAGCAGGCCGAAGGTCAGGTTCCCGTATCCGGTGAACCGGCCGGCCACGACGGCGTCGTAGCCGAGGGGCCCGTCGAGCTCGAGGTGCGAACCGGTGAGCACGTCGCCGACCAGCGTCGCCAGCGTGACGGCGAGGACGGCCAGCGGAGGGCCCAGCCGCCGCTTCCGCCAGGGTCCCAGGACGGCGACGGCGGTGACCGCGAGGGCGGCCGCGACGAACGCGCCGACGAGCGCGCCCAGCGGCGAGCCGGCCCGTTCCCACGGCACCGCCCCGGCCAGGTAGCTGGCCACCGGCAACGAGGCGACGACGAGGCACAGCAGGCGCAGCACCCGTCGCGCGCGCGGCCCGCCGGGACGCCGGGACAGCGCGATCCCGGAGGCGACGACGACCGCGCCGGTCCCGACGAAGATCCAGAAGAAGAGACCGGTGTTGCGGTGGTGCGTGACGGCGGAGGTGTTCACCCGCTCCAGCTCGGTCACCGCCGTGGCGAGGTCGGGCCGGTCGCCGGACACCCGCAGCGGCTGCCCGTTCATCGAGGCCGGCACGTCCAGCCCGAGCGCCCGCAGCACGGTCGGGGCGAGGTCGATCAGTTGCACGAACGGGGCGCGGCCGGTGCTGGCCGAGACCAGCCAGCCGCCGTCGAAGCCGGGCCCGTCGGCGATGCCGACGTGCAGCTGGGACCGGCCGTCGTTCACCTCGGAGATGCCCGCGAGCAGCACGAGGGTCTCCCCCGGGAGCTCCTGCACCGCGCCCTGCAGCCGCCCCAGCGTCTCGTCGATCCGGCTCAGCGCGGCGGTCCGCGGAAAGGGCTCGGTGCCGTCGTCGGTCTGCTCGGCTCCGGGGCGCCCGGCGGTGGTGAGCTGGTCCAGCGACACCAGGGACAGCGGGCAGGCGGTCAGTGCGCCGGTCAGCTCGCCGTCGTCCGGGGGCACCGACGTTGCGGGGATCAGCCGGACGCCGGGGGCGGCCGCTGCCAGCGCCGCGGCCCGGCCGACGACCGAGGCGCAGCCCACCTGCTCCCCCAGGGCGCCGGGCTCCGCGCCGAAGCGGACGGTGCCCGGGTCCTCCGCGATCCGGGCGACGGTGGCGCCGGGGTCGCCGAGCGCGACGGCGGCGACCCGCTCCTGCAGGCCGCAGTGCGTCAGCGAGGTGTCCAGCGGGGGCTCGGCCGGCGGCTCCGGCTGCTCCCCCTCGGCGTTCGGCTCGACCGGAGCCGGAGGCAGCGGAACGGGTGGCAGCCCCTCGTCGGTGCCCGGAAAGCGCGCCCGGTTGCCGGCGCCCAGGGTCGCCCAGCCGTCGAGCAGGCAGCTGGTCGACCGGGCGGCGCGCACCGACAGCGCCCCGATCGCGGACTCCTCCGCCATCTCCCACAGCACGGGGGTCCGCTCCGGGTCGACGTCGGCCCAGGTCAGTCCGGGAACCCCGATGACCACCACCCGGTCGACGGTCGCCTCCCCCGCGGCCGGTTCCTCGGCGGCCTGACCGATCCCCGACAGGCCGGCCAGCAGCGCGAGCAGCAGTACGAGGAGCGCGGCGGCGCGGCGGGCCGGCGTGGTCATGACGGCGCGTCGATCAGCTCGCGGTAGATCCCCACGAGCTCCGCCGCGGTGGCCGCCTCGTCGGGCCACTCCGCGGCCCGGCGGAGACCACGTTCGCCGAGCTCGGCGGCGTACGCGCTGTCGCAGAGAACGCGGACGACGGCCTCGGCGAGAGCCGCCACGTCGCCCACCGGCACGAGCTCGGCGGCGTCCCCGAGGAGCTCCGGCAGCCCACCCACCTGGCTGGCGACGAGCGGGATCCCCGACCGCAGCGCCTCCTGCGCGGTCAGCGAGCGGGCCTCCCAGCGCGAAGGCAGCACACACAGGTCGGCGGCACCCAGCAGGTCGGCGACGTCGCTCCGGCGGCCCAGCAGGGTCACCGGCAGCAGCTCGTCCCGGATCCGGGCGGCGAGCTCGTCGTGCAGCGGGCCATCCCCGGCGATCACGACCAGCGGCGCCGGCCGCAGCCGCTGGTCGGCCGACCAGCGCGCGACGGCGTCGAGCAGGACGTCGTAGCCCTTCTGCGGGTGCAGCCGGCCGACCGCGACGACGAGCGCGCGGTCGTCGACCAGGCCGAGCTCCTCCCGCACCTCCGTGCGGCTGCGCGCGGCCGGCGGCAGCGGCGGGGCGGAGACCGGCGCGAGGCGGACGTCGCGGGCGCCGAGGCGGCGGGCGTTCTCCGCGAGATCGGACGAGGCGGCGAGGACGACGTCGGCCGCCCGGACGGTGGCCCGCTCGGCCTGTTCCAGCACGCGGCGGCGCAGCCCGCCGCCGTCGGGCAGCGCGTTGTGCAGGGTCAGCACCAGCCGCGCCGGGCTCGTGGCCAGGCGTCGGGCGGCGGCCGCGACCAGTCCGGCCCGCAGCCCGTGGGCGTGCAGGACCTCCGTTCCGGGCAGCGCGCGGCGCAGCGCCGCGACGGCGCGGGCGTCGGCGCCCGGAGAAAGGCCGGCGGAGATCTCCACCGGGTCGAAGTCCGCGCCCAGGGCCGAGAAGGCGAAGAGCTCGTCGGTCGCCGCGGGACCGCAGACCTGCAGCTGCGCGCCGGCCGACACCAGCGCCGGGACGAGCGACCGGACGTGCGTGCCGACTCCTCCGGTGCTCGTCGCCAGCACCTCGGTCACCCGGTGTCCGAGCAGGGGCTGCTCAGCCACCGCGCACCTCCTGCTCGCCCGACGGCCGCAACTCCCGAACCGCACGCGTCAGCGGTCCGCGCGCCGTGACCATCATGACCGCCCCGGCGACCACGAGCACGGTGCCCCCGACCAGGACGCCGACCAGCAGGGTGCCGAGGAGGCTCCCCTCGGGAACCGGATCGGCGTCGAGGGCCCGCGCCACGGCCAACCCGGCTCCGACGCCCAGTGCGGCGGCTGCCAGAGCGGCAGCGCCGGCGCGGCCCAGTCCTGCGAGCGCGGCGCCGCCGGAGACGCGCGCGACCACCATCAGCAGGCCGGCACCCGCGACCGTCACGCCGATCGAGTGCCCGGCGGCCAGCGCCAGGGCACGGTCCTCGGCGGGCAGCAGGCCGGCGAGCAGCAGGTCGGCAACCACCGCCACGAGCCAGCCGCCGAGCACGCACACGGTGGGTGCCTTCCACAGTCCCCGGGCGTAGAGGGCCCGCGTCAGCAGGGCGACCAGGCCGTAGCCGATCAGTCCCGGCATGAACCCCACGATGGTGTCCCGGAGCGCGGCGACCTGCGCCGTCGTCGCGGTCGCGAGGAACACCCGCGCGAGCGGGCCGGCGGCCGCGGCGATCGCGGCTGCGCCGACCGCCGTCGCGGCGACGGTCAGGACGACGACCGGCGCCAGCGCCCGCTGGTAACCGGGCTCGTCACCGGTGTCCGCACGCTCCACGAGGCCGGGATAGGCCGAGGTGGCCAGCGGAACCGCGAGCGCCGCCCACGGCAGCAGGAAGACGGTGAGCCCGGCCGTGTACGCCACCAGGGTGCCGGTGGGCGCGCCGTCGTCGGCCAGCCGGATCGCGACCGCCGAGACCAGCTGCTGACCGGCGAGGGTGAGGACGCCGGCGACCGCCAGCCGGCGCACCCGTGGAGCGGCGCCCACCGGGAAGCGCAGCGTCAGCCGCAGGCCCAGGCGCAGGCCCCGCAGAGGCCACAGGAGGCTGAAGGCCAGCGCCACCACGCCGAGCGTCGTCCCGACGCCGAGCACGAGCTCGGCCGGCGTGCTGAGGCCGGCGGCGTCCTGGTCGCCGCCCATCCCGGCGAACGTCAGGTACGCCCCGGCGACGACGACGCTGGACAGCAGAGGAGCCAGGGCGGGACCGGCGAAGCGGCGGTGGGCCTGGAGCACACCGGTGAGGACGACGGCGATGCCGTAGAGCACCACCTGCGGTGCGAAGACCAGCAGGAACCGGGCGCCGAGCTCGATCTCGGCGTCCGAGCTGGCGCCCAGCAGGAGCCGGGCCACGGGCTCGCTGAAGACGGCGAGCAGGACCGCGAGCGGGGTCAGCACCAGCAGCGTCCAGCCGAGCAGCGCCGACGCGGTGCGGCGCACCTGGTCGCGGTCACCGGAGGCGATCCCCCCGGCGAGCATCGGCACCACGAGGCTGGCCAGGGCTCCCCCGGCGACCACCTCGAACACGATGTTCGGAACGGTGTTGGCGGCCAGGTACGTGTCGCCGGTGCTGCCGGGACCGACGCTGTTGGTGAAGACCAGGGTGCGACCGAACCCGGCGACGCGGGCCAGCACGGTCAGCACGGCGATCAGCGCCGCGGCCCCCGCCACCCCGCGGGCCACCTGGCGGGCACTCACGAGGGAAGGCGGCCGAGCCGGTCCAGTTCCCGGAGGCCCGGCGTCGCCTCGATGACCTTGGTGAAGCTGACCTTCTCGCTGGCGAGCGTGAGGCCGGTGATCACGGCCAGGGCGGTGGCCCGGGCGCCGCGGTGCGGCATCGCCGCCAGCCGCAGTCCCAGCAGGGAACCCAGGGCGTTGGCGCCGCAGTCGCCGAGCATGATCCGCTCGCCGAGGTCGTCGGGCAGCACGGCGAGGGACGCACCGAGCGGCCCGCTCACCAGGCTTCCCGAGGGCCCGCCGAGGGCGGCGGCGGCCGCGATCGCGCCGACCTTCGCCGCACGCCCGGGCCGGAGGTCCAGGAGGTTCAGGAGGTTGGCGCCGCCGGCCACGAGCCCGGTGGTGACCACCGCGTCGACGACGGTCCCGGCGCCCTGGGCGCGGTCCCGGGTGAGCAGGGCCGCGACGGCCGCGGCCGCTCCGATGCCGGCGACCTTCACGGCCCCGGCCGAGACCCGGCCCTCGCGGAGTGCGCGCAGGTGCCCGGCCAGCCCCTTGTCGCGGGCCTGCTCGGGTCGCGCGCCGGCCAGGTCGTCGTAGCCGCCGACGAGACCGGAGACGGTACCGACGACGGCAGCGGCGGCGCGGGTGCCCGGAGGCGCACCCAGGACCGCCGTGGCGGTGGCGGAGAGGGCCAGCGCCGGCCCGCCGAGCAGCGTGACCGGACGGCCTGCGTAGTTGCTGCGCCGCCAGGGAGCACCGGCGGGCCGCTCGGTGAGCACCCGGGCGCCGACCAGCGCGGCCCGCGCGGTGCCGGCGCCGGCCAGCGCCAGCAGCAGCCGACGAGATCCGGCCGCTCCGCCGGTCACGGCCCTGCTCACGGGGCGGCGGCAGGCACCGGCGGCACCGGCTGGGTGTCCTCGCCCGTGCCGTACTTGCCGGAGGTCCCCTCGGCCTCGCGCCCCAGCGCCAGCACGGTGCTGATGCGGCCGACGGAGGTGCCGACGTTGTCGACGGTCGAGACGGCCGTGGCGAGCTCCGGGTCGGCGCGCACGACGCCGACGAGCCCGGTCTCGCGGGCCGATGCGCCGTCGCCGGCCAGGACCGCACCGGAGCCGGCGGCGTCGAGGGCGCGGACCAGCTCGACCAGGGTTGCGGTGCGGGTCTCGACGTCGTCGCCCTCGGTCTCCCCTGAGGTCAGCACGACCGCGTAGTCGGCCGGGGCGAGCGCCGAGCTCTCCTGCCGGAGGACGTCCAGGGAGCTGAGGCCGGAGACGACGGAGGAGATCGCCGCGGTGTCGGGAGCCGGGGTGCCCGGCGCGATCATCAGCACCTGCGAGAGCAGGGAGGCGACCTGGACGCCCACGTCGCCGTCCTCGGGCAGCGTCACACCCGCCGGCCGGCCGCTGCCGTTCACGTAGTTCTCCAGGCTGGTGGCCGTGGAGGGGTCGCTGTACTCGGGCCGCAGGCGCAGCACGCCGCTGACCGAGCCGTCGGCCTCCTCGATCATCGCGGAGACCTGCTCCACGGTCTCGGCGGAGACCTCCTCGTCGGCGGCCAGGAGCAGGACCGAGCGGCCGGCCAGGGCACCGCCGACCAGCGCCGGGGCCACGGCCTCCTGGAAGCCCTCCGAGGTGTCGAGCTGTGCCTGCAGGTCCTGGGTGCGGTCCTCCAGGAAGCGCTTGTCCTGCTCGAGCTCGGTGACCTGGTTCTCGATGTCGTTGAGGATCGGCTGGTTGAGCTGGGTGGTGCCGATGACGATGCCGAGGGCCACCGCCAGGAAGACGGCGATCAGCGAGACCAGGTGATAGCGGAAGTCGATCACGAGAGCAGGTTCTCCAGCCAGAACACGAAGCTGTTCCATTGGTCGAGCAGCAGGTCCAGGTAGACGCGCCCGGCCGCGGAGACGGCGAGCGCCGACCCGATCGCGATGAAGGCGGCGAGCACGAGGACCACGAGGGCGGCGGTCGAGATGCGGCTGCGGTAGAGGCGGCTGACGCCCTTGGCGTCGACGAGTTTGCCGCCCAGGCGCAGCCGGGTGAGGAAGGTGGAGGCCATGCCGCCGCGGCCCTTGTCGAGGAACTCGACCAGGGTCGCGTGGGTGCCGACGGCGACGATGAGCTTGGCGCCCTTCTCGTCGGCCAGCAGCATCGCGATGTCCTCGCTGGTGGCGGCCGCCGGGAAGGTGATGGCGTCGACCCCCAGGTCCTGGACGCGCGCGAGGCCCGGAGCACGGCCGTCGGCGTAGGCGTGCACGACGACCTCGGCGCCGCAGCGCAGGACGTCGTCGCTCACCGAGTCCATGTCGCCGATGATCATGTCCGGCTGGTAACCGGCCTCGATCAGCGCGTCGGCTCCGCCGTCGACGCCGATGAGGACCGGCCGGTAGTCACGGATGTAGGGGCGGAGGGCGTGCAGGTCCTCCTTGTAGTCGTAGCCGCGGACCACGACGAGGGCGTGCCGGCCCTCGATGGCGGTGGTGACGTCCGGGACGCCGACGCCGTCGAGCAGGAGCGCGCGCTCCCGCTTCATGTACTCCATCGTGTTCGCCGCGAACGCCTCGAGCTGGACGGAGAGGCCGGCCTTGGCCTCGGTCATCGCGGCGGCGACGGTCTCGGTGTCGTGCGGCGTGCCCTCGGCGACGACGGTGCCGTCCTCGTCGATCAGCTGGTTGCCGTCGAGCCGGACGCGGACGCCCTCCTTCAGCTTGCCGAAGACGTCCTTCCCGACCTCGTCCAGCAGCGGGATGCCGGCGTTGATCAGGATCTCGGGGCCCAGGTTGGGATAGCGGCCGGAGATGCTGGGGGCTGCGTTGACCACCGCGGCGACCTTGCAGGCGACGAGCGAGTCCGCGCTCACCCGGTCGATGTCGACGTGGTCGATGACGGCGATGTCGCCGGGGCGCAGCCTTTTCGTCAGGTTCTTCGTGCGGCGGTCCAGCCGGGCGGTGCCCGAGACGCCGGGCTCCGCCTCCTGGGCCCGGCCGCGGCGAACGGTGCCGATGCGCATGAGGTTGCATGCTGCCACGGGCGGCAGGTCCCGCCACCCTGCGACGCGCGTCAGCGATCTCTCAGTCACGCACAGTGTCCGACACCACGGTGGCGCCGACACGCCAGCCGCGGCCGCGCCGACGGTCCAGCGCGGCCGTTACCGAGTCGTGACTAGCGTTGCGGACGTGACTGGTGTGGCGGGTGCCCTGACGACCGCGATGAGCCTTCCCGAGGACGACGACGACGTCGTCGAGCCGATCGGTGCTGCCCTGATCAGGGCGGTTCCGCGTCCCGTGCCACGGGACGCCGCCGGAAGCGTCGAGGTCGAGCCGGCGCCGGGGAGCACCGCGCCCGAGCCGGCTGCGGCCGCGCCGGTGACGGCGGAGCCCGAGCCGGCTGCCGTTGCCACTCCCCCGGCCACTCCCCCGGCCACTCCGCCGGCCACGGTCACCGACGGTGAGCCGACGGGGCCGCGCCGGGCCCGCCGCACCCGTGGCGCAGGGATCCGCGAGCGCCGCCGTCAGCAGACCAGGACGCGCATCGTGGACGCCGCGACCGATCTCTTCGCCGAGCGCGGGTTCGACTCCGTGAGCGTGGTGGAGATCGCCCAGCGTGCCGGTGTCGTCGAGAAGACCGTGTTCAACCACTTCCCGGTCAAGGAGGGGCTGGTCTTCGACGCGGACCCGCCGATGCGGGCGGCGCTGCTGGACGCGGTGCGCCGGCGGCCGGCCGGGGAGTCGGTCGCCGCGGCGGCCGGAAGCTTCGTCGTCGCCGCGGTCAGCCTGCTCGGCACGCCGGAGGCTGCCGACGGCGTCGCCCGGATGGCCCGGGTGATCCGCGGCAGCCGGACCCTCCTGACCCGCGAGCGCGAGATCCTCGGCGAGCTCACCGACTCCCTCGCCGAGTTGATCGCCGAGGAGACCGAGGCGCGCGCCGGCCAGATCGAGCCGTGGCTCGCCGCGCACGCGGTGCTCGGGCTGTACGCCTCGCTGCTGGAGCTGGCCCGGGACCGGGTCCTGGCGGGGGTGAGCGGGCCGGAGCTCGCCGCCGAGCTGCGCCGTCAGGGACGACGCGGGCTGGCGCTGCTCCAGTTCGGCCTCGCGGGCTACGCCAAGCGGCGCTGACTCAGACCTGCAGCGCCCTCAACAGCTGGTCGCCTCGGTCGCCGGGAAGGTCGGCGTCGCGGGTGAAGAGCGCGACGGCGACCATGTAGCCGTCCTCCCCCGCCCAGCCGTGGCCGTCGGCGCAGAGCCGGCGGATGTGGTCGCGGACCTTCGGCTCGTTGCTGTACGGCCCGAAGTCCAGGGCCATGGCCAGGAAGTTCACCACCCGGTAGCCGAGGTCCTCGGCCATGCGGACGGTGCCCTCCGGGTCGGAGTAGCTGGCCACCGCGGCGACCACGTTGTCGTAGCCGGCCTTGAACAGCTGCAGCACGAGGTCGTTGCCCCGCACGCCGCCCCACAGCTCCGGCATCAGGATGTCGCGGTCGGGTGCCGGGATGTAGGGCGGGTTCGAGATCACCGTGCGGGCCTGGTCGCTGCCGGCCGAGTCGGCCTGGTCGAAGAAATCGCCCAGCTCGACGGTGTAGCGGTCGGACACCCCGCGCTCGGCGATGTTGGACCGGGCCTTCTCCACCGACGGCGCGCTGATGTCGTAGCTGTGCACGCGCAGCCCCGGCAGCGAGCTCACGACGTCGGCGATGGCGGTGGCGTCCCCGGTGCCGAGCTCGTCGACACCGCCGTCCTCCCAGCGCAGCTGCTCGCGGTACTGGTCGAGCAGCATGCAGACCGAGAAGCCGTAGTGCGCCGACTCGTCGGCGGAGGAGAAGCACGTCACCGGGACCCCCTACCCCGCACTTCTGGCGAGCAAGCCCCCGCTCACCCGACAGGGGCGCAGGTCACCGGCCTGACGCGGCGACGGCCAGCAGCTCCCGCGCGTGGGCCTGACCGGTGTCGCTGTCCGCCAGACCCGACAGCATCCGGGCCAGTTCCCGCACCCGGTCCTCGTCCTGGACCGACCGGATGTCGGTGGCGGTGACGCCCGCACCGGTGTCCGGGGACTTGTCGACGACCAGGTGGGTGTCGGCGAAGGCGGCCACCTGCGCCAGGTGGGTCACGACGACGACCTGGTGGTCGCGCGCCAGCCGGGCCAGCCGGCGGCCGATCTCGCCGGCCGCCTGCCCGCCGACACCGGCGTCGACCTCGTCGAAGACCATGACCGGCACCGGGTCGGCACCGGCGAACACCACCTCGATCGCCAGCATGACCCGGGAGAGCTCACCGCCGGAGGCGCCCTTGTGCACCGGCCGCGCGGGCGCGCCGGGGTGCGCCGCCAGCAGCAGTGCGACGTCGTCGATGCCGTCGGGGCCCGGCTCGTCGGGGTGGCTGTCGATGGAGAAGGAGACGCGGGCGCTCTTCATCGCCAGCCCCGCCAGCTCCGCGCCGACCTCCGCCGCGAAGCCGTCGGCCGCGGCGCGGCGCCCGTCGGAGAGCTGCGCGGCGAGCCGGTCGACCTCGGCTCGCGCGGAGTCCCGCTGGGCGGTGAGAGCGTCGAGAGCCTCGTCCGAGACGTCGAGCTGGGAGAGCTTCTGCTGCGCCTCCTCGGCCCAGGCCAGCACGCCGGATGCGCCCTGCCCGACCTCGGCGTACTTGCGGACGAGCGCGGTGATGGCCGCCCGCCGGTCGAGCACCTCCGCGAGCCGCGCCGGATCGGCGTCCAGGTCGGCGACGTAGCCCGACAGCTGCGCGGAGACGTCGGAGACGACGGCGACGGCATCGGCGAGGTCCTGGGCGAGCATCACCAGCGTCGGGTCGTCCGAGGAGGCCAGCGCCCGCTCGGCGGTCGACAGGGCGGCGGTCGCGTCCTGCGCGACCTCGCCGCCGACCAGGTCCCCGGTGAGGTCGCCGACGAGCGCGAGGCGCGCCTCGTCGGCGGCCGAGCGCAGCGCATCGGCGTCGCTGAGCCGCTTCGCCTGGGTGTCCAGGGCCTCGTCCTCACCGGGCTCCGGGGCGACGGCGGCGATCTCCTCCAGACCGTGCCGCAGCACGTCGGCCGCCTGGGCGAGCTCGCGCGCCTGCCCACGGCGACGGTCGAGATCGGCGCTCAGGGCACGCCAGCGCTGGTGGGCCTCGCGGTAGCGCTCGAGCAGCTCGAGGTGCGGAGCACCGGCGTACCGGTCCAGGGCCCGCCGCTGCTCGGCCGGGCGGGACAGCCGCAGCTGGTCGGTCTGGCCGTGCACCGCCAGCAGGCTCTCGGAGAGCTCGGCGACGACGCCGACGGGCACGCTGCGACCGCCCAGGTACGCCCGGGACCTGCCCCCGGCGCTCACGGTTCGGGCGAGGATCAGGCTCCCGTCGTCGTCCGGGTCCGCACCGGCGTCGGCGGCGCGCTCCCAGACCGGTGATCCGGGCGGCAGCTCGAGCCGGCCCTCGACCCCTGCGCGGCCGCTGGCCCGCACCCGGCCGGGGTCGGCGCGGCCGCCGAACAGCAGCGTCAGTCCGGTCACGACCATGGTCTTCCCGGCGCCGGTCTCGCCGGTGACCACGGTGAGCCCAGGGCCCAGTTCGAGGGTGACGTCGTCGATGGCGCCGAGGCCGCGGATGCGCAGCTCGGTGAGGCGCCCGGAGGTCGACCGGCCCGTCTCGGGTGCCGGACTGCTCTTACGCGGAGCCGTACGGGTCGCCATCGCTCACCTCCACCCCACTCGCGTCGTCGACCTGCACGACGTCGCGGGCCAGCACGTTGCGGCTGGTGAAGAGCTCGTGGCCGGGGCCGGCGTGGCGGGCGTCCCGGAAGCCGTGCACCGGCAGGCCGAACTTCGCCACGAGCCGGTCGCCGAAGGTCGCGGCGTGCACCCGCGCGATCCGCACCGGGCGGTTCGCCCGCCGCACGTCGACCCGCCCGCCGTCGGGCACCTCGAGCATCCGGCGGCCGTCGGCCGACACCCGTGCGGTGTTCCCGTCGGCGGGGACGGCGACGGTCAGCACCGAGTTCGGCGAGGTGACCAGCGGACGGGCGAACAGGGCGTGCGCGTTGGTCGGGACCAGCAGCAGCGCCTCGACGTCGGGCCAGACCACGGGGCCGCCGGCGGAGAAGGCGTAGGCCGTCGAGCCGGTGGGCGTCGCGCAGAGCACCCCGTCGCACCCGAAGCTGGTCAGCGGTCGGCCGTCGATGGCGATGACGACGTCGAGCACCCGGGAGCGCTCCGCCTTCTCCACCGAGACCTCGTTGAGCGCCCAGGTGCTGCCGACCACGGTGCCGTCCCGGTCGAGGACGTCGACCCTGATGGCCAGCCGCTCCTCCACCGAGTACTCGCAGCGCTCGATGGCGATCAGCGTCTCCTCGACGGCCTCGGGCTCGGTCTCGGCGAGGAAGCCGACCCGGCCGAGGTTCACGCCCATCAGCGCGGCGTCGGTGTACCGAGCGAGCTCCGCAGCGCGCAGGAAGGTGCCGTCGCCGCCGAAGACCATGACGATCTCGGCTCCCTTGGCCGCCGACTCGTCGGTGGGGACCACCTCGACCCCGGGGATGTCGAGCGCCTCCGCCTCGTCGTCCAGCAGTCGCACCCCGATCCCGCCCTGCATCAGCCGCGTAGCCGACGTCCGGGCCAGGTCGACGATGTCGCTCCGGCCGGTGTGCACGGTCAGCAGGACACGGCGCTCCTGGTCCTGCTGTCCGGCCGTGCTCGACTCGCTCACTGGGGGCCCTCCTCGACTGCTCGACGGACGTCGTCCTCCTGGATGGGCCCGGCGTCGGACCGCAGCCAGAGGAAGAACTCCACGTTCCCGGCGGGGCCCGGCAACGGGCTTGCCACGACCCCGGCGGTCCCCCAGCCCAGTTCCTGAGCGGCGCGCCCGACCTCGAGCACCGCCTGGACCCGCAGCTCCGGGTCGCGCACCACCCCGCCTGCGGGCAGCCGCTTCTTCCCGACCTCGAACTGCGGCTTCACCATGGGCAGCAGGTCGGCACCGGGCCCGGCGCAGGCGGTGAGCGCCGGCAGCACCTTCGGCAGCGAGATGAACGAGAGGTCGGCGACGACGAGGTCGACCGGGCCGTCGATGTCCTCCGGGGTCAGCGTGCGGACGTTGGTGCGCTCGTACAGCCGCACCCGCTCGTCGGTGCGCAGCGACCAGGCCAGCTCGCCGTAGCCGACGTCGACCGCCACCACCTCGGCGGCACCCCGGCGCAGCAGCACGTCGGTGAAGCCGCCCGTGGACGCGCCGGCGTCCAGCGCGCGGCGGCCGTCCACGGGTACGGGCAGGGCCTCGAGCGCGCCGAGCAGCTTGTGCGCGCCGCGCGAGACGAAGGTGGGCTGGTCGGGGTCGGTCCGCACGACGACGGGCGTGCCGGCCTCGACGCCGGTCGCCGGCTTGGTCGCGGCCTGACCGCCGACGGTGACCCGACCTTCGGAGATGAGCGCGACCGCGTGCTCGCGGGAACGGGCGAGACCGCGGCGGACGAGTTCGGCATCGAGCCGGGAGCGACGGGCCATCAGAGGGGGTCGATCGTGCCGAGCTCGCGCTGCAGCCGCTCGTGCTCGGCCTCGAAGACCGCGACGTGCTCGGCGACCGGGAGCGCCTCCAGCCCGTCGAGCCGACCGCCGGAGGTCCCGGGTGCGGCCTGCGCCCACTCGGCCTGCGTGGCGCGCGGCTCGGCGCCGGCGACCGGACGTGCCGTCGGCGCTGGGCCGGGCCGCGGCGGGCCCGGTACCGGTCGCTGCGCGCTCGGCTCGGTCATGTGCGCCTCTCGGGTGGTGGGGTCGGCCGCCGGGTGTGGCCGAGAAGTCCGGCCGTACGTCCGTCGTCCCCTGCGGAGGTTACCGGCCGGGCAGGACGGGACGGGTCCGGCTGCGGGGCGCGATAGCGTCCACCGGACCGTTTCCCACCGCCTCCTCTGGGGAGAACCGCCTTCGTGGCCACCATGGACCAGTGCATGACCGCCCTCACCGGGATCCTCGGCGGCCTCGCCGCCAATCCCGCCGCGGCAGGCCTGGATCGCACCCTGTCCTGCCGGATCACCGACCTCGAGCAGGTGGTGCTGGGTCGGCTCAGCTCCGGCTCGGTGCGCGACATGCGGGCGGTGGCCGAGGGACCTGACGTGCCCCGGGCCGACATCCGGCTGACGATGACCAGCGACGACCTGGTCGCGCTCACCGACGGCCGGCTGTCGTTCGGCTCGGCCTGGAAGGACGGACGGGTCAAGCTCGAGGCAGGCCTCCGGGACCTGCTGAGGCTGCGCAAGCTGCTCTGACCGCGCCCGGGGGTCAGGCCCGTTCGTGGCCCAGCAGTTTCCAGGCCGTGAGCGCGTCCACAGCCGGCTCGTCGACTCCGTGCACCTGCGGTGCTGCGGCGTCGTCGGGGTGCGCGGTCCAGTGGGCCACGCACAGCGCCCTCAGACCGTCCAGCCCGTCGCCGGCCGCCGGTTGATCGCCGACGCACGACAGCTCGAGCACCGCGCCTCCGTGCGTGGACCGGACCGTCCACGACCCGCAGTTCCACGAGTCGCCGGTCGCCTCCACCGCCGGGTGAGGGACGAGCACGCCTGCGGCGTCCGGAGCGATGAGGTCGGGACGACGATCCGGCTCCGCCGCCAGGAGCAGCGCCGGATCGGTGACCCCGGTGAGCACCAGCAGGCTGTCCGCCTCCGCTCGCCGGGCTCCCTCGATGTCGGTGTCCAGGCGGTCGCCGACGACGATCGGCCGGCGGGCGCCGGTCCGCCGGACGCACTCAGCGTGCATCGCCGGGTCCGGCTTCCCGGTGACCAGCGGCGCCATGCCCGTGACGCCCTGCACTACCGCCACCATCGCGCCGTTGCCGGGGAGCGGTCCGCGCGGGGACGGAATCGTGAGGTCGGTGTTGGTCGCGACGTGCCGGGCCCCGTTGCGCACGGCCACGACCGCTTCGGCGATCTGGGTCCAGCCGACGTCCTTGCCGTAGCCCTGGACCACCGCATCCGGCCGTTCCTCGGCGGAGTCGACCACCGTCAGGCCGGCGGCCGTGAGCGCGGCGGCGACGCCGGGACCACCGACCGGGAGCACCCGCCCCCCGGGGCCGAGCAGGTCGGCCACGACGGTGGCCGCTGCCTGGGAACTGGTGATGACCTCCTCCGCCGAGGCAGCCACGCCGAGCTCGGTGAGGTGCGCAGCCACCTCCTCGGGAGTCCGGGATGCGTTGTTCGTGACGTATCCCAGACGCATGCCGTCGCGTCGGGCCGCGGCCAGCGCAGCGGGCACACCCGGAACGGCGTCCGGGCCGATGTAGACGACACCGTCGAGGTCGAGCAGCGCCACGTCGTAGCGCGTGCTCGGTGCCTCCGCCGAGCCTGTCGCCAGCGGCATCGCCTCCGCGGCGGACGTTGTCACGCCGTCTCCCGCAGCAGCCGGGCGCGGACACCACGAAGAGCGCGCGCGTAGTGCGGGAGATCGGGCCGCATGGCTGCGGCGAGGGCGAGGTGCTCCGCCGCCAGCGGAAGCCGGCGCGCTCGGTCGGCCGCCAGCCCGAGCCCGAAGTGCGCGTAGTCATCGGTCGGATCGAGGGTGATGAGATCGGTGAAGCTGTCGATCGCGTCCTGGTATCGGCCGGCGTCGTACTGCGCCCGCCCCAGGGCTTCGCGGATGCTGCGGGATCCCGGCTCGGCCGCCGCTGCCCGGGCCAGCAACGTCGCGGCCGCATCGGGATGCCGATCGACCAGCAGCTGGCAGCCGCGCTGGTACCAGTCGTAGACGTCGCCGTCCGGGCTCGAGCTGGCCGCCTCACGCGAGGACTCCGCCTCAGACACCGCAGTTCCCCTCCCTCGGCTGCCGGCAACATGCCCCTCGGCACCGGCACGTGGTCGCGGCCCGACGGGCCGCTCCTACGATTCTGGTCGTGTCCCCGTCGTCCGAGCCATCGTCGTCCCCCCGGCAAGGACCGGGGCTGGAGATCCGGCCCTTCCGGGCGCTGACGTATCGGCAACAGGACCCGGCCTACCTCGCCCGCGTCAGCTCGCCAGCCTACGACCTGGTGTCGCCCGCGAGCCGGGATCGACTGGCCGACGCCGACCCGCACAACGTCGTCCGGCTGATCCTGCCCCGGGTCGACCCGGAGCACGGGAACAGCACCCAGCTCGCCGCCTCGACCCTGCGCGCCTGGCAGGACCATCACGTGCTGGAGCGCGACGCCGTTCCTGCACTCTGGCTCTACGACCTCGCTCCCGGCGACGGCTCCGCTGCCACCAGCGGCTGGCTGGGCGCCGTTGCGCTGCCACCGCCGGACTCGACCGCGGTGGTGCCGCACGAGGACACCTTTCCCGACGCCGTCGAGGGTCGGCGTGCACTCCTGGCCGCCACCGGCACCGACCTGGAGCCGATCGTCCTGGCGCACGATCCGGAGCCGGCCCTGTCCGCGCTCGCCGAGTCCGTCCGTCGCGTCCCCGCGACCCTGGAGCTGACGGACGCCGACGCGGTGCGGCACCGGCTCTGGCGGGTGACCGAGCCCGGCGTCGTGACCGCTGTGCGGGAAGCCCTCGGTCGCACCCGGGCGGTGATCGCCGACGGCCACCACCGCTTCGCGGCGGCCCGGGCCCATGCCCGCGCCCAGCACGGCGCCGACGGCAGCGATGCGGTGCTCGCCCTGCTGACCCCGATGGGTGCCGGCGGCCTGCGGGTGGACCCGATCCACCGTGTTCTTCCCGGGCTGACGCTGCCGGCAGCGCTCGCGTCGGCTGCCGAGGGTTTCGTCACCGCCGCCGTCCCGGTCGAGGACGGGGATCCGACCGTCCAGGTGGCGGCGGCGGCACGGAGGTGGCTGGGCGATCCGGCAGAGCGCGGCTTCCTCCTCACCGACGGCCGGGACCTCATCCGGCTGACCGCCCCGTCCGCGCAGGTGCGGGACGCGGTTCCCGCTGAGGCACCGCCGGCGTGGCGGGAACTCGACGTCGTCCTGGCCCACCACGGGCTCATCGGTCACCTCTGGGGGCGGCCGGACAGCCCCGGCTCCGTCGTGATCGCCCATGGGCTCGAGGAGGCCCTGCGCGAGGCCGCGCGGTCCGACGGGATCGCCCTCCTGCTCCGCGCCCCCTCCCCCACCGACGTCGCCA
Source organism: Blastococcus sp. LR1 (assembly GCF_020166105.1). Lineage (GTDB taxonomy): Bacteria > Actinomycetota > Actinomycetes > Mycobacteriales > Geodermatophilaceae > Blastococcus. The sequence goes on from NZ_JAIUJY010000003.1 coordinate 643,903, forward strand.
CCGTCGCGCGCGCGGGAGCACGGATGCCGCGGAAGTCCACGCTCTTCGTGCCGAAGCCGCGAACCGGGCTGGTGTTCCGCCCGCTGGCGGACTGAGGGCACCGTTCAGGCCGTCTCTTCAGCGTTCCGGGCGGCCGAACGCGGGACCTTGCGGCCTCGCCGGCAGTTCACCTCGCAGACCGAGGCCGTGCCCGAGCCCGTGCGCCAGAAGCGCCGCTGCAGGGCGCCCTCGACCTCGACGACGTCGCCGGGCTGCCAGGCGGCCATCCGCCGCTGGAGTCCCCGGTCGTAGGTGATGCAGGTGAGCACGTCCACCGACTGGCCACGCACGCGCGGAACCGGCCGGCGGACGATCAGCCGGAAGGTCAGGAGGGTGTCACCACTGGGCAACGTCCGTAGTTCTGCAGGTGCGGAGACTCGCCCGCGCAGGACGACGTCGTTGCGATCGATCACGGCCACGGTCATGCACGGAGCCTGACCGCCGACGGGCCACGGAAGGAGACTCCCGGGCGAGCTGTGGACGCCGCGTCCGCATGTGGACAGACGCGGCGTCCCGCTCCCGCTCAGTCCTTGCTGTCGCCGGTGTCCGTGTCTGCCTCGCCGAGGAGCTCGGCGACCTCTGCCTCGACCTCTTCGTCGAAGCTCATCCCGCCGGCAGCCGGAACGACGTCCTCGAGGTCCTCGGTGACGTCCTCGACATCGTCGGAAGCCACGTCGTCGTCGGAGACCTGCGCCTCGTCGGAGACCTCGACCTCGTCAGAGGTCACGACGGCGTCCTCGTCGAAGTCCGACAGCTCCTCCAGATCGGTGAACTCGATGCTCATGTCCTCACCGGCGAGCTCGGGGTCGATCGCGGCGACGGCCGCCAGCCACTGGTCGGCCTTCTCCTCGTCGCCCTGCGCCCGCAGCAGGTCGGCGTACGCCGCTGCGATACGCAGCTGGCCCTCGTCCTCGCCGTCCAGACGTTCCGGGTCGGGACGCCCTCCGAGCGCGGATTCCAGGACGATGCGGGCCGCCGCGTCCTCGCCCAGATCACGCCGGGCGCCCGCCTCGACCAGTCGCAGTTCGACGGTCTCCTCGGCATCCAAGTTCTCTGCCAGTGCCTCGCTGACGAGCCGCAGTGCGACCTCTGGCCGGCCCATGGCGCGCTCGCAGTCGGCGAGCACCGCCCGGTAACCCTGGTCCCCACTCATCCGGCGGTAGGCCCGCAGCTCTCGAGCGGCCTCGGCATAGTCCTCCGCGTGATACGCGGCGACACCGACGGCCTCGCGGACGACCGCGAGTCGCGAAGCGCGGTCCCGCGCTGCACGGGCGTGCGCCAGAGCCGTCACGGGATCCTCGTCGACGAGAGTGCCGGCGACGACGAGGTGACCGGCGACCTGAGCTGCGTTGCGCGAATCCAGCCCCTGGAGCGCGGCCCGGATGCTGGCGTCGAGCTCACGCGGGTCCGCCCACTCGGGGATCTCCGGTCCTGCCGGCACCGGAGGGCGCCGGTCGGAGGACGGCGCACCGCCACGCCGGTCGTCAGCAGGGCGCCGGTCCTGCCAGTTGCCGCGGGGCCGGTCGCCCTGGGGCCGCTCGGACCGCTGAGGACGGTCCCCCTGCGGCCGACGGTCCTGCCAGCCGGCGCCCTGCGGACGGTCCGATCGCTGCGGCCGGTCCCCCTGCGGGCGACGGTCCTGCCAGCCGCCGCTGCTCTGCTGACGGTCACCCTGGGGGCGGTCAGATCGCTGCGGACGGTCGCCCTGGGGACGGCGGTCCTGCCAAGCACCACTGCTCTGCGGGCGGTCCGATCGCTGCGGACGGTCACCCTGCGGGCGACGGTCCTGCCAGTCCCCACGGGGACGGTCACCTTGCGGGCGACGGTCCTGCCAGCCGCTGCTGCTCTGCTGACGGTCGCCCTGGGGGCGGTCCGATCGCTGCGGCCGGTCACCCTGCGGACGCCGGTCCTGCCAGTCCCCACGGGGACGGTCACCCTGCGGCCGGCGGTCCTGCCAGCCGCCGCTGCTCTGCTGACGGTCGCCCTGGGGGCGGTCCGATCGCTGCGGACGGTCACCCTGCGGGCGACGGTCCTGCCAGTCCCCACGGGGACGGTCACCCTGCGGGCGACGGTCCTGCCAGCCGCTGCTGCCCTGCTGACGGTCGCCCTGAGGGCGGTCCGATCGCTGCGGCCGGTCACCCTGCGGACGCCGGTCCTGCCAGTCACCTCGGGGACGGTCACCCTGCGGGCGATCACCCTGCGGCCGGCGGTCCTGCCAGCCGCCGCTGCTCTGCTGACGGTCGCCCTGGGGGCGGTCCGATCGCTGCGGCCGGTCGCCCTGCGGGCGACGGTCCTGCCAGCCGCCGCTCTGCGGACGGTCAAAACGCTGCGGACGGTCACCCTGGGGACGGTCGCCCTGCGGACGCCGGTCCTGCCAGCCCCCACCCTGAGGACGGTCGGAACGCTGCGGACGGTCGCCCTGCGGACGCCGGTCCTGCCAGCTGCCGCCACCGCCGCCCTGCGGGCGGTCAGATCGCTGCGGACGGTCACCCTGCGGACGCCGGTCCTGCCAGCCGCCGCCACCGCCGCCCTGCGGGCGGTCAGATCGCTGCGGACGGTCACCCTGCGGACGCCGGTCCTGCCAGCTGCCGCCACCGCCGCCCTGCGGGCGGTCAGATCGCTGCGGACGGTCACCCTGGGGACGGCGGTCCTGCCAGTCACTGCGGGGACGGTCACCTTGCGGGCGATCACCCTGCGGCCGGCGGTCCTGCCAGCCCCCACCCTGAGGACGGTCCGAACGCTGCGGACGGTCACTCGGACCACGGTCACTGCGGGAGTTGCCGCCGACCGCGCCCCGGGAGCCATCTTGCGGACGGTCGCCCCGGTATGGCTGACGACCCTCGCGAGGACCGCGCCCGGACCCGGAGTTGCTGGAACCGCGTCGCGGAGCAGTCATGTTTCTGTGTTACCTCTTCGCTCGACGCCACACAGCCTGATGCTGGCGGCGGACAGAAAAAAACGGATGGAGGTCAGAGCACGTAGCTCCGACCTCCATCCGTTGAAGTGTTGTCCGGCGGCGTCCTACTCTCCCACCCCGTCTCCAGGGCAGTACCATCGGCGCTGAGAGGCTTAGCTTCCGGGTTCGGAATGTTGCCGGGCGTTTCCCTCTCGCCATG
>NZ_JAIUJY010000004.1 GCF_020166105.1 Blastococcus sp. LR1
CGCCGCGTTGGCGCGCTGGCCCCCCGACCGGCGCACCCGGGGGGGCCGCTCCACCACCTGAGCCGCACCCCCCTCACCCCCACCCGGGGTGGCCCCCGACCCCGGGCCCCACCCCGGGATTGTTCTTGCCGCCATTCGTAGGCAACAAATGGCGCCATGTCGACTTCGCCGAAACGGCTGCCGAGCAATCCTCCCGACACGGTTTGATTTCGTCCGTCGCTGATTCGTAATTGTTCTACGTTTTCCGCGATCCCCACGGCACCCCGGAACGGACAGTGCGGTCCTTCCGCCGGGGCGAGCCTTGCTCACCAGCCCCCTCATTTCTCCAGGAGCACCACCATGACCGCCGCCGCCCGCATCCCGTCCGGCACCCCGCACGAACGGCCCGCATCGTCGAGCGCCCGAGAGAGCCGATCGGTGACCCGCTGGTGGGCCGACCGCGGTGTTCGCACCAAGATCCTCACCGGTGTGGCCGTGGCCGCTGTGGCAGCCACCGCCGTCGGTGTCCAGGGCCTCGGGGCGCTCTCCACGTCCGCGGACCGGACCCAGCAGATGTACGCGACGAACGTCGCCGGGACCCGGTTGGCGGAGGAGATGCGCTTCTCGCTGATGAACGTCCGGTTCAACAGCACGAGCCGCTCCTACGCGTCCACCCCGGAGCTGAAGCAGGTCTACACCGACGGCCGCGAGGCCGCCCGTGTCGAGTTCCTCGCCGCCGGCGAGGGGTACAGGACTCTCTCGGGAGTCAGCGCGGAGGAGGTTGCGATCGTCGACGAGGTGGTCCTCGACATGGAGGAGTACTTCGCTCTCGGGCTCCAGATGGACCAGCTCGTCGCCGCGGGAAACATGGCGCAGTTCAACGTCGTCCGCAAGGAGCAGATCACCCCGCTCACAGAGGAGATGGTCGCCGACCTGGAGGGCCTCACCGCCCTGCAGAACGAATCCGCCGCCGCCGACGCAGCAGCCGCACAGGCCTCCTACGACGACACTCGGACCGCCCTGCTCGCCGCCCTGATCGTGGGTGTGCTCGCCGCGCTCACCTGCGGAACGCTCATCGCCGCGAGCTTCGCCCGTGGCCTCCGGCGCATGCAGGACACGACGGAAGCCCTCGCCGCCGGCGACCTGACCCGTCAGGTGGGACTCACCAGCAAGGACGAGCTGGGCCGGATGAGCGCCTCGCTGGACTCCGCCGTCGCCAGCATGCGCGACGTGATGGCCGGAGTCGTCGCCTCAGCGGATGCGGTCGCAGCGTCGTCGGAGGAGCTGTCGGCCTCCTCGGCGCAGATCGCAGCCTCGGCCGGTGAGACCTCCGCCCAGTCCGGCGTGGTCGCCGGTGCCGCGGAGGAGGTCTCGCGCAGCGTGCAGACCGTGGCCGCGGGTGCGGAGGAGATGGGTGCCTCGATCCGGGAGATCGCCAGCAACGCCGCCGAGGCCAGCCAGGTCGCCGCTCGCGCCGTGGACGCCGCGGCCGCCACCACCGCCACCGTCGCCAAGCTCGGTGACTCGTCCGCGGAGATCGGCAACGTCGTCAAGGTCATCACCTCGATCGCGGAGCAGACCAACCTGCTGGCCCTGAACGCCACCATCGAGGCCGCTCGCGCCGGGGAGGCGGGCAAGGGCTTCGCGGTGGTCGCCAACGAGGTCAAGGAGCTGGCCCAGGAGACCGCGAAGGCGACCGAGGACATCGCCCGCAGGGTGCTGGCCATCCAGGGCGACACCACCGCCGCGGTGACCGCGATCGAGGAGATCTCGAGCATCGTCGCGCAGATCTCCGACCGGCAGACGACGATCGCCTCGGCCGTGGAGGAGCAGACCGCCACCACCAGCGAGATGTCTCGCTCGGTACAGGAGGCCGCGGGCGGCACCACCCAGATCGCCGACAACATCACCGGCGTCTCCGGCGCCGCCGATGCGACCAACCAGGCGTTGGGTCAGACCCGCGTCGCCGTCGACGAGCTGTCCCGGATGGCTGCCGACCTCCGCACCACGGTCGGCCGGTTCACCTACTGACGAGCTGAGCGCACCTCTCGGACGGGGTGATCAGTCGACATGGGAAATGCGGTCGTCGTCCCTTCTCGACGGGCTCTCCCGACACGCCGGACACGCGAGTCCGCGCGGTTCTTCCCGCCCTATCTTTCCCCCACCGCACAGCGCACCGAGCCGGTCGCACTCGCCCGGCGCATCCCGTGTGAACGGTGCCGTCGCACATTCCCAGGAGCCTTTCCTTGTCGCACGCCCGCACCGCTCCCGCTCTCGAGGGCCCCCGCCGCGGTCTCCCGCTGCTCGGCCGGCTGGGCGACGTCCGCATCGGTCGCCGCCTCGGCCTGGCCTTCGGCACCGTCGGCTGCCTGGTCCTGGTCAGCACCGGCGCCGGCCTGATCGCGGTGGGCGAGCAGCGCGACATCGCCACCGAGCTGAGCGACGTCGCCGGCGTGCTGCAGGAGGCCGAGACGGCGCGGTTCCAGATCGCCGACGTGAGTGGTTGGCAGGGCCTCGTCATGGCCGACGTCGCCGCGTTCGGCCCCGCGGCGGGTCTCGCGCCCGACGCCTACAACCGCAACGGCATGATCGAGAGCAAGGCGGCCGTGTACGACTGGCTGGCCGAGGTCGACACCTCGGCCATGGATGCGGACGAGCGGGCCACCTGGAGCGAGCTCGAGCCGGCCTGGGACAAGTACTTCGCCATGGACGACCAGGTGGTCGCGTGGATCTCCGACGGCTCGCCCTCGGGCTTCCGCACCGCGGTGGAGAGCATCAACGGCGGGGAGGCGGGGGAGGGGTACGGACTCGTCCTCGACGTCGCCGATCGTGTCGAGGTCTCGGCCAGCGAGCGCGTCGAGCTCCTCACCGAGCGGCAGCGCGACGCGCAGAGCCGGGCCACGATCCTGCTGAGCGTCGTCGGCGGCCTGGCCGTCCTGTTCGCCGTCATCGCCTCGGTCGCCGCCGCCCGCTCGGTCGTGCGCCCGCTGCGCCGGGTCCAGGCCTCGCTCGACGCCGTCGCGCAGGGCGACCTGACCCGCCCGGCGGGCGTGCACTCCCGCGACGAGGTGGGTCAGATGGCCGCCGCGCTGACCACGGCGCAGGACAGCCTCCGCCGGCTGGTGAGCTCCGTCGTCGCCTCGGCCGACGCGGTCGCCGCGAGCTCGGAGGAGCTCTCGGCCTCGTCCGGTCAGATCTCGGCGTCCGCGGAGGAGACCTCGGCGCAGTCCGGCGTAGTCGCCGGTGCTGCCGAGGAGGTGTCGCGCAGCGTGCAGACGGTCGCCGCCGGTGCGGAGGAGATGGGGCTGTCGATCCGGGAGATCTCCCAGAACGCCGCGGAGGCCAGCCAGGTGGCGGCGCGCGCGGTGACCGCGGCCGAGACGACGACGGTGACGGTGGCGAAACTGGGGGAGTCCTCGGCGGAGATCGGCAACGTCGTCAAGGTGATCACGAGCATCGCGGAGCAGACGAACCTGCTGGCGCTGAACGCCACCATCGAGGCCGCCCGGGCAGGCGAGGCCGGCAAGGGCTTCGCGGTCGTGGCCAACGAGGTCAAGGAGCTCGCGCAGGAGACGGCGAAGGCCACCGAGGACATCGCCCGCCGGGTCGAGGCGATCCAGAAGGACACCGGTGCCGCGGTCGGCGCGATCGAGGAGATCTCCGCGATCGTCGGCCAGATCTCCGACCGGCAGACCACCATCGCCTCCGCCGTGGAGGAGCAGACCGCCACCACCAGCGAGATGTCGCGCTCGGTCCAGGAGGCCGCGGGCGGCGCCGGTCAGATCGCCGACAACATCGGCAGCGTCTCGACGGCGGCCGAGTCGACCACCCAGGCGCTCGCCCAGACCCGCACCGCGGTGGACGAGCTGTCCCGCATGGCCGCGGACCTCCGCACCGAGGTCGGCCGCTTCACCTACTAGAAGGACCCCGTCCTCCTCACCCCTCGCAGGCTCGGGGCGAGCTTCGGGACGGGGCCGAACGCCGATGGTCGGTTGCGGGCGATCGGCTGCCGATAACAGCACAGACGGCGCGGGCCGACGGGTTCACCTTGACCCCGCTGCACGCCCGCCGATGACACCCCCGGAGCCGATCGCGCTCCCGGAAGCAGAGAGAAGGCAGCAGTGGACGGTCTGGACGACATCGTCGAGGAATTCCTCGTCGAGAGCCACGAGAACCTCGACCAGCTGGACGCCGACCTGGTGGCTCTCGAGAAGGAGCCCAACTCGCGCGAGCGCCTGTCGAGCATCTTCCGGACCATCCACACGATCAAGGGCACCAGCGGCTTCCTGGCCTTCAACCGGCTGGAGGAGGTCACGCACGTCGGCGAGAACATGCTCTCCCGGCTGCGCGACGGCGAGCTGGCGCTGACCCCGCACCGCACCAGCGTGCTGCTGCAGATGGTCGACGTCGTCCGCGCGCTGCTCACCACGATCGAGGCCAGCGGCGGGGAGGGCGGCGTGGACGTGTCCGCCGCCGTCTCCGCCATCAGCGCCGCGATGGAGAACGGCGACGGCCCGGCCGCCGAGGCGCCCGCCGCCGAAGCTCCTGCCGCGGCCCCCGTCGCCGAGGTGGCCGCCCCGGTCGCCGCCGCCGAGAAGGCCCCCGCCAAGAAGGCCCCCGCCAAGCGCGCCAGCCGCGCGAAGGCCGCCCCCGCCCCCGCCCCCGCCGCCCCCGTCGAGGAGCCGGTGGCGGCGCCGGCCGCGGAACTGCCCGCAGACCTACCCGTAGAGCCGGCCCTGCCGGCCGTTGCCGAGGAGCACCCGGTGTCCGAGCCCGCCGTCGCCGACCACCCCGAGGGCGAGGTCGCCTCCCCCGACGCCGCAGCCGGCTCGGGCCGCCGCGCCGTCGCCGACAGCACGATCCGCGTCGACGTCGACCTGCTCGACGAGCTGATGCTGCTCGTCGGCGAGCTGGTGCTGACCCGCAACCAGATCGTCCAGTACGTCGGCCGTTCCAACGACACCGACCTGCTGCGCGCCTCCCAGCGGCTGAACCTGATCGCCAGCGAGCTGCAGGAAGGCGTCATGAAGACGCGCATGCAGCCGATCGACCACATCTGGTCGAAGCTGCCGCGCGTCGTCCGGGACCTGGGCCTGCAGCTGAAGAAGTCGATCCGCCTGGAGATGGAGGGCCGGGAGACCGAGCTCGACAAGACCCTCCTCGAGGCGGTCAAGGACCCGTTGACCCACCTCGTCCGCAACGGTGTCGACCACGGCATCGAGTCGCCGGAGGAGCGCAAGGCCGCCGGGAAGCCGGCCGAGGGCGTGCTCACCCTGCGCGCCCGCCACGAGAGCGGCCAGGTCGTGGTCGAGGTCGCCGACGACGGCGCGGGCATCGACCCGGTCAAGCTCGGTGCCAAGGCCGTGCAGCGCGGTCTGCTCACCCAGGACGCGCTCGGCCGCATGAGCCCGGCAGACATCCTGCAGCTGATCTTCCTGCCCGGCTTCTCGACGGCGGCCGCGGTCACCAACGTCTCCGGCCGCGGTGTCGGCATGGACGTCGTGAAGACCAACATCGAGTCGATCGGCGGCACGATCGAGGTCGAGTCGGACGCCGGCAAGGGCACCGTCTGCCGGCTGCGCATCCCGCTGACGCTGGCGATCGTCCCGGCGCTCACCGTCGAGTGCGCCACCGACCGCTACGCCATCCCGCAGATCAGCCTGCAGGAGCTGGTCAGCCTGGACGCCGAGAAGGCCGTCAACGCGGTCGAGGAGGTCGGTGGCGCGCAGGTCTACCGCCTCCGCGGCGAACTGCTCCCGCTGGTGCGGCTCACCGACGTCCTGGGCATCACCTCCGAGCGGCACGACGGCCACGTGGTCATCGCCGTCCTCCGGTCCGAGGGCCGGCGCTTCGGCCTGGTGGTCGACCGCGTCATCAACACCGAGGAGATCGTCGTCAAGGCGGTCGGCGGGCAGCTGAAGTCCATCGGCCTCTACTCCGGCGCCACGGTGCTCGGCGACGGCACCGTGGCCCTCATCCTCGACGTCCAGGCCCTCGCCCGGCGCGCGCTGCGCACCGAGAGCCTCGACCGCCAGGAGTCCCGCGCGTCGGTCGGCCAGAGCACGGCGGCCGAGACGGAGCGCCAGCGCATGCTGCTGGCCTCCATCGGTGGCGGCCGCCGCGTCGCCATCCCGCTCGACACCGTCACCCGCCTCGAGCAGGTGCGCACCGACTCGGTGGAGAAGGTCGGCAACCGGGAGGTCGTGCAGTACCGCGGCGCGATCCTGCCGATCGTCCGTCTCGACCGGCACCTGGGCGCCTACGGCGAGACCGACCACGAGGTCCTCGAGGTCATCGTCTACAGCGACCACGGCCGCAGCGTCGCCATCGTGGTCGAGGAGATCCTCGACATCGTCGACGGCGAGGCGGCCGTCCGCAGCGACATCGAGGACATGGGCCTGCTCGGCTCCGCCGTCCTCGGCGACAGGGTGACCGAGCTGCTCGACGTCCGCGCCGCCATCCTCGCCGCCGACCCGGCGTTCTACTCATCCCCCACGACGCCGGCCGGCGTCTCCGACTCCCTGCTGGAGGTCTGACATGACCGCCCCCACCACCACCGCTGCTCCCGCCACCAGCGGGCAGCTGGCCACCTTCCGGCTCGACGGCGACCTGTACGGCGTGGAGGTGGAGCACGTGCAGGAGGTGCTCCGCAGCCAGCAGCTGACCCGGGTCCCGCTCGCGCCGACCGCCGTCGCCGGGCTGATCAACCTCCGCGGCCAGGTGGTGACCGCGATCGAGCTGCGCGAGCGGCTCGGCCGGCCGCCGCGCCCCGAGGGCACCGACGCCGTCGTCATCGTCGTGCGGCTGCACGGCGAGGCGGTCAGCCTCCTGGTGGACTCCATCGCCGATGTCGTCGACGTGGACGCCAACGACTTCGAGGCTCCGCCGGACACCCTCGAGGGCCAGGCCCGCGACCTGATCCGCGGGGCCTACAAGCTCGACGGGCAGCTGCTGCTCGCCCTGGACGTCCAGAAGGCCGTCAGCGCCTGATCGAAGGACCCCCGTGCCCCCCGCCGCTCGCACGCTCGCGGCGGGACCCTGCACGGGGCCGACCGTTCCATCACCTTCTGTGATGGGCCGATAACACAGCTCACCCGGACACGCGGCCGTCACTCCCTCGCTCTCCTGCGAAGGGGTGACGGCCGCGTGGCTTTTCCGGCACCGGGGCACCAGCATGGGACGACCGTTCGGTCCCGAGACGCTGGAGGCGCTAGCCATGCCCTATTCGCTGGTGAGTGCCGCCACGCTGGGATTCGACCTCGTCCGCCTGCCCGCCGGCCGCGCGGTGGCGGAGGTCCTGCTCACCGGCCTCGGCGCCGACGAGGACGCCGTCTCGCGGCTGGCCGCCGTGCACCCCGCCCGCGGGCTGGACCGCGAGCACCGCGGCGTACGCGTCATCCGGGGCCGCCGGGCCCGGGAGATGGCGGCCGGGGTGCCGCACATGCGCTCGGCCGCCGACGCCGGCGCGGCCGCGGGAGACCGCACCGCGCTGCTCGTCGCCCAGCTGGAGCAGGGCACGATCGGCGACGCGCCCACCCTGGAGCGCCTCCTGCGCGAGGACGTCCTGGGCTCCGAGCACGCGCTGCGCGCCGAGCTCGACGTCGACCTGTGGGACGAGGCCACCGAGGTGCTGGCCGACGCCGCCGTCGGCTTCTGGGCCGCCGGCGTGCTGCCGCCCCTGGTGCGCCGCGACCTGACCGCGGCCTTCGACCGCGCCCAGGACGCCGGCCCGCTGGTCGGCACCGCCGGCTGGGGGCTCGGCCCCGCCGAGCCCGAGCTCACGTCCTTCCTGGCCTCGGTCCGCGATCTGGACGACGCCGGACGCACCCGCTGGCGGGTCGCCGTCGACGAGGGGCGCGCCGCGCACCGCCCGTGGGCGACCGCCATGCACGAGGCCTCCTGGGCGGCGCACGTCTCCGGTCGTACCCGGGCGCTCGCCGCCGCTCAGCTGCTGGCCGTCCAGGCGTTCCTCGACGGCGGGTTCGACCTGCGCGACGGGGCGGCGGGCGTCTGGAACGCCGTCGCCGGCTGCGTGCAGGCGATCGTGCTCGCCGACCTGCTCGGTGAGGAGTCCGCGACGGTGCTGCTCGCACCCCGTACGCGGACGGCGCCGCCCGCCTGACCTCCGCTTCTTCGACGGCCCCCGGGGATTTCCCCGGGGGCCGTCGTCATTTCCGCGGCAATTTGTCGATCATGCCGAAGTCGGTCACCGAATAGGCAGAAGTCGACATTTATTGACGCCGAAAAGATTGCGCCAGACATTCTGCGTGTCGGCTGAAATCCGGCTCCCGGACGCCGAGAATCTCTCCGACAGCAGCAGCCCGCCCCCGCATCGTCGCGACGTGCAGGCTGAAGCGCTCAGAGCGCGCGACGTCCTCGTCCTCCGGTCCCCGTTCCCCCTGCCCGCGTGGCGTCGGAGAGCGGCGACCCCGGGCGTCGCAGCGCTCAAGCCGGGCGTGCAGATGCCGATACACAGAACGAGCCCGCCGGTCGCCGGGGGCAGGCCCAGGAGGACGTGTGAATCCGATCAAGGTGATGGTGGTCGACGACTCCGTCGTCGTCCGCAAGATCGTCACCGACGTGCTCTCCGAGGACCCTGGTATCGAGGTCGTGGGCACCGCCGTCAACGGCAAGGCCGCCGTGAGCAAGCTCGAGCTGCTCAAGCCCGACCTGATCACGATGGACATCGAGATGCCGGAGATGAACGGCATCGAGGCGGTGCGCGCCATCCGCGGCCTGCGCTCCCGCGTGCCCATCATCATGTTCAGCACGCTGACCGAGCGCGGTGCGACCGCCACCCTGGACGCGTTGTCCGCCGGCGCCAACGACTACGTCACGAAGCCGGCCAACGTCGGCAGCGTCGCCCAGTCGATGGAGAGCGTCCGCCAGCAGCTCATCCCCAAGATCAAGGCGCTCCTCGGTCGCCCGGTCGGGTACCAGCGGGGGGCTGCACCGCCGCCCCCGCCGCCCAAGCCGGCCGCACCGCGGACAGGGCCGGGCAAGAAGCCGGCCGTCCTGGTGATCGGCTCCTCGACGGGTGGCCCCGAGGCCCTCGCCCGCGTCATCCCGGCCCTGCCGGCGAACCTGCCGGTGCCGATCCTGCTGGTCCAGCACATGCCGCCGGTCTTCACCCGGCAGTTCGCCCAGCGCCTCGACCGGCTGAGCGCGCTGCGCGTGGTCGAGGCCGTCGACGGGACCCCGCTGATGCCGGGCACCGTGCACCTCGCCCCGGGCGACCACCACCTCGTGGTGCGCGCCAACGCCCGCGCGGCGCTCAGCACGTCGCTCAACCAGAACCCGCCGGAGAACTTCTGCCGGCCGGCGGTCGACCCGCTGTTCCGCTCCGCCGTGGCGGCCTACGACGGCGCCGTCCTCGGGGTCGTCCTGACGGGCATGGGCTCCGACGGGCGCAACGGCTGCGGCGAGATCCGCAACGCCGGCGGCACCGTCGTCGTGCAGGACCAGTCGACCTCCGTCGTCTGGGGCATGCCCGGCGCCGTCCAGCAGGCCGGCTACGCCGACGAGGTCCTGCCGCTCGACCGGATCGCCGAGGCGATCCAGCGCCACCTCTCCGGTGCCGCAGTCCTCAACTCTGCAACAACCATGGCCGTGGGAGGTCGTCGATGAGCCTGACCGCGACCAGTTTCGACTGGGTCCGTGAACTCGTCCGCAAGGAGAGCGCCATCGTTCTCCAGCCGGGCAAGGAGTACCTGGTGGAGGCCCGCCTCCTGCCGATCGCCCGGCAGATGGGGCTGGCCGACGTCAGCAAGCTGGTGGAGACGGTGCGCGTGCGCCCCGACGCCGAGAACACCCGGCGGATCGTCGAGGCTCTCACCACCAACGAGACCTCGTGGTTCCGCGACGGTGACCCGTTCACCGCGCTGACCTCCACGGTGGTGCCGGCGCTGCTGGCGGCCCGCGGGCCGAACGAGCGCCTGCAGATCTGGTCGGCGGCCAGCTCCAGCGGCCAGGAGCCGTACACGATCGCGATGCTCCTCGACGACGCGCTGCCGAACGCGGCATCCCGCGTCTCGATCACCGCGACCGATCTCTCCCGGGAGATGGTGCAGCGCACCAAGGCCGGGAAGTTCAGCCAGCTGGAGGTCAACCGCGGCCTGCCCGCCCCGATGCTCGTCCGCCACTTCCAGCGGGCCGGCACCGAGTGGGAGGTCTCCCCGACCCTGCGGCGCATGGTCACCGCCAGCGAGTGCAACCTCGCCGCGCCGCTGCCCCGGATGGGTCCGTTCGACGTGGTCTACCTGCGCAACGTGCTCATCTACTTCGACCTGCCCACGAAGCAGACGATCCTCCGCCGTGTGCGGGACCTGATGCGGCCTGACGGGTGGCTCTTCCTCGGCGCCGCCGAGACCACCCTCGGTGTCGACGACTCATGGGAGCGGGTCGTCATCGGCCGCAGCTCCGCCTACCGCCCACTGAAGGGGGCCTGACATGCGTGCCTTGGTGATCGACGATTCGCGCGCCATGCGCCGGATCGTCACCGGCATTCTCACCAACCTCGGGTACGAGGTGCGGGATGCCGGTCACGGTCGGGAGGCGCTCGACGTCCTCGACGAGGGCTGGGTCCCCGACCTCGCCACGATCGACTGGAACATGCCGGTGATGGACGGGCTGCAGTTCGTCTCCGCCGTCCGCTCCAACCCGGCCTGGCGCCGGATGACGATGATGATGGTGACCTCGGAGAGCGAGCACACCCAGATCGTCCGCGCGCTGGCCGCCGGCGCCCACGAGTACATGATCAAGCCGTTCACCGCCGACGCGTTCCGCGACAAGCTCGCCCTGCTCGGCCTGCTCCCGCAGGAGGTCGCCCTGTGAGCACCACCGACACCGGCCAGCGCCGCCGCGGCAGCGACTCGCGTCCGGTCATCACCGACCTGATGGACGAGGACACCATTCTCGCCGTGGCCGGCGACGCCTGGATCTCCCTGGTCGGCGAGGACGAGGTCCTCGTGCCGATCCCGGGTGAGATGCCCGGCGACGTGCTGTCCAGCTGGGTCGACGTCGTCGGTCCGTGGACCGGCAGCGTCGTCCTGACGACCGGCCGGGCCACCGCCGAGGCCCTCTCCCGGGCGCTCCTGCGGGAGTCCGCTCCCGAGGTGCTCGACGACGAGGACGTCGAGGACGCCTTCGGCGAGATCGCCAACGTCGTCGGCGGCAGCATCAAGGCCGCACTCCCGGGACCTTCGGGGCTGAGCCTGCCGCAGGTCGGTCACTCCCCGCTGGTGCGCAACCCCGCCGACGTGTGCCGCGTCGAGGTCCTCTGGCGCGGCGAGCCGCTCACCATCTCCGTGCAGGGCGCTCTGCCGCCCCTGCCCGTCACGCACTGATCCACCGACCCAGCCCACCGACCGAGAACGAGGTGCTCCTGTGAAGATCCTGATCGCCGACGACAGCCGCGTGATGCGGCAGATCGTCATCCGCACCCTGCGTCAGGCGGGGTACGACGACCACGACATCGTCGAGGCCGAGGACGGCGCCGAGGCGCTGGCCAAGGTCGGCTCCGAGAGCCCCGACCTGATCCTGTCCGACTGGAACATGCCGAACATGACCGGCATCGAGTGCCTGGAGGCGCTGCGCGCCCAGGGTTCGAGCGTGCCGTTCGGGTTCGTCACCTCGGAGGGCTCCGCGGAGATGCGGGAGAAGGCCGCCAACGCCGGCGCGCTGTTCCTCATCGCCAAGCCCTTCACCGAGGACACCTTCAAGGAGCACCTGGACGGGGTGATCGCATGACCGCCCCCACCGGCGTCCTGGTCCCCGGCGCCAAGGAGGTCCGCGACATGCTGAGCGGCCTGGTCGGCAAGCCGGTCGGGGTCAGCCCCGGCGCGCCCGTCACCCCGGCGCCCGACCGTCCGGTCTCCGTGGCCGTCTACGTGGACCCGCAGATGAACGTCAACGCGCTGTGCCTGATGGACCTGGCGGCGTCGGCCTACACCGGCTCCGCCCTGGCCCTGCTGCCCCCCGGTGGTGCCCAGGACGCGGTCGAGGAGGACGGCGAGCTCTCCGGCATGCAGGTCGAGGCGCTGTACGAGGTGGTGAACGTGCTCTCCGCGCTGTTCAACACCCCGGGTGCCCCGCACTCCAAGCTGCACAAGCTCTACGCCCCCGGCGAGGACGTGCCCGGCGACCTGGCCGGCATGCTCTCCGCCTTCAACCGGGTGGACCTCGCGATCGAGGTGCCGACCTACGGCAAGGGAGCTCTCAGCCTCGTGGTGCCGTGACGCATGCGGCCCGAGCGCCGCATGTTGCACGTGGAACTGACCAGCGAGACCCCTGTCGCCCGAGCGCGACAGGGGTCTCGCTGCGTCATCGGCCTCAGGCCGTCGCGGCGCACTCCGTGGGCAGGCAGGCCCAGACGTGCTTGCACTCGTCGTCGACGTACCAGCCGTGCGCGACCGAGAGCCGGGCGACGAGCTGCAGGCCCATGCCGCCCTTCGCGGGGTCGCGGTCGACGGTCGGGGCGGGCATCGTTTCCGGGGCCCGGTCGCTCACGTCCAGCAGCCAGCCACCGCTGCCGGCGACCACCGTCGCGACCACCGGGTGCTCACCGTGGCGGAGGGCGTTGGAGGCGAGCTCGTCGAAAGCGAGGATCAGCTCCTCGCTCGACGGGTCGTCGCCCTCGGGCGGATGGCCGAGGCGGCTGAGCTGGGCGCGCAGGGCGGCCCTCGCTCGTGGGAGCTCCGACACCGCGTTGAGTCGCCAGCGCCACATCTCGCCCCGGCCGTCGGGTAACGGGCGCAGCGGCCACGCGAGTCGCACCATGCCTCCCCCTCGGCTCGGGTCGTCGACGGTTCAGTGGTGCCCCGTCCGGGACCGTGTCAACCCCCGGGCCCGGGTGCTGTGCGTTCAGATGTGGTGAGGGTCACTCCACCCGCGGGTGGGGAGTTCCGGATCCGCCACGTTGCTTTCCGGTGCACGACCGGTCACGCTGAGCCTCTTCTGCTGCCATCGCGCGGCCGAGCAGGCTGGAGCGGGCGAGGCATGGGGCGGGACGACACGGCAGTGCTGCGTGGTGACCTGCTGCTCCAGGCAGTCGAGGGCATGGAGCGCCCGCTGTTCGTCCTCGACGAGGACTGGAAGTTCGCGTACGTGAATCCGGCCGGCGCGAGGGTCCTGGACCGTTCGGTCGGTGACCTCCTGGGGCACGACGTCTGGGTCGAGTTCCCCGAGGCGGTCGGCGGCCCTTTCGAGCTGCTGTACCGCTCGGTGCGGCAGACCGGGCGCGCGGCCAGCACCGAGGCCTGGTTCGGGCCGCTGGAGAAGTGGTTCCGGGCCGATGCCTTCCTGACCGACGCAGGCCTGGTGGTCAGCTACGACGACGTCACCGAGCGCCGCCGTGCCGACGACGAGCGCGTGGCCGCCGTCGCCGCCCGCGAGGAGGCCGCCGCCGAGGCGGCCGATGCGGGGCGGCGGGCCGAGGAGGCCGGCCGGCACCTGATGGTGCTCGGCGACATCAGCCAGGCGATGACCTCCACGCTGGACTCCGACGAGGCGGCGAGCCGGTTCGCCGCCCGCGTCGTCCCCCTGCTGGCCGACTGGTGCCTGGTCAGCGTGGTCGGTCTGGACGGCCGGCGCCGCGACGTCGGGCGGGCGCACCGCGATCCGGCGATGGTCGAGGACATGCACCGCTACGCCGATGCCCGCGTCGCCTCGAACGACGCGAGCGCGCCGGTGCTTACCGCGCTGCGCAGCGCCGCGCCGGTGGTCATCGAGCAGCTCACGGACCACCACCTGCAGACGATGATCAACGACGCCGAGAGCCGGGAGGCGCTCGCTCCGCTCGCGCCGTCGGCGGTCGCCACCTTCCCGCTGGTCGCCCGCGGTGAGGTCTTCGGCGCGCTCACCCTGGTCAACGGGGCCGAGCGGGGACCGCACACCGCCACCGAGCTCCGCACGGCGGAGATCGCCTCCCGCCGCGCGGCCCTCGCGCTGGACAACGCCCGCCTGGTCTCGCTGCACGCCCAGGTGGCTGAGCGGCTGCAGATGAGTCTGCTCTCGCCACCCGTCCAGCCGGACAACCTGGAGCTGGCGGTCCGCTACCGGCCGGCCACCCAGGGGATCTCGATCGGCGGGGACTGGTACGACAGCTTCCTCCAGCCCGACGGCGACACGGTGCTGGTGATCGGCGACGTGATGGGCCACGACATCGAAGCCGCTGCGGCGATGGGCCAGATCAAGACCCTGGTCCGGGCGATCGCCTTCGACCGCCAGGAGGACCCGGCCGGCGTGCTCGGCCGGGTCGACCACGCCCTCGTCGGCCTCGCCGTGCCGGCCATGGCCACCGCGCTGGTGTGCCGGATCGAGCAGGACGAGGCGGAGCGGGCCGCCGGGACCCGCCGGCTGCACTGGGCCACCGCCGGCCACCCCGACCCGATGCTGCTGCTGCCCGACGGCCGGGTCCAGGACCTCAGCGCGATCGTCGGGCCCCCGCTGGGCATCGGCTGGCTCGAGGCCCGGGCGGGTGGCGCGACCGCGCTGCCCGACGGCAGCACCCTGGTGCTCTTCACCGACGGGCTCTTCGAGCGTCGCGGGCTACCCCTCGACGACGGCCGGGCCCAGGTGCGTGCGCTGCTGGAGTCCTCGGACGGGTTGACGCTCACCGAGCTGTGCGACCGGCTGCTCGCCGAGATGCTGGGGGAGGGCGTGGAGGACGACGTCGCCGTCCTGGCCGTCCGCGTGCACCCGGGCCAGATCGAGCGGCCCGCCGAGGCCGGCCCGGAGATCCTGCCGCCGCTGCTCGGCTGACTCCGGTCAGCTGGATCCGGTCAGGCCCGCGCCCGCTCGATGGCGAAGGCGACCAGGAATCCGAGGCTGGTGATCAGGCCGGTCCAGAGAGCGCACGAACCAGGCCACGAGCGCCCCGAGCACCAGCGCGCCGCCGCCGAGCAGCCCCCACAGTCCCGCTTCCACCCACACCGGCACGGAGGCCGCTGTGCCCAGGGCCAGGCCGGTGAATCTTCCCTAGTCGGGGTGGCGGAGGAGGTAGCGGCCGAAGTGGGGAACCGTGAAGGCGATCTGGCCGCGCTCGGCGGAGTAGACCAGGCCCTTCTTGATCAGCGAGTCCCGCGCGGGGGAGAGGGAGGCGGGCTTGCGGCTCAGGGAGACCGCGACCTCCGACGTCGCCACCGCGGCGCCGCCGGGTCCGCCCAGCTCGGCCATGGCGTGCATGTACTCACGCTCGGCGGGCGTCGCCCGGTCGTACCGGGAGCCGAAGAAGCCGACCGCGAGCTCGGCCTCGGCCACCGGCGCGGCCATGGCGACGTCGGCGGCGGTGATGGGGGAGGCGGCGGCGACGTCCCAGGTGACCTTGCCGTAGGCCTGCACGAAGTACGGATAGCCGTCGGCGGCCTCGTAGAGGGCGTCCAGCGCCGCCTGCTCGAACTCGACGTCCTCCCGCTCGGCGGGGGCGATCAGCGCCCGGTCGGCCGCCTCGCGCTCGAGCCGGTCGATGCGGAGGTACCGGAACAGCCGCTCCGAGTAGCTCTTGCTCGCGCTGAGCACCGCGGGCAGGTGGGGGAGGCCCGCGCCGACGACGATCAGCGGGGCGCCCTGCTGCGACAGCTCGTGGCAGGCCGCGCAGATGGCGGAGACGTCGTCGGGCTGGATGTCCTGCATCTCGTCGATGAACAGGGCGATGCCGCTGCCGATGTCGGCGGCCACGCCGGCGGCGTCGCTGAGCAGCTCGACCAGGTCGATCTCCATGTCGCCGGAGTCCGCGCGGCCGGTGGCGGCGGGGACGTCGATGCCCGGCTGCCAACGGTCGCGCACCTTCGCGTCACTCGGCGCCACCCGCTGCGCGAACGCCTTCACCACGCCGAGCACCTCGGCCACGGACTCCTGGTCCCCATGCCGCGGCCCGAGCTCCCGCAGCGCCATGTGCAGGGCGGAGCTGACCGGGCGGCGCAGCGACTGGTCCGGGCGGGCCTCGATCTTGCCGGTGCCCCAGCCGCGCGAGATGGCCGCCGACCGCAGCTGGTTGAGCAGCACCGTCTTGCCGACGCCGCGCAGCCCGGTGAGCACCAGCGACCGCTCGGGGCGCCCGTGCGCGATCCGCTCGAGGACGACGTCGAAGGCCGACAGCTGGGTGTCCCGGCCGGCGAGCTCGGGCGGCCGCTGACCGGCGCCGGGGGCGTACGGGTTCCGCACGGGGTCCATGTCGACCACCGTATGGCTTCGTCTAGCCACTGCCCTAGAGATCGGTAGAACGCCCTAGCGCGTGTCGGAGGACGCCTGCGCGGGCTGTGGACAGCGTGGCCGGTCGATCACCGCGGGTGGATAGGGTCTCGCTCGGTGCCGGATCGGCACCGTCCCCGAACGGAAAGACGTCTCGACCCGATGCTTCGTACCTCCCGGCTCGCTCCCGCGCTCCTGATCCCCGCGCTGCTGCTTCCCGCCTGCGGCGGGGAGGAGTCGGCGGACACCGCTGATCGCGCCCCCTCGGCGGAGACGTCGTCGTCGGCGCCTGCCACCAGCGAGGCGCCCGCTGCGATGAGCGACCCGATCCCGGTCGGCGAGACCATCAGCGACCCGGTGCTGGGGCACCAGATCAGCGTGAAGAACGTGATCCGCAACTTCCCCGTCCCGGCCGACTCCCCGATGGCCGACAAGGAGCTCGTCCTCGTGGAGATCGAGGCCACCGCCGGCAGCGAGTTCTACGGCGGTCTGTACGGCAGCGAGTTCCGGCTCGTCGAGCCCGGTGAGGAGATCCCCTCGCCGTCCACCGGCGCCTTCGACGAGACCATCACGGCCGAGGGCCTCACCCCGTGGGTCGAGCTCGACCGCGGCGCGACCGGCACCGGCTGGCTGGCCTTCTTCGCCTACCAGCCCGGCGTTCCCGGTCTCGAGCTCCAGTACAAGCGCTCGGCCGCCACCGTGATGGGCTCCGACCAGCAGATCGAGGAAGAGCTCTTCACGGTTCCGCTGCCCGACCCCACCTCCTGAGCCCAACACGCCCGCCGGAGCGGCTGCCCCGGCGGGCGTGGGCGCTAGCGTGGGGCGCGTGATCAAGTTCCTGCTCAAGGTCGTCCTCCTCGGCGCGGTCTTCTTCCTGCTCACGAAGTACGACGTGCTGCCGGGGTTGAACGTCCAGGAGAACCCGGACGGGCCGCTCGGGATCTACGGCTCCTACCTCTGGATCGCCCTGATCTTCGGCGTCGTCAACGCCGTCGTCGGGCCGATCCTGCGGCTGCTGTCGCTGCCGTTCGTGCTGCTGACGTTGGGGCTCTTCCTGATCGTCATCAACGCGGCCCTCCTCGGGCTGACCGCGGCGCTCACCACGCGCCTGGAGATCGACGGCATCGGCACCGCCATCCTGGGCGGGCTGATCCTCGCCGTGGCCGGCTGGGTGGCCGACCAGCTGCTCGACCGCTGAGCCCGCTGAGCCTCCCGGGCGGCCGGCCCGGGTGCGCGTCGCGTCGCCGTGACGGGGCTCTCAGGGAGCAGTAACGTGGCCGTTCATGGCCAGTGACACCGGGATCGCCACCGAGCTGGCCGCGCTGGAAGCCGCCCGCGACGAGAAGCGCCACCTGCTCGACCGGGCCGCGGAGCTCGCGGGCGCCGATGCCGGCCCGGTGGGCGAGCTGCCCGCCGGCTGCCGCGCGGAGGACCTGCCGGCCTTCCTGCGCCGGTACTACTGGAGCGAGCCGGCCCAGGAGGTCGTCGGCCGCTCGCCCGATCTGCTCGCGGACCTGGCGCTCGGCCACCTCGCGCTGGCCGAGGTGCGCCCGCCCGGCTCGGCGACCGTCGACGTGCAGCAGCCGGCGGGGGAGCGTCCGCACGCCGTCGTGCGGCTGGTCACCGACGACATGCCGCACCTGGTCGACTCGGTCACCGCGGAGGTCGTCCGCCAGGGCTTCGCGCTGGAGCACATCGTGCACCCGGTGCTCGTCGTCCGCCGCGACCTGCGCGGCCGGATCACGGCGTTCTGCGACAGCGCCGACGCCGCGGCGTGCGGCGCCGACGCCGTCGCCGAGTCGTGGATGGCCGTCGTCCTGGACGGGCCCCTGGACGACGAGGCCGCCGAGGACCTGGTCGCCGGGCTGCGCACGGTGCTGGACGACGTCCGGGCCGTCTGCGAGGACACCGTCCGGCTGCGCGAGCGGGTCCGCGAGCTGGCCGCCCGGCTGGACCAGATGGCGCCGGACGAGGCCGCCGGCCCCTCCGACGACCCGGCCGAGGCCGCCGCGCTGCTGCGCTGGCTGGCGGACGGCAACTTCGTGCTGCTCGGCGCCCGCGAGGTGGAGCTCCCCGCGGACCCCCGGGCGGCCGTCCGCGCGGTCCCCGGGACCGGCCTCGGGGTGCTGCGCAGCGACACCGACATGAGCGGCGGCTCGGCCACCCCGGAGGCGGCCCAGGCGCCCGCCGGCCATCTGCTGGTCGTCACCAAGGCGGACTCCCGGGCCACCGTGCACCGGCGGTCCTGGCTGGACCTGATCGCCCTCACCACGCCCGCGGACCCTTCCGGCGCCCGGCGCCAGTACCGGTTCGTCGGGCTCTTCCCGTCGGTGGCCTACTCCAGCAGCGTGCTGGACGTGCCCCTCGTCCGGCGCCGGGTCGCGGAGGTGGTCGCCCGGTCCGGCGTGCCGGCCGACAGCCACACCGGCAAGGAGCTGCTCGAAGTCCTGGAGACCTATCCGCGCGACGAGCTGATGCAGGTCGACGCGGACGAGCTGCTGCCGGTCGCGATGGGCGTCCTGCACCTGCAGGAGCGCCGGCAGACGC
This sequence comes from Blastococcus sp. LR1, assembly GCF_020166105.1. GTDB lineage: Bacteria > Actinomycetota > Actinomycetes > Mycobacteriales > Geodermatophilaceae > Blastococcus. The sequence continues at coordinate 18,715 of NZ_JAIUJY010000004.1, forward strand.
GGCTGTTCCTCCGGCAGGACCCGACGAAGCGGTTCTGGTCCGCGCTGGTCTACCTGCCGCGGGACCGCTACACGACCGAGGTCCGCCTGGCGATGCAGCAGCAGCTGCTCGAGCGGCTGGGCGGGAGCAGCATCGAGTTCACGGCCCGCTCGACGGAGTCGGTGCTGGCCCGCCTGCACTTCGTCGTCCGGCTGCCGATCGGCCGCAAGGGCGCCCCCCGGCAGGTGCGCGTCGACGTCGACGCCCTGCAGGCGGAGCTGGCGGCGGCGGCGCGCAGCTGGAACGACGAGCTCTCCGCCGCGCTGACCGCCCGCTTCGGCGCCGACGCCGAGACCGTGTTCGCGCGGGTGGCCGACGCCTTCCCCGCCGCCTACCAGGAGGACTTCACGGCGGAGCGGGCCGTGGAGGACCTCGTCCGGCTCGAGGAGCTGGCCCCGGGGGGTCTGGCGCTGCGGCTGTGGACGCCGACCGGCGCCGAGCCGGGCGAGCGCCGGCTGTCGGTGTACCGGGTCGGCGAGCGGCTGCTGCTCTCGCACATCCTCCCGATGCTGCAGAACATGGGTGTCGACGTCGTCGACGAGCGGCCCTACGAGCTGGACCGGATCGGCGCCCCGCCCACCTGGATCTACGACTTCGGCATCGCCGTCCCGCAGGTCGAGCTGCCGCTGGTGCGCTCCCTGCCGGAGCGGTTCACCGAGGCGGTCGGCGCCGTCTGGCGCGGCGAGGCCGAGGACGACGGCCTCGGCGCGCTGGTGATGCTGGCCGGGCTCAACTGGCGGCAGGTCGCCGTGGTCCGCGCCTACGTGCAGTGGCTGCGCCAGGCCGGCCTGCCGTTCAGCCAGTCCTACGTGCAGCAGACGCTGGCCGCTCACCCCGGTGTCGTCGCCCGGCTGGTCGCGCTCTTCGAGACCCGGTTCTCCCCGGGCCGGGTCAACGGCCGGGAGGAGCGCCAGGCCGACCTGGTCGCGGCGCTGCGGCGCTCGATCGGCGAGGTCGCCTCGCTCGACGCCGACCGCGTGCTCAGCTCGCTGCTCGCCGCGGTCACCGCCACCCAGCGGACCACCTACTACGCGATGTCCACCGCCGCCCGGCCGGCGCTGGCGTTGAAGCTGGACCCCGCCGAGGTGCCGGACCTCCCCGATCCGCGACCGAAGCACGAGGTGTGGGTGAGCTCGCCGCGCGTGATGGGCGTGCACCTGCGGTTCGGCAAGGTCGCCCGCGGCGGGCTGCGGTGGTCCGACCGACGCGAGGACCTGCGGACGGAGATCCTGGGCCTGGTCAAGGCGCAGATGGTGAAGAACACCGTCATCGTGCCGACCGGCGCCAAGGGCGGGTTCGTCGTCAAGCGGCCCGCGGTGGAGGGCGCCACGCGCGACGAGATCCTCGCCGAGGGGCAGGCCTGCTACCGGATCTTCATCGGCTCGCTGCTGGCCCTGACCGACAATCTCGTCGACGGCGAGGTCGTGCCACCTCCACGGGTCGTGCGCCACGACGGCGACGACTCCTACCTGGTCGTCGCCGCGGACAAGGGGACGGCGACCTTCTCCGACCTGGCCAACTCCGTGTCGCTCGAGCGCGGCTTCTGGCTCGGCGACGCCTTCGCCTCGGGCGGTTCCGTCGGCTACGACCACAAGGCCATGGGCATCACCGCCCGTGGCGCGTGGGAGTCGGTCACCCGGCACTTCCGCGAGCTGGACCTGGACGTGCAGCGCCAGGACTTCACCGTCGTCGGCGTCGGCGACATGTCCGGTGACGTGTTCGGCAACGGGATGCTGCTGTCGGAGCACATCCGGCTGGTCGCCGCGTTCGACCACCGCCACGTCTTCGTCGACCCCTCGCCCGATGCCGCCACCTCGTTCCGCGAGCGGCAGCGGCTGTTCGACCTCCCCCGGTCGAGCTGGGAGGACTACGACCCGCAGCTGATCAGCGCCGGTGGCGGGGTCTGGCCGCGCTCGGCGAAGTCGATCCCGGTGTCCGAGCAGATGCGGAGCGCGCTCGGGATCGCCGACGGCGCCACCTCGATGAGCCCGGTCGACCTGATGCGGGCGATCCTGCTGGCTCCGGCGGACCTGCTGTTCAACGGCGGCATCGGCACGTACGCGAAGGCCGCGTCGGAGAGCCACCTGGAGGTGGGCGACCGGGCCAACGACGCCCTGCGCGTGAACGGCGGGGAGCTGCGCGTCCGCGTCGTGGGGGAGGGCGGCAACCTCGGGCTCACCCAGCGCGGGCGGGTCGAGTACGCCCTCGCCGGCGGCAAGGTGAACACCGACGCGATCGACAACTCCGCGGGCGTGGACACCTCCGACCACGAGGTCAACATCAAGATCGCGCTGAACCGCCCGGTCGCCGCGGGTGCCATCGACGCCGAGGGCCGCGCGGCGCTGCTGGGCGAGATGACCGACGACGTCGCCGTCGACGTCCTCACCGACAACCACGCGCAGAACGCCACCCTGGCCGTGGAGACGGTGTCGGCGCGAAGCCTCATGGACTCCCACGAGCGCTTCATCCGGTCGCTGGAGCGCTCCGGCCGGCTGCGCCGGGCGGTGGAGTTCCTGCCCGACGACCGGGCCCTCGCCGAGCGCCGCCGCGACGGGCAGGCGCTGACCAGCCCCGAGCTCTCGGTGCTGCTGGCCTACGCGAAGCTCGAGGCCGGCGACGCCGTGCTGCACTCCGCGCTGCCGGACGACCCGGCGCTCGAGGCGCTGCTGGTGGAGTACTTCCCGGCGCCCCTGCGCGACCGCTTCCCGGATGCGATCACCGGCCATCCGCTGCGCCGGGAGATCATCGCGACGGCGCTGACGAACCGGGCGGTCAACGTCGCCGGCGTCACCGGGCTGTTCCGGCTCGGCGAGGAGACCGGCGTACCGCTGGCGGCCGTGGTCCGGGCGCACGTGGTCGCCCGCGCGGTGTTCGGCATCGACGGGATCTGGGACGCCGCGAGGCCGCTGGACAACCGCGTTCCCGCCGTCGTGCAGGTGGAGGCGCGCACCGAGGCCACCCGCCTGGCCGAACGCGCCACCCGCTGGCTGCTCCGCCAGCCCGACCTGACCGCGGACAACCCGCCGCCGCTGGCGGAGGTCGTCGCGCGCTTCGCCGGTTCCGTGGCCGAGGTGCAGGCGGGGCTGCCCGGTTGGCTGATGGGCCGGGAGGCCGAGGCGTTCGCCGCCCGGACCGCCCGGCTGCGCGAGGCGGGTCTGCCCGCGGAGCTCGCCGCTCGGGTCACCACCGCGCCGCTGCTGCCGGCCGCCCTGGACCTCGCCGTCGTCGGCGAGCGGACCGGTGCGCCTGTGGCGCTGGCCGCCCAGGTGATGCAGCGCCTGGCCGAGCGCCTGGGCCTGGCGCCACTGCGCGACCAGGTGACGGCGCTGCCGCGCGACCGCCGCTGGCCGTCGATGGCGCGGGCCTCGCTGCGCGACGACCTGGCGATGGAGCAGTCGTCGCTGACCGAGGACGTGCTGGGGCTGCGGACCTCCGACGCCGAGTCGCCGGCGGAGCTCGTGACGCGCTGGGAGGAGAACTGGGACGCCGCTCAGCGCCGCGCGGCCGGGCAGCTCGCGGACATCACCGCCGGCGACCGGCAGGAACTCGCCGAGCTGCTGGTCGCGGTGCGGACCCTGCGCGGGCTGCGGAAGCGCCGTCAGGCCCGCCGCGTCGCCCGCCCCGGCGAGGAGAAGCAGATCCCGGGCGCCTGACGCGCGGCCGTCGAGATATGAACGCCCGGATGCGGATGAGCGCGGTATCGCAGGCCGCGGATATCACTCGCAGGCGCACGTGGGCGGCTATGGCGGCATCTCGGGCTGTCTAGCGCTCCCGCTAGAGAGTCGTAGAACGGTTCAGACGAGCGGACGGCGCTCGCCGAAGCGGGTGGCCTGCTCGAAGGCGTGCCCCACCTCGAGCACCCGCCGGTCGGCGCGCGGCGGCCCCACGACCTGCAACCCGACCGGCAGCCCGTCGGGCGTGAACCCGCCCGGCACCGACAGCGCCGGGCAGCCGGTGGGGGAGAGCAGCGTGCAGGAGCGCATCCAGGCCAGGTAGTCCTCCTGCGGCTCGCCCGCGATCTCGGTCGGGTACTCCAGCTCCACCGGGAACGGCAGCACCTGGGTCGTGGGGCACAGCAGGACGTCGTAGCGCGTGAAGAACTCGACCATCCGCTCGTAGAGCCTCGTGTGCCGCTGCTCGGCGCGGGCCAGGTCGGTGCCGGTGAGCCGCGCACCGAGCGCGGCGTTCCAGCGGATCGTCTCCTTGACCTGGTCCGGATGCCGCCGGATCAGGTCGCTGAAGGTGGCGTCGAACAGCCAGGCGCGCAGCGTGCCGAACACCTCGTCGGCGCCGTCCAGGTCCGGGCACGCCTCCTCGACGACCGCGCCGAGCTCCTCGACCACCGGCAGCGACGCCGCCAGCACGGCGGTGATCGCCGGATCCACCGTCACCCGCCCACCGAGATCCGGCGCCCAGGCCACCCGCAGCCCGTCCAGCCGCTCGGGCAGGGGAGCGGCGAACCCGGCCGGGTCGTCCGAGAGCGAGAGCGGCACCCGGGGGTCGGGGCCGGCCAGGGCCGAGAGCTGCAGCGCGACGTCGGCGACCGTGCGGCCCAGCGGCCCCTGCACCGAGAGCGTCGACCAGCCCATCGCCGCCGGCCACGAGGGCACCCGCCCCGGCGTGGGGCGCAGCCCGACCACGTTGCAGAACGCCGCCGGGTTGCGCAGCGAGCCGCCCATGTCGCTGCCCTCGGCGAGCGGCACCAGCCCGGCGGCCAGCGCCGCCGTCGCCCCGCCGCTCGAACCGCCTGCCGAGAGCCCGTGCCGGTAGGGGTTGTGGGTGGCCCCGAACACCGGGTTGACGGTGTGCGAGCCGGCCGCGAACTCCGGCACATTGGTCTTGCCGATCCGGATCGCGCCGGCCGCCTTGAGCCGGGCGACCACGAGCTCGTCGCGCAGCGGCACGGTGTCGCGGTGCAGCGGCGAGCCCCACGTCGTGCGCATGCCGCCGGTGGCGTGGGTGTCCTTGTGCGCGACCGGGAGCCCGTGCAGCGGCCCGAGCGGTTCCCCCGCGGCCTGCGCGGCGTCGGCGGCGTCCGCGGCGGCCCGCGCGCCGTCGACGTCCAGCGTGACCACGGCGTTGAGCTGCGGGTTCAGCCGGTCGATCCGGCCCAGGTGCGCCTCGAGCAGCTCCCGCGCCGACACCTCCCCGGTCCGGACCAGCGCCGCCAGCTCGGTCGCGGGGCGGGTGCAGAGCTCGTCGGCGGAGGTCACCGGACCAGCCTCGCAGAAACCCGGGTGCGCGCGACCCGCGTCACCGGTGAACGATGGAGGGGATGAGCGACGAACGAACGACCCCCGGCGACGAGTACTCAGCCCCCGACGAGCACTCGGCCCCGGACGAGCACGCCACCTTCGAGGACCTCGGCCTGCGCCCGGAGCTGCTGAAGGCGCTCTCCGCCCTCGGCTACGAGGAGCCCACGCCGATCCAGCAGGAGGCGATCCCGCCGCTGGTCGGAGGCCGCGACCTGCTCGGCCAGGCGGCGACCGGCACGGGGAAGACCGCGGCGTTCTCGCTGCCGGTGCTCCAGCAGCTGTCCGCCCACCGCCGCGACAAGCCGCCGGTGGCGCTGGTCCTGGTGCCCACCCGCGAGCTCGCCGTCCAGGTGTCGGAGGCGCTGCACAAGTACGGCCGCGACCTCGGCGCCCGCGTGCTCCCGGTGTACGGCGGCGCCCCGATCGTGCGCCAGCTGCGGAGCCTGGAATCCGGTGTCGACGTCGTCGTCGCCACCCCGGGCCGGGCGCTGGACCTGCTCAACCGGGGCTCCCTGCAGCTCGGCGAGATCGCGACCGTCGTGCTCGACGAGGCCGACGAGATGCTCGACATGGGCTTCGCCGAGGACCTCGAGGCGATCCTCGACGAGACGCCGCGGGAGCGGCAGACGGTGCTGTTCTCCGCGACCATGCCGCGCCGGCTCGACGCCCTGGCCCGCCGGCACCTGAACGACCCGGTACGGATCACCATCGCCAAGGAGAAGGCGGCGGCGGGCGAGGCCCCGCGCGTGCGGCAGACCGCCTACGTGGTGCCGCGCGGCGCGAAGCCGGCGGCGCTGGGCCGGATCCTCGACATCGAGGCGCCGACGGCGGCGATCGTCTTCTGCCGCACCCGCGAGGAGGTCGACACCCTCACCGAGACGCTCAACGGGCGTGGCTACCGGGCCGAGCCGCTGCACGGCGGGATGAGCCAGGAGCAGCGGGACAAGGCGATGGGCCGGCTGCGCAGCGGGACGGCGGACCTCCTGATCGCCACCGACGTCGCCGCCCGCGGGCTGGACATCGACCTGCTCACGCACGTCGTGAACTATGACGTCCCGTCGGCGCCGGAGTCCTACGTGCACCGCATCGGCCGGGTCGGCCGCGCCGGGCGCGAGGGCGTCGCCATCACCCTGGCCGAGCCCCGGGAGCACCGGCAGCTCAAGACGATCGAGAAGGTCGCCGGTGCGACGATCTCGGTGCAGACCGTGCCGACCGTCGCGGACCTGCGCGCGCGGCGGCTGGACCTGACCCGGGCGGCGCTGCGGGAGAGCCTGCTCGGCGACGAGCTCGACCGGTTCCGGGTCGTGGTCGAGACCCTGGCCGACGAGTTCGACCTCATGGAGGTCGCGCTGGCCGCGGTCAAGCTCGCGCACGAGGCCGGGGGAGGGGTCGACGACGACGAGGAGATCCCGCAGGTCGGCTTCCGGCCGGACTCCGGCCGCCCCGACACCCGCGGTGGGAGCCGCGACGGCGGGCGGGGTGCGGGCGACGGCGGCCGGCCGCCCCGGCGCTCGTCGGGTCCGGCGGGCCGGCTCTTCGTGGGCCTCGGCCGCGAGGCCGGCATCCGTCCCGGCGACCTGGTCGGCGCGATCACCGGCGAGACCGAGCTGACCGGCCGGGACGTCGGCTCCATCGAGATCCACCAGCGCTTCGCGCTCGTCGAGGTGCCCGAGGGCGCTGTCGACGACGTCGTGAACGCCCTGCGCGCCACGATGATCAAAGGCCGCAAGGCGACGATCCGGCGGGACCGCTCTTAGAAGGACCCCTTGCCCCCCACCACTCGCATGCTCGCGGTGGGGCCCTGCAAGGGGCCGTTCCAGCACGTCACGAAGCGACGTCCGGTGGCACGGTCGGGGGGACCCGGTTCGGGCCGGCCTCGCGCGGCCGGGGCCGGTCCTGGCGGTGCAGCCGGACGGCGACGAGTGCGACGTCGTCCTCCGGGCGCCCGTGGACGAGTCGCTCCAGCAGCTCGTCGAGCAGCTTCTCCAGCGGCAGGCCGGCGAGCTCGATCAGCGCCTCGCGCAGCCGGTGGATGCCCTCGTCGAGGTCGGAGTCGCGGCGCTCGACGAGGCCGTCGGTGTAGAGCAGGACCGTCGAGCCGCGGTCGAGCGTGATCACCGACTCGCGGCGCTTGCTCGCCGGGTCGACGCCGAGCAGCAGGTCGCCGTTCCACTCCGCGAGCTCGGCGACGCTCCCGTCGGGATGGATGACCAGCGGAGGCAGGTGGCCGGCGTTGGCCCAGCGCATGCGGGTGAGGCCGCGGGCGAGCTCGTCGGGAGTCTGCTCGAAGCGCGCCACCGCCGCGGTCGCCAGCGTCTGCATCTGCAGCGTGGTCATCGACATGTCCAGGCCGCGCAGGACCTCCACCGGGCCGGCGTCGCTGTAGGTCGCGATCCCGCGCAGCAGCCCGCGCAGCTGCCCCATCGCGGCGGCGGCCTCGGTGTCGTGGCCGACGACGTCACCGATGACCAGCATCGTCGTGCCGCCCGGCTGCATGAACGCGTCGTACCAGTCGCCACCCACCCGGGCCGCCTCGGCGGCCGGCAGGTAGCGGACGGCGATCTCGGCGTGGTCGGGCTCCGGCGGCTCGGTGAGCAGGCTGCGCTGGAGCCCCTCGGCCAGCTGCTGGTGGGCGCTGTAGAGCCGGACGTTGTCCAGCGCCAGGCCGGCGCGGTCGGCCACGTCCTGTGCGGTGCTCAGGTCGGCCTCCCGCACCGGGGTGCCGTCGGCGTAGAACACGGTGAGCAGACCGACGACCCGGTTCCGGCCGCGCAGGGGGATGACCACGGCCTCGCGGGGGGCCAGCTGGTGCAGCACCTCGCGGATCTCGCCGTCGGGGAACATCTCCCGCACCTCGGGGCCGTCCCGGCGGATCACCTCTCCCGTCCGAAGCGCGACCGAGGCCGGGGAGTCCGGCGGCATGGCGTCGAGGCGGAGCTCGGTGTACCGCTCCAGCGCCGGGCGCAGCTCGGGATCGGCGTGCCAGCAGCCGACGTCGCGTGCTCGACCGTCGGCGTCGACGACGGTCACGATGCAGAAGTCGGCGAGCGCGGGGACGACCAGCCGGGGCAGGTGGGCGGTGGCGGCCAGCGGGTCCAGGGCGCCGGCCAGCTCGGCGCTGACCTCGGCCAGCAGGGCCAGCCGCCGGGTGGCGTCCTCGACCTGGGCCTGCACGCGCCGGCGCTCGGTGACCTCGACGAAGTAGACCGAGAGCCCGTCGGGGCTCGGCCAGGCGCGCACCTCGTACCAGCCGTCGAGGGGGGGCGGGTAGTAGGCGTCGAACGAGGTCGGGTTCCCCGTGCGGACCGCCTCGCGGTACTCCTCGTCGAAGACGCTGTCGACCGCGTCGGGGAACTCGTCCCAGAGCACCCGGCCGAGCAGGTCGTCCCGCGAGCGCTGCAGCAGGCGCTCGGCGACGGCGTTGACGTAGGTGAACCGCCACTCCCGGTCCACGCTGTAGAAGGCCGCCGGCATCGCCTCGAGGACGCGGGTGACGAGGGTGGCCGCCTCCCGCTCGCCGGTCACGTCGTAAGCGGTGCCGAGGATGCGGGCGGTCGTCCCGTCAGCGCCCAGCAGCGAGCGTCCGCGGGCGTGGATCCAGCGTGTGTCGCCGTGGGGCAGCACGATCCGGTACGTGGCGTCGTACTCGCCGCCGGTGTCGACCGCCTGCGTCAGCGCCTCGCCCACCCAACCGGCGTCCTCGGGATGCAGGCGGGCGTCGAAGGCGTCGATCGTGCGGCCGAAGGTGCCCGGCTCGTAGCCGAACATGGCCATGAGCTGGTCGTCCCACACGAGTTCGCCGGTCGTCTGGTCCCAGTCCCAGGTGCCGACGCCGCCGGCATCGGTCGCCAGTTCCCAGCGCACGCGGTCGTCCTCGTAGCGCCGCAGCAGAGCGGAGAGCTGGAGCTCGGTCATGACGGAGCCGGCCAGCTGCTGCAGGGTCGCGAGCTCCGAGGGGGCCCAGGGTCGGGGCTCGGCGTCGAAGACGCACAGCGCGCCGATCGGATGTCCGTCGTCGTCGGTCAGCGGTGTTCCGAGGTAGGAGCCCACGATCCCGGCCCGTACCGGAGGCAGGTCGCGGACCCGCGGGTCGCTCGCCGCGTCGGTGACCACGAGGACATCGCCGGGTGGGAGCGCGGCGGTGACCGTGCAGAGCGACTCCTCGAGCGGGCCGGTGGTGCCGGCGGTGGCCGCGCCCGTACCGGCCGCGACGTGCTGGACATCGGTCAGCAGCGCGACCTGGCTCCCCGACGTCCCGAGGAGGCGGGCGGCCAGCTCGGCCAACCGGTGCAGGCCGGGGCGGTCCCCCCGCGGCAGGATCCGCCGCGCGGCCTCGGTCCTGGAGGGGTCCTGGCGGAGCTGGGCTGCCGCGTGATCGGCGGAGGTGGCCTCCGCTGCGACCGCGCGGTCAGAGGATCCGTCCACCGATGCCCTTCTGCCCGGCGTCGCCGGAAGTCCTCGACCGATCCGCACCCGGCTCTTCGAGTGGCGCGGTCCAGCGCAGTTATGTCACGGGTTGCCTGTTGTGTGCAACCAACCACCCGGAATGCGAGCGATCTCTCCGGCCCGGCCGGGATCGATCAGGCTGGCACCACCAGCGTCAGGGCCGTTCCGCCGTCATGTTCCACGTGCAACCCCGCGCGACGCAGAAGCGCGCGCAGCCGCACGACGTCCGTCGGCTCGGCGGTCGTGGTGGCCAGCAGACGGGCCAACCGACCTTTGTGCGCCTTGTTGAAGTGCGAGACGACCAACCGCTTCCCGTCGGGGCGTTCGCTCAGCACGTCCACCGTGACCGCACCCGGCACAGGGGCCAGCGCGGCGTAGGACCCGCTGCGCAGGTCGACGACGAGCTGGTCGACCGCGGCGAGCACGGGCGAGAGGGCCGGCTTCCACAGGGCCCGCAGCGTGGGCAGCCCGGGCAGCGTCGAGCCCGCCGACAGCCGGTACGCCGGGATCAGGTCGCTCGCAGAGACCAGGCCGAACAGCGCCGAGCCCACGGCCAGGCGCCGGTCGGCGCGCGCCCGCTGGGCGCGGTTGAGGGAACCGACGTCGAGGGCGTCGTAGAGCACGCCGGTGTAGCGCTCCAGCGCCGGGCGGGTGGGGCTGGTCCACAGCTCGGCGTTGCGGGCGATCTCGTCGTCCTGCTTCGGCGAGAGGCCGAGCGCGGCCCGCGACGCCGGCACGTCCGCGGCGAGCTCTCCCAGCGCCTCGGTGATCTCGGTGCGGACCGGCGTGAGCTCGGGTGCGGTGAGCGCGCCCAGGTCCAGCGGGGCGCCGTCCCCGCCGGGAGCCTTCGTCTCCGACGGCGGGAGGAGGATCAGCACCGCTGCTACTCGGCGATGTCGACGATCACCGGCGCGTGGTCGCTGGCGCCCTTGCCCTTGCGCTCCTCGCGGTCGATGAAGGCGTGCTCCACGCGGGCCTCCAGCGCGGGGGAGCCGAGCACGAAGTCGATCCGCATCCCCTCGCGGCGCGGAAAGCGCAGCTGGGTGTAGTCCCAGTACGTGTAGACGCCCGGCCCGGGGGCGTGCGGGCGCACCACGTCGGCGTACCCGGCGTCCACGATCGCCCGGAAGGCGGCGCGCTCCGGGGGCGAGACGTGCGTGGAGTGGGCGAAGACGTTCATGTCCCAGACGTCGTCGTTCTCCGGGGCGATGTTCCAGTCGCCGACCAGGGCCACCGGCGCCGACGGGTCCTCGGCCAGCCAGCCCGCGGCGTTCTCCCGCAGGGCGGCGAGCCACTCGAGCTTGTACTGCAGGTGCGGGTCGGCGAGCGTCCGGCCGTTGGGCACGTACAGGCTCCACACCCGCACCCCGCCGCAGACGGCGCCCAGCGCCCGGGCCTCGGCCGTGGGGTCCTGCCCCTCCTTGGCCGACCAGGTCGGCATGCCGTCGAAGCCGGTCCGGACGTCCTCCAGCCCGACCTTGGAGATGACGGCCACGCCGTTCCACTGCGAGTGGCCGACGTGCGCGACCTCGTACCCGAGGTCGGTGAACCGCGACTCCGGGAACTGGTCGTCGCGGCACTTGGTCTCCTGCAGGGCCAGCACGTCGACGTCGTGCCGCTCCAGGAAGGCCGCCACCCGGTCGACGCGGGTACGGATGGAGTTCACGTTCCAGGTGGCCAGTCGCACGGGGCCCGAGCTTACGGTTCGTCGTGTCCCTGGATCGGGCGGTCCCGGTGCCCCGGGACGCCGTCGGCCCCCCGACCTGGCCGGACGGTGCGATCATGGTCGGATGAGCGGGCGGCGAGGGGGGGCGCGGTGACCGCCGGTACGGACCGGTCCGCCCCCGAGCAGGGCAGCGGGGCCTCCGGGCAGGGCACGAACCGGGCCTCGCGCAGCTTCGGTGCCGCGCTCGGCTGGAGCGTCCTGGGCACGCTGCTCCCGGGCGTCGGCTACCTCGCGGCCGGCCGTCGCCGGCTGGGCGCCGTCGTCCTCGGCCTCTTCCTCGTGCTGGTCGGCACGGTGGTGTGGCTGGCCACCGGGGGACGCCGGTTCGCCGCCCGGGCGGCGGTGGACACCGACGTCCTGCTCTGGGCGACGGTCGGCATCGGCGTCCTCGCAGCGCTGTGGGCGGTGGTCGTCGTGACCGGCTACCGCATGCTGCTGCCGCGCCCCACCTCCGGCGGCCGCCACGCGGTCGGCGGCCTGCTGGTGGCGCTCCTGGTCGCCGGCATCGCCGGCCCGGCGGTGCTGGCCGGGCAGTTCGTGATCACCTCGCGGGACCTGATCGACGGCGTCTTCGCCGACGACCGGCGGTCGGCGACGGTGCCGGACACCCCCGACCCGTTCGGCAGCAAGGACCGCGTGAACGTCCTGCTGCTCGGTGGCGACGGCGGCGAGGGCCGCGAGGGCGTGCGCACCGACACGGTGATCGTGGCGAGCTCCGACACCGAGACCGGCGAGACGACGCTGTTCAGCCTGCCGCGCAACCTGGAGGACCTGCCCTTCCCGGCCTCGAGCCCGTTGCGCGAGGTCTACCCCGAGGGCTTCGACGCCGGCAGCGAGGCGGAGAGCCTGCTCAACGCCGTCTACCGGAACGGGCCGGCGGAGTACCCCGACATCCTGGGCCCCACCGACGACCCCGGCGCCGACTTCCTCAAGCTGGGCGTCGGTGAGGCGCTGGGCCTTCCCATCGACTACTACGTGCTGGTCAACCTCGAGGGCTTCAGCCGGCTGGTCGACGCCCTCGGTGGCATCACGGTGAACGTCAACTACTACGTGCCGGTCAACGGCATCCCCGACACCCGCGAGCTCCCCGACGCCTACATCGCGCCCGGGCCGGATCAGGAGATGGACGGCGCCACCGCGCTGGCCTTCGCCCGCGGCCGGTTCGGGCTCACCGACTACGACCGCATGGCGCGGCAGCGCTGCACCATCGACGCCATCGTGGAAGCCGCGGATCCGGTGACGCTGCTGCAGCGCTACCAGGACCTGGCCGCGACCACCGAGGACATCGTCAGCACCGACATCCCGCGGGACGTCCTCGACGACTTCGTCGACCTGGCGTTCCTCGTGAAGGACGCCGGGCTGCGCAGCGTCGTCTTCGATCCGGAGGTCATCGACCCGGCCTATCCGGACTACGAGCTGATGCGGCAGCTGGTGCAGGACGCGATCGAGCCGCCCGTGGCCCCGCCGCCGGCCGAGCCGGAGGGCGAGCCCGGGTCCGACATCGCTGCCGGGTCCGAGACCGCGCCGCCGCCCCCTCCGGGACCGGTCGCCGACGTCGGCGACGCGTGCGCCTACGACCCGGTGCAGGCCCGCGAGGCGCGGGAGCAGGGCGAGCCGCCGACCCGCCAGGGCTGAGCGCCACCCCCTGGGCGGAGAATGGTCGCGTGCCAGTAGCCGTCCGCCCCGTGACCGCCGTCGACGACGCCCTGCGGGCCGAGTTGCTGGCGTGCTGGATCGACGTCACCAACGCCGGCGGCGCCGTGGGCTTCGTCCCGCCGGTGACCCGGGACGACGTCGCCCCCGTGCTGGACCGGCTGCTCGACGGCGTCCGCTCCGGTCGGGACGTGCTCTGCCTGCTCACCGACGACGGCCGCACCGCCGGGTTCGCCGCGCTGGTCGGCCTCACCGGGCCGCTGCGCCGGCACTGGGGGACCGTCCTGCGCGTGCAGGTGCACCCGTCCCGGCAGGGAGAAGGGCTCGGGCGGGTCCTGATGGAGGGCGTGCACGAGGTCGCCCGCTCGCGCGGTTACGAGTTCCTGCACCTCACCGCCCGCGACGGGACCGGGGTGGACGCGTTCTACCGGCGGCTGGGATACCGCGAGGTGGGCCGGGTGCCCGGCGCGATCCGGGTCGCGCCCGCGGACGACCGCGACGAGATCGCGCTGGTCCGCACGCTCTAGCCCCGTGCGCCCAGGCCACGTCGGGGCTCTGGCACCGTGGACGGCATGACCACTCCGGAGCCGTCGCCCATCGCCCGCCGCGAGCGCCTCGTGGGGCTGCTCGTGCTCGGTATCGCCTTCGTGCTGCTGGTCTCGTCGCCGACGTGGTTCGCCAGCGACCGGACCGGGGTCGGGGTGGCCCAGGTCGTCGTGGCCGTCCTGCTGGGCGGCGTCGGCGCCTACCTGCTGCGCCGCGCCGCCCGCGCCTGAACCCCGGCCCGCTCGATCAGCCGCTGAAGGGGCGCTCGCGCGCCAGCTCCTCCTTGGCGACGCCGCGGATGTGCACCGCGTCGGGGCCGTCGACGATGCGCAGCGTGCGGGCGCTGGCGTAGAAGCGGGCGAGCACGGTGTCGTTGCTGACGCCGGCGCCGCCGTGCACCTGGATCGCGCGGTCGATGACGTCCAGCGCGACCTTCGGGGCGGCGACCTTGATCGCGGAGATCTCCGTCTTCGCGCCCTTCGCGCCGTACTTGTCGATCAGGTCGGCCGTCTTCAGCACGTAGAGCCGGGCCTGGTCGATCTCGATGCGGGAGAGGGCGATCGCCTCGCGGACGGTGCCCTGGTCGGCCAGCGGGCGACCGAAGGCGACCCGGTTCTTGGTGCGCTCCACCATCAGCGCCAGCGCCCGCTCGGCCATGCCGATGGCGCGCATGCAGTGGTGGATGCGGCCGGGGCCCAGGCGGGCCTGGGCGATCATGAAGCCGTCGCCCTCGCCGGAGAGGATGTTGCTCACCGGCACGCGGACGTCGGTGAACTTCAGCTCGGAGTGGCCGTGCTGGTCCTGGTACCCGAACACCGGCAGGTGGCGGACGATCTCCAGGCCGGGGGTGTCGCGGGGCACGAGGACCATCGACTGCTGCCGGTGCGGCGGGCCGTCGGGGTCGGTCTTGCCCATGACGATGAAGATCTGGCAGCGCGGGTCGGCCGTTCCGGTGATCCACCACTTGCGGCCGTTGATCACGTACTCGTCGCCGTCACGGACGATCGACGTCTGGATGTTGCGGGCGTCGGAGCTGGCGACGTCGGGCTCGGTCATCGCGAAGCCGGAGCGGATCTCGCCCTCCAGGAGCGGGTTGAGCCACCGCTCCTTCTGCTCGGGCGTGCCGAACAGCATCAGGGTCTCCATGTTGCCGGTGTCCGGCGCGCCGACGTTCATCGCCTCGGGGGCGATGACGGGCGACCAGCCGGTGATCTCGGCGACGGAGGCGTACTCGAGGTTGGAGAGGCCGCCGACCTCGTGGTGGAAGAGGTTCCACAGGCCGCGCTTGCGCGCCTCGGCCTTGAGCTCCTCGAGCACCGGGGGGTGGTCGTGGTTGTCGTGACCCTGCTCGGCCCGCCACTGGTCGTAGACGGCCTCGGCGGGGAACACGTGCTCGCGCATGAAGTCCCATGCGCGCGCGCAGACGTCCTCGGCCTTGGCGGAGAGAGCGAAGTCCATGCCTGGAACGTAGCGCCGGACGTGACCGCCGTCGCACCTGGGGTCCGCGCTCCCGGGCCCGGAACGACGCGAGCCGGGCCCCGGCCGTCCCCGAGGGGAGGTCCGGAGCCCGGCTCGCGGCCGGGGTGCTGGTTACACGCGGCGGTTGTCGACGGCGTTGCGCACCGGCAGGAGCGCGATCACGAGGCCGACGATCGCCGTGGCGATGTGCAGGACGTTGTCGGCACCGTTGATGCTGAGGAAGTCCCAGTCCTTGCCGATGGCGATCAGGCCGTAGACGAACGCGGCGCCGTAGCCGATCGCGAGCAGCCAGCCGTAGGTGCGGGCGCCGGCCAGCGTGCGGGACAGCACCAGACCGGCGATGCCGATCAGGATGTGCACGACGTTGTGCATCCCGTTGATCTCGAAGATGCCGAGCAGCTTCTCCTCGGTGTTGTGCGCGAAGAAGTCGTCGAAGCCGGTGACGAAGAAGCCGACGATCCCGACGAGCAGGTAGATCGCGCCGAACGCGAGTCCGAGGATCTCGGGGACGGTCTTGCCCCGGCCCGCGGCGTTGTGGCCCGAAGCGGCCATGATGTCCTCCAAGGTGATGGTCCCGTCAGGGGCTGACGGGGGTTGTCAGGCCTGTACCCCCGGCTGAGCAGGAGTAACGGGCGTCCCCCGTTGGAGCGACGGTCGTTGCCGAACCGTCATCCGGGCGGGGAGCCCGTCAGGCCCTCGTCCCGGTGTTCGGGGCCCAGGGCGGTGCCGGTTCACCTCCGCCGGTTCAGACCTGCCCTGTACGGGGGGTGGGCCGGGACCGGCGCACGACGAACGGGCCGATGGCCAGCAGGTCCACGGGAGCCGATCCGAAGCACTCCAGGGCGTCCCGCGGGTCGTCGACCATCGGGCGGCCGGCGGTGTTGAGGCTGGTGTTCACGACCACGGGGATGCCGGTGCGCCGCTCGAAGCACTCGAGCATGCGTGCCACCAGTGGCTCCTCGGCGCGGTCGACGGTCTGGATGCGCGCGGTGCCGTCGACGTGGGTGACGGTGGGGATGCGGGCCTTCCACTCCTGCGCGACGTCGTGCACGAACAGCATGTAGCGCGAGGGGACCGGGCCGCGGCTGAAGATCTCCGGTGCCCGTTCGGCGAGCACCATCGGCGCGACGGGGCGGAACTGCTCCCGGCCCTTGACGTCGTTCATGCGCTCGAGGTTGGCCTCGTAGCCGGGGTGGGCCAGGAGGCTCCGGTGGCCCAGCGCGCGGGGGCCGTACTCGCTGCGCCCCTGGAACCAGGCGACGATGCCGTTGTCCGCCAGCACCTCGGCGACCGCGTCCGCGACGTCGCGCGGGCGTTCGTACTCGATCGCCGCCGTCGTCAGGTACTGCTCGATCTCGTCGTCGGACCAGCCGCGGCCCAGATCGGCGCCGGGCATGGGCTCGGTGGTCTCGCCGAGCCCGCGGGCGACGTGCAGGGCGCTGCCCAGCGCCGTCCCGGCGTCGCCCGCGGCCGGCTGGACCCAGACGTGCTCGAACGGGGTCTCGGCGAAGATGCGCGTGTTGGCGACGCAGTTGAGCGCGACGCCGCCGGCCAGGGTGAGCGTCGTGTCGCCGGTGCGGTCGTGCAGCCAGCGGGCCAGGTCCAGCAGCACCTCCTCGGTGCGCTGCTGCACGCTCGCGGCGAGGTCGGCGTGGGCTTCCGTCCAGTCCTCGCCCTTGCGCAGGCGGGGAGCGAATGCGGAGAAGTCGATCTTCGGTGTGCGGAAGCCGCCGTCCTCGGTGGCCACGACCAGCTCCGACAGCTCGCCCACGAACCGCGGCTTGCCGTACGAGGCCATCGCCATGACCTTGAACTCGTCGCTGCTGCGCAGGAAGCCGAGGTGGTCGGTGAGGTCCTCGTAGAGGAGGCCCAGGGAGTGCGGGAGGGCCTGCCCGGCGAGGATCTCCAGCTGCCCGTCGACGTAGCGGCCGGCGAGGTGGCTGTGCGCCTCGCCGCGGCCGTCGAGGACCAGGACCGAGTTGTCCTGCGTGGGAGCGGCCAGGCCTGCCGACGCCGCGTGCGCGACGTGGTGCTTCACGTAGCGGACCTTCGCCGGGTCGAGCCCGGGCAGGGCATGGGCGAGGAACTCCGGGGCCTTCTCGGCGTACATCTTGCGCATGACGTCGCCGTCATCACCGAGGCCGGAGTCCTCGGGCGTGCCCATGAGGGAAGGGTCGAAGGAGTAGGCGACCGCGTCGAGCTCCTCGGGGTGGATGCCCGCTTCGGCCAGGCACCAGGCGGCCGAGAGCTCGGGGAGCTCCCACGCGCTCCACGGCAGCGGCCGCTTGCCGTGCTTGCGGCGGCTGAAGCGCTCCTCCTCGGCGGCGGCCACGATCCGGCCGTCGACGACGAGGGCCGCTGCCGGGTCGTGGTAGATGGCGTTGATGCCCAGGACCTTCACGCAGAACTCCTCGGTCTGGGGGCCCGACCCGTCGTCTCCAGGTGCGTCCCCGTCGTCGCGATCTTCATGGCGGCGCGGCATCGCCGCAGCCCGAAGCCGCTCGGGTCAGCCGCGGGGGCGCAGCAGGTCGTGCTCGAGGACGGCGGCCAGCGCGAGGGTCTTGTAGCCGACCTCGTCGAACAGCACCGTGATCCGGTCGTCCTCCACCCGCATCACGGCGCCGGCGCCCCATCCGGTGTGCTCGACGGCCGTCCCGACGGGGAACGGGGTGTCGAAGTCGGGTTCACCGGCGTTGTCGTGCGCCGTGCCGGCGGTGCAGTTGTCGCAGTTGCCGCACGGGGAGTCGAGCTGCTCGCCGAAGTAGCCGAGGAGGAACTGGCGCCGGCAGTCGGTGGTCTCGGCGTAGCCGCGCATCATCTCCACGCGGCTCTGGTCCACCTTCTCGTGGTGCTCGGCCAGCTGCCGGGCGCGTTCGGCGGCCTCGCCGGGGGGAGGGGCGCCCTCGGCCGGGAAGGCGGCGCCCTCCTCGTCCAGGACGACGGCGGCGACCTGCTCCAGGAGGTTGAGGTCGCGCGCCAGCGGGGTCGCGGCGCGGCCGGTCTCCTCGCGCAGGGCCGGCACGTCCACGCCGTCGTCGATCCCGGCGGCGGCCGCGGCCTGCACCAGGCCGGCGACCTGCTGGAGCTCCTCCTCGGCGGGGGTGCCGGCAGCGAAGAACCGGCGCAGCCCCAGGTCCTCCTGCCGGTACACGAGGACGGCGAGCGCGGGTTCGCCGTCCCGGCCCGCCCGGCCGATCTCCTGGTAGTAGCTGTCGACCGAGTCGGCCGGCTCGGCGTGGATCACGAAGCGGGTGTCGGGCTTGTCGATGCCCATGCCGAACGCGGTGGTCGCGACGACGACGTCGAGCTCGTCGGCCATCCACGCGCGCTGGGTGTCCTCGCGCAGGGCCTTGTTCAGGCCGGCGTGGTAGTGCCGCGCGCGGAGGCCCCGGTCGGTCAGCTGCCCGGCGATGGTCTCCGTGCCCTTGCGGGTGGCGCTGTAGACGATGCCGGGCCCGCGCCCCTCGCCGATCTCGGCCAGGACGCGGTCGAGCACGCCCTGCTCCTTGCCGTGCGCGTCGGCGTAGTGGTCGACCTCCAGCCGGATCTCGGGGCGGTCGAAGCCGGCCACGACGACCTCCGCGTCGCGCATGCTCAGCAGCTCCACGATCTCGGCGCGGACCGGCGGCGCGGCGGTGGCGGTCAGCGCCAGGACCGTCGGGCGGCCGAGCTGGTCGATGACGCTGCCCAGGCGCAGGTAGTCGGGGCGGAAGTCGTGCCCCCACGCCGACACGCAGTGCGCCTCGTCGACGACGAACAGCGCCGGCTTGGCCTCGGCGATGGCCTCGACGACCTCGCCCTTGGTCAGCTGCTCGGGGGCGAGGAAGAGGAAGCGGACCGTTCCGTCACGCAGGCCGTCCAGCGCTTCCTGCTGGGCGCCGGCGGACAGCGTGGAGTTCAGCTGCGCGGCGCGGCCGGCGCGCTCCTCGAGTTCGGAGAGCCGGTCGACCTGGTCCCGCTGGAGGGCGATGAGCGGGGAGACGACGACCACCGGGCCGTCGAGGAGCTGCCCGGCGACCTGGTAGATCGCCGTCTTCCCGGCGCCGGAGGGGAGGACGGCCAGGGTGTCGCTCCCGCCGACGACGGCCTGCATCGCGCGTTCCTGCCCGGGGCGGAAGCCCTCGTAGCCGAGGACCTCGCGGGCGAACTCCCGGATGCGGCGGGTGCGGACCGAGGCGCTGTTCCCCGCGGGGTTGTCGTCGGACGCGGCAGGGGTGGTGGTGCGGGGCACCGGCTCCGGCTGCCCGGTCCCCGCGACCGGCAAACCGGGCCGCGGGCGAAGAGCTGCGCGCGCCCCTCCATCCCGTGGCGTGGATGACGGGGTGGCCGGGTCACCCCAGTCAAGGCCCCGGGTGGAGGCGCACGTACCACTTGTTACGGATTGACTCCGTGCAGTAACTTGGCCCGGCCTCGATGGTGGCGGCCATGGTCGCCATCTGCCGAGCAGCCGGGGGAACCGACGGGATCGACTTCGGAGGTGGCTGGAGAGTGCCTTCGGGGGAGGTGTGCGGCCAGACCCAGCGGGCCTGCCGGTGGCGGTTCACGGACTCGGAGTTGGAGATCCTGCGCCTGGTGGCAACCGGCATGACCGACGACGCCGTCGCCACCAGGCGAGGATCCAGCTCCCACACGGTGCGTCACCACATGGCATCAGCGATGAGGCGAGCGGCAGCGTGCTCGCGCACCGAACTCGTTGCCAAGTGCTTTGCGGCGGGGGTCCTGACGTCCACCTGGCCGCCGGACATCTCCGTGACCCACTGCCTGTGCAGTCTCGACTGAACCTGCCCGGCGGAATTGCCTAGTCGAAACCGGCGATGTGCGGGGGAGCGGAAAGCCACCACGATCTCCCTGAACCGAACAACGGTTCCCGACAGATCGAGAGGTAAACATGTCCAGTGCACGGAATGTCACAGCGGGAGCGGCGCTCTTCGCGGCGATGCTCTTGTCGGTTGCCCCGGCAACGGCCGCCATCGGCTTGATCTCGTACGAGGGGAGCGACTTCTCCCAGGACGTGAACACGTCGAGCGCTGTGCGGGCCTGCGACGGCGAGAGCGACTCGCACGGCGTCCACGCGGACTTCACGACCAAGGGGTCGGGCGTCGTTCAGCAGATCCGGGACGGAAACGGGGCCAACAACAGCTGCGCGTACACCGGCAACTACGGCAACTACAACATCTATTCGCACCGGGCCGTCGAAGAGATCAATGCCGCCCCGGACAACTTCGGCCCTTGGAAGTACCCGTCCTGATGCACCTCGGAGTTGATGTTCGGGAAGTGGTGGTAGAGGCCGGTGACCACCTGGTGCTGGCCTCTACCACCCTTTTCGCCGCTCCTGGGGAGGTCGTTGCCATCATGGGCCCCTCAGGATCAGGAAAGACGACCCTGCTGGCCTGCGTGGGCGGAACGGCGGTGCCGACGAGCGGCACGGTCGACGTCGACGGGACGCGCGTCTCCGGCCTCGCCCCCGCTGCGCGCGCGCGATTCCGTCGTGAGCACGTCGGTCTGATCTTCCAGGATCCTGAGCTGCTGGACGAGCTGACGGTGGGCGAGAACGTGGCGCTGCAGCTGATCTTCTCCGGGGTGCCCCGATCCGAGGCGCGGAAGCAGGCGATGACAGCTCTGGATCGAGTCTCGCTGGCACATCTGGTCGATTCGCCGATCCAGCACCTGTCCGGAGGAGAAGCTCAACGGGTCGCCGTGGCGCGCGCAACCGTGCGCCGGACTGCTGTGATCCTGGCTGACGAGCCGACTGCATCGCTGGATGCGACCAATGCGCGCCTCGTCACCGACCTCCTCATCGACGCAGCCCGCGACCAGGGGTCCGCAGTGCTGCTGGCCACCCATGACGCTGACGTCGCTGCCGCCTGCGACCGAGTGGTCTCCCTACGCGGAACGAGAGTCGACACGGTGCGATGAGGTTGTTGCTACGCCTCGCTCTGCGCTTCGCGTTCTCCCGTGACCGGACTCAGCGATGGCGACAGGTCAGCGTCACCGTGTCCGCGCTGCTGGCCACTCTCGCCGTCCTGCTCGGCATCGGGGTCGTCGGTCTGGCTGCGGGAGCGGAGCAGCGCCGTGCGGACCGCATGCCCGTGCTGACCCGCGAGGAGCCGGCACCTGCTCCGTTGACGATGTCGCTGCGGGGAGAGATCTGGGCTGAGCGCCAGTTTCCCGTGCTCTGGCTCGACGTCGGCTCCGACCCCGACCCGTCGGTCCTCCCCCCCGGCCTGGAGCGGTTGCCCGAGCCGGGAACGGTGGTGGCATCCCCAGGGCTCGTGGAGTCCGGAGCCGTCGACGGGTTGGGTCTGGTCACCAGTCCCGTCGGCACCGGCCCCGACGGCACGATCGGACCCGAAGGGTTGGCTGTCCCCTCGGAGTGGCTGGCGTACGCACGTCCGCCCGCCGGCCGTTCCCTGGGCACCGGCGGCGCGCTCATCTCCGTCGTCGGCTTCGGGCCTGGCCCGCACGACCCGACGATCACCTTCGAGACCGACCCTGCCGCGCCGTCTCTCGCCGCGGCGCTGTTCACCAGTGGATGGCTGTTCCTGCTTCCGGCCCTGGTGCTCGCCGCGAGTGCCGCCGCTGCGTTGTCGCCACTGCGGACCCGCCGACTCCACCTGCTGCACCGGTTCGGTCTGACCGGGGTCCAGCTACGGGCTCTCGCCGCCGTCGAGACCTCCGCACTGGCGGGTGTCGGTGTCCTCGGCGCCCTCGCCGGCTGGGTGCTCGTCGCTCCGCGGCTGTCGGATCTGCCGTTCTCGGGCATCGCCCTGCCACCAGGAGGGCTGGCGATCCCCCCGGCCCTGGTCGGCGGCGCCGCGGTCGGCGCGCTCGTCCTCTTCGCCGTGCTCGGCGCCCTGACCACCGGGGTGGGCAGGTCTTCCTCAGCACGGTCCAGCAGCCGCCGCCCGGCAGCGTCCGTCTCCGCGTGGAAGCTCACGCCACTGGTCCTGGCAGGCCTGCTGCTGCTGCTCAGCCGTCTCCTCGGCGCCCAGTCCGGAGCTCCGCTGATCTGGGCGTCCCTCCTCGTCCTCCTCGCCGGCATCCCCGTGGCCCTGCCGTGGCTCGTGCAGCGCTTCGGCAGCAGGCTCGCAGCCTCCCGGAACGCCCCTCGCTGGCTGGCCGGCCAGCGGCTGCGCTTCTCCCCGACAGCCCTTGCCCGGCCCGCCGTAGCCATCGCCGCGCTGGTCTTCGTCGCCGGCGCCCTCACCGGCATCCACCAGCGATTCACCGCCTCGGCCGCTCTCGAGGGCCCTCCCGGGACCATGTACCTGCTCGACTGGCGGGATTCGCGACCGGGCGACGCGGAGCTCGTCGCCGACCTTCTGGCTCCTGCGTCCGTCATCCCGTTGCACCAGGCCGAGGGTGAGACCCCTCGGGCCTACCTGCCCACCTGCCAGGCCGTGCTCCCGGTCATCGGCGGACCTGCGGCGCGAGCGTGCGTCAACGGCGAACTCAGCGCCGGTGCCGCCCAGGCCTGGCAGGACGCCACGTCCAGCGTGCCGGTCCTCGGCGCCCCTCCCGAGCTCCCCGCCGGAAGCGTCCAGACCGTCCTCATCACCGGCGATCCCACACCGACCGACTCCGCTGTCTGGCGGGCCGTCAACCCGACCTTGTCAGCCGTCAACCTGAGCGTCCTCGGCGCTCAGGCCCTCGCCCCACCCCTTGCCCAGCAGTGGCTGCTCGCCGCCAGCTCCGTCGGGCTCCTCCTGCTGCTGCTGGCCTTCCTGCAGTCCTACGGCAACCGGGTCCTCGCCGTCGTGGACGAGGATCGACGGCTCATCCGCGTAGCCCTCTCCGCCGGCGAGGTGCGGGCCGTCCAGCGCTGGACCCTCGCCGGCCCGCTGCTCATCGCCGCACCCACGGGGTTCGTGTGCGCGACCGTGTTCCTCGTCGCCGCCAACGACCTCGAACTCGCCGTGACCGCCACCGGTTGGGTCCTCGTCGAGACACTCGTCTGCGGGCTGACGAGTGCTCTCGTCGCCCTCGGTCTCGCTCGGCTCCAGCGCTCCTGGCTCAGCTAGGCCGCTGCCCGGAGGGGCGAGGAGCCGGGGTTTGCCGTCTCCGCAGACGCGGATCTAGGGTGCGGTCCGTGGCGACCTCCTACCGGATCGCCGAGGCGGCGGCGCTGCTCGGCGTCAGCGACGACACCGTCCGACGGTGGGTCGACAGCGGCCGCCTCCCCGCGCGGCGCGACGCCGCAGGTCCGACAGTGGTGGAGGGCGCCGAGCTGGCGAGGCTCGCCACCCAGCTGCGCGAGGCGCCCGAGCCCGGAACCACGCCGTCGTCGGCCCGGAACCGGCTGGCCGGCATCGTCACCCACGTCGTCCGGGACACCGTCATGGCGCAGGTGGAGATCCAGGCCGGCCCCTTCCGCGTCGTCTCGCTGATGTCCCGCGAGGCGGCCGACGAGCTCGGGCTGGAGCCGGGCGTCCGGGCCGTCGCGACGGTGAAGGCCACCCAGGTGAGCATCGACGTCCCCTGAGCGCAGTTGCGGCTCGGGGTGGCAGCCCCTTGCGCAGATGCGGAGAAATCTGCTCTGCTCTGCCGCATGCGCGTCCCGGTACTGCTGCTGCCGCTCCTGCTGGCGCTCTCCGCCTGCACCGCCCAGGACGCCGACGCGCCCCCGGAGGAGGCGGCGGCCGGGAGTGCGGCGCCCGCCGCCGACGAGCTGTCCGGCACGCTCACGGTCTTCGCCGCCGCCTCGCTGACCGACGTCTTCACCGCGCTCGGGGAGGAGCTGGAGGCGCAGCACCCGCGCCTGGAGGTGGAGTTCAACTTCGCCGGGAGTTCGGCGCTGGCCGGCCAGATCGCGCAGGGCGCCCCCGCGGACGTCTTCGCCTCCGCCGACGAGGTCCAGATGGACCGGCTGACCGGCGAGGCGCTCGTCGAGAGCACCGACGTCTTCGCCCAGAACGCGATGATGCTCGCCGTTCCCGTGGAGAACCCCGCCGGGATCGCGCTCCCCGGAGGTGGTGGCGTCCCGACTCTCGCCACGCTGCTCCCGGACGACGTCACCATGGCCGTGTGTGCGCCGGAGGTGCCCTGCGGGGCGCTGTCCGCGCAGCTCCTCGAGGCGGCCGGCCTGGCCGATGTGCCCGACACCTACGAGGAGGACGTGCGCGCCGTCCTCACCAAGGTCCAGCTCGGCGAGGTGGACGCCGGCCTGGTCTACGTCACCGACGTCCGCGCCTCGGGCGGCTCGGTTCTCGCCTTCGGCTTCCGCGAGGGCATCGCGCCGAGGAACGCGTATCCGGTCGGCGTGCTCGAGGACGCCCCGAACCCGGCCGCGGCCCGGGCCTTCACCGACCTGCTGCTCTCGGAAGAGGGACAGCGCGTGCTGACCGACGCCGGCTTCTTCGAACCGTGAGCCGCACCCGCGAGGGGACGCGGGTCCCGGCGCCGCTGCTGATCCCCGCCGCGATCGGCGTCCTCTTCCTGACGCTGCCGCTGGCTGGGCTGCTGATCCGCACCCCGTGGTCGCAGCTCGGCACCCAGCTCACCGCGCCCGGCGTGGGGCAGGCGCTGCGGCTGTCGCTGGTGTCGGCCACGCTGGCGACCGGTCTCTCGCTGCTGCTCGGCGTGCCGCTCGCCTGGGTCCTGGCCCGTTCGCGGGCGCGCGGGCGCACGGTGCTGCGCGCCCTGGTCACCGTGCCGCTCATGCTGCCCCCGGTCGTGGGCGGCGTCGCGCTCTTCCTCGTGCTCGGCCGCCAGGGCATCGTCGGCAGCTGGCTGGACCAGGCCTTCGGCCTCACCATCCCGTTCACCACGACCGCCGTCGTCATCGCCGAGACGTTCGTGGCGATGCCGTTCCTGGTGATCAGCGTCGAGGGTGCGCTGCGCGCGGCCGACGCCCGGTTCGAGGACGTCGCCGCCACGCTCGGCGCCGGCCGCTGGACGACGTTCCGCCGGGTCACGCTCCCGCTCGTCGCGCCCGGGATCGCCGCGGGCGCCGTGCTCTGCTGGGCCCGCGCGCTGGGCGAGTTCGGCGCCACGATCACCTTCGCCGGCAACTTCCCGGGGACGACGCAGACGATGCCGCTGAGCGTCTACCTGGCCCTCCAGCGCGACCCGGACGCCGCGATCGTGCTCTCGGTGCTGCTGCTGGGCGTCTCGCTGGCCACCCTGCTGCTGCTCCGCGACCGCTGGCTCGGCCGGGCGGGCACCGCGTGAGCCTGCGCGCCGCCGTCGCCGTCCGCCGCGGCACCCTCGACCTGCAGCTCGACGTCGAGGTCGCCGACGGCGAGGTGCTCGCCGTCCTCGGACCGAACGGCGCCGGCAAGTCCACGCTCCTGCGCGTGCTGGCCGGGCTGCTGCCGCCGGACGGCGGCAGCGTCGTCGTCGACGGCGAGGTCTGGGACGGCGACGGCGCGCACCGCCCCGCGCACCGCCGACCGCTGGGCATGGTCTTCCAGGACGCGCTGCTCTTCCCGCACCTGAGCGTCGCCGACAACGTCGCCTTCGGGCTGCGCACCCGTGGCACGGGGAAGCCGGCCGCGCGCCGGTCGGCCGACGAGTGGCTGACGCGGGTCGGCCTCGACGGGCTGGGCGGCCGGCGGCCGGCCGAGCTCTCCGGCGGTCAGGCGCAGCGGGCGGCGCTGGCCCGTGCCCTGGTGGGGCAGCCGGCCCTGCTGCTGCTCGACGAGCCGCTCTCCGCGCTGGACGCCCGCACCCGGCTGACCGTCCGGGCCGAGCTGCGGCGGCACCTCGCCGAGTTCCGCGGCAGCACGGTGCTGGTCACCCACGACCCGGTGGACGCGATGGCGCTGGCCGACCGCGTCGTCGTCGTGGAGGAGGGCCGGGTGGTCCAGGCCGGAACGCCGCAGGAGATCGCCCGCCGCCCGCGCACCGACTACGTCGCCCGGCTGGTCGGGCTCGCCCTGCTGCCGGGGACGGCGGAGGGGCGCACGGTGCGCGTGGACGGCGGGGGAGCGGTCTCCGTCGCGGAGGAGGCGACCGGCGCGGTGTTCGCCGCGATCCGGCCGGAGTCCGTGGCGCTCTACCTGTCGCGCCCCGACGGAAGCCCGCGCAACGTCTGGCCGGTCACCCTGGTCGGCGCCACCCCGCACGGGGCCACCGTCCGCTGCGACCTCGCCGGCGAGGTCCCGCTGGTCGCGGACGTCACCGCGACCGCCTTCGCCGAGCTCGGCCTCGTCGTCGGCGGGCAGGTGTGGGCCGCGGTGAAGGCCTCCGAGGTCGCCGTCTACGAGCGCTGATGATCAGGAGACCTGATCGTTACGGGTCCTAGCTCACCGTCGACCGTGAGGTAGGACCCAGATTGATCAGGTGACCTGATCACCAACGTCCTGGTCGGCTCCTGGGAGGGTGGGGGCATGAGCAACGCCGCAGCCGTCGTCCTCGCCGCCGGGGGCGGCCGCCGCTACGGGATGCCGAAGGCGCTGGTCGAGTACGAGGGCAGCCTGCTGGTCGAGCGGGCGGTGCGGACGGCGCGGGCGGCGTGCGACGTCGTCCTCGTCGTCCTCGGCGCGCAGGCGGTCGACGTCTGGCGCAGCGCGGACCTCACCGGCGCCACCGTGCTGGCGAACAAGGACTGGGAGACCGGCATGGCCTCCTCGCTGCGCACCGGCCTGGACGGGCTGCGCGGCTTCCCCGGCACGGTCGACGCCGCGCTGATCACGCTGGTCGACATGCCCGGCATGACGCCGGGAGCGCTGCAGCAGCTGGCCGGGCACGCCGCTCCCGACGCCCTCGCCGTCGCCACCTACGACGGCGTCCGCAGCCATCCGGTGCTTCTCGGCCGCGAGCACTGGGCGGGGGTGATCGAGACGCTCACCGGCGACGAGGGTGCCCGCCGCTACCTGGCGGCGCACGATGTCACCGAGGTCGACTGCACCGGCCTCGCGGATCCGGCGGACCTGGACGTGCCGCCGTCGGGGGTACCTTCGGCGCCGTGATCGCTCAGGTGGTTGACGAGCCGCTGTCCGTCGCCGAGCACGAGGACGCCGTCGCCGACAAGGCGGCCGGAGCTGTCGTGTCGTTCTCCGGCGTCGTCCGCGACCATGACGGCGGCCGGTCGGTGACCGAGCTGGAGTACGTCGGCCACCCCACCGCGGCCGACGTCATCACCGAGCTGGCCGAGGAGTTCGCCGCCCGGCCGGGCATCCACGCCGTCGCGGTCAGCCACCGCATCGGCCTGCTCGGCATCGGCGACGTCGCGCTGGCCTGCGCGGTCAGCGCGTCGCACCGGGGTGAGGCCTTCACCGCCTGCGCCGATCTCGTCGACGAGGTGAAGAAGCGGCTGCCGATCTGGAAGCGGCAGGTCTTCACCGACGGCGAGGAGGAGTGGGTCGCCTGTCCCTGACCGGTCAGCCGGCGTACTCCCGAACCGGCAGGCCGCGGACGCCGGGGGTCGCGCGGAACAGGCAGCCGGCCCGTGGGTCAGCGTCGGGCTCCATGCCCTGCCGGGACGTCGTGATGAACAGCTGGTCCAGGCCGGGCCCGCCGAAGGTGCAGGCGGTCACCTGGGCAGTGGGCACCTCGACCACCGCGTCGAGCCGGCCGGCCGCGTCGTACCGGTGCACCGCCCCGCCCCCGAACAGCGCCACCCACACGCCGCCCTCGGCATCGACGGTCAGGCCGTCGGGGTTCTGCTCGGTGGTCATGGTCACGAAGGGACGGCGCCCGGTGAGCCCGGCGTCGGTGTCGTAGTCGAAGACGTCGACCCGGTGGGTCGCGGTGTCGGCGTAATACGCCTGCGTCCCGTCGGGGCTCCACTCCAGGCCGTTGGAGACGGTGACGTCCCCGAACACCCGCCGCACGCCACCGTCGGGGTCCAGCCGGTACATCGAGGCGGCGCCGGCTGCCTGGTCGTAGGCCATGGAGCCGCACCAGAAGCGCCCGTCGGGGTCGCAGCCGCCCTCGTTCATCCGGACCCCCTCGTCCGCCCACACGGGGGGCAGGGGGACGAGCGACCCGTCGGCGTCCTCGAGAGCGAAGCCGCGCTCGACGGCGAGGACGGCGCCACCGCCCCGTCGCGGACGCACAGCCGCCGCGACCGCGCCCACGGAGAACCGCTGGACCCCGCCGTCGGCGGACAGGGTGAGGACGTCCCCGGCGTGCATGTCCACGAAGCGCAGCCCACCCCAGCCGGGCCACCAGACCGGCCCCTCGCCGTGGTGGGCGACCGGCCCGGTCACCTGCTCCGCCCGCATGGGCGCGATCCTGCCGCAGGTGGGGTGCCGTCGGCGCACCGGCCGGCTCCTACTCCGGGGGAGGAGGTGCCGCCGGCGGCTGCATTCCGGCCGCCATCAGGCTGCTCAGCGTGCGGGCCGCCGCCTCGATCACCGAGAGCTCGCGGGCGGCGCTGCGCGGCTTGGCCCGCGAGGAGACGCCGCACAGCGTGCCGAAGAGCTCGAGGTCCCGCGTGAGGAGCGGGATGCCGACGTAGGCGCCCACGGTTCCGAGGGGCTGCTGCGCGTGCGCCGCGTACTCGGGCACGATCGCGGTGACCGTGGCCATCCGCGGAGCCTTGCCCTCGACCATCTGCCGGCAGAGGGTGTCGGCCCACGGAACCCGGGTCCCGGGCCGGACGACGCGGTCGGGCCAGGCCCGCAGGACGACCTGATGGTCACCCACCAGCCGGGTCACCATCCACAGGTCCCAGCCGACGTGGTGGTGCAGGAAGCGCAGCGCATCGTCCGCGGCGGACGTCCAGTCCCGCCACGGTGCGACGTCGGCGACGTGCGCCGGAACCATGTCGTCCATTATCCCCGTGCAGCCGGATCCTGCACGGGCTCGGCGCTCACGGTTCCGGGCCGACGTGGCGTACGCTGCGCAGGCTCCAACAGCGGGGTGGGATCCGCCCTGTCTGCGCGGGAAGCGCAACAGGTGGAGGTCGGCGGTGCCGCTCCCGCTCGACCCCCTGCTCGAGGCGATGCCGGTCGGCTTCATGGCCATCAACCACGACTGGGTCGTCACCCACCTGAACCCGGCCGGTTCCGCGGTCGTCGGCACGACGCCGGCGGAGCTCATCGGCACGAACTTCTTCGAGGCGTTCCCGGCGAACCTGCACAACGAGTTCGGCCGGGTCTACCGCCACGCGATGGACGCCCGGGTTCCCCAGATGATCGAGGCGTTCTACCCCGATCCGCTCAATGCCTGGTTCGAGGCCTACGCCGTGCCCGTGGACACCGGGCTCGCGCTCTACTTCAGCGACGTCACCGAACGCCGTGCCGCGCAGGGCCGGCTGGCGATGCTGGCGCGGGTCGGAGCCGAGATGACCGGCACCCTCGACGTCGCCGACGCCATCCGCCGGATCCCGCGGCTGCTCACCCCGGAGCTCGGCGACGGCAGTCTGCTCACCGTCCTCGACGAGAGCGGTCGCCCGCGGGACGCCGGCTCCTGGCACGTGGACCCGGAGAAGCGCGACCTGCTCGCCGGATACGCGGAGCGGCGGCTGTCCGGGCTGCCGGCCGACGCGCCGGTGCTGCGGTCGCTGCGCGGCGAGACGGTGGTGACCACCGGACAGGCGGCCTTCGACGGCCTGCCCGATCCCGAGATGCGCGCGATCTTCGGCAAGCTCGGGCCGCCCTCGGTCACCACGCTCCCGCTGCTCGGGAACGCCCGGGTGGTCGGGGCACTCACCCTGCTGTCGGCGAGCGGACGAGCCCCGTCGGCGGAGAACCTGCTCACCGCGCGGGAGGTCGCCGACCGCGTCGGGCTGGCGCTGCACAACGCCTGGCTGTTCGACCAGCACAAGCAGCTGGCCGAGGGTCTCCAGCGCCGGCTGCTCAGCGCGCCGGTGCAGCCCGAGGGCGCGGAGGTCGTCGTCCGCTACACCCCGGCCGCCGAGGCGGCGCGGGTCGGCGGTGACTGGCACGACTCGTTCCGGCAGCCCGGTGGGGCCACGGTGCTGGTCATCGGGGACGTCGTCGGGCACGACACCGAGGCCGCCGCTGCCATGGGCCAGATCCGCGCGCTGCTGCGCGGCATCGCCGCGTACAGCGACGCCGGCCCCGCCGAGGTGCTGCGCGGGCTCGACGCGGCCATGACGCAGCTGGACGTCGGCACCTACGCGACCGCGGCGGTCGCCCGCTTCGAGCCGGGCGCCGCGGGGTGCACGCGGCTGCGGTGGTCCAACGCCGGGCACCTGCCGCTGCTGGTCGTCGAGCCGGGCGGCGCGGTGCACCAGGTCGGGTCGTGGCGCGGAGAGCGGCTGCTCGGCTCGGGCACGGACGCCCCGCGCAGCGAGTCGGTGCTCGACCTGGCCCCGGGGTCGACCGTGCTCCTGGTCACCGACGGGCTGATCGAGCGGCGGGACAGCGACCTCGACGTCGGCATGGACCTGCTGCGGGGCGTCGTCACGGAGCTCGCGGCCCTGCCGCTGCCGGAGCTGTGCGACGAGCTGATCGACCGGCTGGTCAGCGGGCGGCCCGACGACGACGTCGCCCTGGTGGCGATCCGGCTGGACGCCCCGACGCCTTAGCGCGCCGCCGCGGTCCCCTCGTCGTCCGGACGGCGCTCCCCGCGCTCCAGGGCTTCTTCCTCGGCCTCGGCCTTGCCCACGTGCGCCTCGCCGGCGACCGTGGCGGCGGCGTCGCCGTGCGACTCGCCGTACAACTCCTCGGCGCGACCCAGCAGCTCCTCGGCCTTGGCCTTCGCCCTCTCAAAGATGCTCATGGGCACATCCTCCTGCAGGTCAGCCGCCGGCGAAGGGCGGGAGGACGTCGACCACCGCTCCGGGCGACAGCGCCACGGCCCGGTCGCGGGTGGTGGTGCCGTCGATCAGGAACGAGCAGGCGGTGAGCACCCGCTCCAGCCGCTCGCCGTGGTCGGCCACGATCTGCCCGACCAGCTCGTCGAGGCTGCCGGCCTCGCGGGACTCGGTGTCCACACCGACCGCGGCCCGGGCGCCGGCGAAGTACCGCACGGTCACGGTTCCGGGAACGTCGGCCATCTCAGCCGCCGATCGCCGACATCGGCCGGGTCGGCTGCAGGAAGCTCGGGTCGTCGATGCCGTGCCCGGGCAGCTTGCCGAGCGTGGCGATCCGCCAGCGGTCGGCGATCTCCTGGTCGGTGGCGCCGTCGCGCATCGCGGTGCGCAGGTCGGACTCCTCGCGGGCGAACAGGCAGTTGCGGATCTGCCCGTCGGCGGTGAGCCGGGTGCGGTCGCAGGTGCCGCAGAACGACCGGGTCACCGACGCGATGACGCCCACGGTGGCCGGTCCGCCGTCGACCAGCCAGCGCTCGGCCGGCGCCGAGCCCCGCTCCTCGGTGTCCGGCGTGAGCGTGTGCGCCGTCGAGAGCCGCTCGAGGATGTCCTCGGCGGTGACCATCCGGCCACGCGTCCAGGCGTGGTGGGCGTCCAGTGGCATCTGCTCGATGAACCGCAGCTGGTAGCCGTGCTCCAGGCAGAAGTCGAGCAGCGGGACGGCGTCGATGTCGTTGATGCCGTGCAGCAGGACGGCGTTCACCTTGACCGGCGTCAGCCCGGCGGCCTGCGCAGCGGCGAGCCCGGCCAGGACGTCGTCGAGCCGGTCGCGGTAGGTGAGCTGCTTGAACCGGTCCCGGTCGAGGGTGTCGAGGCTGACGTTGATCCGGTCGAGCCCGGCCTCGGCCAGCGCGGGGGCCATCCGGGACAGCCCGATCGCGTTCGTCGTCAGGCTCACCTCGGGGCGCGGCGAGAGCGCCGTCGCCGCCGCCACGATGCCGGGCAGCCCGGGCCGCAGCAGCGGCTCCCCACCGGTGAAGCGGACCTCGCGGATGCCCAGGTGCTCGACGCCGATGCGCACCAGCCGGGCGATCTCGTCGTCGGTGAGCACCTCGACCTTGGGCAGCCAGTCCAGGCCCTCGGGCGGCATGCAGTACGTGCAGCGCAGGTTGCAGCGGTCGGTCAGCGAGACGCGCAGGTCGGTGGCGGTGCGGCCGTACCGGTCGACCAGCCCGCCACTGCCCGGGGCGGGCGCCTCGGGGACGCGCACCCGGGGATCGGGGAGCGGGCTGCTGCTGGTCACAGCCCGAATGTAGCCGCGCCGACCGACGAATGCGGCGGCGTCGGCTCCCGGACCCCCGTTAGGCTCCCCCTGCCACCCGAGGTACCGGCGGACGAATCACCCGCACTCGCCTGTGGCCAGGAAGCGCGAGACGAACCCCGTGTCACCCCGCACCCTCTTCGGGCCCTACCTCCGCCTGTTCGCCGTTCCCGGCTCGGGCTCCTTCTCCACCGCCGCCTGGCTCGGTCGCTTCCCGGCGCCGATGCTGGGTCTGGGCGCCGTCCTCCTCGTGGAGGGCGAGACCGGCAGCTACGGCCTGGCCGGCGCCGTCTCCGGCACGCTGGCGCTGGCCTTCGCGGTGGCCGGCCCGCAGTGGGCCCGGCTGATGGACCGGCGCGGGCAGGGCGTGATCCTCCGCGTGGCCGTGACCGCCACCCTGCTGACCGGTATCGCCTTCGTCGTCGCTGTCGTCAGCGGGGCGCCGCGCTGGAGCTGGTTCCTGCTCGCCGCCGCGACCGGTCTCAGCAGCCCGAACATCGGCTCGCTCGTGCGCGCGCGCTGGTCGGCGGTGCTCGATCCGGCCGGCCGGCAGACGGCGTACGCCTTCGAGGCGGTGGTCGACGAGGTGGTGTTCGTGCTCGGCCCGCCCCTCGTGACGCTGTTGGCGACCCTCATCGCGCCTCCGGTCGGCTTCCTCACCGGGATCGTGCTCGGGGTGGTCGGCGGCTGGTGGCTGGCCTCCCAGCGCGACACCGAACCGCCGCTGCACCAGGCCGACCCGGGTGCCCCGAAGCGGCGCCGGTCGGTGATGACGCCGACGCTGCTCGTCGTCGTCGTCGCGTACGTGGCGGTGGGCACGGTGTTCGGCGGCCTCGACGTCGTCGTCGTCGGGTTCGCC
The DNA here is from genome assembly GCF_020166105.1 of Blastococcus sp. LR1. Lineage (GTDB taxonomy): Bacteria > Actinomycetota > Actinomycetes > Mycobacteriales > Geodermatophilaceae > Blastococcus. The sequence goes on from NZ_JAIUJY010000004.1 coordinate 51,706, forward strand.
GAGGAGGAGGGCGCGCCGGCGCTCTCCGGCCTCGCCCTTGCCGTCTTCGCCTTCGGCAGCCTCCTGGCCGGGCTGGCCTACGGCCTGGCGAAGCTGCCCGGCACGCTCGCCGCCCGCTTCGTCGGCACCGCGGTCGCCTTCGGCCTGGCCGCGCAGCTGCTGTGGAGCGTCGGGTCGCTCCCCGTGCTGGTCGGCGTCGGGTTCCTCGCCGGGCTCACGATCGCGCCGGTGCTCGTCTCGGGGACGTCGCTGGTGGAGTCCCGCGTGGCGCCCGGTGTGCTCACCGAGTCGCTGGCCTGGACGATCACCGGCCTCACGCTGGGCGTCACCGCCGGATCGGCGCTGGCCGGTGCCGCCGTGGACGCCTGGGGAGCGGAGGCGGCGTTCGCCGTCCCCGCGCTCGCGGCCGCGGCCGCAGGGGCGCTGGCGCTCGCCGGATCGGCGCTCATCGGCGAGGGGCGGGCTCCGGCCGAGGTGGTTGAGGGCCGCACCACCGGGTAGGCGGAGCCGGGGTCGATCGCGCACGACCTATCGGTGCGCGGCCCCCCGGAACCCCGATCGGAAGGATCAGTCTTGGCTTCAGCAGTGCCCACCATCGACCTCAACAACGGCGTGCGGATCCCGCAGCTCGGCTTCGGCGTCTACCAGGTCCCGCCGGAGAAGACCGCGGATGCCGTGAGCACCGCCCTCGAGGTCGGCTACCGCCACATCGACACCGCCGAGATGTACGGCAACGAGAAGGGCGTCGGCGAGGCCGTCGCGCGGTCGGGCATCGACCGCGGCGAGATCTTCGTGACCAGCAAGCTGAACAACGGCTTCCACCGTCGCGACGACGCCCTGCGCGCCTTCGACCAGAGCCTGGCCGACCTCGGCTTCGACTACCTGGACCTCTTCCTCATCCACTGGCCGCTGCCGGGCATCGACGTCGACTTCGTGGAGACCTGGAAGGCGTTCGAGGAGATCTACGCCAGCGGCCGGGCCAAGGCCATCGGCGTCTCGAACTTCAACCCACACCACCTGCAGCGGCTGTTCGACCAGACCGAGATCAAGCCCGCGGTGAACCAGATCGAGGTGCACCCCTTCCTCGCGCAGGACGACGTCCGGGCGTTCAACGCCGAGCACGAGATCGTCACCGAGGCCTGGTCGCCCATCGCCCAGGGCAAGGTGCTCGACGACCCGGCGATCGTCGCGATCGCCGAGCGGCTCGGCCGGACTCCGGCGCAGGTCGTGCTCCGCTGGCACATCGAGCGCGGCGACGTCGTCTTCCCGAAGTCCTCCTCCCGCGAGCGTATGGCGGAGAACTTCGCGCTGTTCGACTTCGAGCTGGAGACCGGCGACCTCGCCTCGATCAGCGGTCTCGACCGCCGCGAGCGCACCGGCCCCGACCCGGAGACCTTCAACTACATCCCCTGACGCTCCGCGTCAGGACCGCGGCCAGCAGCCGTCCCCGGCACAGCTGAGCCGGGGACGAGCCGCTGGGTGTCTCGCGGTGTGGGGCCGGAGGCTCCCGCCGCGAGGCACTGGTGGGCTCAACCCACCAAGGGGACGGCACCTGGCCGCGGTGTGATCCGGAGGATCACGGTGCGTCGGTGACGAAGTCGATGAGCTCCTCGACCCGGCCGATGAGCGTGGGCTCCAGGTCGGTCCAGGTGCGTACCCGGGCCAGGATCCGCTGCGCCCAGACGTAGCCGGTGTCGTCCTCCCAGCCCAGCCGCGTGCAGACGCCGGTCTTCCAGTCCTCACCGCGGGGCACCGTCGGCCACGCCTTGATGCCGACGACGGACGGCTTGACGGCCTGCCAGATGTCGATGAACGGGTGTCCCACGACGAGCGCGTGGTCGCCGGTGATCTGGTCGGCGATCCGGGACTCCTTGGAGCCCTTCACCAGGTGGTCGACCAGCACGCCGAGCCGCCGACCGGAGGCCGGGCGGAACTCCTTCACGATCGCGGGCAGGTCGTCCACGCCGTGCAGGGGTTCGACGACGACGCCCTCGATGCGCAGGTCGTGGCCCCAGACCTTCTCGACGAGTTCGGCGTCGTGCTTGCCCTCGACGTAGATGCGGCCCTCGCGGGCGACCCGCGCCCGGGCGTTGGCCACGTAGGTGGAGCCCGAGGCGCTGCGGGTCGGTGCCGTGGCGACCGCGTGCTTCGGCCGCACCAGCACGACCGGCCGGCCGTCGACCCAGAAGCCGGGGCCGAGCGGGTAGCCGCGGGTCCGGCCGAAGCGGTCCTCGAGGTGGACGACGTCCTTCTCGCAGCGCACCACCGCGCCGACGAAGCCCGAGCTCGGGTCCTCGACCACGAGGTCCTTCTCGGCCTCCACCTGCGGCACCGGCTTCTTCACGGTTCGCGGGTGGACGAGGTTGTCGTAGGGAGAACGGGGAGGCACGCCTCCATGCTGAGCAACGAAACCGTCTACGCGTGGGCGACGCGCCGGACGGACGGACGGGACCGATCCGTGACGACACGCCCGCGCCGACGGGTGTCACGCAGAGTGATCGGAACTACGACGGTTGCGGCACTCAACGGTCCACCCGGTCGTGCACGACCATCTGTCTGCTGACCTGCGAGTAAACCGCGAAAGCGTGATCATCTCCGAGTGTCACGATGGCCGTTACCGTTCGTAACGGGTTTCTGAGCGGTTCCGACGGGCCTCGCCTCGTTTCGCGGTGATCTCCCCGGTCACCCATTGGAGTGACGGACACGAACTCGAGCTCAGTGAGGAGCCACACCCCGATGATCGGTACCGACACCATCAGCCGCGTGATCGGCCAGGACGTCTACGACGAGGCCGGCGAGAAGATCGGCTCGGCCTCCGAGGTCTACCTCGACGACGAGACCGGTCAGCCCGAGTGGGTCACGGTTCGCACCGGCCTGTTCGGCACCAAGGAGTCCTTCGTCCCCATCCGGGATGCCGACCTGACCAACGACGGCGTCCGCGTACCGGTGACCAAGGCCCGCGTGAAGGACGCCCCGAAGATCGACACCGACGGGCACCTCTCCCCGCAGGAGGAGCAGGAGCTCTACGCCTACTACGGCCTCGGCGGCGGCAGCGACGCCGGCATGCAGACCGACACCACCACCACGGGCATGGTCGACACGGGGCGCACCGACACGGCCCGCACCGACATGACGAACGAGCACGGCACCGTGGGCCACGACACCTCCGGCCCGACCACCGACAACGCGATGACGCGGTCGGAGGAGCGCCTGAGCGTGGGCACCCGGTCCGAGGAGGTCGGCCGCGCCCGTCTCCGCAAGTACGTGGTGAGCGAGAACGTCACCGAGACCGTCCCGGTCGCCCGGGAAGAGGTCCGCGTCGAGCGCGAGCCGATCACCGAGGCCAACGCCGGCAACGCGATGGACGGGCCGGCCATCTCCGAGGAGGAGCACGAGGTCACGCTGCACGCCGAGCGTCCCGTGGTCGCCAAGGAGGCCGTCCCGGTCGAGCGGGTCCGCCTGGACACCGAGACCGTCACCGAGCAGGTGCAGGTGGACGAGACCCTCCGCAAGGAGGAGATCGAGGTGGACGGCGCCACGGACACCGACCGGCGCGTCTGATCGAAGGACCCCCTAGGGGGTCGGCACCGAAACGGCGGCCGACCGGGTTCCGACCCGGCCGGCCGCCGTTCGCCTGTCCGGAGCTAGTCCGCCAGGCAGGCGGTGAGCGCGCCGACCATGAGCGGGACGTCGTCGGCGGAGGCGAGCTCGCGGCAGGAGTGCATCGCGAGCTGCGGCGCACCGACGTCGACGGTCGGGACGCCCAGCCGGGTCGCGGTCAGCGGGCCGATCGTGCTGCCGCAGGGCAGGTCCGCCCGGGTCACGAAGGTCTGCAGCGGAACACCGGCGGCGTCGCAGCGTTCGCGGAACCAGCCGCCGGTCGTCGCGTCGGTGGCGTAGGCCTGGTTGGCGTTCACCTTGAGCACCGGGCCACCGCCGAGCTGCGGCCGGTGGGACGGCTCGTGCCGCTCCGAGCGGGTGGGGTGCACGGCATGAGCCATGTCCGCCGAGACCAGCACCGATCGGGCCAGCGCGCGGTGCACCGCCTGCGGATCGGCGGGGTCGGCGGCCAGGCGCTGGACGACGTCCTCCAGGAAGCTGCCGCGCGCCCCGGACATGGAGCCGCTGCCCACCTCCTCGTGGTCGTTGCACACGAGCACCTGGGTGCGATCCCCGGCGGGCGCGGCGAGCAGCGCCAGCACGCCGGAGTGGCAGGAGAACTGGTTGTCCAGCCGCGGCGCGGCGATCCACGTCCCGTCGGCGCCGGCCCGGGCGGCGGGCTGGGTGTCGGCGAGCACCAGGTCGTGGCCGACGACGTCGCCCGCCGAGACCCCGGCGGCCGCTGCGAGGGCCTCCACCAGACCCGGCTCGCTGCCGAGGTCGCGGTCCCACACCGGCACCAGGTGCTGCTGGGCGTCCAGCGTCAGCCCCTCGCGCACGCTGCGGTCGAGGTGGATGGCCAGCGAGGGGAGCCGCAGCGGCGCCCCGGGCAGCCGGACCAGCGCCGTCGTCCCGCCGCGCAGGGCCAGGCGGCCTGCGACGGTCAGCTCGCGGTCCAGCCAGGTGTGCCACAGCCCGCCGCCGTAGGGCTCGACGCCGACCAGCCGGTAGCCGGCCTGCCGGACGTCGTTGTTCGGCCGGACCTTGAACGTGGGGGAGTCGGTGTGCGCGCCGACGATCCGCAGCCCCGACTCCGCCGGTGCACCGGAGCCCACCCGGAAGGCGATCAGGCTGCCGTGCCGGACGACGAAGTGCTGCCCGCCGGGCGCGGGCGCCCAGGAGTCGGCCTCGGCCAGCTCGGTGAACCCGGCGGCGCGCAGCCGGCGGGCCAGTTCGGCGACGGCGTGCGAGGGCGAGGGGGAGGCGTCGACGAAGGCCCGCAGGTCGTCGCCGAGCGGGAGCGCGTCGGGAGCAGCGGTCGGCATCGGGTCCGGCATGGGGCCATCGTCTCCCGCGCCGGTGTGCGTGCGCCCGCCCGGGTGGGATGCTGCCCGGTGTGAGCGAGCGCACAGGCCCCGGTGGTCCCGCGGAACTGGCCGCTGCGCTGGAGGCGACCGGCTACCTCCCCGACGAGGGGCTGGCCACCGCCGCGTACCTGGCGCTGGCGATGCACCGGCCGCTGTTCCTCGAGGGCGAGGCCGGCGTCGGGAAGACGGCGCTGGCGCACGCGCTGGCCGAGATCACCGGTCGGCCGCTGCACCGGCTGCAGTGCTACGAGGGCCTCGAGGCGTCCCAGGCCCTGTACGACTGGGACTTCGGCCGCCAGCTGCTGCACCTGCGGGCCGCCGAGGCCGCGCACGTGGATGCCGACACGGCGAGCCTCGAGGCCTCCCTCTACGACCGCCGGTTCCTGCTGGCCCGGCCGCTGCTGCGCGCGCTGGAGGACTCGCCCAGCGTGCTGCTGGTCGACGAGATCGACCGCGCCGACGACGAGTTCGAGGCGTTCCTGCTGGAGCTGCTGTCGGACTTCACCATCTCCATCCCCGAGCTGGGCACAATCCGGGCGGAGACGCCGCCGCTGGTCGTCCTCACTTCCAACCGCACCCGCGAGGTGCACGACGCGCTCAAGCGCCGCTGCCTCTACCACTGGCTGGCGCATCCCGACTTCGACCGCGAGGTGGCGATCCTGCGCCGCCGGCTGCCCGACGTCACCGAGCAGCTCGCCCGCCAGGTGGCCCGGGCGACGGCGACGCTGCGCACGCTGGACCTGCTGAAGCCGCCGGGCATCGCCGAGGCCATGGACTGGGCCACCGCGTTGCACACCCTCGGCGCCCGCGAGCTCGATCCGGACCTCGCCGCACGGACCCTGGGAGCGGTGCTCAAGTACCGGGAGGACACCGAGCGGGTGCAGGCGCTGGGCACGGGGGCGCTCGTCGGTGCCTGAACGGGACGCGCCTGAGCGGGACATGGTGGACACGGTGCTGGCGTTCGCCCGCACGCTGCGGCACGCCGGGGTGCCGGCGTCGCCGGACCGGGTCGAGGCGATGCTCGCCGCGCTCGCGCACCTCCGCGTGCTGGACCGGGGCGACGTCTACTGGGCCGGCCGGCTGACCCTCTGCGGCGGCCCCGACGACCTCGATCGCTACGACGCCGCCTTCGCCGCCTTCTTCTCCGGTGAGCGCCCGCGGACGTCGCGAGCGAGGACGACCACGCCACCCCGGCTCGCCGCCTCCGCGCCCCTGGACGCCGGCAGCGGCGAGGGCGACGACGCGGACGCCCCCGACCTGGCGGCCCGGGCCAGCGCCGACGAGGTGCTGCGGCACCGCGACGTCGGGACGATGAGCCCGGCCGAGCGGGAGCACCTGCGGCGGCTGTTCGCCCTGCTGGTGCCGGCCGCCCCGATGCGCCCGTCCCGGCGGCGGCGGCCGGCGACGCGCGGCGCCGTCCACCCGGCCCGGACCGTCCGCTCCGCCCTGCGCGACGGCGGGGAGGTGCGCCGGCTGCGGCACCGGCGCGCGCGCCCGCGACCGCGGCGGGTCGTGCTGCTGGTCGACGTCTCGGGCTCGATGACCCCCTACGCCGACGCGATGCTGCGGTTCGCGCACGCGGCGGTGCGGGCGCGGCCGACGTCGACCGAGGTGTTCACGATCGGCACGCGGTTGACCCGGCTGACCCGCGAGTTGCGCCGTCGGGACGCCGACCGGGCGCTGGAGGCGAGCGGCCAGGCGATTCCCGACTGGTCCGGCGGAACCCGCCTGGGCGAGGTGCTCAAGGCGTTCCTCGATCGCTGGGGCCAGCGCGGCACGGCGCGGGGCGCGGTGGTCGTCGTCTGCAGCGACGGCTGGGAGCGGGGCGACGCCGGGCTGCTGGGCGAGCAGATGGTCCGGCTGCGCCGGCTCGCGCACGCCGTCGTCTGGGTGAACCCGCACAAGGGCCGGGACGGGTACGAGCCGCTCACCGGCGGGATGCAGGCGGTGCTGCCCTCGGTGGACCACTTCGTGGCCGGCCACAGCATGGCCGCGTTCGAGCAGCTGTCCGGGGTGATCCACCGTGCCTGAAGAAGGACCCCGTCCTCCTCATCCCTCGCGAGCTCGGGATGAGCCTCTGGACGGGGCCGGAGAGGATGAACTCCATGCGTGATGTCCTGGACGAGCTGGTGGGCTGGTGGCAGGCGGGGGAGACCGTCGGCGTCGGCACCGTCGTCGCCACCTGGCGCTCGGCGCCGCGTCCGGCCGGCGCCTCGATGCTGGTGGGCCCCGACGGCACCGCGGTCGGCAGCGTCTCCGGCGGCTGCGTCGAGGGTGCGGTCTACGAGGAGGCCAAGGACGTCGTCGAGACCGGCGTGCCCACGCTCGAGCGCTACGGCGTCAGCGACGACGACGCCTTCGCCGTCGGCCTGACCTGCGGCGGCATCCTCGACGTCTTCGTCGAGCAGATCTCGCGCGAGTCCTTTCCCGAGCTCGGCGAGGTCGCGGCCTCGGTGGGCCGGCACGAGCCGGTCGCCGTCGTCACAGTGGTGGCCGGGCCGGACGACCGGCTGGGCCGGCGCCTGGTGCTCTGGCCGGACCGCGCCGCCGGAACGCTCGGCTCCGCGCGGCTCGACGACGCCGTGGCCGCGGACGCCCGCGGCATGCTCGCCGCCGGCCGGACGGCGCTGCTGCACGTCGGGCACGACGGCGAGCGCCGCGGTGACGACCTGACCCTGTTCGTGAACTCCTTCGCCCCCGCGGCCCGCATGGTCGTGTTCGGCGCGATCGACTTCGCGGCGGCGGTGGCCCGGGTCGGCGCCTTCCTCGGCTACCGGGTGACGGTCTGCGACGCCCGGCCGGTGTTCGCGACGCCGAAGCGCTTCCCGGAGGCGCACGAGGTCGTGGTCGAGTGGCCGCACCGCTACCTGTCGGCGGAGGTCGAGGGCGGGCGGATCGACGAGCGCACCGTGCTGTGCGTGCTCACCCACGACCCGAAGTTCGACGTCCCCCTGCTGGAGGTCGCGCTGCGCACGCCGGTCGCCTTCGTCGGGGCCATGGGGTCCCGCCGCACGCACGACGAGCGGCTGGACCGGCTGCGCGAGGCGGGGCTGAGCGACGAGGAGATCGGACGGCTCTCCTCGCCGATCGGCCTGGACCTCGGCGCCCGCACCCCGGAGGAGACGGCGGTCTCGATCGCCGCGGAGATCATCGCCGGTCGCTGGGGCGGCACCGGCGAGCGGCTGGCCGCCACCGACGGCCCGATCCATAAAGGACCCCCCGGCCCCCCACCACTCGCAGGCTCGCGGCGGGACCCTGCCGCGGGGCCATGACCTACGCGTACGACACCGAGATCGTGGGCCTGGTGGCGTCCGAGGGGCACCGGTACGACGGCCGCCCGAGCGTGGTGATCCCTGAGCAGGCGGCCGACCGGCGGGAGCGGCTCGAGGTGCGCGCCGGCTTCGGCATCGTCGGCGACCGCTACGCGGGAAAGCAGGCCCATCGCGACGCGCAGGTCACGGTGCTGGCGGCCGAGTCGCTGGAGGCGCTGGCCGCCGAGCTGGGAACCGGCCGCGTCGACCCGCTGCTGGCCCGCCGGAACGTGGTCCTGCGCGGGGTCGAGGTGGAGGCGCTGCGCGGCCAGGAGTTCACGCTGGACTGCGGCGAAGGCGCTGTGGTGCTCCGGGGTGGCCGGCCGGCGAATCCGTGTGCCTGGATGGACGTCGTGCTCGCGCCCGGCGCACACCGCGGGCTGCGCGGACGGGCCGGGGTCCGCTGCGCCGCGCTGTCCGACGGGGTGCTGGGCATCGGCGCCGCCGTCCTGACCTGCGGCGTTCCGCTGGACCCCGCGGCGGCAGGCGCGGTACGGGCCCTGGCGCCGCACCGGCGCTGAGCGGCGGGGGAGGATCGGGGGACCGGCTCCCGGACCACGGGAGTCGGCACCACGACGGACGGAGTTCCATGCACATGCGACGACTCGCCCTTGCCGGGGCGGCGGCCCTCCTGCTGGCCGGCTGTAGCGGCTCCGACGAGTCCGGCTCGGACTCCGCGTCGGGCGCGAGCGGCAGCGAGCTCAGCCGGATGGAGGCCGCCGAGGTCGTCGACGCCTCCTTCACCGCGCTGGAGGAGTCCGGCGCGGCCCACGTCGTCGGCTCCATCGATGAGAACGGCGCGGTCCAGGAGCTCGACCTCCAGCTCGAGGGGGATGACGTCGCCGGCAGCATCACGATGGACGGCGTCAGCGTCGAGCTCATCTCCGTCGGCGGGCAGGCCTACGTCCAGGCGCCGGCCGACTTCTGGGCCTCCTTCGGCATGCCGGCCGAGTTCGCCGGGCAGCTCGAGGGCCAGTGGGTGCTCATGCCGGCCGAGGCGGCCGGGTCGTTCGCGTCCCTCACGCTGTCGGGCCTGGTGGCGGAGCTCCGCGCTTCCGGCGGCGACACGGTGAAGGGCGAGGTCACCACCGACGAGCTGGACGGCGAGAAGGTCGTCGTCGTCACCCAGGAGAACGGCAGCACCTTCACCACCCGGGACGACGACGAGAACCCCTACCCGCTGGTGATCGAGGAGCAGGGCGACGCTCCGGCAATGGTGGAGTTCAGCGACTTCGGCGAGCCCGCTGGGATCGCCGCCCCGCCGAACCCGGTTGACCTGACCACCCTCGGGGGCTGATCGTCCACCCGTCCGGTCGGGCCCCCGGGCCCGGCCGGACGTAGGTTCTGCGCGACACCCGCTCCCCCGGAGGACTCCCATGCGCATCCGTCAGCTCACCGCCGCCAGCACGGTCGCGGCCGCCACCCTGCTGCTCAGCGCCTGCGGCGGCGGTCCGCTGGAGGGCAAGACCGGCCCCGAGGTCGCCGACGCCGCGGCCGACGCCCTCGAGAAGGCGGACTCGGTGCACATGGCCGGCGAGATCGAGCAGGACGGCGAGATGTCCTCGGTCGATATCCACCTGCAGGGCGAGGACGCCACCGGCACGCTGTCCTTCGGCGACATCGAGCTGCAGCTGCTCACCGTCGACGGCGTCTCCCACCTGCAGGCCGCGCCGGAGTTCTGGGCGTCGTTCGGCATGCCCGAGTCGATCGCCGCGAACTTCGACGGCCGCTGGGTGCTCGTCCCGGAGGACGTCGCCGGTGACTTCAGCGAGTTCTCCCTTGCCGGCATGGTCGACCAGCTCCGCAATCCGGAGAGCGAGGTCAAGGACGAGGTCCGCTCCGAGGAGGTCGACGGCGAGGACGTCGTCGTCGTCGAGCAGGAGGACGGCAGCGAGCTCACCGTCCGGGACGACGACCCGTCGTACCCGGTGTCCATCCGCAACGACGGGGACTCCGCCGGCACCATCGAGTTCAGCCGGTTCGGCGAGAAGGAGGACATCTCCGCGCCCGAGGACCCCATCGACCTCACGGAGATGATGGGCGGCTCCTGACCGGAGGGGTTCCGGCCGGTCCGGCCTGACCGCTTCCCGGTGGGCCGTCGGCAGGGCAGACTCGGCGGCATCGTCTCGCAGGAGAGGAGCCCGGTGACCGACGGTCGCGCGCTGCCCGGTCCCGTCATCGGTCTCCGCCGCGAGCGCGAGGTGCTCACCGTCGCGCTCGAGACCAACCGGCACGTCGTCCTCGAAGGGCCGCCGGGCACGGGCAAGTCGACCCTGCTGCGGGCCGTGGCGGGGGAGACCGGGCACGACGTCGTCTTCGTCGAGGGCAACGCCGAGCTGACGCCCGCCCGCCTGGTCGGTTCCTACGATCCGGCCGCGGTCATGGCGGAGGGCTACCTGCCCGGCAGCTTCGTGGACGGCCCGCTGCTCACCGCGATGCGCGGCTCGGGGCTGCTGTACCTCGAGGAGCTCAACCGCATCCCCGAGGAGACGCTCAACGTCCTGATCACGGTGCTCACCGAGGGCGAGATCGCCGTGCCCCGGCTGGGCACCGTGCGGGCGACGGCGGGATTCCGGCTGATCGCGGCGATGAACCCCTTCGACGCGATCGGCACCGCCCGGGTGGGGCAGGCGATCGCCGACCGGATGTGCCGGGTGGTGCTCGGCTACCAGAGCGAGGACGCCGAACGGGAGATCGTCGCGGCGGTCACCGGCGGCGCGCCCTCTCGCGTGCAGCTGGCCGTGGCCCTGGTGCGGGCGACCCGGGAGCACCGCGACCTGCGCACCGGCTCTTCGGTCCGCGGCGCCATCGACCTGGTGCTGCTGCTCGACGGGCTGCTGCGGCTGCGTGGGCTCACCGGATTGGACGACCCGGGCGCGCGCGAGGCGACCCGCGACGCGCTGCACGCGGCGCTGTCCGGCCGGATCCGGGTGACCGAGGGCGTGGAGCGGACGCCGGAGAGCGTGCTCGACGAGCTGCTCGACGGCGTGTGGCCCGCCGACGCCGAGCCGCCGGGCGGCGATGCGCCGGATGCAGTGCCGCCGGCTCCCGGGGACGGCCCGGGAAAAGCGGCGGGCCTGCCGTCTGAGACGGCGGGCCCGGACAGCGGGGAGAGCCGCCAGGATCGGCCGGACCGGGCGGGACGGCGCGGCCCGAAGCAGACCGCGCGGCGGGAGCTGCAGCTGCGGCACGCCTCCTTCGACGAGGTCAGCCCCGAGGTGGGCGAGCTCGACGAGGAGGCCTTCGCGGCGCTGATGGGCGCCGATCCGGATGCGGCGGCGGCGCTGCTGGCCGACCTCGCGCTGGCCACCGACCGCGAGCTGCGCTCGGCCGCGCGGCGGCTGGCGGCCCGGGTGTTCGTGCAGGTGGGCCGGGTGGGCGCGGCGCGCGCCCGCGGCACCCGGCGGCTGACCCCGGCCCGTGGCGGCGACGGCGACCTGGACCTGGAGCGGACGCTGGACCGGTGGACGGGCCCGTGGCCGCCGGCGCCCGAGGACCTGGTGGCCCGGCGGTGGACGGGGTCCCGCCGTGCGGTCTGCCTGGTGGTGGACCGCTCGGGGTCGATGAGCGGGCTGGGAGTGGCGATCGCCGCCGTGGCGGCCGCCGGCGTCGTGCTGGCGTCCGGGGAGCGGCTGGAGACCAGCGTGCTGGCCTTCTCCGACCGGGTGGAGGTGCTGCAGGGGCACGGCCGGCACCGGGCGCCGGAGGACCTGGTGCTGGCGCTGGTGGGGCTGCGCGGTCATGGGAGGACCGACGTCGCCGCTGCGCTCCGGGCGGCCGCGGTGCAGCTGCGCTCGGCGGCGCACGCCGACGAGCGGATCGTGGTGCTGCTCTCGGACTGCCTCTCCACCGCCGGGGATCCGGCCGAGTCGGCGTTGGCCGGGATCGACCGGCTGGACGTGCTCTGCCCGCTGCCCGACGGCGGGGACGAGGACGGGGCGCTCACCGCGTCCCGGACGCTGGCCGCCCGCGGCGGCGGCTCGGTGGCCGCCGTGCGGTCGCTGAGGGACCTGGGCCCGGCCCTCACCCGGCTACTGGCCTGAGTGAGGGCCGGTCACCTTCTACCGGTCGGCGTCGGTGTAGATGATCATCCCGCGGATGTTCTTGCCGTCGCGCATGTCCTGGTAGCCCTGGTTGACGTCCTCGAGCTTGTACTTCGTCGTCACCAGCTCGTCCAGCTTCAGCTGGCCCTCCTGGTAGAGCGAGAGCAGCTCGGGGATGGCGTTGCGCGGGGCGAGGCCGCCGAAGATCGCGCCCTGCAGGTCCTTCTGCAGCAGGGTGAGCTCGAAGAGGCTGAGCTTCACGTCGACGTTGGCGTAGTTGCCCATGCCGGTGACGACGGCGCGGCCGCCCTTGCCGGTCACGCTGAGCGCCGCGGCGATGTCCTCGCCCTGGATGTCGCCGACGGTGATGATCGTCTTCTCCGCCATCCGGCCCCAGGTGAGCTCGTTGATCGCCGGAGCGGCCTCCTCCATGTTCGCGAAGGTGTGCGTGGCGCCCATGTCCATCGCCCACTCGCGCTTCGAGGCGACCGGGTCGATGACCATCACGCGCTTGGCGCCGGCCGCGGCCGCGCCCTGGACGGCGTTCATGCCCACGCCGCCGGCGCCCATGACGACGACGTTCTCGCCGGGGCGCACGTCGGCGACCTTCGTCGCCGAGCCCCAGCCGGTGGTGACGCCGCAGCCGACGAGCGCGGCGATCTCCAGCGGGATGTCCGGCTCGATCTTCACCACCGACGCCTGGTGCACGGTGATGTACGGGGAGAACGTGCCGAGCAGGCACATCGGGATGACGTCCTGGCCCTTGGCCTGGATCCGGTAGCTGCCGTCGGAGATCGAGGTTCCGGCCAGCAGGCTGGCGCCCAGGTCGCAGAGGTTCTGCTGCCCGCGCGAACAGGGCGGGCACATGCCGCAGGCGGGGATGAACGCCGTGACGACGTGGTCGCCCTCCTTGAGCCCGGTCACGCCCGGCCCGACCTTGGTGACGACGCCGGCGCCCTCGTGCCCGCCGATGACCGGGTACGAGGCGACCGGGGTGCCGCCGGTGACCAGGTGCTCGTCGCTGTGGCAGAGCCCGGAGGCGGCCAGCTGGACCTGCACCTCACCCGCGCGCGGATCACCCAGCTCGATCTCCTCGATCGACCACTCTTCGCCCACGCCCCACAGAATCGCGCCCTTGGTCTTCACGTACGTCCTCTCGCCAGGCCCGCACCGTCGCGGGTGATGGGGCACACGCGTGTGCCCCGGGTCACAGCCTGCTGAGCGGGCGTCTGTGCGTCAAGATCTCGACCACGAGGACGGCGGAACACCGGGTGTCGCACACTGTCCGGGTGTCCGGCCTGCCCGTCGTCGTGGTCGGTGCCGGGCCGGTCGGGCTGACCGCGGCGCTGCTGCTCGCCCGTCGCGGGATCGACGTCGTCGTCCTGGAGCGGCACCGGGAGCCGTATGCGCTGCCCCGCGCGGTGCACCTGGACGACGAGGTGTTCCGGGTGCTGCAGGCCGCCGGCGTGGCCGATGCGCTCGCACCGCGGACCCGGGCGATGGCGGGGCTGCGGCTGCTGGACGGCGCGCACCGGGTGCTGGCGGAGTTCCGCCGCGACCCGGACGCCGGCGTCAACGGCTGGCCGCAGGGGTCGTTCGTGCACCAGCCCGACCTGGAGGCGGTGCTCGCCGACGCGGTCGCGGCCGATCCGCGGATCGAGCTGCGCCGCGGGGTCGAGGTCACCGATCTGCCCGAGGGCGGGACGACGGTGGTGGCCCGGGACCGGGCGTCCGGGGAGGACCGGTCCGTCCGGGCGGCCGCGGTGCTCGGGTGCGACGGCGCCGGCAGCACCGTGCGGGGCCTGATCGGCGCCCGCATGCGCGATCTCGGCCGGGCCGACCGCTGGCTGGTCCTCGACGTGCGCTCCGACCGCGACCTGGACCTGTGGCCCGGCGTGCACCAGGTCTGCGACCCGCACCGGGCCTCGACGTTCATGCCGGTCACCGGAGACAGGCACCGCTGGGAGTTCCGGCTGTTGCCGGGGGAGACGGCGGCGGAGCTGACCACGCCGGCCCGGCTCGCTGAGTTCCTCCCGGACCTGCGCGACGTCGAGGTGCTGCGGGCGGTCGAGTACACCTACCGCGCGCAGGTGGCCGACCGGTGGCGGTCGGGGCGGGTGCTGCTGGCCGGCGACGCCGCGCACCTGAGCCCGCCGTTCGTGGGTCAGGGCCTGGGGTTGGGGCTGCGTGACGTGCACCAGCTCGCCTGGAAGCTCGCCGCCGTCCTGGCGGGGGAGGCGGGCGAGGAGCTGCTGGACACCTACCGGGCCGAGCGCGAGCCGCACGCCCGCGCGCTGATCCGGGTGGCGCTGCTGCTCGGCGCGCTGATGACCGGGGGCGGTCGCGGCGCTGCGGTCGTTCGCCGGGTCGTGCTCGCCGCCGTCCGCCGCATCCCCGCGGTCGCCCGCCTGGCCACCGACAGCCGCACGCCTCCGCTGCGCTCCGGGCCGCTGGTGGAGCGGCGTGGCCGGGCGGGGCGCCGCCTCGCGGGCTCGCTCGTGCCGCAGCCCGAGGTGCTGGTCGACGGGCGACCGTGCCGGCTCGACGACGTCCTGGGCGACGGCGAGGCGGAGCTGACGGCCGATCTGCTCGTGCGCCGGTCCGACGGGACCGAGGTCCGGGTGGAGGACCCGACCGGGATGCTGCGGCGTTGGCTCGGCCGGGACGTCGCCGTACGGATCCGGCCCGATCGGGTGGTGCGGTCCGCCCGCTGATCAGCTGCGCGGGCGGCCGATGCCGATCGCGTACAGCGTTCCGAGGACGGCGCCCGGCGGGAGCGCCACGTAGAGCCACCACGGGTGGATGTCGCCGACGGTGGACTCGAGGATCCCCCAGACCGTCAGGTTCACCAGGCTCAGGCAGAACCAGATGATCAGCAGCACCTTCATCGCGCCGCCGGCGTCGTCGTCGGTGAACGCCTTCCGCGGCCCGGGCGGTGCCGGGAGCGGCGGCAGGTCAGCGGTGACCCGGTCCAGGTCGCCGCGGGTGCGCGCGGCCCACACGTCGCGCACCCGCTCGTCGAACTCCGACAGGTCCAGCTGCCCGGCGTCGTGCGCTCGCTGCAGCCCGGAGGCGACGACGGAGCGCTCGGCGTCGGAGACGCGGAGGTCGTGCTGGCGGACCGGCTCGTTCACCGCTGCGATCCTGCCAGCCCGGAGGCGCTAGGACTCCTCGCTGGCGCGCGCCACGGCGGACTGCCCGAGCTGGCGCTCGAAGCCCGGCGGGATCACCAGGTCGTCGCGGCTGAGATCCCCGACGTTCGGGCGCCCGAGGCCGACCATCGCCGAGCCGAGGCCGTCGCGCATCAGGTCCAGCACGTTCTCCACGCCGGCCTGGCCGTTGGCCGCCAGGCCCCACAGGTAGGCGCGGCCGAGCATCACGGCCTTGGCCCCCAGCGCGAGGGCCTTGGCGACGTCGCCACCGCGGCGGATCCCGCCGTCGAGCAGCACCTCGACCTGGTCGCCGACCGCCTCGGCGACCGCGGGCAGCGCCCGGATCGAGGCCGGGGTGCCGTCGAGGTTGTTGCCGCCGTGGTTCGACACCGAGATCGCGCTGACGCCGGCGTCGACGGCGCGCTTGGCGTCGTCCACGCGCATGACGCCCTTGAGCATGAAGGGCGCGTCCGGCCACAGGCTGCGCAGCCAGGCGACGTCCTCCCAGGTCGGCATGGGGGACTGCGTCCACTGGCCGTAGGCCTCGAAGAAGGTCGGCGCGGGGGCGCCGGGGACCGGGACCATATTGGGCACGGTGAGGTCGGGCAGCGACCGGGTCTTCGCGAACTCCCACAGCCAGCTCGGCTTGAGCGCCACCTGCGGTGCGTAGCGGCGCACGGCCTCGAAGTCGATCCGCTCCGGGATGAACGGAGAGCCCCAGTCGCGACCGTGGGAGAACGACCAGTCGAGGGTGGCGATCAGGCCCGCGGCGCCGGCGTTGCGGGCGCGCTCGACCTTGGCGGCCATCAGGTCGCGGTCGCCGACCCAGTAGAGCTGGAAGAACGTCTTCGGATTGGCGGCGATGACCTCCTCCATCGGCTTGCTGGCCATGGAGGAGAGCCCCATCGCGGTGCCGCGGTTGGCCGCGGCCCGGGCGACGGCGACCTCGCCGTCGGGGTGCACCGCCTGCACGCCGGTCGGGCTGATCATCACCGGCAGCGAGAGCTCCTGGCCCAGAACGGTGACGGCCATGTTCCGCTCGTTGGCCAGACCTGCGCTGTGCGGCGCGAAGCCGATCTCGCCGAAGGCGCTGGTGTTGTCGTCGACGGTCAGTCCGCGCTCGGAGCCGGCGAGCAGTGCGCCGTAGACGCCCTTGGGGAGGCGCTTCTTAGCGCGCCGCTGCGCCTCGGCCACCGTCTCGAACCATGCGTTCGCCATGCCGGTCTCCCGTCGTCCGCCTCGCCGACCCGGCGTGGCACTCAGTGCCACCGTAGCGGGCGCGGCGAGACGTGCGCCACAGCCGTGCCGGATCAGCTCCGCAGGCTGGGAAAGCCGGCGGCGAGCTCGTCGAAGGCGCGGTGCAGCTGGCGGCCCAGGTCGCTGCGGTCGTCGGCGAGCCAGGCGGCGAACGCGGTCGTCGCCGCGGCCCGGGTGCTCGCCGCGACGAGGCGGGGGAGCAGGCCGGACGGGTCGTCGCCGCTGCTGCGCGCGACGTGCGCGGCCACGACGCGGTCGATCTCGGCGTACCGCAGCTGCGAGTGGGCCTGCAGCGCCGGCTCGGTGAGGATCAGCCGCATCCGCTGGCGCAGCACGGGGAGGTCCGCCTCGCCGTAGTCGTTCACCTCCGCGTAGGCCGCGCAGATCGTGGCCAGCACCGGACGGTCCGGCCCGGCCGCCCGCAGCAGTCCGTCGAGCCGGGCGACGTGCGCGGCGAAGTCGCCCCAGACCGCGTCGGCCTTGGCCGGGTAGTAGCGGAAGAACGTGCGGCGGCTGATGCCGGCGGCATCGGCGACCTCCTCGGCGGGGACCGCGTCGAAGCCCCGGGAGGTGAAGAGCTCGAGCGCCGCGCGCTCGACCCGGGCGCGCGGCGCCTCGGCCGGGGCGTCGGTGGAGGTCACGGCTCCATCCTGCCGCGCTGCGCCGCCGGGAGGATGCTTTCGGCGTACCGCGGGGGTCACTTGCTCACTGGCACTGGGTGCCACTAGCCTCGGCCCACCGTCAGTGACCTCGCTCACCCCAGGAGTGCAGATGCCCGAGCAGACCGCAGTCGTCGAGCCCACCGTCGAGGCCGCTCCCGTCGAGGAGGCCCTGGTCGAGGAGTCGCTGGTCGAAGAGGTCTCGATCGACGGCATGTGCGGCGTCTACTGATCCGCAGGCCGAGATGACCGCTCCGGCCGGGCCCGTCGTGGACGTCGAGTTCGACCCCGCGCTGCCCTGGCAGAAGGCCCGGTCGGTCGCGCTGCGGCCGGAGCCGTTCGGCGCGCTGGTCTACCACTTCGGCAACCGGAAGCTCTCCTTCCTGAAGTCGAAGATGCTGGTCGCCGTCGTGACCTCGCTGGCCGACCACCCCTCCGCCGAGGCGACCCTGGTCGCCTGCGGCGTGCCCGAGGCCCAGCGCCCCGCCTACGCGAAGGCGCTGGCCGATCTCGCCCGTTCCCAGATGATCACTCCCCGGGAGTCCGCGTGACCGCCGTCCTTCCCTCTCGACCGCAGCGGCCCGAGGGCGGCCGGCTGATCGACCAGTTCGAGTACGGCCTGGACGCCCCGATCTGCCTGACCTGGGAGCTCACCTACGCCTGCAACCTGGCGTGCGTGCACTGCCTCTCCTCTTCGGGACGGCGTGATCCCCGCGAGCTCTCCACCGCCGAGGCCGAGGGCGTCATCGACGAGCTGCAGCGGATGCAGGTCTTCTACGTCAACGTCGGCGGCGGCGAGCCGACCGTGCGGCCGGACTTCTGGCACCTGCTCGACTACGCCATCGGCCACGACGTCGGCGTCAAGTTCTCCACCAACGGCGTGAAGCTGGACAAGGTCCGGGCCGCCCAGCTGGCCCGGACCGACTACGTCGACGTGCAGATCTCCCTGGACGGCGCCACCGCCGAGGTGAACGACCGCGTTCGCGGCGCCGGCTCCTTCGCCACCGCCACCCGCGCGCTGGAGAACCTCGCCGAGGCGGGCATGAAGGACTTCAAGGTCTCCGTCGTCGTCACCCGGGAGAACGTCTCCCAGCTCGACCAGTTCAAGGCGCTGACCGACTCCTACGGCGCCCAGCTGCGGATCACCCGTTTCCGCCCGTCGGGCCGCGGCGCCGACGTGTGGGACCAGCTGCACCCCACCCAGGCCCAGCAGCGCGAGCTCTACGCCTGGCTGCTGGCCAACGGCGACAACGTGCTCACCGGCGACTCGTTCTTCCACCTCTCGGCGCTCGGGGAGTCCCTGCCGGGGCTGAACCTGTGCGGCGCCGGCCGAGTGGTGTGCCTGATCGACCCGGTCGGCGACGTCTACGCCTGCCCGTTCGCGATCCACGAGAACTTCCTCGCCGGCAACGTCCGCTCGCCCGGTGGCTTCCAGCAGGTCTGGCAGAACAGCGAGCTGTTCGCCGACCTGCGCAACCCGCAGACCGGCGGCGCCTGCACCAAGTGCGCCCACTTCGACGCCTGCCGCGGCGGCTGCATGGCGGCCAAGTTCTTCACCGGGCTGCCGCTGGACGGCCCGGACCCCGAGTGCGTGCAGGGCTACGGGGAGACGGCGCTGGCCGCCCGCGACCTCGGGCTCGTGACCCCGAAGAGCTCCATCGACCACTCGCACAAGGGACCGGTCCGCGGTCAGCCCACGCTGCTGGGCATGCCGTCGATCCCGGTGAAGGCCTGCGACGAGTCGCCGCTGGCCGGGCTCACGGCCGGCTGACCGCTCCCCCTCGCTCGGGGGAGTGAGACGCCGGACGCTACAGGTTTGTTCCGGAACCGCCGATGCCGGGAAGGTGATCGCAGAGCTGGCCGCCCGGGTGACCGGTCTCCTCCCCCGGGGACGTGAACTGCCGGAGGGTGTGTGGCAGCGCCGCCACCGCGCGATCGTGCGGCTCTGCATGACCGCCGCCGTGGCGCTCGTGCTGCTCGCCTGGTTCAGGGGCTACGACCAACCCACGGCCGTCCTCGTGCTCGCCGTCGTGGCCGGGCCCGCCGCGCTCGCCGCCGTTCCGCGATTCGGCCGCGCCCTGCGCGCCGGTGCCACCACCGTCAGCCTCATGGGCGCCTGTGTCGCCCTGACCCACCTGTGGTCGGGCGTCACGGAGGCCCACTTCTCGTTCTTCGTGATGATCGGCGTCGTCTCGCTCTACCAGAGCTGGGTGCCCTTCGGCATCGCGCTCGTGGTCGTCAGCGTCCACCACGGCCTGTTCGGGACCATCTACCCGCACTCGGTGTTCGGGCACGCCGCGGCGACCCACTCCCCGTGGACCTGGGCAGGCATCCATGCCGCCTTCGTGCTCGCCGCGAGCCTGGCCCACCTCGCCTCCTGGCGGCACAACGAGAACCAGGGCCTCAGCGACTCGCTGACCGGCCTGGCCAACCGCACGCAGCTGGAAGAGGTCACCGCCCGGGCGCTGAACCGCGGCGGCGCCGTCAGCGTGCTGATGATCGACGTCGACGACTTCAGGGACGTCAACGACAGCCGCGGCCACGCGGTCGGTGACGACCTGCTCCGCGTGGTCGCCGAGCGGCTGCGCGCCTGCGTGCGGCCCGGTGACGTCGTGGCCCGGATCGGTGGCGACGAGTTCGCCGTCGTCGTCGCCGGCGACGCGGACGTCGCGCACGCCGTCGGTGAGCGGGTGCTGGTCTCGCTCGCGCTCCCGGTCCCCCTCGACGACGGTCTGGTGACCGTGCACGGCAGCATCGGTGTGGCCGAGGCCGCCGATGACGATCGCACCGCCGGCGCGCTGCTGCGCAACGCCGACCTGGCGATGCACCTGGCCAAGGCGCAGGGCAAGAACCGCCTGGTGGGCTACGCCGACGGGATGGCAGAGGCCGCCCGCCGCCGCGCCGGCCTGCAGCAGGACCTCCTCGCCGCCGTCGTCGACGAGCAGCTGGAGCTGCACTACCAGCCGACGGTCCGGCTGACCGACGGGCGCACCACCGGCTTCGAGGCGCTGGTCCGCTGGCGTCATCCCGAGCGCGGGCTGGTCCCGCCGGTCGAGTTCATCCCGCTGGCCGAGGAGAGCGGCGCGATCGTCGAGATCGGGCGCTGGGTGCTGCGCACCGCCCTGCACCAGGGCGCGACCTGGCTCCGCGAGCGCGACGACACGCTGCGGATGGCGGTCAACCTCTCGCCGCGCCAGCTCTTCGACACCGACATCGTCACCGATGTGGTCGCGGCGCTGACCGAGAGCGGCTTCCCGGCCGAGCTGCTCACCCTGGAGCTCACCGAGGGGGTGCTGGTCCGCGACGTCGACGCCGTCGTCGCCCAGCTGGAGTCACTGCGGGCGCTCGGCATCCGGATCGCCATCGACGACTTCGGCACCGGGTTCTCCAGCCTGTCCTACCTGCGCAGGCTTCCCGCCGACGTGCTCAAGATCGACCGCAGCTTCGTCACCGACCTGCCCGCCGGCCGGTCGGCGACGACGCTCATCGCCTCGATCGTCGAGCTGGCCCGCACCCTGGGGCTGGACGTCGTCGCCGAGGGCGTGGAGACCGACTCCCAGCGGCTGGCGCTGCGCGACCTCCAGTGCGGGCAGGCGCAGGGCTACTTCTTCGCCCGCCCGCAGCCGGCCGACGAGGCCGGGGCCGCCCTCGGCGCGGTCGTGCGGGGCTAGGGGTACGGAGCTCTAGGGGTACGGAGCTAGAGCTCGACCTTCTCGTTCTCGCCGGACTCGATGCGCTCGCCGGTGGCCTTGGCCTTCACGAAGCTGAACGCCGTGGCGAGGCGGCCACCGGGGGCGTTCCAGTACTCCGCCGAGTCACCGTCGACCTTGATCAGCACGACGCTGTCGTCGTCCGGACCCTGCGGGAACCAGGCCTCGACGCCGCTGTTCCACAGCTCCTTCTTCTTCGCGACGTCGTCCACCACGACCGCGTTCCCGGTCAGCGACACCCAGGTCCCGCCGGAGCCGACGCCCACGTTCACCTGCGGCGTGGCCGCGATGTGCAGCACCGGGTGCGAGCCGCGCTCGGCGAAGAACCAGAGGTCGCCGTCGAACTCGACCTCCTGGAGCGTCATCGGCCGGCTGGTCAGCTTGCCGCCGGGAGCGATCGTGGTGAGGAATGCGAAGCGCTCGCCCTTGATGAGCTCGGCGACCTTGCGGGTGTCTTCCGTCGTCATGTCGAGCCAGTGCCCCGCGCCGGCGCTGCCGACACCCGGACGCCGTCCATCACGCGGGGGCCAGGTAGCGCCAGGCGCCGTCCTCGCGCACGAACCGGCTCACCTCGTGCTGCTCGCCTCCCGCGTACCGCGCCACGAACTCCACCGTGCCTTCGGCGGCGAGCATCCCGCCACCGGTCGTGGCGACGACGTCGAGGCCCAGCCAGCGGATGCCGGCGTCCAGGTCCAGCTCGCGCGGCCGGGTGGTCGGGTGCCAGGTGGCGAGCAGGTAGCCGGGATCGGCGACGGCGAAGGCGCTGTACCGGGAGCGCATGAGCTGCTCCGCGGTCGCCGCCGTCCGCTCCCCGGCGTGCAGCGGGCGGCAGCACTCGTCGTAGAGCAGGCCGGATCCGCAGGGGCAGCGTCGGGGAGCCATGGGAGCAGTCTGCCGCCGTGCGAGGCTGCGGCGGTGACCTCGCTCGACGCGACGACCTGGCCCGAGCTCCCCGACCAGCCGCTGCTCGTCGTTCCGCTGGGATCGGTCGAGCAGCACGGCCCGCACCTGCCGCTGACCACCGACACCCGGACGGCGGAGACCGTGGCACGGGCCGCAGCGCCCGCACTCGACGGCGCGCTGCTGGCCCCGGCGATCGCCTACGGGGCGAGCGGTGAGCACGAGGGCTTCCCGGGAACCGTGTCGATCGGCACCGAGGCGCTCACGACGCTGCTGGTGGAGTTCGGCCGCTCGGCCTGCCGGTGGGCGGGTCGGCTGCTGGTCGTCAACGGGCACGGTGGCAATTTCTTCGCCCTGCGCGCCGCGGTGCCGCTGCTCCGGACCGAGGGGCGCGACGTCGCCTGGTGGCCGCTCGCCGTTCCCGGGGGAGACGCCCATGCCGGGCGCACCGAGACGTCACTGATGTTGCACGTGGAACCAGCTGCGGTGCGTGAGGACCGGGCCGAGGCGGGAGCGACGGCGCCGCTGCGCGAGCTGCTGCCCCGGATGCAGGCCGAGGGCGTGCGCGCGGTCAGTCTCAACGGCGTCCTCGGCGACCCTGCCGGGGCCTCGGCGGCGGAGGGCGAGGAGCTCGTGGCGGACCTGACCCGCCGGCTGGTCGCGGCGGTGCGGGAGTGGCGGGTGGACCCCGCCGGGCGGCTCCTGGAGTGAGCGCCCGGCGGGGTCCCGGGCCTCAGGAGAGCGCGTCGGCGAACAGCGGAACCGCGTTCTCCAGCGCGTAGCGGATGCCGCCGGCCGAGCCGCTGGAGAAGGCATTGGTCAGCGTGGTGTCCTCGAGGACGACGGCGCGACCCTCGCGGACCGAGCCCAGCCCCTGCCACAGCGGGTTGCCGGTGAACTCCGACGCCTGCACGAAGATCGGGAAGACGACGGTCAGCTCGGCGTCCAGCAGCGGGACCTCCTCCTCGCCCACCGACACGAAGAAGTTCTCGCCGGCCAGGTCCTGGATCTCGGCCTTGTTCTCGAAGCCGAGCTGCTCCATGAACTCCACCCGGGCGTCGCCGCGCACGTAGGCGCCGAAGCCCTCGGAGGTGTACGCGCCGACGGCGACCTCGGTGCCCGCGAACTCCGGGTGCTCCGCGGCGGCGTCGGAGAAGGCCTGGTCGACCTCGGCCGCCAGCTCCTCGGCCTGCTCGGTCTTGCCCAGCGACTGCCCGACCAGCTCGAGCTGCTGCTGCCAGGTGGTCTGGTACGGCCCGACGCCCTCGGGCTGACCGACGGTGGGGGCGATCTTCGACAGCGACTCGTAGCGGTCCTGCTCGGCGCTGGAACGGGTGTCGAGGATGAGGTCGGGCTCCAGTGCGGCGATCGCCTCGAGGCTCGGCTCGATCGTCTCGATGATCTCCGGCGCCTCGTCGTACTGGCCCTCCGCCCACGGGCCTACGCCCTCGCCGCCGAAGCCCAGCCAGTCGCTCGCGCCGACGGGCTGGACGCCCAGGGCGAGCGCCGTCTCGGCGTCGGACCAGCCCAGCGCGACGACCCGCTGCGGCTCCTCGTCGATCGTGACGTCGCCGAAGGCGGTGCTCACGGTGACCGGGAACGCCCCCGAGCCGGACGACGGCTCGCGGTCGTCGGCGGAGTCGCTCCCACCGCCGCAGCCGGACAGGACGAGAGCGGCGGCGGCCGCGAGGGCGGCGGCGCTGCGGAAGGACGGGCGGACGGACATGACTTCTCCTCGATCGAGCTCAGGTAAGGGTTACCTAAGCACGCGGACGTCGCGAGCCCGACGCCGGGGCGGCGTCGTTAGGGTCCGTGGCGTGCTGGTCGTCCCCGCGCCGCCCGACGGCCGGCTGCCCGACGGGTTCGCCGTCCGGCTGGATCCGCGCACGCGCCGTCGGGACGGCGGTGCCACGCTGCTGGGCGGCTCGCCGCTCCGGCTGCTGCGCCTCGCACCCCGCGCCGCGGCGCTGCTGGGCTCGGACCGGCTGGAGGTGCGGGACGCGACCACGGCCGCCCTCGCCGCGCACCTGCTCGACGCCGGGGTGGCCTCCCCCTCCCTCCCCCCGGTCGGCGACCGCGACGTGACCGTGGTGGTTCCGGTGCGCGACCGGGATCTCGAGCTCGACCGGCTGCTCGCGGCGCTCCGCGCCGATCCGGAGACGGCGGAGCTGCCGGTCGTGGTGGTGGACGACGGCTCGCGCGAGCCGGTGCGGGCGTCTCCGGGCGTGCGGGTGGTCCGGCATCCCGCCTCTCGGGGGCCCGCTGCGGCGCGCAACGCCGGGCTGGCCGCGGCGGGCACCGACGTCGTCGCGTTCCTGGACAGCGACTGCGTGCCGCTGCCCGGCTGGCTGGGCCGCCTGCTGCCGCACCTCGCCGATCCGCGCCTCGCCGCCGTCGCCCCGCGGATCGTGCCGCTCGCCGGCGCGGCCCGCGGCTGGACGAGCGCGTACGAGGACGTCGCCGGAGCGCTGGACATGGGTGCGCGGCCCGCGGCGGTCCGCCCGCTGTCGGCGGTCTCCTACGTGCCGAGCGCGGCGCTGGTGGTGCGGCGGGCGGCGCTGGGGAGCGGCTTCGACCCCTCGATGCGGGTGGCCGAGGACGTCGACCTGATCTGGCGGCTGACCGGCGCGGGCTGGCGGGTGCGCTACGAGCCCGCCGCCGAAGTGGCGCACGAGCACCCGGCCGAGCTGGGGGAGTGGCTGCTCCGCCGGGCGTTCTACGGCACCGGGGCCGCCCTCCTCGCCGCGCGGCACGGCGGTCTGGTGGCGCCGGTGGTGATCGCGCCGGAGACGGCTCTGACCTGGGTGCTCGCCGTGGCCGGTGGCCGCTGGGGCCGGGTCGCGGCCGCCGGGCTGGTCGGCGCCACCGGGGTGCGTCTGGGCCGCCGGCTGCGCCGCCCGGGGGAGCCGCTGCCCGTCGTCCTCGCGGCCGTGCTGACCGCGCGCGGGCTGGCCGCCTCCGGGCAGTCGCTGGCCCGGGCGACCACCCGCCACCACTGGCCGCTGGCCGTCACCGCGGCGGCCGTCTCCCGTCGCTGGACGCCGCTGCTGGCCGTGGCGGCAGCCGACGGGCTGCTCGCCTGGTGGCCGCACCGATCCCGGACCGGACCGGTCCGTCACGTCGGATCGCGTCGGCTGGACGACCTCGCCTACGGGGCCGGGCTCTGGGCCGGAGCGCTCCGTGCCCGCGACCTCCGCGCGCTGCTGCCGGTCCGCCCGCCCCGGCCGTGAGCGGGGACTCGCCGCTCCGGGAATGCGCACCCCGTCCCGCGCCTTCGCCCTCGGAGTGACCTCCGCTCCGCCCGCACCGCCCCTGTCCACCGGCCGCCTGGTGGCCGCCGTCGTCGCGCTGGCGCTGGGTGGTTTCGCGATCGGCACCACCGAGTTCGTGACGATGGGGCTGCTGCCGGACATCGCCGAGGGCGTCGCCATCGACATCCCCACCGCGGGCCACGTCATCTCGCTCTACGCGCTGGGCGTCGTCGTCGGGGCTCCGGTCATCGCGGCGCTGGGCACCCGGCTGCCGCGCCGCGCCCTCTTGCTCGTCCTGATGGTGGCCTTCATCGTCGGCAACGCGCTGACCGCCCTCGCGCCCGGCTACGGCTCGCTGCTCGCTTCGTGGCCGGCCTGCCGCACGGCGCCTACTTCGGCGTCGCCTCGCTGGTCGCGGCCTCGCTCGTCGCCCCGCACCTGCGCGGCCGTGCGGTCAGCTCGGTCATGCTCGGCCTGGCGCTCGCCAACCTCGGCGGGGTGCCCGCCGCGACCTGGCTCGGCCAGGAGTTCGGCTGGCGCAGCGCCTACTGGGCCGTCGTGGTCATCGCGCTGCTGACCATCGCCGCGGTCACCGCCGTCGTCCCCGGCGCCCCGGGCAACCGGGAGGCCACCGTGCGCTCGGAGCTGGGCGCGCTGCGCCGGCCGCAGGTGCTGCTCACGCTGGTCGTCGGTGTCGTCGGCTTCGGTGGGATGTTCGCCGTCTACAGCTACATCGCGCCCCTGGTCACCGACGTGACCGGGATGTCCCGCGGCTCGATCCCGTGGGTGCTGTTCGCCTTCGGCGCCGGCGGCGTGGTGGGGACGGCGCTCGGCGGGCGGCTCGCCGACCTCGCGCTGTTCCGCTCCCTGGTGGGCACCATGATCGCGACCGGCGTGCTGCTGGCGCTGGTCCCCCTGGCGGCCCGCACGCCGTTCACCGTCGTGGCGTTCATCTTCGCCGTCGGCGCCACCGCGTCGGCGCTCGTCGTCTGCCTGCAGATGCGCCTCATGGAGGTCGCCGGCGAGGCGCAGATGCTGGGCGCGGCGCTGAACCACTCCGCGCTCAACGCGGCCAACGCGCTGGGCGCCTGGCTGGGTGGGCTGGTCATCGCCGCGGGGCTCGGCTACACCGCTCCGGGCATGGTGGGTGCCGGCCTGGCAGGGCTCGGCCTGGTCGCGCTGACCGCCTCGGCGCTGCTGCGGCGGCGGGAGCTGCGCCGGCTCGCCGACGACGCCGGGGCCGGAGTTCCGGATCCCGCGAAGGTCAGCGTGGCCTAAGTCACTCCTCCGGGTGCAGACTCCGGGTCGGGCCCCGCGGTTCACCGCGGTGCCGGCGACCCCTGCAACCAAGCGGAGGACTGATGACCCCCATCACCGTGCGCGTGGACGACGCGTCCTACACCGACGACGTCGAACCGCGGACCCTGCTGGTCCACTACCTGAGGGAGCAGCTCGGCAAGGTCGGGACGGTCGTCGGCTGCGACACCAGCAACTGCGGCGCCTGCACCGTGCACCTCGATGGCGAGGCCGTGAAGAGCTGCACGGTCCTGGCGATCCAGGCCGACGGCTGCGAGGTGACGACCATCGAGGGCCTCGCCCGCGGTGCGGAGCTGCACCCGGTCCAGAAGGCCTTCCACGAGATGCACGGCCTGCAGTGCGGCTACTGCACGCCCGGGATGATCATGGCCTCGATCGACCTGCTCAAGGACAACCCCGACCCCAGTGACGACGAGGTGCGCGAGGGCATCGAGGGGAACCTCTGCCGCTGCACCGGCTACCAGAACATCGTCCGCGCCGTCCGCTCCGCGGCGGCCGAGATGCGCGGCGGATCGGACGGGACGGGCGACGGCTCCGTCCCGCCCGCCTCGGTCTCGCCGGCAGTGGTCGACACCGCCGCCGCTCCGCACGTGGCGGCGCAGTCGTGACCGCCGTCGAGGACCGCACCGGGACGCCGGCGCCGGAGAAGGAGATCGGCAAGGCGCGCCGCCGCAAGGAGGACGCCCGGCTGATCACCGGCCGCACGACGTGGACCGACAACACGGTGCTGCCGGGGATGCTGCACCTCGCCGTCGTCCGCTCGCCCGTGGCGCACGCGCGGATCACGAACGTCGACGTCAGCGCGGCGCGCGAGGCGCCCGGCGTCGTCGCCGTCTACACCGGGCAGGACTTCGCCGAGGAGCAGGGCTCGCTGCCCTGCGCCTGGCCGGTCACCCCCGACATGGTCAACCCGGGCCACCCCTCCATCGCCGTGGACCAGGTCAACCACGTCGGCGAGGCGGTCGCGATCATCGTGGCGCGGTCGAAGACCGCCGCCCAGGACGCCGTCGAGCTCACCGACATCGACTACGAGCTGCTGCCCGTCGTGCTGGACATGGAGCAGGCGGTGCAGGAC
This sequence comes from Blastococcus sp. LR1, assembly GCF_020166105.1. Classification (GTDB taxonomy): domain Bacteria; phylum Actinomycetota; class Actinomycetes; order Mycobacteriales; family Geodermatophilaceae; genus Blastococcus. The sequence continues at coordinate 79,348 of NZ_JAIUJY010000004.1, forward strand.
GGCGCCGACCTCGTGCACGACCAGCTGGAGTCCAACACCAGCTACCACTTCGTCTTCGACGCCGGCGAGATGGGCACGGGCGGCGACACCGAGCAGGCGTTCTCCGGCGCCGACGTCGTCGTCAGCCGGCGCTTCGTGCAGCAGCGGCTGATCCCGGCCTTCATGGAGCCGCGCTCGGTCGTCGTCCAGCCGCAGGGCGACAACTACACGATGTGGTCCTCCACCCAGGTGCCGCACATCCTGCGGGTGATGGCCGCGATGGTCACCGGCATCCCGGAGCACAAGCTGCGCGTCATCGCCCCCGACGTCGGCGGCGGGTTCGGCGGGAAGCTGCAGGTGAACCCGGAGGAGATCCTCTGCCTGCTGATCGCCCGCCGGCTCGGCAAGCCGGTCAAGTGGACCGAGACCCGCAGCGAGTCGCTGATGACCGCCCACCACGGCCGCGACCAGGTCCAGTTCGTGGACATCGCCGCGGACCGCGAGGGCCATGTCAAGGGCCTGCGCGTGCGGCTGCTGGCCGACATGGGCGCCTACCTCCGGCTGATCACGCCGGGGGTGCCCGCGCTCGGCGCCTTCATGTACCCGGGCATCTACAAGTTCCCGGCCTACCGCTTCGAGTGCGACGGCGTCTTCACCAACAAGGTGCCCACCGACGCCTACCGCGGCGCCGGGCGGCCCGAGGCGACCTTCGCGATCGAGCGGATCATGGACGAGCTCGCCGTCGAGCTCGGCATGGACCCGATGGAGCTGCGGCGGAAGAACTGGATCGACGCCGCCGAGTTCCCCTTCACCACCGTCGCCGGGCTGGCCTACGACAGCGGTGACTACGAGACGGCGACGCAGCAGGCGCTGGAGCTGCTCGGCTACGACGAGCTGCGCGCCGAGCAGCAGCAGCGTCGCGAGTCGAACGACCCGGTGCAGCTGGGCATCGGCATCTCGACCTTCACCGAGATGTGCGGCCTGGCGCCCTCCCGGGTGCTCGGCTCGCTCTCCTTCGGGGCCGGCGGCTGGGAGTCGGCGTCGATCCGGATGCTGCCCACCGGCAAGGTCGAGGTCGTCACCGGCTCGACGCCGCACGGGCAGGGCCACGAGACGGCGTGGAGCCAGCTGGTCGCCGACTCCCTCGGCGTTCCGTTCGAGGACGTCGAGGTGCTGCACGGCGACACCGCGATCTCGCCCCGCGGCCTGGACACCTACGGGTCGCGCTCGCTGGTCGTCGGCGGGTCCGCGGTCGTGAAGGCGGCGGACAAGGTGATCGCCAAGGCGCGGAAGATCGCCGCGCACCTGCTGGAGGCCAGCGAGGACGACCTCGATTTCTCCGGCGGCACGTTCTCCGTGCGCGGGACGCCAGGGGCCGGCATCAGCATCCAGGAGATCGCGCTGGCGATCTTCGCCGCGCACGACTACCCGGAGGGCATCGAGCCCTCGATCGACGCCGAGGCGACGTTCGACCCGGAGAACTTCTCCTTCCCGCACGGCACCCACCTCTGCGCCATGGAGGTCGACACCGACACCGGGTTCGTGAAGATCCGCAAGTACGCCTGCGTGGACGACATCGGCACGATCGTGAACCCGCTGATCGTCGAGGGGCAGATCCACGGCGGCCTGGCGCAGGGCATCGCCCAGGCGCTGTACGAGGAGGCCATCTACGACGCCGACGGCAACCTCACCACCGGCACGTTCGTGGACTACCTGGTGCCCTCGGCGGCGGACCTGCCGCACTTCGACACCGGCAACACGGTGCACACCGCGCCCGGCAATCCGATCGGTGCCAAGGGCGTGGGCGAGGCCGGCTGCATCGCGTCGACTCCCGCGGTGGTGAACGCCGCGCTGGACGCCGTCCGGCATCTCGGCGTGAGCGACATCCGCATGCCGTTGACACCCGAACGCGTCTGGCGGGCCATCCATCAGGGCGGTGACGGCGGTGATCGCGCCGCCGCCGGCAGCAACGCCTACGGCGGCGCGCAGACCGAGACCACTGCCGGCGTCTCCACGGACGCCTCGTCGCTGGGAGGCGACCGATGATCCCCGCACCCTTCGCCTACGCCCGGCCCACGACGGTGGACGAGGCGCTGCAGGCCCTCGCCGCGGGCGGCGAGGACGTCAAGGTCATGGCCGGTGGGCAGTCGCTCATCCCGGTCATGCGGCTGCGGCTGGCGGCGCCGGAGACCGTCGTCGACCTGAGCAAGGTCGAGGGCTTGCGCGGTGTGCGGGACGACGGCGACGCGATCGTCATCGGCGCCATGACGACGCACTCCGACGTCCTCTCCGACCCGCTGATCGCCGAGCACGCACCGCTGATCGCCGAGGCGACCGGCACCGTGGCCGACCGGCAGGTACGGCACCGTGGCACCTTCGGCGGGGCGCTCGTGCACGCCGACCCCGCCGGTGACCTGCCGGCGGTGGCCCTGGCGCTGGACGCCGAGTTCGTCGTCGTCGGGCCGTCGGGGCAGCGCACCGTGCCGGCCAGTGAGTTCTTCGTGGACTACCTGACCACCGCGGTCGGCGAGGGCGAGCTGCTCGTCGAGGTGCGGGTGCCGAAGCTCGCCGGGGAGTGGGGCATGCGGTACGAGAAGTTCAACCGGGTGGCCCAGGCCTGGTCGATCGTGGCGGTGGCCGCCGTCGTCCGGCGGGAGAACGGCCGGATCGCCGAGGCCCGGATCGGGCTGACCAACATGGGGCCGACGCCGCTGCGCGCCCGCGCCGTCGAGGAGGCCCTGGCCGGGGCCGAGGCGACGCCGGATGCCGTGGGTGCGGCCGCGGCGCGGGCCGCGGAGGGCACCGAGCCGAGCAGCGACCTGAACGCCCAGGCCGACTATCGGCAGCACCTGGCCACCGTGCTGACGCGCCGGGCGGTGAGCGCCGCCGCCGGGCTGTAGTTTCGACGGAAGGACCCCGTCCTCCCCACCCCTCGCATGCTCGGGGCGGGCCCCTGGACGGGGCCTTCTGCTGGTCGAGTCACGTCGTTTCCTGTCGGAGGTCACCGTGCAGCTGGAGAACTCGTTCACCGTTCCGGTTCCCGTCGACGAGGCGTGGCGGGTGCTGCTCGACATCGAGCGGATCGCCCCGTGCATGCCCGGTGCGGCGGTGGACTCGGTGACCGGTGACGACTTCACCGGCCGGGTGAAGGTGAAGCTCGGGCCGATCAACCTGACCTATCAGGGCAAGGCGTCGTTCGTCGAGAAGGACGAGGTCGCGCACCGCGCCGTCATCGACGCGAAGGGCAAGGACCAGCGGGGCAACGGCACGGCGGCAGCGACCGTGACCGCCACGCTCAAGGCCGAGGGGTCGGGCACCCGGGTCGACGTGCTCACCGACCTGAACATCACCGGGCGGCCGGCCCAGTTCGGCCGCGGCGTGATGACCGACGTCGGCAACAAGCTGCTCGGCCAGTTCGCCGACAAGCTCGCCGCGCAGCTGGGTGAGGGTGACGCGCAGGGCGACGCCGAGCGGGAGAGCGCGGCGCAGAAGGTCGTGGCGACGGCGGCGGGCGCGGTCGAGGAGATCGCCGCCTCCGCCGAGCAGGCCGCCGGGAACGGCGCGGTCAAGAAGGCGGCCGCGGCGACGAAGAAGGCTGCGGCGTCGACGACGGAGAAGGTGACGTCGGCCTCCGCGGACAGCGAGGCGGGCACGGCGAAGGCGGCACCCGCGAAGGGTGCTGCGGCGAAGGGTGCTGCGGCCAAGGCCGCACCGGCGAAGGCTGCTCCCGCCAAGGCCGCGTCCGCGCGGAAGGCCACGGCGCCGGCCGTCACCGTCGTGCCCGACGGGGCGCCCACTCCCGCGGACACCGCGCCGGCCGCTGGCGACACCGCTCCTGCGGCGGCTGAGACGGCTCCGGCTGCCCGGGACACCGCGCCCGGCGCGAAGGCGCCCAGCACGCCGCCCAAGGGTCCGACGGCTCCGCCGGCCCGGCCTGCCACCGGGGCGCCGCTGCGCAGCGTGCCGTCGGGCGGCCCGGCGCGGTCGACCGCGCCTGCGGCTCCTGCGGCCACCGTCCGCCCGAAGCAGGCGGAGCCGGAGCCGATCGACCTGCTCGAGGTGGCCGGCGGGGCGGCGCTGTCCCGGTACGCAGCTCCGGCGGCCGGAGTGGCCGCGGTGGTGCTGCTCGTGACGCTCGTCGTGCGCCGCCGCCGTCGCTGAGTTCTGCCCCTGAGCCCGGCTCTCCCTGAGCCCGGCTCTCCCTGAGCGCGGCTCCCCCTGAGGCCGGCTCCCCCTGAGGCCGGCTCCCCCTGAGCGCGGCTCCCCCTGACGCCGGCTCCCCCTGAGCGCGGCTCCCCGGAACCGTCGAGGCCCGATGGCGCAGGAAGTTCCTGGTCAGCCTCGCGCCGACGCCGAAAATTGTCAGACCCCTGCCGCATACTCGTACACATGTTCGAGGGTGGTGGCTACGGAGTCGGCGTGACAGTCGCCGTCCTCGACGTGCCGCCGTGGCCGGCCGAGTTGGTGCCGGCGGGTGTGACGGCGCGGCCCTCGCGCCTGGGCGAGGTCATGCCCGTGGGGGCGCGCACCTCGCCGGAGATCGCGGTGGAGCTGCAGCGCATCGAGCAGCTCGAGGCGCGGCTGGCGGCCTACCGCACCGAGCTGATCGGCGAGCTCGCTGCCCGCCGGCCCGACAGCCTCGACCGCCAGATCGGCGAGCCCGGTGCCGCCTCACCCGACTGGCTGCCCGGTGCGGAGAACGAGCCCGTCCCGGGGGTGAGCGAGTTCTTCGCCGACGAACTGGCGCACATCCTGAACTGCTCCCGCACCGCGGCCACCACGCTCGCCGACCAGTCGCTCGTGCTGCTGAGGAACCTCACGGGCACCTGGGCGGCGCTCGCGGACGGAGCGCTGGACTGGCCCCGGGCTCGCGCGCTGGCCGTCGAGCTGGGCCCGATCGCCCGGGACGTCGAGCCGCAGGTCCTCGCCGAGATCGAGGCGGCGGTCCTGCCCCGCGCCGCCGAGCTGTCCATCTCCCGGCTCCGGGCAGCGGCGCGAGCGGAACTGCTGCGGCGCGACGAAGAGGCCGCCGAGCGGCGTCGGAAGCAGGCGCAGCGCCGGGCGGACGTGACCGTGAAGCCCCGCCCCGACGGCATGGCCGAGTTCACCGTCTTCCTGCCTCGTCCGATGGCCCGGGCCGCGTTCGACACGGTCGACCGGTACGCCCGGATGGCCAAGGCGGACGATCCGTCCCGACCGATCGGCGAGCTCCGGGTCGGGGTCTTCCTCGACCTGATGCTGCGCCCCTGGGACGCGAGCCGCCCGCCGGTCACCGCGCACCTGACCGTCATCGCCCCGCTGCCCGCGGACCCCACCTCGCCCGCCCCGTCGGCCGAGGTGGACGGGCAGCCGATCACCACGTCTCAACTGCGCGAGCTGCTGGAGCGGCTCGACGCGATGTGCCCGGGCGGACTGCGGGCTCCGGCCGGCGGCTCCCTCGACCTCGCGCTCGTCGACCCGCGGACCGGCGCGCTGCGGGCCACGGTCACCCGGCATCAGCTGGAAGGGCTGGCCCGCCGTGGCTGTCCGATCCATCCGGACGGCGACTGCGGCTGCTCCGTGCTCGACCGTCCTCCCGCGACGGACCGGTATCGACCATCCGTGGCGCAGCGGAGATTCACCACGGTGCGGGACCGGACGTGCCGGCATCCCGGCTGCGGCAATTCCGCCGGCTGGGCGGATCTGGACCATGTCGTCCCGCACGCCGAGGGCGGCGAGACGAGCTGCGAGAACCTCTGCTGTCTGTGCCGCCGGCACCACCGGCTGAAGACGTTCGCGCCCGGATGGCGCTTCGAGATGACTCCCGACGGCGCGCTGAGCGTGACCACACCGAGCGGCATCACCCGGACCACCCGACCGCCGGGCTACTGGGCGGCGATGGGCTATCCGGAACCGCCTGTCGAGGCGCAGCTCATGGCCCAGGTCGGCGCGGGGTCAGGAGGCGCGGCTGCTGGCTACGAGGTGGACGATCCGCCGCCGTTCTGAGGCGAAGCCTGCTCCTTGGCAGTTCGTGGCGGGGGAGAACGTGGCGGGGGAGTGCTCAGTGCGGGAGGACCTCGGTGAGCCACGACATCGCCGCGGCCGCGACCAGGTGCGGGTTCTTCTTCAGCGAGTGGTCGCCCGGCACGGCGTACACCGACGCCCCGGGATGCCCCTGGAGTGCCGCCGCGACGTGCTCCGGCAGGCCCATCGCGTCGGTCTCGCCCTGCACCACGACCAGCGGCACCGGCACCCCGACGAGCTCCGGCGCGCGGCTCTTCTCCGGCTTCCCCGGCGGATGCAGCGGGAACGCCAGCGTCAGCACGCCGGCCGCGCCCTGCTCCGCCGCCGTCCGGCAGGCCACCCGCGCCCCGGCGCTGCGGCCGCCCAGCACCAGCCGGCCGGGCAGGCGGTCCAGCAGGCGCAGCCGGTCCAGCACCGCGTGCCACGCCTCGTCCAGCCTCGGCGGCGCGGGCGCGATCCGCTTCCCCGCCACCCGCCACGGCTGGTCCACCCGGTGCACCAGCCACCCCGCATCCGCAGCCTCGGCAGCCAGCACCGCCAGGTCCTCGGACTCCGACCCGCCGCCTGCCCCGTGGCCGAGCACCAGCGTGCCCGTGCGGCCGTCCCCGGCCGAGAGGACGCGTGCCGGTCCGTGCGGGGTGTCGACCGGCGTCGTCGTCGGACCGGTCACGCCTCGTCGCGCTCGTCGGCCGGCAGGTGCGCCCCGGCGCCGCGGGGACGCTGCAGCCGGCCGCTCAGCTTCTTCCAGAGGAACCAGCCGACGACGAGCGCCACCGCCCCGACGACGAGGTAGTCCATGTACTGCAGGTACTCGTTGATCAGGTCCCCGAGCGCGACGCCGAGTCCGATGAGCACGCTGTTCCAGATCAGGCTGCCGGCTGTCGTGAACAGCAGGAACTGCCCGAACGGCATCCGCACGACGCCGGCCGGCACCGAGATGAAGCTGCGCACGATCGGGACCATCCGCCCGAAGAACACCGCCGATCGGCCGTGGCGCTCGAACCAGGCGAAGGTCTTGTCCACGTCGGCGGTCTCCACCAGCGGCAGCCGGTCGAGGAAGGCGTGCGACCGCCGCGGCCCGAGAGCCCTGCCGATGTAGTAGAAGAAGATCGCGCCCAGGACCGAGCCCAGGGTGGCGAAGAGGATGACCGGGACGACGTTCATCTCCCCGTCGTTGATCAGCACACCGGCCAGCCCCAGGACCGCCTCGCTGGGGATCGGCGGGATGACGGTCTCGGCCAGGATGGCCAGGCCCACCCCCACCGGGCCCAGCGACTGGACGAGGTCCAGCAGGAATCCGGTGATCCCACCCTCGTCGGACGTGGCGGCGGCGAGGAGGTCCATGCCGCCCACGGTATCGGCGGCTCCGGTGCGCTGCCGCGACGCGTGCCCGAGACGCCACTACCGTCGGCAGGCATGCGCCAGCGATTCACCGCCCGGGCCGCCGTCGTCGGCGACCGCGCCGGAACCGTCGTCCCGGACGCGGTGGTGGACGTCCTCGACGGCCGCATCGCCTGGATCGGCCCCGCGGCGGAGGCCCCGGACGCGGCGGACGCCGAGGTGGTCGCGCTCCCCGGCGTCCTCACGCCCGGCCTGGTGAACACCCACTCGCACGCCGCGATGGTGCTGTTCCGAGGCCAGGGCGAGGGGTTGCCCCTGGACCGCTGGCTGCAAGAGGTGATGTGGCCGCGCGAGGCCCGCCTCACGCCCGAGGACGTCGAGGTCGCCATGACCGCGGCGTCGGCGGAGATGCTGGGCAACGGCATCACCACCAGCGTCGAGATGTACTTCCACCCCGAGCGGATCGCCGCCGCCGTCACCACCACCGGCGCGCGGGCCGTGATCGCGACGCCCCTGCTGCCGCTGCCGGGCATGCCGCCCATGGAGGAGCAGCTGCGCTCCGCCGTCGCCCTGGCCGCGACCGCCCCCGACGACGGCACCGTCGAGTACGGCCTCGGCCCGCACGCCGCGTACACCGTGCCGCTCCCGCTGCTGGCCGACGCCGCCCGCGCCGCCCGCGAGCACGGCCTGCTGCTGCACCTGCACGTGGCGGAGACGGCCACCGAGGGCGACGACCTCCTCGCCGCGCACGGGCTGAGCGTCCCGGCGCTGCTCGCCTCCTACGACGTGCTCGGCGGGCGGGTGCTCGCCGCGCACTGCGTGCATCTGGACGACGCCGACCAGGAGCTGTGGCAGGAGTACGACGTCGCCGTCGCGCACTGCCCGGCGAGCAACGCCAAGCTCGCCAGTGGCGTCGCGCCGGTCCGCCCGATGCTCGACCGCGGCATCCGGGTGGGCCTGGGCACCGACGGGCCGGCATCGAACGACTCCCTCGACCTCTTCGCCGACCTGCGCCTGGCCGCGGGCATGGCCCGCCTGCGCGAGCGGTCGGCGACCGCGCTCACGGCCGCCGAGGCGGTCTGGCTGGCCACCGGAGCGGCGGCCGACGCGATCGGCCGCCCCGACCTGGGCCGGCTGGAGGCCGGCCGGCGCGCGGACCTCGTGCACGTCGACACCCGCGACCTCGTCTTCGAGCCGGTCGGCGACCCGGGTGACGTGCTCGCCCACCTCGTCTGGTCCGGCGCCGGCCGCCACGTGCGCGACGTCTGGGTGGGCGGCCGGCCGGTCGTCCGCGACGGCGCGAGCACCACGGTCGACGTCGACGCCCTGCGGGTGGACGTCGCGGAGCGCGCCGCCCGGCTCGCCACGGGCTGAGCCGGGCTCAGGCGTCCGACCGCAGGGCGTCGTCGGTCCACGCGTGGACGTGGTCGCCGAGCACGACGGTCACCCAGCCGTCGCAGAGCAGTGCCGGGCCCTCGCCGAGGTCGGGCCAGTCGCCTCCACCGTCGAAGGGCATGCCCACCTGCGGCAGCGCGGTGCAATCGGCGGGCGGCGCGGCGTCCGGCAGCTCCAGGTCGACGCGCACGCTGCCGTCGTCGTCCCCCGAGGCGTCGCCGGGACGGACGACCGTGACGTGGGTGCCCGCCGCGCGGGTCCACTCGGGTACGAGGTCCCGCGGAGCGCGGTCGGCCGTCGAGTACGCCGTGGTGTCCGTGTGGCCCTGCAGTTCGGCCAGCACCTCGCCCGGGCTGTCCACTCCGGGCGGCATGGTCACCATCAGCCCGGCGACCGCCACGCCGCCCAGCGCCACCACGAACGCCCCGCCCAGCACCGTCTTCTTCGCTCTGTTCGCCATGCGCAGAGCCTGGGTGAGGAGACCGTCAGCGGGCGTCGGTCGGCAGGATGATCTCGCCGTAACCCCCTGGTCGGATCCTTGTTCAACCAAACGGTTGACCACAGCCCACGACAGGGGCTAGCTTCGTTATCAACCGAAAGGTTGAGCAACGAGGAGGACGACGTGCCGGCTGATCCGCTCTCCCGGGTGTTCTCGGCGCTGGCCGACCCCACCCGGCGGGACATGGTCGCGCAACTGGCGATCGGTGACGCCACGGTGAGCGAGCTCGCCGCCCCCTTCGACGTGAGCCTCCAGGCCGTCTCCAAGCACCTCAAGGTGCTCGAGGAGGCCGGTCTGGTGAGCCGGAGCCGGGACGCCCAGCGGCGCCCGGTCCACCTCGAGGCGGAGGTGTTCGACCTGATGACCAAGTGGATCGAGCGCTACCGCCGTCGTGCCGAGGCCCGCTACCGCCGCCTCGACGACGTCCTCCGGTCCATGCCGGAGGAGCCGACACCCACCCTCCCGCAGGAAGGAACCCCGTCATGACCAGCACCACCCACCGCGAGACCCAGATCGTCGCCGACCCCGACGTTCCGCTCATCCGGATCACCCGCGAGTTCGACGCTCCGCGGGGAAAGGTCTTCCGGGCCCACACCGACCCCGAGCTCGTCGCCCAGTGGCTCGGGCCGCGGGACCTCACGATGACGATCGACCACTACGACTGCCGCACCGGCGGCTCCTACCGCTACGTCCACTCGCAGGGCGACGAGGAGTACGGCTTCCACGGCTGCTTCCACGAGGTGCGGCCGGACGAGCTGATCGTGCAGACCTTCACCTTCGAGGGCTGGCCCGACGGCGTCGCCCTGGAGAAGCTCGTGCTGGAGGACCTCGGCGACGGCCGCACGCGGCTGACCGCGACGTCGCTCTGCGACTCCTTCGCCGACCGCGACGCCATGCTCTCCAGCGGCATGGACGTCGGCGTCAACGAGGGCTACGCCAAGCTCGACGAGCTCCTTGCTCGCGACGGGGCCGGTGCGCGATGACGACCACGGCGCCCCGGGCCGCCGCGACAGGACGGCGGCACGGGCGCGGCCGTGCCGGAACCATCATCGGGTGGGTGCTCCGGCTCGGGCTGGCCGCGGTGTTCGCCGGGGCAGGCCTGGCGAAGCTCGCCGGTGATGCGGCGATGGTCGAGATGTTCGCCGACATCGGGGCCGGTCAGTGGCTGCGGTACGCCGTCGGCTCGTGCGAGCTGCTCGCGGCGGGAGGGCTCGTGCTCCCCCGGCTGGCGGGGCCGGCCGCCTGTGGCCTGGTCGGCCTGATGATCGGGGCGACGCTGACCAACCTGTTCGTCCTCGAGGTGTCCGCCGCTGTGACGCTCGTCCTCCTGGCCGCGTCCGCGGTGGTGGCATGGGCCCGGTGGGACGACGTCCGCGCGCTGTCTCCGGTTCGCGGTCGCCGTCCGGCGGCGTCGGCGAGCGCCGTGGAGTCCCCGTGGAGCTGAAGCTCGAACTCGTGCCGATCCCGGTCGCCGACGTCGACCGGGCCAAGGCGTTCTACGCCGACACGCTGGGATTCCACGTCGACGTCGACGTCCGCCCCGTGGAGGGGGCCCGCGTCGTGCAGGTCACCCCGCCCGGGTCGTCCTGCTCGATCGGGTTCGGCACGGGCTTCGCGGCCTACGAGGGCACGCCCGGGTCGGTCCGGGCGCTGCACCTGGTGGTCGCCGACATCGAGAAGGCGCGCGCGGAGCTGGTCGGGCGCGGCGTCGAGGTCGACGAGGTCAGCGGCGGCGGGGGCGTGCTGTTCGCCGGGTTCAGCGACCCCGACGGCAACGGCCTGATCCTGCAGGAGATGGCCTGGCGCACGGAGGAGAACTTCTGATCAGGCGCCGTCCACCTCACGCGCGCAGCGACATCGTCTCGCCGCGGTAGGCGGGCCGGATCGTGCCGGGCAGCCGCCGGCGGGCGACCTCGGCCACGAAGTCACCCAGCGGCGAGGCGAACCGGTCGTAGTCGTCGTAGTGCACCGGCACGGTCATCGGCGGCTTCAGCAGCTCCACCAGATCCGCACCCTGCCGGTCGTCCATCGTCACCGTGAGACCGAGCGCCTTCGTCCCGCCCAGGTGCGGGATGACGACGTCCAGCGGCCCGCACCGCTCCAGCACCTCGCCCAGGAACGGCCGGAACAGCGTGTCGCCGCTGATGTAGCCCCGCCAGCTCACCTCGCCGCCGCGCACCAGCTCCAGCACGCTGCCCATCACCGGCGGCAGCACCTTCGCCAGCAGCCCCGGCCCGTGGACGCCGGGCACCGAGGTGATGCGCAGCTCGTCGTCGTCCTGCGCGAGCACGTGCTGCTGCCACGGCTCGAGGTCCGACGTCGCCTGGAAGCCCTTGCGGCCCAGCGCCTTCGCCGCCTCCTGCGTCGTGACCACCGGCGTCGCCTTGTCCAGGTGGTCGGTGGCGATGTCGTCCCAGTGGTCACCGTGCAGGTGCGACAGGAGGATCGCGTCCAGGGCAGGCAGCTGGGTCGGCTGCAGCGCCGGGTCGGTGAGCCGCTTGGTCCACAGCCCCTTGCCCAGGTAGGCGCGCTGGCCGCGGTGCAGGAAGCTCGGGTCGGTGAGCAGGGTGAACGGCCCGACCCGCAGCAGCATGGTGGCGTTGCCGCCGAAGGTCATCGTCACGTCGTCCACGAGGTCGGGCATGCGCTCGCGCTTACCCGCGCGCGGCGCTGGTAGACAAGGGGCCGTGCCAGCACCCCGCGCCATCGACGAGGCGTTCCTCGCGCTGCCGCTGTCCGCACTGACCGACGCCGCCCTCACCCGGGCCGTCGACCTCGGTTGCGAGCACGCCGACATCCGCGTCGAGCGCATCCGCACGCAGACGATCAGCCTCCGCGACGCCCGCCCCGAGTCCTTCACCGACGGCGAGGATCTCGGCCTCGCCGTCCGCGTCGTGCACGAGGGGACGTGGGGCTTCGCCGCCGGCGTCGTCCTCACCGCGGCCGAGGCGGTCCGCCTGGCCGAGGAGGCGGTCGCCGTCGCGCAGGTCGCCGCCGCGCTGAACCGCGACCGCGTCGAGCTCGCGCCCGAGCCGGTGTACGCCGACGCCACCTACGTCTCGGCCTACGACGTCGACCCCTTCACGGTTCCCGACGCCGAGAAGTCCGGGCTGCTCACCGAGCTCTCCGAGCAGCTGCTGGCCGCCGACGGCGTCGAGCACGTGCAGGCCGCCGCCATGCTCGTGAAGGAGCAGAAGTACTACGCCGACACCGCCGGCACCCGCACCACTCAGCAGCGCGTGCGCATCCACCCCGACTTCACCGCGCTCACCGTCGACCGCTCCACCGGCTCGTTCGAGAGCATGCGGACCATCGCCCCGCCGGCCGGCCGCGGCTGGGAGTACCTCACCGGCACCGGCTGGGACTGGCGCGCCGAGCTGGCCGAGATCCCCGAGCTGCTGCGGGAGAAGACCAAGGCGCCCTCGGTGCAGTCGGGCCGCTACGACCTCGTCGTCGACCCCTCGAACCTGTGGCTGACCATCCACGAGTCCATCGGCCACGCCACCGAGCTGGACCGGGCCCTCGGCTACGAGGCCGCCTACGCGGGCACCTCGTTCGCGACCCCCGACAAGCTCGGCAGCCTGCGGTACGGCTCGCCGATCATGAACGTCACCGGCGACCGTACGGCGCTGCACGGCCTGTCCAGCATCGGCTGGGACGACGAGGGCGTCGCCGCGCAGCAGTGGGACATCGTGAAGGACGGCGTCCTGGTCGGCTACCAGGTGGACCGCAACATGGCCCGGCTCCAGGGGATGGAGCGCTCGAACGGCTGCTCCTTCGCCGACTCGCCCGGTCACGTGCCGGTGCAGCGGATGGCGAACGTCTCGCTGCAGCCCGCGCCGGACGGCCCCTCGACCGAGGACGTGATCGCCGGCGTCGACCGTGGCATCTACGTCGTCGGCGACAAGAGCTGGTCGATCGACATGCAGCGCTACAACTTCCAGTTCACCGGCCAGCGGTTCTACCGGATCGAGGGCGGAAAGCTCGCCGGTCAGCTGCGCGACGTCGCCTACCAGGCCACGACGACGGACTTCTGGGGTTCCATGCGCGTCGTCGGCGGGCCGCAGACCTACGTCCTGGGCGGCGCGTTCAACTGCGGGAAGGCCCAGCCGGGCCAGACGGCGGCGGTCAGCCACGGCTGCCCCACGGCGCTGTTCGAGAACGTGAACATCCTGAACACCGTCGAGGAGGCCGGGCGATGAGCTCCCATCAGCGCGCGCAGGACCTGGTCGAGCAGGCGCTCGCCGCCTCCACCGCCGACGGGCAGCTCGCCTTCGTCGTCGACGGCTCGGAGGCGAACCTGCGGTGGGCGGGCAACAGCCTCACCACCAACGGCGCGATGCGCTCCCGCCAGGTCGTGGTCGTCTCGTTCGTGGACGGCGGCGCCGGCATGGCCTCGGGCACCGTGACCCGCAGCGGGACGCCGGACATCGCCGACCTGGTCGCCGCCAGCGAGCAGGCCGCCCGCGACGCCGGGCCCGCCGAGGACGCGATGCCGCTGATCGGCCCAGATCCCGAGGGCACCGCCCCGCCGGGTGCGGGCGACTGGGACGCGGACCCGGCCGACACCTCCATCGGCGTCTTCGCCGACTTCGCCCCGGCGCTCGGCCAGGCCTTCGGCGAGGCGGCCGATCGCGGCGAGCTGCTGTACGGCTTCGCCGAGCACCGGATGAGCACCACCTACCTGGGCAGCTCCACCGGCCTGCGGCTGCGGCACGACCAGCCCACCGGCCGGGTGGAGCTCAACGGCAAGACCCCCGACTTCGGCCGTTCGGTGTGGGCGGGCACCAGCACGCGCGACTTCAGCGACGTCTCGGTGGCCGACCTCGCCGCCGAGGTGCAGAAGAAGATGGCCTGGTCGCAGCGGCGGATCGACCTGCCCGCCGGGCGCTACGAGACGCTGCTGCCGCCGTCGGCGGTGAGCGACCTGATGATCTACCTGTACTGGACGATGGAGGCGCGGGACGCCGACGAGGGCCGCAACGTCTTCGCCAAGCAGGGCGGCGGCAACCGGATCGGCGACCGGCTGGCCGACCTGCCGCTGACCCTGCGCAGCGACCCGCACTTCCCGGGCCTGGAGGCCGCGCCGTTCCTGGTGACGGGCTCCTCGTCGGGCGGGGCGTCGGTGTTCGACAACGGCATGGCCACGCCCGCGGTGAACTGGATCGAGAACGGAGTGCTGGCGAACCTGTTCCGGCCCCGGGCCTGGGCGCTGAAGACGACGGCCCCGGCCGTCGCCGCCGTGGACAACCTGATCCTCGAGCAGCCCGGGGCGACGGCGACGCAGGAGGAGATGATCGCGGCCACCGACCGCGGCCTGCTGTTGACGACGCTCTGGTACATCCGCGAGGTCGATCCGCAGACGCTGCTGCTCACCGGCCTGACCCGCGACGGCGTCTTCCTCGTCGAGAACGGGGAGGTGACCGGCGCGGTCAACAACTTCCGGTTCAACGAGTCGCCGGTCGACCTGCTCGGGCGGGCGGTGCAGGCCGGGCGCACCGAGCGGACGCTGCCGCGGGAGTGGAACGACTGGTTCACCCGCACCGCCATGCCGACGCTGCGGATCCCGGACTTCAACATGAGCAGCGTGAGCCCCGCCAGCTAGGCGGGGTGGGGGCGTTCCGTCACAGTTGGCGACAAGTCGATCTCGCAGTGCTGGCGACTAATGACGGCGACGACACGTGAACGAAGAATTACTCTCGGTGGCGGAACATGAGCGCTCGGAAAGCTTCACCTCGGACGCAGATCTGCCGAAATCTTCCGTAGCTCGACATCCGTACATCGCATGCGGGCCCGCTTCCCGGGACCGTCGAGGGGAGGACTCCGTGAGCAGGAGTCGCAAGCCGTCCGTCTTCCAGGTGGGCAAGGTCCGGGACGACGGGCACACCGTCGTCATCTCCGGCTGGGGCCTCGGCCTCTGTGCCGCGGGCTGCGCCTGCCACCGCCACCCGTCCGCCGGTCACCTGGCCATCGCCGAGGACCAGGCCGGTGGCTCCATCGGGCTGGTCAGCTTCGCCGAGGGCGGCTGTACCTGCTGCGAGCCGTGGACCTCTGACGAGCTCACGGCGATCCTGCGCGACTTCCAGGCCATCTCCGGCCTGGAGGCCCAGGAGCCCCTCGCCGGCTGACGGAAGGACCCTCTCGCCCCCCGACCCTCGCTCCGCTCGGGCCGGGACCCTGCGAGAGGGCCGTTCCATCCGCGTGCGGTCGGGGTAGGCGCGTCGTCATGTTGGGACGCGCTGCCCTGAGGGGTGCCCTCGCCGGGATCGCCGGCGTCGCCGTGATGACGCTCGGCGAGAAGGCTGAGCAAGCGGTCACCGGGCGCCCGGACAGCTACGTGCCCGCGCGCACGCTCACCGCACTCAGCACCGGCCGCCGGCTCCCGGGTTCGGCCCGGCCGCCGGTGCGCAACCACCTCATGCACTGGGGCACCGGCGCCGCCGTCGGTGCCCTTCGTGGCATCTGGGCGGCCTCCGGCCTGCGCGGCTGGCGGGCGTCGGCCTGGCACACCTCCGTGCGGCTGGCCACCGACCAGACCCTGGAGAACGCCACCGGCGTCGGTTCGCCGCCCTGGACCTGGTCCCGCCGCGACCGGATCGTCGACGTCGGCCACAAGGCCGTCTACTCGCTCGTCACCGGTGCGCTCGCCGACCGGCTCGTGCCTCTCGCCCCGGATCGCCGGCCCGACGGCTCAGCCGGCCCGCGCCGCCGCTGAGCGGCCGTCGAGAGCTCGCCGAGGCGCTCGGGCGAGGCGGCTGACGCCTGCTGGGGCCGATGTGACGCATGAGGTTGCCCCAGGTCTTGCAATGGGCGCGCCGACCACTACTAGTCGACACCGCATCCCTACGGTCCGTGCTGACGCGCAAGGTTGAGGCCCCTTCCCCGGGCCCGGCGCAGCTGATCGGAGGCCCACGGTGCAGTCGCAACGCAGGACCACTCGTCGCCGCTCGCGTGCCGTCCTCGCGGTCGGCGCCGCCCTCATGGCGGCCGCGACCGCGACGCTCAGCCCCACCGTGGCGACCGCGGCCCCGGCCAACGCGGCCCAGGCCGCGGAGCTGGTCGCGCAGGCAGCGCAGCAGCTGACCGTCGTCGAGGCGCAGGTGCACGAGGCCGAGGAGATCGTCGCGTCGCACCACGCGGCCGCGGTCGCCGCCGGCGCCCAGGCCCAGGTGGCCCGCCAGGCCCTCGCCGTGCACGAGCCGCAGCTCCGCGCGATCGCCAAGAGCAGTTTCCAGAAGCAGGAGTCGCGCGTGGCGGCCTTCCTCACCAGCGAGTCCGCCGAGGACCTGGTGCAGCGGATGGCGACGCTGGACGTGATCGCCGCCCACACCAACAGCGTGATCGCCGAGGCCTCCGCCGCCCGCGCCACCGCCGAGCAGGCCGAGGCCACCGCGGCTCAGGCCGCTGCCGACGCGCAGGCATCCCTCGAGCAGCTGAAGGGCCAGCAGGCCGAGGTCCAGCGGCGCGCGGACGAGTACCAGTCCGACCTCGCCCGGCTGTCGGCCGCCGAGCAGGACCGGGTCTCGACCCTGGTCGCCGGTCCGAAGCTCGCCACCCCGGACGCCTCGGACCTGCCGGTGGCCCCGAACGGCGCCGCGGCGACCGCGATCCAGGTCGCGCTGTCGAAGGTGGGTCTGCCCTACCGGATGGGTGCATCGGGGCCGGGCGCGTTCGACTGCTCGGGCCTGACGTCCTACGCCTACGCCGCGGCAGGAGTGACCCTCCCGCGCAGCAGCAGGTCCCAGGCACAGATCGGCCGGCAGGTCACCCGCGCGGAGCTCCAGCCCGGCGACCTCGTCTTCTACTACACGCCGATCAGCCACGTGGCCCTCTACATCGGCGACGGGAAGATCGTGCACGCCCGCACGTACGGCACCCCGCTGTCGGTCACCACGGTGGACCAGGGCGGCTTCCGGTACGGCGTCCGCCTCACCGGCTGACCCCGGTCATCCCGCCGCACCGGCGAGCTCCTGCACCGCGGCGGCGATCCGCTTCGCGCGGGTGCCCGGCGTCGCCGCGGTGTGCACGCGCCACAGCACCGAGTACCGGTCCCCGCTCGTCAGGCCCTCGAACGCCGCCCGCGCCGCAGGGACGGCGTCCAGAGCGGCCGCGAGGTCGTCCGGCACGGTGATCGTGGCCGGCCCGGCGTAGGCGCGCTCCCAGCGCCCGTCGGCCTTCGCCGCCTCGACCGCGGCCAGCCCCGCCGGCCGCATCCGGCCCTGCTCGATCAGCCGGGCCACCGTCTCCACGTTCTTCAGCGACCAGACGCTGCGCGGCCGGCGCGGGGTGATCCGCTGCACGTACCAGGCGTCGTCGATCCGGTTCGCCCGGCCGTCGATCCAGCCGAAGCAGAGCAGCACCTCGACCATCCCGGCCCAGTCGACCGACGGCACGCCGGTGCCCTTCTTCGCGATCTTCACGTAGAGCCCCGGAGCGGTGGCGGCGTGCTCCTCCAGCCACGCCCCGAGCGCGGCCTGGTCGGCGAACGGCAGCACGGGGAGGTCGGTCGGGAGGGGCACGGGCGTCATCCTGCTCCCGGGGGGTGACGGTTTCGGGCGCGAGCTGCGCGGATACCGCCGGTCAGGAGCCGCAGGTCGCGGCCGGGACGGGGGCCGGTGTGCGGAATGGTGGGCCGGGCCCGTCGGTGCTGTGGGTCGTCCGGCACGGCGAGAGCATCGGCAACGTCGCCGACGCCCGCGCGCAGGCGGCCCGGGCCGGGCGCCTGGAGCTCGACGTCCGCGATCCCGACGTCCCGCTGTCGGACACCGGCCGCGCCCAGGCCGAGGCGCTCGGACAGCACCTGGCCGGCCTTCCGCCGGAGCAGCGACCCACCGCCGTCCTCAGCTCGCCGTTCGAGCGCGCGCTGACCACCGCGCAGCTGGCGACCGCGGGCCTCGACGTCCGCGTGCGCACCGACGAGCGGCTGCGGGAGCGCGACTTCGGCGCCTTCGACGGGATGACCGGGGCCGGCATCCGCGAGCAGTTCCCCGACGAGGCGCAGCGACGGGACCTGCTCGGCAAGTTCTACTACCGGCCACCGGGCGGGGAGAGCTGGGCCGACGTCGCCCTGCGGCTGCGCAGCCTCCTGGCCACCGAGGCGCTGGTCCTCGACGGCGAGCGGCTGATGATCGTGGCGCACCAGGCCGTGATCATGGTGCTGCGCTACGTCCTGGAGGAGCTGACCGAGCAGGAGCTGCTGGCCGCCGACCGGGAGGAGCAGGTCGCCAACGCCTCGCTCACCCGGTACGAGCGGAGCCCCGCCGGTGAGTTCGTGCTGGTCGAGTTCAACGCGGTGGGCCACCTGGTCGCCGCGGACGAGGACGTCACCGAGGAGCCCGATGCCGTCGGCCAGCCCTGATCCCACCGTCGTCACGCCCGAGGTGCTCCGGAGCTGGCCGCTGCCCGAGCCGGGCGGCGACAAGAACTCCCGCGGATCGGTCCTGGTCATCGGCGGGAGCACGGAGACGCTCGGCGCGGTGCTGCTCGCGGCGGAGGCCGCCCTGCGGGCCGGCGCCGGGAAGCTGCAGGTCGCCACGGTCGCGTCCATGGCGCCGTTCGCGGCCGCGGCGCTGCCCGAGGCGCTGGTGCGGGCACTGCCCGAGACCGACGGCGGGGCGATCCACCCGGACGCCGCCGACGTCGTCCGCGAGCTCGCCGAATCCGCCGGCGCCGTCCTGATCGGACCGGGGATGACCGACAAGGAGGCGATCGAGGGGTTCGGGAAGCGGCTGCTGCCGCACCTGACCGGCCCGCTGGCCCTCGACGCCCTCGGGCTCGCCACCGTCACGGCCGACGACGCCTGCCTGCACCACCTCGACGGCCGCGCCGTGCTGACCCCCAACCCGACGGAGATCGCGATCGCCCTGCACGTCGAGGACGACGAGGTCGACGCCGACCCCGCGGGGGCGACGGCCGACCTGGCCGCGCGGGCCCGCGTGGCGGTGGGGATGGGCGGGACGACGTCGTGGATCGCCACCCCCGACGGCCGCACCTGGCGGGACGACAGCGGCAACGCCGGGCTGGGGGTCTCGGGCTCCGGTGACGTCCGCGCGGGCATCACCGCCGGGCTGCTCGCCCGCGGCGCCGAGCCCGCACAGGCCGCGGTGTGGGCCGCGTGGCTGCACGGCAGGGCGGGGGAGCGGCTGGCGTCGTCGGTGGGCCGCGTCGGGTTCCTGGCCCGCGAGCTCCCCGCCGAGGTGCCGAGGGCGCTGGGGGAGGTCGCTCCCTGACCCCTCGGATCCGCCGCGTACGTTCACCCCTCGAGACGAGATCGACCGTTCGGAGGGGTGCACATGCAGGGCGAGGTCCCGACGACGGTCCAGGGCATCTACGACGAGGTGCTGCGCCGCAATCCCGGTGAGCAGGAGTTCCACCAGGCCGTCCGCGAGGTGCTCGAGTCCCTCGCCGTCGTCCTGGACCGGCACAGCGAGTTCAGCGAGATGAAGACCGTCGAGCGGATCTGCGAACCCGAGCGGCAGATCATCTTCCGCGTGCCGTGGCAGGACGACCGCGGCGAGGTGCAGATCAACCGCGGCTTCCGGGTGGAGTTCAACTCCGCGCTCGGTCCGTACAAGGGCGGCCTGCGGTTCCACCCCTCGGTGAACCTCGGCATCGTCAAGTTCCTGGGCTTCGAGCAGATCTTCAAGAACGCCCTCACCGGCATGCCGATCGGCGGCGGCAAGGGCGGGTCGGACTTCGACCCCAAGGGCCGGTCCGACGCGGAGGTCATGCGCTTCTGCCAGTCGTTCATGACCGAGCTCTACCGGCACCTCGGCGAGTACACCGACGTCCCGGCCGGCGACATCGGCGTCGGCGCCCGCGAGATCGGCTACCTCTTCGGCCAGTACAAGCGGATCACCAACCGCTACGAGTCCGGCGTCCTCACCGGCAAGGGGCTGGGCTGGGGCGGCGCGCTCGTGCGCACCGAGGCCACCGGCTACGGAGCGGCCTTCTTCGCCGAGGCGATGATGGAGGTCCGCGACGAGTCCTTCGACGGCAAGCGCGTCGTCGTCAGCGGCTCGGGGAACGTCGCCGTCTACGGCATCGAGAAGGTGCACCAGCTCGGCGGGACCGTCGTCGCCTGCTCGGACTCCACCGGCTACGTGGTGGACGAGAAGGGCATCGACCTCGAGGTGCTCAAGCAGGTCAAGGAGGTCGAGCGGGGCCGGATCTCCGACTACGCCGACCGGGTCGCCTCCGCGGAGTACGTCGAGGGCGGCAGCGTCTGGGACGTGCCGTGCGAGGTGGCCGTCCCCAGCGCCACGCAGAACGAGCTCGACGACGACGCCGCCACGGTCCTGGCCCGCAACGGCTGCCGGTACGTGGTCGAGGGCGCGAACATGCCGACGACGCCGTCGGCGGTGCAGGTGCTGCGCGAGGCCGGCGTCGCCTTCGCGCCCGGCAAGGCGGCCAACGCCGGCGGCGTCGCCACCTCGGCGCTGGAGATGCAGCAGAACGCCTCCCGCGACCGCTGGACCTTCGAGCACAGCGAGGCCCGGCTGGCCGAGATCATGCGCGACATCCACACCCGGTGCCACGAGACCGCCGAGGAGTACGGCTCGCCCGGCGACCTCGTGCTCGGGGCCAACGTGGCAGGGTTCCTGCAGGTGGCCGAGGCCGTGCACGCGCACGGCCTGATCTAGGTTCGCCCGATGGACGCATTCGTCGGTGCCCTCGACTTCGGCTCGCCCTCGATCGACGACTCGGCCTTCGTGGCGCCGACGGCGGTGGTGGTGGGCGCGGTGACGATGGGCCCGCGCTCGAGCATCTGGTACGGCGCGATCGCCCGGGCCGACGCCGAGGTCATCGAGATCGGCGCGGACTCCAACATCCAGGACGGCTCCACGCTGCACTCCGACCCCGGCTTCCCGCTGGTGGTGGGGGAGCGGGTCTCGGTCGGCCACCGGGTGGTCCTGCACGGCTGCCGGATCGACGACGACGTCCTCGTGGGCATGGGCAGCATCGTCATGAACGGCGCGCACATCGGCTCGGGCTCGATCGTCGCGGCCGGCGCCGTCGTCACCCAGGGGAAGGTCTTCCCGCCCCGGTCGCTCATCGCCGGCGTGCCGGCGAAGGTGCTGCGCGAGGCGACCGACGACGACCAGCTGCACATCCAGGGCAACGCGATCGCCTACACCGACCGGTTGGACTCCGCGCGACAGGTGCGCCGGCTCGAGCGCTGAGCGCTCAGCCGAGCAGCTCGCGCAGCAGCGCGTCCACCGCGGCGGTCTCCACCAGGAAGCCGTCGTGCCCGTACGGCGAGGTGATCAGCCGCAGCGGAACGCCCAGGGCATCGGCCACCCGTTGCTGCTGCGCCGGCGGGTAGAGCCGGTCGGTGTCGACGCCGGCGACCACAGCCCGGGCGGTGACCCGGCCCAGCGCCGACTCCACGCCGCCCCGGCCGCGGCCGACGTCCCAGCTGTTCATCGCCTCGGTGAGGACGAGGTAGCTCCCGGCGTCGAAACGGGCGGTGAGCTTGTCGGCGTGGTGGTCGAGGTAGGAGGCGACGGCGTAGCGCCCGTCGTCCTGCACGCCTGAGCCGAAGCGGTCCTCGAGCTCCAGGTCGCTGCGGTAGGTGAGGTGCGCGATCCGACGGGCGACGCCGAGCCCCGCGACGGGAGGATCGGCCGGATCGGCGCGGATCGCCGCCTGCTGGGTGGTCTGGGTGCCGATCTGGTCGGCGGAGGCAACCGCCGTCGAGGCGAGGAAGAACAGCCCAGCGACGCGGTCGGGCAGCGCGACGGCCCACT
Organism: Blastococcus sp. LR1; assembly: GCF_020166105.1. Lineage (GTDB taxonomy): Bacteria > Actinomycetota > Actinomycetes > Mycobacteriales > Geodermatophilaceae > Blastococcus. The sequence goes on from NZ_JAIUJY010000004.1 coordinate 101,314, forward strand.
CCAGCGCCCGCATGCCGCCCATCGAGCCGCCGGCGACGCAGGCCCAGCGGTCGACGCCGAGCGCGTCGGCGAGCGCCGCCTCGACCCGCACCTGGTCGCCGACGGTGATCTCCGGGAACCGGGCGCCCCACGGCCGCCCGTCCGGTGCGGGGGAGGACGGCCCCGTCGTCCCCTGGCAGCCGCCGAGCACGTTGGCGCAGACGACGAACCACCGGTCGGGGTCCAGCGCCGCACCCGGCCCGACGATGCCGCTCCACCAGCCCGGGGTGGGATGCCCCGGCCCGGCGGCGCCTACGACGTGGCTGTCACCGGTCAGCGCGTGCTCGACCAGCACCGCGTTGCCGCCGTCGGCCGCGAGCGTTCCCCACGTCTCGTAGGCGACGCGGACCGCCGGCAGCTCGCCGCCCCGGTCGAGGGCGAACGGGCCGGGCAGGTCGAGGAACCGGCGGTCGCCCGCCGGATCCCCCTCGACCCACCCGGCCACCGGCTCAGGCGGACTTCGCCGCGCGGAACCCGGCCTCGAGGTCGGCGAGGATGTCCTCGATCCCCTCCAGGCCCACGGCCAGGCGCACCAGACCCGGGGTGACGCCGGTGGTGAGCTGCTCCTCGGCGGTCAGCTGCGAGTGCGTGGTCGACGCCGGGTGGATGACCAGGCTGCGCACGTCGCCGATGTTGGCCACGTGGCTGTGCAGCTCGAGGGCCTCCACGAACCGCTGCCCGGCCTCGCGCCCGCCGTGCAGCTCGAAGGTCAGCACCGCTCCGGCGCCCTTCGGCGCGTACTTCTGCTGCGCCGCGTGCCAGGGGGAGGACTCCAGGCCCGGGTAGTTCACCCGGTCGACGGCGTCGTGCGCCTCGAGGAACTGCGCCACCCGCAGCGTGTTCTGCACATGCCGCTCCATGCGCAGCGACAGCGTCTCGATGCCCTGCACGACCAGGAAGGCGTTGAACGGCGAGATCGCCGGGCCGAGGTCGCGCAGCAGCTGCACCCGGGCCTTGAGCGCGTAGGCCGGCGCGCCCAGGTCCTTGTAGACGACGCCGTGGTACGTCGGGTCCGGGGTGGTGAAGCCGGGGTGCTTGCCGCCGGCCCAGTCGAACCCGCCGCCGTCGACGATGATCCCGGCGATCGCCGTGCCGTGGCCGCCCAGGTACTTGGTGGCCGAGTGCACGACGACGTCGGCGCCGAACTCCAAGGGGCGGAGGAGGAACGGCGTGGCGATGGTGTTGTCGACGATCAGCGGCACGCCGTTGCGGTGAGCCACGCCGGCGACCGTCTCGATGTCGAGGAGGTCGCCCTTGGGGTTGCCGATCGTCTCGCCGAAGAACGCCTTGGTGTTCTCCTGCACGAGGGACTGCCAGTTCTCCGGGTCGTCCGGGTCCTCGACGAAGGAGACCGTGACGCCGAGCTTGGGCAGCGAGTGGTGCAGCAGGTTGTAGGTGCCGCCGTACAGCGAGGCCGAGGCGACGACGTGGTCCCCGGCCTCGGCGAGATTCAGGATCGCCAGCGTCGTCGCCGACTGGCCGCTGGCCACGGCGAGCGCCGCCACGCCACCCTCGAGCGAGGCCACGCGCTGCTCCAGCGCGTCCTGCGTCGGGTTCATGATCCGCGTGTAGATGTTGCCCATCTCGGCGAGCGCGAAGAGGTCCGCGGCGTGCTTGCTGTCGCGGAACTGGTAGGCGGTGGTCGCGTAGATCGGCAGCGCGCGGGCGCCGGTCGTGGGGTCGGGGCTCGTTCCGGCATGGATCTGCCGGGTCTCGAAGCTCCAGCTCTGCGGGTCGGTCATGCGCCGTCTCCTCACACTCGCGGGAGATCCCGCGGCGCGCAGGAACTCCGTCCTTGCCGGACGGCGGACGCCGACCAGCCGGCTCTTCCCCTGGAGCACCTCAGACGGAGTTGAGGTTGCCGGGCAGCCAGCCAGGTGCTTTGCACTGCCTCTCGTGAGCCAGCGCCGATACTAGGGCGGCGTTGTCACACGTGAAACATCTGTCCCGCGCAGTGGACTGCCCGGCCCTGATCGGCCGGTCGCGTCAGCCGGTGGGATCGGCCGGATCCGACGAGCCCGAGTCGCCGGTCGAGCCCCCGCCGTCGGGCGAGCTGTCCTGGGGCTGCGTGGTCGTCGCGGGCTCGTCCGGCTCCGTCGTGGGCTCGGCGTCGGTGGTGGGCGCCGGCGCGCGGGTCGTCGGCGTCGGGGTGCCCGTCGGCGCCTCGTCCTCGTCGGTCGTGGGCTCCGGCTCGGTCGTCGGCGGCACGGTCTCCGTCGGCGTCGGGTCGGTGGGCACCACGACGGAGGGCTCGCTCGCCGGCGCGGGAGTGCCGCCCGGCGGCGGCTTCACCTGGAGGTAGAGGAAGAAGATCCCGACGAACAGCACGCACATCGCGACCGTGCCGGTGCGGGCGCGCCCCAGGTGCGAGGGGATGGAGGACCACCAGCGGTGCTGCGGCGCGGCGGCCGGCGCGGTGCTCACGGTGGGGACGGCGGGCTGCTGCTCCATCTGGCCGGTCTGTCCTGCCGGTCCGGTCTGCTCCGGGCTGCTCATCGGACGCCCTCCTGCACCGCGGTCGCGCCGTCGTTCGAGCCGTCCGGGCCGGTGGGCTGCGAGACCTGCAGGCCCTGGTTCCGGAACGCCAGCACGATGCGCACCCGCAGGTCCCGGCCGACCTCGAACTGCTTGCCGGGCAGGGTGCGGGCGACCACCCGCACGTTCACCTCGTCCAGACCGAGGGTCTCCACGCCCATGACCGTCGGCGGGTCGAGCAGCAGCGGCCGCATCGCCGGATCGCGGAACGCCTCCCGCCCCACCTCGCGCAGGATCTCGTTCACCCGGTTCACGTCCACCGTCGACGGGACCGGCACGTCGACGACGGCACGCGCCCAGTCGCGCGAGAGGTTCACGACCTTGACGATCTGCCCGTTCGGCACGGTGACGACCTCGCCGTTGGCCGAGCGGACCCGGGTCACGCGCAGGGTCACGTCCTCCACGGTGCCGGTGGCCGGGTCGCCGCCGCCCACCACCTGGATCGAGACGACGTCGCCGAAGCCGTACTGCCGCTCGGTGATGATGAAGAACCCGGCCAGGACGTCGCCGACGATCCGCTGGGCGCCGAAGCCCAGGCCGACACCCAGCACCGTCGCCGGGGCGACCAGACCGGTCACCGGGACGCCGAGCCGGTCCAGCACGAAGAAGACCGCGATCGAGTAGATGAGCACGATCGCGGCCCACTGCAGCACCTGGGTGAGCGAGTGCCGGTGCTTCGCGGCCTCCGAGCGGACCAGCGCGTCACCGCCGGTGGCGTTGCGGTCGATCCGGTCGGTGATCTTGTTGCCGGCCCACGAGATGAACCGGGCCAGCAGCACCGAGCCCAGGATGATCAGCACGACCTCGAGACCTCGGCCGGCGAACCAGTCGAGCACGTCTCTCAATGCGTCTTGCACGGGCGGTGCACTCCGATCGTCGGGGGAAGTCGACCCCTCCACCCTCCCCGACGCCCGCCCCCCGGTGCCAGCCGGACCGGCAGGTTCCGGGGGAGATGCGTCACGCCTCGGGGCGGGGCTCCACGAACAGCGACTGGCTGGAGCGGCCGATCGGCCCGTCGGCGTCGAAGAGGACGGCGCCGCACTGGGCCGCGCCGGCGCCGCCGAGCACGGTGGTGGCCGCCATCCCCAGCCACTCGCCGCGCGGCGGGCGGTGCAGGGCCACGGTGAGGTCCACGTTGGCGAAGGTGGCCGTCGTCCAGTCCAGGACCGCGGAGATGCCGCTGGCGGCGTCGGTCATCACCAGCAGGTGCTGCAGCGGGGTCATCGGCTCGCCGGCCACCAGCTCGCACTGCGGGCGGGTCCACGCCGTCGCCGGACCGGGGGCGTTGAAGGAGCCGTCGGCGAAGCGCCAGTCCAGTGCCCGGTGGTAGGCGACCTCGGTCGTGAAGAACGCCGCGGTCTCCGCACGGCTCTCCTCCGGGCGCCGCGGGGACGGGTGCTGCTGAGCGGTCGCCTCGGCGCCGTCCCGGGTGCGCATCCGCCAGGCCGACAGCCGCATCAGCGGGCGCTCGTCCCCGGTGGAGAGCACCGTCTCCACCAGCTCGACCCGCCGGCCCGGCCGGACGACGGAGCTCGTCAGCCGCACCGGGCCGACGGGGACCGGCCCGAAGATGTCGTAGGCCATGCGCACGGTCTGCCCGCCCTCGATCCCGCTGGCGCGCTCGGCCTCGCGCAGCAGCAGAGCCGCGGGCGGCCCGGCGTGCTGCAGCCCGGCGTCCCACGGGCCGATGGTCAGTGCGGTGGCGGTGAAGCCCGCCGGGTCATCGCTGTCTGGGAGGTAGAGGGCGGCAGGCAGCTCCATGGCTGCAGTCTGGCGTCAGCCCCCGACGTCGTCGCGCCGGGTCTCCCGCACCGCGTACGCCGTCCACCCGACGGCCGCGACGGCGACGAGCGACCACACCCAGCGCAGGTCGTCGGTGGAGAGCAGCAGCAGGACGGCGACGACGAAGCTCGACCCGGCCACCGGCGAGGACCGGGCGAGGACGCCGGCGGTGCCCGGGCCGGGAATCGCGAGGAAGACGACGACCGCCGCAACCAGCAGGAAGGCGCACAGTGCGGCGAGGATCCCGGCGCTCACGCCGTACTCCGCGGGCAGCCCGACGCCGCCCAGCCCACCGAGCACGACCCCGAGCGCCGGCACGAGCAGCGTGCGGCGACGGCGGTCGGACCACGGTGGTCGGTGCGGCACGGGTCCTCCTCCCGGGAAGCGGTGTTCCTCCGTTGTACCGGCGCCACCTGTGCGCGGCCTGGGGAGGTAGGTGCCTCGGGCCCGGTAGCCCGCTACCGTGCGGCGGTGTCCCGCACCGCCCGCCCCGCTGTGGGCTACGCCTTCACCCTGGCCTCGGCCGCCCTGTTCGGGATCAACGGCACGGTCTCCACGCTGGCGCTGGAGGCGGGGATCCCGGCCACCCGGCTGACGGCGCTGCGCTGCACCGGGGCAGCCCTGGTGCTGCTCGGCGCCCTCGCGGTGTTCTCCCGCGAGCGGCTCCGCGTGCGGCGATCCGAGCTGCCGCTGCTCGCGGTCTTCGGCGTCGTGGGCGTGGCGCTGACCCAGTTCCTCTACTACGTGGCGATCGGTCGCATGCCGGTCGGCATCGCGCTGGTGTTCGAGATGACCGCGCCGGTGTTCATCGCGCTCTACGTGTGGCTGGTCCGTCGGGAGGTGGTGCGCCGCCGGCTGTGGGCGGCGCTGCTGCTGTCGCTGGGCGGGCTGGTCCTGGTGGCCGAGGTGTGGCGCGGTGGTGGCTCGCTCGACGGGCTCGGCGTCGCGGCGGGGCTGGGGGCGGCGCTCTGCCTGGCGACGTACTACCTGGTGGGGGAGCGCGGCACGACCACGCGGGACCCGGTGACGCTCACCTGCTGGAGCTTCGTGGCGGCCGCGCTGTTCTGGGCGGTCGCGGCGCCGTGGTGGGCCTTCGACGCCGGGGTGCTGGCGGAGTCGGTGCCGGTCTCCGTGGGGGACATGACCGCGCCGCTGTGGCTGCTGGTCGCCTGGATCTGCGTGCTCGGCGCGGTGGCGCCGTTCTGGCTGTCGATCGCCGCGCTGCCGCACCTGCCGCCGACGACCGCCGGGCTGGTGGCGACGGTGGAGCCGGTGTTCGCCTCGATCGTCGCCTGGCTGTGGGTGGAGCAGGTGCTCACCGGGTGGCAGGTGGCCGGCGGCGTCGTCGTCCTCACCGGGATCGCGCTGGCGCAGACCGCGCGGGCCACGCCCGCGCCCTATCCGCTGCCCGAGACCCCGGCCCCGCTGTCGTCGTGACGGCGAGGCCGGGACCCGGCGCTGTTACGGAGTGACGTCCTTGCTCTCGGTCAGGTAACCGGCGAGCTCCTCCATGTAGGCGGCCTGGGCGACGTAGTCGGGGCCGATGTACTTCCACGGGTGCAGCTGGTCGTTCTGCACGGCGGGCAGGAGCGCGGCGGTGGGCTGCGCGGCGATCTCCTCCGGCGTCATGCTGAACCGCAGCGAGTAGAGCAGCACGTCGCTCGGGAAGTTCGGGACCTCTTCCCAGCCGACGGTCTTCCAGAAGTACCCGTCGCCGCCCGGGTCGACGAAGTTCACGCCCAGGTCCTTGTACATCCTCAGCTGCGGGTCGTCGTCGGCCTTGGCCATCCACCAGCCGTCGGCCTCGGTGGCGTAGACCGGCAGCACGCTGACGCCGCCGGCCGCGGCGTCGGTCAGCGTCTTCTGCGCGGCCTCGAAGTCAGCGCGCGCCTCGGCGACCTCGCCGCCCTCGGGATCGACGCCGAAGGACTCGGCCAGCTCGACGACGCGCTCGATGACCTCGGCGCCCGAGCCGCGGTAGGCGATGTGGAGAACCGGAGCGATCGCGGCCACCTGCTCCTCCTGCGCCAGGTCGTTGAACCCGTAGCCCGCGGTGCCCTCGGGGATGTCGCCCGAGGAGTCGGCCGGATAGATCGTGGTGACGATGACGTCGGGGTCGGCGGCGGCGAGCGCCTCCAGGTCGATCTCGTCGTAGCTGGAGCCGACGATCTGAACGTCGCCGAGGTCGCGGCCCTCGAAGGCGACGTCGTCCTCGGCGGAGGTCTGGCCGAAGGTGGCGACCGGCTCGATGCCGTAGTTCCACAGCGAGGCCGTCAGGTCGTTCAGGCCGGCGATGCGCGTCGGGGCCTCGTCGAGCTCCACGGTCTGGCCCAGGTCGTCGGTGAACTCCCAGCCGCCCTCGGCGGCCGGCTCGGTGCCGTTGTCGCTCTCGCCGCAGGCGCTCACGGTGGCCACGGCGGCCAGCGCGAGCAGGCCGCCTGCCAGGCGGCGGGGGGTCCGGTGCACAGGTGCTCCTCAGCTTCTCCGAGGAAGTGGATCTTCCTCGATCGGGAGGAAGGTTAGCCTGCCCTAACCAGAGTCGAGAAGGGGGTGTCGCGCGGATCCGCCCTGCTCAGCGCAGCCGGCGCACCGGAACGACCATCGGCGTCCCCGCGACGGGATCGGGGATGACCCGGGCCTCGAGGTCGAAGACGTCGGCCAGCAGCTGCTCGGTGAGCACCTCGTCCGGCGTTCCGGAGGCGACGAGGGCGCCGTCCTTCATCGCCACCAGCCGATGGGCGTAGCGGGCCGCCAGGTTCAGGTCGTGCAGCACCACGACGACGGTGCGGCCGCGCTCGGCGTGCAGCCGCCCGACGAGCTCCAGCACGTCGATCTGGTGGGAGAGGTCGAGATAGGTCGTCGGCTCGTCCAGCAGCAGCAGGTCGGTCCCCTGGGCGAGGGCCATGGAGATCCACGCGCGCTGCCGCTGGCCGCCGGAGAGCGCGTCCACCGGCCGGTCGGCGAGCTCGGTCATGTCGGTCCAGGCCAGCGCCTCGGCCACGACGGCCTCGTCGTCGCGGGACCACTGGCGCAGCCAGCTCTGGTGCGGGTGCCGGCCGCGGGCCACCAGGTCGCCGACGGTGAGCCCCTCCGGCGCCACCGGCGTCTGCGGCAGCAGGCCGAGCACCTTGGCCACCTCGCGGGTGGGGGTCTTCGCGATCGCCTGGCCGTCGAGGAGCACCTGGCCGGCGGTGGGGCGCAGCAGCCGGCCCAGCGCCCGCAGCAGCGTGGACTTGCCGCAGCCGTTGGGGCCGACGATCGCGGTGAACGAGCCCTCGGTCAGCTGCAGGTCCAGGCCGTCGACGACGACGCGCTCGTCGTAGGCGAGCCGGACGCCCTCCGCGGCGAGGCGCACGCGGGCGGTAGCGGCGGAGCGTGGCTCGAGCTCGATGGGCGTGGTCACAGCTGCGTCGTCCTCACGTGAACTGCCGCCTTCCGCGGACCAGGAGCCAGAGCAGGTAGGGGGCGCCGATGGCGGCGGTGAGGATGCCGACCGGCAGGGCCTCGGGCAGCACGGTGCGGGTCACCAGGTCGGCGCCCACCACGAGGAGCGCGCCGACCAGCCCGCTGGCCAAGAGCGGGGGACGGGAGCCGCCGGTGAGCCGCACCGCGATCTGCGGGACGATCAGCGAGACGAAGGCGATCGGCCCAGCGGCGGAGACCGCGAAGGCGACCAGTCCGACGGCGAGCAGGACGACGGCGGTCTGCGCGCCGGCCAGCCGCACCCCGAGGCCGCGGGCGGTGTCGTCGCCGAACTGCATCACCGCGAGCACCCGGTTCAGGGCCAGCGACAGGGGGAGGAGCACCGCCAGTGCGATCGCCAGCGGAACGGCGTGGTCCCACGTACGGCTGTTCAGCGAGCCGGTGATCCACACGTAGGCCGACGAGGCGTCGTAGATCTCGGCCCGGGTCAGCAGGAAGTCGATGAGCGCGTTGCCGACGGCCCACAGCGCGATCCCGACCAGCACCAGCCGGTACCCGTCGATCCCGGCCCGCCAGGCGAGCAGGAACAGCAGGAGCCCGGCCGCCAGCGCGCCGAGCAGGGCGGCCAGCGGGATGCCGAGGCCGCCGAGGATCGCGCCGGTGGAGGTGCCGCCGGTGAGCACGATCGCCGCGACGGCTCCCGCCGAGGCGCCCGCGGTGATGCCCAGGGTGTCGGGAGAGGCCAGCGGATTGCGGGCGAAGGTCTGGAACAGCGCGCCGGCGACGCCGAAAGCCAGCCCGACCAGCACGCCCACGATCACCCGGGGTGCGCGGAGCTCCAGGACGATGAACTCCTGCGGCCCCTCGCCGAGCCCCACCAGGGTGCGCAGCACGTCGACGACGCCGATCGGGAAGTCGCCGCGGCCCATGCTGACCGCCGAGACGAGCGCCAGCGCGGCGAACGCCACCGACGGGACGACGACGTCGCGCCAGCGCAGCGACGCCGACACCGGGCCGATCCGCACGGTCCGGCCGCTGCGGACGGGGCGGACCTCGCGCTCCGGAGCCTGCACGCTCACAGCCCGGCCGCCCGGGTGCGCCGGACCAGGGCGATGAAGAACGGGGCGCCGATCAGAGCCAGCACGATGCCGACCTGCAGCTCGCCGGGCCGGACGACGACGCGGCCGATCACGTCCGCGCCCAGCAGCAGAGCGGCACCGAGCAGGCCCGAGCAGGGCAGCAGCCAGCGGTGGTCGGGGCCGGTCAGCGCACGCACCATGTGCGGCACGACCAGGCCGACGAAGGCGATGGGTCCGCAGGCCGCCGTGGCCGCGCCGCAGAGCAGCGTGATCGCGGCCAGCCCGACGGCGCGGGCGAGCCAGATGCGCTGCCCCAGCCCGCGGGCGACGTCCTCACCCAGACCCAGCAGGTTCAGCGCCGGCGCGTTGACCAGGGCGAGCACCAGGCCGATCGCGATGAACGGGCCGACCTGCCACGCGACGTCGGCCCCGCGCCCGGCGAGCGAGCCGACGACCCAGAAGCGGAAGCTGTCCAGGGTCTGCTGGTCGGAGACGAGGACGGCCCGCACCAGCGCGTACATCAGCGCCGACAGCGCCGCCCCGGCGAGGGCCAGGGAGAGCGGCGTCGCGCCGCCGCGGCCGGCCGAGCCGATCGCGTAGACCAGCACGGTGCCGGCCAGCGCCCCGGCGAAGGCGAACCAGACGTAGCCCGACGGCGAGGTCAGGCCGAACACCGAGATCGCGAGAACGACGGCGAGGCTGGCGCCCGCGGTGACGCCGAGCAGCCCGGGGTCGCCGAGCGGGTTGCGGGTGTGGCCCTGCATCAGCGCGCCGGCGATACCCAGCGCCAGGCCGACGAGGAGGCCGAGGACGGTGCGGGGCACCCGGAGCTGGCGGACGATCACCGCTTCCTCGGTGCTCAGGTCGCTGTCGAGCAGCGCCCGCCAGACATCGCCGAGGCCGATCGAGCGGGTGCCGACGGCGATGCTCGCGAGCGAGGCGGCGACGACCAGGCCGAGCAGCAGGAGCAGCGTGGCCAGCCGGCGGGCGCGCCTCGAGCGGGCGAGCGGGCGGACCGCGTCCCGCGCCGGGACCTCGACCGTGGTGGCCACGAGCAGCTCCCGGAACGGACAGTGGTGCAGATCAGATAAGGCTTACCTTAGCTGCGCTGCGCCACGGGTGGGAGCCGACGGGTGCCGCGGTGCGGGTGCGGGGGCCGCGCTGTGCGGCGGACATCGTCCCCGTAGCGCGGCACCGAGGCCTCAGCGCTTCTGCCGACGGCTCCCGCCGTGCCAGTCCTCCTGGGCGCCTGCCTCGTCGGTCCGGACCCCGAACGACGCCAGCTGCGGCCGCTCGCGCAGGCTGCGCTTGAGCTCGGCGAACCCCGGGAACGAGGCAAGCCCGACCACGTGGTCCCACAGTGCGACGGCCTCCTCCGGGGCGGGCAGCCGGCTGATCACCGGACCGAAGAAGGCGATCCCCTCGGGCGGGCGGAACTGCAGGATCGGCGTTCCGACGTCCTTGCCGGTCAGCGCCAGCGCCTCGTCGGTCTCCGCCTGGATCTGCGCGTCCCAGGAGGCGTCGTCCAGCGCCTCGGCGAGCTCCGCGGGGAGACCGGCGTCGGCGAGCGCGGGCTCGACGAACTCGCGGGTGCCCCGGCGGACCTCGTCCCCGCGCTGCGCCGCCACCTCGTGGATCCGGGCGCCGAGCGCCTCGTACAGCGGACCGACCGCCGCGGCGCCGTGCTCGGCCCGCGCGCGGGCGGCCACCCGGAGCAGCCGCAGGCCGGCGGTGTGCCCGGCCTCGTACTCGGGCGGGAAGTGGGTGTCGTAGTCGACGTGCGCGTTGAGCAGCCGCAGCGAGATGAACCGCCACTCGACGGCGTACTCGCGCTGGCGGGCCACCTCCCGCACCCACTGGCTGGTCAGCCAGGCGAACGGGCAGACCGGGTCGAACCAGAAGCGCAGATCGGCGTCACTCACGGGAGCACCGACTCGATGGCGGCGCGCACCTCGGGGGCGTCGGGCAGCGTCATGGGCCGGAAGCGGGCCACGACCGACCCCGTTCCGTCCACCACCCACTTCTCGAAGTTCCAGCTCACGTCGCCCGCGGCGCCGTCCAGATCGGGGGCGTCGGTGAGCGCCTGGAACAGCGGGTGCGCGCCCTCGCCGTTCACCTCGACCTTGTCCGTCATGGGGAAGGTGACGCCGTAGGTGGCCGAGCAGAACTCCTCGATCTCCTCGGCGGTGCCCGGCTCCTGGCCCATGAACTGGTTGCACGGCACGCCGATCACGGTGAAGCCGCGAGCGGAGTACTCCTCGTGCAGGGCCTCCAGCGCCGTGTACTGCGGGGTGAGCCCGCATCGACTGGCCACGTTGACGACCAGCGCCGGCCGGCCGCCGGTCAGCGCCCCGAACGTCGTCGGCTCGCCCTGCAGGGTGGTCACGGGTACGTCGAGGAGGTCGCTCATGTGGGCGGCAGCGCCGTCCGCCCGGGGTTCATTCCAGCCCGCTGATGTCGTCGGGGACGTCGACGGCGTGCTGCCGCAGCGCCTCCAGCGGCACGATCTCCAGCGAGCGGGCGTTGGTGGCGGCCAGCACGACGCCCGACGCGGCGCCGGCCTGGTAGGCCTGCAGCCACCGGGTGGCGACGACGCACCAGCGGTCGCCCGGCCTCAACCCGGGGAAGCCGTACTCCGGGCGCGGGGTGGAGAGGTCGTTGCCCAGCTCCCGCTGCATCGCCAGGAACTCCGTGGAGACGACGGCGCAGACCGTGTGCCGCCCGAGGTCGTCCGGGCCGGTGGTGCAGTGCCCGTCGCGGTAGAAGCCGGTGACCGGGTCGGTGCCGCACGGTTCCAGCGGGCCGCCCAGCACGTTGCGCTCGTCGTCGGGATCGGGCGACACGGGCGCTCCTCGGGGTTCGGTGAGCCGTGGTCGGCGCGGACAGAGAATGGCATGGTGCGGGGATGAGCGAGACCCCGACGGAGCTGTGGCGCCCGGACCCGGACCGCATGCGAGGAACGCGGATGGCCGCCTTCGCCCGCTGGGTGGAGGAGCGCCGCGGCGTCTCCTTCGGCGATCCGGTCGAGTACGACGTCCTGTGGCGCTGGTCGGTGGAGAACCTCGACCAGTTCTGGGGTGACCTCGCGACCTGGACCGGCGTGCTGCCCGACGTCCCGGACGACCGGGTGCTGACCGACCGGAGCATGCCCGGCGCGGTCTGGTTCCCGGGGACGACGGTCAACTACGCCGAGCAGGCGCTCGCCTCCGCCACCGACGCCTACCCCGCGATCGTCGCGGTCGCCGAGGACGGCGAGCCGCAGGAGATCTCCTGGGCGACGCTGTGCGGGCAGGTCGGCGCCTTCGCCGCCACGCTGCGCGGGCTCGGCGTGCGCAGCGGTGACCGGGTGGTGGGCTACCTGCCGAACGTGCCGGAGGCGATCGTCGCCTTCCTCGGCGCGGCCTCGATCGGCGCCGTCTGGTCGGCCTGCGCGCCGGACTTCGGCACCCGCGCGGTGCTCGACCGCTTCGCTCAGATCGAGCCCACGGTGCTGGTCGCCGTCGACGGCTACCGGTTCAACGGGCGCGCGCACGACCGGCGCGACGTCGTCGCCGAGCTCCGGGCCGCGCTGCCGACCGTGCGGACGACGATCGCCGTCCCCCGGCTCTTCCCCGACGAGGTGCCCGCCGGTGCGCTGCCCTGGGCCGAGGCGGTGGCCGACGAGCAGGACCCGGTCTTCGAGCCGACGCCGTTCGAGCACCCGCTGTGGATCCTCTACTCCTCGGGCACGACGGGGCTGCCGAAGGGCATCGTGCACGGCCACGGCGGGGTGGTCCTCGAGCAGCGCAAGTCCGGCACCCTGCACAGCGATCTGCATCCCGGCGACCGCTTCTACTGGTACACCTCCACGGCCTGGATGATGTGGAACGTCGTGGTCTCCTCGCTGCTGTCGGGGGCGACGGCGGTGCTGCACGACGGGGCGCCCGCCTACCCCGCGGTCGACGCGCAGTTCGCGCTCGCCGCCAAGCTGCGCCTCACGCACCTGGGCACCAGCCCCGGATACCTCGCCGCCTGTCAGAAGGCCGGTGTGCGCCCGGGGGAGGTCCACGACCTCTCCTCGCTGCGCGTGCTCGGCTGCACCGGGTCGCCGCTGCCCGCGGCGTCCTACGAGTGGGTCTACGACGCCGTCGGCACGCAGCTGCAGCTCACCTCGGCGTCCGGCGGCACCGACGTCGCCACCGGCTTCCTCGGCTCCTCACCCCTGCTGCCGGTGACCGCCGGCGAGCTGCAGCGGCCGAACCTCGGCGTCGCCGTCGCCGCGTGGGACGAGGACGCGAAGCCGGTGACCGGCGAGCTCGGCGAGCTGGTGGTCACCGAGCCGATGCCCTCGATGCCGCTGTACTTCTGGAACGACCCGGACGGTGCGCGGTACCGGGCGGCCTACTTCGAGCCGTGGCCCGGTGTGTGGCGGCACGGCGACTGGCTGGAGATCACCCAGCGCGGCACCTGCGTCATCACCGGCCGCTCCGACTCCACGCTCAACCGCGGCGGCGTGCGCATGGGCACCGCCGACATCTACGCCGCCGTCGAGAGCTTCCCCGAGGTGCTCGACTGCGTCGTCCTCGGCGTCGAGCAGGCCGACGGCGGCTACTGGATGCCGCTGTTCGTGCAGCTGGCGCCGGGGGAGGAGCTCACCGACGACCTGGTCGCCCGCCTGCGGGAGGCGATCCGGACGACGGCCTCGCCGCGGCACGTGCCCGACGAGGTGCTCGCCGTCCCCGGCGTGCCGCACACCCGCACCGGCAAGCGGCTGGAGGTCCCGCTCAAACGGCTCTTCCAGGGCGTCGACCCGGCGAAGGCCGTCAACACCGGCACCGTCGACGACGCCTCGCTGGTCGAGCACTACGTCGCCATGGCGAAGGAGCGCAGCGCCCGCTGACGCCGGCCCGGCCGTGACCCGACCGTGACGTCGGACCCGGGCAGATCACCTTCGGGTGACACGCCTCACGCAACGGGGTGCGGCTGCCGATAAGGGACCGTGCGCGGAGCGAGCTGGACGTCCCTGGTCGGTGCCGGCGCCGTGCTGGCGGTCGCGCTCTCTCTCGCGTCGGCCGGTCCGGTGCAGGCTCAGCCGGCGCCCGCCCCGCAGCCGATCGACGCCGGCGCCCCCGTCACCGTGTCGGCGATCGTCCTGGTCGGCGGCGAGGCCGAGGTCGTCACCCGTCCGGCCGAGCCCTCGGAGGTCGCCGAGGTCATCGCCGACCTGGAGGACCAGCCCGGCGTGCTCGACGTGTCCGTGGACACGCCCGTCTCCATCGCCGGCGATCCGTTCCGGTACGACCAGTGGTCCCTGGATGACCTGCAGTACGACCGCCTTCCCGCGGATGCCGCTGACGGGTCCGGCCAGCTCGTCGCGGTCCTCGACACCGGCGTACTGGCCGCCCACGAGGATCTCGCCGGCATGGTCCGCTGCGACCTCGGCGCGGACTTCGCCACGGACGCCGCCTCTTATCCGGACACGTTGGGCTGCATCGACCCGCAGGGCCACGGCACCCACGTGGCCGGCCAGATCAGCGCGGTCACCGACAACGAGGTCGGCATCGAGGGCGCCAGCCGCGCGCAGATCATGCCGGTGCGGGTGCTGGCTACCGACGGCAGGGGAACGAGCGCGACCGTGGCCAACGGCATCATCTGGGCCGTCGACCACGGCGCCGACGTCATCAACATGAGCCTCTCGGGGCCCTCCAACTCGGCGTACGACACCGCGGTGAAGTACGCGACCGACCGCGACGTCGTCGTGGTGGCCGCCGCGGGCAACAACCGGCAGGAGGGCAACACGGTCGGCTATCCGGCTGCCTCCCCCGGAGCCATCGCGGTCGCGGCGACCGACGACTTCCGGACGAGCGCCTACTTCAGCTACAGCGGACCGACGAACATGATCTCGGCGCCCGGGTGGTCCGTTCTCTCCACCGACCCCCAGTACGGCTACGTCTGGCGGAGCGGCACGTCGATGGCGGCGCCGCACGTCGCCGCGGTGCTCGCCCGGCACCGCGACGCCTTCCCGGCGCACACCGAGGCGCAGATCCGCGCCCTCGTGCGGACCACGGCGATCGACATCGAGACCCCGGGGTTCGACAACAACACCGGCTACGGCCTCATCGACGCCTACGAGCTGATCGTGGGCTCCGGGTCGATCGCCGTCCCGGGTGCGCCGACGGGGGTGAAGGCGGTCCCCGGCGACCGGGCGGCGACGGTGTCCTGGTCGGCGGCGGCCGCCAACGGCAGCCCGGTGACCAGCTACACGGTGACGGCGTCGCCCGGTGGGCAGACGGCGACCGTGGCGGGCCGGACGGCGACGGTGGGCGGCCTGAGCAACGGCACGTCGTACACGTTCCGGGTGACCGCGACCAACGCCGGAGGGGCCGGGCCGGCGAGCGCGCCCAGCGCAGCGGTGAAGCCTGCCCCGCCGAGCTCGATCTTCCTGTTCCACCAGGCCTCGGGCGGGGCGGACGGTCCTCTCGGGGGCCAGGTGACCGCCGAGCGGTGCGGGCTGCCCGGTGGCGGTTGCTACCAGCTGTTCCAGCGCGGCGCGGTCTACTGGGCGGCGGCCACGGGCGCGCACTCGGTGCTCACCGGTGCGGTGGCCACGCGATGGGGCGCTCAGGGCTGGGAGACCGGTCCGTTGGGTTATCCGACGGCGAGCACCGTCTGTGGGCTGGCCGGTGGTGGGTGCAAGCAGGAGTTCCAGGGCGGTTCGGTGTACTCGGCCACGGCGACCGGTGCTGCCCGGGTCGTGTACGGCGCGGTCCGCACGCGGTGGACGGCGCTGGGTCGCGAGGCGGGCGCGCTGGGCTACCCGTCGGCGGAGACGGTCTGCGGGCTGCGCAACGGTGGCTGCTTCCAGAAGTTCCAGCGCGGCACGATCCACTGGTCCCAGGCCACCGGCGCTCGCGCCGTGCGCACCGGTCCGGTGGCGACCCGTTGGGGCGCGCAGGGCTGGGAGACCGGTGCGCTCGGCTATCCGACGGCTGACACGGTCTGCGGTCTGGCCGGTGGTGGGTGCAAGCAGGAGTTCCAGGGTGGTTCGGTGTACTCGGCCACGGCGACCGGTGCTGCCCGGGTCGTGTACGGCGCGGTCCGCACGCGGTGGACGGCGCTGGGTCGCGAGGCGGGCGCGCTGGGCTACCCGACGGCGGAGACGGTCTGCGGGCTGCGCAACGGTGGCTGCTTCCAGTCGTTCCGGGGCGGCACGATCCACTGGTCGAAGGCCAGCGGTGCCTGGTCGGTGTCGGCTCCGCTCCTCGCCGCCTGGGGCGCGCAGGGCTGGGAGACCGGGCGGCTCGGCTACCCCGTGGGACAGGCGACGTGCTCGTCGGCCGGGAGCTGCACCCAGGCCTTCCAGGGCGGAAAGGCCTCGTGGTCGGCGTCCACGGCAGTTCGCTTCAGCTGATCCGGCGCTGGTGAGGCTGCTCACCTCACGGGTGACGACGGCGTGCGGCGGGAAGGGTTCCCCGCCAAGGTGTACGTGATCACCGCCCGACCGAGGAGGCCGACCGACGATGACGTCGAGCGCCAGCGAGTCCGAGAACGAAATCTGGGAGCCGCAGCCGCCGGTCCTCCTCCCGCCGTGGCACACCCCGGAGCGGGAGGAGCTCCAGGAGCAGGCCCGCCGGTTCGCGATGGACGAGGTGCTCCCGGTCGCCGACGAGCTGGACCCGCAGAAGGGCGAGATCCCGGCGTCGCTGCTGCAGCGGCTGGCCGAGCTCGGGTACTTCGGCATCACCGTCCCCGCCGAGCAGGGCGGCCTCGGTCTGGGCGTCTTCGAGTACTGCATGGTCAGCGAGGAGCTGGCCCGCGCCTGGATGTCGACGGCCAGCATCCTGGCCCGCTCCCAGGGCCTCGGGACGGCGCTGCTCGACGCCGACCACCGGCACGAGCTGATGTCTCGCAGCGCCCGCGGTGACTGGATCGGTGCCATCGCGCTGTCCGAGCCGGACGCCGGTTCCGACCTGGCCGGCGTCTCCACCCGCGCCGTCCTCGACGGCGACGAGTGGGTCGTGACCGGGCACAAGCGCTGGTGCGGCAACGCCAAGGCAGCCGACTTCATCCAGGTGCTGGTGCGCGAGCGCGACCCGGAGGAGGGGGAGTCCCGCTCCGCCGGGCTGATCAACCTGCTGCTGGAGAAGAAGCGCGGCGAGTTCCCCGAGGGTCTGACCGGCTCCCCGATCGACAAGATCGGCTACCACGGCTTCCTCACCTGGGACCTGAAGTTCGACGGCGTCCGCATCCCGAAGGACAACGTCATCGACGAGGCCCGGGCGGCGCGCGAGGAGAGCGACGCCGAGGGCGAGGCCGCCAAGCAGGCCGGGTTCGCCGAGGCGCAGAAGTTCCTCAACACCGCCCGCGTGCACACCGCCGCCCGCGCCGTCGGCCTCGCCCGCGCCGCGCTGGAGGACTCGATCCGCTACCTCCAGGAGCGCGAGCAGTTCGGCCACCCGATCGCCGACTTCCAGGCGCTGCGCTTCAACATCGCCGAGATGGCCTCGCAGATCGAGCAGGCCCGCGCCTTCTACCGCCAGGTCGCCCACCTGCTCGACCTCGGGCTGCCGGTGCACAAGGAGGCGTCGATGGTGAAGCTCGAGGCCACCGAGATGTCGATCCGGGTGACGAACCAGGCCATGCAGCTGCACGGCGGCAACGGCTACACGACCGAGCGCCAGGTCGAGCGGCACTGGCGTGACGCCCGGCTGACCACGATCTTCGAGGGCACCAGCGAGATCCAGAAGCGGATCATCAGCGACCGCCTGCTGCCCCGCTCGCCCCTGACCTGACGCACACCGGCGAGGCTCAGCCCCGCCGTGATGCAGCGGTTCCGGGCAGCACGGCGTCCACGGGCGTCCGGTTCAGCTGAGTCGTTCGGCGCGGTCGTCGGCGAGCGCCTGCTCGTCGGCATGCGCGATGTGGGTCAGCTGCGGCCAGATGAGCACCAGGATGAGCGCCGAGCCGACGAAGGCGAACCAGAACGGGCCGGTCAGCCCCCAGATCCGGGCGATCACGCCACCCAGCCCCTGGCCGACGACGATGCCGCCGAAGACGCCGATCATGTAGAGGCTGCCCACCCGGCCCTGCAGCTGCGGCGGAACGGCGCGCATCCGCACGGTGCGGGACACCGTCCCCCAGACGAAGGTGTGCGCGCCGAAGACGAACATGATCGCCAGGGCGACCCAGCCGGTCGTCGCCAGCGCGAACCCGAGGTGGCTGAACGTCTCGATGAGCAGACCCGCGCGCATGAGGGTCGCCATGCTCAGCCGCCGCTCGATCCAGCCGTAGGCCGGCGATGCGACCAGCCCGCCGATCGCCCCCGCCGTGGTGAGCAGCCCGAACCCGACGGGGCCCATGCCGAGGTGCTCGGTCGCGTAGAGCACCAGCACCGACCAGGCCGCGCCGAAGGTGACGTTGAACGTGACGATGGTCAGCGTCAGCGTGCGCACCGCCGCGTTGCCCCACGTCCAGCGGAACCCCTCGGCGATGTCCCTGCCCACGGGCCGCGGGCCCTCGGGGGCGGGTAGGGGCGGGACCGCCATCCGCGAGATCAGCAGCACCGCGAGCAGCAGGCACACCACCTGGACGGCGAACGGCCACGCCATGCCCACCGCGAAGAGCGTCGCGCCCAACGCCGGCCCGGCCAGCTCGTTCATCGTGATGCGGGCGGTGATGAGCCGGGCGTTGCCGATGCCGAAGTCGGACTTCGCGACCACCATCGGCAGCAGGGTGCCGGTGGTGGTGTCGACGAAGACCTCGGCGGTGCCCAGCAGGAACATGGCGGTCAGGACCACCGGCACGTTGACTGCGCCGGTGACCAGCGCGGTCACCAGGACGACGAGGACGCCGCCGCGCAGCAGGTCGCCGACGATGACGATCCGCCGGCGGTCGAGCCGGTCGGCGAGGACGCCGGCGTGCAGCCCGAACAGCAGCCACGGCAGGCGCTGGAGCAGGCCGGCCAGCGCCACCAGGATCGGATCGGAGGTCTGCGAGGCGACCAGCAGCGGCCCGGCGGCCAGCGCGATGCCGTCGCCGAGGTTGCCCACCCAGGCCGAGCCGACGAGCCAGCGGAACGGCGTCCCCATGCGGGCGGGGAACACCGCCTCGACGATCCGCTTCACGAGGAGGCAACCCTAGGCGACGTCCGGTCCGCGGGCGACGAGGTTTCCCGGCGGGGCGCCGGTGCCGGTCACCAGGCGGGTGGGGTGAGGCCGTAGCGGCGGAGGACGTCGGCCTGCCAGTCCGGCTCCCCGAACTCGAGGCCGTAGGAAGCGGCGAGCGCGACGAACTGCGCCGGCTCGGTGGCGCCGGCCGCTGCGAGGTCGGCGGCGTCGCGGAAGAAGCCCTCGAAGCCGGCCGGGCTGATGATCTCGATCATGCGCGCGGGCGTGTGGCCCGCGTTCCACATGGCGTGCAGCTCGCCGCGCGGCTTGGTGATGTAGCCGCCGGGGCCGAGGACCGCCTCGCGGTCGCCCGACCGGAAGCCGATCTCGCCGTCGAGGACGATCGAGTACTCGTCCTCGCGGGTGTGCAGGTGCGCCGACACGTAGGCGCCCACGGCGAACGGGTGCTCGACGACGGCGATCGAGCCGCCGGTGTCCGCGCCGGCCAGCTTGAACACCACCCCTACGCCGTCGCCGAGGTCGACCGTCCGTCCCTCGCCCGGCTGCACGATGGTCAGTGGCGGCTCGACGTCCATGACTTCTCCGACATGGCCCCTCCAGCGGTCCCGAGGGAGCCATGCTGGCGCGAGGGCGCCGGTGGTGTCGAGGGGGTCCGGCTCAGGGCAGCCGCAGGACGCGGGCCTCCCAGGGGCGGAGCTCGGCCGGGTCGTCGTCGTCCAGATTGCCCAGCACCAGCTCGGCGGCGGGCGCCTCGGGCAAGAGCTCGGCCAGCCGGTACGCGGTCGGCGACAGGTTGCAGACCACGAGCAGCTCGTCGTCGCCCAGCGCGCGGGTGAAGGCGTACACGTCGTCGTGCTCCGGCAGCAGCATGGTGAAGTCGCCCAGCGCCACCACGTCGTCGGAGTGCCGCAGGGCGATCAGCCGCCGGTAGTGGGCGAGGACCGAGCGGTCGTCGTCCCGCTGGGCGGCGGCGTTCCACTCGAGATGGTCGGGGTTGACGGCCAGCCACGGCGTCCCGGTGGTGAAGCCGGCGTTCGGCGAGGCGTCCCACTGCACCGGCGTCCGCGCGTTGTCCCGGCTCATGGCCCGCAGCGCGGTCAGCACCTCGCCCGGATCGGAGCCGGCCGACACCGCCTGCACGTGGTGGTTGAGCGACTCGACGTCCCGGAACTGCTCGAGCGAGGTGAACGGGAAGTTCGCCATCCCGAGCTCTTCGCCCTGGTAGACGTACGGCGTTCCGCGGTGCAGGTGCAACAGCGTCGCCAGGCAGGTCGCGGAGTCGCGGCGGAACTCGGGGGAGTCGTCGCCGAAGCGGGAGACGGCGCGCGGCTGGTCGTGGTTGTCCCAGTAGAGGCTGTTCCACCCCACGTCGGCCAGCCCGGTCTGCCAGCGCCCGAACGAGGCCTTGAGGTCGCGCATCCGCAGCGGCCTCAGGTCCCACTTCGACGTCCCGTGGTCCAGGCCGACGTGCTCGAACTGGAACACCATGTCCACCTCGGCGCGGTCGGGGTCGGTGAACAGCCGCGCCTGCTCCACGGTCACGCCGGGCATCTCGCCGACGGTCAGCAGCGCGCCGTCGCGCCCGGCGAAGACCTCGCGGTGCATCTCGGCCAGGAACTCGTGGATCCGTGGCCCGCAGAGGTAGGACGCGGAGCCGTCGCCGAGCGACGTCCCGGGGATCGGCGGCCCGTCGTGCAGGTGGCCGTCCTCGGCCCCGTCCATACCTTGAAGGTCCTTGCTGATCATGTTGATGACGTCCATGCGGAAGCCGTCGACCCCGCGGTCGAGCCACCACCGCATCATCTCGTAGACGGCCTGTCTGACCTGCGGGTTCTCCCAGTTCAGGTCGGGCTGGCGGCGGTCGAACAGGTGCAGGTAGTACTCGCCGGAGGCCTCGTCGAGCTCCCAGACCGGCCCGGAGAAGAACGACTGCCAGTTCGTCGGCTCCGCGCCTGGCTCGCCGGCGGCGAACCCGGGCCGCGGCGGGCGCCACCAGTACCAGTCGCGCTTCGCCGACGTCCGGGACGCTCTGCTCTCCTCGAACCACGGGTGCGCGTCGCTGGTGTGGTTGACCACCAGGTCCATCAGCAGCTTCATCCCGCGCGCGTGCAGCGCCGCGATCAGCTCGTCCAGCTGCTCGAGGGTGCCGAACAGCGGGTCGATGCCCTGGTAGTCGCTGATGTCGTAGCCGTTGTCGGCCTGCGGCGACGGATAGACCGGCGAGAGCCAGAGGACGTCGACGCCGAGATCCGCGAGGTGGTCCAGGCGCTGCAGGATCCCGCCGAGGTCGCCGATCCCGTCACCGTCGGAGTCGGCGAACGAGCGCGGATAGACCTGGTAGACGACGGCGCGGGTCCACCACGGCGGGGTCTCGGGAGGCATGCGGTCAGCCCAGCACGCCGCGCCGCCGCCCGCACCCGGATCCGGGGAGCTGTGGACGGTCGCCGGCGTTGGGGAAATCGGGTGCGTCCTGTCGTACCCGTCGCCCACGATGGGCCGTCCACCCCGGGAGGAGAGTCATGGCGCTGCCACGCGCGCTCGCGCCGCTCCGGCACCCCGCGTACCGGGTGCTGGCCGCCGCGATGGTCCTCGCGCTGCTCACCCAGGGCCTGTGGGCGATCGCGATGGTGTGGCAGGTGGTCGAGCTCGACGGTGGGCCGGGATCGCTCTCGCTGGTCGCCGGGCTCGGCGCCGCCGGCATGCTGGTCATGGCCCTGCTGGGCGGCGCCCTGGCCGACCGGGTGCCCCAGCGCCGGCTGCTGCTCGTCGTCGCGCTGGTGCAGGGGTGCGCGGTCTCCGCCGCGGCGGTGCTCTCGCTGACCGGCGTCCTCGAGATCTGGCAGCTCGCACTCGTCTCGCTGGTCGACGGCCTCGCCCTCGGCCTCTTCTACCCCGCCTACTCGGCCCTGGTCCCCGCGATCGTCCCGGAGGGCGACCTGCTCGCGGTGAACGGTCTGGAGGGCGCACTCCGCCCGATCCTGGGACAGGCCGCCGGACCGGCCGCGGCCGGTTTCCTCGTCGCCGCGTACTCACCGGGCATGGCGATGGTCGCCACCGCGGTCGTGGCGTTCGCGTCCGCGGCGTGCGTGCTGGCACTGCCGCACACCCCGGTCCGCCGCGAGGCGGCCGAGGACGGCTCGCACCCCGGGCTGTTCGCCGACGTCCGCGAGGGCTTCCGCTACATGGTCGCCACGCCCTGGCTGCTCGCGACGCTGGTGTACGCCGCCTTCATGGTCCTGGTGTTCATCGGGCCGTTCGAGGTTCTCGTGCCCTTCGTCATCGAGGACGCCGGCGGTGGCGCCCGTCAGCACGCCTGGGTGCTCGCCGCGTTCGGCATCGGCGGCGCGGTCGGCTCGCTGGTCGTGGCCTCGCGGCGGCTGCCGCGCCGGTACCTGACGGTGATGAACCTGCTGTGGGGCGTGGGCTGCCTGCCGATGGTGGTGTTCGGCTTCACCACCGACCTCGGCGCCATGCTCGTCGCCGCGGCCCTCCTCGGGGCGGGCTTCGAGTCCGCCACCGTCATCTGGGGCACGCTGCTGCAGCGGCGCGTGCCGTCCGCCCTGCTCGGGCGGGTCTCCAGCCTGGACTTCTTCGTGTCGTTGAGCCTCATGCCGCTGTCGATGGCGCTCGCCGGCCCGCTGAGCCAGCTGGTCGGCTTCACCGGGGCCTTCCTGGTCGCGGGTCTCGTGCCGCCGGTGCTCGCCGTCGTCACGATCCTCGTGGCTCGACTGCCGGCCGACGAGCTGGCCCACCCGCTGGACGTCCCCGCCGAGGAGCCCGCCGGTCCCGCCGCTGCTTGGATGGGGGCAGACGACGCCGGGACAGCCCCGGCGCGGGAGGGAGAACCGTGGCCGAGCTGAGCCGACCGGACGTCGAGCCGCCCACCGGGCCTGCGCCCGACGACCTGGTGATCGAGGACCTCACCGTCGGCGAGGGCCAGGAGGCCAAGGCCGGCGACCTGGTCAGCGCGCACTACGTGGGCGTCACGCACGACGGCGGCGAGCAGTTCGACGCCTCCTGGGACCGTGGCGACCCGCTGGAGTTCCGCGTGGGCGTGGGCATGGTCATCCAGGGCTGGGACGAGGGCATCGTCGGCATGAAGGTCGGCGGCCGCCGCCGGCTCACCATCCCGGCCCACAAGGCCTACGGCGAGCGAGGTGCTGGCGGCGTCATCAAGCCCGGCGCGACGCTGGTCTTCGTGGTCGACCTCGTCGGCGTCCGCTAGTCGCGGATCACGCATGCCCCGGTGCCCTGCGGGGCACCGGGGGTTGCATGACGCAACCGGCCCCCGCTCCCGATCACGTCCTCGCGAAGGACGCCGGGAGCTCCGGAGGGGAGAGCGAGTCGACCGGGACCGTGGTCATCGCGGGCCTGGCCAACCTCGGCATCGCGATCGCCAAGCTCGTCGGCGGCCTGCTCAGCCACTCGGCGGCGATGCTGTCGGAGGCGGCGCACTCGCTGGCCGACACGATCACCGAGGTGCTGCTGTTCATCGCGCTCAAGCGCGGCACCAAGGCTCCCGACGCCCGCCACCCCGTCGGCTACGGCCGGGAGACCTACTTCTGGGCGCTGCTGGCCTGCCTGGCCACCTTCACCCTCGGCGCCGGCTTCTCGATCTGGCAGGGCGTCAGCACCATCCGCGGCGGCGAGGAGCAGGGCTCCCCGACCATCGCCTACATCGTCCTGGCCATCTCGTTCGTGCTGGAGGGCGCGTCCTGGCTCAAGGCCGTGCGCCAGGTGCGCAGCGAGGCCAAGAAGTGGGGAACGACGCCGCGTCGCTACCTCGCCGAGACCAGCGACACCACAGTCAAGGCGGTCACCTTCGAGGACACGGCGGCGCTCATCGGGCTCGTGCTCGCGGCTGCGGGCCTCGGGATGGAGCACCTCACCGGTGACCCGGTTTGGGACGGCGTCGCCGCCATCCTGATCGGGATCCTGCTGCTGTTCGTGGCCGGTTCGCTGGGCCGGGTGAACGTCTCGCTGCTCATCGGGCAGTCGATCTCGCCGCGGCTGCAGGAGGAGCTCAAGGCCGAGATCCTGGCGCTGCCGCAGGTCACCGATGTGCCCTTTCTGCTCACCACCGTGATCGGCCCCGGCCAGCTCATCGTCTCGGCCAAGGTGGACTTCGCCGACGACGCGACCGTGGCCGACATCGAGCGGGCCTCCGACGAGGCCGAGCGCCGGCTGGTCGCCCGCCACTCCGGCGTCCGCTACGTCTTCCTCGACCCCACGCCCGGCGACGGCCGGGCCCGCGCGGAGGTGCATCACGCAAGCGGCAGCTGACGGCGTGGCGGTCGACGCCGGGACTCAGCCTCAGGCCTGTCGGAGATCGAGAACCTCCGCAGCCAGCCGAGAACGACTTGCGGCAGCTTCGGGGGCGGGTCGCGACCGCCTGACTCGGCGTCGCCACCAGCGTCCGACCAGCACAAATACACGTCCGAGCACTGAACTGGCAAGTCTCATAACGGATAGGTAACGACACGCTGACAGACCGTTGCTGGCCAAGATCACCCCGGCCAAGCTCCGCGTCGGTCGCCCACGGCAGGGCAGCAGACCATCCACGGTCCTTCTCGCCTTGATGCGGTTTTGTGTCGGGACCTTCACCTACGATGACGGCACGAACCGGTTGTCCCGTTTGCAGGGCACCGTCAGCAATACGGCTAACACGGTGACGGCGGACCGCAAGTACCAGGAACCGCAGGAGCGGTCGGAACCGCTGCAGCCGGCGTCGCGAGCGTCAGGCCGCCTCCGACCATGAGCGCTGCAAGGACCCCCCGCAACGGGAGATCGATTCTCCGACGGAAGTGAGCAGCACGCAGCGGAACGGTCAGTGGGAGAGGCATAAATGGAATCAACTTGGTCCACGTTCCCGTCAAGTGACGAAGATCATGGCTGACGCCTTCTATGTGGGCGCCTATTGGGGGCCTCGGGAAGAGTCGGTTGACGACTGTGCTGTCAGACTATCCGGCCAGCTGTCCACCCTGACCGGTCTTGATCCTCTACTCCAGGGGTGGTTCAAGAAAGGGAAGAGCCGAAAGGCTGCACTCGCTAACGAGGTCGACACATCTCCCGACTCGCTGCGTGCGCTACTATTGGCTGGCCGGCAGCGGCGCGATGACGACGAGAGGTCGGTCATTGCCGACTTAGGCTTCTCAGTCGGTCTCTGGAATGGGCAGGCCATCTCGGTAGCGCTGAGCGTTCATTGCGGATCGGGTGCCGCCGTGCAAGGTATGACGAGTAACTATCTGACAATCCAACTGCCTCCCGCTCAGAAAGATTCAGCATCGCTGTATCGGCGTGACGTCGCGCTGGGATTGATGCGCTCCGTTGTCACGTCCTGGGCGCCCGCATGGAGCACGTGGACAAATCACCGCCTAAGAAGCGCTCAGAATCCGCAGCCTCATGAGGTCGTTGCAGGTTGGGCCACCTTCGTGGCTGATGGCGTAGGGGTTCAGTCCCAGCTGCTGCCGGTCGGAGCCGCCGTGAAGTCGATTGGCCATGGACTGCTGGTGGTCGCTGATGGCGACGCGGACTCTGCATCTGAGGCATGGGTGTCTGCTGTACGTGGTGCCCTCGGCCCGGCACTGCGCTCGACTGCTTGATTGGCGGGGTCCTGTCTCGACCGCTCTTGCATAGTTTGCGCGGGCGATCGCCGGGAGCGGTGTGCAGGTGGTATCAGTCGCCGCTGACGGTTCTGGCGCGTGAAACATAGCGGGGAATGTCCGGCATTGACCCTCCGGTTGAGCAGGGCATGCGCGTAGAGGTCTGGTCCGACGTCGTCTGTCCGTGGTGCTACGTCGGCAAGCGCCGGCTCGAGACGGCGCTGGAGAAGTTTCCGCACCGCGACCAGGTCGAGGTCGTGTGGCGGTCGTTCCAGCTGGACCCCTCAATCCCCGAGGACGAGACGCACGCGACGCTGCCCGCGCTGGCCCGCAAGTACGGCCAGCCCGAGGACGCGATGCGGCAGTCGATGCGTCAGCTCGAGGAGGTCGCCGCCGGGGAGGGTCTGACGTACGACCTGGCCAACGGCATCAGCGGCAACACCTCGCTGGCCCACGAGCTGCTGCACCTGGCCGCCGAGCGCGGCGTGCAGGGCGAGCTCAAGGAGCTGCTGCTGCACGCGCACTTCGAGGAGTCGCGCAGCGTCTTCGACGTCGACTCGCTGGTAGCCCTCGGCACCGAGGTCGGGCTGGACGCCGACGAGGCGCGCGAGGTTCTCACCGACCGCCGCTACCGCGCTGTTGTCGCCCAGGAGGGCGCCACCGCGCAGTCCCTCGGCGCGACCGGCGTGCCGTTCTTCGTCGTCGACCGCAAGTACGGCGCCGCGGGCGCCCAGCCGGCCGAGCTGCTGCTCCAGCTGTTGGAGCGGGCGTGGGCCGACGCCAACCCGCTGATCACTGTTCCGGCCGCGGACGGCTGCACCGACGACAGCTGCGCCGTCTGATCCGCCGTTGCGCGCTGATCCACGCCTGCTCCCGTCGCAGAGGTGGATGAGAGCGCACCGGCGCTCGCCTAGCCCAGCAGGTCGGGGACCGTCCGCAGCGCACGCTCGGCGTCCTCGGTGAGTGTCCGGACGACGTCGGTGGCCGAGCGCTCGGCGGTGACGAGTCCGACCGCCTCGCCCGCGTAGACCGGCGCCTGCTCCAGGTCGCCGCTGCGCCGGGCGTCCACGACCCGCTGCGAGGCGACGTCGTCGTGCGCCAGCTCGTCCTCCCGGCCGTGCCAGGCGCGGCTGAACTCGTTCTCCAGTGCCCGGCCGGGCCAGCGCTCCGGCCAGGCCAGGCGCTGGGCGACGTCGAAGGCCCGGGTGAGCACGGTGTCCTCGCCCGCGGCGGCTCGAACCCGCGCCCGGGCGGCGGGGGAGTTGAGCCCCTCCGGGCAGGACAGCAGGGCCGTTCCGATCCACACCCCGGCGGCGCCGGCCGCGAGCACGGCGGCCATCCCGCGCCCGGTGGCGATGCCACCGGCGGCGACGACCGGCAGGTCGGTGAGCGCCAGCACCTCCTGCAGCAGCGGCAGGGTCGCGCGGTGACCGGTGTGCCCGCCGGCCTCGCTGCCCTGCGCCACGATCACGTCGACGTCCGAGGCCACCGCCCGGTGCACGTCGTCCACCGTGTTCACCTGGACCGCCACCGCGATGCCGGCGTCGTGCAGCGGCCCGACGTACGGGGCGGGGTCGCCGAACGACACCGACACCAACGCCGGCCGCGCCGCGATCGTCGCCTCGAGCAGCTCGGGGCGGTCGTCGAGCACCCAGGCCATCAGCCCCACGCCGAAGGGCAGTCGCTCCGGGATCGCGCACTGCTCGGTGATGAAGTCCGGCGAGTGGTTGCCGGCCACCCCGATCATCCCGAGCCCGCCGGCGCGGGAGACGGCCGCGGCCAGCGCCCCACCGGCGACGCCGGCCATCGGAGCCCCGATGACCGGCGTCGACAGGTCGAACCGGCGGGTGAGCGCAGTGGTGATCACGCCGCCATCCTGTCGCTACTGCGCGGCGGGGCCGGCCTGACTGGTGCCCTGCAGGCGACCCAGGAACTCGTGGGCCTTGGCGGCCCGCTTCGAGTCCTGCTTCATCACCTTGCGGAAGAACTGGGCCACGTCGTCCAGGCCGGCGTTCTCGGCGTCCCGGACGTACTGGCCGTAGTCGTGCCCGGCCTTG
Source organism: Blastococcus sp. LR1 (assembly GCF_020166105.1). Lineage (GTDB taxonomy): Bacteria > Actinomycetota > Actinomycetes > Mycobacteriales > Geodermatophilaceae > Blastococcus. Next base: position 128,937 of record NZ_JAIUJY010000004.1, read on the forward strand.
AGCGAGTGGTACTGCACGGAGATGAGGTCGTAGTAGACGTCCTCGAAGCCGGTCTCACCGGTGGCCATCGGTCCTCCTCGGGATGGAACGGGCGGAACTCCCGACCAGTACCCGTGCGGACCGGTCCGTCACACCGTCAGGTGGGCGATCCTCCGGTGACGTCACCGCCACCGGCCTCGTCGGAGAGCGTCTGGCTGGTGGCCAGCTCCTCCTCGCCGGTCGACGCCGGGTCGTCCACGGTCGAGGCCAGGTCGGCGCCCTCGCCGTAGGCCCCGGGGTCGGCCTGGGTCGTGCGGGGGTCGTTGAGCGGGTCCGGGGTGTCGGGATCGGTGACGGTCATGCCGAACCTCGTATCCCGATGCCGCGCGGGCGAACCCCTCGACCGATGCGTAACCGATGTGTTACGCATGCGCCGTGCAGGCGCTACAGGCTCTGGCCGACCCGGTCCGCCGGGAGCTGCTCGCCCTCCTGGCCGGTGGTGAGCGGACCGCCGGTGAGCTGGCGGAGCCGTTCCCGATCAGCCGCCCGGCGATCAGTCGGCATCTGCGCGTGCTGCGGGAGAGCGGCCTGGTCCGGGTGCGGTCGGACGGCCGCGAGCGCCGCTACGCGCTCGACCCTGCGCCGCTGCGCGAGCTCGACGCCTGGCTGGAGCCTTATCGCGACCTGTGGGCGCACCGCTTGGACGCCCTGGACACCGAGATCGCCCGCGGCCGGCGGGCGCGGAGGAACGGAGACCCCCTATGACCGAGGACCTCGAGACCCGGCGCGGCGTCGTCACTCCCGAGCCGGACGGCCGGCAGCGGCTGGAGTTCCGCCGCAGCTGGCCCGATCCGATCGAGGACGTGTGGTCGGCCCTCACCGAGCCCGAGCGGCTGGCCCGCTGGATCGGCATCTACGACGGCGCGCGCGGCCCGGGCGGCACGGGCACGTTCGTCATGACGCACGAGGAGGGGGAGCAGGCCGGCGAGCCCATGACGATCCTCGAGTGCGACCCGCCCCGGCGGCTGGTCGTCGAGTGGCAGCAGCAGGAGACCGAGGACTGGCGCGTCGACCTCGACCTCTGGACGGAGGACGGGCGGACGCAGCTGCGCTTCACCCAGGTCTTCCCGGCCGACGCCGACGTCACCGACTACGCGATGGGCTGGCACTGGTACCTGGACAAGTTCGGCGCCGTCATCACCGGTCGTCCGCAGCCCGGGCACTGGGACGAGTTCTACGCCGAGGTCGGCCCCGCCTACGGCCGCACTCCGGACGCCTGACACGCAGGACGCTCCGGACCCCTGGTGATCAGGAGACCTGATCACCGGGGGTCCTCCCTCGCGGTCGACGGTGAGGGAGGACCCGGAACGGTGAGGGAGGACGGCGCCAAGGGTGCTCCCGGGCGGCCGCCACCACCGGGTGCGCGGCTGGTCGGCGCCGTAGAGGCGGTTGCGGAGAGTGACGTTCCCGCAGCTAGGAGGCGTCAGCGCGCGCAGGAGGGCCCCGAGATGTGTCGAAGGCCGCTCCTGACCTGCCTCTTTCGAGCTGAGGACAAGACGTCCTATACGTAACATTCATCGCAGTTACAGCAGTGTGTCCGCGCTTGTACCCTGTCCCGATCCGGATGGGCCGCAGGCGCGGCCGCAGCCGTACCGCACGACCGCCGGAGGCAGGTTTCCGCCCCGGCTACGCAGAGGATGGAGACGCCGTGACTTCCGTGGCCACCCCCGGTCTCGAGAACGCCCCCACCACGCACGCCCGGCTGCTCGCCTGGGTGCGGGAGATGGCCGAGCTGACGTCGCCGGACCAGGTGGTCTGGATCGACGGCAGCGAGGAGGAGGCTGCGCGGATCACCCAGAAGCTGGTCGACGCCGGCACCTTCCGCCCGCTGGAGAAGAAGCCCAACTCCTACTGGTGCGCCTCCGACCCCAGCGACGTCGCTCGCGTCGAGGACCGCACCTTCATCTGCTCGGTCGACGAGGCCGACGCTGGTCCCACCAACAACTGGATGGACCCCAGCGAGATGAAGGCGATCATGACGGAGCTGTACCGCGGCTCCATGCGTGGTCGCACCATGTACGTCATCCCGTTCTGCATGGGCCCCATCGAGGCCGAGAGCCCCATGTTCGGCGTGGAGATCACCGACTCCGAGTACGTCGTCGCCTCCATGCGCGTCATGGCGCGCATCGGCAGCCGCGTGCTCGAGGCCCTGGGCACCGACCGCCCGTTCGTGCCCGCCATGCACTCCCTGGGCGCGCCGCTCGAGGACGGTCAGGCCGACGTGCCGTGGCCGTGCAGCCAGACCAAGTACATCGTGCAGTTCCCCGAGGAGCGCATGATCTGGTCCTACGGCTCCGGCTACGGCGGCAACGCGCTGCTGGGCAAGAAGGCCTATGCGCTGCGGATCGCCTCCGCCATGGCCCGCGACGAGGGCTGGCTGGCCGAGCACATGCTGATCCTCAAGCTCACCAGCCCGCAGCAGAAGGTCTACTACGTCGCCGGCGCCTTCCCGTCCGCCTGTGGCAAGACGAACCTCGCGATGCTCGAGCCCACCATCCCGGGCTGGAAGGTCGAGACCATCGGCGACGACATCGCCTGGATGCGGTTCGGCGAGGACGGCCGGCTCTACGCGATCAACCCCGAGTACGGCCTGTTCGGCGTCGCCCCGGGCACGGGCTGGGACACCAACCCCAACGCCATGCGGACGATCGAGAAGGGCAACTCGGTCTTCACCAACGTCGCCCTGACCGACGACGGCGACGTCTGGTGGGAGGGCATGACCGAGGAGCCCCCGGCGCACCTCACCGACTGGAAGGGCCGCGACTGGACGCCGGAGAGCGACGAGCTCTCCAGCCACCCGAACAGCCGTTTCTGCACCCCGATCACCCAGTGCCCGATCCTGGCGCCGGAGTACGACGACCCGAAGGGCGTGCCGATCTCGGCGATCCTCTTCGGTGGCCGCCGCAAGACCACGATCCCGCTGGTCAGCGAGGCCCGGGACTGGAACCACGGCGTGTTCATGGGCGCGACGCTCTCCTCGGAGACCACCGCCGCCGCCACCGGCGCCGTCGGCGTCATTCGCCGCGACCCGTTCGCGATGCTGCCGTTCATCGGCTACAACGCCGCCGACTACTTCGGCCACTGGGTGAACACCGGCAAGCAGGCCGACGCCACCAAGCTGCCGAAGATCTTCTACGTCAACTGGTTCCGCCGGGACGACGAGGGCGGCTTCCTGTGGCCGGGCTTCGGTGAGAACAGCCGCGTGCTGAAGTGGGTCATCGAGCGCCTCGAGGGCACTGCCGCCGCCGTCGAGACGCCCGTCGGCCACGTGCCCACGGTCGACTCCCTCGACGTCTCCGGCCTGGGTCTGACGCCCGAGCAGGTCGAGGCCGCGCTCGCCGTCAAGCCCGAGGAGTGGCAGGCGGAGATCCCGCAGATCACCGAGTGGTTCGAGAAGTTCGGCGACAAGCTCCCCACGACCATGTGGGACGAGCTGGAGATCCTGAAGAGCCGACTCGCTTGATCTGACGTCACCAGGGCCCGGACCGCAGCTGCGGTCCGGGCCCTGCGTCGTCCCCGGTGTCCCTTCGCCATCTCCGTGGTGATCAGGAGACCTGATCGTTCGGCGTCCTGGCTCACCACCGGTGCTGAGCCAGGACGCCGCATGATCAGCTGACCTGATCACCGGCACGACCCGGCCGGCTGCGCCGCGGGACCGGCTGGTGTCGGTTAGCGTGGCGAGCACGGCACTGACGGCCGTCCCGATGCCCCCGCCGCGCGCGGGCGGGCCGGAGACGGTCCCTACTGGAGGCTTCCCCGCTCGTGGCCAACCCCTATTTGCAGGTCCTGCGGACCCCGCACGTCCTGCCGATGGTGCTGGCGGCGTTCATCGGGCGGTTGCCGCTGTCGATGGTGGGCCTGGGCTGCGTGCTGCTGGTCGCCGACGAGACCGGCTCGTACGGACTCGGTGGGGCCGTCGCCGCGGTGGGTGCGGTGACGACGGCGATCGCCGGCCCGATCTTCGGTCGCTGGGCCGACACCCACGGCCAGCGCAAGGTCCTGCTGCCCATCCTGCTGGTCTTCGTGATCTCCGGCGTGCTGTTCCTCTTCTCGGTGCGCGGCGACTGGCCGCTGTGGGTCGTGTTCGCCTCCGCCGGTGCCGCCGGCGCCTGCATCCCGCCGGTCTCCTCGATGATCCGGGTGCGCTGGACGCACCTGCTGCGTGGCAGTCACCGACTGCCGACCGCGCTGGCGATGGAGTCCGTCGTCGACGAGTTCGCCTTCATCGTCGGCCCGGTCCTCGTCACCTTCCTCTCCACCACCGGCCACTCCACCTCCGGCGTGGTCACCGCCTTCGCCCTCGCGACCGTGGGCAGCCTGCTGTTCGCCGCGCAGCGGAAGACCGAGCCGCCGCCGCACGGGCACGTGAGCCGTCAGGGGCCGTCGGCGATCCGCACCCGCGGGCTGCGGGTCCTCTTCGTCGTCGGTGCGGCCGTCGGCGCCATCCTCGGCACGCTGGAGATCGCGCTGGTCGCCTTCGCCGAGGAGGTCGGCGCCAAGTCGATGTCCGGCGTCCTCATCGCGGGGCTCGCCGTCGGCTCCATGGCCAGCGGCATCGGCTGGGGGCTCGTGCACTGGAAGACGCCGCTGCGCCGGCGGCTGAGCGTGGCGCTGGTCGTGCTGACCGTGCTGACCGTGCCGCTGCTCCTGGTCGAGGACCTCTGGGTGATGCTGCCGTTCGTCGTCCTCGCCGGGGTCGCGGTCTCGCCGTCGCTGATCAGCTCGTTCACGCTCGCCGAGCTGCTGGTGCCGCGCTCCGCCGTCACCGAGGCCTTCACCTGGATCGGCACCGCCCTCGGGCTCGGCGTGGCGCTGGGCGCCTCCGCGGCGGGCAAGATCGTCGACGTCTGGGGCGCCAACACCGCGTTCCTCGTGGCGACGATCGCGGCCGGAATCGCCGCCGTGGTGGTCCTGCTGTGCCAGCGGCTGCTGCGCGTGCCCGCCGAGCACGCCCCCGAGCCGGCGCTGGCCGGCTGATCCCATGACCCGGCCACGGCCGGCCGCCGGCGGCGGTCGGCAGCTCGGCGTCGCCCCCGCCCGGCTCGGCAAGTGGCTGGACGGCGTCGCCACCCGTCACGGCGCCTTCACCGAGGTGGCCCCCGCCGCCGACGGGCTGGCCATCACCTGCGCCGACACCACGACGGTGACCCTGCGGGCGCCGTTCGGCTGGACGCCCGAGACGCCGCTGCTCGGCAGCTTCACCGCGGCGGCCCAGCGGGAGCACCGCGCCGCCGTTCTCCTGGTCCGCCGGGGCCGCTGGGCCGTCGGCGTGTTCGACGGCGAGCGCCTGGTGGTCTCGAAGGTCGATGCCCGCCAGGTCCAGGGGCGGACGGCCGCCGGCGGCTGGTCGCAGCAGCGGTTCGCCCGACGGCGGTCCAACCAGACCGACGCCGTCGTCGACCACGCCGTCGAGACCGCCGTCCGGGTGCTCCTGCCGCACACCGACGGCCTGGTCGCCCTCTTCCCTGGCGGCGACCGGGGGCTCGTGGACGACGTGCTGGGCGACCCCCGGCTGCGGCAGCTGGCGGCCCTGCGTCAGGACGCGTTCCTCGACGTGGGCGAGCCGACGAAGGCGGTGCTGCTCGAGACGCCGAAGCAGTTCCGCGCGGTCGACGTGCACATCGTGGAGCCCGGCGACCGGGTCTGAGGTCAGCCGCCCGAGGCGGCCACCGGGGCGTCCAGGGGCTCCGGGAACAGCGGGAAGCGGCTGGAGATCCCGAGCCGCTCCAACGCGGCGGGATCGGCGTTCCCGGCGACCGAGGGGTCCAGGCCCAGCCCGACGCCGTCGCCCTCCGTGCGGGGCCAGGCGCTGGTGACCACGCCGGAGTGCTCGCGGACCAGGCGGTGCGCCTCGTCGCCGAGCTCGGTGTCCCGGAAACGCGTCTCGTCCACCCGGACGTCGAAGGTGCCCCCGGACCGGCTCCCCGCCAGCGCGGTCAGCTCCGCCGGAGGTGACCCGTGCCAGCGCAGGATGATCAGCGTCCGGTCCAGGCTGATCTCGGACTGGCCCAGCTCGGGGTGGTCCCCCCAGCGCGCCTGCACCTCGTCGAGCACGGCCTGCATGTCCGACGTGACGAGCGGAAGCGTCAGGACCTCCTCGGGATGCAGGCCTGTCTGCGGCTCGGGGACGGGTGGCCCGCCCGGCTCCGGCGTCATCAGGACGAGCGGGCCGCTGCGCGGACCCCCCGGATGTCCGGCCTCCGCCTGGGCGCACCCGGTCAGGACGCACGCCACGACCCCGAGCAGCAGCGCGGACCGGCCGGTCGCCATGCGAGGAGACTGGCCTCCGACCCGGCCGCAGCACAAGGTGATCGCCCGGTCAGGGGGTGAGGACCAGCCGGATCGGGTCGCCCTGCTTCTGCGCCAGCCGCTCCACGCCCTCGGCCGCCTCGCTCAGCGGCAGCGTGCCGGAGATCGACCGGGAGAGGTCCAGCCGGGAGTGCCGGATCAGGTTCACCAGCTCGACGACGTGGGCCGGATCGGAGCCGTAGTGGCCCAGGATCCGCTGGCCGAAGTAGCTGAACTGCGTGCCGTTGCGGATCGTCAGCGGCTGGTCGGTGAGGCCCACCAGCACGAGCGCGCCGTCCCGCTCGAGGCAGCGCACCGCCTGCTCGCGGACCGGTGCGACGCCGGCGAAGTCGAAGGCGAACGCGAGGCCCTGGCCGCCGGTCAGCTCGCGGACGCGGGCGGCGATGTCATCGGAGGGGTCCAGCGCCAGGTCGGCGCCGAAGTCCAGGGCGCGCTGCCGGGCGGCCGGCACGGGGTCGACGGCGATGATCGGAGCGGCACCGGCGAGCCGGAGCAGCTGCACCGCGTGCGCGCCCAGCCCGCCGATGCCCCAGACGCCGACCGGCTGCGCGGCGCGCACCTGCGCCGTCCGCACGATCGAGGCCCACGGCGTGGAGACGGCGTCGGGCACGATGCAGGCCTGCTCGAACGAGAGGTCGTCGGGGATCGGCACGAGGGTGTCGGCGGTCGCGAGCGCGTACTCCGCCCAGCCGCCGTCGTAGTCCACCCCGCGGGTGTGCACCCAGTCGCCCTTGAGCTCGCCGGCCTGCAGCAGCACCCGCTGCCCCTCGGTCCAGCCGGCCACGCCGTCGCCCGGCTCGGCGACGGTGCCCGCCACCTCGTGGCCGAGGGTGACCTCGTCCCCGTCGAGGAAGAGCGGGGAGAGCTGGCCCTCGATGAGGTGCACGTCGGAGAGGCAGATGCCGGCGGCGGCCACCTTGATCAGCACCTCACCGGGGCCTGGCTTCGGCTTCGGCACCTCCTTGACGACGAACTCGCGGGTGCGCACGTTGAGCCGGCCGGCCAGCATCTCCTCGGGCATGTCCTGTTCCTACCGTTCCGGCGGGGCGGGCACACCGGCCGGGGCGGTGAGGAACTCGTCGAGCGACCGGGTGGCCAGCCAGCCGATCACCAGGACCAGGTGCAGCAGGAAGAGCCACAGCCCCACGGCGACGACGCCGCCGACGACGTCCAGGCCGCCGAACGGAGCGCCGAGGTCCAGGGGCAGCGACAGGAAGAGCACGAAGCCCTGCAGGAAGCCGGACAGGCAGGCGGCGGTGAACAGTGCTCCCGCGGCGAGGGCGGGGAGGTGCACCCGTCCGCCGGCGACGACCCGGAAGCCGAAGGCGATGGGCAGGGTGAGCGCCGCGAGCACGGAGTAGAAGCCCACGGCGACCTGGCCGATGGTGCCCCCGAGGCCGCCGCGCTCGGCGAGGTCGGCCATCCCGGCCGCGGCCAGCAGCAACGGGTAGAGCAGCACGGGGGTGAGGAGCAGCAGGGGCAGCGACGCCAGCCGCCCGCGCCAGCCGGTCATCCCCTCGGAGCGGGTGCTGAAGCGGCCCAGGGCGCGCCGCAGCCCCTCGCCGTAGAAGGTCATCGGGACCAGGGCCAGCAGGGCGCCGAGCGGGGTCAGCCCCACGCCGGCCTCCACCAGTCGCGTCACCGCATCGGGCGCGCCCAGCTCGCCGGGCAGCAGGTCCGCGAGCCGCCGTCCGAGCTCCTGGACCCGCTCGGCGGAGGTCAGCCAGGCGGTCAGCCCGAAGGCGAGCACCAGCAGCGGAACGATCGCGATGCCGGCGTAGAAGGTCAGTCCGGCGGCGAGGAGGGCCAGGTCCCGGCCCACGAGGCCGGTCCGGATCCCGGTGAGGACGGCGGCCGGCGCGGTCTGCAGCCGCCGTCCGGAGGGGCTCAACGGGAGGACGTCACTCGACGCCGTCGTTGCTGCCGGTCTCCTCGCAGCTGGCGTCGTGCGGGTTCTGGGCCTGCTCGGAGGTCGAGTCGCAGTTGGTCTCGCCGCGCTGCACGTCGGTGTTGTCGCCACAGGCGACGAGGGACCCGGCGATGGCGAGGAGGAGGAGGGGCTTGCGGAGGTCCATGTACCGGTAGTGGTCCCCGCGCGCTGGGCCGAAACGGGGACGATCGCGAGAGGCGGCCTCTAGCGGGTCTTGTGACTCAGCGCGCACAGCGAATTACACAAATGTTGTTCGAGGCATTGTCACGGCGTGGTCACGGCCCCTACGGTGAGTGCATCCGCGAGGCCTGTCAGTCACTTCCCGGCTGACAGGCGCCGGACGTCGGGAGCCGCTCCGCCTCATCGGCGGGAGCCGCACCTGGCCACCACAGCACGGCGTCGCGCCGAGACGGACCAGTCCGCCCCGGCCGTGAACTCCTGCCCGACGAGATCGGAGTCGCCGCACGATGGCGTCCCCCCTGCGCACGTCCGCCCGCCGCAGCACCCTTCGGCGGACCGGCATCGCTCTCGCCGGCAGCGTCGGCATCCTGCTCGCCTCCCTGCCGGCCTCCGCCGCGCCCGGTACGCCCGGGACCGCGGCCGACGCCGCCGCGCTGGTCGCCGAGCGCGGTCACCAGCTCGAGGTCGTCACCGAGGAGTTCAACCAGGCCCGCGACGGACTGGCCGCCCAGCAGGCGGCCGCGGCCGCCGCCTCGGCGGAGCTGGAGCGGGCCACCGCCGAGCTCGCCGCCGCGCAGCAGTCGGTGCGCGCGGTCGCCCGCACCGCCTTCACCGGCGAGAGCATGGGCTCCTTCCAGGCGATGATGGTGAGCGGCTCCGCCGACGAGTTCGTGGCGCGGGTGAGCACCCTGCAGACCATCGCCGGCCACCAGACCGGCATCGTCGAGCGGGCCGCCGCGGCCAACGTCGCCGCCGCGCAGGCCCAGGCCACCGCCCAGAAGGCCGCCAACGAGGCGCAGGCCACCTACGACGCGGTCGCCGCCCAGCAGGCCGAGCTGCAGACGCAGATCGACGACTTCCGGGCGCAGTTCAACCGGCTCAGCGCCGACGAGCGCCGCGCCGCCGTCGACCAGGCGGGGCACAGCGACGACGGTGCGCGGGCCAGCCGCAGCGACCGCTCGGCGCCGGTTCCCGCTGGCGCCCCCGTCGTCGCCAACAGCCGGGCCGCGCAGATCGCCGTCGACACCGCCATGGCCCAGCGCGGCAAGCCCTACGTGTGGGCGGCCGGCGGGCCCAACGCCTACGACTGCTCCGGTCTCACGCAGTACGCCTTCCGCGCCGCCGGCATCAGCCTCCCGCACTCCAGCCGGGGTCAGGCCGGCATGGGCCAGGCCGTCTCCCGCGCCCAGCTGCAGCCCGGCGACCTGGTCTTCTTCTACAGCCCGGTCAGCCACGTGGGCATCTACATCGGCAACGGCCAGATGGTGCACGCGCCGACCTCCGGCGACGTCGTCAAGGTCGCCAGCGTCGACACCATGCGCGGCTTCAGCGGGGCCCGCCGCATCGCCGGCTGAGCCTCACCCGCTCCCCGGCGGATCCATCCGCTGCAGCAGCCCCCCGACGACGAGGCGTGAGAGGGACGGGGTCCTTCTACTGCCAGCGGGTGTGCGCGGCGTGCGCCTCCGCGCGGGTGGCGCCCAGCCGGGGGAGGGCCTCGGCGACCAGATCGGGCCGGACGTCGGCCATCCGGCGGAGCAGCACCAGGCAGAACTCCCGCCGCGCCAGACCCCGCACGCCCGCGACCCTGCCACCCGCGCCCCTGCCACCCCCGACGGGCCGGTGAGCAGGGCCACCCCCGCGCCGCCCGCTCCATCGGGGACCATGGGGGCGTGAAGCCCAGCTCCGTCGCCCAGCTCTTCCGCGCCGTCGCGCTCGCCGAGGCGGGCTCCTGGCTCCTGCTGCTCGGCGGCATGTTCGTGAAGTACGTGGGTGACTCCGAGCGCGGGGTGCAGATGTTCGGCCCCGTGCACGGCGGCGTCTTCGTGCTCTACCTGGTGGTCACCGCGGTGGCCTGGCGGGTGCTGCGCTGGGACCGGAGGACCACGTTCCTCGCGCTGGTCGCCTCCATCCCGCCGCTGGCGACGATCTGGTTCGACCGGTGGGCCACCCGCGAGGGCGCGCTCCCGGTTCCGGAGCCGACGCCCGCATCCTGAGTCCGGGCGCGGTCGATACGGTCGGCGTCGTGCCCGAGCCCGTGCTGCCCTCGACCGCCCGCCTCCTGCTCGCCCGGACCGCGCGCGTCCAGCGCGAGGGGCGCGCGCCGAGCCTGGTTGCCGGCGTCGTCCGCGACGGCGGGCTGGCGTGGTCGGCCGGCCGGGGCGACGTCGCCGAGCCGCATACCGACGTCCAGTACCGGCTGGGGTCGATCAGCAAGACGGTGACGGCGGTCGTGGTGATGCGGCTGCGCGACGAGGGCCTGCTCGGCCTGGACGACCCGCTGGAGCGGCACCTGCCCGGCACCCCCTTCGGCGACCGCACCGTCGGCCAGCTGCTCTCCCACCTGGCCGGCGCCTCCGCGGAGAGCCCCGGCGGCTGGTGGGAGCGGACCCCCGGCGGCTCGCTGGACGAGCTGGGCCTGGGCGGCACCGACGTCGTCCTGGGGGCGGCGCGGCGGTTCCACTACTCGAACCTGGGCTTCGGCCTGCTCGGCGAGGTCGTCGCCCGGCTGCGCGGGTCGTCGTGGGAGGACGCCGTGACCGCGGAGGTGCTGGCCCCGCTCGGCATGCGCCGCACCACGCCCCGGCCGGTCGCTCCGGCCGCGCAGGGCCTGGCGGTGCACCCGTGGGCCGACGTCGTCCTGCCCGAGCCGGAGCACCACGCCGGTGCGATGGCCGCGGCCGGCCAGCTGTGGGCCACGCTGACCGACCTGGGGCGCTTCGCCGCGTTCCTGCTCGGTGACACCGCCGACGTCCTCGATCCCGGAACGCTGGAGGAGATGACCGTGCCGGCCGGCGTGGACTCCTCCGCGGCCGGCTGGTCGGCGTACGGCCTGGGCCTGCAGGTCATGCGGCTCGACGGCCGCACGCTGGTGGGTCACGGCGGCTCGATGCCCGGCTTCCTCGCCGGGGTGTTCGTAGACCGCGAGGAGCAGACCGGCGCCGTCTCGCTGGCCAACGCGACCAGTGGGGTCGACCCGCTGGTGTTCGGCCTGCTGGCCGACCTCCGGGCCGCCGAGCCGCGGATCGTCGAGGTCTGGTCGCCGTCGCCCGCCCCGGTGCCCCTGGACGCCCTCGGCGTCTGGTTCTGGGGCCCGGCGCCGTACGTGCTGCGCGCGGTGGCCGGCGGGCTGCTGCACCTCGGCCCGCTGCCGGGCCGCGGTGGCCGGGCGAGCCGGTTCTCCCGCCGGGAGGACGGCGTCTGGACCGGGCTGGACGGCTACTTCGCCGGCGAGACGCTGCGCATCGAGGCCGACCACCTGGACCTGGACACCTTCGTCTTCACCCGCACGCCCTACGACCCGGCCGCGCCGGTGCCCGGCGGTGTGGACGAGCGCGGCTGGCGCTGAGCCCTCGGCCCACCGGGCCTACGGCGGCGGATCGTCCGCGTACTCGCAGGAGGTGTCCCCCGACGGGAGGGCCCGGATCCGCACGGGTCCTCCGGCAGAGCCGGTGACCTCGGCGACCACCGGGCACATGCGGGGGACGGCGACGTCGTCCACCAGGTGCGCAGAGATCCGGACGAGGACCTCCTGGGCGCCGGCGGCGGAAAGGGTCCGGGCGTCGCCGTCCACGGTGACCACGGCGGAGCACCGGGAGGTGAACGCGACCGTCGCCGGGACGTCGGGGCCCCACTCGGCGCGCAGGATCCGGAGCTCGTCGGCGACGTGGGCGCGGGTGGCGCGGGAGAGCCGGCGGAACTGCAGGTCCAGGACGGCGGTGGCCTGCTCGGCGGGCAGGTCGAAGGCCTCCTGCACCCGGCGGACCGCGTCGTCGTCGTCCGCGGCGTCCGCGAGCAGGACGACCAGCCGGACCGGATCGGCCAGCGCGGCCTCGTACGCGGCCAGGATCGCCAGCTTCTCCGCCCGCGGATCGCTCACCGCCCGGCCTGCCGTCCGCGCACGGGCGCAGCCTGCCCGCTGCGAGAGCGGCGCGCCAGGGTGGCGGGGCCGCGGGCAGCGGCGCAGGCTTGCGCCGTGGACGTCGACCGGCAGCTGGAGCAGGCCATCGAGCGGCTGCTCGACACCCGCCGTCCCGACGCGAGCATCTGCCCGTCGGAGGCGGCCCGCGCGGTCGATCCGGAGGCGTGGCGCGACCTCATGCCCGACGCTCGAGCCGCGGCCGGCCGGCTCGCCGCGGCCGGCGAGGTCGAGGTGACCCAGGGCGGCGCCGTCGTCGACGTCGGCAGCGCACGCGGGCCGGTGCGGGTGCGCCGCCCCCGCTGACGACGCCCGGTCAGTTGATCGGCTTCCCCCGGAAGAGGCCGTCGACCTCGCCGTCCTCGAGTTCGAGCATGGCGAAGGGCAAGTGCAGCGTCGCGGTGGCGTCGCCGAACCCGCCGTCGGTCACCTCGATCGTCCCGTCGACGGGTACCTCCGGCGTCCACGCGCACCCGTCCAGCTCGACGGCGACCGTTCCGCTGAAGCCGATCGTGTACTCGACGCTGCCGCCCTCGGGGCAGCCCAGGGTCAGCGGCCGCTGGGCGGACCAGGACTCGAACGTCGGCCCCAGGACCTCGGTCATGATCAACGACGCCGTCGCGTACGGGTCCTCGTAGCCGTCCGCGGTCTCCGGTGCCAGCGGTTCGTAGGCCGCGCCGGCGGCGCCGGTGCAGGTGGTGACGGGTCGCGGGGGCAGGCGACCGGAGTCGAGCAGCCGCAGCACGGTCCGGTCGACGCAGGCGTAGCCCCACCCGAGCAGCACGTGCGGGCCGCCGGGGAGCACGACGAGCGCGGAGTCGGGATCGCGCCCGTGCACCCGCAGGGCGTTGGCGGCCGGGGTGTTCGGATCGGTGTCCGCGGTCAGCAGCAGCACCGGGTAGGCGGGGTCCACCGGTGCGGGAGGCGCGGGTGCCGGGGCGTCGCCGCGGGGCCAGAACAGGCACGGCAGGTCGCCGTAGTAGACGTCGGGGAGCCGCAGGTCCTCGACCCCCGCTGCGGCGGCCTCGTCCAGCCAGACAGCGAGCTCGTCGCGGGGCGTGCTGCCCTCGGGGACGAAAGGGAAGTCCTGGCACTCGACGGCCAGGTACAGCGCGGGGGAGAAGGACGGGTCGGCGACCACCTCGCCGGTGGTGGGGTCGGCGCCCGCGCCGGCAGCGGCGAGGAGGGCCAGCGGCAGCGGGTCGCCCTCGACGGCGGCGTTGACGGTGCGGGCGAACCGGAGCCGCTGGTGCGGCGCGCTCATCGAGGCGGCCGCGGCGCCCTCGAGCTCCTCGATCGTCAGCTCGCGCTCCTCCGAGCCGCCGTCGGCGAGGGGGTAGTCGTAGGACCGCGGTTCCTCGGCGAGCTCGTCGGCCAGCTCGTCGTAGGCCGCCGCCGACGATCCGGGTGCGTCGTCGGCGCACACCGGATCGGCGTCGCACGCGCTCAGGGTGCGTTCGAGCACGTCGCTGTAGGCGCGGGCGCTCTCCGCGGCGAACGCCCGGATCGGGGTCTGCGGGTCGACGACGCCGTCGAGGATCAGGCTCTGCACCCGGTCGGGGTGGGCCGCTGCGTAGGCCTGCTGGAACTGTGTGCCGTAGCTCTCGCCGTAGAGGGTGAGGCGGTCGGCGCCGTACCACTCGCGGAAGATCTCGAGGTCCTCCGCAGCCTGCCGGGTGGCGAACAGCGGCGCCTCGGCCGGTGAGAACCCGGCCTCCTCGAAGCACTCCGCCGCGAACTCCTCCGCGCGGCGGGCGAACCGGTCGCGCTCGTCGTCGTCGGCCGAGGCGTCGACGACCGCGTCGAAGTTCAAGATCGCGCCGTCGCAGCTGAACGGCTCGGAGCGGCCGATGCCCCGCTGATCGAATAAGACCAGGTCGTAGGCGTCGGTGATGGCCGGGTCCATCGAGGCGGCGTAGCTCTCCGCCAGCAGAATCCCGCTGGAGCCGGGGCCGCCGGTCGCCGTCACCAGCACGCCGCGGGACTCGCCGTCGGCCTTCCGCACCGCGAAGGTCGCCTCCCACTCCTGCGACGCGGCGGCGTCGTGGTCGGAGGGGACGGTGAGGGTCACGCACTCGAAGTCGCCCCCGGCGCAGGGCTCCTGCGAGACCACCTCTCCGCCGGTGCGCGTGAAGGGCTCGATCGTCCCCTCGACCGTCTCCGTCGCGCAGCCGGCGAGCACCAGCGGGCTCCCCATTAGGGCGACGAGCAGAGCGGCGGCGCGACGCGGCCGGGGACTGGGCACGGCGCACCCTAGGACGAGGAGTGTCGCGACCGGTGGTGACCGCATGATGACGCGCCGGAACCGGTCAGTCCGCGGCCGGTCCGGCGGCGCGCTCCAGCAGTGGCGCCAGTCGTCGGTCCACGAACCGGCGCATGGCCAGGGCGGTGTCCACCCGCTGCACTCCCGGGATGGCGAGCACGGCCTCGGTGATCCGCCACAGGTGGTCGGCGTCGGTGGCCACCACGTGGACCAGCAGGTCGGTGGCGCCGGAGAGGCCGGTGACCTCGAGGACCTCCGGCAGCTGGGCGAGGGCGTCGCTCACCTCGGCCAGCCCGCGCTGCGCGACCTGCACCGACATGTAGGCGCCCAGCCGGTAGCCCAGGGCCTCCGGGCGGACCCGCTGGTCGAGGGGCCCCAGGACACCGTTGCCCTCCAGCCGGGCGAGCCGGCTCTGCACGGTGTTGCGCGCCAGCCCGAGCCGCTGCGACAGCGCCATCACACTCGCCCGGGGGTCATCGGTCAGGGCGAGCAGCAAACGGGCATCGGTCGCGTCCGCATCCGGCATGCTGCGCATCCTGGCACCTGAGGGGTGGTTTCGGGTACCGATCTGCGCAATTCCGCCGAGCGGCAGCGCGCAGATCGGTACCCCGAGGGGCTTTCCGAGCGCCTTGCCTCGTGCCACGATGTGTGAGGACCGCCACACCAGGCGGGATGTCGAGCACCACCGCGCACCGGCGACCCCGGCAGCGGTGGCCGAGGCGAGGAGCGACCCGTGACAGCGCTGCCAGAGACCACCGAGCTGGTCGATCCCGTCCCGGGGGCCGCCGCGCCCCACCTGCCGGACCAGCGCGGCGTCGACACCGTCCAGCTGCTCACGCCCGAGGGCGACCGCGTCGAGCACCCGGACTACTCCCTCGACATCAGCGACGAGGAGCTGCGCGCGCTCTACCGCGACCTCGTGCTGGTCCGCCGCTGGGACGCCGAGGCCACCGCGCTCCAGCGCCAGGGCGAGCTCGGCATCTGGGCCTCGCTGCTGGGCCAGGAGGCCGCGCAGGTCGGCGCCGGCCGTGCGCTGGCCGACACCGACACCGCCTTCCCGACCTACCGCGAGCACGGCGTCGCCTGGACCCGCGGAGTGGATCCGCTGCACGTCATGAGCCTGTTCCGCGGCGTGGACAACGGCGGCTGGGACCCCGTGGCGACCGGCTTCAACCTGTACACGATCGTCATCGGCTCCCAGTGCCTGCACGCCACCGGTTACGCCATGGGCGTGCAGCGCGACGGCGCCGAGCAGGCCGTGCTCGCCTTCCTCGGCGACGGCGCGACCAGTCAGGGCGAGGTCAACGAGGCGATGATCTGGGCGGCCAGCTTCGCCGCCCCCGTCGTCTTCTTCTGCCAGAACAACCAGTACGCGATCAGCGTGCCGCTGGAGCGCCAGTCGCGAGTGCCGCTCTACCAGCGGGCCGCCGGCTTCGGCTTTCCCGGCGTGCGGGTCGACGGCAATGACGTCCTCGCCGTCCTCGCGGTGACCCGGGCCGCCCTGCAGGCCGCGCGCGAGGGCCAGGGGCCGACCTTCATCGAGGCGTTCACCTACCGGATGGGCGCGCACACCACCTCCGACGACCCCACCCGCTACCGGCTGGCGAGCGAGCTGGAGGAGTGGAAGCTGCGCGACCCGATCGCCCGGGTCAAGGCGTACCTGTCCCGCAGCGGCGCGGCCGAGCCGCAGTTCTTCGACGACGTCGAGGCCGAGGCCGACGAGCTCGCCGTCCGGATCCGGCGCGGCACCGTGGAGATGCCCGACCCGGCGCCGACGGAGATGTTCGACCACGTCCACGCCGAGCAGACCCCCGAGCTCGCCGCCCAGCGCGCGGAGTTCGTGGCCTACCGGGCATCGTTCGAGGAGGAGCAGTGACCGAGACTCTGACCATCGGCAAGGCGCTCAACCTCGGCCTGCGCAGGGCCATGGAGGACGACGCCAAGGTCGTGCTCATGGGCGAGGACATCGGCAAGCTCGGCGGGGTCTTCCGGATCACCGACGGCCTGCAGAAGGACTTCGGCGAGGCCCGCGTCGTCGACACGCCGCTGGCGGAGGCCGGGATCCTCGGCACCGCCGTCGGGCTGGCGATGCGCGGCTACCGGCCGGTCTGCGAGATCCAGTTCGACGGCTTCGTCTTCCCCGCCTACAACCAGATCGTCACCCAGGTGGCCAAGCTCCACGCCCGCAGCAAGGGCCGGCTGCCGATGCCGATCGTCATCCGGATCCCGATGGGCGGCGGGATCGGCGCCGTCGAGCACCACAGCGAGAGCCCGGAGGCGTACTTCGCGCACACCGCGGGCCTCAAGGTCGTCGCCGTCAGCAACCCGGTCGACGCCTACTGGGGCATCCAGCAGGCGATCGCCGCCCCCGACCCGATCGTCTTCCTCGAGCCCAAGCGCCGGTACTGGGAGAAGGCCGAGGTCGACACGGACGCGACGCCGGATCCGCTCTTCGCCTCCCGGGTGGTCCGCGGCGGGGACGACGTCACCGTGCTCGCCTACGGGCCGATGGTGAAGACGGCGCTGCAGGCCGCCGACGCCGCCGCCGAGGAGGGCCGGTCGCTGGAGGTGATCGACCTGCGCACGCTCTCGCCGCTGGACCTCGACCCGGTGATCGCCTCGGTGCGCCGCACCGGCCGCTGCGTCGTCGTCCACGAGGCGCCGACGAGCCTGGGCCCGGGCGCGGAGATCGCCGCCCGGATCACCGAGAGCTGCTTCCACTCCCTGGAGGCGCCGGTGCTGCGGGTGGGCGGGTACGACACCCCCTATCCGCCGTCGAAGCTCGAGGAGGAGTACCTCCCCGACCTCGACCGGGTGCTGGACGCCGTCGACCGATCGATGGAGTTCTGAGATGGCGACGAAGCAGTTCAAGCTCCCCGACGTCGGCGAAGGTCTCACCGAGGGCGAGATCCTGCAGTGGCTGGTCGCCGTCGGCGACACGGTCACGGTGAACCAGCCGCTCTGCGAGGTGGAGACGGCGAAGGCCGCCGTCGAGCTGCCCTCGCCGTGGGCCGGCACCGTCACCGAGCTGCTGTTCGACGCCGGCACGATGGTCGACGTCGGCGCACCGATCATCACCATCGATGTCGGTGGTGACGCACCCGCGGCGACCGGCTCGGGGCTGATCGGCGAGACCAACGCCAACGGCCGCACCGCGGTGCTCGTCGGCTACGGCCCGCGGACCACCGAGGCCCGCCGCCGCCCCCGTCGCGGAGCCGGGCCCGTGGGCACGCCCGTGGTCATGCCGGTCCCGGACGACGCCCCGCCGCTGCTGGCCACCGCGCCGGACATGCGCACCAAGCCGGTCCGGCACGGCGGGCTCGAGGTCGGCCGGCAGGCCGAGGCGGCCGCGCTCAGCGAGGCCGCCGCGCCCGCGCGGGAGGCGGCGCCCGGCCGCCGGGGCCCGCGCCCGCTGGCCAAGCCGCCGGTGCGCAAGTACGCCAAGGACCTCGGCGTCGACCTCGCGACGATCACCGGCTCCGGCGCGGGCGGCGTCATCACCCGCGCCGACGTCGACGCCGCCCTGTCCGGTGCTCCCGTAGCGGCCGAGATGGCCACTTCGGCCCCTGTGGACGGCGAGCAGCGGATCCCGATCAAGGGGGTGCGCAAGGCCACCGCCGCCGCGATGGTGGCCAGCGCCTTCACCGCGCCGCACGTCACGGAGTTCCTGACCGTCGACGTGACCCGCATGATGAAGCTGCGGGCCCGGCTGGCCGCCCGCCCGGAGTTCGCCGGGCTCAAGCTCAGCCCGCTGCTGTTCGTCGCGAAGGCCGTGCTGCTCGCGGCGGAGCGGCACCCGATGGTGAACAGCAGCTGGGACGAGGCCGCCCAGGAGATCGTCGTCCACGGACGGGTGAATCTCGGCATCGCCGCCGCGACCCCGCGCGGCCTGATCGTGCCGAACATCCCGGACGCCGGCCGGCTGTCGCTGGCCGAGCTCGCCGCCGCACTGGGCGAGCTCACCGAGACCGCCCGGGCCGGGAAGACGGCGCCGGCGGACATGACCGGCGGAACGCTCACGATCACCAATGTGGGCGTCTTCGGCGTCGACACCGGCACGCCCATCCTGAACCCGGGGGAGGCGGCGATCCTGGCCTTCGGCTCGGTCCGCGAGCTGCCGTGGGTGCACAAGGGCAAGGTCAAGCCCCGTCAGGTCACCACCCTCGCGCTCTCCTTCGACCACCGGATCGTCGACGGCGAGCTCGGATCACGGTTCCTTGCGGAAGTCGGCGCCGTACTGCACGATCCGGCGTCCGCACTGGCGTACTGATCAACGAGGGAGATCCACCGTGGACCGGAGACCGCAGGCACTGGTCGCTCTGCTGCTGTTCGTCGTGCTCACCGGTGCGGCGATCGCGGTGAGCGGCTCCCGGCCCGGTGGTGACGCCCAGGGGGACCTGCCGTGGCTGCTCCAGGCGGCCGCCTACCTCTGCGCCGCCGTTGGCGGGGCCCTGCTCCTCATGGGGCAGGACCCCGCCGCCAAGCGGAATGGCGGCATCGTGCTCGGCGTGACGGTGGTCCTCGCGCTGGTCGACGCGCTCACCGCGGGCTCCGACGGCGCGGACATCGGCGCGGGCCTCGCCCGGCTGGTCGGGCTCGTGGTGCTCGCGTACGTCATCACCCGGCTGTCGCTCGCGGTGTCGGCGTCCCGCCGGTCGGCCTCCTAGCCTGGCGGCGTGACCGACCTCGACCGGCTGCTCGCGTTCGCCGCCCGTTCGCGGGTCACCGACGGCTTCGGCTACCTCGGGGCGGACGGATCGGTCCTTCCCGGCCGTCCGCAGGAGACGTGGATCGTCGCCCGCATGACCCACGTCTTCGGGCTGGCGCACCTGCTGGGCACGCCGGGCGCCGAGGAGCTGGCGCGGCACGGCGTCGCCGCGCTGACCCGGGGGCCGCTGCACGACGCCGAGCACGGCGGCTGGCGGTCGAGCACCGAGGACGACGGCAAGGCGGCCTACGTGCACGCCTTCGTCGTGCTCGCCGGATCCACGGCGGCGGCCGCGGGCCTGGGGGAGGAGCTGCTGGCCGAGGCCCTCGACGTCTGGCAGGACCGCTTCTGGGACGACGACGCCGGGCTCGCCGTCGAGGAGTGGGACGCCGGCTGGACCCGGCTGGACGGCTACCGCGGCGCCAACGCCAACATGCACGGCGTCGAGGCGACCCTCGCGGCGGCGGATGCGGTGACCGACCCGACGCTCGCCGACCGGCTGAGGGGTCGGGCGCTCCGCAGCGTCGAGCGGGTCGTGCACGGCTGGACCCGGGAGCGTGACTGGCGGCTGCCCGAGCACTTCGACGCCGCCTGGACGCCGCTGCCCGAGCACAATCGCGACCGTCCCGCCGACCCGTTCCGGCCCTACGGCGTGACGGTCGGGCACCAGTTCGAGTGGGCCCGCCTCTGCCTCCACCTGCGGACGGCGCTCGACGACCCGCCGGGGTGGCTGCTGGACGACGCCGTCGCGCTCTTCGACGCCGCGGCCGCGCGGGGCTGGGCCGCGGACGGCGAGGTCGGCTTCCCCTACACGCTGGACTGGCAGGACCGGCCGGTCGTCCGGGCGCGGATGCACTGGGTGCTGTGCGAGGCGGTCGCGGCGGCCGAGGTGCTGGCGGCCGTCACCGGCGAGCGCCGGTTCCGCGAGCTGGCCGATCGGTGGTGGGCGCACGGCGAGGCGCGGTTCGCCGATCCGGCCACCGGCAGCTGGCACCACGAGCTGACGCCGTCCGGCGAGGTCGCCTCGGACACCTGGACCGGGCAGCCGGACGCCTATCACCTGGCGCAGGCGCTGCTGCTCCGGAACTCCCCGGTCCGGGGAAGTGTCGCCGCCGCGCTGCGCTGACCTGCGCTTCGACGTGTCGCCGCGCCGTCTCCCGGGTAGGTCGCGCACGACCGAGAACAGCGAGACGAGGAGCTGAGCAGCAGTGGCCACCGTGCAGGAGTCCGTCGACGTCGACGTCCCGATCCGCGCCGTCTACGACCAGTGGACGCAGTTCGAGTCCTTCCCCCAGTTCATGGGCGGGGTCGAGAGCATCACGCAGATCGACGAGACCCACACCCACTGGGTGACCAACATCGACGGTGTGAAGCGTGAGTTCGACGCCGAGATCACCGAGCAGCACCCCGAGGAGCGGGTCGCGTGGACCAGCACCGGCGGTGAGGCCAAGCACGCCGGCGTCGTCACCTTCCACCGGCTCGACGACGCCAAGACCCGGGTGATGATCCAGATCGACTGGGAGCCCTCGGGTCTGGTCGAGAAGGCCGGGGCCGCACTGGGCTTCGACGACCGCCAGATCAAGGCGGACGCGAAGAAGTTCAAGGAGTTCATCGAGAGCCGCGGCACCGAGACCGGCGCCTGGCGCGGCGACGTCTCCCGTCCCGACCAGCAGTAGCGGAAGGACGCCGCTGCCCCCCTTCCCTCGCACGCTCGGGGAGGGTCCCTGCAGCGGGACCGTTCCAGGCCCTCACCTCGGGCCGTTCCAGTACGTCACCTCGATGGCGCCCGTCCCCTGTGGGGCGGGCGCCATCGTCGTCCCGGGGTGACGACTCTCACCCGGCGGAGTGAGAAACCTTCGGCCAAGCCTCAACCTCACCTGCGTTTCATCGGATTACAGTGGTGAACACCTGCGTTACTACGGCGACAGGGCAACATCTTCGATGAAAGAGGCAGAAGCGATGAGCAGCGTGACGACGATCTGGCGGGAGCGCCGGCAGGTGGCGCGGACCCGGCGGGCCCTCGACAAGGCGCTCACGCGCACCAGCAGCCCGGCGATGCGCGACGAGCTCCTGACGATGGCGAACAGCGGCTTCCTCGGCCGCTGATCCGCCTCGCCGCCCAGGCGCGGCAGCGGATGTTCGACCCCGGTTCCCCTCGTGGGACCGGGGTCGCGTGCGTCCGGGGGTGGCTCCGCGGGGGGCGGCGCGCGCCTGACCAGCACCGGAGTCTCACCGGAACTGGGTGGGATCGCTCAAGATCTCGGCTGTGCGGCCGATGCTGCTAGGAAGAGCACCGGAGCCGGTGAAGGGTGGGTGACGAGATGACTGCGGTTCCGCACGTCGAGGCGCGCGAGACGTCGGGGGCGACCACCGCCGGCGTGCTCAGGTACGTCCGACGGCACGGCGGGGACGACGCCGTCGCCGAGGTCCTGCGCCGGGCCGGCCTGGAGCACCTCGGCGACGAGCTCGAGGACCAGGCCCGCTGGTGGAGCTACGACACGCGCATCCGGCTGTTCACCGCCGCGACCGAGGTCCTGGGCGACCCCGACGCGCTGTTCGCCATGGGGGCCTCGGCCCTGCGCAGCGGGCTCGGCCACTCCCTGCTGCTCGTGCTTCGGGCTCTGGGCACGCCCCGCCAGGTCTTCCGCCAGCTGCCGCGCAGCGCCGCCAAGTTCACCACCGTCCAGCGGATGCACGTGCTGGAGACCTCGCCGACGTCGGCCACCGTCTCGCTCACCCTCGACGAGGGCTACGAGCACTCCGCGCTCGACTGCGCCTACGCCTGCGGCCTCGCCGTCACCGTGCCGGTCATCTTCGGGCTGCCCCAGGGCGTCGTCGCGGTGTCGGACTGCCAGAGCGGCGGCAGCCGCACCTGCGTCTACCGGATCACCTGGGAGCGCCGGTCCCGGCTGCGGCGACGTCGTCCGCAGGCGGAGTCCAACCCGGAACTGGTCGCCCTGCGGGGCCAGCTGCGCACGTTGCAGTCCGCGGCGAGCGAGCTCGTCGGCAGCGACGACCTGGACACCGTGCTGCACCGGATCGTGGCCCGCGCCGGCGAGGCGGTCCTCGCCCCGGCGCACCTGCTCGTCGTCCACGCTCCCGACGGCGGGGCGCCGCTCGTGCACGCCGCCGGCATCCCTGAGCACCAGCTGGCGGGACTTGCCGACCAGTTGCTGTCCGGTGAGGACCTCGGACCCACCGCGGTCGTCGTCGACGTCGCCTCGACGCGGCGCCGGCACGGACGGCTTGCCGCGATCTACCCGACCGGTGACGGCTCGATGGTCGACGAGCACACCATGCTCGCGGCCTACGCCGGCCACGCCGCCGCGGCGCTGGACCTGCTGATCGCCCTGCAGGACGCCCGCCTGGAGGCGGACCGCGCCGGGGCGCTGCTCGCCCTCGCGCACGAGCTGGCCGGTGCATCCGACGCCACCGCCGTCTGCGACGTCGTCGCCGAGGCCCTTCCGCAGGTGGTCGGGTGCAGCAGTGCGGCGGTCATGCTCTGGGATCCGGCGCTGGGTCAGCTGCAGGGCCGGTCGTCGGCGCGTGGCGAGCCGCTCCTGCGTGATCACTTCCTCGGCACGCCGCTGCGTCCTGAGGACACCCCGGAGCTCGTCGGCATGCTCACCGAGCGCGAGCCGACGATCATCAGCGTCGACACCAGCAGCCCCGCGCTGCGCCGGTTCCTGAGCGAGATCGACGTCACCGACGTGGTCGCCGTGCCGCTGGTGGCGGGCAGCGTCTTCCTCGGCGTCGCGACCGCGAGCTGGGAAGCCGGTGAGGCGCCGGCGGAGCTCGGCGGGGACGTGCTCGCCCGGCTGCGCGGCGTCGGCGACCAGGCCACGACGGCGCTGCAGAAGGCCCGGTTGCACGAGACCGTGCGGCACCAGGCCACGCACGACGCCCTGACCGGGCTGCCCAACCGGGTGCTGTTCCTCGAACGTCTGGAGACCACCCTCGCCGCCACTGCGGCCGACGGGAACCTGGGCGTGCTGTTCTGCGACCTGGACCGGTTCAAGGACGTCAACGACACCCTTGGGCACGCGGCGGGGGACGAGCTGCTGCGCCAGGTCGCCGCGCGGCTGCGCGCCGTCGTCCGCCCGGGGGACACCGTGGCCCGGCTGAGCGGCGACGAGTTCGCCGTCGTCCTGCCCGGTCTGGTCGACGCCGCGGACGCCAGGCAGCTGGCCTCCCGGGTGACCGACTGCTTCACCGAACCGTTCCGCCTGGAGGGCCGGCCGGTGGAGGTGGCCACGAGTGTCGGCTTCGCGGTGCTGACCGGCGACGGGCCCCGCAGCGCGGACCTGCTCCTCCGGGAGGCCGACGCCGCCATGTACCGGCAGAAGCAGCAGAAGGATCCCCCTGCCTCCCACCGCTCGCCCGCTCGCGGCGGGCCCCCGCACGGGGGCCGTTAGTCGCGCAGCCGCGCGCGGAGAGCTGCCTGCTCGTCGGGCCCGAACCCGTGGGTGGTCAGCCAGCCCAGTGGCCCGCCGAACCGCTCGTCGAGCAGGGTGAGGACGCGGTCCATCGTCTCGGCCCGCGGCGTGTGGCTGGCGATGTCGCGGGTGTCCATGTCCTCCGCGTAGGTCGACGAGGCGGCGAGCCGGGCCACGACGCCGTCGATCACCTCGGCGGTCATCGCGTAGTCAGCCACGATCTCCTCGTGCGGCACCCCGGCGACGGCCAGGGAGAGGGCGCAGACGACGCCCGTGCGGTCCTTGCCGGCGGCACAGTGCACGACGGAGGCGCCGGGCCCGCCGTGCGCGATCGCCCGCAGGGCCGCGACGACGTTGTCCCCGCGCTGCCCCAGGTAACCCAGGTACGAGCGAACCGCCGGCGGCTCGACCTCGTCGTGCTCGGCGACCTGGCGGGGGAGCAGGGACTCCGTCCAGCCGGCCTGCAGGTCCAGCGGGGCGTCGTCCTCCTCCACCGCGAAGACGTCGGTGTGGTGGCCACGCTCGGGCAGCAGCGTGAAGTGCCGGTGCTGGACCTCGGGCACGTCCCGCAGCGGACCGCGGCCCTCGAGCAGGATCTCCGCCGTCGTGCGGAGGTCGATCACCTGGCGCAGACCGAGCTCGCCGGTCAGCCGCCGGACGTCGTCGGCGGTGAGGGTCTGCAGGTTGTCGCTGCGCAGGATCCGGCCGGGGATCGTCCGGCCGCCGTCCACGGTCGGCAGGCCGCCGAGGTCGCGGGTGTTGGCCGTGCCGTCGAGCCGGATCCAGCGGTCGTCGCCCGGGGAGCTCACGATCGCACCCTACGGGGGCCGCGCCGGGGACCCTTCCCTCGGGATGAGGGAACGGCGATGCTGCGCGGAATGAGGATCGGATCCGTGCTGGCCGGGGTGGTCACGTCCGCGGTGCTGGTCGCACTGGGCGGCTGCACGGACGGCGACGGCGGGCCGGTCACCGCGGCGCCGTCGCCGGAAGAGTCCCCGCCACCGGCGGATCCGGCCGCCGTCGATCCGGTCGTCGTCGACCTCGTCACGCACTGCGGCATCGAGGTGATCACCTTCGAGGGGCGTACCTGGCGGGCGGTCGAGGCTGCTCCCGAGCCGCAGCGGCTGCCCGATGCCGCCGGGGTGGTGACCTACACCGGCACGACGGCGGGAGAGCTGGTCCTGGTCGACGACGACGAGCTGCGCTTCACCGTGCGCGACCCGCTCTCGGCCGCCGACGGGCAGTTCTTCGACTTCCGCCCGGTTCCGGAGGGCGCACCGCCGTCCCCCGTCTGCGCCTGAGCTCCTGATGATCAGGGCACCTGATCACGGGGCGTCCTGGCTCAGCGTCGACGGTGAGCCAGGAGGCCCGATGGTGAGCTAGGACGTGGGGAGCAGCGCGTCGCAGACGTCGAGCAGCCGCTGCCGCAGGACCGCCCCGCGCTCGGCGAACCCGCGCTGCGCGGCGACGTACTCCGCCTTGCCCTCCGGGGTCTCGATCGCGACCGGCTCGTACCCATGCGCGCGCAGGTCGTAGGGCGAGGCCCGCATGTCCAGCTCGCGGATCTCGACCGCCAGCTCCAGGCAGTCGGCCACCAGCTCGCCCGGGGTGGCGGGGCTGAGCTTGTAGGCCCACTTGTAGAGGTCCATCCCGGCGTGCAGGCAGCCCGGCTGCTCGAGCTCGGGCTGGCTCTCGCGGGTGGGCTGCAGGCGGTTGCGGTCGACGGCGTCGGGGGTGAAGAACCGGAAGGCGTCGAAGTGGCTGCACCGGATCGGGTGCGCCTCGACGACGGCGTCGGTGCCCGCGCTGCCCAGCCGCAACGGGATCTCGTGCCGGGTGCCCGGGTCGCGGTAGACCATGGCCCACTCGTGCAGCCCGAAGCAGCCGCTGAACGCGGGCCGCGAGGCGGTGGCGGCGAGCAGTCGGCGGACGAAGCGCACCGTGTCGCCGCGGTCGGCCAGGAAGCCCTCGACGTCGAGCCGCACGGTTCCGTCGTCGGCGGTGTACCAGCGCCAGTCCGCGTGCGGCGCGGGTGCGGCCAGCGCGACCCCGGGGCCCGGGTGCCAGCGGCGCAGCCGGCCGGGGCTCTCGGAGTAGTAGGTGAAGAGGAAGTCCAGCACCGGGTGCGTCTCGCCACGGCGCCGGCGCGCACGGTGCGGCGCCGTCCATCGGTCGACGCGCTCCTCGTGGTCAGCGGCGCGCGCGGCCCACTCCTCCCGGAGCAGCACGGAGGAGGTCAGGGCGGACTGCATCGCTCCAGAGTAGGAAGCGGAGGGACGACGCCCGTGCTCACCTCCCGGTCGGGGCCGCCCCGTTCGGCGTGCTGGGCTTGCCGGCGCCGTCGTAGTCGGCTAGGAGCCGCTCGACCAACAACCGCTGGAGCTCCGCATTCAGCGTTCCGTTGGTCTCGCGGTCGCAGGCGAGGCGCTCGATCGCCAGCATGCGGCCGGTCCGCGCCGGCTCCTGGTAGAAGGCGTGCAGCTGCTTGGAGGTCTCCTTGTAGGTGTCGAAGAAGTTGCTCGACAGGAAGGCGCTCAGCGTGGCGCCGAGGGCGGCCAATCCGCCGGCGACGAACCGGCTGGAGTCGTCCTGGGCCGGCTGGATGGCGATGACCGCACCTACGACGAGGAGCAGGAAGGCGATCCCTGACGCGAGGGTGGCGTTGCGGAACGTCGTGGCCGCCTGGCGGACGCTGAGCACGTGGTACTCGTCGAGCTGTCTGCGATTGAGGCGGAAGAGCTGCACGAGTGGCAGGTCGTCGGACAGCGCCGCCACCGCCTGGCTGACCGCCTCGGCCCGGGTCAGGCGCATCCGGTCGTAGAACGCCTTGCGCTCGCTCACGTACCGGAAGCCGACATAGATCACGACGCCGGCGACGAAAGACAGTGCGAGGGCCTGCGCCACGCGGATCGCCAGGCGGCCCGGTTCGCTGGCAGCGACCGTCGGTGAACTGAGCAGCACCTGGAGCACGATCGCCAGAAAGGAGCAGCCTGCTGCGAGCAGCAGCAGTAACGCTGCTCCCTCCCGAAAGCTGGGTTCCTCGTCGTCCCGGCCGTACTTCGTCACCTGCTTGACCGGGAACAGGGAGTGGTACTCGGGGCTCTTGCGCCACAGGAATGGCTCCACCGCGTCCCGGTAGGGCCGTGCAGGGCGTGGCTCCCTGCCTGGCTCCGGCGCCTGCTCGGCAGCCTGTGCCTGCTCGGCGGCCTGTGCCTTCTCCGCATCCTGACCACGGGCCGCCGCGCGGTCAGTGGGCGGGGCGGTTCTCGTCCGCTCGATCTTCATCGATCCCCCGACCTGGGCGGAAATCCGATGGGGAAACGAATGTCCTCCGCCGTGGGACCCGGGGCAAGAGCCGGATGCCCCGGCGGATCCGTCAGGGCTTCGACGAGTCGGTGAGCCGGTGCAGCCGTCCGCCCAGCCCAGGGCCGGCCTCGGCACGGTCGTCGGAGGGAGCGTCATCGGCACCACGCTCGAGTGGTACGACTTCTGCCTCTACGGCTCGGCCGCCGCGCTGGTCGCCTACGGCGAGACCAGCGAGCGCGACCTGGCTGCCGACCACGCCCTCGTTCCCCAGGACGGCAGGGCCGCCGAGCGGGTGCAGCAGGACCAGCACGTGCACGGGTTCCCCACGACGCCGTCGTGGGGAACCCGTCGCGCGTTCAGTCCGGGGCGTTGCCCGGGCGGACGACGCCGTCGTCGGCCTGGGCGTCCTCGTCGGTGGTGAGCGTCGCGTCGGCCCCGGGGCCGTCAGAGTTCGTGTCCGCGCCGACGGGTCCGTCCTCGGTGTCGGGGGACTCGCCGTAGCCGGTGGGGTCGGAGTCGCTCATCGTTCTCCTCGGAGTGCGGGTGCACGGTCCTGGGGCTCATACCTCCCCGGGCGCCCCGGCACGCCTGAGGCGATCGATGTCACCCCGGAAACGGCCGTGGCCGCCTCCCGTGAACGGGGGCGGCCACGGCGACGTGGTGCAGCGGCTCAGAAAGCGGCCTCGTCGATCTCCATGAGGGCGTTGTCGGTGTTCTCGACGATCGCCCGGTCGGAGGTCAGCCGGGGCAGCACCTGGGTGGCGAAGAAGCGGGTGGCCGCGACCTTGCCCTCGTAGAAGTGCTTGTCCTTGTCGCTCACGTCGCCGGCCAGGGCGGCCAGGGCCACCTCGGACTGACGGACGAGCAGCCAGGCGGTGATCAGGTCGCCGACCGCGAGCAGCAGTCGGCTGGTGTTCTGCGCGACCTTGTACAGCGAGGACATGTCCTCCTGCGCGGCGGTCAGCTGGTTGAACATCGCGGCGAGCATGCCCTGGACGTCCTGCAGCGCGGCGCCGAGCAGCGCCCGCTCCTCCTTGAGCCGGCCGTTCCCGGCCTCGCCGTCGACCGTCGCCTGGATCTGCTCGGCCAGCCACGTCAGCGCGACGCCGCCGTCCTTGACGATCTTCCGGAAGAAGAAGTCCTGGCCCTGGATCGCCGTCGTGCCCTCGTAGAGGGTGTCGATCTTGGAGTCGCGGATGTACTGCTCGATCGGGTAGTCCTGCAGGAAGCCGGAGCCGCCCAGGGTCTGCAGCGACTCCGAGGTCAGCAGCTCGGTGGCCCGCTCGGAGCCGAAGCCCTTCACGATCGGCAGCAGCAGGTCGTTGATCCGCTCCGCCAGCTTGGCCGCCTCGGCGTCGCCGGTGGCCTCGGCCTCGACGACCCGGTCACGGAAGCCCGCCGTGTAGAGGTACAGCGCGCGCATGCCCTCGGCGTACGCCTTCTGCCGCATGAGCGACCGGCGGACGTCGGGGTGGTGGGTGATGGTGACCCGCGGGGCGTCCTTCGACGTCGCCGTCAGGTCCGCGCCCTGGACGCGGGTCTTCGCGTAGTCCAGCGCGACCTGGTAGCCGGCCGACAGGGTCGCGATCGCCTTGGCGCCCACGAACATGCGGGCGTGCTCGATGACCTTGAACATCTGGGCGATGCCGTCGTGCACCTCGCCGACGAGCCAGCCCTGCGCCGGCACCGGGCCGTCGCCGAAGGTGACCTCGCAGGTCGTGGAGACCTTGAGGCCCATCTTCTTCTCGACGTTGGTGACGTAGGCGCCGTTGCGCTCGCCCAGCTCGCCGGTCGCGAGGTCGACGTGAAACTTGGGGACGACGAACAGCGACAGGCCCTTGGTGCCGGCCTTCGCGCCCTCGGGGCGGGCCAGGACCAGGTGGATGATGTTCTCGGTCATGTCGTGCTCGGCGGAGGTGATGAAGCGCTTCACGCCGGTGATGTGCCACGAGCCGTCGGCCTGCTGCACGGCCTTGGTGGTGCCGGCGCCGACGTCGGAGCCCGCGTCGGGCTCGGTCAGCACCATCGTGGCGCCCCACTTGCGCTCGAGCATGAGCTCGGCCCAGCGCTTCTGATCCGGCGTGCCCAGCTCGTCGAGGATCGCCGCGAAGGCGGCGCCCGAGCCGTACATGAAGACGGCGGGGTTGGCGCCCAGGATCATCTCGAAGGCGCCCCAGGTCAGGGCGTGCGGTGCGCCGAAGCCACCGAGGTGCTCGGGCAGGTCCAGCCGCGCCCACTCACCGTCCTCGACGGCCTTGTAGGACTTCTTGAACGACTCCGGGACTGTCACGGAGTTCGTCGCCGGGTCGAAGACCGGCGGGTTGCGGTCGGCGTCGACGAAGGACGCCGCGACCGGGCCCTCGGCGAGCTTGCGGATCTCGGCCAGGATCCCGCGCGCGGTGTCGGCGTCCATCTGCTCGAACGGACCGGTGCCGAACTTGTCCTTGGTGTCCAGGAACTCGAAGAGGTTGAACTCGAGGTCCCGGAGGTTCGCGGTGTAGTGAGTCATGTGCGCTGGGCTCCCGTGCTGCATGCCGATGGGCGGCGTTTGCTACTCGCCGGTAACAAACGCTATTACTCATCGGTAACAACGGCAAGCTCCTCCGGGTCCGACACGCCTGGATCGCCCCATGTGCCCCGATCGGAGGAGGCGTGGGCGCACGGACGCGACGGGCCCGCACGCGCGGGAGCGCATGCGGGCCCAGGGTCGAGCGGGGTCGAGCCGTGGTTCAGCGGTGCCGGCGGCGCGCCCGTCGGACGAGACCGGCCAGCCACACCAACAGCCCGCCGAGCGCGGCAGAGATCAGCAGCGCCACCACGAGCGGGGCGTCGACGTCGCCGAACACCAGGCTGATCGGCACGGTCTGGTCGTTGAAGACGACGAACAGCACCAGCACCACGGTCACGAAGATCAGCAGCGCGAGCGCGAGGGATCGGCCGATGGTCTTGCCGGCGTGCCGCTCGCGGGCCGGTGCCTCCGGAGACGACGGGCCGCTCGACGCAGGCGTCGGCGCCGGAGTGCCGGGACCCGCAGTCGGTGCGCTCGTCGTCGTCGGCGGGTTTAGGCCGACGCTCAGCGGGTCCGAGGACGGCGGGGGAGTCGGGGCGCTCATCGGGCGTCCGGCTCGGTGCCGGCCGGCGGGTAGGCCGGTCCGGCGATCCCGTCGGCGGGGCCCTCGGTCGCGCCCAGCGAGTCGCGGTCCTCGCCCGGCGCCTTCTCGGCGCCCAGCGGTTTCGCCTCGCGGTCGGAGCCGCGGCCGTTCTCGTCAGGCATGGTCATGCGCAAGGGTCTGCCCGTCCCGGCCCCCCTGGAAACGGTCATCAGCACGTGCCCGCCGGGGTCTCGGGGCGTCGGGGCGCCCCGCTGGACCCGAGGTGATCACGCCGTCGTCACTCCGAGAGGGCGGGGCCCGCCTCGTGGTTCGGATGGCCGGCGGTGCGCTCGCGCTGCTTCATGCGCGCCTCGAAGACGTGCCGGTCGCCGCCGGCGAGCTCGTCGCGGGCCCGCGCGTCGTAGGCGCGGAAGGTGCCCCAGTAGTTCTCGTCGAAGTCCTCGACGATCTGGAAGGTCCAGCGGTCGGCGATGACGTTGCGGCCGACGAGGTCCCGGTCCAGGTCGCCGGCCAGCTCGGTGGCGCCGGCCTTCTCGAACAGCTCCACCGACTCCTGCAGCAGGCGGTCGGCCTTGCCGGTGAGCTGGTGGAAGGCGTACAGGAAGCCGCGGGCCTGGTCGACGGTCTCCAGGGCCTCGGAGAGCTTGCCCAGCGCCTCGACCGTGGTGTCGTCGAGGTCCGGGCGGGTGCGATCGGTCACCCGACCATCCTGCGGGGCGGTCGGGGAGCCCGCCTGCTCAGGCGCGCGCGACCGCCGCGTCGATCAGCTTCTCGGCGAGCTGCCGGCCGTGGGCGGCCGGGCCGTCGGGCCCGAGCAGCCCGCCGGAGAGGTACATGCCGTCGATGATCAGGTGCAGCTGCGCGGCGAGGTCCTCGCCAGCGCCGGGGGCGACCTCCTCGGCCAGTCGCTCCAGGCGGCCGTAGAGCTCGAACTTGTAGTCGGCGGCGGCGCTGCGGGCCGGGTGCTGCGGGTCGTCGTACTCGCTGCTCACGTTGTTGAACGGGCAGCCGCGGAAGCCGGTGCGGGTGACGTCCCGCTCGACGGCGTCGACGACGGACAGCAGGGCCGCCCGCGGGTCGCCCTCGAGGCGGTCGAGCTCGGCGTCGATGAACGCCAGGACCGTCGCCGCCTTGCGGGACAGGTAGGCGCCGACGAGGTCGTCCTTGCTCTTGAAGAGCCGGTAGACCGTCATCTTGCCCAGGCCGGTCTCCCGGACGAGCTCGTCCATGCCGACGCTGCGCGAGCTGCGGCTGGAGAACAGCCGCTCGGCGGTGTCGAGGACGATCGCCTGCCGCTCGGCGCGGCTGCGGCGGACCGGTGCCGAGGTGTCGTCGGCGGGGGCGAGATCCAGTACGGCGGTCACGTCAGGGAGCATGCACCGGTACGTGACGGAGCAGTTCGCGGCACGCCGGTCTGGTTGCTCTGGGTGACGAGGGGCGCCCGGGCTGAACGAGACGACGGGGAGCAATGGTGCCGATGTGATCACTCAGCGTGAGAATCGGCGGTTCGACTTCAGTCGCGACGGATGCGCCGGGGATTGGCGAGCATCCGGGCGACGGCGCGCACGGCTGTCTCGACCCGGGGCTCCTCGTTGCCGGACGAGTCGGTGCTGCGGTCGGAATCGGGAGAGTCGGCCATGGAGCCGAGCCTGCCCGACGCGGCGCGGGGCGAAACCGCAGCTCGCGGGCGCATGACCCGTCCGGGGCAGAGACGTCGCTCACCGCCGAGGAACGGCCGCCGGGGCGATGAGCGACGTCGGCCTCAGACGTCCGGGGTGTCCGCGCCGTCGGCGGCGGTGTCCGAGCGCCCCTCGGCCGGCTCCTCCGGGTGCGGGGTGCGGCCGCTGCCGCCCTCCTCGCCGGCGGGATCGCCCTCGGCGCGCTCGGCGCTGTGCGGAGTGCGATGCGACTCGCTCATGTCGGCTCCTCCTCATCGGTACGGGTCGACGGGCCAGTGCCCGGACGGCTCGGGGGCGAACCCCGGCCACGTCGTTTCCGCCGGGGCGACACGCGGTAGGGGAGACCGGACGCACCCGAGGAGGACCCATGGCCGGCGAGGACCCCGACCAGATCAGGCAGGAGTTCGGCGAGGCGGTCAACATGACCGCCGGCGAGCTGGAGAAGTGGCTGGAGGGTGAGGAGTCCAGGAGCGTCGGTCAGAAGCAGGACGGCGCAGACGAGTCCACCGGTCACGCCTCGGGCCGCCGCATCGTCGAGCTGCTCCGCACCAAAAAGGCCGATCTCACCGGCGACGACCTCGCGCACATGCGCAAGGTGCACGGCTACGTCGCGCGGCACCTGGCCCAGGAACCGAAGCAGTCCGACATCGAGACCTCCACGTGGCGCTACTCCCTGATGAACTGGGGGCACGATCCGCTGAAGAAGAGGTAGGCCCCCGTGCGACGCACCGCGCTGCCGCGCAACGACCCTGCGCAGTACGACGTCATGGCCGACCAGTGGTGGGAGGCCTCCGGCGGGTTCGCCGCGCTGCACTGGCTCGCCGCCTCGCGGGCCGAGCACATCCCGCCCGCCGCAGCGCCCGGCGCGCTCCTGGTGGATCTCGCCTGCGGGGGCGGCCTCATGGCGCCGCACGTGGCCGGGCTGGGATACCGGCACGTCGGCGTCGACCTGGGGGACGCCGGACTGCGGGTCGCCCGCGGACACGGCGTCCAGCCCGTCCGGGGCTCGGTGCTCGCCGTCCCGCTGGCCGACGGCTGTGCCGACGTCGTCGTCGCCGGCGAGGTGCTCGAGCACGTGGACGACGACGTCGCGGTCCTGGCGGAGTGCGCGCGGCTGCTGCGGCCCGGCGGCACGCTGGTGCTCGACGCGCTCGCCGACACCCGGATCGGCCGGTTCCTCATGGTCACCGTGGCCGAGCGCCTGCCGGGCGGGCCGCCGCCGGGCATCCACGACCCGGCGCTGTTCGTGGACCGCGCCCGGTTGCTCGCCGCCGCCGACCGGCTGGGGCTGGACCTGCGGCTGGTCGGCCTGCGGCCGTCGCTGCGGGACGCCGTCGCCTGGCGCCTGGGCCGCCGCGACGGCGTCCGGATGAAGCCGGTGCGCTCCACCGGCGTCGTCTTCGCCGGATACGGCCGCAAGCGGTGAGCGAGCGTCCGTTGAAGGGCGCACGTACCGTCGGAGCATGATCTCGAGCAGGCCCGCCACGGAGCGGCGAGCGTGACCGCGGCGGTCGTCACCGGGGCCGGGGCGGCACTCCCGGCGACGCTGGACCAGCGGGCTGCGTGGGACGGGTTCTTCGCCCGGCACTACGAGGGCGTGCGGGCGGCCGAGCGGATCTTCATGGGCGCCGGCGTGCAGCGCAGGCACGCGGTCGCCAACCCGATGGACGAGGACCTCAGCGGCTGGGGCACCGGCGCGCGCATGGAGCGCTACATCCAGGAGGCACTGCCCCTGGGGAAGCAGGCGGTGGCCGGCGCGCTGGACGCGGCCGGACTCGCGCCGGGCGACGTCGGGCTCTTCGCCGTCGCGACCTGCACGGGGTACGCCACCCCTGGACTGGACATCCGGCTCGCCAGCGACCTGGGCATGCCGCCGGGGCTGCAGCGGCTGATGGTCGGCCACATGGGCTGTTACGCGGCCATCCCCGGGCTCGCCGCCGTGGGCGACTTCGTCGCCGCCCGCTCGCGCCCGGCGGTGCTGCTCTGCTGCGAGCTGACCAGCCTGCACGTGCAGCCGGCCCAGCGGGACCTGGAGCAGGTGGTGGCACACGCGCTGTTCTCCGACGCCGCGGCGGCCGTCGTCGTGGAGCCGGGCGCCTCCCGAGGGCACCGGCTGGCCGGCGTCGTGGCGCGCACCGATGCCTCCACCTCCGACCACATGACCTGGGACGTCACCGACCTCGGCTTCCGGATGGGGCTCTCGCCCAAGGTGCCCGACGTGCTGTCCCGGCACGTCGGCGACGTCGTCGACGAGCTGCTCGGCGGCGCCGGGCTCACGGTGGAGGACGTCGCGGGCTGGGCCGTGCACCCCGGCGGTCCGCGGATCATCGACGTCGTCCGGGACGAGCTGGGACTGCGCGAGGAGCAGGTGGGTGCGTCCCGCAGGGTGCTCGCCGAGCACGGCAACTGCTCCTCGGCCACCGTGCTGCTGGTCCTGCAGGAGCTGGCCGACGTGGACGGCCCGATCGTCGCGATGGCCTTCGGCCCCGGTCTCACGCTCTACGCCGCGCTGCTGATGCCCGCCTGAGCCTGCCCGCACCGGCCCTCGCGCG
This sequence comes from Blastococcus sp. LR1, assembly GCF_020166105.1. GTDB lineage: Bacteria > Actinomycetota > Actinomycetes > Mycobacteriales > Geodermatophilaceae > Blastococcus. Next base: position 163,368 of record NZ_JAIUJY010000004.1, read on the forward strand.
CTCGCGGCGGTGCCCCTGACGGGCCCGACGGGCTAGCGTTTATGCCGTGGATCACGTCGGGCCTGCCATCAGGGTCTTCCTGGTGGACGACCACGAGGTGGTCCGTCGCGGCGTGGCCGAGGTGCTCGAGGACGACCCCGGCATCACCGTCGCCGGCGAGGCTGGGACCGTCGCCGAGGCCCTCGCGCGGGTTCCGGCCGTGCGGCCCGACGTCGCCATCCTGGACATGCGCCTGCCCGACGGGGACGGCGCGACCCTGTGCCGGGAGCTGCGGGCGCGGGAACCGGGGCTGCCCTGCCTGATCCTGACCAGCTACGGCGAGCAGGACGCGCGCGACGCCGCGCTGGACGCCGGCGCCTCCGGGTTCCTCCTCAAGCAGGTGCGCGGCTCGGCCCTGGTGGCGGCGGTGCGCACGGTCGCGGGGGGCGGCACGCTGATCGCCGAGGGGATCCGCGCGCCCGCCGCCCGCCTGGGTACCGACCGGCTGGCCCGGCTGACCGACCAGGAGCGCAGCGTGCTGCGGCTCATCGGCGAGGGCCTGACCAACCGGCAGATCGGCGAGCGGATGGGGCTGGCCGAGAAGACGGTGAAGAACTACACCAGCCACCTGCTGGCGAAGCTGGGGCTCGAGCGGCGGACCCAGGCGGCCATCCTGGCCACCGAGCTGCGCGATCACCGGACCCCCGGGCGCTGATCCGCTCAGCCCGACAGGGGCACCGCCCACTCGATCTCGGTGCCCGACGGCGCCGCGGAGAGCACGAGCCGGCCACCGCGGCGTTCGGCGCGGTCGGCGAGGTTGGCCAGCCCGCTGCGCACGGTCACCGGCGGGAGCCCCCGGCCGTCGTCGGTCACGACCACCCGCACGTCCCCGGCGATCGCCACGGTCACCGTCAGCCGCGTCGCCGCGGCGTGGCGCACGACGTTGGTGACCAGCTCGCGGACCACCGCGACCAGGTCGGGCACCAGGTCGGGGGGCAGGTCCTCGACCTCGCTGCGGACCCGCAGGGAGGGGCGCACCCCGTGCCCCTCGGTCACCGAGCGCACGACCTCGGCCAGCCGGCGGCGCACGGCCGCCGACGAGGCGTCCTCCGCCTCGTACAACTCGAAGATCGATTCCCGGATGCGGGCGATCGTTCCGTCGAGCTCGTCCACGCGCTCGGCGATCCGCGCCGCCTCCCGGGGCGCCGTGGCCTCCAGGGACCGCCCGATCCGGTCCAGGGCCAGCGCGGTGGCGAAGATCCGCTGCACCACGTGGTCGTGCAGGTCGCGCGCGATCCGGTCGCGGTCGGTCTGCAGCTGCAGGCGCCGTTCCCGCTCCTGGCTGCGCACCAGCCCCATCGCGACGGTCGCCTGCCGGGCGAACGCCGCCGCCAGCTCCAGCACCCGGTCCCCGAAGGGCCCGCGACCCCGGAACCGCAGCACGGCGAGCGTGGCCATCGGAGAGGTGCCGCCGAGGGGGATGAACAGCCCGGGCCCATACCGGTGGGCGATCATCGTGACGACCTCCGCCGGCTGGGCCCCGGGCAGGGGGGTGGCGGCGTCGTCGATCACCTGGGGGACGCCGGCGTGGTGCGCAGCGTGCAGGCGGGTCTCGGCGAGCGGGAGGCGTACGCCCTCCATCTCCGCGGCCAGAGGGCCCACCGCGGCCCCGATCATCAGCGACTGGTCCTCGTCCCCGGCAGGCACGAGGACGCCGACGGCGTCGGCATCGGCGAGCTCGGCCACCCGGGCGGCGGCCTCCCGGAGCACCTGGTCGGCCGGGGTCCCCGACAGCAGCGCGGTCGCGATGTCGGTGCCCGCCAGGGCCCAGGCCCGCCGTCGCCCGGTGTGCTCGAGCAGCCGGGCGCTCTCGACGGCCGGCTCCGCGGCAGCGGCGAACGCCTCCGCCGCGGCGCGCTCCTCGGCGGTGAAGGGTCCCGCCTCCGCGGGCCTGGCGAGTCGGAGGGTGGCCAGGGGCGCGCCCGCCGGCCCGATCCGGACGACGAGCTCGGCGGAGCGCGAGGGGATCCCCTCAGGGCCCACCGTGACGGACCGGTCCAGTCCGGGCGGCATCCGCACCGTCAGCTCCGCGACGGGGGCGGCGAGGTGCTGTGTGGCGGCGCCGGCCAGGTGGCGCAGCGTCGTCTCGACCGCGTCGTCCAGGGAGGGATCTCTCATCTGTGGTCCGAGGGGACGGGCGGGGGCACGGCCCGAACCGTAGGAGCGCCGGCGCGGAGGCGGAAGCGATGTGTCCATGGTGGCCCGCGATCCGGTGGTGCCCCAGGGACCAAGGGCCCCCCAGGGGGCAGGGCCCCATGGACAAGGCCTCGGGGCATCTCACTCGGAGGGGAGTGGACCGGCGCTCGGCCTCAAGATCGGGTGCCCACCGTCCGATGCGGTGGCATGACCGTTCTCAGCCGCGTGCGGAACGCCGGCCTCCTGGTGCGCTTCGGCGTGCTGAGCCTCGTGCTGACCGCTGGGCTGGGGGTCGTCATCGGCACCCTCCGCAGCAACGCCATCGCCGAGAGCGCGCGCGAGCACGCCGAGTGGACCGCGATCGTCACGGTCCGGCTGGGCCTCCAGCCGCAGCTGGAACGGGAGGACCTGGAGAACGGCTTCGACCCCGACCGGCTCGCCCACGTGGAGGAGGCCGTCCGTTCGGCCGGTGACCGGCTGCAGGCCTCCGGCCGGCAGCTGGACGACCTGGACCCCGTCGCGGTGAAGATCTTCAACCGCGCGGGCACGATCGTGTACTCCGACGACCACTCGCGCATCGGCACGCAGTCGGACTCCGACGACCTGCGGCGCGCGCTCGGCGGCCAGGTGGTGTCGGACATCGAGGGCTCGACCGACGACAGCGACACCGCCGGTGCCCCGCAGGTCCTCGAGGTCTACGTGCCGGTGCAGTACGACGGCTCCGACCGGCCCGACGGTGCGATCGAGCTCTACCTGCCCTACGCCCCGGTGACCGCGGCCGTGCAGGAGGAGGTGCGCATGCTGGTCGTGATGCTGGTCGGCAGTCTCGTCGTCTTCTACGCGGCGCTGTTCCGCATCGTGTCCCGCGCGTCCACGCGGCTGCGGGTCCAGACCGAGGAGCTGCACGCCTCTGCCGAGCGGGACCGGCACACCGCCACCCACGATGCGCTGACCGGCCTGCCCAACCGCCTCCTGCTGCGCGACCGGCTCGACCAGGCGCTCGCCGCGGCGACCAGGTCGTCGGCCGAGGTCGCCGTCGTGCTCGTCGACCTCGACCGCTTCAAGGAGATCAACGACAGCCTGGGCCACTCCTACGGCGACGCCCTGCTGTGCCAGGTGGCCCCACGGCTGGCCGAGGTCCTGCGGGACGGCGACACCGTGGCCCGGCTCGGCGGCGACGAGTTCGCCGTCCTGCTGCCGGCCGTCGACGGCGTGGCGGAGGCCGAGGCGGTCGCGGAGCGGCTGCGCGAGGCGCTGCACCGGTCCTTCGACGTCGCGGGCGTGACGCTCGACGTCGAGGTCGGCGTCGGCATCGCGGTCTCCCCGTGGCACGGCACCGACAGCGAGGCGCTCCTGCGCTCGGCCGACATCGCTCTGCACGTGGCGAAGGAGCGCAAGGCCGGCGCCGTCGTCTTCGCGCCGGAGGACCACGTGGCCGCTCCCTCGCGGCTGGCCGTCCTCGGTGACCTGCGCCGGGCGCTGGACGGCGACGACGAGCTCTTCCTGCACTACCAGCCCAAGTTCACCCTGGACGGCGAGCGGATCGAGGGCGTCGAGGCGCTGCTGCGCTGGCAGCACCCGGTCCACGGCCTGGTCCCGCCCGCGGAGTTCATCCCGGTGGCCGAGGGAACGGGCATCATCCTGCGGCTCACCGAGCGGGTTCTCGGCCTGGCGCTGGCCCAGGCGCGGCGCTGGATCGACGCCGGTCACCCGCTGCCGGTGGCGGTCAACCTGTCCACCCGCTGCCTGCTCGACGCCGGACTGCCCGACCTGGTGCAGCGACTGCTGGCCGAGCACGGCGTCCCCGCCCGCGTGCTGCGCCTCGAGGTCACCGAGAGCGCCGTCATGGCCGACGCCGCACGCTGCATGGACGTGCTCCAGCGCCTGCACGACCTCGGCCTGCGGCTGTCCATCGACGACTTCGGCACCGGGTACAGCTCGATGAGCCACCTGCGCCGGCTGCCCGTGGACGAGCTCAAGATCGACCGCTCGTTCGTGCTCGGCATGACGACCAGCGCGCAGGACGCCGTCCTCGTGCGCAGCGCCGTGGACCTCGGGCACAACCTCGGCCTGACCGTCGTCGCCGAGGGCGTCGAGGAGGCCGAGCACGTGGCCGCGCTGCGCGAGCTGGGCTGCGACATCGCGCAGGGCTACTTCTTCAGCCGCCCGGTGCCCGCCGAGGTGCTGGACGTCATGCTGGCCGAGGTCGGCACCATCCACGACGTGGACGAGACGGTGACCGGTCCGCGCTCACGCCGGAGGCCGCGCGGGGTGGAGCGGGTGACGAGAATCGAACTCGCACTGTCAGCTTGGGAAGCTGATGTTCTACCATTGAACTACACCCGCGAACGGCGACGAGACTACCTGCCGGTCCCGCCTCCGCGGCAGCCGCCCCCGGTCAGCGGCGCATCTCGGCGAGGAACCCGATCGCTTCCGAGCGGAGCTTCTCCGCCATCTGCGACAGGCCCGTGACGTCGTCGTAGCCGGTGTTCAGCGACGCCGACCCGTCCACCGCCGCGGCGATGCCGTCCACCAGGCCGTTCATCTCGCCGACGGTGCCGCCGACGTTGCTCATCTTGTCGGCGACGTTCTCCGAGGCCTGCCGGATCTGCTCCACCTGGGCGGTCACCCGCTCGGTCGCCCGGCCGGTCTGGTCGGCCAGGTCCTTGACCTCCGAGGCGACGACGGCGAAGCCCTTGCCGGCCTCCCCGGCCCGGGCGGCCTCGATCGTCGCGTTGAGCGCCAGCAGCCGGGTCTGGGCGGCCACCGAGTCGATCAGCGCGATGATCTCCTTGATCTCGGTCGAGGACCGGGTGAGCAGGCTGATGGTGTCGCGGGCGACGTCCACCTCGCTGCTGGCGGCCGACGCCGCGGCGGTGAGGCCGGACGCCGAGGCGCTGAGCTCCGTCGCCGCCGTCGCCACCTGCTCGGACATCGCCAGCACGACCGACTCGAACTCGTCGGCCAGCCGCAGCCGGCTGGTCTGCGCCTCGGCGACCCGGCCGTCGGTTGCCTGCATGGCGCTCCGGGCGTCGTTGATGTCGACGGCGCTGCGCCGGAAGGAACCCAGCAGGCCGGTGGTGAGCAGCTTGCGGTGGAACCGTCCCTCGGCGGCCGAGCTCAGCGCGGCCGAGGACTCCCGGACGAAGGCGTCGGAGACGTCGAACACGCGGTTCAGCGCATGGTGCAGCCCGGTCAGCTCGGGCACGGCCTCCGCCGCGGGGGTCAGCCGGCTGCGCACCTCGAGGTCGCCGCGGGCGGCCGCCTCGCACGCCTGGGTCAGCTGGGAAACGAACGCGCGGTAGACGGCGAGCTCCTCGGCGTCGGACCGGCGGCCGCCGTCGCGCAGGGATCGCTTCCCCATCTCAGCTCTCCTCGCGGTTGATGATCGTCCAGATGAACTCCTCGTAGCTCTGCTGCTGCCCGGCGAGCACGTCGGCGAGCAGCCGCGAGGAGGCGTCGACCGCGGCGCGGGCGTTGGGGTGCCGGCGCTCCTCGGCGATCAGCTGCGCGTAGAGGGGCTGCACCCGGCGGATGGCGGCGGCCGAGGGCTTGCGGCGGTTGGAGTGGTAGCCGACCACCCGGCCGTCGGGCCCCTGCGACGGCGTCACGTGCGCCAGCACCCAGTAGTGGTCGCCGTCGGCGGCCAGGTTGTTGATGTAGGCGAAGATCTCCTGCTTCGCGCCGAGGGTGTCCCACAGCAGCTTGAACACGGCGCGAGGCATCTCGGGGTGCCGGATCATGTTGTGCGGCTGGCCGAGCACCTCGTCCTGCCCGTAGCCGCTGACCCGCAGGAAGACGTCGTTGGCGTAGGTGATGATCCCGCGCGGATCGGTCTTCGACACGATCAGCTCGTCGGGGGAGAAGGGCCGTTCGCGCCCGGTGGGGCGGGCAGCGGTGCGGCCGCCGCGGGGTGCCGGTGGGGCCGGCCGGGTGTCGAGCACGCGGATCTCCCTGCTGGTTCGGTTCGTGCTCTCCTCATCGGCAGGTCCGAGTCCTTCCGGAACGCTTCCGGCACGACACCGCGCCCCGTCCGTATGGGGAAGCCGGACGGGGCGCGGTGGTTCAGGAGGCGCCGCGGAGCAGCGCCGGTCGGGGCGTCAGATCGCGACGCCGGTGCAGGTCACCGAGCAGTTCATCGACCAGATGGAGCCGAGGGCCGAGAACCGGTCCGAGCGGACCAGTCGCTCACCCGAGGGGCCGGTGCGGACCACCGGCGCAGTCACCGGCGGGGTGCCGGAGCCGTCGTCGGGAGAGCCGTCCTCGCCGGGCGACGTCCCGCCGGGGGGCGGGGGAGTCGGGGCCGGCGTGCCGTCCTCCGGCGGGGCGGGCGTGCTCCCGCCCGGGCCGGTGCCGACCGCGTCGGCGTAGGTGAGCGCACGGCTCAGCACGGCGGAGCGACCGTCCGCGGCGTACACCGACACGTCGTAGACCCCGGCCACGCGTGCGGGGACCCGGAACACGAGCCGGGTGGTCGTGCTGTCCACGACGTCGGCAGTGATCGATGCCCCGATCAGCACCGTCGGGTCGGCAGGCAGGGCCCGGCCGGTGATGGTGACGAGCGTTCCGCCGTCGACGTGCACGACGTTCGGGCTCAGCGACGTGATCCGGAAGACGCTGACCTCGGGATAGGTCGTCGTGCCGGGCACCGAGGGCGCCGGGGTGCCGGGAGCCGGAGCCCCTGGCGCCGGGCTGCCGGGCGCAGGAGTGCCCGGAGCGGGGGGAGGAGTCGTCGGCGCCGGGGTGCCCGGAGCGGGGGTGCCGGGCGCCGGTGCCGTGGGTGCCGGCGTCGTGGGGTCCGGGGTGCTCGGAACCGGCGCGACCGGGGGCGGCGTCGGCGTCGTGGGCGCCGGGCTGCCGGGTGCAGGCGTGCCGGGAGCAGGCGTGCCCGGCGAGGGCGCACCCGGATCGGGTGTGCCCGGCTCGGAGTCGCCGGGATCGGATCCATCCGGTCCCGGGGCGACCGGCAGGCCGGGGACGGCGCCGCCCGGCGGCACGGGACCCGGTGTCGGCGCGGGGGCGCCGGGCGCGGGGGTGCCGGGGGCCGGAGCCGTCGGTCCGGGCGTGGTCGGCGCGGGGGTCCCCGGCGCCGGCGTCGGAGAGACGAGCAGCGGAGCGGCGTGCATCCGGCCCAGCGGCTCGCCGTCCCGGTAGAGCTGCACGGTGAGCACGTAGCGGCCCTCGGCCAGCTCGACGGACGGCGACAGGGCGAGGCCGTCGAGGTCCGCGATCGATCCGAGGTCGAAGCGGGCGTCACCGGCGTCGTCGGTGGGCACGGTGACGCCGTCCAGCGTCACGTCCTTCTGCGACAGGGCCCAGATCTCGCCCTGGTGCTCCATGCCCAGCCCGATGTCGGCCGTGTAGTCGCCGCTGCCCACGGGCGTGCTGATCCCGATCGTGGGCGAGACGGTGCCCGGGCGGGCGGTCATCGAGGTGAAGGCGTAGCTGACCGGCTCGTTGCTCTGGTCGGCCAGGCCCTCCATCGTGAGCCGGCCACCGGTGACGGACTTCCCGACGAAGGCGGGGATGCGGTCGACGTCGGCGAGCAGGGCCGCCTTGAGCTCGGCGTACGTCGCCGTCGGCATCACGGCCCGGTACAGGGCGATCGCGGCCGCCACGTGCGGAGCGGCGAGCGACGTCCCGCTGACCAGCCGCATCCCGCCGTCGTTCCACGTCGTGGCGATCTTGTTGCCGGGCGCGAAGAGGTCCACCGTGGTGGCGCCGTAGGCGGAGGTCGGCGATACCGAGTCGGTGGCCGAGGAGCTGCCGACGGTGATGATGTTGGCGTCGGGCAGGCTGGCCGGGTACAGGACCGAGGTGTCTCTGTCGGCGCCGTCGTTCCCTGCTGCGGCGACCACGAGGACGTCGTGGGCCGCGGCGTAGGCGATGGCCTCCCGCAGGACCTGCAGGGGCCGGCCGCTGAACTGGCCGCCCCAAGAGGCGTTGATGACGTCGGCCCCGTTGTCGACGGCGTAGCGGATGGCCTTGGCCCCGAGGGTGGCCTCGACGCTGTCCCCGCCGCCGATCACGAGCGGCATGATCGTCACGTCCGGCGCCACACCGGCGGAGCCGACCCCGTTGTCCGATCGTGCGCCGATCACGCCGGCGACGCTGGCGCCGTGCGTGCCCAGGCTGCCGTTGTCGACGGCGGCGGAGTTCGCGTAGAAGTTCCAACCGTGGCAGTCGCCGGCCAGGCCGTTGCCGTCGGTGTCGGTGCTGCCGCACGGCTGGTCGGGGTTGATCCACAGCGAGCCGGCCAGATCCGGGTGGTCCGAGTCGAACCCGGTGTCCACCAGGGCCACGATGCGACCGGTCCCCGTGCCGGTCGCCCAGCCGGCGGTGGCGTCGACGTCGGCGTCGGACACGGCGCTCTGCTGGTAGACGTTGCTGCCGGTGTTCTCCAGGTTCCAGCCGTAGGCCTGGGCGTACGGGTCGGTGACCGTGCCCAGCACGGGAACCGAGGGCGAGAGCTCGACGGCGTCGATGGCCGGGACGGCGCGCAGGCGGTCGGGCGTGACGCCGTCGACCGCCACCAGGGCGAGCCCGTCGTCGACCCACTGCGCGCTGGCCACGCCCGGGACGGCCTCGAGCACGGCGAGCAGGTCGCCGGCGGCACCGGCCTCGGTGGTCAGGACGTAGCGGGTGAGGCCGTCGCCCTCCCCGTACCCGGTGACGACCTCGATCGGAGGCTGCGCCATCGCCGACCACACGGCGGCACCGGCGTAGCCGGCCACCACCGCAGAGGTCAGGACGATCCCCAGGACCCGCTTGCTCGTCATCCGTTGCTGCCTTCCGGCGCGGCCTCCCGGTAGGTCCGGGGGCATTCCTGGCACGCAACGGCACCCAGGGCGGTCGGCTTGAGCGGCTCGGGGCCCCCTCACCCCGCAGGAGGGCGGTCGCGGTTCCCTAGACTCCGCGCCATGCTGCTGAGCGACCGCGACATCACGGCCGCGATCGCCGAGGGACGCCTCGGCATCGACCCCTACGACCCGGCCCTGGTGCAGCCCTCCAGCATCGACGTCCGGCTGGACCGCTTCTTCCGCGTGTTCAACAACTCGCGGTACACCCACATCGACCCGGCGGAGCAGCAGGACGACCTGACCACCCCGGTCGAGCCCGAGGGCGACGAGCCGTTCGTCCTGCACCCCGGGGAGTTCGTGCTCGGCTCCACGCTCGAGGTCATCAGCCTGCCCGACGACCTCGCCGCCCGGCTGGAGGGCAAGTCCTCGCTCGGCCGGCTGGGCCTGCTCACCCACTCCACCGCGGGTTTCGTGGACCCCGGGTTCTCCGGCCACATCACGCTGGAGCTGTCCAACGTGGCCAACCTGCCGATCACGCTGTGGCCCGGGATGAAGATCGGCCAGCTGTGCATGTTCAGGCTCACCAGCCCGGCGGAGCACCCGTACGGCTCGGCGGTGTACGGCTCGCGGTACCAGGACCAGCGCGGCCCGACGCCGTCCCGGTCCTACCGGAACTTCACCCGCGCGGAGACCCGCCGTCCCGACTGACGCGTGAGCTGACCGGCGCCTCGGTGCCGGCGACCCCGATGCGGTCGGCGTCCGGTGTGGCCCCGGCGCCGACGGGGAGCAGGTGCGCGATCTCGTCGTCGACGAACCGGTCGCGGGTGACGAGCCAACCCAGCGACCACAGCCCGGCGACGCCGACGAGCAGCAGCACGAACATGCCGTCGTACCCGCCCGTCGCGCCGCGCAGCACCCCCACGAGGAGCGGTCCGGCGCCGGCGATCAGGTAGCCCCAGCCCTGGGTCACGGTGGACAGCGCCGTCGTCGTCACCGGCGTGCGCGCCCGCAGCCCGAGCAGCGCCAGGACCATCGCGAAGGTGCCCAGGCCCAGGCCGAGCAGCACCATCCACAGCCACGGAGCGGCGAGCGGCGCCGTCCAGAGCCCGACCCAGCCGGCGACGTAGCAGCTCATGAAGAAGCAGACCAGCGGCCACTGCAGCCGCGGCCGGACGGTGAGCATCGGGACGACCGCGTTGACCGGGATGGCCACCACCGAGTTGACGCCGAGCAGCAGCCCCGCGGTGGCCGCGCTGAGCCCGGCGTCCCGCAGGTACTGGGCCGACCAGCCCACGATCACGTAGGCCTGCATCGCCTGCAGCCCGAAGAACACCGTGAGGGCCAGCGCGAGGCGGCTGCGCAGCAGCACCCGCAGGCGGACGGCGCTGTGCGTGGCGCGGGAGGCGCCGGGGGAGGGGCGCACCAGCACCCAGGGGAGCGCCGCGACGAGAGCCGCCACGGCCCAGATCCCGAGCGCCCAGCGCCAGCCGCCCTCGCCGACGGCGTCGGCGATGGGCTGGGTGGCCACCGACGCGACGGCGGCCCCCACGCTCAGCGCGGTGCTGTAGGCCCCGACCAGCAGGCCGGTCCGCCCCGGGAAGTAGCGCTTCACCAGGCCGGGCAGGAGCACGTTGCCCAGGGCGCCGCCGGTCATCGCCGCCACCGTGCCGACGACGAACAGCGGGAAACCGTCGGCCAGGCTGCGCACGACCAGCCCTGCGGCCATCGCGAGCAGCGCTCCGGCCAGCACGTGCGAGTCGCGGAACCGGGCCGACAGCGGCGGGCCGGCGAAGCCGAGCGCGGCGAAGCAGAGCACCGGCAGCGAGGTGACCAGCCCGGCCAGCCCGCTGGACAACCCGAGGCCGTTCTCGATCTCCTCCAGCACCGGGCCGATGCTGTTCACCGCGGTCCGCAGGTTCAGGCCGGTGAGCACGATCGCCGTGGCGATCAGCGCGAGACCCCGACGTCGGGATCCGGTCGGTGCGGGGGCGCTGCTGCTCACTGCCTCGATGGTCCTCCATGACCGGCGGCACACGCCGTCCGGGTCGGCAGGCGTCAGCGCGCCACGCGCTCCACCTTCGGCACGGTCCGCGGCATGCGGTGCCAGACGGCCTTCTGCAGCGCGAGGGTGGCGAGGGCGGCGACCAGGATCCCCACCAGGTTGATGCCCAGCTGGGTCGCCGCGCGGGTGAACTCGGCGCCGCCACCGAGCGCCATGGCGAGGGCCATGTCCGCGGCCGCGGGCACGGTCGTGACCGAGATGAAGACGCCGACCAGCGCGCCGCTCTTGGCGGAGGTGAGGGAGAGGACGCCGGCGACCCCCGCGAGGACCGCGACCACGACCGACCACCGGTCGGGGGCGGTGATGAAGCCGGTCGCGGGACGGTCGGCGGCGAGCAGCTCGGGCCCGAACCAGCCGAGGCCCCGGCCGGCCAGGACCACCAGCGCCGTGACCGCGATGGCGACGGCGAACCCGACCGCCAGCGAGATCGCCGCCTGGCGGGCGATCGAGGGACGGCGGTGCAGGACGGCGACGGCGAGCGCGGCCAGCGGGGCGAACTCCGGCCCCAGCACCATCGCGCCGATCACCAGGATCGCCGAGTCGTTGATGATCGCGACCGCGGCCAGCAGCGTCGCGATGGTGAGGAACGCCAGGTAGGAGACCGACAGCGAGGAGTCGGCGTCGGTGGTGCGCACCACCTGCTCCCACACGACGGCGTCGGCGCCGTCGCCCGGAGCGCGGTCCTCCGCCCGGCGGGCCGCGGAGGAGACCGCGGCGTCCACGGCCACCAGCGCGATGCCGCCGTCCCGGTCGACGCCGAGGTCGCGCAGCGCCTTCACCAGGCCGTCGGCCGACTCCCGGGCGACGTCGGCGAGCACCAGGTCACCGGCGGGGGCGACCGACGCCCCGTGGAGCACCGCCAGGTGGGCGGTCCCCAGGTCCTGTTCGAAGAGGTCGCGGACCTGCGCGGTCCGGTCGGCGGGAACGGTGACCCGCAGCTGCATCAGCACTCGGCCACTCTGCAGGGTCCCGCCGCGAGCGTGCGAGTGGTGGGGGGCAGGGTGGTCCTTCTGCTACACGGAGAACGACGACGGCGCGCGCCCCCTCGGAGGGAACGCGCGCCGTCGGCGGTGCTGCTGCTCTTGCTACTTCGGGTCGTGCTCCGTGGCGGCGGAGTCCAGGCCGACGACGTCGTCGTCCTTCGTGCCGACGTCGGCACCCTGCTCGGCCCCCTGGGCGCCGACCGCGACCGGCTGCATGGAGCGCAGCAGGATCTGGCTGACGTCGAGGACCTCGACGTGGTCCTTGGCCTCGCCGTTCTGCTTCTTGGCGGTCAGCGCGTCGCTGAGCATCGTGATGCAGAACGGGCACGCGGTGGAGATGACGTCGGGATCGAGCTCGAGCGCCTCTTCGGTGCGCTCGACGTTGATCCGCTTGCCGATCTTCTCCTCCATCCACATGCGGGCACCGCCGGCGCCGCAGCAGAAGCCACGGTCCTTGCAGCGGTGCATCTCCTGCGTGGAGAGGCCCTGGACGGAGTCCAGGATCTCGCGCGGAGGCGTGTAGACCTTGTTGTGCCGGCCCAGGAAGCACGGGTCGTGGTAGGTGACCTTGCGGTCGACCGGGGTGACCGGCACCAGCCGGCCCTCCTCCACCAGCTGGCCGAGCAGCTGCGTGTGGTGGATGACCTCGTACTCGCCGCCGACCTGCGGGTACTCCTTGCCCAGCGAGTTGAAGCAGTGCGGGCAGGTCGCGACGATCTTGCGGGTGCCCGGCACGCGGCCCTCGAAGACGCCGTTGAGGGTCTCGACGTTCTCCATGGCCAGCTGCTGGAAGAGGAACTCGTTGCCCATGCGGCGGGCCGGGTCACCCGAGCAGGTCTCGCCGCTGCCGAGGACGGCGAACTCGACGCCCGCGGTGTTCAGCAGTTCGGCGACGGCCTTGGTGACCTTCTTGGCCCGGTCGTCGACGGCACCGGCGCAGCCGACCCAGAACAGGTACTCGACCTCGTTCGGCAGCGGGCCGTCGGCCATGCGGACCTCGAAGTCGAGCTCCTTGATCCAGTCCTCGCGGACGTTGCCGCCCATGCCCCACGGGTTTCCGCGCTTCTCGAGGTTCGTCATCATGACGCCGGCCTCGGACGGGAAGTTGGACTCGATCATGACCTGGTAGCGGCGCATGTCGTTGATGTGGTCGACGTGCTCGATGTCCACCGGGCACTGCTCGACGCAGGCGCCGCAGTTGGTGCAGCTCCACAGGACGTCGGGGTCGATGACGCCGGCCTCCTCGAGGGTGCCGACCAGCGGACGGTGGGCCTGCGCGTCGTTGGTGCCCTCGACGCGGGCGTACCCGGAGGCCCAGACCTGCTCGTCGCTGGGCTTGAGGACGTCGTAGTCCGGCATCGTCTCGGCAGCGGTCTTCTCGCCGAGGAGGTAGGGAGCCTTCGCGTAGAGGTGATCGCGAAGATCCATGATCACCATCTTCGGGCTGAGCGGCTTGCCCGTGTTCCACGCCGGGCACTGGCTCTGGCAGCGACCGCACTCGGTGCAGGTGCTGAAGTCCAGCATTCCCTTCCAGGTGAAGTCCTCGATCTTGCCGCGGCCGAAGGTCGCGTCCTCGTCCGGATCCTCGAAGTCGATCGGCTTGCCGCCCGACGTCATCGGGAGCAGCGCGCCGAGCGCGGGGGCGCCGTCGGCGTTGCGCTTGAAGTAGATGTTGAAGAAGGCGCTGAACCGGTGCCAGGCGACACCCATGTTCAGGATCCGGCTGATGACCACGAGCCAGGTCAGGGAGATCACGATCTTGACGAAGGCGACGATCGTCAGCAGGTCGGGGCTGTCCGGGAGGACGTTCGCGATCAGGCCGGAGACCGGGTGCGACCAGGCCGGGGCGTCGGTCAGGTCGCTGGAGACCTTCAGCGCGCGGATCAGCAGGATGCAGATGCCGACGGTGGTGACGACGGCCTCGACGAAGTAGCCGCGGCCCTCGTTGCTGCCGGCGAAGCGGCTCTTGCGTCCCTGGCGGCGCGGGTGGTCCTTCTGGCGCCGGTAGATCAGGTAGCCGATGCCCAGGATCGTGCCGGTGCCGATGATGTCGGCGAACAGGTTCCACAGGCCCCAGTTGCCGATGAGCGGCAGGTGGAAGGCCGGGTTGAACACCTCGCCGAAGGCCTCGACCAGCGTCAGGAACAGGCCGTAGAAGCCGATGAAGACGAACCAGTGGGCGATGCCGATCGATGACCACTTGAGCATTCGGGTGTGGCCGAGCGACTCGATCGCCAGCGTCTTCAGCCGGGTCTTGACCGGGCCGAAGCGGGTGTCGTCGGGCTGGCCGGTGCGGATGATCCGCACCATCGCGCGCACGGCGCGGTAGGCCATCACCGAGGCCACGATCAGGAACAGGACGCTGATCGTCCCGAGGACGATCTGCAGCGGGCCCGTCATGTTTTCCTCCCCGGACGCCCGAGGGCGTCGGCTGACCCGTCGGCCACGTGGGGCGACGAGGCTGTGTGTGGTGCGCGCGCCGTCGGACCCGGCGTCGAGCCGGTCTCCGGAGCGCGTGCGGGCACCGCTGCCCGCACTGCTGCGCACGATAGCGGGCGCCCCTGGAGGCTACTCGCGGGTAACCGCACGGGGGGTCACGATCCGGCCACCGACGCCCGCGCCGCCTCCGCGTTCCGCCGCCTCCGCCGCCGCGTGTCGCCCCCTCCGCCGGGTGCCGGGGTGTGGTCGCCGGTGCCGCGTCGCAGCCCGGCCTCCGCCCCCGCACCGCGGCACCGACGTGGTCGGACGTCGGGGTTCCGCAACACGCCGGTGCACGTGCAAGCGGACTACTGCGCTTCGTGCACTACCGTCCTCTCCACCACAGCGACAGCGCGGTGGATCCACACGGAGGTGGGCGTTGGACGCAAGTCAGCTGCTCAAGGGGGTGCTCGACGTCGCGGTGCTCGCCGTGGTCCGCGACGCCGACGGCTACGGCTACGACGTGGTGCGCCGGCTGCGCACCGCCGGGCTCGAGGAGGTGGGCGACGCATCGGTGTACGGCACCCTGCGCCGCCTCTACCAGGCGGGGGCGCTGACGTCCTACGTCGTTCCCAGCGACGAGGGCCCGCATCGGAAGTACTACGCGATCAACGACAGGGGGCGTTCGGTGCTCGAGGACTCGACCAAGACGTGGAGGACGTTCGCCGACACCGTCGACGCCCTCCTGGACCGGACGGGGGCCGCGGCATGAGCGCGCCGTCCCTCTCCCGCACGCGGCAGGCGCAGGACTACCTCGCCGCCGTGGAGCACGAGCTCGCCGACCTGCCGGCAGACGACCGCAGTGCGCTGCTCGAAGACCTGGCGATGCACCTGGACGCGCTCGCCGGCGAGGAGGACGAGCGCGACATCGCCGTCCGCCTCGGGCCGCCGTCGTCCTACGCCGCGGAGCTGCGCACCGCCGCCGGGCTCCCCGCCCGCAGTTCGGGCGGAGCGGCGTCCGCGTCCGGTCTGCGCGAGCGGATCGACGGCCTGATCGCGTCGGCGTCCTTCCAGCGGGCGCTCCCCGCACTCCGGGAGATCGGCCGGCTGGTGGTCGAGCTGCGCCCCGCGTGGTGGGTGCTGCGCGGATACCTGCTCGTGCTCGTGCCGTGCCTGCTGGTGAACGACGGCGTCCGCGACGTCCCGGTCCCGGCACCGCTGGGCAGCGACGAGCTCGGGTTCGTGCTGGTGCTCGCGGCGGTCGCGGCGTCGGTGTTCCTCGGCCGGCGGAAGCTGCCGCGTCCGGTGGGCGTGCTCGTCGTCGTCCTCGGGGTGGTGCTGGTCGGCGTGTCCATCGGCGTCGCGCAGCGCGAGCTCGACCAGGCGACCTACGACCACTTCGCGGCGTCCCAGCCGACGTCGGCCGCGGAGGTCCCGACGGAGCGGTACCCGCTGCTGTCCCGGTACGGGCCGGTGACCGACGTCCTCCCCTTCTCGGCCGACGGGACGCCGCTGCGGGACGTGCTCCTCTTCGACCAGGACGGCCGGCCGCTCAAGGTCGGGTTCCAGGAGTGGTGGGCGGACAACTGCGCCCGGGTGCTCGACCAGCCGGTCGCGGACGACGGGGTGGCGGTGCCGAACGCGTATCCGCAGAGCTACGTCCTGGATCCCGCGGGCGTCGACATCGGCCGCAGCAACCCGCGCCCGGCGGACTCGTGCGCGGCCGAGCTCCCGCGGCCGGGGGTTCCGCTGCCGACCTTCCCCGCCGACGAGGCCCCGGCCCCTGTGGCGGGGGAGCCCACCGAGCCGATCGCCCCTGCCCCCGGCGACTGACGGCGGGTCGGTGCCGCGGTGTGGGGCTGAGAGCCGCCCCGCACCGCGGCACTGGCGCCCATACCGCGGCCTCATCCGGCCCGGGCGACCCCTCGGGTCCGCGGCGTCGCGGTGAATCGCCGGCCCACCGGGGCGGGGCGCGCCAGGAGTCGGCGCAGCTGCTGCTCCGTCCGCGGCCACGAGGTGCCCAGATCCGCTTCGGCGATCCGCACGACCGCGATGTCGAGTGCGCGCAGTTCGTCCTCCCGCCGCTTCTCCTCCCACAGCACGCGGCCGGGATCCCGCCACGGGTCGGTGTACTTCACGCGCCCGTCGAACTCGACCGCGACCGCCGGCCCCTCGAACCACGCGTCGACGACGCCGATCAGCCGTCCGCCGGTCCGGATCTCCACCTGCAGCTGCGGCGTCGGCAGCCCGGCGCCGATCATGCGGAGGCGTCCGCGGGTCTCCAGCGCCGATTCGGCGCGGCCGTCGGTCAGTGACAGGGCGCGAGCGGCCCGCGCGGCACCGGGCCAGCCGTGCGCCCGGGCGGTCGCGTCGCCGAGCTCGTCGAGGGTGAGCAGGTCGCCGAGCAGCGCGGCGTCCATGGCGACGACGGCGTCCGTCAGGGGCTCGCTCCGCGCGAGGTCGACCAGCGTCCGCGCCGGAGCGGTGAGGCGGAGCGACTCCTGGGTCCGGACGTCTCCAGGGTCCAGTGGACCGCGGGACACCCGGAACCCCGACCCCACGCGGCTGTGCGCGGGGTCGGTGAGGCGGATGACGTCGGGCGTCGGGGCGGGCAGCCCCCACAGGTGCGCGGCGGAGCGGTGGCTGACCGCGACGGTCGTGCTGTCCATGGCCAGGAGCACGGCGACGCACTCGACGCGGAAGCGGTTCCCGGCGCGCTCGGCCGCCGCGAGCTCCGTCGCGGTGATGTAGACGCCTCGCCGGAGACGGTGCCACCGGCCGGACGCGCGCAGGTGCCGGACCTCGTCGTGCCGGTAGCCGGCTCGCCGGACATCGCCCGCGGTGAAGACGCCGAGCTGCCGCCCGGCTGCGGCCTCGAGGAGGGGGTGCACCCGCCAGAGTGTGGGCGACCGGCGCGGCGCGCGAGGTCGAGAGCGCCCGGCCTGTGGACGACGGTTCCCCGCGGCCGCGCTGCGGTTGCCGGTGCCGCGATGCAGCACGGCACCGGCATCCATGACGCGGCACCGACGGCGGGAGACGGCGGAGTTGAGTCGACCACGCGCACCCCGGGAACACGGACGCTGCGCCTGCCGTTACGGTGGGCAGGAAAGTTGAGCGAGCCCCGCGCAAGGTGCACCAGCGAGGTGAACCGGCGCCGCGACTCCTCGGCTGACTCCGGACCAGTACCACCCCCAGCACACGGAAGAGAGGCCATCTCCATGGCTCGAGCGGTCGGCATCGACCTCGGCACCACCAACTCCGTCGTCACCGTCCTGGAGGGCGGCGAGCCGACGGTCATCGCGAACTCCGAGGGCGCGCGCACCACCCCCTCCGTCGTCGCGTTCGCCAAGAACGGCGAGGTCCTCGTCGGTCAGTCGGCGAAGAACCAGGCGGTCACCAACGTCGACCGCACCATCCGGTCGGTCAAGCGTCACGTCGGCACCGACTGGAGGACCGACGAGATCGACGGCAAGCGCTACACGCCGCAGGAGATCAGCGCCCGCACGCTGCAGAAGCTGAAGCGGGACGCCGAGACCTACCTGGGCGAGCCGGTGACCGACGCCGTCATCACCGTCCCCGCCTACTTCGAGGACGCCCAGCGCCAGGCCACCAAGGAGGCCGGTGAGATCGCGGGCCTCAACGTCCTGCGCATCGTCAACGAGCCCACCGCGGCCGCGCTGGCCTACGGCCTGGACAAGGGCGAGACCGAGCAGACGATCCTCGTGTTCGACCTCGGTGGCGGCACGTTCGACGTCTCGCTGCTCGAGATCGGCGACGGCGTCATCGAGGTCAAGGCCACCGCCGGTGACAACCACCTCGGTGGTGACGACTGGGACGAGCGCGTCGTCAAGCACCTGGTGCAGACGTTCAACGCCTCCAGCGGCATCGACCTGTCCAAGGACAAGCTGGCCATGCAGCGGCTCCGCGAGGCCGCCGAGAAGGCCAAGATCGAGCTGTCGGGCGCGCAGTCGACGAACCTGAACCTGCCCTACATCACCGCCGGCCCCGACGGCCCGCTGCACCTCGACATCACGATGACCCGCGCGGAGTTCCAGCGGCTGACGCAGGACCTGCTCGACCGCTGCCGCGCGCCGTTCAACCAGGCGGTGCGCGACGCCGGCATCTCCGTCGGCCAGATCGACCACGTCGTCCTGGTGGGTGGCTCGACCCGCATGCCCGCCGTCTCCGAGCTCGTCAAGGAGCTGACCGGCGGCAAGGAGCCCAACAAGGGCGTCAACCCCGACGAGGTCGTCGCGATCGGCGCCGCGCTGCAGGCCGGTGTCCTCCGCGGCGAGGTCAAGGACGTCCTGCTGCTCGACGTCACCCCGCTCTCCCTGGGCATCGAGACCAAGGGCGGGATCATGACCAAGCTCATCGAGCGCAACACCACGATCCCGACGAAGCGCTCGGAGATCTTCACGACGGCCGACGACAACCAGCCGTCCGTGCAGATCCAGGTCTTCCAGGGCGAGCGCGAGATGGCCGCCTACAACAAGAAGCTCGGCATGTTCGAGCTGACCGGTCTGCCGCCGGCGCCCCGCGGCGTCCCGCAGATCGAGGTGGCCTTCGACATCGACGCCAACGGCATCGTGCACGTGTCGGCCAAGGACCTCGGCACGGGCAAGGAGCAGTCGATGACGATCACCGGCGGCTCGGCCCTCCCGAAGGACGACATCGAGCGGATGATGAAGGACGCCGAGGCGCACGCCGAGGAGGACAAGCGCCGCCGCGACGAGGCCGAGACCCGCAACCTCGCCGAGTCGCTGCAGTACCAGACCGAGAAGTTCCTGGCCGAGAACGGCGACAAGATCCCGGCCGAGAAGAAGGACGAGCTCGGCGAGGCCCTCTCCGAGCTGCGTTCGGCCCTCGGCGGCTCCGACATCGCCACCATCAAGGCCGCGCAGGAGAAGGTCGCCCGCGTGTCCCAGGAGGTCGGCGGGGCGCTCTACGCCCAGCAGGCCGAGGCGGCCGGCGCCGAGGCCGGTGCCGAGACCGCCGGCGCCACCGGCGCCGAGGGCGCGTCGACCCCGAACGACGACGACGTCGTCGACGCCGAGATCGTCGACGAGGACAACGACCGCCGGTGACCAGTGGTGAGGTCCGTGGGGCCGCCCGGGGGCACCCCGCCCGGGCCCCGCCCCGGGCCCCCCCGCCCCCCCCCCCCCCCCCCCCCACGGCCCGGTCCCGACCTTCCAGGGGAGCAGATGAGCGAGCACGAGACGCCGGTCGACGAGCAGCCGGCGCCGCAGGTGGACGCCGGTGACGGCGGCGACCTGACCCAGCAGCTGGCCGAGCGCACCGAGGACCTGCAGCGCGTCACGGCCGAGTACGCGAACTACCGGCGGCGCGTCGACCGCGACCGCACGCTGGTCGTCGACCAGGCGGCCGAGCGGTTCGCCGCCCAGCTGTTCCCGATCGTCGACGACATCCAGCGGGCCCGTGACCACGGCGACCTGACCGGTGCGTTCAAGGTCGTCGCCGACCGCGTCCTGGGGCTGCTCGACGGCCTCGGGGTGGAGGCCTTCGGCGTGGCGGGCGACGCGTTCGACCCGTCGCTGCACGAGGCGGTCATGCACGACACGTCCGCCGACGTCGACGTCCCGACGGCCAGCACCGTCCTGCGGCAGGGTTTCCGTCGCGGCGACCGGGTGCTGCGGACGGCGATGGTCGCGGTGACCGAGCCGGAGAACCCGGCGCCCACCCAGGAGCCGGCCGCGGCGCAGCCGTCCGGCGACGAGGCCGGCGCTCCGGCGTCGGACTGATCCGGAGAGGGGGCGTCGATGAGCACCCGTGACTTCATCGAGAAGGACTACTACGGCGCGCTCGGCGTCCCCCAGAACGCCGACGCCGCCGCCATCAAGAAGGCCTACCGGAAGCTGGCCCAGGAGCTGCACCCGGACAAGAACCCGGGCAACGCCGAGGCCGAGGCGCGCTTCAAGGAGGTCTCCGAGGCCTACGACGTGCTCTCCGACCCGAAGCGGCGCGGGGAGTACGACGACGCCCGGCGGCTGTTCGGCGCCGGGGGAGCCGGGGCGCGGGCCGGGTTCCCGGGGGGCTTCCCCGGCGCCGGGCCCGGCGGTCAGCCCTTCGACCTCGGTGACCTCTTCGGGGCCGCCGGTGGTGGGAGCCGCAACGCCGGCGGGCTCGGGGACATCCTCGGCGGCCTGTTCGGCGGTGCCGCCGGCGGCGCCCCGGGGAGCTCGCGGGCGCGCAGCCAGGCGGCGTCCGGCCCCGCGCGCGGTCAGGACGTCGAAACCGAGGCGACGCTCTCCTTCGAGGAGGCTGTCCTCGGCGTGACGGTGCCGCTGCGCATGCAGAGCCCGGGCACCTGCACGACGTGTGCCGGGAGCGGAGCGAAGCCGGGCACCAGCCCGCACACCTGCTCGGTCTGCCAGGGTGCCGGCGTCACCAGCCGCAGCCAGGGCGCGTTCGCGTTCTCCGAGCCCTGCCGCGCATGCCGCGGCAGCGGTCAGGTGATCGACGACCCGTGCCCCACCTGCTCCGGCAGCGGCATCACCACCCAGACCCGCACGATCACCGTCCGCATCCCGGCCGGCGTCAAGGACGGCCAGCGCATCCGGCTGGCCGGCAAGGGTGCGCCGGGGCGGCGGGGCGGACCGGCGGGGGACCTCTTCGTCGTCGTCCACGTCGCCGAGCACCCGCTGTTCGGGCGCAAGGGCGAGGACCTGACGCTGACCGTGCCGATCACCTTCGCCGAGGCGGCGCTCGGAGCGACCGTCACCGTGCCGACGCTGGACGGGTCCGTCTCGCTGAAGGTGCCCGCGGGTACGGCGAGCGGCCGCACGCTCCGGGTCCGCGGTCGCGGCGTGCCGGGCAAGCTCCGCTCCGGCGACCTGCTGGTCACAGTGGAGATCGCGGTGCCGGTCCGGCTCACGCCCGGCCAGCGCAAGGTCATCGAGTCGCTGGCCGAGGAGATGGACGAGGACCCGCGCCCGCAGATCACCGCGGCGGTGACGAACGGCGGCGAGAAGTGACCAGGCCGATGGACCCCGCTCAGGGTGCCGGCCGCGCCGTCGCGGAGGACGCACCGGTGTTCGTGATCTCCGTGGCCGCGGAACTGGCCGGGATGCACGCACAGACGCTGCGGCAGTACGACCGGCTCGGGCTGGTCAGCCCGGGCCGGACCGCCGGGGGCGGCCGTCGGTACAGCCCGCGGGACGTCGCGCTGCTGCGCGAGGTCCAGCGTCTCTCGCAGGAGGACGGCGTCAACCTCGCGGGGATCAAGCGGATCATCGAGTTGGAGTCGCAGGTCGAGGCGCTGCAGTCCCGGGTGCGCGAGCTGCTCGAGGAGCTGCAGCACGCGGAGAACCGCCTTCTGGCCGCGGAGGCGGCGGTTCCGGCGGCCTACCGGGCCGACCTCGTCCCGCTGCGCCGGCCCAGCTCCGCCCTCGTGGTCTGGCGGCCGAGGCCCGGACGGTGAATGCTCCCCCGGTGGACGCGCACGAAGCATTCGTGGCCCTGGAGCGGGAGATCGGGCTGCTGCTGCGCCGGTCCCGGGCCATCTCGACCCGGCTGGCACGAGAGCTGCACCCCGATCTCGACGGCGCCGCCTACGGGCTGCTGGCATTGCTCCAGGACGCCGGCCCGCTGCGGGCCAGCGACCTGGTCGCCCGCCTGGGCCTGGACAAGAGCACCGTCAGCCGCCAGGTGTCCAGCCTCGTCGAGCTCGGGCTGGTGGACCGGGCCGCGGACCCCGACGACGGCCGCGCGCAGGTCCTGACCCCCTCGCGCGAGGGCGCGTCCCGGCTGAGCCGGATCCGCGACGCGCGGCGGGCCCGGTGGCAGGACGACCTCGCGGGCTGGGGCACCGACGACGTCGCCACGCTCGCGGGGCTGCTGGAGCGGCTGAACCGGCTCAGCGAGGCGCGCGACACCGACGTCCCGGTGGAGCCTGTCGACCGCTGAGGGTGTGACGGGCCACACGATGGTCGTCGTTGCAGACTGCAACCATCTAAGAGTATGGTTGCGGTCTGCAAGCATTGATCATCAGCTAGGACTCTCATGCCTCTCAGCCCGGAGACCCGGGAACGCCTCACCCTGAGCATCGCCCAGCTCGTTCGCACCGGGCGGCAGATCAGCTCACGGGCGGCGACCCAGATGCACGACGACCTGCCGTCCTTCGGCTGGCCGCTGCTGCTGCCGCTCGAGCGCGACGGCGACCTGCGGTGCAGCGCCCTCGCGCTCCGCGCAGGCGTCGACGCCTCCGTCGCCAGCCGGCAGGTGGCGACGCTGGAGCGCGCCGGCTACCTGCAGCGCCGCCCCGACCCGCTCGACGGGCGCGCCAGCCTGCTCCACATCACGCCGCGCGGCCTCGAGGCGCTGACCGCCTCCCGTGCGCTCCGGTCGGAGTGGACCGGCACCGCGCTCGCCGGCTGGGACGACGACGACGCGGTCCGCCTGGCCGACCTGGTCGACCGGCTGCTCGCCGACGTCGAGGCCGCCGCGCAGACCGCGGAACCCACCCGCCAGGGCGTCGCCGGATGACCGCCCACTCTTCAGCCCCCTCCGCCGCACCATCCGTCAGGAGTTCCATGAGCACCACCGCCGCCCCCGAGGCGCCCGTCGAGCAGCAGGGGAAGATGACGCACCGCCAGGTGCTCGAGGCCCTCTCTGGCATGTTGCTGGCGATGTTCGTCGCGTTCCTGTCCGGAACCGTCGTCTCCAACGCCCTGCCGACGATCATCACCGACCTGCGCGGGACCCAGAACCAGTACACCTGGATCGTCACCGCGACCCTGCTGGCGTCGACGGCGACCACGCCCATCTGGGGCAAGCTCGCCGACCTGTTCAGCAAGAAGCTGCTCATCCAGCTGTCGATCGTCATCTTCATCATCGGTTCGATGGCCGCCGGGCTCGCCCAGTCCGTCGAGACCCTCATCGCCTGGCGGGCGGTCCAGGGCCTCGGCCTCGGTGGGCTCCAGGCCCTCGTGCAGATCGCGATCGCCGCGATGATCAGCCCTCGTGAGCGCGGCCGGTACGCGGGCCTCATGGGTGCGGTCATGGCCGTGGCCACCGTCGGCGGGCCGCTGCTCGGCGGCGTGCTGGTGGACACCAGCTGGCTCGGCTGGCGCTGGTGCTTCTACGTGGGCGTGCCGTTCGCCGTCATCGCGCTCGTCCTCCTGCAGCGCACGCTGCACCTGCCGGTGACCAAGCGCCGGGTGCGCATCGACTACCTGGGTGCCACGTTCCTGACCGCGGCCGTCACCTCGCTGCTGATCTGGGTCACCCTGGCCGGCACCCGTTTCGACTGGGCCTCCACCGAGACGGCGATCTTCCTGACCGGTGCCGCCGCGGCGATCATCGCCTTCCTGATCACCGAGACGCGTGCGGCCGAGCCGATCGTCCCGCTGCGTCTCTTCCGCGACCGCACCACGACCCTGGCGGTCATCGCGAGCATCGCCGTCGGCATCGCGATGTTCGGGTCGTCGGTGTTCCTGGGCCAGTACCTGCAGATCTCCCGCGGCTACTCGCCGACCGAGGCCGGCCTGCTCACCATCCCGATGGTCGGCGGCCTGCTCGTCTCCTCGACCGTCTCGGGCCTGCTGATCACCAAGTACGGCCGGTGGAAGGGCTTCCTGGTGGGCGGTTCTGCGCTCGTCCTGGTCGGGTTCGCCCTGCTGTCGACGATCGACCACGAGACGAACATGGTCCTGCTCTGCGGCTTCCTGTTCGTGCTCGGCACCGGCATCGGCATGACCATGCAGAACCTGGTGCTCGCCGTGCAGAACACCGTGGCAGCCACGGACCTCGGCGCGGCCAGCTCCGCGGTCGCCTTCTTCCGCAGCCTCGGCGGCACCATCGGCGTCTCGGTGCTCGGTGCGGTGCTGAGCAACCACGTCGCGGAGCTGATCCGCAGCGGCCTGGCGAAGATCCCGGGTGCGGTCGAGGCGGCTGCCGCGGGCGGCGGCGACGTCGGGCTGGCGGACTTCGCCGACGCCCCCGCGCCGATCCGCGTGCTGATCGCCGCCTCCTACGGCGACGCCACCGGGCGGATCTTCCTGATCTCCGCGGTGCTCGCCGTCATCGCCCTCGTGGCGGTCGTGTTCATCAAGGAGATCGCGCTGAGCACCGACACCGGTGACGAGCGCGAGGCGGCGGAGCGTGCGGTGGCAGAGCGCGCGGCGGACCGGCGGGTCGTCGATGCGCAGGCCGGGGCCCCGGTGGTCGCCGAAGGGACGGTCACGCCGGTCGGCTCGCGCTGACCTCCCCGCACAGGCCGACGGCCCGCTTCCCCTCGGGGAGGCGGGCCGTCGTCGTCGTGGCGGGGCCTCTTCAGCCCTCGAGCGCGGCGTCCAGGGTGATCTCCGTGCCGGTGAGCGCCTTGCTGACCGGGCACCCGGCCTTGGCGGCCTGGGCCGCCTTCTCGAACCCGGCCGCGTCGAGGCCGTCGACCTCGCCGCGGACCGTGAGCGTGATGCCGGTGATCGCCGGGGCGCCGTCCTTCTGGCCGAGCGTGACGTCGGCGGAGACCTCGAGCGACTGGGGCGTGCCGCCCGCCTTGCCGATCTCGCTGGAGAGGGCCATCGCGAAGCAGGCCGAGTGGGCCGCCGCGATCAGCTCCTCGGGGCTGGTCGTCCCGCCTGCCTCGTCGGCCGTCCGCTTCGGGAAGGACACCTCGTAGGTGCCGATCTTGGAGCTGGAGAGCTCGACCTGGCCGGAGCCCTCCTGGAGGGTGCCGTTCCAGGCGGTACGTGCGGTGCGAGTAGGCATGCTGCCTCTTCCGGAGCCGTGGCCGCCTCCTGCTCGGGCGGCACTGTGACCAGCTCCTACCCGGACCGGTTGCGCACTACCGTCGTGCGCGGAAGCAGGTCAGGCCTGTGCGGCGCCGTTGACCCGCTCGGTGAGCAGCCGCAGCCGGCTCTTGAGGTCGTCGAACTCGGCGGCGTCGAAGCCGATGGCACCGATCATCTCCTCCGAGATGGCGACCGACTTCTCGCGCAGCGCGCGGCCGGCGTCGGTCAGCGCGATGGAGACCGAGCGCTCGTCCTCGACCCGGCGGTGCCGGCTGACCAGGCCGGCGGCGGTGAGCCGCTTGAGCAGCGGGGACAGCGTGCCGCTGTCCAGCGCCAGCCGGTTGCCGAGCTGGCCCACGGTCTGGTTGTCGGTCTCCCAGAGCAGCATCATCACCAGATACTGGGGATAGGTCAGCCCCAGCTCGTCGAGCATCGGGCGGTACCGCGCGGTCACTGCCCGGGAAGCGGCGTAGAGGGCGAAGCACAGCTGGTCGTCGAGCGCCACGCTCGGCGCCGGCAGAGCGGTCATTCCCGCAGTCTAGAGCCCTTCGGCCCCTTGACCAGGATCATCGGGCCTCTTTCTCACCTCGCGGGATCCCGGAAGCCGGCCCGGCCCCACCTGTTGCCGGCGGCGAGGTACTGGCAGAGTTGAGCGGAACAGACTCAACTCGACCGTCGTTGCACAGGTCGATGCGCCGCCCAGGACGGACGGCGATCCGGAACGACGAAAGGACGTGCGTCCGAGCATGGAGAGCAAGCTCACGACCCGTTCGCAGGAGGCCGTCGCCGGCGCCCAGCGCCTCGCCGTCGGTCAGGGTCAGGCCGCGCTGGAGCCCCTGCACCTGCTGGTCGCTCTGCTGGAGCAGACCGACGGCATCGCCGGTCCGCTGCTGACGGCGGTCGGAGCAGACCCCGTCGACGTGCGCAGCAAGGCCGACGCCGCGCTCCGCCGGATGCCGAGCGTCAGCGGGGCCACGGTCTCCGCGCCCGCCCCGTCGCGGGAGTTCCTGCGGGTGATCAACGCCGCGGGGGAGCAGGCGAGCGCCCTCGGCGACGAGTACGTCTCCACCGAGCACCTGCTGGTCGGGCTGGCCGGCTCCGAGGGCGAGGCCGGCACGGTGCTCACCAGCGCCGGCGCCACCCGCGACGCGCTGGTGGCCGCTTTCCGCACCGTCCGGGGCAGCCGCAAGGTCACCACCGCGGATCCGGAGAGCACCTTCCAGGCCCTGCAGAAGTACGCCGTCGACCTCACCGAGCGCGCCCGCGAGGGCAAGATCGACCCGGTCATCGGCCGGGACACCGAGATCCGGCGGGTCGTGCAGGTGCTCTCCCGCCGCACCAAGAACAACCCGGTCCTCATCGGCGAGCCGGGCGTCGGGAAGACGGCGATCGTCGAGGGCCTGGCCCAGCGGATGGTCGCCGGCGACGTGCCGGAGAGCCTCAAGGGCAAGCGGCTCATGGCGCTGGACCTGGGTGCGATGGTGGCCGGCGCCAAGTACCGCGGTGAGTTCGAGGAGCGGCTCAAGGCCGTGCTCCAGGAGATCACCGAGGCCGAGGGCCAGGTCGTCACCTTCATCGACGAGCTGCACACGCTCGTCGGCGCCGGCGCGACCGGGGATTCGTCCATGGACGCCGGCAACATGATCAAGCCGATGCTCGCCCGGGGCGAGCTGCGCATGGTCGGGGCGACGACGCTCGACGAGTACCGCGAGCACATCGAGAAGGACCCCGCGCTGGAGCGCCGGTTCCAGCAGGTCTACGTCGGTGAGCCCTCCGTGGAGGACACGATCGGCATCCTCCGCGGGCTCAAGGAGCGCTACGAGGTGCACCACGGTGTCCGGATCACCGACACCGCGATCGTCGCCGCCGCGACGCTGTCGGACCGGTACGTCACGTCCCGCTTCCTCCCGGACAAGGCGATCGACCTGGTGGACGAGGCGGCCAGCCGGCTGCGCATGGAGATCGACAGCCGCCCCGTCGAGGTCGACGAGGTGGAGCGGGCCGTGCGCCGCATGGAGATCGAGGAGATGGCGCTGTCCAAGGAGGACGACGAGTCCTCCCTCGCCCGCCTCGCGGCGCTCCGCGAGGAGCTGGCGAACCGGCGTCAGGAGCTCGCCGAGCTCACCTTCCGCTGGCAGCAGGACAAGACCGCCATCGAGCGGATCCAGCGGATCAAGGAGGAGCTGGAGTCCGTGCGCCTGGAGGCCGAGCGCGCCGAGCGCGACGGCGACCTCGCCCGCGCCGCCGAGCTGCGCTACGGCCGGCTCCCGGAGCTGGAGCGCTCGCTGACCTCCGCCGAGGACTCGGTGGCCTCCGGCGACTCCATGCTCAAGGAGGAGGTCGGTCCCGACGACATCGCCGAGGTCGTCCAGGCGTGGACCGGCATCCCGGCGGGCCGGCTGCTCGAGGGGGAGACCCAGAAGCTGCTGCGGATGGAGGAGGGGCTCGCCGGGCGCGTGGTCGGCCAGCCCGACGCCGTCCGGGCCGTCGCCGACGCCGTCCGCCGGGCCCGCTCCGGAGTCTCCGACCCCGACCGGCCCACCGGCTCGTTCCTCTTCCTCGGCCCGACCGGCGTCGGCAAGACCGAGCTGGCCAAGGCGCTGGCGGAGTTCCTGTTCGACGACGACCGGGCGATGGTCCGCATCGACATGAGCGAGTACTCGGAGAAGCACTCGGTGGCCCGCCTCGTGGGCGCGCCTCCCGGCTACGTGGGCTACGAGGCCGGCGGCCAGCTCACCGAGGCGGTGCGCCGCCGTCCGTACACCGTCGTCCTGCTGGACGAGGTGGAGAAGGCGCACCCCGACGTCTTCGACGTGCTCCTGCAGGTCCTCGACGACGGCCGGCTGACCGACGGCCAGGGCCGGACTGTGGACTTCCGCAACACCATCCTGATCCTGACCTCGAACCTCGGGTCGCAGATCATCGCCGACCAGTCGATCCCGGAGGCGGCCCGCCGGGGCGCGGTGCTGGAGGTGGTCCGGTCGCACTTCAAGCCGGAGTTCCTCAACCGGCTGGACGACGTCGTGGTGTTCCGGGCGCTCGGCAGCGAGGAGCTCACCGGCATCGTCGACATCCAGGTCGGGGTCCTGGCCCGTCGCCTGGCGGCCCGCCGGCTGACGCTCACCGTGACCCCCGCCGCCCGCGACTGGCTGGCGCTGAACGGCTTCGACCCGGTCTACGGCGCCCGGCCGCTGCGCCGGCTGGTGCAGTCGGCGATCGGTGACCAGCTGGCGAAGGCGCTGCTCTCCGGCGAGATCCGGGACGGCGACGAGGTCGTCGTCGACTGGGCGGCCGGCGACGCCGAGGGGCTGAGCGTCACGCGCGCGTGAGAGGGGCGCCCTGTCATGTGCAGGGCGCCCGACGCGGGCCGTGCGGGAGGGGCGACGGCGCGTCGGAGAGAATCGCGGGCACGGGGGACGACGAGCGGAGGCGGCATGACGGCGGGTCCGGGCGACCAGCACGACCAGGAGCAGGGCGGGCAGCCGCCGGCGTGGCCGTCGCCAGCTCAGCCGCCGCCTGCTCAGCCGCCATCGGCTCAGCCGCCGGCGTGGCCGTCACCGCCATCCGCCCAGCCGGGCCCGAACCCGCACGCGTTCCAGGGCGGCTCGAAGTGGACGGGGGAGGTGCCGAAGCCCGTGGAGCGGCCGGTGACGGTCCGCGCCGGGCTGGGCGCCCTGCTCGGCGCCTACTTCCTCGGTGTCGTGGCGTCGGTCGCGATGCTGGTCCGGTTCGACGACGTCCTCGCCTGGACCGCGGACCAGGACATGCCTCCGCTGGAGACGCCCGGCCTGGAGCTCGACGCCGACCAGCTGGCCGAGCTGCTGCTGCGGGCGACCATCGTGGTCGGGATCGTGGTCGTCGCGCTCCAGCTGCTGTTCGTCTGGTTCGCCTGGCGCGGCCACAACTGGGCCCGGATCACCCTCTGGGTGTTCGCCGGGCTCACGCTGTTCTCCGCGCCGGTGGGCGCGGCCGGTGACGGCGGCCCGCTGCCGTTCGTGACCTCGCTGGGCTGGTTCGAGACGGCGCTCCTCGTGGTCGGCGTCGTCCTGCTCACGCTCTCGCCGTCCAACGACTGGTACCGCTACCGGAGCTGGCAGCGGGCGACCGGTCAGGGCTGAGCCGGGCGTCCGAGCCACTCCCGGGTCGTGCGGGCCAGCAGGCTCGCGGCGGCCGAGACCGACAGCACGAGCTGCAGCAGCGAGACGACGGTGACGCCACCAGCGGCCACCATCGACGAGAGCATCAGCAGGGCCAGGACCGTCGCGGCCAGCAGCCCGGTCCACCTGCCCCACGCACGGCGGCGTTCGACGGCGATCGCCGACACCGCGCAGGTCACGCCGAGCGCGAGGGACGACGCGAGGTTGATGGTGACGAACTGCTCGGACTCCGCGCGGGTGAGCCCCGCGGTCTCGAGTGCCTGGATCACCCCGTCGCGCCCGACGAACGTGATCGCCGCGTAGAGCAGGAGCAGCGCCGCGAGGGCCGCCAGGAGGCCGATGGCGACACGGACCGACGGGGGCTTCTGGGCGGGGCTCGTCGCGTCCGCGGGACGGGAGGCTGGGGTGGCCGGCACCCGCGCAGCCTGGCAGACGGCGGTCCGCCTTCGCCGGCACCGGCGAGGATTTGTCGGCTGAGGCGCAGAAAAATTGTGCGCGAGATGAATCCGGATCCCGTCCGGCGCGCGAATGCCTGTCGTGACCATGACCGAGCAGGACCCGCGCACCACCTCCGGTGGGAAGGGCCAGAGCTTCGGCGTCCGCCGGCTCCTGGCCGCGCTGGCCGGGTTGCTCGCCGCGGCCGTCGCGCTCGGTGTCGCCGAACTCGTCGCGGCGCTCGTCGGGCCCGCCTCCTCGCCGGTCGTGGCCGTCGGGGACGCCGCGATCACGCTCACCCCCGAGCCGGTCAAGGCCTTCGCCATCCGGACGTTCGGCGAGAACGACAAGATCGCGCTGATCATCGGCACGCTGATCGTCATCGCGCTGTACGCGCTGGTCATCGGACTCGTGGGGCTGCGCAGCCGGCGCCTGGGTGTCCTCGGCATCCTGGTCTTCGGGCTGGTCGGCGTCGTCGCCGCCGTGACCCGCCCGGCCGGCGGCATCCTCTACGGCCTGCCCGCCCTGATCGGTGCGCTGGTCGGCGCGGTCGCCCTGCTGGCCCTGCTCTCCCCGCTGCAGACGCCGCTCGCCGACGAGGACGCCGATCCCGCCGAGCATGCCGTCCGGTCCCCGGCGCAGCACGGTCTGGCCGGCCGCCTCCGGGACGCGCTCGGCGCCGGTGACCGCAAGGGCGCCGGCATGGACCGTCGCCGGTTCTTCCTCACCAGCGGCGCGGCCGTGGGCGTCGCCGCGGTCGCCGGTGGCGGTGGCCGCCTGCTCCAGCAGCGCTTCGACGTCGCCGGTGAGCGCAGCGACCTCGCCCTGCCGTCGCCCGCCTCGCCTGCCCCGGCGCTTCCTGCCGGCGCCGACCTGGCCCCGGGCATCGACGGACTGACCCCGCTCGTCACCCGGAACCGCGACTTCTACCGGGTCGACACCGCCATCTCGGTGCCGCAGATCCGCCCGTCGGACTACAAGCTGACGCTCACCGGCAAGTTCGACTCCCCGAACACGTACACGCTGCAGGACCTCTTCGACCGCGACGACATCATCGAGCGCGACATCACCCTCACCTGCGTCTCCAACGAGGTGGGCGGCCGGCTCGCCGGCACCGCCCGGTGGCTGGGCGTGCCCCTGGGCGCGTTCCTCCGCGAGAACGGCATCGGGGACGACAGCGACCAGCTTGTCTGCACGTCGCAGGACGGGATGACCATCGGCGCCCCGACGCGCTCAGCCCTCGAGGTCGACGACGCGATGCTCGCCTTCGGCATGAACGGCGAGCCGCTGCCGGTGGAGCACGGCTTCCCGGTGCGGATGCTGATCCCGGGCCTCTACGGCTACGTCTCGGCGTGCAAGTGGCTGACGACGATCGACGCCACGACGTTCAGCGCCTTCGACCCCTACTGGGTCGAGCGCGACTGGGCCGCTCAGGCGGAGATCAAGGTCTTCAGCCGCATCGACACCCCGGCCCCGCTGCGGGCGTTCCCCGCCGGCCGCAAGCCGATCGCCGGCGTCGCCTGGGCACAGACCCGCGGCATCGCCCGGGTCGAGGTCAAGGTGGACGACGAGGACTGGGCCGAGGCCGAGCTCTCGCCCGAGGTCGACGCCGACCTGTGGCGCCAGTGGGTGCTGCCCTACGACTTCGCCGCCGGCCAGCACGACGTCACCGTGCGCGCTACGAGCTCCGACGGCGAGACCCAGACCGAGGAGCGGGCCGCCCCGTTCCCGAACGGTGCCAGCGGCTGGCACTCCGTCCGGGTGGTCGTCCGCTGAACCCCGGTCCGGCCGCCCGCACCGGACCCACCAGACCCGTCCCGGCCCCCGCCGACGACGAACCCCCCGGCCACTCCCGTGGCCGGTGCACCACCTGAACCGCGACACCGACGTCGCACGGAACTGGACAGGAGCACCACACCATGAAGCGCACCCTTTCCCGCGGCATCCTGGTCACCGCCGTCTCCACGCTCGCCATCACGCTGAGCGCCTGTGGCGGCTCCGACGAGGGCTCCGAGAGCACGTCGTCGGGCTCCGCCGGCAGCTCCTCCTCCTCCGCCGAGGAGAGCGAGGCCATGCCGATGTCCGACGCGCCGTTCGGTGCTGCCTGCTCCCAGGTCCCCACCGAGGGCGAGGGCAGCGTCGAGGGCATGTCCGACGACCCGGTCGCCACCGCCGCCAGCAACAACCCGATCCTCTCCACCCTGGTCACCGCCGTGACCGAGGCCGAGCTCGGCGACACGCTGAACAGCACCGACGACATCACCGTGCTGGCCCCGGCCAACCCGGCGTTCGAGGCCGTCCCGGCCGACGCGCTGAACGGTCTGCTCGCCGACAAGGCTGCCCTGACCACGGTGCTCACCCACCACGTCATCCCGGGTCGCCTGACCCCGGAGGAGCTGGCCGGCACGCACACCACGCTGAACAACGACGAGGTCACCATCGAGGGCTCCGGTGAGGACTTCACCATCGCCATGGACGGCACCGTCGTCGGCATGGAGGCCTCGGTGATCTGCGGGAACGTGCAGACCGCCAACGCCACCGTCTACGTCATCGACCAGGTCCTCAAGCCTGCCGGTATGTGATCCATGACCTCCTCCTGATCGCTGGGAGGAGGCACTGCGGGGCCCCCGCCGGACTTCGGTCCGACGGGGGCCCTGCGCGTGTCTAGGGTTCCTCGTATGACGGCACCCACCGCCCTGCCCGACCGCGACCGGCTGCTGCAGCTGATCCTCGACCTCGCCGTGGTGCACGGGAAGGTCACGCTCTCCTCGGGCACGGAGGCGGACTGGTACATCGACCTGCGCCGCCTGACGCTGCACCACGAGGGCGCCCCGCTGGTCGGCCGCGTGATGCGCCAGCTGACCGGCGACCTGCGCTACGACGTCGTCGGCGGGCTCACCCTGGGCGCGGACCCGGTGGCGACGGCGATGCTGCACGCGGCGTCGGCGGGGGAGGGCTTCCTGGACGCCTGCGTCGTCCGGAAGGCCGGCAAGGCGCACGGCCTGCAGCGGCGGATCGAGGGCCCGGACGTCGACGGCCGCGCGGTGCTCGTCGTCGAGGACGTCTCGACCACCGGCGGCAGTCCGCTGACCGCGGCCGAGGCGCTGCAGGAGGCCGGCGCCGAGGTGGTTGCGATCGCCGTCATCGTGGACCGCGGGGGGCGCCAGGCGGTCGAGGAGGCCGGCTTCGAGTACCGCGCCGCCTTCACCCTCGCCGACCTCGGCCTGGACTGAAGTCCAGGATGATCAGCTGACCTGATCATTCTGCGTCCTGGCTCACCACCGGTGCTGAGCCAGGACGACTGACGATCAGGTCTCCTGATCACCGACGCAGGGACGCCGTACGGTGTGACGGTGACCACAGTCGCTACCTCGTGGCTCGCGGAGCTCACCGACGTGCTGGGCGCCGACGCCGTCCTGACCGACCCCGACGTCACGGCCTCCTACGCCCGTGACCAGGCCATGCTCGCCGAGGCCGGCACGCCCGCGGCCGTCGTCTTCCCGCGGTGCACCGACGACGTCGTCGCGGTGATGCGGGTGGCCGCGCGGCACGGCGTCCCGGTCATTCCGCGGGGCGCGGGCTCGGGGCTGTCCGGTGGCAGCAACGCCGTCGACGGCGCGATCACCCTGGTGATGACCCGGATGGACGCGGTCCTGGAGATCTCCCCGGCCGACCGGCTGGTGGTCGTGCAGCCCGGCGTGGTGAACAAGTCCCTGCGCGACGCCGTCGCCGGGTCCGGGCTCTTCTATCCACCGGACCCCTCCAGCTACGACTGGTGCACGATCGGCGGCAACCTCGCCACCAACTCCGGCGGCCTGTGCTGCGTGAAGTACGGCGTCACCACCGACTACGTGCTCGGCCTGGAGGTCGTGCTCGCCGACGGCCGGGTGCTGCGGACCGGACGGCGCACCGTCAAGGGCGTCGCGGGCTACGACCTGGCGCGGCTGTTCGTCGGCTCCGAGGGGACCCTCGGCGTGATCACCGAGGCCACGCTGGCGCTGCGGCCCGCCCCGCAGCGGCCGGTCACCCTCGCCGCCACCTTCGCGACGACGGCGCAGACCGGTCAGGTCGTCGAGCGCGTGGTCACCACCGGTCTGGTGCCCAGCCTGCTCGAGGTCATGGACAACACCTGTATCCGCGCCGTCGACGACCTGCTCAAGGCCGACCTCGACCGCGACGCGCACGCCCTGCTGGTCGCCCAGTCCGACACCGGCGGTGAGGCCGCCGCCCGCGAGATCGAGGCGCTCGCGCAGCTGTGCCGGGAGGCGGGTGCGCAGTTCGTGCACACCACCGAGGACCCGGCCGAGGGCGATCTGCTCCTCCAGGCCCGGCGGATGGCGCTGCCCGCACTGGCCCAGGTGGGCAGCACGCTGATCGACGACGTCGCCGTGCCGCGGTCCCGGATCGCCGCGTTCCTCGACGGCTGTGACGCGATCGCGGCGACCCGGGCGCTGACGATCGGCGTCGTCGGGCACGCCGGTGACGGCAACATGCACCCGACCATCGTGTTCGACCCGGCCGACGCCGATCAGCGCGAGCGGGCGTTCGCCGCCTTCGACGACATCCTCGAGCTCGGCCTCGCACTCGGCGGCACCATCACCGGCGAGCACGGGGTGGGCACCATCAAGCTGGACTGGCTGGAGCGGGAGATCGGGCCGGTGTCCCTGGCGGTGCACCGCTCGATCAAGTCGGCGCTGGACCCCGCGGGGCTGCTCAGCCCCGGCTCGGTGTTCCGCTTCTCGGCTCCACGCGATCTGCCGCCGACGCCGGCCTGAGGGACGCCGGGGATCAGGCGGGATGGCGGACGGAGAGCCGGACCGCGTCGATCCACATCGCCTGGGCCGGCCAGAGCGCATCTGCGGCGTCGTCGAGAGAGATCCAGCGGAACGCGAACCGGTGCTCCACGGCGTCGCCGCCGGAGCGCTCCTCCCAGATCCACCGCTCCTGCCGCGGACCTTCGGGGAGCCCGAGGTGGAAGGCGTGGCAGACCTGTTCCTCCAGCCCGGCCGGCACGCGCCCCGTCTCCGACCGGTTCCAGGCCTCGCCCAGCTTCCGCACGATCGCGGGGGTGACGAGCCCGGACTCCTCGGCGAGCTCGCGGACGACGGCGGCCTCGGCGGACTCGCCCACGTGGATTCCGCCGGCCGGCACCTGGGTCCCCGCATCCACGTCGAGGTGGTCGAAGACGAGGAGCCGCCCGTCCGGATCGGTCACGTAGGCCATGGCGCGCTGGTAGACGTCGGGGTGCCAGGCGGCCATCGCCGCCCGACGCTTCGTGGGGCCCTCCTCCGGATGCATCGTCCGATCATCGCGGGGTGCACGGGCTGCGCACAGACGGTCCGTGGTGACACTCTGACCGCGTGAGCACTGATCGGTTGGTCGTCATCGGCGGGGACGCCGCCGGGCTGTCGGCCGCCGCCCAGGCCCGGCGGCTGCGCGGGCCGGAGGACCTGGAGATCGTCGTCCTGGAGCAGGGGCCGGAGATCTCCTACTCCGCCTGCGGCATCCCCTACTGGATCGGCGACCTGGTCAGCGACCGCGACCGCCTGCTGGCCCGCACGGCCGGGCAGTTCGAGGCCGACGGCATCGACATCCGCATCCAGACCCGCGCCGAGGAGATCGACCTCGAGGCGGGCCGGGTGCGCACGAGCACCGGCGAGCAGCTCGGCTACGACAACCTCGTCGTCGCCACCGGCGGGCGTCCCGCGCGGCCGCCGATCCCCGGGCTGGACGCCGAGGGCGTGTACGGCGTGCACCGGCTCGCCGACGGCGCGGACATCCGCGCGGCCATCGCCGCCGGCGCCGAGCGGGCGATCGTCCTCGGCGGTGGCTACATCGGCCTGGAGATGGCCGAGGTGCTGCGGGGACGCGGGCTGTCGGTGACCGTCGTCCTGGCCGATCCGCTGCCGATGGCCCAGCTGGACGACGACATGGGCGAGCGGGTCTGCAAGGCGATGGGCGACATGGGCATCGAGGTGCAGTCCGAGCAGCCGGTCCGCGCGATCGAGACCGACGCCGACGGCGTGGTCCGGGCGGTGCGCACCGACGCGGGCAGCTACGAGACCGACGTCGTCGTCATGGGCCTGGGCATGGGCCCGGAGACGGCGCTGGCCCGGGAGGCGGGGCTGCAGCTCGGCGTCACCGGCGGGATCGACGTCGCGCACACCCAGCGCAGCCGCTCGCACCCCGAGGTCTTCGCGGCCGGCGACTGCGTGCAGACCTA
Source organism: Blastococcus sp. LR1 (assembly GCF_020166105.1). Classification (GTDB taxonomy): domain Bacteria; phylum Actinomycetota; class Actinomycetes; order Mycobacteriales; family Geodermatophilaceae; genus Blastococcus. The sequence continues at coordinate 199,375 of NZ_JAIUJY010000004.1, forward strand.
CCACCGGATCACCGGCGAGGCGATCCACATCGCGCTGGGCACGCACGCCAACAAGCAGGGCCGGGTGGCGGGCTCGGTCATCGGCGGCCGCCCCGCGCGGTTCTCCGGCGTCCTCGGGACGGCGGTGACCAAGGTGGGCGAGCTGGAGGTGGGCCGGACCGGGCTGTGCACCACGCAGGCGGAGCAGGCCGGCTTCGACCACCGCTCCGACCTGATCGAGGCCACCACGCGCGCCGGCTACTACCCGGGAGCGGAGCCGATCGCGATCAAGCTGATCAGCGAGCGCGGCTCGGGCCTGCTGCTGGGCGCGCAGGTGGTCGGCGGCCCGGGTAGCGCCAAGCGGATCGACGTGCTGGCCACCGCCATCTGGGCCGGGATGACCGCCGAGGACCTGGCCGGCTCCGACCTCTCCTACGCGCCGCCGTTCTCGCCCACCTACGACCCGGTGGTGGTGGCGGCCCGCGTGGCGAGCCGCATCGAGCAGGGATGACCGAGGCCGACGTCCGGGACGCCGACTGGTACGGCGAGGACCTGTCCGGTCACGAGCACACCGGCGTCCGGTTCGCCGGCGTCGACCTGTCGGAGACGACCGGGGACGGCGCCGTCTTCACCGACTGCACGTTCACGGACTGCCGGTTCACCGGCGCGAAGTACACCGACGCCGCTTTCGTGAACTGCACCTTCACCGGCTGCTCGTTCTTCCAGGCGGAGTTCGACGAGTGCAAGTTCGTGGGCAGCCGGTTCGCGCGCTGCACCTTCGACCTGATGACCGTCGCCGGCGGGGACTGGTCGTTCGTCGTCCTGGCCGGCGCGGACCTGCACCGGGCGACCCTGGGCGCGGTGCGGATGCGCGAGGCGGACCTGACGAAGGTCCAGGCGGCCGGGGCGACGCTGCGCGGCCTGGACCTCTCCGCCGCGGAGCTCGACGGCGCCGATCTCACCGGCGCGGACCTGCGCGGCAGCGACCTCACCGCGGTCGATCCGCGTCGCACCGAGCTCGCCGGTGCGCGGATCGACGTCACCCAGGCGGTGGTACTCGTGACCGCTCTGGGGCTGGACGTCCGCCCCGACGCCCCGGAGTGAGCCCGGCGGCGCGATACTGATCGACGACGTACAGCGCCGTACACGCCGCTCACCGGAGGAGTGCCCCGCATGCCCATCGCGACCCCTGAGGTCTACGCCGACATGATCAGTCGGGCCAAGGAGGGCGGTTTCGCCTACCCGGCGATCAACTGCACCTCGTCCGAGACGATCAACGCGGCGCTCCGCGGGTTCGCCGACGCGGGCAGCGACGGCATCATCCAGTTCTCCACCGGCGGCGCGGAGTTCGGCTCCGGCACCAAGGTGAAGGACATGGTCACCGGCGCGGTGGCCCTGGCCGAGTTCGCCCACGTCGTCGCCGAGCGGTACCCGGTCAACGTGGCGCTGCACACCGACCACTGCCCCAAGGACAAGCTGGACTCCTACGTCCGGCCGCTGATCGCGCTGTCCAAGGACCGCGTCGACGCCGGCCAGGCGCCGCTGTTCCAGTCGCACATGTGGGACGGATCGGCGATCGACCTGGACGAGAACCTCGACATCGCCGAGGAGCTGCTGGAGCGCGCCGCCGCGGCGAAGATCGTGCTCGAGGTGGAGATCGGCGTCGTCGGCGGCGAGGAGGACGGCGTCGCGCACGACATCAACGAGAAGCTCTACACGGCCGAGGGCGACTTCGTGGCCACCGCCCGGAAGCTGGGCCTGGGCGAGCGGGGCGTGTACCTGCTGGCCGCCACCTTCGGCAACGTGCACGGCGTCTACAAGCCGGGCAACGTCAAGCTGCGCCCGGAGATCCTCAAGCTGGGTCAGGACGTCGTCGCCAAGGAGTTCGGCACCGCCGACCCCAAGCCGTTCAACCTGGTCTTCCACGGCGGCTCCGGCTCCGCGCAGTCGGAGATCCGCGAGGCGCTGTCCTACGGCGTCATCAAGATGAACGTCGACACCGACACCCAGTACGCCTTCACCCGGCCCATCGTCGGGCACATGTTCGGCAACTACGACGGCGTGCTGAAGGTCGACGGCGAGGTCGGCAACAAGAAGGTCTACGACCCGCGCAGCTACCTCAAGGCCGCCGAGACCGGCATGGCCGCCCGCGTCGTCGAGGCGTGCGAGGACCTGCTGTCGGCCGGTCAGTCGCAGGGGGCGTGACGGTGACGCACTCCCACAACCTGCTGGGCGAGCCCGCCCCCACGCTGCTGCCGGCGAACCCCGAGGCCGACGCCGCCCTCGCTGCCGGCACCCCCGCGGCCGAGGTCGCGGCGAACCACCCGACGGTGAGCGCCGCCTGGGGCGCGCTCGCCGAGGCGGCGCTGGCTGACGGCCGCACGATCGAGGCCTACGCTTACGCCCGCACCGGCTACCACCGCGGGCTCGACGCGCTGCGCCGCAACGGCTGGAAGGGCTACGGCCCGGCGCCGTGGTCGCACGAGCCCAACCGCGGCTTCCTTCGCTGCGTCACGGTGCTGGCGAAGGCCGCCGAGGCGATCGGCGAGACGGACGAGCAGGAGCGCTGCACCCAGCTGCTGCGCGACTGCGACCCGACGCTCGCTCCGTAGCGTTCGGCCACTGTGCGCCGAGGGCGCGTTCCCGACCCGGGAACGCGCCCTCGCTGCACTCTGCGGACAACCGCCGAGCTACCCGTGACGCGGAGTTACGAGGATCCGCGGTCCGCATCGAGCTCGCCCTTCTGAGCTGCACGTTCGCGGGCGGTGTTTGCCAGTTGATCGTGATCGGGCATCACTGTGCGTGCACGGCGCCTACCGGGCGCCCGCAGAGATGAGGGATGAGCAATGGTGACCCTGTTGTGGATCCTCGCCGTGATCCTGGTGGTTTCCGGGATCTTCGCGATCGTTCGTGGGCAGATGCTGTGGGGCATCGTGCTGATCGTCGTCGGGCTGCTGGTCGGCCCGGGCGGGGTCAGCGTCTTCAGCCCCTGACCGCGCCTGACCACCCTGACCGCCCTCCCCGGGCTCAGCGTTCGCCGAGCTCCGGGTGCAGGGCGGTCAGTGCGTCGGTCAGGGTGCTCAGCTGCTCGCCGCCGGCCATGAGCGCCGTCAGGTCGTCGGCGTCGATGTCGTCCCGGGTCAGGGTCGCCGCCACCTGGCCGTGGGCCAGCAGCAGGAACCGGTCACCGATCAGGTGGGCGTAGCGCGGGTTGTTCGTCACGACGACGACGGCCAGGCCCTGGGCCCGCGCGGCCAGGATCGCCTGCCCGAACAGTGTCTGCCGCGCCACGGTCATCGGGGTGACGGGCTCGTCGATGACCAGCGCCCGTGCCCCGAAGTGGAGCGCGCGGGCGACAGCCAGGCTCTGCCGCTCGCCGGCCTGGAGCGCGCTCGCCGGCTGGTCCGGGTCCAGGGCCGTGACGCCGACCCGCGCCATCGCGCGGACGGTGGTCTCCCGGGCGCCGGCGACGTCCAGCCGGCGCAGTGGCCAGACCCCGCGGGTCGGCTCGACGCCCAGGAAGAAGTTCCGCCAGATCGAGAGCAGCGGAGCGACGGCGAGGTCCTGCCAGACGGTGGCGATCCCGAGCGCGCGGGAGTGGCGCGGGGAGCGGAACCGCACCGGCATCCCCGCCACCAGCAGCTCGCCCTCGTCGTGCCGGCCCAGCCCGGAGAGCACCGACACCAGCGTCGACTTGCCGGAGCCGTTCTCGCCCAGCACGCAGGTGATCTCACCGGACCGCAGGACGGCGTTCACCCGGTTCAGTGCCGGGACGTTGCCGTACCGCACGGTCAGCCCGCGCAGCTCGATCACCGGGCGCGGAGGGCGCGTCGGGGCGTCGTGCTCGGAGGAGGCGGTGCTCATGAGCGTGGTTTCGCCTTCAGCCGGCGGCGCACGACGCCGTTGGCGACCAGCGCCACCAGCAGCAGTCCACCCAGGAGGGTCAGGAACCACCGGGGGTCCCAGCCGGCGAGCGTGATGCCCTGGCGGGCCACCGCGTAGAGCACCGAGGCGACGGCGGCGCCGATCGCCGACCCGTACCCGCCGGTGAGCAGACAGCCACCGATGACGGCCACGACGAGGAAGTCCAGCGCGGTGTCCAGGTCCGCGTTGCCCAGCTGCACGCTCTCCAGCCGGAACAGGCCGAGGGTGCCGATCAGCCAGCCGGCCGTCGCGGTGAGGCAGAAGAGGGCGACCGTGGTCCGTCGGACGGGCACGCCCAGCTCACGGGCCGCGCGGCGGGCACCGCCGGCGGCGAAGACGGCGTTGCCGAACGCGGTCCGCCACAGCGCCCACGTCGCCAGCGCGGTGGCCGCCAGCCACCACAGGACCGCGACGTGGAACCGGGCGCCGCCGATCTCCGCCGAGGAGCCGAACACCGAGGCCGCGGAGCTCCAGCCGGGTGCGGCGTCCAGGCCGCCGACCTGCGTGGAGCCCGTCGCCGCCTCGAAGCCGGCGAGGGCGATGCCCTGCAGGACGAGGAACGTGGCGAGGGTGACCAGGAAGCTGGGCAGGCCGGTGTTGACGACCAGCACGCCGTTGACCACCCCGACGGCGAGCGCGGCCAGCAGTGACACCGCCAGGGCCGGCCACGTGGGCCATCCCGCGGGCCCGATCAGCATCGCCGTCAGCAGCGAGCTGGCCAGCGCCATGATGCCCACGGAGAGGTCGAACTGGCCCGCGATCAGCAGCAGGGCGACCGCGACCGCGCCGATGCCCAGCGGGGCCGCGACGTCGAGGACGCCGGCCAGCCCCGCGGTGCTGCGCAGGTCCGGCGCCTGCAGCCCGAAGAACGCGACGACGACCACCAGGGCGACGACCGCGGGCAGGCTCGGACGAGCCAGCGCCCGCGAGAGGAAGCGGCGGCCCGCCTGGGGGCGGGCCGTGCCGTAGGAGGGCAGCCGGTCGCCGATCACCGTCGGGGAGCCCCGGCGGTGGGGGAGCAGGGCGTCGGCAGCGGGTCCTCCTCGATCGTGCGGGTGCACCCAGTGTCCACGACGTCCCGAGGTGCTGGCGCCCGCCCCGCTACGGCTGGAGACGCCACCGCACGCGGTCGTCGGCGTACCAGGTCCAGCGGGAGACCGGGCGCGGGTAGGGGACGCCGTCGCGGACGATGCGCGCCGGGTCCGAGGCCACCTGCAGGGCCCGGCCGCTGGTGTGCCGGGTCGGGCGCAGCGGCAGGGTCATCACGGTCACGCCGATGGTGTCGACGGCGGTCCAGTCCGGCCGGACGTCGATCCGGGTGATCTCGCCGTCGGCGACCTTGATGTCGTCGTGGTGCGCCTGCAGCCCGATCCGGCGGGAGAGCGATCGCCGGCCGCCGCCGGCCGCCTCGATCCGCCCGTGGTGGAGGAGGACGCCGCCGTGGTCGTCCCGGACGAGCGTGAGGTCGCGCGGCTCGCCGGTGCCGATCTCCAGATCGCGGGCGAGCCCGTCGGACGCCTTGTCGCGGCCCGGCTCCCAGGCCACCGGCACCTCGGCGGTCCGCCCGGCCTTGAGCAGCGCCGCGAGCACGGCCGAGAGGGCGGGTACGGGGCCGCGCACGACCACGGAGTCGGCCGTCCCGACCGGCTCGAGCTGGGTCGGGCGGGGCGCTTCACCGGGCTCCAGGCGACGGAGGTCCAGCTCGACGGAGGCCATGCGGATACCCTGCCACCTGCCGGCCGCGGACCCTTCCTGGTGCCGAGCGAGAGACGAGAACCATCTCCCCCGAGCGAACAAGGAGACCCGGAGCCGATGCCCGCAGTCGTGCTGATCGGTGCCCAGTGGGGCGACGAAGGCAAGGGCAAGGCCACCGACCTGCTCGGCGGCCGAGTCCCCTACGTCGTCCGTTACCAGGGCGGCAACAACGCCGGCCACACGGTGATCACGCCGGACGGTGAGAAGTACGCCCTCCACCTGATCCCGTCGGGCATCCTGACGCCCGGGTGCACCCCGGTCATCGGCAACGGCGTGGTGATCGACCCCGAGGTGCTCATCCGGGAACTGGCGGGCCTGGAGGAGCGGGGGGTGGACACCTCGCGCCTGGTGATCTCCTCCGACGCGCACTTGATCATGCCGCACCACCGGGCCCTCGACAAGGTCACCGAGCGGTTCCTGGGCAAGCGCAAGATCGGGACGACGGGGCGCGGCATCGGCCCCGCCTACGGCGACAAGGTGGCCCGCACCGGCATCCGCGTGCAGGACCTGCTGGACCTCTCGATCCTCCGGCAGAAGCTCGAGGGCACGCTCCAGGAGAAGAACCAGATCCTGGTCAAGGTCTACAACCGCAAGGCGATCGACGTCGACGAGGTCGTCGAGGAGTACGCGCGGTACGCCGAGATCCTCAAGCACCGGATCGTCGACACCCGGCTGCTGCTGGGCAAGGCGCTCGACGCCGGCGAGTGGGTGCTGCTCGAGGGGTCCCAGGGCACGCTGCTCGACGTCGACCACGGCACGTATCCGTTCGTCACGTCGTCCAACCCGACCGCCGGCGGCGCCGCGGTGGGCGCCGGCGTCGGCCCGACCCGCATCGACCGGGTCGTCGGGATCCTCAAGGCCTACACGACCCGCGTGGGCTCCGGTCCGTTCCCGACCGAGCTGCACGACCAGTGGGGCGAGTACCTGCGGAAGCACGGCGGCGAGGTGGGCGTCACCACCGGCCGCGACCGCCGCTGCGGCTGGTTCGACGCCGTCATCGCCCGCTACGCCAGCCGGGTCAACGGGATCACCGATTACTTCCTCACCAAGCTCGACGTGCTCTCCGGCCTGGAGACGGTGCCGATCTGCGTGGCCTACGGGATCGACGGCGTCCGCCACGACGAGATGCCGATGACGCAGACCGACTTCCACCACGCGAAGCCGATCTTCGAGGAGATGCCCGGCTGGTTCGAGGACATCCGGCACTGCCGCTCGTTCGACGAGCTGCCGGCCACCGCGCAGGCCTACGTGCGCCGGCTCGAGGAGCTCTCCGGCGCGCGGATCAGCGTCATCGGCGTCGGCCCCGGCCGCGACGAGAACGTCGTCATCCACGACCTCATCGGCTGAGCAGGGCGTTCCGCGTCGCGGGGCCGGAGGCTCCCGACGCGGAACGCGGACGCGCTCGGCTCAGCGGCGGGACGACACCAGTGTCATCGCGGTGCGGGCCCGGACGGCGTGGTCCGGCGAGTCGGTGATCAGGCCGTCGACGCCGAGCGCCAGCAGCTCCTGGGCGTCGCCGACGGCGTCGCCGAGTCCCTCGGGGGCGTCCCCGCGGCGCAGGTGCGCGGGGAGGAAGGCGTTCTCCGCCCGCAGGGTCCAGACGAACACCGACAGCTGGGCGGCGTGCGCCTGGCCGACGAGGTGTGCCCGTCCCGCCCGGGTGCCGGCGGCGCTGGTGAGCACGCGCTCCCGGCTGGGGGCGATGGCCTGCGCGTAGGTGGAGATCTCGCGCAGACCGGACGGCGTCACCATGGCGTCGCCGGTCGGGGCGTCGGGGATCAGCTGGGCCATCTGCGGGCCGCCGTCACCGAGGCGGGCGCGCAGATCGCGCAGCAGGGCTGGGTCGAACGACTGAATCAGCACGGTTCCGTCGGCCCGGTCGGTGCCCAGGCGGCGCAGTTCCTCGGCCACGAGGGCGCCCATGTGCACGCCGGCGTCGCCGTCGACGTCGGGGTTCTTCAGCTCGGCGAGCACCCGGATCCTGCGGTCGGCGGTCGACCGGCAGCGGGCCAGCTCGATCACCTCGGCCAGGGTGAGGATTCCGTACCGGCCGTCGTAGGCGGTGTTGAGCGGGCGCATGGCCGGCATCCGCTCGACGGCCCGCAGGGTCCGCAGCTCGGCGTAGGTGAAGTCCTCGGTGAACCAGCCGGTGCAGAGCGAGCCGTCGACGACCTTGGTGGTGTGGCGGTCGGCGAACTCCGGGTGCTCGGCCACGTCGGTGGAGAGCGAGAGCTCGCTCTCGTGACGGACGACGAGCACGCCGTCGCGGCTGACCACGACGTCGGGCTCGATCAGGTCGGCTCCGAGGTCGATGGCCAGCTCGAAGCTCGCCGTGGTGTGCTCCGGCCGGTAGGCCGGGGCACCACGGTGTCCGATGACGACGGGCCGGGGAAGGCGTGTCGCTGGTCGTCGTGCCAGCAACTCGGTCGCGCGCATGGCGTCCACAACACAGGAATCGGGTGAATGAGGGGGGAACTGAAGAAGACTCGTTGCGCACAACCGGGCGGACAGTTCGCTGACCAGCGGAACTGGAGGGTGTTTGTGACCCAGATCACCTGGTGTGTCTGGGGTTTCTGAGGTTTGAACGCCTGTCGGACTGGTCAGGGACTGCGCCCGCACAGCTCCCTCGGAAGGGTCGGTAGGGTCGCCGATCGTGCGCGTGCTGGTGATCGGCTCCGGTGCCCGGGAGCACGCCCTGTGCGTGGCTCTCCAGTCCGACCCCTCGGTGAGCGCGGTCTCCTGCGCCCCCGGGAACGCCGGAACCCGGCGGCTCGCCCCACCCCCGCCGGGCGGTGAGTCGCTGGCGGTCGCGGACCCGGTCGCCGTCGCGAGCCTGGCCCGGGAGTGGCGCGCCGACCTCGTCGTGATCGGCCCCGAGGTGCCCCTGGTGGCCGGTGCCGCCGACGCGGTGCGCGAGGCGGGGATCGCCTGCTTCGGCCCGTCGGCGCAGGCCGCGCAGCTCGAGGGCAGCAAGTCCTTCGCCAAGCACGTGATGACCTCGGCCGGTGTGCCCACTGCCCGGTCCTGGGCGGTCGGCGGTCCGGCGGAGCTGGAGACGGCGCTCGACGAGGTCGCCGAACTGACCGGTGGCGCGCCCTACGTGGTCAAGGACGACGGTCTCGCCGCCGGCAAGGGCGTCGTCGTCACCTCCGATCGCGAGGCCGCCGTGGCGCACGGCCGCGGGGTGCTGGAGGTCGGCGGCGCGGTGCTGATCGAGGAGTACCTCGACGGGCCGGAGGTCTCGCTGTTCGCCGTCACCGACGGGACGACGGTGCTGCCGCTGGTGCCCGCGCAGGACCACAAGCGGCGCGACGACGGCGACGGCGGCCCGAACACCGGCGGCATGGGCGCTTACGCGCCGCTGCCCTGGGCGCCGGCCGGTCTGGTCGAGGAGGTGCTCGCCACCGTGCTGCAGCCGACCGTCGACGAGATGGTGCGGCGCGGCGAGACGTTCAGCGGCCTGCTCTACGCCGGGCTCGCGCTCACCTCGCGTGGCGTCCGGGTGGTGGAGTTCAACGCCCGCTTCGGCGATCCGGAGACCCAGGTCGTCCTGCCGCTGCTGGAGACGCCGCTCGGCGGGCTGCTGCACGCCGCGGCCACCGGCACGCTGGCCGAGCACCCGCCGCTGCGCTGGCGGGACGGCGCCGCCGTCACCGTCGTCGTCGCCGCCCCGGGCTATCCGGAGCGCCCGCGGACCGGCGATCCGATCACCGGAGCCGACGGCGAGGGCGTCCTGCACGCCGGAACGACGCTGGGCGCCGACGGCACCGTCGTCTCCGCCGGTGGCCGGGTGCTGGCGGTGACGGGCATGGGTGCCGACCTCGCCGCCGCCCGGCAAGCCGCGTACGAACGCGTCGCGGGCGTGCGGCTGGCCGACGCGCACTGGCGCACCGACATCGCGCTGGCCGCTGTGGAGGGCAGGATCGTCCTGTGACCGGCGCCACCGAGATCTGGAACCGCGCCTGCGACCCGTATGCCCCCTTCACCCACTCCGGAGACGCCGCCCTGGCCGCGGTGCTGCTCTGCCACGGGATGGCGATGAACGGCGGCCTGCTGCACGCCGTCGAGGGGCTGGAGCCGGACCAGCTGGCCGCGGCGACCGACGGCTACAGCTCCCTCGGCCTGGGTGGGGTGGCGGAGCTGATCACCGACGTCTCCGGGCGGGCGGCGGCGCTGGATCCCGACGACGCCGACGCGGCCGAACAGCTGGAGATCGAGGCGAACCGGCGCTTCGGCGAACTGGTCCCCGACGACGAGACCGTGTCGACGGCCTTCGAGGCCCACCTCCGCGCGCACCCGGAGGCCTACGCGCCGGTCTGAGCTAGGTGGTGGACACCACCGGGCGGGCCTGGTCGGGGCGTGGCTCGGGCGGCCGCGGGCCCTCGTGCCGCCGGCTCAGGTAGGTACCGGCGACGTTCACGCAGGCCACCGTCGGCACGGCGATCAGCGCGCCGAAGATGCCGCCGACCAGGAGCCCCGCGGCGATCGCCAGCACGACGGCGAGCGGGTGCACGTGCACCGCGCGGCCCAGCAGCAGCGGCTGCAGGACGTGTCCCTCCAGCTGCATCACCGCGATGACGACCGCCAGCGCGATCAGCGCCTTGATCGGGCCGACGGCGACCAGCGCCACCAGCACCGCGACCGTGCCGGCGAGGAACGAGCCGATGATCGGGATGAAGGCGCCCAGGAAGACGAGGGCAGCCAGCGGGATGACCAGCGGCACCCCGAGGATCGCCAGGCCGATCCCGATGCCGATGGCGTCGACCATCGCCACGGCCACCGTGGCGCGGACGTAGGAGATCAGCGTCCGCCAGGCCCGCCGCGCGGCCTCGTCGAGGAACGCCTGCGACTCCCGCGGGAACAGGCCCACCAGCCACAGCCAGATGGACCGGCCGTCCTTCAGGAAGAAGAAGAGCGTGAACAGCGCCAGGACGATGCCGGTGAAGACCTCGCCGACGGTCGCCGCGGTCGTGATGGCGCCCGACGCCAGCGTCTCCTGGTTGTCGACCAGCGTCTCCTGCGCCTGGGTGACGGCGTCCTCGAGCTGTCCGCGGGTGATCGGGAAGCTCCGCACGACGAAGTTCTGCACCTGCACGATGCCCTCGCCGACCTGCTCGGCGAGGTCGCTGAAGCCGGCGCTGATCTGCTGGACGACCAGCGTGATGATCCCGGAGACGACGCCGAGACCGACCACGAGCATGGTGAGCGCGGACAGGGACCGCGGCCAGCCGTGCCGCACCAGCGCAGCGGCTCCCGGCTGAAGGAGGGCCGCCAGCAGCAGCGCGACGATCACCGGGACGACGACGACGGCGACGGAGGCCATCCCGACCAGCAGCGCGTAGAGCCCGGCGACGACCACCAGCAGCCGCCACGACCAGGCCGCCGCCGTGCGGAGCGTCGTCGGCACGAACTCCTCGGCGTGGATGCGCGGACCCGGGTCGCCGAGGAGCGGGGTGTCGAGGTCCTCGCCCCGTTGCGGGCGGCCGTTCTCGGGAGGGCCGCTCACCGGGCCGGGAGCGAGGACGCCGTCGAGATCGGGGGCGTCGGGTGCGGGGCTGCCGAGCGGGGGTGCGCCCTCGTCCTCGCCGGGCGGCTCGACCCGCTCCGTCGGCGGCGCCACCGCCTCCGTCGGCGGAGCGACCTTCGTCGTCGGCGGGGCCTCGGGCCAGCCGTGGGGATCGTGCTCGCGGGCGGCCCGGATGCGCTCCCGGGCTCGGCCGACGACGTCGCCGGCGCGTCCCAGCATCAACGTTCCTCCGCAGGAAATAGGGGGCGTTCGTGATCACGCCAGTGCTGCGGGAGACTGTCCCCGTGGCGCGACGAGCTGAGCAGTGGCAGGCGGTACCCGCATGATCGAGCGCTACACGCTCCCCGACATGGGCCGGGTCTGGAGCGACGCCCACAAGTACGCACTGTGGTGCCGCGTCGAGACCCTGGTGCTCGAGGCGCACGCAGCCGCCGGCCGCGTTCCGGCCGACGTCGTGGAGCCGGTGCGCAACGCGCCGCCGCCGACCGCCGAGCGGGTCGCGGAGATCGAGGAGACGACGCAGCACGACGTCATCGCCTTCCTCACCGCTTGGGCCGACAACACCGAGCCCCGCTCGGCCGCCGCCTACGTGCACCACGGCATGACGTCGTCGGACCTGCTCGACACCGCGCTCGCGGTCCAGCTCACCGACGCCACCGACGTGCTGCTGGCCAAGGCCGACCGGCTGGTCGCCGCGCTGCGCGACCACGGGCTGGCGCACCGGGCCACGATCAAGGTCGGGCGCACGCACGGCGTGCACGCCGAGCCCGTCGTCTGGGGCCACCGGGTCGCCGACCTCGCCTTCGCCGCTGCCCGCTCCCGCGACCGGCTGCGCGCGGCCCGCGACGCCGTCGGCGTGGTCGCCATCTCCGGCGCCGTCGGCACGTACTCGCTGATCGACCCGTCGGTCGAGCGCACCGTCGCCGACGCGCTGGGCCTGCGGCCGGCCGACGCCTCCACCCAGGTGGTGCTGCGCGACGGCATCAGCGAGTGGGTCTCGGCGCTGGCGATCATCGCGACGGTCTGCGAGGCGATCGCGCTGGAGGTCCGGCACGGCCAGCGGACCGAGGTGCGCGAGCTGTCGGAGGCGTTCGGGTCGGGCCAGAAGGGCTCGAGCGCGATGCCGCACAAGAAGAACCCGATCCGCTCCGAGCGCATCGCGGGCCTGGCGCGCGTGGTGCGGGCCGCGATCGTGCCGGTGATGGAGGGCATCCCGCTCTGGCACGAGCGCGACATCTCGCACTCCTCCACCGAGCGGGTCTTCCTGCCCGACGCCGCGATCACCACCGACTACCTGCTGAACCTCACCGCGGGCCTGGTCGAGAACCTGGTGGTCGACGCCGACCGCATGCGGGCCAACCTGGAGTCCACCGGCGGGCTCATCTACACCTCGTCGGTGCTGCTGGAGCTGGTCGAGGGCGGGCTGTCCCGCGAGGACGCCTACGCGCTGGTGCAGGGCGCGGCCATGGAGACCTGGAACTCCGGGACGCCGTTCCGCGAGACGCTGCGCGCCCGGGCGGCCGCGTCGTCGGTGACGCTGGACGAGGCGCGGCTGGACGAGATCTGCCGGCCTGAGCAGTACGTCGCCAACCTCGGTCCGCTGTTCGACCGGCTGGCTGAGTTGTCCTGATGGCCGGCCCGACCGTCGATCTCCCGCTGATCGCCCGCGGCAAGGTGCGGGAGATCTACGACGCCGGTTCCGAGCAGCTGCTGCTGGTCGCGTCGGACCGCATCTCGGCCTACGACTGGGTGCTGCCGACGCCGATCCCCGACAAGGGGAAGGTGCTCACGCAGCTCTCGGTCTGGTGGTTCGAGCAGCTCACGCCGGTGCTGGCGCAGTTCGGGGCCACGCACCACCTGGTGAGCGCCACGGACGTCCCCGCCGAGGTCGCCGGACGTTCCATGCTGGTGCGCCGGCTGGAGATGCTCCCGGTGGAGTGCGTGGCCCGCGGCTATCTCTCCGGCGGTGGCACCAAGGAGTACGAGCGCACCGGCTCGATCCGCGACGTCGTCCTGCCGGCCGGGCTGGTCGAGGGCTCGCAGCTGCCGGAGCCGGTGTTCACGCCGTCGACGAAGGCGGAGATCGGCGAGCACGACGAGCCGATCGACTTCCCTGCCGTCGTCGGTCTGGTGGGAGCCGACCGCGCCGAGGAGCTGCGCGCGCTGACGCTGGCGCTGTACCGACGCGGCGCGGAGATCGCCCGCGACGCCGGGATCGTGCTGGCCGACACCAAGTTCGAGTTCGGGACCGCCGACGGTGGCGTGGTGCTCGGCGACGAGGTGCTCACGCCGGACTCCTCGCGCTTCTGGCCGGCGTCGTCCTGGTCGCCCGGGTCGGTGCAGCCCTCGTACGACAAGCAGTTCGTGCGCGACTGGCTGACGTCGTCGGGCTGGGACCGCGTCTCCGAGCCACCCGAGCTGCCCGCCGACGTCGTCGCGGCCACCCGCGAGCGCTACGTCACCGCCTACGAGCAGCTCACCGGCACGACCTTCGCCTGATCGCGCCCCGGGCAATGTGCGCCCGGGGCGGGTTCCCGTGCTGGGAACGCGCCGCTGCCGCACATCGCGTGGACCTCAGCGGTAGCTGACTGTCCGTCGTCCGGTGGGGACGTCGAACGTGATCGACCCGCCCTGGAACGTCTGCCGGATGGTCGAGCCGGCGCGCAGTTCGCCGGACGTCGGGTAGCCCAGCCGGCCGTTCTCCCAGCCCTGTCCGGCCCACGCGTCGCGGATCGCACCGCGGACCGCGTGCGCACCGGTCGACGGCGACCAGTAGATGCTCCCGGACTGGAAGATCTGGCCGCGGCCACCGCGCAGCGCGATCTCCTCGGAGACCGGGTAGCCCAGGGGGCCGGTCTCCCAGCCGGTGCGGCCCCAGGCGTCGCGGATCGCGCCGCGCACGGTGTTCGCCCCGGTCGACGGCGTCCAATAGACGGCGCCGCCCTGGAACGGCTGCCAACGCCCGCCCCGGAGCGTCATGTCCCCGGAGGTCGGGTATCCCAGCGGGCCGTTCTCGAAGCCCGAGCGGCCCCAGGCGGCATAGATCGCGCCGAGGACGGCGTGCGCGCCGCTGCCGGGCGACCAGAACATGGTCCCGCCGGAGAAGAACTGCCCGCGTCCACCGCGGAGCAGCAGCTCCTCGGAGGTGGGCCGGCCCACGGGTGCCTTCTCGTAACCCGCCTTCCCCCAGGCCTTTTCGATGGCGCCCACAACCAGGCGGGCACCGCCGGACGGCGACCACCAGATGGTGCCGCCCTGGAACGACTGCCGGGCGCCGCCGGGGACGGCGACCTCGCCGGACGTCGGGTAGCCGAGCGGGCCGTTCTCCCAGCCCGACCGAGCCCAGGCATCGCGGACCGCGCCCCGGACCGCCTGCGCCCCTGTCGCGGGTGACCAGTAGACGGATCCGCCGGTGAACAGCTGGAAGCGCCCGCCGCGCAGCGCCTTCTCGGCGCCGGTCGGCTCGCCGAGCGGTCCGGCGTCCCACCCCGACCGCTCCCAGGCGGGCTGCAGGGCGGCGCTGACCACGAGCCCGTCGTTGGACGGCGACCACCAGATGGTGCCGCCCTGGAACGACTGCCGGAGGCCCCGGTCGGACTCGACCTCGTCGGCCACCGGGTAGCCCAGAGCTCCCTTCTCGACGCCGGACGCGGCATAGCGGTCCCAGATCGGGCTGCTCACGCCGTGCGAGCCGGTCCTCGCGCTCCAGTAGACGTCCCCGCCCTCGAACTCCTGCATGACCCCGTCGCGCAGGGCCACCTGCTCGCTGACCGGGTAGCCCAGAGGGCCTTCCTCCCAGCCGCTCGCGGCCCACCCGTCTTCCATGACCTGTCGGACGACCAGTACGGGCGTGGAGGAGGAGTCCCAGATGCTGCCGCCCTCGAAGAGCTGCCCGCAGCCGGAGTCTCGGTACCCGCACTCGTGCTCGCCGAGCGGGAAGCCGAGGTCACCGGCTGGTCCCGCCACGCGCGAGTAGGCGGCGGCGAAGGGCGCCCGGATCGAGAAAGGGTCTGCGCCGTCCTGCTGCGTGATGAGGCCGTGCGCGTGGTCCTGCTGCCGCCCGCCCGGCACCGCGCGCTCCGGCACGGCCACCGGTCCGAGCGGGCCCCAGGTCCAGCCCGACTCGCGGAAGTACCGGCCGATGGTGCTGATCTGCACGGGAGTCTCGGCGACGGCCGCGGACATCGCGCTCTCGGGGGTCGCCGAGGTGCCGGTCTCGACCGCCAGGTGCTGCACCTGGTAGCTGTACTGGCGCCCCGTGACCAGGCCGCTCTCGTCGAACCGGGGCACGTCCGTCGTGGCCAGCGGGGAGCCGTCCCGGTAGACCTGCCACGGACCGGTCGCACCATCGTTGTCCCAGCTGAGGTGCAAGGACGTCGGGTCGTCCGCCGGCACCACGTTCAGATCCGCGGGCGCCGACGGCCGGCGCCCGCGCGTCACCGACTCCGAGTTCCGCCCGCCGACGGCAGCGCCGTTGACAGCGGAGATCGAGTAGGTGTGGGTCGCCTCGTCCGGGATGCCGGTGTCGGTCCACGTCAGCTCGGTCGTGGTGTGGAACAGCACCCCGGAGCGGAAAATCCGGTACTCGACGGCGTGCTCCGTGGCGGACCAGGTCAGCGTCGCCGTGTCCGCGGTCTGGGTGATGCCCACACCGGTGACCTGGCGGGGCTGCACGTAGAGGTGCGCGGTCACGGTGGCGGTAGCCGTGTTCCCGTGGCCGTCAGAGACGGTGTACGTGAACGAGTCGACGCCCGACTCGTACGGGCGCGGCTTGTAGTAGAGCTTGTCGTACTGGAGGTAGGCATCGCCCTTCGACGCCGGGGTCACGGCGGTGTAGACGAGCGCGTCGCCATCGGGGTCCCAGTCGTTCCGCAGGGCGCCGACCAGGAAGATGACGGCGCCCGTGTGGCCGACCGTGATGGTGTCGTCCCTTGCCACAGGCGGCCGGTTCTCCCCCTCGGCCGAGGCCGGCGTGGCGCTCGCGAGCACGAGACCAGCGGACAGAACAGTGATCAGGCGTCGCACGTGCCCTCCTCGGCAGATGCGCGAAGTCTGCAGCCGGAATGCGTGCGCGCCCTCCGATCGCGGGGCGGTCGCGACGGGTGGGACGGGCGGGGGAGATGAGGGTTCCCGACGGCGTCGGGCGCGGACGGTGTGCGCGGATGTGCCGTTCTGAGCCGGTAACCGGCGCATCGGCGCACACAGTCGGCAGCGAGACCAGGGTCACGGGGGTGGTCGCAGCGGTCCCGGTAGGCTCGTCGGCGTGTCCCGGGTGGTCGTCGACGTCGTGCTCAAGCCGGAGATCTCCGACCCCCAGGGGCAGGCGGTGCTCGGCGCCCTGGGGCGGCTCGGCCACGACAGCGTGACGAGCGTCCGCCAGGGCAAGCACTTCGTGCTCGAGGTCGCCGGGACGCCCGACGAGGCAGAGCTCAAGCAGATCGCAGAGACGCTGCTGGCCAACCCGGTCATCGAGGACGTCGAACTGCACCTCTCCACCGACTGACGAGGGACCGCACGTGCGCATCGGTGTCATCACCTTCCCGGGCTCCCTGGACGACGTCGACGCCGCCCGCGCGGTGCGCCTGGCCGGCGGGGACCCCGTCGCGCTCTGGCACGGCGACCACGACCTCAAGGACGTCGACGCCGTCGTCCTGCCCGGCGGCTTCTCGTACGGCGACTACCTGCGCGCCGGCGCCATCGCCGCCCGCTCGCCGCTGATGCAGGACGTCGTCGCCGCCGCGAAGCAGGGCCTGCCCGTGCTCGGCATCTGCAACGGCTTCCAGGTGCTGTGCGAGGCGGGCCTGCTGCCCGGCGCGCTGACCCGCAACAGCCACCTGCACTTCCGCAACCGCGACCAGGTGCTCGTCGTGGAGCGCGCCGACACCACCTGGACCCAGGACTTCACCGAGGGCCAGCGGATCCTCATCCCGGTCAAGAACGGTGAGGGCCGCTACGTGGGCTCCGACGCCGACCTCGACCGGCTCGAGGGCGAGGGGCGGGTCGTCTTCCGCTACGCCGACGGCAACCCGAACGGCTCCAGCCGCGAGATCGCCGGCGTCGCCAGCGAGAACGGGCGGGTGGTCGGCCTCATGCCGCACCCCGAGCACGCGATCGAGGACCTCACCGGCCCGTCGACCGACGGCCTCGGCTTCTTCACCAGCGTCCTGAAGGCGGTCGTGAGCGCATGAGCGCGGACGGAACGGCGGGTCAGGCCAGCGCCACCGCAGGGCTCTCCGACCTCGACACCGGCCCGGGGCGGCTGCAGCACCGCCTCGACACCGTCGACCTGGCGGCGAGCACGCCGGACGACGAGCAGCCCTACGCCGAGCTCGGCCTGAAGAGCGACGAGTACGCGCGGATCAAGGACATCCTGGGCCGCCGCCCCACCACCGCCGAGCTCGCGATGTACTCGGTCATGTGGAGCGAGCACTGCTCCTACAAGTCCTCCAAGGTGCACCTGCGCCAGTTCGGGGACCTGCCGCCCAGCGAGGCGCTGCTCGTCGGGATCGGCGAGAACGCCGGTGTGGTTGACGTCGGCGACGGCTACGCGGTCACCTTCAAGGTCGAGTCGCACAACCACCCGAGCTACGTCGAGCCCTACCAGGGCGCGGCGACCGGCGTCGGCGGCATCGTCCGCGACATCCTGACCATGGGCGCGCGCCCGATCGCGGTCATGGACTCCCTGCGGTTCGGCCGCGCGGATGCCCCCGACACCGCCCGGGTGCTGCCCGGCGTCGTCGCCGGCGTCGGCGGCTACGGCAACTGCCTGGGCCTGCCCAACATCGGCGGCGAGCTGCTCTTCGACGACTGCTACGCCGGCAACCCGCTGGTCAACGCGCTCTGCGTCGGCGTCATGAAGCACGAGGACGTCCGGCTGGCCAAGGCCGAGGGCCTCGGCAACAAGGTCATCCTGTTCGGCGCCCGCACCGGCGGTGACGGCATCGGCGGCGTCAGCGTCCTGGCATCGGAGACCTTCGACGCCGAGGGCCCGGCCAAGCGCCCCGCCGTGCAGGTGGGCGACCCGTTCACCGAGAAGCTGCTCATCGAGGCCTGCCTGGAGATCTTCGCCCAGGACCTCGTGACCGGGATCCAGGACCTCGGCGGTGCCGGGCTCTCCTGCGCCACCAGCGAGCTGGCCAGCGCCGGCACCGGCGGTATGCACGTCGACCTGGACGCCGTTCCGCTGCGCGACTCCACCCTGACGCCCGCCGAGATCCTGATGAGCGAGTCGCAGGAGCGCATGTGCGCCATCGTGGAGCCGGACAAGGTCGAGGCGTTCCTCGCCGTCTGCCGCAAATGGGAGGTCCGCGCCGCGGTCATCGGTGAGGTCACCGACGGCGACCGGCTCACCGTCGACTGGCACGGCGAGCGGATCGTCGACGTGCCGCCGCGCACCGTCGCGCACGAGGGCCCGGTCTACGAGCGCCCGATGCAGCGCCCGGCCGACCTCGACGCCCTGCAGGCCGACGCCGCCGCCCGGCTGCCCCGCCCGAGCACCCCGGCAGAGCTCCAGGCGCACTGGCTCGCCGTCGTCAGCAGCCCCGACGGCGCCGACAAGACCTGGGTGACCGAGCAGTACGACCGCTACGTGCGCGGCAACACCGTCCTGGCCCAGCCCGACGACGCCGGTGTGGTGCGCATCGACGAGGAGTCGCACCGCGGCATCTCGCTGTCGCTGGACGGCAACGGCCGCTACGCCCGGCTGGACCCCTACACCGGCACCCAGCTGAACCTCGCCGAGGCCTACCGCAACGTCGCCGTCTCCGGCGCGAAGCCGCTGGCGGTCACCAACTGCCTGAACTTCGGCTCCCCGGAGAACCCCGAGGTCATGTGGCAGTTCGCCGAGGCCGTGCGTGGCCTGGCCGACGGCTGCCGCGAGCTGGGTCTGCCGGTTACCGGTGGCAACGTCAGCCTCTACAACCAGACCGGCGACGTCGCGATCAACCCGACGCCGGTCATCGGCGTCCTGGGCGTGCACGACGACGTCCGGAAGCGCATCCCCGCGGGCTGGCGGACCCCGGGCGAGACCGTCCTGCTGCTGGGCGCGACGAAGGCCGAGTTCGGCGGGTCCGCGTGGGCGAGCGTCGTCCACGGCCACCTCGGCGGGCAGCCGCCGGCGGTCGACCTGGCCGCGGAGCGCGCCCTGGGCGAGCTGCTGGCCGACCTCGCCGACTCCGGGCTCGCCGGCTCCGCGCACGACCTGGCCGACGGCGGGCTGGCGCAGGCGCTGGCCGAGTCGGCACTGCGCTACGGAACGGGTGCCCGCATCAGCCTGGACGGCGACGCGTTCACCGCGCTGTTCAGCGAGTCCACCGCCCGCGTCGTCGTCACGACATCGGACGTGGACGCGGTGCGGACCGCCGCGCAGCAGGCGGGCGTGCAGGTCACCGAGCTCGGCACGACCGGCGGCGAGGCCCTGGTGGTCGACGGGCTGCTGGAGATGCCGCTCGCCGAGCTCCGGGCCGCGTGGAGCGCCACGATTCCGGCGCTCTTCGGCGGTCCGGAGCACACGCCGCCGTTCACGGTTCCGACGGGCGCCGTCCCCACCGCCTGATGCCGGCACCCATCCCGGCCGAGGACCTGCGGGCGGCCATCGATCCGGCGCGGGCCTGGCTGGCCGGCGAGGCCGAGCAGCCGCCGCGCGCCGTCCTCGGCGCCGCGGTGAAGACCAGCGCCCGCTGGCTGGCCCAGCAGGTGCCGGGCCGGTCGGTCGAGCTGCGGGTGCCCCCGCACGTCGCCGTCCAGTTCGTGGAGGGCCCGCGGCACACCCGGGGGACGCCGCCCAACGTCGTCGAGACCGACGCCGCGACCTGGCTGCGGCTGGCCACCGGCGAGCTCTCCTGGGCCGACGCCGTCGCCGAGGGCAAGGTCAGCGCCAGCGGCAACCGCGCCGACCTCTCGCGGCTGCTCCCATTGTCGCCGCTCCGCGGCGACACCGCGGCCAAGGGTCGTCCCCGGCAGAGCTGAGCCGCTGCGCTGCGCCTGCGCGGACCCCTCCGGGGCCCACTCGGCGCAACAGGGCACAGACCAGCACTGAGCCCCGCCCGCTGGACAGCGGACGGGGCTCAGTGGGTGATGAAGGGGATCAGCCGAACAGCGCGGTTGCCGCCTTCACGGTGTTGTAGAGGCCATAGGCCAGCGGAACTCCGACGAGCGCCCAGGCGAAGGCGATGAGCCCCACCGGGGTGGTCGTGGGCTGCTGGTCGTGCTGCGACACGGACGAACTCATCGGACGGCGCTCCGCTCTTCCTCGGTGTGGTGCTCGTGGGTGAACTCCTCGACGGCTTCCTTCGACTCGTGCCACTTGCTCGCCACCGGCTTGATCAGCAGGTTGGCGATGAAGCCCACGGCCAGGAGGCCGACCATGATGAACAGCGCGGGCCGGTAGTCGCCGGCGACGAGCTGACCCGGGGTGCCCCGCGAGTCGAGGACGCCGTTGACGATCAGCGGGCCGGCGATGCCGGCCGCCGCCCACGCGGTCAGGAGGCGGCCGTGGATGGCGCCGACCTGGTAGGTGCCGAAGAGGTCACGCAGGTAGGCCGGGACCGTCGCGAAGCCACCGCCGTAGAAGGAGATGATGATCGCGGCGGTGATCACGAAGATCCAGGTCGCCGAGCTGCCGAGGGTAGCCAGGATGACGTACAGGATGATCCCGACGCCGAGGTAGACCATGTAGATCGGCTTGCGCCCGATGAAGTCCGACGTGGACGACCACACGAAGCGGCCGGCCATGTTGAACAGCGAGAGCAGGCCGACGAAGCCGGCCGCCGTGGCGGCGAGGACCGTCGAGGTCTCACCGTTGCGGAAGAAGTCCTGGATCATCGGCGCGGCCTGCTCGAGGATGCCGATGCCGGCGGTCACGTTGCAGAAGAGAACCGTCCACAGCAGCCAGAACTGCGGGGTCTTGATCGCGTTGTTGGCCGAGACGTTCTCGGTCGTGATCATCGGCTTGGACTTGACCGACGCCGGGTCGAAGCCGGCGGGCTTCCAGTCGGCGGCCGGGACGCGGACGATGAACGCACCGAACATCATGAAGACGGCGTAGAGCGCGGCCAGGGTCAGGAACAGCCCACCGACGGCGTTGCCGCTGGGCGTGGTGCCGACGACGGCCGGGTCGTAGCCCGGGTCGTACCAGCTCATCAGCTGGCGCGAGAGCGGCGAGGCGATGAGCGCGCCACCACCGAAGCCCATGATGGCCATGCCGGTGGCCAGGCCCGGACGGTCGGGGAACCACTTGATCAGGGTGGAGACCGGCGAGATGTAGCCGATGCCCAGGCCGATGCCGCCGATGACGCCGTAGCCGAGGTAGAGCAGCCACAGCTGCTCGGTGTAGATGCCGAGGGAGCCGACGAGGAAGCCGGTCACCCAGAAGACGGCCGAGGTGAACATGGCAGCGCGGGGGCCGTTCCGGTCCACCACGTGCCGAAGACGGCGGCCGAGAGGCCGAGCATCACGATGGCGATCGAGAAGATGATGCCGATCGCGGTGAGCGTCGAGTCGAAGTGCGAGACCAGGGCGGTCTTGTAGACGCTGGTCGCGTAGGCCTGGCCGATGCACAGGTGGACGGCGAGAGCCGCCGGCGGGATCAGCCAGCGGTTGAAGCCCGGGCGCGCGATGATTCGCTCGCGCGCCAGGAAGCTGGGTACTGCCACGGGGAACAACCTCCGGGGACGGGAACCGGTAGGGCCGGACGGCCACAACCGGGACGCGCCCTGTGATCTGGGTCGCGATCGGGTGGCACGCTACGTCGTCCCCCGCAAGTTGGCCCCGGCAACTCGCCATCGTGAGCAAGCAGTGACTCGATGTGACTAAACCGTAGTGCCCATGCCCGGCCTCCGGCACCCCCCTAGGCTCGGGTCATGGCTTACGAGGTACGGGGCGTCGTCGCCCGCGGCAAGGGGCAACCGGTCACCGTCGAGACGATCCTGGTGCCGGACCCGGGGCCGGGCGAGGCGGTCGTCGACATCCAGGCCTGCGGGGTGTGCCACACCGACCTGCACTACCGCGAGGGCGGCATCAACGACGACTTCCCGTTCCTGCTGGGCCACGAGGCGGCCGGCGTCGTCTCCGCCGTCGGCGAGGGCGTCACCAACGTCGTCGTGGGCGACTTCGTCGTCCTCAACTGGCGCGCGGTCTGCGGCCAGTGCCGGGCCTGCCTCAAGGGCGAGCTGCAGTACTGCTTCAACACCCACAACGCCGCGCAGAAGATGACGCTGGCCGACGGCACCGAGCTCTCGCCGGCGCTGGGCATCGGCGCCTTCGCCGAGAAGACCCTGGTCCACTCCGGCCAGTGCACCAAGGTCGACCCCGCCGCTCCCGCGACGGCTGCCGGCCTGCTGGGCTGCGGCGTCATGGCCGGCGTCGGCGCTGCGATCAACACCGGCGCCGTGCGCCGCGGCGAGACCGTCGCCGTCTTCGGCTGCGGTGGCGTGGGTGACGCCGCGGTCGCCGGCGCGAAGCTGGCCGGGGCGACGACGATCATCGCCGTCGACATCGACGACCGGAAGCTGGAGTGGGCGAAGCAGTTCGGCGCCACCCACACGGTCAACTCCAAGGAGACCGACCCGGTCGAGGCGATCAGGGCGCTGACCGGCGGCTTCGGGGTCGACGTCGCGATCGACGCCGTCGGCCACCCCGCGGTGTTCGAGCAGGCGTTCTACGCCCGCGACCTCGCCGGCCGCGTGGTCATGGTCGGCGTTCCGACGCCGGGCATGGAGATCACCCTCCCCGCGATCGAGCTCTTCGGCCGGGGCGGGGCGATCAAGTCCTCCTGGTACGGCGACTGCCTGCCCAGCCGCGATTTCCCGATGCTGGTCGACCTGTACCTGCAGGGCCGGTTCCCGCTGGAGGAGTTCGTCAGCGAGACGATCGGCCTGGACGCCGTCGAGGAGGCGTTCACCAAGATGCACGCCGGCGACGTGCTGCGTTCGGTCGTGGTGCTCTGATGGCCGCCCGCATCGACAAGGTCGTGATCCCGGGCGTCTTCTCCCTGGACGGGCAGGACTTCGACGTCGAGAACAACGTCTGGCTGATCGGCGACGACGCCGAGGTGCTCGTCGTCGACGCCCCGCACGACGCCGCCCCGATCGTCGAGGCGATCGGCGGCCGGAAGGTGACGGCGATCGTGCTCACCCACGGGCATAACGACCACATCACCGCCGCCCCCGCGCTGCGCGAGGCCACCGGCGCCCCGATCTGGTTCAACAGCGCCGACCGGATGCTCTGGGACATGACGCACGCGGATGCCCAGCCCGACTCCGACCTGCAGCCGGGCACCCGGTTCACCGTCGCCGGCACCCGCATCGTCGCGCTGCACACCCCCGGTCACTCGCCGGGCAGCACCTGCCTGCACGCCGCGGACCTGAACACCGTCTTCACCGGTGACACGCTGTTCTGCGGCGGCCCGGGCGCGACGGGCCGGTCGTTCAGCGACCACCCGACGATCCTGGACTCGATCCGGTCGCAGCTGTTCAGCCTGCACGGCGACACCGTCGTGAAGACCGGGCACGGCGACGACACCACGATCGCCGCGGAGCTCCGCACGATCGGCTGAAGAAGGACCCCGATGCCCCCCACGCCTCGCATGCTCGGCGTGGGCCCCTGCACCGGGGCCGTTCCATCACCTCACCGCCGGGTCGCGGCTGAAGCGAAGCCCAGCCAGGTGTGCCGGTTGCCCGCCCAGCACCAGCCGACCTTGGGGGCGCCCCGGCGGTCCTTGCCGTCGCGCCCGGTGCCGTTGCTGATCCACAGCGCCGGCGTGCGGGAGTCCAGCCCGCCCTTCGGCTTGCGCAGCCGCGAGCCGATCGTCATGAAGCAGACGTTGCGGGCCAGGACGTCGGGGCACTGCAGCAGCCAGTGCACGCCCTCGCCGAGGGTGAGCGGGGTGCGCCCCGCGCCGGTGATCGCCGGGAGCGCCTCGTCGGGGCTCCAGTTCAGCATCTCGTCGCCGCGGTCCAGGTCGGTCACCGCGTAGACCGGGGAGTCGGGCAGCTCGACCGACTCGACGGGGGAGAACGCGTCGACGTCGGTCATGTCGGTGACGACGAACCCGGGCTTCCCGTCCAGCGTGAGCAGCGGGGCGAGCGCGGAGACCGGCGCCCGGTCGGGGTGGATCACCAGCAGGTCGCCGGGCGCGAGCGCGTCCGCGGCGTCGCACAGCTCGCGCGGGCCGAGCCCCGCGATCTCGTGCACGCCGAGGGCGATCAGCCGGTCGGCCTGGGCGCGGGCGGGGGGAAGGGACGTGGTGAGCGTGGGCACGGGCGGACCTCCGGGGCCGGTGGGGACCGAGGCCCAACGCGCCAGGGTGCGGTCCGGTTCCCCTCCGACCAGCGACGAAGCGCCTCCGGGGTGACCGGTGACACCCCTTCGCCTCTGGGCAGCGCCGCCGGCCCCGGTACTCTCGACCCCGTGCCTCGCGGTGATGGACGGCTGACGCACGACCTCGACCCCCAGAATCCTGGACCCCAGGACGCCTGTGGCGTCTTCGGCGTCTGGGCGCCCGGGGAAGAGGTCGCGAAGCTGACCTATTTCGGTCTGTACGCCCTCCAGCACCGAGGGCAGGAGGCGGCCGGCATCGCGGTCTCCGACGGCGCCTCGGTCGTCGTCTACAAGGACCTGGGGCTGGTCAGCCAGGTCTTCGACGAACCGACCCTCGGCAGCCTGCGCGGCCACATCGCCGTCGGCCACGCGCGGTACTCCACCACCGGGGCCTCCACGTGGGAGAACGCCCAGCCGACGTTCCGCACCACCGAGGCCGGCACCGGCCTGGCGCTGTGTCACAACGGGAACCTGGTCAACACCGCCGAGCTGGCGAGCGCCGCCGCGGACGAGGGCGTGGCCGGGGCGTTCGTCGCCACCAACGACTCCGACCTGGTGACGTCGCTGATCGCCGCGAAGCCGGACATGTCGGTCGAGGCCGCCGCGATGGAGGTGCTGCCCCGCCTGCGCGGCGCGTTCAGCTTCACCTTCATGGACGAGCACACCCTCTACGCCGCCCGCGACCCGCAGGGTGTGCGCCCGCTGGTGCTGGGCCGGCTGGAGCGGGGCTGGGTGGTCGCCAGCGAGACCGCCGCCCTGGACATCTGCGGCGCCTCCTTCGTGCGCGAGGTCGAGCCGGGCGAGCTCATCGCGATCGACGAGGACGGCCTGCGCAGCCAGCACTTCGCCGTCGCCGACCCCAAGGGCTGCGTCTTCGAGTACGTCTACCTGGCCCGCCCGGACACCTCGATCTCCGGGCGCAGCGTGCACGCCGCGCGCGTCGAGATCGGCCGCCGGCTGGCCAAGGAGCACCCGACCGAGGCCGACCTCGTCATCCCGGTGCCCGAGTCGGGCACCCCGGCCGCGGTCGGCTACGCCGAGGCCTCGGGCATCCCGTACGGCCTGGGCCTGGTCAAGAACTCCTACGTCGGCCGCACGTTCATCCAGCCGTCGCAGACGATCCGCCAGCTGGGCATCCGCCTGAAGCTCAACCCGCTGCGCGACGTCATCCGTGGCAAGCGGCTGGTCGTCGTGGACGACTCGATCGTGCGCGGCAACACCCAGCGCGCGCTCATCCGGATGCTGCGCGAGGCCGGAGCGCTGGAGGTGCACGTCCGCATCTCCTCGCCGCCGGTGAAGTGGCCGTGCTTCTACGGCATCGACTTCGCCAGCCGAGCCGAGCTGATCGCCAACGGCCTGGACATCGACGGCATCCGCGCCTCGATCAACGCCGACTCGCTGGCCTACGTCTCCGAGCAGGAGCTCATCGCGGCGACCGAGCAGCCCCGCAACCGGCTGTGCACCGCCTGCTTCACCGGCGAGTACCCGATCGACCTGGGCATCCCCGACGTGCTGGGCAAGCACGTGCTCGAGGGCATCGGTCAGCGGGCCATCAACGGGTGGACCGGCCAGCAGGCCGGCAGCGCGTCGGTCCCGGGTGGCGCCGAGGACGCTCTGAAGCGGCCGTGAGCACCGAGTTCACCTACGCCGCGTCCGGCGTCGACATCGACGCCGGCGAGCGCGCCGTCACGCTGATGAAGGCCGCCGTCGAGCGGACCAACCGGCCGGAGGTCGTGGGTGGGCTCGGCGGGTTCGCCGGCCTGTTCGCGCTCGACGTGCAGAAGTACCGCAAGCCGCTGCTCGCCTCCTCCACCGACGGGGTCGGCACGAAGATCGCGCTGGCCCGCCTGCTCGACCGGCACGACACGGTCGGCATCGACCTGGTGGCCATGGTCGTCGACGACCTGGTCGCCTGCGGCGCGGAGCCGCTCTTCCTGCAGGACTACGTCGCCTGCGGCACGGTCGTCCCGGAGCGGATCGCCTCGATCGTCACCGGCATCGCCACCGGGTGCACGCTGGCCGGGGCCTCGCTGGTCGGCGGGGAGACCGCCGAGCACGGCGACCTGATGGACGCCGACGAGTACGACCTGGCCGCCACGGCCGTCGGCGTCGTCGAGGCGGACGCCGTCCTGGGGCCGGAGCGGGTGCGCGACGGCGACGTCGTGATCGCCATGGCGTCGTCCGGCTTCCACTCCAACGGCTACTCGCTGGTGCGGCGGGTGGTGAGCGCCGCCGGCCTGGACCTGCACGCGACGCCGGCCGGCCTGGACCGCCCGCTGGGCGAGGAGCTGCTCGAGCCCACCCGGATCTACGCCCTCGACTGCCTCGCGCTGGTCGAGGAGCTCGGGGTGGAGACCGTGCACGCCTTCGCCCACATCACCGGAGGCGGGCTGGCCGGCAACACCGCGCGCGTCGTCCCCGAGGGCCTGCAGGCGGTCCTGGACCGCGGCACCTGGGCACTGCCCGCCGCGGTCCGGCTGATGGAGGAGCACGGCGTGCCCCGCACGGAGTCCGAGCGGGCCTTCAACTGCGGCGTCGGCATGGTGGCGGCGGTCTCGGCCGACCGGGCCGACGACGCCGTGCGGCTGCTGACCGCCCGTGGTGTGCCGGCCTGGGTCGCCGGCACCATCGGCGCGCGATCCGACCAGGACGCCGCGCCCGCCGAGCTCATCGGCTCCTACCGCTCCTGAGGGCCGCTGCGGGGACGTGCTCCCCGGGGCGGGCCCGAACGCGACGACACCTCAACAACACGACGACACCGCTGCCCCGAGGGGCCGCGGTGTCGTCGTGTGTGACGTCGATCGGGTCGTCGCCGCGTCAGCGGCTGGCGGTCCAGTCGTCGTCGGTGTCGTCGTCCGCCCAGCGGTCGGCGTACGTGTCGTCCTCTTCTTCGTCGTCGTCCGGCGCGCTGGGAGGCGCGGAGTACGACGACGGAGATCCGGCCAGCTCGCGCTGAAGCGCGGTGAGGTCGGTGTTCGGTGAGCTGTACTTGAGCTCACGGGCCACGCGTGTCTGCTTGGCCTTCGCTCGGCCGCGCCCCATCGGCTCGACCCCCTCGTTACCGGAGTACGGCGGCCCAGCCCGCGGCTGGACGGCCCGCGTGGCGACCCCGACTGAAGTGACTATGTCTTGGCCAACCTTACGACACGGATCCGCGGCGGGCACACGTCCCTCCCCGGGGAGGCCATACGTCCCTCCCCCAGGGGCCCGGCGTCGCCCGTCCGAGCGACCCGGAACCTCAGCGGGGAAGCCGGATCGTGGCCAGTCGGCCCACCGACGAGATGCGCTCCTCGGCCAGGCGATCGGCGGCGACGGCGGGGGAGATGCCATCGGATTCCGCGAGTGCGAACACCCGCAGCGCGACGTCGTAGATGCCTGAGGCCTTGGACTGGGCGCGGGGGAAGGAGAACCCGTGCCGCTCGTCCTCCACCTGGATGACGCCGCCGGCGTTCACCAGGAAGTCCGGGGCGTAGAGGATGCCGCGCTCGCGCAGCCGGTCGGCGATCTCCGGCGTCGCCAGCTGGTTGTTGGCGCCGCCGCAGACGATCCGGCCGGGCAGCTCCGAGACGGTCTCCTCGTCGAGCGCCCCGCCCAGCGCGCAGGGCGCGTAGACGTCGTGCGGTGTGCGCACGAGCGCCGCCGTGTCGGCCACGGCCCGGACGCCGGGGTGACGGGCCTGCAGCCGTTCCACGGCCGCGGGGTCGACGTCGGTGACGACGACGTCCGCGCCGTCGTCCACGAGGTGCCCCGCCAGCCAGGAGCCCACCTTGCCGACGCCGGCGATCGCGACGGTGCGCCCCGCGAGGGAGGGGGAGCCCCAGCACTGCTGCGCGGCGGCGCGCATGCCCTGGAAGACCCCGTAGGCCGTCAGCACCGACGAGTCGCCGCAGCCGCCGTAGGCCTCGGAGCGGCCGTGCGCGTACCGGGTCTCCCGGGCGACGACGTCGAGATCGGCGTTGTACGTGCCCACGTCGCAGGCGGTCAGGTAGCGCCCACCCAGGGACTCCACGAACCGGCCGTAGGCGCGCAGCAGCGCCTCGGTCTTGTCGGTCTGCGGATCGCCGATGATCACCGCCTTGCCGCCGCCGAGATCCAGCCCGGCGAGGCTGTTCTTGTACGACATCGCCCGGGACAGCCGCAGCGCGTCGGCGACCGCGGCGTCCTCGCTGGCGTAGGGGTAGAAGCGCGTGCCGCCGAGCGCCGGGCCGAGCGCCGTCGAGTGGATGGCGATCACGGCTCGCAGCCCCGATCCGGGATCGGTGCAGAACACGACCTGCTCGTGACCGGAGGTGAGGACGTCCACGCAGCCAGCCTAGAACGCCTGCGGCTGTACCCCGGACGGAGGAGACGTCGCCGCGTCGGGCCCCTCCTGAGCGCCTTCCGGCACCGAGGTGGAGCATGATCCTGGGTCGGACCGAGAACACGGTCGGCTCCGCGGGCACGGCCCGTGACCACAGGAGGACTTCCCGATGCCCGCACCGAAGCGACTGCTGGCGCTCGCCGTGGCCGCACCCCTGCTGCTCTCCGCCTGCACCACCGACGGTGGCGGCGACTCGGGCGGGGAGGGCTCCGCCGGCTCTCCGGCTGGTGGCGACCTGACCTTCTCGGTCATCACGCACGGCTCGGCCGGTGACGCGTTCTGGGACGTCGTGCAGAACGGCACCGAGCAGGCCGGCGAGGACCTGGGCATCGACGTCGACTACCAGAGCGACGGCGACCCCCAGCGCCAGGCGCAGCTGATCGACGCCGCGGTGAACTCCGACGTCGACGGCATCGTCGTATCGATGGCGAACCCGGACGCTCTGGAGGACTCGATCTCCGCGGCGGTCGAGGCCGGCATCCCGGTCGTCACCATCAACTCCGGCGGCGACCGCTCCGACGAGTTCGGCGCGATCGGGCACGTCGGCCAGGACGAGGCGATCGCGGGCCGCGGCGCCGGCGAGGAGCTCGCGGCCGGGGGCGCGCGGAAGGTCCTGTGCGTCGTGCACGAGGCGGGCAACATCGGCCACCAGCAGCGCTGCGACGGCGCCTCGGAGGGCCTGGGCGCCCCGGTGACGCCGCTGCAGGTGGACATCAACGACCTGCAGGGTGCGCAGTCGGCCATCGCCTCCCAGCTGCAGGGCGACGCCACCATCGACGCCGTCCTCACGCTCAACTCCGCCGTGGCCGCGGTCGCCGTCGAGGCGGCCGCCGACGCCGGCTCCGAGGCGCGGGTCGCCACCTTCGACCTCAACGAGGACGTCATCGCCGGCATTCAGGCCGGCGACATCGCCTTCGCCGTGGACCAGCAGCAGTACGAGCAGGGGTACCTGCCGATCGTGATGCTCAAGCTCTACGCCGAGAACCTGAACACCGTCGGCGGGGGGCAGCCGGTCCTGACCGGCCCGGGCATCGTGGACGCCGAGAACGTCGACGAGATCGCCGACCTGGCCTCGGCCGGCACGCGCTGAGCGCCCCGCAGGTCACCGCTCCGGCCGAGCGGCGGGCCGACGAGCGGCTGTCCGCTCCCGGCCCGCTCCGCCGGTTGTTGGTCAAGCCCGAGCTGGGTGCCCTCGTCGGGGCGATCGCCGTCTTCGCCTTCTTCGCGGTGCAGTCGGAGACGTTCCGGTCGACGCGCGGGATCGCCAACTGGCTGGACCCGGCGTCGACGCTGGGGATCATGGCGGTCGCGGTCGCCCTGCTGATGATCGGCGGGCACTTCGACCTGTCCGCCGGCGTGCTGGTCGGCACGACCGCGCTGACCGTCGGCATCGTGGCCACGGAGTTCGGTCAGAACCTGTGGGTCGCCATCGGCGTCTCGCTGGTGCTGGCGCTGCTGATCGGCTTCGTCAACGGC
This sequence comes from Blastococcus sp. LR1, assembly GCF_020166105.1. Lineage (GTDB taxonomy): Bacteria > Actinomycetota > Actinomycetes > Mycobacteriales > Geodermatophilaceae > Blastococcus. The sequence continues at coordinate 229,713 of NZ_JAIUJY010000004.1, forward strand.
TGGCTGGTCACGCGCACCGGGCTGCCGAGCTTCATCATCACGCTGGGCACGTTCCTGATGCTCCAGGGGCTGAACCTCGGCCTGACGAAACTCTTCACGAGCACGGTCACCGTCACCGGCATCGACGACGTCCCCGGCTACGCGGCCGCGGAGTGGGTCTTCGCCTCACGGGTCGAGATCCTGGGCGCCGAGGTGCGCATCGCCGTCCTGTGGTGGCTGCTGTTCACCGCGCTGGCCACCTGGGTGCTGCTGCGCACCCGGTTCGGCAACTGGGTGTTCGCCACCGGCGGTGACGACGCCGCGGCCCGCAACGTCGGGGTCCCGGCCCGCCGCACCTCCATCGTCCTGTTCATGACGACGGCCGGCGCGGCCTGGTTCGTCGGGACGACGCTGGCCGTGCGGCTCACCTCGGTGCAGGCCAACACCGGCATCGGGCAGGAGCTGATCTACATCGTCGCGGCGGTGATCGGTGGCTGCCTGCTGACCGGTGGCTTCGGCTCGGCGATCGGCGCCTCGCTGGGTGCGCTGATCTTCGGCATGACGCAGCTCGGCATCCCGTACCTGCGCTGGGACGCCGACTGGTTCTACTTCTTCCTGGGCGCGATGCTGCTGCTCGCCGTGCTGGGCAACCGGCTGGTCCGGCGCTACGCCGAGGCGGCCCGGCGATGACGCGCCCGCTGATGACCCGGGACGACGCGCCGCTGCTCGAGCTGCGCGACCTGGGCAAGGACTACGGCTCGGTCATCGCGCTCGACGGCATCAGCGCCACGGTGCGCGCCGGCGAGGTGACCTGCGTGCTCGGGGACAACGGCGCGGGCAAGTCCACGCTGATCAAGATCCTGTCCGGGGTGCACCGGGCGGACCGGGGAGAGCTCCTCCTCGACGGCGCCCCGGTGGCGTTCGGCGCACCGCGCGAGGCGCTCGACGCCGGGATCGCGACCGTCTACCAGGACCTCGCGATGATCCCGCTGATGGCGATCTGGCGGAACTTCTTCCTGGGCGCGGAGCCGACGAAGGGATGGGGTCCGTTCCGCCGGTTCGACGGGGCGCAGGCCCGGGACGTCACCCGCCGCGAGCTGGCCGCGATGGGCATCGACATCCGCGACCCCGACCAGCCCGTGGGCACGCTCTCGGGCGGCGAGCGCCAGTCGGTGGCCATCGCCCGTGCGGTGTACTTCGGCGCCCGGGTGCTGATCCTGGACGAGCCGACGTCGGCCCTCGGCGTGAAGCAGGCCGGCGTCGTCCTGCGCTACGTGGCCCAGGCGCGCGACCGCGGGGTGGGCGTCGTGCTGATCACCCACAACCCGCACCACGCCTATCCGGTCGGGGACCGGTTCCTGCTGCTGAACCGGGGCCGCAGCCTCGGGGAGTTCGCCAAGGAGGACATCTCCCGCGAGGAGCTGACCCGGCTGATGGCCGGTGGGGCGGAGCTCGACGCGCTCGCGCACGAGCTGGAACGACCCGGCAACTGACCGGATTGTCGACATACCGATAGCTACGAGACGGTCACCGACCGTTTTGGTTGCGGCGCCCCTCGCGTGCCGCGTGTTGTCTTTGTGACTAGTGGTGACGGTGCGACTCTGCTGGGGCATCACGCCCCACCCTCTTCCCCAGGGAGCGAGTCATGTCCCACCGCCGTCCGACCGGACCGGTGACACCCGGGACCGGTAGCCGCCGGTCCGTTCCGGGTCGTCCCGCCCGGTCCCTGCGCGCCGCGCTGCTCGGCGTCGTGGCCGGCGTGGCGCTGATCGGCTCCACAGTCCCTGCCGTCGCCGCCCCTCCGCCGCCCAACCCCACCGACAGCCAGCTCGGTGCCGCGCGGACCACCCAGCAGGCAGCGGCCACCGAGGTGGGAAGGCTCAGCGGACTCCTCGCCGGAGCCGAGGCCGAGCTCGAGCGGGTCGGCATCCAGGCCGAGGCGGCCGGTGTCGCCTACGAGGCGGCGCTGGAGGCGTTCCAGCTGGCGCAGGCGGCGGCCGACCAGGCGGCCGCCGAGTTGCAGGCGGCGGCCGAGGCCGTCGCCGCGGCCGAGGCCCGGATCGCGCACTTCTCCCGGGACACGTACATGAAGGGTTCGGCGCTCGCCAGCTCCGTGGCGCTGCTGGACTCCGAGGGCCCGGGCGAGCTCATCCAGCGGGCGGCGATCCTCGACTACGTCGCGGAGAACCAGATCGACGTCCTCGGTGCGCTGGAGGTGGCCCGCGCCCGCCAGGCGAACGCCGACTCGCAGGCCCGTGCCGCCCGGGACGAGAGCGCCTCCGCGGAGGACGCCGCACAGGCGGCCAAGCGGACCGCCGACTCCCAGCTCGCCGTCCAGCAGGCCTCCTACCAGCAGGTCAGCGCGCAGAAGGCGCAGTACGAGCAGCAGTTGCAGGCCGCCCAGATCCAGCTCCTCCAGCTGCAGGGGGCGCGCAACGCCTACGCCCAGTGGGAGGCGCAGAAGCGGGCCGAGGAAGCGGCGGCGATCGCCGAGGCCCAGCGCGCCGCGGCAGCCGCGGCCGCCGCCTCCCGCGGGCCGAGCAGCGGTGGTGGCGGCAGCGTCGGGCAGGTCATCTCCGGCCACGCCAAGCCGACCTCGGGCCGGGTGTCGAGCTGCTTCGGCTGGCGCTGGGGCGCGCTGCACGGGGGCGTGGACATCGCCGCCCCGATCGGCACCCCCGTGTACGCGGCCTCCTCCGGGGTGGTGCGCCGGGCCGGTGCGGCCACCGGGTTCGGGCTGGCCGTCTACCTCGAGGGCGACGACGGCGAGGTCACCGTCTACGGGCACGTGAACCGCTACTTCGTCTCGGCGGGTGAGCGCGTCTCGGCCGGTGAGCAGATCGCCGAGGTCGGCAACCGCGGGCAGTCCACGGGCCCCCACCTGCACTTCGAGGTGCACCCCGGCGGCGCGATGCACGGCGGTCAGGTCAACCCCGTTCCGTGGCTCAACGCGCGCGGCATCTACCTCGGCGGCTGCGGGGGATGACGGGCGTCAGCCCGTCGCGTCGTCCTCGATGCCGCACTCGTCCCGGAGGTAGTCGCCCACGTTCGTCGACGCCGCGCCCAGCTGCTGCTGCAGCGGGGTGAGCTGCTGGTCCAGGGTGGTCAGGGCGTCGGGATCGGTGAAGTCGATGCCGGCGATCGCGGCGGAGAACTGCTCGACGCCGCCGGCGAGGGCTGCCCAGTCGCCGGAGATCTCGTCCGGGGCCTGGATGGCCCGGATCTCGCTGGCGGCCTCGTCCAGGATCGCCGGCAGGCGAGTGGGGTCGGACTGATCGCTGACAGTCGCCTGCAGCCGCTCCTGGATGCTCGCGGCCGCGGTGCAGAACTCCGGGTCGGCGGGCTCGGCCGTCGTCGCCGAGGCGCTGGAGGTGCCCGCCTCCTCCTCGTCGGAGCCCCCGCACGCGACGAGCAGCACGGCGGCCGCGGCCACGGCGGGTCCTGTGCGGAGAGCGGAGCGGGGACGGCCCATGGGCGGGAGGTTAGCGGCCGGAAGCGGAGCGCGGTGCCGCACCGTTACCGTGCGTCCGTGCCCGCTCCGACCGATCCCCGCGCCGGCTGGGGCCTCCCCGCTCCCGGGGAGCTGCCCCGCACCGCCGACCTGGAACCGCTGGTCACCCGCGTGCTGGCACCCAACCCCTCGCCGATGACCCTGGACGGCACGAACACCTACGTCGTCGGGGCTCCCGGCAGTGGTCAGGCGGTGCTGGTCGATCCGGGCCCGGACGACGCCGCGCACCTCGCCGCCGTCGAGGCCGCGCTCGCCGCCCGCGACGCCCGTTGCGTCGGCGTCCTCGTCACGCACCACCACGGGGACCACGCCGAGGCCGCACTGCCCTGGGGCGCCCGCTTCGGGGCGCCGGTGGCCGCTGCGAGCGCCGACGTCGCCGGCCCCGGCGGACGCCTGCTGGAGCCGGGCGAGCGGCTGACGCTGGCCGGCACGGCGATCGACGTCGTCCCCACGCCCGGGCACACCGCGGACCACCTCGCCTTCCGGCTGGAGTCCGGCGCCGTCCTGGTGGGCGACCACGTGCTCGGCCGGGGCACCTCCGTCGTGACGCATCCCGAGGGCGACGTCGTGGCGTACCTGGAGTCGCTGCGCCGGGTGCACGATCTCGGTCCGAGCGCGCTCTACTGCGGCCACGGCCCCGAGCTGACCGAGGATCCGGGCGCGGTGCTGACGTACTACCTGGCGCACCGGGCCTTCCGCGAACAGCAGCTGCTCGACGCACTGGCCGACGGCGCCCGCAGCGTCGACGAGCTCGTCGCGAGCATCTACGCCGAGGTGCCGCGCGAGGTCTGGCCGGCCGCGGCGCAGTCCACCCGGGCCGGCCTGGAGAAGCTGGCCGCCGAGGGGCGCGTCGCGCTCGGGACGGCGGGGGAGGTGCGGCCGGCATGACGGTCCCGGTGGTGACGAGCGCCGGCAGCGAGCGGGACCAGCGCCGCGCGGCCGCCTCCCTCGCGGCCGCAGGGCTAGGCGCCGGGGACCGGCTGCTGGTCTCGGCCGCGGCGTCGCCCGAACTGCTGGCCGTGGTGCTCGGGGCGCTGCGCACCGGCATCGTGCCCGTCGTGCTGGACCCGGCGCTGCCGGCCGAGGAGCGTGCGGCGCTGGCGGAGGACGCCGATGCCGCTCTGGACGCCGGCGACGACCCCGGCCGGCTCCTGGGAGAGGACGAGGCTGAGCTGGCCGACGTCCCGCTGGCCCGGCCGATGCACTACACGTCCGGCACCACCGGCCGCCGCAAGGGCGTGTGGTCCGGCGTCCTGGCCGAGGACCACGCCCGCGCCCTGGCCGCGGAGGAGATCGAGCTGTGGGGCTTCGGGCCGGCCGACCGGCATCTGGTCCTCTCGCCGCTGCACCACAGCGCACCGCTGCGGTTCTCGATCCACACGCTGCTCGCCGGCGGCGAGGTGCTGCTGCCCGGCCCCTTCGACGCCGCCACGGCCGCCCGCACGATCACCGGGCTCCGGCCGACCACCACCTTCTGCGTGCCCACCCACCTGCAGCGGCTGCTGGCCCGTGACGACGTCGACTGGTCCTCGTTCCGCCGCCTCGTGCACGCGGGCGCTCCCTGCCCGGAGCCGCTCAAGCGCGCCGTCCTGGCCGCCCTGCCCGAGGGCAGCGTCTGGGAGTTCTACGGCTCCACGGAGGCCCAGTTCACCGTCTGCTCGCCCGAGGACTGGCTCGCGCATCCCGGCAGCGTCGGGCGGGCCCGCCCCGGCCGCCGGCTGGAGACCGACGAGCGCGGTCAGCTGTGGTGCGCCGTGCCCCCGTGGGCGCGTTTCGAGTACTGGCGCGCCCCGGAGAAGACGGCGGAGGCCTGGCGAGGCGACCTGGTCACCGTGGGCGACCTCGGCCGGGTCGACGACGACGGCGTCGTGTGGCTCGACGGCCGCCGCGAGGACCTGGTGATCTCCGGCGGGGTGAACGTCTACCCCGCAGAGGTGGAGGCCGTCCTGGACGCGCACCCGGGAGTGGTGGAGAGCGCTGTATTCGGCGTTCCCGATCCGGACTGGGGCCAGCGGGTGGTGGCCGCCTACGTGGGCGACGCCGAGGCCGGTGACCTCGCCGACTGGGCCCGCGAGCGGCTGGCCCCGGCCAAGCGCCCCAAGGCCCTCCACCCGCTGCCCGGCCTGCCGCGCACCTCCACCGGCAAGGTGCGCCGGCTGGACCTGCCGGGGGTGCTGGGCCTCACCGATGGCTGAGGCCGGCGGCTGGGACGTCGTCGTCGTCGGAGCAGGGACGGCCGGCTGCGCGCTGGCCGCCCGCCTGGTGGACGCCGGCCGCCGGGTCCTGCTCCTGGAGGCCGGGGCGGACGCCGTCGGCGACGAGCTCCGGGACGCCTCCACCTTGCGGGGGGCCGTCGCCGGGCACCCCGCCAACTGGGACCTGCCCGGACTGCTGGCCGACGGCCGGAGCATCCGCGTGCCGCGCGGCCGGGTCGTCGGCGGCTCGAGCGCCATCAACGCGGGCTACTTCCTCCGCCCCACGCGGGCCGACGCCGCCGGCTGGGCCGCCGCGGGCGGGGACCGCTGGGCCTGGGAGCGGCTCCTCCCGGTCCTGAAGCGCCTGGAGAGCGACCGGGACCTCGGCGACCGCCCGGAGCACGGCGCCGACGGCCCCATGCCGGTGAGCCGGCCCTCCGGGGGTCCGCCGCTCGCGGCGGCCTTCGCCGAGGCGGTCGACGAGCTGGGCCTGCCGGCCGAGCCGGACAAGAACGGCGGCGGGCCGCCCGGCTACGGGGCGGTTCCGCGGAACGTGCTCGACGGGGTGCGGGTGAGCACCGCCGACGCCTATCTCGGCCCGCGCCGGGGCGACCCGCTGCTGACGGTGCGCGGCGGCGCCCAGGTGCTGCGGGTGCTGGTCCAACGGGGTCGGGCGGTGGGGGTCCGCACGACGGCCGGCGACATCCGGGCCACCGAGGTGGTGCTCTGCGCGGGCGCCGTGGGCTCGGCGCACCTGCTGCTGCTCTCCGGGATCGGCCCGGCCGCCCAGCTGCGGGCCGCGGGGATCGAGGTGCTCGTCGACGCCCCGGGCGTGGGGGAGGACGGCACCGACCACCCGATCGTCTACCTGCCGTTCCGTCCCCGGGGCGGGGTCGCCGCCGCGCTGGGGCAGGCGCCGCTGCACGGCGTCCTGCACGCCACCTCCGACGGCGCGGGCGTGCCCGGCGACCTGGAGCTGCTGCCCTGGCTCGCGCCGTTCGCGCAGGTGATGACCGGGCTGCCGGCCCCGGGTTCGCCGGTGGAGGTGGGGATCTCCCTGCAGCGGACGGAGGGCCGGTGCCGCCTGTCGCTGGTCGACGCCGATCCCGCGCGGCCTCCGCGGGTGGAGTACCGGCACCTCGTCGAGGCCGCCGATGCGCAGCGGATGCGCCAGGGGGTGCGGCTGGCCGCGGAGCTGCTGGACAGGCGCGCGATGCGCCGGGTCGGCGAGCCCGAGGGCCTACCGGACGACGACGCGGACCTGGACCGGTGGATCGGGTCGCGGCTGACCACCGCCGTGCACCTCTCCGGGACCGCGCGCATGGGCCCCGACGGCGACGGCGGGGCCGTCGTCGACCCGCAGCTGCGGGTGCGCGGTGTCGAGGGGCTGCGGATCGCGGACACCTCGGTCCTTCCCCGGGTGCCTGGGCGCGGACCGGCCCTCACGGCGGTGCTGATCGGCGAGCTGGCCGCGGAGACGATGACCGGCCGCTGATCGGCCGGAGCGTCCCGGCGGCGCGGCCGGGGCAGCCGCCGGGACGCCGGACGAGGTCAGCGGACGGCGGGCATCTCGCTGGTGGCGCCCGTGGAGAGCGGGGACCAGGCGTCGGGGTGCGGGCGGCCGACGTCGCCGGCCCAGGAGGGGGTGCGGGGGCCTGCGGTCGGGCGCGTCGTCGTCGCCGGACGGGCACTGAGGCTCACGATGACGGCGAGCAGTACGAGGAGACCGACCAGCACACCGCCGATGACCAGAAGCGTCGAGAGCATCTTCTCAACGTAGGGCCGGGACCGGTGGGTGTCATCGGGCAGATCTCCCCATATGTGCGGCCTGATCTGCGCAGACTTCACTGCTCGTCAGCAGTCCGGGCACTTCCGTCACAGCAGACTTCGACAACCCTCGCCGAGTGCCCTCCGGCCGGGGTTGACCGCGGCCCGGAGGGGCAGAACCCGGTGGTGACGGATCTGGCGGCGCTGGCCGGCAAGGCGGTGGCCGTGCCCCTGGGCGCGGTGGCCCGGTACCGCCGGGGGAGGGCCATGCACCCGCGAGGTGCGGTCTTCGACGCGGTGCTGGAGCGGCACGGAGCTGTGCCGCCGTTCGGGGTGCCGTGGCTCGACGAGGCGCGGAGGGATCCCGTCGTCGTCCGGCTCTCGCGGGGAGCCGGGCTGCCCGCTCCGCTTCCCGACGTGCTGGGTCTGGCCTTCAGGCTCGGCGACGACAGCGATCCGGTCGACGTCCTGCTGTCGAGCACCGGACGAGGGCCGTGGAGCCGGTTGGTGCCCGTGCCCCGCGTGGACGCCGAGGGCGTCTACAGCTCGATCATGGGCTTCCGGTCGGCGGCCGGGTCCGTCCGGCTCGCGGCCCTTCCGCGCACCACCGGGATCTCCTCCGATCCCGAGCCGGTGCGGAACGCCGCCGACGACGGCGCGATCGACTTCACCCTCGCCGCGGCCGTCGGCCAGGAGGAGTGGCGCCCGTTCGCCCGGCTGCGGAGCACCTCCGCGCGCGGGCCGCTGGACACCGCGCTGCGCTTCGACGCGATCCGGAACGCGCCTCCCGGGCTAGTCGCGGACGGTCCGATGGCCAGGTTCCGGGAGCCGGCGTACGCCACGGCACGTGCGGTGGGCCGGCTGGGTCGGTGACCGCCGGCTCACTCGATGGAGTCGGTCACAGGTTGGGCGCGGAACGGCCGGGGTAGGCGACACCGGACCGGCTCGAACCCCGAGGCTGGGTCCTGAGATCGTCGAGCAGCACCCTCGTGCTGTCGGAATGCTCGACCGCACGAGGAGACGCACCGTCGCGTGACCCATGCTCAACCCCCGGACCCCGGGCTTCCCGAACTGCTCGGATCCGGTATCCGGGTGGCTCCCATCCCGCACCGCGATCCCTACGTGGACGCGGTGCTCCCCGCCGGGGTCACCCGGGTCGGGGACGCCGTCGAGCCCAGTCCGTGGTTCGACCTCGAGCACCTGGCCGACCACGGCGGCGACGTCGACGTCGTCCACCTGCACGTCGGGTACGGGCGGCTGGACGCTGCCGCGATGGAGGCCTGGAGCGAGGCGCTGCAGCGCCAGGGCGTGCCGCTCGTCGTGACCGTTCACCAGCTGCACGTCCCGGGGGCCGGCTCGCCGGGGCCGGACGACGCCTCCCTGGCCGCAGTGCTGAGCACCGCGGAGGTGGTGCTGACGCTCACCCCTGGCGCCGCCGACGACATCGCCGAGCGTTACGGGCGCACGGCGATCGTCGTCGCCCATCCGTCGGTCGCCGTCGCCGATCCGGAGCTCGGCTCCGAGCGCGGCCTGGTCGGGCTGCGCGTGGGTGCGCCGTCGAGCGTGGTCCCCGAGCCCGGTGCCCTGGTGCGGGCGGCCCTCTCGGGTGCGGTTTCCGGAGGTGGCCGCCTTCGCGTCCTGGTCGAGGAGGCCGAGCTCCCGGCCCTGGACGGCGAGATCGTCGACCTGGCGGATGCCGGCCGGCTGGAGCTGGTGACCTTTCCGGCGGCCACGTGGACGGCGCAGCTCCAGCAGCTGCACGTCGCGGTCCTGCCGGAGCGGTGCGGGACGCACTCCCGGAACGTGGAGGTCTGCCGCGACGTCGGCACGCGAGTGGTGGCGCCGAGCTGCGGGTGGTTCTCCGACCAGTGGTCGGAGGTCGTGCCCTACTCCCACGACGAGCAGGGTGGGGTGGATCTGGTGTCGCTGACCGCGGCGATCGGCGCGGCGCTGACCCGCCCCATGCCCCGGCCGGCGGACCGGGTCTGGCGGGACGGTCAGCGCGACGCGGTCCGGCAGGTGCACGCCGACGTCTACGCGCAGGTGGCCGGCGACCGCAGCTGGAGCTGAGAACGGGCAGGGAAACGGAACGGGCCCGGCGCGATGCGCCGAGCCCGTTCGCGTGAGGGTGGGCAGGGGCGGGGTCGAACCGCCGACCTCTCACTTTTCAGGCGAGCGCTCGTACCGACTGAGCTACCTGCCCCTCCCGGTGTCTCACCGGAGAGCGACCCTGACGGGACTCGAACCCGCGACCTCCGCCGTGACAGGGCGGCGCGCTAACCAACTGCGCTACAGGGCCTTGCTTGTGGTGCTGCGTGCCCCCAACGGGGTTCGAACCCGTGCTACCGCCTTGAAAGGGCGGCGTCCTGGACCACTAGACGATGAGGGCTCGTTCGCCGGGGGGCAGCGAGAACAATACATGCCCCTCGCGCCTCCTCGGACCGGGGGTCCCCGGGTGCGAGGCTGTCCTCGTGCGCGCTCCTCTCCGTCTGGCCGTTCCCGCCCTCGCCGTCTCGCTGGCCCTCGTCTCCGGCTGCGCCGAGAAGGGCGACGTCGACGCGGCATCGTCCTCGGAGGGGTCGACCGCTGCCGAGACCTCCGCCGCGGAGACCTCGGCCGTGCCGTCCACCGCCGAGACGCCGGCGGCCGACTTCCCCGGCGACACCGAGCCGGACACCGAGAACGCGTCGGGCGATGCGCGGGTCACCGTCAGCGACGTGCGTCTCGCCGCGCAGGACGGCTTCGACCGGATCGTCTTCGACCTCGGCGGCGCCGGCACCCCGGGCTGGAACGTGCAGTACGTCGAGGACCCGATCGAGCCGGGTCGGGGCGAGCCGGTGCAGCTCGAGGGCGGCGCCGTGCTCCAGGTGGAGATCACCGGCGCCGGCTACCCGTTCGAGACCGGCATCGACGAGTTCAGCTCCGCGGGCACGGTCACCGCCGCGGGCACCGGCAGCGTCACCGAGATCGAGTTCCTGGCGACCTTCGAGGGGGTCACGACCGCCTTCGTCGGCACGCAGGCCGAGGCACCGTTCCGGGTGTACCTGCTGGAGAACCCGATGCGCGTCGTCGTCGAGGTCGCGCACGCCGGCTGAGCCGGGCGGGCCGGCTCAGTTCAGCCGGGCGGTCAGCTCCACCGAGTCGTCGGTGACGCCGGAGCAGGAGAGCTCCAGGGGGCCGGCGGCGACACTCTCGCCCTCCCCGCAGGACACGCTGGCCCCGCCCACGCTCAGCGACGCACGACCGTCCTGGACGCCGCCGAAGGTCACGGTCTGGTTCAGGATCTCGGCCTCGGCGCCCTCCCCGGTCAGCGTGGCGGTGCAGGTCGTGCCCGAGCACGAGACGTTCTCGGAGGTGAACGAGCAGGCGGTGAGGAGCAGTCCTCCGGCCAGCAGTCCACCGGCCAACCGGGCGGTGCGGGTCGTCGTCGACATGGCTGCAGCCTAGGGCGGCGGGCTCACCCGGGCGGGGACGCCGGGGCTGCGGGGGTCTCCGGTCCTGAGTCCACGGGCGCGACATCCTCCGCGGAGCGCGGGACCACGATGCGCTGCACCGTCACCTCCGTCTCGCCGAGGCCGCCCAGCCGGATCTCGTCGTAGGCCCGCAGCGCCCCCGTCGTCCGGTCGAGGTAGAGGACCGTGCAGGTCAACGGCTCGGGGTACTCGCCCTCCAGCGCGCGCAGCCCGGCGCCGCCGGTGGAGCCCTGGACCATCAGCAGGGTGCCGTCCTCGAGCTCGGAGATCTTGCGGCTGTGGGTGTGACCCGCCAGCACGAGCGGCACGCCGCCGTCGAGCGGAGGGGCCTGCTTCGGGTCGTGCACCATGGCGATCGCGGGCGGCTCGGGCAGGTCGGCCACCACGTCGGCGAGCTCCTCGCCGGACTCCTCGAGCACGTCGTCACCGGCGTCGTCGTCCCCGGTGCTCTTGTCCGGGGTGAACCGGGGGTCGGGCGTGCCGACGACCTGCAGGCCGGCCACGGTCACCGCCGAGTCGTCCAGCACCGTCACGTTCGGCTGAAGCGCCAGCAGGCCCGCCGTCGTCGCGGAGTCGTGGTTGCCCCGGATGTAGACGTAGGGGACGTCGAGGTCGCCCACAGAGGTGATCAGCCGGTTCTCCGGCTGGCTGCCCCAGTCGGTGATGTCGCCGGTGTCCAGGATCGCCTCCACCCCGAACTGCTGGCTGACCTGCTGCATCAGGTCGAATCCCGCGGGGTTCAGGTGGATGTCCGAGACGTGCAGGATCGCCACCGTGTCGTCGCCGGCCGCCGGGGCGGGCAGGGCGGAGAGCGTGGCGTACAGGGTGCCGACGTTCGCCACGAGGTCCTCCAGGGAGGCCCGGTAGGCGTCGAAGCGGGCGACGATGTCCTCGGCGCTGCCGATGAGGCTGCCGGCGTTGGTCAGCAGCCCGGTGTAGGTGGGCTGGGAGAGCGCCTCGGGGCGCCAGGTGGCGACGCCGATGCCGCCGGTGGCCGCCAGCACGGCGGTGGTGAGGCCCAGCGCGATCAGCGGTTCCCGGCGCCGGCGGAGCACCGCCCAGGAGGTGAGGGCGCCGCCGGCCAGGGCCGCGAGGGCGGTCAGCCAGATCAGGCGGACGACGGCGGACCGGAGGTCCTCGGTGACCTGGTCGACCACCCCTGCCAGCCGCACGGGGTCCGTGGCCAGTGCCTGGGCCCGCTCCTGGTCGACCCGCTGCAGGTCGACGTCCAGACGCAACGGACCGTCGTACACGTCGACGGCGAGCTCGCCCAGCGGCGCCACGGAGACCTGCGCCCCGCCGCTGGCCGGTCGGAAGGCCAGCGTGGCGTCGAACGGGCCGATGGGCGCATCCACCCGGGCGAACAGGAGGACGGCGGCCAGCGCGCCGCACAGGGCGAGGGCGGCGCGGGCGGCCCACCACCCGGCGACCCGGGCACGGCGGTGCCAAGGGGACGGGCTCGAACCGGGCTCGCTCACCCCGACGAGGCTAACCACGACGCGGGTCGACCTCAGCCCGAACCGCTCAGGAGGCGGCCGGCTCCGGCTCCGGGCGGAAGATCCAGCGCAGGGCCAGGAAGCGCATCAGCCCGATGAAGGCGGTCACCGCGGCGACGACGGCGATCTGCAGCCCGGTGTTCGTGCCGTCGGTGACGGCGTCCAGCCAGCCCAGGGCCGAGCTGGTCGCCAGCAGGCCCAGGACCGTGACGCCGCCGGCCTCCCACTGGGCGGTGAACCAGTGCACGCGCTCGTCGGCGTGGAAGGTCAGCCGGCGGTGCAGCTCGTTGGCCAGCACCGTGGAGACCGCCGTGCCGACGAGGTGCGCGACGAGGTAGCCGCTGCCGGACAGCGTGATGAAGAAGGCCGCGTACACGGCAGTGGTGACGGCGCCGACCAGGACGAACCGGGCGAACTGCGCGGGGGTGTCGTCACGCCGCAGCCGGGTGACGAGCTGTGCTGCCACGCCCGCGTCCGGGCGTGCCGTCGTCCGCGGCGGGTCGCCGAAGGACTCGGTGGCATCGCCACGGTGCAGCAGGGACGCGCAGGTCACGGGGTTCCGATCGGCAGGCGGGCGGGTCAGCAAGAGGTCGAGCAGGGTCAAGGCTCCTCTTCGGCATAACCGTTGTCACCCCTGAACATGCCGGTCGTGACTGTGATGCACCCGTGTCCTTGCTCACGGTTGCCTGTGAGTCCGTCGAGGACGGGGTATCGGGCGCTGACCTCGGGGGTAGTGGTCGGCCATGAGCCTCATGGGGATCCTGGACCGGGTCGCGGACGTGTCGGCCTTCGACAAGGTGATCGAGCCGGCCCGCAAGGCCGTCCAGGGCGCCCTCAAGCCGGGCGCTTTCAAGGACTTCCTGCACGGGACCTGGCTGGGACACCCGCTGCACCCGGTGATGGTCCAGGTACCCGTCGGCAGCTGGGTCTCCGCCGGACTGCTCGACGCGATCCCGCCGATGCGGCCGGCGGCCACCCTGTTGATCGGCACCGGCGTCGCCGCGGCCGTGCCGGCCGCGCTCTCGGGAGCCGCTGACTGGTCGGAGCAGGGAACGGGCGTCCGGCGCCTGGGTGCCCTGCACGCGGTGCTCAACACCGCCGCGCTCGGGTTCTACGTGGGCTCGCTCGTGGCGCGCAGTCGCGGACGGGGCGGACTGGGCCGGGTGCTCTCCTACTCCGGCCTCGGCCTCGCCGGTGGCTCGGCGGCGATCGGCGGCCACATGTCCTACGCACAGTCCTCCGGCGCCTCCCACGCGGCGACGGCGGTGCGCGGTCTGACGACGGACTGGATCGACCTCGGCCCGCTGGACGACCTGGCGGAGGGTCGGCCGACGATGCGCACCGGAAAGGGCGGCAGCATGGCCGTCCCGCTGGCCGTGGTGCGCCGCGGAGCGCGGGTCGACGTCTTCGTCTCCGCCTGCTCGCACCTCTCCGGGCCGCTCGACGAGGGCACGGTCGAGACCGTGCGCGGCTCGGAGTGCCTGGTCTGCCCGTGGCACGGCTCCGCGTTCGACCTGGACAACGGCGAGCCCCGGTGCGGGCCGGCCGCCAATCCGCAGGAGAAGCTCGAGGTGCGCATGGAGGCCGGCCACGTCATGGCGCGGGTGCCCAGCCGCCACCGCTGAGCGCCGCCGGACCGTCCTGGGCTGCGGCGGCATGAGGCGGGCTGTCGCGCTGGGCGCCGCCGTCCTGGTGATGGCCGGCTGCGCTCCGCAGGTGGATCGGGAGGGCACCCGCCCGTCTGCCGCGCCGGGCCTGCCCGCGGTCTCGGGCGTCACGGCCGAGGCGGTCCGGCTGCGCACCGACGCCGCCGTCGGTAACCGGTTCCACCTGCGGATCACCGCCTCCGAGGCCTTCGCGGTGACCGCCGTCGCGCTGCGCGTTCCAGGATTCGATCCCGTCCCGGCGGTACCGGTGACGGCGGAGTTCGAAGCCGGCCGGGTGATCGACCTGCCGGTGACCTACGACGGCGTGGACTGCGCGGTGCGCCCCGGACCGGCGGCTGCGCTGCTGACGGTGCGCCGTCCCGACGGTGCGGTGGAGGAGCTCGCGGTGCCGCTCGCGGGCGACGTGCCGGCTCGGCTGCACGCCGAGGCGTGCGCCGCCGAGCGGCTCGCGGAGTCCGTCGAGGTGGTCGTGACGGCTCTGCAGCCGGGGGACGAGGAGCTCACCGGCCGGCTCACGCTCCGCCGGCGGGACAGCGCGGAGCCGGTGACCGTCGGGCGCCTGGGACGCAGCGTGCTGCTGGACGTCGATGCGGAGCTGCCGCTGGAGCTGCCCGCGGACGCACTCGACGCCGCGGCGGCCGTGGTGTTCCAGCCGGCGACCTGCGAGCCGCACGTGCTCGCGGAGACCAAGCAGCCGCACGTCTTCCCGCTGGAGATCACCGTGGGGGAGGAGTCGCCGGTGGTGGTCGACCTGCCGGTGGACGACGCCCTGCGGACGGCGCTCGTCGATCTGGTCCGCCGCGTCTGCGATCCCGCCTGAGGCCGGAGAAGAAGCCGGCCCGGCTGCCCCGGGGGGAACGGGTCAGCCGGGCCGGGGTCTGCCCGCCGGCGTCGAGGACGCGGGCGGAAACTTTCGGCGGACGGAGGCAGGACGACCCGCCCCCGACCGGAACGAACATGACCGTACGTAACCGAGGTCGTCACCCGCGATCCCCTGAACGGGTGGTGCGGCGCTCGCGCGGGTGACTCACCGCACATGGCGTGTGGGCTCCGCCACTCGGTGGGCACCGGAGGGCGATGTTCTTCCTCTTCTCCAGCCGACTCGGCTGCCTGGGCTCGCTCGCACTCTCGGCGCTGCTGACGCTGATCCTGCTGCTGGTCCTGGACGTGCTCTGACGCACGGAGGGGCCGGTCCCGGGCGGGACCGGCCCCTCCGGGGCGGAGCGGCTGGGATCAGCCGTTGAGTTCCAGCGTCTGCATGGTGTCGGTGCGGACCTGCTCGAGCAGCGCCTTGTCCGAGGCCAGCGAGCGGCCGTAGGAGGGGATGGCCTCCTGCAGCAGCGGACGCCAGCCGGCGACCTTCTCGGGGAAGGCGCGCTCGAGGAGCGTGAGCATCGCCGACACGGCGGTCGAGGCGCCGGGGGAGGCCCCGAGGAGGCCGGCGATGGTGCCGTCGCCGCCGACGATCAGCTCGGTGCCGAACTGCAGCACGCCCTTGCCGGTGTTCGGGTCCTGCTTGATGACCTGCACGCGCTGGCCGGCGGTGACCATGTCCCAGTCGTCCTGGACGGCGGTCGGGACGAACCCGGTGAGGGTCTTGTGCCGGGCCGACCGGCTCTGCAGGAGCTCGCCGACGAGGTACTTCGTGAGCGACAGCTCGGTGCGGGCGACGCCGAGCATGGAGCCGAGGTTGTTGGGCTTGACGCTCAGCGGCAGGTCGAACATCGAACCGGCCTTGAGGAACTTGGGCGAGAAGCCGGCGTAGGGGCCGAAGAGCAGCGAGTACTCGCCGTCGATGAGGCGCAGGTCCAGGTGCGGCACCGACATCGGCGGGGCGCCGACGGCGGCCTGGCCGTAGACCTTGGCCTGGTGGCGGCTGACCAGCTCCGGGGAGCGGGTGCGCAGGAACAGGCCGCTGACGGGGAAGCCACCGAAGCCCTTGATCTCGGGGATGGCGGCCTTCTGCAGCAGCGGAAGCGCGCCGCCGCCGGCACCGACGAACACGAAGCGGGCGCGGACGGTGACCTCGTCACCGGACCTGGTGTCGCGGACGGTGACCTTCCACCGGCCATCGGACTCCTTCTCCAGCTCCTGCACGCGCTGGTTGAGGTAGACGTTCACGCCCTTCGGGGCGACGTCGTCGAGCATGAGGCGGGTGAGCGCGCCGAAGTTGACGTCGGTGCCGGCGGTGGAGCGGGTCGCGGCGACGATCTCCTGAGGGTCGCGGCCCTCCATCATCAGCGGCAGCCACTGGGCCATCTGTGCGGAGTCCTCGGTGTACTCGAGGCCCTCGAACAGCGGCTGGGCGGCCAGCGCCGAGTGCCGGGCGCGCATGTAGCTGCGGCCCTTCTCGCCGGAGACGAAGCTGAGGTGCGGAACGGGGGAGATGAAGTCCTTCGGGGAGCCGGTCATCCCGCCGCGGACCAGGTGCGACCAGAACTGGCGCGAGACCTGGAACTGCTCGTTGATCGTGGTGGCCTTGGTCGGGTCGACCGTGCCGTCGGGGCCCGCGGGCGTGTAGTTGAGCTCGCAGAGGGCGGCGTGCCCGGTGCCGGCGTTGTTCCAGGGGCCGGAGCTCTCGCCCGCGACGGCGCTGCCGGACTCGAAGACGGCGACGCTCCAGTCGGGGGCGACGATCTTCAGCATCTGGGCCAGGGTGGCGCTCATGATGCCGGCCCCGACGAGTACGACGTCGGGGTTCGCGCTGTCCGGAACTGCGCTGCGCTCGGAAGTCACGGCTGCCTCTCTGGCTGTGCTCGGCGAGGCGCCGCGGCGCCCTTCCCCATCGGTGGTCGGCTCGGTGCCGCCGGAACATGACCTATGGGTCATGAGGTATGTCTCCCGCGGGCACGTGCTCGACACCTAAGGATGCACCGCCGTCCGGTCGGCGTGCGTCGCGGGAGGTTGTGATGTGCACCTTGCCGGTGTAGTGCCGCCCCGACGGGCCTACTCCTGCAGCGCCTCGATCACCCGGTTGACGTTGCTCCGTCCTCGGCCGGAGTCGAGGAGCTGACCCCGGCTGAGCGGTCGGCTGGTGACCCGGGCCTGGGGATGTGCCGCGTCCCCGCTGAGCTCGACGGTGACGCGCTCACCTGGACCGTTCCAGGTCCGGAGGGTCTCAGCGACATAGATCCCGGCGTCGGCATCGGCCCGGCGGATCTCCGCGCGCAGGCCGAGGAGGGCGACCTTGATCCGGTAGGGCAGATCGTCGCCGCCGCGCACCGGAACCGTCGCGGCCTGGCGGGGGCCGAATCCGTGGCCTTCCCCCGCACGACGCTCGCCGATCAAGCTCAGGGTGCCCGCGATCGCCGCCCCGACGAGGTGACCGATCGCTCCCCAGGTCAAGCGCATCGGCAGTCCCTCGGATCCGTCCGCAGCCCAGAAGCCGGCGAGGTTGAAGGACATGACCCCGAACAGCAGGCCGGGAAGGACCAGAGCCGCGCCGTAGACCCGCAGGACCTCCACGGACACACCCTGGACGACGGGGATGCCGGTGTCCTGCGGATCGTCGTGGTTCACCTGATGGGGGAGGCCTCCGCGGGTCGGTCCCGAGCCGGCCGTCGCCGTGCCAGCGGGATCACCGAGCTTCACCGACCCCGCCGGTAGCCTTCCAGCCGCCGGGCCTCTAGCTCAACTGGCAGAGCAGCGGACTTTTAATCCGCGGGTTGTGGGTTCGATCCCCACGGGGCCCACCGCGTTGACCTGGGCGTTTTCCCTTCGTCGGAGTCTCGGCTGCTGGCCGCGCCCACACGGCGCCCACACGCGCGTCCGTGGCTGCCCGCGCGGCGGCGTCCATCCGGTCGGCCAAAGCGGCTAGGTCGTCGTCGAACAGGCCCGAGTACACGTCCAGCGTCATGGCCGCCGAGGCGTGCCCGAGCATCCGCTGGACGCTCTTGACGGTCGCGCCGCTGGCGACGGCGAGAGAGGCGGCGGTGTGCCGGAGGTCGTGTGGGGTGACGTCGCTCAGCCCGGCCGTCCGGACCGCCGGATCGAAGACGGCCCGACGCCAGTTCCGCAGCCGCAGCACCGTGCCGCTGGCCGTGGTCCTCAGCAGGTCGTCGCCCTGCTTGCCCTCGCAGTGGCGGGCCAGCGACTCGGCGAGGGTCGCGGGCAGGGGCACGGTCCGCTGCTGATGGGTCTTCGGTGTGCCGAACTCCAGCCGCCCGCCGACTTCGGTGACCGCCTCGGCGATGGTGAGCCGGCGCCGGAGGAAGTCGACCCGTCGGACCCGCAGGGCGGCCATCTCGCCGAAGCGCAGTCCGGTGTAGGCGAGCAGCCGTATGACGTCCCCGTCCTCACCCGCCGCGTCGGCGAGCCGCTCGACCTCGTCATGGTTGAGGAACCTCGGCTCCTGCCGCGTCACTCGGGGCAGGGGTACGCGCTCGGCCGGGTTGCGGGGGATGCGCCCGTCGCGGACGGCGAGGCCCAGGAGGAGTGAGAAGACGCGGTGGGCCTGGCGGACCGTGCCCGGGGCGGATCCCTGCGTCAGCAGCTCAGCCACCCAGACGGCGACGTCGGCGTGGGTGACGTCGGCGAGCCGGTACCGACTCCACGACGGCAGGACGTGGGTCCGCAGGAGGTTCTCGTACCGGTAGAGGGTGCTCGGCTTGACCCCGGTCTGCGAGGACAGCCATCGATCGGACCACTCCTCGACGGTGATCCGGCCTCGGACTGGCGCCGTCCACGTTTGCGTGACCATGGCTGACGTAGCCTCATCCAGCCAGCGCTGCGCATCTACCTTCCGCGCAAAGCGCCTCTCGTGCTGACGGCCGCCTGGGTCGCGATACCGGGCGCGATAGCGGGTTGAGCCGTCGCTGAGCGTGATGCGGGTGATCGAGCCGTCCATGAGGACCTCCGTAGCGAGGTATGCGTCTCTCAGCGTGCCGGACGCCTCTGACAACGGGCCGCCCTCGTCATCCCGGACATGATTATGCCGCTCTCCCCTGAGCAGCATAGTTCGCGCAAACTCCCGTTCTGAGCTGCATGTATAGGCGTGAAGTGTCGTTGGTCGAGGACGGCGCGTTCTGGGTGTCTTGCGGACTTTCTGCGGACTATGTGCGGACCGAGATTGTGAGACAGTCCGCCCGTCAGCCCCGCGCCTGGTCTGGGGGGCGTGACCGCTGTGGCGCCGGGGCGGCGGCCTGGTCCACTACCGCGCAGGTCAGTCAGGAGCCCGGTGTGGGATGACTTGGGTCAGGCCTGCCTGGGCGGGACGGCGCGGAGCTGGCGTGGGTCGGCCGGCAGCGTGTTCCAGGTCTCCTCGGTGCGCACCACCGGCATCTCCCGCAGGGTGATCCGTTCCCGGAAGAGCGCGAGCGTCTCGCCCAGGCCGGTGGCCGAGGGGGCGAGGACGGCATGCAGCTCGAGCTGGTGGGCGGCGGCGGCGACGCGCTGGCAGGCGGCGTAGTCGTCGACCTCGGACCTCAGGTCGGCAGCGGAGAGTCCCACGGCGGCGACGTTGTGGGGGTTGGTGAGGTCGAGCACCGCGTCGACATCCACGGTGACGGTATAGAAGCGGCGCGGCTGCACAAGCTCGACGGGGATCCCGTAGGCCTCGACCAGGTGCCTGTAGGCCTCGGCGGTGACTGACGTCGGTGGACGGCCGAGGTAGATGACGGGAAACGTCTCTCCCCAGCGTCCCTGGTCGCCGCCGGCGAAGGCGTCGCGGTTGACCGCCGCGTGTCGGTAGAAGGTGCCGTGCACGCTGATCGGTGGCACGGCCGCGACGCGTTCGGCGATGGAGCGCTGCACGCCTTACCGAACCTTCGACCCGCCGGCGAGGCGCTGCACCAGTCGCAGCACGGTCTCGAAGTCGCCTGCCTTCAGTACGTCGATCGGGCGGCGGTCGCCTAGGGCGCGTTGTCGGGCGTGCAGCCAGATGTCGATGCCTTCGGGCTTGTAGACGTCGGAGAGCTCTGCGATGACGTACTGCAGCTCCAGCAGCCGGTCGCGCTTGGTGCCCTCGGGCCGCGCGGCGCCGGCGGCCCATTTCTGCACTGCGCGCTCTCCGGCGCCGACGATCTCCCCGATCTCGGCGAGGGTGAGCGCGCGGCGCGTGTCGGCCACGACATGGCGGTAGACGGGGGAGTCTCCGGCCGGGTCGTGCGACGCAGGCTGGGACGCCGCCGCCGCGGCGGTGCGGGTCGGGCTCATCTGACTGGTCTCCTTCTGAGGCAGCGCCGATCGGTCCGTTCGGCCTGCGAGGTAGACGCTATACATCCTCACCGTTCGCCGCTAGGTACATCGTCAAGTTCGTGCTAAGGTTCACCCCGCAAGCGTCACAGTTCGGTAACTCTGTGGTAGGAGACTCACCGATGGATCTGTTGATCAGGGCCGGTCGCGGTGACCACCTGCTCGTCAAGGATCTGTGCGCCCCGGCCGCCAGCGGACTGTGGCCCCTGCGGGAGCTGCCGCTCACCGGGGTGGTTGCCGATGCGCAGGTGGCGATGGAGCGGCCGGGCCTCCGGGAGACTGCGGATGCAGCCGGGGTGCCGTTCTTGGTCGACCCGCTCACCCCGCTGCTGGCCGATCAGCAGTCGCCGAGCAATGGCTGGGCGCGACTGCCGTACGCCACCGCAGACAAGCTGACCCCGGCAGACCTCGGCCACCACGAACTGCAGGACGAACTGGTCGACCAGGTAATCGGCTTCCAGCGCGAGCAGGGCGCTACGGTGCTCATTCCGCCCTACGTCTACGTCGACCGGCGAAACAGCGCCTGGCTGGAGGTCAACCGCAGCCTGTTGATCCGGACCGCCCGCTATCTGGAGCGCGAAGACATCGACCTGCCCGTCGCGCCGGTCTTCGCCGCGTCCCTGCACCAGTTCGGCCCCCAGTCCACCTGGCCGGCCGGGCTGGACCCGTTCCTCGCTACCGCTGATGAGATGAACACCCGCTACGTGGCGCTGTCGATGTCCTGGTCCAAGCAGCGGACCGCCAGCTACGACGCCATCGCCACGCTGATGACCGCCACCCAGCACGCCGCCGCCGGACGGCGGGTGCTGTCCTGGCGCCAAGGCCTCTACGGTGCAGCCCTTACCGGCGTGGGAGCCGCCGGCTACGAGACCGGTCCCGGGCACGGCGAGGCCGGCCACTTTCCCCAGTTGCTGGCCCGCAGGCGTCCCAGCGACAAGCCCCGCACGGGCGGCGGCGAGGCCAACGTGTACTTCACCGCCTTCGGCCGCAGCCTCGACCGCAGCCATGGCCAGAAGCTGCTCGAGAACCGGCTGCTACGGGCCACGCTGGTCTGCCCGGAGAGCTCCTGCTGCCCGGACGGCGCCAGCAGCATGATAAACAGCTGGCGCGAGCACGCCGTGCGCGCACGCCACCGCGAACTGTCCGAGATCGACCGCATGCCCGCCTCGCCCAGCTGGCGACTCAACAAGATCTCCCGGGATGCCGAGCAAGCCGCACTGTCCACCCGAGCGGGGAACGACGTCCTCGCCGAGGCGGGAATCGGCTGGCGGCTGCCCACCGACACCTACCGGCATCTCTCGGACGTGGCCGCCGACATCCGCGCCAACCTCGGCCGGCGAGTGGCGTGACCAGGACGGGCGGTCACCGTCGACTCCGGCGCCGGGCAGGGTGAGCGCGTACTCGTAGCGGCCGTCCGGGGCGAGCAGCCGGCCGCACCGTGGTGGCCGGGACTGGGTGGGCGCCAGGGCGCTTAGCAGGCGCTGGACAGCGGCGAGGGCGACCCGGTTGGCCAGTGGCGCCGGCAATCGCAGCGGCTCGGTCTCGGTGCCCGGATCCTGCTGGTCGTCGTCCTCCCACGTGCCCAGGCGCAGCAGGATCTCTTCCAGGGCGCGCAGCGGGGCCAGCGGCTCGCCGTCGAGGTCGACGACGAGCGGGATGCGCCGCCCTTGACGGGATTTGCTCGTTCGGTCCGGGCTGGCCGGTCGGCTGCTCAGCCACGGGGGGACCACCGCTCGGCCGCCGACCGGCCGGTCAGGCCGGTGACCCGGCCGATGTCGGCCCACGAGGCCCCGGCCGCGACGGCGGCGCGCACCGCCTCGTCCAGCGCGCGGGCGGCGGCGGCCTGCCCGGCGGCGGCCGCCTCGACGTCCTCGAGGGCTTGCCATCCGGCGATGTGCCGGCGCCACTCGGCGATGACCTGCGTCTCGTCGGCGGCCTCCAGGTCGGCCCACGGACCGGCAACGACCAGCTGCCCCGCCGCCGGGTCGGCCAGCTCCCATGCGGTCACGCGGGCCCAGGGGATGCCGCGCCAGCCACAGGTGCAGCCGGCGACCCAGCCGACCACCTCCGCGTCCGGACGCCACTGGTCGGCCTCCTCGATCACCTCGCAGTGCACCGGGTCGCCGGCGTCGGCGGGCATGATCCCGTCATCGCCGATGACCGTGCCGTCGGACCAGACGCCCTCGGCGGTGGCACCGTTGCGGTAGGTCAGCCGGACCCGGTCGCCGTCGCAGGGCCCGTCGTCGGGCCGGCGGGCGATCAGCACCCCGCGGGCGCTGGTGGTGCCGGCGCCTTGCGCGCCGTCGGCGAACAGCGGCACCACCCAGCCCTCGTGCTCCTGGCCGCCCACGACCGGGCCCATCCATCCCATCGCTGCTCCTCTCGGTGATGCGAGCGTCGCCGTTCCGGCGCCGCCGGAGCCTGTCCCGGCCGGCTTCTGTGCACGGCCGTCGTCGTCCACAGACAGGGCTGGCCACACGGCCGCACCGTCTGCCGGGAGTCCGACGCGGCTTCGCGCCCCGCCCAGCCGCCCTCCGCCGGGCGCGGGGCTATCGGCGGGGGGACTGGTCAGCTTGTGCGTCGATCCAGGCGCGCAGGTCGACGCGGCGGTAGAGGACGCGCCGGCCGAGCCGGAAGCTGTTCGGGCCGGTGCCGAGGTGTCGCCAGTACCGGAGAGTGGCCACCGGCGCGCGCAGCACGTCGGCGGCCTCGGTGATGGTCAGCAGCTCCGGCTCGTGGCCGGCGGTGGGGTCGGGCATGGCTGGCTCCCCGGAAGTCGTCGGTGGCGGTGCCTTCACCACAGAAGGCGCCATTTCGGGCCCGCTGGTGACACCTCACAGCCAGCCTTTTCTGACGGGCTCCGGTTCTTCCCCTGTACGGCCACCGGTGGGGGGCACCTGCTAGCGACGGAGACCGGCCGGTGGACAGCCTCCCGGTACTACGGCCGGGTTCGGCCCCGTCCCGATCAGGGGGTCTCCCCGGACCGCCTCCTGTTCGTCTCCGGTTGATCCCCGGTTGTCGCTCCGCGGCCCTGTCCCTGACCGGCCTGCGCCGCCCGCGCTTGGGAACCACGTTCTGCGGATGGCCTTCCTCCGGTTCTCCTCCTGTTGTCCTGCAGCCAGCCGGTGCAGGCCCGGGCATCGGGACGCTCCCGCGCAACCGGTCCCTGTGGACGATGGCTCCTGTCCACAACATCGGGACCGACACCATCGGGCGGGCGCTGGCCTGGCCACGCTCGACTCATGGCGCACGACACCGCACCCGGGGCCCGGCGGGACGGCAGTGCCCGTGGCCGGTCCCTCTGGTCTCTCCGCGACGTGTCGGGTGATGGGGCTCGCTGACCGGTGGGCGCGCCGTCGCCGTCGTCGCGCCGGGGCCGGTGGGGTGGGCCAGGAGCACACATCGGGCCACGCTGCGCGCGGCGCCGGCTGCGCCGTCGTCACCGTCCGCCTGCGGCGGGCTGTCCTTGCTGGTCCCCCGACCCGTCCGGCAGCTCAGCGTAAGGGCCTCCCGCGCCGTCTCCTCCCGACCGGACCAAGATCCTTCCGCCCTTCGGGCGCTGCGCTGCGGAAGCAGTCTTGGTCCGGTCGTCCCCCGCCGTCGCTCCCGGCCCCTGAGCAGAGCTCTGTGCCGGACGGGCCGGGGGAATGGGTGGCAGGACACCTGTTCCGCAGTCCCTTCCGTACCGGCTTCGGCTCCAGTTCCGGGAGGGTCCAGATGACCAGCACCAACAGCACAACCAGTAGCAGCCGCACCGGCAAGGACGAGCGGGGTAGGCGCGCCCGCCTCAGCGAGCCGCAACGGGAAGCCGCCGACGCCGCGCGCGCAGCGAAGATCGCCGCCCTGCACGACCAGATCGGCGAGCAGGTCGAGCAGCTGACCGCCGATCCGCAGTGGCGGGCGATGCTCGATGCCGCCGCGAAGTTCCACACCTACAGCCTCAACAACCAGATGCTGATCGAGCTGCAGGCCGCGCGGCTGGGCATCAGCCCGACCCGGGTTGCCGGGTTCGGCACCTGGAAGGCGCTGGGCCGCAGCGTGGTCAAGGGGTCCACCGGGCTCGCGGTCCTGGCGCCGTGCACCTACACCCCCAAGAACACCGACCCCGGCCAGGCGGCACCCGCCGCCGCGACGGCGACGGGCACGGCGAGGGAGCCGGCCGGCGGGGACGCCGACCAGCGTGCCGGGGCGCGGGTGCTGCGCGGGTTCCGGGTCGCGCACGTCTTCGACATCTCCCAGACCGACGGCGACCCGCTGCCCGACATCGTCCCCGAGCTGCTCACCGGTGACGCCCCCGCCGCCCTGTGGGACGCGCTGGCCACCCAGGTCGCCGGCCACGGCTACACGCTCGTCCGCGAGGCCTGCGAGCAGGCCAACGGCCTCACCGACCCGGCCGCCCGCACCGTCCGCGTGCGCCCGGACGTCCCCGAGGCGCAGGCGGTCAAGACCCTCGCTCACGAACTGGCGCACATCGAGTGCGGGCACACCGCCGACGACTTCGACTACCGGGGGTGCCGCGGGCGGGCCGAGGCCGAAGCCGGGTCGATCGCCTACATCGTCACCGCCTGGGCCGGGCTGGACGCCGGCGCCTACACCGTCCCCTACGTCGCCGCCTGGTCAGCCGGGGACACCGACATCGTCCGCGCCGCCGCCGCGACGGTGACCGCCGCCGCCCGCCGCATCCTCGACCACCTCGACGGCGCCGAGAGCACCGAGAACGCCGCACGGGGGACGGGGACGCCGCCCCGCCAGCCGGACCGGCCGGGCCGACCGCCGGTGCCCGCGTCTCTTGCCACCACCTGAGCGGGGAGAGCGCGACATGGCCGCCACCAGCACCCCACCGAGAGCACCGCCACCCCACAGAAACATCGAAGGAGAACCCACGATGACCACGACAGTTGCCGCCCTGACCACCGGCCGGGAGAGTAAAGGTGGCCAAGTCGACAGGGCTGGCCCGGAAGCGGGTCGCCAAGGCAGCCGTGGTCCCCCGGCTGGACGGCGACCCGCCGCAGTCGCCGTTGCCGGGCCGCCCCTGGACCAGGCCGCCGCCGCCCTCGTCGCGGCAGCGGCGGAGGGGCCGGGCGGTTCCCCCCATGCCCTGACCCGCGCCAAGCAGGCGAGGCAGGAAGCGGAGAAGGCCGCCGCGCTCCTTGCTGAGCTGACCGCTGCCGTTGACCCGATGACTAGGTCGACGCCCTGCCGAAGGGCCCATGCGGCCGCCGCGGCGGGGAGCCACGTTCGCCGCAGGGCCTCGGTAGCCTGCGTGGCGGGTCAGCGGGGAACATGCTCCCCGACGCCCTCGGACGGCGACGGCGCAGGCTGGCCGCTCGCCGCTAGCCCGGTGACCGGGTCGAGCAGAACCAACCCTCGGGTGCCCGTCCGGCCCGCGGCGCGGGGGCCGCAGACGACGACCTCGGCGCCGGCCCGTCGCGCGGCTCGCAGTGCCGCGGTGAGGGCCGGCGTCCGGGCACGGACTGGGCGGTAGGTGACCACGTGCGCGGGCGCCGGCCGCCCGCCGAGGGCGGGGGTGATCCGGCCGAGCACCGCTGCCGCATCGCGCTCGCGGCGCCGGCGTGCGACCTCGTGCAGCGCTGGGTCCAGAGACAGCCCGGTACCAGGCAGAGGGACGAGGAGCAGAAGGGGCCGGTCCCAGTCGCGCGCCAGGCGGACGGCGTGTCGAACGGCGCGTACCGCCTCCAGATCGTCGGTGACGACCGCGGCCACCGGCCCCGGGATGGCCCGTGTCACCTCCGCCGCCTGGCGTCCGGCTCGCGCTCGGTGTCCCCAGGCGCCTGCCGCTGCGACGCACGACCCCAGACCGGCTGGAGCGCGGCGATCTCCTCGTCGGTCGCGACGCGGAACGGGGGCGTGACCGGTGCCTGGAACGCCTTCCGCCCCTGTCCGCGGGTGGCCCGGAGACTCAGGTAGATCGAGATCCCGATGATCGTGGTGATCACGGCGAGGCTGATGGTGGTCGGGATGTAGAAGAGGTCGACCTTGAGCATCATCTTGATGCCGACCCAGATCAGCACCAGGGCCAGGCCGATCTTCAGGTAGATGAAGCGGTGGATGAGGTCGGCGAGCAGGAAGTACATCGCCCGCAGTCCCAGGATGGCGAACGCGTTGGCGGTGAAGACGAGGAACGGCTCGTCGGTGACCGCGAAGATCGCCGGGATCGAGTCGACGGCGAAGATGACGTCGGTGATCTCGACCAGGACCAGCACCGCCAGCAGCGGGGTGGCCATCAGGAGGCCGTTGCGGCGGATGAGGAAGCGCTGCCCGTGGTAGGCGTCGGTGGTCGGGACGTAGCGGCGGAACAGCCGCAGCGCCTTCGACTTCTCCGGGTCGAGGTGCTCGTTGCGCTGGCGGATCATCTTGTACCCGGTCCACAGTAGGAACGCGGCGAAGATGTAGAGGATCCAGCTGAAGCTGGCGATGAGCACCGACCCGCCGGCGATGAAGATGCCGCGGAAGATCAGCGCGCCGAGGACCCCGAAGAACAGCACTCGGTGCTGGTACTCCCGGGGAACGGCGAAGTAGGTGAAGATGATCGCCCAGACGAAGACGTTGTCGACCGCCAGCGATTTCTCGATCACATAGCCGGCGAAGTACTGCTGGCCGAACTCGGCGCCGTAGGCGGACCAGATATAGGCCCCGAACGCGAGCCCGATGGCCACCCAGATCGCCGACCAGACCGCGGCCTCGCGCACGCCGATGACGTGGGCTTTGCGATGCGCGAACAGGTCCACGGCGAGCATGGCGACGATGCCGCCGAGCACGGCCAACCACAACCACAACGGGACATCCATGCGGAGACTCCTGCCTCGGTCGGTACTGCTGACCTGAGGTCTCTCCCGGCACCTCGGCGCGGTCGCCGGGCGCCCGCTACGCCGAGTCCCTCCGGCGGGACCGTACTGACGGCAGAAGCGTCGCTGGGGATACTCCCCTCCTGCACACGAGTGAAGCACACTTCAGCTATCGACGTCGAGGGACCACGGCGAAGGGGGAACACATGCCTGAGGACCGCCGTCGGTCCTGGACGTTCCTGACCAACCACGGCCACGTGCTGCTAGCTGTGATGACCAGGCACGTTGGTCGAGGACCTGCGATCACAGCGTCTGACGTGTAGATGGGCGAAGGCCTCCCGGTGTGGAGTGGAGCTGTTGAGGAACCGCTCCGCCACCAGAGGAGGCCTTCGTGGCCCACGCTACCCATGTCAACGCTGCCCTGACGCCTCGTGCGCGACTCCGTCTTGGTCAGCTGGTGATCGACCACGGCTGGCCCCCCGCCCGCGCAGCCGAGCGTTACGACGTCTCGTGGCGCACCGCGCAGAAGTGGGCCGAGCGCTACCGCGACGAGGGGCCCGCGGGGATGTTCGACCGTTCCTCGGCGCCGCATCGTCAGCCGAACCGGACGCCGGCCCCGGTGGTCCGCAAGATCGTGCACCTGCGGTGGAAGCAGCGGCTGGGACCGGTAGAGATCGGCGACCGGCTCGGCATGGCCTCCTCGACCGTGCATGCGGTCCTGGTTCGCTGCCGGATCAACCGGCTCACCCACATCGACCGCGCGACCGGCGAGGCGATCAGACGCTACGAGCACGAGCGCCCCGGCGACCTGATCCACGTCGACGTGAAGAAGCTCGGCAGGGTCCCCGATGGTGGCGGGTGGCGCTACACCGGCCGGGAACAGGGGTTCAGGAACCGCGCGAGGACCGTGGCCCGCACCGGTGCACCCAGGAGCAAGTACCGCCAGCCGTTGATCGGCACGTGCTACCTGCACACCGTCATCGACGACCACTCCCGGGTCGCCTACGTCGAGGCGCGCGACGACGAGACCAAGGAGACCTCGGTCGCCGTGCTGCGCAACGCCGTCGCCTGGTTCGCTGAACGAGGTGTCACCGTGCACCGGGTGCTCAGCGACAACGGCGGCGCCTACCGCTCCTTCCTGTGGCGCGACACCTGCGCCGAGCTGGGCATCACGCCGAAGAAGACACGGCCCTACCGCCCACAGACCAACGGCAAGATCGAGCGCTTCCACCGAACACTCACCGAGGGCTGGGCATTCAAGAAGTTCTACAACTCCGAGTCAGCTCGGCTCGCGGCTCTGCCAGCATGGGTCCACCAGTACAACCACCACCGGCCCCACTCAGCGGTCGGGAAGGCGCCACCCATCACCAGGTTGAACAACCTGGCAGGGCATCACAGCTAGGGCGCGTCTCCTAAGTCGTTAGCCACATGGTGATGGCCCGGAGGACGACGGCTCCTCGGTAGACGGTGGCGAGCCTGTCGTAGCGGGTGGCGATGCCACGCCATTGCTTGTGGTCGTTGAACGAGCGCTCGATGACGTTGCGGCCCTTGTAGGTGATCGGGTCGAAGGCCGGTGGTCGGCCACCGGCCGAGCCGCGGCGAGCGCGATGTCTGACCTGGTCAGACGGTTGCGGGATCACCGCGGTGATACCGCGCTCGCGAAGCATGGTCCTGGTGGCGCGAGAGGAGTAGGCCTTGTCGCCGATCAGCGCTGTGGGGCGGGTGCGTGGTCGGCCTGGCCCCAGTCGGCGCACCGCGAGTTGAGCCAGCAGCGGCTGCAGCATCGGGGAGTCGCCGGCCTGCCCGGGTGTCAGCGCGATGACCAGCGGTCTACCGCGGCCGTCGACGAGCTGGTGAATCTTGGTGGACAGGCCGCCCCGGGAGCGTCCGATCGCATGATCGGGCGGTTCTTCCCACGGGTTCTTGTAACTCGGCTCAGCCCCCTGTGTGGCGCACCGGACGACGGCCGGCGGGCTCCTCCACCCGACTGGCGTTGGTCGCGTGCTGATGGGCCCGGTTGACGGTGGAGTCCACGCTGACCATCCAGTCGATGTCTCCCGCGGCCTGCGCTTCGGCGAGCAGCCGGGCGTGGATCTTGTCCCACGTGCCATCGGTGCTGAACCGGTGGTGCCGCTTCCACACGGTCTGCCACGGGCCGAACGAGGCGGGCAGATCACGCCACGCGACCCCAGTCCGGAACCGGTAGATCACCCCTTCCACGACCTGGCGGTGATCGCGGAAGGGCCGCGATCTCACGCCGTCCGAGGACGGCATCAACGCCTCAATCCGCTCCCACTGAGCGTCGGTCAGCACTCGATCGCGAGACATATCCGCAGCAAATCAGCCCCACCACGCTCAACTTAGGAGACACGCCCTAGCCGTCGCCGCCGACCCCGACGCCCGGGTTGCGGAGATTGCGGCGCGGGTCCGCATCACCGAACGCGCCACGCTGTCGATCTTGCGCGACCTCGAGGCCGAGGGATACCTGGTTCGTGCCCGCCGTGGCCGCCGCACGCACTACGCCCTCCGGCCGCACCAACCCTTCCGCCACCCCACGACCGCCGACCACGAGATCGACGAACTGCTCGGCCTCTTCACGCCAGGTCAAGCCGCCGAACCGACCCGCCGGGCCGTAGCCGGTCCAGCGACCCGTGGCGGGGCCACCGGAGTGCCGCCGGGCCCTCCCTGATCGGATGACACCTGTGTCGGCGGGATCCTGCCCGGATGATCCGATTGCCCTCCAGACCGACCTTGCCCGACCTTCTCCTCGCAGTGATCCACAACGGCCGATCCGGGCACTGCCGGCGTTTCAGCTGCTCTCCGGGGCCCCGCCGGGGCGGTCGAGCTGCCGGTTACCACCGTGGCCTCCGCGGCCGACCAGGATGAAGGCACCGAGGGCACCGGCGACGGCCGATCCCGCGAGGATGCCGATCTTGGCCTGGTTCACCAACAGAGCGTCGTCGTAGGCGAGTCCGGCGATGAACAGCGACACGGTGAATCCGATCCCGCCGAGAGCGGCAACCCCCCAGACCGTCCGGAACCCCGCGCCTGCCGGAAGCGTTCCCCAGCGGGCTCGCACGGCTAGGTGGGCCGCACCGGCTATGCCGAGGACCTTGCCGACAACGAGCCCGGCGACGATCGCCCACGCGAGACGGCTGCCCACCGCTTCTCCGAGCACGCCGCCGCCGAGGTCCACCCCGGCGTTGGCGAGGGCGAACAGCGGGACGATGACGTAGGCGGTGACCGGGTGCAGCCGGTGCTCGACCGCGACAAGGACCTCCCGCCCGTCGACCGGCCGGGCCGGAACCAGCAGTCCGAGGGCAACCCCCGCGATGGTCGCGTGCACCCCCGAGTTGAAGACAGCGACCCAGGCGACACCGGCGAGCGGGACCTGGATCCACCACCGGGCCAGGCCGGCGCGCCAGGCTGCGGTGACCAATGCCAGAGTGAGCGCGGCGGCGCCGAGCCAGCCCAGGGCGATGTCGTCGGAGTAGAACACCGCGATGACCGTGATGGCGATGATGTCGTCGACGATCGCGACGGACAGCAGGAAGAGCTTCGCGCTCGCCGGCACGCGGTCGCCCAGCAGCGCCATGATGCCGACCGCGAAGGCGATGCGGTCGCCATCGGGATGCCCCATCCCGCCCGCGCCGGCCCGCCGCCGACCACGGCGAGGAACAGCGCAGCCGGGAGAAGCACACCGCCGAGCGCGGCCACGGCGGGCAGGGCTGCCGCGCGCCGGTCGCGCAACTCCCCAACAACGAGTTCGCGCTTGATCTCCAAGCCGACGACGAAGAAGAACAGCGCCATGAGCAGGTCGTTGACCCAGTGCTGCAGGTCCTCAGTGATCGCGAAGGGCGCGGCGCCGATGGTCAGCTCCCGGTGCCAAAAGGAGTCGTAACCCTCGCCCGCCGCGCTGTTGGCCCAGATAAGGGCGGCCGCGGTGGCCACTAGGAGGACCAGGCCGCCGGAAGCCTCAGCGTGCAGGAACCTCTGCACCGGCGAGAGAATCCGCGTGAACCGTCCGCCGTCCCCTTCGACGCCCACCTAGCCTTCTCCCGTCCTGCCGTTCCCGTTTACGACAAGAACCCCGCGAGGTTCCCGCGACCGGGGTCGGAATCTCAACCGCCCGAACTCCGCGGGGAGGTCTCCCGCTCATCCTTGCCGAGGGACCGCGGGATCCCGCCGGGATGCGCCACGTGCCCGGTCTGGTGCTCGGGGACCCCAACACGTGACCGCAAGGGACAGCAAGGTGGGAATCTCCCGCGTGCCCGGGCCATACCCCGTGTGCACATTGGAGAACCAGGTTGACGCCGATGAAGCCCAGGATGGCGGCCAGTCCGTAGCCCAGGTGCACCCGCCTGCCGAGCGCGCCCCCGAGGACGAAGTACAGCGCCTGAAGCAAGCGTTGGTGGCGATCACCAGGAATGGGTCACCGATGATGTCGTACACGCCCGGATTGCAGAGATCGCGGCGCGGGTCCCGCATCATCGAACGGCCAGATGCTCACCCCCATGGGATCCTCGTCGTCTCAAAGGGAATGGTCGAGCGGGCCGATGACCGGCTGCACTGGGTCCGCCGCGTGACCTTGCCGAAGAGCACGGCCAATGCCGAACCGCGGCTTGCCGCCCAGGTCCTGGCCACCCTGCGCAACACCGCACATCAGCCTCCACCGACGCACCGACGCACCGACGCACCGACGCACCGACGCACCGACGCACCGACGCACCGACGCACCGACGCACCGACGCACCGACGCACCGACGCACCGACGCACCGGAGCGACCAGCATCGCCACTGCCTGGCGAGCGACCACCTAGCTAGCGCCGGATCCGTCTGGCGACCTTGATCACAAAACGAAGAGACCAACCTTTCCGAGCCCCTGCCGCGGGTTGCCGCTGAAGGCCTGTCGGCGCGGCGTGACTACTTCAGCCCGCGCCGGATCCGGCCCGCGGAAAGACCGACGAGCCTGGCAACCACCATCGCGATGTAGAAGAGGCCGGCCAGCTGCTCGAGCATCACCACGCTCCTCGCGTGATCCTTCACCGGGACGATGTCCGACAGCCCCGTCCCGGACAGCGTCGAGAAGGACAAGAACAGCAGCTCCGTCCAGGACCGCGGCTCGTTCGGTGCCACTGCGGCGATGAAGCTGCCGGGGTCGAGGGCCTGCACCACGACGAAGGTGTGCGCGAACGCCCAGGCGAGCAGGGTGAAGACCGCGCCGATGGCGAACAGCTCGTCCGTGGTGACCACCTCGTCGGCGAGCATGTAGGCCAGCATGCTGGCGGCTGCGTAGAAGTACAGCACCGCCTCGAACCCGGAGCTCCAGGCATTGAGCCCAGGGCTGCTCACAAAGACCTGCGCCACGAGCAGCACCGTCGCCGGCGCCGCCACCAGGAGCACGACCCACGACAGCATCGGGGTCGCGCGGACGGCGATCACCACCAGCCCCAGGACCAGGAAGCCGAAGATCGCCAGCAGCGCCCCGCCGGCGACGCTGTCCTCCAGGAACGGGTAGAGGAGGACTCCCAGGATCTGTGCACCCAGCAGCGTCGCGCACGGCGTATCGCGGACGAAGCGGATCACTCGCATTGACGGAGGCTAGCCAGCGAGGTCTTCGCCTCCACGGAGAACGGGCCTCACCGGTGGTGGCGGCTGCTGTGCCCCGCCGCCACGAGAGGTCGGACGCCCGGCGATCCGGCCCGGGTCACCGCCGTTCGCCGGAGTCCGGACCTCGGTCGGTGTCCGCCGTCGCCTGCCGCTGCGACGCACGACCCCAGACCGGCTGGAGCGCGGCGATCTCCTCGTCGGTCGCGACGCGGAACGGGGGCGTGACCGGTGCCTGGAACGCCTTCCGCCCCTGTCCGCGGGTGGCCCGGAGACTCAGGTAGATCGAGATCCCGATGATCGTGGTGATCACGGCGAGGCTGATGGTGGTCGGGATGTAGAAGAGGTCGACCTTGAGCATCATCTTGATGCCGACCCAGATCAGCACCAGGGCCAGGCCGATCTTCAGGTAGATGAAGCGGTGGATGAGGTCGGCGAGCAGGAAGTACATCGCCCGCAGTCCCAGGATGGCGAACGCGTTGGCGGTGAAGACGAGGAACGGCTCGTCGGTGACCGCGAAGATCGCCGGGATCGAGTCGACGGCGAAGATGACGTCGGTGATCTCGACCAGGACCAGCACCGCCAGCAGCGGGGTGGCCATCAGGAGGCCGTTGCGGCGGATGAGGAAGCGCTGCCCGTGGTAGGCGTCGGTGGTCGGGACGTAGCGGCGGAACAGCCGCAGCGCCTTCGACTTCTCCGGGTCGAGGTGCTCGTTGCGCTGGCGGATCATCTTGTACCCGGTCCACAGTAGGAACGCGGCGAAGATGTAGAGGATCCAGCTGAAGCTGGCGATGAGCACCGACCCGCCGGCGATGAAGATGCCGCGGAAGATCAGCGCGCCGAGGACCCCGAAGAACAGCACTCGGTGCTGGTACTCCCGGGGAACGGCGAAGTAGGTGAAGATGATCGCCCAGACGAAGACGTTGTCGACCGCCAGCGATTTCTCGATCACATAGCCGGCGAAGTACTGCTGGCCGAACTCGGCGCCGTAGGCGGACCAGATATAGGCCCCGAACGCGAGCCCGATGGCCACCCAGATCGCCGACCAGACCGCGGCCTCGCGCACGCCGATGACGTGGGCTTTGCGATGCGCGAACAGGTCCACGGCGAGCATGGCGACGATGCCGCCGAGCACGGCCAACCACAACCACAACGGGACATCCATGCGGAGACTCCTGCCTCGGTCGGTGCCTTACTACCCCGCCGTTGACGGGAGGTTCGTCGACGTTCGGTGCAGGCTGACCGGTCCGGACTGCCCCGGGTGCGTCGCGATCGTATGTACCGGAGGCCAAGGCCTCTGAAACGGCCGGGGGTTGGATGACGCCTGGCCGCCATGTCACCGCCAGCGGGCGACTCCCACGCTGCAGGGCTCGGCGGCACGGCCGTCGAACTCGTCGCGACGCACAGGCGCCCGCGGCCCTCGGCGTGTCCCTACCTCCCCCGCAAGCGCGAGAGCTGGAACATTGACATTCGGCTCGCAGTCGACGATCGCCATGAACGATTAACAAGATGGCACCTGCACGATTCCTTGCCCCCGAGTGAGCTGCTCCAATAAGTGCTCAGATCTTCACGAGAGAACGGCACGAATGCTACCTTCGGAGGTAGCTCGGGCCCCGCTTCGCGGGGCCCATCGGCGTTTCTAGGGGTGACTCGTTGGTCATTGTCGGGTGGCGTTGAAGATGCACGGCGGAATGAAGATTTACGCCGGCGCGCCGGTGGCTGCCCGGCACTACGTGGAGGCCGACCGCGGCCGGGTCGACGACTACTACCTCACCGAGGGCACCGGCGTCGCCCGTCGCTTCACCACAACGGATGGTCGCGTGGCCGAGCTGGGGCCGCTGACCGGCGACGCCTACGAGACCTGGGTGGCTGGCCGCGACCCGAAGACGGGTGAGCCGAGGGGGCAGCTGCGCACCGATGAGCACGCCGTTCGGTTCGCCGAGGTGGTGGTCAACGGCCCGAAGACGTGGTCGCTGGCCGCCGCGCTGGACCCGGACATCGCGACGGCGTACGAGGCGGCGCAGGACCGCGCCGCCGAGCAGATCATCGCCTGGCTCTCCGAGCACGCCACCACCCGGGTCGGCCCGCGCGGCGGGCAGGTGCAGATACCGCTGGAGGTGCTGGAGGCCGCGACGGTTCGGCACTACACCTCCCGGGCGAACGACCCGCACTGGCACCTGCACCTGCAGTTCCTGTCCCGGGTATTCGCCGCGGGGAAATGGCGCGGCTTGCACACCGTCGGCGTCCGCGACTTCTTGGGCGCGATCAACGGGATCGGGCACGCCGCGATGGCGTGTGACCCGGAATTGAACGCCGCCTTCGCCGCGCACGGCTACCGGAAGGGCGCTACGGGAGAAATACTGGAGCTCGCCGAGTACACGGGTCCGTTCAGCGCCCGGCACGCCCAGATCGCCCGGAATGTGGACCGCTACGAACGGGAATGGACCGCAGCGCACCCCGGCGAATCCCCCGGGCCGGTGCTGCGCCGAGCCTGGGACGTCCGGGCGTGGGCCGACGGCCGCCCGGACAAGATCACTGCCCAGCCCGGGGTCGGGCTGGAGGAACGCTGGCGGGCCGAGCTGTCCGCCCTCGGCTACCGCGACCCGGGAAAGCCGGTCGACCTGGCCCCCACCCCGATCGGGGCCCTCGATCGAGACGAACTGGTGCAGCGCGCGCTGGCCCGGCTCGCGGCCGGGCGGTCGGCGTGGAACGCCGCCGACATCCGGGGCGAGGCCGAGCGGCTGATCGCCGCCGCAGGCGTCGTCGCCGACGCCGGGGTGCGCATCGAGCTGGCCGAAGACCTCACCGCCCGCGCGATGGACCGGTGCGTGCCGTTGCTGGACCGCGACGGGGTGCCCGAGCACATCCGCGCCTGGACCTCCCAGCCGGTCCTCGACGTCGAAGCCGACCTGACCACCCGGCTCGCCGCCCGCGCTGCGCGCGGCGTGCCGGACACCGTCCCGGCACTGCCGGTCGAGCGCGTGGCCGCCGCCGGCCGGCTGGATGCCGGCCAAGCCGCGGCGGTCGCCGCGCTCGCCGGCGACCGGCCCCTGGTGGTGGTCGAGGGCGCCGCCGGGGCGGGCAAGACCACCACCCTGTCCGCCACCCGCGACCTGCTCGAGGCACAACATCGCCGGCTCGTGGTGGTCACCCCCACCCGCAAGGCAGCCAAGGTGGCCGCCTGCGAGGTGGGGACGGCCGCCGGGTCGGCGGCATCCCTGGCCTTCCAGCACGGCTGGCGCTGGAACGACGAAGGGCGTTGGACCCGGCTCACCGCCGGCCAGGTCGACCCGGCGACCGGCCGTGTGTACGCCGGGCCGAACGAGGCCGCGCAGCTACGGCCCGGGGACCTGCTGCTGGTCGATGAGGCCGGGATGCTCGATCAGGACACCGCCCGCGCCCTGCTCACCGTCGCCGACGAGTGCCGGGTCCGGGTGGCGCTGCTCGGCGACCGGCACCAGCTGTCCGCGGTCGGCCGCGGCGGCGTCCTAGACCTCGCCATCGGCCAGGCCGACCCCGGGGCGCACCTGACACTCGACTCCGTGCACCGCTTCACCCGAACCGACGAGGAAGGCCGCACAACACGCGACACCGGCTACGCCGAGCTGACCCTGGCCATGCGCACCGGCGAGGACCTCGGCGCCGTCTTCGACGCCCTCCTCGCCCGCGGCCAGATCCGGCTGTTCCCCGACGCCGCCGCGCTGCGCGACGCGCTGGCCGCCGCCGCCGCCGAGTCTTATGCCGCAGGCCGACCGGTGGCCGTGGTGGTGGACACCCGCGACCAGGCCGCCGAACTCAACACCGCCATCCGGGAACGGCTGGCCGTCGCCGGCCGGGTCGATGACCGAACGGTGGCCGTCACCGGCGCCGGGGAGCCGATCGGCGCCGGGGACCGGATCGCCACCCGGCGCAACGACCGTCACCTCGACGTCGCCAACCGCGACACCTGGGTGGTCACCGCGGTCGGCCGCCGCGGCGGGCTGCTCGTCACCCCTGCTGTCACCCCCACCGGCACCGTCCCCGGGAACGGGTCCGGCGGTGTCACCCCGGCCGGCCTAGGGACCCGCGTACTGCCCGCGGACTACGTCACCGAGCACGTCGAGCTCGCCTACGCCTCCACCGCGTACGGCGTGCAGGGCGACACCGTCACCGCCGCGCACGTGGTGGTCGGCGAGCAGACCGGCGCCTCCTCCTGCTATGTCGGGATGACCCGCGGCCGAACGGCGAACACCGCCCACCTCGTCGCCACCGACGCCGACCAGGCGCGGGGACAATGGATCGCCGTGTTCGCCCGCGACCGCGCAGACCTCGGCCCCGCGCACGCCGCCCAGCTCGCCGCCGCCGAGGCCGCCCGGTACGCCACTCCCCGCCCGCTGGAGCAGGCGCTCGCCGACCTGCACTCTGCGTGGACGGCCGAGCAACGCTGCCTGTACCGGCTCGCCTCCGAGCTGCCGCGCCGGGACGCGCTGCGCGAGATCGTCGCGCTCGAGTCCGCCCACGCCGACCGGGCCGCCGCGCTCACAGATGCGTATCGGCAGACAGGGATCGACGCCCGCCACGCGACGGCGCGGGCCGACGCCAGCGGCGCGGTCGTCACCGCCGAGACCGACCGGATCCGCGACACGCTGCTCGGCAGCTGGGACACTGGGCGTGACGCCGCCCGTGACGCCGCGCAGGTCGTGCTCGATGGTCCCGGCCGGCTCCGGCTGCGGCGGGCGGCGGTGAACCGGGCCGGCGAGCAGCTGGTCGACTGGGCGGACGCCTGGCGGCCCTACCTGCCGGCCATGCCCACCGACCCGCAGCAGCTCGCGCGCCTGGCTGACCGGTCCGACGACCGACCGCGGCTGTGGACTGCCTTCGACTCCTACGCCCGCCACCACGCCGAACACGCCCATCCGGAGCACGCTCAGTTGCGCGAGACCGCAGCCACCGCCCAGGAGACCCACCGGCACGCCGGGGCCGCGCTGGCCGACGCCCGCCGTCAGCACGAGGACCGGCTCGCCCGCTTCGGACCTCTCGCCCGAACCCTCGACCCGGCGGAGCGACTGTCCGACACCGACCGGGCCATCACCGCCGCCCGAGCAGAACTGGCCGCCGTCGGCGCCCGCGTTGCGCGTCTGACGGCCGAGCCGGCTCTTCTCGCCCAGCCGGTCGACCGCCTCGCCCAGGAGCGGGTCACCTGGCGTGCACACCAGGACGCCGACCCGAACCCACACGGATCGGCCGCCCCGCTGCTGACCGCCTCCGAACCGGGTGTCCGCCGCCCGCGGCCCGAGGATCTTCAATACATCTCGCCGCACCGCGCCCCGGGGCGGGGCATATCGCGCTGAACGGGCGGCCCTCCCCGAGCCTCCGACGACGGGGCTGAGACTCGGCCGCCAGCGTCGACGCTCCGTCGCCCAGGCGGGGGTGGGTGCCGCGAGCCTACGGCGCTCACCACCACGCGGATGGTTCACCGGCGGCGTGCGGATCAGTGGGGGCACTTCGCCCGACAGCCGCCCACACCGCGCCCACAAGACGCCCACAGAAGGGCCGTCCGCGACCAACGTCGACCGAACGCAGCAAACGGTATTTCTGCTGGTCAAGACACAGTTCCGCGGAGAATGCGCTGATCAGAAGAGCGTCTCTTGGGAACTTTTAATCCGCGGGTTGTGGGTTCGATCCCCACGGGGCCCACCGTGTGGCTGTGCGAGGACATGATGAGCGCGTGGACGTCCGATGGCGGTCGCTCGCCGCATGGCTGCTGATCGCGCAGTCCGCCGTCCTGGTCTGCCTGTCGTTCTGGGCGCTCCTGTTGCTGACGTGGGTGCCGGACGAGGACGAGGCCGTGAGGTGGGACTCCAGCCGTGCGCACCTTCAGGCGGGGGCGGCCAGCGCGGTCCTCGTGGTTCTCGCGGTCGTCTCCGCCGCGGCCGGTGTCGCCCGGTTGAGAGGCCGTACAGCCGGGGGTGGGTTGCTGGTAGCCGCCCTGCTGGGCGGTGCCCTCGCCGTGCTGGTGTACGGCCTGCCCGGGGTCGCCGCTGTTCTCGCGGTCGCCGGGTGCGCCTGGGTGGGAGTCCTGCGCCGCGACGACCGGCTTGCCCACGATCGGCGCGAGTCGCGGGGCCTTGTCCCGGCCACCAGGGGCACGAGGACCTGAATGTGCGACACGACGGAGCCCGGCCTCCCGGTCGGGGAGAGCCGGGCTCCGGTGGTTCACGGGGTGTAGGTGATCTGCTCCGCGATCTGGAGCACCTGGTCCTGCGTGAGCGCCTGCGGCGCCAGCATCAGGAACCGGTAACCGTCGGGGAGCTGTCCGGCGGCCCGCCAGAAGTCGGGGCTCGCGCCCCCCTCCGCCAGCGCCAGCCGGCCCTCGCGCCCCTGGATCGTCACCGGCGTGGGCGGAGCGGTCAGGTCTCCCGCGTCGACGATCTCGTCGAGCGTCGCCGTCCCGCCCGGATAGACGCTGACCCGGAGCAGCTGCTCGGCATCGCCGTTCCGCGTGAGGTCGAGCTGCCGGCTCTCCTCGTAGCCGGTCAGCGTCCAGCCGGCCGGGGCCAGGCCGAACTGCAGGCCGAGCGGCTGCGGACGGTCCACGACCGACTCCGCCACAGGAAGGAGCGCCGCGAGCGGGCCGTAGTCGCCCTCGCCCAGCACCTGCACCCACCGGTCGTCGGGGAGCTCCCACAGCAGGCTGACGTAGCCATCCCCCTGCCGGACCTCGGCCGGCCGGCCGCCGACGGTGGCCGAGCCGGCCGGGGCCTCGTCGAGGCCGTATCCCGTGTCCTCGGGGCCCCTGGGGTCCTCGGCGAACAGCCGGACCAGCACGCGTCCCGAATCGCCCGTGTAGTCGGCCGTGTGGACCAGCGGCAGGTCGCCGAAGAAGCCGACGCCACCGACCATGCTGAACGTCGGCGTCAGGCCGGGCGGGGCGGGATCGAGCGTCAGCGGGAAAGTCACCTCCTCGGCGGCGACCAGCTGGATCCCGTCGACCGGGGCCTCGGACGTCGGGCCGGGCGTCGCCACCGGCGGCGTCGGCCGGTCGGCGGGCGTCACCAGGACGGCCGTCGTCCAGGCCGCTGCCACGGCGACCACGGCGATGCCGGCACGCACGAAGGCCTTCCGGCCCGGGCGCCGGCGCGGCGTGGAGCGCCGCTCGCGGGCATCGGACACCAGCTGCCGGGCGGCGACCACCGAGGCGGGCTCGCTGCCGGTGGACGTGAGTTCGCGGAGGAACCCTTCAGGCAGGGCCGGCAGGTCCGCGTCGTGCATCCCGGCGGCGGCGTCGAGCCGGGCGTCCAGTTCTCGGTCAGTGATCACGGGAGGTCTCCTGCTCGGATGCGGAAGGGGAGAGGAGGGTGCGCAGCGCGGCGCGGGCGCGGTGCAACCGCACCCGGGCGGTGCCGGGGGAGAGGCCCAGGACGACTGCGGCCTGGCTCGGGGACAGGCCCTCCCACGCCACGAGCGTCACGAGCTCGCGGTCTTCGGCGGAGAGCCGGTCCAGCGCCTCGCGCACGAGTGAGGTCTCCGTCCGGCTCTCGTGGACGGTGGACGGATCGGGGACGACGCCCTCCGTGAAGGAGTCGGCCAACTGCCGGCCGAGGCGCGACGCCCGGGTGGCGCTGCGGATCGAGTTCGCCAGGCAGAGACGGGCGATGCCGAACAACCACGGCCGGACCTCGTCGGGCGCCGCGGGCAGGTCGGCCCGGCGTCGCCACGCGGTCGCGAACGTCTCCGCGACGACGTCGAGCGCGTCCTCCCGGGAGGCGGAGCGCCGCAGCGCGTACCCGAGGACGGCGGTGCCGCTGCGGCGGTAGGCGTCCTCGAAGACGCGCTCCGCGGAGGGTGGTGGGTCGTCGGCCGGTGGGGGCGGTGGCTGCCCCTGCATCGCGATCACACCCCTACATGTCCGGCTCGGACCGAGCGTTACAGCAACGCCCCACGGGTCGCATCGTGCCCGTCGTCCGCAGCCGCGACAGGGGTCCCTCCGCCCCCTCGTGCCGGTACGAGGCGGCCCAGGGGGTGCCGATGGAGAGGTGGACGGCGCAGTGAGGCGGCGTCCACCCCGACCGACACGCCGGAGCGTTCCGGGCGCGGTCGGGATGACCGACACCGCGATCCCCCTTTCCACGCTCGGAGATCGGGGACTTGTCGACAAGACGTCGGGCCGGAGGACGGGTCATCGACCGCCCTCGAGGACGTCCGCAACGAATCGGAAACGGGCCGTCCGCGGAGTGTCCGCGAACGCCTCCCGGGGACCCCTCCAGTACCTAGCCTTCGGGTTGTCCGCGGCGCTTCCCCAGCCGCGGAGCACGACCCTGAGGAGCTCTTCGTGAACGCGCCCGGCCTTCCTGTTCTCGCCCCTGTCCCCGCCGCGGGACGCCCCGACGACGGATTGGCCCTGGTCCTGGACCTCATGACGCACGAGCCGGCGACGACCGCCTCGGCGGCCGGTCCGGGCCTGGCGGCGCGTGCGCAGGACTGGGCCCAGCGGGCGGCGGCCTGGGGCGAGGGACCGCGAGGAGCCTGGCGTGCCTGGTGAGCTGATCTGGCTGGCCGTCTCGCTGCTGAGCAGTGTCGGCCTCGTCGTCGCCCTGGGCACCAGCTCCACGGCCCGGTACGAGTTCGAGCGCAACGGCGTCCAGGCGCAGCGGCAGCGGGCGGCCGCGGCCGCCCCGGCCGCGGCAACGGCCGCACAGGTCCCCGCCGACGGCTCGGGCGCCGCGCAGGCCGCGCCCCTGCCCGCGCCGACCGCCGTCCGGACGCACCCCTCCGCCCGGCTGGCCACCGTCGCTCCGATGGCGACGGGCTGGTGGCTGGTGGACGGTCCCGGCGCCCCGCTCGCCGGCCCCTTCGCGGACGCGGTGGACGCCGACTGGGCGGCGTTCGCCCTCGGCCTCCCGGAGTCCGCGCGCACCGTCTACGGCACCCAGCGCGAGGACGGCGGCGTGGCCCGTCGCCAGTCCCCGCAGGAGCGGGTGTGGCTGGACGAGCTGGGACGTCAGCTGGACCGGCTGCCGGAGGAGTGGACCGAGCTCATCAGCGACGACGACGCCCTGACGACGCTGGCCGTCGACGTCACCGCTGCCCTGCTGGAGGCGGGTCTGCCGCTGCACGACTGCGACGGGCACACCGGTGAGGCGCGCGGAACCGGCGGCGCCTGCCTCGCCCCGCGGCCCGAGGCAGGCGGGCTGGTCGTCACGTGGCGGCAGCACGACCGGATGAGCGTGCAGCAGATGCGCGGTGCCGACGCCGGCAACGCCGTGCAGCACGCGATGACCGAGGCCGTCATCACGGTGCTCGAGGAGCTCGGCTTCGCCGTCGAGCCCTACGGTCCGGCCGGCGGCCACCTGGTCACCGCGAGCGGCCGCTGACCGCGCTCACTCGTCGAGGAACGCCTCGATCACCGGAGCCAGCTCCTGCGCCTCGGTGATGAGCGCGATGTGGCCGCCGCGGTAGACGTGCAACCGCCCGTGGGGGAGCAGCCGCGCCATCACCCGGGCGTTCACCACCGGGATGATCGGGTCGTCGTCGCCGGCGACCACCAGCGTGGGCTGCCGGATCAGCCGCAGGAAGGGCAGCGAGCTCCAGCCCGCGCTGGAGGCGAGCTGGTAGTAGTAGCCGCGCTTCGGGCCGACCCGGGTGTTGGCGTGCAGCGCCGCCGCGGCCCGCTCGGGTTCGGTGCGCATGCTGCCGCCGTAGATGTCGCCGGCGAACCGCCGCGCGTATTCGGGGTCGCGGTGCCGGCGGGGCGTGAGCATGCGGGCGAGCACCCGGGGGTGCGCGGGCACCATCAGCGACCCGGTCGCCGTCGCGGCCAGGACCAGGCGCCGGCAGCGCCGGCGGTGCTGGACCGCGAAGTGCTGGGCCAGCCCGCCGCCCCAGGACAGCCCGAGGACGTCGACCGGCTCGTCGTGGCCCAGCTTGCTCAGCAGGCCGGCCACCACCGGGCTGAGCGTGGACAGCACGTAGGGGACGACGGGGCGCGGCGACCCGCCCACCCCCGGCACGTCGAAGCGGATCACCGTCCGCTTCGGGTCGAGGGCCTCGACCAGCGGCTGCAGCACCTCCAGGCTGGCGCCGATGCCGTTCATCAGCAGCAGCGGAGGGACGTCGTCGTCGGTGCCCCTCCGCACCGCGGTCCGGATGGTCCGCCCGCCGATGGTGAGGCTCCGGACCAGCTCCGGGCTACTTGTCGAAGACATACGTCCCCGGCGCCTCGGCCAGCACGTCCAGCCCGTTCCCGCCCAGCTCGGACGGGGCGTCGATCTCCTCGCCGGAGCGGTCGCCGAGCCAGGTCATGAAGTCCGGCCACCAGGAGCCCTTGACCGTCTCCGCGGCCTTCATCCACTGGTCCGCGTCCGGCGGGGTCGAGCCGGCCACCTGGAAGGTGGACTTCGGGTTGCCCGGCGGGTTCACCAGCGAGGCGATGTGGCCGCTGGTGGAGAGCACGAACCGGCTCTCCCCACCCATCAGCTGGGTGGTCCGGTAGCAGGCCTGCCACGGGCAGAGGTGGTCGGCGACGCCGGCGGTGGCGTAGGTGTCGACCGTGACCGCGGACAGGTCCACGGGCGACCCGAGCATGGAGACCGCCCCGGGCTCGGTCAGCGCGTTCTTCATGGCGACCTCGATGAAGTCGCGGTGCAGACCGGCCGACATCCGGGTGGTGTCGGCGTTCCAGAACAGGATGTCGAAGTTCGGCGGCGGCTTGCCCTGCAGGTAGTTGTTGACCCAGTAGTTCCAGATCAGGTCGTTGGGCCGCAGCCAGGCGAAGACCTCCGCCAGTTGGGCGCCGTCCAGGTAGCCCTTCTTCCGCGACCGCTCGGTCGCGGCCTCGACAGCCTCGGGGTCCATGAGCGCGGACACCGTCCCCGCCTTCGCCCAGTCCAGGACGGTGACGGCGAAGCTGGCGGCGCGCACCCGGTCCTGCTTGCCGGTCGCGGCGAGGTGGGCCAGCACCATCGCGGTGATGATCCCGCCGGAGCAGAACGCCTGCAGGGCCACCTGCTCCTGCCCGGTGATCCGCTCGACGGCGTCCATCGCGTCGAGCAGGGCCTGGCCGTAGGTGTCGAGGTCCCAGTCGGCGTGCCGCTCGTCGGGGTTGCGCCACGAGATCATGAAGACCTGCTGGCCGGCGCCCACGTAGTGCTCGACGATGCTGCGGCCCGGCGCCAGGTCGGTGATGTAGTACTTGTTGATCGTCGGCGGCACCATCACCAGCGGCAGCGCGCGGACCTTCTCCGTCGTCGGCCGGTACTGGATCAGCTCGAACACCTCGGTGCGGAAGACGACGGCGCCGGGCGAGACCGCCAGGTCCTCGCCGACGGTGAACGCGTCCGGCTCGACCATCGAGGGCACCCGCGGCGGCGCGGTCAGATCCGAGACCAGGCGGCGCACACCCTCCACGACGTTGCGGCCACCGGTGTCGATCGTCGCCTTGAGCGCCAGCGGGTTGAGGAACGGGACGTTGCTGGGGGCCAGGGCGTCGACGAGGTTGGTCGCGGTGAAGCGGATCCGCTCGTCGTCCTGCCAGTCCAGGTCGGCGTCCTCGATCAGCTCCCACGCGGTGCGCGCGGTGGCCAGGTGCAGCTGCATCGCCCGCTTCAGCAGCGGGTTGCCGCTCCAGGCGGGATCGGCGAACCGCTTGTCCTTCTTGCCCGGCGCCAGTTCGGAGCTCCCGGTCGTGATCCGGCCCAGCTCGCCGACCAGCTCGCCGGCCCGGCGGGCCACGGTGCCGGGCTTGCGGGCCAGTGCCGAGCCCATGCGCAGCGCCGTGCTCGCCGGCGGGACGAGTCGGCGCAGCGGGCCCCGGCCGGCGTCGACGAGCACCATGTCCAAGCCGGTCGCCGCCTCGGCGGCGGCCTCCGGACTGCCGGTGCCAGGGACGGCTTCGGGCCGCTCCTCGGCGGGAGCGGAGGCGGTGCGGGCTGGTTCGGTGGCGGGCTGAGCCATGTGGGTCTCCTTCACGCGCGCCGCCTGGAGACGAGCCGGATCGCCGGTCCCGGGACACGGTTGTGACCTGCACCACTGAACCACAGCTTCCGGAACGGGGCAGGGTGCAACCGCACCCTCGCCGGGGGTCCGCGGAGAGCCGGTTCTCCTACGCTCTCCGGCGAACGCACCCCGCGGCCGCGCGCCGCCGGGCGGTGCGTGCTCGACCACCCAGAGGAGAACCGATGCCCACGCTGGACCGCCAGGACTCAGTCTTCGTCCTCGACCTCGGTGACACGGAGAACCGCTTCTCCCCGGACTGGCTGACGGCGGTGGAGGCCGCCC
Source organism: Blastococcus sp. LR1 (assembly GCF_020166105.1). GTDB lineage: Bacteria > Actinomycetota > Actinomycetes > Mycobacteriales > Geodermatophilaceae > Blastococcus. The sequence goes on from NZ_JAIUJY010000004.1 coordinate 274,661, forward strand.
TGGACGAGGTGGAGCGGGCCGAGGGCGCCCGCGCGCTGGTCACCACGGCCACCGGCAAGTTCTTCTCCAACGGGCTGGACCTGGACTGGCTGTTCGCGCACGCCGACCAGCACGAGGCCTACGTCGTCCGCGTGCACGAGCTCTTCGCCCGTGTCCTCTCCCTGCCTCTGATCACCGTGGCCGCGCTCCAGGGCCACACGTTCGCGGCCGGTGCGATGCTGTCGCTGGCGCACGACTTCCGCGTCATGCGGACCGACCGCGGGTTCTGGTGCCTGCCCGAGGCCGACATCGGCATCCCCTTCACCCACGGGATGTCGGCCCTGATCCAGTCCCGGCTCGCCCCGCAGGTCGCGCACGAGGCGATGACCACCGGACGGCGCTACGGCGGTGCCGACGCGCAGGCCGCCGCGATCGTCGACCGCGCCGTCGCCGAGGACGCGGTGCTCCCGGACGCCGTGGAGCTGGCGACGTCGATGGTGGGCAAGGCCGGCGACACCCTGGGCACGATCAAGACCCGGATGTACGCACCGGCGCTCGCCACGCTGCGCGACTAGACGATCAGACGATCGCGCTGGCACCCGTGACGCCACGGCCCACGATCAAGGTGTTCACCTCGCGCGTGCCCTCGTAGCTGTAGATCGCCTCGGCGTCGGCGACGTACCGGCCCACGTGGTTCTCCAGCAGGATCCCGTTGCCGCCCATGAGCTCGCGGGCCCAGCCGACCGTCTCGCGCATCCGCATGGTGCAGAAGGCCTTGGCCAGCGACGCCTGCTCGTCGGTCATCTCGTCGGCGCCCTGCAGCTGCGAGAGGCGGGCGCACATCGCCGCCGACGCGGTGATGTTGCCGAGCATCCGCACCAGCAGGTCCTGCACGAGCTGGAACTCCACGATCGGCTGGCCGAACTGCTCCCGGCCCATCGCGTAGCGGAGCGCGTGCTCGTAGGCGCCACGCGAGCAGCCGACGGCGGACCAGGCGACGCCGGCGCGGGTCATGCGCAGCACGTTCGCCGTCTCCCGGAAGCTGTGCGCCTCCTGGAGCCGATTCTCCTCCGGCACCCGCACGCCCTCGAGCGTGATGTGCGCGTTCTGCACCGCACGCAGTGCGATCTTGTCCTTGAGGTCGACGGTCGTGAAGCCCGGCGTCCCCTTCTCGACGACGAAGCCGAGCACCCGCTCGGTCTCGACGTCGCGCGCCCAGATGATGGTCAGGTCGGCGAAGCTGGCGTTGCCGATCCACTTCTTCTCGCCGTCCAGCACCCAGGAGTCGCCGTCGCGGCGGCACGTCGTCTGCAGGCCCTTGGCGACGTCGGAGCCGTGCTCGGGCTCGGTCAGGCCGAAGGCGCCGATCAGCTCCATGCGGGCCATGGCCGGCAGCCAGCGCTCCTTCTGCTCCTCGGAGCCGCACAGGTAGATCGAGCCCATGGCCAGGCCGCCGTGCACGCCCATGAAGGTGGAGATGGACGGGTCGCCCTTGGAGAGCTCCATGGCGAGCATGCCGTCGAAGAGCTGCGACCGGCCCGGGCAGCCGTAGCCGACGTAGGGGTTGCCGGCGATGCCCAGCTCGGCCATCGCGGGGATCAGCTCGCGGGGGAACTCACCGCGCGTCCAGTAGTCGTTGATGATCGGCTCGACCTGCTCGTCCATGAAGGCGCGCACCTTGTAGAGCAGCGCGCGCTCGTCGGTGTCGAGGAGCGCCTCGAGGTCGTAGAAGTCGGACGTGATCGTCGAGCGGTCGGTCATGGCAGCCACTTACCCCCGGCGGACCTCACGGCAACCGGGGCGTGCGCGATCGGGTGAGCGGGAACAGAACGACGGAACCCCGAGAGCACAGGAGGTGTCCCGTGACCCGATCCATCGCCGACCAGACCGTCGACGAGCTCGGCGGCCCCGGCAGCGTGCTGGCCCGCCAGCGCAAGGACCACATCGAGCTCGACCGGCTGCTGCAGGAGCTCGACGGCAGCACCGGCACCGCGCAGGAGGAGGTGCTCACCCGCATCGACCGGTTGGTCTTCAGCCATGCCTTCGCCGAGGAGACAGTGCTGTGGCCGGTGATCCGCCGGGTGCTCCCCGACGGTGACGCGCTCACGCTGCAGGTCGAGGAGGAGCACCAGGAGGTCAACGAGCTGGTCACCGCGCTGGAGCGCGACGGCCTCGACTCCCCGGAGCGGCCCGCTCGGTTGCGCCGGCTGGCGGAGGTGTTGCGCGAGGACGTCCGGGACGAGGAGGACGTGCTCCTCCCGCGCCTCCAGGAGGCGCTCGGCCCCGAGGAGCTCCGGGCGCTCGGCCGGCGCTGGGCGCTCATGGCGCGGATCTCGCCCACCCGGCCGCACCCGACGGTCTCCCGCCGTCCGCCCGGGAACGCGCTCTCCGGGCTGCCGCTCTCGCTCATCGACCGCACCCGCGACCTGGTCGACGCCGGCGTCCGCCGCGCGCCGGAACGGTTCGTCCCGGCCGGGCGCGCGGTGAGCAAGGGCCTGGCCGGCGTCGCCGCCGTCATCGAGCGGGTGCCGCTCTCCCGCACGGGCGACAAGCCGCCGACCAGCCGCTGAACACACGTCAGGGGCCCTCTCCCGGTGCGGGAGAGGGCCCCTGACGTGTGTTCGTACCGACCGTTACGTCGTCTGCTTGTCCTTGGGCTCGTCGCGGGCGTCGAGCTGGATCTCCTTGTCAGCCCTCGGCACGCCGTCCTTCAGCTCCTTGGACCGCTCGATCTCGGCGTCGAGCTCGATGCCCAGCAGCAGCGTGACGTTGATCAGCCAGAACCAGATCAGGAAGATCACGACACCGGCCAGCGCACCGTAGGTGGCGTTGTAGCTGCTGAAGTTGGCCACGTAGAAGGCGAACGCGGCCGAGGCGATGATCGCGACCAGGATGGCGACGCCGGCGCCCGGGCTGACCCACTTGAAGCCGCGGAGCTTCACGTTCGGCGTCGAGTAGTAGAGGACGGCGACCATCAGCGCCAGGATGACCAGGATGACCGGCCACTTGGCGATGCTCCAGACCGTCTGCCCGGCCTCGCCGATCCCGATGGCCGAGGCGATGGCGTCGACGACGGGCCCGCTGAGCACCAGCAGCGCCACGATGATGGCAGCGAACAGGACCCCGACGAGGGTGACCAGCAGCTGGAGCGGCTTGAGCTTCCAGACCTTCCGGCCTTCCGGCGTCTCGTAGACGATGTTGGCGGCCCGGGTGAAGGCGCCGACGTAGCCGGACGCCGACCAGATGGCGGCGGCGAGACCGATGACGAGGCCGATACCGGCAGCCTGGTCGTTGCCGGCGATCTGGTCGATCACCGGGCCGATGGTGTCCGCGGCGCTCTCGGGCACGACGGTGGTCAGCGCCTCTCGGAGCTGCGCGGGTTCGGTGAAGAGACCGACGATCGAGGCCAGGGCCGCGAGGGCGGGGAACAGCGCCAGGACGCCGTAGTAGGTGAGGGCGGCGGCCCAGTCGGTGAGGTTGTCCTCGCTGAACTCCTTCAGCGTGCGCTTGAGCGTGCCCCCGACCTTGGGCGAGGGGTCGGCGCCGGTGGGCGCGTAGTCCGATCGGGTGCCGCTGACGTTGTCGTCGTCGGGCGCGGGGTCGGCAGCCGCGTGGTTGCCTTGGAAGCGGTTGTCCGCCGCGGTGCGGCTGGACGAGCCGGTGGCTCGGGCCATGAAGGTGTCCTCCGGTCGGCGAGGGCGGTCGGTCCGGTGGGTTCCCCGGCCGATCCCGTTCCATGCCGGACGCGCCGGTGCCCGCCGGTATCGATTCGGGAACGGCGCTCAGCGCAGCCCGGACACCGGTGACCACTCGCCGGCTCCGGCGGTGGCTTCCTCGATGCCCGAGTGCGGGCCCCGGCGGCCGCCCCCGGACCGCAGGCCGATCAGTGCGACGACGACGACGGCCAGGGAGGCGCCCACCCCGACCAGCGCCACGAGCGTGAACGCGATCGCCCGCGGCAGACCGGTGCCGGGATTCAGGAACGCAGCGATCAGGGTCACCGCCACGGTGCTGCCCAGTGCCTGCCCGACCGACCGGGCGATGGAGTTCACCGCGTTGGCCACGCCGGTCTCGTCCTCCTGCACGGCGTCCACGACGAGCGCCGGGAGGGCCGCGTAGGCCACCGTCACCGACAGCTGGGTGAGCAGCCCGGCGAGGATGACCTGCCACGGCTCGCCGCGGAAGCCGGCGAGCAGCCCGAAGCCCGCGACACCGCACGCGGCCCCGGTGATGAGCGTGGGCAGGGCGCCGAACCGGCCGACCACGCGCCCGGCGAAGGGGGCGACGACGATGCCGAGGATCCCGCCCGGCAGCAGGTAGACGACCGCGGCCTCCAGGACGCTGGCCCCGAATCCGTACCCGGTGACCCCCGGTGGCGACTGCACGTACTGCAGGACGGCGAGGAAGGACGCGAACAGGGCGATGCCGGTCATCAGCCCGGCGACGTTCGGGACGACGGTGCGCCGATCGGTGAGCATCGACGGTCGCACCAGCGGCTCCGCGATCCGGCGCTGCAGCACGACCCAGCCGGCCAGGACGACGGCGGAGCCCACGAGGCAGCCGATCGTGCCGGGGGAGGCCCAGCCCCACATCGGCCCCTGCGAGAGGGGGAGCAGGAGGAGGACCAGCCCGAGGCCGAGGACCAGCGCCCCCCACCAGTCGATCCGGCCGGTGGCCGTTCCCGGGGAGTGCGGCAGCAGCCACGCGACCATCGCCAGCGACACCAGGCCGACGCCGAGCCCGACCCAGAAGGCGTGCCGGTAGTCGCCGTCGTCGCCGGTGAGCAGCCCCGTGGCCACGAGGCCGACGACCCCGCCCACGGCCAGCGTGCTGCTGACCACCGCCATGGCCACGCTCAGGCGCTCCGAGGGCAGCTCGCGGCGCAGCACGCTGATCGACAGCGGGAAAAGGCCGTAGGAGGCCCCCTGCAGCACCCGCGCCACCAGCAGCAGCGGCAGGGACTCGGTCACGATGGCCAGCAGCGTGCCCAGCGAGACGGCGACCAGGATGCCGAGGATGACCGGCCGCTCGCCGCGCAGGTCACCGAGCCGGCCGAGGACCGGCGTGAGCACCGCCGCGGCCAGCAGGTTGGCGGTGAGGACCCAGCCGGCTGCGCCGGGCGAGATGCCCAACTGGTCCTCGATCCGGCCCAGCGAGGGCACCACGAGGCTCTGCAGCAGGGAGAGGGTCGTGACCCCGAGGGAGAGCGCGACGACCAACGCCGCGGGGCGGGCGCCAGCGGCTGTGGTGTCGGACACGCCCTGATCAGACCACGCCACGCGGAAGGCCTTATCCCCCGCGGCTCCTACACCCCGGAGTGTGGTTGTGGTCACACCCTGTCAGGTGAAGTACCGGATCGGACGATTGGAATGCAGGTGATCGGGGGACAGAGTCCCTCGACGACGTACCGCTCGCCCCTGACCCGGCGGCGGCGAACGACTTGTATGGGGGAAGTATCTGATGATGTTGTGGCCGACGGTTGCCCTGCTGGGGTTCCTGGTCCTGACGGCCCTGGTCATCGCGATGGGCACCCAGTCCACCGCCCGCTACGAGCAGGAGCAGCGTGCCGCTGCCCGCTCCGGCGGGGCCCGCACCGCTTCCGAGGCGGTCGGCGCGAGAGCCTGACGCGAACCGAACGTACCGACGGCGCCCCGTCACTCCCTCGGGAGTGACGGGGCGCCGTCGCGTTCCGGACTCCTCCAGTTCCCGCCGCGAGCCTGCGAGTGGTGGGTGGGAGGGGGTCCTCTGTCAGAGGACGTCGGCGGAGGTGTCCAGCACGGTGCGGTCGAGGGACTCCAGCAGGTCGAACCAGCCGCGGGTGCGGGGCAGCTCCCAGCGCCAGAAGTACCGGGCCGCGGCGCGCTTGCCCTCGTAGAAGGCGCCCGCGCCCGTCCCGGTCGCCAGTGCCTGCTCCAGCCACAGCCACGCGACGACGATGTGCCCGGCGGCCTCGAGGTAGACGTGCGAGTTGGCCAGCGCGAGGTCGGGGTCGCCGGTGCCCCACAGGGTGGCGGTGACCGAGCCCATCCGGGCGACGGCGGCGTCCAGGTCGGCGGCGAAGCCGGCCCACTCGGTCCCCGCGGCCCGCGCCGTCGTCACGGCGATCGTCTCGCCCAGCAGCGCCAGCCCGGCGCCGCCCTGCATGACCACCTTGCGGCCGAGCAGGTCGAGGGACTGGATGCCCTGCGTGCCCTCGTGGATCGGGTTCAGCCGGTTGTCCCGGTAGAACTGCTCGACCGGGTAGTCGCGGGTGTAGCCGTAGCCGCCGTGCACCTGGATGGCGAGGTCGTTGGCGACCAGCCCCCACTGCGAGGGCCACGCCTTCGCCACCGGCGTCAGCATGTCCAGCAGCAGGTGGGCGCGCTCGCGGTCCGCCTGGTTCTCCGCGGTCTGCTCCTCGTCGACGAGCCGCGCGCAGTAGAGGCCCAGCGCCATGCCGCCCTCGGCGTAGGACTTCGCGGCCAGCAGCATCCGGCGGACGTCGGTGTGCTCGATGATCGGCACCATCGGCGAGGCAGGGTCCTTGCCCGCGGCCGGACGGCCCTGGGTGCGGGTGCGGGCGTACTCCAGCGCGTGCAGGTAGCCGGTGTAGGCCAGCACCGTCGCGCCCACGCCGACGCCGATCCGCGCCTCGTTCATCATGTGGAACATGTAGGTGAGGCCGCGGTGCGCCTCGCCGACGAGGTAGCCGACCGCGCCGGCCTGCCCGCCCGGCGTGTGCGCGCCCTCGCCGAAGTTGAGCAGGGTGTTCGTCGTGCCGCGGTAGCCCATCTTGTGGTTGAGCCCCGCCAGGACGACGTCGTTGCGCTCGCCCAGCGAGCCGTCGTCGTTCACCAGGAACTTGGGCACGATGAACAGCGAGATGCCCTTCACCCCGGGCGGTCCGCCGGGGATCTTGGCCAGCACCAGGTGCACGATGTTCTCGGTCAGCTCGTGGTCGCCGCCGGAGATCCACATCTTGTTGCCCGACAGCCGGTAGGTGCCGTCGTCCTGCGGCACGGCCTTGGTGGTGATGTCGGCCAGCGAGGACCCGGCCTGCGGCTCCGACAGCGCCATGGTGCCGAACCAGCGGCCCTCGAGCTCGGGCCGCACGAAGGTGTCGATCTGCTCCTTGCTGCCGTGGGCCAGCAGCAGGCGGGCGTTGCCCATGGTGAGGAACGGATAGGCCGACGTCCCGACGTTCGCGGCCTTGAACCAGGCGAACACGGCCTGCCCGACGGTGTGCGGCAGCTGCATGCCGCCGTACTCCTCGTCGAACGATCCGGCCATCAGCCCGGCGTCGGTGAAGACCTTGAGCGCCTTGGCCACCTCGGGGATGAGCACGGCCTTGCCGTCGACCATGTGCGGCTCGTTCTCGTCCGCCGTGCGGTTGTGCGGCGCGAAGTGGTCCGCGGCGATCTGCTCGGCGAGGTCCATGACCGCGTCGAAGGTCTCGCGCGAGTGCTCGGTGAAGCGGCTGCGCTTCGTCAGCGACTCGACGTCCAGCCACTCGTGCAGCAGGAAGTCCAGGTCGCGGCGGGACAGGATCAACGACGACGACGCCATGCCCCCGACTCTATGCCGAGCCCGTCCGGACAGTTGTGGCCCCCGACACAAGGCGCGGTCAGCCGTCCTGGCTCACCTGAGAGCGTCCTGGCTCAGCACCGACGGTGAGCCAGGACCCGGAACGATCAGGAGACCTGATCACCGGGCAGCGGTCGGGCGTCCCCGGGGCGGCCGACGGGCGGCGGGGTGGACGTCGGTGCCGCGGCGCCCACCGCCTCGGTCGCCTGCTCGGCGGGATCGTGGACGTCGTGCGTCGCCGTGGCGCTCTCCTGCCGCGCCTGGATGCCGGACTTGTTGCTCAGGGCCAGCTGCGGCAGGAACAGGAACACGAAGAACCCGACCGCCACCACGCAGGCGGCGATGAGGAACACCAGGTCGATCGAGTCGGAGAACCCGGCCTTGAACGGCTGGGCGAGGAAACCGGGCAGCTCCTGGATGAAGGAGGTGTCCGACAGGTCGGCGCCGGCGTCCAGCTGCCCGCTCTGCAGCGCCTCGGCCACCCGCGGGTCCTGCGCCGCCGCCGTCTCCACCCGGGCGCCGATGTCCTCCGGCAGCCGGGTGAACAGGATCGACAGGAAGGCAGCGGTGCCGATCGTGCCGCCCATCTGGCGGAAGAAGGTGACCGACGACGTCGCGACGCCCATCTCCCGCGGGGAGACGGCGTTCTGCACGGCGAGGATGACCGGCTGGAAGTTCAGGCCCAGGCCGAGGCCGAGCATCACCATGAACGGCACGATCGCCCAGATCGAGGTGTCGGCGCCGACGACGAACGACATCGACACGAGCGCGACGACCATCAGCGCGATGCCGACCAGCGGGAAGATCTTGTACTTGCCGGTCTTCGAGATCGCGATGCCCGAGCCCATCGCGCCGGTCATGATGCCGGCGACCAGCGGGATCATCTGCAGGCCGGCGACGGTGGCGCTGGAGCCGTGCACGATCTGCAGGTACTGCGGGAGCAGCAGCAGACCGCCGAACATGCCGGCGCCCATCACGATCGAGCCGACGCCGCTGACGGCGAAGCTGCGGTTCCGGAAGAGCCGCAGGGGCAGCAGGGCGTCGTCCCGGTAGGCGCGCTCGACGAGCACGAAGAGCACGAAGCCGAGCGCACCGATGGCGTAGCAGGCGATCGCGCGACCGGAGTCCCAGCCCCAGGTGCGGCCCTGCTCGGCGACGACCAGCAGCGGCACGAGGAACGTGATCAGCGCCAGCGCGCCGGGCCAGTCGATCCGGTGGTCGCGGCGCTCGTGGGGCAGGTGCAGCACGCGCCAGACGGCGGCGAACGCCAGCAGGCCCAGGGGCACGTTGATCCAGAAGATCCAGCGCCAGCCGTCGAGGCCGAGGATCGAGTCGTGGCCGGCGAAGAAGCCGCCGATGACCGGGCCCAGCACGCTCGAGGTGCCGAAGACGGCCATGAAGTAGCCCTGGTACTTCGAGCGCTCCCGCGGCGGCACGATGTCGCCGATGATCGCCAGGGCCAGGGACATGAGCCCGCCGGCGCCGATGCCCTGCACCGCGCGGTAGGCGGCCAGCTGGTACATCGTGTCGGCGATGCCGCACAGCGCCGAGCCGACGACGAAGACCGCGATGGCGAACAGGTAGAACGGCCGTCGCCCGTAGATGTCGGAGAGCTTCCCGTACAGCGGCGTGGAGATCGTCGAGGTGATGAGGAACGCCGTCGTCGCCCACGCCTGGAGGTCGTAGCCCTGCAGGTCGTCGGCGATCGTCCGGATCGCGGTCGCGACCACGGTCTGGTCCAGCGCCGCGAGGAACATCGCGACCATCAGGCCGACGAGGATCGTGACGATCTGGCGGTGGGAGAAGGCGCCGTCGGCGCCAGGCGCGGACGCGGCCGTGCGGGCGTCCCGTCGCCGAGCCGACTTCTCGCGGGCGGTGGTCTGGCTCATGCGTCGTCCTTCGGGGAACGGGTGTCCGTGCGGGGTGGGGTGGCGGCGGGCAGGCCGGCCGCGAGGCCGTCCAGGAGCCGGCCGAACAGGGTGGTGAGGGCGGTCAGGTCGGCCTCGGGCCAGTCGGCGGTGATCGAGCCGAGGTGCTTCTCCCGCTCGTGTCGCAGTCCCTCGAGCACCGCGTGCCCGGCGTCGGTGACGACCAGACGGGTGGCGCGGCCGTCGGACTCGTCGGCGGTCCGCCGGACCAGCCCCTGGTCGACGAGCGCGGAGACGTGCCGGCTGACGGTGGACGGGTCGGCGTGCACGAGGTCGGAGAGCGCGCTCTGCCGCAGGGGGCCGAGGCGGCTCAGGGGGAAGAGCAGGACCAGAGCGGCGCGGTCGCGACCATCGGCGCCCAGCTGGCTCTTGAGCCCGTGGAGCACCCGCATCATCCGCGGCAGGAGCTCAGCGAGGGCGGCGACGTCGGCGTCCCGTCCGGGCGAGCTGTTCGCGGACATGCGACCTCGGGACACTCGGGGGACGGGACTCGTGCACCGTACAAGCCGTTGCAGGGTGCATGCAACGAGTTGCAGGGCGCATCGAGTGTGAGCTGGGTGACGGTGCCCCGGGCCGCGAGGTGGGACCCTGGGAGCCTTGTCCCAGCTACCCGTCCCGCCCGAGAGGAACGCGAGTCCGCCGGTGAGTTCTCCGCACGACGACCTCCGCGCGCGGCTGGCGTCCCTCACGCTGGCCGACGAGCACCGGCTGCGCCGCCGGCTCGACGGTCTCCGGCGCACCCGCGACGCTGCCGCGCGCGAGCGGCAGCGGGAGCGGATCGCCGCCGACGTCGCCGTCGCCGAGGAACGGATGGCCCGCCGGCGGGCCGCCGTCCCGGTCATCAGCTATCCGGAGGAGCTGCCGGTCAGCGGCCGCCGGGACGACATCGCCGCGGCGCTGCGGGACGCTCAGGTCGTGGTGGTCGCCGGCGAGACCGGCTCGGGCAAGACCACGCAGCTGCCCAAGATCGCCCTCGAGCTGGGCCGCGGGGTGCGCGGTCGCATCGGGCACACCCAGCCGCGCCGGATCGCCGCGCGCAGCGTCGCCGAGCGGATCGCCGAGGAGCTCGAGACCCCGCTGGGCGAGGCGGTCGGCTACAAGATGCGCTTCAACGACCAGGTGTCGGACTCCACCCTGGTCAAGCTCATGACCGACGGCGTCCTGCTCGCCGAGATCGCGCACGACCGGCTGCTGCGCCAGTACGACACGATCATCCTCGACGAGGCGCACGAGCGGAGCCTCAACATCGACTTCCTGCTGGGCTACCTGGCCCAGCTGCTGCCTCGGCGCCCCGACCTGAAACTGGTCATCACCTCGGCGACGATCGACGTCGAGCGGGTGGCGAAGCACTTCGGCGACGCCCCGGTGATCGAGGTCAGCGGGCGGACCTATCCGGTGGAGGTGCGCTACCGGCCGGTCGTAGACCCGGACGATCCGGAAGCGGACGAGGAGCGGGACCAGGTCACCGCGATCGTGGACGCCGTCGACGAGCTGGTGGCCGAAGGGCCGGGCGACATCCTGGTCTTCCTGGCCGGCGAGCGGGACATCCGCGACACCCAGGACGCGCTGGCCGAGAGTGCGCTCCCGAACACCGAGATCGTGCCGCTCTACAGCCGGCTGTCGGCCGCCGACCAGCACAAGGTCTTCGCTCCGCACAGCGGACGGCGGATCGTGCTGGCCACGAACGTCGCCGAGACGTCTCTGACCGTCCCCGGCATCCGGTACGTCATCGACCCGGGGACGGCGCGGATCTCGCGCTACAGCCATCGCACCAAGGTGCAGCGGCTGCCGATCGAGCCGGTCAGCCAGGCCTCGGCCCGCCAGCGCTCCGGCCGCTGCGGGCGGCTGGGCCCCGGCATCGCGATCCGGCTCTACAGCGAGGACGACTTCGACGCGCGGCCGGAGTTCACCGACCCCGAGATCCTCCGCACCAACCTCGCCTCGGTGCTGCTGCAGATGGCCGCGCTCGACCTCGGCGACGTCGCGGAGTTCCCCTTCGTCGACCCGCCGGACCGGCGCGCGATCGCCGACGGCCTGGCTCTGCTCGAGGAGCTGGGCGCCCTCGATCCCAGCGAGGCGTCGGCCTCCCCGAAGCTGACCGAGACCGGCCGGGCGCTGGCCTCGCTGCCGCTGGACCCGCGGCTGGCCCGGATGGTGGTCGAGGCCGACCGCCGGGGCGTGCTGGAGGAGGTCCTGGTCATCGCGGCGGGACTGACCATCCAGGACCCGCGCGAGCGGCCCGCCGAGCACCAGCAGGCCGCCGACCAGTCGCACGCCCGGTTCGCCGACGACAACTCCGACTTCCTGGCCCTGCTCAACCTCTGGCGGTACCTGGAGGAGCAGGCCGACGCGCTCAGCGGCAACCAGTTCCGCCGCACGGTGAAGCGCGAGTTCCTGCACTACCTGCGCATCCGCGAGTGGCAGGACCTGCACGGCCAGCTGCGCGGGACGGCGCGGCGGCTGGGCATGAACCTGAAGGAGGCCGCGACTGAGCCCGACGAGCGCGGCATCTCCGCGGCCCTGCTGGCCGGCCTGCTGACGAACATCGGCCTCCAGGTGGAGCCGGTGAAGGGGCGCGACGGCAAGCCGGGCCGCCCGGGCCGCGAGTACCTGGGCACGCGGAACACCCGCTTCGTGATCGCCCCCGGCACCCCGCTGGCCAAGAAGCCGCCGCGCTGGGTGGTGGCCGCGGAGCTCGTCGAGACCAGCCGGCTGTTCGCCCGCACCGTCGCGCGGATCGATCCGGAGGACGTCGAGAAGCTCGCCGACCACCTGGTCAAGCGCCAGTACTCCGAGCCGCGGTGGGACGCCAAGCGCGGCAGCGTCGTCGCCACCGAGCGGGTCACCCTGCACGGGCTGCCGCTGGTCGTGGGCCGCCGCGTGCAGTACGGCTCCATCGACCCCGTCGTCTCCCGGGAGCTGTTCATCCGGCACGCGCTGGTGCAGGGGGAGTGGTCGACCCACCATCGGTTCTGGGCCGAGAACCAGCGGGCGGTCGAGCGGGTCGGCGAGCTGGAGGAGCGCGCCCGGCGGCGCGACATCGGCGTCGACGACGAGACGATCTTCGAGCTCTACGACGCCCGGGTCCCGGCCGACGTCGTCTCCACGCGGCACTTCGACAAGTGGTGGAAGGCAGCCCGGCACCGCACGCCGGACCTGCTCACCTTCACCCCGGAGATGCTCACCAACGCGGCGGTCGCCGCCGAGGTGCGGGTCGAGGACTATCCCGACGAGGTGCACCTGACGCAGGGGCTGACCCTGCCGCTGACCTACGCCTTCGAGCCCGGTGCGCCCACCGACGGCGTCACCGTCGACGTCCCGCTCGGCATGCTCGACGCGGTCGCCCAGCGGACGGCGGGGGAGTCGCTCGCCTTCACCGTGCCGGGGCTGCGCGCCGAGCTGGTGACCGAGCTGCTGCGCTCGCTGCCCAAGCAGCTGCGCCGCGCACTGGTCCCCATTCCGGACCGGGTGCGCGAGGTGCTGCCGAAGGTCGACGTCGCCGAGCCCCTGCTCCCGGCGCTGGAGCGAGAGCTGCGGCGCGCGGTCGGCACGGTGATCCCGCCCGACGCCTGGCATCCCGACCAGGTGCCCGGGCACCTGCGCGCGACGTTCCGCGTCCTCGACGACCAGCACCGTCCGCTCGCCACCGGCAAGGACCTGGCCGCGCTCAAGGCGCAGGTGGCGCCCCAGGCGCGGGCCAGCCTGGCCCGCGCGGCCTCTGACTCCGAGCGGACCGGCCAGACGGCGTGGACCTTCGGGGAGCTGCCGGAGACCGTGGAGGTGCAGCGGGGCGGCCACGTCGTCACCGCCTATCCGGCGCTGGTCGACGAGGGTGCCACGGTCGGCGTCCGCGTCGTCCCCACGGCCACCGAGGCGGCCCGGCTCACCCGGCTGGGCGCCCGGCGGCTGTTGGTCCTGGTCGCCGGCTCACCGGTCAAGTCGGTGGTCAAGGGGCTGGGCCCGCGGTCACGGCTGGCGCTCCAGTTCAACCCGGACGGCGAGATCCCGGACCTGGTCGCCGACTGCGTGGACGCCGCCGCGGACGAGCTGATCGCGGCGGCCGGTGGACCGCCGCGGGACGAGGCAGCCTTCGGCGCGCTCGTCGCCACGGCCAAGGGGCAGTTGCACCCGCTCACCACCGACACGGTGAAGCGGGTGGAGGCGGTTCTCACCCAGGCCCGGGAGGTCGCCGTGGCCATCGGCGCGGCGCCCGGACGCCGGGTGCCGGAAGCGGCGGTGGCCGACCTCCGCCGGCAGATGACCGGCCTGCTGCACCGCGGGTTCGTGGCCGCGACCGGCCGCCGTCGGCTGCCCGACCTGGTGCGCTACCTGACCGCGATGGCGCACCGGCTGGAGAAGCTGCCCGCCACCGCCGTGCGCGACCAGCTGGGGATGGCCTCGGTGACGGCGGTGACCGAGGACTACGAGCGCCTGCGGCGCGAGGTCCCCTCGGCCGGGGCGCCCGACGATCCGGTCGTGCGGGTGCGCTGGATGATCGAGGAGCTGCGCGTGGCGCTGTTCGCCCAGGTGGTCGGCACGCCGCGACCGGTCTCCGAGCAGCGCATCTACAAGGCGATCGACGCGATCCAGGGCTGACGCCTCACTCGCGCAGCAGCGCCGAGATCCGCTGCCGGGTGACGCCGAACAGGGCGGCGATCCGGTTGATGCTCACGTCCTCGCGCTGCAGTGCCGCGGCCTCCTCGCGGCGCCACTCGTGGCCCGCCGAGGCCAGAGACGACAGCACCGAGGAGACGCTCTCCACCACCAGCGGGCGGGCCTCGGCCGTGACCAGCTCGAGCCATGGCTCGCCCGCTGCCCGGGCGGCGACGAGCTCCACGGCCCGTTCCCGGGCGCGCTGGAGCTCCTCGACGGACAGGTCGATCTGCTCGATGAGCTGCTCGAGCGCCCGGACGGCGGAATCGCCGGTCGGCTGGGGGGCGCTCATGCGGCTCCTCGGGCTGGGGTGACCAGCACAGACTATCGCAATGCCCATTGCGTGCAACGGCAGTTACATGCAATAGGGGTTGCGTGCCGGGATGGATGCAGGCATGGTTGGGCGCAACCTAGTTACAGATCGGGCTCCGCCCTGCCGATAACGACTACGTCCGGGCAGCCAGGCCGCTTCCCAGCCCACCGGCAGAACGGAACCCACACCGATGTCGACCCACACCGCCAGTATCGATCTGCCGCCCACCGCCGCCAGCGTGCCGGTGGCCCGTCGGCTCGTCCGCGATCTGCTGCAGGCATGGGGGGCCCGCCAGGACCACGACGACGCGATGCTGCTGGTGACCGAGCTGGTGGCCAACGTGGTCGACCACGTGGGCGGCTCGGACTGCCTCACCCTGGAGGCGACGTACTCCGAGGACTGGCTCCGCCTGGGCGTCATCGACTGCTCGCCGACCCGGCCGGCCGTGCAGAACCTCGACCTGGACAGTCCCCGCGGCCGCGGCATGCGCATGGTGGAGGTGCTCGCCGACCGCTGGGGCTGCGAGGACCACCGCGGCGGCAAGCGCGTCTGGTTCGAGCTCCGCCCGCAGCGCCTCTGACCTCGACTGTGGTGCACGGCTGGTTTGCCGTGCTCCCTGAACGGGGAGGCTCCCCTGCAGGAGCGACCCACAGGAAGGGGACTGCGATGAGCGAGCCCAACACCCACGCCGCAGGCGAGGGAGTCTCCGACGAGGAGATGATCGAGACCGTCGCCGGTCAGACCGACAGCGCGTCGGAGAACGCCGACGTCGCCGGCAAGGACTGGGACGGCGATCCGGCCTCCGCGCCCGCGCCGACCGACCAGGCCTGAGCAGTTCGACGAACGCACCGCCCCCGTCCCGCACCGCGGGACGGGGGCGGTGTCACGTCCGGAGGCGATCTCGCTCCTGACAGACTGCGGTGATGAGCGCCACAGTCGAGACCGGGCAGGCACCTGCAGGAGCCGCACTCGAGCCGCTGGCGCGTCCCGCCCGGACCGCCGTGCGCTGGGCCGTCCGCCACGGCCTGCCCGCGCTCTTCCTCGCCCGCAGCGCGCGGAGCGGCGACCCGGTGAGCCGGCTGATGCGCGACCGCACGCTGCGCGAGCAGCCCTACGGGCTGTACGAGCAGATCCGCGCCCGCGGCCCGGTGAGCGGCAGCAGCCTCGGGTGGGTGACGCCCTCGCACGCGATCGCCCAGGACATCCTGCGCTCGGAGCGGTTCGGCGTGGGCTGGGACCGGGCGGACGCGCCGAAGCTCGTCCGGTGGGCCCTGGACTTCAGCGACGACCCGGGGTCGGCGGGGGTGGCCGAACCGCCGTCGATGCTCGTCGTCGACCCGCCGGACCACACCCGCTTCCGCCGGCTGGTCAGCCGGGCGTTCACCCCTCGGGCGACGGCGGCGTTCGAGCCGATGATCCGCCGCACCGCCGACTCGCTGCTGGACGAGCTGGAGCGGCGCAGCGGCACCGTGGACCTGATCGAGGACTACGCAGCCCAGTTGCCGGTGCTGGTGATCGCGGAGCTGCTCGGCGTGCCCACGGAGCGGCGGGAGGACTTCCTGCGCTGGGGCGCCGCGGCCGCCGCGACCCTGGACCCCGGGCTGCCGCTGCGCCGCTACCTCGCCGCGGACCGGGCGCTGCGCGCCATGCACGGTTTCCTCGACGAGCACTTCGCCCGGCTGCGCGTGAACCCCGGCGACGACCTGGTCAGCAGCCTGGTCGGCCTCCCGCCGGAGGAGGCGCTCACCGACCGCGAGCTGCACGCCGTCGTGCTCCTGCTGCTCGGCGCCGGCTTCGAGACGACGGTGAACCTGCTGGGGAACGCCGTCGTCCTGCTCGACGAGCACCGCGACCAGTGGGACGGCCTGCGGGCCGACCCTGCCGGCTGGGACGGAGCCGTGGAGGAGGTGCTGCGGCTGGACAGCCCGGTGCAGCTCACCGGCCGCACGGCGAAGGTCGACGTCGAACTCGGCGGGCGCCCCGTGCGCGCCGGCAACCGCGTGCTGGTGCTGCTCGGCGCGGCCAACCGGGACCCGGAGGTCTTCCCCGACCCGGCGCGCTTCGACGTCACCCGCGCCAACGTCCGCGAGCACCTGGCGTTCTCCGGGGGCATCCACTACTGCGTGGGTGCGGGCCTCGCGCGGCTCGAGGGCGCGATCGGTCTGCGGGCGCTCAGCGAGCGGTTCCCCGACCTGCGGGTCGCCGGTACGCCCGAGCGCCGCGACCTGCAGACCCTGCGCGGCTTCGAGCGCCTCCCGGTCACCCTCCGCTGATCTCCCTGATGATCAGCTGACCTGATCATCAGGCGTCCTGGCTCACGTCCGGTGGTGATCCAGGACGTCGAGTGGTGAGCCAGGACGCGGAGAACCGCTAGCTGCCGGGGACCAGCATCCCGGCGCCGACGGTGGCGTTGGTCGCCTCGTCGATGATGATGAAGCGGCCGGTCACCCGGTTCCGCGAGTAGTCGTCGGCGAACAGCGGCTGCGTGGTGCGGAGCTTGACCCGGCCGATGTCGTTGAGCCCGAGCTCGCCGGCCTCCTGGTCGCGGTGCAGCGTGTTCACGTCGAGCCGGTAGTGCAGCTCCTTGACGACGGCGCGCACCGAGCGGGTGGTGTGCTTGACGGCCAGCCGCTGCCGCGGGCGCAGCGGCTCGTCGGTCATCCAGCACACCAGGGCGTCGAGGTCCTGGGTCACGTGCGGGGCGTTCGCCGGCCGGCAGATCAGGTCGCCGCGGGAGACGTCGAGGTCGTCGGTGAGCCGCACGGTGACAGCCATCGGCGCGAACGCCTCCTCGACCGGGCCCCGCGGGCCGTCGATGCCGGCGATCGTCGTCGTCAGGCCGCTGGGCAGCACCTGGATCTCGTCGCCGGGGCGGAGCACGCCGCTGGCGACGGTGCCGGCGTAACCCCGGTAGTCGTGGTGGGCGTCGGACTGCGGGCGGATCACGTACTGGACCGGGAAGCGGACGTCGACGAGGTTGCGGTCGCTGGCCACGTGCACGTGCTCGAGGTGGTGCAGCAGCGAGGGGCCCTCGTACCAGGGCATGTGCTCCGAGCGGCGGACGACGTTGTCGCCGTTCAGCGCGGAGATGGGGACGACGGTGAGGTCAGGGATGTCCAGCTTGGCGGCGAAGACGCTGAACTCCTCGCGGATCGCCTCGAAGGTCTCCTCCGACCAGTCGACGAGGTCCATCTTGTTCACCGCGACGACCAGGTGCGGCACCCGAAGCAGCGAGGCGAGGAACGCGTGCCGGCGGCTCTGCTCGAGCATGCCCTTGCGTGCGTCGACGAGGACGATCGCCAGGTCCGCGGTCGAGGCGCCGGTGACCATGTTCCGGGTGTACTGCACGTGCCCGGGGGTGTCGGCGAGGATGAAGGTCCGCCGCGGGGTGGCGAAGTAGCGGTAGGCGACGTCGATGGTGATGCCCTGCTCGCGCTCGGCGCGCAGGCCGTCGGTGAGCAGCGCCAGGTCGACGTAATCGCCCTTGCTGGCCCGCTCGACCGCCTCGTACTGGTCCTCGAACACGGCCTTGCTGTCGTAGAGCAGCCGGCCGATGAGGGTGCTCTTGCCGTCGTCGACCGAGCCGGCGGTGGCGATCCGCAGGATGTCCTTGCGCGCGGTGGCGATCTCGGCGGCCTGCTCGGCGGCGCGCGAGTGGACGTCGACCGGCGCCTCGGGGTGGGTGCCGGTCTCGGGCTGGGCGGTCATCGAGAGCTCTCCTGGCAGAGGACGGCGAGACGGCGGACGCTGGGGGCCGACGCCCGGGGAGGCAGCGCATGTTCGTGTTCGCCGCGGCGGTTCCGGTGCTGCTGGTGGTCGTCGTGGGCTACGTCGCCGGCTACGCGGTGGCCGCGTGGATCTGCGGCGTGCTGGGCGTGGAGGGCCAGCGGACGCCGGAGGTGGCCGGCTGGCTGACCGGGCTGGTGCTGCTCGCCGTCGTGGCGCGGATGCTGCTGCAGAAGTGGCGACGTCGTTCCGCGAAGCGCCGCGCCCATGAGGAGTGGGGCCATCAGAAGTAGCCCTCCTTCTTCCGGTCCTCCATGGCCGCGTCGCTGACCTTGTCGTCACCCCGGGTGGCGCCGCGCTCGGTCATCCGCGTCACCGCGATCTCGGCGATGACCTCGGCGACCGTGGTCGCCTCCGAGAGCACGGCGGCGGTCAGGTTGGCGTCACCCACCGTCCGGTAACGGACGCTCTCGCGGCGCACCTGCTCGCCCTCGCGGGGGGTGATGAACTCGTTGACCGCGTAGAGCATCCCCTGGCGCTCCACGACCTCCCGCTCCTCGGCGAGGTACAGCGGCGGGATCGCGATCTGCTCCCGGGCGATGTACTGCCAGATGTCGAGCTCGGTCCAGTTCGACAGCGGGAAGACGCGGATCGACTCGCCCAGGTGAATCCGGCCGTTGTAGAGGTCCCAGATCTCCGGGCGCTGGTTCTTGGGGTCCCACTGCCCGAACTCGTCGCGGAAGGAGAACATCCGCTCCTTGGCTCGGGCCTTGTCCTCGTCGCGGCGGGCGCCACCGAAGAGGGCGGTGAAGCCGTGCTCCTCGACCGCGTCGAGCAGCACCGGCGTCTGGATCCGGTTGCGGGAGCCGTTGGGCTCCTCCTTCACGGTTCCGGCGGCGATCGCGTCCGGCACGGAGGCGACGACGAGCTGGATGCCGAGCTCGGCGACCCGCTTGTCCCGGAACTCCAGGACCTCGGGGAAGTTCAGGCCGGTGTCCACGTGCATGACGGGGAAGGGGATGCGGGCCGGCGCGAACGCCTTGCGGGCGAGCTCCAGCATCACGATCGAGTCCTTGCCGCCGGAGAACAGCAGCACCGGCCGCTCGAGCTCGGCGACGACCTCGCGGATCACGTGGATGGACTCGGCCTCCAGCGTCTCCAACTGGCTGAGCCGGTAGTCGGGCGTGGTCACGAGGTGATGCTCCGGGGGCTAGAGGGCGGGTGCAGCACAGTGCGCCAACCCCATCGGATCGGTGCGGATTCCCGCCCAGTGTCCGCTATCGCCGCGCGCGGGCCGCAGCCAGCACCCGGTCGGCGAGCTCCGGCCGGGCGACGACGAGGTCGGGCAGGGACGGATCGGGGGCGTTGTAGACCAGCGGCGAGCCGTCCAGCCGGCAGGTCACCAGGCCGGTCGCGCGGGCGATGGCGACCGGCGCGGCGGAGTCCCACTGGTACATGCCGCCGGAGTGCACGTAGGCGTCCACCTCGCCGCGCACCACGGCCAGCGTCTTGTAACCGGCCGAGCCCAGCGGCACCAGCTCGCCGTCCAGCGCGGCGGCGACCGCCTCGGCCTCGGCCGGCGGGCGGGTGCGGCTGACCGCGATCCGGACCGGTCCGTCCGGGCGGGCGGGGAGCGCCGGCGCCGGGTCGGTGACGTGCACCTCGCCCAGGGCGGGCAGCGCGACCGCTCCGCTCGCCAGACCCCCGCCCGCCCCCAGCTCGCCCGCGGCCCACAGCGCCACGTGCACGGCCCAGTCGGAGCGCTCCGGATCGGAGTACTCCCGGGTGCCGTCGAGCGGGTCCACGATCCACACCCGGTCGGCGGCCAGGCGGCGCGCGTCGTCCGCGGCCTCCTCGCTGAAGACGACGTCGTCCGGGCGCTCGGCGGTGAGCACGGCCAGGATCGCGCGCTGCGCGGCCGCGTCACCCGCGTCGCCCAGCGGGCGGCCGGTCAGGCCGCTGGTGCGGAGCGGGAGCAGCACCTCGGCCGCCGCCCGGGCGGCCCGGACGGCGACGTCGACGTCGGTCAGCTCCACTGCACCGACGTGGCGTCACCCGGCCGGCGCGGCGGGGTGTGCTTGCCGGCGGCGTCGGTGATCGCGCCGAAGTAGGCCTGGGCCTTCTCCGGGCGCGGCATGACGAAGATGCCCCGGGCCTCCACGAGCGGCTTCTCCGGCGCGGAGGCGAGCGCGATGCTGCCGGCGATCACGGACTTGCGGCCCTCGTTGCTCTCGACCCAGGCCCGCAGCACCAGCGGCGTCTCCAGCGGCAGCGGGCCGCGGTAGTCCAGCTCCAGGTGCGCGGTCATGCCCCACAGGCCCGCGGCGCCGGCCGCGCTGCCGAGCAGCTGGTCCATGAACAGCGCGCTCATCCCGCCGTGCACGTAGCTCGGCGGGCCCTCGTAAGCCACGCCGAGGGTGACCTCGGCGACGACGCCGCGCTCGTCCTGGCGCACGAGCAGCGGCGGGGCCAGGGCGTTGCCGATGCCGACGACGGGGTTGAACACGCGGCGGCCGGTGAAGGGGTCGTCGAGCTCGGGCAGCTGCGCGGCCGTGCGCCGGGACGCGCCGATCCGCGCGGTGGCCCGGCGGACCAGGTCGGCGGCGGCGGCGATCTCGTCCGCCGGCACCGTGCTGACCACCGACGCCTCGATCAGCTCGCGCAGTGCGGCACCGAGATCCGTGGACGCCGTCATGAGCTCGGCGTCGTAGGGGGCCCCGGCCTCGGGGGAGTCGTCGTTCGTCGTCACCGTCAGATGGTCGCAAGCGCGCTCAGGCCGGCGTCGCGGCACCCCCGCCGGGGCCGCCGCGGGGCAGCCGCACGGTGACGGCGAGCCCCGCGCCGGGCGCGGTCTCCAGTGCTGCCGAGCCCCCGTGGGCCGAGGCGAGCGACGCCACGATGGCCAGCCCGAGCCCGGTGCCGCCGGCGGCCCGGGTGCGGGAGGTGTCGGCCCGGTAGAAGCGCTCGAACGCCCGGGCGGCGTCGGCGTCGTCCATGCCGGGCCCCTCGTCTGCGACCCGCAGCAGGAGGACGCCGGGATCGTCGGGGGCCTGGGCCACCGAGACCAGCACGCGGACGTCGACCGGGGTGTGCGTCAGCGCGTTGGTGACCAGGTTGCCGACGACCTGGCGCAGCCGGCTCTCGTCGCCGAGGACCACGGGGACGTCGGTCAGGGACTCGTCCAGGTGCAGGCTGATCGGCCGGTCGGGCTGGACGGCCCGGGCGTCGTGCACCGCGTCACCGGCGACTGCGGCGAGGTCGACGGGGGCCATGGTCAGCGGCCGCTGCTGGTCCATGCGGGCCAGCAGCAGGAGGTCCTCGACCAGCAGGCCCATCCGCCCGCCCTCGGCCTCGATCCGCTGCATCAGCCGGGCCACGTCCTCCTCGGAGCTGACCGCGCCCTGGCGGTACAGCTCGGCGAACCCGCGGATCGACGTCAGCGGCGTGCGCAGCTCGTGGCTGGCGTCGGCGACGAACCGCCGCATCCGCTGCTCGGAGCCACGGGCCTGCTCCTCGGAGGACTGCTGGGCCTGGAAGGCGCTCTCGATGCGGGCGAGCATCCCGTTCAGCGCCGTCGACAGCCGGCCGACCTCGGTCCGCTCGTCGCCGGTGGGCACGCGCCGGGAGAGGTCGCCGGCGGCGATGGCCCGCGCGGTGTCCTCGACCTCGGTCAGCGGCCGGAGGCGGTTGCCCACGAGGACGTAGGCCGCGGCACCCAGGACCGTCAGGACCAGCAGACCGACGACCACCTCGATCGCGACCAGTCGGCCGATCACCTTCTCGTCGGCGCGCAGGTCGCGGGCGAGAAGCGCGGTGTACCCCTCCGGCAGCTCGACGGCGGCCACCCGCCAGGAGGTGGTGCGGTCCTCCGAGGGGACGGTGAACATGCGCGTCGGTCGCAGCCCGCCGCGGTCGTCGTCTCCGATGCGGGCGGCCAGCCGGCCGAGGTCGGGGCGCAGCTCCGCGTCGGCGGTCGGCCCGGCGAGGACGACCAGCTCCTCGCGGCCGGGCGTCAGGCAGGCGAGGTAGTCGCTGGCCGGGAACGCGCGCGCGCCGAGCGTGCACTGCTGCAGGATCACGCCCCGCTGCTCGGACAGGCGGTCGGCGGTGACCTGCAGCTGGGCGTCCTGCTGCTCGGTCAGGTATCCGCGCAGCAACGAGGTGGCGGCGAGGCCGGTGGCGAGGAGGGCGACCGAGACGAGCGCGACGACGAGGGCGACGAGCGTGACCCGCAGCGGGAACCGGGAGCCCCGCCGGCCGGCCGGGAGGCTGCTGCTCACGAGCCCCGCGGCAGCCGGAGGGTGTAGCCCACCCCGCGGATGGTGTGCAGCAGCCGGGGCTCGGTGGTGTCGATCTTGCGGCGCAGGTAGGAGATGTAGGACTCGACGACGTTCGCCTCGCCGTTGAAGTCGTAGTTCCACACGTGGTCCAGGATCTGCGCCTTCGACAGCACCCGGCCGGCGTTGGCCATGAGGTAGCGCAGCAGCTTGAACTCGGTGGGGGAGAGGCCGATGACCTCGCCGGCCTTGATGACCTCGTGCGTCTCCTGGTCCAGCTCGATGTCGGCGAAGGTCAGCCGGGGCGTCTCGACCGCGCGCTGCGTTCCGGTCGTCCGGCGCAGCACGGCACGGATGCGGGCGACGACCTCGTCCAGGCTGAACGGCTTGGTGACGTAGTCGTCCCCGCCCAGGGTGAGGCCGGAGATCTTGTCCTCCGCTGCGTCGCGCGCGGTCAGGAACAGGACCGGGGTGTGCCGGCCGGACTCCCGGAGCCGGCGGACGACGCCGAAGCCGTCCAGGCCCGGCATCATCACGTCGAGCACCAGCAGGTCCGGGCGGAACGACGAGGCCAGGGCCAGCGCCTGCTGCCCGTCGGCGGCCGTGGCCACCTCGAAACCGGCGTAGCGCAGGCTGGCCGACAGCAGCTCGCGGATGTTCGGCTCGTCGTCCACCACGAGCAGGCGGGCCTCGGGGGGCGTGTTCCCGGGAGGTTGGTTACCCGACACGGTTCCTCCGGTCGCGTGCGCCGATGCGGTCGTCATGGGCCGAGCGTGGCCCCCCGGGCTGCGGTCCGTCTGGACGCTACCTGTGAATCCCCTGGAGGCTCGGACCTCAGCCGCCCACGGCCCGGACCTCAGGCGCCCATGGCCCGACCCAGCCGCCAGTAGCCGATCGCGTGGTGCTGCGCGCGGCCCAGCCCCCAGCGCCCGCGCAGGTCGGCCCGGATGGCCCGCACCGTGGCGGACTCCGCACCGACCCAGGCGAAGACGTCGTCGCCGGGCGGGCGCTCGAGCGCGGCGACGGCGTCGACCAGCAGCGTGCTCTCGCCCGGCGCCGTGCCTCCCCGGTGCAGCCAGCGGAGCTCGATCCCCGGAGGCGCGCCCAGCGACTGCTCCTCCTCCGGGCCGGCGACCTCGAGCAGGGCGATCCCGGTCGTCGTGGCGGGCGCCGCGGCGAGCAGCCGGCTGATCGCCGGCAGCGACGTCTCGTCGCCGGCCAGCAGCAGCCAGCCGGCGGGGCGCTCGGCCAGGGAGGCGGCGCCGGCCACGGCGGACAGCGCGCCCGGCCGGGCCGCGGCGGCCCAGGCGGCCGCCGGCCCGTCGCCGTGCAGGACGAAGTCGATGTCCACCTCACCCGCGGCCGGGTCCTGGCGGCGGGCGGTGTAGCTGCGCAGCGCGACGCCGTGGCTGCCCTGCGGCCACACGATCCGCCCGTCCCGCTGGATCTGCGGCCAGATCGGCTCGGGGTCGTCGACGCGGGGGACGAGGAGGTTCACCGTCGGCCCCGCGGCGGCGATCGCGGCCGGCGCTCCGGAGAGGGTCACCCGGCGCACCGAGGGGGTCACGTCGGTGACCGCGACGACGGTGAGGACGTCGACCGGTCGCAGGCCGTCGGTGAAGACGGCGCCATCAGAGGGGGTCACGTCGCTCCAGCCTAGGTGTCCGCCCGGTCGCGGATCGCGGATGTGTGCCTGTCAGCCCTCGCGGGCACGGGATGCGGCAGCACTGTCCGCGAGCGGAGGAGACCCGATGTCCGGTGCGCCGAAGAAGGGCGACCACGTCACCTGGAGCAGCCATGGCCACAAGGTCAAGGGCACCGTCAAACGGAAGATCACCTCCGACACCAAGACCTCGGGTCGCACCGTGCGTGCCAGCAAGGACGAGCCGCAGTACGAGGTCGAGAGCGACAAGACCGGCAAGACCGCCGTGCACAAGCCCGACGCCCTGCACGAGGACTGAACCACCGGCCCGGCGATCCGGGCCAGAGACGAGGGAGACACCGTGAGCGAGTCCGCAGACCAGTTCGCCGGGACGGCGCAGCGCAGCACCAAGCACAACCCCCGCCTCGACGAGGAGCTCGAGCACGAGATCCAGGGCATGCTCAAGTCCGAGCACGCGACCCGCTCGCACGAGTGGCGCGAGGTGGAGCCGATCGCCGAGGGCGATCCGGACATCACGGCCAACCCGGCGGGCACGCTCGTCGGAGGGATGCCGGTCGGAATGACCGAGGACGCCGTCGTCGCCCGGGCCGAGCTGGCCCGCTGGCTCGACCGCGCGGACTTCCCGAGCACCGGCCCGAACCTGGTCGAGGCGGCGCTAGACCACCGCGCACCCGACGCCGTGGTGAACGAGCTGCAGAAGCTGCCCGACGACGGCGCGACCTACGAGCGCATCGGCGACGTCGTCCGCGCTCTGGGCTACCCCACCGAGACGGGCCCCGGCGCAGGCGCCTCGGACTAGAAGGACCCCGTTCTCCTCACCCCTCGCAGCCTCGGGGTGAGCCTCCGAACGGGCCCCTCACTACTCGTCGTCGGCTTCCCGGGCCTCGTCCTGTGCGATCTCCTCCGCTCCACGGCGGCGGAACAGGCGGGAGCCCGGGAAGCCCTTCACGATCTGGCGCATGTCCTGGACGGTGTCGACCAGGTCGTGGACGTCGGTGCCCACGGTCCCGAGCGTCTGCAGCACCGGCAGGATGTCCTCGTCCAGGTGCGTGACCAGCTGGGGCAGCTGGTCGATCAGCTTGATCATCGCGTCGACCTCGGACGGGTCGAGCGACGCCGCCAGGCGGCGGAGCGAGGGCGCGAGGGCCGTGAGCATCGGCTCGTAGTCGCCGATCAGCGGCTCGACCCGGCCGACCATGCCCTCGGCCTGCCCGACCAGTGCGTCGGCGCGTCCGGCCGTGCCGCGGACCCCCTCGATCGCGTCGTCGGCCTTCTGCTGGGTCTCGCCGACCCGTCCGATGGCGTCGTCGGCCTTCTTCTGGGTCTCGCCGACCCGCTCGATGGCGTCGTCGGCCTTCTGCTGGGTCTGGCCGACCCGTCCGATGGCGTCGTCGGCCTTCTGCTGGGTCTGGCCCACCCGCTCGATGGCGTCGTCGGCCTTCGCCTGGATCTCCCCGACACCCGCGATGGCCTCGTCGGCCCGGGCGCGGGTCTCCTCCACGCGGTCGATCGCGCCGTCCGCACGGTCGAGGAGGCTCTCGACGCGGTCGACGACCCCCGACACCCGGCCGAGCAGGACCTCGACGGTGCCGAGGATCCCGGCAGCCCGGGGGACGAGCGCGAGGGCGTCGCTCACTCCGTCACGGACCCCGTCCACGAGGGCGACGACGTCGGAGGGACCTGGCACGAAGGGGAGGCGCACGGGTCGAACGCTACGCATGCGGCACATGGCCCACCATCCGGTTGTCCACGTCCCGTCGGTCGCCGTGCCGCGCGTCGGCCTGGTAATGGCCGCGACGCCCGTATCGTGGGTCGACGGACACGTACGTGCGGACGATGAGAAGGTGTCGACACCTGTGGGGGATC
The DNA here is from genome assembly GCF_020166105.1 of Blastococcus sp. LR1. Taxonomy (GTDB): domain Bacteria; phylum Actinomycetota; class Actinomycetes; order Mycobacteriales; family Geodermatophilaceae; genus Blastococcus. The sequence continues at coordinate 300,629 of NZ_JAIUJY010000004.1, forward strand.
AGCCGACGCGGGACGGTGGGGGCGCGCGCGGCGCCGCCGGCCGGACTCGTCGTGGGCACTCCGTGGAGGCCGGCACCGTCGAACCGGTGACCGTGGAGCAGCTCCTGGCCCGTCAGGGCGACGCGGTCGGACGCCGCCGCGCGACCCGCCGCGCCGCGGAACCCCGGCCCGAGCCGGAGGTGCGCGACCGCCGGGTCCCGGTCGCCTCGGCGCTCGGAGCCACCCGTCGCGACAGCCGCCCCGACGAGGTTCCCGCCGTGCGCGCCGGACTGCCGCCGGTTCCCGGCGCCGCCCGTCCGGCCCCCGAGGTGGGTGCCCGGCCCGGGCCGCCGCCGGTGCCCGCCGCCCAGGCAGGGCTGCCGCCGGTCCCTGCAGCCCCGGCCGCGCCGCCGGTCGCCCAGCCCTCGGTCCAACCCGCCCCGCCCACCGTCCAGCCGGGCCTTCCTCCCGTGCCGGGCAGCGGCGCCTCGCTCTGGGCCCCCGCCGAGCGCCCGACGCGCCGCAGCGGCCCCATCCCGCCGCTCCCGGGTCTGGCGGTTCCGCCGGCCCCGCCGGTCGAGCGTCCCCGGCGGGCGAAGGACCGGCCGCCGCCCAGCCCGGGCCGTCGCCGCGCGATGCGGGTGGCGACCGCGCTGGTCGCCCTGCTGGGCGTCGTCGTCCTCTACCACCTGGCGCTGTACTTCTACGTCGACCAGCGCATCGACCGCGTCGACGCACTGGCGACCGACGGACCCGAGGTGCTGGCGGCCGAGCTCCAGGACGCCGCCGACACTTATCTCGTGGTCGGCAGCGGCGTACCGGGGCAGACCGGTGCGGCATCGGTGGCCACCCTCGTGGCCTCGGTCTCGCCCGACGGCGACCGTGCGGTGCTGATCAGCGTGCCGCCGACGGCCATGGTCGACACCCCCGTGTGCCGCACGCCCGACGGCGACCTGCGCAACCCGGTGACCGAGGCGTTCGCCAGTTCCCTGCTCGACGGCGGACCGGCGTGCATGGTGCGGGCGGTCCAGCAGCTGTCCGGGCTGCGGATCGACCACTACCTCGGCGTGGACCTCGCCGGGCTGCCTCCGATGGTGGACGCGCTGGGCGGCATCCCGGTCTGCATCATCCCGTCGCAGGCCACGGCCGCCGCCGCGGAGCCGCCGCCCGCCGGGCCGTCGGAGCTCTCCGGCGAGGCCGCTGCGGGATTCCTCGCCCCGGGGGACGCCGGAACCGACGTCACCGGCGCAGCGGTCGCCGAGCGGGCGCAGCGGCTGCTCACCTCGACCCTGCGCGGGGCGCTGTCGACCGACACCCTGCTGAACCCCGTCGCGCTCGCCACGTTCCTCAACCGGGCGTCGAACAGCCTGACCGTCGACGAGCAGACCACCCTCGGGGACCTCCGGGTCCTGGCCAGCACGCTGGGTGACCTCTCCGGGGACGCGGTCCAGCGGGCCGGGCTCCCCGTCGCGCAGGTCGGCTACGTCCCGGTCGGCACCGACGAGGCCTACGTCGTGCTGGACCGTCAGGCGACGCGGTCGCTCTTCGACGAGGTCATCGACGGCACCCGGCTGCCCGCCGACGTGGTCGAGGCGCAGCGCGCCGCCCAGGTCGCCGCCTCCCAGGCCGCCGAGGCGCCGGAGCCGGCCGCCGAGGAGGCCGCCGGGCCCGCGCCCCTGGTCACGGCCCCCGGGGAGGTCACCGTCGACGTGCTCAACGGCACCGCGACGACCGGCCTGGCGAGCACTGTCGCCGACGCCCTGCGTGCCCAGGGCTTCGGCGTCGGAACCGTCGGCAACGAGGCGGGCACGGTGAACGAGACGGTGGTCCGCTTCGGCCCGGGCGCCGAGGAGCAGGCGCGCACGCTGGCCGCCGCGGTGCCGAACTCGGTGCTGCGCCCCAGCGACGCGATCGGCGCCGCGGTGCAGCTGGTGATCGGCCCCGGGTACTCGACGGTGGTCCCGGTCCAGGTCGGCGCCCCGGCCGGGGCCGAGGTCGCGCCCGAGCCCGCTGCCGTCGAGCCGGAGCCCGCCGAACCCGTCAGCTGCTGACGCCGTCCTGATCCCTGCGGGACGACGCCGGGCGTCGTCCCGCAGCGCGACGTGGCGCGCCGTCGACAGTCAGGTGCAGGCCCCGTCCAGAGGCACGCCCCGAGCGGAGCGAGGGGTGCGGAGGACGGGGTGGTTCCTCAGCCGAAGCGGCCGGAGATGTAGTCCTCGGTCGCCTTCTCGTCGGGGTTGCTGAAGATCTTCTCGGTCGGGTTGAACTCGATCAGTCGTCCCGGCTGGCCGACGCCGTTGAGGTTGAAGAAGCCGGTGGACTCGCTGACGCGGGCGGCCTGCTGCATGTTGTGCGTGACGATGACGATCGTGAAGCGCTCCTTCAGCTCCGTCATCAGGTCCTCGATCGCCAGGGTCGAGATGGGGTCGAGCGCCGAGCACGGCTCGTCCATGAGGAGCACGTCGGGCTCGACGGCGATGGCGCGGGCGATGCACAGTCGCTGCTGCTGACCACCGGAGAGGCCGGAGCCGGGGCGGTCGAGGCGGTCCTTGACCTCGGTCCACAGGTTCGCGCCGCGCAGCGACTTCTCGACGATGTCGTCGGCCTCGGACTTCTTCATCCGCTTGCTGTTCAGCCGGTTGCCGGCCAGCACGTTCTCGTAGATCGACATCGTCGGGAACGGGTTGGGGCGCTGGAAGACCATGCCGATCTGCCGGCGCACGTCCACCGGGTCGACGTCGGCGCCGTAGAGGTCCTGGCCGTCCATCGCGACCTTGCCCTCCACACGGGCGCCGGGCAGCACCTCGTGCATGCGGTTCAGCGAACGGAGGAAGGTCGACTTCCCGCAGCCCGACGGGCCGATCAGGGCGGTGATGCTGCGCGGCTCGATGGCGACGTTGACGCCCTCCACCGCCAGGAAGCTGCCGTAGTAGATGTCGAGGTCGGAGACCTCGATGCGCTTTGCCACGTGGATGTCCTCCGGATCGGACCGGTCAGCGACCGGTCGAGGGGGCGAAGAAGCGGCTGATCAGGCGGGCGACGATGTTGAGCGCCATGACCAGGATGATGAGGACCAGCGCCGCCGTCCAGGCGCGGTCGAGGAACGCCTGGGTCAGCGTTCCCGGCTGGGTGAGCTGGTAGAAGGCGAACACCGGGAGGGTCGCCATTCGTCCGTCGAACGGATTGAGGTTGGTGCCGGTGATCAGGCCGACGGTCACCAGCAGTGGCGCCGTCTCGCCGACGACGCGGGCCACGGCCAGCGTGATGCCGGTGCCCAGGCCCGCGATGGCGGTGGGCAGGACGACCTTCACGACCGTCCGCCACTTCGGGACGCCCAGGGCGTAGCTGGCCTCGCGCAGCTCGTTCGGCACGAGCTTGAGGACCTCTTCGCAGGACCGGACGACCACCGGGATCATCAGCACCGACAGCGCCACGGCGCCCATGACGCCGAGCCGGACGTCGTTGCCGAACATCAGCGTGAACAGCGCGAAGGCGAAGAGCCCGGCCACGATCGACGGGATGCCGGTCATGACGTCGACGAAGAAGGTGATGGCCTTCTTGAGCCGGCCGGAGCCGTACTCCACCAGGTAGATGGCGGTCATCAGGCCGATCGGCACCGAGATGACCGTGGCCAGCGCCGTGATGATCAGCGTGCCGAGGATGGCGTGGTAGGCGCCGCCGCCCTCACCGACCACCCGGAACATCGAGTTGGTGAAGAACTGGGCGTCGAACCGCGGCAGCCCGTTGTCCAGCACCGTCCAGACCAGCGAGACCAGAGGGATCATCGCGATCCCGAAGGCGGTCGTCACCAGGCAGGTCACCAGCCGGTCGGTGGCCTTGCGCCGGCCCTCGACCGTGCGCGAGGCGACGTACACGGCCAGGGTGCCGAGGAGGACGCCGTAGATCACCGTCGAGGCGACGCTGAACGACGTGAGCGCGGAGAGCCCGGCGCCGACGACGATCCCCGCGAGGTAGAGACCCAGCGGCGCGAACCGGGGGAGCCGGGAGCGGGAGCGGACCGGCGGCTGCGCGTCGGTGCCGGTGGGGGCGGGACGGATCGCGGTGCTCATCAGTTGGCTCCGGAGAAGTCGGCGCGCCGGTTGACCACCCAGCGGGCGAGCATGTTGACGACCAGCGTGATGAGGAAGAGCACCAGGCCGCTGGCGATCAGCGTGCTCACGTCCAGGCCGCTGGCCTCGGGGAACTTCAGCGCGATGTTCGAGGCGATCGTGGAGGGGTTCGAACTGCCGATCAGGTTCAGCGTCGCCCCGGCCCCGCCGGAGAGGACGATCGCCACGGCCATGGTCTCGCCGAGCGCGCGGCCCAGGCCCAGCATCGCGCCGCCGATGACGCCGGACTTGCCGTACGGGAGGACCGCCATCCGGATCATCTCCCAGCGGGTCGCGCCCAGTGCGAGCGCCGCCTCGCGGTGCAGCGCCGGGGCCTGGCTGAACACCTCGCGGGAGATGGCCGAGATGATCGGCAGGATCATGATCCCCAGGACGATGCCGACGGTGAGCATCGTGCGGCCGCTGGCGGAGGCTGGCCCGGCGAACAGCGGGATCCAGCTCAGGTTCTCGGCCGCCCACTCGTGGAACGGGACCAGGGTCGGCGCCAGCACCGCCAGGCCCCAGAAGCCGTAGACGACGCTCGGGATCGCCGCCAGCAGGTCGATCACGTAGCCCATGGCCGCGGCGATCCGCTTGGGGGCGTAGTAGGTGATGTACAGGGCGATCCCCACCGCGAGCGGCGTCGCGATCAGCAGCGCCAGGACGGCGCCGAGCAGGGTGCCGACGATCAGCGGCCAGACGTAGCTGCCCAGGCCCTCGCCGCCCGGGATGTCCTCGGCCGGCGCGGTCAGCGCCGGGACGGCCTCGCTGATCAGGAAGGTGGCGACACCGGCCAGCACGATCAGGATGAGGATGCCGGAGCCCTTGGCGGTCCCGGCGAAGACGCGGTCGCCCGCGCGCCGCTTGGGCCGCGGTGGGGCCGGGGGTGCGCTGATCGTCGTCACCGGGTTCTCTCCATCGGGTTCGTGCGTCGCGTCGTCATCAGGGCTCGGTCCTCGGGGTCGGGGGCCCGGTCACGCGGCTCGGCGGCCCGGGGTGTCCAGGACACCCCGAGCCGCCGCACCGCGCTCGTCGCTCGGAATCAGCCGGCCGACGTGATCGCGTCGACCGCGCTCTGCGCCTGCTCGCGCAGCGAGGCGGAGATCGGGGCGTTGCCGGCGTTGTCCGCCGCCGCCTGCTGACCGTCCTCGCTGATCACGTACTCCATGAAGGCCTTGACGTTGTCGGCGTCGGCCTGGTCCTCGTACTCGATGCAGCCCAGGTGGTAGCTCACCAGGACGACCGGGTACTCGCCCGAGCCCTCGGTCTCCCGGTTGAGCTCGATGGCGAAGTCGTAGTCGCCGCGGCCCTCGACCCGCTCGGAGTTCTCGACGACCGCGGAGGCGGCCTCGGGGGAGGGGGCCACGAACTCCTCGCCGACGCCGACGTTCACGACGCCGAGGTCACCGGCGCGGCTGGCGTCGGCGTAGGTGATGGCGCCGACGGTGCTCTCGACGACGCCCACGACGCCGGAGGTGCCGTTGGCGGCCTCCCCGCCGTCCAGCGGCCAGACGCCGTCGGGCTCGGCGGTCCACACGTCCCCGGCCACCGCGTGCAGGTACTCGAGGAAGTTCTCGGTGGTGCCCGAGTCGTCGGCGCGGTGCACCGGCGTGATCGGCGAGGCGGGCAGCGTGGCGTCCGGGTTGTCCGCGGCGATCGCCGGGTCGTTCCAGGTGGTGATCGCACCGGTGAAGATGCCCGCGATGGTGGCCGGCGCCAGGTTCAGCTCGTCGACGCCCTCGAGGTTGAAGATGACGGCGATCGGCGAGATGTAGTTGGGCAGCTCGAAGATCTCGCCCCCGGCGCAGCGCTCCTGCGCGGCGGCCAGCTCGTCCTCGTCCAGCGCGGCGTCGGAGCCGGCAAACATGGTGGAGCCGTCGATGAACTGCTCGCGGCCGCCGCCCGACCCGACCGGGTCGTAGCTGAACTGGATGTCGGGGTACTCGCCCTGGAAGCCGGCCTGCCACGCCTCCATGGCGGCCTGCTGGCTGCTGGCGCCGGCGCCGACGAGGTCGCCGCTGAGCTGGCCGCCGTCGGTCGAGCCGCCCTCGGGCGAGCCGCCCTCGTTGGACGCGCCGCAGGCGCTGAGGGTCAGGGTGGCGGCGATCGCCACGGACAGGGTGGTGGCGCGGGTCGTGCTGCTGAGCTTCAACTCAGTGCCTCTCGACATGGGCCCGGACGATTTCCGGGCAGCAATGGACCGTCGAGAGGGACGCTAGGGAGCGGAGGTGGCGCGTTCCCCGGCCTTCGGTGAACGGACGGTGAACGACCGCTGAGGTCTTCGGGGAGGAGCGGTGGCGCCGGTCACGCGGGGGCAGAATCCCCTGTCGGACGGTCAGCGGGCGGCCGGATCCCGGTGCCAGGAGACGTCGACGGCGAAGCGGGCGAACCCGCGCCCCTCGTACAGGCCGACGGCCGCCGCGTTGTCCTCCTCCACGTACAGGAGGACCTCCCCGAGCCCGAGCCCCCGCAGGTGCGCCAGTCCCAGGTCGGTCAGCGCGCGGCCCAGTCGCATGCCCTGCGCGGCCGGGTCGACGCCGAGCACGTAGATCTCGCCGACCGGTTCGGGACCGGCGTCGCCGGCGGGGTGCACCTTGGTCCAGTGCGAGCCGAGCAGCTCGCCGCCGTCGGCCGGGTCACCGCGCCACGCCATCAGGAAGCCGGCCGGGTCGAACCACGGCTCGGCCTCGCGCAGCTCCAGGTCCGCCCGGGTCATCCGCCCCTGCTCGGGGTGCCAGGAGAAGGCGCGCGCATTGACCCGCAGCCAGGCCTCCTCGTCGCGGCCGGGGACGAACGGCAGCACCTGCACGCCGGCCGGCAGCTCGGGCCGCGGGTCGGCGTCGACGCCGGCGAGGTCGCGCCGCATCTGCAGCAGCACGCGGGCGCGCTCGAAGCCGGAGGGGGCGAGGAGCTCCGCCGACCCGGGGAGGTCGCCGTGCGCCCAGATGCTCAGCGGTCCGCTGCCGGCCAGCTCCAGGAGCTGCCCCAGCAGTGCGCGGCCGAAGCCCCGACGCCGGAGATCCGGGTGCACGGCCAGCTCCGCGACGCCCTCGTCGACCCGCGCGTAACCGGCCAGCACGCCGTCGTCGGCCCGGACGACGAGGTCGGAGCCGTCAGGAGAGCGGTGCTGGAGTCGCAGCTCGGCGTCCTCGGAGAGGGGGCGCACGCCGTCGGCGGCGGCGGCAGCGCGCAGCAGCGCCAGCACCTCGGGAACGTCGACGCCGGCCTGAGCGGGGGAGGTCACCCGGTCATCAGACCAGTTCGGCGTCCGACCGCTCCGCGGAGGTGGTGGCCCGGGCGGCCTTGGCGGTGGCGTCGGCCACCTGCTGGTCGAGCTTGTAGCCGACGTTGCGCACGGTGCCGATCAGCGCCTCGTGCTCGATGCCCAGCTTGGCCCGCAGCCGGCGCACGTGGACGTCGACGGTGCGGGTGCCACCGAAGTAGTCGTAGCCCCAGATCTCCTGCAGCAGCTGCGCGCGGGAGAACACCCGGCCCGGGTGCTGGGCCAGGTACTTGAGGAGCTCGAACTCCTTGTAGGTGAGGTCCAGCGAGCGCCCGCGCAGCTTGGCCGAGTAGCTGTGCTCGTCGATGACGAGCTCGCCGGCCTGGGTGAGCCCGCCCTCGGCGCCGTCGGCAGGGGTGGCGGCGGCCAGCCGGCGGGCCGTGGCCCACTTGAGGCGGGCGTCGACCTCGGCGGGGCCGGCGGTGTCGAGCAGCACGTCGTCGACCCCCCAGTCGGCCGACAGCGCGACGAGCCCACCCTCGGCGAGGACCGCGACGAGGGCGGCGGCCACCCCGGTCGAGGAGAGGAGGCCGCAGAGGGTCCGGGCCCGGATGAGGTCGTGGCGCGCGTCGACCAGGACGACGTCCCCGGCGTCACCGTCCAGGAGGCTGGACAGCTCGGGCGCGACCACGCGGACCTGGTGGGGGAGCAGACCCAGCGCAGGCAGCACCTCGGTCGTGGCCTGGCGAGCGGCGGTCATGAGCACGAGTCGCATGGCGTCTCCTCAGGGGTCCAGGGCCGGCGCGGGTGCCGATCGGACCTGCGACAACGCTGTCGAGGTGAGAGGGCAGGATAGCGGACGGCGCGCCCGGGTGGGTGGAGGTCGGGTCGGTCGCCGCCGCCGACAGCCCCCTCCGGGTCCCCTGAGGCCGCGAACGGAGTCCCGATCCCGCTCGTCGGAGGGACCGGACGCCGGACGTCTGAGACGATCGGGGGGTGAGCCCCGCCGCCGTCCTCCCTGCGACGCCGGACCGGGCGCACCACCTGCCCGCCGCGGGGCTGGCAGTGGTCGTCACCGCCGCCGCGGCCGGTCTTCCGGCGCTGCTGGACGGGGTCGGCGCGCTGGCCGCGGTGCTGGTGCTCCAGCTCGCGCTGGTGCTGTCCTGGGTCATGGTGGCGCGCATGCGTGGGGCCACCGCCTCGCTGGTGGTCGGCACGGGTGCCGCCGTCGCCGCGGACCTGGTGCTCGTCCTGCCCGAGCGACCGGAGCTGGGCGGTCTGCTCGGGGTGCTGGCCGTGGGCTTCCTGGTCTCGGTGGCCCAGCAGATGCTGCGCACCCCCCGGACCCACCTGGTCGCCTCGCTGGCCGGCGCGGCGCTGCTGCTGACCGCTGTCGCCGCGCTCGCCGCGCTGCTGCTGCTCGGCCGCTCCGACGAGGGGCGGCTCGTGCTCACCGCTCTGGTCGCCGGCTCGGCGCTGGTGGTGGGCCACCTCGTGGACCAGGTGCTGCCGCGGCCGGTCGTCGCGGAGGGCGTGCCGCGCGGGCTGGCCGGCGTCGTCCTGGCGGTCCTGGCCGGCGCGGGGGTGGCCTGGGTGGCGCGGGGAACGGCCGACCTCGGCTCCCTCCGCTCGCTGCTCCTCGGTGCGGTGGTCGCGGGCGTGGTCGCGCTGGGAGCCGTCGCCGTGAGCTTCCTCGTGGTCGAGGCCGCCGACGAGGGGAGTGCCGAGGACACCTCACCCTGGGCCCTGACCGTGGTCCAGGTCGTCCTCCCGCTGGCCGCGGCGGCCCCGGTGGCGCTCGGGCTGCTGACGGTGCTGTGAAGGTCCTCGTCGTCCTGCTGGTCCTGCTGATCGGGCTCGGGCTGCTGCTCGACCGTCTGGCCCTGAACGCGGCCGAGGGCCAGGTCGCTGCGCAGCTCGCCGCCGAGGGCGATCTGGCCGGTCCGCCGGACGTCGACATCCGCGGGTTCCCGTTCCTCACCCAGGCGCTCGGCGGCCGGTACGACGAGGTCCGGATCTCGCTGACCGCCGACCAGCTGGGCCGGCCCGCGGGCACCGAGGCGGACGTCGTCCTGCGCGGGGTGCGCCTCCCGTTGTCCGAGCTGCTCGGCGGAACGGTGCGGTCCCTCCCCGTCGAGCGCATCGACGGCCGGGCCACCCTCTCCTACGACCTGCTGGAACAGGAGCTGGGCGGCGACACGACGCTGCAGCCCGAGGGCGACGGACTGCGGATCACCCGGACGGTCGAGCTCTTCGGCTACACGCTGCCGCTGACGGCTGTCGGCACCGTGGCCCTGGACGGGAACACCGTCGTCGTCGACGTGCAGCAGGCCTCCGGAGCCGGCGTGTCGATCCCCGGGTTCCTGGTCGACCGGGCCACCGACCTGCTGGACCTGCGCTATCCCGTCGAGCTCCCCTTCGGCCTGCAGGTCACGGGGGTCTCGCCCGCCGCCGACGGCGTCCACGTGCGGGTGGAGGCACGCGACGCCGTGCTCCAGGCGGAATAGGTCGCCAGCCGGGGCCGGTTGTGCCCGTCGTGACAGGGACCACGGCGACGCGGGACGACGGGCGGATCTCCGCCGTGTTCGAGCGCCTCGGGGTCCAGGCAGCCGGGGCCGACCTCACCGTCGTCCAGTTCTCCACCGCGTTCTGCGGGCCGTGCCGCGCGACGAAGGCCCGGCTCCGACAGCTGCAGACGACCCGGCCGGGGCTGGCCGCCGTGTTCGTGGACGCGGAGAGCCATCTGGCGGAGGTGCGCGAGCTCGACGTGCGCGTCACGCCGACGCTCTTCTTCCTGGACCGGTCGGGTGCCGTCGTCCGGCGGAGCTCCGGGGCGCCGCGTCCCGACGAGCTGACGGCGGTCGTGGACGCCCACGTCGGGGCCGGGACCGGCGGCGTGTCGTGATCCGTTACCCTCGCGCCGTGGGCATCCTGCTGACCTCGCGCCGCACAGTCGACCTGTGCCGCGTCGGCAGCTGCCTGTGTCCGGCCCTCTGAGGGCGGCACTGCGCCGTCCGGACGCGCTCTCCGCGCCGCCGGGATGCCCCGTTTCCCCGTGAGTCCCGCGCTCGAGCGATCCGCGTCCTTCCGCACCGCCGAACCGACCGACCGCACACCGACATTCGGAGGATCACCCCTATGAGCCGCAATGACGTGCTCGTGAACGTCGACTGGGTCCAGGAGCACCTGGGCCAGCCCGGCATCGTCTTCGTCGAGGTCGACGAGGACGCCAGCGCCTACGACGGCGGCCACATCGAGGGCGCCGTCAAGTTCGACTGGAAGAAGGACCTGCAGGACCCGCTGCGCCGCGACTACCTCGACAAGACCGCCTTCGAGGCGCTCCTCTCGAGCCGGGGCATCGCCAACGACGACACCGTCGTCCTGTACGGCGGCAACAACAACTGGTTCGCCGCCTACGCCTACTGGTACTTCAAGATCTACGGCCACCGCGACGTGAAGCTCATGGACGGCGGCCGCAAGAAGTGGGAGCTCGACGGCCGTCCGCTGTCCACGGACCTGCCCGAGCGTCCGGCCACCCAGTACCAGGCGTCGGAGCCCGACCTGTCGATCCGCGCCTTCCGCGACGAGGTCGTCGCCGCGATCGGCTCGAAGAACCTGGTCGACGTCCGCTCGCCCGACGAGTTCTCCGGCAAGATCCTCGCCCCCGCCCACCTGCCGCAGGAGCAGTCGCAGCGGGCCGGCCACGTCCCGAGCGCGATCAACATCCCGTGGAGCAAGGCGGCCAACGAGGACGGCACCTTCAAGTCCGACGAGCAGCTGGCGGCGCTCTACGCCGAGCAGGGCTTCGACGACAGCAAGGAGACCATCGCCTACTGCCGGATCGGCGAGCGCTCCAGCCACACCTGGTTCGTGCTCCAGGAGCTGCTCGGCAAGAAGAACGTGAAGAACTACGACGGCAGCTGGGTCGAGTACGGCTCGCTGGTCGGCGTCCCGATCGAGAAGTGAGCTGACATGTGCGGAGCTCCGAAGCAGGGCGGAACCCTGGCGGGGATCGACCTGGGCACGCAGACGGTGATCCAGGGCTCGGTGTGGCACGACGGCGCCCCGGTGGCCGGTGCCTACGTCCGGCTGCTCGACGGGACCGACGAGTTCACCGCCGAGGTGGTCACCAGCCCCGAGGGTGAGTTCCGGTTCTTCGCCGCTCCGGGCGAGTGGACGCTGCGCGCGCTGGCCCCGGTCGGCAAGGGCCAGCAGGCCATCTCGGCCGAGACCGGCCTGAACGAGACGACCGTCGTCATCGAATAAGGACCCCTCTTCCCCCCACCCTTCGCAGGCTCAGGGTGGGTCCCTGAAGAGGGGCCGTCCACCCGGGCGGCAGTGCGCCCGTCTCCCTCCCGGGAGGCGGGCGCTGTCACGTCCTCAGTCCATGCCCGGCGGCAGCCGGTTGGGTCCCGCCTCGGTCGGCCGTGGGCGGTCCTCCGGAAAGGTGCGGACGGCGACGATGGCGACGTCGTCGGCGCCGGCGTCGGGCACCAGCCGGGCCAGCACCTCGTCCAGCAGATCCTCCAGCGGTCGCCGGCCGAGGTCGCGCAGCGCCTCGCGCAGCCGGTCGGTGCCCTCGTCGAGGTCGACGTCGCGACGCTCGACCAGCCCGTCGGTGAACAGCAGCAGGGTGTGGTCGTCCGGCAGGTCCACGACGTGGTCGGTGCGGGGCGCGTCGGGGTCGATGCCGAACATGAGCTCGGGGCGCCCGGCCAGCTCGGTCACCGTGCCGTCGGGCGCGAGCAGGATCGGCGGCGGGTGGCCGGCGTTGCTCCAGCGCAGCAGGCGCGTGCCTGTGGCGGGGATGTCGGGGTGGCGCTCGATGCGGGCCAGGATGCCGGTGGCCATCGTCGTCACCGCCAGCCCCCGGGCGGCGTGCTCCACCCGGGTGAGGACGGCGGCGGGCGCGGCGTCGGAGTCGTAGGCCAGGGCCCGCAGCAGGCCGCGGAGCTGGCCCATCGCGGCCGCGGCGTTGCTGTCGTGGCCGACGACGTCGCCGATGGCCAGCATCGTGGCGCCGTCGGGCTGGAGGAAGGCGTCGTACCAGTCCCCGCCGACCTGTGCCTCGTGCGCGGCCGGCCGGTAGCGGACCCCGATCTGGAGGTGGTCGGGCTCCGGCGGGGGCGTGAGCAGGGACTGCTGCAGGCGGTCGGACAGCGCGCGCTCGTTGGCTGCCCGGGCGGCCAGGGCCGTCAGCTCGGCCGCCTGCGCCTGGGCGGCCATCCGCTCGCTGAGGTCGCGGAAGGAGACGACGACGCCGGTGAGCGCGCCGTCCTCGAGGGTCGGGACCACGACCATCTCCACCGGGATGGGGGACCCGTCCCTGCGCCAGAACGTCTCGTCGTCGGCGACGACCGTGCGCGCGGTGCGCAGCGCCCGCCAGACCGGGCACTCCTCGCGGGGGTAGGGGGAGCCGTCCCGGCGGTGGGCGTGGATCAGCTCGTGCTGGTCGTTGCCCAGCTGCTCCGCGGCGGAGAAGCCGGTGAGCCGGACGCCCGCGGGGTTGACGAACTCGACCCGGCCCGAGGCGTCCAGGCCGTAGATCCCGTCGGCGACGTTGGCCAGGACGCGGTCGCTGATCGCCAGCGCCCTCGTGAGCTTCGTCTCGGTCTCGCGGAGCGACTCCAGGTCCCGCGCCCGGTTGGCGGCGACCTGGCGCAGGGTGGAGGCCTCGGCGCCGGCCGCCCGCGCCTCGGCGACCGTGCGCTCGGCCTCCAGCCGGTCGGTGATGTCCATGCCGGTGGCCAGCAGGTACTGCGGCTTCTCGCCCTCCCGTACCAGCTGCAGCGTGAAGTCGGCGACCCGCCGGGTGCCGTCGGCCAGGAAGTACGCGGTGCTGGCGCGCATCGGCTCGCCACCGGTGGCCACGCCGCGGAACCAGCCCTCGATCTGCTGCTGGACGGCGAGGCTGCCCGCCCACCAGCCGGTGTCCCAGAACAGGCGGCCCAGCTGCTCGTGCCGGTCGAACCCGCAGCCCTCCACGGCGAGCAGGTTGCTGGTCAGCAGTCGCCCTTCGAGGTCGCAGACCGAGGCGAACATGAAGGCGGAGTCGTGCAGCACGGAGTACCAGGACGGCGTCCCGGGGAGGGCTTCGTCCTCCGTGATCGGCACCGTCGCGCCCGGGCCGGCCTCCGCCATCTCGATGACTGCTCCTCGCGCTCGCGTCCTGGGGTCCTAGGGTCCTGGGGTCCTCCCAGCCTGCCGCACAACGTCCCGGGCCGCCGGGAACGTTCCCCGTCGGGTTCACCGCACGGTTCCGACGGCGGCGAGCACGAGGAGGACGGCGCGCGCGGACCGGAGCCGGGCACGGAGCCCGACCCGCACCGGAGCGAGCCGGGCGCGCAGTCCGAGGACCACGTCGGTGGTGACCACCGCGAGGGCGGTGTGCGTGCGCCAGGGCAGGTCCAGTGGCACGTAGTACGGGATGTCGGGGGCGAGGCTGCCCGCCACCAGTGCGGAGGCGGACGGCGGCGTCCGCAGGAACGGCAGGACGGCTGCGGGGTGGCTCCCGGAGAACGGCATCGCTCCTCCGCCCGGCTGCCCCGGTCGACCACCGGTCGGCCGTCCGACCCGGCCGTCACTACGGTGGTTCCCATGGTTTCTGCCTGGGTCCTGGTCTCCCTGACCGTGATGACGGCGCTGGGCTTCGGCTACGGCGCCGTGCGGCTGGCGCGTCGTCCGACGGCGGCCCGGCGATGAGCGAGGAGACCGAACTGCCGGTCCCCGACACCGCCGACGTCCGCAGCGGCGTCGAGGTCTCCGAGGAGATCCTCTCGGTGCTGCCGCTGCTGGGCGAGTGGCACGGCGAGGGCCAGGCGGCCGGCACCGGCGGCGACCACCGCTTCGGCCAGTGGGTGCGCTTCGCCCACGACGGCCGCGGGTTCCTCGCCTACGAGTCGCGGACGTGGCGGCTGACCGACGACGGGAAGATCGTCGGCCCCGACGTGCGGGAGTCCGGCTTCTGGCGCCCGCGCGGCAGCGACGACGTCGAGCTGCTGGTGGTCGGCCCGGACGGGCTGGTGGAGATCTACGTCGGCACCGCCCGGACGACGACGAGCTGGGAGCTGACCACCGACGTCGTCGCCCGCACGCCCGACGCCCCGGAGGTGACCCGCTCGGTGCGGCTCTACGGGATCGTCGAGGGTGCGCTCATGTACGCCATCGACCGCGCCGTCGGCGAGGGCGAGTTGCGCCCCACGATGTCCGCCCGGCTGGAGCGGATCCGATGAGCGCCCCCACCACCCCGAGGCAGGTCGCCGACGCCTACGTCGAGGCCGCCACCGAGCTCGATCCCACCCTCGGCACGGCGCTGGGCACCCGGCCCCGCGAGGACCGGCTGCCCGACACGAGCCCGGCCGGGCTCGAGGCCGAGGCGCAGCTGGCCCGCGAGACGCTCGCCGAGCTGGACCGGGTGCTGGCCGCCGACCCGTCGCTGGACGACGACCCGGTGGAGCGCCGGTGCGCCCGGCTGCTGCGCGAACGACTGGAGGCCGAGCTCGCCGGCCACGAGGCGGGTGAGGGCTTCCGGTCGCTGAACATCCTGTTCACGCCGATCCACTCCATCCGCCAGGTGTTCTCGATGATGCCCGCGGTGACCGAGGAGGACTGGTCCGTCCTGGCCCGCCGTCTGGCGCGGGTGCCGGAGGCCTACCGCGGTTACCGCGGGACGCTCGCCGAGGGCGTCCGACGCGGCCTGCTGGTGGCCCCGCGGCAGGTGCGCACCGTCGTCGTCCAGCTGGACGAGTGGCTCGCCGGCCCGTACTTCGCCGGCTTCGCCGCCGCCGGACCCGAGGCGCTGCGGGGCGAGCTGGACGCCGCGGCCTCGGCCGCCGACGCCGCCGTCGCCGAGCTGCGGAACTACCTGCGCGACGAGTACGCCGCCGCGGCCGAGGGGACGCCGGACGCGGTGGGCCGCGAGCGCTACGCCGTCCACGCACGGCGATGGACCGGCTCGGACCTGGGCGTCGGTACCGGGCTCGAGGAGGCCTACGCCTGGGGCTGGGCCGAGCACCGGCGGATCCTCACCGAGCAGCGGGCCGAGGCGGAGAAGGTGCTGCCGGGCGCGACTCCGCTGGAGGCGATGCGCTGGCTGTCCGCCAACGGTCCCGCCGTCGAGGGCGAGGAGGCGATCCGCGAGCGCCTCCAGCAGATGATGGACGACGCGATCGTCGCGCTGGACGGCACGCACTTCGACCTCGCCGAGCCGGTGAAGCAGGTCGAGGCGATGATCGCGCCGCCCGGCAGCGCCGCGGCGCCGTACTACACCCGCCCGGCGCAGGACTTCTCCCGCCCGGGCCGCACCTGGCTGCCGACGCTGGGCCGCACCCGGTTCCCGCTCTGGGACCTGGTGTCGATCTGGTACCACGAGGGCGTTCCGGGCCACCACCTCCAGCTGGCCCAGTGGGCGCTGGTCTCCGGCGAGCTCTCGACCTATCAGACGTCGGTGGGCTCGGTGGGCGCGAACGTGGAGGGCTGGGCCCTCTACTCCGAGCGGTTCATGGACGAGCTCGGGTACTTCAGCGACCCCGGCGAGCGGCTGGGCTTCCTCGACGCCCAGCAGCTGCGCTCGGTCCGGGTGGTCATCGACATCGGCATGCACCTGGAGCTGCCGGTCCCCGACGACGCCGACGGAGTGCTCGCCGAGCACCGCGGCCGGCCGTGGACGCCGGAGCTGGCCCGGGCGTTCCTGGGCGAGCACTGCGGCGCCGAGCCGGCCTTCCTGGACAGCGAGCTGGTGCGCTACCTGGGCATGCCCGGGCAGGCGATCAGCTACAAGCTGGGGGAGCGGGCCTGGCGGCAGGGGCGGGAGGCGGCGCAGCGGGCGCGCGGCGCGTCGTTCGACCTCAAGGCGTGGCACATGGCGGCGCTGTCGCAGGGCTCGCTCGGGCTGGACGACCTCGAAGCCGAGCTCGCGCAGCTCTAGCGAGGTGGCACCGGGTTGACCGGGTCGTCGGCGTGGCCGACCCGGTCGTCCGGCGCCGTCCGCACGGCCTCGAGCCCGGGCGTGGCCAGCAGCGCGGCGACGCAGGCCTCGGAGCCGCCGACGTAGGTGCTCATCAGGTCGATGTCGGTCGCCACGACCCAGGCCCGGTCGGCCGGCCACCACAGGTTGGCGCTCTGCTCCGACGGCTCCGGCGCGAGGTTGCGCACGGCGTCGGCCACCCCGCCCCGCACCAGGACGACGTCACGGGCGCGGGGGAGCGGCAGGCGGGGGACGTTGCGCAGCTCCTCGGCGTCGTAGCCGAAGCCGGTCCACCGGCCGAAGAGGCAGTCCTGCGGCGTGCCGGTGTGCCGGGCGAGGACGGCGGCCATCCGCGCGGCGACGGTGCACGGCAGGTGCCCCTCGGCGGGCGTGCCGTCCCAGGTGGGCGGCTGGCTGTCCTCGCTGATGTACTCCCAGCCGCCGGTGACGGCGGGCCACTGCATCCGCGGGTGGGACGTGGTGCCGTTCAGCCGCGCGACCGCGGCCCAGGCGATCTCGACGTCGTCGTCACCGTCGTAGCGGTAGGCGGGGTGCAGCACCCGCGCGTAGGCGGGGAAGAGCCGGGGCACGAGCGACCCGACGGTGCTCCAGTGCGCGCCGCTCACGGCGTCGGAGATCCACGAGCCCAGCGCGACGTCGTGCTCGACCGGCAGCCCGCCGAGCTGCACCTGACCTCCCCCGGAGAACGGACAACCCCCGGGCTGTTCCGCGGCGCCCGGCCCTCCGGAGGAGGGGGAGCAGCACGCGGGCCGACTGGACAATGGTCGGCGGCCCGGGGGTCGGGTGACTGTCCGGTTCTCGCTCGCCGCCGTGCGACGGACGGGCGATTCGTGCCTCTCGTCCGGCTTTCCTACCGGACGGGCGGCCCATCTGGACGGCGGCTAGCGGACAGCCACCTCACGAGTCCTGTAGCTCAGCAAGTTACGGACCACCTCCTCTCTCGTGTACGTCGAAAATACGACTCGGAGAGCGGCCCCTGCAACCGAATTCGTCAGCTGTCCGCGAACGGCCTGGCAGGGCGTCCGGGCGGCGTGTCGCTCGGGTTGTCGATCTCGTGCTGGGCCCGGTCGTCGACGGTGTCCCAGGCGTCCGGGATGCCGTCGCTGTCGATGTCCGAGGTCTCCTCGAGCGAGATCCGCTTGTAGATCCGGTTGCGCGCCCGCAGCACGATCGTCGCCAGCAGCGCGGCGGTCAGCGTGCCCACCAAGACGCCGACCTTCACGTGCTCGTCACGCTCGCTGCCCTGCCCGAAGGCCAGTTCGCCGATGAGCAGCGAGACGGTGAAACCGATGCCACCCAGCAGCGCCAGGCCGATCACGTCCCACCAGCTGAGGTCGTCGGCCAGCTCGGCGCGGGTGAAGCGGGAGACCAGCCAGGTGGCCAGCGTGATGCCGACGGCCTTGCCGGCCACCAGGGCGACGACGATGCCGAGCGCGACCCGGTCGGTGAGGGATTCGGTGAGCCCGGAGAGGCCGCCGATCGTCACGCCCGCGGCGAAGAAGGCGAACACCGGGACGGCGATGCCGGCGGAGAGGGGGCGGATCCGGTGCTCGAAGTGCTCGGCCAGGCCCGGGCCGGCCTCGGGGCCGCCCGCCGCCTTGCTGCGGAGGACCGGCACGGTGAAGGCCAGCAGCACGCCGGCGACCGTCGCGTGCACCCCGGACTCGTGCACCAGCACCCAGGTGACGACGGCGAGCGGGATCAGCAGCCACCACGACCGGATCCGCTTCTGCACCAGGAACCCGAACAGGGCCAGCGGGATGAGCGCCAGCAGCAGCGGCGTCACCGCCAGGGACGACGTGTAGAAGATCGCGATGATCGTGATCGCCAGCAGGTCGTCGACCACGGCGAGAGTGAGCAGGAACGTGCGCAGCGCGCTGGGCAGGTGGGTGCTGATGACGGCGAGGACGGCGAGCGCGAAGGCGATGTCGGTGGCGGTCGGGATGGCCCAGCCCTCGAGCGCGCCGTCGCCACCGAGGTTCAGCAGCACGTAGAAGACGCCCGGGACGACCATGCCGCCGACGGCGGCGGCGACCGGGAGCGAGGCCCGGCGGACGTCGCGGAGGTCGCCGGCGACGAACTCCCGCTTCAGCTCCAGCCCCGCCACGAAGAAGAAGATCGCGAGCAGGCCGTCGGCGGCCCAGGTGCCCAGCGGCAGGTCCAGGTGCAGGGAGGCCGGGCCCACGCGGAAGTCGCGCAGCCCCTCGTAGGACTCCGCCCACGGCGAGTTGGCCCAGACCAGCGCGAGGACGGTGCCGATCAGCAGCAGCACGCCACCGACGGTCTCCTTGCGGAGCACCGAGGCGACGCGGCTGGCCTCGGTCCAGGAGCCACGCCCGAAGAGGCGGTTGGAGGCGGTGGAAGTCATGCGGGCGGCTCCGGAGGAAGGGTCGACGAAAAGACTGCCGACCAGACTTCCCGGCGCACCGGGTGCCAGGCTACCGGGCGAGGAGTTCGCGGACCCGGGCGGACAGTCCCGCGTCGCCTCGCCGGCTCCCGTCGAGGGTGTGCACGGTCGCCGCGCCGCGCACGCCGGAGAGCAGCCAGACGGCGTCGGCGGCGTGCAGGTCCGCGACGGTGCCCGCCGTGACCGACGTCGGCCAGCCCTCGGCTGCCGCCTGCGCGAACAGCCGCGCCTGGGTGGTGCCGGCGAGGATGCCGGTCTCCACCGGCGGGGTGTGCAGGGCGCCACCGGCGGCCCACACCACCGTCGACGTCGGGCCCTCGAGCAGCTGCCCCTCCAGGCTGGTGAGGACGACGTCGTCCGCGCCGACCGCGTGGGCGTGCCGCTGGGCGGCCATGTTCACCGCGTAGGACAGGGTCTTCGCGCCGCCGAGCAGCCACGGGGCGCCGGCGCGGAAGTCCGCGGGGATGCCCAGGCCCAGGCTCACCACGGAGATCCCAGCGGTGCGCTGGCGGAGGGTCTCCTCCGGAACGGCCGCGAGCAGGGCCAGCGCGGTCGGCGGGGCGCCGTCGCCGGGGCCGCGGGTGAGGAACAGCCGGCAGATGCCCTCGACCTCCGACGGCCAGTCGGCGGTGACGGCGGCGACCAGTGCACGCCAGGCGCCGTCTCCCGGGGCGGGGAGATCGAGCAGGGCGGCCGAACGGGTGAGCCGCGCCAGGTGGGCGTCCAGGCGCGGTGTGCCGCGCTCGACGACGGCCACGGACTCGAAGACGCCGTCGCCGCGGGCCAGGCCCTGGTCGAACGCGGTCACCACCGGCTGACCGGCGGGGACCTGGACCGCCGTGCCGTCGCGCCAGACCGCCACCCTGCGCTGCTCGCTCACGCCCCCAGCCTGCCGCACCCGCGGCATAGGCTCACGCCATGGGTCAGGAGGACGTCGCCGCGCCGCTCGCCGAGCAGTTGCGGGCGCGCGGCCTGCGCCTGACCCCGCAGCGGGCCCGGGTCCTCGCCGCCGTCAGCAGCCTGGCGCACGCGACGCCCGAGGCCATCGGTGCGCGGCTGCGCGAGGAGGTCGGCCCCGGGGGCAGCGCGCCGGACACCTCGACGATCTACCGGACGCTGGAGCTGCTGGAGAGCCTCGGGCTGGTCTGGCACACCCACCTGGGCCGCGGGGCGCCGGTCTACCACGCGGCGGAGCGCCCCCACCTGCACGTCGTCTGCGCCTCCTGCGGCGAGATCTCCTCCGCCGCGCCGGACCTGCTGGACGAGGCGGCGGAACGTCTGGCGGCCGAACTGGGTTTCACAGTCGACGTCGGTCACGTCGCCCTGTCGGGCACGTGCCGCGACTGCCGTGAACGAGCCCAGGAGAAACCGTGACCCCCTCGCCCCTGCTGTCCCGCCCCGGCGCCGTCCAGGAGGAGGGCGGCTCGGTCGCCGTCCACTACGGCGACCCCCTGCGGGAGCAGCGCACCCTGGCCGAGGGCGCCGGCCTCGTCGACCGCAGCGACCGCGACGTCCTCATGGTCCCCGGCGCCGACCGGCTCTCCTGGTTGCACAGCATCACCAGCCAGCACTTCGAGCAGCTCGGCGACGGCGCCGGCAGCGAGGCGCTGGTCCTCTCGCCGAACGGCCACGTCGAGCACCACCTCGTCGTCGCGGAGCTGGCCGGCACCACCTGGGCCGACGTCGAGACGGGCACGGGCGCGGCGCTGCTGGGCTACCTCGAGCGGATGCGGTTCATGCTGCGTGTCGAGCCGGCGCTCGTCACCGACGCGTGGGCGCTGCTGAGCGTGGTCGGGCCGCAGGGGCCCGCCGTGCTGGCCGCGGCCGGGCTGCCCGTGCCGGAGGCGGAGTACGCCGTCGTGCCGAGCGGGGCGGGGTTCGTCCGCCGGATGCCCGCGATTGGCGACGGCTCCGTGGTGTTCGACGTCCTCGTGGCCCGGGCCGAGCTCGGCGCGACCGCCGACCGGCTGCTGGCGGCCGGGGCGACGCCGGCCGGTTCGTCGGCGTACGAGGCGCTGCGCGTGGAGGCCCGGCGGCCGCGGTTCGGCGTCGACAGCGACCACCGCACCATTCCCAACGAGCTGCAGTGGCTGACGACCGCCGTCCACCTGGAGAAGGGCTGCTACCGCGGCCAGGAGACCGTCGCCCGGGTGCACAACCTGGGCCGGCCGCCCCGCCGGCTGGTGCTGCTGCACCTGGACGGGATCAGCGAGGACCTGCCGGCACCGGGTGCCGACGTCCTCGCCGCGACGCGGACCGTGGGCCGCGTGGGCACCGTGGTCCGCCACCACGAGCTCGGCGTCATCGCCCTGGCGCTGGTCAAGCAGTCGGTCACGCCGGAGACGGCCCTGACCGTGGCCGGTTCGAGCGCCGCGATGGACCCCGACGACGCCCCGGCCGGAGTGGACGACACCCGGGCCGCGGCGCGCGACCGCGTGCGGGCCGTCCGGTCTGCGACGATCGGGCGATGAGGGCGAGCGCCCGTCCGGAGGCGACCTCCGGGTGGGCGTGCGTGCTCCGCTGACCTACGCTCCGCCCAGCCCGCCGATGACCACCGCCGATCCCCGGACCATGCCGGGGATTCCGCACCTGGAGGCCACCTCGTGAGTCCGAAGCCGTCCCCCGCCGGGGGTGCCGCCGTCGATGCGCTGCTGGACCCGACGTTCCTCGAGAACGCCACGCAGCTGCAGATGAGCGAGGTGCGGCGGCTGCGCCGCGCGGCGGAGCAGGAGGAGGTCAACCTCTCCTACACGCGGCGTCTGCTGCAGGGGCGGCTGGACATCGTGCGCCGTGAGCTGCAGCGCCGCGCCGAGGACGACGGCCGGTCCCTGGTCGACCTGCTGCCGGAGATCCTCGCCGAGAAGGGCCGCGGCCCCGCGCACGGCCTGGGCCGGCACCAGACGGTGCAGCCGGCCAGCCCCGAGGAGTACGAGTCCTGGGTGAACTCGCTGACCCCGGGTGCCGACCTCTCGGCGATCGCCGACCTGTCGGACAAGAAGCTGGAGACCGCCGCGCGCTCGCTGGCCGAGGCCGAGAAGGGCCTGTCGGAGCGCCGGCGCGGGGTCCAGCAGGTGATGGACGGCCTGGCCGGCGAGCTCGGCCGCCGGTACCGGGACGGGGAGGCCGACGTCGCCGCCCTGCTCGCCGACGAAGGCCGTCATTGATGAAGGACCCCCTTGCCCCCCTTCGCTCGCAAGCTCGCGACGGGGCCCTGCAAGGGGGCCGTTCCGACACGAAGTCAGCTGATCCCGACTGGCCGCTGAACCCCGTTCTCGTGGAGGTCCGGCGGTCGGGGTTCTTCGAGTCCGCGCACCGCGGCTCGCTGGTCGTCCTGGACGCCGCGGGAGAGGTGAGCTTCGCCGTCGGCGCGGTCGACCGGCCCACGCTGCCGCGGTCGTCGAACAAGCCCGTGCAGGCGACGACCATGCTCGCTGCCGGCTGGACCCCGGCCTCCGACGAGGAGCTGGCCATCGCGGCCGGCTCGCACAACGGCGAGGACGCCCACCGGGACACCGCCGCCGCGATCCTGGCGGCGGCCGGTCTCGGGCCCGAGGCGCTGGGCTGCCCGCCCGCCCTGCCGCAGCACGAGACGACGAAGGCCACCTGGATCGCTGCCGGGCGGGCACCCGAGCGGCTGGCCATGAACTGCTCGGGCAAGCACGCGGCGATGCTGGCCGCCTGCGTCGCCGCCGGCTGGCCGACCGAGGGCTATCTGTCCCGTGAGCACCCGCTGCAGCAGGCGATCGAAGTGCGGCTGGCCGAGGCGGCCGGTGAGCCGGTGACGGCGGTCGTCGTCGACGGGTGCGGAGCGCCGCAGCACGCGCTGTCGGTGACCGGCCTGGCCCGCGGCGTGCTGTCCCTGGTCCAGGCGGCCGAGGGCTCGCGGGAACGTGCCGTGGCCGATGCGATGCGGGCCGCCCCCTGGTTCGTGGCCGGGACCGGCCGTGAGGACACCGACCTCATGCGGGCCGTTCCGGGACTGCTCGTCAAGGGCGGTGCCGACGGCGTGCACGTGGCGGCGGTGCCCGGCGCCGGGGCCGTGGCGTTGAAGCTGGACGACGGCGGTGACCGCGGGCGCACGCCGGCGCTGGCCGCCGGGCTGCGCCGCCTCGGCGTCCCCGCCGAGGTGCTTGCTCCGTGGGCGCGGACCCCGGTGTCCGGTGGGACCGGGGTCGTCGGCGACGTCCGGGAATCCCCGGAACTAAACGCCTGAGCGCTCCTTTTCCCGTGTGAGGGTGTTCACCCCGGTCTGCTAACTCCTCCGCTTGCAACTGCTAGCACCCGGGGTTAGCGTCGTTGACGTGCAGACCCCCGGTGAGTTCGTCCGCGAGCAGGTGACGACGGTCCGGTCCACGGTGGACCGGGTCGCCGGAAGCGTCGCGGAGACGGTGGCGGAGGCGCCCAGCGTCTCGGCCGTCAGCTCGACGGTAGGTGACTTCATCCGTGAGCAGCGCAGCGCTGCCCGGGTGTCGCTGCGCGAACTGGCCCGCAGCGCGGGGGTCAGCAACCCGTACCTGTCCCAGGTGGAGCGGGGTCTCCGGAAGCCGTCAGCGGAGATCCTCGCCTCGATCGCCCGGGGCCTGAAGATCTCGGCCGAGACGCTCTACGAGCAGGCAGGGATCCTCGACCGGCGTACCGGGAATCCGGACACCGTGGCGGCGATCCGCTCGGACGACGCGCTGTCCGAACGGCACAAGGCCGTCCTGCTCGAGCTCTACGAGACCTACGTCCGAGAGCACCGGGCTTCCGCCCCGGCCGCCAGCTGAACCCCCACCCCAGATCCCAAGGAGTCGACATGACCCCCACCCAGACCGTGAAGCAGTACAGCGAGCTCGCCGTGGCCCAGGGCCGCACCTTCGCCGAGCAGGCCCGCACCCCGCTGCTGGCCGTCGTCGGCGCCGGTGACCTCGCCGTCGAGCGCGCCCGCACCGTGATCGCCTCGTTCCGCTCGCAGGCCGAGGCGCTGCCCGGCGAGGCGCAGGTCCAGGCCGACCTGGCCGTCAAGGAGGCCCGCACCCGGGCCACCGAGGCCGCCGGCACCGCCCGTACCACCGCGCAGCAGCTGGCCACCGCCGTCCGTCCGGAGGCGCTGCGCAGCACCGTCACCGGCCTGGTCGAGGTCGCCCGCACCCAGGCCGCCAGCACCGTCGAGACGCTCGCCGAGCGCGGCGCCGAGGTCGTCGAGGAGCT
This sequence comes from Blastococcus sp. LR1, assembly GCF_020166105.1. Taxonomy (GTDB): domain Bacteria; phylum Actinomycetota; class Actinomycetes; order Mycobacteriales; family Geodermatophilaceae; genus Blastococcus. The sequence continues at coordinate 324,523 of NZ_JAIUJY010000004.1, forward strand.
GCGTCGTCAGCCCGCCGTCCGTCGCGTCATCCGCCGCGCCGAGGCCGCCGTCGACACCGTCGAGGACACCCTCGAGGAGGCTCTCGAGGAGACCGCCGAGGCCGTGAGCGAGGCTTCCAACGAGGTCACCTCGATCGTCCAGAAGACGTCCGGCAAGGTCGCCAAGGCCGCGCACAAGGCCGAGGAGACGGTGCACGAGACCGCCGAGTCGACCAAGGCCTCCGTGGCAGAGGTCGCCGAGGAGGCGCCCGCGCCCAAGGCGAAGCCGGTTGCGAAGAAGAACAGCCCGGCCGCCGGCAAGAAGGCCTCGGCCACCACGGCTCCCGTGACCCGCGCCCGCACCGCCCGCCGGAGCGACCCGACCGCCGTGCCGGCCAAGAAGAACTGACCTACCCGGTCCCGTGACCAGGGCCCCGGAGCTGCTACGGCGCTCCGGGGCCCTGTCGCGTCCGTGGGCCCTGGCCGCGGTCGGTACTCCGAGTAGCCTTGCCCCATGCTCATGTTCGATCAGCTGCTGATGGACGCCCTGATGTGGGGCGCGCTCGCGCTGGCCGGATGGGCCTTCGTGGACGCTCTCACCCGGCCCGCGGACGCGTTCGTCGCCACCGGCAAGCTGACGAAGCCGGCCTGGCTGGGGATCATCCTGCTGGCCGGGCTGTTCCTCTTCGTCTTCGGGCTGGTGAGCATCCTGGGCCTGCCCGCGGTCATCGCCTCCGTCGTCTACCTGGTCGACGTGCGGCCCGCTGTGCGCGGTCTGCCCCGCGGCAACAGCTGGTAGACCGCCTGCCGGCTCAGGCCGCGGGGATGAGCATCCAGAGCAGCACGTAGGCCACGATCTGCGGCCCGGGCAGCACGCACGAGATCACGAACGCCAGGCGCAGCGCGCTGGTGGACAGCCCGAATCTGTGGGCGAGCCCGGAGCAGACGCCGCCGAGCACCTTGTGGCGGGTGTCGCGGTACAGCCGGTTCGGAGCGGGTGTCGTCATCTCCCCACTCTACGGTCGGCCGCGATCCCCGCTCACCGGCCGAACACGCCCTCGGGTGGCTCGGGGGAGGGCTGCGCCTCGGCGTCGGGCACCGGCGGGACCTTGCCCACGAAGCGGTCGAGGTCCTCGCCCTCCACGACGCGTGACGGCATGGGGTCGCGGGCGCAGGCCCGGGTGAGCGCTCCGATGGGCAGCTCGACGTCGGAGGCGACGGCGACGAGGTTGCCGAACCGGCGGCCCCGCAGGGTGGCCGGCTCGGCCAGCAGGCAGACGTGCCGGAACGCCGTGCGGAGCGTGGCGACCTGGGCGCGGGCGAACCGCAGCGGCGGGCCGTCGGCGACGTTGGCCGCGTAGACGCCGCCCGGCCGCAGCACCCGGGCCACCTCCGCGGCGAACTCGGCGGTGGTCAGGTGCGCCGGCGTGCGGGCGCCGGCGAAGACGTCGGTGACCACGACGTCGGCGCTGTCGGGGTGCATCGTCTGCAGCGCCTCGCGCGCGTCGGCGGCGCGCACGCGGACCCGGGCGTTGCGGGGGAGCGGGAGGTACTCGCGGACCAGGTCGGTGAGCGGCTGGTCGATCTCCACGACGCGCTGGCGCGACCCCGGCCGGGTGACGGCGACGTAGCGGGGCAGCGTGAGCGCGCCGCCGCCCAGGTGGACGACGTCGAGCGGGGCGCCGGGGTCCGCGGCGAGGTCGAGGACGTGCCCCATGCGGCGGACGTACTCGAACTCCAGGTGCTCCGGCTCGTCGAGGTCCACGTGCGACTGCGGGGTGCCGTCGAGCATCAGCACCCATGCGCCGTCGCGGTCGGCGTCGCCCAGCAGCTCCGCCGTGCCGCCGTCGACCGGCGTGGGTCCGGGGACCGGCCTCATGCCGGCCGGACGATCGTCGAGCTCCGTGCGGCGGTCACCGCGTCATCGTCCCCCTGGCCGTCCTCCGGGACCGGCAGCGGGTCGGGTGGACCCTGCGGGAGCGGTGGTGCTGGTGGATCATCTGCCGATGACCTGGACGACCGACACGGTCACCGGCCCCGACGGACTGGTGTGCAGCGTGGACCGGCTGGCCTCGGAGGCCGGCGCGGCGGTGCTGCGCGCCGGCGGCAACGCGGTGGACGCCGCGATCGCGACCAGCGCCGCGCTGACGGTGACGACCCCGCACATGTGCGGGATGGGCGGGGATCTCTTCGCGCTCGTCGGCGGTCCGGGCACGGGATCCGCGGAGCCGCTGGTGCTGAACGCATCCGGGCGGGCCGGGAGCGGGGCCGATCCGGACCGGCTGCGCGCCGAGGGGCACCGCGCCATGCCGATGCGGGGCGACGTGCGGAGCGCTCCGGTGCCGGGGTGCGTGGACGGGTGGCTGACCCTGCACGGCCGATCGGGGCGGCTGCTCCTCGCCGACGTGCTGGCGCCGGCGATCGAGCTGGCCGAGGGTGGGTTCCCGGCCTCTCCGCTGCTCGCCTCCGCCCTGCCGAGGCTCGACGGACTCGTCGGCTGCGACGAGCTCGTGGGCTCCGGGGTGGCCGAGGGCGAACGCCTCGTGCGGCCGGGGCCGGCGCGGATGCTGCGCGCGATCGCCGCCGAGGGGCGCGACGGCTTCTACGGCGGCGAGTTCGGTGAACGGCTGCTGGAGGTGGGCGCGGGGGAGTACGCCGCCGAGGACCTCGAGCGATCACTCGCCGACTGGGTGGACGGACTGTTCCTGGACGTCTGGGGCCACCGGGTCTGGACCGTGCCGCCGAACTCCCAGGGATACCTCGGGCTGGCCGGCGCCGGCATCGCCGAACGGGTCGGGCTCTCCGCCCAGCCCGACGACGCCGCGTGGGCCCACCTGACCGTGGAGGCCGCGCGGCTGGCCGGGTTCGACCGCCCGTCGTCGCTCTCCGACGGGGCGGACGGCGCCCGGCTGATCGCGCCGGACCGCCTGGACGAACGTGCCGCGATGTTCGACCCGCAGCGGCCGGCGCAGCTGGGCGACCGGTACCGCGGCGGCGGCACGATCTATCTCTGCGCCTCCGACGGCGACGGCATGGGCGTGAGCCTCATCCAGTCCAACGCCAGCGGGTTCGGGGCCCACGTGGCGGTGCCCGGCACCGGGATCCTCCTGCACAACCGGGGGATCGGCTTCAGCCTCGAGCAGGGCCACCCCGCCGAGTACGGGCCGGGCCGGCGGCCGCCGCACACGCTGGCCCCGGCGCTGGTGACCCGCCCCGACGGTTCCCTCCGCGCGGTGCTCGGCACGATGGGCGGCGACGCCCAGCCCCAGGTGGTGCTGCAGATGCTGGCCCGACTCCTCGTCGCCGGGCAGGACCCGGGCAGCCTGCTCAGCGCGCCCCGGTGGGTGCTCGGGGTCGAGGGCGGCACCGGCTTCGACGTGTGGGAGCGGCCCGACGCCCACCTGGTCCGCATCGAGCAGCACGCGCCGGAGTCCTGGCGCACCGGTCTCCAGGAGCGCGGGCACGTGGTCGAGACGGCCGGCCGGGATATCGGCGGCTTCGGGCACGCGCACCTCGTCGAGTTCCCGCTCGACGGCCCGGCCCGGGGAGCGGCGGACCCGCGCTCGCTGATCGGCGCCGCGGTCGCGGGCTGAGTTCAGACGGGGGCGACGGCGGACCAGCGCACGGTGACCTCGCCGTGCCGCCAGCGCCGGCTGGAGCCGACCAGCGGCCAGCCCTGCGCGCCGAGCGTCTCGACGGCGGCGACCCAGCGCTGCCGCGGCCCGAACGTGGACATGCCCGCGGCCGCGGCCCAGGCGGCGTCGAAGGCGCGCAGGAACTCGTGCACCGGCTGGCCGGGGACGTTGTGGTGGATCAGCGCCTTGGGCAGCCGCTCGGCGAGGTCCGACGGCGTCGCGATGTCGGAGACCCGGGCCGCCAGCGTGAGGGTGAGCGGGCCGTCGGCGTCCAGCGCCACCCAGGCCGAGCGGCGTCCCCACTCGTCGCAGGTGCCCTCGACGAGCAGCCCGCCGGGGGCCAGCGCGGCGCACATCGTGGCCCAGGCGCGCCCCGCCGACTCCTCGTCGTACTGCCGGAGCACGTTGAACGCCCGCACGATCACCGGCTGCAGCCCGGCCAGTTCGAACCCGCCGACCCGGAAGTCCACCCGCGGCGGATCGCGGTCGGCGGCCACGGCGGTCACCCGCTCCGGGTCGATCTCCAGGCCCACGACCTCCAGGCCCTCGACCTCGGGCGCCAGCCGGCCGACGAGCTCCAGCGTGGTCACCGCCGAGGAGCCGTAGCCCAGGTCCACCACCAGTGGGCGGGTCGAGTCGCGCATCCGCGGGACCTGGGTGGCCAGCAGCCAGCGGTCGACCCTTCGAAGCCGGTTGGCGTTGGTGGTGCCACGGGTGGGGAGGCCGAGTGCCCGGGCGCGGCCCGCGGCGAGCCGGGGGGCCTTGCGCTGCGGCTGCGGGGACAGCGAGGCCCGCTTCTTGTGGTCGTTGCCCGCCTCGCTCACCGGGATGGAGGGTAGTCCCGGCTACCGTCGTGCCGTGCAGGTGCGATCGGACGTCCGGCTGGCGGAGCTCACCACCCTCGCCGTCGGTGGACCCGCGGAGCGGCTGGTCGAGGTCGAGACGGCGGCCGAGCTGGTGGACGCAGTGCGCGAGGCCGACGAGTCGGGGCGCCCGCTGCTGCTGATCGGCGGCGGCTCCAACCTCATCGCGCCCGACGAGGGCTGGCCCGGTGATGTCGTCGTCGTGCGGTCCCGGGGGATCGAGCGCTCCGGCGACCGGCTCACCGTGCAGGCGGGCGAGAACTGGGACGCCCTGGTCGCCCACACGGTGGAGAACCGGCTGGCGGGCATGGAGGCGCTCTCGGGCATCCCCGGGTCCACGGGCGCGACGCCGGTGCAGAACGTCGGCGCCTACGGCCAGGAGGTCGCGCAGACGATCACCGCCGTCCGGGTCTACGACCGCGCCGACAAGACCGAGAGCACCCTGACGCCGGCCGAGTGCCGCTTCGCCTACCGCGACAGCCGGCTCAAGCGCGAGCCCGGCCGGTTCGTGGTCCTCGAGGTCGAGTTCGCCCTCGAGTCCGCCGAACTGTCCAAGCCGGTCGGGTACGCGGAGCTGGCCCGCACGCTCGGGGTCGAGATCGGCGAGCGCGCGCCGCTGGCCGACGTCCGCGAGGCGGTCCTGGGCCTCCGCCGCGGCAAGGGCATGGTCTGGGACCCGGCCGACCCCGACTCCCGCAGCGCGGGCTCCTTCTTCACCAACCCGATCGTGCCCGCCGAGCGCGCGGTCGAGGGCTGCCCGAGCTGGCCGGCCGGCGAGGGGATGGTCAAGCTCAGCGCCGCCTGGCTGGTGCAGCACGCAGGGTTCGGCCGCGGCACCCGGGACGGGCACGTCGGGACGTCGTCCCGGCACAGCCTGGCGCTCACCACCGAGGACGGCGCCACCGCCGCCGAGCTGCTCGCCTTCGCCGACCGGATCATCGCGACCGCGCAGGAGAAGTTCGGCGTCACCCTCGAGCGCGAGCCCACCGCCGTCCGCCCCTGACGTGGCAGGGCACCAGGCGTGGCCGGTCTGGCCGGCTGTGCTGGTCGACGACGACGGATGGGTCGACGTCCTCCCCGGGCCGGATGCGTTCGACATCGAGCCGGGGTACGCGGGCGAGGTCGTGGCCGTGTTCGACCGCCGGGGCCACCGATTCCGCGCCGAGGACCGCGCCGGCGCGATCGTCCTCGTGGCCGACTCGGACGGCCCGGATGTCGAAGGCCTCACCGATCACCTCAACGCCGCCACCGCTCGCTGGGCGCCGGACCTCCCGCCGCTGCGCGGTGCCTCCCTGGAGGCGGCGCTCGACCGCGCCCGGGTGTTCGACCGCCGCACGCGCCGGCGGCCGCGGCCCCTGGCCTCGTTCAGCGCCCGGCTGAAGGACCGCGCCGTTCCGCGCGAGGAAAGGCGGTCCGCGGAGCAGCGACTGTGGGACGCCGTCCTGCAGCAGGCGGTCGAGGAGGCCGAGGCGATGGTGTCCCGGTACGAGGCGGCGCTGCCGGGCCTGGACATCGGCGTCACCCGCGGACTCGACGACCGCGGGGTCTGGAGCTGGGGCGTGCACGCGTTCCTGCTCGACGGGACCCGCGTCTGCGAGAGCTGGGAGCTGCTCGCCGTCCGCGTGGCCGGCGAGCGGGACTGGACCACCGTGCAGAATTCGGAGTCCGCACTCGCCCGGACGGAGGCTGCCCTGCGTGCGTGGGCGCGCCGGCCGTCGGGGCGGTGATGCGTCCGCTCAGGCGTCAGGGCCGGTGAGGCTGCTCGGCGGATATCGCGGCGTTTCCGTCGTAGGCCCGGCGAGCATCAGGACCTCCACCCCCACGCCTCGGACGAGGAGGAGCACTCCGACCACGGTGCCGGTCAGGGCCAGGCGCGGTGTGTGCGCCCCACGACACAGCCCCGACGCGCCTCCGCCAGCTCGGTGCCCGCTGTGCGGCCGCCGTGCGACGACGGTGTGCGCTGATGTGCAGGTTGCGGCGTCGGAACGGCACAACCGTGCACACGGTCGGGCCGCGGCGAGGTCAGGACTCCCGGGCGACCTTGTAGTTGCTCGCCTGCGCCAGGGGGCGGACCACCAGCAGGTCGATGTTCACGTGGTGCGGCCGCGTGACGGCCCAGGCGATGCAGTCAGCGACGTCCTCGGCCGTCAGCGGTTCCCGCACGCCGCGGTAGACGGCGTCCGCCTTCTCCTGCGACTGCAGCCGGTTCAGCGAGAACTCCTCGGTGCGCACCATCCCGGGCGCGATCTCCAGCACCCGGACCGGCTCGCCGTTCAGCTCCAGCCGCAGCGTCTCCGCCAGCGTGTGCACGCCGTGCTTGGCCGACGTGTACGACGCCCCGCCCTCGTAGCTGGCGAGCGCGGCGGTCGAGCTCACGAACAGCACGTCGCCGGCCCCGGATGCGCGCAGCGCCGGCAGCAGGGCCTTGGTCAGCCGCACCGTGCCCAGCACGTTCACGTCGTAGGTGCGCGCCCAGGAGTCGAGGTCGGCGTCGGCGACGCGGTTGGCGTCGAAGGCCCCACCGGCGTTGTTGACCAGCACGTCGACCCGGTCCAGCGACGCGGCGAAGGCAGCGACCGAGTCGGCGTCGGTGATGTCCAGCGCCACGGCCCGCGCCCCGATCGAGGACGCCAGCTCCTCGAGCCGGTCGACCCGGCGGGCGGCCACGACGACGTCGAAGCCCTCCGCGACCAGACGGGCGGCGGTCGCGGCGCCGATGCCGCTCGAGGCGCCGGTGACGACGGCGGTGCGCCCCCGGCCGGGCTGCGAGCGGTAGTCGGACCGGGTGGAGTCTGCGGGGTCGGGCATGCGGGCCATCCTCCCGCTGTTGCAGGATGGACAGGAGACAGGGGTGCGTCCTCGCACCGGAACAGCACAGAGCGGGAGGTCGTAGGTGCCCGCTCGCCGCACCCCCGGCTCCGGCCTGCCCCGGCGCGTGGCGACGCTCTCGGTGCACACCAGCCCGCTCGACCAGCCCGGCGCGGGCGACGCCGGCGGCATGAACGTCTACATCGTCGAGGTCTCCCGCCGGCTGGCCGCGCGCGGCATCGCCGTCGACGTCTTCACCCGCGCCACCTCCAGCGATCTCCCGCCGGTCGTCGAGATGAGCCCCGGCGTCACCGTGCGGCACGTCAGCGCCGGCCCGTTCGAGGGCCTGGGCAAGGAGGAGCTCCCCGCCCAGCTGTGCGCCTTCACGGCGGCGGTGCTGCGCGAGGAGGCCCAGCACGAGCCGGGCTACTACGACGTCGTGCACTCCCACTACTGGCTGTCGGGCCAGGTCGGCTGGCTGGCCCGTGACCGGTGGAGCGTGCCGCTGATCCACACCGCGCACACCCTGGCCAAGGTCAAGAACGAGGCGCTGGCGGTCGGTGACCGCCCCGAGCCGCGCTCCCGCGTGATCGGCGAGCAGCAGGTCGTGGCCGAGGCCGACCGGCTGATCGCCAACACCGACGAGGAGGCGCGCCAGCTCGTCCGCCTCTACGGCGCCGACCCCGCGCGCACGCTCGTCGTCCCGCCGGGGGTCGACCTGGACCGGTTCGCCCCGGGCAGCCGGACGGCGTCCCGCCGTGAGGTCGGCGTTCCCGACGACGCCGTCGTGCTGCTGTTCGTCGGCCGCATCCAGCCGCTCAAGGCCCCCGACGTCCTGCTGCACACCGCCGCCCGGCTGCTCGCCGACGACCCGGCGCTGCGGACCCGGCTCCAGGTGCACGTGGTCGGCGCCCCCAGCGGCAGCGGCCTGGACGCCCCGCGCCAGCTCGAGCAGCTGGCCGCCGGCCTCGGGATCACCGACGTCGTCCGCTTCCACCCACCGCAGCCGCCCGAGCTCCTGGCGCACTTCTACCGCGCCGCAGACGTGACCGTCGTGCCCAGCCACAACGAGTCCTTCGGGCTGGTCGCCCTGGAGTCGCAGGCCTGCGGGACCCCCGTGGTCGCCGCCGCCGTGGGCGGGCTGCCGACGGCGGTGCGCGACGGCGTCTCCGGCGTCCTGGTCCCCGGCCACGACCCGGCCGACTACGCCGTCGCGGTGCGGGCCGTGCTGGCCCGCCGGGAGCTGCTGGCCGCGGGCGCCCGCCGGCACGCCGGCCTGTTCTCCTGGGAGCGCACCGTGGACGCCCTGGTCGACGCCTACGCCTCGGCCGCCGTCGACATGGCCGCGGCACCGGCTCGTCCGGCTCGGCGTGCGGGCGGGCCGCTGCGCGCGCTGCCGGGCCTGGAGGTCGCCCGATGAACCGATCCGCCGGGGCGCGGAGCACAGCCGAGCTCGACGCCGTCATCGACCAGACGCTGCGCGACAGCGAGCTGGTGCACGAGCACCCCAGCCCCGGCACCTGGCTGGTCGACCTGCCGGGCACCAAGAAGCTCAAGACGGTCTGCGGCCTGATCGTGGGGGAGCACTCGCTGCGGCTGGAGGCCTTCGTCTGCCGTCAGCCCGACGAGAACCGCGAGCAGCTGTGGACCTACCTGCTGCAGCACAACGCCCGCATGTACGGCGTCTCCTACTCCATCGACGCCGTCGGGGACGTCTACCTGACCGGCCGGCTGCCGCACGCCGCCGTCACCCCCGAGGAGCTCGACCGGTTGCTCGGCGCGGTGCTGAGCTACGCCGACGACCACTTCAACACCATGCTGGAGATCGGCTTCGGCACCTCGATCCGCCGCGAGTGGGACTGGCGGGTCAAGCGCGGGGAGTCGCTGCGCAACCTGGAGGCGTTCGCCGCCTTCGCCGACCCCGCCCACCGCCAGACCGACCAGCCCGAGGCGTGACGGCGACGGAGAAGTCGCAGCCGGGCGCGGTGCCGCCCGGCCAGGACGAGCGCCCCGGCTACGCCCGGCGGTGGTGGGTGCTGGCCACGATGACGGTCTGCCTGCTCGTCGTGATCATGGGCAACACGATCCTCAACGTCGCCATCCCCACGCTGCAGCGCGAGCTGGGTGCCACCCAGGGCGAGCTGCAGTGGGTCGTGGACGCCTACATCCTGGTGTTCGCCGGCCTGCTGTTCTCGTGGGGCGTCATCGGCGACCGGATCGGCCGCCGCCGGGTCCTGCTCATCGGGCTGAGCATCTTCGCCGTGGCGTCGGTGATGGCCGCGCTGAGCGACAGCGCGCTGGAGCTGATCGCCTGGCGCGCGGCCATGGGCATCGGCGGAGCCGCCGTCCAGCCGACGACGCTCGCCGTCATCACCAACGTCTTCCCGCCCGGTGAGCGGGGCCGCGCGATCGGCGTCTGGGCCGGCACCGCGGGGATCGCCGTCGCCGGCGGGCCGCTGGCCGGGGGTGCGGTGCTCGAGCACTTCTGGTGGGGGGCGGTCTTCCTCGTCGGCGTCCCCGTCGCGCTGCTCGGGATCGTCGCGGTGTCCACGCTCGTCCCCGAGTCCCGCGATCCCGACCCCGGCCGGCTGGACATCCCGGGCGTCCTGCTGTCGATCGCGGCGCTCGCCGGGCTGGTCTACGGGATCATCCGCGGCGGCGGGGGAGAGGGCTGGACGACGCCGGGCGTGCTGGTGCCGCTGCTCGGTGGGCTCGCGCTGCTGGCGCTGTTCGTCTGGCTGCAGCGCCGTTCGGCGCACCCGGCCCTCGACGTCTCGCTGTTCCGCAATCCGGCCTTCTCCGCGGCCGCCGGGGCACTGGGGCTGAACTTCTTCGCGCTGCTGGGTGCGACCTTCTACCTGGTGTTCTACCTGCAGGGGGTGCGCGGCTTCAGCCCGCTGGAGAGCGGTGCGGTGCTGATCCCGGTGGCGCTGGGGATGGCGGTCATGGCGCCGCTGAGCTCCGGGCTCGCCGAGCGCTTCGGGGCCAAGGCGGTCTGCGCCTTCGGGTTCCTGCTCATCGCGCTCTCGTTCGCCGGTGTGCAGCTGTTCCAGCTGTCGACGCCGGTGTGGGTGCTGCTCGCCGTCCTCGCTGTGCAGGGGGTCGGCATGGGCAGCGTCATGGCGCCGGCCACCGAGTCGATCATGTCCGTCGTGCCGCGCGAGAAGGCCGGCGCGGGCGCGGCGGTGAACAACTCCGTGCGCCAGGTCGGCGGGGCGCTCGGCGTCGCCATCCTCGGCTCGCTGCTCTCCGGCGTGTACGCGGCGCGGTTGGGCAGCACGGCCGAGGCACTGCCCGCGGACGTCCGGGAGGAGGCGAACGAGTCGATCGTCGCGACCCTGGAGGTCGTCCGGCGGGTGCAGGCCGAGGGCGGGTCCGAGGCCGCGGCCGCCGCGGCCTCGGTGATCGAGCCGGCGCGCGACGCGTTCGTCTCCGCCATGCACGTCACCGCCATCGGGACCGCCGCCGCGGCGGTGCTCGCCGCCGTCGTGGTCCTGATCTGGCGCCCAGGCCGCGAACGGGTGACGTCGAGCACCCATTGAGGTGAAGCGATCCCGCAGTGTTGACGCTCGGTCACCATCCGCACAGGCTGGCCGGGTCACCGTGCGGGGTAGGGGAACCCGGGCGGGCGCAAGCGTGGGAGAAGAGCTGTGACCGAGGGCCTGACCGCCGCCCGAGTCGATGCGACCGAAGGCCTGCGGGGACGCCGCGATCCGTTCGCGCCGCTGCACGACAACCCGCTCGCGGCGATGAACCGCGACCCGGAGCACCCGGGTCGAGGCGCCCTCGCCGTCCCGACCGACGGCGCGCCGCTGCCGGTCACCCGCTACGCCGACGGTCGGGAGCGGATCAACCTCGGCACCGGCAACTACCTCGGCCTCGCGGGGGACCCGCGGGTCGTCGAGGCGGCCGGGGCCGCGCTGCGCCGGTTCGGCACCAGCACCTCCGGCAGCCGGGTGCTCAACGGCACCACGAAGCTGCACCTGGAGCTGGAGGCGGAGCTCGCCGACTTCTACGGCACCGAGGACGCCGTCCTCACATCCTCGGGCGTCAACGCCAACGTCGCGCTGCTCTCCAGCATCTGCACCGCCGACGACGTCCTGCTCGTCGACTCGCACGTGCACGCGAGCCTGCACGCGGCGGCGGCGGCCAGCCGGGGCTCCGTCTCGCGCTGGGGGCACAACGACGTGAGCTCCCTGGCCCGGCGGCTGGAGCGGCTGGACCCGCGGGCGGGCGTCGTCGTCGTGGTGGACGGCGTCTACTCGATGACCGGCGAGCTCGCGCCGCTGGTCGAGATCACCGAACTCTGCGCGCGCTACGGCGCCCGGTTGATCGTCGACGAGGCGCACGGGTTGGGCGTGCTGGGCGAGACGGGCCTCGGCACCGCAGAGGCGCTGGACGTCCTGGACCGGGTGGACGCCGTGACGATCGCGCTGAGCAAGTCACTGGCCAGCGTCGGCGGCGCGATCATGACGACGCGTGCGGCGGCGGACGGCATCCGCGCCGGCGCCATGCCCTACGTCTTCAGCGCGGCCAACGACCCGTCCTCCGTCGCCGCCGCGCTGACCTCGGTGCGCATCCTGCGCGCGGAGCCCGAGCGGGTCGTGCGGCTGCAGGAGAACTGCGCGCTGCTGCGCCGGGTGCTGGCCGACTCCGGCACGCCCTCGATCGTCGGCGGGGGCGCGGTGGTCGCGGTCCCGACCGGCAACGCTGAGGTGAGTGGTGACGCGGAGGTGACCGGCGCCGCCTGGCGCCTGGCCTTCGACGACGGCGTCTACACCAACGCGGTGGGGGGCTATCCCGCCGTGCCGCGGGGGAAGGGGATCCTCCGGCTGGCCGTCATGGCGACCCACACCGAGGAGCAGCTCCACCGGGCCGGCGAGATCGTCGCGGCCGCGGTGCACCGCGCGCGGCGGGAGGTCGGCGGCCGGCCGGTCGCCTGACACCCGGCCTGCCTGCGGCGGAGCGGTCGGGCAGGATGATCGCCGTGACGACCTCGACGGGAACGCTGGTGCTGCTCCGCCACGGCGAGAGCGAGTGGAACAAGGCCAACCTCTTCACCGGCTGGGTGGACGTGTCGCTCACGGAGAAGGGGCGCGCCGAGGCCGCGCGTGGGGGCGAGCTGCTGGTCGAGAACGACCTGCTGCCCGACGTGCTGCACACCTCGCTGATGAAGCGCGCGATCACCACCGCCGAGCTGGCGCTGGCCGCGGCCGACCGGCAGTGGATCCCGGTGAAGCGCTCGTGGCGGCTCAACGAGCGGCACTACGGCGCGCTGCAGGGCAAGGACAAGGCGGCCACCCTCGCCGAGTACGGCGAGGAACAGTTCATGACGTGGCGCCGGTCCTACGACACCCCGCCGCCGCCGATCGCCGCCGGCGACGAGTTCTCCCAGGACGCCGACGTGCGCTACGCGTTCCTCCCGCCGGAGGCGCGGCCGGCCACCGAGTGCCTCAAGGACGTCGTCGTCCGGATGCTGCCGTACTGGTACGACGCGATCGTGCCGGACCTCCGCGCGGGGAAGACCGTGCTCGTCGCGGCGCACGGCAACAGCTTGCGCGCCCTGGTGAAGCACCTCGACGGCATGGGCGACGACGAGGTCGTCGGGCTCAACATCCCGACGGGTGTGCCGCTGCGCTACGACCTCGACGCCGACCTGCGCCCGACGAACCCCGGCGGCCAGTACCTGGACCCCGCGGCCGCCGCAGCCGCCATCGAAGCCGTGAAGAACCAGGGCAAGAAGTAGGAGAAGGACCTCGTCGCCCCCCACGCCTCGCTGACGCTCGGCGCGGGCCCCTGCGACGAGGCCGAGCGGCTCAGCGCAGCAGGGGACGGCTCCTGGCCGCGGTGTCGTCCGGAGGACGACGGATCACTGGGTGGTGACCTCGGTGACGTACCGCTCGCCGGTGACCAGGTAGCGGACCCGGCGGGCGACGCTCACCGCGTGGTCGGCGAAGCGCTCGTAGTACCGGCCGAGCAGGGTGATGTCGATCGCCGACTCGATGCCGTGCGGCCACTCGTCGCTGAGCAGCTGCCGGAACAGGCCGCTGTGGATGCGGTCCATGGCGTCGTCGTCGGTCTCGAGCTCCTCCGCCGCCGCGACGTCGCTCTTGGCGATCACGGTGGCGGTCTTGGTGATCAGCAGCTCCGCCACGTTGCCGGCCTCGAGGAACGAGGGGCGCACCTCCTGCGGCACCGCGTGGTCGGGGAACCGCATGCGGGCCACCTTCGCGATGTGCGCAGCGAGGTCTCCCATGCGCTCCAGGTCGCTCACGATGCGCATCGCGGTCGTGATCGTGCGGAGGTCGCCGGCGACCGGTTGCTGGCGCGCGAGCAGGGTGAAGGTCCGCTGCTCGATGCTCTCGCGGGTCGCGTCGATCGCCTCGTCGCCGGCGATGACCCGGTCGGCGAGTTCGACGTCGGCGTCGAGGAGCGCGGTGGTTGCGGTGCTCATCTGCGAGCCGACCGCGTTCGCCATCCCCACCAGGCAGGCGTTGATGTCGTCGAGTTCCTCGTGGTAGCTGTCGCGCACGGTCGTCCCTCTCGTCGGTGTTCTCGGACGACGCTAGGCGGGGCCGGGAGCCGCTCGGTCGCCGTCAGGTGAACGACTGCCCACCCTCCGGTGAACTCTGACCCGTCCGGGCGGTGAACCCTGGCGGGAGGGCGCCCCCCGAGCCGTTCCGCACCTAGCATTCGGCTCGTGAGCCCGCTGGTCGCCCTGGTGGTCGGCCTCCTCCTCGGTGGGGTGGTGGCCGCCACCGTCATCATCCGCTCCCGACCCGACCTGGGCCGGGTCTCCGACGACGATCCGAGGACGTCGCTGCCCGAGGCGGCGCTCACCCGGCGGCTGGTCGACCTCATCGACCCCGCGATCGTCTTCGTGGACACCGACGACGCCGTCCTGCTGGCCAACCCGTCCGCGCGGGCGCTGGGCATCGTGCGCGGCGACCGGCTGCTCGTCCCGGAGCTGCTGACGCTCTCGCACGACGTGCGACGCACCGGCAGTCATCGGGCCGACGTCCGCCTGCCCGGTGACCTGGTCGGCGCCGGGCCGCGGCTGGTGGGCGTGCACGGCGTGCGCCTGGACAGCGGCACGGTGGCCCGGCCGGGCCCGGTCGCCCTGCTGCTCCAGGACGTGACCGAGGCGCGGCGGGTCGAGGCGGTGCGGCGGGACTTCGTCGCCAACGTCGGCCACGAGCTGAAGACGCCGGTGGGGGCGCTGGCGCTCCTCGCCGAGGCGATCGAGGGGGCGTCCGACGACCCGGAGGCGGTGCAGCGCTTCGCCGGGCGGATCGCCGTGGAGGCCGACCGTCTGGCCCGGGTGGTGCGCGAGCTGATCGACCTCTCGCGGCTCCAGGGCGGGGAGCCGCTGCCCGAGCTGCGACCGGTGGAGGTCGACCGGGTGCTCGCCGAAGCGGTGGACCGGACCCGGACCGCGGCCCGCGCCAAGAAGCTCGACATCGTGGTGGGCGGGCAGCCGGAGCTGGTGGTCCGCGGCGTGGAGAGCCAGCTGGCCACCGCCGTCACCAACCTGCTCGCCAACGCCGTGGCCTACAGCGCGGGGGAGAGCCGGATCGCCGTCGCCGCCCGGGCACGCTCGGGATTCGCGGAGATCACCGTGACCGACAGCGGCATCGGGATCCCACGGGCCGATCGGCACCGCGTCTTCGAACGCTTCTACCGTGTGGACCAGTCGCGGGCCAGCAGCACCGGCGGCACCGGTCTGGGCCTCGCCATCGTCAAGCACGTCGCCAGCAACCACGGCGGCTCGGTGAGCGTGTGGAGCGAGGAGGGGCTCGGCTCCACCTTCACGCTGCGCATCCCGCTCGCCGGCCCCGCCGACCACCCGGCCGTCGGCCCGGCCCCCCTCCCCATGCCGCAGACCCCCACTCCTCAGACACTGGAGAACGAGCGTTCATGACCCGAGTGCTGGTCGTCGAGGACGAGGAGTCCTTCTCCGACGCGCTGTCGTACATGCTGGGCCGCGAGGGCTTCGACCCGGTCGTGGCCTCCACCGGTCCCGATGCCCTGGCGGAGTACGACCGCGGCGGGGCCGACATCGTCCTGCTGGACCTCATGCTGCCGGGCCTCTCGGGCACCGAGGTGTGCCGGGCGCTGCGTTCCCGCGGGAACGTGCCGATCATCATGCTGACCGCCAAGGACAGCGAGATCGACAAGGTCGTGGGCCTGGAGCTCGGCGCCGACGACTACGTGACCAAGCCGTACTCCGCGCGCGAGCTGGTCGCGCGGATCCGGGCCGTGCTGCGCCGACGGGGGGAGACCGTCGAGCCCGCGCCGTCCGACGGCGTGCTGACCGCCGGCCCGGTGCGGATGGACGTGGAACGGCACGTCGTCGCCGTCGACGGCGAGCAGGTGGCGCTGCCGCTCAAGGAGTTCGACCTGCTCGAGTTCCTGATGCGCAACGCCGGGCGGGTGCTCACCCGGTCGCAGCTGATCGACCGGGTCTGGGGCTCGGACTACGTGGGCGACACCAAGACCCTCGACGTCCACGTCAAGCGGCTGCGGGCCAAGCTCGAGCCCGACCCCGCCAACCCGACCTACCTGCTGACGGTGCGGGGCCTGGGCTACAAGCTCGAGGCGTAAGCGCCCGGAGCGTCAGTTCTTCAGGTCGTCGATCTTCTGCGAGGCCTCGGCCTTGGTGAGGGAGTCGGGGTCGACGTCCTCGTCGGACTGGCGGGACAGCGTCTCCAGGTAGCTCTTCTGGGGGCCGGTGGCCGGCTCCTCCCCGGTCACCCAGTCGGCCGGGTCCTTCTCCGGCGAGGCGGCCGGCGCGGTGTTCTCGTTCGATTCGCTCATGTGTTCGAGCCTAGGCCGGGACGGACTGCTCCGCACGGCGAGCCACAGCGCCGACCGCAGCGGCCCGGGCGGCTTGCGTCGCGGTCCAGCGACGGCCGGTGCGGTAGACGTGCACGGTGCCGCAGGAGGGGCAGTCCACGTGCAGCGCGATGTGCGTCGGGTGGTTCGTGACCGCGGTGATGCGCCGGTCGGAGACCAGCTCGTCGGTGCGGGTGACGGGGCAGGTGATCAGCAACATGGGAGAAGCCTGGCGTGACCCCCGACACCGAACGAGTGGCAGAAGTGACCACTAGCGTCGTTTTCCTGCCATGATGCGGTCATGGCTCTCCCGGACCGGCCGCTGGTCGTCACCGTGCTCGTCGCCGACCGGCTCGTCGCCCCGTTCGGCCTCGGCGTCTGCAACGAGGTCTTCGGCTACGAGCGCACGCGGCTCGGGCTGCCGCGCTTCGACTTCGCGATCGCGGCGGAGCACCCCGGCGTCTGCCGGACCGACACGGGCATCGGGATCCTCGTCGAGCACGACCTCGAGCGCGTGGACCGGTCCGACATCCTGCTGATCACCGCCTGGGAGGACTTCGACGCGCAGCCCTCGCCCCAGCTGCTCGACGCCGTCCGCCGCGCGCACGCCCGCGGCGCGCTGCTCGTCAGCCACTGCACCGGCGTCTTCGTCCTGGCCGCGGCCGGCCTGCTGGACGGCCGGCGGGTGACCACCCACTGGAAGTGGACCGGCGAGCTGGCCGCCCGCTTCCCGCAGCTCGAGGTCGACCCCTCGGTCCTCTACGTGGACAACGGGCAGATCATCACCGGGGCCGGAACGGCGGCCGGCGTCGACGCGCTGCTGCACCTGGTGCGGCGTGAGTGGGGCGCGAACGCGGCGAACTCGCTGGCGCGGGAGATGGTGGTGCCGCCGCACCGCGACGGTGGCCAGGCGCAGTTCATCGACGCCCCCGTCGCCGCGTGCGAGGACGACCGGCTGGGCGCGGTCCTCGAATGGACGCAGAAGCACCTGGCCGACGAGATCAGCGTCGAGGTGCTCGCTCGGCGCGCGCTGATGAGCCCGCGCAGCTTCGCCCGGCGGTTCAAGGCCACCACCGGGACGACGCCGCACGCGTGGCTGCTCGCCCAGCGGCTCGCGGCGGCCGAGCAGCTGCTGGAGAACAGCGACGCCTCCATCGAGGAGATCGCCCGGCTGGTCGGCTTCGGCACCGCGGCGGGCCTGCGGGAGCAGTTCGCCCGGCGCCGCGGCGTCTCCCCGCGGGCCTACCGGCAGACCTTCCGGTCAGGCGCCAGGACGACGCCGGTGCAGCTCGACGGGCACCGGACGGGGGCTGGCCGGATGGGGAGCGATCAGGCCCTGGTCGAGGCGGAGATGGGTCAGCCGGCGTAGCTCGGCGTAGGCCGGGCCGCCGAGCAGCGCGGTGAGCTCCGCGGCGTAGGTGTCGACCAGCGGCTCGGGGGCGACGTGCGCGGTCGGTGACCCGGTGCACCACCAGTGCAGGTCGTGCCCGCCCGGGCCCCAGCCGCGGCGGTCGAACTCGCCGATGCTCGAGACCAGCACCCGGGTGCCGTCCGGCCGGTCGACGTGCTCCTGCTCGCGGCGCACCGGCAGCTGCCAGCAGACGTCGGGCTTGGTCGTCAGCGGGTGCACGCCGGTGCGCAGCGCCATCGCGTGCAGGGCGCAGCCGGTGCCGCCCGCGAATCCGGGCCGGTTCAGGAACACGCAGGCGCCGTCCACCCGGCGGGTCCGCAGTGACCGGACGCCGTCGTCCTCGTCGGGGGCCACCCCGTCCTCAGCCCGATCCTCCTCGGTCCAGGCCCCTCGGCCCACGGGGGCGAGCTGCCAGTCCTCGTCGCCGAGATCGGCGACCGCCGCAGTGACGCGGTCGAGGTCGTCCTCGTCGGTGAAGAAGGCGCCGTGGCTGCAGCAGCCGTCGTCCGGTCGCCCCTCGTCCACGCCGGCGCAGCCGCGGCCGAACACGCAGGTCCACGCCGACGTGAGCCAGGTCAGGTCGGCCCGGACGACGTGCTCCGGGTCGGCCGGGTCGGGGAACTCCACCCACTCCCGGGGGAAGTCCAGCCCGACCTCTTCCGGGGGTTCGTCGTCCACCGGGTCAGCGTAGAAGGGCCCCTCCGCCGCACGCCGCGCTCTGCTCGGTGCGAGCGCAGGGAGGAGGCCAGGCAGACTGTGGCCATGCGACTCGGTGTGCTGGACGTCGGTTCGAACACGGTGCACCTCCTCGTCGTGGACGCCCACCGCGGCGCGCACCCCACGCCCATGCACGACGCCAAGTCCGTGCTGCGGCTGGCCGAGCACGTCGGCCCGGACGATCTGCTGTCCAAGGCGGGGGAGAAGGCGCTGCTCACCGCGGTCGAGGAGGCCTGCGCGCAGGCGGAGGAGCAGGGCTGCGACGAGTTCATGGCGCTGGTGACCTCTGCCATCCGCGAGGCGGGCAACGGCCTCGAGGTGCTGGAGCGGGTCCGGGAGCGCACCGGCGTGGAGATGCAGGTGCTCAGCGGTGAGGACGAGGCGCGGCTGACCTTCCTCGCAGTCCGGCGCTGGTTCGGCTGGAGCGCCGGGCGGCTGCTGGTCCTCGACATCGGCGGCGGCTCCCTGGAGCTGGCGGCCGGGATCGACGAGGACCCCGAGGTGGCGCTCTCGCTGCCCCTGGGGGCGGGCCGGATGACCCGTCGCTTCCTCCCGTCCGCCCGGGAGGGTGGTCGGCCGGACCTCGCCGCGCTCGAGGAGCTCCGCGCCTACGCCGACGAGCTGCTGGCGCCCGCGGCGGAGAAGATCGCCGCTCTCGGCCGGCCGGACCTGGTCGTGGCCACGAGCAAGACGTTCCGCACCCTCGCCCGCCTCGCCGGAGCCGCCCCGTCGTCGGCCGGACTGCGCGCGTCGCGGCAGCTCACCGCCGTCGGACTCGGCCAGGTGGTCGGGTTCGTGTCCCGCATCGAGTCCGCCGCACTGGCCGAATTGCCGGGCGTCTCGCCGGACCGCGCGCACCAGGTTCCCGCTGGAGCTGTTGTCGCTGCCGCAACTCTGCGTGCGCTGGACGTACCGTGCGTGCGGATCGGTCCATGGGCGTTGCGCGAGGGTGTCATCCTCCGCAGGCTGGACTCGTTGGGAGGGGCGTGATGGCCGAACCGGACTGGAACCCGGACACAGGCGGGCGGTCTCTCGCCGAGATCCTGCGCGAGGCCGGTGTCGAGTCCGCGGCCCGGCAGCAGGCACGGCGGCGTCGTCTCGACGACGACGACACCGGCATCCGGCAGCGGCGGGCCAGCGACGCCGCGGCCGCCGAGCGCGCGGGGTTCAGCCGACGGCGCGAGGACGCCGAGCCGAAGCCGGCGCAGGCACGGCCGTCCCGCCCGGCACCCCATGTGACGGCCGGCCCGTCGACCGCCGCGATCCCCGGGCTGCGGCCCGACCGCAAGCCCGGCGTCCCGCAGCCGTCGGCCCCGGTACCGCCGCTGCGCCGCGCGGCGGAGGCCGCCGGCGCCCAGCGCACCGCGCCACGCACCGGGGGGCGGACCACCGAGCGCGAGGAGCGCCGGGGGAGCAGCCGGGCTCCGGCGCGCGAGAGTCACCCGCACACCGGCCCGATCCCGGTCGTCCGCGCCGACGACCTGCCCGACACCGACCTCGACGCCACGCCGCAGGAGAGCGCACTCGCCTGGCTGCGCTTCGGTGGCGAACTGCTGATCGCGCTGGCGGCCGGCGTCGGCATCTACTTCGCGGCGACCGTGCTGTGGGAGATGGTGCCGCGGCTGGCGATGTTCCTGGCGCCGCTCGCGGTCACCGGCCTCGTGGCCGGTGTCAACCTCTGGCGGAACCGTCAGGGCGCCGAGCCGGTCGGTGCCCGGTTGCTCGCGGTGCTGGTCTTCGCCGGCACCCTGCTCACCATCGCCCCGGCCGCCAACCTGCTCGGCGCCTCCTGACCTCTCGGGTCAGGCGTCGGTCGTCTCCTCCTCGCGCGCGCCGGCGAACTCCTCGACGATCGCCGCGCCGAACGCGTCCAGGTCGTCGGGGTTGCGGCTGGTGATCAGGTTGCCGTCCACGACGACCTCCTCGTCCACCCAGTTCGCGCCCGCGTTGCGCAGGTCGGTCTGCAGCGAGGGCCACGAGGTCATCCGGCGGCCACGGACGACGTCGGCCTCGATGAGCACCCAGGGCGCGTGGCAGATCGCGGCCACCGGCTTGCCGGCGTCGAAGAAGGCCTTGACGAAGGTGACCGCGTCGGCGTCGGCGCGCACGAAGTCCCCGTTGATGACGCCGCCGGGCAGGACCAGCGCCGCGTAGTCGTCGGGGTCGGCCGACCCGAGGTCGGTGTGCACCGTGCGCTTCTCGCCCTTGTCGATGTGCTCGTAGGCGGTGATCGTCCCGGTGCTGAACGAGATCAGCTCCGGTTCCGCGCCGGCCTCCTCCAGTGCCTGCCAGGGGTGGTCCAGCTCGACCTGCTCCACGCCGTCGGTGGCCAGCACGGCCACCCTCATCCCGCTCAGTTCTCCTGCCATGGGGGCGGCGCTACCCGGCCGCCCGAGTGCACACACCCGGGCGCACTACGGTTTCGGGAGCCAGGAACCGCCGCACGCCCGAGAGCTGGGAGCACGTCATGCCCTGGGGAGACCCCACCGCCGTCCGCACGCAGCCGCCCGTTCCCGGGGCCTCCCGGTGACCGCCCCTGGCCGGCGCGGGCTGGCGATCATCGGCGGCGGGAAGATGGGGGAGGCCCTGCTGTCCGGGCTGGTCCGCCGCGGCGGACCGGACGGGATCGTCGTCTGCGAGCGCAGCGAGGAGCGGGCGCGCGAGCTCGCCGATCGCTACGGCGTGGGCACCGTCGACCTCGCGGGGGCCGCGGGGCGTGCCCGGGTGCTGCTGCTCGCGGTCAAGCCGCAGGACATCGACGGGCTGCTCGGCCTGATCGCCGAGCACGTCGACACCGGGCACCTCGTGGTCTCCATCGCCGCGGGCGTGCCCACGGCGCGCATCGAGGCGGCGCTCCCCGAGGGCGTCCCGGTGGTGCGGGTCATGCCCAACACCCCGGCGCTGGTCGACGAGGGCATGAGCGTGCTCTCGCCGGGAGCGCACGCGGGGGAGGCGGACCTGGACGAGGCGGAGGCGCTGCTGGCGGCCGTGGGCCGGGTGCGCCGCGTGCCGGAGGCCCAGCAGGACGCCGCCACCGCGCTGTCGGGCAGTGGCCCGGCCTACTTCTTCTTCCTGGTCGAGGCCATGGTGGACGCCGGCATCCTGCTCGGGCTGCCGCGCGCGCTGGCCGCGGACCTGATCGTGCAGACCGCCCTGGGCGCGGCCGTGATGATGCGCGACTCCGGGGAGCACCCGGTGCAGCTGCGGGAGGCGGTCACCAGTCCCGGGGGGACGACGATCGCCGCGATCCGCGAGCTGGAGCGGCACGGGGTCCGTGCGGCACTGATCGCCGCCATCGAGGCCGCGCACGCCCGCTCGGTGGAGCTGGGAGTCGACAAGTCGTGACGTCGACTCGTCGACCGTCACCCAGCGGAGCGGGGCGAACACAGTAGCTCCTGTCCGGGCGAATTTCACGAACGCTGCGTGATCGGCTCTTCACCGTGTCGCTGGACGCGCCGGAACGCCTGTGTCGCGTGTTGCAGTCGTGTAGTTCTGCCGAGGACGGACCGGTCCGCCTGTTCGTTTCATCCATCGCTTCTGTCACGCCCGTCCCCTTACGCTCAGTACCAGCGCATGCGTGTTCAGTTGCCGGTGGGGAAGCCGGCGCCACGACGTGAGCTAGGTACCGGAGACGAAGACATGACCATGCCCCAGCGCCACGCTGCAGCCACCGTCGTCCGCCCGGGGATGCCCGTCCCGCGCCCGATGGGCCGCCCCATGCAGGCCTCCGCCGTCGCCCGCCCGGTGCCGGCCGCCCACCCCGCCGCGATGCCGATCGGCCGCCCCTCGGTGCCGGCCCCCCGCGCCGCCGTCACGTTCCTGACCGTTGCCGAGGTCGCCTCGATGATGCGGGTCTCCAAGATGACCGTGTACCGCCTCGTGCACGCCGGTGAGCTCTCCGCCGTCCGCGTCGGCCGCTCGTTCCGCGTGCCGGAGCGCGCCGTGCAGGACTACCTGCGCGACGCCTACACCGACATCGCCTGAGAGAAGGAAACGGCGACAACGACGTCGCCGGAATGCAGTGCTCTGCAGTGCTCTGCAGTGTCACGCCGAGTGGGCCCGGAGGGTCCGCGCAGGCGTGGCGAAACGGCTCCGAGCCCCTCGGGGGCGGCACCTGGCCGCGGTGTCGCCCGGAGGGCGACAGTGTCGTAGCGCGGCCTCGGGTACGCTCGGTCGCCGAGCGACGCCGGAGACATCCGGCGGTCGCGCTCAGCTGTTCACTGTCGACGTCGGGAGCACCACGTGGGTTCGGTCATCAAGAAGCGGCGCAAGCGGATGGCGAAGAAGAAGCACCGCAAGCTGCTGAAGAAGACGCGCGTTCAGCGTCGCAACAAGAAGTGAGCTGACGCTCGTGCCGCCCGCGGTCGTCCTCGTCACCGGTGTGAGCCGGTGGCTGGGTGGTGCGCTGGCGGCCGAGCTCGCAGCAGACCCGGCGATCGAGCGGGTCATCGGTGTGGACACCGTCCCGCCGTCCCCGGCGATGCTCCGCCGGCTGGGTCGCACCGAGTTCGTGCGGGCCGACATCCGCAACCCGCTGATCGGCAAGGTCATCGCGGCGGCGTCGGTCGACACCGTGGTGCACATGAACATCAGCTCCACGCCCGCCGGCTCCGGTGGGCGGGTGCCGATGAAGGAACTCAACGTCATCGGCACGATGCAGCTGCTCGCGGCTTGCCAGCGCGCGCCGTCGGTGCGCCGGTTCGTCCTGAAGTCCACGAGCGCGGTCTACGGCGCCTCGTCGCGGGATCCCGCCGTCTTCACCGAGTCGATGCAGGCCCGCCAGGTGCCCTCGGGCGGTTTCGCCAAGGACAGCGTCGACATCGAGGGCTACGTCCGCTCGTTCGGCCGCCGCCGTCCCGACGTCGACGTCGCGGTCCTGCGGTTCACCAACTTCATCGGTCCGCGGATCGACTCGCTGCTCACCGGATTCCTCCGGATGCCGCTGGTGCCGACCGCGCTCGGCTACGACGCGCGCGTCCAGCTGCTGCACGAGGACGACGCGCTCGCCGTGCTCACCCGCGCCACCACCGGGCCCTTCGCCGGCACGGTCAACGTCGGTGGCGAGGGGACCCTGCTGCTCTCGCAGGCCATCCGGCGCCTGGGCCGCGTCGAGGTACCGCTGCCGTCGCCGAGCCTGGGATCGATCGGCCGGCTCTCCCGTCGCTTCGGGTTCGTGGACTACTCCCCGGAGCAGATGCGCTTCCTGAACTTCGGCCGGGTCGTGGACACCACGAGGCTCCGCACCGAGTTCGGCTACACGCCGCGGTACTCGACGGCCGCCGCACTCGCCGACTACGCGCGTACCGTCCCACCGGTGATCGACCCGAAGACGGTCCGTTCGGTGTCCGGCGGCCTCACCTCGCTGCTGCACCGGGCGGGCGACACCGCTGCCGCTGTGGAGCGACGACTGCGTCCGGCCCCGCCGCTGCCGGGGCTGCGGGCGGTGCGCGATGCCTGAGGCCCGCGTGATCCCGCTGCGTCCGGACGACGACGAGCCCTTCGTCCCGCTGCCGGCGCCGCCCGCCTGGGACGACCAGGTCGCCGGCGGGCTGGACTTCCTGGAGCGCCGGCTCACCGGGGAGTACGAGACCGACGAGTTCGGCTTCGACCCCGACCTGGCCGACCACGTGCTGCTGCCGATCCTGCGGCCGCTCTTCCAGAAGTGGTTCCGGGTGGAGACCTTCGGCCTGGAGAACGTGCCGGCCGACAGCGGGGCGCTGGTCGTGGCCAACCACTCGGGCACGATCCCGATCGACGCGCTGATGACCACGGTCGCCCTGCACGACGAGCACCCGGCCTCCCGCCGGTTCCGTCTCCTCGGCGCCGACCTGGTCTTCGACATCCCGCTGGTGGGTGCTATGGCCCGCAAGCTGGGCGCCACCCTCGCCTGCAACGAGGACGCCGAGCGGCTGCTCACCGAGGGCGAGCTGGTCGGGGTCTTCCCCGAGGGCTTCAAGGGCATCGGCAAGCCGTTCCGCGACCGCTACACCCTCCAGCGCTTCGGGCGCGGTGGCTTCGTCTCGGCGGCGCTGCGCACCGGCGCGCCGATCATCCCGTGCGCCATCGTCGGCGCCGAGGAGATCTACCCGATGATCGGGAACGCGAAGACCGCGGCCCGGCTGCTGGGGGTGCCGTACTTCCCGATCACGCCGACGTTCCCGCTCCTCGGTCCGCTCGGGCTGGTGCCGCTGCCCTCGAAGTGGCTGATCGCCTTCGGCGAGCCGATCGAGACGGCGTCCTACGGGCCGGCGGCGGCCGAGGACCCGATGCTGGTCTTCAACCTGACCGACCAGGTGCGCGAGACGATCCAGCACTCGCTGTACCAGCTGCTGCTCCGCCGCAGGTCCGTCTTCAGTTAAAGGACCCTCGTCCCCCCACGCCTCGCTCCGCTCGGCGCGGGCCTCTGACGAGGGCCGTTCCATCCCGTCACCGGGGGCCGTTCCAGCGCTTCACCAGGGGAGCTTGTCGCGCCTCCGCAGGGCGATGGCGCCGCCGACCAGGCCTCCGGAGAGCGCGGCGGCAGCCACGGTGGGCACGCCGATCTTCGCGGCCTTGCGTCCGGTGCGGAAGTCACGGATCGTCCAGCCGCGCGCCTTCGCGGCGGCCCGGAGCTCGGTGTCGGGGTTGACCGCGACGGCGGTGCCGCAGAGCGACAGCATCGGCAGGTCGTTGGACGAGTCGCTGTAGGCCGTGCAGCGGGAGAGGTCCAGCCCCTCGCGCTCGGCGAGGGCGAGCACCGCCTCGGCCTTGGCGGGGCCGTGCATCATCTCGCCGACGAGCCGGCCGGTGTAGCGGCCGTCGACGACCTCGGAGACGGTGCCGAGGGCACCGGTGAGCCCGAGTCGCTGGGCGATGATCGAGGCCAGCTCGACCGGCGTGGCGGTCACCAGCCAGACCCGCTGGCCGGCGTCGAGGTGCTTCTGCGCCAGGATCCGCGTGCCCGACCAGATGCGGTCGGCCATGAGCTCGTCGTAGATCTCCTCGCCGGCCTGCGTGATCTCGGCGACCTCGCGGCCGGCGACGAAGGCCAGCGCGTTCTCCCGGATGGAGAGCATGTCGTCGGGGCTGCCCTCAGTGCCGCCGACGCGGAACTTCAGCTGCTGCCAGATGAAGCCGGCCATGTCGCGGGTGGAGAAGTACTTGCGGGCGGCCAGTCCACGGGCGAACCAGAAGAGCGAGGCGCCCATCATCATCGTGTTGTCGACGTCGAAGAACGCGGCACCCGTGAGGTCGGGCTCCCGCACGGGCGGCGCGGCCACCTCTGCGGCCGCCGCGGACGCGGCTCCGGCGACGTGCGCGCGGGTGTCCTCGTCGGCCTCGACGACCGGTCGTCCTCCGCGGCCTCGCACCGTCCATCGCGGCACAACGACCTCCTGCACTCGTCTGGCGGCGTCCGATCCCGACTCCTGCGACCCTAGCCGTACCGCCGGGTCACAACAGGAGCGGAGTCAGCAGTTCCCGATGGTCGCCAGGGGCGGCAGGCAGATCCGGATGGGGCCGGGCAGCGGAACGGCGACGGCCGGAGGTGGCGTGGGCCGGCCGGTCGCACCGTTCGGAGCCCCGGGAAGGGGCAGCTCCGGCACCGGCAGCGGGCCGCCGGGCGGCGGCGTCACGGTGGTGGGCAGCCCGCCCGGGCCCGGAGCGGGGACCGCGCCGGTCGGTCCGGCCTCGGTGCCGGGAGCTCCCGGCACGGGCGCCGGCGGGACCGGTGCGGTCGGGACGGCGGACGGAGCGGACGGTCCGGTCGCGACAGGGGGCGGTGCGGGGAGCTCGTCGGTGCCGGCCGGCGGCTCCTCGGCGGCGCAGAGACCGGGCACCGGGCCCAGGTCGTCCTCACCGACCGTGACCGGGCCCTCGGGGCAGCGCAGCGCGGTCGACAGCCCCGCGGTGCGCGTGGTCAGCGCGCGGAGCAGGTCCACCGACTCGGCCAGGGCGGGGGCGGCGTCCGCGGGCACGTCCGGGCCGACGCTGGTGAGGCCGGAGGACTGCTGCTCGGCCCAGTCGCCGAGGTGACCGAGGACGACGGCATCGCGGGCCGAGACCGCGCGGGAGGTGAGCAGCGCGGCGCCCTCGGTGGTCTGCCGGTCCATGGTGCGCAGGGTCTGCTCCACCAGTTCCGCGTCACCGGTCACCGTGCGCAGCTCGTCCAGGCGGGTGCTGGCCAATTCGAGCAGCGTCTGGCCGCGGCTCTCGCCGGCGAGCGCCAGCTGGGTCTGCTCCGTGCCGCGCTTGAGGTCGTAGAGGGCGTCGCCCGGCTGCGCACCGGCGGCGACGGCCACCAGCGCGGCCAGTCCGGTGACGCCGACGGCGGCGCCGGCGAGCCCGGCGGTCAGCCGTCCGCGCCAGCGCGACGGCGGCCGGTCGTCCGCCCGAGCGGCGAGCAGGCGCGAGACGAGGGGACGGGGCGCGGGCTCCGGAGTGCGGACGGCGGCCATCGCGACCAGCCGTGCCCGGGCGCGGGCCCGGTACTGCGGGTCGGGCCCGTCGTCGAGCCCGGCGGAGAGCGCCTGCAGGCGCGCGACGACCGCGGCCTCGCGGTCGTCCGCGGAGACCGGGCCGGAGGCCGACGTGCCGTCGTCGTGCCGGATCACCTGCGGCCTCCTGTCCTGTCCGTCCGGGTCCCGCCACCACTGGCGGACCGCTCCAGGAGGACAACGACCGGCGGGGCTCCGCGGTTACGCCGGAGCCCGACGTAATTCACCGCAGGCCCTCGGGCAGCAGCCCCGCCAGCCGCCGGACCGCCCGGTGCTGGAGCGCCTTGATGGCGCCGTCCTTCTTCCCCATGATCTCGGCAGTCTCGGACACGGACAGACCGTGCAGGAAGCGCAGCACGATGCACTCCTGCTGCTCGCTCCCCAGCTGTTGCACGCACGCCAGCAGTTGCTGGTTCGTGAGGTACTGCAGGACGGCGTCCTCGGGTCCGTCGGTGACCCGGTCGGCGTCCCGCATGTCGGCGGTGCTCACCTCGAGGCGGAACCGGCTGCTCTTCACCTGGTCGCGGATGATGTTGCGCGCGATCGTGACCAGCCAGGCGCCGACGTCGCGGCCCTGGAACGACAGCGAGTCGATGCGGCGCAGCGCCCGCACGAACGTCTCGCTCGTGACGTCCTCGGCCGTCGCCCGGTCCCCGACCCGGTGGTAGGCGTACCGGTGGACGAGGGTCACGTAGTGGTCGTAGAGCCGGCCGAACGCCTCGGCGTCGCCGGCCTGGGCGGCCCGGACCCAGCCCCAGACGTCGGCGGTGGCCGCCTCGGCCTCCACCGCGGCGATCTCGTCCGCGACCTCCGCCGGCAGCTCGGAGGTCGCCGGCACCTCCACCGGCACGCCGTCGGACGTCTCGGGGAGCTCGGCGTCGACGGCCGGCGCGGCGGTCTCGGAGAGCTCCGCGTCGTCGGCCGTCACCGGAACGCCGTCGGGCTCGTTGACTGGGTGCTCGTCGGCCAGGACCTCCGCACTCGGGCGCGGAAAGGGCGTCGGGCGGGGCCGCCGCGGCGCGGGGAGACCGGCCGACCGCTCGGCGTCCAGGGGATGGGGCATGCGGGCGTTCGACCTCCTCGTCGGCCCGCCGTGCCTGGACCGTCTCGTCGCCCCGAACGCCCCGGGAGGGCGTGCGTGGGCTGCGGCGCAAGCCCCATGGTGACAACATCGCCCGTGCTCGTCCACGCCAGGCTTGCCGGACGCCCCTCTCGAGCGTCCGCCGGTGCCCGGTAGCCGCTCCCCGACGACAGGAGAACCCGTGTCCGACGCAGGCATCTCGCTGGCCGCCCTGGTCCGCGCCGCCGCGCTCCGCGACCCCGGCGCCCCGGCCGTGGTGGCCGGGGACGAGCGGCTGACCTGGGGCGAGCTGGACGCCGCCGCCGACCGCGTCGCCGCCGGGTACGCAGCGCGGGGCCTGACCGCCGGAGCCCGGGTCGCCGTCCAGCTGCCCAACGGGCTGCCCTGGCTGCGCGCGGTGCTCGGCGCACTGCGCGCCGGGCTCACCGTCGTCCCGGTGAACACCGCCTACACCGATCCGGAGCTGGAGCACGTGCTCACCGACTCCGGGGCGCAGCTGCTGGTCACCTCCGCCGCCCGGGACTCGCTGGCGGGCGTCCAGGTGTGCCCGGGGCCGCCGGAGGGCGAGGGCCCCGCCGACCCGGTCGCGGACGACCCCTCGGCGCTGGCCTTCCTCTGCTACACGAGCGGAACGACCGGCCGCCCGCGCGGAGCGATGCTCACCGCGGGCGCGCTGCGCGCCAACCAGGAGCAGTGCCTGGCGATGAGCCCGCCTCCGGTGCGCAGCGACGACCGCGTGCTGCTGGTGCTGCCGCTGTTCCACGTCTACGGGCTCAACGCCGGCTTCGGGCTGGTCGCCGCCACCGGCGCCTGCGCGGTCCTCGAGGAGACCTTCGATCCCCAGGCGTCCCTGGCGCTGATGGCCGGTGAGCAGATCACCGCGGTCCCCGGAGCGCCGCCGATGTACCAGGCCTGGCTCGCCGTGGCCGACGCCACGGGCAGCGACGCCGACCTGCGTCGCGCCTTCGCCGCGGTCCGGGTCGCCTCCGCGGGCGCCGCGCCGCTGCCCGAGGACGTCTGGCGGGCCATGCGCGACCGTGCCGCGGTGACCGTCTGGGAGGGCTACGGGCTCACCGAGGCCGCGCCGGTCGTGGCGAGCACCCTGGCCACCGGACGCGCCAAGCCGGCCTGCATCGGCGGAGCGGTCCCGGGACTGGAGCTCGTGCTGCGCGACACGGCCTCGATCGGCGCGGTCACCGTCGACCTCCCCGACGAGGAGAGCGGAACCGGCGAGGACGACGGCGGCGACTCCGACGAGGGGCCGGGCGAGATCTGGGTGCGCGGCCCGAACCTGTTCTCCGGCTACTGGCCCGACGGCGTCGACGGCCCGGACGCCGACGGATGGCTCGGGACCGGCGACCTCGCCTACCGCGACGCCGACGGCGACCTGCACCTGGTCGACCGGCGCAGCGACCTGATCCTGGTGAGCGGCTTCAACGTCTACCCGGCCGAGGTGGAGCGGGTGCTCGACCAGCACCCCGCCCTCGTGGAGAGCGCCGTGATCGGGGTGCCCGATCCCCGGACGGGTGCGGCCGTGCGCGCGGTCGTCGTCCTCGTGCCCGGGCAGACGCTCACCGTGGAGGAGCTGCAGACCTTCGCGGGGCAGTCGCTGGCCCGCTACAAGGTGCCGACGTCGGTGCACTTCCTGTCCTCGCTGCCGCACTCGCTCACCGGCAAGGTCAGCCGGGCCCGGCTGCGCGAGCTGGGACTGACCGGCGCGGACGTGGACGACGCGGTGCCGGCCGGTGGCTGAGCCGCGGCTGCAGCTCCTCGGCCGGGCGGGCTGCCACCTCTGCCTGACCGCGGCCGAGCAGCTGGCCCCGATCGCCGCCGCCGCGGGGCTGGCGGTGCACGACGTCGACGTGGACACCGATCCGGAGCTGCAGGCCGAGTACGGCGACCGGGTGCCGGTGCTGCTGCTCGACGGCCGCGAGCACGCGTACTTCACCCTCGACGTCCCCCGCCTCCGGAGGGACCTGGGTCTGTAGCGGGCCCTGCAGGGGGTCCGTTCCCCCCGTCCGGGTGGCCGCTGACCTGCGGTTACGGTGGTCTCCACCACAACCGTCCGCATTCGGCCTGGTCAGGCGGCCGTCGCCCCCTCGGCGACTTTGTTCCTGCGTTCACAAGCGGCTACCGTGGCGGACGCGAGCGCAGCTGCTGCTCGCGTCCCGATGTCGTAGACCCGCACCCGGCGCCCGCCGGGGGTTCCGGGTGCGACCGCTGTGGAGAGCCCCGTGATCCAGCCACGGCCCCGGACGATCCCGGAGGCCACCGTCGCTCGTCTCGCCGTGTACCTGCGGGTGCTGAGCGGTCTCGCCGACGGTGGCCGGACCACGGTCTCATCCGGTGAACTCGCCTCCGCAGCCGGTGTCAACCCGGCCGGGCTGCGCAAGGACCTCTCGCACCTCGGCTCGTGCGGCGTCCGCGGGGTCGGCTACGAGGTCAGCGCGCTCCGCGAGCGGATCGCCCACGTGCTCGGCGCCGAGCAGTCGCGCGCCTGCGTGCTCGTCGGCATCGGCAACCTGGGCACCGCGCTGGCCGACTACGCGGGCTTCGGCAGTCGGGGATTCCGCTTCGTCGGCCTCTTCGACGCCTCCCCGGCCCAGGTGGGCCGGGAGATCGGCGGCCTGACGGTGCAGCCCATCAGCGAGCTGGAGTCCACCGTGACGGCGACCGACGCGGCCATCGGCGTCATCGCGACACCGGCCGACGTCGCCCAGTCGGTCTGCGACCGGCTGGCCGCGGCCGGGGTGAGGAGCATCTTGAACTTCGCCCCCGTGACCCTCACGCCTCCTCCGGGCGTCGACGTGCGCCCGGTCGACCTCTCCGTGGAGCTGCAGGTGCTGGCCTTCCTCGGCCAGCAGCGCACCGCCCGCGCGGCGGAGGTGACCGCGTGAGCCTGCTCGCGGTGGGCGTCAGCCACCAGACCGCTCCGGTCGCGCTGCTCGAGCAGTTCGCGATCGGCCCCGACGAGCGGGTGAAGTTCCTGCACGAGCTCGTCGGCAGCGACCACGTCAGCGAGGCCCTCGTGCTGGCCACGTGCAACCGCATCGAGGTGTTCGCCGAGGTCGACCGCTTCCACGGCGGCGTCACCGACGTCGGCCGGGTGCTCGCCCGCCAGGCGGGCGCCTCGGTGGAGGAGCTCTCCCCGTACGTGACCGTCCACTACGAGGACCAGGCCGTCGAGCACCTCTTCACGGTGGCCGCGGGCCTGGACTCGATGGTCGTCGGCGAGACCCAGGTGCTCGGTCAGCTGCGCGCCGCCTACGCCCTGGCCCGCGACGAGGGCACGGTCGGCCGCGAACTGCACCCGGTGGCCCAGCGGGCGCTGCGCGTGGGCAAGCGCGTGCACTCCGAGACCGGCATCGACAAGGCCGGCGCCTCACTGGTGTCGGTCGCCCTCGACCGCGCCGAGGACCGGATCGGCAGCCTCGTCGGGCGCCCGGTGCTCGTCGTCGGCGCCGGCTCGATGGGTGCGCTGGCCGCCACCACGCTGGCCCGCCGCGGCGCCGACGTCGTCGTCAGCAGCCGGACCGAGGCCTCCGCCGCCCGGCTCGCCGAGACCATCGGTGGCCGCGCGGCCCCGCTGGACCGGATGGCCGAGGAGCTGGCCGCCGCCGACGTGCTGCTCACCTGCACCGGCGCCACCGGGCTCGTCGTCGGCACCGACCTGGTGGCCACCGCGATGTCGTCCAGGAGCGGGATCGGTCGCGAGGACCGCCCGCTGGTCGTCGTGGACCTGGCACTGCCCCGGGACGTCGACCCCGCCGTGGCCGCGCTGCCCGGCGTGCACGTGGTCGACCTCGCGCTGCTGCAGGGCGAGCGGGGCGTCGACGGCGACGGTCCCGTGGCGCTCGACGACATCAACAGCGCCCGCGCCATGATCGAGGCCGAGACCGCGCTGCTGCGGGCCGAGCGCCGTGCAGCGGAGGTCGCCCCGACCGTCTCCGCGCTGCGCTCGCAGGCCGCCGAGGTGGTCGACGCGGAGCTGCTGCGCCTGGCCGGCCGGCTGCCCGACCTCGACGCCCGCGCCCGGTCCGAGATCACCCGGACCGTCCGCCGGGTGGTCGACAAGCTGCTGCACGAGCCGACCGTGCGGGTGAAGGAACTGGCCGCCACCCCCGGCGGCACCGACTACGCGGGCGCGCTGCGGGCGCTGTTCGGCCTGGGCATCGACGCCGACGTGACGCCGGGCGCCGGACGCCTGGCCGACGCCGTGACCGCCGACCCCGAGCGGCCCGGTGACGCGGCATGACCGCCACCGAGCTGCAGGGAGTGCCGTCCGCGAGCGCGGTCCGCGGTGTGCCGTTGCGGCTGGGCACGCGCGCCAGCCAGCTCGCCCGGACCCAGTCGCAGACCGTCGCCGACGCCATCACCGCGGCCACCGGTGTGCCGGTGGAGCTGGTCCTGATCAGCACCGAGGGCGACCGCTCCTCGGCCGCGATCGCCCAGCTCGGCGGCACCGGCGTCTTCGTCGCCGCGATCCGGCATGCCCTGCTGTCCGGCGAGGTGGATCTCGCCGTGCACAGCTACAAGGACCTGCCCACGGCGCCCGAGCCGGGGCTGATCCTCGCCGCGGTGCCCGCCCGCGAGGACCCGCGCGACGCGCTGGTGGCCCGGGACGGGCTCACGCTCGGCGAGCTGCCGGCCGGATCCCGCATCGGCACCGGCGCCCCGCGCCGGGTCGCCCAGCTGCGGGCGCTCGGACTGGGACTGGAGATCGTGCCGATCCGCGGCAACGTCGACACCAGGCTCGGCCGCGTCTCCGGCGCCGGCGACGGCCCGGGCGACCTCGACGCCGTCGTCCTGGCCCGCGCCGGGCTCAGCCGGATCGGCCGCCTCGCGCAGATCACCGAGACCCTCGACCCCCTCCAGGTGCTGCCCGCCCCCGCGCAGGGTGCGCTCGCCGTGGAGTGCCGGACCAGCGACGCCCGCACGCGGGAGCTGCTCGGCCGGCTCGAGGACGCCACGACGCGTGCCTGCGTCGTGGCCGAGCGCGCCACCCTGGCCGCGCTCGAGGCCGGCTGCAGCGCGCCGGTGGCCGCCTACGCCGAGGTCGCCGAGGGGGAGCAGGGCCTCGAGCTCTTCCTCCGTGCCTCGGTGACCGCGATCGACGGCAGCGACGGCGTCCGCGGCTCGCTGACCGGCCCGCTGGCCGACGCCGCCGCACTCGGCCGCGCGCTGGCCGCAGACCTGCTCGACCGCGGCGCGACCGAGCTCATGGCGGTGAGCGGATGACCGCCGCCGCAGCGCTCGGCCCCGTGCCGCCCACCCAGACCCCCGCAACGGCCCGCACCCGGGCCATGACAGACGCCCGAGCAATTCGGGCCAGGATCAGGAGCACGCGATGACGCGCTTCCGCAAGACCACAGGCCAGTCGGGCCGGGTCGTGTTCGTCGGAGCCGGACCCGGTGACCCCGGCATGCTCACCGCCCGCGCGACCGCAGCGCTGGCGGAGGCTGCCGTGGTGCTCGTCGACCCCGACGTGGCAGCGCCCCTCCAGGACGCCGTCCGCGAGGCGAACCCGGACACCGAGCTCACGCCGGTCTCCGGCGAGCCCGCCGACATCGCCAAGGGCGCCGTCGCCGCCGCGAAGAACGGCTCGGTCGTCGTCCGGCTGGTCGTCGGTGACCCCTACACCTCCGACGAGGTGATCAAGGAGGTCCTCTCGGTCGCCCGGACCTCGATCCCCTTCGACGTCGTGCCCGGCGTCGCGCCGTCGACCGCGGTCCCGGCCTTCGCCGGTGTCGCCATGGGCAGCACCAGCGTGAGCGCCGACCTGCGCAGCGGCGTCGACCTCACCGCCCTGGCCGGCGCCACCGCGGCGACCGGCGGGACGCTGGTCCTGCAGGGCACGGCCGAGGAGCTCCCGGACGCCGCCGCGCGGCTGATCGAGGGCGGCCTGTCCGGCAGCACGCCGGTCGTCGTCACCCTCGGCGGCTCGGGCACCGGCCAGAAGAGCGTCGTCGCCAAGCTCGCCGCCGTGGCGGAGAAGACCGCCGGCCTCGACCCGCTCAGCGGAGCCGTCGTCGCCACGATCGGCTCGGTCGTCGACAAGCGCGCCCGCATGTCCTGGTGGGAGAGCCGGCCGCTGTTCGGCTGGCGGGTCCTGGTGCCGCGCACCAAGGACCAGGCCGGCGACATGAGCGACCGGCTGCGCGCCTACGGCGCCGTGCCGGTCGAGGTGCCGACGATCGCCGTCGAGCCGCCCCGCAGCCCCGCGCAGATGGACCGCGCCATCAAGGGCCTGGTCACCGGCCGCTACGGCTGGATCGTCTTCACCTCGGTGAACGCGGTGCGCGCCGTCCGCGAGAAGTTCGTCGAGCTCGGCCTGGACGCCCGCGCCTTCGCCGGTGTCAAGGTCGCCTGCGTCGGCGAGCAGACCGCCCAGGCGGTCCGCGACTTCGGCATCGTGCCCGAGCTGGTGCCCTCCGGCGAGCAGTCCAGCAACGGCCTGCTGGCCGACTTCCCGGAGTACGACGACGTCCTCGACCCGATCAACCGGGTGCTGCTGCCCCGGGCCGACATCGCGACCGAGACCCTCGCCGCCGGCCTGGTCGAGCGCGGCTGGGAGATCGACGACGTCACCGCCTACCGCACCGTCCGGGCGGCCCCGCCGGCCGCGACGGTCCGCGAGGCGATCAAGGGCGGCGGGTTCGACGCGGTGTGCTTCACCTCGTCCAGCACCGTCCGCAACCTGGTCGGCATCGCCGGCAAGCCGCACGCCAAGACCGTCGTCGCGGTGATCGGCCCCGCCACCGCCGCCAGCGCCCAGGAGTTCGGCCTGCGGGTGGACGTCCAGCCGGAGACGGCGGCCGTCGCGCCGCTGGTCGACGCGCTGGCGGAGTACGCGCTGTCGCTGCGCGAGGCGGCGGAGGACGAGGGCAAGTGAGTGCCGACGGCGCTGGGGCGGGCGGGGCGAGTCGTGGCTTCGCGCGCGGGCGCCGGCTGCGGTCGACGCCCGCGCTCCGGCGGCTGACCGCGCAGACCCGGGTGGCTCCGGCCGACCTGGTGCTGCCGGTCTTCGTCAAGGAGGGCATCGACTCGCCGGTCCCGATCGGCTCGATGCCCGGCGTCGTCCAGCACTCGCACGGCTCGCTCCGGAAGGCGGCCGCCGAGGCGGCCGAGGCCGGGATCGGCGGGCTGATGCTCTTCGGCATCCCGTCGGAGAAGGACCCCGTGGGGTCCCAGGCCGACGCCGCCGACGGCGTGGTGAACAAGGCGCTGCAGAACCTGCGGGCCGACCTGGGTGACGAGCTCGTGCTCATGGCCGACCTGTGCCTGTGCGAGTACACCGACCACGGGCACTGCGGGATCGTCACGCCGGCCGGCGTGGTCGACAACGACCCGACGCTGGACCGGTACGCCGCGGTGGCCATCGCGCAGGCCCGGGCAGGCGCCCACCTGGTCGCCCCCAGCGGGATGATGGACGGCCAGGTCGCCGCCATCCGCGCGGGCCTGGACAGCGCCGCCTTCACCGAGGTGCCGATCCTGGCCTACGCCGCCAAGTACGCGTCGGGCTTCTACGGCCCGTTCCGCGAGGCGGCCGAGGGTGCTCCGCAGTTCGGTGACCGGTCGACGTACCAGATGGACCCGCCCAACGCCGACGAGGCGCTGCGCGAGGTGGCGCAGGACCTCGCCGAGGGTGCCGACGCCGTCATGGTCAAGCCGGCGTTGCCCTACCTCGACATCGTCCGCCAGGTCGCCGACGCGGTGCAGGTGCCGGTGAGCGCGTACCAGGTCAGCGGCGAGTACGCGATGGTCGAGGCGGCCGCCGCCAACGGCTGGATCGATCGCGAGCGCGCCATCCTGGAGACCCTCACCGCCATCCGGCGGGCCGGGGCCGGCCAGGTGCTCACCTACTGGGCCGTCGAGGCCGCCCGGCTGCTCGCCCGCGGCTGACCCGATGACCGCGCCGGGGGAGGGCTACGTCGAGCGGGGTGGCTCCTGGCGTCCGGCGTGGGTCGCCGGCGGGTTCGCGGCGCTGTGCGTCGTCCTCGAGCTGGTGCTCCCCGGGCCGGACCTGCCGTTGTTCGCCTGGGCCGCGCTGGCCGTGGTGGTCGTCATCTCGACCTCCGGCAGTCTGGCCGGGCGCCGGCTCTTCACGGTGCGCGTCGAGGGGGCCGGCGACGGGAGCACGCTGAGCGTCGGCCGCGAGCGGGTGGCGCTGACCGAGGTCGACGCCGACCACCTGCGGGCGCTCGAGTCGGGGGTCGACGCGGGCGCCCCGGTGCTCGGCGGCGCCTGGTCGATCCCGAAGGGGAGCACCGGGTTGCCGCTGAAGCTGGCGGACGGGCGGACCGTGCTCGTTCCCACACGGGACCCGGACGCCCTGCGGGCAGCGTTGCTCACCGCGAAGGGGACACTGGAACCGTGACCTCGCCGGACAGCTCGCCCTTCCCCTACGAGGCGCCGGTGTCGGCCGGCCTCTTCGCCCGTGGCCAGGAGATCACCCCCGGCGGCGTGAACTCCCCGGTCCGCGCGTTCCAGGCCGTCGGCGGCACGCCGCGGTTCATGGTGGAGGCCTCCGGCCCCTGGATCACCGACGCCGACGGCCGCCGGTACGTGGACCTGGTCAGCTCCTGGGGGCCGATGCTCCTGGGCCACGCGCACCCCGCCGTCGTCGACGCCGTCGCCTCAGCCGCCCGCCGCGGGCTGTCCTTCGGTGCCCCCACGGAGGGCGAGCTGGAGCTGGCCGAGGAGATCCGCGCCCGGGTCGCCCCGGTCGAGCGGGTACGGCTGGTCAACTCCGGCACCGAGGCGGTGCTGTCCGCCGTCCGGCTGGCGCGCGGCGCCACCGGCCGGCCGCTCCTGGTGAAGTTCGCCGGCAACTACCACGGCCACGTCGACGCGCTGCTCGCCTCCGCGGGCTCCGGCGTCGCCACCCTGGGCCTGCCCGACACCCCCGGCGTGACCACCGGTGCGGCCGCCGACACGATCGTGCTGCCCTACAACGACGTCGCCGCGGTCGAGGCGGTCTTCGCCGAGAAGGGCTCGCAGATCGCCGCGGTCATCAGCGAGGCGGCCGCCGGCAACATGGGCGTCGTCCCCCCGCTGGAGGGCTTCAACGCCGAACTGCGCCGGATCACCGCCGCGCACGGCGCGCTGCTGATCCTGGACGAGGTCATGACCGGCTTCCGCGTCTCCCGGTCCGGTTGGTACGGCCTGGACCCGGTCGAGGCCGACCTCATGACCTTCGGCAAGGTCATGGGCGGCGGGCTGCCCGCCGCCGCCTTCGGTGGTCGCGCGGACCTGATGGCGCACCTCGCGCCGAGCGGGCCGGTCTACCAGGCCGGCACGCTGTCCGGGAACCCGGTCGCGGTGGCCGCCGGGCTGGCCACGCTGCGGAACTGCACCGACGAGGTCTACGCGCACTGCGACGAGGTCTCGGCCGTGCTCCGCGGGGCCGCCTCCGCCGCGCTCTTCGCCGCCGGCGTGCCGCACCGCGTGCAGACGGCCGGCAACATGTTCTCGATCTTCTTCGTGCCCGATGAGCGCCAGGTGCGGAACTACGACGACGCGAGGACCCAGGACGTCGCCCGCTACACCGCCTTCTTCCACGCGCTGCTCGCGCGCGGCGTCTACCTGCCGCCGTCGGCGTTCGAGTCGTGGTTCGTCAACGCGCAGCTCGGCGGCGAGGCCCTCGACCGCGTGCTCGAGGCGCTGCCCGCGGCCGCCCGGGCCGCCGCCGCGGTCTCCGGCGACGGGCAGCCGGCCGACCAGGACCTCTCCGAGGTGAGCTCGTGAGCGAGCAGACC
This sequence comes from Blastococcus sp. LR1, assembly GCF_020166105.1. GTDB lineage: Bacteria > Actinomycetota > Actinomycetes > Mycobacteriales > Geodermatophilaceae > Blastococcus. Next base: position 362,084 of record NZ_JAIUJY010000004.1, read on the forward strand.
ACCGTGCACCTGCTCCGCCACGGCGAGGTGCACAACCCCGGCGGGGTCCTCTACGGCCGGCTGCCCGGCTTCCGGCTCTCCACCGCCGGTGAGGGGATGGCCGAGCGCGCCGCCGCCTGGTTCGCCGGTCACGACGTCACCCATGTCGTGTCCAGCCCGCTGGAGCGGGCGCAGCAGACCGCCCGGCCGCTGGCCGAGGCCACCGGCCTGGAGGTGACGCTCGACGAGCGGACCATCGAGGCCGGGAACGCGTTCGAGGGCATGGCCGTCGCCGGCGGCGCCGGGGTGTTCCGCGCCCCGCGCAACTGGTGGAAGCTGCGCAACCCCTTCCAGCCGTCGTGGGGCGAGCCCTACGTGGAGATCGCCGCGCGGATGATCGCCGCGGTCGAGGCCGCCCGTGACGCCGCCCGCGGGCACGAGGCCGTGCTGGTCAGCCACCAGCTGCCGATCTGGACGACCCGGCTGCACCTCGAGGGCCGGCGGTACCTGCACGACCCGCGGCGCCGGGAGTGCGCGCTGGCAAGCGTCACGTCGATCACCTACGACGGCGACCGGCTGCGCGGCATCTCCTACGCCGAGCCCGCCGGCGCCACCGATCCGGATGCGGTGCCAGGGGCATGAGGAGAGCCGCACTCGCCCTGCTGGCCGGGGTCCTGCTCACCGGCTGCTCCACCGGAGCCGACGCCGTCGACGTCAACAACGGTGGGCAGTTCCGCTACGTCGCGGGCACCCCGCGCGGGGAGGTGATCCCCCCCGAGGAGCGGGCCTCGGCCCCGGAGTTCTCCGGCACGCTGCTGGGCGGCGGGGAGTTCGTCTCCACCGAGCTCGACGGCGACGTCGCCGTGCTCAACTTCTGGGGCTCCTGGTGCCCGCCCTGCCGGGTGGAGACGCCGGAGTTCCAGGAGGTCTACGCCGACGTCCGCGACGAGGGCGTGGAGTTCGTGGGCATCAACGTGAAGGAGACCAGCGACCAGTTCGCGGTCGCCTTCGTCGAGAAGTTCGGCATCGAGTTCCCGTCGGTCTACGACCCCCGCGGCGAGGTGGCCCTCGCTTTCCGGGACTACCCGGCGACCGCGATCCCGTCGACCATCGTGCTCGACCGCGAGGGGCGGGTCGCCGCCGTCTACACCGCGGAGGTGTCGCAGGAGGACCTGCGCAGCACCCTGGACCTCGTGCTGGCGGAAGGGGCCTGACGTGGGGGAGACCTTCGCCGGCCTGGTCACCGACGGCCCGCTGCTCGTCGCGGCTGCCGTCGCCGCGCTGGTCGGACTGATCAGCTTCGCCTCGCCCTGCGTGCTGCCGCTGGTGCCCGGCTACCTCTCCTACGTCGCCGGCCTGGTCGGGGCAGGGGCCCGGGAGACCGCGCCGGCTGCCCCCGCCGGTGCCATGGCCGGGGCCACCGCGACGGCGGTCCGGGTCGACGAGCGCTCGCCGCGCGGGCGCATGGTGCTCGGCTCGGTGCTCTTCGTCCTCGGGTTCACCGCTGTCTTCGTGGCGATCAGCACCGCGTTCGGCGGACTGGGGCGGCTGCTGCTCGTGCACAACGAGACCATCACCCGGGTCATGGGCGTGGTCACGGTCCTCGTCGGCCTGGGCTTCCTCGGCTGGCTGCCGCTCCTCCAGCGCACCAAGCGGCTGAGCATGCGGCCCTCCGTCGGCCTGGCCGGTGCACCCCTGCTCGGCGTCGTCTTCGGCCTGGGGTGGACGCCGTGCCTCGGCCCGACGCTGGCCGCCGTGCAGAACCTCGCCTTCGCCGAGGCGACCGCCGGCCGCGGCGCGATCCTCGGCCTCGCCTACTGCCTGGGGCTCGGGGTGCCGTTCGTGCTGGTCGCGCTGGGCGCCCGCTGGGCCGTGGGCGCGACGACGTTCCTCCGGCGGCACGCGCAGGCGGTCACCCGGTTCGGCGGCGCCGTGCTCGTCGTCGTCGGCCTGCTCCTGGTCACCGGCGCGTGGACCGAGATGATGGAGTGGCTGCGCTCGTGGCTGGCCTCGGCCGGGTTCCTGGAGACGTCGCTGTGAGCACCGCGGCCCCCGCGCGGCCGGCGACCCCGCCCTCGCCGCAGTCGAAGCCCTCGGCCGGTCGCCGGGTCGGCGGGTTCCTGCTGCGGTCGTGGCGCCGGCTCACCGCGATGCGCACCGCGATCATCCTGCTGTTCCTGCTGGCGCTGGCGGCGGTCCCCGGCTCGCTGCTGCCCCAGCGCTCGCTGTCTCAGACCAACGTCAACGGCTACTTCGCCGACCACCCGGACCTCGCGCCGGTGCTGGACGACCTGTACCTGTTCGACGTCTTCAGCTCGCCGTGGTTCGCCGCGATCTACCTGCTGCTGTTCATCTCCCTCATCGGATGCGTGCTGCCCCGCGCCGCCGAGCACTTCCGGTCGCTCCGCACCCCACCGCCGGCGGCGCCGCGGAACCTGCTGCGGCTGCCCGACTCCGGCCGGCTGGAGAGCCCGCTGGAGCCCGCTGCCGCCCTCGACGCGATCGAGGAGGAGCTGCGGGTTCGCCGCTTCCGCGTCGTCCGCCGCGACGGCGTGCGCGGCCCCGAGGTGTCGGCGGAGAAGGGCTACCTCAAGGAGACCGGGAACCTGCTGTTCCACCTCTCGCTGCTCGCGCTCCTGCTGGGGCTCGCCGGCGGGAAGATGTGGGGCTACGAGGGCAGCATCCTGGTCACCGAGGGGCAGGGCTTCTGCAACTCGTTCCAGCAGTACGACACCTACTCGCAGGGCCCGCTGGTCGATTCCGGCGACCTCAGCTCCATGTGCGTCGACCTGGACCAGTTCCGGGCCGAGTACGAGGAGAACCTCACCGCCTCGTCGTTCACCGCCGACATCCGCTACGGCGATCCGCAGGGCGAGGAGCGGAAGACGACGATCGGCGTCAACGAGCCGCTGCGCATCGACGGCGACCGCGTCTACGTCACCGGCCACGGCTTCAGCCCGACGTTCTCCGTGGAGCTGCCCGACGGCACCGCCTTCACCGACGTCTCGGCGCCGTTCCTCCCCACCGACCAGCGGACGCTGGCCAGCGAGGGCGCACTGAAGCTTCCCGACCTCGGTGCCGGCCAGGACGACCAGCTCGCCCTGGAGGGCTTCTTCGCCCCCACCGGGCTGATGCAGGGCGGCGTGCTCACCTCGGTCGACCCGCGTCCGCTCGCCCCGCAGGTCGCGGTCATCGCCTACCGCGGCTACCTCGGCCTGGACTCGGGCCTGCCGCAGTCGGTGTACTCGCTGGACCAGAGCCAGATCGAGCGCGGCCGGCTCACCGAGGTCGGGGCGGCGAACCTGTCAGTGGGGGAGTCGCTGGAGCTGCCCGACGGCACCCGCGTCACCTTCAGCGGCTACAAGGAGTTCGCTGCGCTGCAGTACTCGCACGACCCCGGCCAGCTGTGGGTGCTGGCGGCGTCGATCGCGCTGCTCGGCGGGCTCCTCGGCCTGCTCCTGCTGCGCCGGGAACGGGTCTTCGCCCGTGCCGAGCCGCTCCCAGGGAGGGGCGGTACCGTCCTGACGCTGGCCTCGCTCACCCGCGGTGGCGGCGAGAGCGGATCGCGGTTCACCGCGCTGTCCGACGAACTCCAGGGAGCGCTCACCGAGGCCGCGTCCCGCACCGCACCGTCCGACCCGGAGGTCTCCCCGCGTGACTGACTCCTCGCTCGCCGAGCTGTCGAACACCCTCTTCTCCGTGAGCGTCGCGCTCTACTCGCTGGCCCTGGTCGCCTTCTGCGCGGAGCTGGCCTTCGGCCGCCGCCGGGAGCGGGCCCAGGAGTCCGTGGGCGCCGCCGCGGGTGGCGGTGGTGGCGTCGCGCTGGCCGACCGTCCGGCTGCCCCGGAGGTTCCGGCGGAGACCGCCCGTGGCAACCGTTGGGGCCTCGTGGCCCTCGGCGTGACGGTGCTGGGAGCGCTCACGCACGCGGGTGTCCTGCTCACCCGGGGCCTGGCCGCCGACCGGCTGCCCTGGGGCAACATGTACGAGTTCGCGACCGCGGTCGTGCTCGTCGCCGTGGTCGCCTTCGTCGCGTTCGCCGTGCGGTCGCCGGGCCTGCGGCACATCGGCGTCTTCATGATGGCCCCGGTGATCCTCAGCCTCGTCGCGATCGGGCTGGGCCTCTACACCGAGGCCGCCCCGGTCGTCGCGGCCCTGCGGTCCTACTGGCTGGCCATCCACGTGACCGCCGCCATCCTGGGCTTCGGCATCTTCATGGTCAGCGGCATCGCCAGCGTCCTGTACCTGGTGCGGTCGCGGCCGGGCGCCGAGTCGGGCACCGGCTTCGTCTCCCGGCTGCCCTCGGCCGCCGCGCTCGACCGCCTGGCGCACCGCACGGCGGTCTTCGGCTTCCCGATCTGGACCTTCGCGGTCATCGCCGGCGCCATCTGGGCCGAAGCCGCCTGGGGCCGGTTCTGGGGATGGGACCCGAAGGAGACCTGGTCCTTCGTGGCCTGGGTCGTCTACGCGGCCTACCTGCACGCCCGCACGACGGCAGGCTGGCGCGGGCGCCCGGCGGCGTGGGTCAACGTCGTCGGCCTGGCCGTCATGATCTTCAACCTGACGTTCGTCAACATGGTCTCCACCGGGCTGCACAGCTACGCCGGTCTGGACTGACCTCCGCTCGTCCGGGCTGGTGCCGCGGCACCCCGTCCGGGCGAGGAGCGCGCCACCCCGTCCGGGCGAAAAGCGCGCCACCCCATCCGGGCGAAAAGCGCGCCAGGGACCGGTCACCATGTCCGACGTCCGTGCTTCCATGCCCCCATGGAGTGCGCGAAGCGTGGACGGATCGCCGCGGTGGTGCGGCATGGGTAGGCACACCGCGGCCGACGGCGCCTCGGCGGACCCGCTCGTGGCGGCCGCTCTCGCGCAGCGCCCGGCAGCGGGCACGGGTGCGCACCACGGCATCGATCAGGCGTCGTCCGGCGAGGGCGGTCTCGGCTGGCCGACCGCGCCCGAGTCACCCGAACCCGGCGACGGCGGGCTGGGCTGGCCCGGCGGGGGATCCGGGAACGGGACCGAGGACTCGGCCGCCGTGCCCGAGGACGACGCCCGACCGCGCCGCGGCTGGCGACGGATCTTCGGGGCGTCGGCCGCCTGAACCGCTAGGCGGGGGAGCCGTCGTCCCTGCGGACCTGACGGCCCAGTTCGCGGAGGAACTCCGGATCGTCGTCCGGTGCGAGCGGACGCGCACGGCCCTGCGGCGGGCGCGGAGCCCGTCGCGGGCGGCCGGAGCCGCGGCTCGGGTCACCCGAGTTCGCTGCGGCACGGACCACCACCAGCAGCACGACCACCGCTGCCACGAGCACAACCAGGAACACCACGGTCCCACCCCCTCGTCGAACTCCAGCGTACGTGCGCCGGGGATACTGGGGGGCGACGATCGGGCGCAGCCCGCTCGCGACGCGAGGACGGAGAGCTCCATCGACGCCGTGGACCGGCAGCTGATCGACCTGCTGCGCGCCAACGGCCGCGCCAGCTACGCCGAGCTCGCCCGCCAGGTGGGCCTCTCCTCGCCGGCGGTGCACGAGCGGGTGGGCAAGCTGGAGACGGCCGGCGTCATCACCGGCTACCGCGCCGACGTCGACCCGGGCTCCGTGGGCCTCGACGTCACGGCGCTGATCGGTGTCATCGAGAGCGACTCGGTGGACGACACCGGCCTGGAGGCCGCGATGCGCGAGGTCCCGGGCATCGAGGACTGCTGGCGCGTCGCCGGGAGCGAGGGCTACGTGCTCAAGGTGCGAGTGACCGACATCCCGGCACTCGAGGCCACCGTCAACGCGTTGAACCGGATCAGAGGGGTGGCACGCACCCGGACGACGGTCGTCCTGTCGACCAAGTGGGAGGGCCGTCATGGCTGAGCAGAACAACCCGACGAATCCTGGGGCGCCCGCCGCCCGGCCCAAGGTGCTGCCCTGGCTGCTGATCTACGTGTTCGGGCGCTTCGGCATCGCCGCGCTGCTGGTGCTGATCCTCTGGCAGGTCGGTCTCGGCAGCTTCCCCGGGCTGCTCTTCGGCCTGCTGCTGTCGATGCCGGTGTCGTACCTGCTGCTGCGCCCCTCGCGCGACCGGCTGACCGAGGCGCTCGTCGCCCGGTCCGACGAGAAGCGGGCGGCCAAGGAGGACCTGCGCGACCGGCTCAGCGGCGGCGAGCGCTGACCCTCGGCCGAGGCGGGTTCAGCTGAGCGCCAGCCCGGCGCCCAGCAGGACGCCGGTGGCCAGCGTGACCTTGCCGGTCGCCCCCAGCGCCGCGATGAGCTGCGGCCCGCGCCCGCCGCTCAGCACGGTCCGCGACGGCGGCACGGCCAGCGGCGCGGCCAGCAGGCCGAGCAGCGCCCAGGGCCGCTCGATGCCGACGGCCGCGATCACCGCGAAGGCGACGACGAAGAGGCCGACGAACAGGTACCGGGTCGCCCGGTCGCCGAGCAGCACGGCGAGCGTGCGCTTGCCGACCTCGGCGTCGCCGGCCAGGTCGCGCAGGTTGTTGACGACCAGGATCGCCACGATCAGCAGCCCGATCGGCACGGACACCGCCCAGGCCAGGCCCTCGACGCTCCGCGTCTGCACGTAGGTCGTACCCACGACGGCGACCGGCCCGAAGAAGACGAAGACGAACACCTCGCCCAGCGCCCGGTAGCCGTAGGGCAGCGGGCCGCCGGTGTACGTCCAGGCCGCGGCGATGCACACCGCGCCGACGAGAACCAGCCACCAGCTCGACAGCGCCGCCAGCCCGAGCCCGGAGACGCCGGCGACGCCGAAGGAGAGCAGCGCCGCGACGAGCACCTGCGAAGCCGGTGCCGCGCCGGAGCCGACCAGCCGCATGGGGCCGACGCGGTCGGCGTCGGTGCCGCGCTTGCCGTCGGAGTAGTCGTTGGCGTAGTTCACGCCCACCTGCAGCGCGAGGGCCACCAGCAGCGCGAGCAGTGCCGGGCCGAGCCGGAACCCGTCGAGCGCGACGGCGGCGCCGGTGCCCACGAGGACGGGGGCGAGCGCCGCGGGGAGCGTGCGGGGGCGGGCGCCGGCCAGCCACTGGGCGGGGGTGGCCATCAGACCTCCGGGGTGCGGGCCGCGACGGCGCGGCGGTCGGGCTTGCCGGTGTGCAGGGTGGGAACGGCCTCGACCAGGTGCAGCTCCCGGAGGGCCGCCGCCGCGCCGAGCCGGTCGGCCGTCCAGGCGCGCAGCTCGGTCAGCTCCGGCGTGCTCCCGGTCGCCGGGACGACGGCGGCGACGACCCGCTGCCCCCATTCCGGATCGGTCCGCCCGAAGACGACGGCGTCGGCGACGGCCGGGTGCTCGCGCAGCACGGCCTCGACCGCGGCGGGGGCGACGTTCACCCCGCCGGAGATGACGACGTCGTCCAGCCTGCCGTGCACGGTGAGCCGGCCGTCCTCGAGCGTGCCGGCGTCCCGGGTGCGGAACCAGCCGTCGGCGAATGCCGCCGCAGTGCCCTCGGGGTCGCCGCGGTAGCCGTGCGCGAGCGTCGGCCCGGCCAGCTCCACGCCTCCACCGCCGGGTCCTGCGGGCCCGTCCGCGATCTGGACCCGCACGCCGTCGAGCGGCCGCCCGTCGTAGACGCAGCCGCCCGCGGTCTCGGTCATCCCGTACGTGGTGACGACGGCGACCCCCTCGGCCCGGGCGCGGTCGAGGACCGCCGGGTCGGTCGCCGCGCCGCCGACCAGGATCGCGTCGAAGGCGCGCAGCGCGTCGGGCTCGGTGTCCAGCCAGCGGCGGAGCTGGGTGGGGACCATCGAGGTGTAGCGGCGGTCGCCGTCCGGCATGCGGGCGACGGCCTCGGTGAGCGTGCCGGTGAGCCGGGTCGGCGTGCGCCCGGCGAGCAGCGCCCGGCAGATCACCTGGAGGCCGGCGATGGCGGAGACGGGCAGGGCCAGCAGCCAGCTGCCGGGGCCGCCGATCCGGTCGAGGGTGGCCGACCCCGAGGCGCGCAGCGCATCGGCGGAGAGCAGCACGCCGCGGCCGCCACCGGTGGAGCCGGAGGTGACGACGACGAGGTCGGTGCCCGGCTCCAGCGGCTCGTCGGAGCGGAGCACCGCGCGGGCGGCGTCGACGACTGCCGGAGGGCCGGCGGGGAGGACCGCCAGCGGGCGCTCGCCGTCCAGGGCGGCGCGGACGTCGTCGTCGGAGAGCTCGGCGGCCGGCACCAGGTTCAGCCGCTTCCCCACGAGGGGCAAGCCTACGGCGCTGCCGAACTACGCTGATCACCGTGACCGCCCTCGCTACCGCCGCGTCGGCGGCGGGGATCACCGAGCTGGCGGTGTACGAGGTGCCGCTGCGCACCCGCTTCCGCGGCATCGACGTCCGCGACGGCGTGCTCGTGCGCGGCCCGGCGGGCTGGGGTGAGTTCTCCCCGTTCTGGGACTACGACGCCGCCGAGAGCCGCCGCTGGTGGGCCGCCGCGGTCGAGGCCGCCGTCGACGGCTGGCCCGCGCCGCTGCGCGACTCGGTGCCGGTGAACGTGACGGTGCCGGCGGTCGACGCCGGCCGCGCGCACGCGATCGTCGCCGCCTCGGGCTGCCGCACCGCCAAGGTGAAGGTGGCCGAGCCCGGGCAGACCGCTGCCGACGACCTGGCCCGGGTCGAGGCGGTGCGCGACGCGCTCGGGCGCGCCGGTGCGATCCGGGTGGACGCCAACGCCGCCTGGGACGTCGACACCGCGGTCGAGCGGATCCGGTCGCTGGACGCCGCGGTCGGCCTGGAGTACGTCGAGCAGCCGTGCGCGACCCTGGACGAGCTGGCCGCGCTGCGCCGCCGGATCGACGTGCGGATCGCCGTCGACGAGGGGGTACGGCGCTCGGCCGACCCGCTGCGGGTGGACCTGCGCGAGGCCGGCGACGTCGTCGTCCTCAAGGTGCAGCCGCTGGGCGGGGTGCGGGCCGCGCTGCGGGTGGCCGAGGCGCACGGTCTGCCGTGCGTCGTCTCCTCGGCGCTGGAGAGCTCGGTGGGGATCGCCGCCGGGGTGGCGCTGGCCGCCGCCCTGCCCGAACTGCCCTTCGCCTGCGGGCTGGCCACCGTTGCGCTGTTCACCGGCGACGTGACGTCGTCCCCGCTCCTGCCGGTCGACGGCGCCCTGCCGGTGACCCGCCCCGAGCCCGACCGGCTGGCCGTCCTGGCTGCCGCTGACGGCACCGCCGCCCGCTGGCGGGCCCGGATCGACGAGGTGCTCGCCGCGTGAACCCCTCCACCGCCTTCGCGCGGGTGCTGGTCGACGAACTGGTCCGCGGAGGCGTGACCGACGCCGTCCTGGCGCCCGGCTCCCGCTCGGCCCCCGTCGCGCTGGCCCTCGCGGCCGCCGAGCGCGACGGCCGGCTGCGGCTGCACGTGCGCATCGACGAGCGGACGGCGTCCTTCCTGGCGCTCGGGCTGGCCAAGGCGTCCGGGCGGCCGGTGCCGGTGCTGACGACCTCGGGGACGGCGACCGCGCACCTGCACGCCGCCGTGCTCGAGGCGCACGAGAGCGGAGTGCCGCTGCTGGCGCTCACCGCCGACCGGCCGCCGGAGCTGCGGGCCACCGGGGCGAACCAGACGATCGAGCAGGCCGGGCTCTACGGCGGCGCGGTGCGCTGGGCGGTCGACGTCGGAGTGCCGGAGGCCGGCCGCGAGGAGGCGCAGAACCGCTACTGGCGCTCGCTGGTGTCCAAGGCGCTGGCCAGCGCCTCGGGCGCGCTCTCCGGGGATCCCGGGCCGGTGCACCTGAACCTGGCCCTGCGCGAGCCACTGATGCCCGACGACGACGGTGCGGACCTGGCCACGCCCTTCACCGGCCGGGCGGACGGCGCCCCCTGGACCGCGGCGCAACGTGCACCCGGCTACGCGGCCACGGCGCACCGGCTGCCGCCGCGGACACTGGTCGTGGCCGGCGACGGCGCGGCGCAGGTCGTCGTGGACGGTCTCGACGAGGCATTCCCCTGGCCGGTCGTCGGGGAGCCCAGCAGCGGCGCCTGGGGGCGGGCGGTCCGCGGCGGCGTGCTGCTGCTCGGTGCCCGCGACTGGCTGGCCGACCACCGCCCGGAGCACGTGCTGGTGCTCGGCCGCCCGACGCTCTCCCGGCCGGTCAACGCGCTGCTGGCCGATCCGGCGGTCACCGTCGAGACGGTCAGCGCCTCGCCCCGCTGGGCCGACGCGGTGCGCTCCAGCACCCGGGTCTCACCGCTGTTCGTCCATGCCGAGGGCGAGGTCGACGCGGAGTGGGCGGAGTCCTGGCACGCCGCCGCCGGGCGGGTGGGAGCCGCCGTCGACGCGGCGCTCGACGCCTCGCCCGTGCTCACCGCCGCCCGGCTGGCCCGCGAGGTCGTCGCCGCGCTGCCGTCCGGTGCCCTGTTCGTGCTCGGGTCCTCCACGCCGGTGCGCGACGTCGACCGTCTGGCCGTGCCGCGGGCCGACGTGACCGTGCTCGCCAACCGCGGCGTCGCCGGCATCGACGGCACGATCTCCACCGCCGTCGGGGCGGCGCTGGTGCACGGCGGCCCGGCGTTCGCGCTGATGGGCGATCTGACGTTCCTGCACGACCTCACCGGCATGCTGCTCGGCGAGGGGGAGCGGCGGCCCGACCTGACCGTCGTCGTCCCGGACAACGACGGCGGGGGGATCTTCGCCCAGCTCGAGCCGGGGCAGGACCGCTACGCCGCCGACTACCGGCGGGTATTCGGCACCCCGCACGGCCGCGACCTGGTAGCCGTGGCGGAGTCGCTCGGCTGGGCGGCGTCGCGGGCGTCGTCGTCGGCGGAGCTCACCGACGCGCTCGCGCTGGGCGGCCCCCGGGTCGTCGTCGTCCGGACCGACCAGCGTGCCGAGGCATCGCTGGCGGGCGAGCTGCGCGCCGCGGCGGTGCGGGCGCTCGGCTGAGGCGTCCTGCGGATCTCTTGCGGTTACCGAGCGGGTGCCCTGCGGTTCGCCGTGCAGAGTCCTTCTTGCACGGGGGACGCGCCCCGGCGGGAGCGGTGAGAGGAGTTCGACGATGACCCGGAACGTGCTGGCCTCGTTCCGCCTGATGGCGGGAACGGTGGCGCTCGCGGCTGGGATCGCCGGATTCGCTCTGGGGGACACCGCACCCGCCGGGGCCACCCCGCCCGTGCACACCCCGATCGTGCTGGCCGACGCCGGCTGATCCGCGCGGGGCGTCAGCCCTCGAGAGCGGCCTGGAACGCGGCGAACTTCGACTGCGTCTCGGCGAGCTCCGCGGCCGGGTCGGAGCCCGCGACGATGCCGCAGCCGGCGAACAGCCGCGCTCCGTCGTCGCCCACGAGCTCCGCACAGCGCAGCGCCAGCCCGAACTCGCCGTCGCCGGTCGCGTCCAGCCAGCCCACGGGGCCTGCGTAGCGGCCGCGGTCCATGCCCTCCAGCTCACCGATCAGCGCTGCGGCGTCGGGAGTGGGCGTGCCGCAGACGGCGGCGGTCGGGTGCACGGCGCCCACCAGCTCCAGCAGCCCCGCTCCGGCGGCGCGGCCGCGCTCGGCCTGCCGGCCCACGACGTCGGTGGCCAGGTGCCGCACGTTCGCCAGCGTGAGCAGCTGCGGCTCGATCGGGGAGTCGAGGGTCTCACAGTACGGCTCCAGGGCGCGCACGAGGGAGTCGACGGCGAGCGCGTGCTCGGCGCGGTCCTTGGGCGAGGCCAGCAGCTCGCGGGCCAGGCGCTCGTCCTCGGCGCCCGCGCCGCGCGGAGCGGTGCCGGCCAGCACGCGTGCGGACAGCCGCCGGCCGGTGCGGCGCAGCAGCAGCTCCGGGGTGGCGCCGAGCAGCCCGTCGACGGCGAAGGTCCAGCAGTCGGGGAAGCGCGCGGCCAGCCGCAGCAGCATCCGTCGCGGCTCGAGCGGGACGTCGGAGGAGACGAAGAGATCGCGGGCGAGCACGACCTTGGCCAGCTCACCGGCGTCGATCCGCTGGACGGCTTCGGCGACGGCGGCGCACCAGCTGGCCGGGTCCAGCGCGCCGTCGGCGTACCGGAGGCGGAGCGGCGGGGCGTCGGGCAGGGGGAGGGGAGCGGGGAGCGTCGGAGCGGTGCCGACGGCAGTGATCCAGCCGACGCCGTCGCGCCGTCCGACCACGACCTCGGGAACGACGAAGACCGACGTCCCGGCAGTCGGGTCGAAGGCGATGCTGCCGAAGAGGACCGGGCCCGAGCCGGGGATGCCGAGCTCGTCGTCGACGTCGAGACCGGTGGTGAACTCGTCCCACCAGGCGGCCGCCTGCGCCAGTGCGGAGGGGCCGCTGACCTCGAGCCGGGCGGCTTCACCCCAGCCGACCAGGCCCTCGCCGCGGCGCACCCAGGAGAGCCCCCCGGAGGCCGGGAGGAGGTCGAGCAGGTCGCCGACGGCGTCGGACCGGACCGTGGTGACGGTGCGCGACGCCGCTGCCGGAGAGGTCGGGGCGGCCACGGTCACGAGCCCAGAGTAGGAGGCCTTGTAGCGTCGATGCCGTGGTAGACCGGCGAGAGACCCAGCACACCGCCGGCTCGCGGGCCGATCTGGACAAGAAGCCGGCCGAGGTCGCGGCCATGTTCGACCGGGTCGCGAAGCGCTACGACGTCACCAACACGGTGCTCTCCGGCGGCCTGGACGCCTCCTGGCGGCGGGCCACCCGGGAGGCGCTGGGCGCCTGTCCGGGCCAGACGGTGCTCGACGTCGCGGCCGGTACCGCGGTCTCCACGGTCGAGCTGACCGCCGGCGGCGTGACGGCGATCGCCTGCGACTTCTCCCAGGGGATGCTGCGCGCAGGTGCGGCCCGTCCGGTGCCCAAGGTCGCCGGTGATGCCATGGCGCTGCCGCTGGCCGACGAGAGCGTCGACGGCGTCGTCATCTCCTTCGGCCTGCGGAACGTCGCCGATACCGACGCCGCGCTGCGGGAGTTCCACCGCGTCACCAAGCCCGGTGGCACGCTGGTGGTCTGCGAGTTCTCCAGCCCGACCTGGTCGCCGTTCCGCACGGTCTACACCGAGTACCTGATGAAGGCGCTGCCCCGGATCGCCCGCGCGGTGAGCAGCAACCCGGAGGCCTACGTCTACCTCGCCGAGTCGATCCGCGCCTGGCCCGACCAGCCGGCGCTCGCCTCGCGGCTGCAGGAAGCCGGCTGGGCCGACGTCGCCTGGTCCAACCTCACCGGCGGCATCGTCGCGCTGCACCGTGGCCGCAAGCTCTGACCATCCGGCACGCCGTGAGCCGGACGGATCGACACTCCTCGGCCAGGGGTGTTGTCAGCTAGATCACACCGGGGCCTAGACTCGGGACCGAGCACTTTGTGAACCTTTTCACAAGGTGCCGCCGGGCTCGACGACGGAACCGGGGGTGGCAGCGATGGCGCACGCAGCCGAGCACGACTCCGCCCGAAATCACTCTGCCGACGTCGTCGTGGTCGGCGCTGGGCCCGCCGGGTCGAGCGCTGCCTGGCACCTGGCGCGCAGTGGCGTGGACGTCGCCGTGCTGGAGAAGGCCGAGTTCCCCCGCGAGAAGGTCTGCGGCGACGGGCTGACCCCGCGCGGGGTCAAGGCGCTGCTCGACATGGACGTCGACACCACTGCCCCGGGCTGGGTGCGCCGCCGCGGGCTGCGGGTGCACGGCGGTGGCCGGGTCGCCGAGGTCGACTGGCCGCGGCTGGACTCCTGGCCCGACCACGGCCTGGTGCGCACCCGCAAGGAGATGGACGCGCTGCTGGCCGACCACGCGGTCGCCGCGGGCGCCCGGCTGGTCACCAGCACCACGGTCACCGAGCCGCTGCTGGACGACGACGGCCGCGTGACCGGCGTCCGCGCGGAGCTGGGGGAGGACCGGGAGCCGGTCACCTGGCGCGCTCCGCTGGTCATCTCGGCCGAGGGGCTCTCCGGTCGGCTGGCCAAGAGCCTCGGTCTGCTGCGCCGCACCGACCGGCCGCTCGGCGTCGCACTGCGCCGGTACGTGCGCAGCCGCCGCACCCACGACGACTACCTCGACATCGCCTTCGACCTGACCGTCCAGGGGCCGAGTCGGGACTCCATGCCCGGGTACGGCTGGATCTTCGGGATGGGCGACGGCACGGCCAACGTCGGCTACGGGCTGCTCGACACCCGTCGCGGCACCGGCGCCGACCGCAAGATGATCCTGCGCCGCTGGCTCGACCTCTTCCCCGACGAGGACGGCCTCCGCGAGTCCGACGCCGTCACCCCGCTGCGCGGCGCCGGGCTGCCGATGGCGCTGAGCCGGGGCCCGGCCTGCACCCGCGGGCTGCTGCTGGCCGGAGACAGCGCCGGGACCGTCAACCCGTGCAACGGCGAGGGCATCAGCTACGCCCTGGAGAGCGGGCGGATGGCGGCCGAGGCCGCGATCGAGGCCCTGGTGGCTCCGACGGCCGATGCGCGGGAGGCGGCGCTCCAGCGGTACCCCGAGCGGCTGCGCGACGACGTCGGCCGCCACCACCGCCTCGGCATGGGCTTCCTGGCGCTGCTGGCCCGGCCGGGCGTCGTCAACCTCGCCATGGCCCGGGGGCTGCGCCGTCCCAGGCTCGTCGACGGCGCGCTGCGGCTGATGGGCAACCTGACCGACGGGCGGGACGGCGACGCGGTGGACCGCGCGCTGGCCGTCCTCCTCCGACTCACCCCGGCGGCCTGAGCCATGGCGGCGGGGTGCGGGGTCACGAATCGATACGGCAGGGACTCTCCGTGTCCTCATCGTGACCCGGACGTGACCGAACTCACCCTAGGGTGCTGCTGATGCTCTCGACCTACGTCCCGATCGTCGGGCTCTTCGTCCTGGCTGCCGCGTTCGCGGTGTTCTCGGTCGCGGCGGCGCCCTACATCGGTCCGCGCCGCTACAACCGGGCCAAGCTCGAGCCCTACGAGTGCGGCATCGAGCCGGTCGACCAGCCGCTCACCGGCGGGCGCTTCCCGGTCAAGTACTACCTGACGGCGATGTTGTTCATCGTCTTCGACATCGAGATCGTCTTCCTCTACCCGTGGGCCGTGCACAACGAGGCGCTCGGCGTCTTCGGCCTGGTCGAGATGACGGTCTTCATCGCCACCGTGTTCATCGCCTACGCGTACGTGTGGCGCCGCGGCGGGCTCGAGTGGGACTGACGGGAGTCTGACGATGGGTCTCGAGGAGAAGCTGCCCAGCGGCGTGCTGTTGACCAGCGTGGAGAAGCTGGTCAACTGGACGCGGAAGTCCTCGCTCTGGCCGGCCACGTTCGGGCTGGCCTGCTGCGCGATCGAGATGATGGCCTCGGGCGCCGGCCGGTACGACCTGGCCCGCTTCGGCATGGAGGTCTTCCGGGCCTCGCCGCGCCAGGCCGACCTCATGATCGTCGCCGGCCGGGTGAGCCAGAAGATGGCACCGGTCCTGCGGCAGATCTACGACCAGATGCCCGAGCCGCGCTGGGTGCTCGCGATGGGCGTCTGCGCCAGCTCCGGCGGCATGTTCAACAACTACGCCGTCGTCCAGGGCGTCGACCACATCGTCCCGGTGGACATGTACCTGCCCGGCTGCCCGCCGCGGCCGGAGATGCTGATGGACGCGATCCTCAAGCTGCACCACAAGATCCAGCACGAGCCCCTCGGCGCCAAGCGCGAGAAGCAGCTCGAGCGGCAGCGGCAGGAGGGCACCGCCAAGGACCTGATGGTCGAGATGCCCTCGACGGTGCGCGCGAACAAGGACCTCCGCCGGGCCTACGAGGAGGCGGCCGCGCAGGGCCGCACCGGCCAGTTCGCCGCCGAGCAGCGCGGCGGCAACGCCGTCCTCCTGCCGGAGGAGCGCCGATGAGCAACGACGGCGGATCGAACGTCGTCCCCGGCCGCGAGGAGGCCGGCTACGACGACGCGACAGCGTCCGGCGGCGGCTTCCGGAAGGGCGCGTTCGGCGTCAGCGGCAGCGGTGACACCTCCGGGTTCGGCGGGCTGGTCCGCGTCGAGCCCGGTGGCGCGGTCGCGCTGCACTCCACCGAGCGCCCCTACGGCGGATGGTTCGACGAGGTCACCGACGCGCTGATCGAGGCCGTCGGGCAGGCCACCTACGACGCCGCCGTCCAGCGGGTCCTGGTCGACCGCGGCGAGATCACCTACTTCGTCGCCCGCGAGCACCTGCTCGCCCTCGTGCAGGCGCTGCGCGACGACGAGGCGCTGCGCTTCGAGCTGCTGTCCAGCCTGTCGGCCGTCGACTACCTGGACAGCGGCGGCCCCGCCGTCGACCCGGGGCGGCCGCGGCTGCACGTCGTCTACCACCTGACGTCGATGACCTACCGCCGCCGCATCCGGCTCGAGGTCGCCGTCACCGCCGAGGACCCGCACGTCCCCTCGGTCACGACGACCTACCCGACGGCGGACTGGCACGAGCGGGAGACCTTCGACATGTTCGGGATCGTCTTCGACGGCCACCCGGGCCTCACGCGGATCCTCATGCCGGACGACTGGGACGGCTTCCCGCAGCGCAAGGACTACCCCCTCGGCGGGATCCCGGTCGAGTACCACGACGCGACCATCCCTCCGCCCGACACGAGGAGGGCGTACCGATGACGACCACTCAGGACCCCTACGCCGGCTCCCGGGAGACCACCGAGGGGCGGGTCTACACCGTCACCGGCGGGGACTGGGACGCCACGCTCGGCGCCGATCCGCACGAGAACGAGCGGCTCGTCGTCAACATGGGCCCGCAGCACCCGTCGACCCACGGCGTCCTGCGGCTCGTCCTCGACCTCGAGGGCGAGACGGTGACCAAGGCCCGGGTGGTCATCGGCTACCTGCACACCGGCATCGAGAAGAACACCGAGTACCGCAACTGGGTGCAGGGCACGACCTTCGTGACCCGCATGGACTACCTGGCCCCGCTGTTCAACGAGGCCGGCTACTGCATGGCGGTCGAGAAGCTGCTCGGCATCGAGATCCCGCAGCGCGCCGCCACGATCCGCGTGCTGGTCATGGAGCTCAACCGGATCGCCTCGCACCTGGTCGCCCTGGCCACCTTCGGCATGGAGATGGGTGCCCTCACCGGCATGACCAACGGCTTCCGCGAGCGGGAGATGGTCCTCGACCTGCTCGAGGAGATCACCGGCCTGCGGATGAACCACGCCTACATCCGCCCCGGCGGCCTGGCCCAGGACCTCCCCGAGGGGTCCGTCGAGCACATCCGCGAGTTCCTGAAGGAGATGCCGAAGCGGGTGGCCGACTTCCACCGGCTGCTCACCGGCCAGCCGATCTGGCAGCGCCGGCTCAAGGACGTCGGGTACCTCGACGTGACCGGCTGCCTCGCCCTCGGCATCACGGGCCCGATCCTCCGGGCCGCCGGGCTGCCCTGGGACCTGCGCAAGGTCGAGCCCTACCTCGGCTACGAGACCTACGACTTCGAGGTGCCGACCGCCGACACCAGCGACGCCTGGGGTCGCTACCTGGTGCGGATGTCCGAGGTGAACGAGTCGCTGAAGATCATCGAGCAGGCGCTGGACCGGCTCGAGCCCGGCCCGGTGATGGTGGAGGACCGCAAGATCGCCTGGCCGGCGCAGCTCTCCCTCGGCCCCGACGGCATGGGTAACTCCCACGAGCACGTCGCGCACATCATGGGCCAGTCGATGGAGGCCCTGATCCACCACTTCAAGCTGGTCACCGAGGGCTTCCGGGTGCCGGCCGGTCAGGTCTACGTGCCGATCGAGTCGCCCCGCGGCGAGCTCGGCTACCACGTGGTCAGCGACGGGAGCACCCGTCCGTGGCGGGTCCACGTGCGCGACCCCAGCTTCGTGAACCTGCAGGCCACGGCGGCGATGAGCGAGGGCGGCATGATCGCCGACGTCATCGCGGCCATCGCATCGATCGACCCCGTCATGGGAGGAGTCGACAGGTGAGTGCACTTCCCGGCTCGATCGAGGGCGCGCTGACCACGGGGCTGGACGACAGCCCCGTGCTGCCCGCCCCGGCCGACCTGCCGCCGCTGACCGAGCAGACCCGGCTCGAGGCGCGGGAGATCATCGCCCGCTACCCGGTGCCCCGGTCGGCGCTGCTGCCGATGCTGCACCTGGTGCAGAGCTACCAGGGCTACGTCAGCCCCGAGGGCGTCGCGCTCTGCGCCGAGGAGCTCGGTCTCACCAAGGCCGAGGTCGGCGCGGTCGCGACGTTCTACACGATGTACAAGCGCCGTCCGACCGGCCGGCACATCGTGAGCGTCTGCACGAACACGCTGTGCTCCGTGCTCGGCGGTCAGCGGATCATGGACGCGCTCTCCGCCGACCTCGGCGTCCACCACGACGAGACGGCGGCCGACGGGTCGATCACCCTCGAGCACGCCGAGTGCCTGGCCGCGTGCGACTACGCGCCGGTGGTCACCGTCGACTACGAGTTCTACGACCAGCAGGACGTCGAGAGCGCCCGCGAACTGGTGGCGGCCCTGCGCCGCGGCGAGAAGCCGCACCCCACCCGCGGCGCTCCGCTGACCGACTTCCGCGGCGTCTCCCGGCAGCTCGCCGGCTTCAACCAGTACGAGGACCCGCGCGCGGCCGTCGACGCCCCGGGCAACTACGAGCCCACGCTCATCGGCCTGCGGCTTGCCGAGGAGCGCGGCGAGTCCGCGCCCGCCATGACGACGGGTCCGGAGGACCAGCCGGCCGATGCCGGCGAGCCGCGGGACACCGTCCGGCCCTCCGGGGACACCGGCGAGACCCCGGGCAAGGAGGCCGCCGACGCCCGCGTCGCCGCCGCGGACACCCCCGCGGAGAAGGCCGGCGCGGCCGGCTCCCACCCCGACGCACCCG
The DNA here is from genome assembly GCF_020166105.1 of Blastococcus sp. LR1. Lineage (GTDB taxonomy): Bacteria > Actinomycetota > Actinomycetes > Mycobacteriales > Geodermatophilaceae > Blastococcus. The sequence goes on from NZ_JAIUJY010000004.1 coordinate 380,771, forward strand.
AACCGTCCGGCCGGTCGCTCGCCGACTCCGACGACGGCACCGACACGCCCGCGGGCTCCGAGCCGGGAACGTCCGGCCAGGGTCCGCAGAGGGAGGCCTGACATGCCGCTGAGCCCCGTCCTCACCTACCGCTGGGGCGCCGACCAGTCGTGGCGGCTGTCGACCTACGAGTCGATGGACGGCTACGCCGCCCTGCGCACCGCGCTGTCGATGGCCCCCGACGAGCTGGTCACGATGGTCAAGGACTCGGGACTGCGCGGCCGCGGTGGCGCCGGCTTCCCGACCGGCATGAAGTGGAGCTTCATCCCGCAGCCCAAGCCGGGGGAGGAGCCCACCGGCCCGGCGGCGCTGCCGAAGTACCTCGTGGTCAACGCCGACGAGGGGGAGCCCGGCACCTGCAAGGACCTCCCGCTGATGATGGCCGATCCGCACTCGCTGATCGAGGGCGTGATCATCTCCGCGTACGCGATCCGCTCGAAGTTCGCCGCCATCTACGTGCGCGGCGAGGCCGTGCACGCCCACCGCCGGCTGATGGCCGCGGTCGAGGAGGCCTACGCCGCCGGCTACCTCGGCACCGACATCCTCGGCACGGGCTACGACCTGGAGCTGGTCGTGCACGCCGGCGCCGGCGCCTACATCTGCGGCGAGGAGACGGCGCTGCTGGAGTCGCTGGAGGGCTACCGGGGTCAGCCGCGGCTCAAGCCGCCGTTCCCCGCCGTCGCCGGCCTCTACGGCTCGCCCACGGTCATCAACAACGTCGAGACGCTGGCCAGCGTGCCGTTCGTCGTCCGCGGCGGGCCTGCGTGGTTCAAGGCCATGGGCCCGGAGAAGTCGCCCGGCCCGAAGATCTACTCGATCTCCGGCCGCGTCGTCCGCCCGGGCCAGTACGAGGCCCCCATGGGGACGACGATGCGCGAGCTGCTGGAGATGGCCGGCGGCGTGCGGCCCGGGCACGAGCTGAAGTTCTGGACGCCGGGTGGATCGTCGACGCCGTACTTCACCGCCGAGCACCTCGACGTCCCGCTGGACTTCGACTCGGTCGCGGCGGCCGGCTCGATGCTCGGCACCACCGCGCTGATGGTGTTCGACGAGACCGACTCGATCGTCGAGGCGACCCTGCGGTTCACCCAGTTCTACGCGCACGAGAGCTGCGGCAAGTGCACTCCGTGCCGCGAGGGCACCTACTGGCTGGTCCAGGTGCTGCAGCGCATCGTCGACGGGCAGGGCACCGCGCAGGACCTCGACCTGCTGGTCGACACCTGCGACAACATCCTCGGCCGGTCGTTCTGCGCCCTCGGTGACGGCGCCACCAGCTGCATCTCCAGCTCGCTGAAGTACTTCAAGGACGACTACGTCGCCCTGCTGCCGCCCGAGGAGCAGGCCCGCCTGGGTCGCAGCCTCCGACTCGAGCCCGTGGGAGCTGCGTCGTGACACTGACCAACCCGACGCCGGCGCCGGCCGTGCCCCCGGGCACCCCCGGGCCGCACACCCCGGCCGACGCCGTCCACTGCACGATCGACGGCTTCGACGTCGCCGTGCCCAAGGGGACGCTGATCATCCGGGCGGCCGAGCAGATCGGCGTCCAGATCCCGCGGTTCTGCGACCACCCGCTGCTCGAGCCGGTCGGCGCCTGCCGGCAGTGCCTGGTCGAGGTGGAGGGCCAGCGCAAGCCGGTGGCCTCCTGCACGATGCCGGTCACCGACGGGATGGCGGTGCGCACGCAGCTCTCCAGCCCGGTCGCGGACAAGGCGCAGCAGGGCACGATGGAGCTGCTGCTGATCAACCACCCGCTCGACTGCCCGGTGTGCGACAAGGGCGGCGAGTGCCCCCTGCAGAACCAGGCGATGAGCAACGGGCGCACCGAGAGCCGGTTCACCGACGAGAAGCGCACCTATCCCAAGCCGCTGCCGATCAGCACCGAGATCCTGCTGGACCGCGAGCGCTGCGTGCTCTGCGCCCGGTGCACCCGCTTCTCCGAGCAGGTGGCCGGCGACCCGTTCATCGAGTTGTTCGAGCGCGGCGCGCTGCAGCAGGTGGCGATCTACGAGGACGAGCCCTTCGAGTCCTACTTCTCCGGCAACACCACCCAGATCTGCCCGGTCGGCGCGCTCACCAGCGCCCAGTACCGGTTCCGCGCCCGGCCGTTCGACCTGCGCAGCGAGCCCAGCGTCTGCGAGCACTGCGCGTCGGGCTGCTCGATGCGCACCGACTACCGCCGCGGCAAGGTCACCCGGCGGCTGGCCGGCGAGGACCCGGCGGTCAACGAGGAGTGGACCTGCGACAAGGGCCGCTACGCCTTCCGCTACGCCACCTCCAACGAGCGGATCACCGGCCCGCTGGTGCGGGGCGCCGACGGCGAGCTGCACCCGGCCTCCTGGCCCGAGGCGTGGGCGGCGGCGGCCGCCGGGCTCCGCCAGGCACGGGACGACGGCGGCGTCGGGGTGCTCCCCGGTGGCCGGCTGACGATGGAGGACGCCTACGCCTGGGCCACCTTCGCCCGCGTCGCCCTGGGCACCAACGACGTCGACGCCCGGGCGCGAGCGCACTCCGCCGAGGAGCTGGCGTTCCTCGCCGCGACCGTGGCCGGGACCGGCCCCGCCACCGGCGCGGTCACCTACGACGACCTGAACACCGCCCCCGCGGTGCTGCTCGCCGGCCTGGAGCCGGAGGAGGAGTCGCCGATCCTCTTCCTGCGGCTGCGCCGGGCGGTGCGCACCGGGTCGCTGTCGGTCTTCGACCTCGCCCCGTTCGCGACCCGGGCGGCGGAGAAGCTGAAGGCCACCGTGCTCGCCACGCTGCCCGGCGCGGAGGCCCGCTCGCTGCGGGCGCTCGCCGACGGCAGCTGGGGCGGTCCCGCGGTCGAGGCGCTCCGGCAGCCCGGAGCCGTGCTGCTGGCCGGCGAGCGGCTGGCCGAGGTGCCCGGTGCGTTCACCGCGCTCCTCGAACTGGCCCGCGCCACCGGTGCGCGAGTCGCCTGGGTGCCGCGGCGCGCGGGCGAGCGGGGCGCGGTCGAGGCCGGCGCCCTGCCGAACCTGCTGCCCGGCGGCCGCCTGGTCACCGACGCGACGGCCCGCGCCGAGGTCGCCGGCGTCTGGGGCGTCGACCCCGCATCGGTGCCGGATGCTCCCGGCCGCGACCTCACCGGCATCCTCACCGCCGCCCGCAGCGGCCGGCTCCCCGGGCTCCTCGTCGGTGGCGTCGACCCCGCCGATCTGCCCGACCCGGCGCTGGCGATCGCGGCACTGGACGCGGCCGCCTTCGTCGTCAGCCTGGAGATGTTCCCCAGCGAGGTGACCGAGCGCGCGGACGTCGTCCTGCCCGTGGCGGCGGCGTCGGAGAAGGCCGGCGCCTACCTGGACTGGGAGGGCCGGCTGCGGCCGTTCGACGCCACGCTGCACGACACCGGGCGGCTGAGCGACGGGCGGGTGCTGCACGGTCTCTGTGACGCCATGGCCGAGCTGACCGGTGGTGACGTGGACCTCCGGCTCCCGACCCCCGCGGCGGCGCGCGCGGCGCTGGCCGCGCTGGGCAGCAGGAGGTCCGGGACGGCGGACGACCGCCCCGACGTCCCGGCGCCCGCGGCACCCGTCCTGCGTGACGACGAGGCGCTGCTCGCCTCCTGGCGGCAGCTGCTGGACGTCGGCACCCTGCAGCGCGACGAGCCAGAGCTCGCCGGGACCGCCCGCCGCCCCCTCGCCCGCGTCGGGGCGCAGACCGCGGAGCGCCTCGGACTGGTCGACGGCGACCGGATCACCGTCAGCGGCGCCACCGGATCGATCAGCCTGCCGGTGCTGATCACGGCCATGCCCGAACAGGTGGTGTGGCTGCCGATGCGGTCGCCCGGCAGCGAGCTCCGGACCGATCTGGGCACCGGGCCCGGCGGCATCGTGCGGCTGGCCCGCACCACCGCCCCCGTCTCCGCCGACCCCGTCTCCGCCGACCTCGCGGGAGGCGCGCGATGAACCTGTGGGCCGCGCCGGACCAGCCGACGCTGGAGGACTTCGGGAACGACGTCTGGTGGATCGTGCTGATCAAGGTCGTCGGCATCTTCGGCGTCCTGGTACTGATGACGCTGTTCGCGATCGTCTTCGAGCGCAAGGTCGTCGCCCGCATGCAGCAGCGGATCGGCCCCAACCGGGTCGGCCCCCGCGGCTACCTGCAGAGCCTCGCCGACGGCCTGAAGCTGGCGTTCAAGGAAGACATCATGCCGGCGCTGGCGGACAAGCCGGTCTACTTCCTGGCGCCGATCATCGCCGCGATCCCGGCGTTCCTGGCCTTCTCGGTCATCCCGCTGGGCCCGACGGTCAGCATCTTCGGCGAGCGCACCCCGCTCCAGCTCACCGACGCCCCCATCGGCGTGCTGGTCGTCCTCGCCTGCTCCGCCATGGGCGTCTACGGGATCGTGCTGGCCGGCTGGGCGTCCGGCTCGACCTATCCGCTGCTGGGCAGCCTGCGCAGCGCCGCCCAGATGGTCAGCTACGAGATCGCCATGGGCCTGTCGATCGTCGCGGTCTTCCTCTACGCCGGATCGATGTCCACCTCGGAGATCGTCGCCGCGCAGGCCGACGGCAACCGGCTGGACTTCTTCGGCTTCGAGTTCACCGGCCCCAGCTGGTTCGCCGTGCTGCTGCCGGTCTCCTTCGTCATCTACGTCATCGCCGTCGTCGGGGAGACCAACCGGGCCCCGTTCGACCTGCCCGAGGCGGAGAGCGAGCTGGTCGGCGGCTTCCACACCGAGTACTCGTCGCTGAAGTTCGCGCTGTTCTTCCTGGCCGAGTACATCAACATGGTCACCGTCTCCGCGCTGGCCGCGACGCTCTTCCTCGGTGGCTGGCGAGCGCCCTGGCCGATCTCGATCTGGGACGGCGCGAACACCGGCTGGTGGCCGCTGCTCTGGTTCTTCCTCAAGGTCGTCGCCGCGCTGTTCGTCTTCATCTGGCTGCGCGGCACGCTGCCCCGGCTGCGCTACGACCAGTTCATGCGCTTCGGGTGGAAGGTGCTGGTGCCGACGGCGCTGGTCTGGATCCTCGTCGTCGCCACCATGCGCACCGTCTCCCGCGAGGCCGACCTCTCCACCGGTCAGGTGGCGCTCTTCGTGGGCGTCCCGGTGGCGGTCCTGGTGCTGGTCGGGTTGCTGCTGGCCAGCCGGTCGGCGAACAGCGACACCCGGGTGATGGCCGAGCAGGCCTCGGCCGGCGCGGTGCACGCCAACGACCCCGAGCCGGAGGTGCTCCCGCCGGCCGGGGCGCGCCGCCGGCCGACCGGTGGTCCCAGCCGCGCCGAGGGCGGTTTCCCGGTGCCACCGATGGACCTGAAGGTGCCGCCCTCGCCCCGGCTCCGCCGGGAGGGCTCCGGAGCCGGGACGACCGAACCCGGCACAGGCGTGGTCGGCACCGGCCGCCGCGGTACCGCCACGATCGAGGAGGACGGCGATGTCTGAGATCGAGCGCGCACCCGCGAAGGAGGCGAAGCCCGCGCTGCGCGATGCGGTGACCCCCGCGCCGGCCCAGGGCTTCGGCGTCACCTTCGCGCAGATCTTCCGCACGGTGACCACCGAGCAGTACCCGTTCGAGCCCAAGGTGACCAAGCCGCGCTACCACGGGCGGCACGTGCTGAACCGGCATCCCGACGGGCTGGAGAAGTGCGTCGGCTGCGAGCTGTGCGCCTGGGCCTGCCCGGCGGACGCGATCTACGTCGAGGGCGGCGACAACACCGAGGACGCCCGCTTCTCCCCGGGTGAGCGGTACGGCGCGGTCTACCAGATCAACTATCTGCGCTGCATCTTCTGCGGGCTGTGCATCGAGGCCTGCCCGACCCGCTCGCTGACCATGAGCAACGACTTCGAGCTGGCCGACGACGACCGCCGCAGCCTGATCTACACCAAGGAACAGCTCATGGCCCCGCTGCTGCCCGGCATGGAGGCGCCCCCGCACGCCATGCGCCTGGGCGAGGACGAGAAGGACTACTACCTGCGGGCGCCGGAGGCCCGGTCGTGAATCCCGACGTCGTCATCGGCACCGGCGAGGCCGTCGTCTTCTGGATCCTCGGCCCGGTCGCGCTGGCCGGTGCGCTGGGCATGGTGCTCAGCCGCAACGCCGTGCACTCCGCGCTCTGGCTGGTCAACACGATGCTGGCGCTGGGCGTCTTCTACGTCGTCCAGTCCGCGCCGTTCCTGGGCGCGGTGCAGATCATCGTCTACACCGGCGCGATCATGATCCTCTTCCTCTTCGTGCTCATGCTGGTCGGGCGCGACTCCTCGGACTCGGTCGTGGAGACACTGCGCGGCCAGCGGATCGCGGCGGCGCTGCTGGGCATCGGCTTCGCCGGTCTGGTCGGGGCCGGCATCGCCCGCGCCACGGAGGACCTGCCGGTCGCCGGCCTCGGCGATGCCCAGGCCGAGGGCAACATCCCGGCGATCGCCGAGGTGCTCTTCACCGACTACCTGCTCGCCTTCGAGGTCACCAGCGCGCTGCTCATCACCGCGGCCGTCGGCGCCATGGTGCTCGCGCACATCGAGCGCGAGCCGGGCAGCCGGCAGAGCCAGAAGGACCTCTCCCGGGCGCGGTTCCTCACCGGCGACCGGCCGCAGACCTACCCCGGCCCCGGTGTCTACGCCCGGGCCAACTCGGTCGCCGCGCCCGCGCTGCTGCCCGACGGCCGGACGCTCGCGGAGACGGTGGCCACCGGCGTCGAACCCCAGGAGGTCCAGCAGATGCCCCGTCCCACCGGCCGCGAGCAGCTGGGCAGCCCGGACGCCGCGCTGGGAACGCTGGACCCGACGGAGAGCGGGGAGCAGCGGTGACCATCAGCTACTACCTGGTGCTGGCCGCGATCCTCTTCACGATCGGCGCCGTCGGGGTCCTGGTCCGGCGCAACGCCATCGTCGTCTTCATGTGCATCGAGCTGATGCTCAACTCGGTGAACCTGACGCTGGTCACCTTCGCGCGGTCCACCGGCACCATCGACGGCCAGATCATGGCGTTCTTCGTCATGGTCGTCGCCGCGGCCGAGGTGGTCATCGGCCTGGCCATCATCATGTCGATCTACCGGACCCGTCGGTCCGCCTCGGTCGACGACGCCAACCTGCTGAAGTACTGACGGGGACGGGGTTTCGCGGACATGGGCACCGTGCCTGCCGAAGGGTTGCTCGCCGCCTCCTGGCTGCTGATCGCGCTGCCGCTCGCCGGCGCCGCCGTCCTGCTGCTGGGCGGGCGCCGCACCGACCGCTGGGGTCACCTGCTGGGGACGGCGACGGTCGTCACCGCCTTCGTCCTCGCCGTCGCCTGCACGGTGCAGCTCGCCGGGCTGGAGGTACGCGCGGCCGACGTCGAGCTGTTCACGTTCATCTCCGCGGGCGACCTCGACGTGACCGCCGGGCTGCTCTACGACCCGCTGTCGGCGGTCTTCGCGCTGCTGATCACCGGCGTCGGCTCGCTGATCCACGTCTACTCGATCGGCTACATGGCGCACGACCCCGCGCGCCGCCGGTTCTTCGCCTACCTGAACCTCTTCGTCGCCGCGATGCTGCTGCTGGTCCTCGGCAACAGCTACGTCGCGCTCTACGTCGGCTGGGAGGGCGTGGGTCTGGCGTCCTACCTGCTGATCGCCTTCTGGTACACCCGCCCGGCCGCGGCCACCGCGGCGAAGAAGGCGTTCATCATGAACCGGGTCGGCGACGTCGGCCTGGCCATCGCCATCTTCATCATGTTCGCCCAGCTCGGGACGACCTCCTACGCCGGCGTGCACGGCGGGGTCGCCACCCTCGCCGGCGGCACGGTCACCGCGATGGGCCTCCTGCTGCTGCTCGGTGCCTGCGGCAAGTCCGGACAGTTCCCGCTGCAGGCGTGGCTGCCCGACGCGATGGAGGGGCCGACGCCGGTCTCCGCCCTCATCCACGCCGCGACGATGGTGACCGCCGGCGTCTACCTCATCGCCCGCTCGGCGCCGGTCTACGACGAGACGCCGACCGCACGCGCCGTCGTCCTGGCCGTCGGCGCGGTCACCCTGCTCATCGGGGCCATCGCCGGCTGCGCCTACGACGACATCAAGAAGGTGCTGGCCTACTCCACGGTCAGCCAGATCGGCTACATGTTCCTGGCCGTCGGCCTCGGGCCCGCCGGCTACGTCGCGGGCCTGGCCCACCTGCTCGCGCACGGATTCTTCAAGGCCGGGCTCTTCCTCGGCGCCGGCTCGGTCATGCATGCCATGAACGACTCAGTGGACATGCGCCGGTTCGGCGGGCTGGCCAAGAAGCTGCCGGTCACCTTCGTGACCTTCGGGCTGGGCTACCTCGCGCTGATCGGCTTCCCGTTCCTGTCCGGGTACTTCACCAAGGACGCGATCATCGAGGCCGCGCTGGACCGCGGTGACGGTTGGGGCTGGATCCTCGGCGGGGTCGCCGTGCTGGGTGCGGGGCTGACGGCGTTCTACATGACCCGGCTGATGCTGATGACCTTCTTCGGCACCCCGCGGTGGGAGGACGGCGTCCACCCGCACGAGTCGCCGACGACGATGACGGCCCCGATGGTTGTGCTGGCCGTCGGCTCGGTCTTCTCCGGTGCGCTCCTGGTGTCGGTGTTCCCGCTGTCGGGCTGGCTGGAGCCGGTGTTCGGCGAGCCGGAGGAGGCGGCGCACGTCGTCGCCCCGGCGGTGGTCGGCGTGGTCGTGACCGCGGTGATGGCGCTGGGCGTGCTCGCCGCCTGGCTGTTCGTCGGACGCCGCGAGGTCCCGGTCACCGCGCCGGTGCGGGTCTCGCCGGTGACCCGGGCCGCCCGCAACGCGCTCTACGCCGACACCATCAACGAGTCGCTGTTCATGCGCCCTGGGCAGTGGCTCACCCGCGCGCTGGTCTGGTTCGACAACCGCGGCGTCGACGGCGCGGTCAACGGCCTGGCCGCCGGACTCGGCGGCTCGTCGTCGCGTCTGGGCCGCGCGCAGAACGGCTTCGTGCGCAGCTACGCCCTCGGCATGCTCGGCGGCGCCGTAATGATCGCCGGAGCGCTGCTGGCGGTGACGGCCGGATGAGCGCCTCCCTGTTCCTCCCGAACCCCGAGACGGTGGTGGCCCGAGCGTGAGCGCGTCCCTGTACCTGGTGGCGATGATCGGAGTGCCCGCCGTCGGCGCCGCCGTCGTCGCCGCGCTCCCGCGCGAGCGGTCCCTGCTCGCCAAGCAGGTGACGCTCGGGGTCAGCCTCGTCGTCCTGCTGCTGGCGGTCCTGGCCACGGTCGCGTTCGACGTCGACGGCGACCGGTTCCAGCTGACGTCGTCGATCTCCTGGATCCCCGACTTCGGCGCGGAGTTCGCCCTGGGCGTCGACGGCATCGCGCTGGTCATGCTGCTGCTGATCGGCGTGCTGGTGCCGCTGGTCGTGGGCGCCTCCTGGCACGAGGCCGACGCCGGCCCCCGGCCGCCGCGGGTCTTCTTCGCCTGGCTGCTGCTGCTCGAGGCGATGATGGTCGGCGTCTTCGCCGCCACCGATGTGCTGCTGTTCTACGTCTTCTTCGAGGCGATGCTCGTCCCGATGTACTTCCTGATCGGCAGCTTCGGCGGGCCGCGCCGGCAGTACGCCGCGGTCAAGTTCTTCCTGTACAGCCTGGTCGGCGGCCTGATCATGCTCGCCGCCGTCATCGGGCTCTACGTGGTGAGCACCAGCCAGCTGGGCGAGGGCACCTTCGCCTTCGACGCGCTGCGCCAGCTCGACATCGACCCCGACGTGCAGAAGCTGCTCTTCCTCGGCTTCTTCATCGCCTTCGCCATCAAGGCCCCGCTGGTGCCGTTCCACACCTGGCTCCCCGACTCCGGCGCCGAGGCCCCGATCGGTGGGGCGGTCCTGCTGGTCGGCGTCCTGGACAAGGTCGGCACGTTCGGCTTCCTGCGCTACTGCCTGCCGCTGTTCCCCGATGCCTCTCGGTTCTTCGCGCCGCTGGTCCTCGTGCTCGCGGTGGTCGGGATCATCTACGCCGCGCTGCTGGCGATGGGGCAGAGCGACATGAAGCGGCTGGTGTCGTACACGTCGATCTCGCACTTCGGGTTCATCGCCCTGGGCATCTTCGCGTTCACCACCGAGGCCGGCACCGGCGCGGTGCTCTACATGGTGAACCACGGCATCGCGACCGGTCTGCTCTTCGTCGTCGTGGGCATGCTCATCGCGCGCGGCGGCTCCCGGGAGATCGGCGACTACGGCGGCGTCGCGAAGCACGCGCCGAAGCTCGCGGGAGCCTTCCTCGTCGCGGGCCTCGCATCGCTCGCCCTGCCGGGCACCAACAGCTTCGTCAGCGAGTTCCTGGTGCTGATCGGCTCGTTCGACGCGCGCCCGGTCTTCACGATCGTCGCGACCGCGGGCATCATCCTGGCCGCCCTCTACATCCTGTTGATGTACCAGCGCACCATGCACGGCCCGCCCCGCGGCGTGCTCCTCGTCGAGGGCGAGGACGAACCCGCGGTATCGCCGCCCACCCGCGGCGGGGGAGCCACCGCGCTCGCTGCGGCCCCCGCCCCCGCGCGGGCCGCCCTGCGGGTCCGCGACCTCGACCGCCGCGAGCTCGCCGTCGTCGCTCCGCTGATCGCACTGATCATCGGGCTGGGCGTGTACCCGCAGCCGCTGCTGGACCTGATCGAGCCCGCCGTGAGCGCCACCATCAGCGACGTCGGCGCCGACTCCGGAGGAACGGACCGATGATCGAGGTACCCGACCTCTCCTTCGCTGCCCTCGCCCCGCTGCTGCTGGTCCTCGGGGCCGCCTGCCTCGGGGTGCTGGTCGAGGCGTTCGCCCCGCGCGACGTCCGCCACCCGGTGCAGGTCACCATCGCCCTCGTCGGCACGGTGGGCGCGCTGGCGGCCACGCTGCTCCTGACCGTGGACTTCGAGCGGACCGTGACCGCGGGGGGCGCGCTCGCCGTCGACGGCCCCGCGCTGTTCCTCCAGGCCACCATCGCCGGCCTGGGCGCGCTGTCCATCCTGTTGTTCGCCGAGCGGTCGCTGGACCCGGCGCGGTCGGCGTTCGTGGTCAGCGCGGCGGTGCCCGCGGGCAGCCCGCGCGACCGCGAGCTCCTGACCACCCCGCGGGTGCAGACCGAGGTCTACCCGCTGGCCACCTTCGCCATCGGCGGCATGATGCTGTTCGTCGCGGCGAACGACCTGCTCATCATGTTCGTGGCCCTCGAGGTGCTCAGCCTTCCGCTGTACCTGATCAGCGGCATGGCCCGCCGGCGGCGGCTGCTCTCCCAGGAAGCCGCGGTCAAGTACTTCCTGCTGGGTGCCTTCGCCTCGGCGTTCTTCCTCTACGGCCTGGCTCTGGTCTACGGCGCCACGGGCAGCGTCCGGCTCAGCGAGATCCGCGAGGCCGCGTCGGTCGACGGCTCCGGAACCCTGCTGCTCCTCGGCCTGGGGCTGCTCATCGTCGGGCTGCTGTTCAAGGCCAGCGTCGCGCCGTTCCACACCTGGACCCCGGACGTCTACCAGGGCGCCCCGACGCCGGTCACCGCGTTCATGGCCGCCTGCACCAAGGTCGCCGCGTTCGGCGCCATCCTGCGGCTGCTCTACGTCGCCTTCGGCACCGCGGAGTGGACCTGGCGGCCGCTGATCTACGCCGTCGCCATCGTCTCGATGGTGATCGGCGCCGTCCTGGGGCTCACCCAGACCGACCTCAAGCGCATGCTCGCCTACTCCTCGGTCGCGCACGCCGGCTTCCTGCTCACCGGCGTGCTGGGCCTCGGCTCAGGCGGCGAGGGTTCGGGCCTGGCGGCCACGATGTTCTACCTGCTCACCTACGGGCTGACCACGCTCGGTGCGTTCGCCGTCCTCACCCTCGTCCGGGACGGCGACGGCGAGGCGACCCACCTCTCGCAGTGGGCGGGCCTCGGCGCCCGCTCGCCGCTCACGGCCGCCGTGATGGCCTTGTTCCTGCTCGCGCTGGCGGGCATCCCGCTCACCGCCGGCTTCACCGGGAAGTTCGCGGTGTTCCGGGCGGCCATCGAGCAGGGGGCGTGGCCGCTGACCGTGGTCGCGCTGCTGGCCAGCGCGGTGGCCGCCTTCTTCTACCTGCGGGTCATCGTGCTCATGTACTTCTCCGAGCCGGTTCCGGACGGAGCCACGGTCGGCGTGCCCGGGATCCCCACCACGATCGTGCTGGCGGTGACGGCGACCGCGACGCTGGCGCTGGGCATCCTGCCCGGGGCGGTGCTCGACCTCGCCGAGCAGGCGGCTAGATTCGTCGGTTGATGACCGGAGCCCGTGCCGCGACAGACGGCACTTCCACCGAGGTCTGGCACCGGATCTCCGCGCCGGCGTCGACCATCGGCCCCTGGCTTCCCGAGGGTGCGCTCGGCACGGCGCTCGCCGACGGGCTGGCCCGGGTGGAGGAGCGGCTCGCCGTCGCCGTCGGCAGCGAGCACCCGTTCGTGCGGGAGGCCGCCGGCCACCTGATGTCCGCCGGGGGCAAGCGGTTCCGCCCGATGCTGGCGCTGCTGGCCGCCCAGCTCGGGAACGCGGACGCCCCGCAGGTGACCGAGGGTGCCGTCGTCTGCGAGCTGACCCACCTGGCCACGCTGTACCACGACGACGTGATGGACGAGGCCGCCGTCCGCCGCGGCGCCCCCAGCGCGAACAGCCGGTGGAGCAACAGCGTCGCGATCCTCACCGGGGATCTGCTCTTCGCCCGCGCGTCGGACATCCTGGCCGATCTCGGCCCCGACGCCGTCCGGGTCCAGGCCCGCACCTTCGAGCGGCTGGTGACCGGCCAGATCCAGGAGACCGTCGGCGCCCAGGCCGGCGACGACCCGGTCGCCCACTACCTGCAGGTGCTGGCGGACAAGACCGGCTCGCTGGTGGCGACGTCGGCGCGCTTCGGCGCCACGTTCGCCGGCGTCGACCCCGCTCTCGTCGAGGCGCTGACCGCCTTCGGCGAGGAGGTCGGCGTGGCCTTCCAGCTGTCGGACGACCTGCTCGACATCGTCACCGACGGCGCCTCCGGAAAGCTGCCCGGCACCGACCTCCGGGAGGGCATCGCGACCCTGCCGGTGCTGTTCGCGCTGGCCGGTGATGATCCGGACGAGGCCCGGCTGCGCGAGCTCGTGGCGGCGCCGGTCACCGGGGACGCCGAGCACGCGGAGGCGCTGGCGCTGCTGCGCTCCTCCCGGTCACTGGCCCGGGCGAACGACGTCCTGCGCGAGTACGCCGACCGGGCCCGCGCCCGGTTGGACGCCGTACCGGAGGGCGACGTGCGCGAGGCGCTGTCCGCGCTCTGCGAGTACGTGGTCACGCGTACCAGCTGAGAAAGGACCCCCATGGCCCCCACCACTCGCAGGCTCGTGGCGGGACCCTGCATGGCGGCCGTGCTGCTGCTGGGCGCCTGCTCCAGCGGGGCGGAGGACTCCGGATCCGTCGCGACGCCCTCCACCACCTCGGCACCCGCTGGTTCTCCCACGTTGGAGATCGAGGTGGTGGTCGATGGTCTCGACCACCCCTGGGACGTCGCGCAGGCCGAGGACGGCACGTTGCTGCTCGACGAACGGTCGGGCGGCTTCACCGCGGTGCTCCCCGACGGCGCCGTCCAGGCGGTCGAAGCCGACTTCGGCGACCTGTTCGCGACGGGCGAGACCGGCCTGATGGGCCTGGCGCTGGATCCTGCCTTCGCCGAGAACCGGCGGATGTACACGTGCCAGGGCGTGGTGGACGGGGACGAGGCATCGATCGAGGTGATCTCCTGGACCGTCTCCGACGACTGGACCTCGGCATCCCGGGTCGAGGACCCGCTGATCGGCGGCATCCCGGTGAACGAGCGCTCGGGTCGGCACGGCGGCTGCCGACTGGAGTTCGCGCCCGACGGTGCGTTATTCGTCGGCACGGGGGACAACGCGGTCGGCAGTCATCCGCAGGACCTCGGGTCGCTGGCCGGCAAGGTGCTGCGCGCCGACCCGGCCACCGGCGACGCGCTCCCGGACAACCCGTTCGCCGCCCCCGACGACGGTGCGGCGGACCTGATCCAGACCTATGGGCACCGCAACGTGCAGGGTCTGGCGGTCCGCCCCGGAACCGAGGAGATGTACTCGGTCGAGCACGGCCCCGACCGCAACGACGAGGTCAACCTGCTGCAGCCGGGGGGCAACTACGGCTGGGATCCCGACGGGGACGGGTCCTACGACGAGAGCGTCCCGATGACCGACCCGGAGATCGAGGGCGCGGTGTCGGCGGTCTGGGACTCCGGGGCTCCGCCGATCGCGCCGAGCGACGGCACCTTCCTCGACGGCGAGCAGTGGGGTGCCTACGACGGGCTGCTGCTGCTGGGCGCGCTGCGCGGCCGGCACGTGCTGGCCCTCCGCCTGGACGAGTCCGGCTCCCTCGTCGAGCAGTTCCGGCTGCCGGAGCTCGACGGCACCTACGGACGGATCCGCACCGTGGAGCAGGGCACCGACGGTGCGCTCTACGTGACCACCGACAACGGCGGCGGCGAGGACCAGCTGCTGCGCGTCACGCCCCGAGGCTGACCGCCCGCTCGCGCACCCGCGGCGGGACCTCCGCGCCGTCCGGCAGCAGAGGGCACGGCTCCGGCTCCCCGGCGACCGTGCGCAGCGGGAGCACCCCGGCCCAGACCGGCAGCCCGAGGTCGCGCTCGTCGTCGCCGGGCGGGCCGGTCCGGATCTTCACGCTCGCCTCGCCCAGGTCCAGCGCGAGGACGGCGGTGGCGGCCAGCTCCTTGCGGTCGGGCAGCCGGGTCGCGGCCCACGATCCGGGGGCCAGCTGCTCGGTGAGCGCCTCCAGCCCGGCCAGGCGCTCGTCCTCGTCGGTGACCGGGCGGGCCGTGCCGTGCACGACCGCACACCGGTAGTTGACCGAGTGGTGGAAGGCCGAGCGCGCGTAGACGATCCCGTCCAGGTGGGTGACGGTGAAGCAGACCGGGATCCCGGCGGCGCCGCGCAGCGTGGCGGCACCGGTCGAGCCGTGCAGGTAGAGGGTGTCCCCGCGGCGGCCATAGCCGGTGGGCAGCACGACCGGGGCACCGTCCAGCACGACGCCGAGGTGCCCGACGAGGCCGGCGTCCAGGACCTCGTAGAGCTCGGCGCGGTCGGTGCGTGCGCGGTTCGCGCCGCGGCGCACGGTGCTGCGGGCGGTGGGGGAGAGCGGGGCGTTCGTGTCCACGGAATGGATCATGATCGCCGGACTGGCCTCCCGGAACGGCCAATCCGCTACCTTTCCGGCAGGCCAATCGGAAGGAGAGCCGTGGTCGACGTCCCGCCCCTCCTGCTCGACCGCGCATCGCGGACGCCGCTGTCGGTCCAGCTCGCCGACGCGCTGCGGGCCGCGACGGCCGACGGCACCCTCCGCCCCGGTGACCGGCTCCCGTCGACCCGGGAGCTGGCCGTCGCCCTGCGCGTCAGCCGCACCGTCACCTCCGCCGCCTACGACCAGCTGCTGGCCGAGGGCTGGGTGGGCGGCCGCCGCGGGGCGGGCACGTTCGTGCTGAGCGCCGTTTCCCCCGGTCCGGTCGGGGTCACGCCGGCCGTGGACCGGGTGGCACCGGCGTCGGCCCTGGTCGACCTCCGGGCGGGCTCGCCGTGCCTCGAGGTGCTCGACCGTGCGGCCTGGCGGCGGGCCTGGCGAGCCGCCGGCGACGAGCCGCCGGACCGGCTGCCGGAGCCGGCCGGCGACCCCGGCTTCCGGGCGGCGGTGGCCGGGCACCTGCTGAGGCACCGAGGGCTGGTAGCGGCGCCGGCCGACGTGCTGGCGACCAGCGGCACGTCCGCGGCGGTGACCGAGATCGTCCGCGTGCTGCCGCCGGGCAGCAGGGTGGCGGTCGAGAACCCCGGCTACCAGCGGGTGGTGGGTGCGCTGCGCGACGCCGGGTGCGTCGTCGTGCCCGTCCCGGTGGACGACGACGGGCTGGTGCTCGACGCGGTGCCGGCCGACGTGGCCGCCGTCTACTGCACGCCGGCGCACCAGTACCCGCTGGGCCGGCGGATGTCGGCGGCTCGGCGGCTGGCGCTCGTGACGCGGGCCCGGGCCGAGGGCTGGTGGGTGCTGGAGGACGACTACGACGGCGAGCTGCGCTACGACGTCGCCCCGCTGCCGCTGCTCGGAGCGCTCGGCCCCGACGTGGTCGTCCACCTCGGCACGACCAGCAAGATCCTCAGTCCCACTCTCGGCGTGGGCTGGCTGGTCGCCCCGCCCGCGCTCCGCGATCTCCTGCTCGAGCGCCGCACCCGCACCGGCATGCGCCCGCCACGCGCCGGGCAGCGGGTGCTGGCAGCTCTGGCCGCGTCGGGCGACCTCGCCCGGCACCTGCGCCGGCTCCGGCGGGAGCTGGCCGGCCGGCGCCAGGAGGTGCGCGTCGCGGTGGCGGCAGCCGGGCTGGTCGCCGAGGGCGACCCCGCCGGGGCGCACCTGCTCGTTCCCCTGACCGGACCGGAGGAGGAGGCGGCGGTGGTCGCCGCCGCGGCCGCGGAAGGAGTGGCCCTGGACGGGCTGGGCCGGCATCTCGGCGCCGGTGCCGCCGACCGAGCGGGGCTGGTCCTGGGCTTCGCCGCACCCGGCCGGGAGGAGCTCCGCCGGGCGCTCGTCGTCCTGACCGAGGTGCTGCGCGGTACCCGGAACGACAGCGACCCCGCCTCCCCGGAGGGAGACGGGGCCCTCTCCTAGGCCTTGACTTCCCAGGTGTCGCCGCCGTCGAGCAGCGCGGTCAGGTCGCCGGGGCCCGAGAGGCGGGCCTCGTCGAGCTGCTCGGTCATCATCGCGTCGTAGCTCGGCTTCTGGACCTTCCGGAAGACGCCCATGGGCGAGTACCGCAGGTCCTGCGACGAGAGCCGGGACAGCGCGAACGCGTAGGACGGGTCCTCGCGGGTCGCGTCGTGGACGACGATCTCCGAGGGGTCCACCTGGTTCGTCTCGGCGATCCGCAGGCCGCCGAAGTCCTCGCGGACCACGCAGGAGGCGCCGTCCGGACCGAACACGAGCGGCTTGCCGTGCTCGAGCGGGATCGTCCACATCGGGCCGGTCGCCGGGTCCTTGAGCAGCTCGAACGCGCCGTCGTTGAAGATGTTGCAGTTCTGGTAGATCTCGACCAGCGACGTGCCCTTGTGCTCGGCCGCCTGCCGCAGCACCTCGGTGAGGCCCTTGCGGTCGGAGTCCATGGCACGGCCGACGAAGGTGGCGTCGGCGCCCAGGGCCAGCGAGACCGGGTTGAACGGGTGGTCCAGCGAGCCCATCGGGGTGGACTTGGTGACCTTGCCGACCTCGGAGGTGGGCGAGTACTGGCCCTTGGTGAGCCCGTAGATCCGGTTGTTGAACAGCAGGATCGTCATGTTCACGTTGCGGCGCAGCGCGTGGATCAGGTGGTTGCCACCGATGGAGAGCGCATCGCCGTCACCGGTCACGACCCACACCGACAGGTCGGGGCGGGAGGCGGCCAGACCGGTCGCGATCGCCGGGGCGCGACCGTGGATCGAGTGCATCCCGTAGGTGTTCATGTAGTACGGGAAGCGCGACGAGCAGCCGATCCCGGACACGATGACCATGTCCTCGCGGGCGATGCCGAGGCTGGGCAGGAAGCTCTGGACCGCGTTGAGGATGACGTAGTCACCGCAGCCCGGGCACCAGCGCACCTCCTGGTCGGTCTTGAAGTCCTTGCCCTTGAGCTCGGTCACCTTCGGGCCGTGCTGCTCCAGCGATCGGGCGATCGCGGCATCGATCGGGGTCGGCGCGTCGGGCATGCCGAGTTCGACGGTCACTGCTGTGCTCCGTTCAGGGATGCGGTGGTGCTGTCGATCGCGTCCTGGATGACCGCGGCCAGCCCTGCCGAGCGGAACGGCATCCCGCTCACCTGGGTGTGGCTCTGCACGTCGACGAGGTACTTCGCGCGCAGCAGCAGGGAGAGCTGTCCGAGGTTCATCTCCGGGCAGATCACCCGGTCGTACCGGGCGAGGACCTCGCCCAGGTCGGACGGGAAGGGGTTGATGTGCCGCAGGTGGATCTGGGCGACCTTGCGGCCGGAGCCCCGGACCTGCCGGGCAGCGGAGCCGATCGGCCCGTAGGTCGAGCCCCAGCCGATGACGGCGACACGGGCGTCGCCGTCCGGGTCCTCGACATCGGTCAGCGGGATCGACGCGGCGATGCCGTCGATCTTCGCCTGCCGGGTGCGGGTCATGAAGTCGTGGTTGGCCGGGTCGTAGGAGATGTTGCCGGTCTTGTCGGCCTTCTCCAGCCCGCCGATCCGGTGCTGCATGCCCGCGGTGCCGGGGATGGCCCAGGCGCGGGCCAGGGTCTCCGGGTCGCGCAGGTAGGGGAGGAACTCGCCGTCCTCACCGTTGGGCTCGGTCGCGAACGCGACCGCCGAGGTGAGGTCCGGCAGGGAGTCGGCGTCCGGGATCGCCCACGGCTCGGCGCCGTTGGCGAGGTAGCCGTCCGAGAGCAGCATGACCGGGGTGCGGTAGGTCAGCGCGATCCGCGCGGCCTCCACGGCGGCGTCGAAGCAGTCGCCGGGGGAGCGGGGGGCGATGACCGGGATGGGGGCCTCGCCGTTGCGTCCGAACATCGCCTGCAGCAGGTCGCTCTGCTCGGTCTTGGTGGGCAGGCCGGTCGAGGGCCCGCCGCGCTGCACGTCCACGATCACCAGCGGGAGCTCGGTCATGACCGCCAGGCCGATGGTCTCGGCCTTGAGGGCCACACCCGGGCCGGAGGTGGTGGTGATGCCGAGCGCACCGCCGAAGGAGGCACCCAGGGCCGCGCCGATGCCGGCGATCTCGTCCTCGGCCTGGAAGGTGCGGACGTTGAAGGCCTTGTGCCGCGACAGCTCGTGGAGGATGTCCGACGCCGGGGTGATCGGGTAGGCGCCCAGGAAGATCGGGAGCCCCGACCGCTGTCCGGCGGCGACCAGCCCGAGGGCCAGCGCCTGGTTGCCGGAGATGTTGCGGTAGCGGCCCGGCTTCATCGGGGCGGGCTTGATCTCGTAGGAGACCGCGAACGCCTCGGTGGTGTCGCCGTAGTTGTAGCCGGCCCGGAACGCGGCGATGTTGGCCGCGGCGATCTCGGGCTTGCGCCGGAACTGGCGCTCGAGGAAGCGGATGGTGCCCTCGGTGGGCCGGTGGTACATCCAGCTCAGCAGCCCGAGGGTGAACATGTTCTTGCTCCGCTCGGCCTCCTTCTTGCCGAGGCCGGAGTCCTTGAGCGCCTCGAGCGTCATGGAGGTCAGCGCCACGCTGACGGTCTGCCAGCCCTCCAGGGAGCCGTCCTCGAGCGGGTTCGTCGCGTAGCCGACCTTGGCCAGGTTGCGCGGGGTGAACTCGTCGGAGTCGAGGATCAGCAGGCCGCCGCCGGGCAGCTCGGAGAGGTTCGCCTTGAGCGCCGCGGGGTTCATGGCCACGAGGACGTCGGGTGCGTCACCCGGCGTCATGACGTCGTGGTCGGCGAACTGCAGCTGGAAGGAGCTGACGCCCGGCAGGGTCCCCGTCGGCGCCCGGATCTCGGCGGGGAAGTTCGGCAGCGTCTTCAGGTCGTTGCCGAAGGACGCCGTCTCGCTGGTGAAGCGGTTGCCGGTCAGCTGCATGCCGTCGCCGGAGTCGCCGGCGAGCCGGATGACGACGCGGTCGAGCGCCACGACGCTCTTCACGAGGCCGCCCGGGGCGGAGCTGGACACCGTGGTGGCCAGGGCGCCGTCCGGGTTCGACGGCGCGACGGTCGGGTTGGTGCCAGTCATCAGGGGGTCTACCTCCACCGGGCGAGGTTACGTGCGTGTGTCGGCGACCGGGATGTGCAACCGGACACGCTGGCCGCGGGAGGATCCCACCGCGCTCGAGGGTTCCAACCAAGGCAGCCCTTATCTCATTCCGCCGGGTGACGGCCCTGTGCGGCGGCGGGGAACGGGCGGTCGGTGGACCGCGTTGGACCGGACGTGCAGCGATGGGCCAACGGAGTGCGGACCGCAGTGCTCCTGGGTCTCATGGGCGGTCTCATCCTCATGGCCGGAGCGCTGATCGGAGGGCGGGGCGGTCTGGGCATCGCCCTGGTGCTCGCGCTCGGTGTGAACGGCTACGCCTACTACCGCTCCGACACCCTGGCCCTGCGCTCGATGCGGGCCTTCCCGGTGACCGAGACGCAGGCGCCGCAGCTCTACGCCATCGTGCGCGAGCTGGCGACCTCCGCTCACCAGCCGATGCCCCGGCTGTACGTCAGCCCCACCAATCAGCCGAACGCCTTCGCGACCGGCCGCAACCCGCGCCATGCGGCCGTCTGCGTCACCCAGGGGATCCTCGAGCTGCTCGACCGGCGGCAGTTGCGGGGCGTGCTCGCCCACGAGCTGTCGCACGTCTACAACCGCGACATCCTGATCAGCTCCGTCGCCGGCGCCATGGCCGCGGTCATCACCTACCTGGCGCACATGGCGATGTTCGCCTCGCTCTTCGGCGGTCGCTCGGGCGAGGACCGCGGCGGCGGCAACGCGCTCGGTGGGCTGCTGCTCGTGTTCCTCGGACCGCTGGCGGCGGGCCTGGTGCGGATGGGGGTCAGCCGCAGCCGGGAGTTCCAGGCCGACGCCTCCGGCGCCGAGCTGTCGCAGGATCCGCTGGCCCTCGCCGATGCGCTGCGGGTCATCGAGCGCGGGACCGCGGCGCGACCGCTCCCGCAGGAGGAGCGCCTGGTGACCCAGAGCCATCTCATGATCGCCAACCCGTTCCGCGGTCAGGGCATGGCGTCGATGTTCGCCAGCCACCCGCCGATGGCCGAGCGGATCGCCCGCCTGGAGCAGATGGCCCGCGAGTAGAAGGACCCGGCCGCACCCCACGACACGCTCCGCGCGCCGCGGGCCCCTGCGGCCGGGCCGATTCCATCAGGTCACCTAGCGGTAGTTGTCGAACTGCAGGGCGACGTCGAGGTCGGCGCCCTTCAGCAGCTGCTGGACGGCCTGCAGGTCATCGCGCTTCTTGCCGCTGACCCGCAGCTGATCGCCCTGGATCTGCGCCTGCACACCCTTGGGGCCCTCGTCGCGGATCAGCTTGGCGATCTTCTTGGCGACGTCGGACTCGATGCCCTGCTTGATCGTCGCGCCGATCTTGTAGCTCTTGCCCGAGGACTGCGGCTCCCCGGCATCCAGCACCTTCAGCGAGATGCCGCGCTTGATCAGCTTCTCTTTGAACACCTCGAGCGCGGCCGCGACCCGCTCCTCGGTGTCGGCCTGGAGGCTCACGCCCTCCTCGCCGGCCCAGGCGATGGTGGCGTTCGTGCCGCGGAAGTCGAAGCGCTGCGAGAGCTCCTTGCCGGCCTGGTTCAGGGCGTTGTCGACCTCCTGGCGGTCCACCTTGCTCACGACGTCGAACGATGCGTCGGCCATGTCTTCCTCTCCTCGGGGCGCGGTCGCGCCACCGGCACTCGGTGCGGGGACCCGTCACCGCCGGTCCCCGCGTCTTGTAGTCTCTCCCGCGTACCGAGCAGCACGCACCGCACGGCGGGTTGCCCGAGTGGCCAATGGGAGCGGACTGTAAATCCGTCGGCTTAGCCTTCGAAGGTTCGAATCCTTCACCCGCCACGTTCGGTACGACGGCCCCCGACCACCAGGTCGGGGGCCGTCGCCCGTTCCGGGCCGGTCGGTTCAGCGCGTTCCCGGCAGGTCAGGGCAGCGTCGGGGCCCGTGCGCTGGCGACGGCGGTGCGCTCCAGCGGCTGGCCGCCGAGGAAGATCCAGTCGAAGGTGATCGTCACGAAGCGGGTGCACGTGACGGTCACCTCCGCGCCGTCGGTCTCGGCCGACCAGCTGTCGAGCTGGATCCCGCCGTCGGCGAGCTGGTCGGCGACGGCGGCCTGGGCCGCCGCGCGGGTGAGGGGCAGCTCGGCGCCCACGCCGCTGGCGTAGAGAACCGCCTCGTCGGCCTGGTTCGCGGCGGCGAGCGCGGCGCCGTCGCAGACCGACTGCACCTCCTGCTGCTCGAGGAAGGCGTCGGAGGCGGCGATGGCCCCGAAGGCCATCAGGGCCGCGACCAGCCAGCAGACCAGCACGAAGGGCAGGGTGGAGCCCCGCTCAGGGTCCTGGATCTCGAGCCGCACGCCCGGAGGGTAAGCAGGGGGCCGGGGTTGTCCACCACCTGTGGACACGATCTGTGGACATTGTGGACGGACGGTCACCCGGTCCCGTGACGAGCGGCTGGTCCCTGTGGACGGCGGGCCCGCGGCCGACCCTGCCGGGACGTCGCAGCGCCGCACCGCGTGACGCCGGGTGCGGTGCGAGTGGCGGAAGGTCACGACATGACGTGCGCGTACGGCGTGTCGTTGCCGACGTGCTTGCCGTCGCTCCACACGGGAAGCAAGGTCTCCGGCACGGCCTGTATTCGACGACGCTCTGCCCCCGCGCGTGGACGGCTGCCGTGCCAGCCAGTCATTTGTGCCCAGAGGGAGGCGCCATGAGCATCGCCATGCAGCGTGAAGGTCGGTCGGTTCGCGGGACCAAGTGGACCCGCGGGACCAAGTGGACCCGCGGCACCAAGTGGACGCGCCTAGCGGGCTGAGTCCGCCAGGGGCTCATCTGCGGTTCACTCGTGCGGGGCAGTCGTTCTTCGGAACGGCTGCCCCGACTCATGTCCGGGGTGTTCCGTGCCGAAGTCGGTGGGAGCCGGCTTTTCCTCCCGGCTCGGAACAGGGTTGTGGTGGCCGACGCCGCTGTTAGCCTTCGCCCGCCCCACGACACCAGGAGCGCAGTTGCAGGTGGCTGAGCACGACGTTCGCGACCCGATCAGGGGACGTGCAGCGCGCAGCCACTGGCTCGTCGCGCTGGTCGGCCTCGCCTTCGGGGTCCCGGTCGGGGCGCTCCTGCTGGCGGACGACCGGTCGGACGTCCACGTCGTCGTGCTCGTAGCGGTCTTCTGCGCCGCCGTCGCCGCCGAGCGTCTCAACGTGCACGTCGAGTTCCGGCGCCAGAGCCTGCACAGCTCGGGCAGCGAGCTGGCGTTCGTGCTCGCGCTCGTCGAGCTGGGCGGCGCGTGGACGGCCGTGACACGTGCTGCTGCGGTCGTGCTGGTCTTCTCGTCCCAGCGGCTCCCGGCTCCGAAGGTGGTCTTCAACGCCGCAGTGGCGGTCGTCGAAGCCGGCGTCGCCGTGGCCGTGCTCGCGCTGCTCCCGCCCGGCGGGATCACCGAGCCCTCGTCCTGGCTGTCCTACCTGCTCGCGATCTTCGCGGCCAACATGGTCGGCGGCGTCTTCGTGGTCGGTGCGGTCACGCTCAGCCAGGGCTATCCGGGTCGCGCCATCTGGACCAGCCTGTTCGTTCCCGTGCTCGTCATCGGGCCGGTGGCGGTGCTCATCGGGCTGACGGCCCTCCTGCTGCTGCACGCCACCGTGTGGTCCTGGCTGATCGTCGCACCGCTCACGCTGGCTCTGGGTCTGCTCTACCGCCGGTTCGGGACGGTCGCGCGGCAGAGTCAGTCCCTGGAGCAGGTCTACGACTTCGCCCGGCGGGTGGAGGAAGTGCAGCCCGACGAGGCCGGCACCCGGCAGATCGTCCAGGCGGTGCGCGAGCTGCTGAACGCAGAGAGCGTCGCCCTCTGGCTTCCCCCGTACCTCGACGAGGGGCCACGGCTCGTCGTGGCCACCGAGGACGGCGTGGACTGGTACGACGGGCCGGGCGATCCGGACGACCTGCTCCGACGGCGGGCCGTGGCCTCCGCCGAAGGCGTGATCCACGTGGCTCTGGCCCGTGCCGACGAAGCCGAGCGTGCCGCGCTGGCCCGCCGCGGGGTCGCGGACCTGCTGGGCGCGCCGGTCACGACGGCCGCCGGCGAGCCGGGTTACCTCGAGGTCTGCGACCGCCGTAGCGACCTCGTCACGTTCAGCAGCAGTGAGCGCGGTGCCCTGGACTCCATGCTCACGCACGTCAACGCCGCGATCCGGCAGCAGCAGCTGCTCACCCGGATCCGCTACGACGCCGACCACGACCGGCTGACCGGCCTGCCGAACCGCCAGCGCCTCGCCGCCGAGATCGACGAGCTGCTCTCCGCCGACCCGGCGGGTGCGCGGGCCGGGCTGATCCTGGCCTCCCTCGGCACCTACGCCGACGTCACCGACACCCTCGGCCACGCCGCGAGCGACGAACTGCTGCTGGTCACCGCCGGACTGCTGCGGGAGCACGCGCCGCCGCGCGCCCTGCTCGCCCGGATGGAGCGCGAGCAGTTCGCGGTGCTCCTGCCCGGTCTCTCCCTGGCGGCGACCGAGCAGGCCGCCCGCCGGCTGCGGGAAGCAGCCGCGACGCGGGTCCGGGTCGCGGGTCTGGACCTGGAGGTCTCGCTCACGATCGGCGTGGTCGCGGCCCCGGTGCACGGCACCGACGCCGGCATCCTGATGCAGCGGGCCGATGTCGCCCTGCTCGCGGCGGAGAACTCCGGCGGGGTGGCCAGCTACCACCCGGTCCTGGACCAGCAGAGCCTGCGTCGTCTCCAGCTCGGCACGGAGCTCGAGCAGGCCATGGCGGACCGGCAGATCAGCGTCGTCTTCCAGCCGGTCATCGACGCGCAGTCCAACGACATCGTCAGCGTGGAGACGCTCGTCCGGTGGGTCCACCCCCGGTACGGCAACGTCCCCCCGGAGGAGGTCATCGGCCTGGCCGAGCAGATCGGCCGGATCGGCGCGATCACCGATCACGTCCTAGACCTGGCGCTGGCCCGGTGTCGCGGATGGCTGGACCAGGGCATCGCGCTCTCGGTCGCGGTGAACGTGTCCGCCAGCTCCCTGGCGGAGCCGGACCTCGTCGAGCGCATCCGCGGCGCTCTGCTGCGCCACCAGGTGCCCGGCGAGCTGCTCATCCTCGAGCTGACCGAGAGCAGCGTCGTCGACGACGCCGTGCGGGAGAGCTCCGTCCTCGACGACCTGCACGACCTCGGGCTCCGGCTGTCCATGGACGACTTCGGCACCGGCTACTCGTCGCTGTCGCAGCTCCGGCAGCTGCCGATCGACGAGCTGAAGATCGACAAGTCCTTCATCCTGACGATGGCCACCAGTCAGGGGGAGTCGTTCATCGCCCGGTCGATCATCGAGCTGGCGCACAACCTGGGGCTCTCCGTCGTCGCCGAGGGCGTCGAGGACGAGATGACCCGCAACCAGCTGGCCACGATGGGCTGCGACAAGCTGCAGGGTTTCCTGATCAGCCGGCCGCTGGCGGAGGACCGCCTGGAGAAGTGGCTGCTGGCCCGCGCCGGGGTCCGGTCCGCCGCCCCGGGTGCCGCGCACCGCCGCCTGTTCGTCCGGACCTGACGCGGAACCTCTCCGGGTGGCTGTTAGAGTCTTCCCGCACGGTCCGGAGGGCCTCGCTGAGTGCCACGAACGGCTTGGTAGAGTCTCCGACGGTTCCGATAGCGCCCCTTTAGCTCAGTCGGCAGAGCGTCTCCATGGTAAGGAGAAGGTCTACGGTTCGATTCCGTAAAGGGGCTCTGGTTAGCAAGCAGACCGGCCGGTCCTGTCGCGAGACCGGGCCGCACGGTCGTCCCGGCGGTGTAGCTCAGCCTGGTAGAGCAAGCGGCTCATAATCGCTGTGTCACCGGTTCAAGTCCGGTCACCGCTACTCCCGACGGACCCCGCACTCCGGGGTCCGTCGTCCTGTCGGTACACCCGATCGCACCACCAGGCCCCCGCCCCGGGGGTCTGCCCCACAAGGCGAGGAGCGCCCCATGGCAGCCACCGATGTCCGCCCGAAGATCACCCTGGCCTGCCAGGAGTGCAAGAGCCGGAACTACATCACCCGCAAGAACCGGCGGAACGACCCCGACCGGCTCGAGCTGAAGAAGTACTGCCCGCGCGAGCGCAAGCACACCGTGCACCGCGAGACCCGCTGACGGTCTCCGACAACTGAGCTGAGGGCGGGAGCATGGCGCTGGACCGGGAACTGGTCGGGCGCAGCTACCCGCCCTCAGCCGTCTACGAGGTAGGCCGGGCCAAGATCGCCGAGTTCGCCACCGCGGTCGGGGCGCTGGACCCGGTCCACCTCGACGTCGATGCCGCCCGCGCCGCCGGGCATCCCGACGTCATCGCACCGCCCACGTTCGCCATCGTGGTCAGCCTCGAGGCGGCCTTCGTCGTCCTGAGCGACCCGGAGGTGGGGCTGGACTACAGCCGGGTGGTCCACGGCGAGCAGAAGTTCGTCCACCACCGCCCGATCCGGGCCGGGGACCGGCTGGTCGCCACGACCACCATCGACGCCGCCCGGTCCGTCGCCGGCAACGACCTGCTGACCGCCCGGGTGGAGCTGGTCGGCGAGGACGGCGACGCGGTGTGCACCGCGATCTCGATGCTGGTCGCCCGGGGGGTCTCGTGAACGCCGACGTGGGCATCGATGTGGGCACCGAGCTGCCGGAGCAGGTCGTCCGGATCACCCGCGCCGACCTGGTCCGCTACGCCGGAGCGTCGGGCGACTTCAACCCGATCCACTGGAACGAGCGGGTGGCCCGCGAGGTGGGCCTGCCGGGCGTCATCGCCCACGGAATGTTCACCATGGCGCTGGCCGGCCGGGCCGTGACCGCGTGGACCGGGGACCCGGCTGCCCTGCTGGAGTACCAGGTGCGCTTCGGGCGGCCAGTGGTCGTGCCCGATGACGAGGACGGCGCCGAGCTCACGGTCCGCGGCCGGGTCGCGGCGCTGCTGGACGGCGGCCGGGCGCGCGTGGACCTCACCGTGACCAGCGCGGGTGAGAAGGTGCTCTCCCTGGCCCGCGTGGTCGTGCGCCTGCCGTGACGGTCCGCCGGTCGGCGGTGCTGCTCACCGCTGTCCTGCTGACCGGCTGCACCTCCTTCGCCGACGGGGACCCGGCCGGCGCCGCCGCGACGCCGGCTCCTCCGGAGGCGGCCGTCGATCCGGGTGCGTGCCCGACGGAGCGCGCGGCGCCCGACCCGGACCGGCCGGAGATCGACTACGACTTCCGGCTCTCCGACGACCTGCGCACCGTCACCGGTCGCGAGACCGTCGTCTTCACCCCCGACCTGCCGACCGACGAGCTCGTCTTCCGGCTGGTCCCCAACGCCCCGGAGTCGGAGTCCGCGGGGAACCGGCTGGTCGTCGAAGGGGTGCGGGGCGACGACGTGCGCGACGGCGGCTACGAGGCGGTCGGCGCTGCGGGTCCGGGCGGGCTGTACGTCGTACGGCTCGACGACGAGCTGGCGGCAGGGGAGTCCACGGAGGTCCGGTTGGACTTCACGCTCACCGTCGGTGAGGGCGGCTTCGAGCGGTTCGGCGCCGCCGAGGGTGTGACCTGGTGGGCGAGCGGGGCTCCGCTGCTGGCCTGGGAGCCCGGCGCCGGCTGGGCCCGTGACCCCTTCGTCGGGCTCACCGGCGAGACCACGGTGAGTCCCGCGGCCGACAGCACCGTCACCGTCTCCGCACCGGAGCAGCTCACCGTGCTCATGACCGGGGCCCACGCCGCCCCTGGCGAGCCACGGGACGGACGGCGCACCTGGCGGTCGACCGAGCCGGTCGCACGGGACGTCGCCGTCGCGGCGGGGCTGTTCGGCACGGCGGAGGGGGAGACCCCGACGGGGGTGCAGGTCCGGGTCGGCACCCTCCCGGACGGGGACCTGACGTCGGCGGAGCTGCTGGAGGACACCCTCGGGGCGATCGCCGAGCTGGAGGCGTTCCTGGGCCCCTTCCCCTACGAGACGCTCAGCGTCGCGCTGCTGCCGGACTACGGCGGCGGGATCGAGTACCCGAGCATGATCCTGGAAGCCACGCCGAGCCGGGAGGTGCTCGTCCACGAGGTCGCGCACATGTGGTTCTACGGGATGGTCGGCAACTCGCAGTTCCGCGATCCCTGGCTGGACGAGGCGTTCGCCTCCTGGGCCGAGGCGGTGACCGATCCGCCGGCGGCGCGGGCGGTGGAGTCCGCACTGGCCCGGCCCGGCGACGTCGGGGGAGCGATGGACCAGTTCGACGGCGACCGGTCCTACGTCAGCGCCGTCTACGGCAAGGGTGGCGCCGCACTGCTGGCAGCGCGGGAGGCCGCCGGCGCCGTGGCGTTCGACGAGGCGATCCGCTGCTACGTGGACGCGACCGCGTGGTCCGTCGCGACCCCGGCCGACGTCGGCGCCGCACTGGCGGACCTGCCCGCCGCGACCGGCGTCCTGGTCGAGGCCGGAGCGCTCGACCCGTAGATGGACGGGCCAGGCGTCAGCCGGCGGAGCCGAGCAGCCGCTGCAGTCGGGTGACGCCCTCGACGAGGTCGTCGTCGCCCAGGGCGT
The DNA here is from genome assembly GCF_020166105.1 of Blastococcus sp. LR1. Taxonomy (GTDB): domain Bacteria; phylum Actinomycetota; class Actinomycetes; order Mycobacteriales; family Geodermatophilaceae; genus Blastococcus. The sequence goes on from NZ_JAIUJY010000004.1 coordinate 408,954, forward strand.
AGGACATCCGGATGTAGCCCGGCGTCCCGAACGCCTCACCGGGGACCACCGCGACCTCGGCCTGCTCCAGGATCACCTCGGCCAGCTCGGCGCTGGTCTCCGCCGTCCGCCCGCCGATCGGCCGGCCCAGCAGGCCCTTCACCGACGGGTAGACGTAGAAGGCGCCCTGCGGCTCGGGGCAGGCGATGCCCGGGATCTCCCGCAGCATCGACACGATCGTGGTCCGGCGGCGGTCGAAGGCCTCGCGCATCGTGGCCACTGCCGACAGGTCCCCGTTCAGCGCGGCGATGGCGGCGGCCTGGGAGACGTTGGCGACGTTCGACGTCGCGTGCGACTGCAGGTTGGTCGCCGCCTTCACCACGTCCGCCGGGCCCGCGATCCAGCCGACCCGCCAGCCGGTCATGGCGTAGGTCTTCGCGACGCCGTTGACCACGATGCAGCGGTCGGCCAGCTCGGGGACGAGGACGGGCATCGACGGCGCGGTCACGCCGCCGTAGGTGAGGTGCTCGTAGATCTCGTCGGTCAGGACCCAGAGGCCGGCCTCGAGGGCCCAGCGGCCGATCTCCTCGACCTGCTCCGGCGGGTAGACCGCGCCGGTGGGGTTCGACGGCGAGCAGAAGAGCAGCGCCTTGGTGCGCGGGGTGCGTGCGGCCTCCAGCTGGGCGGCGGAGACGAGGTAGCCGCTCTGCTCGTCGGCCACGACCGGCACCGGCACCCCGCCGGCCAGCGCGATCGCCTCGGGGTAGGTGGTCCAGTAGGGCGCGGGCACGAGGACCTCGTCGCCCGGGTCGAGCATCGTGGCGAACGCCTCGTAGACCGCCTGCTTGCCGCCGTTGGTGACCAGCACCTGGGCGGGGGAGATCTGCAGGCCGGAGTCCCGCGCCGTCTTGGCGACGATGGCCTCCTTGAGCGCGGGCAGACCGCCGGCCGGCGTGTACCGGTGCATGGCGGGGGTGCGGGCCGCGGCGATCGCGGCCTCCACGATGTAGTCGGGCGTCGGGAAGTCCGGCTCGCCGGCGCCGAACCCGATCACCGGCTTGCCGGCGGCCTTGAGGGCCTTGGCCTTGGCGTCGACGGCCAGCGTCGCGGACTCGGCGATGGCGCCGATGCGACGGGAGATGCGGCGCGCGGCGGGCGGCAGCTCGGTCGAGGGGGTGACGGACTCCGGGGCGGAGGCGGCGGTCATGGGACCATCGTGTCAAAGACCGCCGCCGCAGGGGCCGCCGCCCGCCGCGGGCTCCGGTCGCCCGCTGGTGGAGGCGGGTCGGCGGGACGTTGGCTGTCCACTCGAGCGGTCCCGTACACTTGCAGCCCTGGGGCAGTTGACCCCGCCACCGGCGTGCCCCGGATCTCCTCGGAGGTCGGGACGCGGCTGCGGCGAGACGGCCGTCCCGGGGCCCTTCCGGGCACAGGGGTGTAGCTCAATTGGCAGAGCAGCGGTCTCCAAAACCGCAGGCTGCAGGTTCAAGTCCTGTCACCCCTGCCCGTGCCGCCGGTCCGCCGGCGACGAGCACGCCCAGAGCAGCACCGCACGGCAGCAGACAGGCAGCACCGACCGACGGCCCTCGCGCGAGAGGCCACCACGACGAGGCGAGCGAGGCGCAGTGAGCGACGAGAAGCCGGGCCGCGAGGACGACGCGCGCGCCGCCTCCGACGCCGAGCTCACCGACGAGCAGCTCGACCGTGAGGCACCCGGCGTCGATGACGCCGAGGCGCTCGAGGCGGCCGAGGACGAGGTGGCCGACGAGGCCGCGGCGGCCGAGGACAAGACCGTCGCGAAGCCTGCCCGTCGCCGGGGCCGCATCACCGCGGACGGCGAGGACGAGGACGACGAGCCGGCTGCCCGCAGCCGCCGGGCGGCGCGCACGGCGTCGGGCCCCGCCCGCGACGGCACCGGCACCCGGTCCCGCGCGGCCGCGGAGCGGGCGCGTGCCGAGGAGCTGCGGCCGCGCCGGTCGATCCTCCGGTTCCTGCGCGAGGTCGTGGCCGAGCTGCGCAAGGTCATCTGGCCGGGCCGGCGCGAGCTGATCACCTACACCACCGTCGTCATCGTGTTCGTGGCGTTCATCGTCGCGCTGGTGGCCGGGCTGGACCTGCTCTTCGCACGGGGCGTGATCGCCGTCTTCGGCTGACCTCCGCACCGTGCCGTTCCGCCCCCTGACAAGGAAGAGACCTCTGTGACCGACCCCCGTGAGCCCTTCGAGACCGACAGTGCGGTCGAAGGCACCGACCTGGACGACGCCCGCTTCGACGAGCGCGGTTCCGCCGACGTCGAGACCGGCATCGGTGAGACCGGTGCCGCCGAGGGATCCAGCGACACCGCTGACCTGCAGACCGACACCGAGGTCACCGACGTCGTCCCCGAGGTCGAGGACGGCGACACCGCCAGCCTGGCGAGCGACCCGCTGGCCGAGCCCGCCGCCGACTCCGACGACTCCGTCGTCGAGCCGGAGGAGGACGAGGACCCGGCCGAGGCGATGAAGAAGGCGCTGCGGATCGCTCCCGGCGACTGGTACGTCGTGCACTCGTACGCGGGCTACGAGAACAAGGTGAAGACCAACCTCGAGGCGCGCATCCAGTCCCTCGACGTGGAGGACTACATCTACCAGATCGAGGTGCCCACCGAGGAGGTCACCGAGATCAAGAACGGCAAGCGTTCGCAGGTCAACCGCAAGGTCCTGCCGGGCTACCTGCTGGTCCGCATGGAGCTCAACGACGAGTCGTGGGGCGCCGTCCGCAACACCCCCGGCGTCACCGGTTTCGTGGGTGCGACCTCCAAGCCCTCGCCGCTGACGATCGACGAGGTCGTGAAGATCCTCGTGCCGGCCACCGCTCCGCAGGCCCCGCGCGCCGCCGAGGCCGCCGCCTCCGGTGGCGGCGGCGCCGCCGCCGCGCCGGCGCCCCTCGTGGACTTCGAGGTCGGCGAGTCGGTCACGGTCATGGACGGCCCGTTCGCGACGCTGCCCGCCACCATCAACGAGATCAACGCCGAGCAGCAGAAGCTGCAGGTGCTGGTCTCCATCTTCGGCCGCGAGACGCCCGTCGAGCTGTCGTTCAACCAGGTCAGCAAGATCTGAGCGCTCGACGGCGCCCAGAGCACCAGCTGATCCACCACTGATAGAAGGAAGTCATGCCCCCCAGGAAGCGGTTGACCGCGGTCATCAAGCTCCAGATCAAGGCCGGCGCGGCCACCCCCGCGCCGCCCGTGGGTCCGGCGCTCGGCCAGCACGGCGTCAACATCATGGAGTTCTGCAAGGCCTACAACGCGGCCACCGAGTCGCAGCGCGGCGACGTGGTCCCGGTCGAGATCTCGGTCTTCGAGGACCGGACCTTCACCTTCATCACCAAGACCCCGCCGGCCGCGCGCATGCTGCTCAAGGCCGCCGGTGTCGAGAAGGGGTCGGGCGAGCCGCACAAGACCAAGGTCGCCACGGTCACCCGTGACCAGGTGCGCCAGATCGCCACCACCAAGATGGCCGATCTCAACGCCAACGACCTGGACCAGGCCGAGAGGATCATTGCCGGCACCGCCCGGTCGATGGGCATCACGGTCGTCTGAGGACCCTGCTGCCCCCGCGCCTCGCACGCTCGGCGCGGGTCTCTGCAGCAGGGCCGTTCCATCACGGTTTAGTGGGAGGGCCTTCGCCGGCCCGTACACCACATGACCGGGGCAGCTGCCCCGGAGAGGAATCACCATGGCGAAGCACGGCAAGAAGTTCCGCGCCGCGGCCGACAAGGTCGACCGCGACAACCTGTACAGCCCGCTCCAGGCCGCCACGCTGGCCAAGGAGACGTCGACGACCGCCTACGACGCCACCGTCGAGGTCGCCATGCGCCTGGGCGTCGACCCGCGCAAGGCCGACCAGATGGTCCGCGGCACGGTCAACCTGCCCCACGGCACCGGCAAGACCGCGCGCGTCATCGTCTTCGCGACCGGTGACAAGGCCGCCGAGGCCGAGGCCGCCGGCGCCGACGTCGTGGGCTCCGACGACCTGATCGAGAAGATCCAGGGCGGCTTCCTCGACTTCGACGCCGCGATCGCGACGCCGGACCAGATGGCGAAGGTCGGGCGCATCGCCCGCATCCTCGGCCCCCGTGGCCTGATGCCGAACCCGAAGACGGGCACCGTGACCCCTGACGTCACCAAGGCCGTCAACGACATCAAGGGCGGAAAGATCAACTTCCGCGTCGACAAGCAGGCCAACCTGCACCTGGTGATCGGCAAGACGTCGTTCGACCAGACCAAGCTGGTCGAGAACTACGCCGCCGCGCTCGACGAGGTGCTCCGGGCGAAGCCCTCCTCGGCCAAGGGTCGCTACGTCAAGAAGGTCACCATCTCCACGACCATGGGCCCGGGCATCCCCGTGGACCCGAACCGCACCCGCAACCTGACGGTGGACGAGCCCACCCAGTGACGCGAAGGTCTCGTCCGCACAGGACGAGGCCGCTCCACCACGTTCCGAAGGCTCCGCCGCGCACCCGCGCGGCGGGGCCTTCGTCGTGTGGCGTACTCTTTCTCTCGTTCCCCCCAAGACCGCTGGTCGTCGCACGTCCGCGTGCGATCGAAGGTCCCGGATCCCGGGCGACCCGCGCAGGTGGACGGTCCGATAGCCGGACGCCGTCGTGCGTCCGTCCTCTCGCCCCGTGCGCACTGCGCCGGGGCGTCTTCCGTCTCCGGGGCGTCGATCGCCCGTCGTCGTGCAGCGGCCAGAGGTCGCCCGACAGACGAGAGGAGGCCCATGCCCACGCAGGCGAAGGCCGCGGTGATCGACGAGATCACCGATCGGTTCCAGAACTCGAGTGCGGCGGTGCTCACCGAGTACCGCGGGCTGACCGTGGCGCAGCTGACCCAGCTGCGTCGTTCCCTCGGTGAGGGCAGCAGCTACGCCGTCGTCAAGAACACCCTGACGAAGCGGGCGGCGGACTCGGTCGGTTACTCCGACCTCGCCCCGCTGCTCAACGGTCCGACCGGTATCGCCTTCATCCAGGGCGACCCGGTGGAGGCCGCGAAGGCCATCCGTGACTTCGCCAAGGCCAACCCGATGCTCGTCGTCAAGGGCGGCGTCGTGGACGGTCGTACGGTCGACGCCTCCGAGGTCACCCGCCTCGCCGACGTCGAGCCGCGCGAGGTCCTGCTGGCCAAGCTGGCCGGCGCGATGAAGGGCAACCTGACGAAGGCTGCCGGGCTGTTCCAGGCCCCGCTGTCCCAGATGGCCCGCCTGGCCGAGGCGCTCAAGGAGAAGAAGCCCGCCGAGGCTGCCGCTCCCGAGGCTCCCGCCGCCGAGGCTCCGGCTTCGGACGACACCGCTGCTGCTGACACCACCCCCGAGACCGACACCGCTGCCGCCGACGCGGCCAGCGACGACTGACCCAGAAGGAGATCACCATGGCGAAGCTTTCCAGCGCCGACCTGCTCGACGCTTTCAAGGAGATGACCCTCCTCGAGCTGTCCGACTTCGTGAAGCAGTTCGAGGAGACCTTCGAGGTCACCGCTGCTGCTCCCGTTGCCGCTGCTGCCGCCCCGGCCGCCGGTGGCGGCGACGGTGGCGCTGCCGCCGCCGAGGAGCAGGACGAGTTCGACGTCATCCTCGAGGCTGCCGGCGACAAGAAGATCCAGGTCATCAAGGAGGTGCGTAGCCTCACGTCCCTCGGCCTCAAGGAGGCCAAGGACCTGGTCGACAACGCGCCGAAGCCGATCCTGGAGAAGGTCGCCAAGGACGCTGCCGAGAAGGCCAAGGCCGCTCTCGAGGGCGCCGGCGCCACCGTCACCGTCAAGTGACCCCCTGCCCGGTGGTCCCGACCACCGGGCACGTCACGGTCTCGTGACTCCGCACCCGGCTCGCGCCGGGTGATGCACGACCTCGTTCAGGGGCCGTCCTCCGTCACGGAGGGCGGCCCCTGACGCGTGTCGGGGCAGTTTCTGATCCAGAGACGAGATCGGCGTCACCCAAAGGCGGTGATGCACGTAACCTTGCCTCCACACGTTCGTTACTGGCTGGTAGTGGTGCGGACCACGACGGCTCCGGGTGCGGAGCCGTTGAGGATGCCGCACACTGCCGGGGCCCGCCATGGCGGCGGGGCGGGGACCGGCAGCAGAGCCGGAGCGGGAGGCAGGAGACACGTGGGCGTCGCAGTCGAGGTCTCGGGGCTGACCAAGTCGTTCGGCAGCCAGAACATCTGGAGCGACGTCACGCTGACGTTGCCCCCTGGCGAGATCTCCGTCCTGCTGGGCCCCTCGGGCACCGGCAAGTCTGTGTTCCTGAAGTCGCTGGTCGGTCTGCTGAAGCCCGAGAAGGGCTCGATCATCATCAGCGACACCGACATCGTGACGACCAGCGAGAACCAGCTCTACGAGATCCGGAAGCTGTTCGGCGTCCTGTTCCAGGACGGCGCCCTCTTCGGCTCGATGAGCCTGTACGACAACATCGCCTTCCCGCTGCGCGAGCACACCAAGAAGAGCGAGTCGGACATCAAGTCGATCGTCCTCGAGAAGATGGACATGGTCGGCCTGGCCGGCGCCGAGGGCAAGCTGCCCGGCGAGATCTCCGGCGGTATGCGCAAGCGCGCCGGCCTGGCCCGTGCGCTGGTGCTCGACCCCGAGATCATCCTGTTCGACGAGCCGGACTCGGGTCTGGACCCGGTGCGCGTGGCCTACCTCAACCAGCTCATCGTCGACCTCAACGCGCAGATCGACGCCACGTTCCTCATCGTCACGCACGACATCGGCACCGCCCGCACCGTGCCGGACAACCTCGGCCTGCTGTTCCGCCGCAACCTGGTGATGTTCGGCCCGCGCGAGCAGCTGCTCACCTCGCAGGAGCCCGTCGTCCGCCAGTTCCTCAACGGTCGCCGCGAGGGTCCGATCGGCATGAGCGAGGAGAAGGACGTCGCCCAGGTCGAGGCCGAGATGAAGGCGCTCGAGGAGCGCGGCGGCGACTCGCACAACGGCGTGGGGCCCAAGGGGGCCTCCGGCGGGGACGCGGTGCCGCCGCAGCTCACGCCGTCCGAGGGGCTGCCCGAGCGCAAGGCCGAGCGCCGCCGCCAGGAGCGCGTCGCGCGGATGCTGCACGAGTTCGACGAGGAGACGCAGGCCGCGATCCGGCAGTCGCTGCCAGAGGAGCTGCTGGCCAAGGCCGACGCCGGAGCCTACGAGTCCACCCGGTCCGGCGGTCGGCACTGGGCCGCCGAGGCCGATGCGCAGGGCACCGACGGTCAGCCCGCCCGGTCCACCGCGACGGCAGTGCTGCCCCGCCAGGGCGGTGAGGCGTGAGCGCCACCGAGAAGCCCAAAGCACCTGGGCTGCTCGACGGCAAGCTCTCGCCGACGCGCCCCCTGCGCGCCAGCGGCAATCTCTTCGCCTTCGCGCTGGACACGCTCCGGTCGCTGCCCAAGCGCCCGTTCCAGCTGCGCGAGTTCCTCCAGCAGGCCTGGTTCGTCGCCAGCGTCACGATCATCCCGACCGCCCTCGTCGCGATCCCGTTCGGCGCCGTCATCGCCCTGCAGCTGGGGTCCCTGACCCGGCAGCTGGGGGCGCAGTCGTTCAGCGGTTCGGCATCCGTGCTGGCGGTGGTGCGCGAGGCGAGCCCGATCGTGACCGCGTTGCTCATCGCCGGTGCGGGTGGATCGGCCATCTGCGCCGACCTCGGTTCCCGCAAGATCCGCGACGAGATCGACGCCATGGAGGTGCTCGGGATCAGTCCGATCCAGCGCCTGGTGGTTCCGCGGGTGCTGGCGTCCATGCTCGTGGGCCTCCTGCTCAACGGCCTGGTCAGCGTGGTCGGCGTGGCCGGCGGCTACTTCTTCAACGTCGTGCTCCAGGGCGGCACCCCCGGCGCCTACCTGGCCTCGTTCAGTGCACTGGCCCAGGTCGAGGACTTCTGGGCCTCGGAGTTCAAGGCGCTCGTGTTCGGGCTCATCGCCGGCATCGTCGCCTCCTACAAGGGCCTGAACGCCGGAGGTGGACCGAAGGGCGTCGGCGACGCGGTGAACCAGTCCGTCGTCATCACGTTCCTCCTGTTGTTCGCGGTGAACCTCGTGATCACCGCGATCTACTTCCAGCTCGTCCCGCCGAAGGGGCAGTGATGGCGCTCCTCTCCACCGGCGACCGGATCAAGGTCGGGACCCGCAAACTGGTCCGCAAGGTCTACAAGCAGCCCCTCGACCTGTTCGAGGACCTCGGCGAGCAGATGTCGTTCTACGCCCGTGCGCTGGCGTGGACCCCCAGGACGCTGCGCCGCTACAAGAAGGAGACGATGCGGCTGCTGGCCGAGGTCACCTTCGGCAGCGGGGCGCTCGCCGTCATCGGCGGCACCGTCGGCGTCATCGCCGCGTTGGCCTTCTTCACCGGGTCCGCGGTCGGCCTCCAGGGCTACGCGGCCCTCGACCAGCTGGGCACGGCCGCCTTCACCGGCTTCCTCTCGGCGTACTTCAACACCCGGGAGATCGCGCCCCTGGTCGCGGGCGTGGCGCTCTCGGCCACGGTCGGCTGCGGCTTCACCGCGCAGATCGGTGCCATGCGCATCAACGAGGAGATCGACGCCCTCGAGGTCATGGGCGTGCCGTCACTGCCGTTCCTGGTGACCACCCGGATCATCGCCGGCTTCGTCGCGGTGGTCCCGCTCTACGTCCTGGGCCTGCTGACCAGCTATTTCGCGACGAGGCTGATCGCGACCCAGGGTTACGGGCAGTCGACCGGCACCTACGACCACTACTTCAACCTGTTCCTGCCACCGGAAGACGTGTTGTGGTCGTTCCTCAAGGTGCTGGTCTTCTCCGTGGTCATCATCCTGACCCACTGCTACTACGGGTACCGGGCCAGCGGCGGCCCGGCGGGGGTCGGCCTCGCCGTCGGCCGCGCGGTCCGCTTCTCCATCGTGGCGATCAACATCATCGACCTGTTCCTGTCGCTGGCCATCTGGGGCTCGACGACCACAGTCAGGATCGCGGGGTGACCAGCTGATGTCCTCGACCAAGGGACGAGTGATCCGGCGCCGGCTGCAGGGCGTCGTGTTCTTCGTCGTGCTCGCCCTGCTGCTCGGAATGTCGGTGGCCAGCTACCAGAAGCTCTTCACCGACGTCGCCGAGGTGACGCTGCAGGCCGACACGGCGGGCAACCAGCTGCAGGAAGCCTCCGACGTGAAGATCCGCGGGGTCATCGTGGGCGAGGTCCGCGAGGTCTCGGCCAGCAAGGACGGGGCGGAGATCGAGCTCGCGATCAACCCGGAGTACCTGGACCAGATCCCCGCCGATGTCAGCGCCCGGCTGCTGCCCAAGACGCTCTTCGGTGAGCGCTTCGTCTCCCTGGAGCTCCCTGAGCAGCCGGCTTCCGAGCGGCTGGCCGACGGAGACGTCATCAGCCAGGACCGCACCAAGAACGCCATCGAGCTCCAGCGGGTCATCGACGACACGTTGCCCCTGCTCCAGGCGGTGCAGCCGCAGGACCTCTCCTACACGCTGGGTGCGGTCGCCGAAGCACTGCGCGGCCGCGGCGACGGGCTGGGTGCCAACCTCGCTGCCACCGGCGAGTACATCGGTGAGCTCAACACCGTGCTACCGGAGATCCAGGCCGACATCTCCGGGCTCGCCGACTTCGCCGAGACCTACGACGGCGCGGCCGACGACCTGCTCGCAGTGCTGGACAACCTGGCCGTCACGAACACCACGGTGGTCGACCAGGAGGAGCAGCTGCGCCGCACGTTCACGGTGGGCACCAGCTCCTCCAACGTGGCGGCCGGCTTCCTCGAGGCCAACGAGCGGAACCTGATCTCCCTGGCCGAGACCTCCCGGCCGGTGCTCGGGCTGTTCGCGAAGTACTCGCCGATCTACCCGTGCCTGCTCGACGGCCTGGCGCGCTCGGTGCCCCGGATCGGGGAGACCTTCGGTACCGATGGCGACCCGGCCCTGAACCTGAACATCCAGATCATCCTGCCGCCGCGCAACGGCTACCAGCCGGGTGACCAGCCGATCTACGCCGACGCCGCCGCGCCGGACTGCCGGGGGCTGGACGACATCGACGGCGAGATCGCCCAGGCCGCGTCGGGGGAGTACTACTGCCCCTACCCGCCGCTCGACGGCGTCGAGTCGCCGGAGAGCGAGCAGCGCCGGGAACCGGCGTGCTACGAGGGTGGCGCCGATGACGGCGGCAACCCGGACAACGTGCCGCGCGCGGCGCGAGCGGGCGAGTCGCTGCCCGACGTGCTCGCCGGGTCCACGGCCGAGCTTGACTTCGTGCGGAGTCTGCTGGCCTACCAGACCGGGGCGGAGCCGGACCAGGTCTCCGACCTGTCGGCCTCGACGTTGGCGCCGTTCCTGCGGGGGAAGAACGTGATGATCCGATGACCGGTCAGCTGCGAGGCATGGCGGGGCCGCTGACCAAACTGGTCGCCTTCGCGGTCGTGACGATCCTGGCCGCCTACGTGCTGGTCTCCACCATCACGAACGCCGGCTACGGCGAGCAGGTGGTCTACCGGGCGCAGTTCACCGACGTCGCCGGCCTCGTCGAGGGAGACGAGGTCCGGATCGCCGGCGTGCGGGTGGGTCAGGTGGTCGCGATCGGGGTGGCCGACCAGCCCGACCGCAACGCTCGGCCGGTGGCCGAGGTGGAGCTCGAGGTGTCCTCCGACATCCCGCTGCCCGCGGCGGTCGAGGCCACCATCCGGTTCCGCAACCTCGTCGGCCAGCGCTACATCTCGCTGACCGAGGGCGACGGCTCCTCCGGCGAGACGCTGGAGGAGGACGCGGTCATCCCGCTCGCCCAGACGACCGAGGCGCTGGACCTCACCACGCTCTTCGGCGGGTTCCAGCCGCTGCTCCAGGCGCTGTCGCCCCAGGACGTGAACCGGGTGTCCTTCGAGATCATCCAGGTCTTCCAGGGGGAGGGCGGGACGATGGAGAGCCTGCTCGCCCACGTCGCGTCGCTGACCGACTCCCTCGCCGACAAGGACGCGGTCATCGGCAGCGTCATCGACAACCTCACGACGGTCATGGGGACGGTCGCCGCCCGGGACCAGCAGCTGTCGGACCTGGTCATCAGCCTGCAGCAGTTCGTCACCGGCCTGGCCGGTGACCGCGAGGCGATCTTCGACTCGCTGGCGACCATCGACCAGCTCGCCGTCGAGACCAGCGGCTTCCTCGCCGACGTCCGGCCGCCGCTCGCCGCCGACATCCAGGCCCTCGAGGATCTGTCCCGCAACGTCGCCGACTCCGGCGACCTCGTCGAGGAGTTCCTGCAGCTGGCGCCGACCAAGCTCGACCTGACGACCCGGACGGCGATCAACGGAAGCTGGTTCAACTTCTTCCTGTGCCGGGCCGGGGGAACCGTGACCCTCCCGTCCCCGACCGGGACGGCGTTCTCCCAGGAGTTCGACTTCGACAGCCAGGCAGAGGGGTGCGGGTGATGGCGCGCCGTTCCAGGAACTTCCGCGACAAGAACCCGGTCGTCGTCGGAGGCGTCAGCCTGGTCGTGATGGCCGTGGTGATCCTCCTGGCGTTCAACGCGCAGTCCCTGCCGCTCATCGGCGGCGGGACCGTCTACAAGGCGCAGTTCTCCGAGGCGGCCGGCCTGAAGCCCGACGACCCGGTGCGGGTGGCCGGCGTCAAGGTCGGCAGCGTGGAGAGCCTGGCCCTCGAGGACGGGGCGGTGACGGTCGAGTTCCGCGTGAAGGACGCGTTCGTCGGTGACCGCTCGGAGGCGGCCATCAAGATCGAGACCGTGCTCGGGGCCAAGTACGTGGCCCTGGTGCCGCGCGGTTCCGGCGAGCTCGACCCCGAGAAGGGCATCCCGCTGGAGCGGACCGCCTCGCCCTACGACGTCGTCGAGGCCTTCGCCGACCTGTCCTCGACGGTGCAGGAGATCGACACCGCCCAGCTCGCCAGCTCCTTCGAGGTGCTGGCCGAGACGTTCGCCGACACTCCGGACGAGGTGCGCACCTCGCTGGAGGGGCTGTCCCGGCTGTCGGACACGATCGCGTCCCGCGACGCCCAGCTGCGCGAGCTGCTCGGCGCCACGCGCAAGGTCACCCAGGTGCTGGCCGACCGCAACGGCGAGTTCACCCAGCTGATCCTCGACTCCAACACGCTGCTCACCGAGGTGCAGGAGCGGCGGGAGCTGATCGACGCGATCCTCACCAGCACCCAGGAGCTGTCGCGCCAGCTGTCCGGCCTGGTCGCGGACAACCGCGAGACGCTCACGCCGGCACTGCAGCAGCTGTCCCGCGTCACCGACATCCTGTCGCGCAACCGGGCGGCCCTCGCCCAGACCGTCACCGAGCTGGCGCCGTTCGTCCGGGTGTTCACCAACACGCTCGGCAACGGCCGCTGGTTCGACAGCTTCGTCAACGACCTGCTCCCGACGGTCGTCGGCGCCGCCGTCTGCACCGGGCTCGAGACACCCGTGACCGGCTGCAACTCTGGAGGTCAGTGATGAGCGGCACGCTGCAGCGCGCGGTCGCGATGGCAGCCGCGCTGGTCCTGCTCGCCGCGCTCGGCTGGACCATCCTGCGGCCCGCGGGCCAGTACCGCGTGACGGCGTTCTTCGAGGAGACGGTCGGCCTCTACCCGGGGTCGGAGGTCCGCGTCCTGGGCATCACGATCGGCACGATCGACGACGTCGTCCCGCTCGGTGACCAGGTCCGGGTCGAGATGAGCATCGACGACGACTACGACGTCCCGGCCGACGCCAACGCCATCGTCCTCGCCCCCTCGCTGGTCTCCGACCGGTACGTGCAGTTCGCGCCGGTCTACGACGGCGGCCCGAGGCTCGAGGACGGCGCCGACATCCCGCTGGACCGCACCGCGATCCCGGTGGAGCTCGACGCTGTCTACGGCGCCCTCGACGAGCTGTCGGCCGCGCTCGGCCCCACCGGCGCGAACGAGAACGGTGCCCTGTCCGACCTCGTCGACGTGGGTGCGGCGAACCTGGAGGGGAACGGTGACGCGCTCAACCGGACCCTCACCGGCTTCTCGCAGGCCGTGGAGACCCTGGCCGACAACCGGGAGGACCTGTTCGGTTCCCTGGAGAACCTGCAGACCTTCACGACGGCGCTGGCCTCGATCGACGCCCAGGTCGGTCTCTTCAACGACAACATGGCGGCCGTGTCCGACCTGCTGGCCTCCGAGCGGGAGGACCTCGCCGAGGCCGTCGTCCTCCTCAACGACGCCCTGGCCGACGTCGCCGGCTTCGTGCGCGACAACACAGCGCTGCTGACGAGCAACGTCAACAAGCTGGCCGACGTGACGCTGGTGCTCGTCCAGCAGCGCAACGCGCTCGCCGAGGTCCTCGATGTCGCCCCGGCCGCACTCAGCAACCTGGCGCGGGCCTACAACCCCGACTTCGGGACCCTGGACACCCGGGACAACGGACTGGGCTCGCTCAGCCCCGAGGTCGTGGTCTGCGGCGCCCTCTTCCAGCTGGGTCGCATCGACCTCGAGCTCGACCTCCCGCTGCCCATCGACCCGCTGGAGCCGCTGCGCACCGGCGTGGACGAGATCTGCGCCCGCCTGCTGTCCGGTGACGCCGACAACGCCAACGGGCCGGACGACCTGAACGGCAACAAGATCCCGGACAGGGACGAGATCTGGGAAGCCATCTTCGGTGGCGGAGCCGGTGGCGGTGGCGGCGCGCCGCAGCTGCCCGTCGGATTCGTCCCCGTCTCGACGGAGGCTGCGGAATGACCAGCGCAACGACGAGGACCCGTCGGCTCACGGCGCTCTTCGCCGGCCTGCTCCTGCTCACCGGCTGCGGGTTCCGGGGCGCCTACTCCTTCAGCCTCCCCGGCGGGGCCGATCTCGGGGAGGAGTCCTACCGGGTGAAGATCGAGTTCCTCGACGTGCTCGACCTGGTCCCGCAGTCCGGGGTCCGGGTGGCCGACGTCGCCGTGGGCCGGGTCGAGGACATCGAGCTCGCCGACGACTGGACGGCGGTCGTGACCGTCGCGGTCAACGGGGACGTCGAGCTGCCGGCCAACGCCGTCGCCGCCATCCAGCAGTCGTCGCTGCTGGGCGAGAAGTACGTCGAGCTGGCCGCGCCCGGCGGGGACCTCGAGGCGCAGGGTCAGCTGGAGGACGGCGACCGCATCACGCTGGACCGCACCAACCGCAACGTCGAGGTCGAGGAGCTGCTCGGGGCGCTGTCCCTGGTGCTCAACGGCGGAGGCCTGGCACAGCTGCAGACGATCAACCGCGAGCTCGGCGACGCGCTCGAGGGCCGCGAGGCGGCGATCAAGGAGACGCTGGGCCAGCTCGACACCTTCATCGGTGGGCTGGACGAGCAGAAGGCGGAGATCAACCGGGCGCTGGACAACGCCAACGCGCTGGCCGCCACCCTCGCCGAGCGGACGGAGACGATCGAGACGGCTCTGGACACGATCGGCCCCGGCCTCGACGTGATCAACGAGCAGCGGGACCTCCTGGTCTCGATGCTGGAGGGCCTGGCCCGGCTGGGGGACGTCGGCACGCGGGTCATCCAGCAGTCGGCCGAGAACACGGTCGCCGACCTGCAGCTGCTCCAGCCGGTCCTCTCGCAGCTGGCCGCGGCCGGCCCGGACCTGGCCGGCTCCCTGGAGCTGCTGCTCACCTACCCCTTCCCGGACAGCTCCCTGTCTGCGCTCAACTACCGGAAGGCGCAGTCGGGTGGCATGGCCCTGTTCACCAACATGACCGCCACCATCGACTTCGACCTGAGCACGATCCTGTGCCGGTACGTGATCGACCAGAACGGCGCACTGCGCCAGCTCCCCCTGACCGACGTGCTCGTCGGCGAGCGCTGCGGTGTCGAGGGGGGCACCGGGACCGGTGGCGGCGGAGGCGGCAGCGCTGCGGCGTCCTCGCCGGCGCCGACCGGGCTCGAGGACGTCGTCGGCTCCGTGGTCGAGGCGGTGCCCGACGTCCCTGACGAGGCGGCACGCGTCGGCCTCCCCCAGATCCCGGAGGTGGGTCCGTGATCGGCCGCGTCACCAACATCAAGCTGATCGCCTTCATCCTCGTGGCGATCCTGGGCATGGCGTACCTGGGCTTCAAGTACGTGGGCCTGGACCGGCTCGTCCTCGGCACCGGGTACGAGGTGGCCGCCGACTTCCGCGACTCCGGCGGCATCTTCGTCAACGCCGAGGTCACCTACCGAGGCGTCGCCGTCGGCCGGGTGTCGGACATGCAACTGGTGGACGACGGCGTCCGCGTCGAGATCACCATCGAGCCCGGGACGGATCCCATCCCGGCCGACACCGACGCCGTCGTGGCCACCCGCAGCGCGGTGGGCGAGCAGTACATCAATCTGCTGCCCAGCAGCGAGGGGGAGCCGTTCCTCGAGGACGGCTCCGTCATCCCGCAGGAGCGCACGAGGATCCCCGTCCCCGTGGAGCAGATGCTGCTCAGCCTGGACGGGCTGGTCGGCTCCATCGACGCGGAGAACCTCCGGATCGTCGTGGAGGAGCTGGGCCAGGCGTTCGCCGGCTCCGGTGACGACCTGGGGCGCCTGATCGACAACGGCGACCTCCTGCTGGCCCGTGCCCAGCAGTCGCTGCCGGAGACGCTGCGGCTCATCACCGACGGTCAGACCGTCCTCGACACGCAGCGCGACAGCCGATCGGCGATCCGTCAGTGGGCGGCGGACCTGCGGCTGTTCACCGACACGCTGGTCGATCTGGACCCGGAGCTGCGCGGCCTCGTGGTCAACGCGCCGGATGCCGGGGAGGCGCTGCAGCGGCTGGTCGAGGACGCCGGCCCGGGGCTGGGCTCGCTGGTCCGTAACCTCGACATCCTCAACAAGGTCACGATCCCGCGGCTCGACGGCGTCCAGCAGATGCTGGTCACCTATCCCGACGCGGTGACCGGCGGCTTCACGGTCGTGCGCCGGGACGAGGACGGCGTGCTGCGCTCGCACTTCGGCCTGGTGCTGACCCAGTCGCCGCACTCGTGCGTCACCGGGTACGTGCCGACGAGCGAGACGCCCAGCGCCGGCGCGGTGGCGGCGGTGGACACCGACGCCATCCGCTGCGAGGTCTTCGACGGCGTGGACCCGCGTCCGGGCGACGACTACGACGAGAACGGGTCCAGCATCCGCGGCGAGCAGAACATCGGCAGCGACGGTGGCCGTGGAGCGACCCAGCCCGGGGGAGGGGCGCCGGGTGGTGGCGGGGCCAACCCGCTCAGCCCGCTGACCGATCTGCTCAACGGTGTGCTCAACGCCACCCCGCTGGCCTCGGCACTCGGCTGACCATGGCATGCTCACCCGCCCGGACGGCCGCACGCCGTCCGGGACGAACACGACTGCATGGAGGGCCTCGCGGGTGATCAGCGACGCGCGGGCGCATCCGCCTGAGGCGGAGGACGCCACCGAACCGGTCGACGGATCCGTGGACGACACCGCCACGGCGTCGGCCGCCCAGGACGACGTCGGGGCCGGGGAGACGGCTGCCCGCGAGCCGGCGGGCGACGACGGCAGGGCGCAGGGACCGCGGCTCGCCCTGCCGCTCGTGCCGGCGCTGGTCGTGCTGCTCGCCCTGCTGGTGGCCGCGACCGCCTTCCTGTGGTTCACGCGGCCCGATCCCTCCGACATCCGCACCGGCGACTACACCGCCGCGCTGCAGGCGGCCCGTTCAGGAGTGGTCGACGTGACCTCCTTCGACCACCTGACGCTCGACGATGACATCGAGCAGATCCGCCGGGTCGCCGTCGGTGACCTCCGCGACGAGGCCGCCGAGCAGCTCGACGGCCGCCGGCAGGAGATCACGGCGTCGGAGGCCGTCGTGAACACCGAGGTCGTCGACGCCGGGGTCGTCGCCGCCGACGAGGACAGCGCGACGGTGGCCCTGCTCATCCAGTCCACGCAGCAGTCCAACGCCGACCCGCAGGCGCAGATCGTGAAGTACCGGATCCAGGTGGAGCTCCAGAAGGTGGACGACCAGTGGCGGCTGTCCGGGATCACGGGGCGGTGAGCCGGTCATGACCGAGGAGGCCGGTAGCCGTCCCCGTCCCACCCCCCGACCGCGCCCCGGCGCGTCCGCGCGGCCCAGCCCGCGGCCCCGTGTCGCCGGCGGCCGCCGCGAGCGCGAGGAGCAGGCACCGGCTCCGGCCGCGTCGGACAGCACTGCCACCGTCGTCACCGGGGAGCCCGCCGCGACCGGCGGATCGACGGTCGTGGGCCGCCGCGCGACGGCGCGGCCGTCCGGGAGGCGATCGGCCGGCGATGCCGCACCGGGGAAGGACGCGCCCCGCCATGTGACGGCGCTGGTCCTCGTCCTCGCGGTGCTCTGCGCCGCCGCCGCGACGGCGGTCGGGGTGCTGCTGTACCAGCGGCTGAACCCCGGCTACGTCGACGCCGAGCTGCTGACCTCGGCCCGCAGCAACGTCGAGGCGCTCTACGCCTACGACTACGAGGACTCCGAGGGCAGCGTGGAGCGCAAGCTCGCTGTGCTCACCGGAGACCTGCGCGAGCAGTACGAGACGGACCTCGGGCAGGGCGGCATCATCGACACCTACGAGCAGGTGTCCGCGACCACCAGGTACGAGGTGCTGGACGTTGGCGTGAAGACGGTCAACGACGCCCAGGACGCCGCCACCCTCGTCGTGTTCGGGCAGTACGTCGTGCAGTCGGCGAACAGCGGGCAGCAGGAGGCTCCGGAGGGATCGGAGTGCAGCGTCACGCCCGAGGGTGCCCAGTCCTGCGTCCAGACGCTGCGTCTCGAGGTCGTCGAGGAAGACGGGGACTGGAAGATCAGCGAGGTCGTCCTCCTCACCACCAGCTGAGGAAGGACCCCCTCGCCCCCCACCTCTCGCACGCTCGCGGCGGGCCCCTGCGAGAGGGCCGATCGGCGTGGCGACAGCACCCCGGGGCGTCCGCTGGCATAGTGACCGGAGCGCACCCCGCCGGCCCCGCAGTTCCGGCAGCTCGCGCGTCCTGCGGATGTGGCACCGCTCGCACCGGTGCCCCCGACGTGGACACGGCGCAGTACCAGGGGTAGGGTCTCCTGTTGCGCTGCCCTCTGACTGCCTGCCCGCCAAGACGGGTCACGACGGGTGCCCGGGAATGCTCCGGGTCCTCCCCACGCTGACCGTCCCGGCGGGCGATCGCGGCCGTCGCGGACAGCCTCGCCATCACCGACGACGACCCAGGACGACCCCGCAGCCCACCGCCCGCACGTCGTGAGGTCCTTGGAAGGACGCATCTTGGCAGGCTCTCGCCCCACCAGCATCACCCCCGGCACCACCGATTCCGGCACCACCAGGACCACCCCGGCACCTCAGGACGGCCCCCGCACCGGCGAGGCCGACCAGCAGAAGATCCCCGGCGCGCCGCTGCGCGTCTCGTTCGCCAAGATCTCCGAGCCTCTCGCGGTCCCGGATCTGCTCGCCCTGCAGACCGCGTCGTTCGACTGGCTGGTCGGCAGCCCCGAGTGGCGCGCCACCCTCGCGCCCGAGGAGCAGGAGTCCGCGGTCGGCGGTCTCGCCGAGATCCTCGAGGAGATCTCCCCGATCGAGGACTTCAGCGGCTCGATGTCGCTGTCCTTCTCCAACCCGCGCTTCGAGGACGTCAAGGCGTCCCTCGAGGAGTGCAAGGACAAGGACATGACGTACGCGGCGCCGCTGTTCGTCACCGCCGAGTTCATGAACAACACCACCGGCGAGATCAAGTCGCAGACGGTGTTCATGGGCGACTTCCCGATCATGACGAACAAGGGCACGTTCGTCATCAACGGGACCGAGCGCGTCGTCGTCTCGCAGCTGGTCCGCTCGCCGGGCGTCTACTTCGACAAGACCCTGGACAAGACGTCGGACAAGGACGTCTTCTCGGCCAAGGTCATCCCGAGCCGCGGTGCGTGGCTGGAGTTCGACGTCGACAAGCGCGACACCGTCGGCGTCCGCATCGACCGCAAGCGCCGCCAGCCGGTCACCGTGCTGCTGAAGGCGCTCGGTTGGGGCGAGGACCGGATCCGCGAGCACTTCCAGTGGTCGCCCACCGTCCTGGCCACGCTCGAGAAGGACCACATCGCCGGGACCGACGAGGCCCTGCTCGACATCTACCGCAAGCTGCGTCCGGGCGAGCCGCCGACGCGTGAGTCGGCGCAGGCGCTGCTGGAGAACCTGTTCTTCAACAGCAAGCGCTACGACCTGGCGAAGGTCGGCCGGTACAAGGTCAACAAGAAGCTGGGCGTCGGCATCCCGCAGAGCACCTCGACGCTCACCGAGGACGACATCGTCGCCACCATCGAGTACGTCGTGCGTCTCCACGCCGGCGAGCCCGACCACGGCGTCGACGACATCGACCACTTCGGCAACCGTCGCCTGCGCACCGTCGGCGAGCTGATCCAGAACCAGATCCGGGTCGGCCTCTCCCGCATGGAGCGCGTGGTCCGCGAGCGGATGACGACCCAGGACGTCGAGGCGATCACGCCGCAGACCCTGATCAACATCCGGCCGGTCGTCGCCTCCATCAAGGAGTTCTTCGGCACCAGCCAGCTGTCGCAGTTCATGGACCAGACCAACCCGCTCGCGGGCCTGACCCACAAGCGCCGCCTGTCGGCGCTGGGCCCGGGTGGTCTGTCGCGTGAGCGCGCCGGCATGGAGGTGCGCGACGTGCACCCCAGCCACTACGGCCGCATGTGCCCGATCGAGACGCCGGAAGGCCCGAACATCGGCCTGATCGGTTCGCTGTCCTCGTTCGGCCGGGTGAACCCGTTCGGCTTCATCGAGACGCCGTACCGCAAGGTCGAGAACGGCACCGTCACGACGCAGATCGACTACCTGACCGCCGACGAGGAGGACCGCTTCGTCGTCGCGCAGGCCAACAGCCCGCTCGACGCGCAGGGTCGCCTCGCCGAGGAGCGCGTCCTGGTCCGCACAAAGGGCGGTGAGGTCGACTACCTCGCCCCCGAGAACGTGGACTACATGGACGTCTCGCCGCGGCAGATGACCTCGGTCGCGACGGCGATGATCCCGTTCCTCGAGCACGACGACGCCAACCGCGCGCTCATGGGCGCGAACATGCAGCGTCAGGCCGTCCCGCTGCTGCGCAGCGAGGCGCCGCTGGTCGGCACCGGCATGGAGCTGCGTGCCGCCGTCGACGCCGGTGACGTCGTCACCGCGGAGAAGGCCGGTGTCGTCGAGGACTCCACCGCCGACTACGTCACCGTCATGGCCGACGACGGCACCCGGCAGACCTACCGGCTGCTGAAGTTCCGCCGCTCGAACCAGGGGACGTCGATCAACCAGTCCCCGGTCGTCGAGGAGGGCCAGCGGGTCGAGATCGGCCAGGTCATCGCCGACGGTCCGTGCACCGACCAGGGCGAGATGGCGCTGGGCAAGAACCTGCTCGTCGCCTTCATGCCGTGGGAGGGCCACAACTACGAGGACGCGATCATCCTGTCGCAGCGCCTCGTGCAGGACGACGTCCTGTCCTCGATCCACATCGAGGAGTTCGAGGTCGACGCCCGCGACACGAAGCTCGGCGCCGAGGAGATCACCCGGGACATCCCGAACGTCTCCGAGGACGTGCTGGCCGACCTGGACGAGCGCGGCATCATCCGCATCGGTGCCGAGGTCGTCCCGGGCGACATCCTCGTCGGCAAGGTGACGCCGAAGGGCGAGACCGAGCTGACCCCCGAGGAGCGCCTGCTCCGCGCGATCTTCGGTGAGAAGGCGCGCGAGGTGCGCGACACCTCGCTCAAGGTCAAGCACGGTGAGTCCGGCAAGGTCATCGGCGTCCGCGTGTTCTCGCGCGAGGACGGCGACGAGCTGCCCGCCGGCGTCAACGAGCTGATCCGGGTCTACGTCGCCCAGATGCGCAAGATCTCCGACGGCGACAAGCTCGCCGGGCGCCACGGCAACAAGGGCGTCATCTCGAAGATCCTGCCGCAGGAGGACATGCCGTTCCTCGAGGACGGCACCCCGGTGGACATCGTCCTCAACCCGCTCGGTGTGCCCGGCCGGATGAACGTCGGCCAGGTCCTGGAGATGCACCTCGGGTGGATCGCCAAGCAGGGCTGGGAGGTCAACGGCGACCCGGACTGGGCGAAGAACCTGCCCGAGGCCGCCAAGGCCGCCGCTCCGGGCACCCGCACCGCGACCCCGGTGTTCGACGGCGCCAAGGAGGACGAGCTCATCGGTCTCCTCGGTTCGACGATCCCGAACCGCGACGGCAACCGGATGGTCAAGGAGACGGGCAAGGCGCGACTGTTCGACGGTCGCTCCGGCGAGCCCTTCCCCGAGCCGATCGCCGTGGGCTACGTCTACATCCTGAAGCTCCTGCACCTGGTCGACGACAAGATCCACGCCCGTTCGACCGGTCCGTACTCGATGATCACGCAGCAGCCGCTGGGTGGTAAGGCGCAGTTCGGTGGTCAGCGCTTCGGTGAGATGGAGTGCTGGGCGATGCAGGCCTACGGCGCGGCCTACGCGCTGCAGGAGCTGCTCACCATCAAGTCCGACGACATCCTCGGCCGCGTGAAGGTCTACGAGGCCATCGTCAAGGGCGAGAACATCCCCGAGCCGGGCATCCCCGAGTCGTTCAAGGTGCTCCTCAAGGAGCTGCAGTCGCTGTGCCTCAACGTCGAGGTGCTGTCCGGTGACGGGCAGGCCATCGAGCTGCGGGACACCGACGACGAGGTCTTCCGCGCCGCGGAGGAGCTGGGCATCGACCTGTCGCGTCGCGAGCCGTCGTCCGTCGAGGACGTCTGATCGGCAGCCGGCCGGCCCCGAGCAGTCAGGGCCGGCCGGCCACACACCTTTCGTTAGAAATGCAGTAACGAGCCCCTGAAAGGGGTCACACCTTGCTCGACGTCAACTTCTTCGACGAGCTCCGCATCGGGCTGGCCACCGGCGATGACATCCGCCAGTGGAGCCACGGTGAGGTGAAGAAGCCCGAGACCATCAACTACCGGACCCTGCGTCCGGAGAAGGACGGTCTCTTCTGCGAGAAGATCTTCGGTCCCACCCGGGACTGGGAGTGCTACTGCGGTAAGTACAAGCGGGTCCGCTTCAAGGGCATCATCTGCGAGCGCTGCGGCGTCGAGGTCACTCGCGCCAAGGTGCGTCGCGAGCGGATGGGCCACATCGAGCTGGCCGCGCCGGTCACCCACATCTGGTTCTTCAAGGGTGTCCCGTCGCGTCTGGGCTACCTGCTCGACCTGGCGCCCAAGGACCTCGAGAAGATCATCTACTTCGCGGCCTACATGATCACCTCGGTGGACGACGAGGCGCGGCACCGCGACCTCCCGACCATCGAGGCCGAGATCAGCGCCGAGAAGTCGAACCTCGAGGGTGCGCGCGACGCCAACGTGGAGGCCCGCCAGCAGAAGCTGGAGGCCGACCTGGCCGAGCTCGAGGCCGAGGGTGCGAAGTCCGACGTGCGCCGCAAGGTGCGCGAGGGCGGCGAGCGCGAGATGCGCCAGCTGCGCGACCGCTCGCAGCGGGAGATCGACCGCCTCGACGAGGTGATGGACACCTTCCGCAAGCTCGAGGTCAAGCAGCTCATCGCCGACGAGAGCCTCTACCGCGAGCTGCGCGACCGCTTCGGTGAGTACTTCGAGGGCGGCATGGGCGCCGCGGCGCTGCAGAAGCTGCTCGCCGGCTTCGACCTCGACGCCGAGGCCGTCTCGCTGCGCGAGACCATCCGCAGTGGCAAGGGCCAGCGCAAGCTCCGCGCCCTCAAGCGGCTCAAGGTCGTCGCCGCGTTCCAGCAGACCCGCAACTCGCCCATGGGCATGGTGCTGGACTGCGTCCCGGTCATCCCGCCGGACCTGCGCCCGATGGTGCAGCTCGACGGTGGCCGCTTCGCGACCAGCGACATGAACGACCTGTACCGCCGCGTGATCAACCGGAACAACCGGCTGAAGCGACTGCTGGACCTCGGCGCTCCCGAGATCATCGTGAACAACGAGAAGCGGATGCTCCAGGAGTCCGTGGACGCGCTGTTCGACAACGGTCGTCGCGGCCGTCCGGTCACCGGCCCGGGCAACCGTCCCCTGAAGTCCCTGAGCGACCTGCTCAAGGGCAAGCAGGGCCGGTTCCGCCAGAACCTGCTCGGCAAGCGCGTCGACTACTCCGGCCGTTCGGTCATCGTCGTCGGCCCGCAGCTGAAGCTGCACCAGTGCGGTCTGCCCAAGCAGATGGCCCTGGAGCTCTTCAAGCCCTTCGTCATGAAGCGGCTGGTCGACCTCAACCACGCGCAGAACATCAAGTCCGCCAAGCGGATGGTCGAGCGCGCCCGCCCCGTCGTCTGGGACGTGCTGGAAGAGGTCATCACCGAGCACCCGGTCCTGCTGAACCGCGCGCCGACGCTGCACCGTCTGGGCATCCAGGCGTTCGAGCCCCAGCTGGTCGAGGGCAAGGCCATCCAGATCCACCCGCTCGTCTGCACCGCGTTCAACGCGGACTTCGACGGTGACCAGATGGCGGTGCACCTGCCGCTGTCGGCCGAGGCGCAGGCCGAGGCCCGGATCCTGATGCTGTCGTCGAACAACATTCTGAGCCCGGCCGACGGTCGTCCGATCACCGCGCCGACCCAGGACATGGTGCTGGGCCTGTACCACCTGACGACCCTGGTGGCCTCGCGCCACGAGGCCGACGGTGGCAAGCCCGCGGCGTTCGCCTCGGCTGCCGAGGCCCTCATGGCCTACGACATGGGTGCGCTGGGCCTGCAGGAGCGCGCGCTGATCCGCCTCGACGAGGTGTTCGGCGTCGACAACGGCAAGGCCAACGACGCGTGGTCGCAGCCCGAGGACTGGACTCCGGGTCAGCCCTCGATCGTCGAGACGAGCCTGGGCCGGGTGCTCTTCAACGAGGCCCTTCCCGAGGACTACCGCTTCGTCAACTACCAGGTGCCGAAGAAGGAGCTCGGGGCGATCGTCAACGACCTCGCCGAGCGCTACCCCAAGGTGCAGGTGGCGGCGACGCTGGACGCCCTCAAGTCGGCCGGCTTCCGCTGGGCGACCCGCTCGGGCGTCACGATCGCGATCGACGACGTCGTCACGCCGCCGGTCAAGCGGGACATCCTCGACCGGCACGAGGCCGAGGCGGCCAAGATCGAGAAGCAGTACGAGCGCGGCGTCATCACCGACGCCGAGCGTCGTGGCGAGCTCATCGAGATCTGGACCCGCGCTCGCGCCGAGGTCAGCCAGGCGATGGTGGACAACTTCCCCACCACGAACCCGGTCTGGGTCATGGTCAACTCGGGCGCCCGAGGCAACATGATGCAGATCAGCCAGATCGCCGGTATGCGAGGGCTCGTCGCCAACCCCAAGGGCGAGATCATCCCGCGGCCGATCAAGGCGAACTTCCGCGAGGGTCTGTCCGTGCTGGAGTACTTCATCTCCACGCACGGCGCCCGCAAGGGTCTGGCCGACACCGCGCTGCGTACCGCCGACTCCGGGTACCTCACCCGTCGTCTGGTGGACGTCTCGCAGGACGTCATCATCCGCGAGGAGGACTGCGGCACCGACCGCGGCGTGATCATGCCGATCGGCACCGTCGTCGACGGTGTGGTGACGCGTGACGCGCACGTCGAGACCAGCGTCTACGCCCGCGCCCTGGCCGCCGACGTGGTGGCCGAGGACGGGACGGTCATCGCCGAGGCGAACGCCGACCTCGGTGACGTTCTCATCCAGACGCTGATCGACGCCCAGGTGTCGGAGGTGAAGGTCCGCTGCGTGCTCACCTGTGAGTCGCTGCTCGGCACCTGTGCCACCTGCTACGGCCGCTCGCTCGCCTCCGGCAAGCTGGTGGACGTCGGCGAGGCGGTCGGCATCATCGCCGCCCAGTCGATCGGTGAGCCCGGCACCCAGCTGACCATGCGCACCTTCCACACCGGTGGTGTGGCCGGTGCGGACATCACGCACGGTCTGCCGCGTGTGGTCGAGCTCTTCGAGGCCCGCGTCCCCAAGGGCAAGGCCCCGATCGCCGAGCTGGCCGGCACCATCCGGATCGAGGACGGCGAGCAGTTCCGCAAGCTCACCATCACCCCGGACGACGGTTCCGAAGAGGTCGTCATCGACAAGCTGTCGCGTCGTTCGCGGCTGCGCATCGAGGACGGTCAGCACGTCGAGGTCGGCGAGCAGCTGACCGAGGGTGCTGTGGACCCGCACGAGGTGCTGCGGATCATGGGCCCGCGCGAGGTGCAGCTGCACCTCGTCCGCGAGGTCCAAGAGGTCTACCGCAGCCAGGGCGTGTCGATCCACGACAAGCACATCGAGGTGATCATCCGCCAGATGCTGAAGCGGGTGACCATCATCGACTCGGGCGCGACGGAGTTCCTGCCCGGTGCGCTGGTCGAGCGGACGCTGTTCGAGACCGAGAACCGCCGCGTCGTCGCCGAGGGCGGCGAGCCGGCCTCGGCCCGTCCGGTCCTCATGGGCATCACGAAGGCCTCGCTCGCGACCGAGTCGTGGCTGTCGGCCGCCTCCTTCCAGGAGACGACCAAGGTCCTCACCGACGCGGCGATCCAGGGGAAGAGCGACAGCCTGCTCGGCCTCAAGGAGAACGTGATCATCGGAAAGCTGATCCCGGCGGGTACGGGCATCAGCCGCTACCGGAACATCACTGTCGAGCCGACCGAGGAGGCGCGTGCCGCCGTCTACACCATGGCCGGCTACGACGACGGGCAGTACTACAGCCCGGACGTCTTCGGTCAGGGCACCGGCGAGGCCGTGCGTCTCGAGGAGTACGACTGGCGGGGCTGAGTCCCTCTAGCTAGGCAGTGACGAAAGGGCCCCCAGATCCGGGATCGGGTCTGGGGGCCCTTTCGTGTCCCGTCGCGCCGACGTGGGCCCCGGAAGGCTCCGCGCGGGCGTGACGCAGCGGCTCAGCGGGCTGGGGGACGCCTCCTGGCCGCGGTGTCGCCCGGTGGACGACAGATCACGGAGCGAGGCGCTTCATGGTCTCCACCGTCTTCAGGCGTCCCTCGCGGGTGCCGTCGAGGGGCTGCAGCATCAGCGTGGTGACGCCGGCCTCGGCGAACGCGGCGATCCGCTCGGCGACGTAGCCCTCGGAGCCGATGAGCGACGACGCCTTGACCAGCTCCAGCGGCACCGCGACGGCGGCCTCGTCCTTCTTGCCGTCGAGGTAGAGGTCCTGGATGGTCTTCGCCTCCGCTTCGTACCCGTAGCGGACGGCGAGGTCGTTGTAGAAGTTCTTGCCGCGGGCGCCCATGCCGCCGATGTAGAGGGCGAGTGCGGGGCGGACGAATTCGGCCAGCTGCTCGACGTCGTCGCCGATGGCGACCGGGACGCCCGTGATCACCTGCAGGTCACCCAGGGCGGCGTCGCGCTTGGCCTTGCCGGCGGCCAGCGAGTCGCCCCAGACGGACGCGGCCTTCTCCGGCACGAAGAAGATCGGCTCCCATGCGTCGGCGATCTCCGCGGCGAGCTCGACGTTCTTCGGGCCGAGCGCGGCCAGCATGACCGGGATCTGCTCGCGGACCGGGGTGTTGATGAGCTTCAGCGGCTTGCCCAGCCCGGTGCCCTCGCCGGCCGGCAGGGGGACGTTGTACTTCTTGCCCTGGTGGTCCAGCCGCTCCCGGCGCCACACCTGGCGGCAGATCTCCACGATCTCACGCGTGCGCTGCAGCGGGGCGTCGTAGGGGACACCGTGCCAGCCCTCGATGACCTGCGGCCCCGAAGCGCCCAGCCCGAGCGTGAACCGGCCGCCGGAGACGAAGTCCAGGCCGGCCGCGGTCATGGCCGTCAACGCCGGCGTGCGGCTGTAGATCGGGAAGATGGCGCTCAGCAGCTCCACCCGCTCGGTCACGGCGGCCAGGTAGCCGAGCTGGCTGACCGCGTCGAAGGTGTAGACCTCGGCGACGGCCGCGAGGTCGAGGCCCGCCGACTCGAGGTCCCGGATCTCCGCCGCCGTCTCCTGGAAACCGCCGCTGTAGCTGGCCTGGATGCCGATGCGCACATGCACTCCTCTGTGTCGCGGCACCACCGTTGGCGCCGTCCGAACGGTATCGGGCGGGCACGCGGCAGGGCGGGGGAGCTGCCACGGAGGCCGCTGGAGCGGTACCGTGCGCCGAGCGGTGACCGGCTCCCGGTCGACCTGTCGACGGGTGTGAGGCACCCGCCTTTGACCCGTTCAGACGGCACGGGTATCGTGGTCAGCCGTGCCCAGGGTGCCCTGGGCCTGCTCCCGTTCGCGGTGCGCCTGGGCGACCAGAGGGCCAAGCCCTCTGATCGCCGGGGACCATCCGCCGGGCCGCGTCTCACGCGGTGCCCGGAGGCTGGCGGCGCCGAGTCGCGAGGGGCAACCGAGTTCGGTCCTTCATCGGACCGGTCCCGGGGAGGGCGACACACCCGACCGCGTGGACCGGAGATGGAACACGGCCGGAAACGGGAAGGTTCCCCTCCGGGAGTCGGCACCCAGCACCACCAGCAGAGCTCAGGCAGTCGACATACCAAGACAGCACCACCCCAGCGCAGGTAGGAGATCAAGGCCACCCATGCCCACGATCAACCAGCTGGTCCGCAAGGGCCGCGAGGACAAGGTCACCAAGACCAGTACTCCGGCGCTGAAGGGTTCGCCCCAGCGTCGCGGAGTCTGCACGCGCGTCTACACGACGACGCCGAAGAAGCCGAACTCGGCGCTGCGCAAGGTCGCTCGCGTCCGCCTCACCAGTGGCATCGAGGTGACCGCCTACATCCCGGGCGTCGGCCACAACCTGCAGGAGCACTCGATGGTGCTCGTGCGCGGCGGCCGCGTGAAGGACCTCCCCGGCGTGCGCTACAAGATCATCCGCGGCTCGCTGGACACCCAGGGTGTCCGCAACCGCAAGCAGGCTCGTAGCCGCTACGGCGCGAAGAAGGAGAAGAGCTAATGCCTCGCAAGGGCCCCGCCCCGAAGCGTCCGCTCATCGCCGACCCGGTGTACCAGTCGCCGCTGGTGACCCAGCTGGTGAACAAGGTCCTGGTCGACGGGAAGCGTTCGGTCGCCGAGGCGATCGTCTACGGCGCCCTCGAGGGCTGCCGTGCCAAGAGCGACACCGACCCGGTCGTCACGCTCAAGCGCGCGCTGGACAACGTCAAGCCGTCCCTCGAGGTCCGCAGCCGCCGCGTCGGTGGTGCGACCTACCAGGTCCCGGTCGAGGTCCGCGCCTCCCGCAGCACGACGCTCGGCCTGCGCTGGCTCATCCAGTACAGCCGGGCCCGTCGCGAGAAGACGATGACCGAGCGTCTGATGAACGAGCTGCTCGACGCGAGCAACGGTCTGGGTGCCGCCGTGAAGCGGCGCGAGGACACGCACAAGATGGCCGAGTCGAACAAGGCCTTCGCGCACTACCGCTGGTGACGTCCGTCCACCAGCGCCCGCGGCCGGCGGGACGACCGGGCCACCCCCGGAACCCGCTCGCGGACCAGAACCAAGAGGAGAAGTAATGGCCAGCAACGAGGCCCAGCTCCGCAAGACCCGGAACATCGGGATCATGGCGCACATCGACGCCGGCAAGACCACCACGACCGAGCGCATCCTCTTCTACACCGGTATCACGTACAAGATCGGTGAGGTCCACGACGGCGCGGCCACGATGGACTGGATGGAGCAGGAGCAGGAGCGCGGCATCACCATCACGTCCGCCGCGACGAAGTGCTCCTGGAACGATCACGACATCAACATCATCGACACCCCCGGGCACGTCGACTTCACAGTCGAGGTCGAGCGGTCCCTGCGCGTGCTCGACGGCGCTGTCGCCGTCTACGACGGTGTGGCCGGCGTCGAGCCGCAGACCGAGCAGGTCTGGCGGCAGGCGGAGAAGTACGGCGTTCCGCGCATGTGCTTCGTCAACAAGCTCGACCGCACGGGTGCCGACTTCTTCCGCTGCGTCGACATGATGGTGGAGCGGCTCGGGGCCAACCCCCTGGTGCTGCAGCTGCCCATCGGTGCCGAGGCCGACTTCATCGGCGTCGTGGACCTGGTCCAGATGCGGGCGCTCACCTGGCGCGGCGAGACCAAGATGGGTGAGGACTACGCGGTCGAGGAGATCCCGGCCGAGCTCGCCGACCAGGCCGCCGAGTACCGCGAGAAGCTCCTCGAGAACATCGCGGACTTCGACGACTCGCTGATGGAGGACTACCTCGCCGGCGAGGAGATCGCTGTCGACCGGCTCAAGGCCGCCATCCGCAAGGCCACCATCGCCGGCCAGGTGAACGCCGTCCTGACGGGCACCGCCTTCAAGAACAAGGGCGTCCAGCCCCTGCTCGACGCGGTCGTCGACTACCTGCCCAGCCCGCTGGACATCGAGGCCATCGTCGGCACCGCGCTCGACGGCGAGACCGAGGTCCTGCGTCACGCGGACGAGGACGAGCCCTTCTCCGCCCTGGCGTTCAAGATCCAGACCGACCAGCACCTGGGCAAGCTCACCTACGTCCGCGTGTACTCCGGTCGCCTGGACGCCGGTTCTCCGGTGCTGAACAGCACCAAGGACCGCAAGGAGCGGATCGGCAAGATCTACCAGATGCACGCCAACAAGCGCGAAGAGCGCGATGGCGTCGGCGCCGGTCAGATCGTGGCGGTCAACGGCCTCAAGCAGACGACGACCGGTGACACCCTCTGCGACCCGCAGAAGCCGGTCATCCTGGAGTCGATGACCTTCCCCGCTCCGGTCATCTCGGTCGCCATCGAGCCGAAGACCAAGAGCGACCAGGAGAAGCTGGGCACCGCGATCCAGAAGCTCGCCGAGGAGGACCCGACGTTCCAGGTCCGCCTGGACGAGGAGACCGGCCAGACCGTCATCTCCGGCATGGGCGAGCTCCACCTGGAGATCCTGGTGGACCGCATGCGCCGCGAGTTCAACGTCGAGGCCAACGTGGGCAAGCCGCAGGTCGCCTACCGCGAGACGATCCGCAAGGCCGTCGAGCGCTACGACTACACCCACAAGAAGCAGACCGGTGGCTCCGGCCAGTTCGCGAAGGTGCAGATCGCCATCGAGCCGCTCGAGATGAGCGGCGACTCGGCGACCTACGAGTTCGAGAACAAGGTCACCGGCGGTCGCATCCCGAAGGAGTACATCCCTTCGGTCGACGCGGGCATGCAGGACGCGATGCAGTACGGCGTCCTGGCCGGCTACCCGATGGTGGGCGTCAAGGCCAGCCTGCTCGACGGCCAGTACCACGAGGTCGACTCCTCGGAGATGGCCTTCAAGATCGCCGGTTCGATCGCCTTCAAGGAGGCGGCGCGCAAGGCCAGCCCGGCCCTGCTCGAGCCGCTGATGGCGGTCGAGGTGACCACGCCCGAGGAGAACATGGGCGATGTCATCGGCGACCTCAACTCCCGCCGCGGGATCATCCAGGCGATGGAGGAGCGCTCCGGCGCCCGCATCGTCCGGGCCCTGGTGCCGCTGTCGGAGATGTTCGGCTACGTGGGCGACCTGCGCAGCCGCACCCAGGGACGGGCGAGCTACTCGATGGTGTTCGACTCGTACGCCGAGGTCCCGGCCAACGTCGCCAAGGAGATCATCGCCAAGGCGACCGGCGAGTAATCGGAATGCGGGCCCGCCGGCCCGCGCTCCAGCGAGCACAGCCCAACCCCCAGAGCACGCACCACCTGCGTAACCACGAGGAGAGGAACCCCCAGTGGCCAAGGCCAAGTTCGAGCGGACCAAGCCGCACGTCAACATCGGCACCATCGGGCACATCGACCATGGGAAGACGACGCTGACCGCGGCGATCACCAAGGTCCTGCACGACAAGTACCCGAACCTCAACGAGGCGTCCGCGTTCGACCAGATCGACAAGGCGCCCGAGGAGAAGGCCCGCGGCATCACGATCTCGATCGCGCACGTGGAGTACCAGACGGAGAACCGTCACTACGCGCACGTCGACTGCCCCGGGCACGCCGACTACATCAAGAACATGATCACCGGTGCCGCCCAGATGGACGGCGCGATCCTGGTGGTCGCCGCGACCGACGGCCCGATGCCGCAGACCAAGGAGCACGTGCTCCTGGCCCGCCAGGTCGGCGTTCCCTACATCGTCGTGGCGCTCAACAAGGCCGACATGGTCGACGACGAGGAGATCCTCGAGCTCGTCGAGCTCGAGGTCCGCGAGCTCCTCAGCGAGTACGAGTTCCCGGGCGACGACGTCCCCGTGGTCCGCGTCTCCGCGCTCAAGGCGCTCGAGGGCGACGCCGAGTGGGGCGACAAGCTCATGGAGCTCATGAACGCTGTCGACAACTCCATCCCGGAGCCGGAGCGCGAGATCGACAAGCCGTTCCTCATGCCCGTCGAGGACGTCTTCACGATCACCGGTCGTGGCACGGTCGTCACCGGTCGCGTCGAGCGCGGCATCGTCAAGGTCTCCGAGGAGATCGAGATCGTCGGTATCCGCGAGGGTTCGACGAAGACGACGGTCACCGGCGTCGAGATGTTCCGCAAGCTGCTCGACCAGGGCCAGGCCGGTGACAACGTCGGTCTGCTCCTCCGTGGCATCAAGCGCGAGGACGTCGAGCGCGGCCAGGTCGTGGTGAAGCCGGGTTCCATCACCCCGCACACCAACTTCGAGGCCTCGGTCTTCATCCTCTCGAAGGACGAGGGCGGCCGTCACACGCCGTTCTTCAACAACTACCGTCCCCAGTTCTACTTCCGGACGACGGACGTCACCGGTGTCGTCACGCTGCCCTCGGGCACCGAGATGGTCATGCCCGGCGACAACACCGACATGACGGTGGAGCTCATCCAGCCCATCGCCATGGAGGAGGGCCTGAAGTTCGCCATCCGTGAGGGTGGCCGTACCGTCGGCGCCGGCCGGGTCACCAAGATCCTCAAGTAACACCCCTGGACGGGCGGCGGCGTCACCCGCCCCCCCCCCGCCCAGACCCGGGCCTCGCGCCCGGACCCCGGGTCAGCAGACCCACTCGAACTTTCACAACCGATCGGCAGGAGCAGAAGACACCGATGGCGGGACAGAAGATCCGCATCCGGCTGAAGGCCTACGACCACGAGGCGATCGATGCCTCGGCGCGACGCATCGTGGAGACGGTCACCAAGACCGGAGCGCGTGTGGTCGGCCCGGTGCCTCTGCCGACGGAGAAGAACGTGTACGCGGTGATCCGTTCGCCGCACAAGTACAAGGACTCGTTCGAGCACTTCGAGATGCGCACGCACAAGCGGCTCATCGACATCCTCGACCCGACGCCGAAGACGGTGGATGCGCTCATGCGCATCGACCTGCCGGCTTCGGTCGACGTCAACATTCAGTAAGGGCAGTCAGCAGACATGGCGAGCACATTTCGCGGTCTCCTCGGCGAGAAGCTGGGGATGACCCAGGTTTTCGACGAGAACAACCGCCTCGTGCCGGTGACCGTCGTCAAGGCGGGCCCGTGTGTGGTGACCCAGGTGCGCACCCCCGAGGTCGACGGCTACAGCGCCGTCCAGCTCGGGTTCGGTGCGATCGACCCGCGCAAGGTGAACCGTCCCGAGGGCGGGCACTTCACCAAGGCGGGCGTGACGCCGCGGCGCCACCTGGTCGAGCTGCGCACGAACGACGCCGGCACCTACACGGTCGGCCAGGAGCTGACCGCCGACGTGTTCGACGGCGTGGCCAAGGTCGACGTCATCGGCACCAGCAAGGGCAAGGGCACCGCCGGCGTCATGAAGCGTCACGGCTTCAAGGGCCTCGGCGCGTCGCACGGTACCCACCGCAAGCACCGTGCACCCGGATCCATCGGTGGCGCGTCCACCCCGGGCCGCGTGTTCAAGGGCCTGAAGATGGCCGGTCGCATGGGTGCGGTCAAGACGACCACGCTCTCGCTGGTCGTCCACAAGGTCGACACGGAGCGCGGGCTCATCCTGATCAAGGGTGCCGTTCCCGGTCCGAAGGGTGGCCTCCTCCTCGTCCGTTCCGCGGTCAAGGGTGGCCCCGTGGGGAGTGAGACGAAGTGACCACGTCCATCAAGAGCAGCGAGACGCGCACCGACCGTCAGGTCGACGTCCGCACCCCGGCGGGGGAGACCACCGGCAGCGTGACGCTGCCCGGTGAGCTCTTCGACGCCAGCGCGAACGTGTCGCTGATGCACCAGGTCGTCGTGGCCCAGCTGGCCGCGGCCCGCCAGGGCACGCACTCGACCAAGACGCGGGCCCAGGTCAGCGGTGGTGGCGCCAAGCCGTACCGCCAGAAGGGCACTGGCCGCGCGCGTCAGGGCTCGACCCGTGCGCCGCAGTTCGCCGGCGGTGGCGTCGTGCACGGCCCGACGCCGCGCGACTACACGCAG
This sequence comes from Blastococcus sp. LR1, assembly GCF_020166105.1. GTDB lineage: Bacteria > Actinomycetota > Actinomycetes > Mycobacteriales > Geodermatophilaceae > Blastococcus. Next base: position 442,134 of record NZ_JAIUJY010000004.1, read on the forward strand.
AAGACCCCGAAGAAGATGAAGGCCGCCGCCCTGCGCGGTGCCCTCTCCGACCGGGCCCGCGAGGGCCGGGTGCACGTGGTCTCCGCGTTCGTCGACGGCGACGCCCCCAAGACCAAGGCCGCGCTGGCCACCCTGAACGCGATCACCCAGGCCAAGCGGGTCCTGATCGTGCTCGACCGGGACGACGTCCTGAACTGGGTCAGCCTGCGCAACGTTCCTGAGGTCCACCTGATCGAGGCGGGCCAGCTGAACACCTACGACGTGCTGGTCTCCGACGAGGTCATCTTCACCGAGGCTGCGCTGGCCGAGTACGTCGCCGGTCCGGCCAAGGGCAAGCACGCCGAGGTCGTCATCATCGAAGACACCACCGAGGAGAAGGCATGAGCGTCCGCGACCCCCGGGACGTCCTGCTCGCCCCGGTCATCTCCGAGAAGAGCTACGGGCTGCTGGACAGCAACCAGTACACGTTCATCGTGCTGCCCGAGGCCAACAAGACGCAGATCAAGATCGCGGTCGAGCAGATCTTCGACGTGAAGGTGCTCAGCGTGAACACGATCAACCGCCAGGGCAAGCGCAAGCGCAGCCGGGGCGCACAGATGGGCAAGCGCAAGGACACCAAGCGCGCCATCGTGTCGCTGGCCGCGGGCGACCGCATCGAGATCTTCGGGGGTCCGGGCGCCTGAGGCCCCGGATCTAACGGACCAGAGATAGAGGACTGAGTCAGCAATGGCTATCCGCAAGTACAAGCCGACGACGCCGGGCCGCCGCGGCTCCAGTGTCGCCGACTTCGCCGAGGTCACCCGCGACCATCCCGAGAAGTCGCTGGTCCGACCGCTGCACGGTCGTGGCGGGCGCAACGTGCACGGGAAGGTCACCGCTCGCCACCAGGGCGGCGGTCACAAGCGCGCCTACCGGCTGATCGACTTCCGTCGGGCCGACAAGGACGGCGTGCCGGCCAAGGTCGCGCACATCGAGTACGACCCCAACCGCACGTCGCGCATCGCGCTGCTGCACTTCGCCGACGGGGAGAAGCGCTACATCATCGCGCCGGCGAAGCTCAAGCAGGGTGACACCGTGGAGTGCGGCCCCGCGGCCGACATCAAGCCGGGCAACAACCTGCCGCTCCGGAACATCCCGGTCGGCACGGTGGTTCACGCCATCGAGCTCCGTCCCGGTGGTGGCGCGAAGATCGCCCGCTCCGCGGGTACCAGCGTCCAGCTGGTCGCCCGTGAGGGTCGTTTCGCCCAGCTGCGCATGCCCTCGGGCGAGATCCGCAACGTCGACGTGCGCTGCCGCGCCTCCGTCGGCGAGGTGGGCAACGCCGAGCAGTCGAACATCAACTGGGGCAAGGCCGGCCGTATGCGGTGGAAGGGCAAGCGCCCGACCGTCCGCGGTGTGGCCATGAACCCGGTCGACCACCCGCACGGTGGTGGTGAAGGCAAGACCTCCGGTGGTCGCCACCCGGTGAACCCGAACGGCAAGCCGGAGGGCCGGACGCGCAAGCGGAAGGCCAGTGACGCTCTGATCGTGCGCCGCCGGCGCGCCAACAAGAAGCGCTGAGCGGGAAGAGGAGTCCGACAGACATGCCACGCAGCCTGAAGAAGGGCCCGTTCGTCGACGACCACCTGCTCAAGAAGGTGGACGCTCAGAACGAAAAGGGCACCAAGAACGTGATCCGCACCTGGTCGCGTCGCTCGACGATCATCCCGGACATGCTGGGCCACACCCTCGCGGTGCACGACGGCCGCAAGCACGTGCCGGTGTTCGTGACCGAGGCGATGGTCGGGCACAAGCTCGGCGAGTTCGCCCCCACGCGCACCTTCCGTGGGCACATCAAGGACGACCGCCGCTCGCGGCGGGGCTGACCAGGTAGAGAGAGATTCAGATGACTTCCCAGTTGGGACAGGAGGCGCCGGTCGCCCGGGCTACGGCCCGGTTCGTCCGCGTGACTCCCATGAAGGCCCGCCGGGTGGTGGACCTGATCCGCTACCTGCCCACCGATGAGGCCCTGGCCCTGCTGCGCTTCGCGCCGCAGTCCGCCAGCGAGCCGGTCGCCAAGGTCGTCGCCAGCGCGGTGGCCAACGCCGAGCACAACCTGCAGCTGGACCCGGCTGCACTCGTGGTCAGCGCGGCCTACGTCGACGAAGGCCCCACGCTGAAGCGGATCCGTCCGCGCGCGCAGGGCCGGGCGTTCCGCATCAACAAGCGGACCAGCCACATCACCGTCGAGGTCAGCGAGGTCGCCACCAGCGACGTCCTCGCGCAGAAGTCGCGCAAGGCGCGCCGGGACACCGGCATGTCGGGCCCGGCCACGCAGCAGCCGAACAACACGAGGGGAGGGACCCGCTAGTGGGTCAGAAGGTCAACCCGCACGGGTTCCGACTCGGGATCACCACCGACTACAAGTCCCGGTGGTACGCGGACAAGCTGTACAAGGACTACGTCAAGGAAGACGTCGCGATCCGCAAGCTCATGTCCAAGGGCATGGAGCGGGCCGGCATCTCCAAGGTGGAGATCGAGCGCACCCGTGACCGGGTCCGCGTCGACATCCACACCGCGCGTCCGGGCATCGTCATCGGTCGCCGTGGCGCCGAGGCGGACCGCATCCGTGGCGAGCTGGAGAAGCTCACCGGCAAGCAGGTGCAGCTGAACATCCTCGAGGTCAAGAACCCCGAGTCGGACGCGCAGCTGGTCGCCCAGGGCGTTGCCGAGCAGCTCTCGAGCCGGGTCAGCTTCCGTCGTGCCATGCGCAAGGCGATGCAGTCCGCTCAGCGCAGCCCGCAGGTCAAGGGCATCCGGGTGCAGTGCTCCGGTCGCCTCGGCGGCACGGAGATGAGCCGCTCGGAGTTCTACCGCGAGGGCCGCGTTCCCCTGCACACGCTCCGCGCGAACATCGACTACGGCATCTACGAGGCCCGTACGACCTTCGGCCGCATCGGCGTGAAGGTCTGGATCTACAAGGGTGACGTCAGCGGCTCCCGCGCCGAGCGCGCCGCCCTCGAGGCGCTCGCCGACCGTCAGCAGCGCCGCGAGCGGGCCCAGCGCCCGCAGCGTCGTTCCGGTTCCTCCGGCACCACCGCCGGTGGCACCGAGGCCGGCCGCGCCGCCGCCGAGACGACGACCGGTCCCGTGGTCGACACGACCGAGGCCGTCGTGGCGCAGACCTCCGGCGAGGTCGCGCCCGAGCAGACCGTCGCCGAGGCGGCCGGTCCCGAGGCCACCGCGGCCGTCGAGACCGCTGCTGCCGAGGTCGCCGCTCCTGAGGCCACCGAGAACACGGAGAGCTGAGCCATGCTCATCCCACGGCGCGTCAAGCACCGCAAGCAGCACCACCCGAGTCGTTCGGGTCGGGCCAAGGGTGGCACCGAGATCAACTTCGGTGAGTTCGCGATCCAGGCTCTCGAGCCTGCCTACGTGACCAACCGCCAGATCGAGTCCGCCCGTATCGCCATGACCCGGCACATCAAGCGTGGCGGAAAGGTGTGGATCTCGATCTACCCCGACCGTCCGCTGACCAAGAAGCCCGCCGAGACCCGCATGGGTTCCGGTAAGGGTTCGCCCGAGTGGTGGGTGGCCAACGTCAAGCCCGGCCGCGTGCTGTTCGAGCTGTCCGGTGTCGCCGAGCCGGTGGCCCGCGAGGCCATGCGGCGTGCGATCCACAAGCTGCCGATGAAGTGCCGCTTCATCACGCGTGAAGGAGAAGTGTGATGGCCGCCGGTCTGACCGCTCCCGAGCTGCGCGAGCTCTCTGTCGATGAGCTCGCCGCGCGGCTGCGCGAGTCGAAGGAAGAACTGTTCAACCTGCGCTTCCAGGTGGCCACCGGCCAGCTGGACAACAACCGGCGACTGCAGACCGTCCGCCGCGACATCGCTCGGATCTACACGATCATGCGCGAGCGCGAGCTGGGTCTCTCCGTCGCCCCGAACGAGGGTGTGGCATGACCGAGACCCAGCAGTCGTCCGGCCCCGGCCTGGCCGGCCGTGGCTACCGCAAGGTCCGCGAGGGCCTGGTCGTCAGCGACAAGATGGAGAAGACCATCGTCGTCGAGGTCGAGGACCGCGTGAAGCACGGCCTATACGGCAAGGTCATCCGCCGCACGAGCAAGCTCAAGGCGCATGACGAGGCGGGCGTCGCCGGCATCGGCGACCGCGTCCAGATCATGGAGACCCGCCCGATGTCGGCCACCAAGCGGTGGCGGCTCGTGCAGGTGATCGAGAAGGCCAAGTAAGACCTGCGCCTGCGGCCCTTCGGGGCCGCGGTGCAGCCGTCCAGCAGCTGCGAGTAGGCTGGACGACTGGCACGCCCTCGGGTGTGCCGCATCCCGGTTCCTGTGCTTCGGACGCACCGGCGGCCTCTGCCGCCGGTGCGTCCGCACGCGGGTCCCGGACAGCCGGTTCACCGATCCGGTCCGGCTGTCACCACAAGTTTGGGGAGTAGGACGTGATCCAGCAGGAGTCGCGACTGCGAGTCGCCGACAACACCGGTGCGAAGGAGATCCTCTGCATCCGTGTGCTCGGTGGCTCCGGGCGACGCTACGCGGGCATCGGTGACGTCATCGTCGGCACCGTGAAGGACGCGCTGCCCGGCGCCGGCGTGAAGAAGGGCGACGTGGTCAAGGCCGTCGTCGTCCGCACGGTGAAGGAGCGCCGTCGTCCCGACGGTTCCTACATCCGCTTCGACGAGAACGCCGCGGTCATCATCCGCGACAGCGGCGACCCGCGCGGCACCCGCATCTTCGGGCCCGTCGGCCGGGAGCTGCGCGACAAGCGCTTCATGCGGATCATCTCGCTCGCCCCGGAGGTGCTGTGATCATGGCTCAGGCTGCCAGCGGGAAGACCCCGTCGATGAAGGTCAAGAAGGGCGACACCGTCCTCGTGCTGTCCGGCAAGGACAAGGGCGCGCAGGGTCGGGTCATCGCCGCCTACCCGAAGGACCAGAAGGTCCTGGTGGAGGGCGTCGGCCGGGTGAAGAAGCACACCCGGATCAGCTCCAACCAGCGTGGCGCCCAGCAGGGCGGGATCGTCACCCAGGAGGCGCGCATCCACGTGAGCAACGTGATGGTCGTCGACTCCGAGGGCAAGCCGACCCGGGTCGGCTACCGCAAGGACGAGGAAGGCCGCAACATCCGGGTCTCGCGGCGCACCGGTAAGGACCTCTGATCATCATGACTTCTTCTCAGGGGACCGCCCCCAACCGCGAGCTGCCCCGCATGCTCGCCCACTACCGCGAGGCCATCGTTCCGGCCCTGCAGTCGGAGTTCGACTTCGACAACGTCATGCAGATCCCGCGTCTGACGAAGATCGTCGTCAACATGGGCGTCGGCGAGGCCACCCGCGACGCCAAGCTGATGGACGGCGCCGTTCGTGACCTCACCGCGATCACCGGTCAGAAGCCGGCCGTCGTCCGGGCCCGCAAGTCCATCGCGCAGTTCAAGCTGCGCGAGGGCATGCCGATCGGCGCGAAGGTCACCCTGCGCGGCGACCGCATGTGGGAGTTCCTGGACCGGCTGCTGTCGCTGGCCCTGCCCCGTATCCGTGACTTCCGCGGGCTGAGCCCGAAGCAGTTCGACGGGCACGGCAACTACACCTTCGGGCTGAACGAGCAGTCGATGTTCCGCGAGATCGACGTCGACAAGATCGACCGTCAGCGCGGCATGGACATCACGCTCGTCACCACCGCCACGACCGACGAGGAGGGTCGTGAGCTGCTCCGCCAGCTCGGATTCCCCTTCGCCGGCCTGACCGTCGTGAACACGACCCGCTGAGCCGGGGCAGGAGAGACAGATGGCCAAGAAGGCTCTGATCAACAAGGCGGCCCGCAAGCCGAAGTTCGCGGTGCGCGGTTACACGCGCTGCCAGCGGTGCGGTCGCCCCCACTCGGTCTTCCGCAAGTTCGGCCTGTGCCGGATCTGCCTGCGGGAGATGGCGCACGCCGGGGAGCTCCCGGGCGTCAAGAAGTCCAGCTGGTGACCGACCCGGCTGCCCCCCGCGACGCGCTTCGCGAGCCGCAGGACCTGGCAGCCGGGCCGTTCCAGTAAGTCATCCACGCACCACCGATCGCCGAGAGGCCCAGCGCCAAGTCTCCGAGACCCAGCGCATGAGGAACCGCGGCGAGAGAGGCAACACCCGACATGACGATGACCGACCCCATCGCGGACATGCTCACGCGTCTCCGCAACGCCAACCAGGCGTACCACGACGCTGCGGTCATGCCGTCCTCGAAGCTGAAGACGCACATCGCGGAGATCCTCCAGCAGGAGGGTTACATCGCTGGCTGGACGGTGAGGGACGTCGAGAAGGACGGCTCCACCTTCAAGCAGCTGACCGTCGACCTGAAGTACGGCCCGAACCGTGAGCGGAGCATCGCCGGCGTCCGGCGCGTCTCCAAGCCCGGTCTGCGCGTGTACGCGAAGTCCACCTCGCTGCCCAAGGTCCTCGGCGGGCTGGGCGTGGCGATCATCTCCACGTCGACCGGGCTGCTGACCGACAAGCAGGCGAACAAGAAGGGCGTGGGTGGGGAAGTCCTCGCCTACGTCTGGTAAGGGGCGAACGACAATGTCACGGATCGGACGACTCCCGATCGCCGTGCCCAGTGGCGTCGACATCGCGATCGACGGCCAGACCGTGAACGTGAAGGGCCCCAAGGGGAACCTGAGCCACACGGTCGCGGCCCCGATCACCGTCGAGCGCGACGAGGACGGCACGCTCAAGGTGCTGCGCCCCAACGACGAGCGGCAGAACCGCGCCCTCCACGGGCTCTCGCGGACCCTGATCGCCAACATGATCACCGGCGTCACCGAGGGCTACACGAAGACCCTCGAGATCGTCGGCGTCGGTTACCGCGTCCAGGCGCGCGGCTCGGACCTCGAGTTCGCCCTGGGCTTCAGCCACCCGGTTCCCGTGAAGGCGCCCGAGGGCATCACCTTCGCCGTCGAGTCCCCGACCCGCCTGCGGGTCAGCGGTATCGACAAGCAGCTGGTCGGCGAGGTCTCAGCCAAGATCCGCAAGATCCGCAAGCCCGACCCGTACAAGGGCAAGGGCGTGCGGTATCAGGGCGAGGTCATCAAGCGCAAGGTCGGGAAGACGGGTAAGTGATGGCTCAGGCAGAGAAGGCCGTTCGGGTCCACAAGCCCGTGGGCACCGACATCAGCACGGCGCGGCGCACTTCGCGTCTTCGCCGTCACAACCGGCTGCGCAAGCGGGTCTCCGGCACGCCGGAGCGTCCCCGCCTGGCGGTCAAGCGCAGCTCGCGTCACATCCACGTGCAGCTGATCGACGACACCGTCGGTCGCACGGTGGCCAGCGCCTCGACGATGGACGCCAGCCTTCGTGGCGCCGAGGGCGACAAGAGCGCCCAGGCCCGCAAGGTCGGGGGCCTGATCGCCGAGCGCGCCAAGGCCGCCGGCATCGCGGCGGTCGTCTTCGACCGCGGTGGCAACCGTTACGCCGGGCGCATCGCCGCTCTGGCCGACGGTGCCCGCGAGGGTGGGCTGGACTTCTGATGACCACCCACCCCACCAGCACGAGCAAGCAGATCGAGAGGGACGTCTGATGCCAGGACCACAGCGACGCGGCGGCGGCGCCGGCGCCGCCGGCGGTAACGACCGCCGCGACCGCCGCGACGGCGGTCGGGGCCCCGGAGGCGCGCCCGCCGAGAAGAGCAACTACATCGAGCGCGTCGTGGCCATCAACCGCGTGTCCAAGGTCGTCAAGGGTGGTCGTCGCTTCAGCTTCACCGCCCTGGTGATCGTGGGCGACGGCGACGGCACCGTCGGTGTCGGCTACGGCAAGGCCAAGGAGGTGCCCGCGGCGATCGCCAAGGGTGTCGAGGAGGCCAAGAAGCACTTCTACAAGGTGCCTCGCATCGCCAGCACCATCCCGCACCCGGTGCAGGGTGAGGCGGCCGCCGGTGTCGTGCTCCTGAAGCCGGCCAGCCCGGGTACCGGTGTCATCGCCGGTGGTCCGGTGCGCGCCGTGCTCGAGTGCGCGGGCATCCACGACGTGCTCTCGAAGAGCCTCGGTTCCTCGAACCCGATCAACATCGTGCACGCGACGATGCAGGCGCTGAAGGACCTCGTCCGCCCCGAGGAGATCGCGGCTCGCCGCGGTCTGCCGCTCGAGGACGTCGCCCCCGCCGCCATGCTGCGTGCCCGTGCGGGTCAGGGGGTCTGAGATGGCTCAGCTCAAGGTCACCCAGATCAAGTCCGCGATCGGCACCAAGCCCAACCAGCGCGAGACGCTGCGCTCCCTGGGCCTGAAGCGGATCAACGACTCGGTCGTCCAGGAGGACCGTCCCGAGATCCGCGGGATGGTCGCTACGGTGCCGCACCTGGTCACCGTCGAAGAGGTCTGAGGAAAGACTCGCTATGACTCTGAAGGTCCACCACCTGCGCCCCGCCCCGGGCGCCCACACCGCCAAGACCCGCGTGGGTCGTGGTGAGGGCTCCAAGGGCAAGACGGCCGGTCGCGGTACCAAGGGCACCGGCGCGCGTGGCAACACCCACGCGCGGTTCGAGGGTGGGCAGACCCCGCTGCACATGCGGCTGCCCAAGCTCTCGGGCTTCAAGAGCCCCAACAAGGTCGTGTTCCAGGTCGTCAACCTCGACCGGATCGCGGCGCTCTTCCCGCAGGGCGGTTCGGTCAACCCGGACACGCTCGTCGAGGCCGGCGCCGTCCGTCGTGGTCACCCGGTCAAGGTGCTCGGCACCGGCGACCTCAGTGGCGTGAAGGTCGACGTCCAGGCGCACGCCTTCTCCACGTCCGCAGCCGACAAGATCGGCGCGGCCGGGGGCAGCACCACCGTTCTCTGAGGCACCCTCGACCCCCGGGACGCACTGCGTCCCGGGGGTCGACGGCTGCATTGCTAACCTCGGCCGACCGAACTAGGGGAGGGCACGTGCTGCAGGCGTTCGCCGCGGCGTTCCGGACGCCAGATCTCCGGCGCAAGCTGCTGTTCTCCCTGGCGATCATCGCCGTGTACCGGTTGGGCGCCGCTGTGCCCGGGCCGGGCGTCTCCGTGGAGGCGATCAACAGCTGTCTGGAGCAGGCGCAGGCCTCCGACCAGCGGGACATCTACTCCCTGGTCAACCTGTTCTCCGGCGGCGCGCTCCTGAAGCTCTCCGTCTTCGCGCTCGGCATCATGCCGTACATCACGGCCAGCATCATCGTGCAGTTGCTGGTGGTCGTGATCCCGCGGTTCGAGCAGCTGAAGAAGGAAGGGCAGTCGGGTCAGGCCAAGCTGACCCAGTACACGCGCTACCTGACGATCGCTCTCGCGGTCCTGCAGAGCACCGGGATCATCGCCCTCGCACGCAGCGGTCAGCTCTTCCCGAACTGCAGCGAGTCGATCATCCCGTCGAACTCCGTCTGGGCCACCGTCATCCTGGTCGTGGCGCTGACCGCCGGCACCGCCCTCGTGATGTGGCTGGGCGAGCTGCTGACCGAGAAGGGGATCGGCAACGGCATGTCCGTGCTGATCTTCACCTCGATCGCCGCCCGGATCCCGGCCGAGGGTGGCGCGATCCTCCAGTCCCGCGGCGGCCTGGTCTTCGCCGTCGTCTGCGTGATCGCGGTGCTGATCATCGGGACGGTCGTCTACGTCGAGCAGGCGCAGCGACGGATCCCCGTGCAGTACGCCAAGCGGATGGTCGGGCGCCGCATGTACGGGGGCACCTCGACCTACCTGCCGCTCAAGGTGAACCAGGCCGGCGTCATCCCGGTCATCTTCGCCTCCTCGCTGCTGTACCTGCCCCAGCTGGTCACCCAGCTGCAGGGCAGCGAGACCGGCGCCGTGCGCCGCTTCTTCGAGAACTACGTCATCGACCAGAGCAGCCCGGTCCACGTGGCGATCTACTTCGGCCTGATCGTGTTCTTCACGTACTTCTACGTGTCGATCACGTTCAACCCGGAGGAGCGCGCGGATGACATGAAGCGCTACGGCGGTTTCATCCCGGGCATCCGCCCGGGGCGGCCCACGGCCGAATACCTGCAGTACGTGCTCTCCAGGATCACCCTGCCCGGGTCGATCTACCTGGGTACGGTGGCTGTCCTGCCGAACCTGTTCCTCTCGCTCACGCAGCCAGGGCAGAACCAGAACTTCCCGTTCGGCGGTACCGCGGTCCTGATCATGGTCGGAGTGGGGTTGGAGACGGTGAAGCAGATCGAGACGCAGCTGAATCAGCGCAACTACGAAGGGTTCCTGAAGTAGTGCGCATCGTCCTCCTGGGCCCCCCCGGAGCGGGCAAGGGCACCCAGGCGAAGGTCATCTCCGACAAGCTCGGTGTCCCGGCGATCTCGACCGGCGACATCTTCCGCGCGAACGTCAGCGGGCAGACCGAGCTGGGCCTGCAGGTCAAGACGTACCTGGACGCCGGCAACCTCGTCCCCGACGAGATCACCGTCGCCATGGTCAAGGACCGGCTCGCCCAGCCCGATGCCGAGACGGGCTTCCTGCTGGACGGATTCCCGCGGAGCATTCCGCAGGCCGAGCAGCTCCGGGACTCCCTCGCCGACCTGGGCCACAAGCTGGATCGCGTCGTCGAGCTCGTCGTCGAGGAGGACGAGCTGGTCCGACGGCTCTCCGGCCGGCGCATGATCGTCGATGGCAAGGAGACCCAGCGCGACGACGACAAGCCCGAGACCGTGCGGCACCGGCTGAACGTGTACCGGGAGCAGACCGCGCCCGTGGCCGGGTTCTACGAGGGCGAAGGCCTGCTGAGCCGGATCGACGCGATCGGTTCGGTCGAGGAGGTCACCGCCCGGGCGATGAATGCCCTGGGTGCGGACGACGACGGCGATGCCGGGCAGTCGGCTGCTGTCTGAGCAGCCGGCCCCCGGGCCCGTGAAGGGACAGCACGGCAGATGACTGCAGGCATCCTCGGTCGCCTCCCGCTGCTGGCGAAGTGGAGTGGACGCATGATCCAGATCAAGACGGCACACGAGATCGAGCTCATGCGGGCCTCGGGGCTGATCACCGCGGGCGCGTTGAAGGCGGTCAAGGCCGCCGTCGCGCCAGGGGTCAGCACAGGGGAGCTGGACGCCGTCGCCGAGGACTACATCCGGTCCCACGGGGCCGTGCCCAACTTCCTCGGCTACCACGGCTTCACCGGCACCATCTGCGCCTCGATCAACGACGAGATCGTGCACGGGATCCCGAACCCCGAGCGCCGCCTCGCGGCCGGCGACAACATCTCGATCGACTGCGGCGCCATCCTGAACGGCTGGCACAGCGACTCCGCCATCACCGTGACGGTGGGGGAGCCCTCTCCGGAGGACGCCGCCCTCCTCGAGGTGACCGAGCGCTCCATGTGGGCGGGCCTCGCGCGCGCGGTGGCCGGTGGCCGGCTGACCGACATCAGCCACGCCGTCGAGGAGTCGATCCGCTCGCACGAGCACGACTACGGCATCGTCGACCACTACGGCGGCCACGGCATCGGCACCGAGATGCACCAGGACCCGCACGTCCTCAACTACGGGCGTCCGGGTCGCGGTCCGAAGCTGGTGCCCGGTCTCGCGCTGGCGATCGAGCCGATGGTGACGGTCGGCGACCCGTCCACGGCCGAACTCGACGACGGCTGGACGGTCGTCACCAAGGACGGCTCGCGCGCCGCGCACTTCGAGCACAGCGTCGCCATCACGCCGGAAGGCCCCTGGGTCTTGACGGCGGAGGACGGTGGCGTGGCGGGTCTCGCCCCGTTCGGGGTCACCCCCCGCCAGTAAAAGGACCCCCGTTCGCCCCACCACTCGCTCCGCTCGTGGCGGGACCCTGAACGGGGGCCGTTCCAGCGCCTCACCAGGGAGTCGGCACCGTCACTACGGGGGCGGGTTGGTGACGCGTGGGACGCCGGGGTACTCTCTTCGATGGCGCTAGCGCCGTTTCGTCGTCGTGCTGTGGCCGCATGACCCGAGACGCCCTCTGCGAAAGCGCCTGCACCACCTGTTCTGCAATCACCGAGTACGTCCTGCCGGGTTCGGGCATGGGCGCACGAGGATCCAGTACCACCGAGTCAGGGAGCGCGTCTTAGGCATGGCGAAGAAGGACGGGGCCATCGAGGTCGAGGGTCGCGTCGTCGAGCCGCTGCCCAATGCGATGTTCCGGGTCGAGCTGCAGAACGGGCACCGGGTGCTCGCCCACATCAGCGGCAAGATGCGGCAGCACTACATCCGCATCCTGCCCGAGGACCGCGTGGTCGTGGAGCTCTCGCCCTACGACCTGACGCGCGGTCGCATCGTCTACCGCTACAAGTAACCGCTCGGACCGTGCAGCTGCCGCAAGGCAGAGCGCGGCGGGCGCACGATCCGAGGAAATGAGGGGCGGCACCGGTGAAGGTCCAGCCGTCGGTGAAGAAGATCTGCGACAAGTGCAAGGTGATCCGCCGGCACGGCCGGGTCATGGTCATCTGCGACAACGCCCGGCACAAGCAGCGCCAGGGCTGAGGGAGTACCTGAACATGGCACGACTGGCTGGCGTCGACCTGCCCCGCGAGAAGCGGATGGAGATCGCGCTCACCTACATCTATGGCATCGGCAAGCACCACGCCAAGGAGGTCCTTGCGGCGACGGGCGTCAGCCCGGACCTGCGCGCCAAGGACCTCGGCGACGAGGACCTGCTGAAGCTCCGCGACTACATCGACGAGCACTTCCGCGTCGAGGGTGACCTCCGCCGTGAGGTGGCCGCCGACATCCGCCGCAAGGTGGAGATCGGTTGCTACCAGGGACTGCGGCACCGCCGCGGTCTCCCGGTGCACGGTCAGCGCACCAAGACCAACGCGCGCTCGAGCAAGGGCCCGCGCAAGACCATCGCGGGCAAGAAGAAGGCCCGCTGACCCAGGCGTGACGGCGCGCCGCCCCAGGTCCGAGAGGGCCGGACCGGCGGAGCGCCCCAGCCGAACCGCCTCTGCGCGCACATCACCGCGGAGGCAACCGCACCACCCAGGCCACGAACACAGACTCAGACCGGAGAGACATGCCTCCCAGGGCTCGCACTGCGGCCGGCGCCAAGAAGGTCCGCCGCAAGGAGAAGAAGAACGTCGCCCACGGCGCCGCGCACATCAAGAGCACGTTCAACAACACGATCGTGTCGATCACCGACCCCAACGGCAACGTGATCAGCTGGGCCTCCGCCGGCCACGTCGGCTTCAAGGGCTCGCGCAAGTCCACGCCGTTCGCGGCGCAGATGGCTGCCGAGAACGCCGCGCGCAAGGCGCAGGAGCACGGCATGCGCAAGGTCGACGTCTTCGTGAAGGGCCCTGGGTCCGGTCGCGAGACGGCCATCCGCTCCCTGCAGGCCACCGGCCTCGAGGTCGGGCAGATCCAGGACGTGACGCCGCAGCCGCACAACGGCTGCCGGCCCAAGAAGCGCCGCCGGGTCTGACCGGTCACTGACGAGACGAAACAGGAGTATTTGACGTGGCCCGTTACACCGGAGCCGATTGCCGCCTCTGCCGGCGCGAGAAGATGAAGCTGTTCCTCAAGGGCAGCAAGTGCGAGTCCGCGAAGTGCCCGATCGAGATCCGGCCCTACCCGCCGGGCGAGCACGGCCGTGGCCGCACCAAGGACAGCGAGTACCTGCTCCAGCTTCGTGAGAAGCAGAAGGCCCGCCGCATCTACGGCGTGCTGGAGAAGCAGTTCCGCGGTTACTACGAAGAGGCCAACCGCAAGACCGGCAAGACCGGTGAGGTTCTCCTGCAGATCCTCGAGTCGCGGCTGGACAACGTGGTCTACCGGGCCGGCTTCGCCGAGTCCCGCGACATGGCGCGCCAGCTGGTCCGCCACGGCCACATCCGGGTGAACGGCCGCAAGGTCGACATCCCGTCGTACCGCGTGAGCGAGAACGACATCATCGAGGTGGCCGAGAAGTCGCGCACGATGCTGCCGTTCGAGGTGGCCCAGGCCCGCGCCGGCGAGCGTCCCGTTCCCGCGTGGCTCGAGGTCATCAGCAGCCAGCTGCGCGTGCTCGTGCACAGCATCCCGGCCCGCCAGGTGATCGATACCCCGGTCCAGGAGCAGCTGATCGTGGAGCTCTACTCCAAGTAGCTCCTACCGGCTCCGGCGGGCGGACAGATGCCCGCCGGAGCCAGCACCACCCTCACGGCGTCATATGGCGGGTGCCGGAGGACCTGAAGGAGAAACACATGCTCATCGCACAGCGCCCCACGCTGACCGAGGAGATCATCTCGGAGCAGCGCTCGCGGTTCGTCATCGAGCCGCTCGAGCCGGGTTTCGGCTACACCCTCGGCAACTCCCTGCGGCGCACGCTGCTCTCCTCCATCCCCGGCGCGGCTGTCACCAGCATCCGCATCGAGGGCACCCTGCACGAGTTCACCACCGTGCCGGGCGTCAAGGAGGACGTCACCGAGATCATCCTGAACCTCAAGGGTCTCGTCGTCAGCTCCGACTCGGACGAGCCGGTGACGATGTACCTGCGCAAGCAGGGCCCCGGGCAGGTCACCGCCGCGGACATCGCGCCGCCGGCCGGCGTCGAGGTGCACAACCCCGACCTGCACATCGCGACCCTCAACGGCAAGGGCCGGCTCGAGGTCGAGCTCGTCGTCGAGCGCGGCCGCGGCTACGTCCCGGCGCCGCAGAACAAGCAGCCCGGCCAGGAGATCGGTCGCATCCCCGTCGACTCGATCTACTCGCCGGTCCTCAAGGTCACCTACGCCGTCGAGGCGACCCGCGTCGAGCAGCGCACCGACTTCGACCGCCTCGTGGTCGACGTCGAGACCAAGCCGTCCATCGCCCCCCGTGACGCCATCGCGTCCGCCGGGTCGACCCTGGTCGAGCTCTTCGGTCTGCTGCGCGAGCTGAACGTCGACGCCGAGGGCATCGAGGTCGGGCCCAGCCCGGCAGAGGCCGCCGACATCGCGAACTTCTCGATGCCGATCGAGGACATGGACCTCACCGTCCGGTCCTACAACTGCCTCAAGCGCGAGGGCGTGCACACCGTCGGTGAGCTCGTCACCCGTTCCGAGGCCGACCTGCTCGACATCCGGAACTTCGGGGCCAAGTCGATCGACGAGGTCAAGATGAAGCTGGCTGCCATGGGCCTCGCGCTCAAGGACAGCCCGCCCGGATTCATCCCCACCTCGGTGGAGAGCTACGACGAGGGCTACGAGACGGACGCCTACCAGGGCACCGGCGAGTACGCCGCGGGCTACGACCAGGCCCAGTACGACGAGGCCTCCTTCCAGGAGACCGAGCAGCTCTGAGGCCGTGTGCCGGACGGCGGGGCAACCCGCCGTCCGGCACCGCCCCGCGGGCAGCCACACTGAACGCGAGCACCACCGCAGTACGGACGACAGCAGCACCACGGATGCAGCCGGCAGCGAGCGCCCGGCGGCCTGAGGAAGGACCGACATGCCCACCCCCACCAAGGGACCCCGTCTCGGCGGCGGCCCCGCGCACGAGCGGCTGATGCTGGCCAACCTGGCCACCTCGCTGTTCGAGCACGGCCGCATCACCACGACCGAGGCGAAGGCGAAGCGGCTCCGTCCGCTGGCCGAGAAGCTGGTCACCTTCGCCAAGCGCGGTGACCTGCACGCCCGTCGCCAGGTGATGACGACCATCCGTGACAAGGACGTCGTCCACACCCTCTTCGCCGAGATCGGTCCTCGCTTCGAGAACCGCCCCGGTGGCTACACCCGCATCACCAAGGTCGGTCCCCGCAAGGGCGACAACGCCCCCATGGCGGTCATCGAGCTGGTCGAGGCGCTGACCGTCGCGCAGCAGGCCGTCGGCGAGGCCGAGCGGGCCCGCGGCACGCAGTTCGCCTCCGGCGCCGGCTCGTCCGCCGCCACCGGCGAGGTCACCGCGGACGTCGTCGAGGAGACCCCGGCAGCCGAGGCGCCCGTCGCCGACGCCCCGGCCGAGGAGACCGCGGACGACGCGGCCGCCGACGAGGCCGAGGGCACGGACGGCGCCAAGTGACCGGTCCCGAGGGCACCACGGGGCCCGGTGGCGACACCTCCCCGGCCGTGACCGACGGCTCCGTCACCGACGAGGCGCAGGAGATCGTCACCGACGTCTTCACCCCCGACGGTGAGCGCCAGGACGACGGCGACGTCACCCGTCAGCCGACCGCGCACAACACCGCGGTCGTCGACGACCCGAACCTCTCGCCCGAGGTGGCCGATGCCGTCGCGGCCGAGGTCAACGCCGCGGAGATGGGTGACGCCGCCACGGCCAGCCTGAACGCTCCCGGCGGCGAGTCGGCTCCCGACCCGCGATAGCACCTCGCCTCCACGACGTGTCGCTGACCAGTCAGCACCCGGACGAGCCCGCCACCCACACCGGTGGCGGGCTCGTCCGTCTTCGTCTCGGGGTCCAGTACGACGGGACCGCGTTCCACGGGTGGGCCCGGCAGCCCGCGCTGCGCACCGTGCAGCAGGAGCTGGAGCAGGGCCTCGCCACGGTGCTGCGCCGCCCGGTCGAGCTGACCGTCGCGGGCCGGACGGATGCAGGGGTCCACGCCACCGGGCAGGTGGTGCACTGCGACATCCCGGCCGAGCTGTGGGCCGAGCAGGCGCCGAAGCTGGTCCGCCGGCTGCGTGGCGTCCTCCCGGGGGACGTCGTCGTGCGGTCGGTCGAGGAGGCGCACCCGGACTTCGATGCCCGCTTCGGTGCGCTGGCGAGGCACTACGTGTACCGGCTGACCGACGACCCGGCCGGGCCGCCGCCGCTGCGGCGGTCCGACACCGTCGCCTGGCCCCGCACGCTCGACGCGGGCGCCATGGACCTTGCCGCCGGACTGCTGCTCGGGCAGAACGACTTCGCCGCCTACTGCAAGCGGCGCGAGGGGGCGACGACGATCCGGACGCTGCTCCGGCTGACCGTTGCGCGCCAGCGGGAGGAGGACGGCACCGAGGTCGTGCGCATCGACGCCTCGGCCGACGCCTTCTGCCACTCCATGGTCCGCAGCCTCGTCGGCGGGCTCATCGCCGTCGGTGAGGGCCGGCGTCCGCTGGACTGGCCCGCGAGCCTGCTCAGTCGCACGGAGCGGTCCAGTGAGGTGCCGGTGGCGCCCGCGCACGGTCTCGCGCTCGTCGCGGTCGACTATCCGCCGGACGCCGAGCTCGGAGCCCGCACGCAGGTCACCCGCGCCCGCCGCGGGCCTTAGCCCTCAGGGCAGCGCGGCGACCGCCTCGGGAATCGCGGTGTCCCCGGAGACCAGCTCGACCACGGCGCCGTCGCGTCCGGCGTCCAGCAGGGCGAGCAGGACGGCGGCGACGTCGTCCCGGGGGATGCTGCCGCGGTCGGCGTGCCGGGCGAGGGTGACCCGTCCGGTGCCGGGGTCGTCGGTGAGCCCACCGGGCCGGACGACGCTGACCGCGAGCGTCTCGCGCGCCAGCAGGTCCTGCTCGGCGCCGAGCTTGGCCCGCAGGTAGGCGGTGAACACCTCGTCGACGCCCTCGGGCTGGGCTCCGTCGGCGACGAGGTCCACGCCCATGGAGGAGACCAGCAGGTAGCGGCGCACGCCGGCCCGCTCGGCGGCGTCGGCCAGCAGGACCGCGGCGCCGCGATCGACGGTGTCCTTGCGGGCGACGCCGCTGCCCGGTCCGGCGCCGGCCGCGAACACCACGGCGTCGGCGCCCGACAGCACCTCGGCCACCTTCTCGACGGAGGCCGACTCGAGGTCGAGCACCTCCGGGGTGACGCCGTCGTCCTCCAGGTCGGTCCGGTGGTCGGGGTTGCGGACGAGGCCGAGAACGGCGTCGCCGCGGGCGGAGAGCAGGCGGCCGAGGCGGCGGGCGATCTGGCCGTGGGCTCCGGCGATGACGATGCGCATGATCGGCCCCTACCCGGGGCGGTGCCCGGCTACCTGCCTGGCGCGGGCCAGCTCCTCAGGTGTGTCGCAGTCCACCCACGGGGCCGGCGTCCCCGGTACGAGCGAGGGGCGGTGCCGGGTGATGTCCAGGCCGCGCAGGGCGCGGTGCAGGGCGGCCGGGGCGTCGGGGTCGGCCACGGCGGTGCGCAGCCGCTCCGTCCGCCAGACCCCGAGGAGCAGCTGGTCCCGGCCGGTGTCGTCGACGACCAGGATGCCGTCGGCGGAGGACTCCCGGCGCAGGTCGCCGATGACGTCGGCGGTCAGGAAGGGCAGGTCCCCGGCCAGCACCGCGACGACGTCGGTGTCGACCTCGCGGAGTCCGGCACGCAGCGCCGCGACCGGCCCACCGCCGGGCGGCTCCTCGCGCACGACCACGACGTCGGGTGGGGTGGGCTGCGGCGGCCCGACCACGATCCTCCGGTCCGCGTCGGCGACCGCGTCGAGGACGGCGTGGAGCATCGTGCGGCCGCCGACCTCGAGCTGCGGTTTGGCCTGCCCGCCGAGCCTCGCCGCCCGGCCGCCGGCGAGCACCACGGCGCTGTACGGCGGCAGTTCCTCCATGCGCAGCACCGTAGGCCGACGCGCGTGGGTACCGTCGGCCCCGTGGGACGAGTCACCAGCCGCACCCCGGTGCTGCGCATCCGAGGTCCGCAGCACACCACCCGGCCCGACACCGTCGCGGCCGAGGAGCCCCTGGAGATCCGGCTGGGCGGCACCGCGCTCGCCGTGACCATGCGGACCCCCGGTGACGACTTCGACCTGGTGCACGGCTTCCTGGCCACCGAAGGCGTCATCTACGGCGCGGACGACGTCGCCGGGCTGCGCTACTGCGACTCCGTCGACGCCGAGGGGCGGAACACCTACAACGTCGTCGACGTCGACCTGGCGCCCGGCGTGCCGATCCCGGACACCGGTCTGGAGCGGAACTTCTACACGTCCAGCTCCTGCGGTGTCTGCGGCAAGGCGAGCATCGATGCCATCCGCACGAAGACCTCCTACGACGTCGCAGCCGACGCCGCGCGGCTCCCGCTGGAGGTGCTGCTCGCGCTGCCGGACCGGCTGCGGGCCGAGCAGCAGGTGTTCGAGAAGACCGGTGGCCTGCACGCGGCGGGGCTCTTCACCGCAGGCGGCGAGCTGCTGGCGCTCCGCGAGGACGTCGGCCGGCACAACGCGGTGGACAAGGTGATCGGCGACGGCGTCCGGGGCGGGCGCCTGCCGCTGGCGGGGCACGTGCTCATGGTCAGCGGGCGTGCAAGCTTCGAGCTCACCCAGAAGGCGGCGATGGCGGGCATCCCGGTGCTCGCCGCGGTGTCGGCGCCGTCGTCCCTGGCGGTGGAACTGGCCCGCGAGGTCGGCATCACGCTGGTCGGCTTCCTGCGCGGAGACGGCTGCAACGTCTACACGCACACCGAGCGGATCGTCCTGCCCGACTGACGGGAGCACGCCACCCGAGCACCGTGAGCCGCCCCGCGAGGCGGTGGCTCGAGGACGGGCCCGGAGGGTCCTCATCGGGACACCGGGTGGAGCTCAGGGCAGCAGGGGCACGGCAGTTGGCCGCGGTGTCGTCCGGAGGACGACATCAGACATGGTCGCCGCCGCGGAGCTGGCTGACCACGTGGGGGAGCAGCGGTCCTAGCACCGCGAGTCCGTCCTTCACCCCGCCGGTCGAGCCGGGGAGGTTGACGATCAGCGTGCGCCCCGCGGTGCCGGCCAGCCCGCGGGAGAGCACCGCGGTGGGAACTCCGTGCTCGGCGCCGTACCGGCGGACGGCGTCGGCGATGCCCGGCGCCTCGCGTTCGAGGACTCCACGGGTGGCCTCCGGCGTGACGTCGGTGGGGGAGAGCCCCGTGCCTCCGGTGGTGACGACGAGGTCGACCCCCGAGTCGACCGCCTCGCGCAGCACCGCGACGAGTTGCTCGACGTCGTCCGGGCGCACGTGCGGCCCCTCCACGGCGAAGCCGAGGTCGCGCAGGCCGGCGGCGACGGCCTGACCGCTGCGGTCCTCGTAGACGCCGGCCGAGGCCCGGTTGGACGCGGTCACGACGACGGCGCGCGCGCCGGCGGGCAGGTCGCTCACCGCGTCCACACCCCGCTCTTGCCGCCGGACTTCCGGAGCAGCCGCACGTCGGTGATGGCCGCGCGCGGGTCGACCGCCTTGACCATGTCGATCACCGTCAACCCGGCGACGGCGACCGACGTGAGGGCCTCCATCTCGATCCCGGTGCGGTCGGCGGTGCGCGCGGTCGCGGTGATCTCCACGGCCTCGTCGGTCACCTCGAGCTCGACGGTGACGCCGTGCAGCGCGATCGGGTGGCACAGCGGGATCAGATCCGGCGTCCGCTTGGCACCGGCGATGCCGGCGATGCGGGCCACCGCGATCGCGTCACCCTTGGGCACCCCCTCGCCGCGCAGCAGCGCGACCACCTCCGGGCTGACCAGCACGCGCCCGGCGGCGGTGGCCTCCCGGGCGGTGACGGCCTTGGCGCTGACGTCGACCATGCGCGCGGCACCGGTCTCGTCGACGTGGGTGAGCCGGGGTTCGGTCACTGCGTTCCTCCTGTTCGGCTCCGCGCTCGCTCCGCGCCTCGCTCGTTCCTCGCTGCGATGCTCACTCGCTGTCGCCTCACTGGAGCGCTCCTTCGATCAGCACGACGTCGACCTGTGCGCCGGCGGGCAGTTCGGTGACGTCCTCGGGGACGACCACCAGGCAGTTGGCCCGGGCCAGGTGCGCCACGAGGTGCGAGCCTGGCCCGCCGACCTGGGAGACCTCGCCGCCGTCGTAGCGGCCGCGGAGGAACTGGCGCCTGCCGGCGGGGGAGCGCAGCGGCCCCGCGAGCCGGGCGGGGGCGCGCAGGCGGTCGGGGAAGGCGTGCCCGAGGGCGCGGCGCAGGGCGGGGCGGACGAACACCTCGAAGGAGACGAACGCGCTCACCGGATTGCCCGGCAGCGTGATCACCGGGACGCCGTCCACGGTGCCGGCCCCCTGCGGTCCGCCGGGCTGCATCGCCACCTTGCCGAACTCGACGGTGCCGAGGGTGCGGAAGGCGTCCTTCACCACCTCGTAGGCGCCGGCGCTCACTCCGCCGCTGGTGATCAGCAGGTCGGCCGACGCCACCTCCGCGCGGACCGTGGCGAGGAACTGGTCGACGTCGTCGGGCACGAAGTGCAGCCGGCGGGGGATCCCGCCGGCCTCCTCCACCGCCGCGGCCAGCAGCACCGAGTTCGACTCGTAGATCTGGCCGCGCACCAGCGGCTGCCCCGGCGCGACCAGCTCGCTGCCGGTGGAGAGCACCAGTACCCGCGGTCGGCGTCGCACGGTCAGCTCGGTGGCGCCGACCGCGGCGGCCAGACCCAGCTGCGCGGCACCCAGCGGAGCGCCGGCGGAGAGGGCGACGGTGCCTGCGGTGATGTCCTCCCCGGCGCCCCGGAGGTGGCTGCCGGCCGCGGGGCGCTCGCGGATCTCGACGACGTCGGTGGCCCCGTCGGTCAACTCCACCGGGACGACGACATCGGCGCCCGGGGGGAGCGGGGCGCCGGTCATGATGCGGTGCACGGTGCCCGGCGCGAGGGCGACGACGTCGGTGCGCCCGGCGGGGATGTCCTCGGCGACCGGCAGCCGCACGGGGCCGCCGTCGGGCCCGGCCAGCTCGGCCCAGCGGCCGGCGTAGCCGTCCATCGCGGAGTTGTCGAAGCCGGGCAGCGGAACCTGTGCGACCACGTCCCGGGCCAGCACCCGACCGTGCGCCTCGGCGAGGGGGACGCTCTCCTCGGGCAGCGCCGGCAGCAGGGCCTGCACCACCGCCTGGTGTTCCTCGACCGTCCGCATGGACCCATCCTGGCCGATCTCCCGCCGGGCCACCCCGGCGGTGGCCGGTTACTGTCCCCGGGCACCTACGGCGAGACGGAGGACGGACGTGGCAGAGATCGACCGGATGCTCGAGGCGAACAAGGCCTGGGCGGCGCAGTTCCCCGGCAGCAAGCCGGTGCGCCCGGCCCGCAAGGTCGCGGTGGTGGCCTGCATGGACTCGCGCATCCCGCTGTTCGGGGTCCTGGGGCTGGAGATCGGGGACGCGCACGTCATCCGCAACGCAGGCGGGGTCATCACCGAGGACACCATCCGCTCGCTGACCCTCAGCCAGCACGCGCTCGGCACCCGGGAGATCGTGCTGGTGCACCACACCGAGTGCGGGCTCCAGACCACCGACGACGTCTCCTTCGCCGACAAGGTCGAGGCGGCCACCGGCCGTCGTCCCCCGTGGGCGGCGCGGACGTTCACCGACGTGGACGACGACGTCCGCGAGTCGATCCGGCTGATCAAGGAGAGCCCCTACCTGCTCTCGCACGAGGTGCGCGGCACCGTCTACGACGTCGACACCGGCCTGCTGCGGGAGATCACGGACCGAGGGCCGGCGGCGTAACCGCCGCTGGTACTGTTCACGGTTGGCGCGCGCGAGCCGGCTGGTGCTGCGCGCGTCGATCCACGTCTCCCGTGCTCGGTGAGGCGAATCCACCAGCCACCCCGACGACGACGGAGGACACGAGCGCCGTGCGCACGTACACCCCCAAGCCCGGCGAGATCTCCCGGGCCTGGCACGTCATCGACGCCACTGATGTGGTGCTCGGTCGACTTGCCAGCCAGACCGCGCAGCTCCTGCGCGGCAAGCACAAGCCCCAGTACGCCCCGCACGTCGACGTCGGCGACTTCGTCGTCATCGTCAACGCCGGCAAGGTCGCTCTGACCGGGTCGAAGCGGGACAACAAGGTGGCCTACCGCCACTCCGGTCACCCGGGTGGTCTCAAGACCATCAACGTGGGCGACCAGCTCCGCACGCACCCCGACCGCGTCATCGAGCGCGCCATCAAGGGCATGCTGCCGCACAACACCCTCGGGCGTCAGATGCTCTCGAAGCTCAAGGTCTACGCCGGCCCCGAGCACCCGCACGCTGCGCAGCAGCCCCAGACCTACGAGATCAAGCAGGTGGCCCAGTGACCAGCGCACTGACCGTGACCGACGCCGACGGGCGTCCGATCCAGACCGTCGGCCGCCGCAAGGAGGCCGTCGTCCGCGTGCGACTGCTCCCCGGCACCGGCCAGTTCACGCTGAACGGCCGCACGCTCGAGCAGTACTTCCCGAACAAGGTGCACCAGCAGCTCATCCGTGAGCCGTTCGTGACCCTCGAGAAGGCCGAGCAGTACGACGTCGTGGCCCTGCTCAAGGGTGGTGGCGTCACCGGTCAGGCTGGCGCCCTGCGCCTGGGCATCGCCCGCGCCCTGATCGAGATCGAGGCCGAGGACCGTCCGGCCCTCAAGAAGGCCGGCTTCCTCACGCGTGACCCCCGGGTCAAGGAGCGCAAGAAGTACGGGCTCAAGAAGGCCCGCAAGGCTCCTCAGTACTCCAAGCGCTGACCCGTCCCTTGGGTCGCCTGTTCGGTACGGACGGCGTCCGCGGAAGGGCCAACTCCGAGCTCACGCCGGAGTTGGCTCTCTCCGTGGCCCGGGCCGCCGCCGGAGTGCTTGCCGACCGCGACGGGACCTCGCGTCCCGTCGCGGTCGTCGGCCGTGACCCCCGCGCCAGCGGGGAGATGCTCGAGGCCGCGGTCGTCGCGGGTCTCACGAGCGCCGGAGCCGAAGTGCTCCTGGCCGGGGTGGTCCCCACGCCGGCCCTGGCCTACCTGACCGCGCGCGCCGACGCCGATCTCGGCGTCATGATCTCGGCCAGTCACAACCCGATGCCGGACAACGGCATCAAGCTCTTCAGCAGGGGCGGGCACAAGCTGCCCGACGCCGTCGAGGCCGCCATCGAGCAGACCGTGGCCTCCGGCTCGTCCGAGGGACACCGCCCCACCGGTGCCGGGATCGGCCGCGTCAGCGCGCTCGCCGACGGCACCGACGCCTACCTCGAGCACCTGCTCTCCACCGTCGACCGGCCGCTGTCCGGGCTCTCCGTCGTCGTCGACGGTGCGCACGGCGCCGCTGCCTTCGCCGCGCCCGACGTCTACCGCCGGGCCGGTGCCACGGTGCACGCCATCGGCTGCGAGCCCGACGGCTGGAACATCAACGACGGCATCGGCTCGACCCACCTGGGCCCGCTGACCGACGCGGTCCGCTCGCACGGCGCCGACATCGGCATCGCCCACGACGGCGACGCCGACCGGTGCCTCGCGGTCACGGCCGACGGCGACGTCGTCGACGGCGACGCCATCCTCGCCATCTGCGCGCTGGCGCTGCACGAGCGCGGCGAGCTCACGGACGCCACCGTCGTCGCGACCGTCATGAGCAACCTCGGCTTCCACCACACGATGCGCGACGCCGGCATCGCGGTGCAGACCACCGCGGTCGGCGACCGCTACGTGCTCGAGGCGCTGCGCTCCGGAGGCCTGAGCCTCGGTGGCGAGCAGAGCGGGCACCTCGTCTTCCTGGAGCACGCCACCACCGGCGACGGGCTGCTCACCGGCCTGGCCCTGATGTCGCGCATGGCCGCCACCGGGTCGTCCCTGGCCGAGCTCGCGTCCGTCGTGCGCCGGCTGCCGCAGGTGCTGATCAACGTGCCCGTCACCGACAGGCTCGCGGTCGCCGAGAGCGACGAGGTCGCCGCCGCGGTCAACGCGGTGGAGGAGGAGCTGGGGGAGTCCGGCCGCGTGCTGCTGCGCCCCTCGGGCACCGAGCAGCTGGTCCGCGTCATGGTCGAGGCCCCGACCCAGGAACAGGCCGACGAGGTCGCCGACCGCCTCGCGGCTGTGGTCGCCGGCGTCGGCTGACCGGCCGCCTCCTCACCCGCCGGGGTCGCCCCCGCTCGGTGGAACGCCGCACCCCGGCGTCCCGCCGGTACCCTCGGTCGAATGTGCGGCATCGTGGGTTACGTCGGTCCGCAGGGCGCGTTGGACGTCGTCCTGGAGGGCCTCCGCCGGCTGGAGTACCGCGGTTACGACTCCGCGGGCATCGCCGTCCTCTCCGACGGGGCGCTGACCACCGCGAAGAAGGCCGGCAAGCTCGCCAACCTGGAGAAGGTGCTGGCCGAGCAGCCGCTGCCCGACTCGACGATCGGCATCGGTCACACCCGCTGGGCGACGCACGGCGGGCCGACCGACCGCAACGCGCACCCGCACGTCTCCGCTGACGGCTCCGTCGCGGTGATCCACAACGGCATCATCGAGAACTTCGCCGCGCTGCGCTCCGAGTGCGAGGCGAGCGGCATCGAGTTCACCTCCGAGACCGACACCGAGGTCGTCGCGCACCTCCTGGCGGCCGTCTACGAGGCCACGCCCGAGGGTGAGGGCCGTCTCGCCGAGGCCATGCGCCGCGTGTCCCGGCGGCTCGAGGGCGCGTTCACCCTCGTCGCCACGCACGTCGCCGAGCCCGACACGCTGGTCGCCGCCCGGCGCAGCAGCCCCCTGGTCGTGGGTGTCGGCGAGACCGCCGACGGCACGCCCGAGTACTTCCTGGGCTCCGACGTCGCCGCCTTCATCGGGCACACCCGTGAGGCCCGCGAGCTCGGCCAGGACCAGGTCGTGGAAATCGACCGCACTCGCGGCCTGACCGTCACCGGCTTCGACGGCACCCCCGCCGAGCCCACCGCCTACACCGTCGACTGGGACGCCGCGGCCGCCGAGAAGGGCGGCTACGACTGGTTCATGCTCAAGGAGATCGCCGAGCAGCCCCAGGCGATCGCCGACACCCTGCTCGGCCGACTCGGCGAGGACGGGAAGCTGCTGCTGGACGAGGTCCGCCTCTCCGACCAGGAGCTGCGGGACATCGACAAGATCTTCGTCGTCTCCTGCGGCACCTCGTTCCACGCCGGCCTGATCGCCAAGTACGCGATCGAGCACTGGACCCGGATCCCGGTCGAGGTCGAGGTCGCCAGCGAGTTCCGCTACCGCGACCCGGTGCTCGACCGCTCGACGCTCGTCGTCGTCATCAGCCAGTCCGGCGAGACCATGGACACCCTGATGGCGATGCGGCACGCCAAGGAGCAGAAGGCGCGCGTGCTGGCCATCTGCAACGCCAACGGGTCGACCATCCCGCGCGAGTCCGACGCCGTGCTCTACACGCACGCCGGGCCCGAGGTCGCCGTCGCCTCCACCAAGGCGTTCCTCAGCCAGATCGTCGCCTGCTACCTGGTGGGGCTCTTCCTCGCCCAGGTGCGCGGCGTGAAGTACGAGGACGAGATCGCCGCCATCGTCGACGACCTGCGCGAGCTGCCCGAGAAGGTGGCCCGCGTCCTGGAGGACATGGAGGAGGTCCGCGCGCTGGGGCGTTCGCTGGCCGACGCGAACACGATCCTCTTCCTGGGCCGCCACGTCGGGTACCCGGTGGCGCTCGAGGGCGCGCTCAAGCTCAAGGAGCTCGCCTACATCCACGCCGAGGGCTTCGCCGCCGGTGAGCTCAAGCACGGGCCGATCGCGGTGATCGACCAGGGCACCCCCGTGGTCGTGATCGTGCCCTCGCCGCGCAGCCGGAACTCGGTGCACGGGAAGGTGGTCTCCAACATCCAGGAGGTCCGCGCCCGCGGCGCCCGCACGATCGTGATCGCGGAGGAGGGCGACGAGGACGTCGTCCCCTACGCCGACCACCTGATCCGGGTGCCCCGCACGCCGACGCTGATGGCGCCGGTCGTCACCACCGTGCCGCTGCAGGTGCTGGCCTGCGAGATCGCCGACACCCGCGGGTTCGACGTCGACCAGCCGCGCAACCTGGCGAAGTCCGTCACCGTCGAGTGACTTCCCTGGTGATCAGCTGACCTGATCACCAGTCGTCCTGGCTCACTGTCGACGGTGAGCCAGGACGCCCCATGGTGAGCCAGGATGCCGCCGGCGCGGCACCATGAGCCGGTGATCATCGGGGTCGGGATCGACGTGGTGCCGGTCGAGCGGTTCGCTGGATCGCTGACCCGGACGCCGGGGCTGCGCGACCGGCTGTTCACCGCCGCCGAGCAGGTGACGCCGTCGGGCAACCCGCGCACCGGGGAGTCCCTGGCCGCCCGGTTCGCGGCCAAGGAGGCGCTGGCCAAGGCACTCGGCGCTCCCGGTGACCTGCACTGGCACGACGCCGAGGTGACCGTCGGCGAGCACGGCCGGCCGCACCTTGAGGTCCGCGGCTCGGTCGCCGGCCGCGCCGCGCAGCTGGGCGTCACCTCCTGGCACGTCTCGCTGAGCCACGACGGCGGGATCGCCTCGGCGGTCGTCGTCGCCGAGGGCCTCGGGCGGGCGGACGCGTGATCGGGCTGCACACGGCCGCCGAGGTCCGGGCCGCGGAGGAGCCGCTGCTGGCCGCACTTCCCGACGGCGCGCTGATGCAGCGGGCCGCCACCGGACTGGGCGCCGTGTGCCTTCGGCTGCTCGGGCGCCCCTACGGCGCGGGCGTCGTCCTGCTGGTCGGCGCGGGCAACAACGGCGGCGACGCCCTGTACGCCGGAGCCCTCCTCGCCGGGCGGGGAGCGCGGGTCACCGCCGTCCTGCTGAGCCCTGACCGTGCGCACCCCGGAGGTCTGGCCGCTCTGCGGCGGGCGGGTGGTCGCGCCGTCTCACCGGACGACGTCGGACCGCTCCTGGACCGGGCCGACCTCGTGCTCGACGGCATCGTCGGCATCGGGGGAACCGGCGGCCTGCGGGAACCGGCGGCGGCGCTCGTCGGGCGGGCCGCGGCGAGCCCGGCGCTCATGGTCGCCGTCGACGTGCCGAGCGGTGTCGACGCCGACACCGGCGACGTCCTGGGCGACGCCTTCCCGGCGACGCACACCGTCACCTTCGGCGCGGTCAAGCCCGGCCTGGTCGTGGGCGACGGACGGGCGCACGCCGGCGAGGTGCACCTGGTCGACATCGGGCTGGCCGACCACCTGCGCCCCGCCCGCACCCACCAGCTCACCGACGACGACGTCGCGGCGCGGCTGCCCGTCCCCGAGGCCGGTGACGACAAGTACTCCCAGGGCGTCGTGGGGATCGTCGCCGGGTCGGCGACCTATCCCGGAGCCGGAGTGCTCTGCACCGGCGCCGCGCTGCGCACCCGGCCGGGGCTGGTCCGCTACGCGGGAACGGCGGCCGACGGCGTGCGGGCGGCGTGGCCCGAGGCGATCGTCACCGACGGCCGGCCGTCCGACGCGGGGCGGGTGCAGTCGTGGGTGGTCGGCCCGGGCATGGGCACCGACGACGACGCGCGCAGCGTGCTCGCCGAGATCCTGGCCACCGACCTCCCTGTGCTCGTCGACGCGGACGCGCTCACCCTGCTCGCCCGCGAGCCGGACCTGGTTCGCGGCCGGAAGGCGCCCACGGTGCTGACCCCGCACGACCGGGAGTTCGCCAGGTTCGGGAACGAGGTCGGCGCCGACCGCATCGGTGCGGCCCGGCGGCTGGCTGACGAGCTGGGCGCCGTCGTCCTCCTCAAGGGCGAGGCCACGGTGGTCGCGGACCCGGACGGCACCGCCTTCGTCAACGCGACCGGCACGCCGTGGCTGGCGACGGCCGGCACCGGCGACGTGCTCTCCGGCATCGCGGGGGCACTGCTGGCCACCGGCCTCCCGGCGGTCGAAGCCGCGGCCGTGGCCGCGCACCTGCACGGCCGTGCCGGGCAGCTCGCCTCCGCCGGCGGACCGCTGATCGCCGGCGATCTCGTGCGGCACCTGCCCGAGGCGATCGGCCGGGTGCGCGGGGTGCGTCCGGCGGGCCTGCCAGACTCGGGGACGTGACGAACGGGACCGGTGCCGAGGTGGTCGTCGACCTCGATGCGATCGCGGCCAACACCGCCGTGCTGCGCGAGCGGGTGGACCGGCCGCTGATGGCGGTCGTGAAGGCCGACGGCTACGGCCACGGCCTGGTGCCGGCGGCCCGCGCCGCCCTGGCCGGCGGTGCCGACTCCCTCGGCGTCGCCGTTCTGGCGGAGGGCCTGGCGCTGCGTGCCGCCGGGGTCACCGCGCCGGTGCTGACCTGGCTGAACGGTCCGGGCGCCGACTTCGCCGCCGCGCTCACCGCCGACCTCGAGGTCTCGGTGAACGCGGTCTGGGGCCTGTCCGAGGTGGTCGCCGCCGCGCGGGCAACGGGGCGCCCGGCGCGGCTGCACCTGTTCGTCGACACCGGCCTCTCCCGGGAGGGCGCGACGATGAGCGAGTGGCCGGAGCTGGTCGCCGCCGCGGCCCGGGCCCAGGCCGACGGCGACGTCACGGTCGTGGGGCTCTGGAGCCACATGGCCTACGCCGACGCCCCGACCCACCCCACGATCGGCGCCCAGGTGCGGGTCTTCGAGGAGGCGGTGGGCATCGCCCGCGCCGCCGGCCTCACCGATGCGCGCAGGCATCTCGCCAACTCGGCGGCCACCGTCGCGCTGCCCGAGACCTGGTTCGACCTGGTGCGGCCCGGGATCGCCGTCTACGGCCTGGACCCGCTGGGCGGGAACGCCGCGGACCACGGGTTGCGGCCGGCCATGACGGTGCGGGCGCAGGTGGCGCTGACCAAGCGGGTGCCGGGCGGGGCCGGGGTGTCGTACGGGCACACCTACACGACTGCAGGAGAGACGACGCTGGCACTGGTGCCGGTCGGGTACGCCGACGGGGTGCCGCGGGCGGGCGGCAACTGCGCGCCGGTGCTGGCCGCCGGTGCGCAGCGGAGGATCGCCGGCCGGGTCTGCATGGACCAGTTCGTCCTCGACGTCGGGAACGCCGCGGTCGCGCCGGGGGACGAGGTCGTCCTCTGGGGCCCGGGCGACGGCGGTGAGCCGACCGCGCAGCAGTGGGCCGACGCCGTCGGCACCATCCACTACGAGCTGGTCACCCGGATCGGGGGCCGGTTCGCCCGCCGCTACGTCGGCTCGGCGGGGGCGGTCTGATGGCCCGCGAGCCGAAGCCCGCGTCCAAGCACCCGAAGGCGCACACCGCCGGTCTCGTCGGCGGTCTGCTCGGTCTGGCCGCGGCGGGAACCGCCGCGGGGGTCGCCGTCAGCAAGATCGCTGCCCGCCGCGTGCGCGCCGCCGAGCTGGGGCCGGCCGCGGAGCTGCCGGAGAACCTCACCGGGAGCCAGCTGCGCCAGGTCGACCCCCTCGGCCTCGAGACGCGGGCGCCGGACCGCACCGCGCTGGTGCAGACCGACGACGGCGTGCTGCTCGCGGTGGAGGAGATCGGGCCCCGGGACGCCCCGCTGACCGTCGTCTTCGTGCACGGCTACACGCTGTCGATGGCCTCCTGGGCGTTCCAGCGGCGCACCCTGGGGCAGGAGCTCGCGACCGAGAACGGGCACCGCCCGCAGGCGCGGCTGGTGTTCTACGACCAGCGCGGGCACGGCGCCTCCGGCCGCGGGAAGCCGGAGAACTCGACGATCGAGCAGGCAGCCCGTGACCTGCAGACGGTGCTCGACGCCCGGGTGCCGCGGGGACCGGTCGTCCTCGTCGGCCACTCGATGGGCGGCATGACGATCATGGGCCTGGCGGCGCTGCGGCCGGAGCTGTTCGGGAGCCGGATCGTGGGCGCCGCGCTGGTGGCCACCTCCAGCGGCAACCTCGCCGACCTGAACTTCGGCCTGCCCGACGTGCTCACCCGCGTGCGCGCCACGGTCCTGCCGGTCGCCGCGTGGACGATGCGGCACCGTCCCGGGTTCGCCGAGCGCACCCGCCGGGTGGCCGCCGAGCTCGTGTCGATCGCGACGCGGTCGCTGTCCTTCGGCTCCTCCGACGTCGATCCGGCGCTGGGGCGCTACGTGGACGCGATGATCGCCGGCACCCCGGTCGAGGTGATCGCGGAGTTCTACCCGGCGATCGCCGGCCTGGACCACACCGGTTCGCTGGAGCCGCTGCGCGCGGTGCCGACGCTGGTGCTCACCGGCGATCGCGACAAGCTGATCCCGAAGGAGCACAGCGACCTGATCGTGGAGCAGCTCGGGCGGGCGGGGGAGAACGCTGTCGAGTACGTGGTGCTCGAGGGTGCGGGGCACATGGTGCAGCTGGAGCGGCCGGATGAGGTCGACCGGGCGCTCACGGCGCTGCTGCGCCGCGTCGGCGCGGGGAAGCCGCGGAGGGCGGCCCGGTGAGCCAGGTCGGCACCGACTCCGACGCCGGTACCGTCGCCGCCGCCGCAGCGGCCGCCCCTGACTGGACGTCGCTCGCTGCTGCGGCGCGCACCTGCGTGGCGTGCCCGGAGCTGGCCGCGGCCCGGCAGCACGTCGTCGTCGGTGACGTGCCGCCGTCCGGACGGCCACGGCTGGTGCTGGTCGGCGAAGCTCCCGGAGCGACCGAGGACGAGACCGGCCGACCGTTCGTCGGGAAGTCCGGCGCGCTGCTGGACCTGCTGCTCGCCGAGGCCGGACTGGACCGTGCCGAGGCCGCGGTGCTGAACGTGGTGAAGTGCCGGCCGCCGGGCAACCGCACGCCGAAGGCCGCGGAGGTCGCCCGGTGCAGCGGATGGCTGCGGCGGCAGCTGGACCTGCTCGGCGCGCCGGTCGTCGTCGCGCTGGGGCTGTCGTCGGCCAAGTGGTTTCTCGGCCCGCGCACCGTCCTCGGCGCCGTCCGCGGCCGCCCGCACGAGATCGAGGGCCGCGCGGTGTGGGCGACCTACCACCCCTCGGCGGCGATCCGGTTCGGCCCGAACGGGGCGCCGCGGGCCGGGCTGCTCGCCGACCTCACCGCCGTCGCCGCGACCCTGGAGGGAGCCGCGTGAACCGCGAGCACGTGCTGACCACGCTCGCCGACACCCACGCACTGGGGCGGCAGCTGGCCGAGGCCGCCCGCCCCGGAGACCTGCTCGTCCTGGTCGGACCGCTGGGTGCCGGCAAGACGGCGCTCACGCAGGGGATCGGCGCCGGGCTCGGTGTCCGGGAGCCGGTCACGTCGCCGACGTTCGTCATCGCGCGCGTGCACCGCGACGGACGGCTCCCGCTGGTGCACGTCGACGCGTACCGGCTCGGTGGGCACGCCGACGTCGACGACCTGGACCTCGACGCCTCGACCGAGGAGTCGGTGACCGTCGTCGAGTGGGGGCAGGGCCTGGTCGAGCAGCTGGCCGACGAGCACCTGGAGGTCCGGCTGGACCGGCGCGAGGACGACGTCCGCACCGCCGTCCTGGTGCCGCACGGACCGGGCTGGGAGCAGCGGCTCGCCTGACCGGGCTCAGTTGCGGAAGACCACCAGCCGCAGCATGACGAAGTTGACCGCAGTGCCGATGCCCTGCGAGATCGCCCAGGCCAGGGTGATCCGCCAGGAGCTCTCGGGGAGCGCGGCGAGCGCCAGGGCGTTGACCGCGAGGATCACCACGAAGGTCGTGCCGTAGAGGATGGCGAAGCCGACCGCTTGCCCGTGCCCGCCGGTGGCGTTGAAGGTCCACCGGCGGTTGAGGAAGTACGCCGTCGTGGTGCCGGCGGCGAAGCTGAGCGCCCGGGCGGCGTACGTCGGGAGCCCGAGGTGCAGCGCCAGGGTGTAGACGCCGAGGTCGACCAGTGCGCTGAACCCACCCACCACGGCGAAGCGGGCGAGCTGACCGAACAACCCGGGAGCGCCGGAGCCGGCACTGCCTGACATCCGCGACCACGTCCTCTCCGGCGGCACAGGTGTCCGCAGCTGCGGGCCAGCCTGCCGCACCCGCGCAGCTGCCCGCTCCCCGGGTGCGCCGGGCCGTCGCGGCGGGGCGACTAACCTGGCGTCCCGTGCTCGTCCTCGCGCTCGACACCGCCACCCCCACCCTCGTCGCAGGGCTCGCGCGGTGGACGCCGGACGGGGGCACCGAGGTGCTCGCCGAGCGGGCCGTCCCGTCGGGGACCAAGCACGCCGAGCTGCTGACGCCGGCCATCCGGGACGCCCTCGCCGACGCCGGGCTGTCGCTGGCCGACGTCGAGGCGGTGGTCACCGGTCTCGGGCCGGGTCCGTTCACCGGACTGCGGGTCGGCGTGGTCACCGCCGCCGCGATCGCCGACGCCCGCGGACTGCCCGTCGTCGGCGTCTGCTCGCTGGACGCCGTCGGCTCGGGCCCGCGCACGGTGGTCACCGACGCGCGCCGCAAGGAGGTCTACTGGGCCACCTACGACGCCGACGGCTCGCGCACCGACGGCCCCGCCGTGGTCCGGCCCGAGGAGCTCGGGCTGCCCGGCCCCTTCACCGGTGACCCGGCCTTCGCCGAGCGGCTGGGTGCCGAGGTGACGAGGGCCGACGTGACGACCGCCGGTCTGCTCCGGGCCGCGGCGGCGCAGCTGGCCGATCCGTCGTCCGCCGCTCCGCTGGTGCCCCTGTACCTGCGCCGCCCCGACGCGGTGCCGCCGACGTCGATCAAGGCCGTGACGCAGTGACCCGGCTGCGGCCGATGCGGCTGGCGGACATCCCCGCGGTGATGGTGCTGGAGGAGGAGCTCTTCGCCCCCGACACCTGGACCGCGGCGATGTACCGCGAGGAGCTCTCGCTGGCCGACACCCGGCACTACCTGGTGGCCGAGGACGCCGGCGTCGTCGTCGGGTACGCCGGGCTGATCGCCTACGCCGACGAGGCGCACGTGGCGACCATCGGCGTCACAGGTTCGCGCCAGGGGGAGGGTGTCGGAGCGCAGCTGCTCGACGCCTTGCTCGCCGAGGCTGACCGGCGGCGCAGCCCGGTGGTGCTGCTCGAGGTGCGCGCGGACAACGAACTGGCCCAGGGGCTGTACCGGCGGCGCGGGTTCGCCGAGATCGGCCGGCGGCCGAAGTACTACCAACCGAGCGGCACGGACGCCGTCGTGATGCAGAGGGAGCGTGCTCGTGGCTGACGAACCGATCGTCCTGGGGTTCGAGACCTCGTGCGACGAGACCGGCGTGGGCATCGTCCGCGGGCACACCCTGCTCGCCGATGCCCTGGCGACGTCGATGGCCGAGCACGAGCGGTTCGGTGGGGTGGTGCCGGAGATCGCCTCGCGGGCGCACCTCGAGGCGATGGTGCCGACCGTGCACCGGGCGCTGGCCGAGGCCGGGCTCCAGGCCTCCGACATCGACGCCGTCGCCGTGACCAGCGGGCCCGGGCTGACCGGCGCGCTGCTGGTCGGGGTCGCCGCGGCCAAGGCCTACGCGATGGCGCTGGACAAGCCGCTGTACGGCGTCAACCACCTGGCCGCGCACGTCGCCGTCGACGAGCTGCAGCACGGTCCGCTGGCCGAGCCCTCGATCGCGATGCTGGTCTCCGGCGGGCACAGCTCGCTGCTGCTGGTGCCCGACCTCGCGCAGGAGGTCCAGTCGCTCGGCCGCACCATCGACGACGCGGCGGGGGAGGCCTTCGACAAGGTCGCGCGCGTGCTCGGCCTGCCGTTCCCGGGTGGCCCGCCGATCGACCGCGCCGCCCGCGACGGCGACCCCGAGGCGATCGCGTTCCCGCGTGGGCTGACGGGTCGGCACGACCCGATCTACGACTTCTCGTTCTCCGGGCTGAAGACCGCCGTCGCGCGATGGATCGAGGCACGCGAACGAGCGGGGGAGCCGGTGCCGGTGGCCGACGTCGCCGCGTCGTTCCAGGAGGCGGTGGCCGATGTCCTGACCGCCAAGGCGGTGCGCGCGTGCAAGGACCACGGCGTCGACCATCTCGTGCTCGGCGGGGGAGTGGCGGCCAACTCGCGGCTGCGCGCGCTCGCCGAGGAGCGGTGCGCCGCGGCCGGGATCGTCCTGCGCGTGCCCAGCCCGAAGCTCTGCACCGACAACGGGGCGATGGTGGCCGCGCTGGGCTCGCGGCTGGTGGCCGCGGGCGTGGCGCCGTCGGCGCCGGACCTGGGTGCGGACAGCTCGCTGCCCATCGAGACGGTGAGCCGCTAGCGACGGTCCTTCTCCCGCCGCTGACCGCTACTCGCCGCAGCCTGCGCCCGAGCTGATGGCGACGACCTCGCTGCCGGTCTCCATGTCGAAGGTGAACGTCATGTTCCAGAGGTCGCCCGACGAGTACCGGTAGTAGGTGCCGCCGTAGTCCTCGCCCAGTTCCCCGTCCGGGACAGCGGCCATCACGTCGTCGAGGCTCGACCCCAGCCCGAGCCCGTCGGTGGTGCGCAGCCCCTGGCGGTCGGCGCCGGTCTTGATCTCCCAGTACTCCCAGCCGACGACCGACGGCTCCTCGGCGTACGCGGGGTAGCCGGTCATGTCGTCGAGGACCAGGACGGTCAGGTTGCCCCAGGTGTAGCGCTTCCCGGCCGGCGCCCCCATCTCGCACATCGCGTCGGTGGCCACGTCGTCGGGCGGGCCCAGCCGGTCGGTGAGGAAGCGGACGGCGTCGTCCTCCGGTGCGGGCGGCTCCAGGCCCACGATCCCCCCGCCGTAGTCGAGCGTGACCGGCTGCCGTCGCGGCTTCGGCGCCGGCGGCGGGGAGAGCCGGACGGTGGTGTCGGTGAGGGCCGTTCCCGACGTCATCTGGCCGAGCAGTTCGCCGATCAGCTCGTAGTAGGCGACCGCCAGGCGTGGGATCTCGACGATCTTGCTCATCTTCGCGAGCAGCTTCAGGCGGCCCTGGATCGACTCGACGCGGCCTCCGAAGCGCTGCCAGTCGGACCGCACGTCGACCTGCTGGACGCCCTGCTCCAGCGCGACCACCTGCTCGGCCAGGGAGCCGACCTTGCCGGGATCACCCGCGACGTCCATGACGCAGTCCCAGGCCGTCTGGGCGATCCTCCGAATGCCGTCGAGCCCGTCCGGGACCTGGCCGATCCACTCCAGCGCCTTGCTGCACTTCGCCAGCGCGACGAACGCCACCAGGCTGCTGGTGCTGCCCTGGCCCAGGTCGGCCAGCGTCGTGATCAGGTCGACCAGGATCGCGGTCGCGGGCACCGCGGACAGGATGTGCGCGACCACGTCGCCGCCGTCGGCGGGCCGGTCGAAGCCCACGGTCATCTCCTGGCCGGGGGCGAGCATGACGATGTCGCGCCCGCCGCCGAGGCCGGTCCGCACGAACTCCCGGACGACGTCGCTCTGCCCGTCCACCCAGGCGTACGCGACGCCGGTGGGAACGACGATCTCCTGCGTCACCCCCCGGTTGTTGCGGAGTCGCACCTCCGCCCGTTCCCGGCCGCCGTCGGTGTTCGGGGCGAGGCAGGTGTGGACGACGTCGAGCGCCGGGGCCTCGAGCTTGGCCCACGGCGGCGCGCCGTCGGCACAGCGTGGCGGGTCGAACCGCACGCCGAGCCCGCGCCCCACTCCGCCCACGACCTCCCCGAACCAGGCTCGCGGGTCGAAGCGCCCGCCCTGGTGGGGCGAGAAGAGCTCGCGCTCGGCGTCAGCGACACCGCCGGGATCGCCGACGGCCACGGGATACCAGCCGACCTCGGGATCGTGCCGGAGCACCAGGGGGATCTCGTCGGGCTGGACGCTCTGCGAGCCGTCTCCCGCAGGGAAGGCGATGACCAGAGGCCCGGACAGATCCCCGTCCACGGTGATGTCGGTGACGGGTCCGACCGGCGTCAGCGCTCCGCGGCCCCATGCCCGGCCAGGGGGGGCCACGGTGCCTTCCTGCAGCAGCAGCGACGTGCTGGACGTGCCGTCCGCCGCCTCCGCGGTCACCTGGAGGCCGGTGCCGTTGTCGACCTCGACGGCGGCGCCGAGCTTCCAGGTGCCCCAGCCGCTGCCGGTCTCCTCCGGCTCTGCGGGTGGGGCGCTGCAGGCGGTCAGGAAGACGGCCAGCAGGGCGGCGCATGCCGTCCTGCTGGTCCTGGAGCGTCGTCTCTGCACAGGCCGGCCCCCCGCGTGCGGTCGTGGGGGCAGGCTAGGGGAGGGCCGTCCTGCGTGGGGCGTCCCCGTTCGTGAGGTCTTTCCTCAGGTCGCGACGTCGCAGAGCAGGGCTGTCGGAGCTCCGGCGACCCGGGTGACCACCACGGTCGCCGTGCCGCGCGCGTCGGTGCGCAGCTGCTTCGCGATCGACTCCGGCTCGATCGCCGAGCCGCGCTTCTTCACCACCACCCGGCCGACGCCGCGCTCGCGCAGCAGCGCCTTGAGCTTCTTGAGGTTGAACGGCAGCACCTCATCGACCCGGTGGGAGCTCACGTACGGGCTGTCGGCCTCGGCATCGGAGGTCAGGTAGGCGATCGTCGGGTCGACGAGAGTCGCGCCGAGGTCCGCGGCCACCAGCGAGACCAGTCCCGAGCGGATGACGGCGGGGTCCGGCTCGTGCAGCCAGCCCCGGACCGGTCCGGCCTCGGCGTGGCCGGGATCGGAGTCGGCGGTCAGCTCGTGCGCGACGCCGTCGCGGAACACGGTCGCCCTGCGCCAGGTCTCGGAGACCGCCGGCCCCCACAGCAGGGCCTCGACGATCGAGCCGCCGACCGACACCCACTCCGACTCGATGCCCTCGGGCACGCGGTCGTGGTCGAGCCCGGGGGCGACCTTGACCACCGAGGTCGGCACCTTCCTCAGCAGCTCGACGACCGTCGACCACGGGGGCGACCACGTGTCGGGGTCCAGCTGCCGCTTGCCGCCGGCCCGCCGAGCGGGATCGAGGACGGCGGCGCCGCAGCCCGCCACCTCGCCGCCGCGCGCCGCGGCCACCAGTTCGACGGCGTCGCCCGCGACGACCCACACGTCGTCGACGCCAAGAGCTTCGACGTTCAGCGCGGTCAGCTCACGGGCCACCGGGTCGACGTCGACGGCCAGCACGCGGGCGCCGGCGCGGGCGAGCGCGATGGTGTCGGTGCCGGCCGCGCACCCGAGGTCGGCCACGGAGTCCGCGCCCCCGGCCAGCAGGCGCACCGCGCGCCGGGCGGCGAGCTCCGGGCGGCCGGCCTGCTCGAGGGTGTCGGAGGTGAACAGCATCCGGTCGGCGTCGGCACCGAACGTGGCGCGGGCCTTCTGGCGCTGGCGGGCGATGCCCCAGGCCGGCCCGGCGAGGGCCGCGCCGAACTCGGCGCGCAGCCGGCTCAGAGCGGCGACGGCGTCGACCCGCTCGTCCAGGAGCACCGCCGCCCGCGACAGCGCGGCCGCGCCCTCGGGCGTCGCCAGCGCCTGCAGCTGGCGCACCGTCTCGGCGGTCTGCTCCTCGGGTTCCCGGTCCACGGTCACAGCGTGGCGTACGGACCGGCGCGCTCTCTCGTCACCCACCCCGGGGACCAGGTTGAGCGGCTGGCACTCTCGTAGGTAGAGTGCCAATGCGACACGGGCTGGCGCCCGACCCCCGCGACGGCGGGTGCCCGGATCCCGTGCCACAGCATCAGCACCACCGCAGTACCGCACCACCATCCACCAGCCGTCCGACACCGAAGGGGGCGTCACCGACGTGACGACCGCTACCAAGGTCAGCATCAAGCCGCTGGAGGACCGCGTCGTGGTCCAGGCCAACGAGGCCGAGACCACCACCGCCTCCGGTCTGGTCATCCCGGACACCGCCAAGGAGAAGCCCCAGGAGGGCACCGTTGTCGCCGTCGGCCCCGGCCGCATCGACGACAACGGCAACCGCGTTCCGCTCGACGTGAACGTCGGCGACGTGGTCATCTACTCGAAGTACGGCGGCACCGAGGTCAAGTACGCCGGTCAGGACTACCTCGTCCTCTCCGCGCGTGACCTGCTCGCCGTCGTGGAGAAGTAGAAGGACCTCGTCCTCCTCATCCCTCGCGAGCTCGGGACGAGCCTCCGAACGAGGCCGTTCCAGCACGTCGGGTGCTCCACCAGTAAGTCCTTCGACCGCCCCGGGCGACCCGAACTCGGGTCCCGGGGCGGTCGCCTTTCCACGCTTTCCTGATCGAGAGGCTCCTTCATGGCCAAGATCATCAAGTTCAACGAGGACGCCCGCCGGGCCCTCGAGCGCGGTGTCGACAAGCTCGCCGACGCCGTCAAGGTGACGATCGGCCCGCGTGGCCGCAACGTCGTCCTCGACAAGAAGTTCGGCGCGCCGACCATCACCAACGACGGCGTCACCATCGCCCGTGAGGTCGAGCTCGACGACCCCTACGAGAACCTCGGCGCGCAGCTGGCGAAGAGCGTCGCCACCAAGACCAACGACGTCGCCGGTGACGGCACGACCACCGCCACCGTGCTCGCCCAGGCGCTGGTCCACGAGGGCATGCGCAACGTCGCCGCCGGCGCCAGCCCGCTGGGTCTCGGCCGCGGCATGCGCGCCGCCGTCGACGCCGTGCACGCCGCTCTCGACGCCGCCGCCCTCCCGGTGGAGAAGCGCGAGGCCATCGCCGGCGTCGCCACCATCTCCGCCCAGGACGCCGAGGTCGGCGACCTGATCGGCGAGGCGATGGAGCGCGTCGGCAAGGACGGCGTCATCACCGTCGAGGAGAGCAACACCCTGCACACCGAGCTCGACGTCACCGAGGGCGTCCAGTTCGACAAGGGCTACCTCTCGCCGTACTTCGTCACCGACCAGGAGGCCATGGAGGCCGTCCTGGACGACGCCCTCCTCCTGCTGGTGAGCGGCAAGGTCGGCGCGCTGGCCGAGCTGCTCCCGCTGCTGGAGAAGGTGCTCTCGACCGGTGGCCGCCCGCTGCTGATCGTCGCCGAGGACGTCGAGGGCGAGGCCCTGTCGACCCTGGTCGTCAACTCGATCCGCAAGACCATCAAGGTCGTCGCGGTGAAGGCGCCCTACTTCGGTGACCGCCGCAAGGCGTTCATGACCGACCTCGCCGTCGTCACCGGTGGCCAGGTCGTGACCGAGGACGTCGGCCTCAAGCTCGACCAGGTCGGCCTCGAGGTGCTCGGCACCGCCCGTCGCGTCACCGTGACCAAGGACGCCACCACGATCGTCGACGGCGGCGGCACGTCGGAGGCCATCGCCGACCGCGTGGCGCAGATCCGCCGCGAGATCGACGCCACCGACTCCGACTGGGACCGCGAGAAGCTCCAGGAGCGCCTCGCGAAGCTGGCCGGCGGCATCGGCGTCATCCGGGTCGGCGCGGCCACCGAGGTCGAGCTCAAGGAGCGCAAGCACCGCATCGAGGACGCCATCGCGGCCACCCGCGCGGCGGTCGAGGAGGGTGTGATCCCCGGCGGCGGCTCCGCGCTGGTGCACGCCGCCTCGGCGATCGACGCCCTCTCGCTCGAGGGCGACGAGCTGACCGGTGCCCGCGCGGTGCGCGCGGCGCTGGACGCCCCGATGGTGCAGATCGCGGAGAACGCGGGCTTCGAGGGCCGCGTCGTCGTCGCCAAGGTGCGCGAGGCCGGCGCCGGTCAAGGCTTCAACGCCGCGACCGGCGAGTACGGCGACCTGACCGCCCAGGGCGTCATCGACCCGGTCAAGGTCACCAAGGCCGCGCTGGGCAACGCCGTCTCGATCGCGGCGATGATCCTCACGACCGACTCCGCCGTCGTCGAGGCTCCCGAGGAGCAGCACGACCACGCCGGGGGCGGCAACCACACCCACGGCCACTCGCACGGCGGGCACGGCCACAGCCACTGACTCCGCTGATGATCAGCTGAGCTGATCGTCAGGCGTCCTGACTCACCGTCGATGGTGAGCCAGGACGCGCAGTGGTGAGCCAGGACGGCGCATAGCACGCGAAAGGGCCCGGTCCAGAACTTCTGGACCGGGCCCTTTCGTTCGTTCAGGTGGGGGTCAGACCCCCGCGGCGACGGCAGCCGGCTCGGCGGCGATCAGCCGGGTCCGCTCCTCCTCGCTCATACCGCCCCAGACGCCGTACGGCTCACGGACGGCCAGGGCGTGCTTGAGGCAGGCCTCCACGACCGGGCACCGCGCGCAGACGGCTTTGGCCGCGGTCTGCCGCCGC
The DNA here is from genome assembly GCF_020166105.1 of Blastococcus sp. LR1. Lineage (GTDB taxonomy): Bacteria > Actinomycetota > Actinomycetes > Mycobacteriales > Geodermatophilaceae > Blastococcus. The sequence continues at coordinate 482,569 of NZ_JAIUJY010000004.1, forward strand.
GCCCGCGCCGGACCGCGCTCACCGTCCGGGTGGAAGAAGAGGGACGTGTTCTCGCCACGGCATGCGCCGTGGAGCTGCCAGTCCCAGACCTCGGCGACGGGCGTCGGGAGTCTGCGGATGTCGGCCATGTCTCCTCCAGGACTCGATCGAGCCGGAGAAGGGCTGTCCGGCTGCAAGGGGCCGGGTGCCCTCGCGGTCCCACCGTCAAACACGGCGGATTCGCAACTTTTGGGGATGGGTCCTGCGTCACGCCTGTTCGAGGGCGCTCACCCCCGGGGGTGAGGGCGTCTGTCGGAGCCCCCCGGAGTCGATCAAGGTTGATCCGGGTCGCGCCGACGACCGGGTGGGGGAGTTGCCCGGATCCGGTGCGCGACCCGCGCAGAGGTGGCGGGCTCCCGGACGGGAGCCCTCCACCCGAGCGGCAGCCGGCCGGGCCTCCCGGTCGGTCGGGGGACCCCGGCGCAGGCCGGAGGAGTGAGGAGCCAGGCGTGATCGAGGACAGGATGCGTGCCCCGGTGCACGGCGCGACCGTGTGGGTCTACGACGAGCGGCGACGGGTCCGTGACGACGTCGCCTCGCGCCTGGTCGCCCTGCCCTTCGTCGGCCGGGTCGAGGTCGTCGGCGACGGGCAGTCGCTGATGTCCCGCCTGGCGACGCGTCGGCCCGACGTGCTCGTCGTCGGCACCCAGCGTGCGGTCGACACCGGCCTCTCGGCGGCCACCCAGGCGCTGCGGGCCAACCCGGGCCTCCCGGTGCTGGTGCTCGGCGCCCCCGATGACGCCGAGAGCGTGCGGGCCGCCGTCGCCTTCGGTGCCCGCGGCTACCTCCGCTGGGACGCCACCCCCATCGAGATGGGCCTCGGCCTCTCCCGCGTGGGCCTGCGTGCCGACGGCCGCATCCCGATGCAGCAGGCGCCCCAGCCGGCGATGGCCTGGAGCGGTGCGGCCCCGCTGGCGGGCTCCGCGCCCACCACGGTGCGGTCGACGGTCCGCGAGGCCACCCCCTCGCCCGCGCTCTCCATGCGCGAGATGCAGGTGCTGACCGGCATGAGCCAGGGCAAGAGCAACGCCCAGATCGGCCGCGAGCTCTACCTGTCCGAGGACACCATCAAGACCCACGCGCGCCGGCTGTTCCGCAAGCTGGGTGCGAAGGACCGCGCCGAGGCGGTCGCGCTCGGCTTCCGCCGCGGCATCATGGCGTAGCCCTCCTCCAGATACGCGAGAGCGGGGCCCTCCGGCGACGGATGGCCCCGCTTTCGCGTATCTCGACGACGATGTGCTCAGTCGTCGCGGGCGTGCCGGCCGGTGCGCCGGCCGCTGGGCTCGTCGCGCTCGGCCAGCGCGGCGACGCCGTCGGCGTAGCCACTGGCGTAGTCCCAGCTGACGTAGTCGTCGGGGTTCGGCTCGAACGGCGGCTCGTGCCGGCCGGTCTCGCCCTCCTCGAGCAGCTGGCGCAGGTTGGCCTGCATCAGAGCCCAGTCGACGTGGTGCTCTTCCTCGCAGTCGGGGCAGTCCACGACGATGCCCTTGATGCCCGTGGGCTCCAGCAGGGTGCGGAAGACCTCGAGCTCGGCGAGGTCGTCGAGCACCCCGGCGCGCTCCTCCATCGTCAGCGGAGGGGGAGTGGGACGGTCGGAACCGAAGTCGGGCCCGAAGGCGTCGTCGAACGGGGACACGCTCCACACGGTAGCCGCCGCACAGCCGGAAGGTCGGCCCCTTCTCCCCGCCGCCTACGATCAGGGGAGGTTCGCCGGCCCTGTGTCCCGGGGCGGCGGCCGGGAACAGTCCCCGATCTGCCCCGAAGGGTGGCCGCGCACATGCAGCCCGACGACCGTGCCATGGAGCTGCCGGCGAAGTTCGCCCGCCTCGGCCTGACCTACGACGACGTCCTGCTCGTCCCCGGGGCGTCCGACGTCGTCCCGTCCGAGGTGGACACCAGCAGCCGCGTCACCCGCCGCATCACCCTGGCCGTTCCGCTGCTCTCCAGCGCGATGGACACCGTGACCGAGGCCCGCATGGCGATCGCCATGGCCCGCGTGGGCGGCATGGGCGTGCTGCACCGCAACCTCTCCGCCGAGGAGCAGGCCGGCCAGGTGGACCTGGTGAAGCGGTCCGAGGCCGGCATGGTCACCAACCCGGTCACCTGCTCGCCGGACAACACCCTGGCCGAGGTCGACGCGCTGTCCGCGCGCTACCGCATCTCCGGTGCCCCTGTGGTCGACGCCGACGGCGTCCTGCTGGGCATCGTCACCAACCGCGACATGCGCTTCGAGACCGACTTCAACCGCCTGGTCCGCGACGTCATGACGCCGATGCCGCTGGTGACCGCGCCGGTGGGCGTGGACGCCGACACCGCGCTGGGCCTGCTGTCGAAGCACAAGATCGAGAAGCTGCCACTGGTCGACGACGCCGGCCGGCTGCGCGGCCTGATCACCGTCAAGGACTTCGTCAAGCGCGACCAGTTCCCGCTCAGCACCAAGGACGCCGACGGCCGCCTCGTGGTCGGCGCCGCCCTCGGTGTCGGCGAGGACGCGTTCAAGCGCGCCGGGCTGCTGGTCGAGGCCGGCGTCGACGTGCTCGTCGTCGACACCGCCCACGGCCACCAGCGCGCGGTGCTCGAGATGGTCGCCCGCGTGAAGAAGGAGTTCGGCGGCGACAACGGTGTCGAGATCGTCGGCGGCAACATCGCCACCCGCGCCGGTGCGCAGGCGCTGGTCGACGCCGGCGTGGACGCGGTGAAGGTCGGCGTCGGGCCGGGCTCCATCTGCACCACCCGCGTGGTCGCCGGCGTCGGCGTCCCGCAGATCACCGCCATCTACGAAGCCTGGCTCGCGGCCGGCCCGGCCGGCATCCCGGTCATCGCCGACGGCGGTCTGCAGTACTCCGGTGACATCGCCAAGGCGATGGTCGCGGGCGCGGACACCGTGATGATCGGTGGCCTGTTCGCCGGCGTCGAGGAGGCGCCGGGCGAGCTGGTCTTCATGAACGGCAAGCAGTTCAAGACCTACCGCGGCATGGGCTCGCTGGGCGCGATGCAGAAGCGCGGCAACCAATCGTTCAGCCGCGACCGGTACTTCGCCGACGACGTCCTCTCCGACGACAAGCTCGTTCCCGAGGGCATCGAGGGCCAGGTGCCCTACCGGGGCTCGCTGTCCGGCGTCGCTCACCAGCTCGTCGGTGGACTGCAGGCCTCGATGGGCTACGCCGGCGCGGCGACGATCACCGACCTCAAGGAGCGCGGTCAGCTGACCCGCATCACGTCGGCGGGCCTGGTGGAGAGCCACCCGCATGACATCCAGATGACCGTCGAGGCCCCCAACTACCGGAGTCGCTGAGCATGAGCGTGCGTGACACCGTCGAGATCGGGCTGAACCGCTTCGCCCGCCGCGGCTACGACCTGGACGAGGTCTCCATCGTCCCGTCGCGCCGGACCCGGGACGTCGACGACGTCTCGACCGCCTGGCAGATCGACGCCTTCCGGTTCGACATCCCGCTGATCACCAGCCCGAGCGACGCCGTCGTCAGCCCGGCCACCGCGATCGCGGTCGGCCAGGCCGGTGGGCTCGGCGTGCTCAACGGCGAGGGCCTCTGGACCCGCTACGAGGACCCGACGCCGGTCTACCGGGAGATCGCCGCGGCCTCGGCCCATGGCGCCCCGCCGGTCTCGCTGCTGCAGAAGGTCTACGCCGAGCCGGTGAAGACCGACCTCATCGCCGCGCGCATCAAGGAGATGAGCGAGGGCGGGGTGACCACCGCGATCCGGGTCTCCCCGCAGCACACCCAGCAGCTCGCGCCCGCCGCGCTGTCGGCAGGGGTGGACCTGCTGGTCATCCAGGGCACGATCGTCTCCGCCGAGCACGTGACCTCCACCGGTGAGGCGCTGAACCTCAAGGAGTTCATCGCCGACCTCGACGTCCCGGTCATCGTCGGCGGTGCCGCCAACTACACGACCGCGCTGCACCTGATGCGCACCGGCGCGGCCGGCGTGATCGTCGGCGTCGGGGCCGACACCTACTCGACCACCGACGCCGTCATGGGCATCCGCGTGCCGCTGGCCAGCGCGATCGCCGACGCCGCCGCGGCCCGCCGCGACTACCTCGACGAGACCGGCGGCCGGTACGTGCACGTCATCGCCAACGGCGCGATCGAGACCAGCGGTGGCATCGCCCGCGCGCTGGCCTGCGGTGCCGACGCCGTGCAGCTGGGCGAGCCGCTCCGCGTCGCCGCCGAGGCGCCCGCAGGCGGTGTCTGGTGGGACTCGGTCGCCGCGCACCCGCGGCTTCCCCGCGGCGCCACCTCGGCCCCGGTCGAGCCCTCCGGGTCGCTGGCGGACGTGCTGAACGGCGCCGCCGAGTCCGCCGACGGCCGCACCAACCTCTTCGGCGCCCTCGCCCGGACGATGGCCAAGACCGGCTACCGGGACCTCAAGGAGTTCCAGCGCGTCGACCTCGTGATCGGCGGCTGAGCTCCGTCATGGTCATGGACTTCCCGACCGTCCTCGTCGTCGACTTCGGCGCCCAGTACGCCCAGCTGATCGCCCGGCGGATCCGCGAGGCCGGCGTCTACTCCGAGCTCGTCTCCTCGGAGGTGCCGGTCGAGGAGATCCTCGCGCGCAAGCCGGCGGCGATCGTGCTCTCCGGCGGCCCGTCCAGCGTCTACGCGCCGGGAGCTCCGAAGGTCGACCCGACGCTGTTCGAGGCCGGCGTCCCGGCCTTCGGCATCTGTTACGGCTTCCAGGCGATGGCCGACTCCCTCGGCGGCACCGTCGCGCGCACGGGCGACCGCGAGTACGGCGGCACGCCGCTGACCGTCACGACCGAGGGGCGGCTGTTCGGCTCGCTGCCTGTCGAGCAGAACGTCTGGATGAGCCACGGCGACGCCGTCAGCGAGGCGCCCCCCGGGTTCACGGTCACCGCCACCTCCACCGGCGCTCCCGTCGCGGCGTTCGAGGACGTCGACCGCCGGCTGGCCGGCGTGCAGTTCCACCCCGAGGTGAAGCACACCGCGCACGGGCAGACGGTGCTCGAGCACTTCCTGTTCGAGATCGCGGGCCTCGAGCGCAGCTGGACGATGAGCAACGTCGTCGACGAGCAGGTCGCGCTCATCCGCGAGCAGATCGGCGACCGCCGGGCGATCTGCGGCCTCTCCGGCGGCGTCGACTCCGCCGTCGCCGCGGCGCTGGTCCAGCGGGCGATCGGCGACAAGCTCACCTGCGTCTACGTCGACCACGGGCTGATGCGCGAGGGCGAGACCGAGCAGATCGAGCGGGACTTCGTCGCCGTGACGGGCGCGGACCTGCGGGTGGTCGACGCCAGCGAGCAGTTCCTCGCAGCACTCGCCGGGGTCAGCGACCCGGAGCAGAAGCGGAAGATCATCGGCCGCGAGTTCATCCGGGTGTTCGAGCAGGCGGCCCTCGACGTCGTCGCCGACGCCCAGGCGCACGGCGAGACCGTCGACTTCCTCGTGCAGGGCACGCTCTACCCCGACGTCGTCGAGTCCGGTGGCGGCAGCGGGACGGCGAACATCAAGAGCCACCACAACGTGGGCGGCCTGCCCGAGGACCTGCAGTTCACCCTCGTCGAGCCGCTGCGCACGCTGTTCAAGGACGAGGTGCGCGAGGTCGGCCGGCAACTCGGCCTGCCCGACACCCTCGTGCAGCGCCAGCCCTTCCCGGGCCCGGGCCTCGGAATCCGCATCGTCGGCGAGGTGACCCGCGAGCGGCTGGACGTGCTGCGCAAGGCCGACCTGATCGCCCGCGAGGAGCTCTCGGCAGCCAAGCTCGACACCGAGATCTGGCAGTGCCCGGTCGTGCTGCTGGCCGACGTCCGCTCGGTCGGCGTGCAGGGCGACGGGCGCACCTACGGGCACCCGATCGTGCTGCGGCCGGTGTCCAGCGAGGACGCCATGACGGCGGACTGGACGCGGCTGCCCTACGACGTGCTGGCGAAGATCTCCACGCGGATCACGAACGAGGTCGAAGAGGTCAACCGCGTCGTCCTCGACGTCACCAGCAAGCCGCCGGGCACCATCGAGTGGGAATAGAAGGACCCTCCTGCCCCCCACCCGCTCGCTGACGCTCCCGGGCGGGGCCCTGCAGGAGGGCCGTTCCATCGCGTCACCTCGCCGACCTCCGCTTCGCTCCGGCCGGCATCACCTCACGGCGTGGGCGTCGGGGGGCGGGGTGCCGTACACCTCCGGATCGCGTTCCGGTGCGGTCTCGGTGGTGAGGTCCGCGGCCTCGATCCGGTCCCAGCGGAACCATCGCGGTGCCTGCCGGTCCTGGCACCAGGCGATCAGGTACCAGCGGTCCCCGGTGCGGGCGAGCAGGTGCGGCTCCACCCGGCGTCGGGACACCGTGCCCTCCCCGTCGCGGTAGCGGATGGCCACCACCCTGCGGCGCAGCAGTGCCTCCTCCACCACCGCGGCCGGGCCGGGCCGCCCCCGGCCACCCCGCACCCAGACCCGGCCGCCGAGTCGCTCGGCCTCCTTCCGCGCCGCGGGGCCCATCACGTCCATGACCTTCTCCAGCGCTGCCCGGCCGTCCGCGGCGAACGGCGCGTCCGTCGCGCCGGCGAGCGCCACGGCCACCGCCACGGCCTGCGCCGGAGTGAGGTTCACCGGGGGGAGCGTTGCGGCGGAATCCAGCACGTAGCCACCGCGCGGTCCCGCCGTGGCCCAGATCGGGACGCCGGCCTGCTGCAACGCCGAGATGTCGCGCTTGATCGTGCGCGGTGACACCTCGAGCCACTCCGCCAGCCGCTGAGCGGTCCGGCCGCGTCCACCGGCTCGGCGCAGCTCCTCGGACACGGCATGCAGCCGGTCGGTGCGATTCACGTCGAGATCGTGACAGAGACGGTGACAGGACGATGTCACCGGCGGCGCGAGATGGTCCGTCCATGACTCAGATCGCCCTCTTCCACTCCGTCCTCGGCGTCCGCCCGGGGATCCTCGACGCCGCCGAGCGGCTGCGCGCCGCCGGCCACGAGGTGGGGGTCGTCGACCAGTACGACGGGCTGGTCTTCGACGGATACGCCGAGGCCGGCGCGCACGTCGAGCGGATCGGATTCCCGGCGCTCATGGCCGCGGCTCTCGCGGGCGTCGCGGACCTCTCGGACGGCTTCGTGGCTGCCGGCTTCTCCAACGGCGCCGGCATGGCGGAGTACGTGGCCACGCAGCGGCGCTGCGCTGGGCTGGTGATGTTCTCCGGCGCTCTGCCACTGGCCGTGCTGGGCGTCAGCACGTGGCCGGACGGGGTGCCGGTGCAGCTCCACGTCGCCAAGGGTGACCCGCTGCGCAACGAGGAGTGGGACGAGGCGTTCCTGGCCGACGTCGGCGCGGCCGGTGCGCCGGTCGAGGTGTTCGAGTACCCGGTGACCGGCCACCTCTTCACCGACCCGAGCCTCCCCGCCGAGTTCGATGCTGCCGCGACGGAGCAGTTGTGGTCGCGCACGCTGGACTTCTGCGCCCGCACCGCCCTCAGCCGGTCGTGAACTGCAGCCCGTGTCCGTCGGGAGCGGTCAGGGTCAGGTGGTCGCGGGCGATGCGGACCGCGCCGCCCTGACGGAGCACGTCGAGGACGTGCCCGTCCTGCTCGGCGGTCTCGGGTGCGCAGTCGCCGTCGGCGACGAGGTCGGCGGTCACCAGCCGCTCGTCGGTGACTCGCCAGGTTCCGCGCACCGGGCGGCACCCGGTCGTCCCCGAGAACGTGCCGTCTGGCCGGAGCTCCAGTTCCGCGGCCTGCATCGGGGACGACGCCATGTCGCGCGTGGCGAGCGCCGTCAGCTGCCAGCGTCCGGCCAGGTCGGCGTCCTCGACCGGAGGGCGCGGGACCAGGCGCACGTCTACACCGCCGCCGCTGACGAGCAGCGCCTCGCCGTCGCGGGCGAGCCGGACGTCGTCGGCCGTGAGTGCGCCCACGTAGAGCCGTTCGAGCTCGGCGATCTCGGGAGCGCAGCCGATCAGCGTCTGGGCCAGGTCCTCGACCACCAGGCGGTCGCCCTCGATCCGGTAGGCCTGCGCGCCGAAGCCATTGCAGAAGGCGCGACCGCTCAGGCGGTCGTCGAGGGTCAGCGTGCCGTCGGTGCCCGGCGGGACGGGCACGACCTCGCCGTCCCGACGGAGCTCGGTGACCACCCACTCGCCGCGCACGTCGCCCGGCTCCTGGGCCGGCGGGGACCCGCCGGTCGAGCCTCCGCCGCAGGCGGCGACGGCGAGCACCACTCCGAGCAGCAGCACGGTCCGGGTCATGTCCTCCTGACGTCCGGGGCGGCGACACGGTTCCGGACGACGAGAGGGCCCGGGGAGCGATCGCTCCCCGGGCCCTGACCCGCTCCGACTCCCTCGGTCATGCCGTGCGGCGCGACCTCCGCAGTTCCCGCACCAGCAGGAGCACCCCGGCGGCGATGGCGGCGATCACCAGGAACCCGCCGTCGGTCAGGAAGCCCAGGGGCAGGGCCAGATCGGCCATCGTGACGAGAGCGAGCAGGACGAACAGCACGCCGGGCACCAGCGCGACCAGGTCGACCCCCCGCCGGGGAGCCGGCTGCTTCAGGTCCTCGTTCTCCAGCGCGCGCACCTCCTCCCACTGCTGCTCCTGCCAGGCCGTGGGCGTGGTCGGGAACTCGCTGTAGTCAGCCACGGGACACCTCCGCCTCTCCGACACCGGTGTGGATCTCGAGCACGAACTCCGGCTCGTCGTCGTCGGTCCACGGAGCCGACCCGGTGCCCGGGTAGGTGCGCGGGCCGGCGTCGCTCGTCCCGAAGACGTCGATGTCGCCGAGCCCGCTCATGACCTCGACCTGCACGTCCGCGGAGCGCGGGACGATGACGTCGACGTCGCCCACCCCGTGCTCCACCTTCACGCGCAGCGGCTCGTCCAGGTCGTCCAGCGGCACGTCGGAGAGGTCGACGGTCAGGTTGCCGACCCCGCCGCTGTAGGTCTCCTGCACGTCGGCGACGGTGCGCGGGGCGAAGGTGCGGTCACCGACCGGGCGGTCGGCCGGCCACGGATCGGTGGCGACGGCGACCACGACGACCGAGAGGACCACGCCGAGCGCGATCAGCCCTCCGCGCCCGCGGCGTCTGCCGGTGAGCGCCGCCGCGACGAGGCCGAGCCCGACGAGCAGCAGCGCCGTCCCGAAGAACAGCCGCGGCTCGAGGTCCCACGCGGTGTAACGCTCGATCAGCGCCAGCGTGCCGAGCACGAGGAGCAGTGCCGCGACGGTGACGCCGGGGATGGGGGAGCGGGGCTCGGCCGGCCGCTTGGGGCGGGCCGCGGGCCGCTCGGCCCCCGGTCCGGCGGCGTCGGTGGGCAGCAGCACCCACAGCAGCAGGTAGACGAGGACGCCGGAGCCCGCGGCGAGGGTGAGGGCGATGAAGCCGACCCGCCAGAGCAGGGCGTCGATGCCGGTGTACTCGGCCAGGCCGCCGTTCACGCCGCCCAGCACCTTGTCGGTGCTGCTGCGGCGCAGCTGGGAGCGGACGAGCGGACCCGATGCGGGTGGGGGCTGCCAGGCCGGCGGGTCCACCGTCGGCGGCGGGGGAGGGGATGCGGAGGTCATGGCAGCGAGCGTGCCGACGATCGGGCCCGGAAACCATCAGGGAACCCCCGGAACCGACCCTGGTTCCTCTTCCGGGGTGATCACCGGTGTCGGCGGGCACCTCGCCGGTGCGACGATCGACACCGTGACCACACCCCTCGCCGCGCCGCCGCGCCCGCCGCTGGCGCGTCCGCGCTCCGGCCGGGTGATCTCCGGCGTGGCCGCGGGGACGGCGGCGCACCTGCGCCAGGACCCGGTGGTGGTGCGGGTCGCCTTCGCCCTGCTCTCGGTCACGGGCATCGGGGTGCTCGTCTACGCACTGCTCTGGATGAGCATGCCGATCGCCGCTCCGGGTGAGGACCCGGCGCCGGCGTCCGCGGCCTGGCGCCCGTCGGGCACGTGGCAGTGGATCGGCGTCGTCGTGCTGGGCCTGGTGGCGGTCTCGCTGCTCGGCGAGCTGACGAAGTGGACCAGCAGCGACGTCGTCGTGCCGCTGCTGCTGGTGGGCGCCGGCCTCGCCGTCATCTGGCGGCAGCTGGACACCGACCGGACGCTGGCCGTCAGCGGCGTGCGCTGGGCGCTGGCCGGCGGCGTCGCGCTCGCCGGCGGCGGTCTGTTCATCCTGCTGGCCACCACCGGGCAGCTGGCCAACGCCCGCAACGGTTTCGCCGCCACCCTCGTCATCCTCACCGGGCTGGTCCTGGCGACGGCGCCGCTGTGGCGCCGGCTGCTCGACTCCCGGGCGGAGGAGCGTGCCGCGCGCATCCGGTCCGAGGAGCGCGCCGCGGTCGCCGCGCACCTGCACGACTCGGTGCTGCAGACCCTGGCCCTCATCCAGCGCAACGCCGAGGAACCGCAGGCGGTCAGCCGGCTGGCCCGCGGTCAGGAGCGCGAGCTGCGCGCCTGGCTCTACGACCCCGCCGCCGTGCGCGAGGGCGGCACCTGGGCCGGCGTCGTGGCCGGGATGGTCGCCGAGGTCGAGGCCGACCACGCCGTGACCGTCGACCCGGTCGTCGTCGGTGACGCCCCGGTCGACGACGCGCTCGCCGCGCTCGGCGCCGCCACCCGCGAGGCCCTGGTGAACGCGGCCAAGCACTCGGGGGTGGACTCCGCCGACCTCTACACCGAGGTCACGCCGCAGCAGGTGTCGGTCTTCGTCCGCGACCGCGGAAAGGGCTTCGACCCCGCTACCGTCCCCGACGACCGCCGGGGGCTGCGCGACTCCGTGCACGGCCGGCTGACCCGGTTCGGCGGCACCGCGCAGGTGCGCTCCGCGGCGGGCGAGGGCACCGAGATCGAACTGGTCCTGCCGAGGAGTGCTCCATGAGTCCGCGCGTCTTCCTGGTCGACGACCACGCGATGGTGCGGGCGGGGGTGCGGGCGGAACTCGGCGACGCCGTCGACGTCGTCGGCGAGGCGGCCGACGTCCCGAGCGCGATCGAGGGCATCAGGACGACGCGGCCCGACGTCGTCCTGCTCGACGTGCACCTGCCCGGCGGGGACGGCCGTGCGGTGCTCGAGGCGCTACGGGGTGAGCTGCCCGACGTGCGGTGGCTGGCGCTGTCGGTGTCCGACGCCGCCGAGGACGTCATCGCCGTCATCCGGGCCGGTGCGCGCGGCTACGTCACCAAGACCATCTCCGGGCCGGACCTGCTCGATGCGCTGCGCCGGGTGGCCGACGGCGACGTCGTCTTCAGCCCGCGGCTGGCCGGCTTCGTGCTGGACGCGTTCTCCTCTGCCGAAGCCGCCGCCCCTGCGCCCGCCGAGGAGGCGACCGATCCCGGGCTGGACCTGCTCAGCGCGCGCGAGCGCGAGGTGATGCAGCTGCTGGCCCGCGGCTACACCTACCGGGAGATCGGCTCGCGGCTGTTCATCTCGGTGAAGACCGTGGAGTCGCACGCCTCGAACGTGCTGCGCAAGCTGCAGCTGTCCAACCGCAACGAGCTCACCCGCTGGGCGGCGACCAACCGCCTGCTGTAGCTACTGCTGCGAGGTGACGAACTCCCGCGCCTCCTCGACCAGCGGCGCGGGATCCGCGGACCCGGTGAGCACCACCCAGCCGTTCATCCGACGCCCCTTCATCGGCTCGAACGGAGCTGCTGCGCCGGCCTCCACCAGCTCGGTGAGCCGGGCCGGCGGGAGCTTGAGCACCAGCTGCTCGTGCCATCGGATGGTGAAGAACTTCCGCCCGGTCCGCAGGCCCGAGCAGCCGAACATCGTGCCGCGGGTGACGACGCCGTCGGCGAACCGGTCGACGAGGTCCTCCCAGTTGTCCTCCGTCATGCGTGCGCATCATGCCCGCGGGCCGGGTCCCGCGGGCACGATGCGTTCGCCTCAGCCGAAGTGGCTCTTCGGGATCACGGCGTGCACACCGACCGTGCGGTCGACGACCTGGGAGACCTCGAAGTCCACCGCCGCGGAGAGGTAGGCGTAGGCGACCGACCGGTCCATCCCCAGGTCGTTCTGAAGGAAGTCCAGGGCGTTGACCACCGCCCGCCGGTTGGCGATGTCGAGGTCGCTGATCTGCCCGCCGCCGAGGCTGCCGTCGGGGTCGGAGAGCCCGATCGGGATCCAGGACTCCGGCGTCTCCCCGAAGGGATAGCGGTAGGCCACCGACGGCGCGGCGCCCTTGTTCTTCTTCTTGCACACCGTGAGTCGGAAGGTCAGCCGCAGCGACCCCTCCAATGCGGTGAGGGCGACCTCGCCGCTGCCCATGGACATGTGCGGGTCGCCGACGGAGAACAGTGCCCCGGGCGCGACCACCGGCAGGTAGAACGCCGACCCGACGGCGAGCAGGTTCACGTCGATGTTGCCGCCGCCCAGCGTCGGCGGGATGGAGTTGAGCGACGGGTCGTTCAGTTCGGCGGCGCTGACGGTGGCGACGGACATCAGGCCGGCGAACGGGTCGACCGGCCACGCCACCGACCCCTTCGCTCCGCGAGGCAGGGCCGCCCGGACGACGCCCCTGCTCGTCGACAGCGGCGTGAAGTGGGAGACGTTGCCGTACAGCAGCGGGTTCTTCGTGCTCCGGCCGTCCGGGGTCGACGGAAGACCTCGGCGGCGGTGATGTCGCCGGGAGCGCCTGCGAAGGAAGCGGAGAGCGCGCCCTTGCCGTGCCGGCTGCTGATGACGCCGTACGGCACCCGGGGGAGTGCCGTCAGCAGCTCGATCTTGAGCACGTCGCCCGGGGCGGCTCCCTCGACGTGGATCGGCCCGGTCACGACGTGCGGGCCGTCGGCGTCGAAGTTCCGCTTGTGCCGGCCGTACTCCCTCGCGATGGCGACGGCGTCGTCGAGGACCCGGTTGCGGGGCACGCCCTTGCTCCCGAACCAGGCCACCGGGTCCTTGCCCTGGTCCTCGAGGATCCCCTCGTGGCTGACCGTGTCGATGGTGACGGTGCGGCCGGACCTCATCGTGAGGACCGGCTTGTCCGTGGTGCGCGGCAGGTAGCCCCAGCGGACCTGGTCGGGCCGGGACGGCAGGTAGTGCTGGCCGTCGATCGGCCCCCTGCCCGGCTGGAGCACCTCGCCGGGCAGCCGGGTCCTCGTCGGGGTCGCGGCGGCCGGGCCCGCCGTCGCCACCCCGGCCGCCATCAGGGCGCCGGTCGCCAGGGCGGCCTGCACGAAGCCGCGCCGGCCCAGTCCCCGCTCCAGGCGCTCGGCGGCCTCCTGCGGATCGGGTGCGGGAACTGTGGAGTCGTGCGTCGAGGTCATGCGCTCTCCCGGTGCCGGATGGGGCGGTCGGGGGAGTTCTACGTGTCCTGTGTTGCGTCCCCGTGGCGATCGGGGACCGGGATGTTGCGACCCTGTGTCGGCGCCGATCAGACCGTGTGGACGACGTGGAAGGTCTCGGCGAACCGGCCCTCGGGCAGTCCGTGCGTGCGGGCGTTCTGCTTCATCCAGGCGCCCACGAACTCGTCGAGCTCGGCCATGTGGCCGACCTGGCTGACGTGGGAGCGCAGCGCCGTCATCTTGCGGTCGACGAACTCGGTGACGTCGACGGCGTGGTCGGCGCGCGGGCTCGCGCCCAGCCACACCTCGGCGACGGTCCAGGCCTCCAGGCCCTCGTCGGCGAGCAGCTCCGGGAAGGCGAACGGGTTGCGGGCGTCGGGGTAGACCGCGCGCAGCGTGGACTCACCGACGGTCATGTGGTCCGGGTGGCTGGCGCCGATCCGCTCCCAGAAGCGCTCCGGCGAGCTGGTCAGGACCCGCTGCGGCCGCACCTGCCGGATGACCCGGCTGATGTCGCGGCGCAGGTCGAGGGTCAGCTCCAGCCGGCCGTCGGGGTAGCCCAGGAACCGGACGTCGGTGACGCCGACCGCTGCGGCCGCCGCGCGCTGCTCGGCCTGACGCAGTGGCCCCATCTGGTCGCGTGGGGTGTCGTCGAAACCGCCCGCGTCGCCGTCGGTGACGATCAGGTAGGTCACCTCGGTGCCGGCCGACGTCCAGGAGGCGACGGTGCCGGCGCTGCCGAAGTCGACGTCGTCGGGGTGGGCGAGCACGCACAGTGCGCGCTCCACGTGCTCGGCGGGTGCGGAGGGGAGCGGGGAGGTCACTCGCGCGAGCCTAGGCCCGCGCCTCAGGCGGCCAGGACGACGCGGTCGCGGCCGTCACGCTTGGCGCGGTACAAGGCACCGTCGGCCTCCCGCAGCAGCTGGCTGAGGCTGGCGGAGTCTCCGACGGCGGTGGCCACCCCGACCGACACGGTCACCGCGAGGCCGGCCAGCGGCGTCGCGGCGACGGCGCGGCGGATCCGCTCGGCGACCCGCTCGGCGGCCCCGGCGTCACGGCCGGGGAGGAGCAGGACGAACTCCTCGCCACCGACCCGGTAGGCGAGATCGGCCTCGCGCAGGATTCCGCGCAGTCGGATGGCCAGCTCGATGAGGACCTGGTCGCCGCGTTCGTGGCCGTAGGCGTCGTTGACCTGCTTGAAGTGGTCGACGTCGCACATCACCAGGCCGACCGAACCCTCGGTGCCACCGGCGCGCACGGCCTCGGTGAACCGGGCGGACAGGCTCAGGCGGTTGAGCAGCCCGGTCATCGGATCGGTCACCGCCTCGTCGCGGGAGTCCCGCTCGGCCGACGCGAGGTAGTGGACGCCGAGGCCCAGGGAGGCCAGCAGTGCGAGGTAGGTGACCAGGTGGACGACCGGCGGGGCCTCGGGGGCCGGCCCGAACGCAGGGGCCAGGAGTACGGCCAGGGTGGCCAGGCACCCCGATAGCAGACCACCGGCGGCGAGGACCTGCGGGCGGAAGCAGACCGCCTGCGTGGCCACCGGCACGACCAGCAACGGGAGCAGGGCGCTGGATCCGCCGCCGGTGATCAGCACGCTCACGGCCAGGTTGACCTCGAGTGCGATGAACGCGGCCGCGGTGATCGCCGGGGTGTTGCGCCCCCGCCGCTGCCAGGCCAGCGCCGCACCCATCGTGCCGAACCCCAGGCCGACGAGGACGAGGAGGGCCGGCCCGTACCAGAACGAGGCGAGGACCTTCGCGGTGCCGATGGCGGCGCCGAAGTACGGGGCGTGGCGGAATCGCCGGCTCATGTCGGCGTAGCGGCTCCGGTCGGTCAGGTCGCCGCGCAGCCACCGGATCGCGGCGGACTCGATCGGGGCGGTGGACGCGGGCACACCGGTGGATCGGCACGTCCGGACCGGTACTTGACGCACCACGCGCCGTGGACGGCCCCGATCACCCCCTCGGGCGCAGGTTCGCCAGCTTGTCGGGGTTGCGCAGGAGGAACACCTGCTCGATCCGCCCGTCGACCACCACCAGGGACATCGTCATCAGCGGCTCGTCCCCCGCCCACGCCACCACGGCCGGGGAGCCGTTGAGATCGGCGATCTCGATCCGCAGACCGGGCAGGTCCATGTTCTGCGCGGCGATGCCGATGGCGAACCTGGCCACTCTGTCCGCTCCGGTGATGGGCCGCAGCGCCGCCTTCGCCTTGCCGCCGCCGTCGCTGACCAGGACGACGTCGGGGGCGAGCGCGGCCAGCAGCGCCTCGACGTCCCCGCCGGCGCAGGCCGCCAGGAAGCGCTCGGTCACCTCCCGCTGCGCCCGCCGGTCGGTGTCGAACCGGGGACGGCGGGCCTGCACGTGCTCGCGCGCCCGGTGCGCCAGCTGCCGGACGGCGCCCTCCGTGCGGCCGAGCGCCGTCGCCACCTCGGCCATGGACATGCCGAAGACCTCGCGCAGGACGAACACCGCGCGCTCGGGAGGCGAGAGGGTCTCCAGGACGACGAGCATCGCCAGGGACACCTGTTCGCCGACCTCCGCGGCCCGATCCGGGTCGGCCGGAGCCGGCGCCGCGGCGACGGTGCTCCCGCCGGTCAGCAGGGGCTCGGGCAGCCATGGCCCGACGTAGCTCTCCCGCCGGCTCCGGGCCGATCCGAGCCGGTCGAGGGCCAGGTGGGTGGTGATGCGGACCAGGTAGGCGCGTTGGTCGGCCACCTCGCCCCGGTCGGCGGCAGACCAGCGCAGCCAGGTGTCCTGGACGACGTCCTCGGCGTCGGCCACGCTGCCCAGCATCTGGTAGGCGACGGAGAACAGCAGCCCGCGGTGGCGGTCGAACGGAGCGAGCGGCTCGCTCACGCCGGGATCTCGCAGCGGTCCCGGAACCCCTGGCTGGTCAGCCCGAGGGCGCTGTTGGTGCGGGACCGGGAGTTCTCCACGGAGATCATCATCGTCAGCTCCACGAGCTGCGCGTCGTCGAGGTGGCGTCGGAGCTCCGCCACCATGTCGTCGGTGACCTGCAGCGGGGTTGTCGTCATGGCCTCGGCGTAGGCCATGACCTGACGCTCGAGGTCGGAGTAGACGTCGCTGTCCCGCCAGCGCGGGACGTTCCGGAGCTTGGCCGGATCGACGCCGCGCTGGGTGGACTCCCAGTAGCCGAAGTCCAGGCACCACGAGCAGCCGATCGTCGCCGCCGAGCTCAGCACCGCCAGCGCCTTCAGCGTGGGGTCGAGCCGGTTCCAGCGGGCCAGCGACAGCTCGTGGCGGAGGTAGGTGCGCAGGACCTGCCGGTGGTGTGCGATGGCCGCGCCGGGATCGAGGACGGCGCCGTAGGTGCGGCGCGAGTACCACTCGGTCAGCCGGATGGTCAGCGAGCGGGGCGGGTCGAGCGGGATGCGGGCCATGGTGGCGTCCTCTCTCCGGGGCGGGTGCGTCCAGAGAGACGACGCAGCCCTCGCGGATGTGACACAGGGCGGTGGCGACGGCGCGGCCGGGATCGCGCAGACTCGCTGCGTGCCCTCGTTCACCCTCTCCGTCGCGCTGCGCTCCTCCGCACCGCTGGACGACGACGCGATCGACCGCATCCGGGCCGCGGTGCGACCCGACGACCCGGAGCTGCGGGTGTGGCGGGAGCCCGACCGCGCGGTGCTCCGCGTGGCGGCCGAGTGCGAGGCCGCCGATCTCGACGCCGCCCTCGACCTCGGCAAGGACCTGGCCGACGAGGCCAACGCGGTGTGCCCCGGCCGGGTGTTCGAGGTGGCCGCGATGGGCGACGAGGACTCGCAGGTCTGGCGCAGCGGGCCCTAGAGCCCGCGGCGCAGCAAGCTGTCCGGGCGGTCACGGTCGCCGGGCGGCCGCGCCGATCGCCGCGCCCAGGTCGCGCAGCGCCTGCTGCACCTCGCCGGCGGGCCGGGGGAGGGCGGCCTCGACATCTCCCAGAGCGGACCGGAACTGCCGGCCCGCGGTGGTGTGGGCCTGCAGGCCCGCGTCGGTGAGCGTGATGCGGTACGACCGACGGTCCTCCGGGTGCGGAACCTGCCGGACGTGCCCGCGCGCGACCAGCCGCTTGACGTGGGCGGACACCGTCGTCGCCGGGGCGGACATCCACCGCGCCAGTTCCCCGGGGGTGATCTCACCGGCCCCGCGGAGCACCGAGTAGACGGCGAAGTCCTCGGCGTCCAGACCGGTCCCGGCCAGCGCGCTGTCCAGCAGCGCGATGGCGGCTCGGGCCGTGAGCCACGTGTCGAAGAGGACGTTCGACGCCTCGTCGTTGACAGAACTGCTGCGATCTCGCACTATCTCTCCTCGACGAAGTAGTGCGAAATCGTAGCATCGGAGGACGTGGTGGCGGCGTGGCGTGCGCGAAACGGGGGCCGCGTGATCGTGGGCGTCTGGGTTCTCTACGGGGTCAGCGCAGTGGCCATGTTCGGCTGGCCCGGCCTGGTCGGTGCGGTCTCCCGGGCGTGCAGTGGCCGGAGCGCCCTGGACGTCCGCACGGGGTGGACCGCTGGGGACGCGCGTGACCTGGTGGCGGTCTGCGGTTCCGAAGGGCGGGCGGCCCTCGTTCGACTGCAGCTGCTCGACCTGGTGTACCCGCTGCTCTGCGGCCTGGCCCTGCTGCTCGTGGCGGCCCTGCTGGTCCGGCGGCTGTCCGGCCGGGGATGGCGGCTCCTGCTGGTCCCTGCGGTCGCGATGACAGTGCTGGACTACGGCGAGAACGCGGCCGTCTGGACCATCCTGTCGACGTGGCCCGCCGTCGGCGACATGCCTGCGCTCCTGGGAGGGGTCGCCACCACGGCGAAGCGCGCCGCGGGTCTCGCGGCCTATCTCGCAGTTCCGCTTCTCCTGCTCGCCGTCGGCTTCGATCGGTTCCGAGCCCGTGGTCCGGCCCAGGTCGGAGCGAGGGCGTCGTCGCGGTGAGGGCGGCGCGGCCGATCGGGGGTCGGCCCGCGCCGGCGCGCACGGTCCACCGTCGTCAGAGCTTCCCGCGTCCCTGGCGGAGCAGCAGCATCCCGAGCGCGGCGCCGTCGGTGCCGAGCGCGTCGCGGAAACGGCCGAGGACCTGCTGCTCCCGGGCGAGGTTCAGGCGCGTGCCGCCGCTGGCCTTGCGCAGGACGCCGATCTCCTGGGAGACGGCGAGGCGCCGCTGGACCAGCTCGATGATCGCGGCGTCGCAGGCGTCGATCTCGGTGCGCAGCTCACCGATGCGCTCGACGTCGGTGCCGGTGACGGCGACGGGGGGCGTGCTCATGGGGGTCTCCTTCGGTCGGATGGCCCGAGACCCCTGAGAACGGAAAACGCCCCGGGCTTCTCGGGCCCGGGGCGTCTGTTGCGGCTGTGCTCAGCCGGCGGTGACGGACACCGGATCCCGGTGGCCGTAAAAAAAGCGAATGGCGGCGAGCACGGGTCGGAGTCTGCCACAGCGGGCGCTCCGCGCACCACCTCCGCGGCGCTGTGACGGATGGTGCGCGCCCGGCCGGCCTGTCACCCCTCCGGCCTACAGTGGCTCCGTCATGAGCAGCAGCATCCAGCAGTCCCTGCCCGGTACCGCCGCCCTGCAGCGATCCGCCTCCGGCTCCCTCGGGCGGGAGCTGGACCGGATGCTCGCCGGCCTGAACGGGCCGCAGCGCGACGCCGTCGTCCACGAGGGCGGCCCGCTGCTCATCGTCGCCGGGGCCGGCTCGGGCAAGACCCGGGTGCTCACCCACCGGGTCGCCTACCTGCTGGGCGCCCGGGGCACGCAGCCGGGCGAGATCCTGGCGATCACCTTCACCAACAAGGCCGCCGGCGAGATGAAGGACCGGGTCGCCGCGCTCGTCGGGCCGCGGGCCCGGTCGATGTGGGTCTCGACGTTCCACTCGATGTGCGTGCGGATCCTGCGCGCCGAGGCCGCGAAGCTGGGCCTGAAGTCCTCGTTCACGATCTACGACCAGGGCGACTCGGTGCGCCTCATGACGATGGTCGCCCGCGATCTGGACCTCGACGCCAAGCGCTTCCCGGGCCGCAGCCTCGCCAACCAGGTCTCGAACCTGAAGAACGAGCTGGTCGACGAGGAGGACTTCAGCCCTCAGACGCCGCCGGAGAAGGTGCTCAAGGAGGCGTACACGCTCTACCAGCGGCGCCTGCGCGAGGCGCACGCCATGGACTTCGACGACCTGATCATGAACACGGTGCACCTGCTCCAGGCGTTCCCCGACGTTGCCGAGCACTACCGTCGCCGGTTCCGCCACGTGCTGGTCGACGAGTACCAGGACACCAACCACGCCCAGTACGTGCTGGTCCGCGAGCTGGTGGGGCCCGAGGGCGGGCCGGTGCCGCCGGCCGAGCTGTGCGTGGTCGGTGACGCCGACCAGTCGATCTACGCCTTCCGCGGCGCCACGATCCGCAACATCGACGAGTTCGAGCGCGACTACCCGCACGCGACGACGATCCTGCTGGAGCAGAACTACCGCTCCACCCAGCGGATCCTCAAGGCCGCGAACACGGTCATCGCGAAGAACACCGGTCGCCGGCCGAAGAGCCTGTGGACCGACTCCGGCGACGGCGACCTCATCGAGGGCTACGTCGCGGACAACGAGCACGACGAGGCCGCCTGGGTCGCCGAGCAGATCGATGCCCTGGTCGACGAGGGCAAGGCCCAGCCGAAGGACATCGCGGTCTTCTACCGCACGAACAACGCCTCGCGAGTGTTCGAAGAGGTCTTCATCCGCGTCGGCATGCCCTACAAGGTCGTCGGCGGCGTCCGGTTCTACGAGCGCAAGGAGGTCCGCGACGCGCTGGCCTACCTGAAGCTGGTGGCCAACCCGGCCGACGTCGTCAGCCTGCGCCGGATCATCAACGTGCCCAAGCGCGGCATCGGCGACAAGGCCGAGTCGTGCATCGAGGCGTTCGCCGACCGCGAGCGGATCGCGTTCGGGACGGCGCTGCGGCGGTGCGGCGAGATCAACACGCTGGCGACCCGTTCGCTCAAGGCGCTCCAGGAGTTCGTCGCGCTGCTCGAGGAGTTCGAGCAGCTGGTCGAGACCGGCTCGGGCCCTGCGGCGCTGCTGGAGAGCATCCTCGACCGCACCGGCTATCTCGCCGAGCTGCAGGCGAGCACCGATCCGCAGGACGAGGGCCGTGTAGACAACCTCAACGAGCTGATCTCGGTGGCGGCGGAGTTCGAGGCGGCCAACCCCGGCGGCACCGTCACCGCCTTCCTCGAGCAGGTCTCGCTGGTGGCCGACGCCGACCAGATCCCGGTGACCGGCGACGACGCCGGCGTGGTCACGATGATGACGCTGCACACCGCGAAGGGCCTGGAGTTCCCGGTCGTCTTCGTGACCGGCATGGAGGACGGCGTCTTCCCGCACCTGCGTGCGCTCGGTGACCCCCGCGAGCTGGAGGAGGAGCGCCGGCTGGCCTACGTGGGCATCACCCGCGCCCGGGAGCGGCTCTTCATCTCCCGCGCGACCGTGCGGACCAGCTGGGGGCAGCCCGCCTACAACCCGCCGTCGCGGTTCCTCGACGAGATCCCGGCCGAGACGATCCACTGGGAGCGGCTGGACCCGACGCCCGCGCCGTCCACCGGCTACAAGTCGGCGCAGACGCGGGTCGCGGCCACCGGGCTGTCCACGGGCGGTCTGCGCGGGGGTGCCGGCAACCGTCCGGTGATCTCGGTGGAGGTCGGCGACCGGGTCAGCCACGACGCCTTCGGCCTCGGCACGGTGGTCGAGGTGACCGGCGTGGCCGACAAGGCCCAGGCCACGGTCGACTTCGGTTCCGGCGGCACCAAGCGCCTCGTCCTCCGCTACGCCCCCCTCGTCAAGCTCTGACCTGTCGAGCGGGGCCCGGCGTGTCCCCGACGAGCGTCAGGGACACGCTCGACGCAGTAGGGGAACGGCATGTGGCCGCGGTGTCGGCCGTAGGTCGACGAGAGACCTGGCCGCGGTGATCGGCGGAGCCGATCGATCAGATACCGACGCCCCGGTCGCGCAGGTACTTCGCCGGGTCGATCGGGCGGCCGTCCATGCCACCGCGGTGGATCTCGTAGTGCAGGTGGGGGCCGGTGGACTGGCCCTCGTTGCCGATCTTCGCGATCTGGTCGCCGGCGGTGACGAGGTCGCCCTCGCTGACGTTGTAGTAGCGCATGTGGCCGTAGATGTGGACGTTGCCGTCCGCGTCCTGGATGTAGACGGCGTTGCCGTAGCCGGAGGCGCGGCCTGCGCGGATCACGACGCCGTCGGTGGCGGACACGATGGGGGTTCCGAGCGGTCCGGCCAGGTCCAGGCCGTAGTGCATGGTGCCCCAGCGCATGCAGAAGCAGGTGGTCATCACGCCACGCGTCGGCAGCGCGGTCTTGGGCTGACGGGCGGCGCGGGAGGCGGCCAGCTCGTTCAGGCGGAGAGCGGCCTCGGCCTCGGAGATCCCTCGGCGCGCGTCGGCGCCCTCGAGACCGCCGGCGAAGCTGACCTCGGTGCTCTCGCCCAGCCCGTAGTCCGACGCGGTGGCGTCGACCGCCGGCGGCTCACCCAGCGTCGCGGGGACGTAGGCGACGAGGGCGCCGGCGACGAGGGCGGCGAACCAGATCGGTGCCCGGCGGCCCGGAGGGTGGGGGAGACGGCGCCCGGCGAACAGCCGCCCCAGCGGGGAGGTCTTCTCGGTGGCGGGCGCCTCGTCGGGCGCGGCGTCCGTCTCGGCGCGCGAGGCGCGTGCGGCGCGTCGGCCGGCGAGCGCGCGGGCCACGGCGGACGACTGCTTCTCGACGGCGTCGGTCGCCGGTCGCTCCAGCACCTGTGCACTGCTGAGAGACACGGCGAACCTTCCCGGACTGTGTATCCGGCGAGCGCTCGGGGGCGTTCGTCGGGGGAGCGACGACGGCGGGGACACCGGGCTGGCGTCCGCCGGTTCTCACCGGCGCCGTGATCGAACCGTAACGATCCGTGAGGGGGCGTCCAAGCACCGGACGCTGCGTGTCGTGATGTGTGCGAGTCGTGATGTCGATGAGTCGACGGCGACCTGTGTGCCGCTCAGGCGACGGCGGCGATGTGCCGGCCCGTGCGCGGCGTCTCCCGGTGGCCGGCCAGTGTCGCGGCGACCTCGTCGAGGACCCCCCGGTGCATGGGGAGCGACATGTGCCCCACGCCGCGGAACAGGAGATTGCGCGCGCCGAGGTCGGGGTGGTCGCAGCGTCCGGACTGGGTCGGCAGCACCATCTGGTCCAGGTCGCTGTAGACGGCGGTGACGCGCGTGCGGCAGCGGGGTGCGGGCTGCTCCAGCTCGCGGAGCACAGGGGAGCCCGGGCGGAGCTGCCGGACCAGCGGGGTGGGCAGTGCGTGTGCCAGGACCGAGCCCTGGTGCGGCGTGCCCAGGGTGATCAGCGAGTCGACGTGCCGGTCGCCGCCCTGGCGCTGCACGTGGTACCGGGCGATCAGGCCGCCGAGGCTGTGGCCGACGACGTGCAGCCGGTCGTGCCCGGTCTGCGCGCAGATCTGCTCGATCTGGCGGCCGAGGTCGGCGGCGGCCTGGGCGATGTCGGTGAGGAACGGGCTGTAGTTCCAGGAGCAGACGTGGGCGAACCCGCGGCGACGCAGGTTCCGGCGCATCACGGCGAAGATCGACCGATTGTCGACCAGGCCGTGCACGAGCAGGACCGGGACGCGGGCGGCCAGGGGATCGGCGGAGAAGAGGGCGCGGACGGCGGGCGGCTGTTCGCCGGTGCGCCGGCGCGGGTCCGGCCGCAGGGCCTCCATCCGGGTGCCCAGCGGGTACATGAGCACGTGCGCACCGACCCAGGCGAGCTCGGTCAGCCCACCGGTCACGGTGGTCCGTGAACACAGTCCGCGAAGCCCTCGCGCCGTGCCTTCGCTGTGTGAGCCGGTGTGCGACGCTGGAGCGGAGACCGGATCGATCGATGGCCGCATCACTACTTCTCCCCGTTCGTTCTGCGGCGGATCGTGGGCTCGAGCCGTCCCGCTGGTGGCGGTGCACATGCTGTGCTCCGTTCACGCGACGGTAATGCCTAGGTGTGACAGACGTCACACGGATGCCTTCGACGGTCCGCCGATCGTGGCCTGTTCGTGACCAGCCAGCTGAGGGGGAGACCGTGCCCGCCCGCGACGCCCGCACCGGGACCGACCGCACCCGAGCCACCGCCCGCCGAGTTGGGGGAGGAACCAAGCCCGAGGCTCCGCGGCTCACCGGCGACCGGCTGGTCGTCGGCACCGTTGCGCCGCTGGTCCGGGTGTCAGGTGTCCTCCTGGTGCTCGCCGGACTGGTCGGGCTGGCCGCCGCGTTCCCGACCTACCTGACCGTCGACGGCGAGCAGCTCCGCCAGGTGCGCGGACTCGGGAGTGTGCTGGTCGCCCTGCTCGTGCCTGCGGTGCAGCTCGCCGTGGGGACGACGCTGGTGCGGCGCACGCTGCCCAAGTTCGGGCTCGCCTACGCCGGGGTCGCGGCGGCGCTCGCCGTCGGGCAGCTGCTCATCGAGGTCTACCGCGGCCAGAGCTCCACCTCCCGGCCCGGCGTCGAGGTGCTGGCCGGCGAGGTGGTCCTCACCAGCGGCGTCCAGGTGGGCCCCGGCTGGGTCCTCGGGATCGTCGCGCTCGTGCTCACGGTGCTCGCCGGCGCCACCGGCATGGCGGCCTGGGGCCGGACCGTGATGGACGACCGCGGTCCGATCGACGGCGTCCGGTCGCTGCTGGCGGGACCGGCGGTGCTGCTCGGGGTGGCCACGGTCATCTGCCTGACCGTCCCCGCCGCCGACGTCCCGGACGAGCTCAGCACCGATCCGGCCACCGGCATGCAGACGGTGGTGACGCAGGAGGGGCCGCAGGCGCTGCTCGAGCGCCCCGGCCTCGCCCTGCTCGGCGGCCTGCTGCTGGCCGGTGCGCTGCTCCTGTGCTCGGTGGTCGCTCCCTCGTTGCGGCCGCGTCTGGCCGTCGTGGGCGGGCTGCTCGGCGTCGCCGTCGCAGTCCTCGCTGCCGGGCTCGGCGGCCTGCGGGACGCCGCGTCCTCCGACGAGCTGGAGTGGACGGTGCCCGGCGTCGGGCTCGTCGTCCTCGGCCTGGCGTTCACGGCCCTGACGGCCGTGGCGTGGCGGATCCGCCGCTCCGCCGGCTGAGCGGTTCGGGGCTCGGTAGTTCCCGAGCCGGGCCGCCGGCCATAAGCTCCGGTGCGTGGACGAACGCATCCGGGTGGTCATCGCCAAGCCGGGTCTCGACGGGCACGACCGCGGCGCCAAGGTGGTCGCGCGGGCACTGCGCGACGCCGGCATGG
Organism: Blastococcus sp. LR1; assembly: GCF_020166105.1. Classification (GTDB taxonomy): domain Bacteria; phylum Actinomycetota; class Actinomycetes; order Mycobacteriales; family Geodermatophilaceae; genus Blastococcus. Next base: position 507,096 of record NZ_JAIUJY010000004.1, read on the forward strand.
AGGTCGTCTACACCGGCCTCCACCAGACGCCCGAGCAGATCATCGAGACCGTGGTCCAGGAGGACGCCGACGCCGTGGGGCTCTCGGTCCTCTCCGGCGCCCACATGACGCTGTTCGCCCGGCTCGCCGAGCTGATGCGCGAGCGGGGCATCGACGACGTCGTCGTCTTCGGCGGCGGCATCATCCCGGCCGACGACGTGCCGGAGCTCGAGCAGCTCGGCGTCGCCGGGGTCTTCACCCCCGGTGCCACCACCACCGAGATCGTCGACTGGGTGCGCGCCCACGTGGGCGCCCCCGCCTAGCGCTGGGGGACGACCGGCACGGTCAGCTTCTGCCCCGCGCCCGGGCCGGTGGCCAGGGTGGTCACCAGCGGGAGCGTGGAGCCGCGGTAGGCGAGGTCGCCGCCGGCGAGGACGACCGCGAGCCGGTGGCCCTTGTCGAACCGGTGCACGATCCCCGGCAGCTCGATGGTCACCGGCTTGCTCACGTCGGTGACGCGCACCGGCGAGATCAGCCGGTTCGGGAGCTCGATCGCCTTTCCGTCCGGGCCGATGTCGTAGACCTTCGCGTAGGCCACCAGCTGCCCGATCGGCCCACCGTCCTGCGTCGCCTGGGCGGTCGACGAGAGCCGGACGGTCAGCCGGGGCGAGCCGACGACGTCCAGCGGGGCGGTCAGGCGCGGGGTGGCGAACCGGATCGCCGTACCCGCGGGATCGACGACCGGGAACGACTGGTCGATCGCCGAGGTCTCGGTGTAGTTGGGCCCGATCGGCGCGAGGGTGCCGAACGTGCTCAGGCCCGGCACCACCGGCGCCCCGCCGGTCACCAGAGCGCCGTCGGCCCCCGGCGTGCTCGTCCCGGACAGGTGGAAGGTCTTCTCGGTGCCCACCGGGTAGGACGACGCGACGCCGTAGGACTTGGCGATGTTGCCGGTCGCCTCGTAGACCCAGTCGCGGTAGTAGGCGAAGCCCTGCGGCGGCTTGGGCCCGCGGTCGCGCACGTAGTGGTCGAACCACACCAGCGCCGCCTTGCCCTGCAGCGACCGGGCCGGGTGGCGCTCGTCCAGCTCGCCGGGCTGCGGGGAGGAGTCGCTGTGACCCCACGACTGCCACATCAGCGAGACCGGCGTCCCCTGCCGCTTCAGCGCTGTGTAGGTGGCCACCGACTCCTGCAGGTTGAACAGGGTGTCGGCCTGGCCCTGACCCAGCAGCGTGGGCACCCGGACCTTCGACATGTAGCTGGCCACCGAGTTCGAACGCAGGTAGTCGATGGACGCCTGGCTCGGGAAGCCGACGGTGGCGACCTCGGACAGAGCGATGCAGACCTGCGGCTCGAAGTTGGCGCAGTTCTCCGCCCGTGACGCCTGATCGAAGAACTGCTGGAACTTCACGGGGTCGGCGAGGGCCCGCAGGTCCTGGGCGCCGTTCGCGGCGCCGAGCGCGGTGAAGAGCGCCGCCCACTGGTACTTGAAGACGCCGGTGCCCGAGGCGCTCACCGACCCGCTGCGCGCGGTGCCCTGCGGCAAGCTGCTGTTCTCCGGCGCCAGGGAGTAGGAGAGGTCGTTCCAGGTGATCTGCGGGACGATCGCGTCCAGCCGGTTGGTGCCGGCGGCCTTCTCGAACCCCGCTGCGGCGAACTGGATCTGGCCGCCGTAGGAGCCGCCGATCATCCCGACCTGCGGGTCGTGCCGCACGCGAGTCCGGGCGTCCTCCCGGACGACCTCGCTGACGACGACGCGCTTGCCGGTCGCGTCGTCGACGGCCTTGATCGCCGGGTCGCCACCGAAGAAGCGCAGCAGCTGGCTGGCGGCCGCTCCGTCGTGCTCGACGTCGTCGAGGGTGATGGGGCAGAGGTCGTCGTCGACGAACCCGAGGCCGGTGTAGGCGAGCGTCACGTAGCCGTGGTCGCCGAAACCGAGGGCGAAGTCGGCCTGGTCGTCCTTGGTGCCGCCGAAGCCGTTGGTGGTGAGCAGCGCCGGCCCCGGCTTCTTCTTGCTGACGCCGGCCGGGACGTACAGGTCGGCGTCGATCCGGCACGTGCGCTTCTCGGGCCCGATGCCGGTCACCGTGATCGTCAGGTCGCGCACGGTGGGCTGGGTCGCGGCGGCCATCGGCGCGAGCGTCACCAGGCCCCCGGCCGCGAGCGCGGAGGACAGCAGGACGGTCGCGGTGCGGCGCACGGGGGCTCCTCGGGTCGGGGACACGCGGCGGGCCTGCACCGTTCCTGCTGCGAACGGGTGAGGAGTCGTGTGATGCACCCCACGCGGGACCCGTCTCTGTAACGCCCGGGGCAGCGCGGAGGTTACGGGCGGTCTACGGTGCCTGTTCGTGGATCTCTTCGAGTACCAGGCCCGTGACCTGTTGGCCTCGCACGGCGTCCCCGTGCTCCCCGGCGGCGTCGCCGACACCCCTGACCAGGCGGAGGCGATCGCCCGCGAGATCGGGCAGACCGTCGTCGTCAAGGCGCAGGTGAAGGTGGGCGGACGCGGAAAGGCCGGCGGCGTCAAGCTCGCCGACAACCCCGAGGACGCCAAGGCGCGCGCCCAGGACATCCTGGGGCTGGACATCAAGGGGCACATCACGCACCGCGTGATGGTGGCCCAGGCCAGCGACATCGCCGAGGAGTACTACTTCTCCTACCTGCTCGACCGCTCCAACCGCACCTTCCTGGCCATGGCCTCGAAGGAGGGCGGCATGGAGATCGAGCAGCTCGCCGTCGAGCGGCCCGAGGCCCTCGCCCGCATCGCGATCGACGCCAGCGTCGGCGTGGACGCGGCCAAGGCCGCCGAGATCGTCGACGCCGCGAACTTCCCCGCCGAGGTGCGTGACCAGGTCATCGCCATCGCCGTCCAGCTGTGGGACGTCTTCTCCAAGGAGGACGCCACGCTGGTCGAGGTGAACCCGCTGGCCAAGGCGCCGGACGGCACGGTCCTGGCCCTCGACGCCAAGGTGACCCTCGACGAGAACGCCGGCTTCCGGCACACCGAGCACGCCGCGCTCGAGGACGCCGCCGCCGCCGACCCGCTCGAGGCGCGCGCCAAGGAGAAGGACCTCAACTACGTCAAGCTCGAGGGCTCGGTCGGCATCATCGGCAACGGTGCCGGGCTGGTCATGAGCACCCTGGACGTCGTCGCCTACGCCGGCGAGGAGTTCGGCGGCGTCAAGCCGGCCAACTTCCTCGACATCGGTGGTGGCGCCTCGGCCGAGGTCATGGCCAACGGCCTGGAGATCATCCTCTCCGACCCCGCCGTGAAGAGCGTGTTCGTCAACGTCTTCGGTGGCATCACCGCCTGCGACGCCGTCGCGAACGGCATCGTCTCCGCGCTGAGCATCCTCGGCGACGAGGCCACCAAGCCCCTGGTCGTCCGTCTCGACGGCAACAACGTCGAGGAGGGCCGGCGGATCCTCGCCGAGGCCAACCACCCCCTGGTGACCGTGGTCGACACGATGGACGGCGCCGCGCGCCGGGCCGCCGAACTCGCCGCCGCCTGATCGCCCCGACTCCGGACTAGGACACAGCAGATGTCGATCTTCCTCAACGAGAACAGCAAGGTCATCGTCCAGGGCATGACCGGCTCCGAGGGCAGCAAGCACACGTCGCGCATGCTCGCCTCCGGCACCGCGATCGTCGGCGGCGTGAACCCCCGCAAGGCGGGCACCAGCGTCGACTTCGACGGCACCAGCGTGCCGGTGTTCGGCTCCGTCGCCGACGCCATGAAGGAGACCGGCGCCGACGTCAGCGTCATCTTCGTGCCGCCGCCGTTCGCCAAGGCCGCCGCGATCGAGGCCGTCGACGCCCAGATCGGGCTCGCCGTCGTCATCACCGAGGGCATCCCGGTGCACGACTCGACCTACGTCTGGGCGCACGCCCAGGGTGGCTCGACCCGCATCATCGGCCCGAACTGCCCCGGCCTCATCAGCCCCGGGCGCTCGAACGCCGGCATCATCCCGGCCAACATCACCAAGCAGGGCAAGATCGGCCTGGTGTCGAAGTCGGGCACGCTGACCTACCAGATGATGTACGAGCTCCGGGACATCGGTTTCTCGACGGCCGTCGGCATCGGTGGCGACCCGGTCATCGGCACCACGCACATCGACTGCCTCCAGGCCTTCCAGGACGACCCGGAGACCGAGGCCATCGTGATGATCGGTGAGATCGGTGGCGACGCCGAGGAGCGGGCCGCCGACTTCATCAAGGCCAACGTCACCAAGCCGGTCGTCGGCTACGTCGCGGGCTTCACCGCCCCCGAGGGCAAGACGATGGGCCACGCCGGCGCGATCGTGTCCGGCTCGGCAGGCACCGCCGCCGCCAAGCAGGAGGCCCTCGAGGCCGCCGGCGTCCGCGTCGGCAAGACCCCGTCCGAGGCCGCGCGCCTCATGCGGGAGATCGTCGGCGCCTGACGAAGGACCGCACTTCCCCCCACGCCTCGCGAGCTCGGCGCGGGACCCTGAAGGGCGGCCGTTCCAGTCCGTCACCAGCTGCCCGGTACCCCGTCGAGGGGTGCCGGGCAGCGTCGTTCCCGGCTCCGGGGACGGCGCGCCGCGCCCCGGCGTTGCGCCCTTGTGAGCGCCGCCGTCAGATCATGGAGTCCCACCGTTCCGGAGGAGAGCCTGTGACCGCCAACCAGCCCCCGCACCAGCCCGAGGGCGGGCCCCCGCCGGACGGTGGGCGGCCGGAGGCGCACGGGTCCCCGGCGGCGGGTGCCCCGATGCAGCCGCAGGCCCCGCAGCCGCAGGGGCCGCCCCAGTACTACGGCGGGCCTCAGGGTCAGCCGCCCCACGGCCAGCAGCAGTACGGGCAGCCGCGGCAGTGGCAGCCTCAGCACCCCGGCCAGCCGCCCGCCTACGGGCAGCCCCCGTACGGCCAGCCCCAGTACGGCCAGCCGCCCGCCTACGGGCAGCCCCCGTACGGCCAGCCCCAGTACGGACAGCCGCAGTACGGGCAGCAGTCGCAGTGGCAGCCCCAGTACTACGGGCAGCCGCCGGCCTACGGGCAGCCCCCGCTCTACGGACAGCCAGGGGCGCAGCACCAGCAGCCTCCCTACGGAGCGCCCAACCCCTACCTGCGGAAGCCGGGGCCGAGCGCGGAGTTCTCTGTCGACCTCAAGCGGGTGCGGGTGCTCGACTGGATCGTCGCCGGTGGGGCCCTCGTGTTCCTGGGGGTGGCGCTCCTGCCCTGGTGGCGGCTCGGCAACGAGACGTTCGGCGTGAGCCTCAGCGGCTTCAGCAGCAGTTCGGTCGCCACGGCGTTCGTGCTGTTCCTGCTCGCCGCCCTCTGGGCGCTGCTGCCCGGCATCGTGAAGGCGACGGTGACGTTCCCGCGGGCCGCGGTGACGGTCGGACTGGCCTCGTTGGGCCTGGTGCTCACGTTCTTCGCCTGGCTCGACACGCTGCAGCTCGCCTTCTCGTTCTGGGCGCTGCTCGGGTTCCTCACGGCGGTGGGAATCACCGTGGCCGCTGGGCTCGCCCTGCGCCGTGACCTGGCGGAACGGCCCCCGAAGCCGAGCCCTCCGGCCGGCGGCGGGTACTGGCCGGGCGGGTACCCGCAGCAGCCCTACCTCCAGCCGTACCCGCCGCAGTCGGCGCCGTGGCCCGCGGCGCCGGGTCCCGCGCAGGGCCCTGCTCCGCATGCGGAGGGTGAGCGTCCCCGCACGGACACCTGATCCCGGCCGGTCCGCGGGTGTCGGCCCGGCGCGTGCGCCCGGCATCTGCTCCGCCCGCTTGGGAGAGTGGACCCGTGGTCGCCCTGCTCGCACGCCTGCCCTTCCGGCGCGGCGACGGCGAGGCCGCACGGCCGGCGCCCCCGGCCCTCCTGGCACTGGCCGCCGCCGTTGCCGTCACCGTCGTCGGGTTGATCGGCCTGGGGCTCGCGGTCGTCGTCGTCAACACCCTGGATCCGGCCGGCGGCATGTCCACCGGCGCCTCGGCGGTGCTGTCCGCGCGGCTGTGGCTGCTGGCCCAGGGGGCCGAGCTCACCCTCGCGTCGGGGCCGCTCGTGCTCGCCCCGCTGCTGCTCAGCGTCCTGCTGGCCTGGGCGCTCTCCTGGGCCGGGCGGGTCGCGGTGCGTGTTCTGGACGACGACGCCTCACGGGGTCAGGTGCTGCGGGCCGCCGCAACCGTGGTCGCGCTCCACGTCGGCCTGACCCTGCTGGTCGCCCTGCTCGCGCAGGGGGACGGCGTGGGCATCGGCTGGCCGCGCACCGTCCTCGGTCCGCTCCTGGTCGCCCTGGTCGCCGTCGGCTGGGGCGCCGGCCGGGAGTCCGGTCTCCTCGACGTGGCCCTCGACCGGCTGCCCGGCGTGCTCCGGCCGGTCCTGCGGGGCGTGCTCGCCGGGCTGTTCACGGCGTTGGCGCTGGCGACCTGCGTCGTCGCGATCGCGCTGGCCAGCGACACGTCCGGTTACGCGGCGGTCTCCGGCTCGCTCGGCGGAGCGGCGGCGGGCGCGGCGGGCCTCGTCGCCCTCGGCGCCCTGCTGCTCCCGAACGCCTCGCTCGCGGTCCTCGGCCTGGCCGCCGGCCCCGGCTTCGCCGTCGGCACGGGCACGCTGGTGTCGGTGCACGGCGTCACGCTGGGGGCCGTCCCCGCGCTGCCGCTGCTCGCGGCGCTCCCGGACACCCAGGCGGTGCCGCTGGTCGCCTTCGTCTCCCAGGTGATCCCGGTCGTGGCCGGGCTGGTCGCGGGGACGACGGTCGGCCGCTGGTGGGGTGACGCCGACGGCGGCTCGGTCACGGCGGGTCTGACCGGGGTGCTCACCGGTGTCCTGCTCGGCGTCGTCGTGGGCCTCCTGGCCTGGATCGGCGGCGGCACGCTCGGCGACGGCGCGCTCGCGGTGGTCGGCGCCCCGGCGGTTGCCACCGGCATCGCCGTCGCCGCGCAGAGCGGGATCGCCGCGGCAGTGGCCGCGGCGGTGACCCGCTGGCGGGCCCTCGGCTGAGCGGGTAGGCCCTCGGGCGCTTCCGGAGCCCCGGCTACTGTCGGCACCGTGCCCGCCGACGAGCCTGCCCACCGGGCACGCGTGGTCGTGCTGATCTCCGGCACCGGCTCGCTGTGCGCCGCCCTGCTGGCCGCCACCGACGACCCCGCCTATCCGGCCGAGGTCGTCGCCGTGGGGGCCGATCGGGACGCGCCGGGGCTCGAGCACGCCCGGAACCGGGGCCTGCCCACGTTCGTCTGCGCGCTCGGGGAGCTGACCGACCGCGCCGCCTGGGACCGAGCGCTGGCCGAGCGGATCGCCGCCTTCGAGCCCGACCTCGTGGTCTCGGCGGGGTTCATGAAGATCGTCGGGCCGGCGGTGCTCGACCGCTTCGAGGGCCGTCTGATCAACACCCACCCGGCGCTGCTGCCGCTGTTCCCCGGCGCGCACGCCGTGCGGGACGCGCTGGCCGCCGGTGCCGGCGTGACCGGATCGACCGTGCACGTGGTCGACGCCGGCGTGGACACCGGGCCGGTGCTGGCACAGCGCGAGGTGCCGGTCCTGCCGGGCGACGACGAGGCGAGCCTGCACGAGCGGATCAAGGACGTGGAGCGCGAGCTCCTGGTGGAGACGGTGGCGGCCTTCGTCACCTCCAGAACGACGAGGAAGAGCCCCGAATGAGCGAGCGCAGCCCCATCCGTCGTGCCCTGCTGGGCGTGTACGACAAGACCGGGATCGAGGAACTGGCCCGTGGGCTGGCCGCCGCGGGCGTCGAGCTGGTCAGCACCGGCGCGACCGCCCGCCGGATCGCCGAGGCAGGGGTGCCGGTCACGCCGGTGGAGCAGGTGACCGGGTTCCCCGAGTGCCTCGACGGCCGCGTGAAGACGCTGCATCCCGCCGTGCACGCGGGCATCCTGGCCGACCGCCGCAAGCCCGACCACGTGGCGCAGCTCGAGGACCTCGGCATCGCCGCCTTCGACCTCGTCGTCGTCAACCTCTACCCGTTCACCGAGACCGTCGCCTCGGGCGCGACGTCGGACGAGTGCGTCGAGCAGATCGACATCGGCGGGCCCGCGATGGTGCGCGCCGCGGCGAAGAACCACCCCTCGGTCGCGGTCGTCGTCGACCCGGCGAACTACGACGACGTCCTGGCCGCGGTCTCCGCCGGCGGCTTCACCCTCGCCGGGCGGCAGAAGCTGGCCGCCGCCGCGTTCCGGCACACCGCGAGCTACGACACCGCCGTCGCCTCCTGGATGGGCAGCGTGCTCGCGCCCGACGAGGAGACCGCCTTCCCGGAGTGGGTCGGCGCGACCTGGGAGCGGGCCGACGTCCTGCGCTACGGCGAGAACCCGCACCAGCAGGCCGCCCTCTACCGGGGTGGAGCGGCGCTCGGCCTCGCGCACGCCGAGCAGCTGCACGGCAAGGCCATGTCCTACAACAACTACGTCGACACCGACGCCGCCTGGCGGGCCGCGCACGACCACGACGAGGCCTGCGTCGCGATCATCAAGCACGCGAACCCGTGCGGGATCGCCGTCGGCGCCGACATCGCCGCCGCGCACCGCAAGGCGCACGCCTGCGACCCGCTGTCGGCCTTCGGCGGTGTCATCGCGGCCAACCGCGAGGTGGACCTGACCATGGCCGAGCAGGTCTCGGAGGTGTTCACCGAGGTCGTCGTGGCGCCGTCGTTCACCGAGGACGCGCTGCGCGTGCTGACCGGCAAGAAGAACGTCCGGCTGCTCCGCCTGCCGCACGCACCCGCCGGCGGGGCGGAGATCCGCCCGATCGGCGGGGGACTGCTGATGCAGACCGTCGACCGGATCGACGCCGAAGGTGACGACCCCACGACCTGGACCCTCGCCACCGGCGAGCCCCTGGACGCCGCGGGCCTGGACGACCTGGTCTTCGCCTGGCGGGCGGTGCGCGCGGTCAAGAGCAACGCGATCCTGCTGGCCCACGACCGCGCGACGGTCGGCGTCGGCATGGGCCAGGTCAACCGGGTCGACTCGGCGCGGCTCGCCGTCTCCCGGGCGGGGGAGCGGGCCGCGGGTTCGGTCGCCGCGTCCGATGCGTTCTTCCCGTTCGCCGACGGCCTGCAGGTGCTGCTCGACGCCGGCGTGCGAGCGGTCGTGCAGCCCGGCGGCTCGGTGCGGGACGAGGAGGTCGTCGCCGCCGCGGCGGCCGCCGGCGCGTCGCTGTACCTGACCGGCACACGCCACTTCGCGCACTGATGAAGGACCCCCTCGCCCCCCGTCCCTCGCAGGCCCGGGCCGGGTCCCTGCGAGGGGGCCGGCCTCATGTGGGGCCACCCGAGAGCGGAGCAGTCCTCGAGGGGGAGGACTTCGCCCGCGTCGACTGGTTGGGCGCCGAGCTCGACGGCGTCACCTTCACCCGCTGCCGGTTCGACGACGCCGAGCTGGAGGACCTGGTCACCCGGCGCTGCGTGTTCGACAACTGCGTGCTCACCGGCGTCCGCATGGCCGGTGCGCGGCACCTCGGCTCGGCGTTCCTGTCCTGCCGGTTCGATCGCGCGAAGCTCATCGACGTCACCTGGGACGGCTGCAAGCTCACCGGCTCGCAGTTCCCCGGGGCGCAGCTGCGGCCGATGACGGCAACGGAGTGCGACTGGAGCTTCACCTCGCTGCGCGGCGCCGACCTGTCGGGGCTGGACCTGTCCCGTCAGCGGTTCCGGGACGCCGATCTGACCGACGCCGACCTGCGCGAGTGCGACCTGACCGGCGCCCTGCTGGACCGCAGCCGACTGCAGGGCACGAAGCTGCGCGGCGCGGACCTGCGCGGCGCGTCGACCGACGAGATCAACTGGCGGGCCTTCGACCTCACGGGCGTGCGGCTGGACCTCGCGCAGGCGGTGCAGTTCACCAGCTCGCACGGCGCGCTCATCGGCGACTGAGCGCGACCGGATCCGCCGCTGAAGCCCTGCTCGTGGACCGGTACGACGACGAGCCGTGGACCGTCGTCGTGGAGAGGCGCCGGATGCCGGGCTGAGTCCCAGCCCTTCCGCGATCCGGTGACCAGGGTCGCGACCGAGCCGACCGCGGCTCCGACGCCGAGGCGACGGCGCTGGCGTGGTGGCGGCTGCTGACCCTCGCTCGGGCGCGGCGGGGGCATCTTCCACTGCGTCGGCATCGAGGAGCGGCACGATGTCCGATGTGACGGCACCGACCGCTTCTCCCTCTCGCGTGTGGCGCGTCAGCCGATCCGGCCGGATCTGGGTGGCGGTCATCGCCGGCCTGCCGACGTTGGCGGCACTGACGATGTCGATCCAGGCGCTCGTCCACCTGTCCAGCGACTACGCGATCGACGGTCTGGCCGCCGGCGGGACCGCTGCGGTGCTCTGGCTAGGGGCCTGGTGGGTGGCCCTGCGTCCACGGCTGGTCCTGACCGCAGACGAGGTGACCGTGGTGAACCCGTGGAGCACCCGGCATGTGCCTCTCGCCGATGTGGTCACCGTGGCGCCGGGCTTCGCCGCGGCCCGAGTGCAGCTGCGCAGCGGGTCCTCCGTGGCGGTGTGGGCGTTGGCCGATGTGGCCGGGGCACTGTCGACCCGAGGCCGCCGGGCACGCGAGGCGGCCTCGGCCATCGCCGAGGCGCAGCATCGGGCCGGTCTGCGGTAGCAGGCGGCGGGTGCATCCGGCGCAAGTGCGGGGCAGTGCCGTAGAGGTGGCTCAGCACACGGAGCGTCAGCCCTTCCGCGGCCCGGTGACCAGGGCTGCGCCCGCGCCGAGCAGGCCGAGGACGGCGACGGCGATCGCCCACCAGAAGCCGGTGCCGAAGAAGCCGAGGTCGAAGTCGGCGGCGATCAGCGGCACGAGCACGGCCCAGACGACGAGCGCGCTCACCACACCGGCGAGCAGGCCGAGCGGCCGGTGGTTGCGCGCGGGCCTGAACATCAGCAGGCCGAGCACGAGCAGCACCCCGCCGCCCAGCACGATCACCACCGGCTGCCACAGCCCGGTGTCCACGACGTCGCCGAGGTCGGTCAGGCCGCGCCGCACGAAGTCCAGGCCGGTGGCGTCGTCGTCGGCCAGCCACCGCAGCACCAGGCTCACCCCCGCGGCGAGGCCGGCGAGCAGGAGAAGCACCCCGGCCCACGGGTCGGGGCGCCGGAAGACCGTCCGGTCGGTGGACCAGGACGGTGCCGTGGCGCCGCCGGGCATCGAGGCGGCGGACATCTCGGTCGTGGCGGGTTCCTGCTCGCGCTCGGTCATCGCGCACCTCCTGCCGGGAGCCTAGGGCCGCGGGCGCCGTCCCGGGGGTGGCTCGGGCAGACTGTCTCCGTGACCGCGACGACTCTGGACGGCAAGGCCACGGCGGCAGCGATCCGCACCGAGCTCACCGAGCGGGTGGCCGCCCTCACCGCGGCCGGTCACCGGCCCGGCCTCGGCACCCTGCTGGTCGGCGACGACCCGGGCAGCCGCTGGTACGTCAACGCCAAGCACTCCGACTGCGCCCAGGTCGGCATCGCCAGCATCCAGCGCGAGCTGCCGGCCGACGCGACCGAGCAGGACGTGCTCGACGTCGTCGCCGAGCTCAACGCCGACGAGTCGTGCACCGGCTACATCGTCCAGCTGCCGCTTCCGAAGCACATCGACGAGGCGAAGGTCCTGGAGGCCATGGACCCGGCCAAGGACGCCGACGGCCTGCACCCGGTGAACCTGGGCCGGCTCGTGCTCGGCGTACCCGGGCCGCTGCCGTGCACGCCGGTGGGCATCGTCGAGCTGCTCCGCCGCTACGACGTCCCGCTGAACGGCGCGGAGGTCGTCGTCGTCGGCCGTGGCATCACCGTCGGCCGGCCGCTGGGCCTGCTGCTCACCCGCCGCAGCGAGAACGCGACGGTCACGCTCTGCCACACCGGCACCCGCGACCTGGCCGCCCACCTGCGGAACGCCGACGTCGTCGTCGCCGCGGCCGGCGTCCCCGACCTGATCACCGCCGAGCTGGTCAAGCCCGGTGCCGCCGTGCTCGACGTGGGTGTCAGCCGGGTCGACGGGAAGATCGCCGGCGACGTCGCGAAGGACGTCGTCAAGGTCGCCGGGCACGTGGCGCCGAACCCCGGGGGAGTCGGGCCCATGACCCGCGCGATGCTGCTGCAGAACGTCGTCCTCGCCGCCGAGCAGGCCGCCGCCCGGTGACCCGCCCGCCGCTCTACGTGCGCCGGCCGTTCCTGGCCGGGCTGGTCCGCCAGCTGCCGCTGCTGGCGGTGCTCGTGGCCGTCGCGGTCGGCCTGCTGTTGGTCACCTTCGAGCACTGGCGCATCGGCCTGGTGGTCGTCGGCCTCTCGCTCGTGGGCGCCGCGCTGCTTCGGCTGCTGCTCCCGGTTCGGCGGGTCGGCTTCCTCGCCGTGCGCAGCCGCGCGGTCGACGTCGTCCTGCTCGCGACGGCCGGACTGGTGCTGACCGCCTTCGCACTGGCGATCCCCGGCGCGTGACCCGCAGCAGCGCAGGGAGCCGGTGAGGGCTAGGTTGGCGGCCATGGCAGCGCAGCCCAGGAACGGCAAGGTCACCGTCGTCGGTGCCGGCTTCTACGGCTCCACCACCGCACTCCGCCTCGCGGAGTACGACATCTTCGAGACCGTTGTCCTCACCGACATCGTCGAGGGCAAGCCCGAGGGCCTCGCCCTCGACATGAACCAGTCCCGGCCCATCGAGGGCTTCGAGACGAAGGTCGTCGGCGTCGGCGGTGGCTCCTACGAGGGCACCGAGGGTTCCGACGTCGTCGTCGTGACCGCCGGGCTGCCCCGCAAGCCGGGCATGAGCCGCATGGATCTCATCGAGACCAACGCCGGGATCGTCCGGCAGGTGTCGGAGAACATCGCGAAGACCTCGCCCGACGCGGTGGTCATCGTCGTCTCCAACCCGCTGGACGAGATGACCGCGCTGGCGCAGATGGCCACCGGCTTCGAGCACCAGAAGGTCATGGGCCAGGCCGGGATGCTCGACACGGCCCGCTTCACCAACTTCGTGGCCGAGGAGCTCGGCGTCCCCGTGCACTCGGTGCGGACGCTGACCCTGGGCTCGCACGGCGAGACGATGGTGCCGGTGCCCTCGCGCTGCACCGTCGACGGCAAGCCGCTGGCCGACGTGCTGGCCGCCGACCGGATCGAGCACCTCGTGCAGCGCACCCGCAACGGTGGCGCCGAGGTCGTCGCGCTCCTGAAGACCGGGTCGGCCTACTACGCTCCGTCCGCCGCTGCGGCCCGCATGGCCCGCGCGGTCATGGAGGACTCCGGCGCCGTGATGCCGGTGTGCACCTGGGTGGACGGCGAGTACGGCATCTCCGGGGTGTACCTGGGGGTGGAGGCCGAGATCGGCCGGGGCGGCGTGACGCGCGTCGTCGAGAGCGACCTGTCCGACGACGAGCTGGCTGGTCTGCGCGAAGCGGCCGAAGCGGTGCGCGCGAAGCAGGCCGACGTAGCCGACCTCTGAAAACGGACCCCACTGCCCCCCACCGCTCGAAGCTCGCGGCGGGGCCCTGCAGCGGGGCCACGAGAGCAACAAGGAGAACGCGTGAGCAAGATCAAGGTCGAGGGCACCGTCGTCGAGCTCGACGGCGACGAGATGACCCGGATCATCTGGCAGTTCATCAAGGACCAGCTGATCCTCCCGTACCTCGACGTCAACCTCGAGTACTACGACCTGGGCATGGAGTCGCGTGACGCGACCGACGACCAGATCACCATCGACTCCGCCAACGCCATCAAGAAGCACGGCGTCGGCGTCAAGTGCGCGACCATCACGCCGGACGAGGCGCGGGTCGAGGAGTTCGGCCTGAAGAAGATGTGGCGGTCCCCGAACGGGACGATCCGCAACATCCTCGGCGGCGTGATCTTCCGCGAGCCGATCATCATGCAGAACGTGCCGCGCCTGGTGCCGGGCTGGACCAAGCCGATCATCGTCGGCCGTCACGCCTACGGCGACCAGTACCGCGCCACCGACTTCAAGTTCCCGTCGGCCGGCAAGCTCACCGTCACCTTCACCCCGGACGACGGCTCGCAGCCCATCGAGCACGAGGTCTTCCAGGCGCCCGGCGCCGGCGTCTCGCTGTCGATGTACAACCTCGACGACTCGATCCGCGACTTCGCGCGCGCCTCGCTGAACTACGGCCTGGACCGCAAGTTCCCGGTCTACCTGTCCACGAAGAACACGATCCTCAAGGCCTACGACGGCCGGTTCAAGGACATCTTCGAGGAGACCTTCCAGGCGGAGTTCAAGGACAAGTTCGCCGAGGCCGGCATCACCTACGAGCACCGGCTCATCGACGACATGGTCGCCGCCTCGCTCAAGTGGGAGGGCGGCTACGTCTGGGCCTGCAAGAACTACGACGGTGACGTGCAGTCCGACACCGTCGCGCAGGGCTTCGGCTCGCTCGGCCTCATGACCTCGGTGCTCGCGACCCCGGACGGCCGCACGGTCGAGGCCGAGGCCGCCCACGGCACGGTGACCCGTCACTACCGCCAGCACCAGCAGGGCAAGGAGACGTCGACCAACCCGATCGCGTCGATCTTCGCCTGGACCCGGGGCCTCGCGCACCGCGGCAAGCTGGACAACACCCCCGAGGTCACCCGCTTCGCCGAGACCCTCGAGCGCGTCTGCATCGAGACCGTCGAGAGCGGCAAGATGACCAAGGACCTGGCGCTGCTGATCTCCAAGGACAGCCCCTGGCTGACCACCCAGGACTTCCTGGCGGCGATCGACACCAACCTGCAGAAGGCCATGGCCTGATCCAGGCGCTGACAGAGCGGCCCTTCGCCTCCGGGCGGGGGGCCGCTCTGCGTTCAGGCGGGCGCCTAGACGCGCCGAATGGGGGCTGCGGCGTCCCTCCGAAGCCCTATCTGACGACTCTCGGTGGCCTGTGGACGGCGGCAGCACCCTGGCTCGCGGTTCGGCAGGCGTGCGCGGTGCCCACACCCCGCCGACCGGAGGTCCTGCGGGAGCGGTGTTCCGGAGTCGGGGCGTCGTGGCGGACGGCGTCCTGACCAGGGACGAGCTTCGCAGTGCGGCGTGGAAGCGGCTGTTCCACGGGATCTACGCCGACGCCGAGCTGCCGGAGTCGTTCGCGGTCGACACACCCGGCCCGATCGAGATGGTCGTACCGCCGGGATCGCGATTCGGGGCCGCGGCCGGTCTGCGCGTTCGGCGAGCTCCGCTACCGATCACCGACGTCGTGGTCCGCGGTCGGTTCCGGTGCACCTCCGGGTTGCGCACCGCCCTCGACATCGGACGCCTGGAGCCGCTCATGGAAGCGGTTCCTGCACTGGACCAGCTCCTCGCCGCGGGGGTGGTGTCGCGGACGACCCAGGAGGCAGCTGCGGGAGAGCTGATCGGTGGGCGGGGCGTGCGCCGATGCCGTCAGGCGGTGTCGCTGCTCGACGAGCGGGCCGAGTCGCCGCCGGAGTCGAGGCTTCGGGTGCTCCTGGCGCTGGCGGGGATGCCGGCCAGGGGCCGCCGGCGGATGAAACGGCTCACCGCCCCGGGGTGGCGCGTCGTCCTCGTGACCGCGGCCGCGCTCGCGGAGTGATCAGCCGGGCGAGGGCTGGATCAGCCGAAGAGCTGGGTCCAGAAGGGGCCCTTGCCGCTGTCGGCGATGCCCACGCCGAGTCGCGACAGGTCGCAGTTCAGGATGTTCTTCCGGTGCCCGGAGCTGTTCATCCACGCGGTCATCACCGACCCCGGGTCCTGCTGACCCCAGGCGATGTTCTCCGCCCGCGCGTCCTGACCGGCGGCGTCGGCGCGGTCGAAGGGGTCGAGGCCGTCGAGGTTCACGTGGTCGAAGTAGTCGCGGTCCCGCATGTCCGCGCTGTGCGCCGCGGCGACCGAGGCGAGTCCGGCATCGGCCACGACCGGACCGCAGCCGGCGGAGGCGCGCTCCTGGTTGACCAGCGCGATCACGGCGGCCTCGCGGGAGCTGTCGACAGGGGCGGGGGCCGGGGCCGGCGCGGCCTCCAGCGGCTCCTCCGCGGGAGGCTCCTCGACGACCGGGACCTCGACGGGGGCGGGCTCGGGCGGCGGCGCGGGCGCGACGGGGGCCGGGGCCGGCGGTGGCGGCGGCGGCGCTGCCGGTGCCGGCGCAGGAGCGTCCACGACCACCGGCTCCGGGGTCAGGGCGAACACCGACGTCGACGACTCGGGCGCGACGCCGGCCTCGTTCGGGGCCGGGGTCATGACGTCCGGCGCGAGGAGCGCGAATCCGGCAGCCCCGATCGACAGAGCCAGGCCGAGGCCGAAGCGTCGCACGTAGGAGGAGTGGCGTCGGACGACCACGCGGCGGGAGCCGGAGACGGCGGCCCGGTGGCGCGAGGGCGGACCAGCGGCGGGGGTGTGCTGCACAGGGTCACTCCGAGATCACGTTTCGTTATCAAGGTGAGACTAACCGTGAGCGGGAGATCACGCTAGGTGCAGCGGTCGATCTGGTTTCGGGACTGGTGGGCACCAGTACCGACCGGACCGGCCACCCTGGTTCCGACCGGGCCGCGCGGCCCGGCTGGTGGCACAGTCGAACTGGTCGCGGCTCCCGGTGGTCGGCCGCAGGAACAGGACGCGGACGTGCACGAAGCCGACGCGACGGGCGGCGGCTCGCCCGGCTGCGGGTCAGCCCGCCGCCGGCGACGACGCTCGGCGAGAGGGCGACCGCACCGAGGTGGGCTAGCCGCGGGCCTGCGCGACGTCCCAGGCGTCGCGCACGATGCCGACCAGGTCGGTGTGCTTCGGGGTCCACCCGAGGTCGGCGCGGATCCGGTCGCTGGAGGCCACCAGCTGGGCCGGGTCGCCGGCCCGCCGCTCGCCGACGGTCACCGGGATCGGGTGGCCGGTGACCTCGCGGGCGGCCTCGACGACCTCCTGCACGGAGAATCCGGTGCCGTTGCCGAGGTTGTAGATCCGGTGCTCGCCGGCCGCCGGGGCCGGCAGCGCCAGCAGGTGGGCGTCGGAGAGGTCCTCGACGTGCACGTAGTCGCGGATGCAGGTGCCGTCCGGGGTCGGGTAGTCCTGGCCGTAGACGGTCAGGGACTCCCGCGTGCCGGCGGCGACCTGCAGCGCGATCGGGATGAGGTGGGTCTCGGTGGCGTGCCGCTCGCCGAGGCCGTAGGCGGCGCCGGCCACGTTGAAGTAGCGCAGGCTCACCGCCGCGAAGCCGTGGGCCACCGCGTAGGAGGTCAGCATGTGGTCGACGGCGAGCTTCGAGGCGCCGTAGGTGTTCGTCGGGCGGGTGGGTGCGTCCTCGCGGATCGGCACCTGGTCGGGCTCGCCGTAGGTGGCGGCGGTCGAGGAGAAGACGATCCGCCGGCAGCCGGCCGCCCGCATGGCCTCGAGCAGCGCGAAGGACCCTCCGACGTTGGTGTGCCAGTAGTCCTCCGGCTGCTGTTGCGAGACGCCGACCAGCGACTTGGCCGCGAAGTGCAGCACCGCCTCGGGGCGGAAGTGGGCCAGCACGGGAGCCGAGTCGTGCAGCGACACCTGGGCCAGCGTGGCGCCCTCGGGAACGGCGTCGGCGTGACCGGTCGAGAGGTCGTCGAGGACCGTCACCTCGTGCCCGTCGGACAGCAGGGCCGCCGTCACTACGCTGCCGATGTAGCCGGCTCCACCGGCGACGAGTACGCGCATGGCCCCACCCTAGGGGGCGTCAGGAGGATCTCGTGGTCAGTGCCCGACCGGCGGTGCAGTCGCTCCCGGCCTACAAGCCGGGGCGCAACCCCGCCGACCTCGCCCGCGAGATCGGGGTCGAGCGCGCGGTCAAGCTGGCCAGCAACGAGGTCGCGTTCCCGCCGCTGCCCGCTGTCGTGGAGGCGGTCACCGCGGCCGTCGTCGAGACCAACCGCTATCCGGACAACGGCGCCGTCGTCCTCACGCGGGCGCTCGCCGAGCGGTACGGCGTCGACCCGGCGCAGGTCGCCGTCGGCTGTGGCGCGGTGGCGATCTGCCAGGAGCTCGCGCAGGCCTACAACGACCCCGGCACGAGCCTCGCCTTCGCCTGGCGCTCGTTCGAGATGTACCCGCTGCTGGCCCGCGTGGCCGGCGCCCGCGCGATCCAGGTGCCGCTCACCCCGGGCCGCGACGGCGGCGCCGCCGACACCCACGACCTCGACGCGCTGGCCGCCGCGATCGACGACACGACCCGCCTGGTCTTCGTCTGCAACCCGAACAACCCCACCGGGACGGCGGTGCGCCGTCCCGAGCTCGAGCGGTTCCTCGACGCCGTCCCGGCGGACACCCTGGTGGTTCTCGACGAGGCCTACCGCGAGTTCGTCACCGACCCCGAGGTCCCCGACGGCGTGGAGCTGATGCGCGGCCGGCCGAACGTCGCCGTCCTCCGCACGTTCTCCAAGGCGTGGGGGCTGGCGGGCCTCCGCGTCGGCTACCTGCTGGCCGAGGACCCGGCGGTCGCCCAGGCGGTGCGCAAGACGCACCTGCCGTTCAGTGTCGGGATGGTCGCCCAGGCCGCGGCCGTCGCCGCGCTGGCCAGCGAGGACGAGGTGCGCCGGCGGTGCGCCGTCGTCACCACCGAGCGCGAGCGGCTGACGACGGAGCTGCGCGAGCGGGGCATGGAGGTCGCCGACAGCCAGGCCAACTTCGTCTGGCTGCCGGTGGGGGAGCGGACGGCGGAGCTCGCCGCGGCGCTGGAGGCCCGCGCGGTGATCACCCGGCCCTTCGCCGGCGAGGGCATCCGGGTCACCGTCGGCACCCCCGAGGAGGACGACGTCTTCCTCGCCGCGCTGGACGACACGCTCGGCGGCGCGGGTCGCTGACCAGCATCTCGGCGACCGCTCCCGCGCCTCGGGGCGCCGCGGGAAGGGGGAGCCCGGAACCTGCGGGCGCCGCGGCTGGTTTGATGGCCGACGTGGCTCTTCCCCGTGTCCTCTCCGGCATCCAGCCGACGGCGGGCTCGTTCCACCTCGGCAACCACCTCGGCGCGCTGCGCCAGTGGGTCGCCCTGCAGGACGGGCACGACGCCTTCTACTGCGTGGTCGACCTGCACGCCATCACCGTGGCGCAGGACCCCGCCGAGCTCCGCCGCAACAGCCTGGTGTCGGCCGCCCAGCTGATCGCGCTGGGCGTGGACCCGTCGCGCAGCGCGGTGTTCGTGCAGAGCCATGTGCCCGAGCACCTGCAGCTGTCCTGGGTGCTGGAGTGCCTCACCGGCTTCGGCGAGGCCAGCCGCATGACGCAGTTCAAGGACAAGAGCCAGCGCGAGGGCACGACCGGGACGACGGTCGGCCTGTTCACCTATCCCGTGCTGATGGCGGCCGACATCCTGATCTACCAGGCCGACCGGGTGCCGGTGGGCGACGACCAGCGCCAGCACCTCGAGCTCTCGCGCGACCTCGCGGCCCGCTTCAACGGCCGCTACGGCGACACGTTCCGCATCCCCGAGGGCTTCATCCCCGAGGGTGCGGCCCGGGTCATGGACCTGCAGTCGCCCGAGAAGAAGATGAGCAAGAGCCTGCCGCCGGCCGGGTGCATCCAGCTGCTGGACGACCCGAAGGTGACGGCGAAGAAGATCCGCTCGGCCGTCACCGACACCGGCCGAGAGATCGTCGCCGACCGGGAGAACAAGCCCGGCATCACCAACCTGCTGACGATCCACAGCGCGCTGTCGGGTATCTCGGTGCCCGCCCTCGAGGAGCAGTTCGCCGGCCGTGGCTACGGCGACCTCAAGAAGGAGCTCGCCGAGGTCGTCGTCGAGTTCGTGACTCCTGTCCAGCAGCGGACCCAGGAGCTCCTGGACGACCAGGCGGAGCTGGAGCGGATCCTGGCCGCGGGCGCGGCCCGTGCGCGCGAGGTGGCCGCGGCGACCGTCGCCGACGTCTACGAGCGGGTGGGCTTCCTCCCGCCGGCGGGGCAGAAGGCATGAACGACGACACCTTCGTCGGACGGCTGGCCGGCCCCCCGGAGACGGCGGTGCTCGGGGTCATCGTGCCGGTGCCCGAGCCGTGGGCGTCGCTGCTGGTCGAGTGGCGCACCAAGCTCGGGGACCCGCAGGCGAGCATCGTCCCGCCGCACGTGACCCTGCTCCCGCCGACCGAGGTGCCCGTCGCCGACCGGGCCGCCGTCGCCGAGCACCTCGCCGCGGTGGCGGCGAACCATCCGCCGTTCGACATGCACCTGTCGGGCACCGGCACGTTCACCCCCGTCTCCGACGTGGTCTTCGTGACCGTGGCGCGGGGCATCGGCAACTGCGAGCTGCTGGCCACCGACGTCCGCACCGGACCGCTGCACCGGTCGCTCTCGTTTCCCTACCACCCGCACGTCACCGTGGCCCACGACGTCCCGGCCGACATGCTGGAGCTGGCCTACAGCGGCCTGCAGAACCTCTCCGCGGAGTTCCGGGTCGAGCACTTCACCGAGTTCGAGCAGACCGCCACCGGCGCCTGGTCGGTCGTGCGCGAGCACCGGCTCACCGGCCCCGCCCACCTGTGACCTGCGACTGAGCCGCGCAGCCAGCAGACTCGGGCGGTGAGCACCGCCAGCTCCGGGGACGCGCCGGCCCGGAAGGCGTGGCCCGCCCGCCTCTGGGACCGCGTCGAGTCGACGATCGACGCCGGACGCGCCCGCTACGGCTGGTTCGACCACCTGGCCCGCGCCGGCGGCCGCTACCAGCGCACCCAGGGCGACCTCATGGCCGCAGGGGTCACCTACTTCGCCTTCCTGGCCCTCTTCCCGGTCCTGCTGCTCGTCGCCTCGGTCATCGGACTCGTCATCGCCGGCGACGAACTGCTCCAGCGCGAGCTGTTCACCACCATCCGCGAGACCTTCCCGGGCGGCCTCGGGCGGCGGCTGGTCGAGCAGCTGTCCGGCGCCATCGACTCGGCCGGGTTCGTCGGGCTGATCGCGCTCGGGGGTTTCCTCTACGCCGGGCTGCGGACGATGGACAAGCTCCGCGTGGGCATGGAACGCATCTGGAAGGGCCGGGTCGACGAACCCGAGTTCCTCCGCGACAACCTGCAGGACGTCGTGGCGCTCGTCGCGCTCGGCGGCCTCGGCGTGGCCAGCCTCGGGGTCACCGGGCTGGTGAGCCAGGGGACGTCGCGGGTGCTGGACTTCCTCGACCTCGCCGACGAGCCGGGATACGGGGTGCTCACCTGGCTGCTCGGGATCACGCTGGCGATGGCGGGCAACATCGTCGTCTTCCTGTGGATGCTGCGGGTGGTGCCGGCCGTCTCGACGCCGGTGCGACGGCTCCTGCCCGGAGCCCTGTTCGGCGCCGTGGGCTTCGAGGTGCTCAAGCTGGTCGGTGGCTACTACCTGTCGCTGATCTCCGACAGCGTGACGGCGTCGGCCTTCGGTGGCGCCGTCGGCGTGCTCGTGTGGATCAACCTGGTGGCGCGGTTCTCCTTCTTCACCGCCGCCTGGACGGCCACCGGCCTCGCGGGGGAGCCGTCGGTCCCGGCTCCGGTGGACCCGCCGGTCGACGTCGACGACGGGCCAGTTCCGCACCCAGCAGCGTCACGCTGAGCAGCGCGGCGGCGCCCAGCGCCGGAACCGGCCAGTGGGCGGCTTCCGGTCGCGGCTGCGCCTGCTCGCGGGTGGGGGAGTCGGTGGGCGCCGGTGTGGGCGCGGCGGTGGACAGGAGGTCGGCCGGGCGGACCAGCCGGCCGATCCCGGGGGTGCCGGCCGGGACGGCGAAGCCCCAGTCGAGCAGGAGCGCGGCCTGGTCGGCGGCCCGTAGCGGCAGGCGCTCGGTGTCGAGCACGCTGACCACGAGACGGCGGCCGTCCCGTTCGGCCGCCGTGACGAACGTGTGCCGCGCGGCGTCGGTGAACCCCGTCTTGCCGCCCAGTCCACCCGGGTAGTCGGCCAGCGGGTTCTCGTTCTGGATCTGGTAGCCGGGGGAACGGCCCTCGACCGGGGGCATCACGGCGCTGGGCACCCGCAGCACCGCGGCGGCCGCCGGGTTCTCGAGCAGGGCACGGAAGATCAGCGCCAGGTCGTAGGCCGAGCTGGTCTGACCGGCCACGTCCAGCCCGGACGGGGACCCGACGACGGTGTCGTACGCACCGAGCGCGGCGGCGGTCCGGTTCATCAACTCCACGGTCGTCCCGACGCCGCCGGCCGTGCGCGCCAGGGCGGACGCCGCGTCGTTGCCGGACTGGAGGACCAGCGCCTCGAACAGCAGCGAGACCGGATAGCGGCCACCGGTGACGAGCCCGACCCGGCTGCCCTCGATCCGCTCGTCCTCCTCCGTCGCCGTCACCACCTCGGCCGGATCCAGGCGGGGGAGCAGGGTCAGCAGGGTGAGGGTCTTGAGCGTGCTCGCCGGATAGCGGCGGCCGTGTGCGTCCCGCGCGGCCAGGACCTGCCCCGACGTGGCGTCGGCGACCAGCCAGGAGCCGGCCACGATGCCCGGTGGCAGGGGCGGGGCCTCCTCGGCGACCACGACGCCGCGCGCACCGAGCCGCTCGCCGCCCACCGTGCTGCCGTCGGGGGCGGTGCCGCGCCGGGGCAGGCCCGTCAGGGGTGCCGACGGCGTCGGTGCGGCAGGGTCCGCGGTCGGCCGGGGGGAGGACGGCGTCGTCGCCGCGGGGGTGGCGGACGCAGGTGCGGCGGAGGCCGCAGGAGCGGGCAGCAGCAGGACGGCGAGGCCGATCAGGAACCCTGTCGTACCGCGTGGTCGCATGTCGGCACGGTAGGCGGCGTGACCTGCTTCACCGCAATCGGAGTCTGCGTCCCCGAAGGGATGAGCCTTCGCAACGATCGTGTCTCAGTCCGGGCAGAGGTTGGAGCCCCCTCGGGTGCCGCGATTAGCGTCCCTGGCGGTGCCCCGCACGGTCCGCTTCCCCGCGGATCGTGGGCGCCGGTATCCGAACCCGGAACGCGCCGCCGACCGGCGCGCGTCCCCCCAATCAGAGGAGATCGTCTTGCGCCGAGCGCGGATGACGAAGGCCGCGGCGCTGCTGCTGGCCGGCGGCCTGGCCCTGTCGGCCTGTGCCAGCGACGAAGAGGGCAGCAGCGGCTCCGGCAGCAACGGTGGCGGCGAGGGCGACCTCAAGGTCGGCGTCGCCTACGACACCGGTGGTCGCGGCGACAAGTCCTTCAACGACTCGGCGATCGCCGGTGTCGAGGCGGCCGTCGAGGCCCTCGGCGGCGACGTCAAGGAGGACATCCAGGAGCTCTCCCCGAACGATGACGGGTCCGACCGCGGCGAGCTGCTGACCCAGTTGGCCGAGAACGGCTTCAACCCGGTCATCGCGGTCGGGTTCGCCTACGGGGACATCATCGGCGACATCGCCGCCGACTACCCCGAGACCCAGTTCGCCATCGTCGACACGTCGGTCGAGGAGATGGGCGTCGACAACCTGACCGGGCTGATCTTCGCCGAGGAGGAGGGCTCCTTCCTCGCCGGCGTCGCCGCCGCCTCCAAGAGCGCGACGGGCCACATCGGCTTCGTGGGTGGGCAGGAGAGCCCCCTCATCGGCAAGTTCGAGGCCGGCTACAAGGCCGGTGCCGAGGCCGTGAAGCCCGGCATCATCGTCGACGTCAAGTACCTCTCGCCCGCCGGTGACCCCTCCGGCTTCGGTGACTCCGAGGGTGGCAAGGTCGCGGCGCAGGGCATGTACCAGGCCGGCGCGGACATCGTGTTCCACGCCGCCGGTGGTTCGGGCGAGGGCGTCTTCGAGGCCGCCGTCGAGGCCGGTCAGCGCGCCATCGGCGTCGACTCCGACCAGTACCTGAGCGCCACCTCCCCGGAGCAGCAGGCCGTCATCATGACGTCGATGCTCAAGCGGGTCGACAACGCGGTGGAGTCCTACATCACCGACTTCTCCGAGGGTGACCTCCAGGGTGGCACCGACATCCTGAGCGACCTGGAGACCGGCGGCATCGACCTGTCGACCTCCGGCGGTTTCATCGACGACATCCAGTCCGTCATCGACGACTGGCGTCAGCAGATCGTCGACGGCGAGGTCGAGGTCCCGACCACCCCGTGATCCTGGCGCGGGCCCTCCTCCGGGTGGGCCCGCGTCCATCGGGCGCTCCACGACGGGCCCGGGCGCACGCGCCCGGGCCCGTCGTCGTGGGATCGGCGTCCCTCCGGGGCCCGGCTCCGGCGGGAGCGCGGGCTGCGGGATCATTCCCGTACCGGTCGCCGGCCGGGCCAGCACGACATCGGTGAGGACGCACGAACTGCGTCCCCGCCGACGCACACGAGTGGACGTGCGCCGCCACCGCGGCCGCACCGCGAGAGAGAGGCCCCCATGGCCGCAGCAGGAGCGACCGGCGGCACCCCGCCCGCCGACGGCGTCCCGTACGCCGTAGAGCTGCGTGGCATCACCAAGCGTTTCCCCGGCGTCGTCGCCAACCGTGACATCGAGCTGCGTGTCCGGCGCGGTGAGGTGCACGCGATCGTGGGCGAGAACGGCGCGGGCAAGTCCACGTTGATGAAGACGCTCTACGGCATGCACCGGCCCGACGAGGGAACGATCCTCCTCGACGGCCGCGAGACCACGCTGCGGAGCCCCGCCGACGCGATCGCCGCGGGCATCGGCATGGTCCACCAGCACTTCATGCTGGCCGACAACTTCACCGTCCTGGAGAACATCGTCCTGGGCAGCGAGCCGACGCGCGGTGGCCGGCTGGACCGCGCCGAGGCGCGACGCCGGATCCGCGACATCTCCGAGCGCTACGCCCTGAACCTCGACCCCGACGTCCTCGTCGAGGACCTCGGCGTCGGTGACCGCCAGCGGGTGGAGATCGCCAAGGTGCTCTACCGCGGCGCCACCACGCTGATCCTGGACGAGCCGACGGCTGTGCTCGTGCCGCAGGAGGTCGACGAGCTGTTCGGCAACCTCGGCGAGCTCAAGCGCGAGGGCCTCACCGTCATCTTCATCTCGCACAAGCTCGACGAGGTGCGCAAGGTCGCCGACTCGATCACCGTGATCCGCCGCGGCACGACCGTCGGCACGGCCGACCCGAAGACCACCACCGCTCGGCAGCTCGCCGAGCTCATGGTCGGCTCGGAGCTGCCCTCGCCGGAGACCCGGACGTCGACGGTCCGCGAGGCGGCGGTGGTGCAGCTGACCGGTCTCACGGTCCCGTCGGCCGTCGGCCGGCCCGCGGTGGACGACGTCGCGCTGACCGTGCGCGAGGGCGAGGTGGTGGGCATCGCCGGCGTCGAGGGCAACGGCCAGGCCGAGCTGGTCGAGGCGATCATGGGCCTGCGCCCGCTCGCCTCGGGCACCGTCACGTTCGCCGGGCAGGACATCACCGGCTGGAGCACCCGCGCCCGCCGCGAGGCCGGGCTCGGCTTCATCCCCGAGGACCGCCACCGCCAGGGGATGCTGCTGGAGGCTCCTCTCTGGGAGAACCGGATCCTCGGCCACCAGACGCGCCCGCCGGCGGTCAAGGGTCCGTTCATCGACCGCCGCTCGGCCCGCAAGGACACCGAGCGGATCATGCGTGAGTACGACGTCCGGGCACCCGGCCCGGACACGCTGGCGCACGCGCTCTCCGGTGGCAACCAGCAGAAGCTGATCATCGGCCGCGAGATGAGCGCGGCGCCGAAGCTGCTGATCGCCGCGCACCCCACCCGTGGGGTCGACGTCGGCGCGCAGTCCTCCATCTGGGAGCTGCTCAAGGACGCCCGCGCCGAAGGGATGGGGATCCTGTTGATCTCGGCCGACCTGGACGAGCTGATCGGCCTGTCCGACACCCTGCACGTGATGCTGCGCGGCCGGCTGGTGGCCACGCTCGACCCGTCGTCGCTGACGCCGGACGAGCTGGGCGGTCACATGACCGGCGCCCACGACGGCTCGGTGGGTGCCGCGTGACCGCCCTCCGCCGCATCGGCACCTCGCTGGCGGCCCCCGCGCTCGCCGTCGTCGTCGCGCTGGTCATCACGACCCTGGTGATCCTGGCCATCGGGCAGAACCCGATGACCGCCCTGCAGGTGCTGCTCGACTTCGGCGACACCCCCGCGCAGCAGACGCAGGCGATCGTGGTGATCCTCAACCGCGCGGTGCCGCTGTTCCTCGCCGGTCTGGCGGTCTCGGTCGCCTTCCGCATGGGCCTGTTCAACATCGGCGTCGAGGGCCAGTACCGCATGGCCACCGTCGTCGCAGCCGGCGTCGGCGCGGCCGTCGTGCTGCCGGCCCCGCTGCACATCCTGCTGATCATGGTGGTGGCCATGGCCGTGGGCGCGATCTGGGCGGGCATCGTCGCCGTCCTGAAGGTCACCCGCGGCGTCAGCGAGGTGATCAGCTCGATCATGCTGAACTTCATCGCGCTCGGCACCGCCTCCTGGCTGCTCACCGGACCGCTCCGGGGCAGCGAGGAGGGCGCGGCGATCATCACGACCACCGACATCCCCGAGTCCGGCCGCTTCCCGGCGCTCAACGGCCTCTTCGACGCCATCGGGCTGGCCCAGCCGCGCGGGCAGCTCTTCGGCTTCCTGATCGTGGCGGTCGTCGTCGGCATCGTGATCTCGGTGCTGCTCAAGCGCACCCGGTTCGGCTTCGACCTGCGCGCGACGGGCCTGTCGCCCTCGGCCGCGACGGCCAGCGGCATCGACGCCCGCGCCATGGTCGTCAAGACGATGCTCATCTCCGGCGCGGTCGCGGGGCTGATCGGCCTGCCCGACCTGCTGGGCCGGACCTACCACTTCGGCACCGAGTTCACCGCCGGCCTGGGCTTCCTCGGCATCGCCGTGGCGCTGCTGGGGCGCAACAGCCCCCTCGGCATCGCGTTCGCCGCGCTGCTGTTCGCCTTCCTCGACCGGGCCGCGGTGCCGCTGCAGTTCGCCGACATCCCGGCCTCGGTGGTCACGATCATCCAGGGCACGATCGTGCTCTCGGTGGTCATCGCCAACGAGATCGCCCGCCAGGTCTCCCGGCGCCGGGCCGAGCACGGCACCGGGCAGGCATCGGCCCCGGCTCCCGACGACGGCGCGACCGGCACCGGTCCCGCCGGCACCCGTATCGACGCGCGACAGGAGGCGGGCGCGTGACCGCGACTTCCGCACCGGCCAAGACCGCGGACCGCGGGCCCCTGACCGAGCTGTTCCTGGGCGGCGGGCGCAGCCGGCGGATCGCCTGGACCGTCGTCGGCCTGATGCTCCTGATGTCCGTCGTCCGGATCGTCTCCGGCGAGCAGGCCCTGACTTCGTCCTCGACCTTCGCCGCGGCGCTGCTGCTGGCGGTGCCCATCGGCCTGGCCGCGCTCGGCGGACTGTTCGCCGAGCGCGCGGGCGTGGTCAACATCGGCCTCGAGGGCATGATGATCCTGGGCGCCTGGGGCGCCGGCTGGGCCGGCTACCAGTGGGGCTGGGCCGCGGCGATCATCGGCGGCGCCGTCTTCGGTGCCCTGGGTGGCCTGCTGCACGCGATCGCCACGGTGAGCTTCGGCGTCGACCACGTCGTCTCCGGCGTCGCGATCAACATCCTCGCCGAAGGCGTGGTCCGCTTCCTCTCCGAGCTGCTGTACGGCGGCGCGACCGGTGGTGGCGTCACGCAGTCACCCGGGCTGGCGGGCCGCCCCCCGAGCTTCTCGCTGCCGTTGCTCTCCTCGGGCCCGGACCTGCTGGGCGACGTCGAACGCGCGGAGCTGTTCCTGGTCTCCGACGTCGCCGGGCTGCTGCGCGGCCTCACCAGCGGCGTCGGCGTGCTGACCCTGCTGGCGGTGCTGCTCGTGCCGGCGACCTACCTGCTGCTGTGGCGCACCGCCTTCGGGCTGCGGCTGCGCTCCTGCGGTGAGAACCCGGCGGCCGCGGACTCCCTGGGCGTGCCGGTCTACCGCCTGAAGTACCTCGCGGTGATCATCTCCGGGTCGCTGGCCGGTCTCGGCGGTGCCGCGCTGGTCTTCGTGGCCAACAGCTACCGCGAGGGGCAGACGGGTGGCCGCGGCTTCATCGGCCTCGCGGCGCTGATCTTCGGCAACTGGCGTCCCGGCGGCCTGGCCGCGGGCGCGGGGCTCTTCGGCTTCGCCGACGGCCTGCAGCTGCGCAGCCAGGGTGCGGTCGTGGCCCTGCTGCTGCTCATCGCGATCCTGCTGGTGGGCGTGGCGGTCCTCCAGTTCGTCCGCCGCCGGCTGGTCCAGGCGGGTCTGGCGCTGGTCTTCGCCGGCGCGACCCTGGTCGCGTTCCTGACCATCGAGGAGCTGCCCGAGGGCATCGTCTCCTTCACTCCGCACCTGATCACGCTGCTCGTGCTCTCGTTGGCCGCGCAACGGCTGCGGATGCCGAAGGCCGACGGTCTGGTCTACCGACGAGGAGAGCACTAGTGAGCACCCCGCAGCCGGACTGGGACGCCCTGCGCGCGGCCGCCCGCGAGGCGATGACGCATGCGTACGCCCCGTACTCGAAGTTCCCCGTCGGCGTCGCCGGCCTGGTCGACGACGGTCGCGTCGTCACCGGGTGCAACGTGGAGAACGCCTCCTACGGCCTCGCGCTGTGCGCCGAGTGCGGCATGGTCAGCGACCTCGCCCGCACCGGCGGCGGCCGGCTGGTCGCGGTGGCCTGCGTGGGCGGCGACGGCCAGCCGCTGATGCCGTGCGGCCGCTGCCGCCAGCTGCTGTGGGAGCACGGAGGCGCCGAGATGCTCATCGAGACGGTGTCGCTCGGGATCGTGCCGATGCGCGAGGTGCTGCCGGACGCCTTCGGGCCCGACGACCTGGTCGCCGCGGCGGAGCGGGGGCAGGGCTGATGGCCGCCTTCGACGCCATCGACGTCATCCGCACCAAGCGCGACGGCGGCCGGCTATCCGGCGACGAGATCCGTTGGATCATCGATGCCTACACGCAGGGCGTCGTCCCGGACGAGCAGGTCAGCGCACTGCTCATGGCGGTGTTCTTCAACGGCATGGCGCCCGAGGAGCTCGCCGCCTGGACCCAGGCGATGATCGACTCCGGCGAGCGCAAGGACCTCTCGTCGCTGGGCCTGCCCACCGCCGACAAGCACTCCACCGGCGGTGTGGGCGACAAGATCACCCTGCCGCTGGCGCCGCTCGTGGCCGCCTGCGGTGTGGCCGTGCCGCAGCTCTCCGGCCGCGGCCTGGGCCACACCGGCGGGACGCTGGACAAGCTCGAGGCGATCCCCGGCTGGCGTGCCGACGTGCACGAGGAGGCCTACCTCCAGCAGCTCCGGGATGTCGGCGCCGTCATCTGCGCGGCCGGCCACGACCTGGCGCCCGCGGACAAGAAGCTCTACGCGCTGCGCGACGTCACCGGCACCGTCGAGTCGATCCCGCTGATCGCCAGCTCGATCATGAGCAAGAAGATCGCCGAGGGCGCCGACGCGCTGGTCCTGGACGTCAAGACCGGGTCGGGTGCCTTCATGAAGAACGCTGACGACGCCCGCACCCTGGCCCGCACGATGGTCGGCCTCGGCGAGGCCGCCGGCGTGCGCACCGTGGCACTCGTGACGGCGATGGACCGTCCGCTGGGCCGCAGCGCCGGGAACGCCGTCGAGGTGGCGGAGTCCGTCGAGGTGCTGGCCGGAGGTGGGCCGGCCGACGTCGTCGAGCTGACCCTGGCCCTGGCCCGCGAGATGCTGGCCGGCGTCGGGCGGGACGACGTCGACCCGGCCGAGGCGCTGCGCGACGGGCGGGCCATGGACGTGTGGCGGCGGATGATCGCCGCGCAGGGCGGCGACCCCGACGCCCCGCTGCCGAAGCCCGCCGAGACGCACGTGGTGACCGCCCCTGCCAGCGGCACGCTGACCGAGCTGGACGCCTATGCGCTCGGCGTGGCCGCGTGGCGGCTCGGCGCCGGCCGGGCGCGCAAGGAGGACCCGGTGCAGGCGGCGGCCGGGATCACCTGGACCGCCGGCGTGGGGGAGCAGGTGACCGCCGGGCAGCCCCTGCTGGAGCTGCAGACCGACGACGCCGACCGCATCCCGCGCGCGCTGGAGGCGCTCGAGGGCGCGATCGGCGTCGACACCGCCGACCGGCCGCTGCCGCTGATCCTGGAGCGGATCACCGCCCAGGCGTGATCCCCTCCCGGACGGGGTCCGGGAGGGGATCACAGGTTCATGGAGGACACTGTCACCTCGTGACGAGTTCCCCCGTGGCCGCGCCGGCCGGTATCCGGCCCCGGGCCGGCGACCCGCTCGACCCGGACGCCGCCATCTCCATCCGTGGTCTGGTCAAGCGGTACGGCGACTTCTCCGCCGTGGACGGGCTGGACCTCGACATCCGGCGCGGCGAGATCTTCGCGCTGCTCGGGCCGAACGGTGCCGGCAAGACCACGACGGTCGAGATCTGCGAGGGGTACCGCCGGCAGGACGCCGGCGAGGTGCGCGTGCTGGGGGAGGACCCGGCCAACGGTGACCGTCGGTGGAAGTCCCGACTCGGCATCGTGCTGCAGTCCGGCGGCGGCGACAGCCAGCTGACCGTCGGCGAGCTGGTGCGGGCGCAGGCGTCGTACTACCCGGATCCCCGGGACCCGGACGAGGTGGTGGCGCTGGTCGGCCTCACCGAGAAGGCGGGCATCCGCGCCCGGGCGCTCTCCGGTGGGCAGCGGCGCCGCCTCGACGTGGCGCTGGGCATCGTCGGCCGGCCGGAGCTGCTCTTCCTCGACGAGCCCACGACCGGGTTCGACCCGGAGGCCCGCCGTCAGTTCTGGTCGCTGATCCGGTCGCTGCGCGACCTCGGCACGACCATGCTGCTCACCACGCACTACCTGGACGAGGCCGAGGCGCTGGCCGACCGGGTCGGCGTCATCGCCCGCGGGCGGCTGGCCGAGGTCGCGGTGCCCAGCACGCTGGGCGGCCGGGAGACCGCGCCCGCCGTCGTCAGCTGGACCGAGGACGGTGCCCGCCGCACCGAGCCCACCGCGACGCCGACCGCCTTCGTCCGCGAGCTGGCCGCCCGGTTCGACGGCGAGGTCCCCGACCTCGCGGTCGCCCGGCCCACGCTCGAGGACGTCTACCTGAAGATGATCGGGGAGGCCGGCCGATGACCGCCGCACGCCAGTCGACCGGGGCGCGGACGGCCCTGCCGTCGCTGCCCTCCGTCTACCGGGCGCGAGCCTCGGTCGAGCTCAAGGAGTTCTTCCGGCAGCGCGAGTCCGTCGTCTTCACCATCCTGCTTCCGGTGCTCCTGCTGGTGGTCTTCGGCGCGGTGCTGGACTACGAGCTCCGCGGCGGCGTCGCCTTCACCCAGTACTTCATCGCGGGCATCATCGCGGCCGGCATCCTGGGCGCCAGCCTGCAGAACATGGCGATCAGCATCGCCACGGAGCGCTCCGACGGAACGCTGAAGAGCCTGGCGGGCACGCCGATGCCGCGCAGCGCCTTCTTCGTCGGCAAGGTCGTGCAGGTCCTCGCCGTCACCGCGCTGATCATCGTCGTGCTGCTGCTGGTCGCCGTCGTGTTCTACGGCGTCGACCTGCCCTCGGGCAGCGACTGGCTGACCTTCCTCTGGGTGACCGTGCTGGGTTCGGCGTCGTGCACGCTGCTGGGCATCGCGCTCTCCAGCCTCGCGAAGAACGGCCGGTCGGCGTCGGCCACGGTCACCCCGTTCGCGCTGGTGCTGCAGTTCATCTCCGGGGTGTTCTTCCAGTTCAGCCAGATCCCGGAGTGGATGCAGACCTTCGCCGCGATCTTCCCGCTGAAGTGGATGGCGCAGGGGCTGCGCTCGGTGTTCCTGCCCGACGCCCTCGCCGCCGAGGAGCCGGCGGGCAGCTGGGAGCTGGGCCGGGTGGCCCTGGTGCTGGGGATCTGGTGCGTCGTGGGGCTGGTGCTGTGCGTGCGGACGTTCAGCTGGCAGGACCGCGGGAGTCGGTGACGGCCGGGTCGACCGGTAGGTCGACAATGTCGCAGTGCCTGCACCGCTGAACGCCGAGAACGTCCGCCGCGCCCCGAAGGTGCTCCTGCACGACCACCTGGACGGCGGTCTGCGGCCGCGGACGGTGCTGGAGCTGGCCGACGAGCTGGGCTACCGCGACCTGCCGGCCGGCGACGTCGAGAGCCTGGGCCGCTGGTTCCGCGAGGCCGCGGACTCCGGCTCGCTGGAGAGCTACCTGGAGACGTTCGCGCACACCGTCGCCGTGATGCAGACGCCCGAGGCGGTGCAGCGGGTCGCGCGTGAGTGCGCGCTGGACCTCGCCGCCGACGGCGTCGTCCATGCCGAGGTGCGCATGGCTCCGGAGCTGCTGACCGCGATGCCCATGGAGGCGGCGGTCGAGGCGATGCTGGACGGCTACGCCCAGGGTGCCCGCGAGGCGGGATCGCCGATCCGGGTAGGCACGCTGCTGTGCGCCATGCGGCAGGCCGACCGGTGGGAGGAGGTCGCCGGGCTCGTCGTCCGCTACCGGGACGCCGGCGTCGTCGGCTTCGACCTCGCCGGTCCGGAGGACGGCTTCCCGCCGGACCGCATCCCCGCCGCCCTCGCGCTGCTGGACCGGGAGGGCGCGCACCGCACGGTGCACGCCGGTGAGGCGGCCGGCATCGAGAGCATCCGCGCCGCGCTCGACGGCGCCCGCGCCGAGCGGCTGGGACACGGCGTGCGGATCGCCGACGAGCTCGCCGCGGACGGCTCCCTCGGCCCGGTGGCGCAGCGGGTGCTCGACGAGCAGGTGACCCTCGAGGTCGCGCCGTCGTCCAACGTGCAGACCGGCGCCTATCGCTCGCTCGCCGACCACCCGGTGGACCGGCTGCACCGCGCCGGCTTCGCCGTCACGATCAACACCGACAACCGGCTGATGAGCGGGGTCTCGGTGACCAGCGAGGTCACCGACGTGGCGACGACGTTCGGCTGGACGTGGGACGACGTGCGGACGGTGACGGAGCGGGCCCTCGCCGCTGCCTTCCTGCCCGACGACGAACGCCGCCGGCTGCTCGACGACGTCGTCCGCCCCGGCTACGCGGCACTGGCGGACTGACCTCGTGGACCTCCAGCTCCCCGACCTGACGGGGCAGTCGCTCGAGCAGGTCCGCGACCTCGGGATCGCCTTCTTCCTCTCCGCCCTCATGGGGCTGGAGCGGGAGCTCCGGCAGAAGGCCGCCGGCCTGCGCACCCTGACGACGGTGGGCTTCGCCTCCGCGCTGTTCGTGGCGATCAGCGAGTCGGCGTTCGGGGACTCCCGGATCGCCGCCCAGGTGGTGTCCGGCCTCGGGT
This sequence comes from Blastococcus sp. LR1, assembly GCF_020166105.1. GTDB lineage: Bacteria > Actinomycetota > Actinomycetes > Mycobacteriales > Geodermatophilaceae > Blastococcus. The sequence continues at coordinate 540,067 of NZ_JAIUJY010000004.1, forward strand.
TCATCGGCGGCGGGCTGATCTTCGTGCGGCGTGACGCCGTCCGGGGGCTGACCACGGCGGCGGTCGTCTGGCTCACCGCGGCGATCGGCATGGCCGCGGGCGCGGGCCTGTGGCTCTTCGCGGTGGTGGCGGTGGTCGCGCACTTCCTGGTGTCCTACGGCTTCACCCCGCTGGCCCGCCGGCTCTCCGGGCGGATCGAGCGGGCGCACTCGCTGGTGTTCACCTACCGCGACGGCGAAGGCGTGTTGCGCCGGGCACTGGCGGAGTGCACGCAGCGGGGGTTCACGGTGCGCGAGCTGGCCACGGCGGCCGAGGACCTGGGCGGGGTCAGCCCGCCCGGGGGACGGCAGGCGACCGTGCGGCTCACCGTCGAGGGCACCGGGTCGGCGACGGAGCTGGCCGCCGGGCTGTCCGACCTCGAGGGCGTCGTCGCCATCGCGGTCGGGGCGACGGACGAACAGGCCGACTGACCAGGGTGGGGGCCGTCACCCCCGTACGCGGGAACAGCGTGGCGATCTTCGCTGCTACCCTCGGTGTACCGGCACAAGGCCGGTCATCCTCTCGGACGGTTTGTCCGGGCATGAGCGCATCCGTGCAGATCCCGCGTTCCACACCTGGGCGCAAGAGATCGCCAAGTGAGGACCGCCGGTAGTCGACGGCGCTCCTTCTTTTCCACGGGACGCGCTCCGAGCAGTATCGGAGCCCCACCCCGCATGACTTTGGTTCACCCTGTCGCCTTCGAGTCCACGTCGGACGAGACCGCTGTCGAGAACACCATCGAGAACGTCGAGAACGCCCCCGAGGCCGCTGAGGCCGTCGAGGCGGCTGCAGCCCCCGAGGGCCCCACGTTCGGCCAGCTGGGCCTGCCCCAGCTGCTCGTGACGGCCCTCGAGCGTCGCGGCATCCACCGGCCGTTCGCCATCCAGACCTCCGCCCTGCCGGACGCCCTCGCCGGGCGTGACGTGCTGGGCAAGGCGGCCACCGGCTCGGGCAAGACCCTCGCCTTCGGCCTGCCGCTGCTCGCCCGCATCGGCGCCGAGGTCAAGCAGGGCCGCCGCGCCCCGCGTGGCCTGGTCCTGGTGCCGACCCGCGAGCTGGCCCAGCAGGTGCACGACAACCTGGCGCCCCTCGGCCAGGCCACCGGCGTGCAGCTCGCCACCGTCTACGGCGGCGCGCCCATGTACCGCCAGATCCAGCAGCTGCGTCGTGGCGTCGACGTCATCATCGCCACGCCCGGCCGCCTGCAGGACCTGATCAACCAGGGCGAGGCCACCCTCGCCGAGGTCGTCATCACCGTGCTGGACGAGGCCGACTTCATGGCCGACCTGGGCTTCCTCCCGGTCGTCAAGGAGCTGCTCGACCAGACCGCCCGCGACGCCCAGCGCCTGCTGTTCTCGGCGACGCTGGACGGCGAGGTCGACAGCCTGGTCCGCCGCTACCTCAAGGACCCGGCCCGGCACGAGGTCAAGCGCGCCGGCGACGACGCGCCGCCCGCCGAGCACCTGGCCTTCAGCCTCGCGTTCCGCGACAAGCTGCAGGTGGCGACGGAGCTCGCCGGCCGCGCCGGCCGGACGATCATCTTCGCCCGCACCCAGCTCGGCGTCGACCGCCTGGCGGAGAACCTGAAGGCTGCCGGCATCAAGGCCGAGGCGATCCACGGTGGTCTTCCGCAGGCCGCGCGCAAGCGCGCCCTGGAGGAGTTCACCGACGCCCGCTCGCCGGTGCTCGTGGCCACGGACGTCGCCGCCCGCGGCATCCACGTGGACGACGTCTCGCTGGTCCTGCACTACGACCCGCCGACGGACGCCAAGACCTACCTGCACCGTTCGGGCCGCACCGCCCGCGCGGGTGCCGCCGGCGTCGTCGTCTCGCTGCTCCTGCCCGACCAGGTGGGCCAGTCCAAGCGCCGTTTCCGCACGGCCAAGGTGGACCCGCAGATCGACCGCATCCGGCCCAGCGACAAGGTCATCCTCGACCTGGTCGCCTCCGGTGTGCCGGTCGAGCCCAAGGAGCGCACGCAGCGCGACATGCGCCGCGGCGGCGGTGGCCCCGGTGGCCGTCCGCGTCGTGACGGCGACCGCCCCGGCGGCCCCCGTCGCTCCTACGGCGACCGCAACCGCTCCGGCGGTGGCGAGCGCCCGGGTCGCCCGGGTGGTGGCGAGCGCCGCTACGGCGGGGAGCGCCCGGCCCGTCAGGGCTGACATCTGGAACCGCAACGGCGGCCCGTCCCGGATTTCCGGGGCGGGCCGCCGTCGTTCGTCCTCGTGCGTCAGCTGCGGAAGACCAGGGCTCCGCTGACGGCGGTGACGACCTCGTCCCACGCCGGGCGCAGGGTGGCGGCGTCGGCGGCGGACAGCGCGGCGTCGGGCTCCCGGTCGGCGCGGGCCACGGCCCGGCCCAGGGGAGCGGTCGGCGCCAGCAGCTCGCCGACGCGGGTGAGGCCCGCGTACTCGGCCAGGTCGCGCACACCCTCCACCGGCTGCGCCAGCGCCTGGTGGGTGACCAGCCCGGAGGCGCCGTCGGCGACCTCGGCGAGCAGCTCGGCCAGTTCGGTGAGGTCGTAGCGGTCCAGGTCGGCCGGCAGCGGCGGCGTGTCGGTGTCGGCCACCTCGGGCCAGGAGGCGATCTCGCTCAGGTCGTGCGCCTCGTTGCCGGCGCAGAAGCGGCTCAGGTCGGCCGGGGTGTCGAAGACGAAGACCTCGCCGTCGCGACCCAGGAAGCGGGCGACGTCCTCCACGTAGCAGCGCAGGGTCACCCCGGCGCCGTCGGGGACGACGATCTCCACGGGCAGGATGCCGACGGCCTCCCAGAACTCCGCGGCCGCGGCGACGGCGGCGGGGGAGGCGGTCACCTTGCTGCCACGCGCGATCGTGCTCACGCCGACGGAGGCGGCGGTCGCACCGGCCGGAGCTGCGTCAGCGTCATCCGTGTCGTCGGCCGGCTCGTCGACGTCCGGCTCCTCGGCCGCCTCGGACGCCGAGGGGTAGGTCTCGACGGACACGGTGCCGCCGCCGGTCCAGTCGAAGTGCTCGGAGAGCTCCTCGACGACGTCCTCCCAGAGGTCGTCCAGGATGCTGCCGACGCCGATCCAGGCGTCCTCGCCGGAACGCCCGGCGAACGCCTCCACGCCGAGGCCCAGGGAACCGATCTCGGGCTTGGCGACGAGCTCGGCGACGGCCTCGAACTCGGTCTCGTCCTCGCCCAGGTCGTCGTCGTCCTCGTCGTCGGTGGCGTCGAGGCACTCGGCCAGGCGACCCACGATGTCGACGGTGGCGGCCAGCTCGTCGACGGCCCAGCGGTCGGGGTCCTCCGCGGCGATGTCGTACACGCCGTCGAGGTCGAACCGGTGGTCCTCGTCGGGCGTCAGGTCAGCGGCACCGAGGCCCGCGACGACCGGCCACACCGGGTGGTCGGAGAGGTCGTGGTCGTTCCGGCTGCGGCAGTACGCGGCGAGCGCGGCCGGCGAGGGGAAGAGGTGGACGACGGCCCGCGCGGTCGGGCTGTCGGGGTCGTCGTCGTTGATGTCGGCGCGCACCTCGACGGTCGTGCCGAGGAACGCCTGCCACTCCTCGCCGTCCTCCTCCCACGGCGGAGCCCACAGGGTGTACCCCGTGCGGTCGTCGAGAGTGAGGGCGATCGGGACGATGCTCGGCCTGGCCACCCGACCATCCTGCCCTGTCGCCCCGGCGGCGCATCCCCGGGGCGGAAACTGCCACCGGCCCCTTCCGGTGTCGGAAGGGGCCGGTGGTCGGACGTCAGAGGTTGATCATGTGGCCGGCGAGGCCGTGGATGGCCTCCTGCAGGCCCTCGCTGAGCGTGGGGTGCGCGTGCACGTTGCGTGCCAGCTCGGTGGCCGTGAGGTCCCACTTCTGGGCCAGGGTGAGCTCGGGCAGCAGCTCGGTGACCTCGGGGCCGACCAGGTGTCCGCCGAGGAGCTCGCCGTAGGTGTCGTCGGCGATCAGCTTCACGAAGCCGTTCGGCTCGGCGAGGCCGTGGGCCTTGCCGTTGGCGGTGAAGGGGAAGGAGGAGACCTTGACCTTCCAGCCCTTCTCCTCGGCCAGCTCGCGGGCCTGCTTCTCGGTGTAGCCGAAGCTGGCGACCTGGGGGGAGCAGAAGGTGGCGCGCGGCATCATCACGTAGTCCAGCTCCATCGTCTCCGCGCCCGCGAGGGTCTCGGCGGCGACGACGCCCTGCGCCTCGGCGACGTGGGCGAGCATCAGCTTGGCGGTGACGTCGCCGATCGCGTAGACGTGCGGGACGTTGGTGCGCATCCGGTCGTCGATGGCGATGGCGCCGCGGTCGGTGAGCTCGACGCCCAGCTTCTCCAGGCCGTAGCCCTCGGTCCGCGGTACGAAGCCGATCGCCTGCATGACCTTGTCGGTCTTCAGCTCCCGGGTGCCCTTGGCGTCGGAGACGGTGACGGTCACCTGGTCGCCGGAGTCGTCGATCTTCTCGACCTTGGTGGAGGTGAGGACGTCGACGCCGAGCTTGCGGTAGGCCTTGGCGAGTTCCTTGGAGACCGCCTCGTCCTCCAGCGGCAGGACCCGGTCGGCGAACTCGACGATGGTCACCTGCACGCCGAAGTTGCGGAGCACGAAGGCGAACTCGACGCCGATCGCACCCGCACCGGCGATGACGATGCTCTTCGGCAGGTCCCGGGTGGTGATCTGCTCCTCGTACGTGACCACGCGCTCGGAGAGCTCGGTGCCGGGCAGCAGCCGGGTCTTGGCGCCCGGGGCGAGGATCGCGTTGTCGAAGGTGACGGTCTCCTCGCCACCACCGTTCAGCGACACCTGCAGGGTGTTCGGGTCGGTGAACGTGCCCCAGCCGTCGAACTCGGTGATCTTGTTCTTCTTCATCAGGAAGTGCACGCCCTTGACCCGGCCGTCGGCGACCGAGCGGCTCCGGTCGAAGGCGGCACCGAAGTCGAAGGAGACCTCGCCGGAGATGCCGAAGGTCTTGGCTTCGTCACGGACGAGGTGGGCGAGCTCCGCGTTGCGCAGGAGCGCCTTGGACGGGATGCAGCCCACGTTGAGGCAGACACCGCCCCAGTACTTGGACTCGACCACGGCAACGGTCTTGCCGAGCTGGGCGGCGCGGATGGCGGCGACGTAGCCACCAGGGCCCGCACCGAGGACGACGACGTCGAAATGAGGCACGTATCGAGGGTAGTGCGACGACGGCCGGTACCCCCGCTGAGGCACCGGCCGTCGTTCGTTCCGTTGTTCACACACCCATCGGGTGCCACGAGAAGGACCCCGTCCCTCTCGCCGCTCGCAGGCCCACGTCGAGCCTCCGGACGGGGCCTCACACGCCCATCGGATGCCAGACCGTCTTGGTCTCCAGGAACGGCGTCATCCGGGTGAGCCCGGGGTCGGCGGTCCAGTCCGGCTCGGTGGCCGGCGGGCGGATCACGCGCTTGATGGTGCCGGCGGCCTCCCGCTCGAACTCCATCGCGCGACTCACCGGCGCACCGGTCAGGTCGATGCCGTCGACGTCGGCGTGCTCGGCCAGCCAGGGCCCGAGCTCCTCGGCGTCACCGGTGAGCAGGTTGACCACGCCGCCGGGGACGTCGCTGGTCGCGAGCACCTCGCCGAGCGTGACGGCCGGGATCGGCCGCTCCTTGGAGGTGACGACGACGGCGGTGTTGCCCGTCGCCAGGACCGGGGCGAGCACGCTGACCAGGCCGAGCAGCGACGACTGCTGCGGCGCGAGGACGGCGACGACGCCGCTGGGCTCCGGCGTGGAGAAGTCGAAGTACGGCCCGGCGACCGGGTTCGACCCACCGAGGACGGCGGCCAGCTTGTCGGTCCAGCCGGCGTACCAGACCCAGCGGTCGATGGCGGCGTCCACGGCGGCCCGCGCCTTCGACGTCGACAGGCCCTCGGCGTGGGCGACCTCGTCGCAGAACTGGACGTGCCGGCCCTCCATCACCTCGGCCACGCGGTAGAGCACCTGGCCGCGGTTGTAGGCGGTGGCGCCCGACCACTTCGCGAAGGCGCCGCGGGCGGCGACGACGGCGTCCCGGGCGTCCTTGCGGCTGGCCCAGGCGACGTTGCCCTGGAAGTGGCCCTTGGCGTCGGTGACCTCGTAGGTGCGGCCGCTCTCGGAGCGCGGGAAGGCGCCGTTCACGTAGAGCTTGTAGGTCTTGCGGACGGCGAGACGGTCGTTGCCGATCACTGGTCAGCACCCTTCAGGTACGCAGCGAGCCCGTGCCGGCCGCCTTCGCGGCCGTAGCCGGACTGCTTGTAGCCGCCGAAGGGCGACGTCGGGTCGAACTTGTTGAACGTGTTTGCCCACACCACGCCGGCGCGGAGCTGGTTCGCGATCTTCAGGATCCGCGAGCCCTTCTCGCTCCAGATGCCGGCCGAGAGCCCGTAGGTGGAGTTGTTCGCCTTCGCCACGGCCTCGTCGGGGGTGCGGAAGGTGAGCACCGAGAGGACCGGGCCGAAGACCTCGTCGCGGGCGATGCGGTGCGCGGGGGAGACGTCGGTGAAGATCGTCGGCGGGAACCAGAAGCCGCGGTCGGGCAGCTCGCAGGCCGGCTGCCAGCGGTTCGCGCCCTCGGCCTCGCCGATGTCGGAGAGCTCCCGGATGCGGGCGAGCTGCTCCGCGGAGTTGATCGCGCCGATGTCGGTGTTCTTGTCCAGCGGATCGCCGACGCGCAGCGTGCCGATGCGGCGCTGGAGGCTTGCGATGACCTCGTCGTGGATCGACTCCTGGACCAGCAGCCGGGAGCCGGCGCAGCAGACGTGCCCCTGGTTGAAGAAGATCCCCTGGACGATGCCCTCGACGGCCTGGTCGATCGGGGCGTCGTCGAAGACGATGTTCGCCGCCTTGCCGCCGAGCTCCAGCGTCAGCTTCTTGTTCGTGCCCGCCACCGCGCGGGCGATGGACCTGCCCACCTCGGTCGAGCCGGTGAAGGCGACCTTGTCGACGTCGCCGTGCTCGACGACCGCGCGACCGGTGTTCCCGGCGCCGGTCACGATGTTGACGACGCCCGCCGGCAGATCGGCCTGCTGGCAGATCTCGGCGAACAGCAACGCGCTCAGCGGGGTGGTCTCGGCCGGCTTGAGGACGACGGTGTTGCCCGCGGCCAGCGCCGGCGCGACCTTCCACGCCAGCATCAGCAGCGGGAAGTTCCAGGGGATGACCTGGCCGGCGACGCCCAGGGGGCGGGGTGCGGTGCCGAGGCCGACGTGGTCGAGCTTGTCGGCCCAGCCGGCGTAGTAGAAGAAGTGCGCGGCGGCCAGCGGGACGTCGACGTCGCGGGACTCGCGGATCGGCTTGCCGTTGTCCAGCGACTCCAGGACGGCGAACTCGCGGGCGCGCTCCTGCAGCAGGCGCGCGATGCGGAACAGGTACTTGCCGCGGTCGGCGGGGCGCATCGGGCCCCAGGTCTTCTCGAAGGCGCGCCGGGCGGCGCGGACGGCGCGGTCGACGTCGGCGTCGCTGGCCGAGGAGACCTCGGTGAGGACCTCCTCGGTGGCCGGGTTGACGGTCTTGAAGGACTCGCCGGTGCCGTCGACGAACTCGCCGTCGATGAACAGGCCGTAGGACGGCGCGATGTTCACGATCGACCGCGACTCGGGGGCGGGGGCGTACTCGAATACGGACATCTCGTTCAGTCCACCGTCACGTAGTCGGGGCCGGAGTAGTGGCCGGTGCGCAGCTTCTGCCGCTGCAGGAGGAGGTCGTTGAGCAGGCTCGAGGCGCCGAAGCGGAACCAGTCGGCATGCAGCCAGTCCGGGCCCACGGTCTCGTTGATGAGCACGAGGTGCTTGACGGCGTCCTTGGTGGTCTTGATGCCGCCGGCGGGCTTGAAGCCGATCTGGCGGCCGGTGGCGATGCGGAAGTCGCGGACCGCCTCGAGCATCACCAGGCTCACCGGGAGGGTGGCCGCGGGGGTCACCTTGCCGGTGGAGGTCTTGATGAAGTCACCGCCGGCGAGCATGGCGATCCAGCTGGCGCGGCGGACGTTGTCCAGGGTCTTGAGCTCGCCGGTCTCGAGGATGACCTTGAGGTGGGCGGGGGCGCCTCCGTCAGGCCGGGAACAGGCCTCCTTGACGGCGACGATCTCCTCGTAGACGTCGAGGTAGCGGCCGGTCAGGAAGGCGCCGCGGTCGATGACCATGTCGATCTCGTCGGCGCCGTTCTCCACGGCGTCGCGGACGTCGGCGATCTTCACCGCGCGGCTCGCGCGGCCGCTCGGGAACGCGGTGGCGACGGCGGCGACGTGGATGCCGGTGCCGACCAGGGCGTCGCGGGCCACGCCGGCCAGGTCGCCGTAGACGCAGACGGCGGCGACGCGGGGCGTGGTCGGGTCGGACGGGTCGGGCTGCTTGGCCTTGGCGGCGAGGCTGCGGACCTTTCCGGGGGTGTCGGCACCCTCGAGCGTGGTCAGGTCGACCATCGAGATCGCGGTGTCGATCGCCCACGCCTTCGAGGTCGTCTTGATCGAGCGGGTGCCCAGCTGTGCGACACGGGCCTCGGCGCCGACCTGGTCCACGCCCGGAAGGCCGTGCAGGAAGGCTCGGAAGGCCGAGTCGGAGCGGATCACGTCGTCGTACGGCGGCAGCGGCGCGTGCACCGCGGGGGTCGCCCCGGGCAGCGCGTCGGGGTCGAGCACGTGGGTCATGCCGCCCATTCTCCACTGGCGGGAGCTGCTTCCCGACCGCCGCTCACCCGCCCGGAGCATGCGGCGCCGCCCCGATGGTCGGCGGGCGGGGCCAGCAGGTGGTTCGGCTCGTCCGACCTGTCGCTGTCCAGGCTCGGCTGACATCTGTGAACAGGCCCCTGACCTGGGGATTCATGCTGCACGCTCGGGCCATCTCAGCTAGAATTCGTACATACGTTCGAGTCGTCCGGGAGGTGTCGTGCAGCAGCTGGAGTCGTTGGGGTCGCTGCTCGACGAGCTCTCCGGTGAGCGGCTGGAGGGGATGTTCGGCCCGCAGTTGCTGGAGCGGCTGAGCCCGCTGCTGACGTTGCAAAACCGGATCGCCGCCGAGGTGGCGCGCACGGTGCGGCAGTGCGAACTCGCGGATGCGGCGGAGTTCGACGGGAAGGCGTCGATGGCGTCCTGGCTGCGCGGGCACGCGCGGATGTCGCAGTCCGCGGCGATCAGGTTGGTGCGTAACGGCCGAGCGCTGGAGCAGTTGCCAGCCGTCGCAGCGGCAGCCGCTCGGGGCGCGGTGAGCGCCGAGGCGGTCTCGGTCATCGCACCGGCCGCCGCCCCGAAGAACGTGGCCGCCGCGCAAGCGCAGGGCGTGGACCTCGCCGAGGTCGACGCCGCCCTGGCCGATGCCGCAGCGGCAGTCTTCGACCCCGAGCTGCGCAAGGCGGTCGCCCACTACCTCGACCGGCTGGATCCCGACGGCCCAGAACCCGACCCCACCGAGCAGCGGTCGCTGACCTGGGCCAAGCACTCCGACGGCTCCGTGACCGGCCGCTTGGAACTGGACGCGGTCGGCGGGGAGAAGGCGATGGCCGCGGTCGAGTCGATCGTGCAGGCCAACCGGCCCGCCGGAGATCTGAGAACCCGCGCCCAGCAGCAGGCCGACGCCTTCGTCCAGCTGTGTGACAACCAGCTCGCCGCCGGCACCCTGCCGACGCTGCGCACCTTCAAGCCGCACGTCGTGGTCACCATCCCGTTGGAGGACCTGGTCGGCTCCGACACCGGCTCCGCGACCGCCGACCTCGGGTTCGGCGCCACCATCTCCGCCGCACGCGCCCGGTGGCTGGCCTGCGACGGCAACGTCACCCGCATCGTGATCGGCCCCCAAGGCCAACCCCTCGAACAGGGCCGCAGCCACCGGGTCGTACCGCCCCACCTGTGGCGAGCACTCACCGCCCGCGACCAGCACTGCGTGTTCAGCGGCTGCGACGCCCCCGCCCACTGGTGCGAGGCCCACCACCTCATCCATTGGGCCCACGGCGGCGACACCGACCTGCACAACCTCGCCCTGCTGTGCGAACGCCACCACACCAAGGTCCACCACGGATTCCGGATCGAACGCGACGAATCCGGCCGATGGCACACCTACCGACCCGACGGCACCGAGATCCTCGTCCTGCCCCGCATCACCACCGAACCGGTCACCACCCGCGCGGGCTGACGGTGCGGCTGAGGCTTCGGTCTCAGGCGTACGGGTGGACGGTGGGAGCGGACGCCCCGCGGCCCGGAGGGTGGCCGATACCGTGTCGCCCGTGCAGCTCACCGTCGTCGACCATCCGTTGGCCCGTGCCCGCCTCTCCCGCATGCGGGACGAGCGCACCGACAACGCCATGTTCCGGGCCGCCCTGCGCGAGCTCACGCAGATGCTGGTCTACGAGGCCACCCGCGACCTGCAGATCGCCGAGGAGCCGATCACCACGCCGGTGACGACGACGACCGGCTACAAGCTGGCTGCCCCGCCGCTGATCGTCCCGGTGCTGCGCGCCGGCCTCGGCATGGCCGACACCGCGCACGGGATGCTGCCCGAGTCCCAGATGGGCTTCGTCGGCCTGGCCCGCAACGAGGAGACCTTCGAGCCCGAGGCCTACATGGCCTCGTTGCCCGAGACGCTGGTCGACCGCGACGTCTTCGTGCTCGACCCCATGCTGGCCACCGGCGGCTCGCTGGTGCACTGCTGCGAGCTGCTCGTCGCCCGCGGCACGACGTCGATCACCGTGCTCTGCGCTCTCGCCGCCCCGGAGGGCATCCAGCGGCTCGAGGAGAGCGGACTGCCCCTGCGGGTGTTCACCGCGAGCCTCGAGGAGGGCCTGAACGACAAGGCCTACATCGTCCCGGGGCTCGGCGACGCCGGCGACCGCCAGTTCGGCGCGGTCTGACCGTGCGCTTCGGAGTGCTGGGCACCGGTCACTGGGCGCGTGCGGTGCACGCGACGGCACTCGCCGAGCACCCGTCGGCCGACCTGGTGGGCGTCTGGGGCCGCGATCTGGCGAAGGCCAAAGCCCTCGGCGCGGAGTTCGAGGTGCCCGGCTACGGCGACGTCGACGCGCTCCTGGCCGACGTCGACGCCGTCGCGATCGCGCTGCCGCCGGACGTGCAGGCGCCGCTCGCGGTGCGCGCCGCCGAGGCCGGCAAGCACCTGCTGCTGGAGAAGCCGATCGCCCTCGACGCCGCCGGTGCCGACCGCGTGGTCGACGCCGTGCGGGCGGCAGGCGTCGCCTCCGTCGTCTTCTTCACCTTCCGGTTCCAGGAGGCGACGTCCACCTGGCTGACCCAGGCAGGGCGCACCCGGCTGGCCGGTGGCTCGGGCTCGTGGCTGTCGTCGCTGGCCGGCACCCCCTTCGCCGCCTCGCCGTGGCGGCAGGAGCACGGCGCGCTCTGGGACATCGGCCCGCACGCGCTGTCGGTGCTCGTGCCGGCGCTCGGTCCCGTCGTCGCCGTGCAGGCCGGTGCCGGCCGCGGTGACACGGTGCACCTCGTCCTCACCCACGAGTCCGGCGCCGCCTCCACGGTCACGCTCTCGCACACGGTGGCCCCCATGTCGGCGGGCATCGAGTTCTACGTGCACGGCGACGCCGGCCGGCTGGTCCTGCTGCCCGAGGTCGACGAGCCGGTGGCCGCCTTCCAGGTGGCCGTCGACGAGCTGACCGCGGCGGCTCTCACCGGTGGGACGCACCCCTGCGACGTCGGCTTCGGTCGCGACGTCGTCGCTGTCCTTGCCGCCGCGGTCCGCGCGCTGGACTCCGGCTGTCGGGAGTCCGTGCCGGGATGACGACAGCGCTCCGGGGGAGGGCGGGGAACTGGCTCGTCCCCACGGGCCGCATGCGCCGGCGGGACTGGTGGCTGCGCTATGTGCTGGTCATCGTCATCCTGGGTGCCGTCACCACGTCGATCGACGCGGAGTGGTTCCCGGATGCCTACCCCCGGCTGATCGGCGGAGACGGATTTAACGTGCTCTGGCCCTTCCCCGACTCGGGCGGTCCGGTCACGGCGATCACGGCTCTCGTCCTCTTCGTGCCGAACGTCGCGGCGACGGTGACCCGGCTGCATGATCGAGGCCACTCCGCCTGGTGGTTGCTGTGGAACCTCCTTCCGGGCATCGGCTGGCTGGTGCTGATCGTGACCGTCGGGCTGCTGGGTACCGAGCCGCGCGCCAATGACTACGGCCCGCCACCAGCCTGAGCGGCGTGACCTGATGCAGAGGCTCAGTCGAAGGGGTTCGTGAGCACTGACCTGGCCTGCAGGACGTCGAAGGTGACCGGCGGGCCCTCGGTGGTCGTGGTGCCCGGGACCTCGACCGAGGCGCCGCCGTCGACGCTGAAGGTCGCGCCCCAGGTGGTGGTCAGCGAGGCGGTGTAGGTGCCGCTGCGGTAGTCGTGCGTGACGGTGTGGTCCGGATAGGGCGCGCCCGGGTCGGTGGTGGTGAGGTCGGTGCCGTCGCCGGTGTGCCAGGTGAAGGCCGTGGCTCCGGCGGTGATGGTGACCGTGAAGCCGCGGATGTCCACGGTGAACGTCTGGGTGGTGGGCGAGTCGGTGAAGAAGATGACCGGCAGGCCGACCAGGGCGTCGCCCGGGGGCTGCTGCCGTGTGGCCAGCTGGGGGAGCGGCAGGGTCTGGAAGAACCGGAACACCTCGTCCGGCGACGGCGGCGGGTTCAGTGCCGTGACGTCGATGCAGGCGCGGTTGCCGGTGATCCACGGCCCGACGGGCGTTCCGACGGGCGCTCCTCCAGTGGGGAAGCCGTCCTGGGTGACCGTCGTGCCGTCCGGGCCGGAGAGGGCCAGTCGCCGCTGCTCGGGCACCAGGTCTTGGACCACACGGCCGGGCGGCGCAGGGCAGGTGCGGAAGTCGCTCGGCTGGCACGCGCCAGTCTCGCGATCGTTGATGACGCAGGGCCTGGAGAGCCGATACGTGTAGGGGTGTTCGAGCGGGGCTGAAGTGGAAGCGAACCAGGCGCCACCGGGCGCTTGCCCCAGGTAGCTCGCAGTGAGGGAGCCGGGCCCAGTGGTGACCGCCGGTTCGTCGCAGTCGAGGCCGACGCAAGCCTGGGCCGGCGCTGCGCTCAGCGCGACGCAGGCGGCCACGAGGCCGAGCGCGAGTAGGAGCCGGCGCATCCCCTCAGCCCACCGTGAGGCCAGTGATGACCCAGCTCTGGAGAGTTTGGTCCCAGACGAGAGAGGCCCCCGACTGCAGCTCCTGTGGAGTCGGGGCAGAGCGAGTCGGAACTACCTGGCCGGAGCGGTCTACCGCGGTGATGGGCCCCTGGACGTAGCTGAATCCCATCTCGGCCTTGTCGCCGTCAACCAGGGCGGGCCCGTACTCGTCGAACTCGTAGACGTAGTCCCGGTAGCTGTAGCCGGCGCCGAGGTCCGCCTCGAATGCGTCGGCGATCTGGCCGCAGGTCCGGCAGTCCCGGCTGAGTTCGAGCAGTGGGGTCGGGTCTTCCGACTGGAGGGCGAGATGGCCGGTGAGAGCGACGTAGTAGCGGACGAACTCGACGGCGCCGTCGGCTGTCTGCTCGCGGGCCTGCTTCGGCACGGGGAACGATTCCGGGCCGAGCGGCGGGAGCGCATCTTCGCTCGCCTCGGCGGTGGCCGTCGGCAGCGAGGTGCTGGCCTCCTGCTTCTCCGAGCAGCCGGTGAGCGCCGCGGCACCCACGAGCAGTACCGCCCCGAGCCGCGTGCTCCAGCGCCGAGTCACGATCGCACCTCCGAGTTGATCACCGACCGCCGGAGACTACGCAGAGCAGGAACCAGCGCGCAGCCGTGCCTGTGGAGAACCACCCGGCTGTGCGTCAGAGCCCCAGCGCCGCCGACATCTCCGCGCGCAGCTGGTCCAGCTCGTCGGCCCCGCGACCGCGGGCGGCGATCAGCCCCGCGTCGTCGTACACGGGCACCACCGTCTCGAGGTAGGCCTTGAGCTTGGGCTCGGTCCCGGACGGCCGCACGATCACCCGCACGCCCTCGCCCAGCAACCGCACCGCGTCGATCGACGGCGTCTCCAGAGCAAGGTCGGCGTAATCGACCGCCCGCCCCAGCAGCGTCGCCGGCGGGGCCGAGCGCAGCCGCGCCATCGCGTCGGAGATCAGCGTGAGGTCCTCCACCCGCACCGACAGCTGGCCGGTGACGAAGAGGCCGTGCTCGTTCGCCAGCTCGTCGAGCCGGTCGAGCAGCGTGCGCCCGCCGGCCTTGAGCTCTGCCGCCAGAAGCGCGACGGCGAGTGCCGCGGAGATGCCGTCCTTGTCGCGCACGACCGACGGCGCCACGGAGTAGCCCAGCGCCTCCTCGTAGCCGTACACCAGCGGCGCCTGATCCGAGCCGGCCCGCATGATCCACTTGAAGCCCGTCGGCGTCTCCTCCGACGGCACGCCGTGGGTCTCCGCGATCGCGTGCATCAGCGAGCCACTCACCAGCGACGACGCGTAGGTGCCGCGCACTCCGCGCCGGAGCAGCCAGTCGGCCAGCAGGGCGCCGACCTCGTCGCCGGTCAGCTGGCGCCCTCCGACGACCACCGAGCAGCGGTCGGCGTCCGGGTCCTGCGCGATCGCGACGTCGGCACCGACCCGCGCGGCGAGCGCGGTCAGCAGGTCGACGGCGCCCGGCTCCTCCGGATTCGGGAAGGAGACGGTCGGGAACGCCGGGTCCGGCACGTCCTGCTCGGGGACGCCGGCCGGCTCGGCGAACCCGGCGGCGGCGAACACCAGCCGGGTCGTCGAGGCGCCCACGCCGTGCATGGCGGTATAGGCGACCCGCAGCGCGGCGCGGTCGTCTGCCGGCACCTGCCCGGGGTCGAGCTCGCGCACCACGGCGGCGACGTACTCGGTGAGGACGTCGTCCCCGAGGATCCCGTGCCCGCCGGTCAGGGGGATCTCGCGCGCCGGCCCGACGGCGGCGATCGCGGCCTCGATCGCCGCGTCGGCCGGGGGCACCAGCTGGGCGCCCTGCTCCAGGTACAGCTTGTAGCCGTTGTCGTCGGGCGGGTTGTGGCTGGCGGTCACCATCACGCCGGCCACCGCCCCGAGGTGCCGGACGGCGAAGGCCAGCACCGGCGTCGGCAGCGGTCGCGGCATCAGCTGCACGGTGAAGCCGAGCCCGGAGAACACCTGCGCCGAGAGCTGCGCGAACTCGTCGGACCGTCGCCGGGCGTCGAAGCCGATGACGACGGTCCCGCCGGCGAGCCCGGTGTCCTGCAGGTACCGGCCGACCCCGGCGGCGGCGCGCAGCACCACCGCGGCGTTCATCCCGGCAGGCCCGGCGCGCAGCGGCCCGCGCAGCCCCGCCGTCCCGAAGGTCAGGGGGCCGGCGAACCGGCGGCCGAGCTCCTCGGTGTTCCCGGCGTCCACCAGGGCGAGGATCTCGGCCCGGTCGCCGTCGTTCGGGTCGGCCTCGGCCCAGGCGCGGGCCGTGTCGAGCAGGTCGTGCGTCATGCCGGGAAGTTCTCCGCGTCGAAGTCGGCGGTCGTGTACTCGCCACCGACCCGGCCGTGCACCGGATCGGAGAGGTCGGGCTCGCCGTGCTCGGCGACGAGCGCCTCGGCATATGCCTCGGCGTCGTCGACCGACTCGTAGCCCAGCTCCTGCGCGGCGGTGAGGTCCCACCAGCGCCGGGTGTTGTCCGAGACGCCCCAGACGACGCGGAAACCTGGCGCCGGCGCGCTGAGCGCGGCGTCCACGAGCGAGATCTGGTCGGCGGGGGAGAGCCAGGTGGACAGCTGCCGGGTCGTGGTCGGCTCGGGGAACGCGCTGCCGATGCGCAGGCAGACGACGTCGAGGCCGTACCGCTCGACGTAGAGCGAGCCCAGCGCCTCCATCGTGACCTTGGAGACGCCGTAGTAGGTGTCCGGCCGCGGCGGGGCGTCGGCCTCGCGCAGCAGGCTCCCGTCGGCGGGACGCTCGGTGTAGCCGCTGGCGTGGTTGCTGCTGGCCAGCACCACGCGCGGGACGCCGGCCAGCCGGGCTGCCTCCAGCGCGGCGAACGTGGACTGGATGTTCGTGTCCCGGATCGCCGGCCAAGTGGACTCACCCGAGATGCCGGCCATGTGCACGATCGCGGACGCGCCCTGCGCGGCATCGGTCATCGCGGCGAGATCGGCGGCGTCGGCGACGAGCTGCTCCTCGCCGGGCCGGACGTCGGGAATCGGGACGACGTCCAGGGAGCGCAGCGCCCAGCCGCGCTCGGGCAGTCCGCCGCGCAGGACCGTGCCGATCCGCCCGGCCGCGCCGGTCAGGAGGACCAGGCCGCTCACGGGAGCCGACCGATCATCTCGACCAGGAACTCGCCCAGCCGCCCGGCAGCGGCCTTGCCGGCCGCCAGCACCTCCGCGTGGTTCAGCACCTCGCCGGTGATGCCGGCCGCGGCGTTGGTGACCATCGACAGGCCGAACACCTCGAGCCCGGCGGCACGGGCGGCGATCGCCTCGAGCCCGGTGGACATGCCCACCAGGTCGGCGCCCATCGTGCGCAGCATCCGGATCTCGGCAGGCGTCTCGTAGTGCGGCCCGGGCAGCTGGGCGTAGACGCCCTCGGCCAGTGACGGGTCGAGCTCGCGGGCCAGCGTGCGGAGTCGCGAGGAGTACAGGTCGGTCAGGTCCACGAATTCCGCGCCGACCAGCGGGGAGCGGGCGGTCAGGTTGAGGTGATCGCTGATGATGACCGGCTGCCCGACGCGGTGATCGGGAGCGAGTCCGCCGGCGGCGTTGGTGAGCAGCACCGTCCGCACGCCCGCGGCGGCGGCGGTGCGCACCCCGTGCACGACCGGCTCGACGCCGCGGCCCTCGTAGAGGTGCGTGCGCCCGAGGAAGAGCAGCACCTTCCGGTCGCCGACGCGGACCGACCGCACCTCGCCGCCGTGCCCGACGGCGGTCGGGGCGGCGAAACCGGGGAGGTCGCCGACGAACACCGACGACCGCGCGGCGCCGAAGGCGTCCGCGGCCGGGGCCCAGCCGGAGCCCATGACCACCGCGACGTCGTGCGGCCCGTCGAGAGCGGTGGTGAGGTCCCCTGCGGCCCGGGCGGCGAGGTCGTGCGGATCGTTCGAGTATCGCTGGCTCACGCACGGACGCTAGCGCAGCGACCGCATCACGCATCGCGGAAGGGCCCGTCCATCGGCCGGGTGATCATGCTCGCCGACCCCGCTCTCAGGCGGTGGGGGCGGGCTTTCGAACCTAGACTCCGCGGCGTGGAAATCCCCTTCCGTAGCTCGGAGCGTGCCAGCCTCGGCGTGGAGTGGGAGCTGCAGCTCATCGACCCGGAGACCCGCGAGCTGGCGTCCGGTGCGGTGGAGATCCTCGAGGAGCTCCGCCCCGAGGGCGCCGAGGAGCACCCCAAGGCCAAGCACGAGCTGCTGCAGTCGACCATCGAGATCATCACCGGGATCTGCGGCACCGTCGCGGAGGCCAAGGCCGACCTCGCCGGCACGCTGGCCGAGGTGGTCGCCTCCGCGGAGCGCCACGGGCGCGGCGTGATGTGCGCCGGCAGCCACCCGTTCACCCGGTGGGACTCCCAGGAGATCTCCCCGAAGGAGCGCTACCACCAGCTCGTCGAGCGGATGCAGTGGCCGGCTCGCCGACTGCAGATCTTCGGGGTGCACGTGCACGTCGGCGTCCGGTCGCCGGAGAAGGCGATCCCGATCGTCAACGCGCTCACCCAGTACCTGCCGTACTTCCTGGCGCTGTCGGCGTCCTCACCGTTCTGGTCCGGCTGCGACACCGGGCTCGCGTCCGCGCGCACCAAGGTGTTCGAGGCCATGCCGACCGGCGGGCTGCCGCACCAGCTCGCCGACTGGGCGGCGTTCGAGGACTACATGGAGACCCTCATCCGGGCCGGGGCGATCGAGAGCGTCCGCGAGGTGTGGTGGGACGTCCGTCCGCACCCGGACTTCGGCACCGTGGAGCTCCGGGTGTGCGACGGGCTGCCGACTCTCGACGAGATCGGCGCGGTCGCCGCGCTGACCCAGTGCCTGGTCGATCAGTTCGACACCCAGCTCGACCGCGGCTACACGCTGCCCACGCCGACGGAGTGGGTGGTGCGGGAGAACAAGTGGCGTGCGGTCCGCTACGGCCTCGACGCCCGGATCGTCGTCGACGACAACGGCACGCTGCAGCCCGTGCGGGAGGCGCTCACCGACCTGGTCGAGGAGCTCATGCCCACCGCAAAGCGACTGGAGTGCGAGACCGAGCTGCGCGACGTGCTGCGCATCCTCGAGGTCGGCGCCTCCTACCAGCGCCAGCGCGCCGTCGCGCAGCAGCACGGCGGCGAGCTCGCGCCCGTCGTCGACAGCCTGCTCGCCGAGCTGCGGGACGGCCTGCCCGCCTCGAGCCCGGCCGCGGGTGGGCATGCCGCATGACCCCCGTCGTGGAGAAGCTGTCGGCACAGGTCGACGAGTGGGCCACTGCCCACCGCCAGGAACTGGTGTCGGTCCGCCGGCACCTGCACGCCCACCCCGAGCTGGCTTTCGCCGAGTTCGAGACGACGGCCTTCCTGGAGCAGCGGCTGCGCGGCGCGGGGCTCAAGCCCCGCCGGCTGCCCACCGGCACGGGCCTGGTCTGCGAGGTGGGCAGTGGGGAGCCGGTCGTGGTGCTCCGCGCCGACATCGACGCGCTGCCCCTGGCCGATCTCAAGGACGTGCCGTACGCCTCCACCCGCGAGGGCATGTGCCACGCCTGCGGCCACGACGTCCACACCACCGTCGCGCTGGGGGTCGCCCTCGCGCTGGCCGGCCTGGACGGGCTGCCCGGCCGGGTGCGGTTCGTCTTCCAGCCGGCGGAGGAGACGGTTCCCGGCGGCGCCACCGAGGTGGTCGCCTCCGGCGTCCTCGACGGCGCCTCCCGCGCGTTCGCGGTGCACTGCGACCCGGCCGTGCCGGTCGGAAAGGTCGGGCTGCGCACCGGCCCGATCACCGCGGCCTGCGACCGGATCGACGTCACGCTCACCGGCCCGGGCGGGCACACGGCCCGCCCGCAGATGACCGTGGACCTGGTCGACGCGCTCGGCCGGCTGATCACCGACCTGCCGGGCCTGCTGTCGCGGCAGGTCGACCCGCGTTCGGGGATGAGCCTGGTCTGGGGCGCGGTCAACGCCGGTGTCGCCGCCAACGCGATCCCGCAGCGCGGCACCCTGCGCGGCACCGTCCGGGTGCTCGACCGGGACGCCTGGAAGGGCGCCGAGGAGCTGCTGACCTCGCTGGTGGAGCGGGTCGCCGGCACCACCGGCGCCGAGGTGGGCGTCGACTACATCCGCGGCGTGCCGCCGGTGGTGAACGACCCGCGGTCGGTGGCCCTGCTCCGCTCGGCGGTGCTCTCCTCCGTCGGCGCCGACAACCTCGTGCTCTCCCAGCAGAGCATGGGCGGCGAGGACTTCGGCTGGTTCGCCGACCTCATGCCCATCGCCCTGGCCCGGCTGGGCACGCACGGCGGCGGTGCTCCGCTGGACCTGCACCGCGGCACCTTCGACGTCGACGAGCGCGCGATCGGCGTCGGCGTCCGGTTGCTCGCGCGCACCGCGCTGCTGGCCCTGGAGGCGGACGCCGAGTCGGCGACCGCGGGCTCCCCGGCACCCCCTCGCACGCGCCGACCCGCGCCTGGGGACACTTCTGCCCGACCGACCGGCGAGGAGACGCACCGAGGATGAGCACGACCGACCAGACGAGCGGCCAGGGCCCAGCGGCGGCGGACGCCGAGGTGCCGGCCGAGCACGCGGTCCCCGAGGACCTCGCGCTCGCCGGTGAGTTCGACGCGGTCACCCGCGACCAGTGGCGTGACCTGGTCGCCGTCGTGCTGCGCAAGGCCGGCCGCGAGGACCTGCCCGACGCCGTCGAGGAGGCGCTGCGCCGCCCGGTCGCCCCGGGCGTGACGGTGGCCCCGCTCTACACCGCCGAGGACGCCGCAGGCCTGCCGACCGGCGTCGGCGTCCCCGGGCTGCCGCCCTTCGTGCGCGGCGCCCGTCCCGGCGGCGGCCCGGCCGGTTCGGCCGAGGTGGCTGCGGCCGGTGGCGCCGACGGCGGCGCGTCCGGCGGCTGGGACATCCGCCAGCGGCACGCCAACCCCGACGTCGCAGCCACCAGGGAGGCCATCGCGGCCGACCTGGAGAACGGCGTCACCTCGCTCTGGCTGGTCCTCGGCGAGGGCGCGATCCCCGTCGACTCGCTCGGCGACGTGCTCGCCGACGTCTACCTGGACCTGGCGCCGGTGAGCGTCTCAGGCGGGTTCGCGGCGGCGGAGGCGTTCCTCTCCCTGGTCGAGGGTCGCACCGACCTCGCGCCCGGCAGCTCGCTGGGCCTGGACCCGCTCCGCGTCGAGGCGGCCTCCGGTGAGCAGCAGGACCTCTCCGGGCTCGCCGACGTCGCCCGCCGCGCGGGTGCGCATGCGGGACTCCGCACCGTCGTCGTCGACGGCACGGTCTTCGCCGACGCGGGCGCCTCCGTGGTCGAGGAGCTCGGCTGCTCGCTCGCCGCGGGCGTCGCCTACCTGCGGGCACTGACCGAGGCTGGGCTCTCGGTCGACGAGGCCGCCGCGCAGCTGGAGTTCCGCTACTCGGCCACTGCCGACCAGTTCACGACGATCGCCGCGCTCCGCGCCGCCCGACGGCTCTGGGACCGGGTCGGCGAGGTCAGCGGGGTCTCGGCGGAGGTGCGCGGCCAGCGCCAGCACGCCGTCACCAGCTCGGTGATGACGACGAAGCGCGACCCGTGGGTCAACATGCTGCGCACCACCGTGGCCTGCTTCGCCGCGGGCGTGGGTGGTGCCGACGCCGTCACCGTCCAGCCGTTCGACGCCGCCCTCGGCCTGCCCGACTCCTTCTCCCGGCGGATCGCGCGGAACACCCAGAGCCTCTTGGTGGAGGAGGGGCACCTGGGCCGCGTGCTCGACCCCGCGGGTGGCTCCTGGTACGTCGAGTCGCTGACCGACGAGCTCGCCCGCGCCGCGTGGGACTGGTTCACCGAGATCGAGCGGGCCGGCGGGCTCTCCGCCGCGCTCGCCTCCGGTCTGGTGAAGGACCGGATCGCACAGGCGTGGGACGCCCGGGCGGAGCGGCTGGCCACCCGCGCCGAGGCGATCACCGGCGTCAGCGAGTTCCCGAACCTCACCGAGAAGCTGCCCGAGCGGCAGCCGGCGGCCGACCTGCACCCGACCGGCGGGCTGCCGCGGGTGCGCGCCGCGCAGGAGTTCGAGGCGCTGCGCGACGCCGCCGACGCGGCGGGGGAGCGGGCGGGTGGGCGGGCGACGGTCTACCTGGCCACTCTCGGCCCGATCGCCAAGCACACCGCCCGCGCCACCTTCGCCGGCAACCTCTTCCAGGCCGGCGGGCTCGCGACGCCGTCCGGCGACGGGGCGTCCGGTCTCGCCGAGGCCGGGACGACGGTCGCCTGCATCTGCGGCACCGACAAGGACTACGCCTCCGACGCCGCGGCCCTGGTCGCGGAGCTGAAGGCCGCCGGGGCCACGCAGGTGTGGCTGGCCGGCAAGCCCGACCTCGCCGTCGACGGGGTCGACGGGTACGTCTACGCCGGGTGCGACGCCCTCGCGGCGCTCCGGACGGTGCACGAGCAGCTGGGAGTGAAGGCATGAGCGCGATCCCCGACTTCGGCGACGTCGAGCTGGGCCGTCCGGCAGCGGAGGTCTCGGCCGACGACTGGGCCAAGGCGTTCAAGGAGACGACCGGGCGCGGCGTGGAGGAGGCGGCCTGGGAGACCCCCGAGGGCATCACCGTCCCGCCGCTCTACACCCCGGCCGACCTCGCGGACCTGGACTTCCTGGAGACGCTGCCCGGGCTGCCGCCGTTCCTGCGCGGCCCCTACCCGACGATGTACACGACCCAGCCGTGGACCGTCCGCCAGTACGCGGGCTTCTCCACCGCGGCGGAGTCCAACGCGTTCTACCGGCGCAACCTCGCCGCCGGCCAGAAGGGTCTGTCGATCGCCTTCGACCTGCCCACCCACCGCGGCTACGACTCCGACCACCCGCGCGTGCCCGGCGACGTCGGCATGGCCGGTGTCGCGATCGACTCGATCCTGGACATGCGGCAGCTCTTCGACGGCATCCCGCTGGACAAGATGTCGGTCTCGATGACGATGAACGGCGCGGTGCTCCCGGTGCTGGCGCTCTACATCGTCGCGGCCGAGGAGCAGGGGGTGGAGCCGGAGCAGCTGACCGGCACCATCCAGAACGACATCCTCAAAGAGTTCATGGTGCGGAACACCTACATCTATCCGCCCAAGCCCTCGATGCAGATCATCAGCGACATCTTCAGCTTCACCTCGCAGAAGATGCCGAAGTTCAACTCCATCTCGATCTCCGGGTACCACATCCAGGAGGCCGGGGCGACGGCCGATCTGGAGCTGGCCTACACGCTGGCCGACGGCGTCGAGTACCTGAAGGCCGGCCAGGCCGCCGGGATGGACGTCGACACCTTCGCCCCGCGCCTGTCGTTCTTCTGGGCCATCGGCATGAACTTCTTCATGGAGGTCGCCAAGCTGCGGGCCGGGCGCCTGCTGTGGGCGAAGCTCGTGAAGGAGGCCGGGGCGACGAACCCGAAGTCGCTGTCGCTGCGCACCCACTCGCAGACCTCGGGCTGGTCGCTGACCGCGCAGGACGTCTACAACAACGTCGTCCGCACCTGCCTGGAGGCGATGGCCGCGACCCAGGGGCACACCCAGTCGCTGCACACCAACGCCCTCGACGAGGCGCTCGCGCTGCCCACCGACTTCTCGGCCCGCATCGCCCGCAACACCCAGCTGATGCTGCAGCAGGAGTCGGGCACCACCCGCGTCGTCGACCCGTGGGGCGGCTCGGCCTACGTCGAGAAGCTGACCTACGACCTCGCCCGCCGCGCCTGGGCGCACATCCAGGAGGTCGCCGAGCACGGCGGCATGGCCCAGGCGATCGACGACGGCATCCCGAAGCTGCGCATCGAGGAGGCCGCGGCCCGCACCCAGGCCCGCATCGACTCCGGCCGCCAGCCGGTCATCGGCGTGAACAAGTACCGCGTCGACGCCGACGAGACGATCGAGGTCCTCAAGGTCGACAACAAGGACGTGCTCGCCCAGCAGAAGGCCAAGCTGGAGCAGTTGCGGTCCGAGCGCGACGGCAAGGCCGTGGAGGAGACGCTGGCCCGGCTCACCGACGCCGCCCGCGCCGCCGCCGAGGGCACCCGCGGCAATGACCTCGACTCCAACCTGCTGAAGCTCGCCGTCGACGCCGCGCGGGCGAAGGCCACGGTCGGGGAGATCTCCGACGCGCTGGAGGCGGTCTACGGCCGGCACGCCGGCCAGGTCCGCACCATCTCCGGCGTCTACCGCGACGAGGCAGGAGATTCCGGGCCGATGGAGGAGACGCGCCGTCAGGCCGAGGAGTTCGCCGAGGCCGAGGGCCGCCGGCCGCGCATCCTCGTCGCGAAGATGGGCCAGGACGGGCACGACCGCGGGCAGAAGGTCATCGCCACCGCCTTCGCCGACCTCGGCTTCGACGTCGACGTGGGCCCGCTGTTCCAGACCCCGGACGAGGTCGCCCGGCAGGCGGTGGAGGCCGACGTGCACGTCGTCGGCGTCTCGTCGCTGGCCGCGGGCCACCTCACGCTGGTGCCGGCGCTCAAGGACGCGCTGGCCGAGCTCGGCGCCGAGGACGTGCTGATCGTCGTCGGCGGCGTCATCCCGCCCGACGACGTCCCGACGCTCAAGGAGATGGGGGCCGCCGCGGTCTTCCCGCCCGGCACGGTCATCGCCGAGGCGGCGCAGGAGCTGCTCAGCACGCTGTCGCAGCGCCTGGGTCACTGATGCCGAGGGACGTCGACGTCCCGGCGCTGGTCGAGGGCGTGCTCGCCGGGGACCGCCGGGTGATGGCGCGCGCCATCACGCTGGTGGAGTCCCGGCGGGCCGACCACCGCGAGCGGGCGCAGGAGCTGCTGGTCGAGCTGCTGCCGCACGCCGGGGGAGCGCGCCGCATCGGCATCAGCGGCGTGCCCGGCGTGGGCAAGTCCACCTTCATCGACCAGCTCGGCGTGGACCTGACGGCGGCCGGCTCGAAGGTCGCGGTGCTCGCCGTCGACCCGTCGTCGGCCCGGTCGGGCGGCTCGATCCTCGGCGACAAGACCCGCATGGCCCGGCTCGCCGTGGATCCGAACGCGTTCATCCGGCCCTCGCCGACGTCGGGCACCCTCGGCGGGGTCGCGCAGGCGACGCGCGAGTCGATGGTGGTCGTCGAGGCGGCGGGCCACGACGTCGTGCTGGTGGAGACCGTCGGCGTCGGGCAGTCGGAGATCACCGTCGCCGAGATGGTCGACTCGTTCCTGTTCCTGACCATCGCGCGCACCGGCGACCAGCTGCAGGGGATCAAGCGCGGCATCCTCGAGATCGCCGACGTCATCGCCGTGAACAAGGCCGACGGGCCGGCCGCCGCCGACGCCCGCAAGGCGGCCCGCGAGCTCTCCTCGGCGATCCGGATGCTGCGCGGCCGCGGCGAGCCCTGGGAGGTGCCGGTGCTCACCTGCGCCGGGCTCAGCGGCGAGGGGCTCGACGAGGTCTGGGCCAAGCTGGTCGAGCACCAGGAGCGGGCCAAGCTCGACGGCAGCTTCGACGAACGCCGCCGCACCCAGCAGGTGCGGTGGACCTGGCAGCTGGTGCGCGACGGCCTGGAGCACTCGCTGCGTGCGCACCCCGGCGTCCGGGCCGCGGTGCCCGACCTGGAGAAGCGGGTGCTGGCCGGCGAGCTCACCCCCGCGCTCGCGGCGCGGGACATCCTGGAGACCTTTCGGGCGGCCCCGGACGCCGGCCCCGCCTGACCCATCCGGCCCGGTCCCACCCGTCCCATCGTTCACGCCGGACGCAGCGCCCCCGGGGGCCTCCGTGTCGGACGAATCCGTCACGATGCGTCGTCGCCACGCCGATAACGTCGCACTCGAATTCGATCGAGGGAGACGCGTGGTCGCACACCGCGAGCAGGGGATGCACGGACGACTTCGCGTCGTCGACAGCCTGCGCTTCGTTGCGGCGCTCGCCGTGGTGTTCTTCCACTACACCGGCCGCGACAGCGTGGCGTGGGGCGAGAGCGTCCGCGAGGTCTTCCCGTTCCTCAGCCGCTTCACCGTCTACGGCGGCTTTGGCCCCTACCTGTTCTTCATGATCAGCGGGTTCGTGATCCTGATGAGCACCTGGGGCCGGTCGGTGCCCTCGTTCCTCGGCTCCCGCGTCGGACGGCTGTATCCCGCCTACTGGTTCGCCGTGGTGTTCACCGGGCTGGTGCTGGTCACCAACCAGGATCTCCTCGGCGCGGAGTGGGACGCCGTCGGCCCGGCCGGCGCCGCCCTGAACCTCACGATGTTCCAGACGGCCTTCGGCGTCGAGCACCTCGACGGCGCCTTCTGGACGCTCTGGGTGGAGCTGAAGTTCTACCTGCTGCTGCTCGGGATGGCCCTGATCGGGATCACCCGCGAGCGGATGCTCGCCCTGTGCCTGGTCTGGCCGGTGGCCGGTGCGCTGGCCGCGCGCACGGACTCCGTCCTGCTGTCGGAGCTCCTCGTGCCCAAGTACGCGCCGTTCTTCTGCATCGGGATCCTGATCTACCTCGTGTACCGCGAGGGCTGGAGCGCCGGCATCGGCCTGCTGCTCGGCCTCAACTACTGCATCGCCCTGTGGGTGTGCTCGGTGCACTACATCCCGTGGTCCGAGCGGGTCGCCGGCGTGCCGGTGTCCTTCCGGGCGCTCGCGGTGCTGCTCACCCTGTGCATCGCCGCCCTGGTGGTCGCGACCCTCACGCCGGTCAGCCGAGTGGACTGGCGCTGGCTGACGGTGCTGGGCGCGCTGACCTACCCGCTGTACGTCATCCACCAGGTCAGCGGCTGGGTCCTGCTCAACCGGCTGGGCCCGGTGCTGCCGGCCTACGTGGCCGTGGCCGTCGTCATCGCCCTGATGCTGGCCCTGGCGTACCTGGTGCACCGCTACGTCGAGCGGCCGCTGGGCACTCGGCTGCGCCGCGCCGTGGAACGCGATCTGAGCGGCGCCCTGGCGCGCACACAGCCGGCGGTCTCCCGACCGGAGACCTTCGACCGCCACACCGGCACGCTCCACCACGGTGTGGACCGGGGCCGGCGGCTCCCGCCGCTGCCCTCGTCGGGGCTGTCGGCGGGGCCGGCCGGCCGGACCGGCGAGCTGGTGGACGCCTCCCGCGCTCGCTGAGCGCGGGACCCGTCGCCGGGCCCTACTGGCGGACGACGAGGTTGGTGCTGTCCACGAACCGGCCGACGTCGGTGCTCAGCATCTCGATCACCGAGGCCACGTGCTGCGGCTGCATGATCGTCGACGGGTCCTCGTCGGGCGCGAGCGTGCGACGCAGGTCGGTGGCGGTGCGGCCGGGGGAGATGCAGACGACGCGGGTGCCGTAGATCGCCAGCTCCTCCCGCATGACCTCGCTCATGTTGATCACCGCGGCCTTGGACGCCGAATAGGTGAGCCAGCCCGAGCGGCCCTGGATGCCCGCCGTCGAGGCCACGTTCACCACGACCTCGAACCGATTGCCCAGGTGGAGCAGCTCCTGGACCAGGGTGAACGGCGCGTAGAGGTTAACCGCCATGGTCCGCTCGAACTCCTCGAAGCGGATCTGGTGGATCGGCTGCGGATTCGTGTAGCCGGCGTTGTTCACCAGGACGTCGACGTTGCCGTGCGCCGCGTGCATCTCGCGCACCAGCGCCGGCAGCCCGGCCCGGTCGCCGAGGTCGTAGGCGTGCGCGGAGACCGTCACGGACGGATTGACCGCCGCGACCGCGGTGACGGCGTCGTCGAAGGCCGAGGAGCTGCGGGCCACGAGCACCAGCTGGGTGACGTCGTCCCGGGCGGCGAACCGCTTGGCGGTCTCCAGGCCGATGCCCTTGGAGGCACCGGTGATCAGGACCGTGCGCCCGTCACTCATCGTCGGTCTCCCCGTGCAGCAGGGACACCGCGAGGTGGATGTCGGTCGGGGTGGTCACCTTGATGTTGGTGTCCTGGCCGTCGATGTAGTGCACCGGCAGCCCGGCGGCTGCCATCAGCGTGGCGTCCTCGGTGTAGACCGTCTCCTGACCGGCGGCGAACGCGTGGGCCTGGCGCAGGTCGGCGAGGTCGAACTTCTGCGGCAGCTGCACGTTGCGCAGCCGCTCCCGCTCCAGGTAGCCGGTGACCGCGCGCGACGACGGGTCCACCGGCGCCACGGTGAACGGGATCGGGATCATGTAACTGACGTTGCGCTCCGGCGAGCCGATCAGCCGGGCGAAGTCGGCGGTGCGCACCAAGGGGCGGGCCGCCTCGTGCAGCACGACGGCGTCGTTGGTGCACAGCGCCAGTGCCGCCGCCACCGAGTCCTGCCGGGTGCCGCCGGCCGCCACGTACTCGACCGGGGTCTTGATGGCGTAGTCGCGCACGATGCCCTCGACCTCGTCCCGCCAGCCCTCGGGGTAGTTCAGCACGATCTGGTCGATCTCCGGCACGGCGTCGGCCGCGACCAGGGAGTACACCAGGATGGGCAGTCCGTTCACCTTGATGAACTGCTTCGGCTGCGGTGCGCCCATCCGGCGTCCGCTGCCGCCGTTGAGCAGGATCAGTGAGTACACGCCCGTCCTTCGCGTTCGAGGGGCCCGGCCGTCCGGCCGGCCGCGCTGCGGCTCCATACTGACAGGCCCGGATCCCCGGCGAGGGCTCAAGCCCTCGGGCGCCCCACCGGTCACGGACCGGCGGAGCGGCACTCCCTCCCGCGCAGTTCCCGCACGTAGTCGTCCGGCGCGCCGGCCGCCTCCGCGCCGTCGGCGATCGCGCCGAGATGCCGGGCCGAGGGCAGGCCGCCCTCGAAGGCGTCGAGCACGTAGACGTAGGCGACGACGTCGCCGCCGAGGGTGTGCGCCCGCAGGTGCACCCGCCGGTAGAGCCCGGAGTCGGCGCCCTCCCACGCGTCCAGGGCGCGCTCGTCGGCCTCGGTCAGGTCGTACAGCGCGACGAAGACGGCGTCCGACTCCTCGGCCGGGACCAGCGTCGCCAGCGCGCCCTCCCAGCCCAGTTCCTCGCCGCCGAAGGTCAGCCGCCACCCGTGGATCCATCCGGTCCCGGTGTGCGGGGAGGAGGGGCAGCGGCGCAGCATCTGCGCCGGGTCCATGTTCGACCCGTAGGCGGCGTAGGAGGCCATGGGAGGCGAGACTAACCAGGGCCGGGGCGTGCCCGGGCAGGGCGGTTCCACGGAACGGCGTCGGCACCGGGGACAATGGACCCCGACACACGGCTCGGCGACGAAAGATGGACCCCATGACCCGCATCGTCATCATCGGTGGTGGACCGGCCGGCTACGAGGCCGCCCTGGTGGCCGCGCAGCTCGGCGCGCAGGTCACCGTGGTCGAGCGCGACGGGATCGGCGGCGCCAGCGTGCTCACCGACTGCGTGCCCTCCAAGGCCCTCATTGCCGCCGCCGGCGCGATGACGGCGGTCCGGGACTCCTCGGTCCTCGGCGTGCACGGCGCGGAGTTCGCGACGGCCAGCCTCGACCTCGCCGCCGCCAA
Organism: Blastococcus sp. LR1; assembly: GCF_020166105.1. Classification (GTDB taxonomy): domain Bacteria; phylum Actinomycetota; class Actinomycetes; order Mycobacteriales; family Geodermatophilaceae; genus Blastococcus. The sequence continues at coordinate 568,521 of NZ_JAIUJY010000004.1, forward strand.
CCAGCGGGTGAAGAGCCTCTCGCTCGCCCAGTCGGCCGACATCCACACCCGCCTCGAGTCCGAGGGCGTGGCGATCGTCCGCGGCCAGGCGCGGCTCGCCGACGACGTCCCGGGCCTGGCCGCGCACGAGGTGGAGATCCTCGACGCGTCGGGTGCGGTGATCGACGAGATCGAGGGCGACGTCGTCCTCCTCGCCACGGGTGCGGACCCGCGCGTGCTCGCCGGCGCCGAGCCCGACCACGAGCGGATCCTCGACTGGCGCGACGTCTACGACCTCGACGAGATGCCCGAGCACCTCGTCGTCGTGGGCTCCGGCGTCACCGGCGCGGAGTTCGCCTCCGGATACCTCGAGGCCGGCGTCCCGGTCACCCTCGTCTCCTCCCGCGACCGGGTGCTCCCCGGCGAGGACTCCGACGCGGCCGAGGTGCTGGAGGAGGTCTTCCAGTCCCGCGGCGGTCGCCTCGAGCGCGGTCGGGCCGCCGCCGTCCGGCGCACCGAGAAGGGCGTCGTCGTCGAGCTCACCGGCGGGCGCACGGTCGAGGGCTCGCACGCGCTGATGACGGTGGGCACCGTGCCGAACACCTCCGGGCTGAACCTCGAGTCGCACGGCATCCAGGTGACCGAGGCCGGCCACATCGTGGTCGACCGGGTCTCGCGCACCTCCGTGCCGGGCATCTACGCCGCGGGCGACGTCACCGGCGTCTTCCAGCTGGCGTCGGTGGCGGCCATGCAGGGGCGGATCGCGATGTGGCACGCCCTCGGTGAGGCCGTGGCCCCGATCAAGCTCAAGACCGTCGCGGCGAACGTCTTCACCCACCCGGAGATCGCCACCGTCGGCGTCCAGGAGAAGTCGCTGGCCGACGACGCCGACGTCGAGGTGGTGCGGCTGCCGCTGGCCACCAACGCCCGCGCCAAGATGAGCGACCTGCGGGCCGGCTTCGTGAAGCTGTTCGCCCGCCGCTCGACCGGCGTCATCGTCGGCGGCGTCGTCGTCTCGCCGGGCGCCTCGGAGCTGGTGCTCCCGATCGCCCTCGCCGTCACCAAGGGGCTGACGGTGGCGGACCTGGCGCAGACCTTCGCGATCTACCCGTCGCTGTCGGGCTCGATCACCGAGGCCGGCCGCCGGCTGATGGGCGCCGACGACCTCGCCTGACAGGTATCGCCTGCCGGCGGTACCGACGGGGCGTCGGGGCGCCGATGGGGAGGGGGACATCCGTCCCCTCGTCGAAGGAGCACCCGAGTGCGCTTCGTCCCCCGGTCGGGAGTGCTGTGCTCCCTCGCCGTCGCGGCAGCCGTCGCCCTGTCGCTGCTGGCGGTGCCGGCGGCTCCGGCGCTCGCCGAGGAGGTGCCGGACGGGGCGACCGTCGTCGGGGAGCTGGTCCAGGCCTGGCCGGAGTACCTGGACGAGGACGAGGCCGAGCACCGCGCCGACGACGGGCTGCTGAGCTGGATCGAGCCCGAGACCGGCGATGCCGTCCGGATCGCGACAGCGGACCTCGCGGAGATCGAGGACGCACAGCCGGGGGCCACCCTGGAGGTGACGGTCGGCGCGGAGGTCGAGGACTCCGCGAGCCGGGAGGACGGGCTGGACGAGGCCCGCGAGGTGGTCGAGGCCGCGGTGGTGGAGCAGGCCCCCGCCCCGGCCCCCGCCCCCGGTACCGCGGCGGCGGCGCCGGTCGGGACGACGAACGCGGTGACCGTCGTGCTCGTGCGCCCGGGGGGTGCTCCGGCCGACAGCCGGACCCCCGCCCAGGTGACCACAGCGGTCGACGGCGCCGTGAAGAGCTTCTGGTCGGGCGAGAGCGGCTCCCGGATCACGGTCGGGGTGGCGGCTGCGCACAACTGGATCAGCACCACGGCCGACTGCTCCCGGCCCCACGACCTGTGGAACGAGGCCGCGGCCGCGGTCGGCTGGACGCGCGGGGCGGGCCGGCACCTGCTGCTCTACCTGTCCTCGAACGCGCCAGGATGCGCCGACGGCCTGGCGGAGGTCGGCTGGGGCCCGCAGTCCGGCGGGCGGCTCTACGTGCGGCACGTGACGACCTCGATCCTCGCGCACGAGCTGGGGCACAACTTCGGGCTGGGCCACTCCTCGCTGCTGCAGTGCGACGCCGCGGTCGACTCCGGAACCTGCATGGTGGAGCCCTACTTCGACTGGTACGACGTCATGGGCGTCTCCTGGGAGCAGGTCGGCTCCCTGAACGTCGCCCAGGCCGACCTCATCGGTGTGCTGCCCGCCGCGCAGCAGCGCACGGCGCGGGCCTTCGACCCCGGCGCCACGGTGCGGTTGACGCCCATGTCCGGGCGGAGCGGTGTCCGGGGGCTGCGGCTGGTCGACTCCCTCGGCTACGAGTACTGGCTGGAGTACCGCACCGCCACCGGCCGTGACAGCTGGCTGGGCACGGCCGCCAACCGGAAGAACCTGCAGCCCGGTGTGCAGCTCCGCCTGGCCGAGCCCGGGGCCGACACGTCCCTGCTGCTCGACGGCACCCCGTCGGCCGCGGCCGGCTGGGCTGCCGACCTGCGCACCAGCCTGCCCGAGGGGCAGACCCTCGCGCTGGCCGACGGTGACCTCGCGGTGCGGGTCGTCGCCGTCGCCTCGGGCTACGCCGACGTGCGGATCAGCACCCTCCAGGGAACGGCTGCCATCGACGCGGCGGTAGCCGCGATGGAGGAGCCCGCTCGGCTCGGCGGGCAGATGGAGGCGGACCGGTGCGACCTGCCGCGGGGCGGGTGCGTCCGCCGCTACGCCGAGGGCGCCGTCCACTGGTCCGCGACGACCGGAGCCCGCTACTCCCTGGGGCACACCTATCAGGAGTACGCCGCCGGCGGCGGCGCGACCGGACCGCTGGGGTACCCCGTCACCGACGGGAACTGCACCGTGGCCGAGTTCGGCTGCGTCCAGTTCTTCGAGAACGGCGCGCTGGTCCGTCCGCTCGACGGCGGACTCTTCCGGGTGGCGGGTGCGGTCGGGACGAAGTGGAAGGCGGTGGGTGCCGAGAACGGGCTGCTCGGCTACCCGGTCGGCAACGAGCGCTGCGGCCTGCGGGACGGCGGCTGCTTCCAGCAGTTCGAGGGCGGAACGGTCCACCGTTCGGCCGCGACCGGGGCGCGGGTCGTGCGCGACGTCGTCCTCGACGGGTGGGGCCGGCAGGGCTGGGAGCTGGGGTCGCTCGGCTACCCGATCCGCGACACCTCGTGCGGCCTGCCCCGGGGTGGCTGCTTCCAGCAGTTCCAGGGTGGCCTCGTGCACTGGTCGCCCGCCTCCGGGTCGCACGCGTCGCGCGGGGCGATCGGCCGCGTCTGGGCGGGACAGGGCTGGGAGGGCGGCTTCCTGGGATACCCGACGAGCGGTGAGCGGTGTGTCCTGCCCGGCGGCGGCTGCTACCAGCTCTTCCAGGGAGGGTCCGTCTACTGGTCGCCGGCATCGGGCGCGCAGCCCGTGCGCGGCGCGATCCGGGACAGCTGGGCGTCGATGGGCTGGGAGCGCAGCACGCTGGGCTACCCCGTGTCCGCGGAGGTCTGCGGATTGCGGGACGGGGGTTGCTTCCAGCGTTTCCAGGGGGGCTCCATGTACTGGTCCGGCGCCTCCGGTGCCCAGTTCGTCATCCCCGGCGGCATCTACGACGCCTGGGCTGCCCAGGGGTGGGAGCGGGGTTCGCTGGGCTATCCGGTCGCCCCGCCCGGCGGGATCCGGGGCGACGGCGGGCAGCTCTTCCAGGGCGGTCGCCTCTACTGGGACTCGTGGACGGGCAGGACCACCCGGTTCGCGCGCTGAACGCGGGGCGACCGAGGTCCTCGAGGCCGGTGGGCCGGATGTGACGGACGGTTCTCCCGTTCGGCTTCATCCGGTGCCATCCGGTGCCGAGACCGCCGATGGACAGGTGGATGCCTACCGTCGTCCGTCCCCGTTCCGCCCGCCTCCTCCTCGGCGGGCTGCTCGCCGTCGTCGCCGGCACCTCGGTGCTGCTGCCGACGACCGTCGCGGCCGCGGCCGACAGTGCGGTCGTCGTCGGCGAGCTGCTCCAGGCCTGGCCCGAGGCGCAGCACCGGCACGCCGACGCCGGACACGAGGCCGAGGGCCCGCTGAGCTGGGTGCGGACCGCGGACGGGACGACGGTCCGGGTGGACACCGCCGACCTCGGCGGCGTGCCGGCCGGCTCCACCGTGCAGGTGGCGGTCGGCGGCGAGAAGGACGACGAGGCCACCGCCGACGGCTACGAGGCGGTCCGCCCGGTGCACACCACCACCCTCGTCAGCACGCCCGAGCCCGCCCCGGTCCTGCGCCCGGCGGCCGGGCTGACCAACCAGGTCACCGTCGCCCTCGTCACCCCGCGCGGCGCGACCCGGGACACCACGCGGCTCGGCGACGTCGTCTCCGCGGTCAACGGCCCGGTTGCCGACTTCTGGGCCGAGCAGAGCGACGGCGCGATCTCCGTCGGCGTCACCGCCGCCCACGACTGGACGACCACGACCGCCACGTGCGCGGACCCGAACGCGATGTGGACCGAGGTCGGCCGCAAGGTCGGCTTCACCGCGGGCCCCGGCCGGCACCTCCTGGTCTACGTCAGCAGCACCCCGGGCGAGCTGGCCGGCTGCAGCTACGCCCTCGCCCAGGTCGGCACGGGACCGGGCAGCGGCGGACTGGTGTACGTGCGGGACGCCCTGCCCTCGGTCATCGCCCACGAGCTCGGCCACAACTTCGGCCTCGGGCACTCCTCGGGCCAGCAGTGCGACGCGGGCGTGGAGACCGGCGGCTGCCGCACCGAGGCCTACCGCGACTACTACGACGTCATGGGCGCCTCCTGGGCGCAGGTGGGGTCGCTCAACGTCGTCCAGGCGGCCCGGCTGGGTGTGCTGCCCGCGAGCGCGCAGCAGGCCATGCCCGTCGACGGCGCCGGCGGCGCGGTCACCCTCGCGCCGCTCGGCGAGCGCTCGGGCACCCGTGCGCTGCGGCTGACCGACGGTGCGGGCACCGACTACTGGCTGGAGTACCGCGCGCCGTCCCGCCGCGACGCGTGGCTCGGTGCCGGGGCGAACGTCTACGGCCTGGACCAGGGCGTCCTCGTGCGCCGGGCGGGCGGCCTGCCCGACACCTCGCTGCTGCTGGACGGCACCCCGAGCACGCTCGGCGCCGCCGACCTGCAGGTCGCACTGCCGCTGGGCCGCCCGGTCGCCCTGGCGGGCGGGGCGTTCACCGTCGTCGTCGACGGCATGTCGCCGGCCGGCGCGACGCTGCGGGTCGCCACGGCCCCCGCCGTCGCGAACGCCCCCGCGCCGGCTGCGCCCGCCGGCGCGTCCGGCGACCTCATGACCGGGCGCGGCACCGGGACCACGTCCCCGGGCGACGCCCCGGTGGCCGTCACGGGCTCGCCGGTGGCCGCGTCCGCGCCCCTGGCTCCCCCGCCGCCCCTGTTCACCGACGCCGAGCCGTCCGCCGTCCGGACCACCTCAGCCGGGATGCCCCTCGGCGTTCCCGCCGCGGCGATGGGCGGAGTCGCGCTCCTGCTGCTCGTCGCGCACCGGGTGCGCCGCGCGCTTCCCCGCCGCTGACAGCGGTCCCCGAACAGCACCGAGGGCGGGGCTCCCGCTCGATCGAGCGGGGACCCTGCCCTCGATGACGTGTCGGCGGGCTACTCGGCGTCGGCGATGGTGCAGATGACGGCGCCGCTGGTCACCGCGGCGCCCACCTCGGCGGACAGGCCCGAGACGGTGCCGGCCTTGTGCGCGGTGATCGGCTGCTCCATCTTCATCGCCTCGAGGACGACGATCAGGTCGCCGGCCGCGACGGTGGCGCCGTCCTCGACGGCCACCTTGACGATGGTGCCCTGCATCGGGGAGGCCAGGGAGTCGCCGGAGGCAGCGGATCCACCGCTTCCGCTCCCACGCTTGCGCGGCTTGGCAGCGGCGCCAGGGGCGGCTCCGCCGCCGCCGCCGGCGGCCAGGCCCGCGGGCAGCGAGACCTCGAGCCGGCGGCCGCCCACCTCGACGACGACGGTCTGCCGCGGCGCCTCCTCGTCGGCCTCGGCCGGAGCGGCGTCGTAGGGCGGGACCTGGTTGTCCCACTCGGTCTCGATCCAGCGGGTGTGCACCGTGAACGGCTCGCTGGTGAAGGCCTCGTCGCGGACGACGGCGCGGTGGAACGGGATGACCGTCGGCATGCCCTCGACGACGAGCTCGTCCAGCGCGCGGGCGGCCCGCTGCAGGGCCTCCTCGCGGGTCGCGCCGGTGACGATGAGCTTGGCCAGCATCGAGTCGAACGCGCCGGCCACCTCGCCGCCGGTCTCGACGCCGGAGTCCCAGCGCACGCCGGGGCCCTGCGGGATCTCCAGGCGGTTCACCGGGCCCGGGGCCGGCATGAAGTTGCGGCCGGCGTCCTCGGCGTTGATGCGGAACTCGATGCTGTGGCCGCGCGGGGTGGGGTCCTCGGTGATCTCCAGCTCGAGGCCCTCGGCGATGCGGAACTGCTGGCGGACCAGGTCGATGCCCGAGGTCTCCTCCGAGACCGGGTGCTCCACCTGCAGGCGGGTGTTCACCTCGAGGAAGGAGATCGATCCGTCGGCGCCCACGAGGTACTCGACGGTGCCGGCGCCGTAGTAGCCCGCCTCGGCGCAGATCGCCTTGGCCGACGAGTGGATGCGCTCGCGCTGCTCGTCGGTGAGGAACGGCGCCGGGGCCTCCTCGACGAGCTTCTGGTTGCGCCGCTGCAGCGAGCAGTCACGGGTGCCGACCACGACCACGTTGCCGTGCTGGTCGGCGATCACCTGGGCCTCGACGTGCCGCGGCTTGTCCAGGAACCGCTCGACGAAGCACTCGCCCCGGCCGAAGGCGGAGACCGCCTCGCGCACGGCGGAGTCGAACAGCTCGGGGATCTCCTCCATCGTGCGGGCGACCTTCAGGCCGCGGCCGCCGCCACCGAACGCCGCCTTGATGGCGACCGGGAGGCCGTGCTCCTCGGCGAAGGCGATGACCTCGTCGGCGCCGCCGACGGGGTCCTTCGTGCCGGGGACCAGCGGGGCGCCGGCCTTGGTGGCGATGTGCCGGGCCTGCACCTTGTCGCCCAAGGCGATGATCGCCTCGGGGGAGGGGCCGATCCAGGTGAGGCCGGCGTCGATCACCGCGCGGGCGAAGTCGGCGTTCTCGGAGAGGAAGCCGTACCCGGGGTGGATCGCGTCGGCGCCGGACTGCGACGCTGCGTCGAGGATCTTCTCGATGACCAGGTAGGAGTCGCCCGGCGTCGTGCCGCCCAGGGCGAACGCCTCGTCGGCGGCGCGCACGTGCAGCGCGTCGCGGTCGGGCTCGGCGTAGACCGCCACGCTGGTCAGACCCGCGTCCTTGCAGGCGCGTGCCACGCGGACCGCGATCTCACCGCGGTTGGCGATCAGGACCTTCTGCACCAGGATTCTCCTTCTCCGTCGACCGCACGGAGAGTAGCCAGGAGCGCCGAGGAAGGCACGACAGGGTCGCCCGTCCGGGAGAACCGCGGGCAGCGGCTCAGCTGCCGCAGTCGATCTCCAGCTCCGCGGTGCCCGCCTCCTGGCCGTCCTGGCTGAGGTCCGCGGCGAGGGACAGGTGGCCGCCCGAGACCTCGTAGCGGCCGGTGCTGAGCTCCGAGGAGGCGGTGACCCCCTGGTCGTCCAGGTCGAGCCGGGCGCCGTCGGGTGAGACCACGAGCGAGATCTCGGCGGTGTCGGCGGTGCCCTCGATCCGGGTGGTGTCGCCGTCCCGGGTGCAGTCGCCGGTGAACGGCTCACGCAGCTCGCCGAGCCCCGAATAGGAGAGCACCGCCGTCCCGCTGGCCGGCCCGGCAGGTAGCGCAGCCAGGACCTCGGCCTCCTCCGGCCCGGCGAGGTCCGGGGCCGGCGGCCCGGACTCCACCGCCGGCGCCGGCTCGCCGTCGCCGGAGGCCGTGCAGCTCGTGGCACCCAGGAGCACGAGGCCCGCGGCGGCGAGCAGCCGCAGCGCCCTCACGGCTCCTGGCCCTCGTTCCCGGCGCTCGGAACGGCGGTGCCGAGCGGCGTCGGAGCGGGAGTGTCCGCCGGCGGCGCGGTGGTCGGCGGCGTCGGAAGCGTCTCCGCCGCGCCCGTGGGAGGAGCCGTCGGCGTGCGCGTCGGCTCGGGGGCGATCGCGCCGGCGGCCGCGGCCTGCGGGGCGTCAGGCGCGATCAGGTGGCCGCCCTGGAAATCCATCCGGGTGCCGCCGTCGACCCGGTAGGCGTCGCTGGTCGGGTAGCCGAGCGAGCCCAGCTCGTAGCCCTGGGCCTTGTACATCGCCAGGAGGTCTCCCCTGACCGCGTGCGCGCCCGTCCGCGGCGAGGAGTAGACGTTGCCGCCCTGGAAGAGTGTCAGGGCACCGCCGCGCAGCGCGATCTCGTTGCTGGTGGGGTAGCCCAGCGGGCCGTTCTCCCACCCGTGGGCGTGGTAGACCTTCAAGGTCTCGCCCCACACCGCGTGGGCGCCCGTCTGCGGCGACCAGTAGACGTTGCCGCCCTGGAAGAGGCTCAGGGCGCCACCGCGCAGCCGGATCTCGTCGCTGATGGGATAACCCAGCCGGCCGTTCTCCCACCCGAGGGCACCGTAGGTCTTCAGTGTGTTGCCCCTGACCGCGTGCGCGCCCGTCCGCGGCGACCAGTAGACGTTGCCGTTCTGGAAGAGGCTCAGGGCGCCACCGCGCAGCGCGATCTCGCTGCTGGTGGGGTAGCCCAGCGGGCCGTTCTCCCACCCGTGGGCGTGGTAGGCCTTCAGGATGTCGCCCCAGACGGCGTGGGCGCCGGTGCCGGGCGACCAGTAGATGTTCCCGCCCTGGAAGAGGCTGAGTGCTCCGGCGCGCAGCCGGATCTCGTCGCTGATGGGGTACCCCAGCCGGCCGAACGCGCCGCCGAGCCGGTGCCAGCGCTCACCGATGTGCCCCTGTACCCGCGGAACGAGGCCTTCGGGGAACATCGCCCGCACCGCGCCGGTGATCGACTGCTCGATGTGCGCGCCACCCCGGCCGGACGGCTCGCGCGTGAGCACGACGACGATGAAGCGGCCGTCCGGGCCGGTGAAGCCGCTGGTGTGCCGGTAGATGTTGCCGTTGACGCAGCACATCCACCCCTGCTTCTGGCCGATCACCTGCTCGCGGGGCAGGCCGTCGCGGAGGCCGAAGAACTGCCGTCCGCCGTCGCCCCACATGGTCGACTGACGCATCTGATCGACGATCCAGTTGCGCGAGCCGACGGACAGGCCGCCGACGCCGTCCATCAGGCCTCGGTAGAAGACGACCATGTCGTGCGCGGTGATGAGCGTGTTGCCCCAGTAGCGGGTGTTCGAGGTCAGTCCGGTCTCGTGCAGGCCGTAGCGCGCGATGACGTCACGGACGATGTTGTTGGCACCGTAGGCGCTCCAGAACCGGTTGGCCGGGGCGTTCGCGGAGTCGCGCAGCATCCGCCCCATGTCGGCCATGTCGGTGGGGGAGAGGCGGATCTGGCCGGCGTCCTGCCGGCGGAGCAGGTGCTCGGCGATGAACACCTTCATCACCGAGGCCGACTCGATGCGGGTGTGCGCCGCGGGTCCGTTGTCCCGGTACTCGCCGGTGAACCGGTCCAGCCAGGCGATCTCGATCGTCGTGCCGCGGTTCGTGGCGGACGTGTGCCCGGCGGACACCCGGTCCTGCCAGTGCTCGGCCCGGGCGACCCCGCCGCCGGCCAGCGCGAGCGAGATGCCCACCGCCGCGGTGACGAGGAGGCTCATCCAGCGCTTGCTCATCGCTTGCAACCTCCGTGTAGGCAGTCAGCCTTGCACAGAGAACAGCCGGTTCCGGTGGACCTGTGACACCAGTGGTGTCAGTGGCGCCAGAGATCGGTGATGGTCAGGCCGCGCTTGCCCAGCTGGGTGCGGAGCACGGTCAGCGAGAGGCCGACGACGGCGGCCGGATCGCCCTCGACGCGACGGACGAACGGCGCGCCCAGACCGTCGAGGGTGAACGCCCCGGCCACGGCCAGCGGCTCTCCGGTGGCGAGGTAGGCCTCCACCTCGGCCGGCGTCGGGTCGGCGAAGTAGACGACGGTCGAGGCGACGGCGATGTCCCGGCTGACCACCGCGCCGTCCTGCACGTCGAAGAGCGCCTGCCCGGTGTGCAGCACGCCGGAGCGCCCGGCCATGCGGCGCCAGCGGTCACGCGCCTCGGCGGCGTCGGCCGGCTTGCCCTGCGGCCTGCCGCCGAACTCCAGCAGCGAGTCCGCGCCGATGACCAGGGCGTCGGTCTCCCGCTTGGCGACGTCGGCGGCCTTGACCGAGGCCAGCAGCGCCACCTGCTCGGCGACGCGGGGAGCCGAGTACTGGGACTCGTCCACGCCGCTGACGACGACCTCGGGCGCGAGCCCTGCCTGGCGCAGCAGCGACAGCCGGGCGGGGGAGGCCGAGGCGAGCACGAGCCGGCGGTCGACGGTCACGCGAACCGCCCCGCGGCGCGCCAGCCGCCCGGACCGGCCTGGGCCGGACGGCGGTGCGCGTCGGAGTGGGACGCCCACGCGCCGACCGGGACGGGCCGGCGGCGGGAGCGGCGCTGGGAGAGCGCCGCCACGACCACGGTGAGCGCGGCGAGCTCCTCCGCGGAGGGCTCACCCGACACCACGCGGAGCAGGGGCCGCTGCTCCTCGCTCACAGCGGGATGTTCCCGTGCTTCTTGGGCGGCAGGGTCTGCCGCTTGTTGGCCAGCACCCGCAGCGCCTTGGTCACCTGCACTCGGGTGTGCGACGGTGGGATCACGGCATCGACGTACCCGCGGTCGGCCGCGATGTAGGGGTTGGCGAGGGTGTCCTCGTACTCCGAGATCAGCTCCGCGCGTCGACCCTCGGGGTCCTCGGCCGCGGCGAGCTCCTTGCGGTACAGGATCCCGACCGCGCCCTGGGCTCCGACGACGGCGATCTGCGCGGTCGGCCAGGCCAGGTTCACGTCGGCGCCGAGGTGCTTGGAGCCCATGACGTCGTAGGCGCCGCCGTAGGCCTTGCGGGTGATGACCGTGACCTTGGGGACGGTGGCCTCGGCGTAGGCGTAGATGAGCTTCGCGCCGCGCCGGATGATGCCCTCCCACTCCTGCGAGGTGCCGGGCAGGAAGCCCGGGACGTCGACGAAGGTGAGCACCGGGATGTTGAAGGCGTCGCAGGTGCGCACGAAGCGTGCGGCCTTCTCGCTGGCGTCGATGTCCAGCGTGCCGGCGAACTGGGTGGGCTGGTTGGCGACGACGCCGACCGGCCGGCCCTCGACGCGGCCGAAGCCGATCAGCAGGTTCGGCGCGAACAGCGGCTGCACCTCGAGGAACTCGCCGTCGTCGAGCACGTGCTCGATGACGAGGTGCATGTCGTACGGGGTGTTGGCCGAGTCGGGGATGAGCGTGTCGAGCTCGAGGTCCTCGTCGGTGAGCGCGCCGGGCAGCACGGTGTCGACCGGGGCGACCTCGACGGCCGGCAGCGGGTCGAGGTTGTTGCTCGGCAGGTAGGACAGCAGCGCCTTGACGTAGTCCAGGGCGTCGGTCTCGTCCTCGGCCAGGTAGTGCGCGACACCGGACTTGGTGTTGTGCGTGCGGGCGCCGCCGAGCTCCTCGAGGGTGACGTCCTCGCCGGTCACGGTCTTCACGACGTCGGGCCCGGTGATGAACATCTGGCTGGTCTTGTCGACCATCACGATGAAGTCGGTGAGCGCGGGGGAGTAGACGTGCCCACCGGCGGCCGGGCCCATCACCAGCGAGATCTGCGGGATGACGCCGGAGGCGTGCACGTTGCGCTGGAAGATCTCGCCGTAGAGGCCGAGGGAGACCACGCCCTCCTGGATGCGGGCGCCACCGCCCTCGTTGATGCCGATGACCGGGCAGCCGTTCTTGATCGCGAAGTCCTGGACCTTGACGATCTTCTCGCCGTAGACCTCGCCGAGCGCGCCGCCGAAGACGGTCACGTCCTGGGAGAAGATCGCCACCGGCCGGCCGTCGACCGTGCCGTAGCCGGTGACGACGCCGTCGCCGAACGGGCGCTTCTCGGCCATGCCGAAGTTCGTCGAGCGGTGGCGGGCGAACTCGTCGAACTCGGTGAACGAGCCCGGGTCCAGCAGCGCCTCGATCCGCTCGCGGGCGGTCATCTTCCCGGCGGCGTGCTGCTTCTCGACGGCGCGCTCGGAGCCCGCGTGCTGGGCCTCCTCGACGCGGCGCTCGAAGTCGGCGAGCTTTCCGGCGGTCGTGTGGATGTCGATGTCGCCGGGGATCTGCTCCCCGGCACCTTCGAGTTCGGCGGCACTCACGCGGTCTCGGTCTCCTCGCTGGCGCTCGTCGGCCGCCTTCGCGGCTCGATCACGGGCCGTAGCGTAAGGGAGTGCCCGACACGCCCTCATCTCGATGGTCCGATCTCACACGACCGGGGCTGGACGCCGCCGCCCTGCAGTCGGCGCTGACCCGGGACGGCGGCTTCTGGCGAACGATCGAGGTGGTCGAGGAGATCGGCTCCACCAACGCCGAGCTGAGCGCCCGGGCCGGTGATCCCGACGACGGCGGAGCGCCCGAGGGCGCCGTCCTGGTCGCCGAGCACCAGGTCACCGGCCGCGGCCGGCTGGACCGCGTGTGGACCTCCCCGCCGCGAGCCGGCATGACGGTCTCGGTGCTGCTGCGCCCGGACGTGCCGGCGGCACGCCGGGGCTGGCTGCCGCTGCTCACCGGCGTCGCGCTGGCCGAGGCCGTCCGGGAGGTCACCGGGGTGCTCGCCTCGGTGAAGTGGCCCAACGACCTGCTGGCCGCGGACGGGCGCAAGCTGGCCGGGATCCTGGCCGAGTCGGGGTCCTCCGGGCGCGCGGCGGCCGTCGTCGTCGGCGTCGGGCTGAACGTCTCCACGACCGCCGAGGAACTGCCGGACACCGGGACGTCGCTGTCGGTCGTCACGGGCGGAGTCGTGGACCGGGCGCCGGTCCTGCTGGGCTTCCTGCGCGCCTTCGAGCGCCGCTACCGCCGCTGGGTGGAGACCCTCGGTGACCCGGTGGCCTCCGGGCTGGCGCAGGACTACCTGCTCCACTCCGCGACGGTCGGCACCGAGGTGGCGGTGACGCTGCCGGACGGATCGATCCTCGAGGGCACCGCGGAGGCGGTCGACTGGGACGGCCGGCTCGTCGTCGCCGGGCGAGCCGGCCGGGTGGCGCTGGCGTCCGGGGACGTGCGGCACGTGCGGAGGGCGTGACGGCCTCCGACGGCGGGGGAGCCAGGGGCCCGACACGCCCGTGCGGAGGTGCGCCGAGGGCCTCGGGTGGCCGGTCGCTGCGTCATCCTTGAGCGGTGCCCTATCCGGACAGGTACCTCGCCGAGGACGAAGAGGTGGTGCGACGGCTGCACCCTCACTGGTCCACCCTCGTCGGACCGGTCCTGGTGCTGCTGCTCGTCGTGGGCGGCGCCTCGTTCGGCGCCGCACTGGTCCCGGTCGGGCCGCAGCAGGGGATGGTCCGGCTCGGCATCGTCGTCGTGTCGTTGCTCGTCCTGCTCGCGCTCGTGCTGCGCCCCCTGCTCCGCTGGCGCACGACGCAGTACGTGATCACGACCCACCGGCTGCTCTACCGCGAGGGCGTGCTGGCCCGGCGCGGGCGCGACATCGCGCTGTCCCGGATCACCGACGTCTCCTACGAGCAGTCGCTCGGTCAGCGGATCCTGCGGTCGGGGACGCTGTTCGTCGAGACCGCCGGCGACGGCGGCCCCACGGTGCTGCGCACCGTCCCCGACAGTGACGGTGTGAGCCAGCTGCTCACCCACATGATCGACGAGGACGCCGATCGGCGGGCGTGGGCCGACCCCCGCGGCGGGTTCGACGAGGACGCGGACCGGGGCGGCTGGGCCTACTGAGGCCCGCGCCGGTCACGTGGCCCTGGGACTGGTGATGCGGATGTGACACCAGCTGTCGACATCTGCCAGGCAAGGCCGGTCGATTCGGTCCTCACTTCGAGTGAACTATTCCCCACAGACCGTTAGCTTCGATACCGGGACGAACCGGTCCCGCTGAGGGGAGGCCGACATGGCTGCTGTGCTGGGAACCGTCCGGACGTCCGCCGTGGAACCGCGCCGTGACATCAAGGCCCTCACCGGCCTGCGCGCCGTGGCCGCGACTCTGGTGGTGCTCTTCCACGCACAGTTCTTCGTCGGCCCCTACACCGACTTCCTGCCGATGATCCGGCCGTTGATCGGTGCCGGGTGGACCGGGGTCGAGCTCTTCTTCGTGCTCAGCGGCTTCGTCATCACCTACACCTACGCCGACCGGCTGGCCCGGCTGACCCCGGGCGGGGTCGTCCAGTTCGTGCTCGCCCGCGTGGCCCGCATCTGGCCGGCCTGGGCCGCGGTGACGCTCTTCATGGGCGCGTGGGTCTGGGTGCTGCGCCGGCAGGGCATGGACGCCGACGTCATCGCCAAGCACCCGGACGCCGACCTGCCCACGCTGCTGAGCCAGCTGTCCATGACGCACATGTGGGGCCACAACAGCCCGATCGGGAACAACTACGTGTTCCCGGGCTGGTCGATCAGCGCGGAGTGGGCGGCCTACCTGGCGTTCCCGCTGCTGCTCGTCCTGCTGCGGCCGCTGCGCCGCCTCCCCGCCGTCGCGCTCATGGTCCTCTCCGTCGCGACGATGATGCCGCTCTCCGTCGAGGCGTTCCGGTTCGGCACCCCCGACTTCGAGCAGGCCTGGCCGGTCCGCATCGCCTGCGGCTTCACCGCCGGCATGCTCGCCGCGATGGCGATCCGGCGGGTCCGCGCCGGCAGCGTGCTGGAGCGGTCGGCGCCGACCCTCCTGTGGGGCAGCATCCTGCTGTTCGTGGCCGGCACCTCGTGGGCCGCGTGGCGCCGGGCCGCGGACATGACCTTCGACTACGCGGGCATCGTCGCCGTGCTCTTCCCGGTCCTGGTCGTCTCGCTCGCACTGACCGAGCAGGGGCCCGCTCGCTGGCTCGCCCGGCCGGCGATGGTGTACGTCGGTCGCATCTCCTACTGCCTGTACCTCGTGCACTTCGTGGTGCTGGACGTGGCGCTCACGATCTGGTGGCAGAACCCCGCCGACGTCGAAATCCTCTCGCCCGGCCTGGCGCTCGCGGTCCCCTTCCTGCTGATCCTGTCCTTCGTGCTCGCCGCGGCCCTGCACCACGGCGTCGAGGAGCCCGGTCGGCGACTGATCCTGCGGCTGACCGGTTCCCGCGCCGGCCGTCGCCGCGCTGGAACCGGCTCGGTCGCCCCCACGACCGCAGCCGCCACCACCGCAGCCGCAGCCACCGACGCCGCAGTCGCCGCCGTCGTGCCTCCGCGGTCGCGGGTCGGCGTGGCCGCGCCTGCTCCGGTGCCTGCGGTCATGGACAGCCGCACCGAGCGGCTGGGGCTCGTCTACCAGCGGACCGCCGAGGAGTCGCTGGACGCCCGGCCCCGGGTGCCGGCCGGCGCCGCGCCCAGCCGCGACCTGGCCTCCCGCTAAGCACCCGACCGCTCGGCGCTCCGGCTCCGCGAACCGGATCTGTCGGACCCTCGGCCTACCGTCGCCCCCATGCGTCTGCTCCACACCTCCGACTGGCACATCGGTCGGTCCCTGCACGGCACCGACCTGCTCGCCGAGCAGGAGGCCGTGCTCGGGGGTCTGGCCCAGGTCGTCACCGCCGAGTCGGTCGACGTGGTGCTCGTCGCCGGTGACGTCTACGACCGCGCGGTCCCCTCGGCCGATGCCCAGGCCGTGCTCGACCGGGTGGTGCAGCGGCTGCGGCGCGCGGGCGCGGAGGTGGTCCTCACCCCGGGCAACCACGACTCGGCGCGTCGGCTCGGCACGTTCTCGGGGCTGCTGGCCGCCGCGGGGCTGCACGTGCGGGCGACGGTCGCGGGGCTGGACGAGCCGGTCCTGCTCTCCGACGAGCACGGCGAGGTCGCCGTCTACGGGTTGCCCTACCTCGAGCCGGAGATCGTGCGGGGCGAGCTCGGGGTGACCGGAGCGCGCTCCCAGGAAGCCGTCCTCGCCGCCGCGATGGAGCGGGTCCGCGCGGATCTCGTCCTGCGGCCGCGAACCCGGTCGGTCGTGCTCGCGCACACCTTCGTGGGGGGCGGGATGTCCAGCGAGAGCGAGCGTGACATCTGCGTCGGCGGGGTCGACCGGGTGCCCGTGAGCGTCTTCGACGGCGTCGACTACGTGGCGCTGGGTCATCTGCACCGTCCGCAGACGCTGACCGAGCGGCTGCGCTACAGCGGGTCGCCGCTGGCCTACTCCTTCGGCGAGGCAGGTCAGCAGAAGCAGGCCTGGCTCGTCGATCTGGACGCCACCGGGCTGGCCGGTGTCCGCGCGGTCCCCCTTCCGGTGCCACGGCCGCTCGTGGTCCTCACCGGAACGCTCGAGGAGTTGCTGGCAGATCCCGCGCACGACGGTGCGGTCGAGGCGTTCGTCTCCGCGCGCCTCACCGACGCGGTGCGCCCGACCGACCCGATGCGACGGCTGCAGGCCCGCTTCCCGCACTGCGCGCATCTGGAGTGGACGGGGAGCGGACGCGTCTCCGACGGGCGCAGCTACACCGAGAGGCTCGCCGGTCGCGGCGATCTCGACGTCGTCGGGGAGTTCGTCAGCCACGTCCGCGCACGCGTGGGGCCGACCCAGGCCGAGCGGGATCTGCTCGCCCGCGCCCTGGGTGCGGCCGCTCACGAGGAGGCCTCCGGATGAGACTGCACCGGCTGACGCTGAGCGCCTTCGGCCCTTTCGCCGGAATGGAGGCGGTCGACTTCGACGACGTGTCCCGAGACGGGCTGTTCCTGCTGTGGGGCCCCACCGGCTCGGGCAAGACGACGCTGCTCGACGCCGTCGTCTTCGCTCTCTACGGCACGGTCCCCGGCGCGCGCGGCGAGGAGAAGCGGCTGCGCAGCGATCACGCCGACGCGGGGATCCGGACCGAGGTCAGCTGCGAGCTCACGCTGGGCTCGGAGCGGCTGCTGGTCACCCGCCGTCCCGAGCAGGCGCGTCCGAAGAAGCGCGGCACCGGCACGACCTCCGAGCCGGCCCGGCTGCTGGTGCAGCGGTACAGCCCCGGGGGCTGGGAAGCGGTGAGCACCCGCATCGACGAGGGCGCCGAGTACCTGCGCACCCGGCTGGGGCTCGACGTCCACCAGTTCTGCCAGGTGGTCCTGCTCCCGCAGGGTGACTTCGCGCGGTTCCTGCGCGCCGAGCCCGAGCACCGCGCGGAGCTGCTGCGCACGCTGTTCGACGTCGGCCGCTTCGCCCGCGTGGAGGACTGGCTCGCCCGGGAGCGCCGGACGGCCGAGGAGGCGTTGCGCGGGGAACGCCTGCAGCTGGCGGGCCTGCTGGCACGGGTGGCGCAGACGGCTGACGCCGAGGTGCCCGAGGAGCTGGCCCCCGAGCTGGTCGGTGCCGATCCGGGCGGGCCGGTCGACGCCTGGTTGGGGCGACTGCGCGGCGAGGCGGCGCGTGAGCTGGCGGCGGCCGAGGCGGCGGCCGACGCCGCGGCCGGGATCGCCACGACCGCCGGCCAGGAGCTGACCGCGGCCCGCCTCCTGGCCGACCGGCGGTCGCGCCGGGAACGTGCCGAGCAGGAGCTCGCCCGGCTGACCGCGGCGGAGCCGTCCCTGGCGCCGGTGCGCGTGCGGCTGGACGCCGGCCGCCGTGCCGAGGCGCTCCGTGACGTGCTGGAGTCCGCAGGACGCGCTGCCCGTGACGCCGAGCGGGCAGCCAGGGAGCTGGGAACCAGCCGCCGGGCCTGGGCCGCCACCGGTGAGGCTCGCGAGCCCGCCGTCGACCTGGCCCGCCGGTTGCGCGACGACGCGGCCGAGGCGCGCGCCCTGCAGCCGGAGGCGGAGCGCGCCACCGACCTGGCCCGGCGCGCAGGCCGTTCGGCGGTCGAGGTCGCCCGGCTCGCCCAGCGGTGCGCGGCCGCCGAGGCGGCGCTGGAAGCCCTGCCCGCAGCGATCGCCGAGGCTCAGTCCGTGGTCGAGCTCGCCGCCGCAGCCGCGGCGGGGGTACCGGTGCGCGCCGCCGACGCCGAGGCCGCCCGCGCTGCGCTGGCCGCCGCTCGCGACGCCGAGCGTCTGCTCGAACGGCTGTCCCGGGCGCGGGCCGCCGTAGAGACCGCGCGCGAGCGTCAGCTGACCGCCCGCGAGGAGCTGGTCGACCTGCGCAGCCGGCGGCTCGACGGCATGGCCGCCGAGCTGGCCGCGCAGCTGGTGGACGGGGGCGATTGCCCGGTCTGCGGCGCGGTGGAGCACCCGCGCCCCGCCGTGCACGCCGGTCTCGCGGTCTCCGCCGAGGACGAGGACCGTGCCCGGGCGGACGTCGAGGCCGCCGAGGCGGAGTCGGCGCGGGTCGTCGCCGCCGCTCAGGAGCTGGAACGGGCGCTGGCTGTCCTGCGGTCACGCGCGGGAGAGCGTCCGCGGAACGAGCTCGAGACCGCTGCGGCGGAGGCCGAGCGGATGCTGGCTGACCTGAGCGCTGTCGCCGAGGAGCTGCCGGCAGCGCGGACGCGCCTGGCCGGGCTGACCGACGAGCGCGACGAGCTGGCGACGCGGCTGACCGCCGACCGGGTGGAGCTGGGCAGCCGCACCGCCGAGCGCGACGCGCTGGAGAGCGAGCTGGCCGTGCTCACGACCCGGCTGGACACAGTCCGGGGAGACGACCCGAAGCTCTCGGACCGGGTGCGCCGGCTCACGATCGCGGCGGAGCGCTGCGAAGCGGTCCTCGACGCCGAGTCGGAAGAACTGCGGGCGCGGGTGGCCGCCGATGCGGCCCGGCGCGCGGCCGAGGAGCGCAGTGACGCGGCCGGTTTCGCCTCTCTCGGTGAAGCGGCCGGTGCGCTGCTCGAGCGGGTCGAGCTCGCGGCACTCGAGGAGCAGGTGACGGCGCACGAGCGGGCTCTCGACGCGGTGCGAGGGGTCCTCGCCGACCCCGAGCTCGCGGCGCTCCCGCCGGCGGCAGAGCTGTCGGCGGCCGAGGCCCGGTGCGCCGAGGCCACCGCCGCCCGGGAGGAGGCCGTGGCGGCGCTGCACCGGTCGCGCCGGTGCAGCGTCGATCTGGACGCGCTCGCCGGTGACGTCGTCGCCGCCGAGATGCGGCTGCACGAGCGCCGTGGCATCGCCGACCAGGTGGCCGGCCTGGCGGACCTGGTCAACGGCCGCGGCGCGAACACGATGCGGATGCGGTTGCAGTCCTTCGTGCTGGCCGCGCGGCTCGAGCAGGTGGCGGAGGTGGCCAGCCGGCGGCTGCTCGAGATGTCGGGCAGCCGGTACACGTTCCGGCACAGCGACGCCCAGGGCCGCAACGGCGCCCGCGGTGGGCTCGGCCTGGAGGTCTTCGACGAGTACACGGGCACGCTCCGGTCCACCAAGACCCTCTCCGGTGGGGAGAGCTTCATGGCCTCGCTGTCGCTGGCCCTCGGCCTCGCCGACGTGGTCACCGCCGAGAGCGGTGGGGTGCAGATGGACACCCTCTTCGTGGACGAGGGTTTCGGCACCCTGGATGCGGGCGCCCTGGACGCCGTCATGGACGTGCTCGACGACCTCCGGCGCGGCGGCCGCACCATCGGCGTCGTCAGCCACGTGGAGGAGCTGCGCACGCGGATCCCCACGCGACTGGAGGTCGTCACCGGCCGGTCGGGTTCACGCCTGGCGGCGTGAGCCCGACCGCCGGTGCCGGAACTCGTGTCAGGAGACCCCGGGCTCCGTTGCTGTGGCCCGGGTGCAGCTGACCCCGTCGAGGTCGGTCAGGACACCGTGACCGTGCCGGTCGCCGTCTGCACGGTGAGGGTGCCGCCCTGGAAACGCTGGGCGACGCCACCCGGGACGGCGCGCTGCTCCTCGACGGGATAACCGAGGGCCCCGACCTCCCAGCCGCGCGCGCCCCAGGCATCCCGGATCGCGCCGCTGACCGCGCGCGCACCGGTCGCCGGGCTCCAGTACACGGAGCCCTTCGCGAACGTCTGGAAGCAGCCACCGCGGACCAGCCCGCACCGCTCTTCGCCGGTCGGGTAGCCCAGGGATCCGGCGCCTCCGCCGCTGGCCGTCCAGGTGGCAGCGATGGCGCCCCGGATCGAGTGGGCGCCGGTGCCGGGGGAGTAGTGGATCGTGCCGTGCTGGAAGTTCTGCGAGCAGCCGGTGCTGCTGGTGCCGCAGTTGTCGCCGCCGGTGGGGTAGCCGAGCCAGCTGCGCTCCCAGCCCAGGGCGCCCCAGGTGCCGAGGATCGCCCCGCGGACGGGCTGTGCGCCGGTGGCCGGGCTGTAGTAGACGGCGCCCTTGGCGAAGGGCTGGAAGCACCCGCGCCCCGGGAGCCCGCAGACCTCACCGCCCGTCGGGTAACCGATCAGCTTCATCGGGCCACTGCCGGACTTCCAGGCGGCGCCGATGGTGCCGCGGACGGGTACCGCTCCGGTGGACGGCGACCAGTGGATGCTGCCGTTCTGGAAGTTCTGCGAGCAGCCGGTGCTGCTGGTGCCGCAGTTGTCGCCGCCGGTGGGGTAGCCGAGCCAGCCGCGCTCCCAGCCCAGCGCACCCCAGGTGTTGAAGATGGCGCCGCGGACCGCGTGAGCTCCTGCCGACTTGCTGGCGTAGATGATCCCGCCCTGGAAGACCTGGAAGCACCCGCTGTCAGGGAGCCCGCACACGCGGTCGGCGACGGGGTAGCCGACGACGCCCCGCTCCCAGCCCTGGGCGTGGTAGCCGGCGGTGATCGGCGCCGCGACCGGCACGGCGCCCGTGGCGGGGCTGTAGTAGAGGGTGGCCTTCTGGAAGCTCTGCAGGCAGCCGCCGCGGACGAGGCCGCAGACCTCGCCGCCGGTGGGATAGCCCAGTGACCCGGTCTCCCAGCCGCGGCCTGCCCAGGCCGCGCCGATGGCGCCACCGACGGCATGGGCGCCGCTGGCATGGCTCCAGTAGATGGCGCCGAACTGGAAGTTCTGGAAGCAGCCACCGCCGGCCAGGCCGCAGATGTAGCCCGACGTCGGACCGCCGAGGCGGCCCGTCGGGCCCCCGAGGGCGCTGTGCGCCTCGAGGATGGCGGCGGCGCCCGGTGACTGCGTCGAGCCGAACCAGTCGGTGAAATAGGTCCAGAAGTTCCGGTTGCCGTAGGTCGCGCACCCGAAGTCGGGGGAGGTCCTGGGGACGCCGGCCGGGCCGGAGAAGAGTGCGGCCTGCGTGGGTCGGTACGGCGTGTAGTTGTAGAGCCCTGCGGTCGCCTGATTGGCGATGTAGACCTGCGAGGTGCCGCATCCGATGTTCGGGTGGTACTGGATGGTGTTGGTCCGGCCGGCCTTGTAGCCGTACCGCGAGGCCTCGACCCGGTACCTCTGGAACTGCCGCGCGGCGAAGTAGACCTGGCTCACCAGCCCCTGGAAGGCCGGGTTGCAGGGGGCGGTGTCGGGGCAGCCGAACCCGGTGGCCTTCTGGTACTCGTAGGTGCCGGGCTTCGTCCGGGTGACGAGGCTCTGCTCCTTCTGGAGCAGTACGAGCAGGACGCGCGGATTGATGCCGCACGCGAGCGACGACTTGGCGATGATCGTCCCGGCGGATTCCCGAAGTGCGCCGCGGTATCCCGCGCACAGGTTGTCCGCGGCCTGGTCGGCGGTGTCCTGCGTGTAGTCCTTGAGGCAGGGCATGGTGCCGGCGACGCAGTTGGTCCCCTTGGCGTCCAGGAAGCGCTCGATGGCGAGAGCGTCCATCGACAGGGCGTCGAAGAAGACGGCGTCGGAGATGATGTTGCCCGCGTCGAACAGGTTCATGTCGGCGGCCCGAGCCGTGCTGTCCGGTGCGCTGCCCGTCGTCGGGACCAGCAGGGCAGTAGCGACCAGGGCTGCGACGGTGACCAGCCGGGTGAGAGCGCGCATCACGGCACCACCACCTCCACCGGCTCGGACGAGGCGGTCGACGTACCGGAGCGGTAGCTGAGGACCGCCGACCACGGACCGGGGGACAACTGGCTGCCGGGGACGGAGGCGCCACCGCACCAGGTCGTGTTGACGTCCGGGGTGGCGGGCACGGTCGCCGTGACCGATGTGCCGGCACGGGTGAGGGTCAGGGTGCAGGTGGCATCGCCCGTGCCGACCACGGTGAGGTGCCCGTCGACCTCGACGGCGCCGACGGCGGGGTTCCAGCCGGAGTAGGTGAGGAAGACGGTGGCGTCGTCCGCAGGGGCAGGGGTGACCCGGGGGTCCGTGGCCACGTCGGTCGGGTCCGGGCGCGTGGGGTCGATCGGCGCGCCGTAGACGCCGGGAGCGTCATCGACCGCCGCCTCGACGGAGGGGGCGGCGGACGTGGTGTCCGCATCGTCGGCCGGACTCTCCGTGGACCCGCAGGCCGCGAGGCCGGAGAGAGCCGCCAGGCCGATGGCGAGAGCGGCAGTGTGCCTTCTGTGGAGCATCGTCTTCCCTTGCTGGATGGTTCGGGGCCTCGTGCTGGATCCCCTCCGCGGCCAGGTCGGTGTCACCCGCAACTTGACTACTCCTCAGGTTCGCACGAGCACGCAGTGCAACCAGGGAGCGACGCGGACCTGTTCGTCTAGGCTCATCGCCCGATGCCTGGACCCACGCCTCTCGACCCGGCCACCGGCCTGCCCGTCGTCGCCATGGTCGGCGGTGGCCAGCTCGCGCGGATGACCCATCAGGCGGCCGTCGCGCTGGGGCAGTCGCTCCGGGTGCTCTCGGCCGGACCGGCGGAGTCCGCCGCCCTGGTGGCCGCCGACGTCCGGATCGGCGCCCACGACGACCTCGACGCCCTCCGCGACCTGGCCGACGGCGCCACGGTGGTCACCTTCGACCACGAGCACGTCCCGACCGAGCACCTGGCGGCCCTCGAGCGCGACGGTGTCCGGGTCGCACCCGGACCGGCGGCGCTGGTGCACGCCCAGGACAAGCTGGTGATGCGCCGCGCTCTGGCTGGAGCGGGCGAGCCGCAGCCGGCGTGGGCCGAGGTGGTCTCGGCCGACGACGTCGCAGCTTTCGCCGACGCCCACGGGTGGCCGGTGGTCCTCAAGACCCCGCGAGGCGGCTACGACGGCAAGGGCGTCTTCGTGGTGGACGACGTCGCCGAGGCCGCCGCGCTGGTCGACCGGCACGGCACGCTGCTCGCCGAGGAGCGCGTCGCCATGGTGCGCGAGCTCTCCGCCCAGGTGGCCCGCTCGCCCTTCGGGCAGGTGGCGGTCTGGCCGGTGGTGGAGACCGTGCAGCGCGACGGCGTCTGCGCGGAGGTCTACGCACCGGCACCCGGTCTCGACGACGACCTCGCCACCGCCGCCCAGGAGCTCGCCGTTCGCATCGCCGACCGGCTCGGCGTCGTCGGCATGCTCGCCGTGGAGCTGTTCCAGACGCCGGACGGCGTCGTGGTCAACGAGCTGGCCATGCGGCCGCACAACTCCGGGCACTGGTCGATCGAGGGCGCTCGCACCAGCCAGTTCGAGCAGCACCTGCGCGCGGTGCTCGACTACCCGCTCGGCTCGACGGCGATGACCGCCCCGGTCGTGGTGATGGCCAACGTGCTCGGCGGCGCCGCGGCGGCCGACGACTGGGCCGGCCCCGGTCTGGACGAGCGGATCCACCACTTCATGGCGCACTGGCCCGACGTGAAGCTGCACTGGTACGGCAAGGGTCAGCGGGCCGGCCGCAAGCTCGGCCACGTGACCGCGCTGGGGGAGGACCTCGACGAGGTCCGGGCCCGCGCCGTCGCCGCCGCCCGGTACCTGGCCGACGGCGTGGTCGATCCGGCGTTCGCCTTCGACGAGGAGCACTGAGGAGCACGATGACCGAGCAGCGCCGCGACAGCGACGACCCCGTGGTCGGCATCGTGATGGGCAGCGACTCCGACTGGCCGATGATGGAGCCGGCGGCCGCGGCGCTGGAGGAGTTCGGCGTCCCCTACGAGGCGCACGTGGTCTCCGCCCACCGCACCCCGCGCCGGATGCTCGACTACGCGGAGAGCGCCGCAGGGCGCGGACTGCGGGTCGTCATCGCCGGCGCCGGGGGAGCTGCCCACCTGCCGGGGATGGTCGCGGCCTCGACCCCGCTGCCGGTGATCGGCGTTCCCCGTCCGCTGGACAGGCTCGACGGGCTGGACAGCCTGCTGTCCATCGTCCAGATGCCGGCCGGTGTGCCGGTCGCGACGGTGAGCATCGGCGGAGGACGCAACGCCGGTCTGCTGGCCGTCCGCATCCTCGCGGCGGGGAACCCGGAGCTCCTCGCCGCCGTGGTCCGCTTCCAGGCCGACCTCGCCGAGTCCGTCGTCGCACGCGACCTGGCCCTGCAGGAGCGGCTCGCTACCGACGGGTGATGCGGCCCCCTGCGGGGGCCCACCGCGAGCGCGCGAGTGGAGGGGGGTAGGGGGTCCCTCAACTACGATCGGTCGCGTGGGAGACAACGCTGCGGGGCTCTACGCCCTGACCGAGGAGCACGACGCCATCCGCGCCGCCGTCCGCGACATCGCCGAGCGGGAGATCGCGCCGTACGCGGCCGAGGTCGACGCCGACTCGCGGTTCCCGATCGAGGCGCAGAAGGCGCTGACGGCGGCCGGGTTCCAGGCGACCCACATCCCCGAGCAGTACGGCGGCGAGGGCGCCGACGCGATCGCGACCTGCATCGTCATCGAGGAGGTCGCCCGCGTCGACGTCAGCGCCTCGCTGATCCCCGCGGTGAACAAGCTCGGCTCGATGCCGATCATCCTGAGCGCCGACGAGGCCCTCAAGCAGAAGGTGCTCGCGCCCATCGCCGCCGGCGACGCGATGATCAGCTACGGCCTCTCCGAGCGCGAGGCCGGTTCCGACGCCGCCGCGATGAAGACCCGCGCCCGTCTCGACGGCGACTCCTGGGTGCTCAACGGCACCAAGGCGTGGATCACCAACTCCGGCATCTCCGAGTGGTACACGGTCATGGCCGTGACCGACCCGGAGAAGGGCGCCAAGGGCATCTCCGCCTTCGTCGTCCACCGCGACGACCCGGGCTTCGCCGTCGGCCCCAAGGAACGGAAGATGGGGATCAAGGGCTCGCCCACCTGCGAGCTCTACTTCACCGACTGCACCATCCCGGCCGACCGGATCATCGGCGAGCCCGGCACCGGCTTCAAGACCGCCCTGCGGACGCTGGACTTCACCCGGCCGACCATCGGCGCGCAGGCCGTGGGCGTCGCGCAGGGCGCCCTGGACGCCGCCGTCGAGTACACCCGCGAGCGCAGGCAGTTCGGCCGCGCGATCGCCGACAACCAGGGCGTGCAGTTCATGCTCGCCGACATGTCCATCCAGATCGAGGCCGCCCGGCACCTGGTCTACGTCGCCGCTGCCCGAGGCGAGGCCGCCCACGCCGGCGGCAAGGTCGACCCGGACCTCGGCCGACTGTGCGCCGCCGCGAAGTCCTTCGCCTCCGACGTCGCGATGAAGGTGACCACCGACGCCGTCCAGCTCTTCGGCGGCGCCGGCTACACCCAGGACTTCCCGGTCGAGCGGATGATGCGCGACGCCAAGATCACCCAGATCTACGAGGGCACCAACCAGGTGCAGCGCATGGTGATCGCCCGCAGCCTGCTGCGCTGAGCCCGACCGGGCGCGAGCTGCGGCTGCCGGTGCCTCAGCCCAGCAGGCGGGAGATGCCCGCGAGGCGCTGGTCCCCGGCCATGGTGGCCAGCCACGCCGACCAGCCGGGTCGCGCCCGCAGCTCCTCCAGGGCCGCCCGCGCCGCGGGGCGGTCCCCGCGGCGCGAGGCGGCGAGCGCGGCGTAGAGGTCGCGGGCGCCCTCCGGGGCGAAGACCGCGAGGGTCTCGTAGTCGCTCTCGGCGTACGCCCGCTGCAGATTCCACAGCATCCGCAGCTGCGCCACCGGATCGCCCGAGTCGTCGACCCGCAGGTCGGTGACCACCCCGTCGTCCTCGTCGGTGGCCGGTGCGGTGCCCACGACCAGCAGCGCCGCGGACTGCCGCCCCCGCAGGTCGCCGCCGGCCTCCTGCCCCGCGGTCAGCGCGGCCAGCAGCCGGTCGGCCAGCGGTCCGGGGCGGCCGGAGAACCCCCGCAGCATCGCCGGGAGCACCTCCGGAGAGGCCAGCATGTTGCCCTGGACGGTGACGCCGTCACCGACCAGATGGCCGCACTCGGGAAAGGATCCCGGCCCGGTGTCGGCGGCGATCCGGCCCGTCGCGTCGACGACGGCGACCTGCCGCTCGGCGTCCTCGGCGGCGTGCGCCGCCCGCCGCACCAGCTCCGCGGGGGCGGCCCCGCCCGCCAGCGCCGTCAGCAGCGACGCCCCGAGCCCGCGGCGGCTCCGGGCCTGGACGGCGACGACGCCGACCCCCGGCGCCGCGCTGGGCACGGCGCGGCCGACGGCGAGGATGCACGAGGAGACGGCGATGCCCATCTCACCGGCGACGGGGTCGTGGCCGAGGACGGAGAAGGTCATGCGCCGGACCGCCCGTTGCAGCTGCCGACGACCATGCCCCTGACCACCGTCCGTCGCGGCGACCGGCGCCCCTGATCAGGCGGGACGGCCCAGCTCGCGAATGCCCTCGATCCGGCGTCCGAGCGTAGCCGTCACCCGCTCGGCCTCGGCGCGCCGCGCCACGCGGTCCTCGGCCGCGTGGCGGTGCAGCACCAGCGAGGCGCCGGCCGCCAGCGGAGCGAGCAGCCAGGCCACCGGCCCGGCCTCCTCGGCGGTGCGTTCCTCCACCAGCACCCGGTCGCCGGCGACGATCCCGAGCCGCCCGGCCAGCTCCGTGGCCGCGGGCACCAGGCCGCCGAGCTCCAGGGCCAGGCCGCCCACCAGCAGCCCGGGCTCCGTGGGCCGCGGCGGGTCGTAGGGCGTGAAGAAGTCGCCGTGCACCCGCACCTCGAGGGCGAAGTCCCGGGCCTCGCCGGTGTACCCGGCCATGCCGAGGCCGAGCGGGTGCAGGGAGAGCCCGAGCAGCTCGCCGGTGCCGGCGGCCGCCTGTGCCTCCTCCAGCGCGTCGAGCCGGTCCCGCGCGGCCAGCACGACGTCGACGTCGGCCAGCCGCTCCTCGTCCTCGGTCGCGGTGTCGAGCACGGCCGCGCCGCAGCTCCACACCGCCAGCAGCACCGCCGCCGTCTGCCAGTGGACCGGGAGGGCCAGCGCCACGGTGCTGCCCGGCCCGACGTCGAACTCGTCCTGCAGCAGGTTGGCGGTCTTGGCGACCCAGTTGGCCAGGGTCGCCGCCGACAGCTCGACCCGCTCGTCGGTCGCGTCGTCGTAGAAGGTGACCAGCGGCGCGGCGGGGTCGCGGCGCAGCGCCGCGGCGAGCAGGTCGGCGGGCAACGCGGCCCCGGAGGTCGGAGACGCGGTGGGTCCTGTGGTGGTCACGGGACCAGAGTGTCAGGACAGGGCGGGACGGATCGGTCCGCCCCGTTTCGTGCCGCGAAGCGCGCGGGCTCCCGTATACAGTCGGCTCCCGATGACTGCAGCACCGGGCACCGCCCTGACCCGCATCGACCACGCACTGCTCCGCTCCACGCGGCGCACGCTGGGCGGCACGCCCGCCGTCCCGGTGGCCCAGGGCCTGTCGCACTTCGGCGAGCACGCTCTCGGCTGGCTGGCCCTCGGGGCCGCCGGCTGGCTCTCGGGCCGCCGTCGCCCGGAGTGGGTCGCCGGCGCCGCCGGCGTCGTCGCCGCCCACGCCGCCGGTGTGGTGGTGAAGCGCGTGGTGCGCCGGGTCCGCCCGGCGCTGGAGGACGTGCCGGCCCTGGTGTCGACGCCGAGCCGGCTGAGCTTTCCCAGCGCGCACAGCTGCTCCACCGCCGCCGCCGCCGTCGGCTTCGGGCCCATGCTGGGTCATCTGCCCATGGCCGCGGTGACCGGCGTGATGCTGGTCTCCCGCGTCCTGCTGGGCGTGCACTACCCCTCCGACGTCGTCTCCGGTGCGGCGCTCGGAGCGGGCGTGGCCGCCGTCGTCCGCCGTCGTCTCATCGGAACCGCAGCCAGGAAGGCATGACCGTGACCGTGCACCCCCAGACGACCTCGAGCGCCGGCCCGCCGGCCGGAGGCGCGCCGCGGGCCGGCGCCGGCAGCGTTCCTGCCCGGCCGCCGCTCGCGCCCCGGCTGGCCGGCTGGCGAGGCACCTTCGCCTGGGGCCTCGTCCGCGCCGTCCGCCCGCGCCAGTGGGTGAAGAACGTCCTCGTGCTGGCCGCTCCGCTGGCCGCCGGGGAGATCTTCAACCCCGACGTGATGGGCCCGACCGCCGTCGCGTTCGTCCTCTTCTGCCTCGCGGCGTCCGCCGTCTACCTCGTCAACGACACCATCGACGTCGAGGAGGACCGCCGGCACCCGCGCAAGCGCTTCCGGCCGATCGCCGCCGGCGTCGTCCCGCGCTGGCTGGCCGTGGTCCTCGCCGCGGTGCTGTTCACCGTCGCGCTGGTCGCCGCGGTGCTGCTGACCCGCCCGGAGCTCGCCTGGGTGCTCGGCGGCTACGTGGTCATCCAGCTGGCCTACTGCGTCTTCCTCAAGAACCAGCCGGTCATCGACCTGGCGGTCGTCGCCTCGGGCTTCCTGCTGCGCGGCATCGCCGGTGGTGTGGCCGCCGGGCTGCTGCTCTCGCAGTGGTTCCTGCTCGTCGCGGCGTTCGGCTCGCTGTTCATGGTCGCCGGCAAGCGCTACTCCGAGCTCGTGCTGATCGGTGACGCCGCCGCCACCCGCAAGACGCTCAAGGAGTACTCCGCGAGCTACCTGCGCTTCGTCTGGAGCCTGTCGGCCGGCGTCGCCGTGACCGCCTACTGCCTCTGGGCCTTCGAGATGGGCCGGACGCAGGACGGCGTGCCGTGGTCGACGATCTCCATCGCCCCGTTCGTCATGGCGATCCTGCGGTACGCCGTGGACGTCGACAAGGGCGCGGCGGGCGCACCCGAGGAGATCGTCCTGCGCGACCGCGTCCTGCTGTTCATCGGTGTCACGTGGGTCGTGACTCTCTCCCTCGGAGTCTTCAATGCCTGAGACAACACTCCCGCAGGTCCCGCTCTACGGCTGGGGCCGCACCGCTGCCACGCCGGCCCTCCTCGCGCCGGTGCACGGCGAGGAGGAGGCCCGCGCCGCGCTGCAGGGTCACGGCGGGCGGGGCGTGGTCGCCCGCGGCCTGGCCCGCAGCTACGGCGACGCCGCGCAGAACGCCGGCGGCCACGTCCTGGACATGACCCGGGCCGACCGCGTGCTGGGCGTCGACCTGGCGACCGGTGAGATCGACGTCGAGGCCGGCATCTCGCTGGACCGGCTGATGACGCTCTTCGTGCCCATGGGCTTCTTCGTCCCGGTCACGCCCGGCACCCGGTACGTCACCGTCGGCGGAGCCATCGCCGCGGACATCCACGGCAAGAACCACCACCGGGTCGGCAGCTTCGCCCAGCACGTGCGCTGGATGGACCTGCTCACCGCCGACGGTCAGGTCCGCCGGATCAGCCCCGAGCAGGACCCGGACCTCTTCTGGGCCACCGCCGGCGGCATGGGCCTGACCGGGGTCATCCTCCGGGCGCGGGTCGCGATGAAGGCGATCGAGTCCTCGAAGATCCTGGTCGACACCGACCGGACCCCGGACCTCGATTCGCTGATGACCCTGCTCACCGAGACCGACCACCTCTACGACTACTCGGTGGCCTGGATCGACTGCGTGGCCAAGGGCGCCCGGATGGGCCGCTCGGTGCTGACCCGCGGCCGGTTCGCCCGCCGTGACGAGCTGCCCGCCAAGCAGCAGGCCGACCCGCTGCGCTACAGCTCCTCGGTGCTGCTCTCCGCGCCCAACGTCTTCCCGCCCGGCATGCTCAACTCGCTGACCGTCTCGGCGTTCAACGAGGTCTG
This sequence comes from Blastococcus sp. LR1, assembly GCF_020166105.1. GTDB lineage: Bacteria > Actinomycetota > Actinomycetes > Mycobacteriales > Geodermatophilaceae > Blastococcus. The sequence goes on from NZ_JAIUJY010000004.1 coordinate 598,289, forward strand.
GTACCGCAAGGCGCCGAAGCGCAAGCGCGACCAGCTGCAGAGCATCCCGACCTTCTTCCACCCGCTGGACGGCGTGGGGGAGTGGAACCGGATCTACGGCCCTCGCGGCTTCGTGCAGTACCAGGTGACGGTGCCGTTCGGCCAGGAGGAGGCGATGCGCGAGATCCTGACGCGGATCAGCTCCTCCGGTCACGCCTCGTTCCTCGCCGTCCTCAAGCGCTTCGGCGACGGGAACCCGGGCATGCTGTCCTACCCCTCGCCGGGCTGGACCCTCGCCCTGGACATCCCGGTCGTCGCCGGCCTCGCCGAGCTGCTGGACGGGCTGGACGAGCTGGTCATCGCGGCCGAGGGGCGGACCTACCTCGCCAAGGACTCGCGCGTGCGCCCCGAGGTGTTCGAGAAGATGTACCCGCGGCTGGACGACTTCCGCGCCGTGCGCCGTCGGGTCGACCCCGACGGCGTCTTCACCTCTGACCTGGCCAGGAGGCTCTCCCTGTGATCGACGCTCTCGGATCGGTCGGGTCGCTGCTGCTCGTCGGCGGCACCTCCGACATCGCCGTGGCGACCGCCCGGCGCTACCTGCAGGAGCGGCCGCTGCGCGTCGTCCTCGCCGCCCGCGACAGCGACCGCCGCTCCGCGGTGGCCGAGCAGCTGCGGACGGCCGGCGCCACCGTGGACGTCGTCGACTTCGACGCCGCGGACCCCGCGTCCCCGGAGCGGATGGTGGCCGAGGCGGCTGCCGGCGGTGACATCGACGTCGCCGTGGTGGCGTTCGGTCAGCTCGGCGAGCAGGAGCAGCTGGCCGTGGACCCGACGGCGGTCTCCGCCCTGGGCCAGGTCAACTACGTCGCGCCGATCGTCGTCGGCACCGTGCTGGCCAACCGGCTGCGCGCCCAGGGCCACGGCGTCATCGTGGCGCTCTCCTCCGTCGCCGGGGAGCGGGCCCGCAAGTCCAACTTCGTCTACGGCTCCACCAAGGCCGGCATGGACGCCTTCTACTCCGGCCTGGCGGACTCGCTGGTCGGCACCGGAGTCTCGGTGCTCGTCGTCCGCCCGGGCTTCGTGAAGTCGAAGATGACCGAGGGCCTGCCCGACGCGCCGCTGGCCACCACGCCCGAAGCGGTCGCCGACGCGATCGTCACCGGGGTGCGCAAGGGCAAGCACACCGTCTGGGTCCCGGGCGCGATGCGCTGGGTGATGAGCGGGCTCCGGCACACGCCGCGAGCGGTCTTCCGCAAGCTGCCCTTCTGATCCCTGCACGAACGCCGGTGGCCGCCACTCCCTCGGGAGTGGCGGCCACCGGCGTCTGCGGGGGCGTGCTCAGTAGGTGTCGGCGGACAGCCGCTTCAGCGCCTCGGGGTCGATGTCCCGGTCGTGCAGCGGGAGCACGATCTCGGTGACGACGTCGGCCAGCTCGGCGATGCGCAGGCTCTGCCGGCGGGTCTCCAGCAGCCCCGCCTTCACCTGACGGATCTCCTCCTGGTTGGCCTCGGCCAGCAGCAGGGTCATGTCCAGCCGCTCCCGCAGCGCCTTGGCCTCGGCCTGCAGGTCGGCGATGCCCTGGTGGGCGGCCGACACCGACTCGAAGGCCAGCCCCAGCTCGCGGTTGAGCCGGTCCCGATCGGCCATCAGCTCGGCGAGCTGCGGGACGAAGGCGCGCTGCACCAGCCCCCGCACCCGTCGTGCGGGTCCGCCCGCCAGCCGCTTCACCGTGCTGCGCGCTGCCATGACACCACCATCCTCGTCTTCGTCAGGTCGACCTCGTCGGCCGTGTTGGGCCAGGTGATGGCCTCGGTCACTTCCGACGTCCCCGTCACCGCGAGGCCGAACCCGGCCATCTCCTCGGTGAGGACGTCGATGTCCAGGATCCGGTGCATCGGGCCGCCGATGCGCGGGTCGGGCGCGAGGCTGTGCGACACCGCGAAGTCCAGGTGCGCCGAGCCGCCGCCGCGCAGCAGCATCGACAGCAGCCGCCACAGGTTGGGCCGGCCCACGTCCCAGACGGTCGGGAGCAGGTCGCGGGCGTAGACGGTGGCCGGCATGCCGCGCCCGGCCATCTCCGCCCCGAACGCCAGGATCCGGCGGGGGTCGTAGAGGTTGAGCGTCCGGAAGCCGGCGGGCAGCTCGTTGGCCGCGGCGTACTCAGTGGCGCGGATCATCGGCCAGCGGACGTAGTCGAGCGCCTCGACGACGTGGCCCTGGCGGGCCAGCCAGAGGGCGTCGTGGCCCCGCCCGCAGCCGAGCTCGACGACGAACGAGCCGGGGTCCAGGGTGTCGGCGACGGCGCGGACGTAGTCCGTGGGCGCGGTGCCGAGCTCGACCCGGTTGCCGAGGAGGTCGTAGCGGTACCGGTCCTCCCACGGCGTCCGGTTCATGTGCTGGTCGGACATCCAGCCGTAGAACCGGTCCTGGGTGTCCTGGGGCACGTCGAAGACGAATCCCGGGTCGGGGGTCGCCCAGCCCGGCCCGTAGATGGCGTCGAGCATGAGCTCGGGCTCGCGGCACATGGGCTGCGGGCGGCCCTCGATCATGAGCGTCCGGGGCGGGACCAGCTGCTCGCGGCTGACCTGGGCGCGGATGGGGAAGAGCTGGTACCACCAGCCGAAGTCGTCGATCCAGCCGGTGAAGATGTCGACGTAGCCGTCGGGCCGGCCCTCGTGCTCGAAGTGCAGCTGCAGGTGGCCGGCGGAGCACCGGACCACGGTGATCCCCGCGGCGACCAGGGCCCGGCCAATCTGCAGGCACTCGCGCGCGACGTCGGCGGGGTGCGAGTGCGGGCTCAGGTAGGCGAGGTCGGCGTCGTCGTCGTTGGGCATGACCCGGCCGTCGCGGTACGGCCCGAGCAGCGTGCCGCCGGTGACGTAGACGTCGACCTCGCTCTTGTCGGCGAGGACGTCGCGGATCAGGTCGAGCCGGTCCAGCAGGCGCTGCTCGATGCCGGCCGGGTAGTCGGCCAGCGCGTGGCCGATGTTGCCCCACTTGTTGATGATCAGGCCGAGGCCGTGCGAGTCGGCGAAGTTGACCGGCTCGTCGCTGTCGCCGAAGCGCGCCGAGGCGGTCAGCTCCGGCCCCTCGCCGTCGACCGGGTGGAGGGAGAACGTGGAGCGTCCCTCGAGGTAGGGCGGCATGACCCGCGGCCACGGCATCAGCCGTCGACCGGTCTCGGAGCCGTCCAGCGAGACGGCTTCGCCGACCCGGAACGACCAGATGCGGCGTCCGTCGAGCCGGAGGTCCACGGTGCGGAGGAGGTCCTCGGTGTCCGCGCCGAAGGTCACGCCCTGGGCGTCGACGATGAGATCGGTGAGCAGTGCGGCTCCTCGGTCAGGGGGTTCCTAGCCCGGCCGGCGGGAAAGGCGAGGTGGCGGCCGGTCGACCGTAACAAAACGGCCGCCGACCGTCCCCGGTCAGTTGATGCAGGTCGTGTCGGCCGCGGTGCGGGCGTCCGCGCCGGTCACCTCGCCCGCTGCCTGCGGTGCGTCGACCGGCTGGCCCACGGCGTTGAAGTCCGAGCCGAGGATCAGCTGGACGGTGCCGGGGGAGAGCGCGTCGTCGGCCACCACGGCGCTGCCGGGCAGGGTCGCCGCGACCGTCGCCGCCATCGCCTCGTCGCCCGGGGCGTGGTGCACCTCGGTCAGGTCGAAGTCCATCGAGTCGGCGTTGCCGGTCCCCGGAACGGTGAAGCCCGCCGCGGTGAGCGCCGTCGCCGCCTTGCCGGCCAGGCCCGAGGTCCCCGAGCCGTTCAGCACCTCGACCGACACCGCGGTCGGGTCGAGGGTCGGCGGCGCCTCGGGAGCCGGCGCCTCCTCCTCGCGCTCGGCCGAGAGGTTGGCGAAGAACGTCTGCAGCGTGTCCTCGTCCTCGAGCCGGATGATCGAGCGGTTCTGGTCGTCCCGGTCGGTCCCGATGTAGGGGATCGTCTGGAACTCGATGCTGCCCGCGGTCACCGACTGCATCTGCTCGGCCAGCTGGAGGAGGTTCAGGTTGCGGTCGACGGTCAGGGACTCCGCTGCTGCCTGGACCAGCTCGCGCTGCTTGCCCAGGTCCAGCAGCACCTCGTCGCTGAGCATCTTGCGCAGGACGCCGGCGATGAAGACCTGCTGGCGCACGATCCGGTCGAAGTCCCCGCGGGGGAGGCCGTGCCGCTGGCGGACGAACTTGAGGGCCTCGGCGCCGCTGATCACCTGCGCACCGGCCGGGAAGACCGCACCGGACCACTCGGAGTCGTCGACGGCCTCGCACAGGTTGACCTCGACCCCGCCGACGACGCTGCTGAGGTTGAAGAACCCGAGGAGGTCCACCTCGGCGTAGTGGTCGATCTTCAGGCCGGTCAGCTGGCTGATGGTCCGGACGAGCAGCTGGGCGCCGCCCGCCTGGCGCTGGGACTCCGCGGCCGACTCGTCGGTCTCGGCGTAGCCGTAGGCGTAGGCGGCGTTGAGCTTGTCCCAGCCGTGGTCGGGGATGTCCACGTAGGAGTCGCGCGGGAAGGAGACGAAGGAGGCGCGGGAGCCGTCGGCCGGCACGTGCACCAGGATCATCGTGTCGGTGTTGATCCCGGAGTCCTTGCCGGCGTTGAGCTGGGCCAGCTGCTCCTCGGTGAGCGAGGACCGGCTGTCGTTGCCGACGAGCAGGAGGTTCATCGCCTCGCCGGCGCGGCCGGTGCCGTCGTTGCCCGACGTCGGGATCGCGTCGGTGCGGTTGACGGTCGCCTCGGCGACCTGGCCGAGGTACCACCCCCAGCCGCTGGTGACGAGCAGGACGGTGGAGAGCACCGCCACGACGATGCGGGTGAAGATCACCGGGCGCCGGGAGCGGACACGCCCGGCCGGAGCGGCGTCGGCCGGGCGGCCGGTGTCGGCGGCGCCCCGGCGGCGGGGCGGCAGGCCGGCACGCGGGTCGAGGCGCGGCGGGAGCGCGCGGCTCTCGCGGTCGTCCGGCTCGAAGCGGTCTCGGGTCACGGGGTCCTCACTGCGGTGCGGGGGGCGTCGGCCCCGGTGGTCCTGCGGTCCGGCCGGTGGTTCCGGCGCCCGGAGGCGGGGCGCAGGCCCCGGTTCGTCGACGCGCTCATGGTAGGCACGCGGGCGATCGCGGCCGCCCCTCCGACACGGGAACCGTCCGTCACCTCCGGCGCCCTCCGTCCACCTGGTGCCCCGGACCCTCACTGGTCGCAGCAGTCACACCTCCGGCTCGGCGCGGGTCGGGCGTTTCGGCTCAACAAGCCCTCCGGGGACGACGATGCCCCTGGGTGGAGTGGTCCCGGAAGGGCAGCTCCGAGTACCTGACTTGGAGGACCTGTGCGTCGCCTGCTCATCGGACTGTCCGCCTTCCTGACCCTCACCGGGACGATCCTGGTCGTCCCCGTCTCCGCGGCCCCCGGCCCGGAGGCCCACCCCGTGACGGCGTCGGCCGACCTGGTGCCGATGGGGTCCGCCGAGGACCCCGCCCGGGGTGCGGAGCTCCAGGAGGGCACCACCGAGCCGGTGGTCGGCGTGCCGGAGAGCGCCCCGGCGCTCACCGTGTCCCGCACCGACGTGGAGTTCTCCATGGTCGGGGTCACCTGGGCGCCGGACCCGGCCGTCGACGACACGGTCGTGGCGATCCGCGTGCAGGACGAGGACGGCGCGTGGGGGGACTGGTCCGAGGTCGAGGTCGAGGACATGGAGCCGGACGCCGGGGACGGAGCACCCGCCACCGAGCGCCGGGGGGGCACGGCCCCGCTGTGGACCGGCCCGAGCACCGGCGTGGAGGCCGAGCTCGTCACGCGCTCCGGCGCCGCGCCGACCGACGTCCAGCTCGACCTGATCGACCCCGGCACCAGCGCCGCCGACGGCGCGCTCGGCGAGCCGGCGATGGGCGACGTCGCACACGCCGCGATGACCATGCCCGCGGTCTACACGCGTGCCCAGTGGGGCGCCGACGAGCGGATCCGCTCGTGGGGGCCGCAGTACCCGCCCACGATCAAGGCCGCCACCATCCACCACACCGCGAACTCGAACAACTACACCGAAGCCCAGGTGCCGGGCATCCTGCGCGGCATCTACCAGTACCACGCGGTCAGCCTCGGCTGGGGCGACATCGGCTACAACGTCATCGCCGACCGGTACGGCAACCTGTACGAGGGCCGGTTCGGTGGCCTGGCCAGCACCGTGGTCGGGGCGCACGCGGGCGGCTTCAACACCGGCACGGTCGGCGTCTCGATGCTGGGCGACTACTCGACCGTCGCCGTGCCGCAGGCGCAGATCGACGCGGTCTCCCGCATCGTCGCGTGGAAGTTCTCGCTCTTCGGCATCAACCCCCGCGGGACCACCAGCCTGGTCGGCGGTGGCAGCACGTCGAAGTACAAGGTCGGCAGCACGGTCACGCTGCCGACGGTCTTCGCCCACCGCGACGTCGGCAACACCGCCTGCCCCGGCAACAGCGGGTACGCCCGCATGCCCGAGATCCGGGACCGCGTGGCGGCCCTCATGGCCGGGCAGGTGGCCGCCGAACCGACCATGGCGGCGCGGTACGCGTCCGACCCGGCGCTGCGCTCCCAGCTGGGAGCCCCGATCCAGCCCGAGGCGACGATCGCCGGCGTCACCTACCGGAGGTACGAGCGCGGCAACATGTACTGGACCCCGACGACCGGCGCGCACGCCGTCGTCGGCGACATCCTCGCCCGGTACCTCGCCGGCGGTGGACCGGCGGCGCTGGGCGCGCCCACCACGGACGAACTGGCCACCCCCGACCGGGTCGGCCGCTTCAGCGTCTTCACCGGCGGCACCGCCTTCCCGGGCGGGGTCTCGATCTACTGGACGCCCCGAACCGGTCCCCGAGCCGTCGCCGGGGTGATCCGCGACCTGTGGGCGAGCCAGGGCTACGAGACCGGGCCGCTGGGTTATCCGACCGCGGACGAGAAGGCCACGCCCGACGGCAAGGGGCGCTACTCGGAGTTCGAGCGCGGGGTCATCACCTGGACCCCCGCCGGCGGCGCCCGGTCGATCTCCGGCGACGTCGTCGCGAAGTGGCGGTCGCTG
>NZ_JAIUJY010000005.1 GCF_020166105.1 Blastococcus sp. LR1
CGCCTTCGCCGGCAACGCGGCGATCTACGACAGCCCGGCCGGGGTGCACGTGGTGCAGGGCTCGATCCGCGACCTGTGGGCGAGCCAGGGCTACGAGACCGGGCCGCTGGGTTATCCGACCGCGGACGAGAAGGTCACCCCCGACGGCAAGGGGCGCTACTCGGAGTTCGAGCGCGGGGTCATCACCTGGACCCCCGCCGGCGGCGCCCGGTCGATCTCCGGCGACGTCGTCGCGAAGTGGCGGTCGCTGGGCGGTCTCACCTGGGAGCGGGGGCTGCCGGTGACCAGCACGTTGCGCACGCCGGATCGGAAGGCGTGGTTCAACGCCTTCGCCGGCAACGCGGCGATCTACGACAGCCCGGCCGGGGTGCACGTGGTGCAGGGCTCGATCCGCGACCTGTGGGCGAGCCAGGGCTACGAGACCGGGCCGCTGGGCTATCCGACCGCGGACGAGAAGGCGACCTCCGACGGCAAGGGCCGGTACAGCAGCTTCCAGATCGGCACGGTGTTCTGGACTCCCGCTCTCGGACCGCAGGCCGTGTACGGCTCGATCTTCGCGCGGTACCAGGCGCTCGGCGGCGTCACCTCCCGCCTCGGCTACCCGACCACCAGCGAGTACGCGGTGCCCGGCGGCCGGGCGAACGACTTCGAGCAGGGCCGGATCACCTGGAACGCGACGACCGGCGCGGTCACCGTCACGTACCGCTGACCGGCAGGCCCACGAGCGACGGCCCCCACTCCGCCCGGCCGGGCGGGGTGGGGGCCGTCGTCGTCCTGCACCGAGGGGCGGGTCAGCCCTGCCAGGCAGCCACGCTGCGGCTCTCGATCGCCGTCTCCGGGGCGCCCACGTCCATGCGCGGCACCCACTGGAGGAGGCGGATGGGCCGGTCCAGCGGCCGGCCGTCGGTGTACACGGGGACGACCACCTGGTCGACGAGGGTGCGGGCCGGAGCGTAGGGCCCGCCCACGAAGTCCGCGACGATGATGTCGCCGCCGTCACCGGCCGAGGCGATGCGCCACTCCGGGACGTCGGTGATCCCGTTCTCCTGCACCGACGGGCGCTGGCACGGGAAGACGAAGGCCACCGGCCAGTCGACGATCGCGGGGCTGCCCGGGTCCACGACGTCCTGGAACTGCTCGGTGACCGGCACCCGCGGAGCGGACACGGCCATCGGGAGGTCGGTGTCGGCCCCGTTGTCGCTGGCGATCAGCCGGACGACGTCGACCCCGGCGGGCGTGGTGGCGGGATCCAGGCGCGCGTCCTGGGCGCCCGTCGCCTTGCCTCCTGGCTTCGGGATGCCGCGGGCGGCCTCGGGGGTGACGCGGTCGCCCGAGACGGTGCCGAACTCGGCGACGAGGTTCGAGCCGACCCCCCAGCCGCCGGCGGTGGTCACCACGAGCGGCAGGTCGCCCGTGGCGAACCCCTCGGGCAGCTCGTACCAGCCGGTCACCAGTGTCGCGGGATGGCGGCCGTCGGCCGAGGTGTGCGCGGTGGCGATCCAGCCCGGCAGTCCGACGCCCGCCGAGCTCAGCGCGGGACCCACGGGGGTGTCCCCGTCGGTCACGGGGACGAAGTTGTCGAGCACGGGTTCGGGCTCCTCCTCCGTCGTCGCATCCGTCCGCCGGAGGAGGCCGGCCTTCGGGTCGGTCTCCACGGTCAGCGCCTCGGCCAGCCCGCAGGGCTGCCCGGAGGCGGTGGCGGCGACGTCGGAGGCCAGGGAGTAGGTGTCGCGCTGCGAGTAGCTGGCCTTGGCGAAGCTGCCCAGCTGGAGGGCGACGGTGAGCGCGGCCAGGGAGACCGCCACGAACGAGGCCGTGGGGAGCCAGCGGACCCCCGGCACGCGGATGTCCGACTCGTCCATCACCCGCGCCCGGACGACCAGCACGGTGGCGAGCACGGCGACGCCCCCGGCGCCGAGGAGGAAGACGGAGGAGAACGAGAGACCGAACAGCTGCGGGGGGAGGTCCCGCCACGGGATGGCGTTGTTGGACAGGTAGGCCCACTGGTTCCACCCGGCGTAGGACAGCGCGGCCACCATCAGGACAGCCACCAGCGCGACCGAGGAGCGGGCGAGCTCGCCGACACCGACCCGGCCTCGCGCCGGCACCGCGCCGTCGTCCGGCCACGACGGGTCGTCGTCGCGGGACGGCCGGGCGAACAGTCCGCAGGCCAGCACGATCAGCGCGGCGCCCAGCGGGGCGAGGGCCCCGAAGTGCATCGTCCACTTGGTCGGGGTGAAGAGCAGGACGGTCAGGGAGAGGCCGAACGAGGTCGCCAGTCGCGCAGCCAGGCCCCGGGTCGCCTCGTCGGACCAGCGGCGGGCGGCGAGGTGCCACACGATGCCGGCGACGGCGGCGAGGGTGAGCAGCACCGGAACCCGCCGGGCCAGCGAGCCCTGCATCTCCCCGGCGCTCAGGAGCTGGTCCCACCTGTCGCTCTCCGACGACCACGGGACCGCACCCGGCAGCACCGCCCGGATCTCGTTGGCACGCAGGACCGCGGCCAGGCTCTGGTCGGCGAACATCAGCAGCAGCGCCGACCCGGCGCCGGCCACGGCGACCGCGGCCGCCGCGGGCAGGCCGATCGTCCGGCGGGCGAGGCGCAGCAGGGGCACGACGGCGGCGAGGAACGGCATGAAGGCGGCAGCACCGGTCGGCGTCACCGCGAGCGTCGCCCCGGCGACGACGGCCGCTCCGGCGACGGGCAGCAGCCGCTCGAGGCGGAGTCCGCGCTCGAGGAGGACGAGCACGGTGGCGAGACCCGCGGCCACCCAGGGCTCGGGGCGCAGGCCGAGGTTCGTCGGCAGCCACCACGCACCGAAGACGACCGCGGCGGCGAGGAAGCCCCAGGAACCGCGCGCGAAGCTGCCGAGCCGGGGGAGGAGCCCCCGGGAGAACAGGAACCAGGTGGCGATGCCGAGCAGCGCGGAGGGCACGCGCATCCAGCTGGTCGAGCCGCTGATCTGCGACCAGAGGTACATGACCTCGTAGAACCAGCCGAACGGCGCCTCGGGGGCGTTGAACCAGCGGTAGATGTTGCCGATGTAGTCGTTGTCCCCGCGGCCGCGGATGATGCCCGAGATGTAGCCGTCGTCCACCGTCAAGGGGCCGATGAAGGTCCAGACGGCGAGCCCCGCCACGACCGCGGCGTCGACGAGCCAGCGGAGCGGGGCCGGGCTGCGCAGCCGCGCGGGAGCCGCCGACGACCCGGTCCGTCCCTCGGCGCGCCGGGCGCGGTCGCCGAGCCCGAGCAGCACCAGGGTGGCGATCAGGGCCAGGACCGCGAGGACGGCGAACGCGAGCTTCAGCGGCGAGGCGCTGGTCTGGAAGACGGTGTCGGCGGTGACGTCGACCCGCAGGTCCCCGGGGGTGGTGCGGTCGGTGAACACGCCGGCGACCGCGGGCCGCACGTCACCGGCGGCCTCGCGCACCGGCTCGCCGTCGACGGTGAGGGTGGTGCCCGTCTCGGTCGACCGCACGGTCCACGTGCACTCGCCCGAGGCGGGGAGGGCGTACTCCTCCAGCTCGGTGCCCCCGCTGCGGATCCGCAGGGAGTCGTCCGGGCCGACGAGGACGCGGAGGCCGTCGAGTCGCGGCTCGCCCGGGAGCTCGATGATCGGCGTGGTCGACAGCAGGACCGTGCGCGGCTCCTGGCCGCGCACGTCGGCGCACGCGCCCGTCGCGTTCAGCTCCGCCGGCTGGAAGAGCATCAGCGGGATGGCCACCGGAGAGGCGTCGCCCGACGCGCCGGGCCAGCTGTAGACCGCCTCCGGCTGCTCGACGGGGGCCACGACGAAGGCGAGGGAGGCCAAGAACGAGAGGACCGCCAGCCCGAGAGCGGGCCAGCGGTACCGAGAGGCCCGTTCTTGCGCGGGGTTGTGCGAGCGCATGCGGCGAGGGTAGCCGCGCAGCAGAGGCCGACCCGGCCGCGACAGTCGCATGGTGTGACCGGTCCGTCACGGTTACCCCGCAGGTCACTGGAGTCCCGGGGGCACCGGTGGCTGGGCGGTCCAGTCCGGGACGACGGTAGCCTCGGCGGACATGACCGTCACCGCGCCGTCGGCCGCTGCCTGGGCAGGGGCGAGGAAGGACCTGGTCGCCGGTTGGCGCTCCCGTGAACTGTGGGCGCACCTCGGCTGGCAGGACATCCGGCAGCGATACCGCCGATCCGTGCTCGGCCCGATCTGGATCACCATCAGCATGGCGGTCACCGCCGTCGCCCTGGGCATCCTGTACGCCGGGCTCTTCGGCAACTCCCTCGAGGAGCAGCTGCCCTACATCCTGGTCGGCTTCATCGTCTGGGCCTTCATCTCCGGCTGCATCCTCGAAGGCTCCGACGTCTTCATCAAGAACGAGGGGCTGATCAAGCACCTGCCGGCCCCGATCTCGGTGCACGTGTACCGGCTGGTGTGGCGGCAGACGCTGCTGTTCGCGCACAACCTGATCGTCTACGTCGTGATGCTGCTGATCTTCCCGCGCCCGCTGGACTGGTCGCTGCTGCTGTTCTTCCCCGCCTTCCTGCTGCTGGCGCTGAACGGCGCGTGGGTGGGACTGCTCTTCGGCATGGCCAGCAGCCGATTCCGCGACCTGAACCCGATCATCGGCAGCGTCGTGCAGCTGATGTTCTTCCTCACACCGATCGTGTGGATCTACGAGGACTTCCTCAACAGCCCGAACCCGGCCATCGCCGAGCGCGCCCGGCTGGCCGAGATCAACCCCTTCCTCCACTACATCGAGATCATCCGGCGGCCGATGCTCGGCCAGGAGACGGTCTGGCACCACTGGATCGTCGTCCTGGCCATCACGCTCGTCGGCTGGGCGGTGACCATGTGGGCGATGCGCCGCTACCGCACGCGCGTCTCCTACTGGGTCTGACCGCTCCGCAGAGAGGAACAACCACGTGGTCCGCATCGAGACCCGGCAGGCGAGCGTCGACTTCCCCATCTTCGACGCGAAGAGCCGGTCGCTGAAGAAGGCCGTCCTCGGCGTCGTGGGCGGCAACATCAGCTCCGACCGCAAGGTGCCGGTCATCCAGGCCCTGCGCGACATCAACATCAGCATCGAGGAGGGCGACCGCGTCGCCCTCGTCGGGCACAACGGCGCGGGCAAGTCCACGCTGCTGCGGCTGCTGTCCGGCATCTACGCGCCGACCAGCGGCACCGCGACGATCGAGGGGCGGGTCGCCCCGGTCTTCGACCTCGGCGTCGGGATGGACCCGGAGATCTCCGGCTACGAGAACATCATGATCCGCGGCCTCTTCCTGGGCATGAACCGCAAGCAGATGGAGGCCCGGGTCGACCAGATCGCCGACTTCTCCGAGCTCGGTGACTTCCTCGACATGCCGCTGCGCACGTACTCCACCGGCATGCGGGTGCGTCTGGCGCTGGGCGTGGTCACCAGCATCGAGCCGGAGATCCTGCTCTTCGACGAGGGCATCGGCGCCGTCGACGCCGCGTTCCTGGAGAAGGCCCGCGACCGTCTGGAGGAGCTGGTCAAGCGTGCCGGGCTGCTCGTCTTCGCCTCGCACTCCGACGAGTTCCTCCGCCGGCTGTGCACCACCGCCATCTGGATGGAGCACGGGCAGGTCAAGCAGCAGGGCGGGCTCCGCGAGGTCCTGACCGCCTACAAGGGCAAGGACCCCTGGCCCGACGACGCCATGAGCCCGGCGTGACGACGCCCCCGGTGAGCGGTGCCGACTCCGGCGGGCCGGTCATCGCGGTCGTCGTCACCCACCGGCGTCCGGGGCTGCTGGCGGAGAGCCTCGCGGCCCTGGCGTCGCAGAGCCGTCCGGTCGACTCCGTCGTCGTCGTCGACAACGGCGCCGACGAGGAGACCGCCGCGGTCGTCGCGGCTGCCGACGTCCCCACCACCTACCTGGCCTCGCACCGCAACCTCGGCGGCGCCGGTGGCTTCGCCCTCGGCATCCTCACCGCGCTCGCGCAGGGCGCCGCCTGGGTCTGGTGCGCCGACGACGACGGCCGCCCCGCCGACGGCACGGTCCTGGCCACCCTGCTGGCCTGCGCCCGGACCCACGACCTCGCCGAGGTCTCGCCCGCCGTCGTGGACAAGGCCGACCCCTCGCGGCTGGCCTTCCCCCTGCGCCGCGGGCTGCAGTGGCGCCGGACGCTGGACGACTTCGCCGGCGTGGAGCTGCTGCCCAACTACGCGTCGCTGTTCAACGGCGCTCTCTTCCGCGCCGACGCGCTCGACGTCGTGGGCGTGCCGGACTACCGGCTGTTCCTGCGCGGCGACGAGACCGAGGTGCACCGCCGGCTGGTGCGGTCGGGCCTCCGGTTCGGCACCTGCATGCAGGCGGCCTACCTCCACCCGGAGGGCACGCAGGAGTTCCTGCCGATCCTCGGTGGGCGGCTCTCGGCGCAGTACCCGGCCGATGAGACCAAGCGCTTCTTCACCTACCGCAACCGCGGCTACCTGATGTCCCAGCCCGGGATGCGCTGGTTGCTCCCGCTCGAGCTGGTTCGCTTCTCGTGGTTCTTCCTCGCGCGCAAGGACGTCCAGGGCCTGAAGACGTGGCTCGGCCTGCTGCGCCAGGGCCGCCAGGAGCGCTTCACCCGCCCCTGAACGACCCTGCCCCTGAACGACCCTGCCCCTGAACGACCCTGCCCCTGAACGACCCTGCCCCTGAACGACCCTGCCCCTGAACGACGTCGTCCCGGGTCCCGCACGGTGAGTGCGGGACCCGGGACGACGTCGTCGGGGTTCAGCCCTTGGCGACGGTTCCGCCGGAGGCCTCGAACACGGCGCGCCAGTTCTCCCGCGACGTCAGGTCTCCGTAGGCAGCGCGGTACTGCGCGCTCATCTCCGGGAAGCGACGGCTGATCTCCCGGTTGAGCTCGACCGACCGGCGGGCCAGGGCCCGGAACGCGGCCGGGTCGCGCCGGCGGAAGGTGACCCCGCGGCCGTCGGCGGTGCCCACGGTCGCGGTGTCGAGCTGGGAGAGCAGGAACCACTGGGCGTCCTGAGCGGGCACCTGCAGCTGCGGCCGCTCGGTGTCGCGGGCCGGGCGGAGGTTGGTCCGCAGGGCGCGCAGCGCCGCCTTGGCGATGGCGACCTTGCCGACCGGCGGGCGGGCCATGCCCTCGGTGACCACCGGCTCCATCTCCGGCTCCGGGATCAGCTCCCGGTCGGTGACGACCTGGCTGTCGGCGTACTGCTTCTGCTGCGCCCGAACGTCGGCCAGCGCGGTGGGCAGCGCCGGGAAGATCGTGGACGGGCCGGCGAGGAAGTCCTCGTAGGCCTTGATGTGCAACGCGACGGCCGAGTACTCGAGCTTGAGCAGGTGCTTGATGTCGGCCTTGATGCTGCTGCGGACGATGCCCCCGCCGTTCTCGTGCGGGCTGTGCATGGCCGCGACGATCAGCCGGTTGCGGGCGAAGAAGTACGCCTGCCAGTCGCTGACGTCGTCCTTGTCGGTCCAGGAGAGGTGCCAGATGGCCGCACCCGGCAGGGTCACCGTGCGGTAGCCGTTCGCCTTGGCCCGCAGGCCGTACTCCGCGTCGTCCCACTTGATGAACAGCGGGAGGGGGAGGCCGAGCTTCTCGGGGACCTCGCGCGGGATCAGGCACATCCACCAGGCGTTGTAGTCCACGTCGACCCGGCGGTGCAGCTCCTTGGTCTCACGCAGGGAGCGCTCGGCGAAGTCGTGCTGGCTCACCGCGTAGGCGGCCGGCCGGTACAGGAAGCTGAAGGTGTCGACGACCTCGCCGCCGATGTGCAGCACGGAGCGGTCCTGGAGCGCCAGCATCTGGCCGCCGACCAGCATCGGCTCGTCGGTGAACCGGCTGAAGGCCAGCGCCCGGTGCAGGCTGTCGGCCTCGAGCTGGACGTCGTCGTCGAGGAACAGCAGGTGGGTGGCGTCGGTCTGCTCGAGGGTCTCGTACATGGCGCGGGAGAAGCCGCCGCTGCCACCGAGGTTGCCCTGCTCGACCAGGTGCAGGCGGTCGCCGAGCTGCCCGGAGACGCGCGGGAAGGCGGCGTCGTCGCGGACCTTCTTGTTGCCCTGGTCGGCCACGACCACGGCGGTGAGCTCGGCGCTCACGACGGGGTCGGAGACGATGGTGTCCAGCGCGGCGACGCAGTCGTTCGGCCGGTTGAACGTGCAGATGCCGACGGCCAGCCGGCCGGGGCGCAGCGGCTCCCGGTCGGCGTACCAGCCGCCCTCGACGACGGTGAGGTCCTCGTCGGCGGTGAGGTCGAACCAGTACCAGCCGCCGTCGACGAACGGGGTGAGGTCCAGCTCGAGCTCGACGACCTCCTCGGCGCCGCTCACGGCCGCCCCGGTGACGTGCACGATGTCGCCGTCGGCCTTGGACCGGTAGACGTCGATGCGCCCGGCGCCGGTGAGGCGCAGCTGCAGCACAACGCTGGACAGCGAGGTCCAGCGCCGCCAGTAGGCGGCCGGGAAGGCGTTGAAGTAGGTGGCGAAGGAAATCTCGTCACCGGCGGCCAGGTGCCCGGTGGAGCGGTTGTCCACGCGGATGCGCTCCGCGCGCTCCTCGTCGAGGTAGAGCGAGCGCAGCTTGCGCGGGTCCGCCGGGCGGGGCATGAGGATCCGCTGCAGCAGCGTCACCGCCTTGCCGGGGGACAGCTCCTCGGCCGAGAGATCGGTGATCAGCTCGGGGGAGGTGGGGGCGCTGGTCATGTCAGTCCTCCAGACGGCCGTCGAGCGACTCGCCCTGGTCGAAGAAGGGCCGGATCCGGTTGTCGAACATGGAGAGCGCGGAACCGATGGCCATGTGCATGTCGAGGTACTTGTAGGTGCCCAGCCGGCCGCCGAAGAGAACGCGCTTGTCCGCGGCCTCCTTGCGGGCGAGCTCGCGGTAGTGCTCGAGCTTGGCGCGGTCCTCGGGAGTGTTGATCGGGTAGTACGGCTCGTCCCCGGACTCGGCGAACCGCGAGTACTCGCGGACGACGACGGTCTTGTCCTCGGGGTAGGCGCGCTCGGGGTGGAAGTGCCGGAACTCGTGGATCCGGGTGTAGGGCACGTCCTCGTCGGCGTAGTTCATGACCGCGATGCCCTGGAAGTCACCGATCGGCAGGACCTCGGTCTCGAAGTCCAGCGTGCGCCAGCCGAGCTCGCCGGCCTCGTAGTCGAAGTACTTGTCGATCGGGCCGGTGAAGACCGTCGGGACGTCGGCGGGCAGCTCGTCGCGGACGTCGAAGTAGTCGGTGTTCAGCCGCACCTCGATGTTGGGGTGGTCGGCCATCCGCTTCAGCCAGGCGGTGTACCCGTCGACCGGCAGGCCCTCGTACGTGTCGTTGAAGTAGCGGTTGTCGAAGGTGTAGCGGACCGGCAGCCGGGCGATGATCGCCGCCGGCAGCTCGGTGGGGTCGGTCTGCCACTGCTTCTTCGTGTAGCCGCGGATGAACGCCTCGTAGAGCGGGCGCCCGATCAGCGAGATCGCCTTCTCCTCGAGGTTCGAGGCCTCGGCGGTGTCGATCTCGCCGGCCTGCTCCGCCACCAGGGCGCGGGCCTCGCTGGGGGAGAAGCTCTTGCCGAAGTACTGCGAGATGGTCGCCAGGTTCATCGGCAGGGAGTAGGTCTGGCCCTGGTAGATGCTGAAGACCCGGTGCTGGTACTTCGTGAACTCGGTGAACTGGTTGACGTACTGCCACACCCGCTCGTTGGACGTGTGGAACAGGTGGGCGCCGTAGACGTGCACCTCGATACCGGTCTCGGGCTCCGGGGCGGAGTAGGCGTTGCCCCCGATGTGGTCCCGGCGGTCGAGCACGAGCACGCGCTTGCCCAGCTGGGTGGCCACCCGCTCGGCCACGGTGAGGCCGAAGAAGCCGGAGCCGACGACGATCAGGTCAGGTGCGGCTGAAGTCACGCCTGAGCACTGTACCGGCGACGCGGGCGCTCTTCCGGGGACGTCGGCGCACGAGCGCCTGGAATGAGAAGGAACCGTCCCACTCGTCCCAGGTGCCCCACCCGGCGGCCCGGGTGTGCCGCGGCTCACTCCGGCCGGAGGGCGGCCACCACGACGGGGCCCAGCTCGGTGCTCGCGAACTCCTCGCCCTCGAGCACCTCGCGGGGCAGGTGCACCTCCCACCGCGACGAGGTGCCGCTGGTCGGCGCCCAGGCCACCGAGCTGAAGACCAGCCGGCTCCCGTCGTCGGGGTCCGGCTCGAGCGCGAACACGGTCGGTCCCTCGGGGTTCTGGCGCAGCCGGGCGACCAGCTCGTCGGCGGGCAGGTCCTCCAGCCCCTCGAGGAAGGCGCGGCGCTCCGCGTACTCGCCGAGCGGGTTGGCGTAGAGCTCCCACCACTGCTGGTAGGAGTGCAGGGGGGTCGTCGCCTGCAGCAGGATGTCGTCGGTGAGCACGGCGCCGTCGGCCTCCTGGCCCGCGGCCTCCGCCGTCTCCCGGATCGCGGCGGCGAGCTCCTCCGCGCTGGGAGCGCCCTCGACGGCCTCCCGCGCCTCGTCGCCGGCCAGGACGGGGAAGGTTCCGTCGGGGTACGGCGTCTCGTGGGCCAGCCGGCGGGGGTCGACGTCCCGCAGCAGCCACTCGTAGGTGTGCCCGCCGAGGGAGATCAGGAACAGCACGCCCAGGCCGGCGGCGGCCGCGCGCCGCAGCGTGGCCGGCCCCGGCAGGGCCGGTAGGGCCGGCAGCAGCTTCTCCAGGCGCGGGGCCACCGCCACCAGGAGAAGGGTGCCGCCGGCCAGCAGCGCCACCCCGAGGACGAGCAGCACGCGGTGGAAGAGTGCGCCGCTGCCGAGCTGGCCGCCGACGATCTGGAACAGGCCCAGCAGCATCGCGGCGCCGCCCAGGGCCTGGGCGCCCCGCAGGCGTGGCTGCCCGCGGACCACGAGGAGACCCACGGCGCCGACGAGCGCCAGCGCGAACCAGGGAGAGGCCGACACGGTGAGCGGCCGGACGTAGGAGTCCGGGGCGACCCAGGAGGTCGCCAGGGCCGGGGGCCTGCCGGCCGCCAGCCACTCGACCAGGAACACGCCGAGCCAGGGGGAGACCAGCACCGCGGAGGTGACGCCGGCGACGAGCACCTCGAGCAGTCGGCCGCGGTCCTGGCGGCGGCGCCACACGACTGCGGCCAGGATCGCGACCACCGCCACGGCGGCGTACAGGACGTAGAGCCAGGCCGCGAGGCCCAGCGCCAGCCCGAGGCCGAGCCCGCGGCGCCAGGAGAAGGGGCCGTCGGCTGCGGCGAACCAGGTGACCAGGGCCGGCAGCGGCAGGGCGACCAGCCAGCCGTAGGGCTCGTAGGCGCCGGCGAAGAAGAGGGTCTCGCCGCCGAGCCAGCCGCTCTGGGCGTAGGGAAGGCCGAAGGTGGTGACGGCGACCAGCAGCGCCGCCAGGCGCGGGCCGCAGGTCAGCCGCCAGAGCGCGAACGCGAGCACGACGGCCAGGTACAGCGAGGCGATCGCCACCCACTTGTAGGCGTGCCAGCTGGACAGCCCGGTGACCTTGGCGACCAGCCCCACGACCCAGAACCAGCCGGGGGAGTAGAACGCCGGGACGTCTTGGTAGGTGTAGTCCGACAGGCTCAGGTCGTCGGCGAAGCGGGCGGCGTACTGCAGCCGGAAGGACTGGTCGCCGAAGGGGCCGGAGAAGAACCACTCGGTGCCGTGCAGGGCGATGATCGTGAGCGCCGGGAGGGTGGCCGCGACCAGCGCGCCCGCGGTGTGGTGGGCCAGCGGGCTGCGCCGGGTCAGCAGCCACCCGAGCAGCGCCGCGACCCCCAGTGCGACGCCCGAACCCTGGTACTGCGAGCGGAGCCAGCTCGGCGGGGGCAGGACCAGCGCCGCGACGGCGATCAGGACCGGCAGCGCCAGCCACGGGAGGAGGACGAGGAGCCGTCGCGGGCGGTGGCCGGCGGGAGCCGCCGTCGCCGTCGCGGTCCCCGGGTGCGCCGGCGGAGCGAGCTCCGTGGTGCTCCGGGCTGTCATCGCGAACCTCCGTGAAGTCTGGCGTTCCCGGGGAGAGCGGACCCCGGGCAGGACTGAACCGGAGCGCGTCGTCGCACCCCGTGGGCAAGCCTGCCCTCTGCCCGCACAACGGTCCATCCGGGGCTCGGGGCGGCGCGCCCGTTACGTTCGTGCCCATGTACGAACCCGCGACGCCCCGTCCGCTCCGTGTCGTGGCCGTCACGTACTCGCCCGGCGACTCCCTGGACGGGTTCCTGGAGTCCCTCGCGACGGCGACGACCCTGCCGGTCGAGGTGGTCCTCGCCGACAACGGCTCCACCGACGGCGCGCCCGAGCGGGCCGCGGCGGCCCATCCGCACGTCCGGGTGCTGCGCACCGGAGGCAACATCGGGTACGGCGCCGCGGCCAACGCGGGTCTGGCCGGCCTCGCCGAGGGCTACGCGCTGGTGGCCAACCCCGACCTGCGGTTCGAGCCGGGGTCGGTCGACGAGCTCCTGGCGGCGGCGGCGCGCTGGCCCCGGGCGGCGACGCTCGGCCCGGCGATCCGCACGCCCGAGGGCGAGCTCTACCCCTCGGCCCGTGACCTCCCGAGCCTCTCCACCGGCGCCGGCCACGCACTGCTCGGCTGGGCCTGGCCGGGCAATCCCTGGACGGCCCGCTACCGGCGGGAGCGGGAGGCGCCGCGGGAGCGCCCGGCCGGGTGGCTCAGCGGCTCCTGCCTGCTGGTGGACCTCCCGGCCTTCTGGTCGGTCGGGGGCTTCGACCCCGGCTACTTCATGTACTTCGAGGACGTCGACCTCGCCGAGCGGCTGGGCCGCCGCGGTTGGCTGCACGTGTACGTGCCGACGGCGGTGGTCGAGCACGAGGGCGGTCACGCCACCCGCCGGGAGCCGCACCGCATGCAGCGGGTGCACCACACCAGCGCGCTGCGCTACCTGTCCGGGCAGTTCCCGCGCCGTCGGCACGCGCCGCTGCGGGGTGCGCTGCGCGCCGGCCTCGGCGGCCGGCTGCTGGTCTCCTACGTCAGCGGGCGGGTCGCCGCGGGTGCCCGGTTCCAGCGGCGGGCCCGCGAGCTGGCCGCGGTGCGCGAGACCTCGCGGACCGATCGTCGGGAGAGCTGAGATGCGGCACGCGGTGATCATGGCCGGGGGCTCCGGCACGCGGCTGTGGCCGCTGTCCCGGGTCGGCCGGCCCAAGCAGCTGATCGACGTCGTCGCCACCGACGACGGCGCCCACAGCCTGCTCGTGGAAGCGAACCGCAGAGTGCGGGCGGTCGTGCCGGCGGACTGCGTGTGGGTCTGCACCGCCGCGCGGTACGCCGACCAGGTGCGGGCGGCGCTGCCGGAGCTCGCCGAGGGCCGACTGATCCTCGAGCCCGAGCCCCGGGACACCGCCAACGCCGTCGGCCTGGCCGCCGCGCTCGTGGCCGACGTCGACCCCGACGCCGAGCTCGCGGTGGTGAGCGCCGACCACGTGATCCGCCCCCTGGAGCGCTTCGCCGAGGTGCTCGGAACCGCCTTCGACGCGCTCGCGGACCGGCCGCGGGCGCTGGTCACCCTGGGCATCACCCCGACCGCGCCGGCGACCGGCTTCGGCTACGTCCAGCGCGGAGCGGCGACCGGCGTCGCGGGGGTGGCCGAGGCGGCGTCCTTCCGCGAGAAGCCCGACCGCGCCACCGCCGAGGGCTACCTCGCCTCCGGTGAGTACCTGTGGAACTCGGGGATGTTCGTCTGGCGCGCGGCCACGGTGCTCGAGGCGCTCGCCGACCACCTGCCCGCCTCCGCCGAGGGGCTGGCCCGCATCGTCGCCGCCCCGGCGGGCCCGGAGCGCGACGCCGTCCTGGCGCAGGTCTTCCCGACGCTGCCGAAGATCAGCGTCGACTACGCCGTCCTGGAGCCTGCGGCGACCGAACCCGGCCGGGTGCTCGTCGCCGGCCTCGACGTCGACTGGCTCGACGTCGGGTCCTGGCCGGCCCTGGCGCACACGCTCGACGACGACGGCGCGGGCAACGCCGTCCGCGGCCTGGCCGTGGTGCTCGACGGGTCGGGGAACATCGTCTTCAGCGACGACCCGGAGCACCTGATCGCGCTGGTCGGCGTCCGCGACAGCGTGGTGGTGCACACCGCCGACGTCACGATGGTCTGCCCGGTCGCCGACGCCGAGCGGGTCAAGCAGCTGCTCGCCGAGGTGCAGGAGCGACACGGCTCACAGTTCGCGTAGCCCGCATGATTGGCTGCCGAACATGAAGAGCTTCGACGTCGCAGCCGTTGTCAGCGGAGGAGCCTCCGGGCTCGGTGAGGCCACCACCCGGGCGCTGGCCGCCCGCGGCGCGGCGGTGACCATCCTGGACCTGAACGAGGAGCGCGGGCAGGCGCTGGCCACCGAGCTCGGCGGGCACACCACCTTCGTCCGCACCGACGTCACCGACGAGGCGTCGGTGCAGGCCGCTGTCGCCGACGCGACCGGCAAGGACCGGCCGCTGCGCATCGCGATCAGCTGCGCCGGCATCGGCGCCGGGCAGCGCACCGTCGGCCGCAACGGCGAGCCGCACGACCTCGGCGCCTTCATGAAGGTCCTCAGCGTCAACCTGGTCGGCACCTTCAACGTGCTGCGCTTCGCCTCGGCCGCGATCGCGCAGACCGAGCCGGACGAGGAGGGGGAGCGGGGCGTCGTCGTCAACACCGCCTCGATCGCCGCCTTCGACGGGCAGATCGGCCAGCTGGCCTACTCGGCGTCCAAGGGCGGCGTCGTCGGCATGACCCTGCCGGCCGCGCGCGACCTCTCCAGCGTGGGCGTGCGGGTCTGCACGATCGCTCCCGGCCTGGTGGACACGCCGCTGCTCGGCTCGCTGCCCGAGGAGGCGCGGGCCGCCCTCTCGGCGGGCATACCCTTCCCCAAGCGGCTCGGCCGTCCGTCGGACTTCGCCCACCTGGCCCTCTCGATCGTGGAGAACGGCTACCTCAACGGCGAGGTCATCCGGATGGACGGCGCGCTGCGCATGGCACCCCGCTGACCCTTCCCAGGAGCACCTGCTGAGCACGAGCACGACGTCCGGCACAGGCATGTCGGGCACCCGGGCCGTCGCGGACTTCGCGACCGCCTGGGTGCCCGACTGGCCCCTGGACCTGGTCCGGGCGCTGTCCCCGCACCGGCGCGGGGCGGCCGACCCGACGATGCAGGTCGCCGACGGCGGCCTCTGGCGGACGACCAGCACGCCCGACGGCCCGGCGACCGTGCGGATCACCCGGGTCGCGGGCGAGGTGCGGATCGAGGCGTGGGGTCCGGGCGCGGAGCGGGCCGGTGCGGCGGTGCCCGGATGGCTGGGCGCCGACGACCGGCCCGAGGAGTTCAGCCCGGGCGCGGCCTCCCCGCTCATCACCGAGCTGCACCGCACCCATCCGCACCTGCGGCTGGGCCGCACCGGCCGGACGTGGGACGCCCTGCTGCCCGCGGTCCTGGAGCAGAAGGTGACGACCGTGGAGGCCTACCGGGTCTTCCGCGAGCTCTGCCGGCTGGCCGGGGAGCCGGCTCCGGGGCCGGCACCCGACGGCATGCGCGTCGTGCCCTCCGCCCGCCGGGTCCTGGAGGTGACCGACTGGGAGTGGCACCGCTGCGGCCTCGACGGCGCTCGGCGCCGCGCCCTGCGGGCCGTCGCCGGGGTGGCGCACCGGATGGAGCCGGAGACCGGGTGCGACTCACCGGAGCTGCAGCGCCGGCTGAAGCTCGTCCCGGGCATCGGCGTGTGGACGGCGGCGGAGGTCGTGCAGCGGGCCCTCGGCTGCCCCGACACCGTCAGCGTCGGCGACTACCACCTGAAGAACACCGTCGGGTTCGCGCTGACCGGGCGCCGGAACACCGATGACGAGGAGATGCTCGCCCTCCTCGAGCCGTGGCGCGGTCACCGTCAGCGCGTCGTCCGGCTGATCCTCGCCGGTGGTCCCCGCCGTCCCCGGCGCGGACCGCGCTTCGCGCCGATCGACAACCGCCGGATCTGACGGCTCAGCAGAAGGTGCGCTCGGCTTCGAACGGGTCGAGCGGGATGCGCAGCGAGGTCCGGTGCGCCGAGCCCCGGACGTTGTTCCAGAACCGGTTCCAGGTCAGCGGGTCCGAGGTGGCGGAGATGAGCTCGGCGACTTCGCCGCAGGACAGCGCCGCGCGGGCTGCCGCCACCCGCTCGGGCGCCGGCTGCCCCTCCTGTCGCTGGACGGCGAGGTCGTCGGCTCCGTACCGGGCGAGCAGGTACCAGTCCGCATAGCGCTTCTCGTGGCCCGCCCGGAGCGGAGGGCCGGCCTCGAGGTGGCT
This sequence comes from Blastococcus sp. LR1, assembly GCF_020166105.1. Taxonomy (GTDB): domain Bacteria; phylum Actinomycetota; class Actinomycetes; order Mycobacteriales; family Geodermatophilaceae; genus Blastococcus. The sequence goes on from NZ_JAIUJY010000005.1 coordinate 16,211, forward strand.
GTTCACGGGGTCCGCCAGCCCCAGGACGTCGATCACGACGAGGTCCAGACCGGCAGCGACGCCGTAGAACCCGGCGTTGCCCACCGCGAAGACGACGCCGCCGTCCGACGGTGCGATCACCTCGACCCGGGTGCCGGGCCGGGCCTCGGCCACCTGGCCGACGATCACGTCCGCGCCGCGCTCGTGCAGCTCCTCGACCCGCGCGGAGTAGGCGAGCACCCCGGCGCGTCCGTGGTCCTCCAATGTCACCGGGTGGGGCACGCCGGCCCGCTGGACGTAGTGGGCGCGCTCGTCGGCGAGGCCGCTGGCGGTGTCCCGGATCTCGTAGTCGGTCCGGAACGAGGTGGCCGCCACGAGCGCCCACGTGGCCGTCGCGACGAGCGCGACCGCCGCGAGGCTGTTGCGGGCCCCGGGCATCCGGGGGAGGGGCACGGCCGCCACCGGGCAGAGGACGAGGAAGAGGCTCGGCAGGAGGAGCCGCGCGTGCATGAAGTCCCCGCCGACGCGGACGACGTAGAGCGTGTGGACGACGACGGCGGCGACCACGACGGCCACGAGCGACCACTCCCGCCGAGGGAGCGGAGGCCGGAGCAGGGCCACGACCGCGACCGCGAGGACGGCCGGGACGTAGAGGGCGTAGGGGACGACGAGGTCGAGCAGGTAGTCGGTGCCCCGCCCCCACAGTGGCCGCCCGGACTCCTTGGCCACCGCGGTGTTCGGGATGAGCAGCCCGTAGTAGCCCATCCGGAAGAGCTGGTAGGCGAGCGGCAGCGCGCCCGCGGCGACCAGTCCGAGCAGCCGTCGCCACCACGCCCCGGGAGCGACGACGGTCAGCCACAGCAGGAGCAGCCCGGCGATCAGCGCGAAGTCCGGGCGCACGAGCGGGCCGAGGCCGATCAGCACGTACAGCCAGACCGGACGTCCGGCGCGCGCGGGCTCGCGCCGCAGCTCCCGGGCCAGGCCCCAGAACGAGACGCCGAGCCAGGCGAAGGACATCCCGGTCTCCAGGCCCGAGGTGGTGAAGTCGGCGAACGGCGGCAGCGCCAGGAGGACCACCGCGCCGAACGGGACCACCGGCCGGCCGGCGGTGCCGAAGAGCCGGCGCGCGCCGAGCATCGCGAACAGCACGCCGGTCGCCGTGCCGGCGATGCCGAGGACCACCGAGGCCCAGGCGACGGAGTTCCCGGGCAGGAGGGCCTCGGCTCCGGTCAGGAGGAGCAGCCACGCGGGGCTCGTGGCGACCTCGGTGCGCACGGGCGCGGTGAAGACCGGGCCGTTGCCGGCGAGCAGGTTCTCGACGACGCGGTAGTTGATGAACGCGTCGTCCGCCGTCCAGCGGGCCAGCCAGCCGGCGACGACGACCCCGAGCACGACTGCGGCGATCAGCACCCGTTCCGCGACGCCCGTCCGACCGGTCCGGGAGGACGTCGGAGGCGGTGCGTCGGGCTCGGTCACGGGACGGGGCGCTACCGGTCGTTCAGCAGACCCAGCAGGTAGCTGCCGTAGCCGCTCTTGCCCAGCGGCTCGGCGATGGCGCGCAGCCCGTCGTCGTCCAGCCAGCCGTTGCGCCAGGCGACCTCCTCGATGCAGCCGATCTTCAGCCCCTGGCGCTCCTCGACCACCGAGACGAACTCGGTGGCCTGGCGCAGCGAGGCGAAGGTGCCGGTGTCCAGCCAGGCGGTGCCGCGGTCCAGCGCGGTGACGGTGAGCCGGTCCTCGCGCAGGTAGTGCTCGTTGACGGCGGTGATCTCCAGCTCGCCACGGGCGCTGGGCGTGATGCCCTTCGCGACCTCGACGACGTCGCCGGCGTAGAAGTAGAGACCGGGGACCGCGTAGGAGCTCTTCGGCCGCGCCGGCTTCTCCTCGATGGAGAGGACCCGGCCGGCGTCGTCGAACTCCACGACGCCGTACTCCTGCGGGTTGGCCACGTGGTAGGCGAAGACGTGCCCGCCGGCGGGCTCCGGCAGCCGGGAGAGCGCCGTGCCGAGGCCGGCGCCGTAGAAGATGTTGTCGCCCAGGACCAGCGCCGCGGCCTCGCCGCCGAGGAACTCCGCGCCGATGAGGAACGCCTGCGCCAGGCCCTCCGGCTTGGGCTGGACGGCGTACTCGATGCGCATGCCCAGCCGGCTGCCGTCGCCGAGCAGGTGGCGGAACGCCTCCTGGTCACCGGGGGTGGTGATGACCAGCACCTCGCGCACCCCGGCCATCATCAGCGTGGAGAGCGGGTAGTAGATCATCGGCTTGTCGTAGACCGGCATGAGCTGCTTGCTCACGGCCTGCGTGATGGGGAACAGACGACTCCCCGTGCCACCGGCCAAGATGATCCCGCGCATGGGACCGAACCGTAGGCGATCCGGGCGGCTCAGGGCGCCGGATCGCCCAGCCACAGCCTCCCGACGAGTGAGGTTCCCCCGGGGGTTCCGACCGGCTCCCACCGGGTCGACCAGCCCATGGCGTGCAGCTGGACGACGGCGGCGCCCACGACCGCGCCGAGGTTGAGCGCGGTCGCCATGGTCACGGCGTCGGAGAGGTGCACGTCGACGACGCCGTCGTCCTCACCGCCGTAGCGGAGGACGACGGGGAACTCCGGCAGCGCGGCGGCCGCGACGCGGAACGCCTCCGCGACGGCCGCGCGCTCGCCGGGGCGGGGGAGCAGGTCGGCCTCGGGCGCGCGGGAGGCGACGACGTCGCGCGAGCCGTAGGGGAAGAGGTCGTCGGCGGGCAGGCGCACCAGGGGGCGGGTGCCCTCGTCGGCGTCGTCGGCCGGGCGGTGCAGCGGCAGGCCGCGGACCACCGCCACGGGAACGCCGGCGAGCTTGCCCTTGACCAGATCGGCGGCGGACGCGAGCTCGTCCACGATCGCGATGCGCGTCGTCTCCAGCCGGTTGCCGTGCGCGTCCAGCGCGCCGCGGTGGTCGTCCAGCGCCTCGATGCCGGCCGACCCGATGGCGACGTCGGTGAGCCCCTCGCGCCAGGTGCGGCCGAAGGTGTCGCTGACGACGACGGCGACGTCCACGCCGGCGAGCTCGCGCAGCCGGGCCCGTAGCCCCCGCGCGGAGGCATCGGAGTCCTCGGGCAGCAGCACCAGGGCGTCGGCGGCGACGTTGGAGGCGTCGATGCCGGCGGCGGCGACCACCCAGCCGTGCCGGGTCTGCACGATCTTCAGCGGCCCGCGACGGGCGACGACCCGCACGGTCTCGTCGTCCACCGCGCGCTGGCGGGCGGCCTCGCGGTCGGCGCCGGGTTCGATCCGCACCAGGTTGCCCTCGACCTTGGAGACCACCTTGGAGGTGACGACGAGGACGTCGCCGTCGGCCAGCCACGGCGCAGCCGCGGCGATGGTCGCCGCCAGGTCGTCCCCGGGCGCGAACTCCGGCAGCCCCGCGACCGGGTGGACCGAGATGCCGCCCGGGGCGTTCACCGGGCGCAGGCGTCGAGCGCTGCCCGGGCCAGCGCCTCGGTGGCCTCGGGGGAGGACATCAGCAGCGGTCGCGGGCGCACGTCCACGCCCGGCACGTCCGCGGCGTCGTCCTCGGCGACCAGCCAGGCGTCCAGCAGCCCGCCGTCGGAGCGCGCGCCGTAGTGCCGGCCCACGCCCTCGGCGCTCACCTCGATGCCCATCGCCGGCAGGCAGCGGTCGGCCATGCCGCGCACCACGGCGCCGCCGACGATCGGGGAGACGCCGGCGATCCGGGCCCGGGAGGCGAGCAGCCCCTCGCGCAGGCCGGGGACGCCGAGGATCGTGCCGATCGACACGACCGGGTTCGAGGGCGCGAGCAGGATCGCGTCGGCCGCGGCGAACGCCTCGACGACCCCCGGGGCGGGGCGGGCGGCGTCCACGCCGACCTGGACGAAGGCCGAGGGCTCCAGCTCGGCGCGGTGACGCACCCACCACTCCTGGAAGTGGATCGCCCGGGGGCGCCCGGTCTCGGCGTCGGGGACGACGACGTGCGTCTCGACCCGCTGGTCGGACATCGGCAGCACCGTCACGCCGGGCTCCCAGCGGGTGCACAGCGCGGCGGTGACGGAGGACAGGGGATATCCGGCGTCGAGCATCCGGGTGCGCACCAGGTGCGTGGCGATGTCGCGGTCGCCGAGACCGAACCAGGTGGGGTCGGCGTCGTAGGCGGCGAGCTCCTCCTTGACCGTCCAGCTCTCGCCGGCCCGGCCCCAGCCGCGCTCCTCGTCGATGCCGCCGCCGAGGGTGTACATGACCGTGTCGAGGTCCGGGCAGATCCGCAGCCCGTGCATCGTCACGTCGTCGCCGGTGTTGACGACGGCGGTGATCTCCGCCTCGGGGGCCGCCGCGCGAACTCCGCGGAGGAAACGAGCCCCTCCGGTCCCACCTGCCAGCACCACGATCTGCACGAAACGCATCGTGCCTGATGAGCACTTGTCGACTGTTCGCCGGGCGTGTCGGGGGGTGCCACGAGATGTGACGAACGGGGTGTGGCAGATGTGACTGGTGTGGCGTGTCGCTTACACCGGGCAAAGTTGACGGGGTGGCAACGACACGCGTGTAATTCCCGCGGTGTCAACGAGTGCTGAACGGCCCGGGAACGTCCTGCCGGCCGAGCACCGGGACGAGAGCGAGAGGGGACGCACCGTCATGGCTGAAGTTTCGTGGCTGAGCGATTACGTGAACGGGACCGAGCGATCGGCCGACCGTCTGGGGGCGGCTGCGGCTGCTCCGGCGATGGGTCAGCAGGCCGTCGGCCAGGGCACCGGCCAGGCGTTCGTCGGGTTCCTGGGCTTCGGCCTGGAGGCCGACGCGCAGTCCTGGCAGGAGCAGGCGCTGTGCGCCGAGACCGACCCGGAGGCGTTCTTCCCCGAGAAGGGCGGCTCGACGCGGGAGGCGAAGAAGATCTGCACCGGCTGCGAGGTCAAGGCCCAGTGCCTCGAGTACGCGCTGTCCAACGACGAGCGGTTCGGCATCTGGGGTGGGCTGTCGGAGCGTGAGCGCCGCCGCCTGCGCCGCCGCGCGGTCTAGCAGTCGCGGCCCCGGACAGGGGTCGATCCAGCACGTTCCCGCAGCCGCCGGCGTCCCCTCGTCGGCGGCTGTGGTTGTGTTCGGGGCATGTCCGACCGTGCCGCCCGTGTGGTCTCCGGGCGCACCGCGGTCGTGCGGGAGGTTCGCGCCGCGGGCCCGCTGATGGCCGCGCTCTCCGCCCCGATCCCCGCCCGGGCGCCGTGGCTCACCGCCGTCCTCAACGAGGGCGCCGCACATCGCCGGAGCGGCCGGCCGGTCGCCGTCGTGGTCGACGGTGCGCCCGACGCCACGCCTAGGGCGGCCGCTTTCCTGCTGGTGCGGCGGCGTGGCCCCGTCGCCGTCGTCGAGCTCCTCGGGCAGGCCCGGGGCCCGCTGCCCGGTGGCCGGCCTCCGGCTCGCCTCCTCGCCCGCGACGACGCCGCAGCCGTTCTGCTCGCCGCGGGGATCCTCGGCCTGCTCGACTCGCTGCGCGGGCCGGTCTCGCTCCGGATCGCCGGCCTTCCGCTGGGCGATCCGACCGCCCGCGCCCTGGCCGCCGGGCTGCCCACCTCCGTGCTGGCCAACGTGCGCAGCACCCGGCTGCTCGACGGCCTCGACGCCGTCGGCCCGGTCGAGCGGTCCCGCGACCCGCGGGTGATCGAGCGCTGGCTGCCCGCCCTGCTCGACGCCGAGCCCGACCCCCGCTCGCGGAGCTTCCTCCGGGCCGCCGCCCGGCTGCACGCCGCGGTGGACCAGCTGGAGGTGGCCGTCGTCGCCGACGGGAACCGACTCCGAGGTGCGCTGCTCACCCTGGTCGACGGTCGGGACCGCTGGCCCTGGTGGGGAACCGGCGGCGGCCTGGGCGCCGAGATGGGCGCGCCGCTGGTCGGCCTCACCGTGCCGGCGCGCGCATGGCCGCCGCTGCCGGGAGTCAGTTCTCGCTGAGTTCGCCCGCGAGGGCTCGCTGCGCCGCGGGATAGCCCGGTCGCGTGTCGTGTGGGTGCACAGGCCGCGGCCGCGGTGCAGCATCGGCGCCCGTGACGGTCGCCCTCACCGCCGTAGTGGTGGTCCTCGCCGGGCTCTCGTCGTGGGCCGGGTGGCTGCGTTGGCGCCGCTTCCGGGCGCGCCGGCGTCGTCCGAAACCGACGTTCGACCCGTGGGGCGATGCGATGCGCCGGTTCGGCCTCACCCCCGACGAGGCCCTGCAGGTGGAGTCGGCCGTGGACTGGGGGCGCCGATTGGAGGACGTGCGGCTGCGGCGAGCTGCCGTGGCCTGGGCGCAGCAGCGCATCGACCGGGCCCCGGGGATCGAGCTCACCTCGCGACGGGCCGGCTGGGCGCTGTGGGTCGTGACGCTGTCCGCCGGCGCGGGAGGCCTGGCGTGGGTGACGGCGCACCGCGGGTCCTTCCCCTGGGAGCTCCTGATCCTCTACCTCACGTCGTCCGTCGTGGTTCGTCGGACGTCGAGCGGCCCGCGCCGGGCGCTGCGACTCAACTCGGAGCGCGCGCCGGACGACGGGCAGGAGACCGCGACGACGAGAGACGAGGACACGGCGTCCTAGGCCTGTCGACGCTGCCGTCCAGCTCAGTCCTCGCCGAGCTCGCCGGAGACCGGTGCGGTGCCGGCGCCCATGCGCACCTCGCCGACCGCGGTCCCGTCGGCGGACAGGAGGTTCAGCTCCAGGTCGTAGACGCGTCCCGTGGGCTCGGGCGCCGAGCCGGCCGGGCGCACCTCCGTCGCCGCCGGACCGCGCAGCAGAAGGCCGTCCCCGTCGCGCTCCACGACGAGTTCCGGGGACTCGAGCTCCGCGTGCTCCACCAGCGAGGGCGCGCAGCCGGCCGCCTCCGGATCCTCGGGTGCCCGGGCCGCGAGGCAGTTCCAGGTGGGCAGACGCAGCTCCAGTCGACTGCCGCTGCCGTCGGTGGTGAGCGTCAGCTCCGGATAGGCGACCGTGATGCCCACCGCTCGCTGCTCCAGGACCAGCCCGCCGGCGGTGAGCCGGCCCGTCGTGCCCTCGGGCGGAGGCGCCGGGTCCGACGCCGGCTCCGACGCGGAGGGACGTGCGGCCTCGACGGGCGGCTCGGGATCGCGGCTGCCCACGGCCACCGCGGCCGCGACGCCGACCAGGGCCAGCGCGAGCAGGCAGAGCACCACGAGCGGGCGGGAGTCGACCGAGGGTGCGGGTGCGGGTGCGGGCTCGGGCGGCGGCGGGGGAGCGGCGAGGCTCACCCAGCCCTGCGCCGTCGGCTCCCCGGGCCGCGTGCCCGGCGGGTGCTCGAGGAAGTCCGCCAGGTCGTCCACCCGGGGCGGAGTCGTCGGCTCGGGAGCGCGCGGGGGGCCAGGACGCCGGGCGCGGAGGAACGCCGCCCCGGCGGCGACCGCGAGCAGCACGCCCAGGACGGTGCCGAGCACGAGCTCGGCTGCGCTGCCGGCGGCGAGGACGTCCATCGCGCCCAGCATCTCAGTCGGGCTCGTGGACCCCGCCGGTCAGCCGGTGGGGTCGATCTCCTCCGGGTCGCGCCCCAGCAGCGTGGCGATCTGGTCGACGACGACGTCGCGAACCAGGTCGGCGAGGTCGTCGCGGTCGTTGGCCCGCAGTTCCAGCGGCCGCCGGTAGACGACGACGCGTGGCGGCAGTTCCTCGCCCTGCTCGCGGCGAGCGGGCAGCACCCGCGCGAGCGGAACCCCGCCGTCGTCCAGGACGTCGCTGTCGAGCACGACCTCGTCGGGGTCGGTGTGCTCCACCCACGGCACGTCCTCGACGGCGAACTCGACGCCGGCCAGCTCGCGCTCCCAGCGGCGCTCGAGGGCCTCGACCGCGTCGAGGACGAGGTCGTCGAACGCCTCGCCGCGACTGCGCGCCAGGGGCACGCCGTCCGGCACCAGGCGTCCCCGCAGGCCGCGACCGTGACGGTCGCGGCGGGAGCGGGCGGGGCGGCGTCGCGGGGTGCTCATGACGGGTCGGAGCCTACGGCGGGACACGACACGCCGGGCCCCTGAACGAGTTCGGCGAAGATTTCCCATGTCGCGCCGCACGGGGCCGGATCCCGCGTCCGACCGGTGACGATGCCCACGGGACCATCGTGCAGGATGGTGCGTGGCGGTCCCGAAACCGGTGCGCCTGCTGTCGCGCACCGCGTCGCGGGATTACTGTGCCCTTCGTGAGGAACCGGTGGTGAGGCAGTCACGTCGCTGCTCGCGCAGCGGCTGCGCGCAACCGGCAGCGGCGACCCTGACCTACGTCTACGCGGAGTCGACCGCTGTCGTGGGTCCGCTCGCGACGTTCTCGGAGCCGCACAGCTACGACCTGTGCGAGTTCCACGCGGAGCGGTTGACCGTGCCGCGTGGCTGGGAGGTCGTCCGGCACGAGATCGACCTCGAGGACTCGGGGCCGACCGGCGACGACCTGCTGGCCCTGGCCGACGCGGTCCGCGAGGCGGCCCGTCCGGAGCCCCCGCGCGACCCGGCGGACGACGGCAGCGGCATCCGCCGCGGCCACCTGCGGGTCCTGCCCGACCTCCCGTAACGACCCCGCCGATAGTCTCGTGCGCGTGGCAGACCTGTCCGCGCTGATCAAGTCCTACGACGTTCGCGGCGTCGTCCCCGACCAATGGGACGAGTCGACGGCGCGTGCCATCGGTGCGGCCTTCGCCGAGTTCGTGCTCGCCGACAGCGGCGCGACGACGGTCGTCACCGCGCACGACATGCGGGAGACCTCGATCCCGCTGTCCCGCGCCTTCGCCGAGGGCGTCATCGCCCGCGGCCTCGACGTCGTCGAGGCGGGGCTGGGATCCACCGACCTGCTCTACTTCGCCGCCGGCTCGCTGGACCTGCCGGGCGCGATGTTCACCGCCAGCCACAACCCGGCGCAGTACAACGGCATCAAGATGTGCCGCTCCGGTGCCGCCCCCATCGGGCAGGACTCCGGCCTGGTCACCATCCGCGAGTGGGCCGAGCGTGACGAGTACGACAGGGTTCCCGACCGGGTCGGCTCGGTGTCGCAGCGCGACGTCCTCGCCGAGTACGCCGCCCACCTGCGCTCGCTGGTCGACCTCGCGGGGATCCGGCCGCTGAAGGTCGTCGTCGACGCCGGCAACGGCATGGGCGGGCACACCGTGCCGGTCGTCCTGGCCGATCTGCCGCTGGACGTCGTCCCTCTGTACTTCGAGCTCGACGGCTCGTTCCCCAATCACGAGGCCAATCCGCTGGACCCGGCCAACCTGGTCGACCTGCAGGCCGCTGTCGTGGAGCACGGGGCCGACATCGGCCTGGCCTTCGACGGCGACGCCGACCGCGTGTTCGTGGTGGACGAGCGCGGCGAGCCGGTGAGCCCGTCGGCGATCACCGCCCTGGTCGCCGTCCGGGAGCTGGCCAAGGGCCGCGGGACGACGATCATCCACAACCTGATCACCTCGCGGGCGGTGCCCGAGATCGTCCGGGAGCACGGCGGGCAGCCGGTGCGCACCCGCGTCGGGCACTCCTTCATCAAGGCCGAGATGGCCCGCACCGACGCCGTCTTCGGCGGCGAGCACTCGGCGCACTACTACTTCCGTGATTTCTGGCGGGCCGACACGGGCATGCTGGCTGCCATGCACGTGCTCGCCGCGCTGGGTGAGCAGCCCCGCACGCTGTCGGACCTCACCGCCGCCTACGCGCGCTACGCGGCCTCGGGGGAGATCAACTCCACCGTCGCCGACGCGCAGGAGCGGGTGGCCGCGGTGCGGGAGGTCTTCGAGGCCGAGGGTGCGACGTTCGACGAGCTGGACGGGCTCACCGTCGAGCTCGCGGACGGCGCGTGGTTCAACCTGCGGGCCAGCAACACCGAGCCGCTGCTGCGGCTGAACGTGGAGGCGCCGGACGTGGCGCGGATGACCGAACTGCGCGACCGGGTGCTCGGCACCGTGCGCGCCGGACAGGAGCAGAGATGACCGCAACCCCGACGAGCGGACCGCTGGGCCTGGACCCCGACCTGCTCTCGATCCTGGCCTGCCCGGACACCCACCACACCCCGTTGACCGTCGACGAGGCGGCCGGCGAGCTCGTCTGCGGTACCTGCGACCGCGCCTTCCCGGTGCGCGACGGCATTCCGGTGCTCCTGCTGGACGAGGCGCGCAAGCGCGGCTGAGGACGACGCCGGCATGACCTCCCCCGAGCTCGCCGAAGAGGTCCTCGACGACCTCGAGCTGCTGCGCGCGCGGGATCCGCGCGGCCTGCTGCCCGCGGTGGCCGGCGCCGGTGCGCAGGTGCGCGAGACCGCGCGGCTGACCGAGGAGGCGAACCTCGCGCCCGTGACCGGCGGCGGTCGCCCGCGCGGGCTGATCATCGTGGGGCGTCGCGAGGGAGCGGTGGCGGCCTCGGTGCTGCGGGCCCTGCTCGGGAACTCGAGCCCCGTGACCGTCGACGTCGTCCCCGGGCCGGCGCTGCCGGTGTGGGCCGGGCCGAGCGACATCGCGGTGGTGGCGACCCGGACCGGCGAGGGCTCGTACGCGGTCGGACCTGCCTACGAGGCCGCCCGGCGGGGCGTCGCCCTGGTGGGCATCGGGGCCGAGGGCGCGCCGCTGCACGCCGCGTGCGCCGGCGCCCGGGCGCCCTACGTGGCCCTGCCTGGCAGCCGGGTCCAGCACACGACGCTGTGGTCGCTCCTCACCCCGATGCTCCGGCTGGCCACCGAGCTCCAGCTCCTGCCCGCCGCAGTGGCGGACGTCGACGCGGTGGCCGCCGCCCTGGACGAGGTGGCGGGGGAGTGCGGGCCGGCCCGCGAGTCGTTCGTGAACCCGGCCAAGACCCTCGCCCTCGAGCTCCTCGACGCCCTGCCGGTCATCGCCGCGGAGGGGCCGCTGGCCGGTGCCGCCGCGACGCGGATCGCCGACCAGCTGGCGACCCTCGCCGGCCTTCCCGCGACCGGCTTCCGGCTGCCCGACCAGCGCGTGGCCGCCTGCGCGGTCCTGGGCGGCCCGCTGGCGCGGGGCCAGGAGGACGACTTCTTCCGGGACCGCGCGGACGACGAGGGGCGGCGGCTGCGGCTGCTCACGATCCGCGACGCCGACGCCGGTGCGCACGACGGTGCGGGGGAACGGGAACCGCGCTCGGCGGCCGAGGCGATGCAGTCGGTGCTGCACACCGCCGGCGCGCACGGTGTCCCGGTCAGCGGGCTGGCCGAGCACGGCGACCCCGCGCGGTTCGGCCGCCTCCCGCGGCTGGCCCGGCAGCTGGCCGTCGCCGACTTCAGCGCCGTCTACCTCGCCCTGGCGCTCGACCGTGAGCGGGCACTTCGCCCGTGACCGCGCGTCGCGCCGCCGGACGGGCGACCATCAACGCACCAGGCACGGACGTGCCGGACGATCGGAAGGACTTCCCGTGGCGGGTGGACTCGTAGCTCTCCTCGACGACGTGGCGGTGCTGGCGAAGGCCGCCGCCGCCTCGATCGACGACATCGGCGCCGCCGCGGGGCGGGCCAGCATGAAGGCGGCCGGCGTCGTCGTCGACGACACAGCGGTCACCCCGCAGTACGTGCACGGCCTCAACGCCGACCGCGAGCTGCCGATCATCAGGAAGATCGCCCTGGGATCGCTGCGCAACAAGCTGCTGCTGATCCTGCCGGCGATCCTGCTGCTCAGCCAGTTCCTGCCGTGGCTGCTGACCCCGATCCTCATGATCGGTGGCGCCTACCTCTGCTACGAGGGGGCGGAGAAGATCTGGCACCGGATCAGCGGCCACGCCGAGTCCCACGAGACGGTCGAGGACGCCCTCCCGGACGAGAAGACCATCGTCTCCGGTGCCGTGCGCACCGACTTCATCCTCTCCGCCGAGATCATGGTGATCAGCCTCAACGAGGTGGCCAGCGAGGCCTTCTGGTCCCGGGCGATCATCCTGTTCGTCGTCGCCATCGGCATCACGGTGCTGGTGTACGGCGTCGTCGGCCTGATCGTGAAGATGGACGACATCGGGCTGAGCCTCGCCCAGCGCGACTCCTCGGGCGTGGCCGCCTTCGGCCGCGGGCTGGTCAAGGGCATGCCGAAGCTGCTCACCGCGCTCACCGTCATCGGCACCGTCGCGATGCTGTGGGTCGGTGGCCACATCATCCTGGTGGGCACCGATGAGCTGGGTTTCCACCCGCTCTACGAGTTCGTGCACCACCTCGAGGAGGCTGCGCACGACGCGACCGGCGCCCTGGGCGGGGTCGTCGGCTGGCTGGTCAACACCCTGGGCAGCGCCATCCTGGGGCTCGTCGTCGGCGCGCTGGTCGTGCTGGTCATGAACCTCACGGTCCACCGGAAGAAGAAGGACGCGGCGGCGCACTGAGCGCTGGGGGACAGTAGGGGCATGCACCCGGGGGACACCGACCGCACCCAGTTGTCACCGGCTCGGCGGCAGGCCGACCGCGCCCGCCTCGAGGACGGGGTCGTCGACGTCCTCGTGATCGGCGGTGGGGTCACCGGCGCCGGCGCCGCGCTCGACGCTGCCAGCCGGGGGCTCTCGGTGGGTCTGGTCGAGGCGCGGGACTGGGCGGCCGGCACCTCCAGCCGGTCGAGCAAGCTGATCCACGGTGGGCTGCGCTACCTCGAGCAGATGGCGTTCCCGCTCGTGCACGAGGCGCTCAAGGAGCGGGCTCGGCTCGTCCGCACCATCGCCCCGCACCTGGTCCGGCCGCTGCCGTTCCTGCTGCCGCTGACCGCGCCGGTGTGGCAGCGCGCGTACTACGGCGCCGGGGTCGCCCTGTACGACGCGCTCGGCGCCGCGTTCGCGCGGGACCGCGCCATCCCGCGCCACCGGCACCTCTCCCGCCGCGCCGTGCTCGAGGCGTTTCCGGCGCTCCGGCGCGACGTCGTGCGCGGGGCCATCCGCTACTACGACGCCCAGGTCGACGACGCGCGGCACACGCTCGCGGTGGTGCGCACCGCCGCCGGCCACGGTGCGGCGGTGCTCTCCAGCGCCCGGGTCGTCGACCTGCTCCGCGACGGCGAGGGAGCCGACGCGCCGGTGATCGGTGCGCGCGTCGCCGACCTCACCGACGGCTCCATCTTCACCGTCCGGGCGCGCAGCGTCATCGCGGCCACCGGCGTCTGGAGCGACGACGTCGGGGCGATGCTGGGGGAGTCCGCGCCGAGCCTGAAGGTCCGCGCCTCCAAGGGCGTGCACCTGCTGGTCCCCGGCGACGCGATCGACGGCGGCGACATCGGACCGCACGGGCTGATCCTGCGCACCCCCACGAGCGTGCTCTTCGTGATCCCGTGGAGCGGCCAGTGGATCGTCGGCACCACCGACACCCCCTGGACGCTGGACCGCGACCACCCGGCGGCGAGCCGGGCGGACATCGACTACCTGCTCGACCAGCTCAACCAGGTGCTGGTCCGGCCGCTGTCGTCCGACGACATCGTCGGGGTCTACGCCGGGCTGCGGCCGCTGCTGGCGGGGGAGTCCGACGAGACCAGCCGGCTCTCCCGCGAGCACGCCGTCGTCATGCCGGTGCCCGGGCTGGTCCTCGTCGCCGGCGGCAAGTACACGACCTACCGGGTCATGGCGGCCGACGCCGTCGACGCCGCCGCCGAGCGGCTGCCGGGAACCCCCGCGTCCCGGACGGCGGAGCTGCCGCTCGTGGGCGCCGAGGAGTGGACGTCGGTGCGCGACAGCGCCGCCGAGCTGGCGGCGACCCACGGGGTGCCCGAGGACGCGGTGCGGCGGCTGCTCGGCCGGCACGGCGACCAGGTGACCGCCGTCCTGGACCTGGTCCGGGCCGACCCGTCGCTGGGCAGCCCGCTGCCCGGAGCGCCCGGGCACCTGGCCGCGGAGGTCATCCACGCGGTGACCGCGGAGGGTGCGCTGCACCTGGACGACGTGCTGACCCGCCGCACCCGCATCTCGATCGAGACCCCGCACCGGGGTGTGGAGTCGGCACCGGAGGTCGCGCGGCTCATGGCGACGGTGCACGGCTGGCAGCCGGACTTCCTGGCGCAGGAGATCGCGCACTACGAGGCCCGCGTGGCCGCCGAGCGGGAGTCCCAGCGGATGCCGGACGACCGGACCGCCGACGCCGCCCGGCTCGGCGCCCCCGACGTCCGCAAGGCAGTGCACGGCACCCCCTCCGGGTGAGCCCGCGGGTGCCGCCCGGTTCCTGACCAGCGGCTGCGCACGTAATCTGCGAGCACCATGTGGCAGCTGAGCAACGGTGTGCGGTTCTACCCCTGGGGCAGCCACACCGTCATCCCCGAGCTCCTGGGCGAGCGCGTACCCAGCGAACGGCCGCACGCCGAGCTGTGGGTGGGCGCGCACCCCGACGAGCCCAGCGTCCTGTCCGACGGCCGCCCGCTGGACAAGGCGATCGCCGAGGAACCTCTCGCCCTGCTCGGCGCCCCGGTCGTGGAGCGCTTCGGCGCCCGGCTGCCCTTCCTGATGAAGGTGCTCGCCGCCGACGCCCCGCTGTCGCTGCAGGCGCACCCCACGACCGAGCAGGCCCAGGCCGGGTTCGCCGCCGAGGAAGCCGCCGGCATCGCGCACGACGACCCGACGCGCACCTTCAAGGACCCCTTCCACAAGCCCGAGCTGCTGCTGGCGCTGACCACCTTCGAGGCGCTCTGCGGGTTCCGGCCGGTGGAGGAGTCGCTGCACTGCCTGGCCAAGCTGCAGGTGCCCGAGCTCAAGCCGACCATCGCAGCCCTCGCCCGCGGCGGCCTGCGGGCCGCCGTTCCGCAGCTGCTCGCACTGCCTCAGGAGCGCCGCACCGAACTCGTGTCGGCGGTCGCCACGGCTGCCGCCCGCTTCGTCGCCGCGCACGACCCGGAGTTCATCAACACCTACCGGTGGGCGGCGACCCTCGCCGAGACCTATCCCGGCGACCCCGGCGTCGTGATCTCGCTGATGTGCAACCACCTGAAGCTGGCCCCTGGCGAGGCGGTCTTCCTCCCCGCGGGGAACCTGCACGCCTACCTCTCGGGCGCCGGCGTCGAGGTCATGGCCAGCTCGGACAACGTGCTGCGTGGCGGGCTGACCGCCAAGCACGTCGACCTGGCGGCGCTGATCGAGGTGCTGGACTTCCATGACGGCCGGGTGCCGGTGATCCACCCCGTGCTGGGCCCCGGTGGCCTGCGCTACCCGGTGCCGGTCGAGGACTTCGACCTCACCCGCGTGCACCTCGACGAGCAGGCGGGCACGCTCACCACCCGCGGCCCCCAGCTGCTGCTCTGCACGGAGGGGACCGCCGTCCTGTCCTCGGCCGACGGCGAGCTCACCGTGGAAAAGGGGCGCTCGGCGTTCATCCCCGCAGGCGCTCCGGTCAGCGCCCGGGGCCCCGCCGTCCTCTACCGGGCGACGACGCACCTCGTCTGAGAGCTCTCTCGCCCGGCGTTGCGGCGCCTCGGTGCCACTGACCCGGCCTAGCGTCGGGTTCCGTGCCCACCCGATCCGGATCCCGGCCCCGCCGCGTCGCCGGCGCGCTCCTGGCCGTCGGCGTCAGCGCCGCGCTGACGGCCTGCGACGCGATCGACCTCGCCGAGAGCGGGAACGCCTCCGGCACGACCGCTGCCCCGGTCGCCGGCTCCGCGGCCGCCGCCCTCCAGGAACTCGAGGTCAAGGGCCGTGCCCCGAAGACCGGCTACGAGCGGGACCTGTTCGGCGACGGCTGGGTGGACACCGACCGGAACGGCTGCGACACCCGCAACGACGTCCTGGCCCGCGACCTCACCGGCGAGACGTTCACGCCCGGCACCCGCGACTGCGTGGTGGCCACCGGCACGCTCGCCGATCCGTACTCCGGCACGGTGATCGAGTTCCGCCGTGGCGAGGGGACCAGCGCGGCCGTGCAGATCGACCACGTGGTCGCGCTCTCGGACGCCTGGCAGAAGGGCGCGCAGGGCCTGTCTCCCGACCAGCGCGTCGCCTTCGGCAACGACCCGCTGAACCTGCTCGCCGCGGACGGACCGCTGAACATGCAGAAGGGCGACGGCGACGCCGCGACCTGGCTGCCGCCGAACACCGGCTTCCGCTGCGCCTACGTGGCCCGGCAGATCGCGGTGAAGGCGACCTACGGGCTGTGGGTGACCCGGGCGGAGCACGACGCGATGGCCGGCGTCCTGGAGACGTGTCCGGAGGAGCCCCTTCCGGACGGCGCCGCAGCGGTCCCGTCCTCGGAGCCGGTGCCGTCCTCCGCGCCCGGGGCGGCTGCGAGCTACGCGGACTGCTCCGCCGTCCGGGCCGCGGGCGCCGCGCCGATCCGTCGCGGTGACCCCGGCTTCTCCGACGCCTTCGACGGGGACGGCGACGGCGTGGGGTGCGAGTCCTGAGTTCCCTTCAGTCCGCCGCCGGCCCCCGCGGGCAACGGGTCACCCTGGGGCGGTGGGGCGCGCCGCTGCTCGCCTTCTCGGCGCTCGCCATCCTCGGGTCGTTCGGTTTCGCGTGGGGAGTCGTCGCCGACGACCTCCCGACTCCGCCTGGCGACATGACGCTGACCCTGCTGCCGTTGTCCCTGGTGGTGAGCACGCTCGGCCTGTTGGCCACCGCCAGGATCGTGGGAAGTCCCGACGGCTACATCGATGTGGTCGGCCTGCTCGCCACGAGGCGGATACCCATCGGCGAGATCGCCGAGGTGATGCCATCCGGACCCCTCGAGATCCGGATGACCTCCGGACGTCGAATCGGATCCATCGCCTACGGGCGGTCGCTCCTCGGCGACATGGTCGGCTATCCCCGCTCCCGGCAGGCGGCGGAGCGGATCTACCGGTTCTGCGAGCAGGTCGAGGTGGGCGGGCCCGGGTTCGGCCACGCGGAGTACTCGGTCCGCCTGAGGGGTGCCGGCATCGTGGCCGCACTCCTACTGGGCGGCGTGCTGCTCGCCGGAACCCTGCTCCTGCATCAGCTGTGAGAACCGGAAGGGGGCGCGCCCTCCCGTGGCCCGTGGCCCGTGGCGCCGCGGCGGGGTGGGGTGTGAGTCCTGAGGCCCACGGGGCTATGACCTGCGGATCCGCGGTCGCGACGCGTGTCGGGGCCGCCCGGGCGGGTTCCGCGCTTAGGTTCCGAGGCGCTGTCGTCTTATCCCGGAGAGAACCGTGTCCGCTGCACCGTTTCGTGTTGAACGTAGTAGTGGGAGTCGGTTGTGCGGGAGCCTGTCTGGGCGCGGGACTTCTGCTTGCCACAGGCAGTTTGTATCAGGATTTGAGCCAACGGAAGCCGGTGGGTGCAGCACTGCGTGACGCTGCCGTGAGTGCAGGCTTGGCCATTATCGGATGGGGGATGATCAAGGCGGCTCAGCCTGCGGTGCAGACGATGACGCGCGGCCATCGCTATACCGTCAACGGGGTCGTAGGCGCTCCCTCGACTGCCTATGGTGTCGGCACTACGATTCCGAAGGCTGGCGGAAAGTCTAGGTGGCGTCCGATATGAGTGTCGTTCGCCTGAGGCGGTCCGGAAGTAACCTGAGTGCGACGCTTCTGGCCCGAGGCGAAGTGCTGGTCTTGCGGCCAATTACGCTCATAGTGATAGGTGTAGGGCTAGTCGGGGTCGGGCTGTTCGGTAGCTCCACAGCTAGCATCTTGGAGGAGGATTACGGACCTCTTGCTTCGTTCCTCGGGGCTGGCGTGGTTCCCGCCTTCTTCGTGGTGGGCGGAATCATGTATGGCCCGATGGTTCGCCTAACAGTGACAAGAGGCGGGATCAGGGTCGCTAATCCGCTCAGAACGGCGGCGATCCCGTGGGCCGATTTCATCGGCGTGCGCGTGGGGGTGTTCGGATTACGTCTGAAGACTGATCAGTTCGAGTTCCCCGTGTTCGCTGCCCAATCGAACAACTGGGAAGAGTTTAGGAATCCGGCTCACCGCGACTTGGAGAAGTTGGCGGCCACGCTCTTGCAGGTGCGCGACCAAATCCTCGATTCAGCGCAGACTTCCGGTGAGAGAGCTTCGGGCGCGGGAGTCTCCGTCAGGCGATGGCGGTCTCCGTGGCCAGCCGTCATGGCCGTGTCCGCGTACTCACTGATGGTCGGCATCTACGTTTACCTCTGGTGATCCCCTCATCCAGGCGGTGCGGTAGTCCTAGGGCGCATGCGGTCCTGAACTCGGAAGTCCCCTGTGCGGTGCGTGTCGAGGCCGATCGGGGCGGAGGCCGCGCCTAGGTTCCGAGGCGTTGCCGTCTCGTCCCGGGGGAGAACCGTGTCCGCTGTACCCATCGCTGGTCGCCGGGCGGTCCTCGCCGGGGTCGCCGTCCTCGCTCTGTTCATCGTCGTGGGCGGCGCCGCCGCCGGTGGGCTTCCGGGTGTGCTGGTCATGGCCGGGCTGATCGCGCTGCTCGTCGGCGTCGTCGCGGCGCTGCGCGGGCACGCGCGGTGGGCGTTCATCGGCACCCGGCGGGTGGCGGGGATCGTCGCGGCCGCGGGTCTGGTCGCGGTGCTCGTCGGCGGCGCCACCATGCCGCCGACGGAGCCGGTGGCGTCGACGTCCGAGGAGCAGGGGCAGGAGACCGCCGAGCTCGCCGAGCCCACGCTCAGCGCCGCCGAGCTCGAGGCCGCGGAAGCGGCCGCCGACGCCGCGCTCGCCGAGGCGGAGACAGCGGAGGCCGCCGTCGAGGCCGACCGGATCGCCTCGGCCGCCGGCGTGCTGAACCAGACCAGCGCGGACGCCGTCGTCGGGTCCGCGTCGGCGACCTCTGCGCTGGCCGCCCTGGCGGCGCTGGAGGTCAAGGGCCGCGCGCCGCGCACCGGCTACGACCGCGACCTCTTCGGGTCCGGCTGGGTGGACACCGACCGCAACGGCTGCGACACCCGCAACGACATGCTGACCCGGGACCTGACCGGCGAGACCTACAAGCCGGGCACGCGCAGCTGCGTCGTCCTCACCGGCTCGCTGGCCGACCCGTACTCGGGCCGGCAGATCGCCTTCACCCGGGGGCAGGGGACCAGCGAGGCGGTGCAGATCGACCACGTCGTGGCGCTGTCGGACGCCTGGCAGAAGGGTGCGCAGGGCTGGGACACCGCCACCCGCGTGCGGTTCGCCAACGACCCGCTGAACCTGCTCGCCGTCGACGGGCCGCTCAACATGCAGAAGGGCGACGGCGACGCCGCCACCTGGCTGCCCCCGGCCACCGCGTACCGGTGCGCCTACGTCGCCCGCCAGGTGGCGGTGAAGGTCAGCTACAAGGCCTGGGTCACCCAGGCCGAGAAGAACACGATGGCGACGGTCCTTGCCTCCTGCCCCGGAGAGACGCTGCCCGGCGGTGTGGTGGCGGCGCTGCCCGAGCGAGCACCGGCGCCTGCGCCGACCCCTCGGGCGACGGCGGCGCCGCGCCCGGCTCCTGCCCCGGCACCGGCGCCCAGGCCGATCCCGGCACCGGTTCCCGCTCCGGTGGCCCCCGCCCCGGCGCCCGTGCCCCCGCCGTCGTCGGTCTACTACAAGAACTGCGACGCCGCCCGGGCCGCGGGCGCAGCGCCGATCCGGCAGGGACAGCCGGGCTACGGCACGCACCTCGACCGTGACAAGGACGGCATCGGCTGCGACAAGTGACCGGTTCCGACGACTCCTCCGACCCCCCGCTCTTCTCGAAGCGGTGGTGGACGGACACGAACCCGTACTGGGGGGAGTGGCGGTCCGGACCCTGGGGCTGGTTCTACCTCGGAGTCGCCGTCGTCCTGGTGCTCACGATGGCCGCCCTGGACGGCACCTGGCAGGGATGGGCCACGGCGACGGCGCTCCTGGTGTTCGTCCTCGCCGGGACGTGGACCGCCCGACCGGGCCGGCGCAGCGACGCGGCGCGGTTGCGGCGGCACCAGCACAGGCACAGGAACGGCTCCGGACGCGACGGCTGAACCTGGGCTTCAGCGACGCGCCCGTCCTGCCGAAGTAGATGGCGCACAACTGAAAGGCCGAGCCGGAGAGGGCACCCCTCCCCGGGCCGCGGCTAAGCTGGACCCCGGCACGAGCCCCGCCGAAGCCTCGGCATGCTCGCTCTCTCAGACGACCCCGTAGCGCCCGCCTGCTTCCGGCCGGGCGCGAACCCTGGAGCGACATGACCGCCAGCACTGGCACCCGCACGTTGACCGACGGTGACTTCAAGGTCGCCGACCTCTCCCTCGCGCCTTTCGGCCGCAAGGAGATCCAGCTCGCCGAGCACGAGATGCCCGGCCTCATGGCCCTGCGCGCCGAGTACGGCGACGAGCAGCCGCTGGCCGGCGCCCGGATCGCCGGCTCCCTGCACATGACCGTGCAGACCGCCGTCCTCATCGAGACGCTCACCGCCCTGGGCGCCGACGTCCGCTGGGTCAGCTGCAACATCTTCTCCACCCAGGACCACGCCGCCGCGGCGATCGTCGTCGGCGACGGCACGCCGGAGGCGCCCAACGGCGTGCCGGTCTTCGCCTGGAAGGGCGAGACGCTGCCCGAGTACTGGTGGTGCACCGAGCGCCTGTTCGAGTTCCGCGACGAGTCCGGCGAGGTCGTCGGGCCGAACATGCTGCTCGACGACGGCGGCGACGCCACCCTGCTGATCCACCTCGGCACCCGCTTCGAGAACGACGGCGTCGTCCCCGACACCACCGACGCCGACTCCGAGGAGTACGGCGTCATCCTCGAGACCCTCCGCGGCACCCTCGCCAAGGACGGCGGCTACTGGACGCGCATCGGCCAGGGCATCGTCGGCGTCACCGAGGAGACCACCACCGGCGTCATGCGCCTGTACGAGCTCGCCCGCGACGGCCGGCTGCTCTTCCCGGCGATCAACGTCAACGACTCGGTCACCAAGAGCAAGTTCGACAACCTCTACGGGGTCCGGCACTCGCTGATCGACGGCATCAACCGCGGCACCGACGTCATGATCGGCGGCAAGGTCGCCGTCGTCTGCGGCTACGGCGACGTCGGCAAGGGGTCCGCGGACTCGCTGCGCGGCCAGGGCGCCCGGGTCATCGTCACCGAGATCGACCCGATCAACGCCCTGCAGGCGGCGATGCACGGCTACGAGGTGACCACGCTGGACGAGGTGATCGGCAAGGCCGACATCATCATCACCACGACCGGCAACAAGGACATCATCTCCGCCGAGCAGCTGGCCTCGACCAAGCACCAGGCGATCATCGGGAACATCGGCCACTTCGACAACGAGATCGACATGGCCGGCCTGGCGAAGACCCCGGGTGTCGTGAAGACGAACATCAAGCCGCAGGTCGACGAGTGGCGGTTCGCCGACGGCCACACGATCATCGTGCTCTCCGAGGGCCGGCTGCTGAACCTCGGCAACGCCACCGGCCACCCGAGCTTCGTCATGAGCGCGTCGTTCTCCAACCAGACGCTGGCCCAGATCGAGCTGTGGAACAACCGCGCGGCCTACGAGGGCAAGGAGCCCACGGTCACCGTGCTGCCGAAGAAGCTCGACGAGCACGTGGCCCGGCTGCACCTCGACGCCCTCGGCGTGAAGCTCACCGAGCTGACCAAGGCGCAGGCCGACTACATCGGCGTCCCGGTCGAGGGTCCCTACAAGAGCGACCACTACCGCTACTAAGAGGACCCCCTCGCCCCCCACCACTCGCTCCGCTCGCGGTGGGGCCCTGCGAGGGGGCCGTTCCAGCACGTCACCTCGGGGGCGGGACTTTCGCATCGAAAGTCCCGCTCCCGAGAGGGCTCACCCCGATGGGTGGGCCGCTTTCCTTGCCTCACAGCGCAGAATGGTCGCCGTGCCACCCACCGCTCCCCAGAACGGGCCCACTCGCGGCCGTGTCCTCGTGGTCGACGACGACGCCGCGCTCGCCGAGATGCTGGGCATCGTGCTGCGCCGCGAGGGCTACGAACCCGCGTTCGTCTCCGACGGCAACCGGGCGCTCGGCGTCTTCCAGCAGACCCGGCCCGACCTGGTGCTGCTGGACCTGATGCTGCCCGGCCGCAACGGCCTGCAGATCTGCCAGGACATCCGGCAGCAGTCCTCGGTGCCGATCGTCATGCTGACCGCCAAGGGCGACACCATCGACGTCGTCCAGGGCCTGGAGGCGGGCGCCGACGACTACGTCACCAAGCCGTTCAAGCCGGTCGAGCTCGTCGCCCGCGTCCGCGCCCAGCTGCGCCGCGGGGAGACCGGGCAGGCCGAGAACCTCAGCATCGGCGACGTGCAGATCGACGTCCCCGCCCACCAGGTGACGAGGGACGGCGTCCAGATCGCGCTCACCCCGCTGGAGTTCGACCTGCTGGTCGCGCTGGCGCGGAAGCCACGCCAGGTATTCACCCGCGAGCTCCTGCTGGAGCAGGTGTGGGGCTACCGGCACGCCGCGGACACCCGGCTGGTCAACGTGCACGTCCAGCGGCTCCGGGCCAAGGTCGAGAGCGACCCCGAGAAGCCCGAGGTCGTGCTCACCGTCCGCGGGGTCGGCTACAAGGCCGGACCGCCTTGAGCCCACCGTGAGTAGACGTCGCGGGCGTGGGCTCACCGCTTCGAGCCTCACGTCGTCGACAATGGGGGAGTGACCGCCACCCGCTCTCCCGAGACGGGCACCGGCGCGGAGCCGGCCGGAGGCACGTCCTCCGCCCGTTCGCGCCGGAGCGAGGTGCGGCGGCTGCAGCGCGGTCTGCGCCGCAGAGCGGTCCGCGCCCGGCGCAAGGTGCGCCGGGACACCCGCCGGCTGGCCGCCCGCGCGCTGCACACCTGGCGGTCCTCGCTGCAGGTGCGCATCGGCGCGATCACCACGGTGGTCGCCGGAACTGTCGTCGTGATCGTGAGCCTGGTGCTGTTCAGCCAGATCCGCGATCAGCTGCTCGACGTCAAGCGCCAGGCCGCCATCGACCAGGTCCAGGCCGGCGTCGTCTACGCCCAGAACGAGGTCGCCGGCATCGCCACCGGTGATGCCGCCAGCGTGCGCTCCACGCTCACCCGGACCGTCACCAACCTGCTCGAGCGAGGCGGCGCCGCCGGCGACTTCGACGTCGTCATGGTCTACCGGCCCGGCAACCCCGACCGGACGACGACGACCCGGCGTCCCCTGTACGAAGCGCTGCCGAGCGACCTCCGGGGAGCCGTCGACGCCGGCGCCCAGGCCTCCCGGTACTCCGTCGTCCCCGACGCGACCGGCACGGACCGGCCGACCCTGCTGATCGGCGCCCCGGTCCTGGGCGACACCCAGGCTCCGGACCGGATCGAGCTGTACTACTCCTTCCCCCTGCAGCAGGAGCAGGAGAGCCTGTCCCTCATCCGCAGCACCGTCGTCATCAGCGGGGTCGCCCTCACCCTCCTGGTCGTGGGCATCGCCGTGCTGGTCACCCGGCTGGTCGTCGATCCGGTGCGGCGCGCGGCGGGAACGGCGCAACGCCTCGCCGAGGGCCAGCTCGAGGAACGCATGACGGTCCGGGGGGAGGATGACCTCGCCCGCCTGGCCACCAGCTTCAACGCCATGGCCGACAGCCTCCAGCGGCAGATCACCCAGCTGGAGGGGCTGTCCCAGCTGCAGCAGCGGTTCACCTCCGACGTGTCCCACGAGCTGCGCACCCCGCTGACCACGGTGCAGATGGCCGCGGAGGTGCTGCACGAGTCCCGCGAGGACTTCGATCCGCACGTGGCGCGGTCGGCGGAGCTGCTGCACGCCGAGCTGGACCGCTTCGAGTCCCTGCTCACCGACCTGCTCGAGATCAGCCGTTACGACGCCGGCGCCGCGGTCCTGGACGCCGCCCCCACCGACCTCGGGGTGCTGGTCGGCCGGGTGGTGGACGGCATGGCGGCGCTGGCGAAGCGGCACGAGTGCGAACTTCAGGTGACCCTCCCGGCCGAGAACGTCCTCGCCGAGGCCGACGCGCGACGCGTGCAGCGGATCCTGCGCAACCTCGTGGGCAACGCCATCGAGCACGGCGCCGGCCACCCCGTGGAGATCACGCTGGCCGCCAACCGCTCCGCGGCCGCCGTGACGGTCCGGGACCACGGGGTGGGGCTCAGCGCGGGGGAGGCCCAGCACGTCTTCGACCGGTTCTGGCGGGCCGACCCCTCCCGCGTCCGCACCGTCGGCGGCAGCGGGCTCGGGCTCTCCATCAGCCTCGAGGACGCCCGCCTGCACGGCGGATGGCTGCAGGTGTGGGGTCAGCCGGGCGCCGGGGCCCAGTTCCGGCTCACCCTGCCGCTGGTGGCCGGGACGGACCTGACCAGCTCGCCCCTGCCGCTGCGTCCGGTGCGGCTGCGACGTCCCGGGGGAACCCGATGAGCCGGCGCCGCGGCCTGGCGGTCGCCCTGCTGGCGGCGACCCTCCCGCTGATGTCCTGCTCCACGGTGCCGACGAGCTCGCCGACGGTCCAGATCCCGCAGGCGCCGGCGCGGCCGGCCGAGGCCGCGGGCATCGAGCCGCTGCCGCCCGCGCCGGGCGCCAGCGCCGAGGAGGTCGTGCGCACGTTCATCGACGCCTCGGCCAGCACGGTGACGGGGCACCCGGTGGCCCGCCTGCACCTGGCGACCGAGGAGGCCGAGACCTGGGACGACGCGACCGGGATCAGCGTCATCGGCAGCGACTACGCCACGGTCACCACCGACTCCGGCACCGTCCTGATCACGGCCAACCTCGTCGGCACGGTCGACCCGCGCGGGGTGTTCACCGTCGCGGGGCGGGGCGTGTTCACCCGCGAGTTCCGGCTGCAGCAGGTCGACGGCGAGTGGCGGATCAGCGATCCGCCCGACGGGCTGATCATGCTCGAGCCGGACTTCGAGCGGCTCTACGACGAGCTCCAGGCCTACTTCCTCGACCCCACGACGTCGCGGGTGGTCCCCGATCCGCGGTACCTCCTCACCGGCGAGTCCCAGCCCACCGCCCTGGTCGAGCGGCTCCTGGCGGGGCCCTCGGCGGCGCTCGCCGCCGGTGTGTCCAACCCGCTGAACGGCGCCCAGCTGCGCCGGTCGGTGACGGTCGAGGACGGCACGGCCACCGTCGAGCTGACCGGTATGCCCGCTGACTCGCCGCTCCTGGAGCAGGTCTGCCCGCAGCTGGTCTGGACGCTGCAGCAGCTGGGACGCCGGATCAGCGACGTCGTCGTCGTCGTGGACGGTGAGCCGGTCACCCCGGAGCGCATTCCGGAGCGGCAGACCGTCGAGGACTGGGCGTCCTTCGACCCGGACGCCGTGCCGGTCGACGGCGTCGGGCACTACCTGGACGCCGGCGCGCTGCGCACGGCGGTGGAGGGTCGGCCCACGCCCGGACCGGCGGGGGAGGGCGTCTACGGCCTGACCAGCGCCGCTGTGTCCGCGGACCCGCGCAGCGGGCGGCTGTCCTTCCTCGCGGGGGTCCGCCCGGAGGGGCCGGGCGTGGCCCTCCTGGCCGGTCCGTACGACGGCCCGCTGACGTCGGTGCTCTCCGCCGCCACGCTGAGCGCGCCGACCGTGCCCGGAACCCGCGAAGAGGTGTGGGTGGTCCAGGACGGGGCGACCGTGGTGCGGGTGCCGGCCGGCGCCCCGCCGCAGCCGGTGACCGCGCCGACGCTGGCCGGCCTGGGGCGCACCGACGTGCTGCAGCTGTCCCCGGACGGGGTCCGCGCCGCCGTCGTCGTCGACGGGCCGGAGGGACGGCGTCTCTACGTCGGCACCGTCGTGCGCTCGCCCGAGGACGGCGCGGTCGTGCTGCGCGATCTGCGGGAGGCGGCGCCGACCCTGGCCCAGGTCATCGACGTGGGTTGGCGGAACAGCAGCAACCTGCTGGTCCTCGCCGGCGACGAGAGCCGGGACCGGATCGTGCCGTACTCGGTGGGGGTGGACGGCTGGGCGCTGACCCGGGTCACCACCTCCGGCCTGCCCAGTCAGCCCACCGCCATCGCCGTGGCCCCCACGCGCCCGGCGCTGGTGAGCGCGGGGAACACGGTGTGGCAGCTGGCCGGCGGAACCTGGACGACGCTGGTGCGGGGCGCGCAGCCGCTGGTCGGCGGGGCGCCGTTCTACCCCTTGTGACGACAGGGCCCCGGCGTCCACAGGGAACTCGTTCCGGGCGTCGGGACCGCGGCTGAGCGGGCAGGCTGGTCCGATGGGCCTGCTCCCGGCGCTCGCCGACCTGGTGCTGCCGCGCACCTGCGCGGGGTGCGGCGTGCCGGGGCGCAGCCTCTGCGGGTCCTGCGCCGCGCTGCTCACCGTGCCGCACCTGGCGCAGCCGCGCCGGTTCCCGGCCGGTTTCCCGCCCACCGTGGCCGCCGGCGCCTACGCAGGGGCGGTGCGGCCGGTGGTCAACGCCTTCAAGGAGCACGGACGGGCCGAGCTGGCCCGGCCGCTCGGTGCCGCGCTGGCGCTGGCCGTGGCGGCCGTGCGCACCGGGCTGGTGGCGCCCGCCGGGCCGGTGCTCCTCGTGCCGGTCCCCGGGTCCCGCGCCGCGCTGGCGTCGCGCGGCCGGGACCACGTCCGCGAACTGACCGTCCGTGCGGTCGCCGAGCTGCGCGAGGCCGGGGTGCCCGCCGCCGAGCACCGGCTGCTGCGCCGCCGTGGCCGGGTGCACGATTCGGCCGGGCTGACCGCCGTCCAGCGGCGCGCGAACCTGGCCGGAACCTTCGTCCTCGACCCGCGCCGGCGGCGGGCGCCCGCGGGCGCGATCCTGGTGCTCGTCGACGACGTCGTGACCACCGGGGCGACCCTGTGCGCTGCCGCGGAGGTGCTCGCGGAAGCGGCGACGGCGGACCGGACCGTGGTCCTGGCCGCCGTCGTCGCCGCCACTCCGCGCCCGTCCGGCCCGTCGCGGACGGAACCCACCGGACCGGCCGGGTACCGGCTCCGCACCGTCCCCGTCGGGCACCACGATCGACTGTCGGGACCGGGGACGAGGGACTAGCGTCGAAGCGACCAATGCCCGCCCCAACCGGGAGGTCTCATGGAGATCGTGGTCCGTGGTCGTAACGTCGAAGTTCCCGAGCACTACCGGCAGCACGTCGAGGACAAGGTCGGTCAGCTGGAGCGGTTCGACACCAAGCTCTCGCGCATCGACGTGGAACTGTTCCACGAGAAGAACCCCCGCCAGTCGGCCAACTGCCAGCGGGTGGAGATCACCCTCCGTGGCAAGGGCCCCGTGGTCCGCGCCGAGGCCTGCGGGCCCGACTTCTACGCAGCGCTCGACCTCGCCTCCGGGAAGCTGGACAACCGGCTGCGCCGCGCGGCCGACCGGCGCCGGGTCCATCACGGGCGCCGGACGCCGGACAGCGTCCGCGTGCCGGGGACCGCACTCGAGCCGGGGCACATCGACCTCGTGATCGAGGAGCAGCTGGCCCGGGACCGCGAGCTGGCCACCGGCACGCACGTCACCGATCTCGACGAGCACCTGCCCGGGCAGATCGTGCGCGAGAAGCAGCACCCCGCGGTGCCCATGACCGTCGACCAGGCGCTCCACGAGATGGAGCTGGTCGGTCACGACTTCTTCCTCTTCCAGTGCGCCGACACCGGGCAGCCGACGGTGGTCTACCGCCGGCACGCCTACGACTACGGGTTGATCAGGCTGGCGCCCGTCGCCCAGGACGGCGTCGCGCCGGCGCCGTCCCTGGCGCAGCCCGCCACCGTCTGACCCGGGGCAGGGCGCGGTCGCCGACCGCGCCCTGCCCTCAGACGTTGCCGAGGATCCGGTCCACCGAGATCTCGATGACCACGCGCGCCGGGTTCTCCCGGGGCTGCCGGTACCGCCGGGCGTAGCGCTCGACGGCGTCGGCGACCGACTCTGCGTCGTCCCGAACCACCGCCGTCCCCTCGAGGGTCACCCAGCGGCGGCCGTCGACCGAGCAGACCGCGACGCGGGACTGCCCGCTCCGGACGTGCCGCGCCTTCGCCGACGTCCCGGACGTGATCACCCGCGCGAGGCGGGTGGCCGCGTCGTAGGTGACGCCGACCGGCACCACGTGCGGGGTGCCGTCGGGACGCAGCGTGGTCAGCGTCGCGAGGTGCCGCTCGACGAAGAATTCGAGCAGCCCCGCACCCGGGTCGGAGAGGTCGTGCGCCATCGCTGCAGCGTACGGATGGGGCGCGTGGTGCCCCGCCGGCCGTGGAGGGTCGGCAGGCACAGCTGCGCCGCCTACGCTGGGGTCGTGGTGTTCTCCAAGATCCTCCGTGCCGGTGAGGGCAAGCTCGTCCGACGGTTGTCCAAGATCGCCGATGCGGTCGAGTCGCTGGCCGACGACTACACGGACCTGTCCGACGCCGAGCTGCGCGCCAAGACCGACGAGTTCAAGGAGCGGTACGCCGACGGGGAGTCCCTCGACGCGCTGCTGCCCGAGGCGTTCTCCGTGGTCCGCGAGGCCGCCACCCGCACGCTGGGCCAGCGGCACTACCGCGTCCAGCTCATGGGCGGCGCGGCGCTGCACCTCGGCAACATCGCCGAGATGAAGACCGGCGAGGGCAAGACCCTCACCGGTGTTCTGCCGGCCTACCTCAACGCCCTGGCCGGCAACGGCGTGCACGTCGTCACGACCAACGACTACCTCGCCAAGCGCGACGCGGAGTGGATGGGCCGGGTGCACCGGTTCCTCGGCCTGACGGTGGGCACGATCCTCTCCGGTCAGACCCCGGCCGACCGGCGCGAGCAGTACGCCTGCGACATCACCCACGGCACGAACAACGAGTTCGGCTTCGACTACCTGCGCGACAACATGGCCTGGAGCAAGGCCGACCTGGTGCAGCGCGGTCATCACTTCGCGATCGTCGACGAGGTCGACTCGATCCTCATCGACGAGGCCCGCACCCCGCTGATCATCAGCGGCCCGGCCGAGACGGCGGGCAAGTGGTACCTGGAGTTCGCACGGATCGTGCCGCTGATGAAGCGCGACGTCCACTACGAGGTGGAGGAGTCCAAGCGCACGGTCGCCGTCACCGAGGAGGGCGTCGAGTTCGTCGAGGACCAGCTCGGCATCGACAACCTCTACGAGGCGGTCAACACCCCGCTGATCGGCTACCTGAACAACGCGCTCAAGGCCAAGGAGCTGTTCAAGAAGGACCAGCAGTACATCGTCACCAACGGCGAGGTCCTCATCGTCGACGAGTTCACCGGCCGCGTGCTGGCCGGGCGCCGCTACAACGAGGGCATGCACCAGGCCATCGAGGCCAAGGAGAGGGTGAAGATCAAGGACGAGAACCAGACCCTCGCCACGATCACCCTCCAGAACTACTTCCGGCTCTACGAGAAGCTGTCCGGGATGACCGGCACGGCCCAGACCGAGGCCGCCGAGCTCAGCCAGACCTACAACCTGGGCGTCGTCCCGATCCCGACCAACCGGCCGATGGTGCGGCAGGACCGGTCCGACGTCATCTACAAGACGGAGAAGGCGAAGTTCGACGCCGTCGTCGAGGACATCGCGGAGCGGAACGACGCCGGCCAGCCGATCCTCGTCGGCACCGCCAGCGTCGAGAAGTCCGAGCTGCTGGCGACCTACCTGCTCAAGCGCGGCATCCCGCACGAGGTGCTGAACGCCAAGAACCACGCCCGTGAGGCGTCGATCATCGCCATGGCGGGGCGCTCCGGTGCGGTCACCGTGGCCACCAACATGGCCGGCCGAGGCACCGACATCCAGCTCGGCGGCAACGCCGAGTTCATCGCCGACGAGAAGCTGCGCGCCCGTGGCCTCAACCCGACGGACACGCCGGAGGAGTACGAGGCCGCCTGGGACGACGCGCTGGCCGCGGCGAAGGCCCAGGTCAAGGCCGAGCACGAGAAGGTCGCCGAGGCCGGTGGCCTGTACGTGCTGGGCACCGAGCGGCACGAGAGCCGCCGCATCGACAACCAGCTGCGCGGCCGGTCCGGCCGTCAGGGCGACCCGGGGGAGTCGCGGTTCTACCTCTCCCTCGGTGACGACCTGATGCGCCGGTTCAACGGCCCGATGCTCGAGTCGATGATGAACACCCTGCGGGTGCCCGACGACCAGCCGATCGAGTCGAAGATGGTCAGCCGGGCGATCCTGTCGGCGCAGACCCAGGTCGAGCAGCAGAACTTCGAGGTCCGCAAGGACGTCCTCAAGTACGACGAGGTGCTCAACCGGCAGCGCACCGTCATCTACGACGAGCGCCGCAAGGTGCTCGACGGCGCCGACCTGCACGTGCAGGTGC
Organism: Blastococcus sp. LR1; assembly: GCF_020166105.1. Lineage (GTDB taxonomy): Bacteria > Actinomycetota > Actinomycetes > Mycobacteriales > Geodermatophilaceae > Blastococcus. Next base: position 46,159 of record NZ_JAIUJY010000005.1, read on the forward strand.
GCACCATGGTCGACGACGTCATCGGCGCCTACGCCGACGGCGCCACGGAGACCGGGTACGCCGAGGACTGGGACCTCGAGCAGCTGTGGACCGCGCTCAAGGCGCTGTACCCGGTGGGGATCACCATCGACGAGCTGGTCGAGCAGGCCGGTGGCGACCAGACCGACCTCACGCCCGCCGGCCTCAAGCAGGCCCTGCTGGACGACGTGCACCGCGCCTACGAGGAGCGCGAGGGCACGCTGGGTGCCGAGGTCATGCGCGAGCTCGAGCGGCGGGTGCTGCTCAGCGTCATGGACCGCAAGTGGCGCGAGCACCTGTACGAGATGGACTACCTGCGGGCCGGCATCCACCTGCGCGCGATGGCCAACCGCGATCCGGTCGTGGAGTACCAGCGCGAGGGCTACGACATGTTCGTGGCGATGCTCGACGGCATCAAGGAGGAGTCGGTCGGCTTCCTGTTCAACCTCGAGGTGAAGACCAAGGAGGAACAGGACGCGGAGGTCAAGGCCAAGCAGGACGAGGCCGAGGCGAAGGCGCTCGCCGCTGCCCAGGAGGGGACGGCACGGGTGCTGGCCCGCCAGGCCGCGGCCGCCGGCAACGGCAACGGCAACGGCAAGCCGGCCGCCGCCACCGCGCGGCGGTCCGCCCCCGCGGCGGCCCCCGCCGCCGCGGCTCCGTCCCTGGAGAAGAAGGCTCCGGAGCAGGCGGCCCCCGAGGCGGCAGCCCCGGCGGCCGCCACCTCGGCCACCGGCACGGGTCCGGCGCTGTCGGTCAAGGGGCTCGAGGAGCCGCGCCGGGCGCAGGAGAACCTGACCTACTCCGCGCCCAGCCTGGACGCGTCACCGGCCGAGGGCGGCAAGGCGAAGGCGGCGAAGAGCGCCACCGTGGTGGGCTCCAAGGAGACTCCGCGGAACGCGCCCTGCCCGTGCGGCTCGGGCCGCAAGTTCAAGCAGTGCCACGGGGCCTCCGGCGCCTGAGCCGTATCCCGTGACCGAGAGGGCCCCTGCCGACGACGTCGGCAGGGGCCCTCTCGCATGTCGGCTCAGCCGATCTGGAGCACGGTGCACCGCCAGCGGCCGTCGATTCCCTCCAGGCGAGCGGCGACGGCGTGCGCCCGGCCGCCGCGGTGCGCGACCGCGCTGACCTCGGCCACGCCGTCCACGGGCTCGCAGACGCGGATCCGGCCGACGACCAGCGGGGCGTTGCCCTCGGCGCACCAGGCGGGACGACGCCCGCCGGTGAGTGCCGCGAAGATCTTCGGGGACGCCAGGTCGCGCACGTGGGCCAGCGGGCGTCGGCCGGCGAGGGCCTCCAGCGTCGTCCGGACCAGGCGGTGTCCCGCCTCGACGGCCGGAGGCAGGTCGGCGCGCGTGGAGCGCACCGGGCCGAACTCGTCGGCCGGATGTGCCGCGACCGACTCGCGCGGCGGGGGGCCCGGGCGGTGCACGGGGCGGGGAATGGTCTGCCCGGGGTGGACCAGGCGCAGCGCCGGCCGTGTCTCCAGGGGCGGCTGCGGAGTCGGGACGACGGCCAGCCGGAGAGCTGCCGGGGCGGCGGGCCGGGCCGTGCGGGTCGGTGCGGTCATGAGGAGCTCCTGGGGGCTGGTTCGTGGGGCATGGTGCGGGGCCGAGGTCAGGGGAGGGGCGGGCGCAGGACCTGGCCCGGGAGGAGGAGGTCGGGGTCCGGTCCGATCACGTCGGCGTTGGCCTGCCACCACGCCGTGACGGCGGTGGCCACATCGGCCGCTGTGGGCGGAGAGCCGGTCGTCGTCAGGTGCCGCTCGGCGATGTCCCAGAGGCAGTCGCCGCGCACGACGACGTGCTCACCGGCTGCCGGCGCCTGCGGCCAGTCGGGGATCGCGGGGTCGTCGGCGGGCGCCGGGGATGCCGCTCCGGGCCAGTCGGGCACCGCGTTGGTGGGGCTGGACTCCTCCGCGGCGGCGACCGCCGGCGTCGCGACCACCAGGGCCAGCCCGAGGGCGGGCGGGGCGAGCCCGAGGCCGACGCCGAGAGCGAGGGCTGCTGCTCGTCGGGCTCCGGCGGGCAGCAGGCGGTGCAGCAGCCCGTCGGCCAGCGCTCCGGCGAGTCCGGGCAGTGCGGACGCGGCGGTCAGCGCCAGCCCGAGCGCGCCCCAGCACCAGACCAGCCAGGCCAGGAGCCCGGCCAGGTGCAGCACGAGCACGTCGGCGCCCGCCGCGTCGACCGTCTCCTGGGCCCGGCCCAGGGCGGCGACGCTCGCACCGGGCGAGGGGGAGAGGTGCGCCAGGAGCACGGCGGCGGCAGCCATGCCCGCCGCCGTGCCGATCAGTCGTCGTGCCGACATCGCCCCTCCAAGATCGTTGACGTGGCCACACTAAAGCAAGCAAATGCACGCAAACGCAAGTATTGGCGTGGATCTACGCTGACGACATGCGGTGGCAGCAGCTGTTCGCGGACCTGCAGGCGCAGTTCGAGGCGGCCGAGGACGCGGAGTCCCGGGCGGAGTGGGCGTCGCGCGCCCGCGCGGAGATGGGGGCGGTCCGCCTCGCGGACCGGCTGGGTGGGTCGCTCGGCTCGCGCCTCACGCTGACCTGCCGCGGCGCGGGACGGGTGAGCGGCGTGCTCACCGAGACCGGCATCGACTGGTTGCTGCTGGCCGACGAAGGCGGCCGCGACCAGCTGGTCTCGATGGCAGCCGTCCGCGCGGTCGCGGGCCTGGGGCGCCGGAGCGCGGCGCCGGAGGACGGGGGGTCGGTACGGGCGCGGCTGGATCTGCGCCGGGCGTTGCGCGGGCTGGCCCGGGACCGGGCGGCGGTACGGGTCGTCCTGGACGACGGCACCGCGCTGACCGGCACGATCGACCGGGTGGGTGCGGACTACGTGGAGCTGGCCGAGCACGCGGCCGACGAGCCACGGCGGGCCGGCGCGGTGCGCGGAGTGCAGGCGATCGTCATCCCCGCGGTGGCGGTGGTGACGTCCCTGTCAGCGGGGTGGGACTGAGGCGTCTACTCCGCCTTCGTGGCCGCTGCCTCGTCGGGAACGGATCCGGCGCGGGCCTCGGCGTACTTCTGCTGGATGAAGCGCTCGAGCTCGTCGGTCTCGACCCGCCACTGGCCGCGGCCGCCGATCTGGATCGCGATCAGCTCCTTGCGCCGGACCAGCGCATAGGCCTGCGACCACGAGACGTTGAGGATCTCGGCGACGTCGTCGAGGGTCAGGAAGCGGGGCGTGGGCATCTGCGTCTCCATCCGGTCGGCGCCCAGTCTGTCAGCCGGACGGGGAACGTGTGCGTCTGTCCACACACGAACGTGTGGATGACGGATGCACGGAAACGGCGGCGTGCCGCATCATCAGCGTTCGAACGTCGTCAGCGATCCGCAACGGCGTGTCAACGCGCCTTTCCTCGGCGCTCGACGTGCTGGAAGAGGTGAGGCGCCGTGACCGCCCTCCGGAGCCCGACCCCCGCCGCGGAGACCGACTCCTCCGCCGGCCCGTCCCCCCGCCGGGTCAAGGCGCCCGCGTGGCTGGACCTGCGACTGGTGCTCGGCGTCCTGCTGGTGCTCGGCTCGGTCCTGCTCGGCGCCCGCGTGGTCAGCGCCGCCGACGCCACGGTGCCGGTCTGGAGCGCCGCCTCGGATCTCGCCGCCGGCACCGAGCTGACGCCTGCGGACCTGGTCGTCGTCGACGTCCGGCTCGACGATGCCGCGAAGGCCTACCTCTCGGGCAGTGCGCGTCCCGAGGGGAGCGTGCTCTCCCGCCCGGTCCGCGCCGGGGAGCTGCTGCCCAGCTCCGCGCTCGAGGAGCCGGCCGACCTGGTCCGGCTGGCCCTCCCGGTGCAGGCCGGGTACGTGCCCCCGGGGCTGCGGCACGGTCAGCTGATCGACGTCTACGCTGTCGCCGATCCGGCCGCCGGCGCCACGGGCAAGGGGCTCGGCAGCGTCACCCTGGTCGTCGGCGAGGCCCCGGTGCAGACGACGACGGGCACGTCCGACGGCGTCCTCTCCACGCCGTCGACGACGATCCAGGTGGTCGTGGGCGTCGCCGCCGACGAGGCCGCCGACGTCCTCGCCGCCATCGCCGGGCGTCCGCTGGTGGTCGTGGCCCACGACTCCGTCGACACCTCCGACGCCGCTGCGGAGCAGGCGCGGGCAGGCTCCTCGGCGTCGTCCGCGAAGGCGGACGACTGATGGCCCTGCAGGTCTTCACCGCCGTCACCGGCGCGGGCTGGGAGTCCGAGCTCGTCGGAGCCCTCGACCGGGACGACCACGGGGTGACCGTGGTGCGGCGCTGCGTCGACGTGTCGGAGCTCCTCGCCGCTGCCGCCACCGGAACCGGTCAGGCGGCGCTGCTCTCGGCCGAGCTGCGGCGGCTCGACGGCGAGGCCGTGGCCCGGCTGCACGCGGCGGGCGTCGCCGTGGTCGGGCTGGTCGAGCCCGGGGACGAGCTGGCCGCGCAGCGGCTGCGGCAGCTCGGCGTCGCCCAGGTGCTGCCGGCCGACGCGGACCCGGAGGTCATCGCCGCCGCGCTGCGCGACGCCGTCGCCGGTGCGCCCGACGCCGGACGGGACGTCGCCGATCCGCGGGCGGCGCTGCCCGTGCCGGCCGAGCCGGAGCTGCCCCCGGCGCCGCGGGGTGGCCGGGGTCGGGTCGTCGCCGTGTGGGGTCCCACCGGCGCGCCGGGTCGCACCACCGTCGCGGTCGGGCTGGCCGACGAGACCGCGCGGCTGGGCGTCGACACCCTGCTCGTGGACGCCGACGTCTACGGCGGGGTCGTGGCGCAGGTGCTCGGGCTGCTGGACGAGTCGCCGGGACTCGCCGGGGCCGCCCGGCTCGCCGGAACCGGCACTCTCGACTCCGCGGCCCTGGCCCGGCTCGCGTGGTCGGTCCATCCCGGACTGCGCGTGCTGACCGGGCCGGCGCGGGCCGACCGCTGGCCGGAGCTGCGGCCCTCGGCGGTCTCCGTGGTCCTGGAGGAGGCGCGCCGGCTCGCCGACCTCACCGTCGTCGACTGCGCCTTCAGCGTCGAGGACGACGAGGAGCTTTCCTTCGACACCGCCGCCCCACGGCGCAACGGGGCCACGCTCGCGGTGCTCGAGCAGGCCGACACGGTGCTCTGCGTGAGCGGTGCCGACCCGGTCGCCCTGCAGCGCTGCGTCCGCGCCCTGGACCAGCTGCGGGAGGTGCTGCCCGACGTGGAGCCGGTCCTGGTCGTGAACCAGCTGCGGCGCGGCCCGGTGCCCGGCGATCCGCAGGAGGAGGTGTCTGCGGCCCTGGACCGGTTCACCGGCCGTCGGCCGCACTTCTTCCTCCCCGCCGACCGCCGGGCCACCGACGCCGCCCTCGCCGCGGGCCGCACGCTGGCCGAGGTGGCGCCGGCCTCGCCGCTGCGCTCGGGGCTGCGCGGACTGGCCGCGGAGCTCGCCGGAGTGCCCGCGCCGGCCGCCGGCCGGCGGGGCGTCCTGCGCATGCGGCGGGCCGGATGACCTCCGGAGTGTCGGAGGACGGCCTTTCCGTCGTAGCGTGAGGCCCCGTCCAGTGAGGAGAACGATGGCCGAGCGGCTCAGCACCCTGGACGCGTCGTTCCTCTACCTGGAGGAGCCCGGTACCCCGATGCACGTCGGCGGCGTGCTGGTCCTCGAGGCGCCACCCGGCGGGCTGGAGGCTCTCGCCTCGCTGATCGCGGCGCGACTGTCACTGGTGCCGCGCTACCGGCAGCGGGTCGTCGAGGTGCCCGGGCACCTCGCGAACCCGGTCTGGGTCGACGACCCGGAGTTCGACATCGCCTACCACGTGCGGCGCTCGGGCCTGCCCCGCCCGGGCACCCGGACCCAGCTCCTGGACCTGGTGTCACGGCTGAACTCCCGTCCGCTGGACCGCAACCGCCCGCTGTGGGAGGCCTACCTCGTCGAGGGGCTGGCCGACGGCAGCGTCGCCGTGGTGACCAAGACCCATCCCGCGCTGGTCGACGGGCTGGGTGCGGTCGACATCGGGCAGGTGCTGCTCGACGTCTCACCGGACGCGCCGGAGCCCGAGCCCGTCGAGTGGAACCCGCGCCCGCTGCCGTCGGGGCTCGAGCTGGTGCGCGACGCCGTGGAGGACTACCGGCAGCGACCGAGCTCGCTGGTGGACGCCGCGCGCGACGCCGTCACCGACGCCCGCACGACCGCTGCCCGCTTCGGCGGCCTCGCCGGGGGACTGCTGCGCACCGCGCGGTCGGCGATCATGCCGGCGCCGCACAGCCCGATGAACGCGCCGGTCGGGCGGCAGCGCCGGGTCGCGGTGGCCTCCGCGCCGCTGGACGACCTGAAGCGGGTGCGCAAGGCGCACGGCGGAACCGTCAACGACGTCCTGCTCACGGTGGTCACCGGCGCCCTGCGCGAGTGGCTGCTGTCCCGGGGCGAGCCGGTCGTCTCCTCGACCTCGATCCGCGCGCTGGTGCCGGTCTCGGTGCAGGACGAGGAGGGCGCCCCGGGCAACCGGGTCACCTCGCACCTGGTCGACCTGCCCGTCGGTGAGCCCAACCCCCGGGTGCGGCTGGCGCGGCTGACCTACGCGATGCGCGGGATCACCCAGCACGGGGAGTCCGTGGGTGCCGACAGCCTCATCGCGCTGAGCGGCTTCGCGCCGTCGACCCTGCACGCCCTCGGCGCCCGGGCTGCCCGCGGGCTGTCCCGGCGGCTGTTCAACGTCGTCGTCACCAACGTGCCCGGCCCGCAGGTGCCGCTGTACGCGGCCGGCGCCCGCATGCTCGAGGTGTTTCCGGTGGTGCCGCTCGCCCGGGGTCAGGGCCTGTCGATCGGGATGACCTCGTTCGACGGCACGGTGTTCTTCGGGTTCAACGCCGACCGGGACAGCGTCGGCGACGTCGACGTCCTGGCCGACCTCGTGGAGCAGGAGGTCGCAGAGCTGGTCGAGTCGTCCTCCTGAGCCGCCGGGCGGGAGCCGGACCGCGGGCGGCTACGGTTCTCCTTTCCATCGACGAAGGGGGAAGCCGGGTGCGCGTGTACCTGCCGGCGACGACGAACGTGCTCCGGACGCTGCTCGACGAGGGCCGCCTGCCGGCTCCGCTGACCGTCTTCGCGGTGACCCCGCAGCTGCGCGAGTTCTACGCGGTCAGCGACGCCGGGGCCGACACCGAGGAGCTCGAGTACGCGGCGCTCCTCACGGCGGCGCGGGCCAGCCTGCGGCTGATCGACCTCGACCCGCTGGCCGCCCGCCGCCGGGTGGTGCTCGCCGCCGACGTCCCCGACGCCTCGGTGACCCCGATGGACGACCCGCACGTCGAGCACGGCGCGGCCCGCGTGACCTCCGAGGTGCGGATGGCCGACGTCGCCAGCGCGCACGTCGACGGCGCCGACGCCGAGGACGACGTCCGCAAGGCCGTGAACGTGGTGCTGGAGGCCGACCTCGGCAGCGAGGACGCCCAGTTCGTCGTCGACGAGGCCGAGGGGCACGAGCTCGGCTGGTACGCCTCGCAGGAGATCGGCACGGTCCTCGAGCTGCTGTGAGCGGCTACCGCGGATGCGGCTCCAGGCCCCGTCCGTAAGATCACGATCCGTCTGTCAGCGTCGACGTCGGGAGCGGGTCCATGCAGTTCGGTCGGTACTACGAGGAGTTCGAGGTCGGGGCGGTCTACAAGCACTGGCCCGGGAAGACCGTCACCGAGTACGACGACCACCTCTTCTGCCTGCTCACGATGAACCACCATCCGCTGCACATGGACGTGAACTACGCGGAGAAGACCACCGACTTCGGCAAGAACGTCGTCGTCGGGAACTACATCTACTCGATCCTGCTCGGCATGAGCGTCCCGGACGTCTCGGGCAAGGCGATCGCGAACCTGGAGATCGAGTCGCTGCGGCACGTGGCGCCGACCTTCCACGGCGACACCATCTACGGCGAGACGACCGTGCTGGACAAGACGCCGTCGAAGTCCAAGGACGACCGCGGCGTGGTCTACGTCGAGACCATCGGCTACAAGCAGGACGGCACGATCGTCTGCATCTTCCGCCGCAAGGTCATGGTCCCCAAGCAGTCCTACGGCGAGGCCCGCGGCGGCGAGCAGCCCGGCCGTCCGGAGCCCAAGCCCCGGAGCTGATCCCCGGCGGCGGGGCGTGCCGGCCGGTTCAGTCCGGCAGCACGCCCCAGCCGCCGAGCGTCTCCACCAACCGGGGCGTGCACGGCAGCTCCGCGAGAGTGGCCGCGTCGGCGAACACGACGTCGACGGCGTCGTCCCCGGCCACCGGGAACGCGTCGTCGTCGAGCAGTGCGCACGCCAGGTCCGCGACGTCGTAGACGACGGCGGCGGCGTCGATCCTGATCCGGCCGACCTCGCGACCGGCCCGCACGCGCAGCCCGGTCTCCTCGAGCACCTCGCGCTCGACGGCCTCGGCGAGGGTCTCGCCCGGCTCCACCCGTCCGCCGGGCACCGACCACAGCCCGCGGCTCGGCTCCTGGCCGCGCCGGATCAGCAGCAGCCGGCCCACGCGGTCGTGCACGATCGCGCCGACGCACGGCACGACCGGGCGGTCGTCGTGCTTCCGCGGGGACACGCGCGCAGGCTACGCAGCGGCTCCCCGGTCCGCTCTTGACGGCCGGGCCCGTTGCAGCGACGGTTGTCCCCGATGAGTGCCTCTCCGGTCTGTCCCCGGTGTGGTGAGCTGCTGGCCGCCCGTACCGGGTCGGAGGCGCTCGCCTGGTGCCACGTGCACGGCGCCGTCACGCCCCTGCACCACACCGCCCTCGTGGCGCACGACGCCATCGCCGCGGTGACCGCCGACGCGCGCGTGCCGGCCTGGGTGCCCGATCCGATGCCCTCGGGCTGGGCGGTCACCGGCCTGGCCTGGGGTGGTGAGCCGGGGGCGCGGGCGATCGTCGTCGACTGTGCCGGACCGGCCCCTCTCGGCGGCTCGGCGGAGCTGGTGCTGGTCGCCGAGGAGCCGGGCACCGGCGTCGGCTGCGGCTATGCAGGGCTGCCCGGACTCGACCCCGGTGACGTCATCGCGGGGCCGTCGTCGGTCGACGTCAAGGCCGCCGGCCAGCGGGCGCCGCTCTGGGCGGTGCCGACCACCGACGACCGCGCGGCGTTCGTGGGGGAGGCCTACGGCGTCTGGCTGTGGCTGGTCATGTGGCCGATGAACGCGGCCTGGCTGCTGGCCGAGCAGCTGGAGCTGCTGGACCTGCGGGAACGCATCTATCCGGACCTGCCGCTCGGGCCGCCGGGGGAGCACCTGCTGCCCGGCTGCTGATCGTCCGGGGACCGGAACCGGACGGGCTCCTCCATGATCGGCGCGTCTGCCGGGGACGCTCTGGGGCCTGTGTTACCCATGGGACGAACGCGTCCGCCGCACCCGGCGGAGCGCCCGCGCAGGCAGGTCCTGCCCTCACACCCCGGAGGTGGCGGTGAGCCTCAAGAAGGTCCTCACCTGGGTGGTCGTCGCCTTCATCCTCTTCTACGTCATCCAGCAGCCGGAGGCCTCCGCAGAGCTGGTGCGCAACGCCGGGGAGGCCCTGGGTAGCGCGGCGTCCTCGTTGTCCGAGTTCGTCGGCAACCTGGTCTGACCCATGGCGACGCCCGAGCCGTCCGACGGCCCGGACCCGGACGACCTGGCGGAACTTCCCACCCGGGCCCGCAAGGACGTCCGCAAGTACGTGCTCGCCGACGAGGTGCTCACGGTCGCCACTCGGCGGCACTGGGCGGTGCTCGTGGCGCCGACGGCCCGCTGGCTGCCGGTGCTGGTGCTCGGCGGGTGGCTGCTGCTGCTCGACGCGGAGAACCGGTTCACGACGACGCTCGGCCTGCTCGTCGCCCTGGCGGCGCTGGCGGTCTACGGCCTCCGCGTGGGCGAGTGGTGGATGCGGCACTTCATCGTGACCAACCGCCGGGTGCTGCTCACCTCCGGCCTCATCGTCCGGAGCGTCACCCTCCTGCCGGTCCGCCGGATCACCGACCTGACGTGGAAGGAGACGCTGTTCGGCAACCTGCTGGGCTACGGCACCTTCCGCTTCGAATCCGCCGGGAAGCTGAAGGCGCTGTCGGAGATCACCTTCCTCCCGCACGCCGAGGAGCTGTACCGGAAGGTCAGCCGGCTGCTGTTCACCAGCGGCGGTGACGACGAGGGCAACCCCGACACCAAGTCGGCGGCCCGCCGCGACACCGAGCCCATCGCAGGGCTCCCGCCGCGGCAGCCCTGACCCACCGGGTGGAGCGCGGCGCGGTGCGGCAGGCTGACCGGTGATGCGGATCGACCTGCACACCCACTCCTCGGTGTCCGACGGCACCGAGAGCCCCGCCGAGCTGCTCGCGAGCGCGAGCGCCGCGGGCCTCGACGTCGTCGCCCTCACCGACCACGACACCACCGGCGGGTGGGCGGCAGCGGAGGCGGCGCGACCGCGGGGGCTGACCGTCGTCCCGGGCATCGAGCTCTCCTGCCGCTGGTTCCCCGACGACGAGCCGCCGGTCAGCGTGCACCTGCTCGGCTACCTCTTCGACCCGCTGCACCCCGTCTTCGCCGCCGAGCGCGCGCGGCTGCGGGACGAGCGCCTCGACCGCGCCGAGCGGATCGTGCGCGCGCTGGCCGCCGACGGTCACCCGGTGGACTGGGACGAGCTGGTGACCCACGCCGACGGCGGGGTGGTCGGTCGGCCGCACATCGCCGGCGCGCTGGTGCGCGGCGGAGTGGTGTCCTCGGTCGAGGAGGCGTTCACGACCCTGCTGCACCACCGCAGCCCGTACTACGTCACCAAGGCCGACACCGACGTCCGCGAGGGCATCGCGCTGGTGCGGTCGGCCGGTGGCGTGCCGGTCTTCGCCCACGGACTGGCGACCAAGCGGGGCCGGGTCGTCAGCGACGACGCGATCGCCGCCATGGCCGACGCCGGACTCCTCGGGCTGGAGGTCGACCACCCCGACCACAGCGACGCCGAACGCGACCATCTGCGCGGCCTGGCCGCCGACCTCGATCTCATCGTCACCGGCTCCAGCGACTACCACGGCAGCAACAAGACGACGCCGATCGGCGTCTGCACCACCGCGCCGGAGGAGTTCGAGCGGGTGCTGGCCGCCGGCACGGGCACCGCGCCGCTGCGCGACTGACCGCTCAGGTCCCGGAGAACCCGCGCACGGCGAGCGAGATCCCGAGCGCGGTCATGACGACGGCGATCACCGCGTCGAGCACCCGCCACGCCGTCGGCCGCGCGAACACCGGGCGCAGCAGGCGGGCGCCGAAGCCGAGCCCGAGGAACCAGACCGCGCTGCCGACGGCGGCACCCGCGGCGAACCACCAGCGCTCGTCGCCGTAGGTCGTGGAGAGCGAGCCCAGCAGCACCACGGTGTCCAGGTAGACGTGCGGGTTGAGCCAGGTCAGCGCCAGGCAGGTAGCCACGGTGACGGCGAGGGCGGTGCGCGCACCCGACTCGTCGGCGGCCAGCGCACCCGCCGGGCGCAGTGCCCGTCGGGCGGCCATGGCGCCGTAGACGAGCAGGAAGGCCGCACCCGCGAAGCAGACCGCCGTCAGCAGCCCGGGGCGGTCCAGCAGCAGCGCACCGGCGCCCAGCACGCCGGCGCAGATGAGGAGGACGTCGGAGAGCGCGCACACCGCCACCACCGCGCCCACGTGCTCGAGGCGCAGCCCCTGGCGCAGCACGAAGGCGTTCTGGGCGCCGATGGCCACGATCAGCGAGAGCCCGAGGCCGAGTCCGGCGAGGGCGGCGGTCCAGGCGGCGGAGGTGAGCACGTGAGCACGCTATGCGGGCTGCGGTGATGAGCCCAGTTCAGGATTCTTCAGCACATGTAGCGTCGCTGATGTGGATCTGGACCTGGGTCAGCTGCGTGCGCTGGCGGCAGCCGTCTCCACCGGCACGCTCGACGGCGCCGCCCGCTCCCTGCACGTCACTCCGTCGGCGGTGAGCCAGCGGCTCAAGGCGCTCGAGGCGGCGACCGGCCGGGTGCTGCTGGTCCGCTCCAAGCCGGTGCGCGTGACGCCGTCGGGCGCGGCCGTCCTGCGCCTCGCCCGCCAGGTGGAGCTGCTGGCGGCCGACACCGCCGGCGAGCTCTCCGGCGACGGCTCGGACGCCCGCCCGGTGACGGTGCCGATCGCGGTGAACGCCGACTCCCTCGCCACCTGGGTGCTCCCCGCGCTGGCTCCGCTCGCCGCCGAGCACCGCTTCGACCTGTACCGGGCCGACCAGGAGCGCACGAGCGACCTGCTCCGCGACGGCACGGTGATGGCGGCCGTCACGGCCGAGGCCGAGCCGGTCCCCGGCTGCCGGGTCGTGCGGCTGGGCGCCATGCGCTACCGCCCCATGGCGAGCCCGGCGTTCGCCCGACGCTGGTTCCCCGACGGCCTCACCACCGACGCGCTCGCTGGAGCCCCCGTCGTCGTCTTCGACCGGGAGGACGACCTGCAGCACGCCTACCTGCGGCGCCGGGGCGTGACCTCTCCGCAGGTCCACCACGTGCCGTCGTCCGCGGACTACGTCCGGGCCGTCCGCCTCGGGATGGGCTGGGGGACGATCCCGGACCTGCAGCTGGCCCAGCCCACCGACGTCGAGGGGCCGGACCTGGTCGAGCTCGACCCCGACGGCGCGACAGACGTCGTCCTGCACTGGCAGCAGTGGCGGCTGCACTCACCGGCGCTCGACCGGGTCGCCGAAGCGGTCCGGGCCGCGGCCCGGACCGCCCTGACGTCCTGAGTCAGGCGCTGAGCTGCGCGGGCCCGGCCACCCGGTCGATCCCGGCCCAGACGATCGGTGAGCGGCGCGCGGCCCGCGGCAGCCGCAGCGTGGCCTGCCGGAACGCGCGCACGGCCGCGGTGGCCGCGGCGTCGGTGAGCGAGAGCCCCGGCAGCGAGTACATCCGGCGGGCCCAGGCCGGCAGCAGCGCGACCGAGAGCACGGCCAGCCCGCCCCAGGCCGGCTGTGCCGGGGTCAGGTACCGAACCCAGGTGGGCATCGGCGGCAGCACGACCAGCCGGTAGGCGTCCCGCGCGGCGGTCGTGGCGGCCAGCTCCGGCCGCATCCGCCCGAAGTAGCCGGCCAGCTCCGCGACCGACGAGGGCACGTCGGCCCGGTCGACGCCGATCAGCTCGGCGGCGGTCACCTGCTCGGCCACGTACCGGTCGGCGTCGTCGTCGGAGAGGTCCAGCCCGCCCCGCCGCGCGGCGGTGAGCAGGGAGTCCACCTCGCAGCAGTGCACCCACAGCAGGAGGTCGGGGTCGTCGACCCGGTAGTTGCGGCCGGTCGTCTCCTCGGTCCCACCCAGCCGCCGGTGGATGCCGCGCACCTGCGCCACGGCGCGGACCGCCTCGGTGCGGGTGCCGAAGGTGATCGTGTCGACGTAGGCGGCCGTGCGGATCAGCCGCGGCCAGGGCTCCTCCTTGAAGGCGCCGGAGAACTTCGCGACGCCGTCCATGGCCACCGGGTGCAGCGCCTGCAGCAGCAGCGCGCGCAGCCCACCGACGGAGAACGACGGGTCCGAGTGCACCCGCCAGGTCACGCTGTCGGGTCCGAAGAACCCGAGCCGGTCCTCCTCGTCGGTCCAGTCGGCCCGTCGCGGCAGCCGGGTCATGCGGGGACCACGTCGGCCCAGAAGCTGCAGAGCACCTCGAGCGTCCGTCCGGGGTTCTCCACGGCGGGGGAGTGGATCGAGTTGTTGATGACCTCGTGCCGGGCGCCCAGCCGCTGCGCCATGTCGGCCTGCACGTGCGGCAGCCAGGCGTCGTCGGCCTCTCCGTGCGCCACCAGCACCGGAAGGCCGGTCGCCTTCAACTCCGCGACCCGGTCGGGTTCGGTGAGCATCGCGTCGGCCATGCCGCGCAGTCCGGCTTCGGAGTTGCGCAGGAACCGCCGGGTGTAGAACTCGCGGGTCGGCGCCGGGACCGCCTGGGCCTTGGGGTCGGTCATCGCGACCTGCTCCAGCGTCTCGTGCACCAGCTCCACCCCGCCCTGGTCGAGCAGCGGGCCCAGGTGGTCGAGCAGGTCCGCTCGGCGCCCGGTCAGCTCAGAGGGGCCGGAGCCGAGCAGCGTGAACGAGGTGAAGAGGTCGGGCTCGGCGAGCACCGCGGCCCGTGTCACGAGCCCCCCGAAGCTGTGCCCGACCAGGTGCAGCGGCGTCCCGGACTCCTCGCGCAGGACCCGGGCGACGGCGGCGACGTCGCTGCCGAGGATCTCGACGGTGTACTGCGCCCGGTCGTCCGGACCGGGGGACTCGTACTGGCCGCGCTGGTCCATCGCCACCACGCGGAAGCCGGCCTCGGACAACGGGCGCAGCAGCGGGGCGAAGTCCTCCTTGCTGCCGGTGTAGCCGGCCACCATGAGCACGGTGCCGCGGGCGGCGTCGCCGCCGGTGTCGAGCGCGGCGATCGGGCCGGCGCCGCCGGGGAACGTTCGGGCCGCCGCGTCGTGCTGGGCGAGCTGCCGCAGGTCGTCGGGGGCGATGGCGAGGGGCACGGGGAGGGCATCGGAGCCGCCGGGCAGGACCATGGTCCCCAGTGAACCCCGTTCCTCGGCGCGGTGCCGCGAGGGGTCAGGAGAAGCCGAGCACCCGGTCGTCGAGCCGGAGCACGATCGTCCCGCCGACGACGGTGGCCGTCCCGCCCGCGGGCAGGTCCTCGACCGTGGACCGGCCCACCTCGTCGCCGTTCGTGGCGTCGCGGGAGACGACCGCGTCGCCGTCGGGAACGGGCAGCACCCGCTCCTCGTCGTCCACTGGTTCGCCGGGCAGGCCGGTCGCCGGCGCGTCCCAGAGCTGCCGGCCGGTCGTCGGGTCGAGCGCGACGAGGCGTCGGTCGACCGACAGCAGCACGGCGGCGGGAACCGCCGTCTGCTGCGGTGCGCGGTCCGGTCCGGCGGGCAGGCTGGTGAGCAGGACGCCGTCGGCGGAGGCGAACAGCCGGACCTCGTCGGCGGCCCGCACGCCCACGAGCCGGTCGACCCCGAGCAGGACGGCGTCGTCGCGGTCGCCGACCACCAGGTCGCGGGTCCAGTGCTCGTCGCCGTCGAAGCCGTCCATGAGGCGCAGCTGCACGGGGCCGTCCCCGGGGCAGCGGTACAGCACCGCGACCCCGGCGTCCCCGGCCCCGGTGTCGAGCAGCTCGCACGTGGGCGGCGCGCGCCAGCTCCACCGGAGGGTGTTGCCGGTCGGGTCGAGGGTGGCCACACCCGTCGGGCTGCTGGCCAGCACGATGCGGTCGGTGGAGGTCAGCGTCGCGTCGGCGCGGAAGTTCACGTTCCGGGTCCACACCCGCACGCCGGTCCCGGCGTCCAGGGCCACGGCCTCGTCGCAGCGGTCCGCGGTGCGGAAGACCGCGACGGCGACACCGTCGGTCGCGGTGAGCCCGCAGAGCCAGGCGTTGTCCCGGGAGTAGTGCCACGCCTCGGCGCCGGTGGCGGCGTCCAGCGCCCGGATGCCGTGCGGGGAGCCTGTCAGCACGCGCCCTTCCTCCACGACGTCCGCGGGCAGCGGGTCGCCGGGGGCGGACCAGGCCTCGGAGACGGCGCCGGCCGGCGCCCCCGAGGGGACGCCGGCCGGACGCGCGGTCGTGCTGGAGGTGGCGGCCGCGTCGGAGCCCCGCCAGAGCAGGGCGGCGACGACGACGAGCGCCAGGGTGGCCGCGGTCCAGACCCAGACCCGCAGGGGCGGGCGGATCACACCGGACAGCGCGGCCGCCGGGTCAGGAGTCGGTGCCGGAGGCGGCGGAGTCGGCGCCGGACGCGGCGGAGGAGCCACCCCGGCCCGCGCCACCACGACGGCGACGGCGACGGGGACGGCTCGCGCCGCCACCCTCGCCGGACCCCTCGGACGCACCCTCGGCCGCCGGGGCGTCCGACTTCGGAGCAGCGGTGGTCTCGGCGTCACCGGCACCACGGGTGCGGCGACGGGGACGGCTCTTGCCACCACCGGCGGGCTTGTCCTCCTCGGCGGTCCGGCCGCGCGAGTCGCCGCGTCCACCGGAGTCGCGTCCGCCGTCCCGGCCGCCCGAGGCCGCGGGCTTGTTGCGCTTGCCGGTCTCGCCGAGGTCCTCGAGGACCTCGCCCTCGAGCCCCTCGCGGGTGCGCTGGGAGCGCGGCAGCCGGCCCTTGGCGCCCTCGGGGACGTCGAGGTCGGTGTAGACCCACGGCGAGGTCGAGTAGGTCTCCGGCGGGTCGTCGAAGCCGAGGTCCAGCGCCTTGTTGATCAGCTGCCAGCGGGGGATGTCGTCCCAGTCGACCAGCGTGACCGCGACACCGGTGCTGCCGGCGCGGCCGGTGCGGCCGATGCGGTGCACGTAGGTCTTCTCGTCCTCGGGGCACTGGTAATTCACGACGTGGCTGACGCCGGTGACGTCGATGCCGCGCGCGGCGACGTCGGTGGCGACCAGGACGTCGACCTTGCCGCTGCGGAAGGCCCGCAGCGCCTGCTCGCGGGCGCCCTGACCGAGGTCACCGTGCACGGCGGCCGCGGCGAACCCGCGGTCGACGAGCTCGTCGGCGACCTTCTGAGCGGTGCGCTTGGTGCGGCAGAAGACCATGACCAGGCCGCGGTCGCGGGACTGCAGCACCCGGGAGAGCAGCTCGGGCTTGTCGAGGTTGTGCGCCCGGTAGATGAACTGGGTGGTCTGCGGGACCGTCGAGCCCTCGTCGTTGCCGTGGGCGCGGATGTGGGTCGGCTGCGTCATGAACGTGCGCGACAGCGTCACGATCGGGCCGGGCATCGTGGCGGAGAAGAGCATCGTCTGCCGCTTCTCGGGGACCATCGCCAGAACCCGCTCGATGTCGGGCAGGAAGCCCAGGTCGAGCATCTCGTCGGCCTCGTCCAGGACGAGGGCCTTGACCTTGCCCAGGATCAGGTCACCGCGCTGCGCCAGGTCCAGGAGCCGGCCCGGCGTCCCGACGACGACCTCGACGCCGTTGCGCAGTGCCTCGATCTGCGGCTCGAAGGCGCGCCCGCCGTAGATCGCCTGGACCCGGATGCCGCGCTTGGTGCCGGCGGCTCCGAGGTCGCGGGCGACCTGCACGCACAGCTCACGGGTGGGGACGACGACCAGCGCCTGCGGAACGCCGTCGCCACCCTCGGCCGGCGGGGTGACCCGCTGCAGCATCGGCACGCCGAAACCCAGGGTCTTGCCGGTGCCGGTGCGCGCCTGACCGATGAGGTCGTTGCCGGCCAGCGCCAGCGGGAGGGTGAGCTCCTGGATGGCGAAGGTGCGGGTGATCCCGGCGTCGGCCAGCGAGGCCACGATGTCGGGGTGGACGTCGAAGTCGCTGAACAGCGGGCTGTCGGGGGCGACGGGCGCGCCGCCGAGCTCCTCGACGGTCTGCGCCAGCTCCTCGGGAGCGGGGGCGCCGGTCTCGGCGTGGTCCAGCTCGGCGACGGGGATGTCTGCGGGGGTCTGCTCGGTGGAGGTCAGTGCACTCGCCTCTGGTCTGCTGGGGGACCGGCTGCGGCAGCGGTGTCGCCGCCTCGCGCCTGTCCCGATCTGGTGTCGCCTGTCGGTTTCCAGCGCCGACGCGGCCAGCAGAACCGGGCCTCGCAACAGCCCGGGAGACAGCCCCAGGGGCGTCGTCCAGCGGTCGTCAGCGCACAGATGTACGAGCGTGCCCGGAGGCTCGCCGATTCCCATGCTAGCGCGGACACCGGTTAGCCTCTCCGCGCCGCGCTCCCCGATGTCGCCTCGGTCACTCCTCGGGGGCACCGCAACCACCGCTGTCGAACTGCAGGAGATGCCGTGCCCCCGGTCGAGAACGCGGCCGTCGCCGAACTGCTGGGCGCCCTGGCCTACGCCGAGCTCACCGCCTTCGACCGGCTCGCCGAGGACGCCCGCATGGCGCCGACGCTCACCGGTCGGGCTGCCCTGGCCCGCATGGCGGCCGCGGAGATCGCCCACCACGTGCGGCTCGCCGCCCGGCTGACCGAGCTGGACATCGATCCCGCCGTCGCGATGGCGCCGTTCGTCTCCGCTCTCGACACCTTCCACGAGAGCACCCGCCCCAGCACCTGGCTGGAGGGGCTGGTGAAGGCCTACGTCGGCGACGGCCTGGCGACCGACTTCTACCGGGAGATCGCCGGCTTCCTGCCCGAGCCCGACCGCGGGCTGGTGCTCGAGGTGCTCGCCGACACCGGGTACGCGGACTTCGCCGTCCGCGAGGTGCGCGCGGCGATCGCGGCCGACCGCAAGGTCGCCGGCCGGCTGGCGCTGTGGGGCCGCCGGCTGGTCGGGGAGGCCATGACCCGCTCCCAGGCGGTCATCGCCGAGCACGACGGGCTGACCGAGCTGATCGTCACCGGCACCGGGGACCTCTCCGGCATCGGCCGGTTGATCGAGCGGATCACGAAGGCGCACACCGAGCGGATGAAGACTCTCGGCCTGAATCCCTGAGAGACGCAGAAAGGGGCGCTCCCGCGCAGTGCGGGAGCGCCCCTCTCGGGTGCCTGGATCAGCTACCGCTGGCGGCGATGAAACCGACGCGGCGCTGGTCGGCCTGCGCGATCTCCACGTAGGCGATCCGGTCGACGGGGACGAGGAGCTTGCGGCCCCGCTCGTCGACCAGGGTGAGCAGGCCGTCCTTGGTCGAGCCGGACATGGCCGCGGCCACGTCCGCCGCGATCTCGTCGGGGGACTTGGGGCTGTCGATGACCAGCTCCCGGGGCGAGTGCTGGACGCCGATCTTGACTTCCACGTGGGCGATGCCTCCTCGTTGGCGCGACTGACCCCAACGCTAGTCCAGACCGCGGCGCGGCGACCGGACGAGCAGGTGCGCCGTCAGCGAACGCGCGTCCCGGCGGCCTCCGGGACCGGGGTCATTCCCCGTCGACGAGGGGGAAACCGGAGATGCCGCGCCAGGCCAGCGACGACATGAGCGCGACCGCCTCGTCGCGGGAGATGCTGCCCTTGCGCGGCAGCCACCAGCGGGCGCTGTGCTCGGCGGAACCGGTGAGCCCGGACGCGATCAGCAGGGCGCGCTCGGGGTCGGCGCCGGTGTCGGCGGCGATCACGTCGGCGATGGCCTGGACGCAGACCGCGGTGCCGCGGTCGACGATCGCGCGGACGTCGTCGTCGTTGCGCAGGTCGGACTCGAAGACCAGCCGGAAGGCCTCGCCGTCGGCGTCGACGAAGTCGAAGTAGGCGCCCACCGCGGCGTCGACGCGGGCCCGGTTGTCCTCGGTGGTGGCCATGGCCTCGGCGACCCGGTCGGCCAACCCGGAGACGTGCTCCTCCATCAGCGCCAGGTACAGCTCCCGCTTGCCCGGGAAGTGCTGGTAGAGCACCGGCTTGCTGACGCCCGCACGGTCGGCGATGTCGTCCATCGCGGCGGCGTGGAAGCCGTGTGCGACGAAGACGTCCTGGGCGGCGCGCAGGAGCTGCAGCCGGCGGGCGCCGCGCGGCAGGCGGGAGGTGCGCCGACTGGCTGCGGCGGGGCGTGATGGCTGCATGGCGGGTGGATGTTACCGGCCGGTTCGGTCCGTACACGGGCCGCGGCACAGAGCGTTACCGTCGGGAGCGATGTCCGACGCCGAGCTCTCCGCCACGCCGCTGCCCTCCGGAACCAGCGTGCTCCCGCCGTGGCCCGGCGTCGAGGTGCCCGTGCGCGGGGGATCGGTCTTCGTGCGGCACACGCCGTGGAGCGGTCCCGTCGACGGCCTGCCGGACGCCCCGCGGGAACGGGCGCTGTACGTGCACGGGCTCGGTGGGGCGTCCACGAACTGGACCGATCTGGCCGCGCTCCTCGCCGTCCGGTTCGACGGGTGGGCGGTCGACCTCCCGGGGTTCGGGCGGTCGACGCCGCCGCCCGGGACCCGTTACTCGATCCGCGGGCACGTGCGCACCGCGGTCGACGTCCTCGAGCACGTCCGGGCCCAGCCGGGGGAGGGCGCTGGGCGCCCCGTGCACCTGGTCGGGAACTCCCTCGGGGGTCTGGTCGGTCTGCTGGTCGCCGCGCAGCGGCCGGACCTGGTGGCCACGTTGACGCTGGTCTCGCCGGCGATGCCCGTCTACCGCGTGCCCCCGGCCTTCAGCAAGGTGCTGCTCCTCCTGCTGGTCCCCGGTGTGCCGACCCTCGCCGAACGCCGGCTGGCCGGTGTCCGGCCCGAGGACAGCGTCCGGTCGATGATCCGGATGTGCTTCGGGAACCCGGCCGCCGTGCCGCCCGCGCGGATCGAGCAGGCGCTGCAGGAGATGCGGGACCGGGCGGAGCAGCCCTGGGCCGACCGGGCGCTGGCCCGCAGCATGCGCGGGCTCATCACCTCCTACCTCCGGGTCGGCCGGGCCAACGCCTGGCGCGCGGCCCGCGGCCTGCGGATGCCGACGCTCGTGGTGTGGGGCAGTCGCGACCGCCTGGTCGACCCGGCGATGGCGCCGCGCCTGGCCGGCGCCGTCCCCGGCGCCCGGTTGCTGGTCCTCGACGGGGTGGGCCACGTGGCGATGCTCGAGGCCCCCGAGCCGGTTGCGCGAGCCGTCCTGGCGCTGGCGGAAGACCGACCCGCCGGGGCGGCCGGGGCGGATGCGACGGTTGTGGCCGACACGGCACAGAGCGTGAGACGCTGATCCCCTGACGGCGGTTGCGTCGAGGAACAGGGAGACCGGCCCGTGGGTGGACGTCTGACCGACGACCGGCCCGCACGGCGTTCCGGACCCCCGCCGCGCACCCGCCTGCCTCCGGTGGTGCCGCGCGCGAGCGCCCCCCGATACGAGGGCGGCCGCCTCCGCCGGTTCGTCCGCCGCTACGGCTGGCGCGCCTACGCGATCCCGTTCCTCACCGTCGCCACGCTGGTCGTCCTCCTGGATCTGGCCTTCAACCTGCCCGCGGCGGATCCGGTCGCGGATCCCGCTCCGGAGCGGAGCGCCGCGGCCGCCCCGACGACGTCACCGTCACCGTCACCGGTGCCGACGGCGCCGGCCGAGGGCGACGCGGGACCCACGGAGACGGTTCCGCCGGCGATCGCGGACACCTACGTGCAGCAGGGAGCCGGAACCCTCTCGATCGTCGACGGCACCTCCGAGGTCTCCGGAACCGGCCCGCTGAAGCGCTTCGTCATCGAGGTGGAGGACGGCATCGGCGTGGACGGCGCGACCTTCGCCGACGCCGTGACCCGGACCCTCGGCGACCCGCGGTCCTGGGGCAGTGGCGGGCGACTGTCCTTCCAGCGGGTGGGTGCGGCGGAGGCGGCGGCGGGCGCCTACGACTTCCGGGTCAGTCTCGTCAGCCCGGGCAGCATGGAGACCTACTGCCCCGGCGTCGGAACCGGCGGCTACACGTCCTGCCGGTACGGCGAGCGGGCGGTCATCAACCTCGCGCGCTGGGCGACCGCCGTCCCCGACTACCAGGGCGACGTCGCCACGTACCGGGAGTACGTCGTCAACCACGAGGTCGGTCACGCGCTCGGCAACGGGCACCAGAAGTGCCCGGGTCCGGGCAGCCCGGCTCCGGTCATGCAGCAGCAGACCCTGGGCCTGGACGGCTGCGCGAAGAACGCCTGGCCCTTCCCCTGACCCGCGGCGTCGGACCTCTTCCACCAGGAGCGTCGCGAGGTCTACGTTCCTGGCGGTGCGCCGGGAAGCCTGGTCGGCAGTCGTGATTCCGACTGCCCGGGGAGGCCCCCCATGCCCATCGATCCACCCGCCGTCCGCGCCCGTGGGCTGACCAAGCGCTTCGGGTCGACCACCGCCGTCGACCACGTGGAGCTCGACGTGCCGGCGGGGGAGGTCTTCGGCTTCCTCGGTCCCAACGGCGCAGGGAAGTCCACCACCATCCGCATGCTGCTGGGTCTGCTGCGACCCACATCCGGCACCGTCGAGATCTTCGGCGAGCCGGCATCCGATGTCGAGCGCGCCCACCGGCACCTGGCCTACGTCCCCGCCGACGTCGCCCTGTGGCCGTCGTTCACCGGGCAGGAGTGCCTCGACCTGCTGGCCGGGGTCGGTCCCGGCACCGATCTGGCCTACCGCGCCGAGCTGGTCGTGCGGTTCGGTCTGGACCCGGGCAAGCGGGCGCGCGCCTACTCGACCGGGAACCGGCAGAAGGTGGCGCTCGTGGCGGCATTCGCCACGCGGGCGCCGCTGCTGGTCCTCGACGAGCCGACCAGCGGCCTGGACCCGCTGATGGAGCGGGAGTTCCGGCGGTGCATCGGCGAGGCGACCGAGCGCGGTCAGACGGTCTTCCTCAGCTCCCACCAGCTGGCCGAGGTCGAGGCCGTGTGCAGCCGAGTCGGCATCCTGCGGGCCGGTCGTCTGGTGGAGGTGGCGGGGCTGGCCGACCTGCGCCGGCTGCGCCGCTCCGAGGTGGTCGTCGACCTGGCCGGCCCCACGCCCCGGCTGGAGCGGGACCTGGCGGGCGTGCCCGGGATCGCCGACGTCAGCTGGGCGTCACCAGTGCGGGTGGTCCTGTCGCTCACCGGCCCGCCGGGTCCGGTGCTGCGGGTGCTCGCGGACGCCGAGGTCACCCGGCTCGACGTCCGGGAGCCGACGCTGGAGGAGATCTTCCTGGACTACTACGGCCAGGCGTCGGCGTGACCACCCGGACCCCACCGCGGGTGCTGCTGGCGGCCGAGCGCCCGACGGCGTCCGGCGCGGGCGCTGCGGTGTCCCGGGCACTGGTCCGGCAGCTCCGTCGGGGCACGCTGATCGTGGCGCTCGTGGTCGGCGCCCTGCCGGCGTTCGTGGCGGCGGAGTACGAGCGCACGTTCCAGGACGCGTTCGGCGCGGACTCGCTGGCGGCCCTGGCGGAGAACCCGGCGATCCGCACGCTCTTCGGCCCGGCCGTCGCGCTGGACGATCCCGGCGGCTTCACCGTCTGGCGCACGGGCACGATCCTGGCGGTCCTCGTCGGCGTGTGGGCGGCGCTGGCCGGCACCCGGGTCACCCGCGGCGAGGAGGACGCCGGCCGGGCGGAGCTGCTGCTCGGGGGCCGGCTGCGCCTGGTCGCTCTCGCGCGGCGAGCCCTGGCGGTGGTGCTGGGTGCGGGCACCGTGGTGGGTGCTGCGGCGGCCCTCGGCCTGCTGCTCGCCGGCACCGCGCCCGCCGGGTCGGTGTTGTTCGGCGCCGTCATCGGCGGCGCGGCGATGACCGGCGGCGCCCTGGGTGTGCTGGCCGGGCAGCTGCTGGGCGAGCGGCGGGCGGCCTCGGGGCTGGCGGTGATGGTGCTGCTGGCCGGTCTGTTCGCCCGGATGGTCGGCGACGGCGTCGACGCGCTGTCCTGGCTGCACTGGGGCAGCCCCTTCGGGGTGCTGTCGCGGGTGGCCCCCTACGCCGACGACCGGGTGGCGCCGCTGCTGGTGCTCGGCCTCCAGATCGGCCTGCTGTCGGCGGCGGCCCTGGTCCTGGCAGGTGCGCGCGACGTCGGCGCCGGTCGGTGGGGCGACCGGGACCGGCTGCGGCGGCCCAGCCGGCTGCTGCGGTCCCTCCCCGGGCTGGCCCTGCACGGCGTCCGGCGGCCGACGGCGACCTGGTCCGCCGGGGTGGCCGGCTACTTCCTGCTGATCGGGCTGCTGGCCACGACGATGCAGGACTTCCTGCGGGAGAACCCCGCGTTCGCCGAGATGGCGGCCACCGCCGGCTTCGCGAGCCTGGCGACGGTCCAGGGGTACGCCGCATCGTTGTTCTCCCTGCTCGCGGTCCCGGTCGGCGCCTACGCGGCCGGCCGGGTGGCGGTGCTCGCGTCGGACGAGGCGGCGTCCCGGTTGACGCTGCTGCTGTCCTGCCCGGTCGGCCGCGTGCGGTGGGCCGCGTGGCAGGCGCTGGCCGCCACCGCGGGCGCGGTCGTGGTGGCCGGCGCCGCGGGGGTGGCCATCTGGGTGGGGTCGGCGGCGGTGAGCGCGGGGCTCGGGCTCAATGAGGCGCTGGCCGGCGCGTTCGCCGTCGTCCCCGTGGCGCTGCTGTGCCTGGGGGCCGCGGTCCTGGCGCTCGGCTGGTTCCCGGCCGCGGTCCTGCCCATCGGCGTGCTGCCCGCCGCAGGCGGCTACCTGCTGCTCGTGCTGGCCGACTCGTTCGGATGGCCGGAGCCGGTGCGCGCCCTGTCGCCGTTCGCCCACCTGGCCGCGGTGCCGGCCGAGTCACCGGACGTCGGAGGGGTCCTGGGCATGCTCGCCGTCGCGGTGCTGCTGGCGGGGCTCGGGCTCCGGGGGTACGCCCGGCGCGACCTCCGAGGCTGAGGAATTACTCGCGCATGTCACGCTGTTCTCCACTCGAACGCCGGTCCTCCGGGGCCGCTGTCCGCGACGTGAAGGAGCAAGCGTGTCCCTGCCACCGCTGGTGGAGCCGGCCGCAGACCTGTCGATCGACGAGGTCCGCCGGTACAGCCGTCACCTGATCATCCCCGACGTCGGCATGGACGGGCAGAAGCGCCTGAAGAACGCCAAGGTGCTCGCCGTCGGTGCCGGTGGCCTCGGTTCGCCGGTGCTGATGTACCTGGCCGCGGCCGGTGTCGGCACCCTCGGCATCGTCGAGTTCGACACCGTCGACGAGTCCAACCTGCAGCGCCAGATCATCCACGGCGCCTCCGACGTCGGCCGGTCCAAGGCCGAGAGCGCGCGGGACTCCATCAAGGAGATCAACCCCTACGTCGACGTCCGGCTGCACGAGACGCGGCTGGACAGCGAGAACGTGATGGAGATCTTCGCCGACTACGACCTGATCGTCGACGGCACGGACAACTTCGCCACGCGCTACCTGGTCAACGACGCGTGCGTGCTGCTGAACAAGCCCTACGTCTGGGGCTCGATCTACCGCTTCGACGGTCAGGTCTCGGTCTTCTGGAACGACCACGGTCCGAACTACCGCGACCTCTACCCGGTCCCGCCGCCGCCCGGCATGGTCCCCAGCTGCGCCGAGGGCGGCGTGCTCGGTGTCCTCTGCGCGACGATCGGCGCCATCCAGGCCACCGAGGCCGTCAAGCTCATCACCGGCATCGGCGACTCGCTGCTCGGCCGGCTGATGGTCTACGACGCCCTGGAGATGACCTTCCGCGAGATCAAGGTCCGCAAGGACCCCGAGGGCGAGCCGATCACCGGCCTCATCGACTACGAGACCTTCTGCGGAGTCGTCTCCACCGAGGCCCAGGAGGCCGCGGCGGGTTCGACGATCACCGTCGACGAGCTCAAGGACATGATGGACGCCGGCAAGGACTTCGAGCTGATCGACGTCCGCGAGCCCAACGAGTACGAGATCGTGTCGATCCCCGGCGCGAAGCTCATCCCCAAGGACGAGCTGCTCTCGGGCCGGGCGCTCTCCGAGCTGCCGCAGGACAAGCCGATCGTGCTGCACTGCAAGACCGGAGTGCGCTCGGCCGAGGTGCTGGCGGCGATCAAGAACGCCGGCTTCAAGGACGCCGTCCACGTCCAGGGCGGCGTGACCGCGTGGGCCACGCGCATCGACAAGGCGCTCCCCACCTACTGACCGACCGAGGGCCCGGTTCCGTTCCGATTCGAGGAGCGGGCCGGGCCTTCGTCGTCTGTACTGGGGTCCATGGCCGACTTCTCGCCCGTCGAGCTCCTGGAGCTCTTCCAGCGCGCCCAGAACCAGTTCACCGACCGGGTAGACGCCGTGGACCCCGACCAGTGGGAGGACCGCGCCCTCCCCGAGTGGACGGTCGCGGACCTGGTCGCGCACCTGATCACCGAGCAGCTCTGGGTGCCGCCGCTGCTGGCCGGTGAGCCCTACGCCGAGGGCCGGTTCCCCGACGAGACCAGCGACCTGCTCGGCGACGACCCGTTCACCGGCTGGGAGTCCGCCGCCGACGACGCGCTGTCGGCCTTCGCCGAGGACGACGCCCTGGTGCGCACGGTCCACCTCGAGCGGGGGGCCACCCCGGCGACCCAGTACATCCTCGAGATGACGGCCGACCTGACCGTGCACGCCTGGGACCTGGCGCACGCGACCGGCGGCGACACCGAGCTGGACGGCGAGCTGGTCACCGCCGCGCTGGTGTTCGCCGAGCAGCTGCCGGAGGACGGCGTGCCCGGGCTCTTCGATGCGCCGCTCGACGTCTCCGCCTCGGCGTCCCCGCAGACCCGGCTGCTGGCCCGCTTCGGCCGCAAGAACTTCTGAGGGACGTCGCTTGCCATGATCGGCGGGTGACCGATTCCGCCCTCGACGTCGACGAAGCCGTCTTCGACGCCGTCGACCGGATCCCGCCCGGGCGGGTGAGCACCTACGGCGCGATCGGCCGGCTGGTCGGCGTCGGACCTCGGCGGGTGGCGCGGGCGCTCTCGCAGGGCGGGGGAGCGGTGCCCTGGTACCGGGTCGTGCGCGCCGACGGCACCGCGGCGGAAGCGGTGCGGGCGCGGCAGCTGGAGCTGCTCGCGACCGAAGGTGTGCCGGTGTGCAACGGCAGGGTCGACCTCGCCGCCGTCGCGTGGCCGGACTAGGCGGCGCTCAGGTTCCTGCCGCCGCGTGCCGATCACCCTGGCATGAACACGATGGCGTGCCGGGCAGTGGCCCAGGCCGGGTTGTCCGCCGCGACCGCCTCGGCGGACGACGAAGGGGCCTGGCCGCTGCTGCTCGTCGCCGGCTGGCTCACCACCGCCGCCGACCTGACCCTCGAGCAGACCCTGCTGGACTCGCTGGTCTGATCGGTGCGTTCCACGCGCCACGCCTGACGCAGAACCGTCGTATCCCCGTGCTTCCATCGAGGGGTGGCGCAGCGCGGAGGTGACGGCGGTCCGGTCTACCGGCTGCTGGCGGGGGAGCCTGCCCGCACCGGACTCCCGGTGCTCGACCCGACCCAGCAGGCGGTCGTCGACCACCCGGCCGGCCCGCTGCTGGTGCTCGCCGGCCCCGGCACGGGCAAGACGACGACGATCGTCGAGGCCGTCGCCACCCGGATCGACGCCGGGATCGACCCCGAGCAGATCCTCGTCCTGACCTTCAGCCGCAAGGCCGCCGCGGAGCTGCGCACCCGCATTACCTCGCGGGTCGCGCGCACCATCCGCGAGCCGTTGGCCCGCACCTTCCACTCCTACGCGTACGGCGTGCTGCGCCGGGCCGCGGTGCTCCGCGGCGACCCGCCGCCGCGGTTGCTCACCTCCGCCGAGCAGGACGCCGTCGTCGCCGAGCTGCTGCGCGGCGACGCCGAGGGCCTCGGCACCGTCCGCTGGCCCGAGGACCTCGTCCCGGCACTGGGCACCGAGGGTTTCCGCGCCGAGCTGCGCGACCTCCTGCTCCGCGCCACCGAGCGCGGCGTGGACTCGGAGCAGCTGGCCCGCTGGGGGCGGGAGACCGGCAACGAGCACTGGGTGCACGCCGCGGCGTTCCAGCAGCAGTACGAGAACGTCAGCGACTTCTGGGTCGCCTCCCGCGGTGACGCCTCCGGGTACGACCCCGCCGAGCTCGTCCGCCAGGCGATCCTCGAACTCAGCGAGGACCCCGAGCTGCTCCGCCAGGAGCGCGAGCGCGCCAGCTGGCTGTTCGTCGACGAGTACCAGGACACCGACCCCGCGCAGGTCGAGCTGCTCGAGCTGCTCGCGGGGGGTGGCGGCAACCTGGTCGCGGTCGGCGATCCCGACCAGTCGATCTACGCCTTCCGCGGCGCCGAGCCCCGCGGCATCGTCGACTTCCCCGAGCGCTTCCGGCACACCGACGGCCGCGCCGCGCGCCGGGTCTCCCTGGGGGTCTGCCGGCGGTCCGGCGCGGAGCTCCTCCGGATCAGCCGGCAGGTGGCCGAAGGGCTGCCCGGGCCGTGGGAGCACCGCCGGCTGGCCGCGGGCGAGGGCATCCCGCCGGGGGAGGGTGAGGTGCACGTCTTCGGTTCCGCCGCGGTCGAGGCCGCCTACGTCGCCGACGTGCTGCGCCGGGCGCACCTGCTCGACGGCGTCCCGTGGTCGGAGATGGCCGTCGTGGTGCGCACCGCCTCCGTCCTCGGTCCGTTCCGGCGGGCGCTGGCGTCGGCCGGGGTGCCGGTCACCGTCTCCACCGACGACCTGCCGCTGGCCGCACAGCCAGCCGTCGCCCCGTTCCTGCACTGCCTGTCCGCACTGCTGCCCGGCGCGGACGGGGAGCCCGCCGGCCTCGACGAGCCCGGTGCCGAGGCGCTGCTCGCCTCCGGGCTGGGCGGAGCCACGGTGCTGGACCTCCGCCGGCTGCGCCGCGCGGTCCGGATCGCGCTGGCCAAGCAGGGAGTGGACGTCGCCGAGCGCGGTGCGCCGCTCGCGGACGCGCTCACCGACCCCGCCCTGCTGGAGGCGTTGCCCGAGCACGTCGCGCGTCCGGCCGCACGGGTGGCCGCGGTGCTGGATGCCGGCCGAATCGCCCTGGCACTGGACGGCACCGCCGAGGACGTGCTGTGGGCCATGTGGCAGACGAGCGGCCTGGCCACCCGGTGGGCCCGGGCGAGCGCTGCCGGTGGCCCTCAGGGTGCGGTGGCCGACCGCGACCTCGACGCCGTCGTCGCACTCTTCGACGCCGCTGCCGGCTTCGTCGACCGTCTCCCGTCGGCCGACGTCCGGGCCTTCGTCGACCACCTCTCCGCGCAGGAGCTGCCAGGTGACACCGGGGCCGCCCGTGCCGTCGCCGGGGAGACCGTCCGGCTGCTCACCGCGCACGCCTCCAAGGGCCTGGAGTGGGAGGTGGTCTGCGTCTCCGGCGTGCAGGAGGGCGTATGGCCCGACCTCCGGGAGCGGACGTCGCTGCTGGGCGCCGAGGTGCTCGTGGAGAGGGCGGCCGGCATCGACGGCGCCCGGACGGACCGGCGGGCCCTGGCGCTGGCCGAGGAGCGGCGGCTGTTCTACGTCGCGGCCACCCGCGCCCGCCGGCGGCTGGTGGTGACCGCGGTCGAGGGTGCGCTCGACGGTGCCGACGCAGGCGCGACCGCGTCCCGCTTCCTCGAGCTGGTCTCGCCGTCACCGGCGGAGGGGCGCCCGCTCACCGAGCTGCCGCGCGCGCTCACCCTGCCCGCGCTCGTGGCCGAGCTGCGCCGCGCGCTCACCGATCCGCAGACCCCGGCCGCCCGCCGCTCCGCCGCCGCCTCGGTGCTCCGCCGGCTCGCCGACCAGGGGGTGGCCGGTGCCGCCCCGGCCCGCTGGTGGGGGCTGGCCCCGCTCTCCGACGACGCCCCGCTGGTGCCCGAGGAGGAGCCGGTGCGGGTGCGGCCATCGGCGATCGAGACCTTCCAGAAGTGCCCGCTGCGCTGGGTGCTCGGCGCGGTGGGGGCCGAGGCCTCGCCCGACTCCACCCGGACGGTCGGCACCGCGGTGCACGACGTCGCGCAGCAGGTCGCCGAGGGGCTGCCGGCGACCGATGCCCGCGCGGTCCTCGACGCCGAGCTCGACCAGCTGGACCTCGGTCCCGGCTGGGCCGACCAGCGGCAGCGCGTGCAGGCCCAGGAGATGCTCGACCGCTTCCTGCAGTGGCACGCCGCCAACGGTCGCGAGCTGCTCGCCGCCGAGGGCAACGTCGACGTCGTCGTCGGCCGGGCGCGGATCCGCGGGCAGGTCGACCGCCTGGAACGCGACTCGGAGGGCCGGCTGGTCGTCATCGACCTGAAGACCGGGAAGACCGCGGCGAAGAACACCGAGGAGCACGGTCAGCTCGCGGCCTACCAGGTGGCGGTCGCCGCGGGCGGGTTCGCCGAGCACGGCACGGTGCCCGGCGGAGCGGCCCTGCTGCAGGTCGGCACCGGTGCCAAGGCCAAGGAGCAGCACCAGGAGCCACTGCCGGGCGACGTGCCGGTGGGCGAGACCTGGGCCGGGCAGCTCGTCGCCGAGGTGGGTGACGGAATGGGCGCCGGGACCTTCGAGGTGCGCACCGGTTCCCACTGCTCCCGCTGCCCCGCGCGGCGCAGCTGCCCGCTGCAGGAGCCGGGCCGGCAGGTGACCGGATGACCCCCCGCCCCGACGACGGACAGCTCAGCTTCGAGGACTTGCTCGCCGAGGCCGCTGCGGAGACGCCGGCCGCGCGCCGGCTGCTCACCCCCGCCGAGGTCGCCGAGCGCTGCGGGCTGTCCTACGCGCCGTCGGGCGAGCAGGCGGGCGTCGTCTGTGCGCCCGCGGACCGGCCGCTGGTCGTCGTCGCCGGCGCCGGGTCGGGCAAGACCGAGACCATGGCCGCGCGGGTCTCCTACCTGGTCGCCAACCGCATCGTCGAGCCCGAGGCGATCCTCGGGCTCACCTTCACGCGCAAGGCGGCCAGCGAGCTCAACGAGCGCATCCGGCTGCGCCTGGGTGCGCTCGCGCGGCATCCCGACACCGAGGAGGACCTGCGCGAGCGGCTGGCGATCGCCCAGCCCACGGTCTCGACCTACCACGGGTACGCGGCCGCCCTCGTCGCCGAGCACGGGCTGCGGATCGGTGTGGAGCCCGGCGCGGGCGTGCTCGGCCCGGCCATGTGCTGGGGGCAGGCGGCCACGGTGGTGGCCGCCTGGACCGGCGACATGTCCGACGTGCCGCTGACCCTGCTCACCACCGTCGAGGACGTGCTGGCGCTGGCCGGCGAGATGGGTGAGCACGACGTCACCTCGGCGGCGCTGCGGAACTGGACGGCGCGGCTGGAGTCGCAGATCGCCGGCTACGCGGACGCCCCGAAGAAGAAGGGCCCCTACGCCGCGGTCACCGAGATGCTCGCCCGGCAGAAGGCGCGGGTGGCGCTGCTGCCGCTGGTCGAGGCGTTCGAGGCCCGCAAGAAGTCGCTCGGCTCCATCGACTACGCCGACCAGGTCTCCTACGCGGCGCGCATCGCCGTCTCCTCGCCGGAGGTGGGCCGCCGTGAGCGGGCGCGCTGGAAGGTGGTCCTCCTCGACGAGTACCAGGACACCAGCGTCGGGCAGTTGCGCATGCTCGAGGCGCTCTTCGGTGGCGCCAGCGGGCACCCGGTGCTCGCCGTGGGCGACCCCCGCCAGTCCATCTACGGCTGGCGCGGCGCGTCGGCCGGCACCATCGAGCGGTTCGACCGCACCTTCCCCGGGCTTCCCGGCCGGGCGGCCGAGCGGCTCACCCTGGCGACCAGCTGGCGCAACGACGAAGCGGTGCTCGCCGTCGCCAACGCGGTCTCTGGGATGCTCCCCGAACCGGCCTCACCGTTGCCGGACCTCGCCCCGGCGCCCACCGCCGGCCGCGGCTCGGTGACCGTCGGGCTGTACGAGACGGTCGCCGACGAGACCGCCGCGCTGGCCGACCGGTTCGCCGCCTGCTGGAACGGCACCGACGCCGTCGTGCAGCCGAAGCCCGACGGGCGGCCACCGTCGATGGCGGTCCTGGTGCGCACCCGCAAGCAGCTGCCCGGCATCGCGGCGGCGCTGCGGGAGCGGGGCCTGCCCGTCGAGGTGGTCGGCCTCGGTGGCCTGCTGGAGGTTCCCGAGGTCTCGGACGTCGTCGCCACGCTCACGGTGCTGGTCGACCCCACGGCCGGTGACGCCCTGGGGCGGCTGCTGACCGGCGCCCGCTGGCGGATCGGCCCGCGCGACCTCGCCGCCGTGGAGGCCCGGGCCCGCGCCCTCGTGCACTCCCGCCGCCCGCCCCGACCGGCCGAGGGCGAGGAAGCGGCTGCCGCGGCGACCGCCGAGCTGCCCCAGGAGCGCGGCAGCATCGTCGAGGCGCTCGACGACCTCGGCGACGCCGAGCAGTACTCGGTGACCGGCTACCGGCGGTTGCGCCACCTGGGTGCCGAGCTCGCCCACCTGCGCGGACGGATCGGGGAGTCGCTGCCCGACCTGGTCGACGAGGTCGCCCGCACGCTGGGCCTGGAGACCGAGCTCGCCAGCGCGCCCGGGGTCAGCCCGGCCGGCGCCCGCGCCCACCTCGATGCGCTGCACGGCGTCGCCGCCGAGTTCACCGAGCTGGCCGAGCTGCCGTCGCTGCCGGCGTTCCTGGGCTACCTGCGCGACGCCGAGCAGCGCGAGCGCGGTCTCGAGCCGGGGGAGGTGGCGGTCAACCCGGAGGCGGTCCAGCTGCTCACCGGCCACTCGGCGAAGGGCCTGGAGTGGGACGTCGTCGCCGTGCCCGGGATGACCGACGGGCAGTTCCCTTCGCGCAGCAACGCCAGCGACTCCTGGATCAAGGACCCGGGAGCCGTGCCCGCCGAGCTGCGGCTCACCGACCGGGCGGAGCTGCCCGCGCTGAAGCTGCCGGTCCCCGGTTCCGGCGACCAGGCGGCGGTCCGGAATGCGCTCGAGGAGTACGTGCAGGACTGGAAGGACTTCGGCCTCGACGAGGAGATCCGCCTCGGCTACGTCGCCGTCACCCGCGCCAAGCGGCTGCTGCTGTGCTCCGGCAGCTGGTGGCGCGACGGCGTCAAGCCGTGCGGCCCGTCGTCCCTGCTGACCACCGCGAAGGAGACGTGCGAGGCCGGTGCCGGCACCGTCGTGCAGTGGGCGCCGGCGCCGGAGGACGGTGCGATCAACCCCGCGCTGGAGGAGTGGCCGGTCGGGGTGTGGCCGACCGATCCGCTCTCGGAGCCGCGTCGACGGGCGTTGACCGCCGCCGCCCAGCTGGTGGAGGGCGCGGCTCCGCACCCGCTGGACCCCGAACTGAGCCTCGGTGGCGAGGACGAGCTGGTCGACTCCTGGGTGCGCGACGCCGACCTGCTGCTGCGCGAGCGCGCGCGGCACGACAGCACGACCGTCGACGTGCCACTGCCCTCGCACCTGTCGGTGTCGGCGCTGGTCACCCTTCGCCGGGACCCCGGGGAGCTGGCCCGCCGACTGCGCCGCCCGATGCCGGCCGCGCCCGCGCCCCAGGCCCGCCGGGGCACCGCGTTCCACGCCTGGCTCGAGGAGCGGTTCGGTGCCGCACGCCTGGTCGATCTCGACGAGCTGCCCGGCTCCGGGGACGAGCTGGCCGCGCCGGACGACGCGCTCGACGAGCTGCGGGACGCCTTCCTGGCCAGCGAGTGGGCGGAGCGGCAGCCGATCGAGGTCGAGGTGCCGTTCGAGACGCCGCTGGGTGCGCTCACCCTGCGCGGCCGGATCGACGCGGTGTTCCAGCGGGAGGACGGCGGCTTCGAGGTCATCGACTGGAAGACCGGGCCGCCGCCCACCGCGAGCGAGCTGGCCGCCGCGTCGGTGCAGCTGGCCGCCTACCGGCTGGGCTGGGCGCGGCTGACCGGGGTGCCCGTCGAGCGGGTGAGCGCCGGGTTCCACCACGTCGCCGCGAAGGAGACGATCCGGCCGGTCGACCTGCTCGACGAGTCCGGCCTGCTCGCCCTCGTGAGCGGCACCGAGGCGTAGGTGGCGAGTCGACCTGGAGACTCGTCGACACGTCGCTCAGTCGAGGAGTAGCCCGAACTCGCGCACGGGGGCGCCGGCGGGCGAGCGGTGCAGCGCCGACGGCGTCATGCCGAGTCTCTGCGCCACCGCGACCGAGGCGGCGTTGTCCGCGTGGATCATCGAGACGAGCCGCTCGATCCCGCGCTCGCGAGCCAGATCCACCGCGATCCGGGCGGCGGCCGTCGCGAGCCCGCGGCCCCAGAACCGGCGGCCCAGCCGCCAGCCGGCCTCGAGCGAGCCGGTCGGCCCCCAGGGGTGGCTCCAGGGAAGGATGCCGGCGAAACCGGCCACCTCGCCGTCGCTGACCACGCTGAACAGGCACAGCCCCGTGCGCTCGGCCAGCTCCTGCTGCCCGTGGACCAGACCCGCGTAGTACTCCCGGTCCCGTACCTCGCCCGAGCCGACGAACCGCATGACCTCGGCGTCGTCGAACAGCTCGAACCACGGGTCGGCGTCGGCGTTCGTGGGCACCCGGAGCTCCACCGCCGTCACCGACCCGTCTTCTCGGCCCGCCGGCTGCGCCGCTGGGCCCAGAACACGCCGGACAGGATCAGCAGGAGGAACGCGTAGATGCCGGCACAGATCGCCACGAGGGCCCCCGGCATGACGACGTCGTTGCGTGCCCGGTCCTCCTCGGGATGCCAGCGGGCCAGGTCCGTGTCGCCGTCGTAGAGGGTGCTCGGGCAGTCGTACAAGGTCCCTGTCCGCCCGTCGCCGTCGACCACGACGAGCTCCGAAGGGTTGCGGCAGGAGCGACCGAGGCCGGCGTCGTCGGCGTCCACGGTCACCACCTCGGTCACCGTCACCTCGGTCTCGGGCTGGTTCCAGTAGTCCCAGTCGCTCATCGACGAGAGGACGCCGGCACCGACGCAGACGACGAGGAGGATCAGCGCCGCCACCCAGAAGCGCTCCAGCAGTTCCTGGATCCGCTGCTGCCGCGAGCTCACGACGTGGCGACGCGGTCCAGGATCGCGCGGGCCAGCTGCTCCGGTGCCTGCTCCGGGATCCAGTGCGTGACGCCAGGCAGCTCGACGAAGCGGTAGTCGCCGGTCACGAACTCCTCGCACGCCTCCGCGGCGGTGCGGCCGATGGCGACGTCGCCATCGCTCCACACGTAGGTGGTGGGCACCCCGACCTTGTCCACCTTGATGTCGGAGCTCATGGCGCGGTACCAGTTCAGCGCCGCGGTGAGCGCGCCCGGCGCGGACAGCACCGCCACGTACTCGTCGACCGCCTCGGGCGGGATCCCGGTCTCGCCCTGCTGCCCGCCCTGGAGCATGCGGCGCAGTCGGCGCGCGTCGTCGGCGAGCAGCACCTCCTCGGCCTTGCCCTGCTGCCAGAAGAGCCGGATGTAGGCCGACCGCTCCTTCTGCTCGGGGTCGATCCGGAAGGCGGCCGTGTACGCGGCGGGGTGCGGCACCGAGACCGCGGTGAGCGAACGGACCCGGTCGGGGTGCCAGGCGGCCATCGTCCAGGCGACGTTCGCGCCCCAGTCGTGGCCGACGACGTCGGCCACCGGGATCTCCAGGGCGGTCATCAGGTCCGCCGTCACCTGGGCCAGGTTCTGCATCGCGTAGGCGTCGACGTCGGCCGGTCGCGCGCCGGGGGAGTAGCCCAGCTGGTCGGGCGCGTAGGTGCGCAGCCCCGCCTGGGTGAGCAGCGGGGAGACCGCGGCCCACGACGCGGAGGTCTCGGGGAAGCCGTGCAGCAGCAGCACCGGCCGCCCGTCCTCGGGTCCGTCGACGCGCACGTCGAAGGTCAGGTCGCCGACATCGGTCCGCAGCAGCTCTCCGGGCATGCCCTGGACGCTAGCCGGGAGCAGGTCCGCGCGCTGGCAGCACTACCGTCGAGCCCGTGACCAGCGAGCGCGAGTACGTCACCGCCCACCTCGAGGACCTGCACGCCGACCTCGACGCGTGGCTGCGGATCCCGTCGATCTCCGCGGACCCGGCGCACGCCGGCGACGTCGCCGCGAGCGCCGAGTGGCTCGCCGAGGCGCTGCGCCGCACCGGCTTCCCGACCGTGGAGATCTGGCCGACCGCCGGCGCCCCGGCCGTCTTCGCCGAGTGGCCGAGCGCCGACGCCGGAGCTCCGGTCGCCCTCGTCTACGGCCACCACGACGTGCAGCCGGTCGATCCGCTGGAGCTCTGGGACCGCCCGCCGTTCCAGCCGACCCGCGTCGAGGGCCCGGACGGCCCCGAGCTGCACGCCCGCGGCGCCATCGACGACAAGGGCAACGTCGCGTTCCACCTCCTCGGCATCCGCGCACACCTCGCCGCCACCGGCCGCGCCACCCCCGCCGTCACCGTGAAGCTGATCATCGAGGGCGAGGAGGAGTCGGGCTCGCCGCACTTCGAGGCGCTGCTCGAGGAGAAGCGCGACCGCCTGGCCTGCGACGTCGTCGTCGTCAGCGACACCGGCATGGCGGCACCTGACGTGCCCAGCGCCGTGACGGCGATGCGCGGGCTGGCCGACGCCGAGATCACCCTGCGCGGACCCGCCGTCGACCTGCACTCGGGTTCCTTCGGCGGCGCGGTTCCCAACCCGCTGCACGCGATGGCCGAGCTGCTCGCGAAGCTGCACGACGACCAGGGCCGAGTGACCATCCCCGGCTTCTACGACAAGGTGCTCCCGCTGAGCGATCGGGAGCGCGAGCTGATGAGCCGGGTGCCGTTCGACGAGCAGGCGTGGCTGGCCGGGCCGGCCGCCTCGCGGGCCACCTACGGCGAGGCCGGCTACAGCACCCTGGAGCGCACCGGCGCCCGCCCGACCGCGGAGGTCAACGGCATGTGGGGCGGTTACACCGGCCCCGGCCACAAGACGATCATCCCGGCCGAGGCGCACGCCAAGGTCACCTTCCGGCTGGTCTCGGACCAGAAGCCGCAGGACATCGGCCCGCTGCTCGAGAGCTGGGTGGCCGCGAACGTCCCGGCCGGCATCGAGGCCGAGGTGCACACCCCGCCCGGCGGCGTCGCCCCGTGCGCCAGCGACCTGGACTCCCCGCACATGGACGCCCTGCTGGCGGCCATCGGGCAGGCCTTCGACTGCGACCCGGCGGACGTGCTGTTCACACGCGAGGGCGGGAGCGGCCCGGAGGCGGCGATCGTCGAGGCGCTCGGTGCCCCGCTGCTGTTCCTCGGCGCCGGGCTGCCGACCGACCGCATCCACTCGCCGAACGAGCGGGTGCTGCTGCCGATGCTCTACCGCGGTGCCGAGGCCGCCGCGCACCTCTGGCGCGAGCTGGCCGCCCGGGCGTCCTAGAGCGTTCCGACGACGACGGTGGCGCCCCGCTCGTCGTCGGTGACCAGCCGGGCGGAAAGGCCGGCCGCGGTGACCAGCTCCAGCGCGTCGGCTACCTGAATCTCGCCGCACTCGAAGAGCAGCGAGCCGCCGGGAGCGAGCCAGGAGCCGGCTTCGGCCGCGACCCGGCGGGCGAGCGCGAGCCCGTCCGGTCCACCGTCCAGGGCGGCCCGCGGCTCGTGGTCGCGGGCCTCCGGCGGCATGAGGCCGAGAGCCGCCGTCGGCACGTAGGGCACGTTCGCGGTGAGGACGTCGATCCGCCCGCGGAGCTTCCTGGGCAGGGCCTCGACGAGGTCGCCCTGGTGCACGGAAACATCGGGCAGGTTGCGGCGGGCGCAGGCCACGGCCGCCGGGTCGACGTCGGCCGCGTGCAGCTCGATCCCCGGAACCGTGACGGCGACCGCGGCGGCGACGGCGCCCGACCCGCAGCAGAGGTCGACGACGACGCTGCCGGGGCGGGCGAGTCGAACCGCCTCCTCGACCAGCGCCTCCGTCCGTCGGCGCGGCACGAAGACCCCCGGCGCGACGGCGATCCGCAGCCCGCAGAACTCCGCCCAGCCCAGCAGCACCTCCAGCGGCGCACCGGCCACGCGCCGCGCCACGAGCACCACCAGGTCGTCCGGAGTCGTCGCGGCGTCGGTCAGCAGACGCGCCTCGTCCTCCGCGAAGACGCAGCCGGCGGCGCGCAGCCGGCGGACGACCTCGGCCTCGGTGCGGGCAGGCGGCACGGGTCCTCCGGTGGCGGTGGGGTGGACGAGGAACGCCCTAGGCTGGCGGGGTGACCGGAGCCGGGCAGACCCCTCCACCGGGCTGGTACCCCGATCCCAGTGGCGCGCCCGGGATGGTGCGCTGGTGGGACGGGGGTACCTGGGCCGACGTCATGATGCCCGCCGGGCCGGGCGTCGCCGTGCGCAGCGCTCCCGGCACCCCCGCCGCCCGACCCGAGCCGGCGATCGAGCCGACGAAGGAGTCCGCGCCGTCGCCCGGCGGTTCCCGGCTGTGGACCGCCGCAGTCGTGGTCGTGGTCGTGATCGCCGCGGTGATCGGCACGGTGCTCGCCGTGCGGTCGGGTGGCGACTCCGACCGCGTCGCCGGCCCGCCGTCCTCGGGTGCCCTTCCCGATCCACCGGTGGCCGGACCCACCTTCCCGCCGGGAACCGTGCGGATCATCGACCGGGCCGCGGGCATCTCCTATCCCTTCCTCGGCGAGGGCTGGTCGGAGTTCACCCTCGGGCGGATGGACGAGACGACGGAGACCCTGGGCCAGTTCTTCACCACCCAGGACGACACCCCCGACGGCGGGCTCTTCATCTCCCAGTGCACCTCGGGACCGGTCTCACCGCTGTACGGCGGCGCGGCGGACCTGCAGGCGACGGTGACCGGGCTGGCCGCCAGCGTCCGCGGCAACTACTACCCGGGACCCAACGAGCAGGAGGTGCTGCGCGACGAGCCGCGCACCGTCGACGGCCGCGACGCCCACCTCTACGAGTTCCAGCTGACCTGGGACGTCGAGGGCTACGACGCCACCGGCGAGCGCGCCGCGCTGCTGCTCATCGACGTCGGCCGCCCGGAGCCGGCGCTGCTCTACATCTCCATCCCGAACACCCACGCCGAGCTCTACGGCGTCATCAACCGGGTGATCGACGCCGTCGACGTGCTGTGACTGTGCACATCGTCGTCCTCCGGACGACACCGCGGCCAACGGCCGTCCCCGGCTGAGCGGAGCCGCTGCCCGTGTCCCGGTCGGGGACCCTCCGGGCCCCGCGACCGGTCCACACCGCGGCCAGTAGTCGTGCCCCTGCCGCGCTGGGCATCGGCCCCTACCGCCGTGGCCACCCCCTCGGCCGGGGCATCAAGGCGGTGACCGGACGGCGGGGTGTCTCCGCCCGCGGTTAGTGTCGGTCGTGTGAGTGCAGCTGGTACGGAACTGACCCTGCGGCACCCGATCGAACGGTTCACGCTGGACAACGGGTTGCGGGTCGTCCTCGCCCCCGACCGCAGCGTGCCGGTGGTGGCGGTGAGCGTCTACTACGACGTCGGGATGCGCAACGAACCCGAAGGGCGGACCGGCTTCGCCCACCTCTTCGAGCACATGATGTTCCAGGGGTCGGCGAACGTCGCGAAGATGGAGCACGCCCGGCTGGTCCAGGCCGCCGGCGGCACGTTCAACGGGTCGACTCACCAGGACTACACGAACTACTTCGAGGCGCTGCCCACCGAGGCGCTCGAGCGCGCTCTCTTCCTCGAGGCCGACCGCATGGCGGCGCCGGCGATCACCGAGGAGAACCTCCGCAACCAGATCGACGTGGTGAAGGAGGAGATCCGGGTCAACGTGCTCAACCGGCCCTACGGCGCCTTTCCCTGGCTGCAGCTGCCGCAGATCGCGTTCGAGAGCTTCGCCAACACCCACGACGGCTACGGCTCCTTCGTCGACCTGGAGTCCTCCACCGTCGACGACGCGACCGACTTCTTCCACCGGTACTACGCGCCCGG
Organism: Blastococcus sp. LR1; assembly: GCF_020166105.1. Taxonomy (GTDB): domain Bacteria; phylum Actinomycetota; class Actinomycetes; order Mycobacteriales; family Geodermatophilaceae; genus Blastococcus. The sequence continues at coordinate 85,094 of NZ_JAIUJY010000005.1, forward strand.
GAACGCCGTGCTGTGCATCGGCGGCGACCTCGACGTCGCCGAGACCGAGGCGCTCGTCCGCCGCTGGTTCGGCCCCGTGCCGGCGCGCGACGTCCCGCCGCTGCCGCCGACCGGTGAGCCCTCGCCCACGAGCGTGCGCTCCGCCGTCGTCGAGGACCGGCTCGCCACCGCCCCGGCGCTGGCGCTGGGCTGGCGCGTGCCCGACCCCGTCGGCGACTTCGACACCTACCTGGGCACCGTGCTGCTGGCCGAGGTGCTCAGCGAGGGCGACGCGTCCCGGCTGGAGCGCCGGCTGATCCACGGCGACCGCACCGCGATCGCGCAGAGCAGCTACGTCGGCATGTTCGGCGACCCGTTCGACGTCCGCGACGCCACGCTGCTCACCACCCAGGTGCACCATCCGGCCGGCGTGCCGGCCGAGCGGGTCACCGCCGCGGTGCACGAGGAGATCGACCGCATCGCGCAGGACGGCGTCGACGCCGACGAGCTGCGCCGGGTGCAGGCCCGCATCGAGGCGCAGCTGCTCCAGCAGGCCGACTCCATCCTCGGCCGCACGCTCTCCTTCGCCGCGGCCGAACTCGTCCACGGCCGCGCCGAGCTGGCCGGCGAGCTGGCCGCGCGCCTCGCGGCCGTCACCCCCGGGACGGTGCAGGCAGCCGCCCGGGGACTGGATCCCGGCACCGTCGCCATGCTCGAGCTGCGACCCGCCGGAGGCGCCCGATGACCGACGTCCAGACCTCGCTGATCCCGCCGCTCGGCGAGCCCCGTCCCCAGCCGGTCCCGGTGGCCGAGGAGACGACGCTGCCCAACGGGCTCCGGGTCGTCGTCGTCCCGCGCCCCGGGGTGCCGCTGATCGAGCTGCGCCTCCGGGTGCCGTTCGCCGCTGCGAGCGCACGCAACGCCGGCGTCCACACTGCACGCGGCGCCGTGCTCTCCGGCGCCGTGCTGCTGGGCAGCCAGCAGCACGACCAGACCCAGATCGCGCAGCTGCTGCAGACGCACGGCGCGGAGCTCTCCGTCGCCACCGACGCCGACCGGCTGCTCTTCGCCACGACGCTGCTGCCCGGCGGGCTCGGCCCCGTCCTCGACGTGCTCGCCGAGCTGCTCACCGGCGCCGCATACCCGGCCGACCAGGTCGAGGGGGAGCGGGACCGGCTGGCCGAGCGGATCGCCATCGCGCGCACCCAGCCCGGCACCATCGCCCGCTCGGCACTGGCCGCCCGCCGCTACGGAGCGCACCCCTACGCCATTCAGCTGCCTGACGCCGAGCTGGTCTCCGCGGTCCGCGCACCGGCTCTGCGCCGGCTGCACCGTGAGCGGGTCCTGCCGGCCGGCAGCATCCTGGTGCTCGTCGGTGACCTCGACCCGCGGGCCGCGACCGAGACCGTCGCCGCCGCACTGGACGCCTGGACCGGCACCGGCAAGGCGGTCGAGGCGCCCCCGGTCACCGAGCAGCGCCAGGGCGGCATCCAGGTGGTCGACCGGCCGGGGGCCGTGCAGTCCAACCTGCGTCTCGGCGGTTCCGCACCGCGCCGCACCGACGACGACCTCCCGGCGACCCGCCTGGCCGCCATGATCTACGGCGGGTACTTCTCCTCCCGGCTGGTGGAGAACATCCGCGAGCGGAAGGGCTACAGCTACAGCCCGCGCAGCGCCCTCGAGCACCAGCGTGCGTCGTCGTCGTTCCTCGTGGACGCCGACGTCGCCACCGAGGTCACCGGCCCGGCGCTGCTCGAGACCCTCTACGAGCTCGGCCGGATCGCGCTCACCCCGGTCACCGAGGCCGAGCTGGACGCCGCCCGGCGGTACGTCCTCGGCAGCATGGCGCTCTCCACGGCCACCCACGCGGGGCTGGCCAGCACCATGTCCGCGCTGCTCGGGGCCGGGATGCCGGCCGACTGGCTGCGCACCCACCAGCAGGACCTCGCCGCCGTCACCGTCGAGCAGGTGCAGGCCGCGGCCGCACGCCACCTGGCACCCGAGGCCCTGACGGCGGTCGTGGTCGGCGACGCCGCCCGGATCGCGACCGAGCTCGCAGCCCTGGCGCCGGTCGCCGTGACCGGGAGCGGCGAGGGCGCATGACTCCCGACGGGCGGCCGCTGCTCTCGCGGGCGGTGCACGACCGGGCGCACCTTGCCCGGCTGCTGCCCGACCCGACGGGTGGCCGCCCGGTCCGGGTGCTCACCGTCGACGCTCAGCGCGCCGTGCCGGTCCAGGAGGGGCCGTCGGGGCCGCAGCTGGTGTGGGACGAGCGCCCCGAGCTCCCCACCGGCGCGGTCTTCCTCGGCGAGGCCGACGGCGTCCCGTACGCGGCGGTGCGCGGCGAGCGGGCGCTCACGGTGAACGGGCGCCCGGTCGACCTCTGGGCTGGCCTGCGCGACCTGGGCGCCGACCTCGGTGACCTCGACGCCGGCCTGCTCGCCCAGGCCATCGGCATTCTCGAGTGGCACGAGCGGCACCGGTTCTCACCGCTGACCGGCGCGGCGACGACCGTGGAGCGGGCCGGCTGGACGCAGCGCGACCCCACCACCGGCACCGAGTTCTTCCCCCGCACCGACCCGGCCGTGATCATGCTCGTCCACGACGGCGGCGACCGCGTCGTCCTCGGCCGGCAGGCGGTCTGGCCGGCCGGGCGGTTCTCCATCCTCGCCGGCTTCGTCGAGCCGGGGGAGTCGGCCGAGGCGGCCGTCGCCCGCGAGGTCGAGGAGGAGGTCGGGCTGCGGATCACCGACATCCGGTACGTGACCAGCCAGCCGTGGCCGTTCCCGCAGTCGCTGATGCTCGGTTTCGTCGCGCGCGCGGACCCGACCCAGGAGATCCGGGTCGACCCCACCGAGATCGAGGAGGCGCGCTGGTTCACCCGCGACGAGCTGCGCACCCCCGACGGTCAGCTCGCGGTGCCGCCGTCGATCTCCATCGCCCGGCACATCCTCGACCTCTGGATCAAGGACGAGCTCTAAGCCCAGCGCCCGCCGAGCACGAGGGCGGGCTTGTCCGGGTGGTCGGCGAGGACGACGGCGTCGGCCAGCGCGGCCGGGTCGACCTCGTCGTCGTAGCGGTCGAAGGCGGGCAGCGCCCACTGCTCGTCGGCCGGCGTCCGCCTGCGGCGCGCGGCGGGCGACATGCGCAGGTGCACGACGACGTCCAGCGCGAGCCCCACGCCCTGCAGCAGCGCGCCGGGGACCAGCACCACCGCTCCGGGTGGTGCAGGCTGCCGGGGCGCGCGGGCGGCCCGGTCGCGCGCGAGGTCCCACAGCACCGGCAGGTACTCCCCGCTGCCACCGGGACCCAGCGGGCCGAGCACCTCCCGGCTGAGCGCGTTCCCGTCCAGCCAGTCGGTGTAGCGGGCGTCCGGATCGGTGCGGCCGTGCTCCAGGCGCAGCGACGCCGGCCGGTAGAAGCCGTCCGCGGGGACGACCACGGCGCTGCGGCCCAGCGCCGGCAGCCGGTCGGCGATCGACTCCGCCAGCTGCTCCGGCCGGGCGACCTCCGGGCCGTCGACGGCGACGCGGAGAGCGACGGCACCCGGCTCGGGCGAGGTGTCCGCCAGCAGGGTGGCCAGGCGGTCGGCGAGGGCGTCGGGGGAGAGCGGTTCCGGTCGGGTCAGGACCGGCCGTCCGCGATGACGGCGCTCCGGACGGCCGGTTGCGGCCGCGGCACGAGAGCGCTGGCGACGCCCGGCGAGGCGAGGGCCGCCGCGACCGCCTGCGGCGCCGGATCGGTGGCCAGCCCGTCGAGCACCTCGCGGGCGAGCTCGACGACCGGCCGGCCCTGGGTCCGGGCCTGGCGACGCAGCTCCTCGAAGGCGGTCCGGGGGCTGGAGCCGTCCCGCTCGGCCAGCACGCCGATGGCCCGCTCGGTGGAGACCCGGGCGGCCAGCGCGTGCTCCAGCTGGGCGATGGTGCGCTCGAGCGCGGCGATGCGCGCGTCCACGGGGTCGGCATCCGCCGCCGGCCCGGCCGGCCCGCGGGCGGACCGGCGGGTGTCGCGGTCGGGCTCGGGAAGGCCACCGACCGCTTCGGCGACGAGGTCTGCCAGCGTCATGCCCTCGACGACGTCGGCGACGAGTTCACCGCTCACCGGTGCGGAGACCGGGATCACGGTCCATCCCCGCCGGGTACGGGCGAGGGCGACACGGGGGTGGTCAACGGCCGGGGCCGGGTCCGCGCCGAAGGACGCGGAACCGTCGATCTCGTCGGAGGGCCGGGGACCGGGGACCACGGGTGTCATGCCTCCGGGAGCTGCGCGAGCTGGGCCTTGACCTGGTCGATGCTCGGGTTGGTCAGAGCGCTGCCGTCCCGGAAGATCAGCGTGGGGACCGTGCGGTTCCCGCCGTTGGCCTGCATGACCAGGTCGGCCGCCGAGGCGTCTTCCTCGATGTTGACCTCGGCGTAGTCGATGCCGTCGCGCTGCATCATCTTCTTCAGCCGCACGCAGTAGCCACACCACGAGGTGGTGTACATCGTCACGGGGGCGCCGGGGGTCGTGGTCATCGCGGGGAGTCTCCCTGTTCGTGCCGAGCGGGTCCAGCCCCGTACCGGGGTGGCGTGCTGAAGATCCAGAACGTCCGTTCCCTGGGGATGCTTCCCGCAGCCTGTCGGCACGGACTGGGAGGATCGGCACGGACCCGTCAGGTCGGGGACGTGCGAGCGGGGAGGAACGGCGACGATGTCGCAGGCAGAGGCGGAGACCGTGATCAGCGGTCTCGACGACGAGCAGCGCGAGGCGGCGCAGGCGGTGTCGGGCCCGGTCTGCATCCTCGCCGGTGCCGGAACGGGGAAGACCCGCACCATCACCCACCGGATCGCCTACGGCGTGCACACCGGGAACTACGTCGCCGAGCAGGTGCTGGCGGTGACCTTCACCGCCCGGGCGGCCGGCGAGCTCCGCACCCGGCTGGCGGGCCTGGGAGTCGGCGGAGTGCAGGCGCGCACCTTCCACGCCGCCGCCATGCGGCAGCTCCGCTACTTCGCGCCCCGAGTGCTGGGCGGCCCGATGCCCCCGCTCATCGAGAACAAGCTGCGCGTCGTCGCCTCGGCGGCCACCCGCAACCGGCTCACCACCGATCGCACCAGCCTGCGCGACCTCGCCAGCGAGATCGAGTGGGCCAAGACGACGCTGGCGACGCCGGAGGACTACCCGGCCCGGGCCAAGGCGGCCGGCCGGGAGACGCCGTTCGAGCCGGCCGCGGTGGCCGCGGTCTACGCCAGCTACGAGTCGGCCAAGCAGCGCGACGGCGCACTGGACTTCGAGGACCTGCTCCTGGTCACCGCTTTCGCCATCGAGGAGCACCAGGACGTCGCCCGGCAGGTCCGCGCCCAGTACCGGCACTTCGTCGTCGACGAGTACCAGGACGTGAACCCGCTGCAGCAGCGGCTGCTCGACGCCTGGCTGGGTGGCCGCGCCGACGTCTGCGTCGTCGGCGACCCCAACCAGACGATCTACTCGTTCACCGGCGCGAACCCCGACTACCTGCTGGGCTTCGCCGACCGCTATCCCGACGCCACCGTGGTCAAGCTGGAGCGCGACTACCGATCGACCCCGCAGGTCGTCGGGCTGGCCAACAAGCTCATCGGCATGGCGCCGCGGCGCAAGGGCCTGCCCGGGCTGCGGCTCCTCGGCCAGCGCGCCGCGGGCGCCGAGCCGCGGTTCACCGAGTACCCCGACGAGCCCGCCGAGGCCGCCGCCGTCGCTGCTCGCTGCCGGGCCCTGATCGACGAGGGGATGCCCGCGGCGGAGATGGCCGTCCTCTTCCGCATCAACGCGCAGTCCGAGGTCTACGAGAACGCGCTGGCCGCCGCCGGGGTGCCGTACGTGCTCAAGGGCGGGGAGCGGTTCTTCGAGCGGCCCGAGGTGCGCGAGGCCGTGCTGCTCCTCCGGGGTGCCGCCGCCGGCGGCAACGAGCCCGGGATGCTCGTGCCCGCGGTGCGCGACGTCCTCGCCTCGACCGGGTGGGCCGAGCACCGGCCACCGCCCGGAGGAGCGGCGCGGGACCGCTGGCAGTCGCTGGCCGCGCTGGTCGACCTCGCCGTCGACCTGGTCGAGGAGAACCAGTCGCTGGACCTGGCCGGCTTCGTCACCCACCTGGCCCAGCGCGCCGATGCCCAGCACGCGCCCACGGTCCAGGGCGTCACGCTCGCCTCGATGCACGCGGCGAAGGGCCTGGAGTGGGACGTCGTCTTCGTCGTCGGCCTGGTCGAGGGCGTGCTGCCGATCGCCCAGGCGCTGAGCAAGCCCGAGGCGGTGGAGGAGGAGCGCAGGCTCCTCTACGTGGCGATCACCCGTGCCCGGGAGCAGCTGTCGCTCTCCTGGTCGCTGGCCCGGAACCCGGGTGGACGCCGGGCGCGGCCGCGCAGCCAGTTCCTCACCGGCCTGGCTCCGGAGTCCGGACCCACCGCCCCGCCCGCCCGTCGGCCGGCGAAGAAGGTCAAGGTCGTGCTCGAGGGTGAGGCCGGTGAGCTGTTCGAGCGGCTCCGCGCCTGGCGCAGCCAGGCGGCCGCGACCCAGTCGGTGCCGGCGTACGTGGTCTTCTCCGACGCCACCCTCCAGGCGATCGCGGAGAGCCGTCCGGCCAACCTGCGCGAGCTCTCAGGGCTGCCCGGAGTGGGCAGCAAGAAGCTCGAGCTGTACGGCGAGGACGTGCTCGCGACGGTCACCGGCTGAAGCAGGACCACCGCTCCTCGAACGCCTCGCACGCTCGGCGCGGGCCCCTGAAGGGCGGCCGACGCGCCTGCTGCGGCGACGTCCGTTTATTCGTTTGACCGCATCTCGGCCGGGCCCCTAGGGTTCTGACCCACACGAGCTGCGCCCCGATGCGCCCGGCCGACCGGCCGGAACGCGGAGAGAGAAGGGAGGGGCACTTCGATGATCACCCTGAACACGACCGCCACCTCCGCTGACCTCCGCTCGGGTGGCGGCAACGCGATGGGCACGTCGGCCGCCCCGTTCGGCGCCACCGGTCTGTCCGCCTGGGCCTGCACCGCTGCCGTCGTCGGCACGCGACGCGAGCGGCCCACTGCTGAGCGCTTCCTCGCTCCCGCATACCTGCACCAGAACGACAGCACCACCCTCGGGATCCATTCCTCGGGGAGACCGCAGAGCTAGCGCTCGACCGGTCCTCCTCGAGGCCGCGGAACCCGAACCCGGGATCCGCGGCCTTTTTCTTTCCTCCGCGGCGCCCGGCCCCGACTTCGGTCGGCGGACCCCCGCCGGCCGTACCCGACGAGTACGAGGAGGAGCGGCAGTGCAGCAGACGATCGACCGCCCGACGTCCCACCGCCGACCCGGTCTCCCGCGGACCAACGGCCCGACGCCGTTCAACCCGCGCCCGCCCCTGTCACCGGCCCCGGTGCGGCGCCCGCTGCCGTGCCGGGTGGAGGACCCCGAACTGTGGTTCGCCGAGAGCCCGACCGACCTGGAGCGCGCGAAGGGGCTCTGCGGCACGTGCCCGTTGCGCCAGCAGTGCCTGGCCGGCGCGCTCGACCGCGCCGAGCCGTGGGGCGTCTGGGGCGGCGAGATCTTCGAACGGGGCGTGGTCATCGCCCGGAAGCGGCCTCGCGGCCGGCCCCGCAAGGTGGTCGCCGCGTGAGCCCCGCAGCACAAGACGAGCAGTCCCTCACCAGAGCGAAGGAACCAGCGATGATCCCTCTCGAGTACGACACGGCTCGCAGCAGACTGCACGAGCTGCAGGCCGAGGCGCAGGCCGCCGCCCGCGCTCGCCGGCTCTACCTGGCGCGTCGGGCCACCCGTCGCGCCGAGCGGGCGGTCCGGCGGGCCGCCCGCGCCAGCGCCGCCGTCTGAGCACACCGCGATCCTCCGGACCGCACCCCCGATGGGGGCGGTCCGGAGGATCGCTCAGTCCTTGAAGCCGGGGAGCCACTCCTCGAGCACGGCGCGCCAGGGCGCGTCGGCGTCGAGCTGACAGAGCACGCCGATCGATCCGATCGTCACCCGGTGGATGAGCAGGTAGGCCGGTGGGAGGTTGAGCTGGCGGCCGAGGCGGTTGGCCTCGGTCCGCGGGTCGGCGATGCGGGCGGCCTGCTCCTGCATCCACGCGCGGGTGAAGTGGAAGTGCGGCTCGGCCACCGGCTCCAGCAGTGGACGCAGGTAGTCCAGGACGCCCTCGGGATCGATCTCCATCCCGGGTCGCACGAACCCCTCCGAGCGGAGGTCGGCGAGCACCTCGGGCGCCCGGCCGGCCAGCGCCCAGCGCAGCAGCCGGCCGATCGGCTCGGGGTGGCCGTCAGGGAGCCTGGCGGTGGCGCCGAAGTCGATGACGCCCAGCCGGCCGTCGGGCATGAGCCGGAAGTTCCCGGGGTGCGGGTCGGCGTGCAGCATCCCGGCCCGCTGCGGGCCCGAGAAGTGCAGGACGGCCATCTGGCGCCCGGCGCGGTCGCGCTGCTCGCGTGTGCCGTCGGCGATGATCCGGGAGAGCGGCGTCCCCTCCATCCACTCCGAGACGACGACCTTCGGCGCGCTGGCCACCACCCGGGGCACCGCGATCTCCGGATCGTCGGCGTAGGCCGCGGCGAACGCCCGTTGCGCGTCGGCCTCCAGGCCGTAGTCCAGCTCCTCGGCGACCCGCGCCTTCAGCTCGGCGATCAGCGGCTTGACGTCCAGGCCCGGGAAGAGCGAGGAGAACAGCCGGGCGAACCGGGCCAGCTGGTTGAGGTCGGCCATGAGCGCCGTGCCGGCGCCGGGGTACTGGATCTTCACCGCCACGTCGCGACCGTCGCGCCAGGTCGCGCGGTGCACCTGGCCGATGCTCGCCGCGGCGGCGGGGGTGTCGTCGAACTCGCGGAAACGCTGCCGCCAGGTGCCGCCGAGCTGCTGGGCGAGGACGGCATGCACCGTCCGCACGGGCATCGGCGGCGCCTCCTCCTGCAGCTTGACCAGCGCCTCGCGGTAGGGGGCGGCCATCTCCTCGGGGACGGCGGCCTCGAACACCGACAGGGTCTGCCCGAGCTTCATCGCGCCGCCCTTGAGCTGGCCGAGAACGGCGAACAGCTGCTCGGCGGTGCGCGCCTGGAGCTCGGCGCTGACGGCCTCGGCCGACTGCCCGGACAGCCGCTTGCCCAGTCCGAGGGTCGCCCGGCCTGCGGCACCGAGGGGGAGCGACGCCAGGCGGGCGGTGCGCGCGACCTGTCCTCGCGGCATCACAGGTCGCTCGTCACTCACACGTCCTCCTCGCCGGCGCCGGGGAGAGCGGCGCCGTGTCGTGTCCGGGAGCAGGGTTGGACTCGCTCGCCGTCCATTGTCCCCTGCGGCGGCACCTCCGCGCCCGGAGGAGGGGCGACGACCACCGGGTCGGGGTTCCCGGAGGTCGCCGCCGCCCCGCACCCGCAGGACGGGTGCGCGGGCCAGCGGCGGACCCGGGGGAGCAGGTCGGGCGGCCGCAGCTCGACCGTCGCGTCCAGGGTGAGCGGCGCTCCCGCGTCGTCCAGGTAGGCCAGGACCTGGCCGGCGGCCAGCAGTGCGGTGAGCAGGCAGGTGAGCGTCGATCCGCTGGGCGGCGGTTCGGACGCCACCAGCTGGGCGGCCAGGCGCGGCCAGCGGGCGTCGGCGTCGCGGCGGTGCAGGTCCCCGCAGCGCAGGCAGCTCGTCGCGCCGGGCACCACGAGCGGACCGACCACGCCCGTCTCCCCGCGGACGGTGGCGACCAGCTGCGCACCGCCGTCGGATCCCTCCGCCGTCAGTGGGTCCGATGCCGCCCACGGCCCGGTGAGCACGGTGAGATCGGGCGCGACGCCGGCCGGGAGCGGCCGCAGATCGGTCAGCGGGCTGGCCCGCCGGATGGCGTCGGCTGCCGCCAGGGACCGGGGCCGCCCCTCGTCCTCGGTGGTGAGTCCGCCCACGATGGCGTCGGCGGCCCGCACGAGCCCGGAGTCGCGCACGACCACCCGTCCGACCCCGCTGGCCGCCAGCATCGAGGCCAGCGGTGTGCCGACCCGCGTGGCGCCCTCGACGACCACCGCGGACAGCCCGCGTGCCCGCCACACCGCCGAGCCGGGGGACTGCGTGGCGGACGGCAGCTCGACGACGGCCCGCGCGGACGCCGCCGGCCCGGCCCCGCTGGCCAGGAGGTCCGCGGGGTCGAGATCGGTCAGCAGACCGGTGCTGCGCAGCGCCGCCAGGGCGGCGTCGACCAGGTGCGGGTCCATGCCGTTCCGCGCGGCCTCGGCTCGCACCCTCCGGTGGGAGCGCCGGCCGTCCAGCGCTCTCAGCAGCCGCGGCAGTCCGGGGACGGGATCGAGCAGCAGACCGTCGGTGGAGTCGACCCCGCCGACCTGCACGGTGCCGTCGTCACCCCGCAGGAGAGGCGTCGCGGCGGGAAGGAGGGGATGGACGCTGTCGCTCACCGGGGCAGGGTGGCAGTCCGCGGCCTGCTCCCGCTGTCGTTCTCCACAGGCCCCGACGGCGAACGGCGGCGTCCCGGGAGGGGACACCGCCGTTCGCGACCGCCCTGGCCGGGCGGGAAGGTTGTTTCAGGCCTTGCCGAGGATCCGGTTCATCTTCGTCCCGCAGACCGGGCACGTGCCCTGGGCCATCCGGCGGCCGGACTCGCTGACCTTGACCTCGCCGTCGAAGTCGCGCTTCTCCTTGCACTTCACGCAGTAGCCGTTGTAGCTCTCCGCCACGGGATCTCCTCGTCTCCGGGGCCTCCCGGCTCGCACGCCGGGTGCCGTTGCGCGAGGACGCTACCCCCGAACGCCCGGCCCGACCCCGTCGGCGGCCGGTGCCGGCGACGGCTCGGGCCCCCCGCCGGGAGGGCTCGTCGCACAGCGTCACCCACAGCTGTGGACAGACCTGTGGATGCACTGGGGACGCGCAGGCGTGTCCCTGTGCGCGCCCAGGGGACGGGCAGGGGACGCGTCGCGGTGCGCGACCGGGCGCAGCCGTCCGACCTGCGGAGATGCCCTCGACCGGGTGTGGACGGCATACAGCGGGCGACCTCGTCACCGAGTGGAGCGGCCGCCATGTCCACCGTCCGTGCGACCTGCACCCGAGTGGGTGCCCGTGCGCAGGCGCCATTCCCGATCCGTGTCTTACGGTGCCTCCGTGCCCGTAACCCGTCCCGACGCCGCCGCCGTGCCCGATCCGGCGGACGACGACGTCGTGGAGGTCCGGCGCAGCCCCCGCCGACGGCGCACCGTCACCGCATATCGCGAGATGGGGCGCACCGTCGTCCTCATCCCTGCGGCCTTCAGCCCGGCAGAGGAACAGCGCTGGGTCGCGCAGATGGTGGCCAAGCTGCGCGCCCGGGAGGAGCGGCGCAAGCGCTCACTCGGCGGGGACGGCGAGCTCCTGGCCCGGGCACGGACGCTGTCGGCCGCGCACCTGGACGGGCTGGCGGACCCCGCCAGCGTCCGGTGGGTGGAGAACCAGCACCGCCGCTGGGGGTCGTGCACCCCGGCCGACCGGACGATCCGGCTGTCCAGTCGCCTGCAGTCGATGCCGGACTACGTCGTGGACTACGTCCTCGTGCACGAACTGGTGCACCTGCTGGAACCCAGCCACGACGAGCGCTTCTGGGCCCTGGTGGCCCGCTACCCCCGCGCCGAGCGGGCGCGGGGGTTCCTCGAGGGCGTCGAGCTCGCCGCCACCGCGGGCGCCGCGAACCTCGAGCCCAGGGCCGACCTCGTCGACTGAGGAAGGACCCTCCTGCCCCCCACCGCTCGCACGCTCGCGGCGGGGCCTGCAGGAGGGCCGTTCCAGCACGTCATCCGCTGGCGGAGTCCTCGTCGTCGTCGTCGCGGCGGGCGTCGTCGGCGGTGAGCTGGGCCAGTTCGTCGTCCAGACCCTGACGGGCGACGAAGTCCATCGGCTCGTCCAGGTCGTCGGAGGTGGGCAGCAGGTCCGGGTGCGACCAGAGAGCGTCCCGGGCGTCGCTGCCGTGCTGCTGGGCCATCGCGCCCCAGACCGTGGCGGCGTCCCGCAGCCGGCGCGGCCGCAGCTGCAGGCCGACCAGGGTCGCGAAGGTCTGCTCCGCCGGGCCGCCCGAGGCCCGACGACGGCGCATCGTCTCGGCCAGCGCGCCGTGCCCGGGCAGCCGGTCGGCCGCAGCCGCCGCGACGACGACGTCGACCCAGCCCTCCACGAGTGCCAGGAGCGTCTCCAGCCGGCGCAGCGCCATCTGCTGCTCGGGAGTCTCCGCGGGCTCGAGCAGCCCGGAGCTCAGCAGTCGCTGGATGCTCTCCGGGTCGCTGGGGTCCAGCCCGCCGCCCATGCCGCCGGACATGGCCTCGTTGATGCCGCGCTCGATCGCCTCGCGGTCGATGGTGATGCCGCGGGCGTAGGCGTGCACCGCGTCCTGCAGCTGCTGGCGCAGCCACGGGACGTGCGCGAACAGGCGCTGTGACGCGGCCTCGCGGAGGGCGACGAAGAGCCGCACCTCGTCGGCGGGCCGATCGAGCCCCTCGGCGAAGGAGGCCAGGTTCTGCGGCACCAGGACGCCGGTGCCGGCGGGGGCGAGGGGCAGGCCGACGTCGGTGCTGGTGAGCACCTCCTCGGCGAGCTTGCCGAGCGCCTGACCCACCTGGGCGCCGAACATGACGCCGCCCATCCGGCCCATGATCCCGGCGATCGGGCCGAAGGACATCGCTGCTTCCTGGGGGAGGGCACTGGTCATCGCCGCCACCACCCGTTCGGCGAGCGGGTCGATGAGCGCGCCCCAGGCCGGCAGGGTCTTCTCCACCCACTCCACGCGGGACCACGCGGCGGTGCGCTCGATGCCCGAGGGCAGCTCCGTGACCTGGTCCAGCCACAGGTCGGCCAGCCGCAGCGACTCCGCGGCGGCCGAGCGCTCCGCGTCCGAGGCGGGCTGGTGCCCGGCGGCCAGCGAGCTGATCGCGCCCTGGCGGGCGAGGTCCCAGTTCACCGGGCCGCCGGACCAGTTCATGAGCTTCTGCAGCTCCGCGAACAGCGGCATCTTGCCCAGCACGTCCTCCGGCGACCCGCCGCCGGCCATCCCGCCGAACAGGGCGCCGAGACCGAACGGGTCACCGGCGGGGTTGCCACCCTGGTTCGGGTCGCGGCGCTCGGGGTCGCGGTCGGGCGGGCCGAAGCCGAAGGGCACGTCGCTCATGGGTCCACGGTAGACGCGGTGATCTTCCGGTGGCGGTGCTCCTGGTGCGCTGTCAGCGGACGGCGGGGCGCAGGCCCGTACCCTGGCCGGTCGTGACCCGTCGGATCGCCGTGCTCAGTGTGGGTGCCGTGCTGCTGCTGCTGTTCGGCGTGCTCGGGACGACCGTGCCCGTGCCCTACGTGGCACAGGTTCCGGGACCGACCTACAACACCCTCGGGGACATCGAGGGGGAGCCGATCATCGTCGTCGAGGGCCGGGACCGGAACGAGACCGAGGGCAACCTCAACCTCACGACCGTCGGCGTGAGCCGCGGCGGCCTGAGCCTGGTCCAGGCGGTGCGCGGCTGGTTCGACGACGAGGTCGCGATCGTCCCCGAGGAGGCCGTGTACCCGCCCGACCGCAGCGAGGAGGAGACCCGCCGGGTCAACCGCGAGGCGTTCATCACCTCGGAGCAGGCGGCCGAGAGCGTGGCGCTCGGCGAGCTCGGCTACCCCCAGAAGGTCGTCGTCCGCGACGTGCCCGGGGACTCGCCGTCCGAGGGGCGGCTCGAGGAGGGGGACGCCCTGGAGTCCGTGGACGGCCGGGCGGTGCCCGACGCGAAGGTGCTCGGCGACGTCCTGACCGGCATCCCGGCCGGAACCGAGGTCGAGGTCTCCTACACCCGCCTCGGCCGGCCGGGGACGACGACGGTCACCACGCGCGCGGCCGACGAGCGCGAGGGCTCGCTCCTCGGGGTCTCGGTGCTCGACCAGCCCGCCGCGCCCTTCGACATCGACATCCAGGTGGCCGACGTCGGCGGACCGTCCGCGGGGCTGATGCTCACCCTCGGGATCCTCGACCTGGTCGGCGACGAGGACCTCACCGGCGGCAAGGTGGTGGCCGGGACCGGGACCATCACCCTCGACGGCGCGGTCGGCCCGATCGGCGGCATCCCCCTGAAGATGGTCGCCGCCCGCGACATCGGCGCCGAGCTGTTCCTCGTCCCTGCCGACAACTGCGCGGAGGCGGCCGCGGCGCCCGACGCCGGCGTCCCGATGGCCCGCGTGGCCACGCTCGACGACGCCCTCGAGGCCCTCGCCGACCTGCGCGCCGGACGGACGCCCGAGAGCTGCTGAGGCCCCCTCGGCCTTCCTTGCGCCTCGCGCGCGGGCCGGGCGGCACGACGTCGTCCCGGTGGGGGAAGCTGGGCCCCGGCCGCAGGGGCCGCCGGCCCCGGCGACCCGCCGGGAACCACGCGCCGTTCGGTGCGTTGTCCAGGGAGGCCGGGGGAGCACCCCGCGGTGCACCACCGGACCCTCGCGGTCGATCGTCGCGTGGCCTCGTCGCCACGCCTGCAACTGAAGGAGACCGCTGTGGCCATGCGGCCCCCCGTGCCGGTGCCGACGCTGTCGCGGCGAGCGAAGCTGGTCATCGGCGCCATCGCCGTCCTGCTGGTGCTCTTCACCGTCGTGGGCACCCTCACCAACGTCTACGTCGACTACCTCTGGTTCGACGAGACCGGGTTCACCGAGGTCTTCTGGACCGAGCTGCAGACGCGGGCGATGTTGTTCGCCGTCGCCGGTGTCGCCACCGGCGGACTGACCGCGCTGGCCATGTACCTGGCCTACCGGTTCCGTCCCGCGTTCCGCCCCATGTCGCTGGAGCAGCAGAACCTCGAGCGGTACCGGCAGTCGCTGGAGCCGCGCCGCGGCCTGGTGCTCACCGCCATCGCGGTCGTCCTCGGCCTCTTCGCCGGCTTCACCGCCCAGGCGAGCTGGGAGACGTGGCTGTCGTTCCGCAACAGCACCGACTTCGGTCGCGTGGACCCGCAGTTCGGTGTGGACGTGTCGTTCTTCGTCTTCGACTACCCGTTCTACCGGCTGCTGCTGGGCTTCGGGTTCGCGATCGCCATCCTGGCGCTGATCGGCTCGCTGCTCACGCACTACGTCTTCGGTGGGCTGCGGCTGCAGACCCCGGGGCAGAAGCTGACCGCCGCGGCGCGGGTCCAGCTGTCGGTCCTCGTCGGCGTCTTCGTCGCGCTGAAGTCCGTCGCCTACTGGCTGGACCGGTACGGACTGGTCTACTCCAACCGCGGCGGCGAGTTCACCGGCGCCAGCTACACCGACGTCAACGCGCTGCTGGTCTCCAAGACCATCCTGGTCTGGGTCGCCGGCGTCTGCGCCGTCGCCTTCTTCGCCAACATCGTCGTCCGCAACTTCCTGCTGCCGGCGATGGCGCTCGTGCTGCTGCTCGTGACCAGCCTGGTGATCGGCGTCGCCTACCCGGCGATCGTCCAGCAGTTCGTGGTCAAGCCCAGCGCCAACGAGAAGGAGGCGCCGTACATCGATCGGGCGATCGAGTCGACCCGCGAGGCGTACGACCTGAGCGACATCGACTACGTCGAGTTCGCGCAGGAGACGACCGGCGACCAGGTCGACCCCGAGACCGCGCTGGCGCAGGTGCGCCAGGAGACCGAGACGATCCAGAACGCGCGCCTGCTGGACCCGAACGTCCTCTCGGACACGTTCACCGCGCGCCAGCAGATCCGCAACGTGTACGGCTTCCCCGAGAAGCTCGACATCGACCGGTACGAGCTGCCGGACCCGGAGACCGGCGAGATGGAGACCCGCGACTACGTCGTGGCCGTCCGGGAACTCAACAGCGCCGATCTGTCGGAGAACCAGGCCAGCTGGATCAACCGGCACACCGTCTACACGCACGGCAACGGGTTCGTGGCCGCGCCGGCCAACGAGGTCGTCTCGGTGCGCGAGGGCGGCGTTCCCGACTTCACCACCCGTGACCTGCCGACCCGCGGCAACATCGAGGTGGAGCAGAGCCGGGTCTACTACGGCGAGCTGATCCAGGACCAGGGCCAGGACGTCTACTCCGTCGTCGGCGCGACCGAGGGCAGCGCCCCCGGTGAGTTCGACCGCCCCGAGGGCAGCTCCGACGAGGGGCAGATCAAGAACACCTACGACGGCGAGGGCGGCGTCTCGATCGGCAGCTTCTTCCGGCAGCTGACGTTCGCGATCCACTACCGGGAGCGGAACTTCCTCCTCTCCAGCGCGGTCAACGACGCCTCGAAGGTGCTCTACGTCCGCGATCCCCGTGAGCGCGTGGAGAAGGCGGCGCCGTTCCTCGAGGTCGACGGCGACCCCTATCCGGCGGTCATCGACGGGCGGATCACCTGGATGCTCGACGGCTACACGACGTCGGACGCCTACCCCTACGCCGAGCAGCGTCAGCTCGGCGAGGCCGCGGCCGACGCGCTCACCGGCACGGGGACGACCGCGCTCCCGGACGAGACGTTCAACTACATCCGGAACTCGGTGAAGGCCACCGTCGACGCCTACGACGGCACGATCACGCTCTACGCCTGGGACGAGGAGGACCCGGTCCTCCGGACGTTCATGAAGGCCTTCCCGGGCGTCATCGAGCCGCGCAGCGACATGAGCGACGAGCTGATCAGCCACGTCCGCTACCCGGAGGACCTGTTCAAGGTCCAGCGGGACGTCCTCACCCGCTACCACGTCGACGACCCGCAGGACTTCTACAACAGCAACGACCGCTGGCAGGTGCCGGACGACCCGACCCGGGGCGGCCAGGCCGAGGCGCAGCCGCCGTACTACATCCTGGCCCAGCGCCCGGGCGAGAACGAGGCCACGTTCCAGCTGACCAGCGCGCTCAACGCGTTCAACCGGCAGAACCTGTCGTCGTTCATCTCCGCGTCCAGCGATCCGGAGACCTACGGGGAGCTGCAGGTCCTGCGATTGCCGGCCAACACCCCGTTCAAGGGGCCGCAGCAGGTCCAGCAGTCGTTCAACACCGACGACGACGTCGCGCGCGACCTGAACCTGTTCCGCAGCGCGGACTCCAAGCCGGTGTTCGGCAACCTGCTGACGCTGCCGATCGGGACCGACGGGCTGCTCTACGTCGAGCCGCTCTACGTCGAGGGCACCGGGGCGAACTCCTTCCCGCTGCTGCGGAAGGTCCTGGTGAACTACGGCGACCGGGTGGGCTACGCCGACACCCTCGGCGAGGCGCTGGACCAGGTGTTCGGCGACGGAGCCGGGGAGTCGGCCACCGACGGCGGAGGCGACGAGGACCCGGCGCCGACCACTCCGGCACCGCCCCCGCCGCCTGCTCCGGACGGCGGACCGGCCCCCGCGCCCGGTATAGATGCCGCGGTGTCGGAGCTGAACTCGGCTCTGGACCGGCTCGCCGACGCGCAGCGCTCCGGCGACTTCGCCGCCCAGGGGCAGGCGCTGGCCGACCTCCAGCGTGCGGTCGAGGCGTACCAGCAGGCGGGCGGCGGAGGCGGCTGATCCGGCCGGACCCGGTGACCCACCCCCGGGGGTGGGTCACCGGGTCCCGGCACCTGTTACAGTCGTTCTACCGACGCGGGGTGGAGCAGCTCGGTAGCTCGCTGGGCTCATAACCCAGAGGTCGCAGGTTCGAATCCTGTCCCCGCTACCACCACGAAGGCCCGGTCCCCTCAGGGACCGGGCCTTCGTCGTTCGACAGGTCCTGGCCGCGCCGATCAGGCGGGGCCGCGGGTCACACGGGGCTGAGGCGCTCGTCCTGGCTGCCCCAGGAGCGGTCGGCCGTCCAGTCCCGCGACCACGGGTCGGACTGGTCGGCGGTCTCGGTGCGGCGGTACGGCGTCGGCCGGGGCCGCGCAGAGGGAACCGGCTGCCCCGCCGTCCGGGCGACGAGCGGAACCGGCGGAGCCGGGGGAGCGGTGACGTGCGCCGGCTTGCTCGGGCGGACGCTGAGTCCGGTGAACTGGTTGTTCGGCCGCGTCCGGTCGTCGTCGTCCACGTCGGTCGCCTGAGCCTCGGCCACCGGGCGGGCGGGGGTCGCCGGATAGGACTCGCGCCGCGGCGGGTGCGCGGGGTCGGGGAGCCGGAGCTCGGAGAGGTCCTTCCACGTCGAGTGCCGCAGCCCGTCCACGGTGCACCTCACGCGGGCCGACACCCGGCCGTCGGGAGTGTGCCGCCAGCCGAGCAGCTCGCCGGAGTACCAGATCCCGATGTGGTGGATCTCCACCGGCTGGGGGTCCCCGACGAAGGCGCTCGTCGTCATGTCCCCAGCCACGAGCCGGACTGTAGGCGCGGGGGATCAGCCCACCGGGAAGGCGCGCACTTCTCCTGAGGCGGGTGTGACGGGGCTGCCACACGGTCCGCACGAGCACAGCACTGCCTCGTCGGTCACCGCAGGCGGCCGGAGAGCACCTCCGCCGCGAGGTCGGCGTCCGCCGTCGTGTTCGAGAGGTGGAAGGCCAGTCGCAGGCGCCCGGCCCGCATGCCGGCGACGATTCCGGCGGCGTCCAGCGACTCCTCCGTGCCGGGGGTGACCGCCACGCTCACGATCGCCGAGTTCCCCGGCGGCAGGCCGACCGCGGTCCGGAACCGGGTCGCCAGCCCGACGGTGTGGGCGTGCAGGGCGTCCCGGCTCACGGAGGCCAGCAGCTCGAGCGCCGGCGCCTGGCCCACCCAGGACAGCCAGGCGGGGGAGACGTCGAACCTCCGGGCGTCGGCGGCCAACCGGAGCGGCGATCCGTAGATGCTGGTCCACGGGTCCTCGCCGGCGTACCAGCCCGCGGAGTGCGGCACGAGGTCGTCCAGTGCGTCGGCCCGCACGGTGGCGAAGCAGGTCCCGCGGGGGCCGAGCAGCCACTTGTAGCCACCGCCGGTCGTGTAGGCGAAGCGGCCGGCGTCGACCGGCAGCCATCCGACGGCCTGCGTGGTGTCCAGCAGCACCCGGGCGCCGGTGGCCTCGGTCGCTGCCGTCAGGGCGTCGAGGTCCGCGAGCCGGCCGTCGGCCGACTGCACCGCGGAGACGGCGACGAGCGTCGTCGTCGGGCGCACCGCGTCGGGGAGGTCGTCCAGGGGTACCTCCCGGACCCGCACCCCACGGTCGGCCTGGGCGAGGAACGGGAACAGTACGCTGGTGAACTCCCCGGCTGCGGTGAGCACCTCGCTGCCGTCCGGGAGGGAGGCGGCGACCAGCCCGGCGAACGCGCTGACGGTGCTGCCGATCGCGACGTCCTCCGGCCGGACGCCGACCAGGGAGGCGTAGGCGGAGCGGGCGCTGCGCACGGCGACGTCGTACTCGGGGGCGTGCGCGCGACCGGCCTGCCAGGTGGTCAGCGCCGCCTGCACGGCCTCCACGGTGCGCCGGGGTGGGAGCCCGACGGCGGCGGTGTTCAGGTACGTCGTCTCCGGGGAGAACTCCGCCTGTGCGCGCAGCAGCGCCGGGTCTGCGGGGGTGTCGGGCACGGTGCTCCGCTCGGTCGGGTGGGGCCGGAGGACGGTCGCCGTCAGGGTGCTACAGTGGTTCTACCGACGCGGGGTGGAGCAGCTCGGTAGCTCGCTGGGCTCATAACCCAGAGGTCGCAGGTTCGAATCCTGTCCCCGCTACCACCACGAAGGCCCGGTCCCCTCCAGGGACCGGGCCTTCGTCGTTCCCGGGTCGGCCGGTCACACGTGCGTTCTGCAACCTTCCTGGTGCGGATGTGGCGTCGTGTGTTGTGGATCACCCCTCCTGGCTTCTAGCGTTCGGGCACATCCGATCGCAGGGGAGTGCCAGGTGTCCGTCGACGCAGCACCGCAGGGAACCGTTCCGCCGCCTCGGCGGGCCGGCGCCGAGGATCTCGGCATCGATCTCTCCGACCGCGACTTCTGGGTGTGCCCGCCGGCCGAGCGGCACGCCGTCTTCGACCGGCTGCGGCAGGAGCGCCCCTTCGCGTTCTTCGCCGAGCCCGAGATCCCGAACCTGCCGGTCGGCCCGGGGTACCACGCGATCACCCGGTACGCGGACCTGGAGGCGATCAGCTCCCAGCCGGCCGTCTTCTGCTCCGGCAGCGGAGCGGTGTCCATCCAGGACATCCCGGCCGATCTCAACGAGTTCTACGGCTCGCTGATCAGCATGGACGACCCCCGGCACGCCCGGATCCGCCGCATCGTGTCCAAGACCTTCACGCCGCGGATGCTCGAGCGGGTCATCGGCTCGGTGGAGCTCGTCGTCGACGACGTCCTGGCCGCGGCGCGCAGGAAGGCTGCCGACGGGGACGGCGCGATCGACGTCGTCGCGGACATCGCCGCCCCGATCCCGCTGCGGGTCATCTGCGACATGATGGGCGTGCCCGAGGAGGACCGGGCGATGGTCCTGGCGGCGTCCAACGTGATCCTCTCCGGCGGCGATCCGGAGCTGGTGGAGGACCAGGACGACCCGCTCACCGCGCTGCTCATGGCCGGCATCGAGCTCGGCGGCCTGATGGAGCGGCTGGCCGCGGACCGGGTGGCGGAGCCTCGCGACGACCTCACCACCGCGCTGGTCACGACCGAGGTGGACGGCGAGAAGCTCACCCACCAGGAGATCGGCTCGTTCTTCATCCTGCTGCTGGTCGCCGGCAACGAGACCACCCGCAACGCCATCTCCCAGGGGCTCCTCGTCCTGCAGGAGAACCCGGAGGAGCGCGCCCGCTGGGTCGCCGACCCCGGACTCACCCGGACCGCGATCGAGGAGATCGTGCGCTGGACCAGCCCGGTCACCTGGATGCGCCGGACGGCCACCCAGGACGGCGAGCTGAACGGCTACCGGTTCTCCGCCGGCGACAAGTTCCTGCTGTTCTACGCGGCGGCCAACCGCGACCCCGAGGTGTTCGCCGAGCCGCAGCGGTTCGACGTGTCGCGCGATCCCAACCCGCACGTCGGCTTCGGCTCCAAGGGCCCGCACTTCTGCCTCGGCGCGCACCTGGCCCGGCGGGAGCTCGCGGTGACCTTCCGCAAGATCTTCGAGCAGCTGCCGGACCTGGAGATCACCGGTCCGCCCTCGCGACTGCGCTCCTCGTTCGTCAACGGGCTCAAGCGGCTGCCCGCGCGGCTCGGAGGAGCCGCATGACGCGGATCGAGCTCGACGGCGAGCGGTGCGTGGGATCGGGGGCGTGCGAGCTGCTGGCGCCGGACTTCTTCGAGGTCGGGGACGACGGCGTCGTGGCGGTGCTGCGAGCGGAGCCGGTGGAGAGGGAGCTGCGCGACGTCGAGGAGGCGGTGCGCCAGTGCCCGACGCGTGCGCTGGCGCTGGTGCCGGAACAGTCCCCGGCTCCCGCCGGTTGACCCCGCACATGGAGCCCACCGTCATCGATGTCCCCGAGACCGACCGGTTCGAGATCCGCGACGGTGATCGCGTACTCGGACTCGCGGCCTACCAGCGCCGCGGCGACACCGTCGTCTTCACCCACACCGAGATCGACCCCGACGCCGGAGAGTCCGGGCTCGGCAGCCAGCTCGTGCGCGCCGCGCTGGACGAGGTCCGGGCGAAGGGCGGGCGCGTCGTCCCCAGCTGCTCGTTCGTCGCGGGCTGGATCGAGCGGCACCCCGACTACGCGGACCTGGTCGCCGACAAGGAGTGACCCGGGGACGACGAAGGGGCGCCGACGACCGTCGGCGCCCCTTCTCGCGTCTCAGAGGACCTGGTGGCCGTACATCTCGCCGAGCGGGTCGGCGATGAGCTCGATGCGGGCGCCGTCGGGGTCGCGGAAGTAGACCGAGACGCCGCTGTGCACCTCGTGCTCGATCCCGGCCTCGGTCAGCCGCTCGATCAGCTTCTCCCAGCGCACGGGGTCGACGCTGATCGCCATGTGGTGCAGCCCGCCGAGCACCTCGGCGTACGGGCCGACGTCCAGCCCCGGGAAGTCGAAGAAGGCCAGCAGGTTGTCGTTGCCGATGTCGAAGAAGAAGTGCGAGGAGCCCGGGTAATCGCGGTTCTCGATCAGCTCGGTGAGCGGGAAGCCCAGCACGTCCTGGTAGAAGCGCACCGTCTGCTCCACGTCGCTGCTGATGAGCGCGGTGTGGTGCAGGCCGCGGGCCGTGGAGGCGGGGCGCTCGCCGGCCGGGCGCAGGTGCGTCTCGCGGATGCGGGCGCGCGCGGTCTCGAGCGCGTCCAGGTCGCGGGTGCTTTCGGTGGTGCTCACGGTCGCGGGATCCTCCTGGGTCGGGACGTCTGTCCGGCGCAACCGTCGAGCGGGGGATCTGCTTCCCGCTGGGCTCAGGCCGTCAGTGCGGTGTCGTCCCGGGGCGGGGACAGATCGTCCACGAGGCGGTCCAGCGGCACGTCCAGCGCGGCGGCGAGCGCGGCCACGGTGAAGAACGCCGGGGTCGGGACACGGCCGGACTCGATCTTGCGCAGTGCCTCCAGGCTGACCCCCGAGGCGGCCGAGATCGCGGCGGGGCTGCGCGTCCCGCGGGCCTCGCGCAGCAGGGCTCCCAGGCGGCGGCCGCGTTCCCGCTCCTCGACCGTCAGCGGGGGGCGCACCATGGCCGTGATAGTAATACCGGGATAGCAATACCGGCATCACCGAGGAGGAACCGTGATCGAGCTCCGCACCCCCGGCGAGCTGGACGCGATGCGCGCCGCTGGGGCGGTGGTCGCCGACATGCACGCCGCTGTGAGGGCCGCGGCGGTGCCCGGCGTCCGGCTCACCCAGCTCGATTCCATCGCCCGTGACGTGCTCGCCGCCGCCGGCGCGACCTCGCCGTTCCTCGACTACGCGCCGCTGCCGACCACCCCGCCGTTCCCGGGCGTGCTGTGCCTCTCGGTCAACGACGTCGCCCTGCACGGCATCCCGACCCCCGACACGCTGCAGGACGGCGACCTGCTCAGCGTCGACGCCGGCGCGACTCTCGACGGCTGGGTCGGCGACGCCGCGATGACCTATCCGATCGGCACGCCCCGGCCCGAGGACCTCGAGCTCGTCGCGACCACCGAGCGGGCGCTGGCCGCCGGCATCGCGGCGGCGGTCGTCGGCAACCGGGTCGGTGACATCTCCGCCGCGATCGGCGCCGTGGGCCGGGCCGGCGGGTGCGGCATCAACACCGATCAGGGCGGCCACGGGGTCGGGCGGTCCATGCACGAGGCGCCGTCGGTGCCCAACGAGGGCCGCCCCGGCCGCGGGGTGCCGCTGCGGGCCGGCCTGGTCATCGCGATCGAGCCCTGGTTCCTGGCCGGCGGCTCCGACGACTACACCGTGGACGCCGACGGCTGGACGCTGCGCAGCGCCGACGGCAGCCGCGCCGCGCACGTCGAGCACACCGTCGCCGTGACCGAGGACGGACCGAGGATCCTCACCCTTCCGCGCTGACGGACGGCGCCTCCGGCCCGGTGGCGGGGCCGGAAACCGGGGGGCGAGGATGCGGGCATGACCTCTTCCGTCGGCACCCGCACCCTCGGCGACCTTCGCGTCTCCACCCTCGGCCTGGGCTGCATGGGCATGAGTCAGATGTACGGGGCCGCCGATCGCACGGAGTCGATCGCGACGATCCGCCGCGCGCTCGACCTCGGCGTCACCTTCCTCGACACCTCCGACGTCTACGGCGACGGGCACAACGAGGAGCTGGTCGGCGAGGCGATCGCCGGCCGCCGCGACGAGGTCCAGCTGGCCACGAAGTTCTCGTTGTCGCGCACCGACGGCGGCATGCGCATCGACGGCCGTCCGGAGAACGTGCGCGCGTGCGCCGAGGCGAGTCTGCGCCGGCTGGGCGTCGACGTCATCGACCTCTACTACCAGCACCGCGTCGACCCGAAGGTCCCGATCGAGGACACCGTCGGTGCGATGGCCGAGCTCGTCGCCCAGGGCAAGGTGCGGCACCTCGGGCTCTCGGAGGCGAGTGCTGCGTCGATCCGCCGTGCCGTGGCCGTGCACCCCATCGCGGCCCTGCAGAGCGAGTGGTCGCTGTGGACCCGCGACCTGGAAGGTGAGGTCCTGGGCGTGGCCCGCGAGCACGGGATCGGCATCGTGCCGTTCAGCCCGCTCGGCCGCGGTTTCCTCACCGGGGCGATCACCAGCCCGGCCGACTTCGACGAGGACGACTTCCGCCGCAACCACCCGCGGTTCCAGGGCGCGGCGTTCGAGGCCAACCTGCGTCTGGTCGACGCCGTGCGCACGCTGGCGGAGGAGAAGGGCTGCTCGGCCGGGCAGCTCGCGCTGGCCTGGGTGCTGGCGCAGGGCGACGACGTCGTCCCGATCCCGGGCACCAAGCGGCGCAGCTACCTGGAGGAGAACGGAGCGGCCGTCGAGGTCGAGCTCACCGCCGAGGACGTGCGGCGGCTCGACGAGATCGCCCCGACCACCGAGGGAAGCCGGTACCCGGACGCCGGCTACACCTACGGCGACAGCCCCGAGCGCGGCGCGTGAGCGAGCCGGCGGTCCGGGTGCCGCTGCGGAAGCGACGCTGGGCCCCGGCGGCGTTCACCGCAGTGCTGCTCGTCGTCGTCGTGGGCGCGATCGTGGTCACGGTGTTCGCCCAGGACCGCGCGTACTGGGGTCAGCCCGTCGTGCGCGGAACTGTCACCGGGGTGGTCGAGGACTGGACCGGGCCGGCGCCCGACGCGCGGGAGTCCAAGCGCGACCGGTGCTCCCACTCCCGGTACGACGTCGTGGATCCCGCCGGCCGCCAGGGCTACGTCGGCACCTGCGCGGGGCTGTTCGCCGTCGGCGACACGGTTCGGATCCAGTGGCACTCCGACGCCGGTGAACCGCTGGCCCGGACCGATGCCACCGAACCGGGCGACGTGGTTCCGATCCTGGTCGTCGTCCTCGTCGTGGGCGCCCTCAGCTTCGGTCTGGGGCCTGCTGGCCACGCGCCTGCGGTACCCGGCCCGGTGACCGCCGTCCTGCTGGGCGCGGACCTGGGCACCAGCGGACTGAAGGTGGTCGCCCTGGACGAGACCGGCGCCGTGGTCGCCGAGGCCGAGGCGGGGTACGACCACGACCGTCCGGCGCCCGATCGGGCCGAGATCGACGTCGCGGTCTGGCGCACTGCGTTCGACGCGGCCCTCGGCGCTCTGGACCTGCGCGGGGCGCAGGTGCGGGGCCTCGGGTTGTCCGGGCAGATGCACGGCGCCGTCCTCGTCGACCCCACGGGCCGGGCGCTGCGCCCGGCGATCCTGTGGCCGGACTCCCGGGCGACGGCGGAGCTGGCCCGCTGGCGGTCGATGCCTGCCGCCGACCGCGCGGCGCTGGCCAACCCGCTGGTGCCCGGGATGACCGGTCCGATGCTGGCCTGGCTCACCGTCCACGAGCCGGAGCTGGTCGAGGGCGCCGCCGCCGTGCTGCTGCCCAAGGACGCGTTCCGGACGGCGCTGGTTCCGGGCAGCGCGCTGGTCACCGACCGCAGCGACGCCTCGGCCACGCTGCTGTGGGACGTCGTCGCCGACGACTGGTCCGCCGCCGTCCCGGTGCCGCCGCGGCTCCTCCCTGCGGTGCGGCCCTCGGCCGAGGTGGTCGGGACGGCGTCCCTCCCGGGAGGCGAGGTGCCGGTCGTCGTGGGCGCGGCGGACACCCCGCTGGCACTGCTGGCCGCGGGAACCCGCTCCGGGCTGCAGGTGAACCTGGGTACCGGGGCGCAGGTGCTGCGTCCGGGATGGACGCCGGCGCCCGCGGAGGACCCGGTCGTGCACGGCTATGCCGACGCCGACGGGAGCTGGTACGCGATGGCCGCACTGCGCAACGGCGGCTCGGCCTGGGCCTGGGTGTGCGACGTGCTGGGGTTCTCCTGGCCGGAGTTCTTCGCGGCCGCCGCGTCGGTTCCGGACGCCGGGGGAGCGGTGTTCCGGCCCTTCCTGACCGGTGAGCGCGGCGGGGTCGCCGGCCCGGAGGACCGCGCGGGCTGGGACGGTCTGGGCGCGGGGACGACGAGGGCGCACCTCGCGCGGGCCGCCGTCGACGGGGTGGTCCGGGCCGTCGCCGACGCAGCGGCGCTGCTCGGCGTTGCCGACGGTGCACCGGTGGTGCTCACCGGCGGTGGCGGGCGGTCGGCGCTGGTCCAGCAGCTTCTCGCCGACGCCCTGGGCCGCCCGGTCCGGCACCGGCCGCTGCGCAGCGCCTCGGCGATCGGGGCGGCGCTGCTCGCCGCCTCCGCCGTCGGCCTCGAGGTCGCGCCCCACCGGGCGCCCGGGCCGCTGGTGGAGCCCCGCCGCTGACCCCGCTGCTGGGCGCCCACGCATGGAACCGGGCCGCGCCGGGCACCGTTCAACGAATGCGCGAGGCCGACCACGGCCCCGGCGAGCAGGGAAGGCGGGCCCACCATGGCGTCGCTGTTCAACAAGGTCGTCCAGCTGGCGAACAACCCCAAGACGAAGCAGGCGATCCAGCAGGCCACGGTCAAGGCGCAGGACCTGGCCAAGGACCCGAAGACGCGCGCGAAGATCGACGACGTGCGCCGGCGCATCCAGGGTGGCGGACGCGGCACCGGAGCCGGCCCCACCCGCTGACCGACCGAGGCCGGCCCGCTGCTGTCAGACGGCGGTGGGCCGGGGTCGCAGCAGGTCCAGCGCGGCGTCGTGCAGCTTGCCGTTGCTGGCCAGCGCACTGCCACCGGCCGGACCGGGGACGCCGGTGACGTCGGTGAACCGGCCGCCGGCCTCCCGCACGATCACGTCGAGGGCGGCCAGGTCCCACAGCGAGACCTCGGGCTCGCAGGCGACGTCCACCGCGCCCTCGGCGAGCAGCACGTAGCTCCAGAAGTCGCCGTAGGCGCGGGTCCGCCACACCGAGCGGGTGAGGTCGAGGAAGCCGCCCAGCAGGTTGCGCTCCTCCCACCCCGAGAGGCTGGAGTAGCTCAGGCTCGCGTCACCGAGCTCGCCGACCTCGGAGACGCGGCAGCGGGTGGCCGACTCGAGGCGGCGTCCGGTCCAGGCGCCGACGTCCTTGGCTGCCCACCAGCGCCGGTTCAGGGCCGGCGCGGAGACGAGTCCGACGACCGGCTCGTCGCCGTCGACCAGCGCGATCAGCGTCGCCCACACAGGCACGCCGCGGACGAAGTTCTTCGTGCCGTCGATCGGGTCGAGGATCCACTTGCGGGAGCCGTGGCCGGTCGTCCCGAACTCCTCGCCCATCACCGCGTCGCGGGTGCGGGCCCGGCTGAGGGTGATCCGCAGCTGCTCCTCGACGGCGCGGTCGGCGTCGGTGACCGGCGTGAGGTCGGGCTTCGTGTCGACCGTCAGGTCCTGGGCCTTGAAGCGGTCCATGCTGATCGAGTCGGCCTGGTCGGCCAGCACGTGTGCCAGCCGCATGTCCTCTGAAAAGCCCCGCCCCGACGTCATGGGCACCCAACCTAGCGGTGTGCGGTCCCAACCCGCCGCAGGCGGGCGCGGCGATACGGTCGCGGGTGTGGACGCAGCGACGATCGCGGGGCTGCTCGCGGACCCCGCGCGACTGAAGGTGGTGGCGGCGCTGGCGCTCGGCGCGGGCACGATCGAGGAGGTGGCGGAGGCGTCCGGGCTCGGGCTCAAGGACGTCGCGCTGGCCGCTCGCCGGCTGGGGCGCGCCGGGCTGGTGCACCGCGACGGGCACGCGCTGTCGCTGCGCACCGAGAGCTTCGGCGCCGCCGCCCGGGCCGCGGCGGAGTCGGCCCCGCCGCCCGCGCCGCTGTCCGACGACCCGGCGCAGGACGCCGTCCTCACGGCGTTCGTGCGCGACGGTCGGCTGACGTCGATCCCGGTGCAGCGGAGCAAGCGACTCGTGGTGCTCGACCACCTGGTGCGGGTCTTCGAGCCGGGCGTGCGCTATCCGGAGCGCGAGGTGAACGCGCTGCTCGCCGTCTGGCACCCCGACGTCGCGGCGCTGCGCCGGTACCTGGTCGACGAGCAGTTCCTCACGCGCGAGGCTGGCGTCTACTGGCGCAGCGGCGGCTACGTCGAGGTATGAAGAGGGGGACCCCCGTGCCCACGCCTGATGACTTCGCCGCCCTCGCCCGGTCCTCGCCGTGGCGCTGGACGACGCTGCGCTTCACCGTCGGCTGGCCCCACGACCCGTGGAAGACCGGCGAGGTCCGGGCGTGGCTGCGCCGGCCCGATGTCTGCCGTGTGGAGTCGCTGGACGGTGCCCTGCTGCAGGTGGTCCGTGAGCCGGGGAGGACCGCCGCACCGGTGCCTGGGCTGCGACCTGACGGACTGGTCGCGGAGCGGCGCCGGTCGTGGGACCACGACCTCGACGACCCGATGTATCTGAACTACCACTGGGTGGCGATGCTCGATCCGGTGGAACTCGCCGACGGTCGGGATCCAGACACCGACGTGCTGGTGCCCGCGCTGGCGCTGGACTCCCTCGTGGAGGTCGAGCACGGCGGGCGGCCCGCCTGGGAGGCCGTGGTCCGGCCGACCGACGCCTACGAACCGCGCTGCGGCTGCTGCCCGCTGCTGCGTACGCGGACCATCGACCTGGACGAGTACCGCGACCACCCGGAACACCTGCTCGCGGTCTATCCCGAGGCGTTCCGGGTGCGGCTCGACGTGCAGACCGGGGTCTGCGTCTCCACCGCGGCGATCGGCGGCGAGATCTCCGGCCGCGGCCACGACCTGCAGATCGAGGCCGTAGACGAGCCCCTGGCCGACGACGTGTTCGTCGAGCCGCGCCGACGGTGGTGACGTGCTGGAACGGCCCCGTCCGGAGGCTCGACCCGAGCGTGCGAGGGGTGAGGGGGACGGGGTCCTTTCGCTCAGTAGCCGGGGCCGACCTGGCCGACGGCGGCGAGCAGCACCCGCAGCGCGATGAGCTGGTCACGCCGCTGCTGCGGGCCCGCCGCGGCCCACGTGTCCAGCGCGCAGTCGGGGTCCTCGGCGGTGTGGCCGCACAGGGGCGGGCAGTCGGCAGCGACCTCGGCCATCTCGTCGAACGCGGAGAGGACGTCGCCGGCACTCACGTGCGCCAGCCCGAACGACCGGATGCCCGGGGTGTCGATGACGGTGCCGCCGCCGGGCAGGTCGAAGAGTACTGCCGACGACGACGTGTGCCGCCCCTTGCCGATCTTGCTCACGTCACCGGTGGCGCGGAGTGCGTCGGGAACGAGCCGGTTGACCAGCGTCGACTTGCCGACCCCGGACTGGCCGACGAACACGCTCATCCGGTCGCGGATGCGGCCGAGCAGGTCGTCCAGCGGGTGCTCGCGGGACATCGGCACGGCGTTCAGGTGCAGCCCCGAATAGCGGTCCAGCAGCGGCTGGGCGGAGGCCAGATCGGTCTTCGTCAGGCAGAGCAGGGGTTCCAGCCCACCGGCGTAGGCGGCCACCAGGCAGCGGTCCAGGAAGCCCAGCGCCGGATCGGGATCGGTGACCGAGGTGACGATCACCAGCAGGTCGGCGTTCGCGACGACGACCCGCTCGGTGGGGTCGGTGTCGTCGGCAGTACGGCGCAGTGACGTCGTCCGCTCCTGGATGGTCACGATCCGGGCCAGGCTGTCGGTGCGTCCGCTGGTGTCGCCCACCACCCGCACCCGGTCACCGACGACGACGCCGTGCTTGCCGAGCTCCCGGGCGCGCATGGTGGTGACGTCCACCGGCCCCTCGGGTCCCTCGACCCGTACCTGCATCCTGCCGCGGTCGACGGCGATGACGAGCCCCGGGACGGCGTCGTCGTGCGTGGGGCGGGTCCGCGTGCGCGGGCGGGAGCCCCGCCGGCCGGGGCGGACGCGGACGTCGTCCTCGTCCATCCGCCGGGCGTCGCGCTGGTGCCCGCTCAGCGGGCTGCTCCGATCGGCTCGCCGAGCAACCCGGCCCACCGCTCGCGGAAGTCCGGCAGCGTCTTGGTGACCGCGCCGGGGTCGGCCACCGTCACGCCGTCGATCGCCAGGCCGAGGACGGCGGCGGCCATGACCATGCGGTGGTCGGCGTAGGAATCCAGTCGCGCCGGCCGTCCTGGCCCTGGCTCGATCTCCAGGCCGTCGGGCAGCTGCCGCACGCGGGCGCCCACGGCGGTGAGCACCTCGTCGAGGGCCTGCAGTCGGTCGGTCTCGTGCCCGCGCAGGTGCGCGACGCCGGTCAGCCGGGAGGGGCCTTCGGCGAGCGCGCACAGCGCGGCCAGCACCGGCGTCAGCTCGCCGACCTCGCTCAGGTCGGCGACCAGCGGGCGGACGACGCCGGTGCCCGTGACGCGCAGGTCGCCGTCGGGGGTCCGCTCGACCGAGGCACCCATCTCGGACAGCAGGCGGTCGAGCTGCGCGCCCGGCTGGGTGGTGACCTCCGGCCAGTCCCGCACCGTCACCTGCCCGCCCGTGGCCAGCGCGGCGGCGAGGAAGGGAGCCGCGTTGGAGAGGTCGGGCTCGACGACGCGGTCCAGCGCCGCGATCGGGCCGGGGACGACGCGCCACCCGCGCTCGGTCGCGGTGACCTGCACGCCGTGCTCGCGCAGCGTCGTCACGGTCATCTCGACGTGCGGCATCGACGGGACGCCGCCGGCCAGCGACAGGTCGATGCCCTCGTCGAAGCGGGCGGCGGCCAGCAGCAGCCCGGAGACGATCTGCGAGGACTCGCTCGCGTCCACGGTCACCGCACCTCCACGCACCCGGCCGGTGCCGCGCACGGTGAAGGGGGCTCGCCCACGGCCGTCGTCGTCCACCCCGACGCCGAGGTCGCGGAGCGCCGCGATCAGCCCGGCGTTGGGCCGCTCGTGCAGCCGGGGGTCGCCGTCGACGGTCACGTCGCCGTCGGCCAGGGCGGCGACCGGTGGCAGGAACCGCAGGATCGTCCCGGCCAGGCCGGCGTCGACGGTGGCCGGCCCGCGCAGCGGCGCGGGGGACACCACCCAGTCGGCGCCGTCCTCGTCGATCCGCACGCCGAGGGCCCGCAGGGCACCGGCCATGAGGTCGGTGTCCCGCGCCCGGAGCGGACGCACGAGCCGGCTCGGGCCGTCGGCGATCGCGGCGAGGATCAGCGCGCGTGCGGTGAGCGACTTGGAGCCCGGCAGACCGACGACGGCGTCGACGGGAGCCGGGTGGTGCGGCGCGGACCAGACATCAGGCACGGAGTCAGTCTGCCCGGTCGCGCGCCGCACCCGTTCAGCCCGCCTGCGGCTTGTCGGCCTTCTTCGCCGGCACCACGCGGGTGAGCCGGCGGTTGGCGAACTCGAACATCGCCATCTCGGAGAGCTCGCGGCCGTAGCCGGACCGCTTGATCCCGCCGAAGGGCAGCTCGGGGGAGGAGGCGGTGGGCTGGTTGATCCAGACCATGCCGGCCTCGATCCGCTCGGCCACCGCGCGACCGCGGTCGAGGTCGCTGCTCATGACCGTGGCGCCCAGGCCGTAGACGGTGTTGTTGGCCAGCTCGACGGCCTCGTCCTCGTCCTTGACCTTGTAGATCACCGCGGCGGGGCCGAAGAGCTCCTCGTGGTACGCCCGCATGTCCGGGGTGACGTCGGCGAGCAGGGTCGGCTCGACGAAGGCGCCGGGCAGGTCCGGCCGTCCGCCACCGGCGAGCACCGTGGCGCCCTTGTCGATCGCGTCCTGGATCTGCGCGTGCAGGTCCTTGGCGGCCTGCTCCGAGGACAGCGGCGCCAGCGACGTCGCCGGGTCGGTCGGGTCGCCGGGGGCGAAGGTGGCGAACGCCTGCTGCATGCCGGCCACGAAGGAGTCGTAGACGTTCTCCGGGACGATCATCCGCTTGGCGGCGATGCAGGCCTGGCCGGTGTTCTGCATCCGGCCGGTCGTCGCGGCCTTGACCGTCGCCGCCAGGTTGTCGGCGTCGAGGACGATGAACGGGTCGCTGCCGCCGAGCTCGAGCACCGACTTCTTGAGGTGCTTGCCGGCGAGCGCACCGACCGCGCTGCCCGCGCGCTCGCTGCCGGTCAGCGTGACGCCGGCGATGCGCGGGTCGGCGACGACCTGCTCGACGTCGTCGATCTTCAGGAACGTGTTGGTGAAGACGCCCTCGGGGGCCCCGGCGTCGGTGAAGAGCTTCTCGATGGCCTCGGCGCACTGCGGAACGATCTCGGCGTGCTTGAGGATCACGGTGTTGCCGAGCACCAGGTTCGGGCCGGCCACGCGGACCACCTGGTAGTAGGGGTAGTTCCACGGCTCGATGGCCAGCAGGGCACCGACCGGCTGGGTCTCGACGACGGCGTCACCGCCGCCGAACAGCGGCTGGATGGGCGTGGGCTGCAGGAAGGCCGGGCCGTTGTCCGCGTAGTACTTGAGGATCATCGAGCAGAGGAAGAGCTCGCCGACGGCCTCCTCGGTGCGCTTGCCCATCTCCTTGGTGGTGAGGGCGGCGAGGTCGTGGATGCGCTCGTCCATCAGCTCGGCGGCGCGGCGGACCACGGCGGCCCGGTCCTCGACGGAGCGCTGTCGCCACTCCTGGTAGGCGGCGTGCGCCCGCCCGATGATGCCGTCGACGGCCTCGGTCGGGGTGAAGTCGAACTCCTTCTCCGTCTCGCCGGTGAAGGGGTTCACCGTCGCGTACCGCCGCGCGGCGCTGTCGCTGGCGGTCTTCGGCTGGTCGGTGGCTGGGTTCTGCGTCACGGTCACGGTGGTGATCCTCGTCTCTCGGCGCCGGTTGCGACAGCGGGGGGTACGCGGAGGTTCCGAGGGCCGGCGCGGCGGCCGGTGTCGATGGGCCGACCTAGAGTGCGAACGGTCAGCCAGTGCCCCTGAGGAGGCGCCGATGTGCGGTCGTTACGCGGCCAGCCGCAAGCCCGAGGATCTCGCGCTCGAGTTCGAGGCGGTCCGGTCCGAGGGGCAGCCGGCGCTGGCCGCCGACTACAACGTGGCGCCGACCAAGGACGTCTACGTCGTGCGGCACGCCAAGGAGCGGGACGCCGAGGGGCTGCCCACCGGTGGTGGCCACCGCGAGCTGCGCGCGGTCCGCTGGGGCCTGGTGCCCTCGTGGGCCAAGGACGTCTCGGTCGGCAACCGGATGCTCAACGCCCGGGTCGAGTCGCTCACCGAGAAGCCGGCCTTCCGCAAGGCGGCGGCGTCGCGGCGGTGCCTGGTGCCGGCCGACGGCTGGTACGAGTGGGCCAAGCGCCTGGACTCACCCACGAAGCAGCCGTACTTCATCACCCCGGAGGACGGTTCGGTGCTCGCGATGGCCGGCCTCTGGGAGGTCTGGGGCAGGGGAGAGGACCGGCTCTACACCTGCACCGTCGTCACCGCCCCGGCGACCGGGGCGCTGACCGAGATCCACGACCGGATGCCGCTGGTGCTGCCGCCCGACCGCTGGGCCGACTGGCTCGATCCGGCTCGGGAGGACGTCACCGAGCTGGTCGAACCCACACCGCCCGAGGTCGTCGCCGCACTGGAGCTGCGGCCGGTCAGCACGGCGGTGAACAACGTGCGCGTCAACGGCCCGGAGCTCACCGCCCGCGCGGAGTCGGTCAGCGAACCGGCCGACCAGCCCGCGCTCTTCTGACGTGGCCGTCCGGGACGAGGCCGCACCGCCTGGCGGCACCGCGCTGCCTCCGTGGGTGGCGGCCGCGATCACCTTCCTGTCCTCCGGCGCCGTCCTGGTGCTGGAGATCGTGGGCCTGAGGCTGATCGCCCCCTACGTCGGCGTCACCGTGCAGACCAGCACGGCGGTGATCGGCTTCGCCCTGGCCGCCATCGCGCTGGGCGCGTGGGTCGGCGGTGCGGTGGCCGACCAGGCCGATCCGCGCCGGCTGCTGGCCCCGCTGATGGTCGCCGGGGGCGCGCTGATCGTCGCCGTGCTGCCGCTGGTGCGCTTCACCGGCGAGGCGCTCTCCGGCGCGGATGCCGGGGGAGTCCTGCTGCTGGCCGCGGTCGCCGTGGTCGTGCCGGCGGCGCTGCTCTCGGCGGTGCCGCCGATGGTGGTGAAGCTGCAGCTGGCCAGCCTCGACGAGACCGGCGCGGTCGTCGGGCGGCTGTCGGGCATCGGCACGCTCGGCGGCATCGCCGCGACCTTCGCCACCGGCTTCGTCCTGGTCGCGATCCTCCCCAGCAGCGTGATCCTCGTCGGCACGGGTGCGGTCACCGCACTCACCGGCATCGCCGTCGCGGTGCTGCTGCGGCGGGTGCCGGGCGCCGGCCGGCTGCCCGTCGGACTGCTGGTGCTCGCGGTGGGCGGTGGCGTGCTCGCCGCCGTCGCGCCGACGCCCTGCGAGGAGGAGACCGCGTACCACTGCGCGCGGGTGGTGGCCGATCCGGAGCGGGACACCGGCCGGGTGCTGCTGCTCGGCACCCTGCGGCACTCCTACGTCGACCTCGCCGACCCCACCCACCTGGAGTTCGAGTACGTGCGGGCGGTCGCCGCGGTCACCGACGCGGCGTTCCCCGCGGGCGAGCCGATCTCCGCGCTGCACGTCGGCGGCGGGGGGCTGACGGTGCCCCGGTACCTGGCGGAGGTGCGACCGGGCACTCGCAGCCTGGTGATCGAGGTCGATCCCGGGGTCGTCGCGATGGACCGCGAGCAGCTCGGCCTGGAGACGTCGGACGAGCTGCAGGTGCGGGTCGCCGACGGTCGCGTCGGCCTGGCCGAGGAGTCGGCGGGGGAGCGGAACCTCGTCGTGGGCGATGCGTTCGGCGGGCTGTCGGTGCCCTGGCAGCTGACCACCCGGGAGGCCCTCGAGCTGGTCGACCGGTCGCTGACCGACGACGGCGTCTACGCGGTCAACCTCATCGACCACCCGCCGCTGGCCTTCGTCCGCGCGGAGCTGGCGACGATGCGGGAGGTGTTCGGGCACGTGGCCCTGCTGGCGCGCGCACCGGTGCTGGCGGGGGAGGACGGCGGGAACCTGGTGGCGGTGGCCTCGCGGAGCCCGCTGCCGGTCGACGCGATCGCCGAGGCGCTGCGGGATCAGGACCTGGCGTGGCAGGTCGCCGAGAGGGAGGGGCTCGACCGGTTCGTCGGCGACGCCGACGTCCTGACCGACGACTTCGCGCCGGTCGACCAGCTGCTGACCCCTTACGGCCAGCCCTAGCGGCCGATCGGTGCGGTGCGGGCGCGGGTGAGCCGCACCAGCTCGCCCGGGGCCAGCTCCAGCTGCAGCCCCCGCTTGCCGGCGCTGACCATGACCGTGGCGAACTCCAGTGCAGAGGAGTCGACGACCGTGGGCAGCGACTTCTTCTGGCCTAGCGGGCTGATCCCGCCCAGCACGTACCCGGTGGCCCGTTCGGCGTCGACCGGATCGGCCATGGCGGCCTTCCGTCCGCCCGCCGCCGCGGCGAGCGCCTTGAGGTCGAGGGTGCCGCTGACCGGGACCACCGCCACCGTCAGCGCCCCGTCCACGCGTGCCACCAGGGTCTTGAACACCTGCCGCGGATCGGCGCCCAGTGCGGCCACCGCGGCCTCGCCGTGTCCCTGGTCGGAGGGGTGCTCCGGGTCGTAGGGGTGCAGCACGTGCGGCACCTTCGCCTGCTCCAGGATCCGCACCGCCGGGGTCGCCGCCACGGCGCGGGACTGTAGCGATATCTGCCGACCGGGGAATGCGTCCGGCGGGGGGTGCCGTTGCACCGGCCGTGAGCAGCACCGTCTCCAGCACCCGTCCGAGGGTCGCGCACCGGCGTCCCCCGGGCCGCCCCGACGCCGCGCGGCTAGGATCGACCGATGTGGCGCCCCGCGTCCGGGGGCCTCAGAGAGGACGGTCGGTGCCTGAAGAGTCCGCGGTCGAGAACCCTGGCCAGCTGCCCGTGGCCGCACCCGTAGAGGTGCCCGAGGCCCGTGAAGGCGGCAGCCGGACCGAGGTCGCCGAGACCCGTGCCGAGCGCGACGCCCGGTTCGAGCGTGACGCGCTGCCCTTCCTCGACCAGCTGTACCCGGCGGCCCTGCGGATGACCCGCAACCCGGCCGACGCCGAGGACCTGGTCCAGGAGACGTTCGTCAAGGCCTACTCCGCGTTCCACCAGTTCGCCGAGGGGACCAACCTCAAGGCCTGGCTGTACCGGATCCTGACGAACACCTACATCAACAGCTACCGCAAGAAGCAGCGGCAGCCGCAGCAGTACCCCACCGAGCAGGTGCAGGACTGGCAGCTGTACGCCGCCGAGGAGCACAGCTCCACCGGCCTGCGGTCGGCCGAGATCGAGGCGCTGGACCACCTGCCGGACTCCGACATCAAGGAGGCCCTGCAGCAGCTGCCCGAGGACTTCCGCCTGGCGGTCTACCTGGCCGACGTCGAGGGCTTCGCCTACAAGGAGATCGCCGAGATCATGGGCACGCCCATCGGCACGGTGATGTCCCGGCTGCACCGCGGGAGGCGGGGCCTGCAGAAGCTGCTGGCCGACTACGCCCGCGAGCGCGGCTTCGTCCGTGCCGGTGCCGGTGAGGAAGCGAGCAAGTGATGAGCGACGACGCTGCGCGTGCCGGTGAGCCGATCGAGATCAACTCGTGCGACGACGTCCTGACGCACGTCTTCGAGTTCCTCGACAACGAGACGAACGACGACCGCCGGGCGGTGATCGCCGAGCACCTCGAGGACTGTTCCTCGTGTCTGCGCGAGTTCGGCATCGAGCAGGAGTTCAAGGCGCTGGTGCGCCGCCGCTGCGGTGGTGACAAGCCGCCGTCGGGTCTGCGCGACAGGATCAAGATGCAGCTGACCAGCGTGTCCTTCGAGGAGGACGGCACGCAGATCAGCGTCGAGCGCGTCACGATCGAGCGCACCGCCGAGTAGCAGCCGGAACCGCCCCGGAAGACGAAGAAGCGCCCCATCTCCGCGTGTGCGGAGGTGGGGCGCTTCTGCGGCCGTCAGGCGTTGGGGCGCTTGCCGTGGTTGGCCTTGCTCCCCTTGCGGCTGCGACGCTTGCGTCCACGCTTGGACATCGCTGCCCTCCTCTTCCGGTGCAGGTGGGCCGGGCGGCCCTGGTTCTCGCGGGGTCGAGATGCGGCACACGTATCGTGCGCGGCGTCGCCGAACCCGCCAAGCTGACGCGACAAGCCTCTCACGGGGAACCCGGCGACTTCGCCGGGCAGGGGAACGCAGGAGGAAATCGCAGTGCCGCAGCTGGAGATCGAGAGCGTTCTGGTCGCGGGACGAGGGCCGGCCGGCTGTGCCGCGGTCGCCGCGTGCGAACGGCTCGGCGTGAAGGCCGTGGCGGTGCACAGCGAGTCCGAGCGCTCCGCCCGGCACGTGCGGCTGGCCGACGACGCCGTCCTCCTGGGACCGGCGCCGGCCGCGGAGAGCTACCTGGCCGTCGACCGCATCGTCGAGGCCGCCCGGCGGACCGGGGTCGAGGCGGTGCTCCCGGTCCCGCCGGCACTGGCGGGGAACGCGCGGCTGGCCTCGGCGGTGCTCGCCGCCGGCCTGCGCTGGATCGGCCCGGATCCCGAGGTGCTCGAACGGCTGGGTGGCGACGGCGTCGAGCCGGCCAGCGAGCGCGGCTTCCTGGCGTGGGTGACCGCCGAGGGGCTGCGCTTCACCACGCCGGTGGCCCGCGACCGGGCGGCGGGGATCGCCCGCGTGTCGTGGACCCCGGATGTCCCCGAGCAGCTGCCGGCCGCTGCGCGCAGGCTGCCGGAGCTCGGGTGGCGCGGTCTGGTGACCGTGGGCATCTCGCCGGACGGCGAACTCGCCGAGGTCGCCGCCGGCTTCTCCCTGGACATGGCCGTGCTCGAGCGTGTGCACGGGGTCGACGCCGTGGAGCTCGCGCTGCGCAGCGCCGCCGGCCCGCGGGACACCGCTGCGGCCGCCGCCGGGCACGAGCCGCGCTCCGCCGTCGCCGTCCAGCTGCGGTCGACCCTCCCGCCCGGCACCGCCGGCCGGATCACCGGCCGGCTGCCCGGCTCGGGCCGGACCCCGGCGCCCTCTCCGGACGTGGACCTGGTCGCGGTCACCGGCTACGACCCCGGGGACCGGCTGGACGGCTGGTACGACGCCCTGCTGGCCACCGTGAGCGCCGGGGCCGCCGATACGGCGACCGCTGCGCGCGCGGCGAGCCAGGTGCTGTCCGGCCTGCCTGACGCAGGGGTGCCGCACGACGGCGCGGAGGTGTGCGCGGTGCTGGGGCGACTCGCCGCAGACCAGGCGCTGCCACGCAGCTGACGGCCGTCCGCGTGCTTGGATGAGGGCTCGCAGACGGTGTGAGCAGGAGGTCGCGGTGGCGGTCGAGGAGATCCACGCGGAGATGGTCTCCAGCGTCTGGAAGGTGCTCGTGGCACCGGGGACGCAGGTGTCCGCAGGGGACACGCTGGTGATCCTCGAGTCCATGAAGATGGAGATCCCGGTGCTGACCGAGCACGCGGGGACCGTGCAGGAGATGCACGTGGTGGAGGGGGAGGTCCTCCAGGAGGGCGACCTCATCGCCACCGTCGCCGCCGCCTGACGGCGGCGGGCTCAGTCGAGCTCTCGGGCGTAGACCAGTAGGTCCACGCCGGGCACCGGCGTCCAGTCCCGTTCCGGGAGCCGGACGAAGCCCAGCCGCTGGTAGAGCCGCTGGGCGGCGGTCATGCGGGTTCCGGTGGAGATGACCACGCGTCGCTTCCCGGCAGCCTTCGCGCGCGCCAGGCACTCCTGCACGAGCGCGACTCCGATCCCGCGTCCCTGGGCAGAGGGGTCCACCACGAGCATCCGGAAGCCGGCCTCGTCGTCGGACTCGGTCACCTCGCCGAAGTCGCCCTCGAGCACCAGGGCCACGCTGCCGACGACGCCGTGGTCGTCGCGCGCCACCAGCAGTTCGGCGCGCGTCGAGCGGCCGGGGACGTCGGCGAGCTCCACGGCGTAGCCGTCGGAGACCAGCCCGCCGTCCACGTAGGTGGTCACCGTGAGCTCGGCGATGCGGTCGAAGTCCTCAGGGGTCGCCGCCTCGATGCGCAGGGCGGGTACGGACACCACGTCGAGGAGCCTACGTAGGCTCCTCGGCACCATGAGCAGCCTCTCCGAGCGCCTCACGCGCGGCACGGCGTCCAACCCGGCCCAGGTCGACCACGCACGGCGGCTGGTCGCCGACTGGCAACTGCTGGCCGACCTCTCCTTCGCCGACCTCACGCTGTGGGTGCCGCTGGACTCCGGCGCCTGGTGGTGCGTGGCCCAGGTGCGGCCGCTGACCGCGTCGACGAGCCGGCCCGAGGACATGGTCGGCGAGGAGGTCGCCGGCGCCGAGGCGCAGCCCTTCACCGTCGCCTACCGGGACGGCCGGCCGGTCACCGAGGGGGAGCCGGACTGGACGGGGCTCGTGCCGCGACGCCGCGAGGTCATCCCGGTGCGGCACGAGGGCACCGTGATCGCCGTCCTGGCCAAGGACACCAACCTGGCGGTCACCCGCTCGCCGTCGACGCTGGAGCTCACCTACCTCGACATCGCCGCCGACCTCTGCCTGATGATCTCCGCCGGCTCCTTCCCGCCCGCGAAGCTGCAGGACGCCGAGATGGGGCCGCGGGTGGGCGACGGCCTGCTGCGGCTCGATGCCGCCGGCGCGGTCACGTACGCCAGCCCCAACGCCGTCTCGGCCTACCGGCGGATCGGCGTGACCTCCGACCTCGCGGGTGCGCCGCTCGCCGACGTCACCTGCCGGGCCGTGACCGACCGGGTGTCGGGGGAAGCGGCCGCGGCGGCCGTCTCCGCCGCCGTGGCGGGCCGGTATCCCGACCCGATCGACGTCGAGGCGGCCAGCGCCACGCTGCTGCTGCGGGCGCTGCCGCTGCTGGGGCCCGACGGCCAGCCCGGCGCCCTGGTGCTGGTCCGGGACGTCACCGACGTGCGGCGCAGGGACAGGGCGCTGCTGACCAAGGACGCGACGATCCGCGAGATCCACCATCGCGTGAAGAACAACCTGCAGACGGTCGCGGCCCTGCTGCGGCTGCAGGCCCGGCGGATGACCGAGCCCGCGGCCCGGGCGGCCCTGGAGGAGTCGGTGCGCCGGGTGGCCTCGATCGCGGTGGTGCACGAGACGCTGGCCGGCAGCCGGGAGGACGTCGTCGACGTCGACGACGTGCTCGACCAGGTGCTGCCCATGCTCGGCGACCTGACATCGATCGGACCGGCCGCCCGTACGCGGCGCACCGGCTCGTTCGGTGAGCTGCCCGCGGTCGCGGCGACCCCGCTGGTGCTGGCGGTGACCGAGCTCCTGCACAACGCCGCGGAGCACGCGTTCGCCGACGGTGAGCCCGGCGTCATCGAGCTGGTCGCCGAGCGCACCGGCGACGACCTGGTCGTGCGCGTGCGCGACGACGGCCGCGGACTGCCCCAGGACTTCGATCCGGCGGCCAGCGACGGGCTGGGGCTGCAGATCGTGCGCACCCTGGTGACCAGCGAACTCGGCGGCACGCTCGCGATGGGCTCACCGGAGGGTGCGCAGGGAACCGAGGTCGTGCTCGCGCTGCCGGGGGCGGGTCTGCCGCGCCGCTAGACCCGGGACAAGCGCCGAGGCCGGCCCGGGAGTTCCCGGACCGGCCTCGAGGCGGTCAGTGCGATCGCTGTGGTGCGGTGGGCGCCGGAAGTTTCCCGGCGCCCCGTCGTGCCGGATGTCAGGCGGTGCGGACCCGGGTGCGAGCCTGACGGCGCTTCAGCGCGCGTCGCTCGTCCTCGGAGAGACCGCCCCAGACGCCGGAGTCCTGGCCCGAGCGGAGAGCCCAGTCCAGGCACGACTGCACCACCGGGCAGCGCTGGCACACGGCCTTGGCCTGCTCGATCTGGCCGATTGCCGGGCCGGTCGTCCCGATCGGGAAGAACAGCTCCGGATCCTCGTCCCGGCAGAGCGCGCGGTGGCGCCAGTCCATGGCTTCGTACTCCTCGATGTCGTCTACGGTTGGGGTTGCTTCAGTCGCTTGCGTGGTCCGCCTCGCCGGGCCGACACCGGTTACCCAGCGCCTTGGCGGCAGCGACTGCCTGCTGTGTTACTGGCAGGTTGCGTTCCTCCAGCGATGTTTTCACGGGAAAGTCGCAAGTCAAGGGAATCAACCCCACCCCGGACCCCCGCGTGAGCAACCTCACCACGAGCGTGATAGGCCCGCCACTCGGCGGAGGGACCGCGCCGACGTGACGCTCGAGGGCGTGCTCAGGCCACGACGCGCAGGGCGGCCGGGACGTCCGTGATGCGCACGCCGGTCGCCGTCCCGAGGTGCTCGCCGTCGACCTGCCAGCCCTGGGGCCGTGCGGCGGTCAGCGACAGCGAGGGCAGGTCGTGCCAGCGGTGCAGCCCCTTGCCCCGCAGATCGGGCTCGGGGGACATCGTCTGGCGCAGCGCCCGCAGCATCCGGCTGGTGCTGGTGCGGCCGAGCGCGAAGACGTCCAGGCCGGTGTCGAACGAGGCCTGGGGAGTCGGGTTCACCGGCCGGTCGCCCAGGTAGGTCCAGGGGCTGACGTTGGAGACCAGGCAGAGGAACAGCTCCTCGACCGCCGGCTCTCCGGGCACCTGCAGCGTCATGGCCGGACGTCGGCGGTCGCGGCCGAACAGGAACGTCTTGGTGGCCTCCCGCACGTAGAGGGCGCCGGTCGACTTCCGGCCCTGCGCCCGGCGGGCCTCCACGCGGGCGATCACCTCGGCGTCGAACCCGAAGCCGGCGGCGAAGACGAACCAGCGGGGCGCGGTCCAGTCGCCGTCCGCCCGGTCCGCGTCGGCCTCGGCGACCGCCTCGGCCGCTCCCGGGGCCACCCCGGTGACGGCGGCCGTGCTGGTGCCCGTGGCGGTGATCGTGCCGAGCGAGACCGGACGCGTCCGGCCGGCGCGCAGCGAGGCGATGATCTCCGCAGTCGCCTCCACCGGGTCGCGGGAGCGCCCCAGGGCCCGGGAGAAGACGTTCGTCGAGCCTCCGGGCACGACCGCGAGCGTGGGCAGCCCCGGACGGGGCCCGCC
Source organism: Blastococcus sp. LR1 (assembly GCF_020166105.1). GTDB lineage: Bacteria > Actinomycetota > Actinomycetes > Mycobacteriales > Geodermatophilaceae > Blastococcus. The sequence goes on from NZ_JAIUJY010000005.1 coordinate 126,668, forward strand.
CTCGAGCAGGCCGTTGACCAGCTCGTTCACGGTACCGTCGCCGCCGACGGAGACCACCACGTCGACGCCGTCGGCGGCGGCGCGGGCACCGAGCTCACGGGCATGGCCCCGGTGCTCGGTCTCGGCGATGTCGAGCTTGAGCTCGCTGGCGAGGGCGCCGACCAGGACGTCCCGCATCTTCGCGGAGGTGGTGGTCGCCGCCGGGTTGACCACCACGAGCGCGCGCATACCGCCAGGCTACTGAGCGCGGACCTGCCAGCGAGGACCGCCGCGTAATCTCGGGCCGTGACCGAGGACCGGAGTGCGCCGTCCCAGCCGCCTCGCCGGCTGGCCGACCGGCTGTTCGGCGCCGCCGCCGCCGAGCCCGCGCCCCGGCCCCCGCGCTCGGGGCCCGAGGCGCCGCCGTCGCTCCGCCGGGCCGCCCTCGCGGTCGCCGTCGAGGCCGCCGCCTTCGCCCTCGGCGCTCTGGTCCTGCTCTACCTGACCCTGACCGGCAACGCCGACAGCATCGCGCGCGCCCTGGCGGAGGTCGTGCTCGCCTCGCTCGCCGCCGCCGTCCTCGGTGCCGGCGCGCTGGGCCTCCGGCGGGTGGCGGGCTGGGCCCGCGGCCCGGTGATCGCGTTCCAGCTGTGCCTCGCGCTGGTCGGCTTCACGTTCGCGTTCTCGGCCCAGATGCCGCTGATCGGCCTGCCGATCCTGGCCCTCGTGGTGGCGGTGCTCTACCTGCTGGCGACGCCCGAGTCCCGGTTGGCCTACGTCGACCGCTGAGGTGGCAGGGCTCAGATCAGGTCGATGACGTCGGCGATCGAGTCCAGCACCCGGCTCGGCCGGAACGGGAAGCGGCTGACCTCGTCGGCCGCGGTGGACCCGGACAGCACCAGCACTGTCTCAAGACCTGCCTCGATGCCGGCGACGACGTCGGTGTCCATCCGGTCGCCCACCATGATCGTGGACTCGGAGTGCGCCTCGATCCGGTTCATCGCGCTGCGGAACATCATCGGGTTCGGCTTGCCGACGAAGTAGGGCTTCGCGCCGGTCGCCGCGGTGATCATCGCCGCGACCGAGCCCGTGGCCGGCAGCGGGCCCTCGTTCGACGGGCCGGTGACGTCCGGGTTGGTCGCGATGAACCGGGCGCCGTTGCCCACGAGCCGGATCGCCCGCGTGATGGCCTCGAACGAGTAGGTGCGGGTCTCGCCGAGGACGACGTAGTCCGGGTCGGTGTCGGTGAGCGTGTAGCCGGCCTCGTACAGCGCCGTCGTCAGGCCCGCCTCGCCGATGACATAGGCGGAGCCCCCGGGCAGCTGCGAGCTGAGGAAGTCCGCCGTCGCCAGGGCGGAGGTGAAGATCGCCTCCTCGGGGACCTGCAGGCCGCCGCGGGCGAGCCGGGCGGCGAGGTCCCGCGGGGTGAAGATCGAATTGTTGGTCAGCACCAGGAACCGGCGGCGGCGCTCGACGAGCCGGTCCAGGAACTCCTTGGCGCCCGGGAGGGCGTGGCCCTCGTGGACCAGGACGCCGTCCATGTCGGTGAGCCAGCACTCGATCGGCCCGCGCTCGGTGGTCACGGCGTCCACGCTAGTGCCGGATCGGGGTTGCGCGGCGCGCACTCAGCGGGGCACCGAGAAGTTCGCCAGCGCGTCATCCGTCAGACGGAAGACCGTCGACCCCTTCATCGGGACCGCACCCGCCGCCTCGTAGAACTCGATCGACGGCGTGTTCCAGTCCAGGACCGACCACTCCAGCCGGGAGTAGCCGCGTTCGACGCAGACGCCGGCGAGCGCGCCGAGCAGGGCCCGGCCCAGGCCGCGGCCGCGGTGCTGCGGCTGGACGTAGAGGTCCTCGAGGTAGATGCCGTGGGTGCCGCGCCAGGTGGAGAAGTTGAGGAACCACAGCGCGATGCCGACGACCTCGCCGTCGAGCTCGGCGACGTGCCCGAAGAGGGCGGGGGCGTCGCCGAAGAGGCTGTCGGTGAGCTGCTGCTCGGTCAGGCGCACCTCGTGCGGCGACGCCTTCTGGTGGTCGGCGAGCTCGCGCACCAGGCCGACGACGGCGGGCACGTCCTGGGGCCGGATGGCGCGGACGGTCATGACAGGGCCTCCCGGAGGCGGGCCGGCACCAGCTTCGCCAGCGGCGCGAACACCGGCACCAGCACGGGCGCGAAGAGGTAGCCGTAGGCGAGCACGCAGCCGGTGACGACGGGGGCGATCGCGAACCCGATCACCAGCAGCACCGCCCCCGCGACGAGGCCGTAGGGGCGGCCGCTCTTGGGGCTCACCAGCGAACGGAACGAGCGGAAGCGGACCGTGCTGACCATCAGCAGCGCGGGGACGGCGACGATCAGCAGCACCCAGAGCCGGTCGCGGCCCTGCATGTCGTCACCGAAGGCGAAGACCGACGCCAGGACGACGCCGGCGGCGCCCGGGCTGGGCATGCCGATGAAGTACCGCTTGTCCGCCGTCGGGTCGATCGTGGTGTTGAACCGCGCCAGCCGGATCGCCGCGCAGGCCACCCACAGGAAGCAGACGACCCAGCCCAGGGGATCCCAGCCGTCCTTGCCCTCGGAGAACAGCGTGAAGGCCAGGAGCGCGGGCGCCAGCCCGAACGAGACGAGGTCGGCGAGCGAGTCGAACTGAAGACCGAACGGCGTCACCGCGCCGACCAGCCGGGCGACGGCGCCGTCGGTGATGTCGAAGACGACGGACAGCCCGATGAGGATGGCGGCGAGATCGTGGTCGCCCCGGATCGACACCAGGATCGCGAAGAATCCGCAGAACATGTTGGCGAGCGTGAAGAGGCTGGGCAGGGTCGCCAGGGCCCGGCGCCGGCTGCCCCGGACCGAGCCCCGGACGAACTCGACGGTGGCGGTGCGGCGGGTCTGCGGGGGGCGCTGACCGGACGCGGAACTGGGCACGCCGATGCTCCTCAGCCGGCGGGCCAGCGGGCGATGACGGTCTCGCCGCCGCGCACGCGCTGCCCCTTGGTCACGGTGATCGCGCACTCCGGTGGCAGGAACACGTCCATCCGGGAGCCGAACTTCATCAGGCCCATCCGCTCACCGGTGGCCAGCGTCTGCCCGACGCCGGTGCGGGTGACGATCCGGCGGGCCAGCACGCCGACGATCTGCCGGAACACCACGGTGCGGTCGCCGTCGCGCAACCACAGCTCGCTGCGCTCGTTCCGGTGCGCGGACTCCTTGCGGTAGGCGGCCAGGAAGCTGCCCTTGCGGTAGGAGCTCTCCACGACCTCGCCCCGGTAGGGGGAGCGGTTGACGTGCACGTCGACGACCGACAGGAAGACGCTCACCTGCTGCCAGTCGCCCTCGGGCGCGACGCCCTCCTGCGGCTCGCCGGACACCATCACGACGCCGTCGGCGGGGGAGAGGACCTCGTCGGGGCCGGCCGGGGTGGAGTCGCAGCGGCGGTCGGGGTCGCGGAAGAACAACGCCATGTAGGCGGAGAGGCCCAGGAACGGCCAGGCGGCCGCGCGCGCCCAGCGCCGGCCGGTGGCGCGGCCTCCAGCGGCGAGGAGAGCGGCAGGAGCCAGCGGTCCGGTGATGAAGGGCCAGCCGGCGGGGTCGATGCGCATCGTCTGCAGACCGTACCGGCCGCGCCCCGAGTCGGTCCGGACGTCGTCTGGCTCAGGCAGGTCCCGAGGCGATCCCGGGGTCCGCCCCCTCCTCGGTGGCGCGCGCCCGGGGCGGGCCGCCGTACCAGTCGAGGCAGACCATCGTGGCGTCGTCGCGGAGGTCGCCGCCGGTCTCGTCGAGCACCGCCCGGCCGAGGGCGTGCACGACCTCCCGCGGGTGGAGGTCGGCGGTGTCGGCGAGGGCCTGGGCGACGTCCAGGTTGACGGCGTTGCGCTCCTCCATGCCGTCGGTCAGGAAGATGACCCGATCGCCGGGCTCCAGCGGGAACGTCTGCACGTCGAAGGACTTGCCGGGCACGACGCCGGAGGGCGGGTCGACCCGCAGCTCGACCTCCTCCACCTTGCCGTCGCGCAGCCGCAGCGGGAGGACGTGCCCCGCGTTGACGACCCGCGCGGTGCCGGTCTGCAGGTCGATCCGCACCAGCTGACCGGTGACGAACTGCCCGGGATCGGCGTTCTCCAGCAGGGCGTCGTTGGCGTAGGTCGCCTGCTCGGCCAGATCCATGCCGCGGCGCCGGCCGTTGCGCAGGGCGCCGACCAGCAACGTGGCGAGGAGCGCGGCGGCCACCTGGTGGCCGACCGCGTCGGTGATCGACACCTGCAGGCAGTCGCGGTCCAGCGTGTAGTCGAAGGTGTCTCCACCCACCGTGCTGGCCGGCTCCAGCCATCCGGCGAGCGTGAACTGGCCGGCCTCGCACGTGTAGGTCGCCGGGAGCAGCCGACGCTGGATCTCGGCGGCCAGAGCGAACTCGGTGGAGCGCTGACCCCACTCGAAGACGTCGGTGTGCCGTCGGGCGGCGATGACGACGTAGGCCAGCGCGTGCGCGGCGGTGCGGACGTCGGCGAGCTCCTTGGCCGACGGGCGCCGGGCCAGGTCCAGCTCGATGACGCCGATCACGTCACCGCGGTCGGTGACCGGCACGACCACCACGGCTCGGTCGCCGAACTCCCGCACGTCGGCCTCCTGCGTCCGCAGGACCTGCTCGTAGACGGTGCCTGCCAGCGGGATCGTCTCGGCCTGCTCGACGCCCTGGCCGCGAGCGCCCTCGACCGCGGCGGCGGAGGTCAGCCGGACGACGGCCCGGCCGGTGAAATCGGCGATCAGCAGCGTCACGCCGCGGGCCTCGACCATCGCGCCGAGCGCCTCGGAGACAGCTTGCACGGCCTCGATGGGTGCTGCGTCCTCGACCTTCTGCAGCAGGGCTCCGACGTCGATCACGTAGTCCTCCGAGCCGCGCATGGCCAGACCCTAGGCGCAGACGCGGCGTCGCCGGGGCGGGAGGTGTTCACGAGACGGCGCTGCCGGACCACCCACGGGGTGATCCGGCAGCGCGGCCCGTCCCGAGGCTCACCCCGAGTGTGCGAGGGGTGAGGAGGACGGGGTGTTTCTTCAGGCGGCTGCCTTGGTCTCCCAGAAGATCTTGTCGATCTCGGCGATGTAGTCGAGCAGCTTCTGGCCCTCGGCGGGGTCCATGCTGCCCTTGCCGCCGGCGGCACCGGCCTGCTTGGTGGCCTTGTTGAACAGCTCGTGCAGGTGCGGGTACTTCTCGAAGTGCGGGGGCTTGAAGTAGTCGGTCCACAGCACCCACAGGTGGTGCTTGACCAGGTCGGAGCGCTGCTCCTTGATCAGGACGGCGCGCATCTTGAAGACCTCGTCGTCGCTGGCCTGGTACTTCTCCTGGATGGCCTTGACCGACTCGGCTTCGATGCGGGCCTGGGCGGGGTCGTACACGCCGCAGGGGAGGTCGCAGTGCGCGGTGGCCTCCACGGCGGAGAACATGCGGGTGAGACGCATGGAGATGCCTCCGGGGTTCGTGGGGTTGTGTCGTCTGCGACCCTACTCGCGGTGATCCACGAGGACAGTGCGAGAGAGCGCACGCCCGGCCTGCCCACCCCGTGGGTGCTGGTGCGGGTCAGCGGCCCGTCGATGTCCCCGACCGTGCGGGACGGCGACCGGCTGCTCGCGCGGCGGCTGCGCGCGGGCGCCCGCGTGCGTGCCGGCGACGTCGTCGTCGCGCGCTTCCCGGCGCGTCCCGAGCTCCTGGTGGTGAAGCGGGCCGCTCGTGCCGTCGAGGGCGGGCACTGGGTGGAGGGCGACAACGACCTGCTCACCGACGACAGCCGCTCCTTCGGTCCCGCCCTCGTCGTCGGCCGCGTGGTGGGCCGGATGTGGCCGCGGCCGGGCCGGCTGCCGGGTCGTCCGGACCTCGGGTCAGACCTGCCGTAGCTGCGCGTACCGCTCGGCGCACTGCTCCATCGTGGGCAGCAGCCCCTGCTCCCGCGCCTCGGCCAGGGTGGGCGCTGCCTGGTCCTTCGCCGACAGCTCCAGCTGGACGTCGGTCGGCCACGGCAGGGCGAGGTCGGGGTCCATCGGGTGGATGCCGAACTCGCGGGTCGGGTCGTAGCCGGAGGACACCAGGTACGTGACGGAGGTGTGGTCGTCGAGCGCGACGAAGGCGTGGCCCAGCCCCTCGGACAGGTAGACCGCGCGCGGCTGGTCGCTGTCGAGGACGACCGAGTCGTGCACGCCGAAGGTGGGGGAGCCGACCCGGACGTCGACGACCACGTCGAGCACGCGGCCGGCCGGGCAGTAGATGTACTTGGCCTGACCGGGGGGCACCAGGGCGAAGTGCACGCCGCGGAGGACCCCTCGGGCGGAGACGCTGTGGTTGGCCTGAGCGAGGGGCAGAGGGTGTCCCACTGCCTGGGAAAGGGCATCGGCGCGGTACCACTCAGTGAAACGTCCTCGCGTGTCACCGTGCGGTACGAGGTCGATGACATAGCTGTCGGGCACGGCGAGCTCGCTGATCTCCACGACGGAACCGTAGCGACAGCCGCCAGTCCGGCCCGGTCTACGCTCCTGAGCCCATGAGTGGAAATCCGGCGCCCGAGCAGCATCCCGACCGCTTCGCCGACGACCCGGCGTTCGCGGTGCACGAGGGCGGCAAGCTCGCTGTGGCCTCCACGCGCCCGATCTCCTCCATCGAGGACCTCTCGCTCACCTACACGCCGGGCGTGGCCCGCGTCTCCAGCGCCATCCACGCCGAGCCCGACCTGGCCCGCCGCTTCACCTGGGCCCCGCGCGTGGTCGCCGTCGTCTCCGACGGCACCGCGGTGCTCGGGCTCGGCGACATCGGCCCGGCCGCGGCGCTGCCGGTCATGGAGGGCAAGGCCTGCCTGTTCAGCGAGTTCGCCGGCCTCTCCTCGGTGCCGATCGTGCTGAGCACCACGGACGTCGACGAGATCGTGGACACCGTCATGGCGATCGCGCCGTCCTTCGGTGGCATCAACCTCGAGGACATCAGCGCCCCGCGCTGCTTCGAGATCGAGGACCGGCTGCGCGAGCAGCTCGACATCCCGGTCATGCACGACGACCAGCACGGGACGGCGATCGTCGTGCTGGCCGCGCTGCGCAACGCCGCCAAGGTCGTGGGCCGCGAGATCGGCGACCTCCGGGTCGTCGTCTCCGGCGCCGGCGCCGCTGGTGTGGCGTGCACGAAGATCCTGCTCGAGGCGGGCGTCGGTGACATCTCCGTCGCCGACTCGCAGGGCATCCTGCACGCGGGCCGCGAGGTCAGCGGCAGCAAGCAGTGGCTGGTGGAGAACACCAACTCCGCCGGGTTCGCCGGCACGATGATGTCCGCGCTCGAGGGGGCCGACGTCTACCTGGGCGTCTCCGGCGGGTCCGTGCCCGAGTCGGCGATCGCCTCGATGGCGCCGAACGCGATCGTCTTCTCGCTGGCCAACCCGACGCCCGAGGTGGACCCGGAGATGGCCGCCAGGTACGCCGCCGTCGTCGCCACGGGGCGCAGCGACCTGCCGAACCAGATCAACAACGTGCTGGCGTTCCCCGGCGTCTTCCGCGGCGCCATCGACGCCGGCGCCACGAAGATCACCGAGGAGATGAAGCTGGCGGCCGCGACGGCGATCGCCGACGTCGTCGGCGACGACCTGCGGGCGGACTACATCGTGCCCAGCCCGCTGGACCGGCGCGTGGCCACTGCGGTCGCCGAGGCCGTCGCCGCCTGCGCCCGCGAGCAGGGCATCACCCGCTGACGTCGCAGGTGCCCGGCCGGAACTGCGGCCGGGCACCCGGCGACTCAGTCGCCCTTGACGTTCACCAGCTGGCGAAGCGTGTGCCGGATCTCCACCAGGTCCGCGGCGTCCTTCATGACGACGTCCACGTCCTTGTAGGCCGCGGGGATCTCGTCGAGGAAGGCGTCGCTGTGCCGCCACTCGATGCCGGTCATCGCCTTCTCCAGCTGGGCGCGGGTGAAGGTCTTGCGGGCCTTCGTCCGGGAGAAGACCCGGCCCGCACCGTGCGGTGAGCTGTTCAGCGACTCCGGGTTCCCCAGGCCGACCACCACGTAGCTGGCCGTCCCCATCGAGCCGGGGATGAGGCCTGCCTGCCCCTTCCGCGCCTCGATGGCGCCCTTGCGGGAGACCCACAGGTCCACGCCGTCGTGCCGCTCCTGCTGGGTGAAGTTGTGGTGAGCGTTGATCCGCTCGAGTTCGGGCGTGCTGTCGGCGCGCATGTGCACCGCCAGCGCGTCGGCCACCCGGTCCATCATCTCCTCGCGGTTGAGCAGGGCGAAGTGCTGCGCCCACCGCAGCTCGGCGATGTACCGGTCGAACTCCGGCGTGCCCTCCTCGAGCCAGGCGAGGTCCCGGTCGGGGAGGTCGAGGTTCTCGTCCCGAGCCCGCTGCTGGGCGATCGCGATGTGCTTCTGGGCGATCTTGTTGCCCACGCCCCGGCTCCCGGAGTGCAGGAACAGCCAGACCCGCTGCTGCTCGTCGGCGGTCACCTCGATGAAGTGATTCCCCGACCCGAGGCTGCCCAGCTGCATCGTCCAGTTCCCGGCCGTCTGCGTGACCGAGCCGAGCACCTTCGGTCCGAGCTCCTCGGCCTTGGCCTCCAGCTCCTCGACCCGCCGGCGGGCGGTCTCGGTGAGCTTCTTGTTGTACCGGCCGGCCGAGAGCGGCACGTTCCGCTCGATGTCACCGCGCAGCGGCGCCAGCGACCCGCGACCGCGGACCTCCTCGACGGTCCACGGCGTGCGGACGGCGATCATGCCGCAGCCGATGTCGACCCCGACGGCGGCCGGGATGATCGCGCGCTCGGTCGGCAGCACCGAGCCGACGGTCGCGCCCTTGCCGAGGTGCGCGTCGGGCATGAGCGCCACGTGCGGGCGGATGAAGGGCAGCGTGGCAGTGCGCTCGGCCTGCCGCAGGGTCTCGTCGTCGAGAATGCTGGCCCAGTTCAGGAGCTTGTCGGACAGTCTTTCCACACCGCTGAGTCTGCGGGCCGCGGCCGGGGACGGCGAACGCTTTTCGCCGTCAGCCCGAGCTGAGCAGTCCGGCCACGATCGGGTCGACGGTCAGATGCAGCCCGGTGTTGGCGTAGGCGAAGTAGAACGTGGCGATGCCGAACGCGGGCACCAGCACCGCCTTCTCCAGGCCGGTACCGGTGCGCAGCGGCGACAACGTGATCCGCCCGCGGTTGAGCAGCCAAATGACCGGCACGGGGACGCCGGCGGTGGTGAGCGCATCCCCGAGGATGTGGGTGAGGACGCCGGCGGCCACGGCATACGGCAGCCACGCCGGGTTCGGCATGTGCGTGAGCAGCAGCCAGGCGCCGCCCCAGGAGAGCACCAGGTTGCCCAGGATCGTCGTCTCCGCACGCCCCGGAATCACGAAGTGCAGCGCGTGCAGGGCCAGCCCGATGGCCAGGGCCAGCACCAGCAGGCTCGACCAGAAGGTCTCTGCGGCCAGGACTGCCAGCGCACCGAAGGCCAGTGGCGCCAGGATCGCGTCGTGGGTGCCCCAGCGGTGCCCGCCGGTGATCGCGCCAATGCCGCCTGAGGGCACGTCGGTCACCGGGCCCCACATGTCGGAGACCGTGGAGCCCCGGTGGTCGAGGTCCGGCAGCATCGCGAAGCCGCCTACTGCGGCGATCCAGGCCCCTTGGGCGACGGCGCCGTGCACCGGTGCCCAGGGCAGGGTGGCGGCGCCGACGGCAAGACCGGAGAGCGCGTGCGTGTGGCCGAGCATGTACTGAGGGTCGCGCCGCGCGCACGGCATCGTGCGGAGGCGCGCTGGTCAGTCGTCGAGCAGGTGGTGCAGCAACCGCTCGGGGTCGTCGAGGAAGGCGCGCCAGTCCTGGACCAGGTCGAGCTCCGACCACTCGCGCGGCGTGCAGCCGTCGCCGTCCAGCTCGTACACCAGCGCGCCCGGCAGGGCGGCCAACAGCGGGGAGTGGGTGGCCAGCAGGACCTGTGACCCCGCGGCGACGACCCCGTCGAGCAGCGCGAGCAGGCGCAGCGAGGACCGGAACGACAGCGCCGACTCCGGCTCGTCGAGCACCCACAGGCCGCGCTCGGTCGTGCGCTCCTCGAGGAAGGCGAGGAAGCCCTCGCCGTGCGACCGGGCGTTCAGCGGGCCACCGAAGGCCCGGACGCCGTCAGCTCCCTCGTCGAGCGAGCTGAAGTGGCCGTGCATCGCCTCCGCGCGCAGGAAAGCCCCGCCCTGCGGGCGCGGGTACTCGCCGTGCAGCTCCAGCTCGCCCCACAGCTCCGACTCGTCGGGGGAGGGGAGCGGACCCCAGTGCTTCACCGCAGCGGTCAGCGACCGCTGCCAGGCGCGTGCGACCGCCTCCACCAGCGTGGACTTGCCGCTGCCGTTCTCGCCCACCAGCACCGTCACCGGCGCCAGCTCCAGCCCACCGGTGCGCAGCTGCGCGATCGCGGGCAGGTCCCAGAACCAGCCGTCCGGCGCGCGGAGGTCCGGACGTACCGCGACCCGCGCCAGCGGCAGCCCGGAGCTCACTGGAACGGCCCCGCCCAGGGCCCCGCCCCGAGCCTGCGAGGGGCGGGGAGGGCGGGGTCCTTCAATCGTCGAGGTCGTCGTCGTCCGTGCCGCCGCGAGCCAGCCAGGTGGCCAGCCGCTCGACGGGCACCTCGAAGTCGGGGTGCTGGTCGACGAACGCCTGCATCTGGTCGGCCAGCCAGGCGAGGGTCACCTGCTCCTCGCCCCGCCGGCCGGCCAGCTCCTCGAGTCCTCGATCGGTGAAGTACATCGGCGGCTCAGGAGGTCGCGAAGGCCTCGGCGACCAGCTTGCGCTGCTCGACCTCGTGCACCTTCGCCGAACCGACGGCCGGGCTGGCCGACGCCCGACGGCTGACCCGCCGCAGCTTCCGGCCCTCGGGCAGCTCCTCGGGCAGGTTGACGGCCATGAACTGCCAGGCGCCCATGTTCGCCGCCTCCTCCTGCACCCAGACGACGTCCGAGGCGTTCGGGTAGCGCTCCAGCTCGGCCCGGATCTGCTCGGCCGGCAGCGGGTAGAGCTGCTCGACGCGGACGACCGCCGTGTCGGCGATGCCCTCGGACTCCCGCTGCGCCATGAGGTCGTAGGCAACCTTGCCGCTGCAGAGCAGCACCCGCTTCACGGCGGAGGCGTCCAGCGGCTCGCCGCCGACACCGGTGTCGGACAGCACCGGACGGAAGCTCTGCTCGGTGAAGTCCTCCACCGCGCTGACCGCGGCCTTGGCCCGCAGCAGCGACTTGGGTGTGAACACGACCAGCGGCCGGTGCACGTCCGACAGCGCCTGACGACGCAGCAGGTGGAAGTAGTTGCCGGGCGTGGTGCAGTTGGCGACCGTCATGTTGTTCTCGGCGCACAGCTGCAGGAACCGCTCGGGCCGCCCGCTGGAGTGGTCGGGGCCCTGCCCCTCCATGCCGTGCGGCAGCAGCAGGACGACGCCGGAGCGCTGGCCCCACTTGGCCTCGCCGGAGCTGATGAACTCGTCGATGACCATCTGGGCGCCGTCGACGAAGTCGCCGAACTGGGCCTCCCAGAGGACCAGCGCCTTCGGGTTGGCCACCGAGTAGCCGTACTCGAAGCCGACGGCGGCGTACTCGCTCAGCAGCGAGTCGTAGACGAAGAACTTCGCCTGGTCCTCGGTGAGGTTGGCCAGCGGCGTGTACTCGGCGCCGTTCTCCCGGTCGATCAGGACCGAGTGGCGCTGCACGAAGGTGCCGCGGCGGGAGTCCTGGCCGGCCAGCCGGACCGGCACGCCCTCCATGAGCAGCGAACCGAAGGCCAGCAGCTCGCCCATCGCCCAGTCGACGCCACCCTCGCTGACCATCGCGGCCCGGCGCTCCAGCATCTTCTGCAGCTTCGGGTGCGGGGTGAAGTCCGGCGGGAAGGAGACGTGCGCGTCGCCGATGGCCTTGAGCACCTCGGGCGTGATCGCCGTCTTGAGCATGGACTCCTGCGGCGTGCGCGGGTCCATCACCGGCTCGGGCTTGGACGAGTCCTGCGCGTCGTGCGTCTCGGCGAAGGCGCGCTCCAACTGGCCGCGGTAGTCCTTCAGGGCCTCCTCGGCCTCCTCGAGCGTGATGTCACCGCGGCCGACCAGCGCCTCGGTGTACAGCTTCCGGACCGAGCGCTTGCGGTCGATGATGTCGTACATCAGCGGCTGGGTCATCGACGGGTCGTCGCCCTCGTTGTGCCCGCGGCGGCGGTAGCAGACGAGGTCGATGACGACGTCCTTCTTGAACGCCTGGCGGTACTCCACGGCCAGCCGGGCGACCCGGACGCAGGCCTCCGGGTCGTCGCCGTTCACGTGGAAGATCGGCGCGTTCACCATCCGCGCGACGTCGGTCGAGTACAGGCTCGACCGCGCCGACCCCGGGCTGGTGGTGAAGCCGACCTGGTTGTTCACGACGACGTGCACGGTGCCGCCGGTGCGGTAGCCGCGCAGCTGCGAGAGGTTCAGCGTCTCCTGGACCACGCCCTGGCCGGCGAACGCGGAGTCGCCGTGCAGCAGCACCGGGAGGACGGTGAAGCCCTCCTCGCCCTTGTCGATCATATCCTGCTTGGCGCGGACGACGCCCTCGAGCACGGGGTTGACCGTCTCGAGGTGCGAGGGGTTGCTGGCCAGCGAGACGGCGATCTCGGCGTCGAGCTTGAACGGGTTGGAGAAGGTGCCGGTGGCGCCGAGGTGGTACTTCACGTCGCCGGAGCCCTGGACGGTGCCGGGGTCGATGTTGCCCTCGAACTCGCCGAAGATCTTGGCGTAGCTCTTGCCCAGCACGTTGGCCAGGACGTTCAGCCGGCCGCGGTGCGGCATGCCGATGGCGACCTCGTCCAGGCCGTGGTCGGTGCCGGCGAGCAGGACCTCGTCGAGCACCGGGATCAGCGACTCGCCGCCCTCGAGCGAGAACCGCTTCTGGCCGACGTACTTGGTCTGCAGGAAGGTCTCGAAGGCCTCCGCGGCGTTCAGCCGGCCGAGGACGTGCTTCTGCTTCTCGCGGTCGGGCTGCTCGTGCTTGACCTCGATGCGCTTCTGGAGCCAGTCGCGCTCCTCGGGGTCGGTGATGTGCATGTACTCCACGCCGACGGTGCGGCAGTAGGAGTTGCGCAGCACGCCGAGGATGTCGCGCAGGGCCATGAGCTTCTCGCCGGCGAAGCCACCGACCGGGAACTGCCGGTCGAGGTCCCACAGGGTGAGCCCGTGCTGGAGGATGTCGAGGTCGGGGTGGGTGCGGACCTTGAACTCGAGCGGGTCGGTGTCGGCCATGAGGTGGCCGTTGCGCCGGTAGGCCTCGATGACCTCGATGACCCGGGCTTCCTTGTCGATCTGGCCCTCGCGCGTGCTCCGCACGTCCGGCATCCAGCGCACCGGCTCGTAGGGGATGCGCAGCGACCGGAAGACCTCGTCGTAGAAGCCGTCCTGGCCCAGCAGCAGCGAGTGCAGCCGGCGCAGGAAGTCACCGGACTCGGCGCCCTGGATGATCCGGTGGTCGTAGGTCGAGGTCAGCGTGATGATCTTCGAGACGGCCATCTCGGTCAGCGCGTCGGGGTTCATCCCCTGGAACTCCGCGGGGTACTCCATGGCACCCACGCCGATGATCGCGCCCTGGCCGGCGGTCAGCCGCGGCACCGAGTGGTTGGTGCCGATCGTGCCCGGGTTGGTCAGGCTGATCGTGGTGCCGGAGAAGTCGTCCATCGTCAGCTTGTTCTGTCGGGCGCGACGGATGATGTCCTCGTAGGCGGCCCAGAACTGAGCGAAGTCCATCTCCTCGGCGCCCTTGATGGAGGCGACGACGAGCGAGCGGGAACCATCGGGCTTCGGCAGGTCGATGGCCAGGCCGAAGTTGACGTGCTCCGGGGTCACGAGGACCGGCTTGCCGTCGACCTCGGCGTAGCTGTTGTTCATGTTCGGGAAGGCGTCCAGCGCCCGGACCAGCGCGTAGCCGATCAGGTGGGTGAAGGAGATCTTCCCGCCCCGGCCGCGGGCCAGGTGGTTGTTGATGACGATGCGGTTGTCGGCGAGGAGCTTCGCCGGCACGGCCCGCACGCTCGTGGCCGTCGGCACCGTCAGCGACATGTTCATGTTCTTGACGACGGCGGCCGACGCCCCGCGCAGGGGGGACTGCTTGCCCGCGCCCACCGGGGGCTTGGGTGCGGCGGGGGCCGGGCTGGAGTTCTGCACGGGCGCGCTCCCCGCAGGCTTGGACCCGGCGGCCGGGCTCTGGACGTCGGGCTGGGCGGGGGCGGCCGGCTTGGCGGGCGCCGCCTGCTCGGCGGGCGCGGGCTTCGCGGGCGCCTGCTGGGCGGGCTTCGCCCGCGCGGCGGAGGCATTGCCGTTGGCCTTGGCTGCGTCCTCGCGCTCGCCACCGTCGACGGGGCTGCCCGGCCGGTAGTCGGCGAAGAACTCGTGCCAGGCCTGATCGACGCTGGACGGGTCGGCGAGGTACTGCTGGTACATCTCCTCGACCAGCCACTCGTTGGTGCCGAACCCGGCGACCTGAGGCGAGGCGGACGAGGACTTGGATGAACTCACGCTTGACACGGGGTCGAGTGCCTTCTTCGTCTTGGGGCTGCGTCTGAGGGGCATCGCTGAACCGGGTGTCGACTCTACGCCCGTGAGCGGCGGTCGTCCGGGTGCGGACAAGGACCCGCGTGCTTTTCCCCGCCTCGGGGTCGGTGCCCGCTGCTCAGTGAGTGGCGCCGCGGGCGACCAGCAGCTCGACCAGCGCGTCGCTGCCGGTCGCGGCGTCCTCACCGGCGGAGCGGTGCCGGGCGGCGGAGACCCGGCTGATGTCCAGCGCGCTCGCGCCGTCGTGGGTGGTGGCGTCGACGTCGGCTCCCGAGTCCAGCAGCAGGCCCACGATGTCGGGCGCGGAGTCGGCCGGAGCCTCGGCGACGGCCGAGTGCAGCGGGGTGCGGCCGGTGTCGGCGTCCCGGCCGTCGACAGCGGCCCCGGCGTCGAGGAGCAGGCGGACCAGCTCCAGGTGCCCGGCCCTGGTCGCGGCGTGCAGCGCGCCGCCGTCGGCGTCCGCGCCCCGGTCGAGCAGCAGGCGGGCCGTTCCGGCCGCGCCACCGAAGGCCGCCCAGGAGAGCAGGTCGACGCCGGTGGTCGGGTCGGTGAGGGGCGCGCCGCCGTCCAGCTCGGCGCGCAGGGTGTCGACGTCGTCCAGGTACGCAGCACTCGGGGCGTCCACCGCGGCGCCGTGGGCCACCAGCACCGGCACCAGGTCCGGCGCGTGCTCCAGGGCCACGTGCAGCGGGGTGCGGTGGTGCTCCGTCCGGGTGGACAGGTCCGCGCCGGCCGACACGAGGACGTCGACGACGTCGGACCGGCCCGTGGCGACGGCGAGGTGCAGGGGCGTCCAGCCGTCCTGCCCCTCGCGCTCGACGGTGCCCGACAGCAGCCGAGGGGCGTCGGCGACGGCCGACCGGACGGCCTCGGCCTCGCCGTCGGCGATCAGCCGGCCGAGTCGCTGCACGGTCATGCGAGTGGTCACGCGGACTCCGTTCTCCGATTTCCGGGTGTCCGGCGCGTTGGTTCGACCGGAGCGGGGGCGGTGCGGGTCAGCCGACGTCGCGGCGGACGGCGAGGAGCGTTCCCAGCAATGCGGCGAGAAGACCGTAACCGAGCAGGACGACGGCCCCCTGCCACGGTTCCAGGACGTCCGGCGCCTGGAAGTCGGAGGTGACGGCCTGGATCGCGCCACCCGGCAGCCACTTGTAGACGACCTGGATCGCCCCCACCAGGGCCGCGATCGGCTCGATGACGAAGAGGTAGACCAGCGCGCCGACGATCGCCCCCACCTGGTTGCGGACCAGCGCCCCGACGCCCACGCCGATCACGGCGAACAGCACCAGGACCAGCCCGGACGAGATCACCGTCTGCAGGTTGTCGCCGGTCAGCGAGGGGGCGTTCCCGCGGGCTCCGGCGGCGACCAGCACGACGCCGACGTTGACCGCGAGGAGCAGCAGCGCGAACGGCACCGCGACCGCGGCGTAGGCGAGCAGCTTGGCGCCCACCACCCGTCCGCGGGACGGGGTGGTGAGGAAGGTCGGGACGGCGGTCTTGTGCCGGAACTCCTGGGTCATCCCGATGATCCCGAGGATGAGCAGGAAGACGTTCGCCTGGACCGCGACGGAGAGGGCCAGCTCTTCGTAGGCGGGAGTGCCGATCTCCGGCAGGGCCTGCTGGCCCTCCTCCTCCACTCCGGCCAGGACCGTGAAGAGCACCGAGAAGCCGGCGGTCATGAGGGCCCCGCCGATCAGCAGGCCGATCCAGAAGCGGGTGGTGAACAGCTTGGTCCACTCCGCGCGCACCAGTGCGGTCATCGTGCGGCCTTCCCCGCGGTGCCGGGGACGGGCGCGGCGTACTGCTCCTGGCCGGCGGTGAGCTGGAAGTAGATCTCCTCCAGGCCGCTGCTGTGCGGGCGCAGCTCGTGCAGCTCGACGCCGGCGGCGAAGGCCCGCGCCCCGATCTCGGCGCTGCTGCGGCCGTGCACCGTCACGCCGCCGTCCTCGTCGACGGTGACCGCGACCCCCTCCTCCCGCAGCAGCTCGGCGAGCCTGGCCGCCTGCGGGCTGCGCACCAGCACGGTCCCGGCGTCGTCGGCCCCGGAGCGCAGCTGCTCCATGGAGCCCTCGCGGACCAGCCGCCCCGCGCCCACGATGACCACCCGGTCGACCGTCTGCTCGACCTCCGACAGCAGGTGGCTGGAGACCAGGACGGTTCGCCCTTCCTCGTGCGCCATGTAGCGGAGGAAGCCGCGCAGCCACTGGATGCCCTCGGGGTCCAGGCCGTTCGCCGGCTCGTCGAGCACCAGGACGGCGGGGTCGCCGAGCAGGGCGGTGGCCAGCGCCAGCCGCTGCCGCATGCCCAGCGAGTAGCCACCCGCCCGCCGGCCCCCGGCGTCGGCCAGCCCGACCTGGGCGAGCACCTCGTCGGCGCGCTGCTCCGGCAGCCCGGCGGCCTGGCAGTAGACGCGCAGGTGGTTGCGCCCGGACCGGGCCGGGTGGAAGGCCGTCTCGAGCACGGCGCCCACGACGCGCACCGGGTCGGGCAGGTCCGCGTAGGGGACGCCGTCGAAGGTCGCGGTCCCGGCGTCGGGCCGCACGAGGCCGAGCACCATGCGCAGGGTCGTGGTCTTGCCCGCGCCGTTGGGGCCGAGGAAGCCGGTGACCGATCCCGGCTCGACGGTGAAGCCGAGGTCGGAGACCGCGCGCACGGCGCCGAAGTTCTTGGTGAGCCCGCTGACCTCGACCCGCACGGGGCCGGGCGCGGGTGGACGGGCGGTGGCGATGACGCTCTCCTCGTCGGCCGCGGGATGGTGCCGTCATCCAAGCGCACCGGGGCGCACCTGAGGGGAAATCTCGTGACCGGCAGCACACGACACGCCGTCGTCCCTTAGAGTGCGCGCCGTGAGCGATGCCGCGAGCGCCTATTCCACGGTCGTCGTCGGAACCGACGGATCGGAGTCCTCCCTGCGTGCGGTCGCCCGCGCCGGTGCCCTCGCCGGCGCCAGCGGTGCGACCCTCGTGATCGCCTGCGCCTACCTGCCGCTCGACGGCGAGGACCGGGACGTGGCGCGCGCCCAGGACGTCCTCGGCGACGAGGCGTACCAGGTCGTGGGGTCCCATCCCGCCGAGGACACGGTGCGCACCGCCGCCGACCGGGCGCGGAGCGCCGGCGCGAAGGACGTGAAGACGGTCGCCGTCGTCGGCTCGCCGGTGGAGACGCTGCTCGACGTCGTCCGGCGCGAGAACGCCGACCTGCTCGTGGTGGGCAACCGCGGCCTGGCGGGCATCAAGGGCCGGCTCCTGGGCTCCGTGCCCGCCGACGCCACCCGTCGCTCGCAGGTCGACGTGCTCGTCGTGCACACCACCGACTGAGCTCGCGACCGCGATGGACGACCCCCGGGAGGCGCTCCCGGGCCCCGGCGCGCGAGAGGCCCTGGAGCGGTTGCTGCTCGGCGGGCCGCGCCGGTACACGCGGCTGGAGGTCGGCGCGCGAGCCGGGATGCCCCCCGAGCGCACCCTGCGCCTCTGGCGGGCGCTCGGCTTCCCCGATGCCGCCGACGACGACCCGGTCTTCACCGACGCCGACGTCGAGGCGCTGGAGGTCCTCTCCACGCTGATCGACTCCGGCTTCATCGGGCCGGACAGCGAGGCCTCGATCGCCCGCGCGATGGGGCAGTCGCTGTCCCGGCTCGCCGACTGGCAGACCGACATGCTGGCCGACTCCCTCGCCCGGAGCGCGGACCGGACCGGAGAGCCGGTGAGCGCCGACGAGGCGGTTGGCGTCGCCCGGGAGCTGCTGCCCCGGCTGCGCGAGGTGCAGGACTACGTCTGGCGGCGGCACCTGGCGGCCAACGTCGACCGGCTGCTCGCGGCCGGCGGTCCGGGCGACCGGCGCGAGCTCGCCGTCGGCTTCGCCGACCTGGTCGGCTACACGTCGCGCAGCCGCGGCATGGGCGGACGGGAACTCGGGCGGATGGTCGAGGACTTCGAGAGCACCGCGGCGGAGGTCATCGCCCGCCACCACGGCCGGGTGGTCAAGACCGTCGGCGACGGCGTGCTGTTCACCGCCGCCTCGGCGACCGACGCGGCCGACATCGGGCTGGAGCTGCCCGACGCCTGGGACACCGCCGAGCGTCCGCCGCTGCGGGTCGGCGCCGCCTACGGTGCGGTGCTCACCCGGCTGGGCGACGTCTACTCGCCGGTGGTGAACCTGGCCAGTCGGCTCACCTCGCTGGCCCGCCCCGGGGCCCTGCTGGTCGACCGGGAGCTGGCCGACCGCCTGCGGGGGACCGGCGACTACCGGGTGCGGCCGCTGCGCCGGGTCTCGGTGCGGGGGTACGACCACCTGCAGCCGTGGCTGGTGCGCCCGCCGCGGGTGACGCACGACGAGGACGACGGCTACGACGAGGACGCCTTCGACACCGACGACTCGGGCGACCCCACGACCGACTGACGGCGACCGACCGACGGCGCCCGCCGGAGGGCTTGGCAGTCTGTAGGGATGAGCGCCACCCTCGTCGCGCGCGGACTGGCAGCCGGTCACGGCGCCCGCGTGCTGTTCTCCGGCCTGGATCTCGTCGTCGCCCCCGGCGACGTCGTCGGGCTGGTCGGCGTCAACGGAGCCGGGAAGTCCACCCTGCTGCGCACCCTCGCCGGGGAGATCCCGGCCGAGGCCGGCTCCGTCGTGCTCAGCCCGCCCACCGCCACCCTCGGCTACCTGCCCCAGGAGCACGAGCGCCGCGAGGACGAGACGGTGCTCGCCGCCCTGGCCCGGCGCACCGGGGTCGCCGAGGCGCAGGCGGCCATGGACGCCGCCACCGACGCGCTGGCCGCGGGTGAGCCGGGCGCGGACGACGCCTACGGCGACACCCTCGAGCGGTGGCTGGCCCTGGGCGGCGCCGACCTCGACGAGCGGGCCGCGGAGGTGGTCGCGGAGGTGGCGCCCGGCGTCGCCCTGGACGCGCTGATGACCGGGCTCTCCGGTGGTCAGGCCGCACGGGTCGGCCTGGCCACGCTGCTGCTGTCCCGCTACGACGTCCTGATGCTCGACGAGCCGACCAACGACCTGGACCTCGCCGGACTCGACCAGCTGGAGCGCTTCGTCGTCGGTGCGCGGTCCGGCGTCGTCGTGGTCAGCCACGACCGCGAGTTCCTCGCCCGCACCGTGAACCGGATCGTCGAGCTGGACCTCGCCCAGCAGCTGGTCCGGGTGCACGACGGCGGCTACGAGGCCTACCTGGCCGAGCGGGAGGTGGCCCGTCGGCACGCCCGCGAGGAGTACGAGGAGTTCGCCGACACGAAGGCGGGCCTCGAGGCGCGCGCCCAGATGCAGAAGAACTGGATGGCCAAGGGCGTCCGTGACTCCATCAAGAAGTCCAAGGACGGCGACAAGCACATCAAGGCGGCCAACCGCGCCTCGTCGGAGAAGCAGGCGGCCAAGGCCAAGCAGACCCAGCGGATGATCGAGCGGCTCGACGTGGTCGAGGAGCCCCGCAAGGAGTGGGAGCTGCGGATGGAGATCGCTGCGGCCCCGCGGGCGGGCGCGATCGTGGCGACCCTGCGCGGCGCCGTCGTCCGGCGGGGGAGCTTCACCCTCGGGCCGGTGGACCTGCAGGTCGACGGGGGCGACCGGGTGGCCATCACCGGGGCCAACGGCTCCGGCAAGTCGACGCTGCTGGCCGCGCTGCTGGGCCGCGTGCCGCTCGACGAGGGGACGACGTCGCTGGGCCCCTCGGTGCAGATCGGCGAGATCGACCAGGCCCGGAGCCGGTTCTTCGGGACCGAACAGCTGATGGACGCGTTCGGCGCCGAGGTGCCCGACTGGCCGACCGCCGAGGTGCGCACCCTGCTGGCGAAGTTCGGGCTGACCGCTGACCACGTGCTGCGGCCGGCCGTCACCCTCTCGCCGGGGGAGCGCACCCGCGCGGCGCTGGCACTGCTGCAGGCGCGCGGGGTGAACGTGCTGGTGCTGGACGAGCCGACCAACCACCTCGACCTGCCCGCGATCGAGCAGCTCGAGCAGGCGCTGGCGGGCTACACCGGCACGCTGCTCCTCGTCACCCACGACCGCCGGATGCTGGCTGCGGTGCGTACCGACCGCCGCCTCGAGGTCGACGGCGGCCGGGTCACCGAGCGCTGAGCACCGCGGGACGGCTCGCTGGTCAGCGGGAGGCTGACAACGCACGGAGGCGGCGAGCCAGCCGACGATCCCGCCGGCTCAGCCCACCGCCCAGCGACGCCCCCGTCACCGCCGGCCCCAGCAGTGCACCGACGACCCCGAGCAACGCGGCCCCCAGGCCCACCTCGGTGACCTGCTCTCGGCGTGACGAGCGCGCTGTCTCGACCCGCAGCACCTCCGTCGCCCAGGCGTGGGCCAGCCGCGCGACGTAGGGGTCCGGGTGCGCCTGCCCGCCGCGCGCGGCCCGGCGGACCCCGCGCCGACCACGTGCTCCCAGTTCACGCCACTCGCTCAGCGGCAGCACCACGCGACGGGTCCTCGTGCTCACGACCCAGATGCTGCCCTGCCGCCGGCAGGATCACCGAGCGCTGACCGGCTCCTCGCGGGGCGTGCTGAGCGCGAGGGTCAGGGCAGCCAGCGCGGCGGCACCGAGGAGCAGCACCCAGTACGGCACCAGCAACGCCAGCAGGGCCAGCAGCACCGGCGCGGCGAACCCGACGTAGGTGAGCGCGTAGTAGACGGCGGTGAGCCCGGCCAGCTCGCCCGGTGCCGCGATCCGCTGGGTCTGCAGCAGCCCCGAGACCAGGCAGCAGCCGTACCCGGTGCCCAGGACGACGGCGGCCGGCGCCACCAGCCAGGGCGACGTCGTGGCCGCGGCCGCTGCCGCGATGCCGAGCCCCAGGACGACGGCGCCGAGTCCCCACACGACGCCGCGGCGCGGAGAGGTCGCGGCGATCCGGCGGGCGGTCGGCTGGACGAGGAAACCGGTGCCGAGGGTGACCCCGGCGATCAACGCGCTGAAGGCGACGGTCCAGCCGGCGGTGGTGTCGGTGACCAGCCCGGGCAGGACGGCGATCGAGATCGTGGCCGAGCCGAACACCCACGGCGCCACGGGGGCGACCGAGCGGCGGAACCGGGGGTCGGCGGCCGAGCGCACCCGCAGGCGGGCCAGCGGGGAGCCTGCGGCGGCCGACGCCGCGGCCGGGACGACCGTCTCCGGCGCACGCCACAGCGGCACGAGCACCGCGAGCACGACGGCCAGGTGCGGCAGGTATGCGGTGACCAGCGGCGACGGCGCCCACTGCGCGAGCAGGCCGGCGACCACCGGGCCGAGGCAGAAGCCCGCCGTCAGCGACATCGCCGCCCGGCGGGCGCCGGACCCCTCGCGGGCCCCGGGGTCGAAGCGCTCGGTGGAGAGCTCCTCGACCCAGGCGCTCCCGGCGGCGAAGGCGGCGCCGCTGGCCAGGCCCGCGAGCAGCCGCCCGGCGTAGAGCGCCCACAGGTCCCCGATCATCAGCACCGCCGTCGCCAGCAGCGACACCACCGCGGCGACCCGCAGCACCGGCGTGCGGCCCCGGCGGTCGGAGATCGGGCCGAGCACGAGCAGCGCGGGGATGAGGCCGAGCGCGTACGCGCCGACGAGGGCGTCGACGGTGGCCACGGAGAGGCCGGAGTCCTCGCGGTAGGCGACCAGCAGGCTGACGAACTGGTTGGCGCCCCAGCCGATGGCGAACATCGTCAGGGCGACCGGGAGCCACGCCCGGCGCGGCGTCCGGGGCGGGGCGACCGTCACCTGATCAGGGTGCCGGGCGCGGCTCGCGAGCCGTCACCCGGGGTCGGGCGAGCCGTCCAGCGCCTCGGACAGCCCGACGGTGTCCATCGCCGACCAGGTGGCGTCCACCCGGTGGGCGAGCACCAGGAGATCGCGCAGCTCCCCGGACCGGTCGCGGATGTGGTCCTCCAGCAGGGCCTCGCCGCGGAACCCGAGCCCGGTGAAGAGCGCCAGCGCCGAGCCCTGCTCGGCGACCACCTCGACCACCAGCTTGGTGGCGCCCGCCGAGATCGCCTCGGTGACCGCGTGCCGGGCCAGCACCCGGCCCAGACCCGTTCCCCGGCTCTGCGGGCCCACCACCAGCCGGAGCTCGGCGACGTGGTCGGACCACCCGGAGAGCCGGCGGACGGCGACGTACCCGTCGATGCCGCCGTCGGCGCCGGTGGCCACCCACCGTGAGCTGCCGTCCTCGACCCAGCTGCGCACGGTGGCCGGGTCGGTGACGTCCTCCTTGATGAAGGTCCGGTCGCCCTCGGGCAGCCCGGAGAAGAAGCTCAGCAGCGCGTCCGCGTGGCCAGGGCCGACTGCCTCGACCGTGCTCTCCGGGTTCCGCTCCACCTGGTCGGTCACCTCAGGCTCCCTTCGCCATGCCGGGTGCGCCGACGGTATCGCTCCGCCGGCGCAGGAAGTCGATGATCGTGGGGACCGTCGTCTTCGCCGCCGTCCTGCCGACGACGAGCCCCATGTGCCCGGCGGGCAACACCAGTTCGTGCTTGTCGGGCGAGCCGACCAGGTCGATCAACGGCGCGGTGGCGGCGGTCGGCACGATGTGGTCCCGCTCGGCCCGCACGGTCAGGAACGGCACCCGGATGTCGGACAGGTGGACCGGGTCGCCGCCGACGCTCAGCCGGTCGTTCACCATCCCGTTGTCGCGCACGAGCATCCGCACGGTCTGCCGGGCGGCGCGGCCAGGGAAGGGCACGTGGTCGTCCGACCAGCCGGTCATCGCCTGGTAGGAGGCGACGTACTCGTCGTTCCAGAGCCGTTCCCACAGGGTCACGTAGCGGGTGATGTCCGCGGTCGGCGTGAGCGTGCGGAAGCCCTGCAGGACGACCTGCGGCGGAACGTTGCCGTCCTCGTTGAGGACCGAGTCCACCTCCAGGCCGCCCTTGGCGAAGACGTCGGCCAGCGGGCCCATGTGCCGGAAGTCGACCGGTGTCGCCAGCACGGTGAGGCTGCGCAGGGGCGAGTCCGGGTGGTGGGCCGCGTGCAGCAGCGAGAGGTCGCCGCCGAAGCAGTAGCCGAAGAGGTTCACCTCGTCGGCGCCGGAGAGCTCGAGCACCCGGTCGATCGCGGCGGGGATGTAGTCGTCGGCGTAGTCCTCGAGCCCGTTGCCGGCGTCGCGCTCGTCGGGCTCGCCCCAGTCGACCATGTAGACGTCGAACCCGGCGCGGAGCAGCTGCTCGATGAAGCTGTTGCCCGGCGAGAGGTCGAGGATGTAGCTGCGGCTGATCATGCTGAAGACCAGCAGCAGGGGAGGGGAGTGGCGCACCCCGCCGTGGACCTCGGGGTCGTTGCGGTAGTGCCACAACTGGGTGCGGCCGCGTTCCCACACGACGTCCTTGGCCGTGCAGCCGACACCGGGCCGGTCGACGCCCGCGACCAGCTTGATGCCGTTACGCGCTCGTAGGGCGTTGCGCTCGACGTCGCGCCGGACGCGGTCGAGGATCGTCTGCGGGTTCGGCACGGTCGGCATGGCTGTCCTCCGTCGTCGGCGGTTCGGGGGTGCGCGACGGGAGCGCGCGGGTTCGTTCGGTCCGGCGTTCGGCTTCCAGGGCCACGGTCAGCCGGCGGACCTCCCGGTCCAGCGCGCCGACCTGGGCCCGCAGCCGGTGCACGTCGCTGCCGGCGGGCAGGTTCACCAGGTGCCAGGCACGGGCGGTGAGGCCCTGGGCGGAGGAGCGTGCGGCGGTCGTCGCCCGGCGCACCAGGGCCACGCCCAGGGCGAAGCCGGGGGAGCGCACCAGGTCGTCGGCGCGGGGGGTGACCGCGCGGTCGACGGCGTCGTAGGCCTGCCGCCAGAGCGGCGGCTCGCCGCTCATCGGGACCCCACCTCGGCCGGGACCTCCACCGCCCGGCGGAGGATCTTCCCGGTCGGCCCCTTCGGCAGCGCCTCGACCAGCCAGAGGTGGCGGGGGTACTTGTAGGCGGCCACGCGGGCCTTGGCGAACTCGCGCAGCTCGTCGACCTCGGCGGAGGCGCCCGGCTTCAGCGCGACCGCTGCGGCGACCTCTTCGCCCAGCTCGGGGTGGGCGATGCCGATGACGGCGACCTCGGCCACGGCCGGGTGCTCGTAGAGGGCTTCCTCGATCTCCCGCGGGTAGACGTTGTAGCCGCCGCGGATGATCATCTCCTTCTTGCGGTCGACGATGAAGTAGTAGCCGTCGTCGTCCCGGCGGGCCAGGTCGCCGGTGCGGAACCAGCCGTCCGGGATGGCCTTCGCCGTCTCCTCGGTGCGCTGCCAGTAGCCCTTCATCACGTTCTCGCCCCGGATGGCGATCTCGCCCACCTCGCCCTCGGCCACGTCCTTGCCGTCGTCGTCGACCAGCCGCATCTCCACGCCCTCGATGGGAGTGCCGATCGACCCGGGCTTGCGCTCGGCGTGCGGGTGGTTGAACGAGGCGACCGGCGAGGTCTCGCTCAGCCCGTATCCCTCCAGGATGATGCAGCCGAACTGCTCCTCGAAGCTCCGCATGATCTCCACGGGCATCGCCGAGCCGCCGGAGACGCACAGCCGCAGGCTGGACATGTCGTACTGGTCGCGGTCGGGTGCGTGCAGCATCCCGGCGAACATGGTCGGGACGCCCTCGAAGATCGTGACCCGGTCGCGTTGCACCACCGAGAGCGCCTTGCTCCCGTCGAAGCGGGGGACGAGCGTCAGGCAGGCCCGGGCCAGCACCGCCGCGTTCAGCCCGCAGGTGAGCCCGAAGACGTGGAACAGCGGCAGGCAGCCCATGATCACGTCGTCCTGGGTCGACTCGACCAGGTCGCGGCCGCCGGTGCGCGCGTTGCTGCGCAGGTTGGCGTGCGTCAGCTGGGCGCCCTTGGGCTGCCCGGTGGTGCCGGAGGTGTAGAGGATGACCGCGTCGTCGTCGTCGGCCCGCTCCACCGCGGCGGTCAGCGACTCGTCGCCGAGCAGCTCCTCGGGGAACGCCGCGCTCACGGTCACCGCCTCGGTGCCGACCTTGCCGGCCGCCTCCTGCACGGGGCCGGCGCTGCCGTCGAGGGCGACGACCACCCGGGCGCCGGAGTCCTCCAGGTAGTACTCGACCTCGCGTGCCTTGAGCAGCGGGTTCATCGGCACGACGGCGGCTCCGGCCAGTAGTGCCCCGTAGAAGACGACGGGGAACGCGATGACGTTCGGCAGCACCAGCCCGACGCGGTCACCGGGTGCGACGCCGCGGTCCTGCAGCGACGCGGCCACCCGCAGGGCCGCGTCGGCGAACTCGCGGTAGGTCAGGACGGCGTCGTCCATCCGGAGCGCGGTGTGGTCGGGCGCTTGGTCGGCGGCGTCGAGCAGGTTCTGCGCGAGATTTGTCATCGTCTGGTCCCCCTGTGGCCGGATGCGGCGACGGGGTCCTACCCGGCTGATGCGTGATGTACCGCACAGGATGGATACGGTGGCGACAACCGCACGACGACGTTCGGAACCAGACACCTTTCCCGGGGGAGCCCGCCATGCCCGATCCGACGATCCTCGACATGTTCCACCTCGACGGCCGGGTGGCGATCGTCACCGGGGCCTCCTCGGGGCTGGGCGCCGTCTTCGCCCGCACGCTCGCCGAGGCCGGCTGCGACGTCGTGCTCGGCGCGCGACGGGTGGACAGGCTGGCCGAGACCCAGCGCGCGGTGGAGGAGACCGGGCGGCGGGCGCTGTCGGTGCAGACCGATGTCGCCAAGGTGGAGGACTGCCAGGGGCTGGTCGACGCCGCCATGGCCGAGTTCGGCAAGGTCGACATCCTGGTCAACAACGCCGGCATCGGTACCGCCACCCCGGCGACGCGGGAGACGCCCGACCAGTTCCGCTCGGTCATCGACGTCAACCTCAACGGCTGCTACTGGATGGCGCAGGCCTGCGGCCGGGTGATGCAGCCCGGCAGCTCGATCATCAACATCTCCAGCATCCTGGGGTTGACCACTGCCGGGCTTCCGCAGGCGGCGTACGCCGCCAGCAAGGCAGGCCTCATCGGGCTGACCCGGGACCTTGCCCAGCAGTGGACCGGGCGCAAGGGCATCCGGGTCAACGCGCTCGCCCCGGGCTTCTTCGCCTCCGAGATGACCGACCAGTACCCCGAGGGCTACCTCGACCAGCAGATGACCCGGGTGCTGGCCGGCCGTGCCGGTGACCCCCGCGAGCTGGCGGCGGCGCTGGTGTTCCTCGCCAGCGACGCCGGCGGCTACGTGACCGGCACGACCATCCCGGTCGAGGGCGGGATGCTCACCAGCTGAGCCCCGCCCCCGGCGGGGTCAGCGGGCCTGCCGTCCTAGTTCAAATAGCCCTTTAGTCGCTTCTGCCATTTAGTGATGCGCTCTAGCTCAAACTGCATCTCGTCGATTTCGGGCGGCACGTAGTTGGTAACAGGTGCGTTGTCATGGCGCCGAGCCCACTTCGAGGAAGCGCTGTAGCCTTGCTGAAAGTCCTCATTGTCTGCGGGCGTGATGGAGGCGAGAAGGCGAAAGGCCATTGGGCGAACCTCGGACGCGCCTATGTCGAAAACCTTATTCACGACTTCGGAACTAACGCAGCGTTCCCACGTCTCTGAGAGGTTGCCCGCCCAAGCTGCGACCCGCTGTTCATACTCGGACTCCGCCAGCGCTGGTCGGTCCTTCTCGAGCTTCTTGAGATCGACATCTAGTTGATTTCGTCGGGAACCGAAGTCCTTCGCTCGCCATGGCAGTTCTTGTCGAACCAGTCCGGGTTGCGTCTTGCCCACTCGTTCTATCGCACGCGGGGTTACTTGAACGCCCGCCTGGTGGGCGACCTTTACCAGGTCTCCAATGAATGATATCTCGTGACTGAAGACAACGACCTGGCGGTCTGCAGCAAGCTCGACAAGTCGTTGCGCGACGTTGAACCTGCGGACGTGGTCGAGGGAGGTGACCGGATCGTCCAGGACGAGTCCGGACTTGGAAGCGTCGAAGTGCGCTTCTGTGAAGAATCCAGCGAGTCCGAGGGCGGTCTGCTCGCCCTCGCTGAGGACGCTCACTGCAGTTGCCGTTTTGTGTTTCGCGCCGAGCAAGTCCGGCTGCTGAGTCATCTGCCCCTTCCTGCCACCAAGGTCCTTCAACGTAACCCGCGTCAACCTCAGTCGGTCAGTCTCGCGTGTGAACCTATCGACGATCAGATTGGTGGCGTAGGACCGTGCGAGCGCCGAAGACTTCTGGGTGATGCTCGAAGTATCTGCTTTGGTTCGCGCGGCCCGGAGCCTTTGGATCGACGCCTGGCGCATCACCTCTTGCTTGAGGAGTTTGACCGACTTTGCGAGCAGGGCGCTGGCATCCGCCTCCTTCCGAGCGCGCGTTGCCGCTTCCAGAGCCTTCTGAAACCCTCTGACGTCCGTTTGGGCGGCTCGGGTCTCCAGGGCATTGGCGATCTCTTCAAGCTTGCGAAGAACAGGAGAATCTTCGAACGGGACCGGTGCCGGATCCCCCTCCGTGACATAAGAAAGGAGTAGGGAACGCTGCTGGTCGAAGGAGGCTAGAAGCTCTCGAGCGCTGGCAGCCAGCTTGGGATCGAGTTCGCCGAGCGACGCAAGCGCGGCGCTCGCCCTGGGTGTGACGGCCGCAAGTGAGCGCAGGTCTGATGTCAAAAGGGCCAACGCCCCCTCGGCGGTCCGAGCCTCCTGCTCTGTCGTGTCCCTCATGTAGCCGTCAAAGCGCCGTAGGTGCTCGGTCCCGTCGGCGCCGAGTTCTTGCTGGCAGAGGACGCAACGCGCTCCATCGACTGTGTGGGGGAAATTGTGGTCGGGGTAAGCGACCGATGAAGAGTATTCGCGGGCTGCCTCCCAGAGGCTTCGCCATGCTGCCGCACCAACACCTGGCAGATCCGTTCCAGCCATGCTCTCGGTGACAGCAATGTTTGCGGCCTCCCGTTTCGACACAGCTAGCTCTATGGCGAGGGTCAACGTCTGTTGGGCGGCCGAGTCGAGCGACCTTTGTAGGGTCAGGGCGTGATCCCGAAGATCCCGAATCGCACTGGCCTGTGACCGCAGCAGCGCTTGCTCCTTGCCCGGATCCGTTGCTTTCAGGCGCGCTTCCTCGTGAAGGGCCTTTGCCCTGTCCTCATTTGCGGTGGGCGGCAGGATTGTGGCCGTGTCGATTGCCGGATCGCTGGTGGTGGCATTGAGACTCGAGAAGAATGTGCCCGCCACGGTGGTCGGATCGATACTCAGTTGCAGCTTTCCTGCCTCAAGGGTATCGATCCGCTCCTGCAGGGTGAGACGGAGGGAGTCGCAAACCCCGATAAGCCCGTCGATCACACCGAGTGCTGAGGGGCGGTATGTGATCGTAGATTGCTTAGTAAGGTAGGCGTCTCCGCAGTGCTCGTCGTAGAAACTGACTTTGCGGATTCTCGAACTCGCTGCGCCGGGGAAGGCTTCGCTTACCGACTCGGCACCGGCGGTGTATACAAGTTCGGCGGACGGGAGGAGGGGGTTGTCGCTGAATACGTCTGGCAGGATCTC
This sequence comes from Blastococcus sp. LR1, assembly GCF_020166105.1. Classification (GTDB taxonomy): domain Bacteria; phylum Actinomycetota; class Actinomycetes; order Mycobacteriales; family Geodermatophilaceae; genus Blastococcus. Next base: position 155,611 of record NZ_JAIUJY010000005.1, read on the forward strand.
GCTGGAATGCCTGGCGCCTACCAGGTGCTTGATAAGGCGGGCATACCCGCTCTTCCCGCTTCCGTTGGCGCCGAAAACCACCGTGAGTCCGCTGGGCGCGAAGTCCAAGCTGCCGTCGTTGATTAGGGCGTTAACGCCGATTACCTTGTGCACCTTGGTGAGGGAGACGGTCTCGGGTGTGTCCGACTTGAGGGCGAGGCCCTTGGCGTCCTGACTGGGTGCGTCGGCAGTGCCGGTCAGAATTGCGTCCGCGAGTTCGGCGATCTCCTGTTGTGAGTAGTCCTTGCCCTCCGCAAGGCTCACGAGTACCTGCTGCTGCCATGCAGGGCGAGTCAGGGCCCATTCAAGGATGTCGCCTTCAATACTCACCCGTCCATCCTGCCGCACCGGCTCCGCCAAAAGAAGCCCTTCGAGGGGCTGTGCCGCCAGGCGCCTTGCCGCTGGTGGGGAGTAGTGCTCGACGGTTCTGGCGCAACTGGCCTTCCCCGCAGTGCCTTACTCGTTGTCTCGTGACTCGGCCCGCTCGATGAGCGCGGTGATCCGGTCGGTGAGCTGGGTCCAGAGCTCGCGCGGCAGGTCGTGCCCCATGCCGTCGACGACGAACAGCTCTGCACCCGGCACGGCGGCGGCGGTCGCCCGACCGCCGGTCACGTTCACCAGCGAGTCCTGCTCGCCGTGGATCACCAGCGTCGGGACGGCGACCTTCCCGAGGTCGGCGGTCCGGTCGTGGGTGCTGAGGATGGCGGCGAGCTGGCGGGAGACCCCCGCCGGGTCGTAGGCGCGGTCGAAGGAGAGCCCGGCCCGGTCGCGGACGGCGGCCTCGTCGAACTCGAAACCAGGGGAGCCGATCACCCGGTAGGTGTCGACGACCCGCTGGATCGCGCCCTCCCGCTCGCTCGCCGGCGCGGCCAGCAGCACGCCGAGGGCCGCCTCCGCGGGAGCGCCGACAGCCGGGTCGCCGGTCGTGGACATGATCGAGGTCAGGCTGCGCACCCGCTCCGGGTGGGCGATCGCCACCAGCTGGGCGATCATCCCGCCCATCGAGGCGCCGACGACGTGCACGCTGTCCAGGCCGAGGGCGTCGAGCAGGCCGACGGTGTCCTCGGCCAGGTCAGGCAGGCCGTAGGCGACGGTCGACCGGTCGCCACCGAGCACCGCCATGACGTCGGCCGGGCCGGCGTCGTGCAGGTGCGTGGAGAGCCCGATGTCGCGGTTGTCGAAGCGGACGACGTAGTGGCCGCGCGCCGCGATGCCGGCGCAGAACTCGTCGGGCCAGCCGATCATCTGCGTGGCCAGCCCCATCACGAGCAGGACCGGGGTGTCGGAGGGGTCGCCGAACGTCTCGTAGGCGATCTCGAGGTCGCCGACGGATGCCTTCTGGATGTCGCTGGTCGCCATGCCGCGGACGTTAGCCGAGCGGGTCGATCATCGTGATCCCGGCCACGACCGCGCGGTCGAACACCGGCAGCAGGGCGGCCGCCTCCTCGAGGCCCACGACGCGCTCGATCAGCTTCTGGGGTGCCAGAGCGCCCTGCTCGATGAGCGCGAGCATGCCCGGGTAGTCGACCGCGGCCATGCCGTGGCTGCCGAGCACGTCGAGCTCCCAGCCGATGACGCGGTCCATCGGCACCCGCGGGTGGCCGCTGATCGAGGGGAGCAGGCCGATCTGCACGTGCCGGCCGCGCCGGCGCAGGCTGTGCACCGCGTCCGCGCAGGTCTGCTCGCTGCCGACGGCGTCGACGGCGACGTGGCTGCCGCCCCCGGTGAGCGCGTGCACCGCCGCCGGGACGTCGGAGCCGTCGGCGAGGAGCACCTCGTCGGCGCCGAGCTCCCGGGCCACGGCCAGCGCCTCGGGATTGCGGTCGACGGCGACCACGCGGGCGCCCAGGGCCTTGCCGATCATCACCGCGCTCAACCCGACACCGCCGGCGCCGACCACCGTCAGCCACTCGTCGCCGGTGAGGTCCGCCCGGTCCAGCAGCCCGCGGTACGCCGTCGCGAAGCGGCAGCCGAGGCTCGCCGCCGCCTCGAAGCCGACGCCGTCGGGAATGGCGACGAGGTTGGTGTCGGCGGCGTGCAGCGCGACGTACTCGGCGAAGGAGCCCCAGTGGGTGAAGCCCGGCTGCTTCTGGGCGGGGCAGACCTGGGCGTTGCCCGAGGAGCACCACTCGCAGGCGCCGCAGCCCTCGACGAACGGCACGGTGACCCGGTCGCCGACCGCCCAGCGGGTGACGCCGGAACCGACCGCGCTGACGACGCCGGCGAGCTCGTGACCGGGCACGTGCGGCAGGGCGATGTCGTCGTGCCCGACCCAGGCGTGCCAGTCGCTGCGGCACAGCCCGGTGGCGTGCACCCGCACCACGACGCCGCCGGCCGGCGCCTCGGGCACCGGCACCTCGCGCACCTCCGGGGGTGCGCCGCTGGCATCGAAGATCACTGCTCGCACGGGGACGCCCTCGCTCTCGATCCGGCCCGCAACGAGTCCGGCCCGCACTGCCGAGGGGCGGTGCGGGCCGGTTCGTGGAGTGCCCCCGGCAGGATTCGAACCTGCGCCCCTGCCTCCGGAGGGCAGTGCTCTATCCCCTGAGCTACGGGGGCTCGGGGCAGGGAAGAAGCTACCAGCCCCGGACCGTGGTCCGGACGGCGGCCCCGCCGCTCAGGGAGCGGGGAGGGGAGTGCCGCCGCGGGCCGTGAGCATGTCGGTCATCGTCTCCGTCTCGGCCCCCTGCGCCTGCTCGATCGAGCGGGCGAGGTCGCGCACGGCCTTCACCTCGGCGTGCGCGGCGGCGTCCTTCGCCATGTCGAAACCGCCCTGGTGGTGGCGGATCATCAGCCGGAGGAACTCGACGTCGAACTCGGTGCCCGACAGGCCCCGGAGCTCCGCCAGCTCCTCCTCGGTGGCCATGCCCGGCATCAGCGCGCCCGAGCCCATGTCCATGCCGCTCATGTCGTGACCGCTGTGCCCCTCGTCGGTCATCCAGGCCATCGTCTCGCCGCCGGTGAGGGTCAGCCCCCACAGCACGAGCCAGCCCTGCATGCGGCCGGCCTGGTTGGTCTGGGTGGCCGAGATGTCGAAGGCCAGCGACTCCACCTCGGGGTCCTCGCTGCGCTCGGCGACCAGGTTGGCCATCTCCACGCCCTGCAGGTGGTGACGCGACATGTCCCGGGAGAAGCCGGCGTCCACGGAATCCGTCGCCGGCGTCGGTGCTCCCCGGTCGCCGAGACCGAGGAGCACCGCGAGTCCACCGCCGAGCACCACGAGGGCGACGGCGATGACGGCGATCAGCGCGACCCTCAGCGGAGTGCGGGTCGTCCGCGGGCTGGTCAGGGCGTGCCGCTCTCGTCGGCCGGAGCGGTCTCCTCAGCCGGCGCGGCAGCCGGGTCGTCGCTCTCCAGCAGCGGTGCGGCGAGGAAGCTCGGGCTCTCGCAGGTGGCGCCGGGCTCGGGGAAGGAGCGCTTCTTGTTGAGCTCGTCGTCGTCGCCGTAGGGCTGGCTGTTGTAGGTCATCAGCTCGGCGAACTGCTTGATCCGCTCGTCGTCGACGCTGTCCACCTTCAGCTGGTGGTTCCACGACTGCAGGCTGATCGGGGAGTCCAGCCCCTCGTAGGGCGCCAGTAGCCGGCCGGACACGCCGTCCACCAGCTCGCTCAGCGTCTCGACGTCGTCGTCGGAGACCTCGTCCGGGTTGTAGGCGATCCAGACGGCGCCGTGCTCCAGGCTGTGCACCGCGTTCTCGTGCCGGATGTCGGCGTCGTACACGGTGCCGGTGCAGTCGGCCCAGAGGTTGGCGTGCGGGCCGCCGACGGGCGGGGCCTCGTCGTAGGCGATCGGGTTGTCGTCGTGCTGCGCGCCCTCGAAGTCGAAGGCCTCCACGCCGGAGATCTCCTCGACGGACTCGACCTTGTTCGCGTTGGCCTCGTTCACCTTGACCACCGCGTAGCCGAGGACGGCGGCGGCGAACAGGGCGACGACGATGGCGCCGGCGATCAGCCCCCACGGCCGCTGCTGGGCCACGACCTGCGTCGGGGGGCGGGTGCGACCGCTCTTCCCGCGGCCCCCGCCGCCGGTTCCACGGCTCTTGTCGGGCGTGCGGTCCTTGGCCAAGGCCTCTCCTCGATACGGGCGCGTGCGCGCGGATGCCGGACCCGTTCGGGTCCCGGCGGCTGCCGCGAGTCTAGGTCGCGGGCCTGTGCGTCAGCTGGTAACCGGGCGGTCAGTACGCTCGCCCGGTGACACCGGAGCAGCTGCAGGACGTCGTTCGTACCGCCGTGGGCGCGGTCGTCGAGCGAGGCGCGCTGCCCGTGGACGTCCCCGCCGACGTCGTGATCGAGCGCCCCCGGAACCCCGAGCACGGCGACTACGCCACCAACATCGCGCTGCGGCTGGCCAAGCCGGCCGGCCGCCCGCCGCGCGACGTGGCCGCGCTGGTGGCCGAGGAGCTGCGGGCGCACGCGGGCATCGCCACCGTCGACATCGCCGGGCCCGGCTTCCTGAACATCACCCTGGCGCAGGGCGCGCTCGGCAAGATCGCGGTCGACGCGGTCACCTCGGGCGAGGCGTACGGCCGCACCGACAGCCTGGCCGGGCAGAAGCTGAACCTCGAGTTCGTCTCGGCCAACCCGACGGGCCCGGTGCACATCGGCGGCACCCGCTGGGCGGCCGTCGGTGACGCGCTCGGCCGGCTGCTGGAGGCCAGCGGCGCGTCGGTGACCCGGGAGTACTACTTCAACGACGCCGGCTCCCAGATCGACCGCTTCGCGCTCAGCCTGATGGCTTCCGCGTCCGGCCGGCCGGTGCCCGAGGACGGCTACGCCGGGGACTACATCAACGAGATCGCCGCCCAGGTGGTCGCCGCCGAGCCGGGTGTCCTCGAGCTTCCGGAAGCCGAGCAGCAGGAGCGCTTCCGGGTGCTCGGCGTCGACCTCATGTTCGCCGAGATCAAGCGGACCCTGGCGGACTTCGGCGTCGTCTTCGACGTCTACTTCAGCGAGCGCACGCTGCACGAGACCGGCGCCCTGCAGAAGGCGATCACCCGGCTGCGGGAGAACGGCCACGTCTACGAGGCCGACGGCGCGGTGTGGCTGCGGACCACCGACTTCGGCGACGACAAGGACCGGCCGCTGATCAAGAGCGACGGCGCCCCCACGTACTTCGCAGCCGACTGCGCCTACTACCTCGACAAGCGCGACCGCGGGTTCGACAAGGTCGTGATCATGCTGGGCGCCGACCACGCCGGCTACGTGGGCCGCTACAAGGCGCTGTCGGCCGCGGTCGGCGACGACCCCGAGGCCAACCTGGAGATCCTGCTCGGCCAGCTGGTCAACCTCGTCCGCGACGGGCAGCCGGTGCGGATGAGCAAGCGCGCCGGCACCGTCGTCCTGCTCGAGGACCTGGTCGAGGCGGTCGGCGCCGACGCCGCCCGCTACGCGCTGGCCCGGGCCTCGGTCGACCAGACGATCGACCTGGACCTTGACCTGTGGAGCCGGCAGACCAACGACAACCCGGTCTTCACCGTGCAGTACGCGCACGCCCGCATCTCCTCGGTGCTGCGCAACGCCGCCGACCTGGGTATCGCGCTGGGCGAGGCGGACGACGTCGACGTCGCCCAGCTGACGCACGAGCGGGAGAACACGCTGCTGCGCGCGCTCGGTGAGTTCCCCCGGGTGATCACGGCCGCCGCCGAGCTGCGCGCCCCGCACCGGGTGGCCCGCTACCTCGAGGAGCTGGCCGGCACCTACCACCGGTTCTACGACTCCTGCCGCGTCCTGCCCCGCGGTGACGAGGAGACGACGCCGCTGACCGTGTCGCGGCTGTGGTTGTGCGCGGCCACCGCGCAGGTGCTGCGGAACGGCCTCGCCGTCCTCGGCGTGAGCGCTCCGGAGCGGATGTGAGGGCGCACCCCGCAGGTCCGCTGCACGGCAACATCTCGCCGCCGTCGGCCGCGGGCGCCCCGCCCGAGGAGCTCGGCGCCCTGGACCCCCAGGTCTGGCCGCGGTCGGCCCAGCGCATCGACGGCGAGCTGCACCTGGGCGGCCGCCCGGTGACCGAGCTCGCCCGGACGCACGGCACGCCGCTGTTCGTGCTGGACGAGGGCGACTTCCGCGGCCGCGCGGCGGAGTTCGCCGACGCCTTCGACGACGCCGACGTGCACTACGCCTCCAAGGCGTTCCTCTGTGGTCAGGTCGCGCGGTGGATCGCCGAGGACGGCCTGCACCTGGACGCCTGCAGCGGCAACGAGCTGGCCCTGGCGCTGGCCGCCGGCTTCCCCGCCGGGCGGATCGCGCTGCACGGCAACAACAAGTCGATGGTGGAGCTCGAGCTCGCCGTCGACTCCGGGATCGGCCACGTCGTCCTCGACTCCTTCGACGAGATCGACCGGCTGGGCCCGCTCGCCGCCGCCCGCGTGGCCGGTGGGGGAGCGCCGGTCCCGGTGCTGATCCGCACGACGGTCGGCATCGAGGCGCACACCCACGAGTTCATCGCCACCGCGCACGAGGACCAGAAGTTCGGCTTCTCCCTCGCCACCGGCGACGCCCTGGCGGCCGCCCGTCGCGTGGTCGAGCAGCCGGCGCTGCGCCTGGCCGGGCTGCACAGCCACATCGGGTCGCAGATCTTCGACACCGCCGGGTTCGAGGCGGCGGCGCACCGGGTCGTCGGCCTGATGGGCGCGGTCCGCGACGCGACCGGCCAGGTGCTGGAGGAGCTCAACCTCGGCGGAGGCTTCGGCATCGCCTACCTCCCCGACGACGACCCGGTCAGCGCCGCCGACGTCGCCGGGAAGCTGCGCTCGGTCGTCGCGGCCGAGTGCGCCGAGCTCGGGCTGCCGGTGCCCCGCCTGGCCGTCGAGCCCGGCCGCGCCATCGCCGGCCCCGGCACCGTGACGCTCTACGAGATCGGCACCATCAAGCCGGTCCGGCTCGGCGCCTCCGGAGCGCCGGGGACGCCACTGGTGCGCAACTACGTGTCGGTCGACGGCGGGATGAGCGACAACATCCGCACCGCCCTCTACGACGCGTCCTACACCTGCGTGCTGGCCAACCGCAGCTCCGACGCCCCGCCCGCGCTGTGCCGGGTGGTGGGCAAGCACTGCGAGAGCGGCGACATCCTGGTCCGCGACCTCTGGCTGCCCTCGGACGTCCAGCCCGGCGACCTGCTCGCCGTCGCCGCCACCGGCGCGTACTGCTGGTCCATGGCGAGCAACTACAACTACCTGCTCAAGCCCCCGGTGGTGGCCGTCCGGGACGGCGTCGCCACCGAGATCGTGCGTCGCCAGACACTGGCCGACGTGTTCGCCCTCGACGCGGTCCTCGCCGACCGCCCCGCACCGTCGCCTGCGCCCTCGCAGCCGGCGCCCGAGCACTCCGGAGGAGCCCGCTCGTGAACGGTCCGCTCAAGGTCGCCCTGCTCGGCTGCGGCACCGTCGGCAGCGCCGTGCTGCGGCTGCTGCAGGACCAGGCCGGTGAGTTCGCCGCGCGCATCGGCCGCCCCGTGGAGGTCGTCGGCGTCGCCGTCCGGCGTCCGCAGCACCACCCCGACGTCCCGCAGCACCTGCTCACCACCGACGCGCACGCGCTGGTGACCCGCGAGGACGTCGACCTCGTGGTCGAGGTCATCGGCGGCATCGAGCCTGCCCGCTCGCTGATGCTGGCCGCGTTCGAGGCCGGCAAGTCGGTGGTCAGCGCCAACAAGGCGCTCCTGGCCGAGGACGGCGTCGCGCTGCACGCCGCGGCCGCCAAGGCCGGCGTCGACCTGTACTACGAGGCCGCCGTAGCCGGCGCGATCCCGATCCTCCGGCCGCTGCGCGAGTCGCTCGCCGGTGACCAGCTCAGCCGCGTGGTCGGCATCGTCAACGGGACGACGAACTACATCCTGTCGCGGATGGCCGAGACCGGCGCCGGCTTCGGCGAGGCGCTCGCCGAGGCAACCGAGCTCGGGTACGCCGAGGCCGACCCGACCGCCGACGTCGACGGTTTCGACGCCGCCGCGAAGGCCGCGATCCTCGCCTCGCTGGCCTTCCACACCCCGGTGTCGGCCGCCGACGTGTACCGCGAGGGGATCTCGACGGTCACCGCCACCGACGTCTCCCGCGCCGCCGAGATCGGCTGCACGGTGAAGCTCCTGGCGATCTGCGAGCGGGTCACGGGCGAGGACGGCAGCGACTCCGTGGCCGTCCGGGTGCACCCCGCGATGATCCCGACCACCCACCCGCTCGCCTCGGTCAGCGGCGCGTTCAACGCCGTCTTCGTCGAGGCCGTCGCCGCGGGTCAGCTGATGTTCTACGGCCAGGGCGCCGGGGGAGAGCCCACCGCGTCCGCGGTCCTGGGTGACCTCGTGGCCGTGGCCCGCAACCGGCTGGCCGGCGCCGCCGGGCAGGGGCCCTCGGGCTACGCGGACCTCGCCGTCCGGCCCATGGCGGAGACGCCGACCCGCTACCACGTCAGCCTCGACGTCGCGGACAAGCCCGGTGTGCTCGCCGCCGTCGCGCTGGAGTTCGCGCAGCATGGCGTCAGCATCTCCACCGTCCGTCAGACCGGTCGCGGCGACGCCGCGACGCTCGTCATCGTCACCCACAGCGCCCCCGACGCGGCGCTGTCGGCCACCATTGCCGCGCTGCGGGAGATGCCCGCGGTCCGCGGGGTCACCAGCGTGCTGCGCGTAGAAGGGTTGTCATGACCGCGCCGTCGATCGTCTCCCCGGGCTGGCCGGGTCTCATCGAGGCCTACCGGTCCCGCCTCCCGGTCAGCGACAGCACGCCGGTGGTGACCCTGCACGAGGGCGCCACCCCGCTGCTGCCCGCGCGGGAGCTCTCCCGGATCACCGGCTGCGAGGTCTACCTCAAGGTCGAGGGCGCGAACCCGACCGGTTCCTTCAAGGACCGGGGCATGACCATGGCCATCACCAAGGCCGTGGAGGAGGGGTCGAAGGCGGTCATCTGCGCCTCGACCGGGAACACCAGCGCCAGCGCCGCCGCCTACGCCGCCCGCGCCGGGCTCACCTGCGCCGTGCTCGTCCCGCAGGGCAAGATCGCCATGGGCAAGCTCGCACAGGCGCTGGTGCACGGAGCCAAGCTGCTGCAGGTCGACGGCAACTTCGACGACTGCCTCGCTCTGGCCAGCAAGCTGGCGATCGACTACCCGGTCAGCCTGGTGAACAGCGTCAACCAGTTCCGGATCGAGGGGCAGAAGACCGCCTCCTTCGAGATCGTCGACGTCCTGGGCGACGCCCCCGACATCCACTGCCTCCCGGTCGGCAACGCCGGCAACATCACCGCCTACTGGCAGGGCTACCGGGAGTACTGCACCACCTCGGAGACCCCCGGCCCGGCCACCCACACCCCGAAGATGTGGGGCTTCCAGGCCGCCGGCGCCGCACCCATCGTCAACGGCTCCGTCGTGGAGAACCCCAGCACGATCGCCACCGCGATCCGGATCGGCAACCCCGCGTCCTGGACCAAGGCGCTCGCCGCCCGCGACGACTCCGGCGGCCGCATCGACGCCGTCACCGACCGCGCGATCCTCTCGGCGTACCGGATGCTCGCGCGCACCGAGGCGGTCTTCGTCGAGCCGGCCTCGGCGGCCTCGGTCGCCGGGCTGCTGCAGGTGCACGCGGCCGGCGAGCTCGAGCCGGGTCAGCGGATCGTCTGCACCGTGACCGGCAACGGCCTCAAGGACCCGGAGTGGGCGATCTCCGGTGCGCCCGCGCCGCTGACGGTCCCGGTCGACGCCGCCGCGGCGGCGGCGCAGCTCGGCCTGTGACCGTCCTCGACCCAGATCGGGTGACCGTCCGCGTCCCCGCGACCAGCGCCAACCTCGGCCCGGCCTTCGACTGCGCCGGCCTCGCGCTCGCCCACCACGACGTCCTCGAGTTCTCCGTCGAGCCCTCCGGTCTCTCGGTCGAGGTCCGCGGCGTCGGCGAGGGCGAGCTGCCGCTCGACGAGTCGCACCTGGTGGTCCGCGCGTTCCGGGCGGCCTGCGCCGAGCTCGGGTGGTCGCCGCCGGGGCTTCGCGTCGTCGCCCAGAACTCCATCCCGCAGGGGCGGGGGATGGGCTCGTCGGCCGCGGCCGTCGTCGCCGGGGTGATGGGCGCGTGGGCGCTCTCCCCTCGGGCGCAGTCCATCGATCTCGACGCCGTGCTCCGGCTCGCGACGGACATGGAGGGCCATCCCGACAACGTCGCGCCCTGCCTGCTCGGCGGGCTGGTCCTCTCCTGGACCGACGGTGACCGGGTCGGTGCCGACAGCCTCGGAGTGCACGAGGACGTGCTGCCGGTGCTGCTCGTTCCGGACGCGACGCTCTCGACCGAGGTGGCCCGCGGGCTGCTGCCCGAGCTCGTGCCGCACGCCGACGCCGCGTTCAACGCCGGACGGTCGGCCCTGCTGGTGCACGCGCTGACCGCTGAGCCGGCCCTGCTGCTGCCCGCGACCGAGGACCGGCTGCACCAGCAGCAGCGGCGGGCTGCGATGCCCGAGTCGCTCGCGCTGATCGACCGGCTGCGCGACGCCGGCCACCCGGCCGTGGTCTCCGGTGCCGGGCCGTCGGTCCTCGCGCTGGCGACGCGCACCGACCAGGTGGAAGCGATCCGCACGCTGGCCCCGGAGGGCTGGTCGGTGCTGCCGCTGGACGTCGATCCCACCGGGGCGCGAGTGGCGCGTGCACCGCGCCAGGTATCGTCTCGGTAACGAGGAACACACTGGAAACCACCGGTGTTGTCCTGCCTGTGAGCTGCGATTAGGCTCACGGCGTAGCCGCCCACTCGGGCGAGCCTCGCGCGGGGCCGAAGCAGTTCGAATCTCTTCGCCGCTGATCCGCCTCGCATCTTCTCCACCTGATCCTCGATTGCGCCCGCCTCCGGCCGGCTGACGGGGATCCGGGAACCCCTGCGCTCAGACGGCGCAGGTCACCGCAGGGAAGGACCTGTACGTGAGCGAAACCACCGACCTCGTCGCGACCGGCGCATCCGACGCCGCTGCCGAGGGAACTGCCGCTTCTGGGACGGCGGGCCGACCCCGCCGCCGCGGCAACGGGCTGGCCGGCATGCTGCTGCCCGAGCTCCAGCGCCTGGCCACCGAGCTTGGCATCGCCGGCACCGGCCGGATGCGCAAGAGCGACCTGGTCGCCGCCATCTCCGAGCGCCAGGTGGGCGGCCCCGACGCCGCCCCCGCGCCGAGCACCGAGACCACGGCGCCCGCCGAGACCGCCTCGACCGGCGGCGCCGACACCGCCCGCGGCGTGGCCGCGACCTCTGCGCCGCTCGAGGCCCCGATCAGCGGTGGCGCCAACGGCGGCCCCCTGACCGGCGACGCGGCTCCCGCTCCCGCCCGCGGTCGGCGCGGCGCCCGTCGTCCGGCCGGCTCGCCGACCGACGCCCCCGCGACCGACGCCACCGACGCCCCCGCGACCGACGCCCCCGCGACCGACGCCGCTCGGGCGGCCGAGGCCGTGGAGGCCGTCGAGGCGACCGCGCCGGCTCCTACCGAGCCGCGTGAGGACGAGCGCGACGGCGACCGCCCCCAGCGCAACCGCGACCGGAACCGCAACCGCGGTGACCGGGACGGCAACCGCGACGGGAACCGGGAGAGCGGCGACCGCGCCGAGCGCCCCGCACGCGAGGGCAACGACCGGCCCGAGCGCGGCAACCGCGACGGTGCCGCCCGCGACGGCGCCGCCCGCGAGGACCGTTCCCGTGACGGTGCCAACCGTGACAGTGCGAACCGTGACAGTGCCAACCGGGACGGGGCGAACCGGGACGGGGCGAACCGTGACGGGGCGAACCGTGACGGGGCCGGGCGCGACGGCAACCGCGGCCCCGACCGCGACCGCAACGAGCGGGGCGGGCGTCCCGACAACCGCACCGACGGCGGACGCACCGACGCCGGCCGCGGCGACCGGAACAACGGCCCGGCCGACGACGAGGACGACGACTTCGAGGGCGGCCGCGGTCGCCGGGGCCGTCGCTACCGCGACCGCAACAAGCGCGGCACCGGCCGGGAGCGCTTCGACCAGGGCGAGCCGACCGTCAGCGACGACGACGTCCTGCTGCCCGTCGCCGGCATCCTGGACGTGCTGGACAACTACGCGTTCGTCCGCACCTCTGGGTACCTGACCGGCCCGAACGACGTCTACGTCTCGCTGTCGCAGGTGCGCAAGCACGGCCTGCGCCGCGGTGACGCCATCACCGGCGCCGTCCGTCAGCCCCGCGAGGGCGAGCGCAAGGACAAGTACAACGCCCTGGTGCGGCTGGACTCGGTCAACGGCCTCGACCCCGAGCAGGCCCGCAACCGCCCGGAGTTCACCAAGCTGACCCCGCTCTACCCGCAGGACCGCCTGCGGCTGGAGACCGAGCCGCACCTGCTGACCACCCGGGTCATCGACCTGGTCATGCCGATCGGCAAGGGGCAGCGCGCGCTGATCGTGTCGCCGCCGAAGGCCGGCAAGACGATGGTGCTGCAGTCGCTGGCCAACGCCATCACGACGAACAACCCCGAGTGCCACCTGATGGTCGTCCTCGTCGACGAGCGGCCCGAAGAGGTCACCGACATGCAGCGCTCAGTGAAGGGCGAGGTCATCGCCTCGACCTTCGACCGGCCGCCGTCGGACCACACCACGGTCGCCGAGCTCTCCATCGAGCGGGCCAAGCGCCTGGTCGAGATGGGCCACGACGTCGTCGTCCTGCTGGACTCGATCACCCGCCTGGGCCGCGCCTACAACCTGGCGGCCCCCGCCAGTGGGCGCATCCTCTCCGGTGGCGTCGACTCCACGGCGCTCTACCCGCCCAAGCGCTTCCTCGGCGCTGCCCGCAACATCGAGAACGGTGGCTCGCTGACGATCATCGCGTCGGCGCTGGTCGAGACCGGCTCCACGATGGACACGGTCATCTTCGAGGAGTTCAAGGGCACCGGTAACGCGGAGATCAAGCTGGACCGCCGCCTGGCGGACAAGCGGGTCTTCCCGGCCGTCGACGTCAACGCGTCGGGCACGCGCAAGGAGGAGATCCTCATGTCGCCCGACGAGCTGGCCATCGTCATCAAGCTGCGCCGGGTGCTCGGCGCGCTCGAGCCGCAGCAGGCGCTGGAGCTGCTGCTCGAGAAGCTGAAGAAGACGCGGAACAACGTCGAGTTCCTCATGCAGATCCAGAAGACGACGCTGGGCCCCGACAAGGATTGAGAAAGGACCCCCGTCCACCCCACCCTTCGCAAGCTCAGGGTGGGCCCCTGGACGGGGGCCGTTCCAGCACCTCCCGGGGGATCTGGGAGACTGGACCACCGAGCCCCGCTGGCGCGGCTGGAAATACTCCTCCGGCCCCCGGCGTTCTGACCGACTGAACGACCCAGACTTCCGTAGAAGAGGCAGCAGCCATGAAGCCCGACATCCACCCGGCCTACAACGTCACCACCGTGACCTGCGGCTGCGGCAACACCTTCACGACCCGCAGCACCTCGCCCAGCGGCACGCTGACCGTCGAGACCTGCTCCGCCTGCCACCCGTTCTACACCGGTAAGCAGCGCATCCTCGACACCGGTGGCCGCGTCGCCCGCTTCGAGAAGCGGTTCGGCAAGCGCGCCGCTGCCGGCGCCGAGACCGCCGACAAGTAGCCACTCCGACGGCGCCCGTCCCACCTTCCGGTGGGGCGGGCGCCGTCGTCATGTCCGGACCACAACGCGCGGGAGGAACCTCAGTGAGCAGCACCGAGACGTCCGGTGCCGACCGGCTGGCCGGGCTGCTCGCCGAGCACGCGCGGCTGGAGCAGGAACTCGCCGACCCGGCGGTGCACGCAGATCAGACGCGCGCCCGCCGGATGGCGCGGCGCTACGCGCAGCTCGCCCCGCTGGTCGAGACGGCCCGCGCGCTCGACGAGGCGCGGGACGACCTCAGCGCCGCGCGCGAGCTGGCCGCCGAGGACGCCTCCTTCGCCGCCGAGGCGACCGGCCTGGAGGCGCAGATCGGGGAGCTGACCGTCCGGCTGCGCGAGCAGCTGCTGCCGAAGGACCCCGACGACGACAAGGACGTCATCCTCGAGATCAAGGCGGGGGAGGGCGGCGCGGAGTCCGCGCTGTTCGCCGGGGATCTGCTGCGCATGTACCTCCGCTACGCCGAGCGCCGCGGCTGGTCGACCGAGGTCCTGGACGCCGTCGACGCCGAGCTCGGCGGGTACAAGGACGTCGCGGTCGCCATCAAGTCCCGCACCGACGAGGGCATCTGGTCCCGGCTGAAGTTCGAGGGCGGGGTGCACCGCGTGCAGCGGGTGCCGGTCACCGAGTCGCAGGGCCGGATCCACACCTCCGCGGCCGGCGTCCTGGTGCTGCCCGAGGCCGAGGAGGTCGACGTCACCGTCGACCAGAACGACCTGCGCATCGACGTCTTCCGCTCGTCGGGGCCGGGCGGGCAGAGCGTGAACACCACCGACTCCGCCGTCCGCATCACCCACCTGCCCAGCGGCATCGTGGTGAGCTCGCAGAACGAGAAGAGCCAGCTGCAGAACAAGGAGTCGGCGCTGCGCGTGCTGCGCTCGCGGCTGCTGGCCGCCGCCCGCGAGGAGGCGGACGCCGCGGCCAGCGACCAGCGACGCAGCCAGGTCCGGACGATGGACCGCAGCGAGCGGGTGCGCACCTACAACTTCCCGGAGAACCGGATCGCCGACCACCGCGTCGGCTACAAGGCGCACAACCTCGACCAGGTGATCGACGGCGACCTCGACGCGGTGATCGACGCGCTCGCCACCGCGCACACCGCCGAGCTGCTGGCGGCCGGGTCCTGAACACCCGCACGCTCCTGACCGAGGCCACCCGTCGGCTCGCCGACGCGGGGGTGGAGTCGCCGCGCGTGGACGCCGAGCTGCTGCTGGGCCACGTCGTCGGCCGCTCACGGGCGGGGCTGTTCACCCTCGACGAGGTCGACGACGACGCCGCGGCCCGCTTCGGTGCCCTGCTCGACCAGCGCGCCGACCGCGTGCCGCTCCAGCACCTGACCGGCCGCGCGGCCTTCCGGCACCTCGAGCTCGCCGTCGGCCCCGGGGTGTTCGTCCCGCGGCCGGAGACCGAACTGCTGGTCGAGTGGGCGCTGGAGCGGCTCACCGGGCTGGACGGCCCGATCGTGGTGGACCTCGGCAGCGGATCGGGCGCCATCGCGCTGTCGATCGCGCACGAGCACCCCGGCGCACGGGTGACGGCCGTGGAGCGGGATCCCGGCGCTATCGAGTGGACCCGGCACAACGCGCTGGCGCGGGCCGGGAAGGACACCCCGGTCGGCGTCGTCGCGGGCGACATGACCGATCCGGCACTGCTCGGGGAGTTCGACGGCCGGGTGGAGGTCGTCGTCTCCAATCCGCCCTACGTCCCCGACGGCGCCGTCGTACCCCGCGAGGTCGCCGACCACGACCCGCCGCTGGCGCTGTGGGGTGGCCCGGACGGACTCGATGTCGTGCGGGGCATGCTGTCGGTGGCCGAGCGGCTGCTGCGACCCGGTGGCCACCTGGGTATCGAGCACGCCGACCAGCAGGGGACGGCGCTGCCCGCGCTGGTCCGGGCGCACGGGGGATTCACCGACGTCGAGGACCACGTGGACCTCGCCGGCCGCCCCCGGTTCACCACCGCACGGCGCAGGGAGGGCTGATGCACCCGCACCCGGAACTGCTCGCGAACCGGTACCGGCTGTCGTCGCTGATCGCCGGGGGCGGCATGGGCCAGGTGTGGCGGGGACACGACCAGCTCCTCGACCGCCCCGTCGCGGTCAAGGTGCTGCGCGACCAGTACGCCGGGGACGCCACGTTCCGGACCCGTTTCCGCGCGGAGGCCCAGCACGCCGCCCTGCTCACGCACCCGCACATCGCCGCCGTCTTCGACTACGGCGAGCTGCCCGGGAGCGCCGGCGCAGCGCCGGTGGCCTACCTGGTCATGGAACTGGTCGAGGGCGTTTCGCTCGCCGACCTGCTCGCCCGCGAGCAGCGCCTGGACCCGGCGCGGACCGTCGACATCGTGCGACAGGCGGCCGACGGTCTCGCCGCCGCGCACGCCGCCGGGGTGGTGCACCGCGACGTGAAGCCCGCCAACATCCTGGTCACGCCGCAGGGCGCCGTGAAGATCACCGACTTCGGGATCGCCCGCTCGGCCGCCAGCGTCGCGGTCACCGGCACCGGCCAGGTCATCGGGACGGCGCACTACTTCTCCCCGGAGCAGGCCTCGGGGGCGCAGGCCACGCCGGCCAGCGACGTCTACGCGCTCGGGGCGGTGGCCTACGAGTGCCTGGCCGGACGCCGTCCTTTCGAGGCGGAGAACCCGGTCCAGATCGCCGTCATGCACATCCGCGACGAGCCGGCGCCCCTGCCGCCCGACGTCCCCGCCGACGTACGCGCCCTGGTGGGGCGCGCCATGGCCAAGGACCCGGCGGTCCGCTACCCCGACGGCGCTGCGCTCCGCGACGCCGCGGACCGGCTGGCACCCGCCCTGCCCACCTCTCCGGCGCGCACCGCGGTGCTCCCGGTCCCCGGCCCCTCGACGACGCCGGTCCGGGTCGCGCCGGCACCTGACGCGGAACGGCGGCGGTGGCTCCTCCCGGCGCTGACCGCGGCGGTCGTCCTCCTGATCCTCGGAGCGGTCCTCGCCACCGTGCTCCCCGACCGGCCCAGCTCGCCGGCGAGCGGCGGCACCCCTACCGCGACGACCCCCTCCGCGACGACACCGGCCGGGATCGACGTGGCGGCAGCGGGCCTCGTCGGGCGACCGGTGCAGGAGGTCCAGGCCGAGCTCATCGGACGCGGGCTGCGCGTGGAGGTCGTCCCGGTGGAGACGGCGGACGTGCCCGCGGGCCAGGTCACCGCGGTGGACCCGGAGGGCACCCTGGCACCCGCCGACCTCGTGCGGCTGTCCTACGCCGTCCCGCCGGTCGTGCTGCCCGCCCCGGTCGAGCAGGGCGGTGGCGGCGGCCGCGGGGGCGGGAACTCCGAGCGGGCGGAGAAGAAGGCGGAGGAGGAGCAGAAGAAGGCGGAGCGGGAGCGGGAGAAGCAGGAGGAGAAGCAGGAGGACGAGGAGGGCGATGACTGACGCCGGGGTGCGTGCCGCCGCCGCACCGGTGACAGACTCGCTACCCGTGGCCGACATCTACGACTGCACCGACCCCGGGGCCCGCACCGCAGGGCTCGACGCCGCCGCCGCGGCGATCGCCCGCTCCGAGCTGGTCCTGCTGCCCACCGACACCGTGTACGGCGTCGCCGCCGACGCCTTCTCACCGGCCGCGGTGACCCGCCTCCTCGCCGCGAAGAACCGCGGCCGCGGGATGCCGGTCCCGGTGCTGATCGGCGAGGCCTCGACGCTCGCCGGCCTGGTGCTGAAGACGCCGGAGGCCGCCACCCGGCTGGCCCAGGAGTTCTGGCCCGGCGGGCTCACGCTGGTGGTGGAGCACGCGCCGTCGCTCGCGTGGGATCTCGGCGACGCGGAGGGCACCGTCGCCGTCCGGCTGCCCGACGACGAGCTGACCCGCGACCTGCTCCGGCGCACCGGACCGCTCGCGGTCTCCAGCGCCAACCGCTCCGGCCGGCCGGCGGCGACCACCGCGCAGGAGGCCGACCAGCAGCTGGGCGAGCACGCCGCGGTCGTGCTCGACGGCGGTCCGCGGGACAGCTCGGCGGCCAGCACCATCGTCGACTGCACCGGCCCGACCCCGCGCGTCCTGCGTGTCGGCGCGGTCCCGGTCGACCGTCTCCGCGAGGTGCTCCCCGACATCACGGACTGACGCCCGTTCAGTGTCATAGTTGTTCTCTGACCGCCGCGCCGCCCGAGCCGGGTGACGCGGGCGCCCGCACCGACGTTCTGGAGTGCGACCGAGATGAGCACGCCCTACTGGGGCCCGGACTTCGACGCCCTGGCCGCCTTCGACCCCGACATCGCCGGTGTGGTCACCGACGAGCTCGGTCGGCTGCGGGGCGGGCTCCAGCTGATCGCCAGCGAGAACTTCACCAGCCCCGCCGTCCTCGCGGCGCTGGGCAGCACGCTGTCGAACAAGTACGCCGAGGGCTATCCGGGACGTCGGTACTACGGCGGGTGCGAGGTCGTCGACCGCGCCGAGGAGATCGGCATCGCCCGCGCCAAGGAGCTCTTCGGCGCCGAGCACGCGAACCTCCAGCCGCACTCGGGTGCGAACGCCAACCTGGCCGCCTACGGAGCCTTCCTGCAGCCCGGCGATACGTTCCTCGGGATGGCGCTGCCGCACGGCGGCCACCTGACCCACGGCACGAAGGTCAGCTTCAGCGGCAAGTGGTTCAACGCCGTCCAGTACGGCGTCGACGAGAAGACGGAGCACATCGACTACGACCAGGTGCGCGACCTGGCCCGCGACCACCGGCCAAAGCTCATCGTCGCCGGCGGCTCGGCCATCCCGCGGCTGATCGACTTCGCCGCCTTCCGCGAGATCGCCGACGAGGTCGGCGCGATCTTCATGGTCGACGCCGCGCACTTCATCGGCCTCGTCGCCGGCAAGGCGATCCCGAGCCCGGTGCCCTACGCCGACGTCGTCACCTTCACCACGCACAAGGTGCTCCGCGGCCCGCGCGGCGGCGCCATCGTGTGCAAGGCCGAGCACGCCAAGGCGATCGACAAGTCGGCCTTCCCGATGATGCAGGGCGGGCCGCTCATGCACGCCGTCGCCGCCAAGGCGGTGAACTTCAAGGAGTGCCTCCAGCCGGAGTACCAGGCCTACGCGCGCCAGGTCATCGCCAACGCGCAGGCGCTCACCGAGGGGTTGGCGGCCGAGGGGCTGCGCCCTGTGGCCGGCGGCACCGACACCCACCTCGCGCTGCTCGACCTCCAGCAGACGGGGGTGACGGGCGTGGACGCCGAGGCCCGGTGCGGTGCCGCGGGCATCGTCCTCAACAAGAACGCCATCCCGTACGACCCGCAGCCGGCGTCGGTCGCCTCGGGCATCCGGGTCGGCAGCCCCGCGGTGACGACCCAGGGGATGACCGAGCCGGCCATGAAGTCGATCGCCTCGCTCATCGGCACCGCGATCCGGGACGCCGACGGGAGCCGGACGGCGGAGGTCGCGGCCGGTGTCCGCGAGCTGGTCGGCGCCCACCCGGCCTACCCCGAGCCCGCCCGGACCGTCTGAACCGTGCGCGAATACGTCGTCGTCCTCCTCACCGCGGCGCTGGTCACCTTCCTGGCCACGCCCGTGGTGCGGATGGCGGCGATCCGGCTGCGGATGATGGCCGCGCCGCGGGAGCGCGACGTGCACGTCATCCCGACGCCGCGAGGCGGCGGCATGGCCATGTACCTCGGGGTGGTCGCCGCGATCCTGGTGGCCTCGCGGCTGCCCAACCTGCAGCGGACGTTCGACGACTCCCAGGTCTACGCCGTCCTCGTCGCCGGCGGGCTGATCTGCCTGCTGGGGGTGCTGGACGACAAGTGGGGCCTGGACGCCCTGACGAAACTCACCGGCCAGATCGCCGCGGCCGGGGTGATGGTGCTGCTCGGCGTGCAGCTGGCCTACGTCTTCCTGCCCGTCGCCGACATCGGGACCATCTCCCTGGGCCCGGACGTCGGCGTCCCCGCGACCATCCTGCTCACCGTCCTGGCGGTGAACGCGCTGAACTTCATCGACGGACTGGACGGTCTGGCCGCGGGGGTCTCCGCGATCGCGGCGCTGGCGTTCTTCGCCTACAGCTACAGCCTGGCCCTCGACGGCTACGTCGAGTCGGCCAGCGCGCCGGCGCTGATCACCGCGGTGCTGGCCGGAGCGTGCCTGGGCTTCCTGCCGCACAACTTCAGCCCGGCCCGGATCTTCATGGGCGACTCCGGCTCCATGCTGGTGGGTCTGATGCTGTCCGCCGCCGCGGTGAGCGCCACCGGGGGAGTGGACGCCCAGTCCTTCGGCTCCGCGGCCAGCCTGCTGCCGTTGACCCTGCCGCTGCTGGTGCCGGTCGCGGTGCTCTTCATCCCCTTCACCGACCTGGTGCTGGCGGTCTTCCGCCGCACGCTGCGCGGCCGGTCACCGTTCGCCCCGGACAAGATGCACCTGCACCACCGGCTGCTCTCCATCGGCCACTCGCACCGGCGGGCGGTGCTGGTCATGTACTTCTGGGCCGCGCTGCTCTCGTTCGGTGCGGTGGGGCTGTCCATCACCGGGGGACAGGTCGAGCTCCTGGTCGCGATCGCGGTCCTGCTCGTCGTGGGGGTCGTCGTGGTGCTCAGCCCCCGGGCTCGCCGGGCGGCCCGGGAGGCGCGGGCGGCCGAGCTCGAGGCGCAGCGGCAGAAGAGCCGCGCCGACCACCCGACGTCACGCGTGAGGCGGCCCGACGTCGAGCCGCCGACGGTCCGCGAACCGGTCCGCTGACCCCGTCCGGGACGGCCTGTTGGCCCGCTGCCTGCCGCTGTGCGGGGAGAGCCGGATACCGTGAGGCGTGACTCCTGAGCCTTCGGCCGCCCACCGACCCGATCCCTACGGCGCGATGTTGCGCGGCGGCGCGGTGCCCTCGATCGTCGTCGGCGTGGTCGCGATCGCCGTGTTCACGCTGGTCGACGGCTCGCTCGGCTTCGCCGGCAGCGCCCTGGCCGCCGCCCTGGTGGTGCTGAGCACCGCCTCCACGATGCTCATCCTGCGGAAGATGGCGGGTCTGGACCCGCGCGTGGTCTTCATGGGCGCGATGGTCAGCTACTTCTTCAAGGTCATGCTGCTGGGCGTCTTCCTCGTCCTGTTCCGCAACGCCGAATGGCTGTCTCCGATCGCCTTCGCGATCACGGCGGTCGTGGTCTCCCTGGCCGGCACGATCGGCGAGATCGTCGCCTTCACGCGGGTGAAGACCTACATCTACGACGAGCCGGGCACTCCCAGCGGCGCCCGCCCGTGACCGGTCCCCGCGACGACGAGGACCGCGAGCTCTCCGTCCACGGGCAGATGGTCGCCGGTGCGCACCTGCGCCAGGGCTGGGACGCGATGGGCACGCTGCTGTCGGCGATGCTCGTGTTCGGGCTGCCGGCCTGGTGGGTCAGCGAGGCGACCGGCCAGGAGTGGGTCATGCCGGTGGCCCTGATCCTGGGGATGGCCACTGCGATCTTCACGATCTGGGTCCGTTACAGTGACCGGGGCCTGTGAGGATCACCCGCCGCGCACTGCGCGTGCACCCGTTCCCCGGGCCGCTGGCTTGCACCCAACCGCAGTTCCTGACGGAGGCTGAGTAGTGACGACCGTGGTCTCGGCCGCCGAGGAGTTCGTTCCGCCGAGTGCGCCTGATTTCTGGCAGCCGCTGGTCGGAGACGGCGCCTTCGCCCTCACCCGGTCCATGGTCGTCATGGTCCTGGTCACCATCGGCCTCGCGGTCGTGATGATGATGGCGACCCGCCGCCTGTCGGTGGTCCCGGGTCGCGGGCAGTTCCGCCTCGAGGGCATGTACGGCCTGGTCCGCAACTCGATCGGCCGCGACATCATCGGGTCGGCGCACTTCAAGCCCTACATCCCGCTGCTGTTCACGCTCTTCACGCTCATCCTGGTGAACAACCTGATGGGCATCATCCCGCCCATCCAGTTCCCGACGATGAGCCGCATCGGCTTCCCGCTGGCGCTCGCTCTCGGGGTCTACGTCGTCTACCTGGTCGCCGGCGTCCGCCGCCGCGGGCTCGTGGGCTTCCTGAAGAACCTCGTGCCCAGCGGGCTGCCCTTCTGGGTCGTGCCGGTCGTCTTCCTGCTCGAGCTCGTGACGTTCCTGATCACCCGCCCGGTGACCCTGACGCTGCGGCTCTTCGGCAACATGTTCGCCGGTCACATCCTGCTGCTGCTGTTCGCGCTGGGTGGCGAGTACTTCCTGCTGCACGGCGGCGGCCTGCTGACGGTCATCTCGATCCCGGCCTTCCTGATGTTCTTCCTGTTCACCGCGTTCGAGATCCTGATCGCGTTCCTGCAGGCGTACGTCTTCATCCTGCTGGCCTCGATCTACATCGCCGAGGTCTACGCGGACGATCACTGATCGTCTGCGGCCACAGTCCCAGACTGCACCGCCCCAGAACTGCACCACCGAGTGCGCCACCCGGTCGCACGGACTTAGTGAGAGGAACGGACACACGACATGGAAATCACTGGCGACCTCGCGATCCTCGGCTATGGCCTGTCGGCCATCGGCCCGGGCGTCGGCATCGGTCTGATCTTCGCCGCCTACGTGAGCGGCGTGGCTCGTCAGCCCGAGACCCGCGGCGTGCTGCAGACCATCGCCATCCTGGGCTTCGTGCTCTGTGAGCAGCTGGCCATCTTCGGCATCGCCCTGGCCTTCGTCTTCTCAGGGAACTGATCGACGGACCAAGGAGGACACGTGATGGGCGCGATCGACAACGCGGCCGGCGTCCTGGCCGCTGAGGGCGGCGAGGGTGGGTTCTGGGAGTCGACCTACCCGGTCATCCCGCACCCGGGTGAGCTGATCGTCGGCATCATCGCCTTCGCCGTCCTGTACTTCCTCTACAAGCGCTTCGTCGTGCCGCGCCTCGAGGCGATGCTCGACGAGCGTCAGCGCACCATCGAGGGCGGCATCGAGCGGGCCGAGGCCATGCAGGCCGAGGCCAAGGCCGCTCTCGAGCAGTACAAGTCGCAGCTCGCGGAGGCCCGCAACGAGGCCGCGCAGATCCGCGACGCCGCCCGCGCCGAGGGTCAGCAGATCATCGAGGAGCTGCGCACCCAGGCGCAGGAGGAGTCGGCTCGCATCGTCGCCCGCGGCGAGGAGCAGATCAACTCCGCTCGTCAGCAGGTCGTCAACGAGCTGCGCGGCCAGATCGGCGCGCTCGCGGTCGACCTCGCCGGCCGGGTGGTCGGCGAGTCCCTCGCCGACGACGCCCGCCGTCAGGGCACCGTCGACCGGTTCCTCGACCAGCTCGACGGCATGAACGCCGACGGTGGCCGCGACGCCGCTCTCACCGCGCCGGAGGGCAACCGCTGATGGAGGCATCCAGCCGGGTCGCGCTCGAGCAGGCGCGTGCGCGCCTGTCCGAGCGCACCCAGGGAGCCGACGGTCAGGCGCTGCTGGGGTTGGCCGACGAGCTCTTCGCCGTCGCCCGGCTCCTGCAGGCGCAGCCCTCGCTGCGCCGCGCGCTGTCCGACCCCTCGGGGAAGCCGGAGGAGCGGACGGCGCTGGCTCAGCGGCTCTTCTCCACGCGGCTGCAGCCCGCGGCCCTCGACGTCGTCGAGGTGACCGTGCACCAGCGCTGGTCGCGGCCGCTCGACCTGGTGGAAGCGGCGATGACGCTCGCCACCGAGGCTGCGCTCGACGCCGCCGACGCCCGTGGCGAACTGGACGACGTGGAGGACGAGCTCTTCCGCTTCGGCCGGATCGTCGCCGGCGACCAGGGGCTGTCGCGGATCCTCAGCGACCGTTCCGGGTCCGCCGAGGGCAAGTCGGCGCTCCTGGACCGGCTGCTCTCGGGCCGGGTCAGCCCGGTGACGGAGCAGCTGCTCCGGAACGTCCTGACCGGCTCGCACGTCGGTACAGCAGGCGTCGCGATCGAGCGGCTCTCCGATGTCGCCAGCCGGCGGCGCGGTCAGTCGATCGCCCGCGTGACCACGGCGGCACCGCTCACCCCCGCTCAGGAGCAACGGCTCACCGAGTCGCTCGGCCGCCTCTACGGGCGGACGATCGGACTGCACGTGACCGTGGACCCCACGGTGCTCGGCGGGCTTCTCGTCCAGGTGGGCGACGAGGTCATCGACGGCACGATCGCCCACCGCCTGGAAGCTGCCCGCCGGCAGCTGGCCGGCTGACCGCCCCCACTCCACAGACACGACCCCGCAGGGAAGAGGACTCAGAGCCATGGCCGAGTTGACGATCTCCGCAGACGAGATCCGCAGTGCCATCCAGAACTACGTCACCGAGTACTCGCCTGACGTCTCCCGTGAAGAGGTCGGGACCGTCACCGAGGCCGGCGACGGCATCGCGCGTGTCGAGGGCCTGCCCTCGGTCATGACCAACGAGCTGCTCGAGTTCGAGAGCGGCGTGCGAGGCCTGGCGCTGAACCTCGACGTGCGCGAGGTCGGCGTCGTCGTCCTGGGTGACTTCTCCGGCATCGAGGAGGGGCAGCAGGTCCGCCGCACCGGCGAGGTGCTCTCGGTGCCCGTCGGCGACGGCTACCTCGGCCGCGTCGTCGACCCGCTGGGCAACCCGATCGACGGCGGCGGCGACCTCGCGACCACCGGCCGTCGCGCCCTGGAGCTCCAGGCCCCCACCGTGGTCCAGCGCCAGTCGGTGCACGAGCCGATGCAGACCGGCATCAAGGCCATCGACGCCATGACGCCGATCGGGCGTGGTCAGCGTCAGCTGATCATCGGTGACCGCCAGACCGGCAAGACCGCGATCGCCATCGACGCGATCATCAACCAGAAGGACGCCTGGGCGACCGGCGACCCGGCGCAGCAGGTCCGCTGCATCTACGTCGCCGTCGGCCAGAAGGGCTCGACGATCGCCGCGATCCGCTCGGCCCTCGAGGACGCCGGCGCGATGGAGTACACGACCATCGTTGCCGCCCCGGCCTCGGAGGCCGCGGGCTTCAAGTACATCGCCCCCTACACCGGCTCGGCCATCGGCCAGCACTGGATGTACGAGGGCAAGCACGTCCTCATCGTGTTCGACGACCTCACCAAGCAGGCCGAGGCCTACCGCGCGGTGTCGCTGCTGCTGCGTCGCCCGCCGGGCCGCGAGGCCTACCCCGGCGACGTCTTCTACTTGCACTCGCGCCTCCTGGAGCGCTGCGCGAAGCTCTCCGACGAGCTGGGCGCCGGTTCGATGACGGGTCTCCCGCTCATCGAGACCAAGGGCAACGACGTGTCGGCCTACATCCCGACCAACGTCATCTCGATCACCGACGGGCAGATCTTCCTCGAGACGGGTCTGTTCAACTCCGGTGTGCGCCCGGCCATCAACGTCGGCATCTCGGTGTCCCGCGTCGGTGGCTCCGCGCAGATCAAGGCGATGAAGTCGGTCGCCGGCCGCCTGCGCCTGGACCTGGCCCAGTTCCGCGAGCTCGAGGCGTTCTCCTCGTTCTCCTCGGACCTCGACGCGTCCAGCCGGGCGACCCTGGACCGGGGCCAGCGCCTGGTCGAGCTGCTCAAGCAGGGGCAGTACTCGCCGTACTCGGTGGAGCGCCAGGTCGTCTCGCTGTGGCTGGGCACCACCGGCCGGCTCGACCGGGTCGCCGTCAGCGACGTGCGCCGGTTCGCTGACGAGTTCCTGGACTTCATCGCCCGCGGTGACAACGGCATCCTGCCGTCGATCAGCAGCAGCAAGAAGCTCGAGGACGACACCGTGAGCAGCCTGGAGCGGGCCGTCGAGGCCTTCTACGGCCAGTTCACCACCTCTGACGGCGAGTCGCTCGTGAACGAGCCCGAGGCCGAGGCCATGGACGCCTCGGAGCGGGGCCAGGAGCGCGTCCAGGTCAAGAAGAAGGCCTGACCCATGGCCGGTAACCTCCGCGCGCTGCGGCGCCGCATCCGCTCCACGCGGTCGACGAAGAAGATCTTCTCGGCCCAGGAGCTGATCGCCGGCGCCCGCATCGTGCGTGCCCAGGCCCGGGTGGAGGCCTCGAAGCCCTACGCCCGGGAGATCACGCGCGTGCTCTCGGCGCTGGCCTCGTCGGCGTCGCTGGACCACCCACTGCTCACCGAGCGGGAGAGCCCCAAGCGGGCGGCGGTCCTCGTGATCACCTCCGACCGCGGGTTCGCCGGCTCGTACAACGTGAACGTGCTGCGGCGCACCGAAGAGCTGCTCGGCCTGCTCCGGCAGGAGGGCAAGGAGCCGGTGCTCTACGTCGTCGGCCGCAAGGGCGAGACCTACTACCGGTTCCGCGAGCGCGACGTCGAGCAGACGTTCACGGGCTTCTCCGAGCAGCCCGGCTATGCCGACGCGCAGGAGGTCGGGCAGGTCCTCATCGAGGCCTTCACCTCTGGCGAGGACGACACCGACGGCGGCGCCGGTGCCGACGGCATCGCCGGTGTGGACGAGTTGCACATCGTCTTCACGGAGTTCCGTTCCCTGCTCGCCCAGGTCCCGGTCGCCAAGCGGATGGCTCCGCTGGAGGTCGAGGAGGTCGAGGAGTTCGACTACGAGCGCGAGGACCGCGAGCAGGGCGTCGCCAAGGACGACGGCCTGCAGGCGGCCTACGAGTTCGAGCCGTCGGCCGAGGGTCTGCTCGACGCCCTGCTGCCGAAGTACGTCACGACCCGCATCTACGCGGCGATGCTGGAGGCCGCGGCCTCCGAGTCGGCGTCCCGTCGGCGGGCCATGAAGTCGGCGTCGGACAACGCCGAGGAGCTGGCGAAGAACCTCTCGCGCCAGGCCAACCAGATCCGCCAGGCAGACATCACGCAGGAGATCAGCGAGATCGTCGGCGGCGCCGACGCTCTGGTGTCCTCCGGCGCCAACGACTGACCCCCGAACGAACCCCCGAGCCCCAGGGCAGGAGAGCACTACAGATGACCGTCACCGAGGACCGTCCGTCCACCCAGCAGACGCAGGCCACCGGCCGCGTCACGCGGGTCACCGGGCCGGTCGTCGACGTCGAGTTCCCCCGCGACGCGATGCCCGACCTGTTCAACGCCCTGAAGGTCGACGTCACGCTCGCCGACCTCAGCAAGACCCTGACCCTCGAGGTCGCGCAGCACCTCGGCGAGAACGTCGTCCGCACCATCTCGATGGCGCCGACCGACGGCCTCGTCCGTGGCGCCGAGGTCACCGACACCGGCAAGCCGATCTCGGTCCCCGTCGGTGACGTCACCAAGGGCCACGTCTTCAACGCCCTCGGCGAGTGCCTGGACGAGCCCGGTCACGCCGCCGACGCGCTGCACTGGGGCATCCACCGCCAGCCGCCGCGCTTCGACCAGCTCGAGGGTCGCACCGAGATGCTGGAGACCGGCATCAAGGTCATCGACCTGCTGACGCCCTACGTGGCCGGCGGGAAGATCGGTCTGTTCGGCGGTGCCGGCGTCGGCAAGACGGTCCTCATCCAGGAGATGATCCGTCGTGTCGCGCAGGAGTTCGGTGGTGTGTCGGTGTTCGCCGGTGTCGGCGAGCGCACCCGTGAGGGCAACGACCTCATCACGGAGATGACCGAGTCCGGCGTCATCGAGTCCACCGCGCTGGTCTTCGGCCAGATGGACGAGCCGCCGGGCACGCGTCTGCGCGTCGCGCTCTCCGCGCTGACGATGGCGGAGTACTTCCGCGACGAGCAGAACCAGGACGTGCTGCTCTTCATCGACAACATCTTCCGGTTCACCCAGGCCGGCTCGGAGGTGTCGACCCTGCTGGGCCGCATGCCTTCCGCCGTGGGTTACCAGCCGACGCTGGCCGACGAGATGGGTCAGCTGCAGGAGCGGATCACCTCGACCCGGGGTCGCTCGATCACCTCGATGCAGGCGATCTACGTGCCCGCCGACGACATCACGGACCCGGCGCCGCACACGACCTTCGCCCACCTGGACGCCACGACGAACCTGTCGCGGCCCATCTCGGAGAAGGGCATCTACCCGGCCGTGGACCCGCTGGACTCCACCAGCCGGATCCTCGACCCGCAGTACGTGGGCGAGGAGCACTACTCCATCGCCCAGCGCGTGAAGCAGATCCTGCAGCGCTACCAGGAGCTGCAGGACATCATCGCGATCCTCGGCATCGACGAGCTCGGCGAAGAGGACAAGGTCACAGTCAACCGGGCTCGGCGCATCGAGCGCTTCCTCTCGCAGAACATGTTCGTGGCCGAGGCGTTCACGGGTCAGCCCGGCTCCTTCGTGCCGCTGTCGGAGACCCTCGAGGCGTTCAAGGCGCTCACCGAGGGCAGCTACGACCACCTGCCCGAGCAGGCGTTCTTCATGTGCGGTGGCCTCGAGGACCTCGAGCGCAACGCGGACAAGCTCAAGAAGAGCTGAGCCAGCAGTAGTTCGTCCCGACGGCCGGGTCCCCTCGGGGGGCCCGGCCGTCGCGCTTTCCGGTGGCTGCTCGGCGCGGGCCGTCGCCCGATCGGGTGATTCACGTCGCACGGCGCTACGGAACGCGCCCGTTCCTGCCGAACATCTCCGCAGGCGCGCCCGAGGATCGGGCGCCGGATCGAGGGGCCACGTGGAGCGGGAGAGCACGGTGCTGCGATTCCCCGAACGGGACAGCAGCGACTGGACCTGGCCCCCGTATGCCCCGCTCGCGGTCGAGGCGTCGGCGTTCGACACCGACCGCTGGGCCCCTGCCACGTGCGTGCGGCACCCGTGGGTCCGCGTCGGTCGCTGGACCCTGCTCTACCGCCGCGCCGTCTAGACGACGGGTCACCGTTCCCGCCGTGAAGGGTGGCCGTTCCAGCCGCCACGGTGCGCGGATACAGTGGGAACCCCGTTCGTTCAACCGAGGAGTGTCGTGGCGACCCTGCAGGTCGAGTTGGTGGCCGTCGAGCGCAAGATCTGGTCCGGCGAGGCCACGACCGTGATCGCCCGCACCACCGAGGGCGAGCTCGGCATCCTGGCCGGCCACGCACCCGTGCTGGCCCAGCTGGCCGACGGTGGCGTCGTCACGATCCGCACCACCGAGGGCGAGGACCTGGTCGTCGCCGCGCACGGTGGCTTCCTCTCCATCACCGGTGAGGGCGTCTCCATCCTCGCCGAGACCGCGGAGATCTCCTCCGAGATCGACGTGGAGCGGGCGCGCGAGGCCCTGCGTCGCGCCGAGGGCGAGAAGGACGACCCCGACGCGCAGGCCGCTGTGCGCCGCGCGCAGTCCCGGCTGAGGGCTGTCGGCGAGACCGTCTGACCTCGTCGGGTCGCGGGAGTAGCACGGCATGACCACGGCCCTGCTGATCCTGCTCGGTGTCCTGCTGCTGCTGGTCGTCGTGGTCTTCCTGCTGCGCCGGCGCTTCCTGCTCTCCGGGCTCGGCGCGGTCACCATGTGGCTGCGGCCGGAGGGTTCACCCCGCTGGTCGGTGGGCGTCGCCTGGTACGGAGGCGACGCGCTGCTCTGGTACCGGGCGCTCTCGCTGTCGGTGCGCCCCCAGCAGCGGCTGTGCCGGGCCGACTTCCGCGTGCTCTCGCAGCGCTCCGCGGGCCGGGACGACCTCGCCCTGCCCGGCGACGTCGTCGTGCTGGAGTGCAGCACCGCCCTGGGCCCGCGCGGGCTGGCGATGGAGTCCTCGACCCTGACCGGCTTCCTCTCCTGGGTCGAGTCCGCGCCACCCGGCAGCTGAAGAAGGACCACCCTTCCCCCACGCCTCGCACGCTCGACGCGGGTCCTGTGCCAAGGGTGGCCGTTCCAGTCAGGTCACCTGGCCGCGCGCTGGGCGTGGACACCGCTGTGGGCGCCCGGCTCCCAGAGGATGTCGCCGTCGGGGTTGGCCACCCGCGACAGGATGAAGACCAGGTCCGACAGCCGGTTCAGGTAGCGCGCCGTCTCGGCGTTGGTGACCTCCGGCTCCACCTCGAGCAGCGCCCACACGCTGCGCTCGGCCCGGCGCACGACAGTGCGGGCCTGGTGCAGGAGTGCGGCGGCCGGGGTGCCGCCGGGCAGGATGAAGCTGTCCAGCTTGGGCAGCGTCTCGTTGTAGGTGTCGCAGGCCGCCTCGAGCCGCTCGGTGTACGCCGCGGTGATCCGCAGTGGCGGGTAAGCGGGGTTCTCCGTGATCGGCGTGCACAGGTCGGCGCCGACGTCGAAGAGGTCGTTCTGGATGCTGCGCAGCAGCTCGGCGACCTCCGGATCGACCTGTCCGAGCGCCAGCGCGACGCCGAGAAGGCTGTTCGCCTCGTCGACATCGGCAAAGGCGACCAGCCGAGGATCGGTCTTCGCGACCCTGCTCATGTCGCCCAGGTGCGTCTGACCGGCGTCTCCGGTCTTGGTGTAGATGCGGGTCAGCCGGATCGTCATGGCAACAGCGTAGGAGAAGGCGGCGACGCCTCCCATCCCGTGCATGCCGGCGGAGGGTCTCGGCGGCAGCGCCACCGTAGGGTGGTCCGGTGGATTGCTTCGAGGTGACCGGCGGCGTGCGGCTGACCGGACGTGTCCGGGTCACCGGTGCCAAGAACAGCGCGCTCAAGCTCATGGCGGCGGCGCTCCTCGCCACCGGCCGGACGACGATCCACGAGGTTCCCGACATCCTCGACGTCACGATCATGAGCGAGGTCCTGCGGCGCCTGGGCTGCGACGTCTCCTACGAGCGGATGCCCGGCAGCGGCGGCGGCGGCCGGCTCACCATCGACGTGCCGGAGAAGCCGTCGACGGAGACCGACTACGACCTGGTCCGGCGGATGCGCGCCTCGATCAACGTCCTCGGCCCGCTGGTCGCGCGATGCGGGTCGGCGCGCGTGGCGCTGCCCGGGGGCGACGCGATCGGCTCGCGCGGCCTCGACATGCACATCTCCGGGCTGGAGCGGCTCGGCGCCACGATCATCAGCGAGCACGGCTTCCTCGTCGCGACCGCGCCGCGGCTGACCGGCGCCTCCATCTGGCTGGACTTCCCGTCCGTCGGCGCGACCGAGAACCTGGTGATGGCCGCCGTCCTGGCGCAGGGCACCACCGTCGTCGACAACGCCGCGCGGGAGCCGGAGATCGTCGACCTGTGCCGGATGCTCGCCGCGATGGGTGCGCGCATCGACGGCGCGGGCACGTCCACGATCACCGTCGAGGGCGTCGAGTCGCTGAACCCCGTCGAGTACACGACGGTGTCGGACCGGATCGTGGCCGGCACCTGGGCGATCGGCGCGGTCATGACCCGTGGGGACGTCGTCATCGAGCGGGCGGTCGCCGAGCACCTGAGCGTGGCCCTGGACAAGCTGACCGACGCGGGGGCGAGCATCGAGAAGGTGCC
This sequence comes from Blastococcus sp. LR1, assembly GCF_020166105.1. Lineage (GTDB taxonomy): Bacteria > Actinomycetota > Actinomycetes > Mycobacteriales > Geodermatophilaceae > Blastococcus. Next base: position 186,389 of record NZ_JAIUJY010000005.1, read on the forward strand.
CGAGGGGCTCCGCGTGATGATGGACGACCGCCCCCGGTGCGTCGACGTCGTCACCCTGCCGTTCCCCGGTTTCCCGACCGATCTGCAGCCGATGGCCGTGGCCCTGGCCGCCGTCTCGACCGGCACCGCGCTGATCACCGAGAACGTGTTCGAGGGCCGGTTCATGTTCGTGAACGAGCTGGTGCGCCTCGGCGCCGACATCCGGATCGACGGGCACCACGCCGTCGTCCGCGGGCGGGAGCGGTTCTCCAGCGCCCCGGTGCTCGCCAGCGACATCCGCGCCGGCGCCGGGCTGGTGCTCGCGGGGCTGTGTTCCGACGGCGTCACCGAGGTGCAGGACGCCTACCACGTCGACCGTGGCTACCCCGACTTCGTCGAGCAGCTGCGCGGCCTGGGTGCGCAGGTGGAACGGACGCAGCGGCCGGACTAGCCGCCGCCGGGGAAGGCGGCCGCGAGCGCCCGTGCGCGGTCGGCGTCCTCGGGGAAGACCAGCACCTCGGCCCGGTGCGCGCCGGGGAAGCGGACGGTGGACCGGATCCCCGCGTCGGAGAGCAGCGCGCGCAGCTGGAGCGCGGACTCCCGCCGGCTGAGCGTCGCCACACGGGTGAGCAGCCCGTCGTCGACCGGTGACGGGGCGGCGGAAGCGCGGCCGGTGAAGGCCCAGCGGGTGAAGAGGAGCAGCAGCCCGAGCACGGCGACCACCACCAACGGACCCATCACGTCGTACGGCACGACTTCCCCTCTCCCCACCCCGATCGAGTGTGCCACCGCACACCTGGCGCCGGCGGGGCTGCTACCGGCCGGTAACCGCCCTAGACTCCCGCGACATGCCGTTCCCTTCAGAGCCGAAGGAGCGCGACCGCCCCTGGGTCATGCGCACCTACGCCGGCCACTCCTCGCCGGCCGAGTCCAACGCCCTGTACCGCCGCAACCTGGCGAAGGGTCAGACCGGCCTCTCGGTCGCCTTCGACCTGCCCACGCAGACCGGGTACGACCCCGACGACGAACTCGCCCGCGGCGAGGTCGGCAAGGTCGGCGTACCCGTCACGCACATCGGTGACATGCGCGCGCTCTTCGACGGCATCCCGCTCGACGAGATGAACACGTCGATGACCATCAACGCGACCGCCATGTGGCTGCTCGCGCTGTACCAGGCGGTCGCCGAGGAGCACGGGCACGACGTCTCCAAGCTCGCCGGGACGACGCAGAACGACATCATCAAGGAGTACCTGTCGCGGGGGACCTACGTCTTCCCGCCGGCGCCCTCGATGCGGCTGATCACCGACATGGTCGCCTACACGGTGACGACCATGCCGAAGTGGAACCCCACCAACATCTGCAGCTACCACCTGCAGGAGGCCGGGGCGACGCCGGAGCAGGAGATCGCCTACGCGATCAGCACCGCGATCGCCGTCCTCGACTCGGTGCGCGACTCCGGGCAGGTGCCGCAGGAGAAGTTCGGCGAGGTCGTCGCTCGCATCTCCTTCTTCGTCAACGCGGGCGTCCGCTTCGTCGAGGAGATGTGCAAGATGCGCGCCTTCACCCAGCTCTGGGACGAGCTGACGAAGGAGCGCTACGGCGTCGAGGACCCCAAGCACCGCCGCTTCCGCTACGGGGTCCAGGTGAACTCACTGGGCCTCACCGAGGCGCAGCCGGAGAACAACGTCCAGCGCATCGTCCTGGAGATGCTCGCCGTCACCCTCTCCAAGGACGCCCGCGCCCGCGCCGTGCAGCTGCCGGCGTGGAACGAGGCGCTCGGCCTGCCCCGGCCGTGGGACCAGCAGTGGTCGCTGCGCCTGCAGCAGGTGCTCGCCTACGAGACCGACCTGCTCGAGTACGAGGACCTGTTCACCGGGTCGGTCGTCGTGGAGAAGAAGGTCGCCGACATCGTCGAGGGCGCCCGGGCCGAGATCGCCCGCGTGCAGGAGATGGGCGGCGCGGTGGCCGCGGTCGAGTCCGGCTACATGAAGGGCCAGCTCGTCGCCTCGCTGGCCGAGCGGCGCCGCCGGATGGAGAGCGGTGAGGACGTCGTCGTCGGCGTCAACAAGTTCGACACCACCGAGCCCAACCCGCTGACCGCCGACCTGGACACCGCGATCATGACGGTCGACCCGGCCGTCGAGGCCGCCGCCCAGGAGGCGGTGCAGAAGTGGCGCGCCGAGCGCGACCCGGAGCCGGTGAAGAAGGCTCTGGACGCCCTGCGCGAGGCCGCGAGCAGCGACGTCAACCTGATGGCCGCCACCCTCGACTGCGCCCGCGCGGGCGTGACGACGGGGGAGTGGTCCGGCGTGCTGCGCGAGGTGTTCGGGGAGTACCGGGCGCCGACCGGCGTCTCGGCCGCCTCCGGCGGCGGCGAGGCCGACGAGAGCCTGATCGACGTCCGCGAGCGGGTGCGGGCCACCGGCGAGGAGATCGGCGGACGGCTGCGCTTCCTGGTCGGGAAGCCGGGCCTGGACGGGCACTCCAACGGTGCCGAGCAGATCGCCGTCCGCGCCCGCGACGCCGGGTTCGAGGTCATCTACCAGGGCATCCGCCTCACCCCGGCGCAGATCGTCTCCGCCGCGGTCGAGGAGGACGTGCACGTCGTCGGGCTCTCCGTGCTCTCCGGCTCGCACCTGCAGGTGGTGCCGGCGGTGCTCCAGGGCCTGAAGGACGCAGGTCTGGACGACGTCCCGGTGGTCGTCGGCGGGATCATCCCCGACAGCGACGCCCGGCGGCTGCGCGAGCAGGGCGTCGCCCGCGTCTTCACGCCCAAGGACTTCGGGCTGAACGACATCATGGGTTCCGTCGTCGACGTCATCCGAGAAGCCAACGGTCTCGGCGACAAGGTGCCTGCCGGCGTGTGACGACGCCGGCCTCCACGCAGCAGGGGGGCGCGGACCGTGCGTCCGCGCCCCCGGTGCTGGGGGCCGTGCTGTGGACCTTCGCCGTCGTCGGCATCGCCGACCTGGCGTACCGGTCCTACGTCGCGACCCGCGACGACGTGGACTTCCGGGCGTTGTACGACGGCGCGAGCCGCTTCGTCGAGGGCGGGTCGGTCTACGCGGACCCGTACTTCCTGCTGACGCCCAGCGGGCTGTTGGCGATGGTCCCGTTCGGCCTGCTGGACCGGGACGCGGCGTTCGCCGTCTGGAACACCCTCTCCCTGGCCGCGGCAGCCGCGGGCGTGGCCCTGAGCCTGCGGTTCGCCCGGGTGCCGCTGCGCAGCCCGATGGCGGCAGGGCTGCTGCTCGGGCTCTCGCTGACCCCGCCACTGACCCAGACGCTGATGTTCGGGAACCTCAACAACAGCCTCCTCCTGGCTCTCGGGGCCGGCTGCCTGCTCGCCCTGCGGGACGACCGGCGCGCGCTGGCCGGGGTGCTGCTCGGGCTGTCCCTGGCGCTGAAGCCACTGCTCGTGCTCGTCCTGGTGATCCCTCTCCTGCGCAGGCAGTGGGCGACGGTGGCCTGGGCGCTCGCGCTGCCGGCGGTCCTCAACGTCATCGGCTTCCTCGTGACGCCGTTCCGGGAGGACTTCCTGGAGGTCACGGTGCCGGCGCTGCTCAGCGCCCGTCCCGACTTCAACTCCTCGCTGTGGGCCATCGGCGCCTTCTTCGACGTCCCGGAGCCCGTCGTCGTCGTGGTCCGGGTCCTCGTCGTCCTGGGAGCGCTGCTGGCGGCCTGGCGGCTGCGGGCCGCCGACGACCCGGTGCTGCGCCTCGCCTCGGCGTACGGCGTCCTGCTGCTCGCCACGTTCCTGAGCGCGGCGCTCGCCCAGGGCTACTACGCGCTGCTGCTCGTCCCGTTGCTCGTCACCGCCGGGCGGCCGGGATCGCCGCTCGCGTCCCCGCTCGCCTGGATCGGGGTGGTGCTGTTCGCCGGCGGAGACGAATGGAAGATCGCCGGCTCCCCGGACCTCGTGGCGGCGATGACGCAGGTGCGACCGGCGCTGGGCTGGGCACTGCTCCTCGCCGTGCTCGCAGTCGCCGCCTTCCGCCGGCCCGGGGGACGGCACGCGCCCGGCGTCCCGGCACCCGAGCGGGTGAACCCCGGCACACCCGGAATGCCGGGAGGTCCGGGCGCACTGACCTAGCCGTGCAGAACATCTGGGGACTGACGCGGCGTCGCATCGTCGACAACTGCCGCGTGACGGTCGATCGCTGTCGGGGCTGACCAGCCTCCGCCCGCATCCCTCCCTCCCCAGAACGGACAACCCTCGTGCTCGCTCGTCTCCGTCGCGTCCCCTTCGCGGCGCAGGTGCTCCTGGCCCTCGTGGTCGGCGTCGTCCTCGGACTCGTCGCCCGTGAGATCGGCCCCGTCTCCGACGGATCGCCGAACTGGCTGACCAGCACCCTGCAGACCATCGGCAGCAGCTTCGTCGCGCTGCTCAAGGCGCTGGTCCCGCCGCTGATCGTCACCGCGGTCATCGTCTCCATCGCGAACCTCAAGCAGGTCTCCAACGCCGCCCGCCTGGCCGGCCAGACCCTGCTGTGGTTCGGCATCACCGCGCTCATCGCCGTCGGCATCGGCATCGGCCTCGGCCTGCTGACCGAGCCCGGCCGCAACAGCTCCGTGGCCGCGTCGAGCGCCCGGGAGGTCGGCACGACCGGCGGCTGGTGGGACTTCCTCACCGGTCTGGTGCCGGGCAACATCCTCGGCCTGCAGGCCTCCGCGAGCGACGACGGCTCGATCGGCCTGTCGTTCAACGTGCTGCAGCTGATCGTCATCTCGATCGCGATCGGCGTCGCCGTCCTCAAGGTCGGCGAGCCGGCAGAGCCGTTCCTCGGCTTCGTGCGCTCCGCCCTGGCGATCGTGCAGAAGGTCCTGTGGTGGGTCATCCTGCTGGCCCCGATCGGCACCGTCGGCCTGATCGGCAACGCCGTGGCCAGCTACGGCTGGAACTCCCTGGGCAGCCTCGGCGTCTTCGCCGGTGCCGTCTACGCGGGCCTCGCCCTGGTGCTCTTCGTCGTCTACCCGGTGCTGCTGAAGGCCCACGGCCTCTCGCCGCTGCGCTGGTTCGCCGGTGCCTGGCCGGCCATCCAGCTGGCGTTCGTCTCCCGCTCCTCGATCGGCACCCTGCCGGTGACCGAGCGGGTCACCGAGCAGAACCTCGGCGTTCCGCGGTCCTACGCCTCGTTCGCCGTGCCGCTGGGTGCCACGACGAAGATGGACGGTTGCGCCGCGATCTACCCGGCGCTCGCCGCGATCTTCGTGGCGCAGTTCTTCGGCGTGGACCTCGGGGTCACCGACTACCTGCTCATCGCGCTGGTGTCGGTCATCGGCTCGGCGGCCACGGCCGGCGTGACCGGCGCGGTCGTCATGCTGACCCTCACGCTGTCCACCCTCGGCCTGCCGCTGGCCGGCGTCGGGCTGCTGCTGGCCATCGACCCGATCCTCGACATGGGCCGCACCGCGGTGAACGTCGCCGGTCAGGCGCTGGTCCCGACGATCGTGGCCAAGCGGGAGGGCATCCTCGACCTGGAGCGCTACAACTCCACGTCGACGGGCCTGCCGCTGGTGAAGGCGGAGGAGACCGGCGGGGTCGACACCGACCTGCGCCAGCCCGTCTCCGCCTGACAGCTCCACCCCTGCCCACGGGCCCGGACCTCCGCGCGAGGTCCGGGCCCGTGCGGCGTCCCCGGGGTCAGGCGACGAGGTCGAAGGCCGGCCGTGGCCGGCCGAAGAGGTAGCCCTGCCCGTAGCGGACCCCGCGGGCCAGGAGCGCCTCGCGCTCGGCCTCCTCCTCGACCCCCTCGGCGACGAGCCGGGCGCCGGTCTCGTCGGCGAAGGCCACCATCGCCGAGGTCATCGCCTGGCGGGCGGGGTCGTTGTGCAGCCCCATGACCAGGCCGATGTCGAGCTTGATGACGTCGGGGCGCAGCCGGAGGATGTGCCGCAGGCTCGCGTAGCCGGCGCCGGCGTCGTCCACGCTGACCCCGATGCCGCAGCCGCGCAGCCTCCCCGTCGCGACGAGGACGGCGGCGTAGTCGTCGATCCGGCTGTGCTCGGTGATCTCCACAGCCAGTGCGCAGTCGCGATGGTCGAGGAACAGGTCCAGGACCGAGTCGCAGGTCAGTGCCTCGGGGGAGAGGTTCACCGCCAGGGTCAGGTCCGCCGGCATCGTGCGGGCCACCTCCAGCGCGGCGCGCGCGGCGATCTCCTCCAGCTCGACCCCGAGCCCGACCGCCGCGGCCTCGGTGAAGAGACCGGCCGTTCCCGGGCCCTTCCAGCCGGGGAAGCGACTGAGCGCCTCGTGGCCGACGACCGCCCCGGTGGTCAGCTCCACGACCGGCTGGAGATGGGTCACGACGGCGCCACGGGCGAGGAAGGCGCGCACCCGCTCGCGCCGGGCCGCCAGATCGCGCACGGCCGCGGCGGAGCCACCACGCAGGTGGTCGCTGATGAGATCGGCGAGCAGCTCCACGGTCCGTGCCGACTCGGCGTCCAGGTGCGTGCCGGCGTCGCGGCTCAGGCAGCACAGCATGCCGACCGGGCGGTGGTCGGCGTCCCGCACCGGTGCGCCGACGTAGGAGCCGATGCCCAGGTCGGCGGTGACCTCGAGGTCGCGGGTCCGGGGATCGCGGGTCGCGCCGGTCACCACCGGTGGCAGCTGGCCGCTGAGCACCCGCACGCAGTAGGAGCCCTCGAGCGGTGCGCTCATCCCCTCGACCACGTTCATCGAGGCGAGGTCACCCACCGCGGAGGTGATCAGCTGGCGGCCCTCGGTGAACATGGAGACCCACGCGATCTCCATGCCCAGTCGGCTCCGGGCGGCATCGAGGAGCCAGTGCACCCAGTCGCCGCCCAGGCCGGTGGTGTCTTCCACGGGTGTCATTCTCGACCCGGGGCGGCGTCTCCCACCACGTTCCGGCCCTTTTACTTTCCGGAAGCGCGCCCGGCGCGTCGATCCGGGCGACCGGTACCGTCGGCGCCCGTGCGTCTGGTCATCGCTCGTTGCTCGGTCGACTACATCGGTCGGCTCACCGCTCACCTGCCCATGGCGACCCGGCTCCTCCTGGTCAAGGCGGACGGGTCGGTGTCGGTCCACGCCGACGACAGGGCCTACAAGCCGCTGAACTGGATGAGCCCGCCGTGCTCACTCAAGGAGGAGCTGGCCGACGGCTCCGGCACGTGGACGGTCACGAACAAGGCCGGCGAGCAGCTGATCATCAGCATCGACGAGGTGCTGCACGACCACGCCCACGAGCTGGGCGTGGATCCGGGCCTGCAGAAGGACGGCGTCGAGGCCGAGCTGCAGCGGCTGCTCGCGCTGCACGTGGAGACCTTCGGCGCCGGGTGGACGTTGGTCCGGCGGGAGTACCCGACCGCGATCGGACCGGTGGACCTGCTCTGTCGTGACGCCGACGGCAAGGTCGTCGCCGTGGAGATCAAGCGGCGCGGTGAGATCGACGGCGTCGAGCAGCTGACCCGCTACCTCGAGCTGCTCAACCGCGATCCGCTGCTCGCCCCGGTGAAGGGCGTGTTCGCCGCGCAGGAGATCAAGCCGCAGGCGCGGGTGCTGGCCGCCGACCGTGGCATCGACTGCGTGACGGTCGACTACGCCGTCCTCAAGGGGACCGACGACCCCACCCAGCGCCTCTTCTGACGCGCGACGCCGGCCTCTCGATCAGGTTCTCCAGCCAACACTCTGACCGACCAGCTTGGTCAAGGCGTCCTGTGAAGTCCTGACCTTGCGGCGGACCCTCCAACGTCGGGCCCGAAGCAAGGTGCGCGACAGGCGGCCCTTGTAGATCGCGTCTCTGACCATGACTGCCGAGTCGCGGGTGCGATCGTCTAGTTCGCTGGACGAACTGCCGTTGTGTGTCCACTTCGCGTTCTCGTTCGCGAGGTCGAAGTAGTCGGAATGCGCCCAGCGGGGGACCATCGCGATGAAGAGCGCTCTCTCCAGGTCAAGGCTGGCCGAGGTGTATTGAGCGGCGCTGCCAGTTATCGCGTTCCTGTGGTGTTCCAGAGCGTTGAGTGCATCCGCCCGGCTGGCGCGTCTCGCTTCGGTTCGCGTCAGGTGGTCGCCGAGCAGCGTGCCTAGCCCCAGGGCGCCAATGCCAGCCAAGAATGCGCCAATGATCTCCAAGTCCATGGTGGTCTGATCGGTTCGTGTCGGTGCAAGCCTTAGACAAGCCCACAGGAGACCGCACCGCAGGCGCGGGTGCTGGCCGCCGACCGCGGCATCGACTGCGTGACGGTCGACTACGCCGTCCTCAAGGGGACCGACGACCCCACCCAGCGCCTCTTCTGAGTTACTCACCGGTAGCCCCCGCGCGACCGGAAAGAGCAGGTGAGAGACTGCCCGCGATCACCGTCGATGGGAGATGGCAACGTGGCCAGGGAACTGAACGAGGTCGGCGTCGTGGGGCTGGGCACCATGGGTGCCGGCATCGCGGAGGTGCTCGCGCGAGCGGGGCTCTCCGTGACCGCGATCGAGATCTCCGAGGATGCAGTCGCACGTGGCCGTAGCCACGTGGAGCAGTCCACCGACCGGGCGGTCGCCCGCGGCAAGCTGGACGCCGCCGAGCGCGACGCCATCTTCGAGCGCATCCGGTTCAGCTCGTCGCTGGAGGACCTCGGCAACGCCGAGCTCGTCATCGAGGCAGTGCCGGAGCGGATGGAGCTCAAGGCCGAGCTCTTCGCGAAGCTCGACAAGATCTGCCCGCCCGACACGATCCTGGCGACCAACACCTCGAGCCTCTCGGTCACCGAGCTCTCGGTCGTCACCGGCCGGCCGAGCAAGGTCATCGGCATGCACTTCTTCAACCCGGCCCCGGTCATGAAGCTGGTCGAGGTCGTGCAGACCGTCGTGACCGAGCCGTCGGTCGTGGAGGACGTCGAGGCGCTCGCCGAGCGACTGGGCAAGGTCGACGTGACGATCGGCGACCGCGCGGGCTTCATCGCGAACGCGCTGCTGTTCGGCTACCTCAACCACGCGGTCTCGATGTTCGAGAACCGCTACGCCTCGCGCGAGGACATCGACGCCGCCATGCGGCTGGGCTGCGGCCTGCCGATGGGCCCACTCGCGCTGATGGACCTCATCGGCATCGACACCGCCTACGAGATCCTCGACACGATGTACAAGCAGTCGCGCAACCGGCTGCACGCGCCCAGCCCGGTCATCAAGCAGATGATGACCGCCGGGCTGCTCGGCCGGAAGTCCGGCCGCGGCTTCTACTCCTACGCCGAGGCGGGTTCCGCCGAGGTCGTCTCCGACGCGCAGACGCCCACCCCGGGTGGGGCCGCCGAGGGCGCCCGCGAGGTCCGCACCGTCGGCGTCGTCGGCTCGGGCACCATGGCCACCGGCATCATCGAGGTCGTCGCCAAGGGCGGCTACGAGGTCGTCTTCGTCGCCCGGGCCGCCGAGAAGGTCGAGGCCGTGCACAAGGCCCTGGCCAAGTCGCTGGAGAAGCAGGTGCAGCGCGGTCGGCTCGAGGAGTCCGCCCGCGACGAGATCCTGGGCCGCGTCACCGGAACCACCTCCCTGGACGACCTTGCCGACCGCGACCTGATCATCGAGGCCGTCGTCGAGTCCCTGCCGGTCAAGGAGGCCCTGTTCGCCAACCTCGGCGAGATCGCCAAGCCCGGCGCGGTGCTGGCCACCACGACCTCGAGCCTCCCGGTCATCGAGTGCGCCAAGGCCAGCGGCCGCCCGACCGACGTCGTGGGCATGCACTTCTTCAACCCGGCGCAGGTCATGAAGCTGGTGGAGGTCGTCTCCACGATCTCCACCGCTCCTGACGTCGCCGCCACGATCCACGCGGTCTCGGCGCAGCTGAAGAAGCACGCGGTCTCCTGCACCGACCGCGCGGGCTTCATCGTCAACGCGCTGCTCTTCCCGTACCTGAACGACGCGGTGAAGATGCTCGAGGCGCACTACGCCACCGCCGACGACATCGACGCCGCCATGAAGGTCGGCTGTGGCTACCCGATGGGGCCCTTCGAGCTGCTCGACGTCGTGGGCCTGGACGTGTCGCTGGCCATCGAGCGCGAGCTCTACATCGAGTTCCGGGAGCCCGGCTTCGCGCCGGCGCCGCTGCTCGAGCACCTGGTCACCGCCGGCTACCTCGGCCGCAAGACCGGTCGCGGGTTCCGGGACTACGCCAGCCGCTGACGGGTGCCCCGTCGCCGTTTACGAGCCGGCTCGAGACCTTCGGGTCGCGAGCCGGCTCGTCGCGTCGAGGCCGTCGAGGAGGCCACCGACGGCGACTGGGTGGTGCGGGCGCTCACCGGCTCCTCCACGGGCAAGACCTACCGCTGCCCGGGGTGTGACCAGGAGATCCGGCCGGGAACCCCGCACGTGGTCACCTGGCCGGCCTATCCCCGCGACTCCGACCTGGAGCCCTGGGACGTCGACTCGGCGGCCGACTGGCGGCGGCACTGGCACACCACCTGCTGGCGGTCCCGCGACCGCCGCCGTTAACCGACCAGCCGGGCGGAGACGACCACGTTGTCGCGGTAGTTCTCCCCGTCGAACGGCCCACCGCAGGTGATCAGCCGCAGTTCCGGGCCGGTCGTGGGGCCGTAGACCCGGTCGGTCGGGAAGGCGTCCTTGGCGTAGCTGTCGACGGCGGTGACCCGGAACCGGGCCACGGTCCCGTCGGCCCGGTCCACGACCACCTCGTTCCCCACGGCCGCCGTCACCAGCCCGCTCAGCGCCCCCGGGGAGCCGCCCCAGTCGACGTGGCCGGCGATCACCGCCGGGCCAGGGGCACCGGGGCGCGGACCGCCGGAGAACCACCCGGCGAGCGCCGGGTCGGCCGGCGGCAGCAGGGCGCCGGCGCCGTCGAGCCCCGCGGTGGTCAGGACGGCGTCGATGCCGGCCGAGGGGAGCCGCAGCCGCACGGGAGCCGCGACCGGGTCCGTGTCGGCGGCGGCGTCGCGGACGGCGGTGGAGCCCGCGCGGCTGAGCGAGGCGATCACCCCGCTCAGCGCCGAGCCCGGCAGGCGGGGCCGTCCACCGGCCGCGACACCTCCGACGGGTCGCACCGCCGGCCCGGTCGCGTCGACCGCTGTGCGGAGCGTCGTCCCGCCGGGAGCGTCGAGGACCAGAACGGTCACCACCGAGCCGGCGGGGAACTCGAGCGGCACCTTGCCGCTCCCTCCGGTCACCACTGCTCCGTAGCGGCCTCCGGGCACCACCACGGCGTCGCTCGCGCTGTCGGGCCGAAGACCTGCTGCCAGCACCGGCCCGCCGGCGAGCGAGACGTCCACGGTGGGCTCCGACGCGGCGGCGAGCACCCGCACGCGTGCGGAGCCGGCCGGGGGAGGGGCGAGGTCGTCGTCGACGGTGAACAGGGTCAGGTCGGCGAAGGCACCGCCGAGGACGACGGTGCGGACCTGGCCCGGGGCGACGTCCACACGCATCGACAGCACCGGCGCGGTGAAAGCCCCGGCGCCCCGGACGCTCACCGCGGAGATGCCCGGCGGGACCTCCCGGTAGCCGCCCACATCGCCGTAGGCCAGCGCCGGGGCGACGACGGGGCCGGGGTCGAGGAGCACCTCGGCCGGATCGGCGGCCGCCGGCGTCACCGACACGTCGACCGCGGGGGTGTCGGGGGAGAGGTGGGCGACCCGCAGCAGGCCGGGGCGGGGTTCCTCGGCCCGGGCGGGAGCGGGCACCAGGAGCACGCCCAGGACCGTCGCGACGAGCACGGCCAGAACGGCCGACAGCCCGCGTGCCGGACGGACCGGGAGGTCCGAGGCGACGCGGGCTGTCGGGAGGTGCTGCGTGGGGATCAGGAGCGACCCTGGCCCACGGGCTGGTCGATCGTCTGCGTGGTGTCCGCCTGCGATGCGGCCGTCGATCCGGTGGTCGTCGGGGCGCCGGTGGTCGCGCCCTGACGCGGCGGCATGGGGAGCTGGCGCGTGGCCGGCTCGCCGGAGCGCTGCGAAGCCGCCGGGAAGGTGGCGGTCACCGGGTCCTGCCGGGTGGGCTGGCGGGCCGCGGCGGCCTCGCTCTCCCCGCGGGTGACCTGGACGGCGGGCTGCTGACCGGTCTGCGGTCCCCGGACCTGAGCCGGCGCCTGAGCGGTCTGGGCGGCCGGAGCAGCCTGGGCGGCGGGCTCAGCGGCGGGAGCGGCCTGAGCAGCGGGCTCGGCGGCAGCCGGAGCCGCCTCGGCCGGGGCCGACTGCGGAGGAGTGGCCTGTGCCGTCGGCGACGCGGCCTGCGTGCGCCGGGCCGCGTCGGCCTCGTCGCGGGCCTGCTGGGCGCGGTCGCTCAGGTCGGGGAGGCCGTCCAGCAGGCGGCGGGCCGCGACCAGTCGCGAGGTCAGCTCGTCCCGGACGTCCCGGATGGCCTCGGCGCGCGCCTCGGCCTCGGCGACGAGCTGCGCGGCGTGCTGCTCGGCGGCGGAGATGCGCTGGCGGGCGGCCTGCGTGGAGACGCGCTCGCGCTCCTCCTCGACCCGGGCGGCCTCGGCGCGGCGGGCGCGCTGCGCGATGTCGAAGTCCTCCTCGACCTTGGCGCGGCGGGCCTGCGACTCGGCGTCGAGCCGGGCGACGCGCTCCTGGGCCTTGCCGACCAGCTCGTCGGCCCGGAGCTGGGCCTTCTGGGCGATCTGCTCGGCGGTCTGGCGGGCCTCGCCGAGCATCCGCTCGACCTCGGCCTGACCTGCGGCGTGCCGCTCGAGCAGTGCGCGCTCCTCGGCGGCGGTCTGCTCGCGGACGGCCATGGCGTCGACCTCGGCGGCGCGGCGGATCTCGCCCGCCTCCTCCTCGGCCAGCTGCAGCATGTGCTGGATGCGCTCGCTGATGTTCTCGAACGTCGGGGCGGCCTGGTTCGCGGCCTTGCGGCGCAGCGCCTCGATCTCGCCGTGCATGCCCTGGAGCTGGCCGGCCATGTCGGCAGTGCGCGCGACGGCGGCGTCCCGGTCGGCGAGGGCGATGCGGAAGTCGGCCTCGAGCCGCTCGATGGTCTCGGCCACCTGGCTGCGGTCGTACCCCCGCAGGACGACGTCGAACGAGTGCTGTGCCTCGTGCATCGGGAGATCGCGGCGGGGGTCGGTCATGCGGTCCATCCTCGCAGAAGGGGGAGGCGTCGTCACCGTCCCCCGGGTTCCGGAAATCTCAGCCGCCCCGGGCGTCCCTGCGGACACGCGGTGCAGCGGTTTCCGCGGTGGGGCCGGCGACGCGCCGGCCCCACCGCGGGTCGGGTCAGAGCCCGCGGAACCGGTTGATCGCGTCCAGGTGCTTCTCGCGCTTGGCGGTGTCCTTGACGCCCAGGCCCTCCTCGGGGGCGAGGGTCAGGACGCCGACCTTGCCCTGGTGGGCGTTCTTGTGGACGTCGAGGGCGGCCTGGCCGACCTCCTCCATCGGGTACACCTTCGACAGGGTCGGGTGGATGAGGCCCTTGTCGATGAGCCGGTTGGCCTCCCACGCCTCCTTGTAGTTGGCGAAGTGGGAGCTGAGGATGTTCTTCAGGTTCATCCAGAGGTACCGGTTGTCGTACTGGTGCATGTAGCCCGTGGTCGAGGCGCAGGTGACGATCGTCCCGCCCTTCTTGGCCACGTAGACGCTGGCGCCGAAGGTCTCGCGGCCCGGGTGCTCGAAGACGATGTCGACGTCCTCGCCGCCGGTCAGCTCACGGATCTTCTTGCCCAGGCGCTGCCACTCCTTGGGGTCCTGGGTGTTCTCGTCCTTCCAGAACTTGTAGCCCTCCGCGGAGCGGTCGATGATCAGCTCGGCGCCCATCTTGCGGACGATCTCGGCCTTCTCCGGGTTGCTGACGACGCACACCGGGATCGCGCCACCGTTGAGCGCCATCTGCGTGGCGTAGGAGCCCAGACCGCCCGAGGCGCCCCAGATGAGCACGGTGTCGCCCTGCTTCATCTTCGCGCCGTTGCGGCTGACCAGCTGGCGGTAGGCGGTGGAGTTGACCAGGCCGGGAGCGGCGGCCTCCTCCCAGGAGAGGTGCTTCGGCTTCGGCATGAGCTGGTTGCTCTTGACCAGCGCCATCTCGGCGAGGCCGCCGAAGTTGGTCTCGAAGCCCCAGATGCGCTGCTGCGGGTCCATCATCGTGTCGTCGTGGCCGGCCGGGTCCTCGAGCTCAACCGAGAGGCAGTGCGCGACGACCTCGTCGCCGGCCTTCCACTTGTTCACGCCCGGGCCCACGCGCAGCACGACGCCGGCCAGGTCGGAGCCCACGATGTGGTACGGCAGGTCGTGGCGCTTGGTCAGCTCGGAGACCTTGCCGTAGCGCTCGAGGAACCCGAAGGTCGACACCGGCTCGAAGATCGAGGTCCAGACGGTGTTGTAGTTGACCGAGGAGGCCATGACGGCCACCAGAGCCTCGCCGGGGGCGAGCTCCGGGGTGGCGACGTCCTGCACGTGCAGCGACTTGCGGGGGTCCTTGTCCTTGGTGGCGACCCCCTCGAACATGTTCTGCTCGTCCTTGCGCACCACCACGGCGCGGTAGGACTCCGGCACAGCCAGGCCGCCCAGCGCGTCCAGCTGGTCGGCGAGGATGGCGTCCCTGATCTCGTTCACGCGTACTCCCGGGTCGTCTGCGGCCGACTGTCGGCCGGGCTCGGAGGGCCGTGCGGTGGTGCGGGTGGGCAGATGTTACCGATGGGTAACAGCCCCGTTCACTGCGGTCAGTGCGAGGGGGTGGCGGCCGGCTCGACGAGCTCGACCAGGACGCCACCGGCGTCCTTGGGGTGGATGAAGTTCACCCGGCTGTCCGACGTCCCGCGCTTCGGGACGTCGTAGAGCAGGCGGAGGCCGCGCTCGCGGAGGGTGGCGCTGACGGCGTCGACGTCCTCCACCCGGAAGGCCAGCTGCTGGAGGCCCGGGCCGGAGCGGCCGATGAACTTGGCGATCGTCGACTCGGGGGTCAGCGGCGCCAGCAGCTGGATGCGGGTGTCGCCGTTGCCGACGGCGAGCATCGCCTCGCGGACGCCCTGCTCCTCGTTGGTCTCCTCGTGCACGGAGTGCACGCCGAAGGCCCGGGCGTAGAAGGCGATGGCCTCGTCCAGGTCGGGGACGGCGATGCCCACGTGGTCGATGGTCGTGAACAGTCCTTCGGGCAGGCCCGTGGAGGCGTCGGTGCGCTCGGCGTCGTTGGTGGTCACGCGGGCATAGTGCCGTCAAGACGTCTGAGACGACAGCCGGAAGTGGCGCGCCTCACCTCGTACGCGTGAACTCGGCCTCCCGCGAGCTCCCGCGCCGTCCTATCCTTCCCCGCAAGGCCCGGCGCCGTGCCCGGCTGCGACCTGCCCGGTCGTGGCCGTTCGCGGTGCGTCCCACCAACGTGGTCGCCAACGGCGGCGGCCCGGCACTGGAGGCACCATGTCCCGCTCCGTCATCGTCAGCGGCGCCCGTACGCCGATGGGCCGGCTCCTCGGCTCGCTCAAGGACTTCTCCGCGGCCGACCTGGGTGGCGTCGCCATCAAGGCCGCCCTGGAGCGCGCCGGGATCTCCGGCGACCAGGTCGAGTACGTGATCATGGGCCAGGTCATCCAGGCCGGTGCCGGCCAGAACCCGGCCCGCCCCGCCGCGGTCGCCGCCGGCATCCCCATGTCGGTTCCCGCGCTGACCATCAACAAGGTCTGCCTCTCGGGCCTCTCCGCCATCGCGATGGCCGACCAGCTCATCCGCGCCGGCGAGTTCGACATCGTCGTCGCCGGCGGCCAGGAGTCGATGACCCAGGCGCCGCACATCCTCGCCAACTCGCGCACCGGCACGAAGTTCGGCGACACCAAGCTCGTCGACTCGATGTCCCACGACGGTCTCTCCGACACCTTCGACCAGGTGGCGATGGGCGCGCTGACCGAGCAGGCCAACTCCCGGTACAACCTGACCCGCGAGGAGCAGGACGAGTTCGCCGCCGCCAGCCACCAGAAGGCCGCGCGCTCGCACAAGGACGGCGTCTTCGCCGAGTCGATCACCCCGGTGCTCATCCCGCAGCGCAAGGGCGACCCGATCGAGTTCACCGACGACGAGGGCATCCGCGCCGACACCACGGCCGCCAGCCTGGGCAAGCTCAAGCCCGCCTTCGCCAAGGACGGCACCATCACCGCCGGCACCGCCTCGCAGATCTCCGACGGCGCCTGCGCCGTGGTGGTCATGAGCGCGGCGAAGGCGAAGGAGCTCGGCATCACCCCGATCGCCGAGATCGGTGCGCACGGTGTCGTCGCCGGTCCTGACGCCACGCTGCAGAGCCAGCCGTCCGGAGCCATCAAGAAGGCCTGCGCGCGGGAGGGCATCGACCCGAAGGACCTCGACGTCGTCGAGCTCAACGAGGCCTTCGCCGCCGTCGGCATCGTCTCCACCCGCGAGCTGGGCATCGACCCGGAGAAGGTCAACCCCAACGGTGGCGCCATCGCCCTGGGACACCCGATCGGCATGAGTGGCGCCCGCGTCGTCCTCGACGTCGCGCTGGAGATCCGCCGCCGGGGCCTCAAGGTCGGCGCCGCCGCCCTGTGCGGCGGTGGCGGTCAGGGCGACGCCCTGATCCTGCACGCGCCCAGCCAGAACTGAGCGAGCACGCGTGACGGACGGCACCGCCGTCCAGACCGACGCCCCCGCTGCCCCCACCGGGCGGCGGGGGCGCCGGTCTGTCGACGTCCCCACGCTGGTCGAGAAGGCCCGCGAGGGCGACGCCCGCTCGGTCGCGCGGCTGATCTCGCTGGTCGAGGACGCCAGTCCGGCGCTGCGCGAGGTGGCCGCCTCGCTGGCGCCGCACACCGGGAACGCGCAGGTCATCGGGCTGACCGGCTCGCCGGGCGTGGGCAAGTCGACGTCGACGACGGCGCTGGTCCGCGCGCTGCGTCAGGCCGGCAAGCGCGTCGGGGTGCTCGCCGTCGACCCGTCGTCCCCGTTCTCCGGCGGGGCGCTGCTCGGCGACCGCGTGCGGATGCAGGACCACGCCGGGGACAGCGGCGTCTTCATCCGGTCGATGGCCTCCCGCGGCCACCTCGGGGGGCTCTCCTGGGCGACCCCGCAGGCACTGCGGGTGCTCGACGCGGCCGGCTGCGACGTCGTTCTGATCGAGACCGTCGGGGTCGGTCAGTCGGAGCTGGAGATCGCGTCGCTCGCCGACACCACGCTGGTGCTGGTAGCCCCGGGGATGGGGGACGGGATCCAGGCCGCCAAGGCCGGGATCCTGGAGGTCGCCGACGTCTTCGTCGTGAACAAGGCCGACCGGGACGGCGCCGACCAGACCGTGCGCGACCTGCGGTACATGCAGTCGCTGGGCGGGCGGCACTCCGAGGCCGGCAACTGGCGCCCGCCGATCTGCCGCACGGTGGCCTCGCGCGACACCGACAGCGGGATCGACGACGTCCTGGCGAAGATCGAGGAGCACCGCCAGTGGCTGGAGTCCACCGGCGAGGGGCGCCGGCGGCGCGCGGAGCGGGCGTCGCGGGAGATCGAGGCGATCGCGCTGGCCACGCTGCGCGAACGCATCGGCGACATCCGGGGCTCGGCGGCGCTCGAGTCGCTCGCCGGGCAGGTTGTGGACGGGTCGACCGACCCCTACCGCGCCGCCGACGAACTGCTCGACCAGCTCTGATCCACCGCTGACGGCGCGGGTCGCTGCCAGCGGGCGGTCAGCCGCTCCCAGGGCAGGATCGACAGGATCGCGACGCAGTGCGGCAGGAAGATGATCGTCACGCCGGCGTAGACCATCACGTGGAAGCCGAGCAGGAAGAGCACCAGCGCGATCCGCGCGCGGTCGCTGCGGACCAGCAGGATCAGCGGTGACAGGAACTCCAGCGTGAGCATCGCCCACTGCGCCGTCGTGAGCAGCCACGGCAGCTCGAGGGTCCAGTCCGACAGCGGAGTGCCGCGGCGCATCACCGCGCGGGTGAGCGTCGAGCCGGTGGGCCAGTCCCAGCCGCCGAAGCGGATCTTCGCCCAGGCGGCGAGGAAGTACGTGAGCATGACCGTGATGAAGACAGCGGCCATGGCCCAGCCGGCCGCCTCCGACGGCCGCCGGTCGCGGAAGCGCGCACGGCCGATCGTGGGCAGCACGGCGAGCGCCACCAGGAAGGCGATCCGGTCGTGGTCGACCTTGCCGTAGCTCATCGCGATGACCATCCACTCCCCGTAGAGGAGGAAGACGGCGGCGCCCAGGATCCGCGGCGCCCGGCCGGTGGCGGCGGCCAGCGCGGCGAGCACCAGGGCCCACTGGACGACCATCACCACGGTGTGGGTGGGGGTCGGCAGGTGGAGCAGGCGGCCGATCAGCAGCGGTGAGTACCACTCGACCGGGACGTCGGCGTGCGCCCGGACCCAGGCGGTGGTCAGGAAGACGTCGACGGGGATGAACAGGTAGGCGATCACCCGGAAGACGGCGATGCGCGCCAGGGGGACCGGCCGGAAGAACCAGCGGCTCAGTGCGCCGGTGGGAGCGGGGGCGCTCATGATCCGTCGTCCTCCAGTACGTACTCGACCAGCACGCGGTCGGTGAACTCGCCGGTCTGCCTGCCGTCGACCAGCTCGAACCGCCGCTGCACGACCTGGACGGACACCATCTCCGGCGCCGACGGGTGCCGCTCGGCGTAGGCCTCGGCCAGCAGGCCGAGCAGCTCCGGCTCGTCCTCGAGCCGGTCGAGCTGACCCTCGAACTCCGCACGCCGCAGACCCACCTCGCCGCCGGAGAGCCGGATCTCCTCGCCCTCGGGCGTCAGGCCGACGGTCCGGGTGGAGACGACCGCCGCGTTGGGGTCGGCCCGGGTCGAGTACATGCGGAACGGACCGAAGGGGAACTCGTCGTCGTCCCCCCAGACGGTGCCGGCGAGCAGCAGCGCGAGCACGATGCCCGCGGCGGCGAGCCGCCAGGCGCGGCCGGCGAAGCCGAGCCGCACCGGTTCGGGGTCCGTCTGCGGATCCGCGACGGTCGGAAGGGCTGACACGGTCCTCAGGGTAGGACCGGCAGGTGCCGGATCGGAGAATCCACTCCGGCGGCCGCATCGCGCGGCCCATGATCCCCAGCCGACACAGCGCGGCTGTCCGTGTCAGGATCGACCGATGAGCGGGACGCCTGGACGACCGGATGTTGTCGTGGTCGGCGCGGGCCCCAACGGGCTGGCCGCCGCCCTGCGGATGTCCGCGGCGGGGCTCCGGGTCCAGGTGGTGGACGCCGGCGACAAGCCGGGCGGCGGCATGCGGACCGAGGAGCTGATCCGGTCCGGCTTCCACCACGACGTCTGCTCCACCGTGCAGCCCATGGCCGCGGCGGCGCCGTTCTTCCGCGAGTTCGACCCGGAGAGCCGCGGGGTCCGCTTCGTGCAGCCCGAGATCAACTTCGCGCACCCGCTGGACGGCGGCCGGGCGGCGCTGTCGTTCCGGTCGCTCGAGGAGACGGCGGCCGGGCTGGGAGCGGACGCCGCCGCCTACCGCCGGCTGTTCGAGCCGCTCGTCGAGCACGGCACCGACGTCATCGACTTCTTCCTCTCCAGCCGGCTGCGGTCGCTGCCGACGAAGAGCGTTCCCCAGGTCACGAAGTTCGCCCTGACCGGGCTGCCGAACGTGCGCTGGCTGTCGCACCGGTACTTCGACACCGAGGAGGCGCGGGCGCTGCTGGGTGGCGCCGCGGCCCACGGGATGCTCGACCTCAGCCAGCCGCTGACCTCGGCGCTCGGGATGCTGCTGGCGATGTTGTCCCACCACGCGGGGTGGCCGCTGATCGAGGGCGGGTCGCAGAAGCTCGCGGACGCGATGGTGACAGCGCTGGAGCAGCAGGGCGGCGAGGTCGTGACCGGGCACCGGGTCACCGATCTGCGGGAGTTCGACGGCGTGCCCGCCGTGCTGCTGGACACCACGCCCGAGGACTTCGTGACGATGGCGGGGGACCGGCTGAACGAGGGCTACCGCCGCTGGGTGAGCCGGTACAAGCACGGGGCGGGCGTGTTCAAGATCGACTGGATCCTCTCCGAGCCGGTGCCCTGGACGAACGCCGAGGCGCGCCGGGCGGGCACCCTGCACGTCGCCGGGGACCTCGAGGAGACGATCGCCGGAGAGCGGGCTCCGAACGAGGGCCGGATCACCGACAAGCCGTACGTGCTCGCGGTCCAGCCGACGGTGCCCGATCCGACCCGGGCGCCCGAGGGTGGGCACATCTTCTGGGCCTACGTGCACGTGCCGCACGGGGCCGACGTCGACATGACCGGGCCGATCGAGGACCAGATCGAGCGGTTCGCGCCCGGCTTCAAGGACACGATCGTCGAACGGCACACGAAGACCGCCGTCCAGATGGAGCAGTGGAACCCCAGCTATCTGGGCGGCGACATCTCCAACGGCCAGGCGACGCTGCGGCAGATGCTGGCCCGCCCGGTGCCGCGGTGGAACACCTACCGGACGCCGGTGAAGGGCGTGTACATGGCGTCGTCGGCGACCCCGCCCGGACCGGCCGTGCACGGGATGTGCGGTGACCTCGCGGCGCGGACGGCGCTGCGCGACGTCTTCGGCCTGCGGCACGTGCCGCCGCTGCGGCCGGCGCCCGCGGGATAGCTCGGGCGCCGGCCGCGCGGGTCACGCGATGCGGCGGGCGGTGTTGTAGCCGCTCATGTCGACGCTCTCGTACGTGACGCCGGTGGCCTCGGTGCCGGCGTGCACGACCTGGTTGTCGCCCACGTAGATGGCGACGTGGCTGATCGGCTCGTAGTAGAAGACCAGGTCGCCGGGCTGCAGATCGGCGCGGGCGACCGGGGTGCCGACGGTGGCCTGGTCGGCGCTGCGGCGCGGCAGCTCGATGCCGGCGGCGCGGTAGGCGTGGGCGGTCAGGCCAGAGCAGTCGTAGGCGTCGGGGCCGTTGCCGCCGTAGGCGTAGGCCTTGCCGACCTGGGCGCGGGCGTCGTCGACGGCTGCCTGGGCGGCCGGAGTCGGCGCGGGCGCCGAGGTGGCGGCGGGCGTGGGCTCCGCGGCCGAGGCCGTCACGGGGGACAGCGTGAGGGTCAGGGTGGCGGCGGCACCGGTGAACAGGCCGGCGCCGAGGCGTCGCAGGGTCGGGCGAGTGGTCACCACGAGGTGGCTCTCCTTCCGTTCGTCCGCCGCGGCACGACACGGGCACGGCACGGCACATCACGGCTCGGGGGCTGGATGCGTGCGTCGCACTCGCTTCCGGGGCGGGCCCGCTGTCTGGGGCACACCGCGCCGGGGCTGCGGCGGTACCGGGCCCGGGGCCACCCTCGTCGGGCGACGACCACCCGGCCGGCTCCTCAACGGTAGGAAGACCTCCTGCAGCGCACAACCCGGCGGTCGCCTTGTCGAGGCGTCGAGATGTCGACAAGTCGCTCAGGCACTGGGAATACGGGCCCGCGGATGGCGTCGGTCACATCGAGATCGTGAGTGCTCGCCCGCATGCGCCTGGGAGCGGTAACCCGGGTGGGCGAAGCGACTCTCATGCGTATCGGGGAGCGGCAAGGGCTGCGGCGACGCGGGCGACGAGGGTTGCCGGATCGCGCAGATCGGCCGCAGTCACGAAGACCACGGTCCATCCGGCGGCGGTGAGCGCATTGAGCCGACGACGGTCGCGGGCGACCTGCTGCGCCTCGCCGTGCCAGATCCCCTCGTACTCCACGGCGACCCGGCGGTCCGGCCAGGCGAAGTCGACGCGGGCCACGAACGCGCCGTCGGGTCGGCGGACCACGTGCTGAGCGACTGCCGGAGGCAACCGGGAGGCCCGCAGGACCAGTCGCAGGCGCGTTTCCTGCGGGGACTCGGCGAGCCCGTCGGCCAGCGACGCAGCTCGGCGTACCCGCCGGCACCCGGGACCGGTCAGGCGCGCGGCGTCCTCGCGGACGTCAGCGAGCTCCACGAGCCCGGCACGCACGAGCCGGTCGAGGCAGGCGACGGCTTCCTCGAGCGGTTCCTCGCGGGCGAGATCGAGGGCCGTGCGCCGCGGGGTCGTCACCGGGACGCCGCCGTGGTGGGTGATGTCGTCGTCGGCCAGGCGGCGCCGGGTCACGCGGACCCCGCGCATCGAGCCGGACCGGCAGTCGGGCCGCAGCGTGCACTCGACGTCGTCGTCCGGTCCTGCCAGGTCGATTCCCCAGAGCACCGCCGCGCTGCGGCCGCTGAGCACCGAACCGGGGACGGCGAGGGTGGCGAGAGCGCGAGCGCGGCGTGCGTGGCTCGGAGGGAGCGAGGAGCAGGCGTAGACGTCGGGGAAGAGACGGCGCCAGGCGGTGCTGCGTAGTTGGGCCTTGGTGAGCCGGCCGGCACGGACCTGATCCGACCCGCGGAAGATCTTGCCGCGGAGGGCCACCGGCGTCGTGGGAGTGCGGGACACGGGGGCACTGTGCCGCGCGCTCGCCCGACAGGTCTGGTGTATCCACAGGTCCCGGGACCGCGGTGGTCGGCGTGCTGTGGCACTCGCGTGTGGATGGGGGCGGTTTTCGGCAGCCGCATTGCCGCTCGCACGCGTATGAGGGCGGTGATGCGAGAGCGCCGGCCGACGGCGGGCCGCCCGGTAGCGTCCGCGGCATGGTCCGACCGCTGGGGCTCCCGTTCGACCCGATCGAGCGCGCCGGGGAGACGTGGGAGAAGCACTTCGGGCCGTCGTCGGCGATGCGGGCGGCGACGTCGGTCTTCCGGGTCCAGCAGATCCTGCTCGCCCGCTTCGACGAGGTGCTCCGCCCGCTGGAGCTCACCTTCGCCCGGTACGAGGTGCTGGTGCTCCTCACCTTCAGCCGCCTCGGCGAGCTGCCGCTCAAGGTGATCGGCAGCCGGCTGATGGTGCACCCGACCAGCGTCACGAACGCGATCGACCGGCTGGTAGCCGCCGGATACGTGGACCGGCGCCCGAACCCGGCCGACGGGCGCGGCGTGCTGGCGGCGATCACCGAGCGCGGGCGGGCGGTGGTCGAGGAGGGCACCGCGGCGCTGACGGCGATCGGCTTCGGGCTGGCCGACCTCGACGAACCCGACCACGAGGCCCTGTTCGACACGCTGCGCCGGGTCCGGCTGGGCGCCGGCGACGTCGCTCCGGGGGATGACGACACCGGTTCGTGACGGTCGACACACGATAGTTGGACGTCCTACTATCCGGTCATGACCCAGGACGCCCGGCAGCGGTGGCAGCAGCGGTACGACGCGGCGCTGACCGCGGGGCGGGTGCGGGACGCGGACTTCACGACCCTGTCGGGCGTCGAGGTGGCACCGGTCTACGGGCCGGCCGACGAGGCGTCCGTCGAGGGCTTCGAGCGGATCGGCTATCCGGGGGAGTTCCCCTTCACCCGCGGGCTGCACGCCACCGGCTACCGGGGCCGGGCGTGGACCATCCGGCAGTTCGCCGGCTTCGGCAACGCGACGCAGACCAACGAGCGCTACAAGATGATCCTGGCCGAGGGAGGCGGCGGGCTGTCGGTCGCCTTCGACATGCCCACGCTCATGGGCCATGACTCCGACGACCCGCTCGCGCTCGGCGAGGTCGGGCACTGCGGCGTCGCGATCGACACCGCCGCCGACATGGACGTGCTCTTCGACGGCATCGACCTCGAGGCGACGACGACGTCGATGACGATCAGCGGCCCCGCCGTCCCGGTCTTCTGCATGTACCTCGTGGCGGCCGAACGCCAGGGCGCGGACATCGGGAAGCTCAACGGCACGCTGCAGACCGACATCTTCAAGGAGTACATCGCGCAGAAGGAGTGGCTCTTCTCCCCGGAGCCGCACCTGCGCCTGATCGGCGACCTCATGGAGTACTGCGCCGAGAACATCCCGGCCTACAAGCCGATCAGCGTCTCCGGGTACCACATCCGCGAGGCCGGCTCCACGGCCGCGCAGGAGCTGGCATACACGCTGGCCGACGGGTTCGCCTACGTCGAGCTCGGCCTCTCCCGCGGGCTGGACATCGAGCAGTTCGCGCCCGGGCTCAGCTTCTTCTTCGACGCGCACATCGACTTCTTCGAGGAGATCGCGAAGTTCCGCGCAGCCCGCCGGATCTGGGCCCGCTGGCTGCGCGACGTCTACGGCGCGACGACCGAGAAGGCCCAGCAGCTGCGCTTCCACACGCAGACCGCCGGGGTGTCGCTGACCGCGCAGCAGCCGGACAACAACATCGTGCGGACGGCGGTGGAGGCGCTGTCGGCCGTGCTCGGGGGCACCCAGTCGCTGCACACGAACGCCCTCGACGAGGTGCTGGCCCTGCCCAGTGCCAAGGCGGCGCAGATCGCGCTGCGCACCCAGCAGGTGATCGCCGAGGAGACCGGCGTGATGAACGTCGCCGACCCGCTCGGGGGCAGCTGGTACGTCGAGGCGCTCACCGACGACATCGAGCGGCAGGCGGAGGCGATCTTCGCCCGCATCCGCGACATGAGCTCCGACGGGAGCATCACCGCCGGGATCCTGCGCGGCATCGAGGACGGCTACTTCACCGGCGAGATCGCCGAGGCCGCCTTCGTCTACCAGCGGGCGCTGGAGAAGGGCGAGAAGAAGGTCGTCGGCGTCAACACGCTCACCGGCTCGGTCGACGCCCACGACAAGCTGGAGATCCTCCGCGTCAGCCACCAGGTGGAAATCGACCAGAAGGCCGAGCTCGCCGGTCGCCGGCAGCAGCGGGACGACGACGCGGCGCGGGCCGCGGTCGCCCGCATGGTCGAGGTCGCCCGCAGCGAGCAGAACATGGTGCCGGCGATGCTCGACGCGGTCCGGGCCGAGGCCACGCTGGGCGAGATCTGCGACGCCCTGCGCGGCGAGTGGGGCACGTACATCGAACCGGCCCGTTTCTGACGTACCCCTCGGCCAGGATGCCGTCATGGCCGACCAAGCGCACCACGCCATCGACTACGTCGAACTCACAGTCCCCGACCTCGAGCCCGCGAAGCGCTTCTACGCCGGCGCCTTCGGCTGGGAGTTCACCGACTACGGGCCGGAGTACGCCGGCTTCCGCACCCCGGGTGGGAGCCGGGAGGCGGGCGGCCTGCGGCTCGACGCCGCGGGACCGACGCCTGGCGGCCCCCTGGTCCTGCTCTTCTCCACCGACCTCGACCGCAGCGTGGCAGCGGTGGAGGCGGCCGGAGGGCGGGTCACCGACGGCCCCTACCCCTTCCCCGGCGGGCGGCGGTTCCACTTCTGCGACCCCGCCGGCAACGAGCTGGGTGTCTGGTCCGAGGGCTGAGCGGGAGGCCGACGACCGCGGTCCGACCCGCTCGGAGCCGCGGTGGGATGATCGAGGTCATGCAGCCCACCCGCCCCGGACGTCCCGACCCGCGCGCTCAGGCCCAGCAGGCGCAGATGGCCGCCGCGATGGCCGGCGCCGTCGACCTCGCCGCGGTCAAGGCGCGCTCCGACGCCGCCGCCCGCGCCCAGGCCGCGCCGCCGCCGAGCGCCGCGGCCCCGGCCGGAGCGCCGGGTGGCGCGGTCGTCGACGTCACCGAGGCGACCTTCCAGGCCGAGGTGCTCGACCGGTCCTTCCAGGTGCCGGTGGTCCTCGACCTGTGGGCCGAGTGGTGCGGCCCGTGCAAGCAGCTCTCCCCGGTGCTCGAGAAGCTCGCCGTCGAGGGCGGCGGCTCGTGGGTGCTGGCGAAGGTGGACGTCGAGGCCAACCCCGCGCTGGCCCAGGGCCTGCGGGTGCAGGGCATCCCGGCGGTGAAGGCGGTGTGGCAGGGCCAGCTCGTCGCCGAGTTCACCGGCGCCATCCCCGAGGAGCAGGCGCGCCAGTTCATCGGCGAGCTGGTGCAGGCCACCACCGGCGGTGCGGTCCCCGGCGGGGAGGCGCCCGAGGAGGGTGCCGAGGACCCGCGGCTCGACGCTGCCGAGGCGGCCCTCGAGCAGGGTGACCTCGCTGCGGCCGAGGCCGCCTACGCAGCGATCCTCGCCGACGAGCCCGATCATCCCGACGCCGGCATCGCCCTGCGTCAGGTCCAGCTCTTCCGCCGTGCCGAGGAGGCCGGCCCGGATGCGCTCGCCGCGGCCGAGGCGGCGCCCGACGACGTCGCCGCGCAGACCCGGGCCGCGGACTTCCTGCTCGGCACCGGCGACATCGACGGCGCGTTCGGCCTTCTGCTCGACGTGGTGCGCCGCACCGCCGGCGAGGACCGCGACGCCGCGCGCCAGCACCTGGTGGAGCTGTTCGGCATCGTCGGCGACGAGGACCCCCGGGTGGGCCCGGCCCGGCGCGCGCTGATGACCGCGCTCTTCTGAGTCGGTCGCTCTGACTCAGACGCCGACGTCGCAGGCGGCGGCACCCTCGACGAAGCCACCGCGGAAGACGTCGACCAGCTGGAAGCCGGACAGCCCGGCGGCGCCCAGCACGTCCTCCGAGACGCCGTAGCGCAGCAGGAACAGCACGCTCTCGTCCAGGTCTCCCGGTGAGATGAGCACGTCGGGGACCTCGCGGTCGAACACCTGCGCGCTGAACCAGCCGGTGAGGCAGACCGCCGAGCGGATCGCGTCGGGATCGGCCGGGTCGAGCCCGAGCTGGTCCCGGGCCGCCAGCGCGTAGGGGATGGCGATCGCCGTCGCCACCGCGTAGTCGCCCAGCTCGTAGGCCTCGGTGGTGAGCTCCTCGTCGTAGCCGACGAGGTTGCCGTCGGCGCAGTAGACGACGTCGCGGTCCGAGGGTGCGCAGTCCGGTGCCGAGCCGGTGAACGGGTCGATCGGCGGCGCCTCGAACTCCTCGTCGAACACCTCGATGAAGGCCCGGTCCCAGAAGGCGGGCAGCGCGCCGCCGATGAGGTCGACCAGCTCGTCGTAGCGGGCGTTGCCCTGGGTGAAGAGCTCCTCGTCGCGGAAGGTGCCCTGGGTGAAGACCCGGTCGCGCCCGAACCGGTCACGGCAGGCGGTCGGGCCGTCGTCGAAGCCTTCCTGGAACGCGGACACGCGGTCGAAGTAGGACCCGTGCGCCGACTGCTCGGCCGGGCTGGTGCCCACCGGGTCGCGGAGCAGGAAGTAGCCGCGCAGCAGGTCGTCGAGCTCGCTCTCGCGCAGCCGGGAGTGCTCCGCCTCGCCGTCGGCGACCCACGCGGTCCAGGCCCCGGCGAAGCAGTCGGCCTGGGTCTCGGTGGCGATGGAGGGCCCGGGGGAGCCCACCCGGCCCTGGACGGCGTGCCCGAACTCGTGGGCCATCACCAGCGCCGGCAGGAAGCGGCCGTACCCCTCGCCGAGCTCGGTCAGGAACGCGCGGTCGTAGGTGATGGAGTCGGAGTTCGGCTCGTCGGGTGCCTGGCAGTAGAACGCGTTGTTCTCCGTCTCCCGCGGGTCGCTGCCGCACCCGACGCCCTCCGGGTACTGGCGTGGGTCGAGATTCCCGGGGTCGACGCTGAAGTAGCCGCCCTGGAGAGGTGCGAACCGGTCGCCGTAGACCTCGGGGAACTGCTCGGACCAGTAGCCCTCGAGGTCGGCCAGCGCGTTCCCCGCCAGGACGTCCACCGGCTCGTCGGTGGCGCCGGTGACGGTGATCTCGCCGGGCGGGGCATCGGCCGGGGCCGGGCGTCCCGGACTGGGGAGGCCGACGACCACGACGCCGCAGCCGCTCGTGACGCCGCAGAGGAGCAGGGCCGCGACGACGGCGAGCAGGGGACGGCGGTTCATGCCTGCTGGATCGCCCTCGGGGCGCCGGGGCAAACCCGGCGCAGGTCAGCCCGCGAGGTCGCAGGCGCCGCTCCCCTGGAGGAAGCCGTTGCGGAAGGCGCCGACCAGCTCGAAGCCGGAGGCGTCGGAATCCGGGAAGACCCGGTCGTCGATCCCGTACTGCAGCAGGAACTGGACGGCCTCGTCGATGTCACCGGGGCTGATGCGGGCGGCCACGAGGTCGGCGAAGGAGTCGGCGTACCACTGCGCCTGGTACCAGCCGGTGAGGCAGACCGCCGATCTGGTGGCGGCCTCGTCATCGACGGAGAGCCCGGCCTGGTCGCGTGCGGCGAGGGCGTAGGGCAGGGCCATGGCCGTGGCGAGCGCGAAGTCGCCGATCTCGTCGTAGGCCGGGATCGCCAGGTCGCTCTGGTCGAGGTAGACGGTGGCGTCCTCCGCGCAGTAGCCGAGGTCCCGGTCCTCGAGCCCTGAGCAGTCCGGGGCGTCGCCGTCGAAGGCTTCCAGGCCGGGCGCCTCGAACTCGGCCCCGAACTCGTCGGGGAAGACCGCGCCGTAGAAGGCCGGCAGTGTGCTCCCCACCCAGTCGACGATGCTCTCGAAGTCGGCGTTGCCCTGGTCGACCGAGTCGCCGGGCTCGAACTCGGCGGCGGTGAACAGGCGGTCCGGGCCGTAGGCGTCCCGGCAGGCGGCCACGCCCGACTCGAACCCCTCGTAGAAGGCCGACACCCGGTCGAAGAACGAACCGTGCGCCTCGTCGTCGTCGGGGTTGCTGCCGACGTCGTCGCGCAGCAGCAGGAAGCCCCGGACCACCACGTCGAGCTCGGGCTCCCGGAGCGAGACGTGTTCCGCTCCGCCGTCGGCGACCCAGCGCGTCCACGCGCCGGCCAGGCAGTCCGCCTGGGTCTCGTCCTGGATGCTGCGCTCGGCGAAGCCGAATCGGCCCTGCATCGCGTGCCCGAACTCGTGCGCCATGACCACGGGGACGAGGAAGCGGCCGTGGTCGTCGGCGAGCTCCTGCAGCAGCGTCCGGTCGTACGCGACCACGTCGCAGACCGGGTCGTAGAAGGCGTTGCCGGCCACCTCCTGGGGCTCGGTGGGCTGCTCCGCGCAGCCGATGCCGGTCTCCGGGTAGAGGCTCTCGTCGAGGTCGTCCGAGTCGACGGAGAAGTAGCCGCCCCGCAGCGGCGCGTACTCCTCGCCGAAGTACTCGGGATAGGCCTGCTGCCAGAACGTCTCCAGGTCGGCCAGCGCATTGCGGGCCACCTGGTCGATCGGTTCGTCGCCGGCTCCGGTGACCGGGAGCTGGTCCCCGGGGACGTCGACCGACGGGTCGCTCGCCGGGGACGCCTGCCCACGGACGGCATCGACGGCGCACCCGCTGACCATCACCAGCGCCATCATCGGGGCCAGAGCGAGCGGTGCGACCCGGCGCAGCGTCATGGCCTGAGCATGCCCGGTGTGCGGAGCCGCGACCAGCCGCCGGCCCGGTGCGGGCCGGCGGCCGGTCGGTCAGCCCTCGTGCAGGAACCAGACGGTGCCCAGCGGAGGAGCCGAGATCGTGGCCGAGTACGGCTGGCCGTGCCACGGCTCGGCCACGGCCTCGACGCCCCCGAAGTTGCCGACCCCCGAGCCGCCGTAGCCCTCGGCGTCGGAGTTCAGCACCTCGCGCCACTGGCCGGGGCGGGGGAGCCCGATCCGGTACTCGTGGTGCGGCGACCCGGAGAAGTTCACGACGCAGGCCAGCGCCGACCCACCGGCGGCCGCCGGCAGGACGACGTCGCCGTCCGCGGGGTGGCCGTCCTCGGTCTCGGTGCCGTCCTCCCCGCCGGCCGGGAGAGCCGCCGTCGCCGGCGCCTTCCCGTACCGCAGGAACGACAGCACGTTGCCCGTCGCGTCGTTGGCGTCGATCCACTGGAACCCGGCCGGGTCGACGTCCAGCGACCAGAGCGCGTCGTACTCCTTGTAACGCGCGTTCAGGTCGCTGACCAGCTGCAGGATGCCGCGGTGCGCGGGGTCGTCGAGGTGCCACCAGTCCAGGGAGCGGCTCTCGGCCCACTCCGAGTCCTGGGCGAACTCCGACCCCATGAACAGCAGCTGCTTGCCGGGGTGCGCCCACATGTAGGCGAAGTAGGCGCGCAGGTTGGCCAGCTGCTGCCACCGGTCACCCGGCATCTTCCGCAGCATCGAGCCCTTGCCGTAGACGACCTCGTCGTGGCTGATCGGCAGCACGAAGTTCTCGGTGTACGCGTAGTGCATCGAGAACGTCAGCTGGCCGTGGTGGTAGCTGCGGTAGACCGGCTCGCGCTCCGCGTAGGCGAGCGAGTCGTGCATCCAGCCCATGTTCCACTTGAAGCCGAAGCCCAGGCCGCCGAGGTGCGTCGGCCGGGTGACGCCCGGCCAGGCGGTGGACTCCTCGGCGATCGTCATGATCCCGGGGACCTCGCGGTAGACGGTGGCGTTGAACTCCTGCAGGAAGGCCACCGCCTCGAGGTTCTCCCGGCCGCCGTACTTGTTGGGCAGCCACTCGGTGCGCGAGTAGTCCAGGTAGAGCATCGAGGCCACCGCGTCGACGCGGATGCCGTCGACGTGGAACTCCTTGGCCCAGAAGAGGGCGTTGGCCACCAGGAAGTTGCGGACCTCGGAGCGGCCGAAGTCGAAGACGTAGGTGCCCCAGTCCAGCTGCTCGCCCCGGCGCGGGTCACCGTGCTCGTAGAGCGGAGTGCCGTCGAAGCGGGCCAGCGCCCACTCGTCCTTGGGGAAGTGCGCGGGGACCCAGTCGACGATGACGCCGATACCGGCCGCGTGGGCGCGGTCGATCAGGTAGCGCAGGTCGTCGGGGCTGCCGAAGCGCGACGTCGGTGCGTAGTACGAGGTGACCTGGTAGCCCCAGGAGCCGCCGAAGGGGTGCTCGGCCAGCGGCATGAACTCGATGTGGGTGAAGCCGGCGTCGACGACGTAGTCGATCAGCTCGTCGGCGAGCTCGCGGTAGGAGAGCCCCTGCCGCCACGAGCCGGCGTGCACCTCGTAGACGCTCATCGGGCGCTCGTGCCAGCCGGCCTCGGCCCGCTGGGCCAGCCATGCGTCGTCCTGCCACTCGTAGGTGGACTCGGTGACGATCGAGGCGTTCAGCGGGGGGACCTCGGTGGCGAACGCCATGGGGTCGGCCTTGTCGCGCCAGGTGCCGTCGGCGCCCAGCACGTGGTAGCGGTAGCGGGTGCCCACCTGGGCGCCGGGGATGAAGATCTCCCAGACGCCGGAGGACCCGAGGTGCCGCATCGGGTAGGCGCGGGCCTCCCAGTAGTCGAAGTCGCCGGTCACCTTGACGCCGCGGGCGCTCGGGGCCCAGACGGCGAAGGAGACGCCCTCGACCGTGCCGCGGGACGTCTCGTAGCGCCGGACGTGTGCTCCGAGCACCTCCCAGAGGCGCTCGTGCCGCCCTTCGCGGATCAGGTGCTCGTCCAGCGGGCCCAGCGTGGGGAGCCAGCGGAACGGGTCGTCGACCGTGTGCGTGGTCGTGCCGTCCTCGCCGTCGCCGTAGGTGACCTCGATGCGGTAGTCGCCCGGCTGGCGGGGGAGCGCCGCCTCGTAGATGCCGCCCTCGTGCAGCCGGTGCATCTCGTAGCGGCTGTCGTCCTCGTCCAGCACGGCGACCGAGACGGCGTCGGGGCGCAGGGTGCGCACCGCCCATCCCTCGGCCGTGCGGTGGGCGCCCAGCACCCGGTGGGGGTCGCGGGACCAGCCGTCGACGATCGCCGTCAGGTCCTCGTCGGTGAACTCCTCGAGCTCGGCGTCCTCGGCGGCGCCGGCCGTGGTGCCGCCAGAGGCCGACGGCCCGGCGGACCGGGCCGGCTCGCGGACGGGGGCCGCCGGTTCGGCGGCCCCCTGGGCGGAGTCGAGCACGGGAGCGCCGGTGGCGTCCTCGGGTGCCCGTGGGTTGTCCGGCTCGGCCGGATCGGGGTCCGGAGCCACCGGCTGACCGGCCGGCGCGCCCGACGGGGAACCGGGCTCGGCGATCGGGGCGGGCGCCACCACCGGGTTGGCGGTGACCGGAGCCTCTTCGCTGCCGGGCTCCGGCGTGGCCTCGGTCGCCGTCGGCGCGGCCGCCACCTTCTTCGCGGTGGTGCGCTTGGCCGCGGCGACGGAGGTGGGAGCCGCCTTCTTCGCCGGCGCGGCCTTCTTCACGGCCGGGGCCTTCTTGGCCGCCGCCTTCTTCGCAGGGGCGCCGTCGCCGGCGGCCGCCTTCTTCGTCGCCCGCTTGCGCGTGGCGGGTGCGGCGTTCACCGGGGGCTCGCTGCCCGCGGCGAACTCGGCCTGGGCGACCTTCTCATCCACGGCGCGCTGCAGATCGTCCTTGCTCTGCACTCGGCTCTCGCCTCGGTCGTCGGTCGTCATCGTCTCGCCGTCCTCGTCGCTTCTCGGTGCAGTGGTCCAGGTCGTCGGTGCCTCAGTCGCGGTGGGCGATCCGGGACAGCGACTGGAGCGGGATCATCAGCCAGTGCGGACGGTTCCTCGCCTCGTAGACGCATTCGTAAACCGCCTTGTCGGCCTCGAACGCCCGAAGGAGTGGTGATTCACCGCAGGGGTCGAGCCCGCTGGCCTCGGAGTACCCGGTGCAGAACGCCGACCGGTTCCGGGCCGCCCACTCCTGCGCGCGGTAGGCGCGCTGCGTGTCCTCGGGCTGCTCGACCAGCATGTGCCGGGCGGCGTAGTCGAAGCTCCGCAGCATGCCGGCGACGTCGCGCAGCGGGCTGTCGAGCTCCCGGCGCTCGACCAGCGGACGGGCTGGCTCGCCCTCGAAGTCGAGGATGATCCAGCCGGTCGTGGTGCGCAGGACCTGGCCCAGGTGGAGGTCGCCGTGCACCCGCTGGCGGACCACCGGCTCGGTGCTGTCGGCGACCGCGGCGTAGACCCGCCGCAGCCCGTCGGCGAACTCCTCGAGCTGCGGCACGACCTGGATGGCGGCCTCGAGGCGCTCGGTCATCTGCCGCGCGACATCGGCGTACCACTCGGCGGCGGCCGGCTCCGTGGGCAGCACCTTCGCCATGTCCGCGTGCACCGACGCCGTCGCCGCCCCCAGCCGCTCGCTGTCGGCGGCGAAGTCGCCGCCCACCTCGTCGGCGTGCAGGTCGCCCTCGGCGTAGAGGTCGCGGACGCTGGCCGTGGCCAGTCGCCAGCCGTCGCTGGCGTTGGGCACGAAGGTCTGCAGCATCGCCACGGTGGCCGGTTCGCCGCCTGAGGCGTCGTCGATCTCGATGTGCCCCAGCAGCGACGCGATGTGCTCGTTGTCTGTCCGCCGCAGCGCGGCGTGGATCTCCACGTCCGGGTTGAGGCCGGGCTCCAGCCGACGGAACAGCTTGAGGATCGCCTCCTGCCCGTAGATCAGCGAGGTGTTGCTCTGCTCGCCGGAGACGATGTCGCCGGGCAGGCCCTCGGGGATGTGGACCTGCTCGGCGGGGGAGAAGTGCATCGGGCCGATGGCCGAGCCCTGGGCGAGGTGGATCAGCCAGGGCAGGGTCGACTCGCGGTCGCGCATGGCGTCGTAGGCGAAGGACTCGTTGCCCTCGTTGGAGACGGCGCCGACGAAGGCCGACTCCAGCTCCTCCGACGGGTGGTCACGCCACGACAGCGGGACCAGGTAGGTCTCCTGTGCGCCGTCCCGGTAGGAGATCCGGACCCGGTGCACCGACAGCACCGGGTTGCCCCGGTCCAGGAAGAAGCCGTCCTCGGTGACGTCGGCCCACTCGCGGCCCTTGCCGCCGAACCACCGCTGCTGCGGGATCCACTCGCGGAACAGATCGGTGAGCACGCTCATCGGGTGCCTCCGGACTCGTCGGTCGGGGTCTCCTCGGCGGCGCTGACCACTCCGCCGGCCAGCAGGCTGTCGGCCACGGCGCTGGAGGTCGCGCTGGTCCAGTCCTCGGTCTCGTCGGCCACCGGCTCGGCCGGCTTGGAGAGCTCGAACCAGTAGAAGCCGTGCCCGGCGAGGGTGAGCATGTAGGGCAGGACGCCGATCTGCGGGAATTCCACCCGGCCGGTGAGCTCGATCGGCGTGTAGCCCTCGAACCGGCGCAGGTCCAGCTCCACCGCCTGCGGGAACCGGGAGAGGTTGTTGACGCAGAGCACGACGTCGTCACCGAACTCGCGGACGAACGACAGCACCGTGGGGTTGCGCGAGCCGACCTCGGCGTAGCTGCCCAGGCCGAAGGTCGGGTGCTGGCCGCGGACCTGGATCATCCGGCGGACCCACTGCAGCAGCGAGTTGGTGTTGCGCAGCTGGGACTCGACGTTGGTGACCTGGTAGCCGTAGACCGGGTCCTGGTTCAGCGGCAGGTACATCCGCTGCGGATCGGCGCTGGAGAAGCCGCCGTTGCGGTCCGGCGTCCACTGCATCGGGGTGCGGACGCCGTCCCGGTCACCGAGCCAGATGTTGTCGCCCATGCCGATCTCGTCGCCGTAGTAGAGGACCGGGGAGCCCGGCAGCGACAGCAGCAGCGCGTTGAACAGCTCGAGGGTGTTGACGTCGTTGTCCAGCAGCGGGGCCAGCCGGCGGCGGATGCCGATGTTGGCCTTCATGCGGGGGTCCTTGGCGTACTCGTTCCACATGTAGTCGCGCTCTTCGTCGGTGACCATCTCGAGGGTCAGCTCGTCGTGGTTGCGCAGGAAGATGCCCCACTGGCAGTTGTCCGGAATGTCCGGCGTCTGGGCCATGATCTCCGAGATCGGGAACCGCTGCTCCCGCCGGACGGCCATGAACAGGCGCGGCATCACCGGGAAGTGGAAGGCCATCTGGCACTCGTCGCCATTCTCGCCGAAGTACTCGACGACGTCGGCCGGCCACTGGTTCGCCTCGCACAGCAGCACCTTGTCGGTGTAGTTGTCGTCGACGATCTTGCGGACGTGGCGCAGGAACTCGTGGGTGCGCGGCAGGTTCTCGCCGTTGGTGCCCTCCTCCTCGAAGAGGTAGGGCACGGCGTCGAGCCGGAAGCCGTCCACGCCGAGGTCCAGCCAGAAGCGCAGGGCGTCGATGATCGCCTCCTGCACCGCCGGGTTCTCGAAGTTGAGGTCCGGCTGGTGGGAGAAGAAGCGGTGCCAGAAGTACTGCTTGCGCACCGGGTCGAACGTCCAGTTCGAGCTCTCGGTGTCGACGAAGATGATCCGCGCGTCGGCGTAACCGGTGTCGTCGTCGGCCCACACGTAGAAGTCGCCGTAGGGGCCCTCGGGGTCGCTGCGGCTGGCCTGGAACCAGGGGTGCTGGTCCGAGGTGTGGTTCATGACGAAGTCGATGATCACGCGCATGCCACGGGAGTGGGCCTCGTCCATGAACTCCTTGAAGTCCTGGATGTCACCGAACTCCGGCAGGACCGCCGTGTAGTCGCTGACGTCGTAGCCGCCGTCGCGCAGCGGGGAGGCGAAGAACGGCGGCAGCCAGAGGCAGTCGACGCCCAGCCACTGGAGGTAGTCCAGCTTGTCGATCATGCCGCGGATGTCGCCGACACCGTCGGCGTTGCTGTCGGAGAAGCCGCGGACCAGCACCTCGTAGAAGACGGCGCGCTTGTACCACTCGGGGTCGGACCCGGGCGGTGGGAGCGCGGAGTGGGCGGCAGGGGAGTCGGGGACGGGAGCGGTCATCGACGCGTATGCCTCGTTCGGGGTCGCAGGTGCGGTCGGGGAGTGCCGGTCGTCAGGAGACCGGCGGGGGGAACTGCACGGGCCGCGGGAAGCTGATCCCGAAGACGTGCGCCGGCTCCCGGTAGGGATCGAGCTCGACGTAGTTGAACTGGCCCCAGTCGTACCGGGCGCCGCTGAGCTCGTCGGTGACCGCGAAACGCTCGTGCCAGTCCAGGCCGAGGGTCGGCAGGTCCAGCGACGTCGTCCCGATCTGGGTGTTGTGGCTCGAGAGGTTGACGACGACGAGGACGGCGTCGTTCGAGCCGGGGTCGGTCTTGGTGAAGCAGAGCAGGTTCGGGTTGTCCACCGCGTGGAACCGCAGCGTGCGGAGCTGCTGCAGCGCGGGGTGGGCGCGCCGGACCTCGTTGAGCCGCTTCAGGTAGGGGGCGAGGCTGCGGCCGCTGGCCTCGGCACCGGCCCAGTCGCGGGGGCGCAGGGAGTACTTCTCGCTGTCGAGGTACTCCTCGCTGCCCGGCTTGACCGCCACGTGCTCGAACAGCTCGAAGCCGGAGTAGACGCCCCAGGTCGGGCTGAGCATCGAGGCCAGCACGGCGCGGATCTTGAACATCGGCGGGCCACCGAACTGCAGCGACTCGTGGAGGATGTCCGGGGTGTTCACGAAGAAGTTGGGCCGCATGTAGTGCGAGTTCGTGGCCAGCTCGCGGCCGTACTCCTCGATCTCCTCGCGCTCGGTCCGCCACGTGAAGTACGTGTAGGACTGCGTGAACCCGATCCGCGCGAGCTGGTGCATCATCGCCGGCCGGGTGAACGCCTCGGCCAGGAACAGCACGTCGGGGTCGGTCTTCTTGACCTCCCAGATCAGCCAGTGCCAGAAGTTCAGCGGCTTGGTGTGCGGGTTGTCGACGCGGAAGATCCGGACGCCGGCGTCCATCCAGTGCCGGACCACCCGGAGCACCTCGGCGTACAGACCCTCGGGGTCGTTGTCGAAGTTGATCGGGTAGATGTCCTGGTACTTCTTCGGCGGGTTCTCCGCGTAGGCGATCGTGCCGTCGGGCAGCGTGGTGAACCACTCCGGGTGCGCCTCGACCCACGGGTGGTCGGGAGCGGCCTGCAGCGCCAGGTCCAGCGCGACCTCCATGCCGAGGTCCTTGGCGCGGTCGACGAAGGCGCGGAAGTCCTCGAGCGTGCCGAGCTCCGGGTGGACGGCGTCGTGCCCGCCCTCGGCGCTGCCGATGGCCCACGGCGAGCCGACGTCGTCGGGACCGATCTCGTGCGGGTTGCCGCCGGGGAACTGGGCGGTGTTCGGGCCCTTGCGGTTCACCGCGCCGATCGGGTGGATCGGCGGCAGGTAGACGACGTCGAAGCCCATGTCGGCGACCGCCGGCAGCCGGTCGCCCGCCGTGGTGAACGTGCCGTGGGTGGGCACGCCGCCGACGACGGGGCCCTCCGAGCGGGGGAAGAACTCGTACCAGGAGCCGTAGAGCGCCTGGCGGCGGTCCACCCACACCTCGTAGGTGGGGGAGGCCGTGACCAGCTCGCGCACGGGGTGCTCGTGCAGGTAGCGCTGCAGCCCGGCGGCGAGCGCGGGGGCGATGCGGACGGTCAGCTCGAGCGAGGTGTCCCGCAGCGCGGCGGCCGCGGCGGAGACCCGCTCGCGGAAGTCGTCGTCGGCCTCAGCGGCGACCCGCTCGAGCAGCCCGGCGCCCACCTCGAGGTCGTTGGCGAGCTCCTCGGCGCCCTGTCCGGCCTCGACCTTCACCTCGACGGCGTGCCGCCAGGTGGCCAGCGGGTCGCTCCACGCCTCGATCCGGAAGGTCCAGGGACCCTCGCGGTCGGGCACGACGGTGGTCAGCCAGCGGTCGGGCTCCGGCGGCAGCTTCGCCATCCGGAGGAACGGGCCCTCGGTGCCGTCGGGTCCGGTCCACACCACGTTCGCGGCGACGGCGTCGTGGCCCTCGCGGAACACGGTGGCGGTGATCGGCAGGTGTTCGCCGACGACCGCACGGGCGGAGAAGGTCCCGCAGGACACGACAGGGGCGACATCGGTGATGCCGAGGCGGAGTTCGGCGCGTCCAGTCATCGGGCCCCACGCTACTGAGCTGCCGCCTCACCAGCATCTCGGCAGATGATCTGTCGCTCCCGCCTCACCCGTTGGGGCGGCGGCACGACGCCGTGCCGGATCCGGAGCGGTACCGCGCGACACCCTGACGAACGGCTCTCGGCTGGTTAGGCTCGGTCGATGCGAGCCCTCCGACGCTTCACCGTCCGCGCGGCTCTGCCGGAGCCGCTCCTCCCACTGGCCCAGCTGGTGATGAACCTGCGCTGGTCGTGGCACCCAGGGACCCGGGACCTCTTCGAGAC
The DNA here is from genome assembly GCF_020166105.1 of Blastococcus sp. LR1. Taxonomy (GTDB): domain Bacteria; phylum Actinomycetota; class Actinomycetes; order Mycobacteriales; family Geodermatophilaceae; genus Blastococcus. The sequence goes on from NZ_JAIUJY010000005.1 coordinate 223,841, forward strand.
CCTCGATCCCCAGCTGTGGCAGCAGTGCGGCGGTGATCCGGCGCGCGTCCTGGGGGAGGTGTCGGCCGAACGGCTCGCCCAGCTGGCTGCCGACGAGGGCTTCGTCCAGCGGCTGACCGACGCGGTCAGGGACCTCGACGAGTACCTCTCCACCCCGCGCTGGTACCAGTCGCTGGGTGCCGAGGCGCCGCAGACCATCGCCTACTTCTCCGCCGAGTTCGGCATCACCGAGGTGCTGCCGCAGTACTCGGGTGGGCTGGGCATCCTGGCCGGCGACCACCTCAAGGCCGCCTCGGACCTCGCGGTCCCGCTGATCGGCGTCGGGTTGCTCTACCGCGCCGGCTACTTCACCCAGGGTCTTTCCGGCGACGGCTGGCAGCTCGAGCACTATCCGTCGCTGGACCCGCACGGCCTGCCGGTGAAGCTGCTGCGCCAGGCCGACGGCTCCGCCGTCGTCATCACCGTGCCGCTGCCCGAGGGGCGCACGCTGCACGCCCACGTCTGGCGGGCCCAGGTCGGCCGGGTGTCGCTGCTGCTGCTCGACAGCGACATCGAGGAGAACGCGCCCGGCGAGCGGCTGGTCACCGACCGCCTCTACGGCGGCGACGAGGACCACCGCCTGCGCCAGGAGATGCTGCTCGGCATCGGCGGGGTGCGGGCGCTGCGGGCCTACTGCTCGCTGACCGGCACCCCGATGCCGGAGGTGTTCCACGCCAACGAGGGCCACGCCGGCTTCCAGGGCGTCGAGCGCATCCGCGAGCTGATCGAGGCGCACGGGCTCTCGGTCCCCGAGGCGCTTCAGGCCGTCCGCGCGGGCACCGTGTTCACCACTCACACCCCGGTGCCGGCCGGCATCGACCGGTTCCCCAAGGCGCTCATCGAGCGCTACTTCGCCGGCTTCGGCGTGCCGCTGGACCAGCTGCTCCCGCTGGGGGCCGAGGAGGACCCGGCGAAGTTCAACATGGCCCACATGGGTCTGCGGCTGGGTCAGCGGGCCAACGGCGTGAGCGAGCTGCACGGGCACGTGAGCCGCGGGATGTTCAACGGGCTGTGGCCGGGCTTCGACGAGGGCGACGTCCCGATCGGGTCGATCACCAACGGCGTGCACGCCCCCACCTGGACGGCGCGCGAGCTGGTCGAGATGGGCACCCAGAGCTCCAGCCAGGGCGACCCGGTGGACGTCGACGGGGAGGTCCACTTCGACGGCGTGGACCGCATCCCGGCGGGCGATCTGTGGGCCACCCGCGGAATGCTGCGCGGTCGGCTGGTCGAGGAGGTGCGTCGGCGGATCCGGGAGACCGCGCTCTCCCGCGGCGCCAGCGAGGCGGAGGTCGGGTGGACCCAGACCGCCTTCGACCCCGACGTCCTGACCATCGGCTTCGCCCGGCGGGTGCCGTCCTACAAGCGGCTGACCCTCATGCTGCGCGACCCGGCGCGGCTCAAGGCGCTGCTGCTGGACCCGGAGCGGCCCATGCAGCTGATCATCGCCGGCAAGAGCCACCCGGCCGACGACGGCGGCAAGCAGCTCATCCAGCAGATGGTGGCCTTCGCCGACGACCCGGAGGTGCGGCACCGGATCGCCTTCCTGCCCGGCTACGACATCGGCATGGCCCGCTACCTCTACTGGGGCTGCGACGTCTGGCTGAACAACCCGCTGCGCCCGCTGGAGGCGTGCGGCACCTCGGGGATGAAGGCCGCGCTCAACGGCGGACTCAACCTCTCCATACGCGACGGATGGTGGGACGAGTGGTTCGACGGGCAGAACGGCTGGGCGATCCCGACCGCCGACGGCGTCCAGGACGCCGATCGCCGCGACGAGGTCGAGGCGCGGGCGATCTACGACCTGCTCGAGAACCAGGTGGTGCCGCGGTTCTACGAGCGCGACGGCGAGGGCATCCCCGGTCGCTGGGTCGAGATGGTGCGGCACACGCTGCGCGAGACCGGGCCGAAGGTGCTGGCCACCCGGATGGTGCGTGACTACGTCCGCGACCTGTACGTGCCGGCGGCGGGCTCGGCGCGGACGATGGCGGCCGAGGGCTACGCACCGGCGCGCACCGAGGCGTCCTGGCGGGCACACCTGCTGCACCACTGGCACGACGTCCGGGTGGCGCACGTCGAGGCGACCGGCGCGGGGGACACCCCGGAGATCGGGTCGGGGCTGGCGCTGCGCGCCGAGGTCGAACTGCCGGGGCTGGAGCCCTCCGATGTCGAGGTGCAGGCGGCCTACGGCCGGGTGGACGACGCCGACGGGTTGCACGACGTGACCACCGTTCCCATGACCCACGAGCACACCGACGGGTCCCGGCACTGGTTCACGGCAACCGTTCCGCTGGAGCGCACCGGCGCGTTCGGCTACACGGTGCGCGTCCTCCCGTACTCTCAGTACTTGGCCGATCCGGCCGAGCTGGGCGTGGTGAGCACGGCGTGACCGACACACCACGAAACACACGAACCACGCCGGTCACTGTGACGCACAGCTACCCCGCGACACCCCGGCGTGGCGCTGCTACCGGGGCGCCGAGACTGCCCGGGGATCACTAGGCTGACCGTCATGCCCGACCGCTGTGAAGTCCTCCCCGGAGATGCCGTCGTCGCCCGCCGTGGCGGCGGCCTGCTGTGGGTCGACGCTCCCGGCTCGCCCGCCCTCGTGTCCGCCCTCCACGCCTGCCTCGGCGTGTCCGGGCCGGGCGCCGACCGCGTGCTCGCCGCCGTGGCCGGCCAGGTGAGCTCGCTCGCCTCGGGCGGCGCGTCCTTCGCCCTCGTCCTGACCGACGACACCGGCTCCGGTGTCGCGCTCTGGGCGGGCAAGGGCCAGCCGGCCGTCGACGGTGTCCCCGTGTCCGGTTCGTCGGTCGAGGGCGGCACGCTCGCCTCCGGCTTCTCGCTGGGCCAGTCGCTGTACGTCGGCCCCGGCCAGTCGGCGCCGCGCACCCCGCCGGGTGTGAGCTTCGACCTCGTCGAGGGGACCGTCCCCGGTGGCGGCGCGACGCTGCACCTGGCTGCGGCCGCTCCGTCGTCGGCGGCCAGCCCGGCCACGTCGGCCGCGCCGGCCGCCGCCTCGCCGTTCTCCGCCTCCTCCGACGCCGGCTTCGGCGCCTCCCGCGGCGCGACCGCGGCGGCCCGTCCCGAGTCGGGCGAGCAGACGGCGTTCTGGCGGGCCGACTCCGACGCCGACTCGGCCGTGCCGCTGCTGCGGTTCGACGACGGCATGGTCGTCACCATCGACGAGGACCTGGTCCTCGGTCGGCGTCCCGACAACCACGAGATGGTCTCCAGCGGCTCGGCGCGTGCCGTGCCGATCGCGGACACCCAGAACGTGCTGTCCTCCGCCCACGCGGCGCTGACCCGCTCGGGCACCGAGGTCTCGTTGGTCGACCTGGGCTCGCTCAACGGCACCCACGTCGCCGGCCCCGAGGCCACCGAGTGGACCCAGCTCGAGCCGGGCGTCGCCCACCCGCTCTCCGACGGCGACCGCCTGCTCCTCGGCTGGACCGTCATCACCTTCGAGCAGCCGCAGGAGTAAGCGGCAGCCCCAGTGAGCGCAGTGCACCGAGGCCCCATTCCAATTCCGGAACGGGGCCTCGGCCTGTTGAGGCGAGCGGGCCTGCTATCAGTCGGGCTCGACGTGCGGGTCGGGGTGTCGTGGGCCGTGACGCCTTGGGCGCGTGAGCCGGTCTGTCATCGACGCGCCGACCGTCTCGTCTTGACGCTGCGCATTCTGTCGGTGGCGCGCCCTAGCGTCGCGACTGGAACGCACACCCCAAGACCCCGGGGATGGGCCGGAGTGGATCGGAGCCGCTGGTGGACCTCGAACAGGGATACAACCTCACGCCGTCGACGCAGGAGCGCCTGCGACTGCTCGACTGGATCGCCGATCAAGGAGGGACGACGCCGAAGGAATTCGTGGCCCTCGGCGCGCTGCTGGAGGGGGAGGAGCGCGAGGCGGCGCTCGCCCTCATCGGTCACCTGGAGACCCTCGAGGGGAACGGTGTCCTCAGCCTCCAGAAGACCCTCGGTTGGGGCGGTTGGTCCTGCTACGTGACGCCGAGGGGCGTGGAACTGATCGAGTCGCTACGAGCCGAGCGCGGCGACCTGCTCGGTCGGCGCAAGGCGTCGCGCGACGCCTTCCTGCACTGGCTGTATGACTGCACTCTGAAAGGCAACCGGGTGCCCAACTCGTCCGCGTTTTTTGGAAGCAGCTACGGCAACTATTTCGGTCACCAGTTCACCGGGGATGAGGTGGCTGCCGCAAGCGATTGGTTGAAGACCGAGGGCTACATCACGGGCAGCCTGACCTGGAACGCAGGAATCGTCCGCCCGAGCATTACGACGAGGGGTGAGCGAATTGTGGAGTCTGGCCGATCCGTGAACGACGACTCCCCGGCCGCAGCCAACGCGCCGTCCCACATCACCACGGTCAACGTCAGCGGTACGGGCCACAACGTCGCTACTCACAGCCCGGGGGCCGTGCAGACGGCGACGGTGACCATGAGCGACGACAACCGCAAGCTGATCCTGCCGGTCGCTGACAATCTCGACGGCCTCCTACAGGCAGGTCTGCTCGGGCTGGACGAAGAGCAGTCGGCTGAAGCCGTCGAGGTTGTCTCGGAGCTTCGTCGGGCGGCCGACGAGCCGGAGGTGGAGGGCGGAGCTCTGCGGCGACTCCTTGAGAAGGCCAAGTCCGTGGCGATCGCTGGCACCGGCGCGGCCATGGGCCAGGGCGTCGTCGCACTCGCCGAGCAGAGTCTTCAGGGCCTCGGACTCGGTTGAGCGGTGCTGAACAGCGCGGCGGCACCGTCGGGCACATAGTCGGGCGTTCTCCCGCAGGGTTGGTCACGGGGGGTGGCCGGCGGAGGGCTCGGTGCTCTCGTGGCCATCCTTACCGTCCGGCTGACGCGCCGGAAGATGAGGCAGGATCGCGACCATCCGAGGCGCGGTGCACAGGTCAGTGACCCGCGGATGCCTTTCACGCGGGCCATGCGCTGCGTTGTCGGGCATGATTCGACGGTGATCGATACGCCCGTGTGGCTCGCGCTGACGGCGAGCGCTCTAGGCGGCGCGGCGCTCACCGGACTTATCACGCTGGGCATCAAGCTGTTCGATGTTCGCCATCGGCATGACGCGACTCGGCGTGATCACTACGTCGCCATGGTCGCTGCAGTGGACGACTTCCATCACGCGATGGCGCAGGCAGTCGCTGCACAGAACCGCGTCACTGCGCTTGCCGCGATGTCCGGCGGTGAAGCGGCGCTGATTGAGCTTGCAGCGCCGGGTTCGTATCCGGGGATGCAAAAGAGCGGGCAGCCGAGCCCCGGCCTGGCTGCTGCAGCGCAACAGGCGAAGGCGCTCAACGACGGCCTCGCTGACAAGTACACGGCTGCGCGCAACTCTTGGCGAAGAGTGTTCTTGTTCGCCCCGACGGAGGTTGTGCGGTCGCTGCAGGAGATCTTGGTCCTGATTCTCGGCACCTACCGACGACTTCAGCGCGAACTCACCGCCGTGCCCTCCGGTCTCATCGAGGACGTTCCCAGGCTGAACTGGAGCCGCGTGCGGACGGCCATGCGAAAGGACATGGGCGTCAAGGCGTTAGAGAGCGAGAATGACGAGTTGGCCCACCTCTTCTGAGGCGCGACTTGATCGGGCCTACTTGCTGCGGAGTTGATCCCTGATTTCGATCACCGGCTGTAATTGGTGGTCAGGAACCCGCTGTGCCATCACGGCCGCCGTTCGACCCGCAGCAGCCAGACGCAGCGGCCGGGCAGCTCGACCGGACCGGGCGCGAGGAACGCCGGCGCCGGGGGAGCGCCCCGCGGGTACTCGGTCGAGAGCACCAGCTCGTAGCCATCGGCCCACGGCGGCCCGGGGAGCTCCACGGTCACCGGGTCCGGCCCGGCGTGCAGCTGCACCAGGTAGCAGTCGTCGACCAACGGGTGGCCGTGCTCGTCGCGGTACCGGATGCCGCGGCCGTCGAGGTACATGCCGATGGTCTGCAGCCCGGTGTCGAACCAGTCGCCGGTGGTCAGCTGTCCCCCGCTGGGTGCGAACCAGGCGAGGTCGCGGGTGCCGTCGGTCCCCGGCAGCTCGTGCCCCTCGAAGAACGCCTCCTGGCGCAGCACGGGTGCCTGGTGGCGCAGCCGGACCAGGTGCGTGGTGAACGCCAGCAGGTCGGCGTCGACGTTCTCCCAGTCGATCCAGGAGATCTCGTTGTCCTGGCAGTAGGCGTTGTTGTTGCCGCCCTGCGTCCGGCCCAGCTCGTCGCCCGCCGTCAGCATCGGCACGCCGGTGGACATCAGCAGCGTCGTCAGCAGGTTGCGGACCTGCCGCCCGCGCAGCTCCAGCACGGCCGGGTCGTCGGTCGGCCCCTCGGCGCCGCAGTTCCAGTTCCGGTTGTGGCTCTCGCCGTCCCGGTTCTCCTCGCCGTTGGCCTCGTTGCGCTTGTGCTCGTAGCTCACGAGATCAGCCATCGGGAAGCCGTCGTGCGCCGTCACGAAGTTGATCGAGGCGAACGGGCGGCGTCCGTCGGAGCGGTAGAGGTCCGAGGAGCCGGTCAGCCGGTAGGCGAGGTCGCGCACACCCACGTGCGACCCGGCCCAGACGTCGCGCACGGTGTCGCGGTACTTGCCGTTCCACTCCGTCCACGGCGGCGGGAAGTTGCCCACCTGGTAGCCGCCCGGGCCGACGTCCCACGGCTCGGCGATCAGCTTCACCTGGCTGACCACCGGGTCCTGGTGCACGACGTCGAAGAACGCCGACAGCCGGTCGACGTCGTGCATCGAGCGGGCCAGGGCCGAGGCGAGGTCGAACCGGAAGCCGTCCACGTGCATCTCGGTCACCCAGTAGCGCAGCGAGTCCATCAGCAGCCCGAGGACCGCGGGCCGCCGGACGTCGAGGGTGTTCCCGCAGCCGGTGTAGTCGGTGTACCGGGCGCGGTTGCCGCCGTCGAGCCGGTAGTAGCCGGCGTTGTCGATGCCCCGGAACGACAGCGTCGGCCCGCTGTGGTCGCCCTCGGCGGTGTGGTTGTAGACGACGTCGAGGATCACCTCGATGCCGGCCGCGTGCAGCTCCCGCACCATCGTCTTGAACTCGGTGACCTGCCCGCCGCCGCTGCCTGCCGAGCTGTAGCCGGCGTGCGGGGCGAAGTAGCCGAGGGTGTTGTAGCCCCAGTAGTTGGTCAGCCCGCGGCGCAGCAGATGCGGCTCGCTGACGAAGTGGTGCACAGGCAGCAGCTCGACGGCGGTGACGCCGAGGGAGAGCAGGTGCTCGACGAACGCCGGGTGCGCCAGCCCCGCGTAGGTGCCCCGCAGGTGCGCCGGCACGTCGGGGTGCCGCGCCGTCGCCCCCTTCACGTGCACCTCGTAGATGACAGTGTCCGACCACGAGCGGCGCAGCGGACGGTCGTCGTCCCACGGGAACGGGTCGTGGACGACGACGCCGCGGGGCACGTGCGGCGCGGAGTCCTGCTCGTCGGCCTGCGGGGAGTCCGGGGAGTCGTAGGGGTGGCCGAAGAGCGCGGTGTCCAGCGTCAGCTCGCCGTCGACGGCCCGTGCGTAGGGGTCCAGCAGCAGCTTCGCGGGGTTGAAGCGCAGCCCGGAGAACGGGTCGTAGCCGCCGTGCACCCGGTAGCCGTAGCGCTGCCCGGGGCCGACGCCGGGCAGCCGCCCGTGCCACACCTGGTGCGTCGTCTCCTGGAGCCGGTGGCGGTGCTCGGTGCCGTCGGCGTCGAACAGGCAGAGGTCCACCGCCGAGGCCCCGCCGGACCACAGCGCGAAGTTCGTCCCGCGCCCGTCCCAGGTGGCGCCGAGCGGTGCGGGCGTGCCCGGGAGCAGGCCGGGAACGACACCGTGCGGATGGCGTCCGGGCCGATAGGTTTCGGTCACGGCGCGATCGTGCCCCCTCCGACGCCCGACGCGGCGCAACGCCGTCGGGACGCGGTTGGTTGGATGGGGTCGTGTCGAGCGCAGACGCCTCCGCGGGGGCCGTCGTACGGATGACCGGGGTGGACGTCGTCCGGGGGCAGAACCATCTGCTCAAGGGCGTGGAGTGGCAGGTCGAGGCCGACCAGCGGTGGGTGGTCCTCGGTCCGAACGGCGCCGGCAAGACCACGCTGATGCAGCTGGCCGCCGCCCTCATGCACCCGACCCGCGGCGAGGTCCGACTGCTCGGGGAGACCCTCGGCGCGGTCGACGTCTTCGAGCTGCGGCCCCGGATCGGGCTCACCAGCGCGTCGCTGGCCCAGCGGGTCGACCCGGCCGAGAAGACCGGTGACGTCGTCGTCTCCGCCGGCTACGCGGTGGTCGGCCGGTGGCGCGAGCGCTACGACGTCCACGACCTGACCCGTGCCGGGCTGCTCATGCAGCAGTGGGGTGTCGCCCAGTACGCGCACCGGCCGTTCGGAACCCTGAGCGAGGGCGAGCGCAAGCGCACCCAGATCGCCCGGGCGCTGATGCCCGACCCGGAGCTCCTGCTGCTCGACGAGCCCGGCGCCGGCCTCGACCTGGGTGGCCGGGAGGACCTCGTCGCCCGCCTCTCGGACCTGGCGAAGTACCACTACGCCCCCGCGCAGGTGCTCGTCACCCACCACGTCGAGGAGATCCCGCCGGGCTACACCCACGCCCTGCTGCTCCGCGGCGGCGAGGTGGTGGCCTCCGGCGCCGCCGACGACGTCCTGACCGCCGAGCAGCTGTCGGACACCTTCGGGCTCGCGCTGTCGCTGACCCGGACGAACGGCCGGTTCACCGCCCGCCGCGCCTGACTAGGGTGCCGGGCATGGCTGAGCCCGAGTTCGTGACGCTGCAGGTGACCGACGGGGTGGGCACGATCCGCCTCGACCGGCCCAAGATGAACGCCATCGACGAGCAGCTCCACCTGGAGGTGCGCGCCGCGGCGCTCGAGGCCGGGCAGCGCGACGACGTGCGCGCCGTGGTGATCTACGGCGGCGAGCGGGTGTTCGCCGCCGGCGCCGACATCAAGGCGATGTCCTCGCTCGACGGCGAGGGCATGCAGGTCTGGGGCAAGGAGCTGCAGGACTCGTTCCGGGCCGTGGCGCAGCTGCCCAAGCCGGTCATCGCCGCCATCACCGGCTACGCGCTGGGTGGCGGCTACGAGCTCGCCCTCTGCGCCGACTTCCGGGTGCTGGGCGCGAGCGCGAAGATCGGCCAGCCCGAGATCCTGCTCGGGATCATCCCGGGCGCCGGTGGCACGCAGCGCCTGGCCCGCCTGGTCGGCCCGGCCAAGGCCAAGGACCTGGTCTTCACCGGCCGCCACGTGGCCGCCGAGGAGGCGCTGGAGATCGGCCTGGCCGACGCCGTCGTCCCCGACGCCGACGTGTACGAGACCGCCGTCGCGATGGCGAAGAAGTTCGCGGCCGGCCCGCCGCTGGCCCTCGCGGCCGCCAAGCAGGCGATCGACCGCGGGCTGGACGGCTCGCTCGAGGAGGGGCTGGACCTTGAGACCGCGCTGTTCGCCGGGCTCTTCGGCTCCGAGGACCAGAAGACCGGCATGAGCTCCTTCCTGGAGAACGGGCCCGGAAAGGCCACGTTCACCGGCCGCTGAGGTCTCGAGAGCGGAACGTTCACCCGCTCGACCGCTCCACGACCACCCACATCGGCGCGGTCTCGGTCACAATCCCCACGCCGTCCGGTCGGGCCATCGGGGCCCCTCCGGTGCACGGCACCACCTCAGGAGGACACGTGCGACGAAGCACCCTGCGGACCGCGGTCGCGGTCGTCACCACCGGCCTGGCGCTGACGGCCTGCGGCTCGGGGGACAGCGGCTCGGGCGGTGGAGGGGACTCGGAGGCGGCGACGGCCGCCTCGGCCGAGGACCTCGGCGGGATGGAGGAGCTCATCGAGGCGGCCCAGGCCGAGGGTGAGCTCAACGTCATCGCGCTGCCGCGGGACTGGGCCAACTACGGCGAGATGCTGGACACCTTCAGCGAGAAGTACGACATCACGATCAACGAGGCGACGCCGGACGCGTCCAGCCAGGACGAGATCAACGCCGTCACCAGCCAGAAGGGCCAGGACCGCGCGCCCGACGTCCTCGACGTCGGCACGAGCTTCGCCCAGCAGGCGGCCGCGCAGGACCTGCTGGCGCCGTACAAGGTGGAGACCTGGGACGACATCCCCGAGAACCAGCGGGACCCCGAGGGCCGTTGGTACAACGACTACGGCGGCTTCATCTCCATCGGCTGCAACGCCTCGGTCATCGCCGAGTGCCCGACGTCAATCGCCGACCTGCTCGACCCGCAGTACGCGGGCAAGGTCGCGCTCAACGGCAACCCGACGCAGGCCGCCGCGGCGTTCAGCGGCGTCTGGGCGGCTTCCCTGGCCAACGGCGGGGACCTCGACGACATCGGCCCCGGCATCGACTTCTTCAAGAAGGTCAAGGACGCCGGCAACTTCAACCCCGTCGAGGTCACCCCGGCCACCGTGCAGAGCGGTGAGACGCCGCTGGCGATCGACTGGGACTACGTGAACGCCGGCCTCACCGAGACCCTCGCCGAGGCGGGCGTCGAGTGGCAGGTCGCCGTCCCCACCGACGGGATCTTCGGCAGCTACTACAGCCAGGCGATCAACAAGTTCGCCCCGCACCCGGCTGCCGCCCGCCTGTGGCAGGAGTTCCTCTACAGCGACGAGGGCCAGAACATCTGGCTGAAGGGCGGCTCCCGCCCGGTCCGCCTCCCCGCCATGGAGGAGGAGGGCACGGCCGACGCCGACGCGCTGGCGGGGCTGCCCGAGGTCGAGGGAGATGTCGAGTTCCCGACCCAGGAGCAGCAGACCGCGGCGCAGAAGGTGGTCGCCGACCGCTGGAACGCGGAGATCTCGGGCTGAGTACCGCGACGACGACGGCGCCCGCGCCGGCTCCCACCCGGAGCCGGCGCGGGCGTTCGCTCGCACTCCTCGGCGCGCTGCCCTTCTTCCTCTATGTGGCGGTCGTCCTGCTGCTGCCCATCGGGGTGCTCGCGGTGGAGGCGTTCCGCAGCACCGACCCGACCACCTTCGAGGAGCGCTGGTCGACCGACTCCCTCACGGCGATCACCGAGGGCGCCTACGGGCGGGCCTACGTCGGCAGCCTGCAGCTGTCGGCGGTGTCCGCCGTGCTCGGCGCGGCGCTGGGGCTCGCGTTCGCCGTCGCGGTGCTGGGGGCGAAGCGCGGCCGGCTGCTGCGCCGCCTGGTGCTCACCGCGTCGGGGGTGCTCGCCAACTTCGGCGGCGTCCCGCTCGCCTTCACCTTCATCGCCACGATCGGCAGCAGCGGGGTGGTCACCGCGCTGCTCACCGACCTCGGCCTCGGGCTCGGTGGCTTCTCGCTGTACTCGATGACCGGCCTGGCGCTGGTCTACCTCTACTTCCTGATCCCGCTGATGGTCCTGACCATCACCCCGGCGCTCGAGGCGCTGCGCCCGCAGTGGCGGGAGGCCTCGGACAACCTCGGCGCCTCCGGCTGGCAGTACTGGCGGCACGTCGGCGGACCGATCCTGCTGCCGCCGGTGCTCGGCGCCACGATGCTGCTGTTCGCCTCCTCGTTCGCCGCGTACGCGACGGCGAAGGCGCTGGTCGGCAGCACCCTCCCGCTGGTCACCCTGCAGATCGCCGACGCGCTGTCGAGCAACGTCGTCGTGGGCTCGGAGAACATCGGCACGGCGCTGGCGCTCGGCATGGTCGTGGTCGTCGGCCTGGTCATGGCCTTCTACGCCTGGGTCCAGCGCCGCACCCAGCGGTGGCTGACATGACCGCGCTGGCCGAGGGCGTCGCCGGGGCGGGCAGCGTCGCGCCGCCGACCCCGGTGCGCGCCGGACGACGCCGGGGTGGCGCCTGGCGGATCACCGTCCTCGTCGTCGTCGGGCTGTACTTCCTCATCCCGCTCGCCGCCCCGATCTGGTTCACCGTGCGCGACCGCGGCGCCGGGGCGTTCACCGGCCGGTACTACGCCCAGATCCCCGGCGCGGCGGGGTTCGCCGAGGCGTTCGGCCGCTCGCTGGCGCTGGGCCTGCTGACCGTCGTGCTGGTGCTGGCGCTGATGGTCCCCACGATCGTGCTCGTGGAGCTGCGGCTGCCGCGGCTGCGCACCGCCGTCGAGCTGCTCACCCTCGCGCCGCTGGTCGTTCCGCCGATCGCGCTGGTCGTCGGGGTGCGCAGCGTGCTGAGCTGGGCTCCGGACCACTTCTACGGCACCCCGGTCGGGGACGCGATGTTCGCGCTCCAGGAGCCGGCGCTGCCGTGGATCCTGGTGCTCGTCTACGTCGTCCTCGCCCTGCCGTTCGTCTACCGGGCGCTGGACGCCGGGGTGCGCAACGCCGGCCTGGCCACGCTCACCGAGGCCGCCCGCAACCTGGGCGCCTCCTGGCCGCGGGTGCTGCTCACCGTCGTGCTCCCGGTGCTGCGCACGTCGGTGCTGAATGCCTCCTTCCTGACCCTGGCCCTCGTGCTGGGCGAGTACACCGTGGCGGCGATCCTGGGCTTCCAGACGTTCCCCACCTGGATCGTGCAGGTGGGCGGCTCGCAGCCACAGCTGTCGGTCGCGGTGTCGGTGCTCTCGCTCGTCGTGACCTGGGCGCTGCTGCTGCTGATCTCCGCGCTGGACCGCCGGCGTCGGAACGAGGAGACCTCATGACCACCGCCCCCGCGACCGGCCGCGCGCAGGCGGTGTCCGCCCAGCCGGGCGTCGCCGTCCGGCTGGAGAACCTGACCCGGCGGTTCGGCGACGTCGTCGCCCTCGACGGGCTCGACCTCGACATCGCCGGCGGCGAGCTGCTCGCCCTGCTGGGCCCCTCGGGCTGCGGCAAGACGACGGCGCTGCGGGCGATCGCGGGCTTCGAGCGGCCCGACGCCGGACGGGTGCTCGTCGGCGACCGCGACGTCACCTCGGTGCCGCCGAGCAAGCGCGACATGGGCATGGTCTTCCAGGCCTACAGCCTCTTCCCGAACATGACGGTGGCCGACAACGTCGCCTACGGGCTGCGCGTGCGTGGGCGCGGGAAGCCGGAACGGGCCGCGCGGGCGACCGAGCTGCTCGAGCTCGTCGGCCTGGCCGACCGGGCCAAGCGCTATCCGCACCAGCTCTCCGGTGGCCAGCAGCAGCGGGTGGCGCTGGCCCGCGCGCTCGCCGTCGCGCCGCAGGTGCTGCTGCTGGACGAGCCGCTCTCCGCGCTGGACGCCCAGGTGCGGGTGCAGCTGCGCGAGGAGATCCGGCGGCTGCAGCTGGAGCTGGGCATCACCACCGTCTTCGTCACCCACGACCAGGCCGAGGCGCTCTCGATGGCCGACCGGGTCGGCGTCATGCGGGCCGGCCGGCTGGAGCAGGTGGCCTCGCCCGACGAGCTGTACGAGCGGCCGGCGACGGCGTTCGTGGCCGAGTTCGTCGGCACCATGAACCGGGTGCCGGCCACGCTGTCCGGAGGGGCGGTCGAGCTGCTGGGCGTGCGCCGTCCGGTCGCCGGCGCCGCGCCGGCGACCGGCCCGGTGGTGGCGCTGGTGCGCCCCGAGGCGCTCGTCGTCACCGACGGGGGCGCCGGCCGGGTCGTGACCCGCACGTTCTCGGGGGCTGTGACCCGGGTGCTGGTCGCCCTGCCCGACGGCACCGAGGTCCGGGTCGACGTCGCCAGCGCCGACAGCGCCGCGCTGGTGCCGGGCGCGGCGGTCACCGTCACGCCCGTCGAGCGCCCGGTCCTGGTGGCACCGGTGGAGCCGTGACGGGCGGCACGACCGTCGTCGATCGGTCGGACCCGGCCGGGCGGGCCTGGGTGGACCAGGCGGTCGCGATCGTCGAGGCCGACGCCCGGCGCAGCGCGGACACGCACCTGCTGGTCTACCCGCTGCCCCCGGAGTGGGGCATCGACCTCTACCTCAAGGACGAGTCCACCCATCCGACCGGCAGCCTCAAGCACCGGCTGGCGAGGTCGCTGTTCCTGTACGGGCTGTGCTCGGGGCAGATCGCCGAGGGCAGCACCGTGGTGGAGGCCTCGAGCGGGTCGACGGCGGTCAGCGAGGCGTACTTCGCCCGCATGCTCGGGCTGCCGTTCGTCGCGGTGATGCCGCGCTCGACCAGCCCCGAGAAGATCGCGCTGATCGAGTTCCACGGCGGGCGCTGCCATTTCGTCGACCGGGCGCCGGAGATGTACGAGGAGGCGCGCCGGCTCGCCGCCGAGTGCGGTGGGCACTACCTCGACCAGTTCACCTACGCCGAGCGGGCCACCGACTGGCGGGGCAACAACAACATCGCCGAGTCGATCTTCGAGCAGCTCTCCGCCGAGCGGCACCCGGTGCCGGAGTGGGTCGTCGTCGGCGCCGGGACCGGGGGCACCAGCGCCACCATCGGCCGGTACCTCCGCTACCGCCGGCACCCCACCCGGCTGGCCGTCGTCGACCCGGAGAACTCCGCGTTCCTGCCCGGCTACGAGGCGGGCGACCCGAGCCGGACCACCGGCACGCCCTCGCGCATCGAGGGCATCGGCCGGCCGCGGGTCGAGCCGTCGTTCGTGCCGACGATCGTCGACCGGATGATCGGCGTCCCCGACGCCGCCTCGATCGCCGCGATGCGGCACCTGGAGCGGGCCACCGGACGGCGGGCCGGCGGCTCGACCGGCACCAACCTGTGGGGCGCGTTCGGGCTGGTCGCCGAGATGCTCGCGGCCGGCCGTCGCGGCAGCGTCGTGACCCTGCTCTGCGACGGCGGCGAGCGCTACGCCCACACCTACTACTCCGACGAGTGGGTGGCCGCGCAGGGCATGGACCTCGGCCCCGCCACGGACACGCTGGTCAGGTTCGCGACGACGGGGGAGTGGGTGTTCCCCGGCGGCCGTGGGTGACCGGGGTCACCAGCCCCTCGGCTCGCCGCCGCGTTACCGGGCAGTAACCTCCATGATCGGAGCCAGGCGGGCCACCGTGCCCGCATCCTGAACGCGTCCTGAGGAAGGTTCAGCGCGATGAACATCGTCGTTCTTGTCAAGCAGGTCCCGGACTCGGGAAGTGAGCGGAAGCTGGACCCGGCGGACAACACCGTCGCCCGTGCGTCCGCCGACAACGTGATCAACGAGATGGACGAGTACGCCATCGAGGAGGCGCTCACCATCAAGGAGGCGCAGGGCGGTGAGGTCACCGTGCTGACCGTCGGCCCGGACTCCGCCACCGACGCCATCCGCAAGGCGCTCTCCATGGGCGCCGACAAGGCCGTGCACGTCGTCGACGACGCGATCCACGGCTCGTGCGCGGTGCAGACCTCAGCGGTCATCGCCGCGGCCCTGGGCCAGATGGAGTACGACCTGGTGATCTGCGGCGCGGAGGCCACCGACGCGCAGCTGTCGGTCATGCCGGCCCTGCTCGCCGAGCGCCTCGGCCTCCCGCAGCTGTCCGGTGCCCGCAAGGTCACCATCGAGGGCGGCACCGCCAAGGTGGAGCGGCAGACCGACGGCGGCTTCTGGGCCCTCGAGGCCCCGCTCCCGGCGATCATCTCCACCTGGGACACGATCAACGAGCCGCGCTACCCCTCGTTCAAGGGGATCATGGCCGCCAAGAAGAAGCCGGTCGAGACCAAGTCGCTGGCCGACATCGGCCTCGACGCGGGCAGCGTCGGCCTGGCCAACGCCACCAGCAAGGTGCTCGACTTCGCCGGCCGCCCGCCCAAGGGCGAGGGCGTGAAGGTGACCGACGAGGGCGACGGCGCCCAGAAGTTCGTCGAGTACCTCGCCGGCCAGAAGATCGTCTGACCCGGCCCGGACCTGAAGGAAGAGGAGAACACCCCCATGGCAGAGATCCTGGTCCTGGCCGAGCTCAACCCGGCCGGCGGCGGAGTCCGCAAGACCACCCTGGAGGCCCTGACCGCGGCGCGTGCGCTCGGTGAGCCCTCGGCCGTCGTCCTCGGTGCCCCCGGCACCGCCGCCGGCGTCCGCGACCAGCTCGCGGAGTACGGCGCGGCCACGGTGTACGTCGCCGAGTCCGACGACATCGACGCCTACCTCGTCGCCCCCAAGGCCGAGGTTCTGGCGCAGCTGGTGAGCGAGAAGTCGCCGGCCGCCGTCGTCATCCCGTCCTCCCCGGAGGGCAAGGAGATCGCCGCCCGCCTGGCCATCAAGACCGGCAGCGGCTTCCTGACCGACGTCACCGAGATCGCCGCCGACGGCACCGCCACCCAGGCGGCGTTCGCCGGCGCGACGATCGTCCACTCGCAGGTCACGGTCGGCACCCCGATCTACACCCTGCGGGGTAACTCGGTCACCCCCGAGCCGGCTCCGGCCGCAGGTGCCGAGCAGGCCGTCTCCGTGGCGGTCAGCGACGGCGCCAAGCAGGTCAAGGTCGTCGAGCGCGTGGTGGAGCAGAAGAGCAGCCGCCCCGAGCTCACCGAGGCCTCGATCGTCGTCTCCGGTGGCCGCGGTGTGGCCAGCGCCGAGAACTTCTCGGTCATCGAGGGCCTGGCCGACTCGCTCGGCGCGGCCGTCGGCGCCTCGCGTGCGGCGGTCGACTCCGGCTTCTACCCGCACAGCTTCCAGGTGGGTCAGACCGGCAAGACCGTCTCGCCGAACCTCTACGTCGCCGTCGGCATCTCCGGTGCGATCCAGCACCGCGCCGGCATGCAGACCTCGAAGACCATCGTGGCCATCAACAAGGACCCCGAGGCCCCGATCTTCGAGCTGGCCGACTTCGGTGTCGTCGGCGACCTGAACACGGTCGTCCCCGCTGCCACCGAGCAGATCAACGCCCGCAAGTAGGCAGCACCCCAGCACGTTCCCTGAGCGCCGGTCCCCGAGAGGGGGCCGGCGCTCAGCGCATGTCCGGGATCGGGAAGCCCGGAGGGGCGCGAGGGGTTGGCCACGGCGTGGAGACCGACCAGCAGCCCGCGTTGTTCGACCGGGCGCACCGGCTGAGCACCGCCGGACTGCTGATGCTGGTCACGTTCGTGGCCTTCGAGGCCATGGCGGTCGCGACGGCGATGCCGACCGCGGTCCGCGAGCTCGACGGGCTGGCCTGGTACGCGTGGCCGTTCAGCGCCTACCTGGTGTCCTCGGTGTTCGGCATGGTGCTCGGCGGGGACCTGGGCGACCGCCGCGGCTCCCGCGTCGCGCTGCTGACCGGCGTCGGGATCTTCGCCGCCGGCCTCCTCGCCGGCGGGATCGCCACGGAGATGTCGGTGTTCATCGCCGCACGTGCGCTGCAGGGGATCGGCGGCGGCATCATCTCGGTGTCGCTGTACGTCGTCGCCGGGCAGGCGTTCGACGCCCGGCTGCGACCCCGGTTGTTCGGTGCGTTCGCCGCCGCCTGGGTGCTGCCCGCGCTGCTCGGCCCGGTGGTCGCCGGGCTGCTCACCACCCACCTCACCTGGCGGCTGGTGTTCCTCGCGCTGCTGCCGCTGATCCTGCTGGGCCTGGGCCTCGTGCTGCCCGCGGTCCGCGCGCTGCCGCTACCGGCCACGAGCACCGCGCCGCCCACCACCCGACGCTGGTGGGCGCTGCTCGCCGGCCTCGGCATCGGGTTGCTCCAGTACGCGGGCCAGCGGCTGGACCTGCTGGCGGTCGGCCTCGCGGTCGCCGGGCTGATCGCGCTGGTCCTCGGGCTCCGTCCGCTGATGCCGCGGGGCACCGTGGGCATGCGCCCGGGGCTGCCGGCGGTGATCGCCGGACGCGGGCTGCTGGCCGGCGCCTTCTTCGGCATGGACGTCCTGCTGCCGCTGGCCCTCACCGAGCTGCACGGGTACTCCGCGGCCGCGGCGGGGGTGCCGCTCACCGCCGGCGCGCTCGGCTGGGCGACGGCGTCACAGCTGCAGGGCCGCAACCCGCGGTGGTCGCGGGTCGCGTTGCTCCGCGCCGGCTTCCTGCTGGTCGCCGTCGGCCTGGTCGCCACCGTCCTCGTCGCCGTCCCCGGGCTGGGTGGCTGGCCGGCGTACCTGAGCTGGGCGGTCGCCGGGCTCGGGATGGGGCTGGGCATGCCGAGCCTGAGCGTGCTGCTGCTGGACCGGTCCTCGGACGAGAGCCGCGGCGCGGACTCGGCGTCCTTCCAGATCGCCGACGTGACCGGCAGCGCGGTCTGCATCGGCGTCGTCGGGGTCCTGGTGGCCGCGGCCGCCGCGGGCACGTTCTCCCTGTCGGTGGCGGTGCTGGCCGGCGTGGTGCTCCTCACGGCGGTCGCACTCACCGGTGCCGTGCTGGCGCCGCGGGCCGGGGCGGACCGGGCGGTGACAGCGGACCCCGCGGTCCGCGCGACTACCCTGAGCGCGTCATGACGCATCCCGAGCCGGTCTACCTGGACCACGCGGCGACCACGCCCGTGCTGCCCGAGGTGCTCGCCGCGATGACCGAGCAGCTGGGCCGCGTCGGCAACGCCTCGTCGCTGCACGCCAGCGGCCGCTCCGCGCGCCGTGCCGCCGAGCAGGCGCGGGAACGGATCGCCGAGGCGCTGGGCGCGCGGCCGTCCGAGGTGCTCTTCACCGGCGGTGGCACCGAGAGCGACAACCTCGCCGTGAAGGGCCTGTTCTGGGCGCGGCGGCAGGCCGATCCGCGCCGTCGCCGCATCGTGGTCAGCCCGGCCGAGCACCACGCCGTCCTGGACAGCGTCGAGTGGCTCGCCAAGCACGAGGACGCCGAGGTCACCTGGCTGCGCGTGGAGCCCTCGGGCCGCGTGACCCCTGCGGCCCTCGCCGAGGCGCTCGGGGACGGCACCGACGTCGCCGTCGCGAGCGTCATGTGGGCCAACAACGAGATCGGCACGGTGAGCGACGTCGCCGAGCTCGCCGCCACCGCGCACGACGTCGGCGTTCCGCTGCACACCGACGCCGTACAGGCGGTCGGCCAGGTGCTCGTCGACTTCGGCGCCACGGGCGTGGATGCGCTCACCATGACCGGGCACAAGCTCGGCGGGCCCATGGGTGCCGGGGTCCTGCTGCTCCGGCGGGAGGCCGAGTGCACCCCGCTGCTGCACGGCGGCGGCCAGGAGCGCGACGTCCGGTCGGGCACCCTCGACGTCGCGGCGATCGTGGGCCTGGGCGCGGCTGTCGTCGCCGCCGTCCACGGCCGGGTGGAGCGGGCGACCGAGCTGGCGCGCCTGCGCGACCGGCTGGTGGCCGGCGTGATGGAGCAGGTGCCCGACGCGCAGCTGAACGGCGCCCCGCTCGACGACGTCGTCCGGTCCGGCCCCGGCCGCCTGCCGGGCAACGCGCACCTGTCGTTTCCCGGCGCGGAGGGCGACGCCCTCCTCATGCTGCTCGACGCCAAGGGCATCGAGTGCTCGACGGGGTCGGCCTGCAGCGCCGGGGTCGCCCGGCCGAGCCACGTGCTGACCGCCGTCGGCGCCGACCCCGACCGGGCGCGCAGCTCGCTGCGGTTCAGCCTTGGGCACACCAGCACCGACGCCGACGTCGACGCCCTCCTCGAGGTCATCGCGCCCGTGGTCGAGCGCGCGCGGCGTGCCGGAATGGGTCGGCGATGAGAGTTCTCGCCGCGATGAGCGGAGGCGTGGACTCCGCTGTGGCGGCGGCGCTGGCCGTCGACGCCGGGCACGACGTCACCGGCGTGCACCTCGCGCTCTCCCCGGACCGGCAGACGCTCCGCAGCGGCGCCCGCGGGTGCTGCAGCGTCGAGGACGCGCACGACGCCCGCCGGGTGGCCGACGAGCTGGGCATCCCGTTCTACGTGTGGGACATGGCCGACCGGTTCCGCGAGGACGTCGTCGAGGACTTCGTGGCCGAGTACGAGGCGGGTCGCACGCCCAATCCGTGCCTGCGCTGCAACGAGAAGATCAAGTTCTCCGCGGTCCTGGACCGGGCACGGGCGCTGGGCTTCGACGCCGTCGTCACCGGTCACCACGCGCGGCTGGTCGACGGCGAGCTGCGGCGGTCGGTGGACGCGGCCAAGGACCAGTCCTACGTCCTCGGCGTCCTCACCCCGGAGCAGCTGGCCGCGGCGATGTTCCCGCTCGGGGACATGACGAAGGACCGCGTGCGCCAGATCGCCGCCGAGCGGGGCTTCGCCGTCGCCACCAAGGCCGACTCGCACGACATCTGCTTCATCCCCGACGGCGACACCCGCGGCTTCCTGGCCCGCAAGCTCGGCAGCCGGCCCGGCCCGCTCGTCGACGCCGCCACCGGCACGACCGTCGGGGAGCACGACGGCACCTACGGCTTCACCGTCGGCCAGCGGCGCGGGCTCGGCGTCAGCGTCGGTGACCAGCGGCCGCGCTACGTGCTCAGCATCGAGCCGGTCAGCCGCACGGTCACGATCGGCACCGCGGACCAGGCCGGGATCGGCGAGGTGCTCACGGGGCCGCCGACCTGGACCGGAACGGCGCCCGGGCTGCCCTTCGACGCCCAGGTGCAGCTGCGCGCGCACGGAACGCCGGTGCCGTGCCGGGTGGAGTCCGCCGGGGGCGGGCTGCGCATCTCGCTGGGCAGCGAGCAGCGCGGCGTCGCCGCCGGGCAGGCCGCCGTGCTCTACGCGCCGGACGCCGAGCGCGGCGACCGGGTGCTCGGCCAGGCCGCGGTGGCCTCCGCCGACTGAGCGGACCGGGCGGACTACCGTCGTCGCCGTGGCCTCTCCGACCGATCTGCCACTGCCCGACGGCGAGACCGACGAGGACCCGGCGCCCCTGACCTGGGGACCGGCCTCCGGCGTCGGCTCCCTGCCCGGCACCGACCCGGCCGAGGCGCTGCGCACGGTCGTGGGCGAGCTCCCGGAGTTCGCGCACCTGCCCGAGCTGCCTGGCCGGGGACCGGGCGCGGATCTGCTCGGCCGCAGCACCGCGTTGCTCGTCGACCTCTCCGTCGACCTGACGCCGGCCGGGTGGCGGCTCGTGCCGCGGGCGGGCATCGACCAGCAGCGGGCCGAGGAGTTCCTCGCCCGTGACCTCGACGCGCTGCACGAGGTCGCCGAGCGCTGGACCGGACCCTTCAAGATCCAGGCCGCCGGCCCGTGGACCCTCGCGGCGGGGCTCGAGCGGACCCGCGGCGACCGCGCCGTCGTCGACGAGGGCGCGCGCCGCGACCTCGGGCAGTCGCTGGCCGAGGGGCTGGCCGCCCACGTGGCCGAGGTGCAGGCCCGCGTCCCCGGGGCGCAGGTCGTCGTCCAGCTCGACGAGCCCTCGGTGCCCGCCGTCATGCAGGGCGGGCTGCGCACGGTCAGCGGCTTCGGCAAGCTCCCCGCCGTCCCCGAGGACGTCGTCGAGCAGGAGCTCGCGGCGGTCGTGCAGGCGATGCCGGTGCCGGTCGTGGTGCACTGCTGCGCCCGGCGCATGCCGCTCGGGCTCTTCCGGGCCGCGGGCGCCGCCGGGCTCTCCTTCGACCTCGGTCTGGTCCAGGACCTCGACGCGGTGGGCGAGGCGGTCGACGCCGGCGTCCACCTGCTGATGGGGGTCGTGCCGGGCACCGACACGTCGCTGCCCGCGGCCAGGGCGACGGCGTCCCGGGTGCAGGCGTGGTGGCGGGAGCTCGGGTTCGCCGCCGAGCTGCTGCCGGCGGCGGTCACGCTCACGCCGTCGTGCGGCCTGGCCGGCGCCACCCCGGCCTACGCGCGGGCGGCGATGCGGCACGTCCGCGAGGCGGCGAAGTACCTGCTGCCGGAGTAGCTCAGGCGAGCGCCGCGAGGACGACTGTCACCAGCGCCAGGACCGTCAGCACGGCGAGGGCCTGCAGCACCGGCGCGGTGCGCGCGAACGCCGGCTGGGTGCGGAGGACGGCGAGCAGCAGCGCGCCGGCCACACCGCCGACGAGGAGCAGGGGCGCGGCGAGCAGCACGAGGAACTGGACGCCGTCGGAGGGTGTCAGCGAGCAGCCGAAGCCGATTCCCTCGCACTGGCCGTCGGCGTTCACGTCGGGGAGCAGCAGGGTGCCGGCTCCCACGAGCAGTAGCGGCAGCAGCCACAGCACCCCGAACAGGTAGGCGTAGGCGCGGACGCCGGGCTGTCCGCGGGGCGGCGGCACGGTCACGCTCCGGATCCTGGCGCACCTCGACCGGGTGAGCAGCGGTTGTCCGTCGGACCCGCCGGATACCGTCTGGTCGTGACCAGCGAGGCCGTCGAGGAACCCACTGTCGAGCAGCTGCCGGTCGGGGTGCCGACCGACCGCGAGGACCTCACCGAGGTCCCCGAGCCCGCGCGCACCCGGCACCGGGACCTCTCCGAGGAGCTCGACCGGTACGCCTTCGCGTACTACGTGCGCGACGAGCCGCTGATCAGCGACGGTCAGTACGACGAGCTGATGGGTGAGCTCAAGGCGATCGAGGTGGCGCACCCGGCGCTGGTCACGCCCGACTCGCCCAGCCAGAAGGTCAACGGCGGGTTCACCGCGACGTTCGCCCCGGTGCAGCACCTGGAGCGGATGCAGAGCCTGGACAACGCCTTCAGCAGCGACGAGCTCTCCGCCTGGGCGGCCCGCGCCGATCGCGAGGGCGCCGCGGGGGCGAGCTACCTGTGCGAGCTGAAGGTCGACGGGGTCGCCGTCGACCTGGTCTACGAGAAGGGGCGCCTGGTCCGTGCCGCGACTCGAGGGGACGGCACCACCGGCGAGGACGTCACCGCCAACGTCCGCACGATGCGCGACGTGCCGCAGCAGCTGACCGGCGAGGACGTCCCCGAACTGCTCGAGGTGCGCGGCGAGATCTACTTCCCGGTCGCCGCCTTCGCCGACGTCAACGCGGCCATGGTCGAGCAGGGCCGGCCTCCGTTCGCGAACCCGCGCAACGCCGCCGCCGGCTCGCTGCGGCAGAAGGACGCCAAGGTCACCGCCTCCCGTCCGCTGCGCCTGGTGGTGCACGGCCTGGGCGCACGGAAGGGCTTCGAGCCCGAGCAGCAGTCGGCGGCCTACGAGGGGCTCCGCGCACTCGGGCTGCCGGTGAGCGACCGGTTCGCGGTGGTCGAGGATCTCGAGGGGGTCTGGGCCTACATCGAGCGGTACCGGGAGCAGCGGCACTCGGTCGAGCACGAGATCGACGGCGTCGTGGTGAAGGTCGACCAGGTGGCGCTGCAGCGGCGTCTCGGCTCGACCTCCCGTGCGCCGCGCTGGGCGATCGCCTTCAAGTACCCGCCGGAGGAGGCGACGACGACGCTGCACGACATCCGCGTGAACGTGGGCCGCACCGGCCGGGTCACCCCGTTCGCGTACATGGAGCCGGTGAAGGTGGCCGGCTCCACCGTGCAGCTGGCCACGCTGCACAACGCCAGCGAGGTGAAGCGCAAGGGCGTGCTGATCGGCGACACCGTGGTCATCCGCAAGGCAGGCGACGTGATCCCCGAGGTGCTGGGTCCGGTGGTCGCGGCCCGCACCGGGGACGAGCGCGAGTTCGTGTTCCCCACGCACTGTCCCGAGTGCGGCACCGAGCTGCGCCCGGAGAAGGAGGGCGACGCCGACATCCGCTGCCCCAACGCCCGGTCCTGCCCGGCGCAGCTGCGGGAGCGGGTCTTCCACGTCGCCGGCCGCGGGGCGTTCGACATCGAGAACCTGGGCTACGAGGCGGCGATCGCGCTGCTGCAGAGCGAGCTGCTGTCCGACGAGGGCGACATCTTCTTCCTCGACGAGGAGCAGTTGCAGCGCTCGCCCTTCTTCACGAAGAAGAACGGCACGCTGTCGGCCAACGGCGCGAAGCTGCTGACCAACCTGCAGACCCGCAAGGACGTTCCGCTGTGGCGGGTGCTGGTTGCGCTGTCGATCCGGCACGTGGGCCCGACGGCCGCGCAGGCGCTGGCCCGTGACTTCCGGTCCATGGACCGCATCATGGCGGCCACCGAGGAGGAGCTGGCTGCTGCCGACGGGGTCGGGCCGACGATCGCGAAGTCGGTGCGGGACTGGTTCACCGTGGACTGGCACCGCGACGTCGTGGAGAAGTGGCGGCAGGCCGGTGTCCGCATGGCCGACGTCGGGGAGGACGCCCCTCCCGGGCCGCTCACCGGTGTGACCGTGGTGGTCACGGGCTCGCTGCGCGACCACAGCCGGGACCAGGCGATCGCCGCGATCCAGGAGCGTGGCGGCAAGGTCACCGGCTCGGTGTCGAAGAAGACCGGCTTCGTCGTCGTGGGCGCAGATCCCGGGAGCAAGTACGACAAGGCCGTGCAGGTGAAGGCGCCGATCCTGGACGACGACGGCTTCCAGGTGCTGCTCGACGAGGGACCGGACGCCGCTCGCGAGGTGGCCACCATCGGCGACGGGAGCGCCCCGGCGGACGAGTGACGCCGGTGGGCGAGGGTAGAGGCGGGGCCCAGCCCACCGGAAGGACCTCCGCGTGTTCCTGCCCGACGCACTGATCGACCTGCTCCGCCGTCCCAGCCCGTGCTTTCTCTCGACCCTCATGCCTGACGGCTCCCCGCAGATGACGCAGACCTGGGTCGACACCGACAGGCACGACGTCCTGATCAACACCGTGCGCGGGCACCAGAAGGTCCGCAATGTCGAGCGCGACCCGCGGGTGGCCCTCAACGTGGCCGATCCTGACGACCCGAGCCGCTACTTCGAGGTGCGCGGCCGCGTCATCGAGGTCACCGAGGACGGCGCCCGCCAGCACATCGACGAGCTCGCCCAGCGCTACATCGGCCGTCCGTACCCGTGGTTCGGCGGCCGGGACCAGGTTCGCCTGCTGGTCCGGATCTCTCCGGAGAAGGTGACATCGCCGCGCGGCTGAGCATCGCTGGCGTCAGAACGGCGGGGGAGCGGTGCTCGCGACCAGGCCGCTCGGCGTGGTCACCGTGAGCGTGCCGCCGGCGGCGAGCTCGTGCCGCCACCCCGGCGCCTGGTGCTTGCCGCGATGGTGGCCGGTGCAGTAGCCGGTCAGGTTCTCCGCGCTCGTCGGGCCGTCCGGATAGGGACGGTCGTGGTCGAGCTCCCCGCCGAGCGGCACCCGGCGCCGGCAGCCGGGGAACCGGCAGCGCCGGTCGCGGGCACGCACGAACCGGTCGAGTGCCCGTCCCGGGCGGTAGCCGGCCGTCGGTCCGGGTGGACCCAGTCCGAGGCCCGCGATCGCCCGGCGGCGGAGGTCGGTGCTGTCGGTGAGCGCGAGCAGCGCGCCGGTCAGCTCGTCGACCACAGCGATGCGGGGCCGGTCGAGCAGTGTTCCGCCCGCGCTCGCGTCCAGCAGCGCGGCCAGCGCCTCCCGCTGCGATCGACTGGCGGCGAGGAGGGCATCGAGGTCGGTGGGTGCGGTCGTCACCCGGCCGGCGGGGCTCCGCTGCCAGGTCGCCTCGTCGTCCTCGTCGGCACGCTGGGCGTCGGCCACGCTCCGCCGGGCATGGCTCAGCGTGCGATGCAGCTGCGCCACCCCAGCGCTCGCCGCCTCGAGGGCGCGCCGAGCCGCTGTCCAACCGGCCGGTTCGGGCAGCGGTGCAGCGTCGGCGTCGGCGTCATGGGCGGAATCGGGGTCGCGGTGCGGGCCGTCATCTGAGTTGGTGTCGCCGCGAGCATCTGCGACGTCTGCGTCCGCCGGCGGTCCCTGGTCCCACCAGCGGGCGAGCACGTCGTCCGGCGGATCGTCCTCGCCGCCCCACTCGCCGCGCAGTGCACGGGCCTCAACCTCGGCCCACCAGCGCTCGTCGGCTGCCCGCCAGGCTTCCGGCCAGGTGTCGGTCGACCACTCGTCGACCGGGCCGGGGGAAGGGGCCGGCGGATCGAAGGGGTCGGCGTCTCGATCGGTGTCGGCGTCAGCAGCGGGCAGCAGACCGAGGGCGACGGCAAGGGCCCGAACCATCTCCGCGGAGACCGGGTCCGAGCCGATCTCGCCGGGCTGGTCGCCGCCGAGCAGGGCTCGCACCCCTGCCACGACGGTCAACTGCGCCTGCACCGGCCGAAGCCCGTTCTCGCCCGGCCGCAGCACGAGGTCGAGCAGGCAGTCCGCCATCTTCTGGCCGCGGGTGCGGTGATCGTCTGGGTCGTCGAGCGCATCGGCGTACCGGCCGAGCGCATCGAGCAGCGCCTGCGCCTCGGGGATCGTCAGCAGTGCGTCGAACACCGCCATGCCCTCGCGGCGGTCGGCTCGCACACCGACGCCTCGCTCGCGCAGCGCCGCGGCCAGCCGTGCCGCTTCGTCGCGGGCGTCCCGGGCAAGGCCGAGCCGGCGCGCCTTGGCACCCAGCTGCGCCGGGGTGGTGACCCGGCCCGCCATCCACTCCAGCAGCTCCTGCTCGACGGCGGCACGCTTCTTCGGGTCGGCGATCGGCGCGACCTTCTCGAGCATCGGCCAGAGGTGGCCGGAATGCAGCTCTCCGCGTTCCAGGGCCTCGAGCGTCCGAGGCAGGCGGTGCACGAGCGTGAGGGAGCGGACGAGCAACTGCTCGGCTGCCTGGGACGAGATGCACAGAGCGACCACCATCTCCTGGGTGACCCACTCGCTGACGTCCGCGAGCACCTGAGGTCGCGCGACGCGGCGCTCGGCGCTCATCGCGCCGGGCTGCCCGGGTTGACGATCGGCAGAGGCAGGGTGGGCGGCGGCGAACTCAGCCACCGCACGCGCTCGCAGCGCGGTCTGATGGGCGATCTCCCGATCCGCGGCCTGCACCGCCCCGAGCGGTCCGGAGGCCCAGCCGGCGCCGGGTGCGGACAACCCGTCCACTGTGCGCGTCGCCGGCTCGCTCATGCGTTCGATCATATGTTCGAACCGGAGCCGGCGCAAGCGGAAATGTGCAGGTGGGAAGGGTGATTGCCGGGTGCCGGGTGCCCGGGACGGATGGCGGGGTGCCGAGCGCGCTCAGACCGGGGGCAGCTGGGCCACGGTCGCCGCGATGCCGATCAGGTGCGCCAGTCGCAGCAGCTCGGACCGGCGGAAGGCCGGGCCCCCCGACCGCCCGAGGACGACCGCCCGCCCCGCGCCGTAGGGCACCGCCATCATCTCGATGGCCATCTCCTGCCAGCGCTCGGGCAGCCACGGGTCGTCGCTGGGCAGCAGGCGCGGGCCGTCCAGCGGGAGCCACGGCAGCGTCAGGCCGACGAACGACGGCGCTGCCTCCGAGGCCGCGAGCACCGCGTCCACCGCGAGCGCTGCCGGCTGCGCGGCGCCGTCGATGATCGCCGCCCAGCCGCTGTGGAAGACGCGGGGCAGCTCGGCGGTGAGCAGCTCGGCAGGCGCCCGGTCGCCACGGGACAGCGCGTCCAGCAGATCGAGCTCGCGGTGGGTGTCCAGCGGCCCGGCGAAGGGGCGCAGCGACTCGACCTGCACGCCGTCCACGGCCTGCGCGACGGTGATCAGGTTGTCGGGCAGCCGGTCGCCCGGCAGCTCGACGACGACGTCGTCCACGGCGATGCCGTTGCCCCGCTCGAGCACGTCCACCGAGACGATGTCGATGCCCGCGGTGCCCAGGGCGGTGGCCACCGCGCCGAGGACGCCAGGACGGTCGGGCACCACGAGGCGCAGGAGATAGGACACGGTTCCTCCGGGGGAGTCCTCGCAGGTTCGGGCCGATCTCCGTCGATCGCGGTCCGGGGCAGCCTCTCACGCTGGTCAGGACCCTGAGCGCCCCACGTACAGTGACCCGGTCACGTCCCGGCCCGAGAGCGGGCCGCCGGGCATCGCCGAAGTGGAGTTCCACCGCAGCATGAGCACCCCCTCCCCGAAGGGCCAACTGACCCGCGACGAGGTGGCGCACCTGGCGCACCTGTCCCGGCTGGCGGTGAGCGACGAAGAGCTCGATCTCTTCGCCGGTCAGCTCGCAGCCGTGCTCGACGCCGTCGCGCAGGTCGGCAAGGCCGACGTCGCCGACGTCACCCCGACCACGCACGCGGTGCCGATGACGAACGTCATGCGGCCCGATGTCGCCCGTCCGAGCCTGCCGCGCGACGTCGTCCTGGCCGGTGCCCCGGCCGCCGAGGACGACCGCTTCCGCGTGCCCCGCATCCTGGGGGAGGAGGCGTGAGCGCCGACGTCACCTCCAGCAGCGCGGCCGACCTGAGCAGCGCGCTGCAGTCCGGCGAGCTCAGCTCCGTCGAGGTCACCCGCGCGTACCTGGACGCGATCGCCGCGCAGGACGAGTCGATCGGCGCCTACCTGCACGTGGACGCCGACGCCGCGCTGACGGCCGCGGGCGAGATCGACGCCGCCCGCGCCAAGGGCGAGGAGCTCGGCCCGCTGGCCGGCGTGCCGATGGCGCTCAAGGACGTCGTCGTCACCGAGGGCGTGCCCACCACCAGCGGCTCGAAGATCCTCGAGGGCTGGCGCCCGCCGTACGACGCGACGCTGGCCGCCCGGCTCAAGGCCGCCGGCACGGTGCTCCTCGGCAAGACCAACATGGACGAGTTCGCGATGGGCTCCTCCACCGAGAACTCCGCCTACAAGGTCACCCGCAACCCCTGGGACACCGACCGCATCCCCGGCGGCTCCTCGGGTGGTTCGTCGGCGGCGGTCGCCGCCGGGCTGGCCCCGTGGGCGATCGGCACCGACACCGGCGGTTCGATCCGCCAGCCGGCCGCCGTCACCGGCCTGGTCGGCCACAAGCCCACGTACGGCTCGGTCTCCCGCTACGGGCTCATCGCCTTCTCCTCGAGCCTGGACCAGGCCGGCCCCATGACGCGGACGGTGCTCGACGCCGCCCTGCTGCACGAGGCCATCGCCGGTCACGACCCGATGGACTCCACGAGCATCGACTCCCCGGTGCCGCTGCTCACCGAGGCGGCCCGCCGCGGCGCCGAGGGCGATCTGTCCGGTCTCAAGGTCGGCGTCGTCACCGAGCTCGGGGGCGACGGCCACGCGGGTGGCTACGACGCCGGCGTGCTGGAGCGCGTCGCCGAGGCGGTGGCGTTGCTGGAGAGCATGGGCGCGGAGGTCCGTCAGGTCTCCTGCCCGGCCTTCGACCTGGCGCTTCCCGCCTACTACCTGATCGCCCCCAGCGAGGCCTCGTCCAACCTGGCCCGCTTCGACGGCGTCCGTTTCGGACTCCGGGTCGGCGACGACGGCAGCCGCGACCTCGACGAGGTCATGGCGATGACCCGCGAGCAGGGCTTCGGCCCCGAGGTGAAGCGCCGGATCATCCTGGGCACCTACGCCCTGTCCAGCGGCTACTACGAGGCCTACTACGGGCAGGCGCAGAAGGTCCGCACCCTGATCACCCGGGACTTCACCACCGCCTGGGACGACGTCGACGTGCTGGTCAGCCCGACCAGCCCGACGGTCGCCTGGAACATCGGCGACCGCGTCGACGACCCGGTCGCCATGTACGCCGCCGACCTCTGCACGCTGCCCGCCAGCCTCGCGGGCGTGCCGGCCATCTCGGTGCCCTGCGGCCTGTCCGAGGGGCTGCCCGTCGGCTTCCAGGTCATGGCACCCGCACTGGCCGACGACCGCTGCTACCGCGTGGCCGCGGCGCTGGAGGCCGCGCAGGACGCCGCCCGCGGGCACGCCCTGCTGGCCGGGATCGGCACCAAGGAGAACACCCCCTCATGAGCGACACCCTG
This sequence comes from Blastococcus sp. LR1, assembly GCF_020166105.1. Taxonomy (GTDB): domain Bacteria; phylum Actinomycetota; class Actinomycetes; order Mycobacteriales; family Geodermatophilaceae; genus Blastococcus. Next base: position 253,181 of record NZ_JAIUJY010000005.1, read on the forward strand.
GTCGACTTCGACGAGGTCCTGACCCGCTACGAGCCGGTCATCGGCCTGGAGACCCACGTCGAGCTGGGCACCGCGTCGAAGATGTTCTGCGGCTGCTCGACGACGTTCGGCGCGGAGCCCAACACGCAGACCTGCCCGGTCTGCCTGGGCCTGCCCGGCTCGCTGCCGGTGGTCAACGCCGACGCCATCGAGTCCACGATCCGCATCGGCCTCGCGCTGGGCTGCCGGATCGCCTCCTGGTCGCGGTTCGCGCGGAAGAACTACTTCTACCCGGACATCCCCAAGGGCTTCCAGACCAGCCAGTACGACGAGCCGCTGTGCACCGCCGGGCACCTGGACGTCGAACTGGACGGCGAGACCTACCGGGTGGAGATCGAGCGGGTCCACATCGAGGAGGACACCGGCAAGAACCTCCACGTCGGTGGCGCCACGGGCCGGATCCACGGCGCCGACCACTCGCTGGTCGACTACAACCGCGCCGGCATCCCGCTGGTCGAGATCGTGACCCGGCCGATCCCGGGCACCGGTGCCAAGGCGCCCGAGGTGGCCCGCGCCTACGTCACCGAGCTGCGCGAGATCCTGCTCGCGCTCGGCGTCTCCGAGGTGCGGATGGAGCAGGGCAACCTGCGGTCGGACGTCAACACCTCGCTGGCCCCCATCGGCAGCCTGGACTGGGGCACCCGCACCGAGACCAAGAACGTGAACTCGCTGCGCTCGGTGGAGCGCTCGGTGCGCTACGAGATGCGCCGTCAGGCCGCGCTCCTCGACGCCGGCGAGCGCATCGTGCAGGAGACGCGGCACTTCCACGAGGACACCGGCAGCACGTCGGACGGGCGGAGCAAGGAGGAGGCCACCGACTACCGGTACTTCCCCGAGCCCGACCTGGTGCCGCTCGCCCCCGACGAGGAGTGGATCGAGACGCTCCGGGTCGCGCTGCCCGAGCTGCCCGCCGCCCGCCGGATCCGGCTGCGCGAGGAGTGGGGCCTCTCCGACGCCGAGATGGCGTGGATCGTCAACGCCGGCGCCGTCGGCCTGGTCAGTGACACCGTCGCCGCCGGGGCCACGCCCGCCGACGCCCGCAAGTGGTGGCTGGGCGAGCTCGCCCGCCGCGCCAACGACAGCGGCGTCGAGCTGATCGAGCTGCCGGTCACGCCGAAGCAGGTCGCCGAGCTGGCCGGGCTGGTCGCGGCCGGCACGGTCAACGACCAGCTGGCCCGGCAGGCGCTGGACGGCGTCCTCGCCGGCGAGGGGAACCCGGGGGCGGTCGTCGAGTCGCGCGGGCTGGCCGTCATGGGCGACTCCGACGAGCTGGTCGCCGCGGTCGACGCCGCCATCGAGGGCAACCCCGACGTCGCCGACAAGGTGCGCGCCGGCAAGGTCCAGGCGATCGGCGCGCTCGTGGGCGCGGTCATGAAGACCACCCGGGGCAAGGCCGACGCCGCGACCGTGAAGCGCATGCTCGAGGAGCGCCTCGTCAGCTCCTGACGCCCCCGGCAGCTCCTAACCTCAGGGTGTGGAGCTGCCGGAGGTGGAGCTGCGGCCGCTGCGGCGGTCGGACTTCCCCCTGCTGGCGCGGTGGCTCGCCGAGCCCCTGGTCGCCCGCTGGTGGAACGACGACCCCGCGGCGGTCGAGGAGCAGTACGGGCCGTCCGTCGACGGCTCTGATCCGACCGCGGTGTACCTGGGGGTGCACGCGGGGGAGCCGTTCGGGCTGGTGCAGGTCTACCGGTTCGCCGACGAGCCCGAGTCGCTGGCCGAACTGAGCGCCGTCTGCCCGGTGCCGGACGGCGCCCTGAGCATCGACTACCTGATCGGCGTGCCGGACGCCCGCGGACGAGGTCTGGCGACGGCGCTCATCGCCGCGGCGGTCGCCCGCGGCTTCGCCGACCACCCTGATGCGCAGGACGTGCTGGTCCCGGTCGCGCGCGGCAACGAGGCGTCGTGGCGGGCCCTGCGCCGCGCCGGCGCCACCCGGTACGCCGACGGCGAGCTGACCCCGGACAACCCGGTGGACGCGCGCGACCACGTCGTCCACCGATTCACGCGCGCCGAGTGGGCCCCGGAGGGGTCCGCGCAGGCGTGACCCAACGGCTTCACGCAGGCCGGGACGGCACATGGCCGCGGTGCGATCCGGAGGATCGCAGTGTCATAGCGGCGAGGAGGCCTGACCGCCGGGGGGACGGATGCGCAGGACGCGGTCGTCGTCGGGGCCGGGGACGCCGATGCCGTCCTTGTTCGACGTGGTGATCCACAGTGCGCCCTCGGCGTCGAGCACCACTGTGCGCAGCCGGCCGTACTGGCCACCCAGCACCTCGTCGGTGGCGTCCTCGATCGGGTTGCCCTCGTCGTCGAGGGTGAGCACGTGCACGCGCTCCCCGTCGCGGGCGCCGAGGAAGACGGTGCCGTTGGCGACCGCGCAGCCGCCGAGCCCCCCCTCCTCCGGGAGCACCGAGGCGAGCGGCGGCCGCGTGGCGTCGCCCTGGTCGGTGATCACCTCGAGTTCGTCGGGGCCGTCCCGCGACTCGTCGGTCGCGTACATCCGCTCCTCGTCCTGGCACAGCGCCGTGACGTCTCGGTGCCCGCGGCTGAACACCGGGCTGGGCCCGCCGACCGGCCGGCCGAAGACGTCGATGCGCAGGACCTTGCCGGCGAGGGACGCCGGATCCGCGGCGAGCGCGGGGTTCCCCGTGTCGCCGGTGCCGACGTAGAGGTTGCCGTCGAGGCCGGTGAGCAGGCCGCCGCCGTTGCTCACCTCGCCCCGTGGGATGCCGGTGAGCACCGCGTTCGGGACGCCGCCGATCGGGAAGCGCACCACCCGGTTGTCGGTCGCCGTCGTCAGGTAGGCGAAGAGCAGGCCGTCCTCGGGGAACGTGGGGGAGAGGGCGAGGCCGAGCAGCCCGCCGTCGCCGGCGGTGTCGATGCCGGGCACGACCATGAGCTCCTTGGCCGGGGAGCGGTCGGGGAAGACCTGGAGCAGGCGCCCGGTCTCCCGCTCGCCCACGATCGCCGTGCCGTCGGGGAGCAGGACCAGGCCGGTGGGCACGGTGAGGCCGGAGGCGACGACGTTCGCGTCTCCCTCCTCCTCGCCCGAACCGGGCTGCGCCGGGCCGCCGGGCGCCTGGGGAGCCGGCGGACGGCCCACCTCCGGCGGCGCGCCCTCGGGGAGCGGGCGGAAGGGGCCGGCGGGCTCGTAGCCGTCGTCGCCGCAGCCGGCCAGGAGCGCGGTGGCGAGCAGGGCGGCGGCCAGTCGAGCAATCCGCGTCCGTGACCGTCCTCCCACCCGGATCACAGTACGTGCGCCGACGGGGGTGACGCCTAGAGTCCGGGCGTGGCGCATCTTCCCCTGGAACCCGGCGAGACCCTGCACGTCCTCGTGCCCTCCCGCGCGATCGGTGCCGCGGTCGAGGCGGTCTCGCCCCGGGTGCGGGCCCACCGCGTCGACGCCGCGGACGGGCCGCCCATCGGGGAGGCCGCGCTGGCACAGGCGTGGGTGCCGCGTTCGGACGGCGCCGCGCTCCCCGGCCGCGAGTTCTTCGAGGCCCTGCCGCGGTTGCGACTCGTGCAGCTGCTCAGCGCGGGCGCGGAGACCTTCGTCGGCCGGCTGCCCGACGGCCTGGTGCTGTGCAACGCCCGCGGCGCGCACACGCCCTCGACGGCGGAGTGGGCGGTGGCGGCCGCGCTGGCCGCGCAGCGCGGGCTGCCCTTCTTCGTGCGGGAGCAGGACGCCGGCCGGTGGTCGTTCGGCACCCACCGGTCCCTGGTCGGCGCGCGGGTCCTGGTGGTCGGCGCGGGGGACATCGGCCGCGCGATCGGGCGGATGCTGGCCGGCTTCGACGTCGAGCTCACCTACGTCGCACGCACCGCGCGCGACGGCGTCCGGTCGACCGCGGATCTGCCCGAGCTGCTGCCCGACGCCGACGTCGTGGTCCTGATCGTGCCGGCCACCCCGGAGACCCGCGGCATGGTGGACGCCGCGTTCCTCGGCGCCATGAAGGACGGCGCGCTGCTGGTCAACGCCGCCCGCGGCGTCGTCGTGGACACCGACGCGCTGCTCGCCGAGCTCACCTCCGGCCGGCTGCGGGCCGCGCTCGACGTCACCGATCCCGAGCCGCTGCCGGAGGGGCACCCGCTGTGGTCGGCTCCGGGGCTCCTGCTCACGCCGCACGTCGGCGGCGCCGTCCCGGCCACGAACGCCCGGGCCGCGGCGGCGGTGACCGAGCAGATCGCGCGGGTGCTGGACGGCCGGCCGCTGGAGAACGTCGTCGGCGACTACTGAGCGGACAGCGGGATCCGGCCGCCGGACAGCGCCGCCAGCTGCGGCAGGTCGCGCGCCCGCATCACCGGCAGCTTTAACTCGGTGCCGGCGGTGGTGACCAGCCAGAGGTCGCCGCGCCGGGCGACCCGGATCCCGGCGACGTCGGTCCACGGCACGCGACGCCGACCGAGGAGCGCCTGCAGGGTCAGGCCCTCGTCGTCGATGTCGACGCCGGTGCGCAGCACCCAGGCCGCGACTCCCACAGGGATCAGCAGCAGGACCGGAAGCCAGGGCGCGGCGAAGGCCAGTGGGACGACGCAGAGCGCGAGAAGCGCGACGGGGACGAGCGCGGTCCGGTTCATCCGCAGGCGGGCAGGGGCTTCCACGACCACCGATCCTCCCAGAGCAGTCAGCCGGCCAGGCGGGACAGCTTCGCGGCGGTGCCGGTGCCGTCGACGGCGGTGTAGACGACCAGCTGGATGCCCGGCGCGTCCGCGGGCGTCACCTGGTGGTGCTCCAGCACCAGCGGACCGACGTCGGGGTGCTCGAAGCGGCGCTCGGTCGAGGTGAACCGGTCGACGTCGTGGCTGGCCCAGCCCTCCCGGAAGTCGGGGCTGGCCGCCTGCAGCCGGGCCACCAGGTCGACGACGTCGGGATCGGTCAGGCGCGGGCCCACCTCGGCGCGGAACTGGGTGAGGAAGCGGCGGCTGTCGGCGGCCCAGTCGCCCAGCAGCGTCCGGACGGCAGGGTCGGTGAAGACCGCCCACAGCAGGTTCCGGTCCCCGGGCGGCATCGCCGCCACCCCCGGGTAGAGGCGCTCGTAGGCGGAGTTCCAGCCGACGATCGACCAGCTCGAGGTGATCGCGTAGACGGGGGAGGGGATCAGTGCGTCCATCAGCCGCTGCAGGTGCGGGGGCACTCCGTCGAAGGCGGGGGAGGGCTGCGCCCCGCCGTGCCCGGAGAGGCGCAGCAGGTACTCGTGCTCGGCCGGCGAGAGCCGCAGCGTGCGGGCCAGGGCGTCCATCACCTGCCGGGAGGGGTGGATGTCCCTGCCCTGCTCCAGCCACGTGTACCAGGTGTGGCTGACCCCGGCGAGGAGCGCGACCTCCTCCCGGCGCAGGCCCGGCGTCCGGCGGTTGCCGCCCGCGGGGAGCCCGACCGCCGCGGGGCTCACCTGGCGACGGCGGGAACCGAGGAACTCGGCCAGCTCGCGGCGGGCGGAGGAGGGCACGGCCGGCTCCGTTCGGTGGTGGTGTCGGTACCAGTATCAACGCACACTCGGCCGCCCCGGGAGACGGGCATACGATCGCCGGCGTGACGACCGTGGAAGACCGCCCGACCGGCAGCGACACCGCCAACATGAAGCCCCGCAGCCACGAGGTGACCGACGGGGACGCGAAGGCGCCCGCGCGCGCCATGCTGCGCGCCGTCGGCATGGGCGACGACGACTTCAGCAAGCCGCAGATCGGGGTGGCCTCGTCCTGGAACGAGATCACCCCCTGCAACCTCTCGCTGGACCGGCTGGCCAAGCGGGCCAAGGAGGGCGTGCACGCCGCCGGCGGCTTCCCGCTGGAGTTCGGCACGATCTCCGTCTCCGACGGCATCTCCATGGGTCACGAGGGCATGCGCGCCTCGCTGGTCTCCCGCGAGGTCATCGCCGACTCGGTCGAGACGGTCATGTTCGCCGAGCGGCTCGACGGCTCGGTGCTGCTGGCCGGCTGCGACAAGTCGCTGCCCGGGATGCTGATGGCCGCCGCCCGCCTCGACCTGGCCAGCGTCTTCCTCTACTCGGGCTCGACGCTGCCCGGCAAGCTCGGCGACCGCGACGACCTGACGATCATCGACGTCTTCGAGGCCGTCGGCGCCTGCGCGCGCGGGCTGATCACCCGCGAGGAGCTGACCGCGATCGAGAAGGCGGCCTGCCCGGGTCAGGGGTCCTGCGGCGGCATGTACACCGCCAACACGATGGCCAGCGTGGCCGAGGCGCTCGGCATGGCGCTGCCCGGCAGCGCCGCCCCGCCGGCGCCCGACAGCCGCCGCGACGCGTTCGCCGTCGCCTCCGGCGAGGCCGTGGTGAACCTGCTCCGCAAGGGCATCACCGCCCGCCAGATCATGACCAAGGAGGCGTTCGAGAACGCCATCACCGTCGTCATGGCGCTCGGCGGCTCGACCAACGCCGTCCTGCACCTGCTGGCCATCGCGCACGAGGCGCAGGTCGACCTCACGCTCGACGACTTCAACCGGATCGGCGACCGCACGCCGCACCTGGCCGACGTGAAGCCCTTCGGCCGGTTCGTCATGACCGACATCGACCGCGTCGGCGGCGTCCCGGTCGTGCTGCGCGCGCTGCTCGACGCCGGCCTGCTGCACGGCGACGTGCTCACCGTGACCGGCAAGACCATGGCCGAGAACCTCGCCGAGATCGCCCCGCCGGACCTCGACGGCACGATCGTGCACGCGATGAACAACCCGATCCACAAGACCGGTGGCCTGACGATCCTGCGCGGCTCGCTCTCCCCGGAGGGCGCGGTCGTGAAGTCCGCGGGCTTCGACGCCGAGGTCTTCGAGGGCACCGCCCGCGTGTTCGACGGCGAGCAGGGCGCCATGGACGCCGTCACCGAGGGCACCCTCAAGCCGAATGACGTCGTCGTCATCCGCTACGAGGGCCCCCGCGGTGGTCCGGGCATGCGCGAGATGCTCGCCGTCACCGGCGCGATCAAGGGCGCGGGCCTCGGCAAGGACGTCCTGCTGCTCACCGACGGCCGGTTCTCCGGTGGCACCACGGGCCTCTGCGTCGGGCACATCGCACCCGAGGCGGCCGACGGCGGGCCCATCGCCTACGTCCGGGACGGCGACCGGATCCGGCTGGACCTCTCGACCCGCACGCTGGACCTGCTCGTCGACGAGGCGGAGCTGGCCGAGCGGAAGGTCGGCTGGGAGCCGCTGCCGGCGCGGTACACCACCGGCGTCCTCGGCAAGTACGCCAAGCTCGTCGGCTCGGCGGCGCAGGGCGCGATCTGCGGCTGACCCCTCCATGGGGTGACCCGGGGGCCGGGTCGGCTGCGATGCCGACCCGGCCCTGCCGACGTCACAGGTGTGGACGGACGACGGTCGAGCTGGCGGGGTGCACGATGACCCCCGTCTCGCGCCTGCGCGGCGCACCCCGGCATGCCGTCCCCGTCCCGAGCGTTCCGGCCGGCCAGGACCCGCGGTCCCGGCGTGAGTCCGTCGCCGCGCTGACCGTGCTGGGCGTGCTGACCCTGGTCGCGGTGGCGTCACGCGTCGCGCTCGTCGCGGGGACGTCCTGGATCTTCCCGCTGCTGCTCGCTCTCGCCTCGGCGCTGGCCGCCGTGGTGGTCGCGCGGCACAGTCGCCGGCTGGATCCCCGTTCCCGGCGTCCGTGGCAGGTGCTGTCCGCGATCGCGGGACTGCTCGTCGTCGCGGAACTGATCTACCTCGTCGACCCGGCCGGGTCGCAGAGCGTCGTCGCGCAGGTGCCGCAGGTCCTCGCCGCCCCCCTGGGCATCGCTGCCTGCCTGCTCCTGCTGCCGTCCCGGGCCCGCCGACGCCCCGGGCTGCGCGAGCTGCTCGACAGCGGCATCGTCCTCCTGGCCGTCGTGCTGGTCGGGGTCCTCGTGCTGGCCGACGCGGTCGCCGGCAGTCGCGGATTCGTGGGCGCGCTCATGGTCATCGGCTATCCCGTCACCGGTGCGCTGCTGTGCGGCGTGGCGCTCATGACCGTCTCCCGCGTCGACCCTGCCCGGCGCAGGGCCGCGGTGTGGCTGCTGGTGACGGTCGCCTCCTTCGCGGTGGTGGCCGTCGCCGGCGCGCTCGCCAACGTCCTGGGCGCCGGCACCTCGCACGTGATCACGATCGTCGCCTGGACGGGGATGCTCGCTGCCGCCATTTCCGCGGTGGACAGCGACCCGGGCGCGCCGGTGGAGAGCCCGGAGGAGTCGCCGCGACCGGCCCTGTTCGGTGTCGTCGTCGGTCAGGCGACCGCCTACGGCGTCACCGGCGTCGTCGTCGTGATGGTGAGCGCGGGCCACACCTTCTCGCTCCTGGAGCAGATCCTGATCGGCCTGGTCGTGCTGCAGACCTCGGTGCGCGGTCTGCTGTGGGCTGCCGACGGCCGCCGGCTCACCCGCCGCATGGAGCAGACGGAGGCCTACTTCCGGGCCCTGGCCGCGAGTGCGGAGGACGTCACCGTCGTCCTGGACGACGAGGGCCGGGTCCGGTGGGTCTCCGGCTCCGCCTCGACCCAGCTCGGCTGGTCCGCGCGCGAGCTGACCGACCGCGTCGTCGCCGACCTCGTCGATCCCGCCGACCACGCCGTCCTCGGCCGGGTGCTCTCCGGTGGCGGCGCCGCAGCCGCGGCGCCGCCCGTCGTCCGGCTCCGCACCCGCACGGGGGAGTGGCGCGACGTGGAGCTCTCCGGTGCCGCGCGCGCCGGTGTTCCGGGCACGGGGCTGCGCGAGGGTCTCGTGCTGCACCTCCGCGACGTCACCGCCCGCCGCTCCGACCAGCGCGAGCTCGAGCGCATGGCCTACACCGACTACCTGACCGGGCTGCCGAACCGGGCCCGCTTCATGGCCGACCTGCAGGAGGCGCACGTCCGGGCGGCGGCCGGCGAGGCCGCCTGCGTGCTGCTGGTCGACCTCGACGGCTTCAAGGCGGTCAACGACGTCGCCGGACACGAGGCGGGCGACCAGGTGCTGGTCCAGGTGGCCGAGCTGCTGCGGGCCGGCGCACGGGAGCAGGACCTGGTGGCCCGGCTCGGCGGGGACGAGTTCGCCCTGCTGGTTCCCGGTAGCCCCGAGGAGGCCGAGGGACTGGCCGAGCGGCTCGTCGTCGTCCTGGACCGCACGTTCCGTGCCTCCTCGCCCGGCGCGGAAGGCGCCGGCCCGCTCTTCGCGGTCTCCGGCAGCATCGGGCTGGCCCGGCTCGACGGCTCCGGCGACGCGCCGGCCGCCGTCCGGCAGGCAGACCTCGCTCTGCGTGCGGCGAAGGCCGCCGGCAAGCGCTGCGTGCGCTCCTCCGGCGACGCCGTCGACGCCGCGATCGGCCGGCGCACCCGCCTCGCCCGCGACCTGCCCGCGGCTCTGGCCGAGGGCCAGCTGCGGGTGCTCTACCAGCCCGTCGTCGGCGTGCACGACCGGCGGATCCTCGGGCTGGAGGCGCTCGTGCGGTGGGAGCACCCGCTGCTCGGGATCGTGCCGCCGGACGAGTTCATCCCGCTCGCGGAGGAGGACGGCCTGATCGTCCCGCTGGAGCGCTGGGTGCTCGGCGTCGCGACGCGGCACGCGGCCGTCCTGCTGGCCGACGGGTGGGACGTCCAGATGGGCGTCAACGTCTCGGTGCGGCACCTGCAGGCCGGCTGCCTGGCCCCCGACGTCGCCGCTGCTCTGGCGGCCGCCCAGCTCCCGCCGGGCAAGCTGGTCCTCGAGCTGACCGAGTCGGTGCTGCTGGACACCCACGACGCACTGCTCAGCGACCTGGAGACGGTCCGGGGGATGGGCGTCGTGCTGGCGCTCGACGACTTCGGACGGGGCTGGTCCTCGCTGGCCTACCTCGCGCGGCTGCCCGTGCAGGTGCTCAAGATGGACAAGGAGTTCATCGCCGGCATCGAGACCGGCCCCCGCGGTCGCGCCCTGGTGGCCAGCGTCGTCGAGCTGGGCCGCACCCTGGGCATGGACGTCGTCGCCGAGGGCGTGGAGACCGAGGAGCAGCTGGTCGAGCTGCAGTCGATGAACTGCACCTTCCTGCAGGGCTACCTCTTCGGGCGGCCCATGCCGTTCGACGACCTGGTCGCCCTGCTGGACTCCTTCGATCCCACGGTCCTGGACGCCGACGTCGCAGAAATGGACGCGGGTGTCCACGTGGTGGGACACGGCGGTTGACGCAGCGGCGTCCTGAGGCGCACAGTGTCGGAGTGCCTCGCACCAGCATGCCCGCAGACGCCCGCACCAGCGGCGTCCTCGTACTCGCCTAGCGCGTCCGGTCACCGACCGACGCGCTGACCCTTCGTGCCCGCGGGCACGAGGGGTTTTTTGTTGGCCGTGACCTGCCGCGCAGCGAGCACGCTGTCCGTCGCACCAGCCCGAACCACGCCGCAAGGCACAGGAGATCCGCGCGATGACCACCACCCCCACCGAGGCCGCCAGCCGGGAGGCTGCCGAAGCCCTGACCGGCGTCGAGACGACGGCCCGCTCCGTCGCCGAGAGCGCCGCCGAGCCCGCCACCGGCATCACCGGGGCCCAGAGCCTCGTCCGCTCCCTCGAGGCAGTCGGCGTCGAGGTCATCTTCGGGATCCCCGGCGGCGCGATCCTGCCGGCCTATGACCCGCTGTTCGACTCCGCCGTCCGCCACGTGCTCGTCCGGCACGAGCAGGGCGCCGGCCACGCCGCCACCGGCTACGCGCAGGCGACCGGCCGCGTCGGCGTCTGCATCGCCACCTCCGGCCCCGGCGCGACCAACCTGGTCACCCCGCTGGCCGACGCCTACATGGACTCGGTGCCGATGGTCGCGATCACCGGGCAGGTGCCCAGCGCGGCGATCGGGACGGACGCCTTCCAGGAGGCGGACATCCGCGGCATCACGATGCCGGTCACCAAGCACAACTTCCTGGTCACCACCGCCGAGGAGATTCCGCAGCGCATCGCCGAGGCGTTCCACCTGGCCTCCACCGGGCGCCCCGGGCCGGTCCTGGTCGACATCCCCAAGGACGTCCTCCAGGCGACGACCGACTTCTCCTGGCCGCCGCGGCTGGACCTGCCGGGCTACAAGCCGACCACCCGGCCGCACGGCAAGCAGGTGCGCGAGGCGGCGACCCTGATCGCCGGCGCCTCCCGCCCGGTGCTCTACGTCGGCGGCGGCGTGCTCAAGGCCCAGGCGACCGAGGAGCTGGCCGCGCTGGCCGAGCTCACCGGCGCCCCCGTCGTCACCACGCTCATGGCGCGCGGCGCCTTCCCCGACAGCAGCCCGCAGCACCTGGGCATGCCCGGCATGCACGGCACCGTCGCCGCGGTGACGGCGCTGCAGAAGTCCGACGTCATCGTCGCCCTGGGCGCCCGCTTCGACGACCGCGTGACCGGCCAGCTCTCGAGCTTCGCGCCGGAGGCGCTGGTCGTGCACGCCGACATCGACCCGGCCGAGATCGGCAAGAACCGCAAGGCCGACGTGCCGATCGTCGGTGACGCCAAGGAGACGATCGCCCAGCTCGTCGACGCCCTGCGGGCCGAGCACGCCGCCGGGCGCACCCCCGACCTGGCCGTCTGGTGGACCCAGCTCGACGACTGGCGCGACCGCTACCCGCTCGGTTACGACTGGCCGGAGGACGGCGCGCTGTCGCCGCAGTACGTCATCGAGCGGCTGGGCGCGATCGCCGGCCCGGACGCGATCTACACCTCCGGCGTCGGCCAGCACCAGATGTGGGCCGCGCAGTTCATCAAGTACGAGAAGCCCGGCACCTGGCTCAACAGCGGCGGGCTCGGGACGATGGGCTACTCCGTCCCGGCCGCCATGGGCGCCAAGTACGGCATGCCGGAGACGACGGTCTGGGCCATCGACGGCGACGGCTGCTTCCAGATGACCAACCAGGAGCTGGCCACCTGCGCCATCGAGGGGATCCCGATCAAGGTCGCCGTCATCAACAACGGCAACCTCGGCATGGTCCGGCAGTGGCAGACCCTCTTCTACGAGGGCCGGTACTCCAACACCAAGCTGCACGCCCAGGAGGCCGACGGCACCCCCAAGAAGGTGCGCATCCCCGACTTCGTCGCGCTCGCCGAGGCGCTGGGCTGCGTCGGGCTGCGGTGCGAGTCGAAGGACGACGTCGACGCCGTGATCGAGAAGGCCATGGCGATCAACGACGCCCCGGTGGTCATCGACTTCGTCGTCGGCGCCGACGCCCAGGTGTGGCCCATGGTCGCCGCGGGCGCCAGCAACGACGCCATCCTGGCCGCGCGCGACCTGCGGCCCGTCTTCGGAGAGGGACAGGTGTAGCGGAAGGACGCCGTCCTCCTCACCCCTCGCAGGCTCGGGGCGAGCCTCTGGACGGAGCCATCCCGGTCCCGTTGATCCCTGAAAGGAACGTTGGCATGACCCGCCACACGCTCTCGGTCCTCGTCGAGAACAAGTCCGGTGTGCTGGCCCGCGTCTCGGCGCTGTTCAGCCGGCGCGGCTTCAACATCGAGTCACTCGCCGTCGGACCCACCGAGAACCCCGACCTCTCGCGGATGACGATCGTCGTCGACGCGGAGAGCCAGCCGCTGGAGCAGATCACCAAGCAGCTGAACAAGCTCATCGAGATCATCAAGATCGTCGAGCTGGACGGCGGAGCCGCCGTCCAGCGCGAGCTGCTGCTGGTGAAGGTCCGGGCGCCGCTGGCCGAGCGCACCCAGGTGCTCCAGACCGCGGAGCTCTTCCGGGCCCACGTCATCGACGTCAACACCGACACCGTGACCCTGGAGGCGACCGGCACCCCGGACAAGCTCCAGGCCCTGCTGGCGGTGCTCGCGCCGCTCGGCATCAAGGAGATGGCCCAGTCGGGCACCGTCGCGCTGGGCCGGGGGCCGCGGGCGATGTCGGGCGCCGGTACCTTGCGGCCCGTCGAACGCAGCGCCTGAACCCCCCCGCACCCGTACAGACCAACCGAAGGGAACACCACACAGCATGGCCGCCGAGATCTTCTACGACAGCGACGCCGACCTCTCGATCATCCAGGGGCGCACGGTCGCCGTCCTGGGTTACGGCAGCCAGGGCCACGCCCACGCCCTCTCGCTGCGCGACTCCGGGGTCGACGTGCGCGTCGGTCTGCCGGAGGGCTCCAAGAGCCGCGCCAAGGCGGAGGCCGAGGGTCTGCGGGTCGTCTCGCCGGCCGAGGCGTCCGCCGAGGCGGACCTGATCATGATCCTGGCGCCCGACCACGTGCAGCGGACCCTGTACGCCGAGTCGGTCGAGCCCAACCTGCAGGACGGCGACGCGCTGTTCTTCGGCCACGGCTTCAACATCCGCTTCGGCTACATCTTGCCCCCGGCCGGCGTCGACGTCGCCATGGTCGCCCCCAAGGGCCCCGGCCACCTGGTGCGCCGCGAGTTCGAGAACGGCAAGGGCGTGCCCTGCCTCGTCGCCGTCGAGCAGGACGCCAGCGGGTCCGCGCTGCAGTTGGCGCTCTCCTACGCCGCAGCCATCGGTGGCACCCGCGCCGGCGTCATCAAGACGACGTTCGCCGAGGAGACCGAGACCGACCTCTTCGGTGAGCAGGCCGTGCTCTGCGGTGGCGCCAGCGCGCTCATCACCGCCGGGTTCGAGACCCTGACCGAGGCCGGCTACCAGCCCGAGGTCGCCTACTTCGAGTGCCTGCACGAGCTGAAGCTGATCGTCGACCTCATGTACGAGGGCGGCATCGCCAAGCAGCGCTGGTCGGTGTCCGACACCGCCGAGTACGGCGACTACACCTCCGGCCCCAAGGTCATCGACGCCCGCGTCAAGGAGTCGATGGGCGAGGTGCTGGCCGCGATCAAGGACGGCTCGTGGGCCGCGGCCTTCATCGCCGACCAGGACGCCGGCGCCCCGGACTTCAAGGCCAAGCGGGCCGCCGCCGAGCAGCACCCGATCGAGGAGACCGGGCGCAAGCTGCGCGGCCTCATGAGCTGGGTCTCGGCGTCGGACGACTACACGGGCACCGCTGCCCGTAGCTGATCGCTCCGCCACAGGGCCCCCGTGACCGACCGGTCGCGGGGGCTCTGTCGCGTTCTGGGGTCGCGTTCTCAGTACGTGATGCCGCGAGCGGCGTAGTGCTGCTTCGCGTCCGGCTGGCGCAGCAGGTACACGATCGCGGCCGGGAGCAGGAAGCCGAGGAAGTTGCCGAACAGGAACCCCCATCCGCTGACCAGCCCCCAGACGAGCGTGAGCAGCTGGACGGCCACCGAGGCGTAACTGCCGAGGATCAGCAGCTGGGGCGACTTGCCCTGCAGCACCTGGATGCCGCCGACGAGCAGCACGATGCCGGCGGCGACCGACAGCAGGGCGAGAACCCCGAGGAACCCGCCGAACGCGAACAGCAGTCCCAGGCCGAACAGGCTGAGCAGCGCCAGCCCGCCGATGACGATGCCGATGATCGCGGCGGCCATCACGCCACCAGGACGGTCATTCATGGTGCCGGGACCGCCCGTGTGCGAGGGGCCCGGGCCGTAGCCGGGCGCCTGCTGGCCGTACCCGGAGACGGGGGGCCGGCCCTGCGGAGGGGGAGGTCCCCAGGCGGGCTGACCCTGCGGTGCGCCACCAGGAACGGGGCCAGGGGCCGGACCGGGATCGGGGCCTGCACTGGAGCTGGACATCGGGCACTCCCTCCTGGGGCGGCCGCCCCGGTCGGAGCGACCGTGGCGCGCAGTGTAGGGACGCCGGGGCCGCAGCGGGGGTCCTCCGCGTGCGGTGCGGACGACGACGGCCCCCGCTGCTGAGCAGTAGGGGCCGTCGACGTGAGGGTGGTGCGGCAGGTCAGGCGGTGCCCTTCTGCCCGGCGTACCACTGCTGGGCGGCCCGGCCGCGCAGGAGCGAGACGATGACCGCCGCCCCGATCAGGAGCAGCAGCCCCGAGCCGGCCGGGATGTCCTCGTCCGACAGCGCGACGATGAAGTTGAACACCCAGATCGCGGCGGTCGCATAGGCGGCGTACAGGAGGATCGTCGGCGCGGCACCCCGGAGCACCTGGATGCCGCCCACGAGCAGGGCGATGCCGACGGCGATCGCGAGCACGCTCAGCAGGACGTCGACGGCAGTGACCTCGACGCCGACGCTGTCCACGAGCGCGAGACCGCCCAGGTTGGTCAGCGCGATCAGGGCGCCGACGACGATCCCGACGATCCCGGCGGCGGTCACCGTGCCCGGGCGCTTCGCACCTGGGCCCCAGCCGGGCTGCTGGCCGTATCCGGGCTGGGGCTGACCGTAGGGCTGGCCGTATCCGGGCTGGGGCTGGCCGTAACCGGGCTGCTGGCCGTACGGCTGGGGCTGGCCGTAGCCCGGCTGCTGGCCGTAGCCGGGCTGCTGGCCCTGGGGCGGGGGTGGCCCCCAGCCGGGCTGCGGCTGCTGCTGGGAGGGGTCGGGCGTGGGGTTGGACATCGGGAGAACGGCCTCCTGGTCGTCGGTCGCACTCGTGGCGTCCGATGGCGGAACGTACTGATCGTCACACCGATCGTCGCCGGAGGCAGGCGGGCCCGCCCGGACCACCCGGTTCAGCGACCGGTGCGGTTGAACCGGTGCGCGGCGTAGAACTCCGCCGCACGGCGGCCGGCGAGCAGCACCACGATGGCGATCGCTGCGGCGAACATGAGCAGCACCACCACCATTGCGCCGGCGTCGCCGTCGCTCAACGCGCCGAGGAGGCCCAGGCCGGTGAAGAAGATGGTGAGCGAGCCGCCCACCAGGAGGAGGACGCGGCTGCGCCCGGTCAGCGCCAGGATCGATCCCCAGATCATCACGACCGTGTAGGCCAGGATGAAGAAGCCGGCGATGACCAGCCCGGCGTTCACGGCGTCACCCGTCTCGCTGGTGTACCCCGGGATGTCGCCGCTCAGCTCCGTGATCAGGCTCCCGGCGGCCACGACGCCGACCAGGCCCAGCAGGCCCAGGGCGCCGAAGAGGAACCCGAACACGGCCGCGACGATGACCGACGGGGGGCGGGCGGGGACGGCGGTAGGTCCGTAGCCACCGTAGGGCTGGCCGTACCCCGGCTGGCCGTAGGGCTGCTGCCCGTACTGCTGCTCCTGCCCGTAGGAGGGCTGTCCGTACGGGGGCTGCGCCTGCGGGTCGGCCCCGTACTGGGGCTGCCCGTACTGCGGTTGTCCGTACTGGGGCTGTCCGTACTGGGGCTGGCCGTAGCCGGGCTGCTCCGGGGACTTCTCGCCGTGGGGCGGTGTGCCGGGGGCGGGACGGTACGGGTCGTCTGACTGGCTCATGATTCCCTCCGGTCGGCACCGGTCGGGTCGGTGCGGCAGTGAAACCCCAGCATTCACGGCCCCGTCGTGGGCGGGCAAGGCGACCGGCCGCGGAACGCGCCTCCCCGCCCGGATCCCTAGGCTCTGTGGCCGTGACCTCGACCACGCCCGTCGTCCTGATCGCCGAAGAGCTCGCGCCGAGTGTCCTCGAGGTGCTCGGGACCGACGTCGAGATCCGGCACGTCGACGGCGCCGACCGGGCCGCGCTGCTGCCCGCGCTCGCCGACGCAGCGGCGGTGATGATCCGCAGCGCGACGCAGATCGACGCGGAGGCCCTCGCCGCGGCGCCGAACCTGAAGGTGGTGGCCCGCGCCGGCATCGGCCTCGACAACGTCGACGTCGCGGCGGCCACCGAGCGCGGCGTCATGGTCGTCAACGCTCCGACGGCCAACATCGTCAGCGCCGCCGAGCACGCCGTCGCCCTCCTCCTGGCCGCTGCCCGGCGCATCCCCGCGGCGGACGCCTCCCTGCGCGAGGGCAGGTGGGCCCGCTCGTCGTTCACCGGCGTCGAGGTCACCGGGAAGACCGTCGGCGTCGTCGGCCTCGGCCGCATCGGTCAGCTGGTGGCGCAGCGCCTGGCCGCCTTCGACGTCGAGCTGATCGCCTACGACCCCTACATCCAGCCGGGCCGCGCCGCCCAGCTCGGCGTGCGGATGGTCTCCCTGGAGGAGCTGCTCCAGCAGGCGGACTTCCTCACCATCCACCTGCCGAAGACTGCCGAGACCCTCGGGCTCATCGGTGCCACCGAGCTGGCCACCACCAAGCGCGGCGTCATCATCGTCAACGCCGCCCGCGGCGGCCTGGTCGACGAGGCCGCCCTGGCCGAGGCGCTCCGCTCGGGGCAGGTCGGCGCGGCCGGCATCGACGTCTACGCCACGGAGCCCTGCACCGACAGCCCGCTCTTCGGCCTGTCGAACACTGTCGTCACCCCGCACCTGGGCGCCTCCACCACCGAGGCGCAGGACAAGGCCGGCGCCTCGGTCGCCCGCTCCGTGCGGCTGGCGCTGCAGGGCGAGTTCGTGCCCGACGCCGTCAACGTCCAGGCCGGTGGCGTCGTCGCCGAGGACGTGCGCCCCGGTCTCCCGCTCGCCGAGAAGCTCGGTCGCGTCTTCACCGCCGTCGCCGGTGGGCTGGCCCAGTCGGTCACCGTCGACGTCCGCGGCAAGCTCGGCGAGTTCGACGCCTCGGTGCTCCAGCTGGCTGCCCTCAAGGGCGTCTTCTCCGACGTCGTCGAGGAGCAGGTCACCTACGTCAACGCGCCGCTGTTCGCCGAGCAGCGCGGGCTCGAGGTCGCGCTGACCACCGACCCGGAGAGCCCGACCTACCGGAACCTGATCACCCTGCGCGGGGCCATGGCCGACGGTCGCGCCGTCGCGGTCTCCGGCACCCTGTTCGGCAAGAACCAGGTGCCGCGGCTGACCGAGGTCGCCGGCTTCGAGATCGACCTGGCGGCGTCGGGCCACCTGCTCTTCTTCGTCTACGCCGACCGGCCGGGCGTCGTGGGCGCGGTCGGGGCGGCGCTGGGGGAGGCCGGCATCAACATCGCCGGTGCCCAGGTCAGCCCGGCCGGGGACGGCGACGAGGCGCTGATGGCGGTCACGGTCAGCAGCCCCGCGCCTCCCGAGCTGCTCGAGGCCATCGCCGGCCGGATCGGCGCGCGGGCCGCCCGGGCTGCCGACCTCACGACCCTCTGACCTAGGGTTCCCGACCATGCGCCTGGCAGTGATCCCCGGAGACGGCATCGGTCCCGAGGTGGTGGCGGAGGGCCTCAAGGTCCTGCGCGCCGTCGCCCCCGATCTGGAGACGACGCCGTACGACCTCGGCGCCGCGCGGTGGCAGGCCACCGGGGAGCTGCTGCCGGACACGGTGGTCGACGAGCTCCGCCAGCACGACGCGATCCTGCTGGGTGCCATCGGTGACCCGGGCGTTCCGCCGGGGATCTTGGAGCGCGGCCTGCTGCTGCGGCTGCGCTTCGAGCTCGACCACCACGTCAACCTCCGGCCGGCGCGGCTCTTCGACGGCGTGCGCAGCCCGCTCGCGTCGCCCGGGCCGATCGACATGCTGTGCGTGCGCGAGGGCACCGAGGGGCCCTATGTGGGCAACGGCGGGGTGCTCCGCAAGGACACCCCGAACGAGGTCGCCACCGAGGTCAGCCTCAACACCGCGTTCGGCGTCGAGCGGGTGGTCCGGTACGCCTTCGAGCGGGCCACCGCCCGCCCCCGCAAGCACCTGACGCTGATCCACAAGACCAACGTGCTCACCCACGCCGGCGGTCTCTGGTCGCGGATCGTCGAGGAGGTGTCGGTCGAGTTCCCGGAGGTGACCGTCGCCTACCAGCACGTCGACGCCGCCTCGATGTTCTTCATCACCGACCCCGGCCGGTACGACGTGATCGTCACCGACAACCTGTTCGGCGACATCGTCACCGACGTCGCCGCGGCCGTGACCGGTGGCATCGGCCTGGCGGCCAGCGGGAACCTCGACGCCTCGGGCACCAACCCGAGCATGTTCGAGCCGGTGCACGGCTCGGCGCCCGACATCGCCGGCCAGGGCATCGCCGACCCCACGGCCGCCGTGCTGTCGGTCGGGCTGCTGCTGCAGCACCTGGGCCGCACCGAGCAGGCCCGCAAGGTCGACGCCGCCGTCGCCTTCGACCTCTCCACCCGGGACCCGCAGGCGACGATCCGCACCACCGACGTCGGCGACCGGCTCGCCGCCCTCGCGGGGGGCTGAGCGCGTGCGCCTGTTCCGGCGTCCGCTCGCCGAGGACGACTTCTGGGGGCTGATCGCGGTGGCGGAGGGGCGCACCGACGAGGCGGCGATCGGCCGTCTGACCGACGCCCTCAGCGCACGGCGCGCCAAGGACGTCGTCGCATTCCAGGAGCGGCTGGCCCGAGTGCTGTTCGAGCTGGACCGCGAGGTCCTCGCCGACCAGCCGGTGCGGTTCGGCGACGATCCGCCCGACGAGGAGCCGATCCCGCTCAGCGACGACGGTTTCCTGTATCTCCGCGCCGGGATCGTCCTCGCGGGCAGGGAGACCTACGACCGGGTGCTCCGCGATCCTGCCGTCCTCGCCCAGGGCGAGTGGGACGAGTGCGAGGACCTGCTGTACGTGGCCGAGGAGGTCCTGGGCGACGACATCGACACCAAGGTGTCGTACGAGACGGCCTCCAACCTGCAGCACTGGACGCCGCGGGCAGAGCCAGAACGCGAGCCGTGGGACCAGGGGCTCCGCTCGGTCTCCGTGGATGCCCATGACATGGCCGACCCCATCGAGGCGGAGCGGCCCACCGCGGACGGCGGCTGGGAACCGGAGATCATGTACGTCGCTCCCAGATTTCTCGGGAGCAGCCTCCTCTACGACGTCTCCACCGATCTCGCCCGGATCGTGACCACGAACGGTGGGCTGCCGGGGGAGCTGGCCGCCGGGCACGTGGTGGCGGTGGTGGAGCTCGGCGAGTCCTGGCGACTCGAGCCGCAGGTGGGAGAGCCGACCCGCTCGGAGCTCGGTGACCACCGCGAGCTCACGGTGCGCGTCGCCGTGCCCACCGCCACGGTCCGCGGCTGGACGACCGGGGAGCGCCGGACCGGGTTCGCCTCCCTGGCGGCCGCGTGCCTCCTCGCGGTCCTGCCGACGACCCATGCCGCCGTCCCCGGGCTGGAACGACTGCGTGCGGCGGGCGAAGGACTGCTCGCCGGCGGCTGAGTCACCCCTGGGGCGGCTCCGTCAGCAGGAGGTCCCCGACCGGCACGGGCAGCAGCGCGCGGCCGGTCTCACCGGGTGCGGGCCACTCCGGGCGCACTGTGCAGCCGGTGGGGGAGGACTCGACCAGCACCACCGGCTGCCAGTTCCAGTCCGCCTTCGGCTCGTCGGCCGGCAGGACGCCGGGTGGCAGCGGAGCGGGCAGCCGGGCCCACCAGCGACGGTCGAGCGCGGCCAGCCCGTGCGCCCGCAGCAGCTCGACGCCGTCCCCGGCCGGCGCGGGCAGCAGCGCCCCGGTCAGCAGGCGGGGGCCGCCGGTGGCGTCCAGCCAGCCCACCTGTTCGCCGTCGGCGCGGTGCACAGCGGTCCAGTCCGGGGGGAACACCGCCGGAGCCTCTCAGGGACGGAGGTCGCCGCGCGCGTGCTTTACTCGTCGGCGATGACCGCTCCCAGCACGATTATCACCTAGCGCGCAGTTCCCTCCGACTGCGCGCAGACCTCCCGTACCCGGGGGGTCTTTTTGTTTTCCGGGACAGCCCCCACCCGATCCGAGGAGCCCTCCGTGCCCAGCGATCCCGAGTTCCAGGTCTTCGACACCACGCTGCGCGACGGCGCCCAGCGCGAGGGCATCAGCTACTCGGTCGCGGACAAGCTCGCGGTCGCCCGGCTGCTCGACGAGATCGGCGTGGGGTTCATCGAGGGCGGTTGGCCGGGGGCGCTGCCCAAGGACACCGAGTTCTTCGCCCGCGCGCGCACCGAGCTCTCGCTGCAGCACGCCCAGCTGGTCGCGTTCGGCGCCACCCGCAAGGCCGGCGTGCCGGTGGAGGACGACCTCCAGGTGCGGGCCCTGCTCGACGCCGGCACGCCGGTGGTCTGCCTGGTCGCCAAGTCCGACGTCCGGCACGTGCGGGAGGCGCTGCGGACCACGCCGGAGGAGAACCTCGCGATGGTGGCCGACACCGTCGCCTTCCTGGTGGCGCAGGGCCGCCGGGTCTTCCTCGACTGCGAGCACTTCTTCGACGGCTACGCGGCCGACCGTGACTACGGCGTGCAGGTGCTGGAGACGGCGTTCGCGGCGGGCGCGGAGGTCGGCGTCCTCTGCGACACCAACGGCGGGATGCTGCCGATGGGCGTGGGCCGGGTGGTCGCCGACGTGCGGGCCCGCACCACGGGGAAGCTCGGCATCCACTGCCAGGACGACACCGGCTGCGCGGTGGCCAACACCCTCGCCGCCGTCGAAGCCGGGGTCACCCACGTGCAGGGGACGGCGAACGGCTACGGCGAGCGCGCGGGCAACGCCGACACGTTCGCGCTGATCGCCAACCTGGTCACCAAGATGGGCATCCCGGCGGTGCCGGCGGACTGCCTGCCGGAACTGCAGCGGGTCAGTCACGCCATCGCCGAGCTCGCCAACATCGCCCCCGACGACCACCAGCCCTACGTCGGGGCGTCGGCGTTCGCGCACAAGGCCGGCCTGCACGCCAGCGCCATCAAGGTGAGCCCCGAGCTCTACAACCACCTCGACCCCGCCGTCGTCGGCAACGACATGCGCATCCTGGTCACCGAGATGGCCGGCCGGGCCTCGATCGAGCTCAAGGGCCGGGAGCTCGGCGTCGACCTGTCCGGCCAGGCCGACGCGATCGGGCGGGTCGTGGACCAGGTCAAGGTGCTCGAGGCCGACGGCTGGTCCTTCGAGGCTGCCGACGCCTCCTTCGAGCTGCTGCTGCGCGCCCAGCTGCCCGACGCCCCGGCGCCGCTGTTCGAGCTGGAGAGCTATCGGACCTCCGTCGAGCACTGGGGCAACGGGGTCGTGGTCAGCGAGGCCACCGTGAAGGTGCACCTCCGGAACGACGACGGGACCAGCGAGCGGATCATCAGCACCGGCGAGGGCAACGGGCCGGTGAACGCCCTCGACAACGCGCTGCGCCAGGCGCTGGTCGGCCGGTACCCGCAGCTGGCCGGGGTCTCGCTGGCCGACTACAAGGTCCGCATCCTCGGCTGGAAGGGCGGGACCAGCGCGACCACCCGCGTGCTCATCGACACGACCGACGGGGTGGGCACGTGGACCACCGTCGGCGTGCACGCCAACATCGTCGAGGCGTCCTGGCACGCCCTCGTGGACGCGCTCGCCTACGCGGTCCTCCGCCGGCCCGCTCAGCCGTAGCGGGCGACGAAGTTCGCCAGGACCCGGGCGGGCTCGTGAACCTCGGCCGCCTCGGCCAGCGCGACGACCTGGTCGAGTTCGTCCGGCGGGAAGTACCCGGCGTGCTGGTAGATGCGCGCCCGCGCCACCAGCCCGTCGACGTCGAGCTCCGGGTGGAACTGGGTGGCGTAGACGTTCTGCCGGACCCGGAACATCTGGACCGGGCAGGTCGCCGACGAGGCCAGCAGCACGGCGCCCGGGGGCAGCTCGCGGCAGGCCTCCTTGTGCCCGACGAAGGCGCCGAACCGCTCGGGGACCCCGGCCAGCAGCGGGTCGCGCCGGCCCTCCTCGGTCAGGGACACCTCGACGGCGGAGACCGGTTCGCCGTAGGTGCGGTCGACGACCCCGCCCAGGTGCGTGCCCAGCGTGCCGATGCCGTAGCAGGCGCCGAGGAAGGGGACGTCGCGCGCCACCACCTCGCCGAGCAGCGCGTCGACCTCGCGCTCCACCCGCAGCTGGACCGCCGACTTCGACTCCGGCGGATCGCTGGAGTTGAACGGGCTGCCGCCGAGCACGACGCCGGCGTACGCGTCGAGGTCCAGCTCCGGCAGCGGCCCCGCCTCCAGCCGGATGCGGTGCAGCCGGTCCGCGGGCAGGCCGGTGAACCGGAGGAAGGAGGCGTGCTCCTGCTCCGCGGCGGCGTCCTCGGGGCGGGAGGACAGCAGGAGGAACGGGCGCCCGGCGACGGCGTTCAGCGGGGCTGGATCTCGCCCATCGGGCCCCAGCCCGGGACGTCGGGGGCGTCGACGTAGATGATCTGCGGCTGCGCCGACACCAGGTCCGGGCCCTTCTCGACGAACTGCTTGAAGGCGTCGGTGGCGGTGTGCGAGGCGCCCGCGTCGGCGTCGCGGAAGCCCTCGATGCAGATCCAGGTGTCGGGCTCCTCGAGGCTCCGCGACCACTCGAAGAAGAGCGAGCCCTCCTCGGCGTTCACCGAGCGGGCGTAGTCGGCGGCGAGGCCGGCCCACTCGTCGGCGCGTTCGGGGCGGATGGGCATCTTCACGACGATCAAGATCATGGGGAGATCCTCTCAGCTGGATCGTCCCGAGTGGGCCCCGCAGGGGTCCGCGCAGGGACGATGGGTGGGCTCAGCGCGACGGGGGGACGGCTCCTGGTCGCGGTGGGAGCCCGGAGGGCGACAGTGTGCGCCGCAACAGGCAGAACTCGTTGCCCTCGGGGTCGGCCAGCACGTGCCAGGTCTCGTCGCCCGTCTGGCCCACGTCGGCCGGGGTCGCGCCCAGGTCCAGCAGCCGCCGCAGCTCGGCGTCCTGGTCGCGGTCGGTGGGGCTGACGTCGATGTGCAGGCGGAGCTTGCCCGGCGTCGGATCGGCGACCGGCGCGAACACCAGCGTCGGGGCCGCGCCGCCGAACCCCTCCTCGGGGCCGATCTCCACCTCGCCGCCGTCCTCCCGGCCGAGCACGCGGTAGTCCAGCACCGCGGCCCAGAAGGCGGCGAGCGCCTCGGGGTCGCGGCTGTCGATCACGAGCTCGGAGAAGCGGCAGGCCATGGCGGAACGGTAGGCGAATGCGGGCGCGACTAACCTCGGTCTGTGCGCATCGTTCGTTTCGCCTCACCCCAGGGCATGTCCTTCGGCGTTCTCGACGGAGACGGCCAGATCGCCCAGATCGAGGGCCATCCCTTCGGCCAGATCTCCTTCACCGGCACGCGCTACGCGCAGGCCGACGTCCGCCTGCTCTCGCCGATCCTGCCGAGCAAGGTCGTGTGCGTCGGCAAGAACTACGCCGACCACGTGAAGGAGATGAACACCGGCGACGCTCCGAAGGAGCCGCTGCTGTTCCTCAAGCCGTCGACGGCGGTGCTCGGCCCCGGCGACGCCATCCGCATCCCGGCGGGCAGCACCAACGTGCACCACGAGGCCGAGCTGGCCGTCGTCATCGGCGCGCGCGGCGCCCGGAACGTGTCGCCCGAGCAGGCCCTCGCCAGCGTCTTCGGCTACACGATCGGCAACGACGTGACCGAGCGGGACATGCAGAAGAGCGACGGCCAGTGGACCCGCGCCAAGGGCTTCGACTCGTTCTGCCCGCTGGGCCCCTGGATCGAGACCGACCTGCCGGGTCTGGGCCTGGACGCCGCCGACCTCGAGGTCACCTGCACCGTCGACGGCGAGCCCCGCCAGCAGGGCCGCACCAGCCAGCTGCTGTTCGGCATCCCGACGCTGATCTCCTACATCTCCCGCGTGATGACGCTGCTGCCCGGCGACGTCGTGCTCACCGGCACCCCGTCCGGCGTCGGCCCGATCCGCCCCGGCCAGCAGGTCGTGTGCGCGATCCAGGGCCTCGGTTCGCTGACCAACTCGGTCACCGCCGCCGACGGCGTCTCCACCGCGGGCGGTGGCGCGTGACCGCACCGGGGTCCGAGGTCCGCACCCGGTTCTGCCCGTCGCCGACGGGCATGGTGCACGTCGGCCTGATGCGGACGGCGCTGTTCAACTGGGCGCACGCCCGGCACACCGGCGGGACCTTCGTCTTCCGCATCGAGGACACCGACGCCGCGCGCGACTCCGAGGAGTCCTACCGGCACCTGCTCGACTGCCTGCGCTGGATGGGCCTCGAGTGGGACGAGGGGCCCGAGGTCGGCGGCCCGCACGGCCCGTACCGGCAGTCCGAGCGCTCCGAGATCTACCGCGACGTCGCGGCCAAGCTGCTCGAGTCGGGGCACGCCTACGAGTCGTTCTCCACGAACGAGGAGGTCGATGCCCGCCGGCGGGCGGCCGGCCAGGACCCGAAGCTCGGTTACGACAACCACGACCGGTTCCTCACCGACGCGCAGAAGGCCGCCTTCCGCGACGAGGGCCGCTCTCCGGTGCTCCGGCTGAAGATGCCCGACGAGGACCTGGTCTGGACCGACCTCGTCCGCGGTGAGATCCGCTTCGCCGCGGGCTCGGTGCCCGACTTCGTGCTGGTGCGCGGCAACGGCGCCCCGCTCTATCCGTTCGTGAACCCGGTCGACGACGCGCTGATGAAGATCACCGACGTGCTCCGTGGCGAGGACCTGCTGCCCTCGACCCCGCGTCAGCTGGCGCTCTACGCCGCGCTCACCGACATCGGTGTCGCCGAGGGCACCCCGCGCTTCGGCCACCTGCCCTACGTCACCGGTGAGGGCAGCAAGAAGCTCTCCAAGCGCGACCCGCAGTCCAACCTCGACGTCTACCGGGATCGCGGCTTCCTGCCCGAGGGGTTCGGCAACTACCTGGCGCTGCTCGGCTGGTCGATCGCCGAGGACCGCGACATCTTCTCGATGCGGGAGATGGTCGAGGCCTTCGACGTCACCCGGGTGAGCCCCAACCCGGCCCGCTTCGACCTGAAGAAGGCCGAGGCGATCAACGCCACCCACCTGCGCGCCCTGCCGGTCGAGGAGTTCGTCGACCGCGTCGTGCCCCACCTGGCTGCGGAGGGGCTCGTCGCCCAGCCGCCGACCCCCGAGCAGGACCGGGTGCTTCGGGCGATCGCGCCGCTGGCGCAGGAGCGGATGGTCGTGCTGTCGGAGGCGGTCGGGCTGCTGCGCTTCCTCTTCGTCGAGAAAGTGGAGATCGAGCCGGCGGCGGCGGAGAAGCAGCTCTCCGGCGAGAACGCGGTCGCAGTGCTCGACGCGGCGACCGCCGTGCTCGGGGACCTGGCCGAGTGGTCGACCCCGGCGATCGAGCAGGCGCTCAAGGACTCGCTCGTCGAGGGGCTCGGCCTGAAGCCGCGACTGGCGTTCGGGCCGGTGCGGGTCGCCGTCAGCGGCCGGACCGTCTCGCCCCCGCTGTACGAGTCGATGGAGCTGCTCGGCCGGGAGCGCTCGCTGGCCCGGCTGGCCGCGGCGCGCGAGGTGGCGACGGCGGGATGAGCCTGCCGGGGACCGGCGCCGCGCCGGACGACGCGTACGCCGGTCCGCCGCCGTTCCAGCGCCCGGGAGCCGACCAGCTCCCGCCCGCCCCATGGGCCATGGCGCCGCCGCCCGGCTGGGTTCCGGCCGGGCCGCCACAGGTGCCCATGGCGCCGCCGCCGGGGACACCGCCGCACGACGAGCCGAAGCCCTATCTGCACGCCATGCGGGCTCGGGACTGGGGCTGGTGGCGGCCGGTCGTCGGGCTGCTCCTGCTCGCGGTGGTCTTCCTCGTGGCCGGCGCGGTGCTGGCGGTCGTCGGCATCCTCACCGGGATCAGCCCCGACCTGACCATGGGCGACCTCACCGACCCCGGTGTCCTGCTGGTCACGAACGCGACGCTCGTCGTCGGCATCCCGGTCGTCTGGCTGGCCTGGGCGGTGGCGCACGGGATGAGTCCGGGCTGGTCGTCCTCGGTGCTGGCCCGGCTGCGCTGGCGGCTGCTGCCCCGCTACACCCTGCTGGCGTTCTGCTCGCTGGGGCTGGCGATCGGGCTCGCGGTGGTGCTGGACCTCGTGACGGGGGAGGGCGACGTCGAGGGTCCGGTGCCCGGCTGGGGCTGGCTGCTCGCCGTCGTCCTGCTGACCACGCCGCTGCAGTCGGCGGCGGAGGAGTACCTGTTCCGCGGCTATCTGAGCCAGGCGATCGCGGGCTGGGTCCGGAGCCCGTCGGTGGGCGCGGTGCTGGCGGCCCTGATCACCGCCACGCTGTTCTCGCTGGCGCACCTGCCGCCGGACCTCGCCACGTTCCTCGACCGGTTCGCCTTCGCCCTCGCCGCCTCGGCGGTGGTGTGGCTGACCGGTGGCCTGGAGGCGGCGATCGTCCTGCACGCGGTCAACAACGTCGTGGTGTTCCTGCTCGCGGCCCTGCTGGGCGGGGGAGTGGCGACCGAGTCGCTGCCCGAGGGCGCCAGCGTCCTCCCGATGCTGATCGGGCTCGCGGGCACGGCCGCGTACGTCGCCCTGGTGGCGCGCTCGCGTCGCCGGGGCCGGCCGGAGACGCGGACGGCGGCCCAGGACCTGCGCGAGCCGTTCCTGCCGGCTCCCGTCGCGGCGGGCTGACCCGCCGGGCAGGGGGTGGTGCGACGACCTCCGGAGGCATCAGGTAGTGTCTTCGACGGCGCCGCGAGGCGTTCACCCATGGGGTATGGGGTAATTGGCAGCCCGACGGTTTCTGGTTCCGTTAGTCTAGGTTCGAGTCCTGGTACCCCAGCGAGGAATCCTGGTGTTCCTCCCGCACCACCCAGCACCACTGCACGGCCCCGTCGTCTAGCGGCCCAGGACGCCGCCCTCTCACGGCGGTAGCGAGGGTTCGAATCCCTTCGGGGCTACGCGATCGAGAGCCCCCGACCATCTGGTCGGGGGCTCTCGCCGTCTCCGGGGCCCGGACCCCGCACTCCGGAGGCGATTCAGGGCATGGCAAAATGTTCTCCGTCCGGCCCCGTCGTCTAGCGGCCCAGGACGCCGCCCTCTCACGGCGGTAGCGAGGGTTCGAATCCCTTCGGGGCTACAGGATCGAGAGCCCCCGACCACGTCCGGTCGGGGGCTCTCGCCGTTTCCGGCCCCGTTTCTCGGGCTGTCGCCGGCACCCGATCGGGCGTCGCGTAGATCGCATGATCTCCGGTGGCTGGTGATTCCGGCCGGGGCTACGGTCGGTCACGCCGCTCACGCTGGGTGACGACGGCGGAAAGGCGGTCGGCGCGGTGATCAGGTCGACGCGGCAGCTGTCCGACGGCCGCGAGATCCTCTACTTCGACGACGACCGGAACGCACCGGCCCGCGAGGCGACCGACACCCGCGACCTGCCGGCCGTGACCACCCGCTCCGAGCTGCGGTTCGACCCGCTGCTGGGGGAGTGGGTCGTGGTGGCCGCGCACCGGCAGACCCGCACCTTCCTGCCGCCGGCCGACCAGTGCCCGCTGTGCCCCTCGCGGCCCGGCCGGCCCAGTGAGATACCGGAGAGCGACTACCAGGTCGTCGTCTTCGAGAACCGCTTCCCCTCACTGGCGCTCGATGTCGTGCGCGACGTCCCGCCCGCGGTCCCCGGCAACCCGCTGGCCGAGCTGCGGCCCGGGTTCGGTCGGTGCGAGGTCGTCTGCTTCACCAGCGACCACGACCGCGACTTCTTCCAGCTGGGCCGCGATCGGGCGCGGCTCGTGGTCGACGTCTGGGCCGAGCGCACCGCCGAGCTCTCCGCCATCGACGGCGTGCAGCAGGTGTTCTGCTTCGAGAACCACGGCGAGGAGATCGGGGTGACGCTGTCGCACCCCCACGGTCAGATCTACGCCTACCCGTTCGTGACGCCGCGGGTGGCGACGGTGCTGGGATCGGTGCGGCGGCACCGGGAGGCGACCGGCGGGGACCTCTTCGCCGACGTCGTCGCCGCAGAGCGCTCGGGGCCCCGCGTGGTGGCTGACAACGAGCACTGGACGGCGTTCGTGCCGGCCGCCGCCCGCTGGCCGTACGAGGTGCAGCTCTTCCCGACCCGCAAGGTCCCCGACCTGCCCGCGCTGACCGGCGAGGAGCGGGACGCCTTCGTCGAGGTCTACCTGGACGTCCTGGGCCGGTTCGCGCACCGCTTCGACACCCGGATGCCCTACATCGCGTCCTGGAACCAGGCTCCGGCGCAGGCGCGCGAGGACTGGTGGCTGCACCTGCAGCTGTTCTCGTTCCGGCGGGCGCCGGGCAAGCTCAAGTACCTCGCGGGCTCCGAGTCCGGCATGGGTGCCTTCGTGACCGACACGAACCCCGAGGACGTCGCCGAGCAGCTCAGAGCCGTGACGTGGTGAGCGACGCCGAGGCCGCGCGCATCGCTGCCGAGGCCTTCGCCGAGCGGTTCGGGCAGCAGCCGGACGGGGTCTGGGCCGCGCCCGGCCGGGTCAACGTCATCGGCGAGCACACCGACTACAACGGCGGGTTCGTCCTCCCGGTCGCCCTGCCGCACACCACCCGCGCCGCCGTGGCCCGCCGCGACGACGGGCTGCTCGTGCTCGCGTCCGTCCAACACCCGGGCGAGGACGCCGAGGTCGCGGTCGGTGACCTCGAGCCCGGCCGTCCCGGCGGCTGGGCCGGATACGCCGCCGGGGTCGTGCACGGGCTCGCCGGCTCCGTGCCCGGAGGGTTGAGCATCCTGGTCGACGGCGACGTCCCCTCGGGGGCCGGGCTGTCCTCGTCCGCGGCGCTCTCCTGCTCGGTCGCGCTGGCCGTCCGCGACCTGCTCGGCCTGGACCTGGACGCGGACGCGCTGATCGACGTCGCCCGGCGGGCCGAGAACGACTTCGTCGGGGCGCCCACCGGAGTGCTGGACCAGTCGGCGTCGGTCCTGTGCCGTGCCGGTTCCGCGCTGTTCCTGGACACCCGCGACGGCACCCGCGAGCAGGTCCCGCTGGATCTCGCCGCCGCGGGACTGGCGCTGCTGGTGATCGACACCGGCACCACCCACGACCACGCCGAGGGCGGGTACCGCGAGCGCCGCCGGCAGTGCGAGGAGGCCGCGAAGGCCCTCGGTGTGGACCTGCTCCGCGAGATCGACGACGTCGCCGCCCTGGCGCCGCCCCTGGCCGGTGCCCCGGACGGCGACGTGCTGCTGCGCCGGGCCCGGCACGTCGTGACCGAGGACGCCCGGGTGCTGCAGGTCGTGGCCGCGCTGCGCGAGGACGCCGACCCGCGCGCGATCGGCCCGGTGCTCACCGCGGGGCACGCCTCGTTGCGCGACGACTTCGAGGTGTCCGTCCCCCTCATCGACGTCTGCGTCGACGCCGCCCTGGACGCGGGCGCCCACGGCGCCCGGATGGTCGGCGGGGGCTTCGGCGGCAGCGTCGTGGCGCTGGTCGACGCCGACGCGGTCGACGCCGTCACAGCCGCCGTCACCGACCGATTCGCGGGAGAGTCGCAGCCCGCCCCGCGCACCTTCGTCGTCGTTCCGTCCGCCGGCGCCCGCCGCCTGGCCTGAGCCGCACCCCGAGAAGAGGAACTCCGTGGACGATCAGCTGAGGCTCGATGCCTCCTTCGTCGACTACGCCCTGGTCGCCGCCTACTTCGCCGTCGTCCTGCTGATCGGCGTCGCCGCCCGCCGCCGGGTCTCCGACAGCCTGGACTTCTTCCTGTCCGGCCGGTCGCTGCCGGCGTGGGTGACCGGGCTGGCGTTCATCTCGGCCAACCTCGGCGCGGTCGAGATCGTCGGGATGTCGGCCAACGGCGCGCAGTACGGCATGGCGACGATGCACTACTTCTGGATCGGCGCCGTGCCCGCCATGCTCTTCCTGGGCGTCGTGATGATGCCCTTCTACTACGGCTCCAAAGTGCGCAGCGTCCCGGAGTTCATGCGCCGCCGGTTCGGCACCGGCGCGCACCTGGTCAACGCGATCAGCTTCGCCGTGGCGCAGATCCTCATCGCCGGCATCAACCTCTACCTGCTCGCCACCATCGTGGAGGCGCTGCTCGGCTGGCCGCTGTGGATCTCGCTGATCGCCGCCGCGGCGGTGGTGCTCAGCTACATCACCCTCGGCGGGCTGTCGGCGGCGATCTACAACGAGGTGCTGCAGTTCTTCGTCATCGTCGCCGCACTCCTGCCGCTGACTCTGATCGGCCTGCACCGGGTCGGCGGGGTCGGGGGACTGGTCGACAGGGTCACCGAGTCCAGTGGCGAGGAGATGCTCTCCTCCTGGCCGGCCACGGAGCTCTCCGGCTTCGAGAACCCGGTGTGGTCGGCCATCGGGATCGTCTTCGGTCTGGGCTTCGTGCTCTCGTTCGGCTACTGGACGACGAACTTCGTCGAGGTCCAGCGGGCCATGGCGACCAACTCGATGTCGGCCGCGCGGAGCACGCCGATCATCGGCGCCTTCCCGAAGATGTTCATCCCGTTCATCGTGGTGATCCCGGGGCTGATCGCCACGGTGCTGGTGCCCGAGGTCATCGAGGCCAAGGCCAGCGCCGACGCGGACTTCGACTACAACAGCTCGATCCTGCTGCTGATCCGCGACGTGCTGCCGAACGGTCTGCTGGGGGTGGCGCTGGCCGGCCTGCTCGCGGCCTTCATGGCCGGCATGGCGGCCAACATCTCCGCCTTCAACACCGTCTTCAGCTACGACCTGTGGCAGCAGTACGTGAAGAAGGACCGGCCCGACGGCTACTACCTGGCGGTCGGCCGGTGGGCGACCGTCGGCGCCACCGTCGCCGCCATCGGGACGGCGCTGATCGCGTCGGGCTACACGAACCTGATGGACTACCTGCAGACGCTGTTCGGGTTCTTCAACGCCCCGCTGTTCGCCACGTTCATCCTCGGCATGTTCTGGAAGCGGATGACGCCGACCGCCGGATGGGCGGGCCTGGTCTCGGGGACGAGCGCCGCGATCGTCGTCTTCGTCATGGTCGAGACCGGCGTCCTCGACCTGCCCGGTCAGGGCGGGGCGTTCGTCGCGGCGGGGGCGGCCTTCGTCGTCGACATCGTGGTGAGCGTGGTCGTGAGCAAGGTGACCGCGCCCAAGCCGGTGTCCGAGCTGGCCGGGCTCGTCTACTCCGAGACCCCGCGCGAGGTGCGCACCGACCCCGAGGCGCACACGCTGCCCTGGTACCGATCGCCGGTGCCGCTGGCCGGGATCGCGCTGGCCATGGTCATCGTCCTGAACGTCATCTTCCGGTGAGGGGAGAACCCGTGAGCAAGCGAGAGAAGGCCGGGGCGTTCGACGTCCGCAACGTCATCGCCGAGCTGATCGGCCTGTACGGCGTGGTGCTGGTCGTGGTGGGACTGCTCGACGACTCGGCCGAGGCCATGGCCAAGACCGGCGGGGTGAACGCCAACCTGTGGGCCGGCATCGGCATGCTGGTCGTGGCGGTGGCCTTCGCCCTGTGGTCGTGGCTGCGCCCGACGGTCGTGCAGGCGCCGAAGGCCGACGCCGGCGACTGATCCGGCTCAAGCCTCCAGCACGGTGACCTGGACGCGCTGGACCAGGTTGTTCGCCATGCCCTGGCGGTTCCACTCGGCCTCGACCGGCTGGGTGCCCTCGGCGTCGGTGGCCCGCACGAGCAGCTCGCAGGCCCCCGGCGTCGCGGTCCAGTCGTGGGTCCAGCCGCGCCAGGCGAAGGGGTGCGCAGGGTCGGCCGGGGCCAGCTCGGCCGCCTCCCACGTCCGGCCGCCGTCGGTGCTCACGTCGACGGCGGTGAGCGGTGCGCGGCCGGACCAGGCGCGGCCCGCCAGCGGTACGGCGCCGGCGCGGACGAACCGCTCCCGGGTCATGAAGTCGGGCCAGCCGGGCGGGGCCATCAGTGCCCGAGGACGGATGCGGGTGACCGGCTCCCCGGGGTCGTCGGCGTCGACCTCCAGCCGGTAGGCCCTCGCGTTCTGGTAGCCGGTGAACGGCTCGGTCAGCACCTCGATGCGGGTCAGCCACTTCACGTGCGCCATCCCGTACCAGCCGGGGACGACGAGCCGCAGCGGGGCGCCGTGCTGCGGGAGCAGCGGCATCCCGTTCATGCCCCAGACCAGCAGCACCTCCGGGCGCAGCGCCTCGGCCAGGGGCAGGCCGCGGGCGTAGTCCTGCTCGACGCCGCGCTCCACCCCGTGGTCGGCGCCGGTGAAGGCGACGTCGACGGCGTCGGGGGAGAGGCCCGCCTCTTCGAGCAACGGCGCCAGCGGCGTGCCGGTCCACTCCGCGGTGCCGACCGCCTCCAGCAGCCACGGCTGGCTGACCGGGCGCGGCTCCAGGCGGGCCCGGCCGTTGCCGGCGCACTCGAGCAGCACCCGCGAGGTGACGGCGGGACGGCGCATCAGGTCGTCGAGGCCGAGGGTGAGCGGCCGCTCGACCGCGCCGCCGATCGCCAGCTGCCAGGTCGCCGGATCGGCGGCCGGGATGTCGAAGTGCGTGAGGACGTAGTGCAGCCCGGGCGGCGTCACGTCGTAGCGCAGCGCCTCGAGCGGCAGGCCGTGGTTGCGCGCGGCCAGCGCCAGCTCGTCCAGTCCGATGCCCTCGCCCGGCTCGGCGACGCGGGCGCGGCCGGACAGGTTCTCCGTGGCGGTCATGCCACGAGTCTGCCGCTACCGGGCGGCGCGGGAGATGGCGGCCGCGGCATCCAGCACGGCGCCGATGACCTCGGCGCCGGGCCGGCGGCCGAGCCGCTCGACCGGGCCGGAGATCGAGACCGCGCCGAGGACGGCTCCAGTGCCGTCCCGCACCGGGGAGGAGAGCGAGGCGACGCCGGGCTCCCGCTCGGCCACGCTGTGCGCCCAGCCGCGACGGCGGACGTCGAGCAGGGTGCGCGCGGTGAAGCTCGCCGAGGGCAGCAGGCGGGTGACCTCGTCGGCCGGCATGAAGGCCAGCAGCGCGTGGGCGGCGGAGCCGGCCGTCATGGGCAGCCGCGCGCCGACCGGAACGGTGTCGCGCAGACCGCTGGTCCGCTCGGCGGCGGCCACGCAGACGCGGGTCGCCCCGTCGCGCACGTAGAACTGCGCGCTCTCACCGGTCGCGTCGCGCAGGCTCACCAGGTGCCGGCCGGCGATCTCGCCGATGTCGGCGGTGGCTCGGCCGAGCTCGGCCAGCGCCGGGCCGGGGGCCCAGCTGCCGCCGTCGGTGCGGCGCACCAGGCGGTGTCCCTCGAGCGCGACCGCCAGCCGGTGCGCCGTCGCACGCGGCAGACCTGTGCGCGCCACGAGCTCGGCGAGGGTCGCCGGCTCCTGCGCCACGGCATGCAGGATCGACACCGCTTTGTCCAGAACCGCTACCGGGTTAGGCTGTCCCACACAGCAATACTTGCATCTCAGCATGTGGGATCGCTACCGCGATCACCCCGGCGGGTGCCCGGAGAGGAGAAACCGTGCCGAAGACACTGGCCGAGAAGGTCTACGAGGCGCACGTCGTGCGCAGCACCCCCGGCGAGCCGGACCTCCTCTACATCGACCTGCACCTCGTGCACGAGGTGACCAGCCCGCAGGCCTTCGACGGTCTCCGGGCGGCCGGGCGCACGGTGCGCCGTCCCGACCTCACGATGGCGACCGAGGACCACAACGTCCCGACGCTGGACATCCTGAGCCCGATCGCGGACCCGATCAGCCGGGCCCAGGTCGACGCGCTGCGCGCCAACGCGAAGGAGTTCGGCATCCGGCTGGCGCCGATGGGTGAC
The DNA here is from genome assembly GCF_020166105.1 of Blastococcus sp. LR1. GTDB lineage: Bacteria > Actinomycetota > Actinomycetes > Mycobacteriales > Geodermatophilaceae > Blastococcus. Next base: position 287,341 of record NZ_JAIUJY010000005.1, read on the forward strand.
CGCGACCAGGGCATCGTGCACGTGATCGGCCCGCAGCTCGGGCTGACCCAGCCCGGCCTGACGATCGTCTGCGGCGACAGCCACACCTCCACCCACGGCGCGTTCGGCGCCCTGGCCTTCGGCATCGGCACCAGCGAGGTCGAGCACGTGCTGGCCACCCAGACGCTGCCGCAGTACAAGCCGAAGCAGATGTCGGTGACCGTGGACGGCGAGCTGGCCCCCGGCGTCTCGGCGAAGGACATCATCCTGGCCGTCATCGCCCAGATCGGCACCAACGGCGCCCAGGGGCACGTCATCGAGTACCGCGGCAGCGCGATCGAGGCGCTGTCGATGGAGGCCCGCATGACGATCTGCAACATGTCGATCGAGGCCGGCGCGAAGGCGGGCCTGATCGCCCCCGACCAGAAGACCTTCGACTTCCTGCAGGGCCGCCCGCACGCCCCGCAGGGTGCCGACTGGGACGCCGCCGTCGAGCACTGGTCGACGCTGCGCACCGACGAGGGCGCGGTCTTCGACGCCGAGGTCGTCCTGGACGCCTCGACGCTGACCCCGTTCGTCACCTGGGGCACCAACCCGGGCCAGGGGCTGCCGCTCAGCGAGCGCGTGCCGGACCCGGCCGACATCGCCGACGAGAGCGAGCGCCGGGCCGCCGAGCAGGCGCTGGCCTACATGGGGCTGACGCCGGGCACCCCGCTGGCCGAGATCGAGGTGGACACCGTCTTCCTCGGCTCCTGCACCAACGGCCGGATCGAGGACCTGCGGGTCGCCGCCGACCTGCTGCGCGGGAAGACGATCGACCCGAACACCCGGATGCTCGTCGTCCCCGGCTCGGTCGGCGTCAAGGCGCAGGCCGAGGCCGAGGGCCTGGACCGGATCTTCCTCGACGCCGGCGCCGAGTGGCGGGGCGCGGGCTGCTCCATGTGCCTGGGCATGAACCCCGACCAGCTCAAGCCCGGCGAGCGCTCGGCCTCCACCAGCAACCGCAACTTCCAGGGCCGGCAGGGCAAGGGCGGGCGCACCCACCTGGTGTCGCCGTCGGTGGCCGCCGCCACCGCGCTCACCGGCAAGCTGACCGCCCCTGCCGACCTGATCGGAGCCTGACCGCCATGGACGCCTTCACCACGCACACCGGGACCGCCGCGCCCCTGCGTCGCTCCGCCGTCGACACCGACCAGATCATCCCGGCCGAGTACCTGAAGCGGATCACCCGCACCGGTTTCGAGGACGGGCTGTTCATCGCCTGGCGGACGAACGAGCCGGACTTCGTGCTCAACCAGCCGCAGTACGCCGACGCGTCGATCCTGGTCGCCGGCCCCGACTTCGGCACCGGCTCCTCCCGCGAGCACGCCAACTGGGCGCTGCTCGACGGCGGCTTCCGCGTGGTCATCAGCTCGCGGTTCGCCGACATCTTCCGCAACAACTCGACCAAGTCCGGGCTGCTCACCGTCGTCCTCCCGCAGGCCGACGTCGAGGCGCTCTGGGCGGCGGTCGAGGCCGACCCGGCCCTGCAGGTGACCGTCGACCTGCAGGCGAAGACGGTCTCCTACGCCGGCACGACCGTGCCGTTCGAGGTCGACGACTACGTGCGGTGGCGGCTGCTCGAGGGGCTCGACGACGTCGGCCTGACCGAGCGGCACCTCGACGACATCCAGGGCTTCGAGGACCGGCGGCCGGCCTGGCTGCCGAAGGCTTTGCCGGCCCTGCCCTCCTGAGCTACGGGGCGTCCGGGTCGGGGCCGAGGTCGCGGTAGTAGTCCGCGCTCAGCCCGCCCGGGCGCCCGCCCAGGACCCACACGCTGCCCTTGGCGGCGGGCGCCGGCAGCCCCGGAACCCCGTGCCCGTGCACGCCCAGTGCGCCGAGCACGGTGGGGATGGTCCCGCCCTGGCTGCAGACGACGGTGACGCCCGGCCCCTCCAGCAGGCCGAGCGCGGTCTCCACGGCCCGGTGCGGATCGCCGCCGAACTCCGGCTCGCCGAACTCGACCAGCTCCTCGATCTCGTAGCCGAGGGCCTCGGCCAGCGGGGTGACCGTCTGGCGGCAGCGCAGCGGGGTGGCGCTGGCGATCCGGGTCGGACCGAACAGCGGCAGCACCGCCGCCAGCTGCCGCGCCTGCTCCTGCCCGTTGGGCGTGAGCGGCCGCTCGGCGTCGGGTCCCTCCCACTTGTCGCCGCTGCCGGCCTTGCCGTGCCGCACCAGGATCAGCGCCGGCTCCCGCGGCACGTCGGTGCGCACCAGGTCGGCCAGCACCTCCCGGTCGGCGTCGTGGGTGCACAGCGCGGCGGCCTCTGCGGGGGAGAGCCAGCGGAGCTCGTCCACCTCGTCGTTCGCGGCGAACTCGCCGCCGGTCACGCGCATCAGCCAGTAGTCGACCCGCTTGTCGCCCTCGGGCACCCGGTAGCGGCTGGTGACGCTGCGCCGTCCGGCCACCGCCGTCAGCCCGGTCTCCTCGACCACCTCGCGGACCGCGGCGGTCAGGGAGTGCTCGCCCGGATCGAGCTTGCCCTTGGGCAGCGACCAGTCGTCGTACCGCGGGCGGTGCACCACGGCGGTCTCGACAGCGCCCCCGCCGGCGGGCCGCCAGAGCGCTCCGCCGGCGGCGACGACGGTGCGCGCCTCAGCCGGTGAGCTCATGGATCCGGTGCAGGAGCTCGTCCTGGTAGTCGCGGCCCTCGAGGCGCTCCCAGCGCCCGTCGCTGCGCAGCTCCCAGCAGCGCACGCCCGGCTCCATGGCCGGCGCCAGGGTCTCGTGCAGCTGGGTGCGGGCCGCCTCGTCGCACACCCGGAGCAGCACCTCGACGCGGCGGTCCAGGTTGCGGTGCATCAGGTCGGCGCTGCCGATCCACCACTCGGGCTCGCCGCCGTTGAGGAAGGAGATCACCCGCGAGTGCTCGAGGAACCGGCCGACGATGGAGCGCACCCGGATGGTCTCCGACAGGCCCGGGACGCCGGGGCGCAGCGCACAGATGCCGCGGACGAAGAGCTCCACCGGCACGCCGGCCTGCGACGCCTCGTAGAGGGCGTCGATGATCTTCTCGTCGACCAGCGAGTTCACCTTGATCCGGATGCCGGAGGGGCGGCCGTCGGCCGCGTTGCGGGCCTCGCGGCGGATCTTCTCGACCAGTCCGGCGCGGATGCCGTGCGGCGCGACCATCAGCTGCCGGTAGTTGGTCTGCCGCGAGTAGCCGGTGAGGGTGTTGAACAGGTCGGTGAGGTCCGCGCCGACGCGCGGGTCGGCGGTCAGGATGCCGACGTCCTCGTAGATGCGCGCCGTCTTCGGGTTGTAGTTGCCCGTGCCGATGTGGCAGTAGCGCCGGATCACGCCCTGCTCGCGGCGGACGACCAGCGCCGTCTTGCAGTGGGTCTTCAGGCCCACCAGCCCGTAGACGACGTGGCAGCCGGCCCGCTCCAGCGATCGGGCCCAGCTGATGTTGGCCTCCTCGTCGAACCGCGCCTTGATCTCGACCAGGACCACGACCTGCTTGCCGGCCTGGGCGGCCTCGATGAGCGCGTGGACGATGGGGGAGTCGCCGGAGGTCCGGTACAGCGTCTGCTTGATCGCCAGCACGTTGGGATCGGCGGCGGCCTGCTCGATGAACCGCTGCACGCTGGTCGCGAACGAGTGGTACGGGTGGTGCAGCAGCACGTCGCCGTCGCGGAGTGTGGCGAAGACGCTCTTGGGGGTCTCGCCCTCGCTCAGCCGGGGATGCGTCGCCGGGACGAAGGGTTCGTCCTTGAGCTCGGGCCGGTCGAGGTCGTAGAGCGCCCACAGCGACGCGAGGTCCAGCAGGCCGGGCACGTGGACGACGTCGTCCGGGGAGACCTCGAGCTCGGAGACGAGCACCTCGAGGATCCGCGGATCCATCGGCTCGGCGACCTCCAGCCGCACGGCGGGGCCGAAGCGGCGGCGGGCGAGCTCCCGCTCCAGGGCCTGGAGCAGGTCCTCGTCGCGGTCCTCCTCGACCTCCAGGTCGGCGTTGCGGGTGACCCGGAAGATGTGGTGGTCGATGACCTCCAGGCCGGGGAACAGCTGCGGCAGGTGCGCGGCGATGAGGTCCTCGAGGGGGAGGAAGGTGGCGGTGCCGACCGCGTCCTGCCCCGGGGCGGTCGCCACCCGAACGAAGCGCGGCACGTTGTTGGGCACCTTGAGCCGGGCGAAGCGGGGCGCGCCGGTGTCGGGGTCGCGCACCGACACGGCGAGGTTGAGCGACAGGCCGCTGATGTAGGGGAACGGGTGCGCCGGGTCGACCGCCAGCGGGGTGAGCACGGGGAACACCTGGTCGCGGAAGTACTCGCGCAGCCGGATGGTCGCCTCGTCCGCCAGCTGCTCCCAGCGGACGATCCGGATGCCCGCCTCCTCCAGCCGGGGGAGGACGTCGTCGTTGAAGACGTCGGAGTGCCGCTGCACCAGCTCCTGGGTGCGCGCGGTGACCCGCTCGAGCTGCTCGCGGATGGTCAGGCCGTCGGGGGAGCGGACGGTGAGGCCGGTGCTCTGCCGGCGCTTCAGCCCGGCGATGCGGACCATGAAGAACTCGTCGAGGTTGCTGGCGAAGATCGCGAGGTACTTGACCCGCTCCAGCAGGGGCAGGGCCTCGTCCTCGGCCAGCTCCAGGACACGCGCGTTGAAGTCCAGCCAGGACAGCTCGCGGTTCAGGTAGCAGTCGGTTGTCGGGCCCGTGCGGTTCGCGGTCTCGGAGGGCACCCGGTCATCGTGCCGCACCGAGGTGAACGGCGAGAGTCGACGAGGCGCTCAGCAGCTCCGTGGTCCGGTGTCCGACGCCCAGGGACAGCGCGGCGCGCAGGTCGTCGGGGGTGTCGACGTCACGCAGCAGCCCCGGCCAGTCGCCGGTGAGCGGCACCGCGCCGTCGGCCCGGTGGGCTGCGGCGGAGCCCCCGCCGAACCGGGGGCGGAGCGCCGCGCCCCGGGAAGTGAGCAGGGTCGTGCCGGTGCCCTGGGCGTCGGCGACGAAGCCGTGCGTCGTCCCGGCCGCCGACTCCAGGGCGGCGGCGAGCTCGGCCGGGCGGAGCGCGGGCAGGTCGGAGGAGAGGGCGGCGACGGCGCTGCCGCCGGCCTCCCGCGCCCCGTGCTCCAGGGCCGGGTTCAGCCCCCGGTCGGGCTCGTCGGGCACGGTCCGGGCGCCGAGCGCCCGCACCAGGTCCGCGGCCGCCGGCTCGTCGGTGACGACGACGACCGTGCCGACCAGCGGGCAGGCCAGCGCGGCGGTGACGGTGTCGGCCAGCAGGGCCAGCACGAGGGCGGCGTGGTCCCCGCCGGGCATGCCGGTGAGCGGCTGCAGCCGGGTCTTGGCGACGGCGAGCCGCTTCGCCGGGACCACGACCGACCAGCTGGGCACGGCCACAATGTGAGCACACCGCGGCTGCGGCGGGTGGCGGCCGGGACCCCGGTGGCCCCGGGCCGGGGGTGCGGGTCGATCATGGGCTGGCTCACAGGGAGAAGGAGGCGGGGCCGTTGTCGCTGGGAAGATGGCGCAGCCGCGGGCAGATCCCCTTCGCGCTGTGGCTCTGCATCGTCGTCGTGTATCCGGTGGCCTCGCTGCTGTTCCGGCTCCGCTACCGCCACGCCGAGCGCATCCCTCCCACCGGGCCGGTGCTGCTCGTGGCCAACCACGTGTCCGTGCTCGACCCGCTGGCCTGCGCCCGCCTGGTCTTCGACGCCGGCCGGATGCCGCACTTCCTGGCCAAGGAATCGGTCTTCCGCGGGCCGGCCGGCACGATCCTGCGGGCCGCCGGCCAGATTCCGGTGGCCCGGTTCTCCACCGCCGCCCGCAGTGCGCTCGCCGCCGCGGAGGCCGCCCTGCGCGCCGGCAAGGTGGTCGTCGTCTACCCCGAGGGCTCGGTCACCCGTGACCCCGACTGGTGGCCGATGGCCGCCCGCACGGGTGCGGCACACCTGGCGCTCACCAGCGACGCCGTCGTCCTGCCGGTCGCCCAGTGGGGGCCGCAGCGGGTGCACGACTACCACACCAAGAAGCTCCACCTGCGGTTCCGCGTGCCCGCCGAGTACCTCGTCGGCGAGCCGATCGACCTCTCCGCCCGGCGGACCGAGGTCAGGACGGGCCGTTCCATCGATGCCGAGCTGCTGCGGGAGACGACCGAGTTGATGATGTCCCGGATCCGCTTCCAACTGGCCGAGCTGCGCGGGGAACCCGCGCCCCTCGCGGTCCACCCCGCTCCCCGCCGCGAGCGGCGCGGCGACATCAGCGGGAGCGCGGCGTGACGCGCGCGGCGGTGCTGGGCGCCGGTTCCTGGGGGACGACGTTCGCCAAGGTCCTCGCCGACGCCGGCTGCGACGTCGTCCTGCACGCGCGGCGGTCGGAGCTGGCGAAGGCGATCACCGCCGACGGCGAGAACGCCGACTACCTGCCCGGTGTGCGGCTGCCCGACCGGCTGCGCGCCACGTCGGACGCCGCGGAGGCGCTGCTGGACGCCGAGATCGTCGTCCTCGCGGTCCCCTCGCAGTCGCTGCGCGACAACCTCACCGAGTGGCGCGGCCTGCTGCCGGCGGACGCGACCCTGCTGTCGCTCATGAAGGGCATCGAGCTCGGCACCACCAAGCGCATGAGCGAGGTGATCTGCGAGATCACCGGCGCCGGTCCTGACCGGGTGGCCGCGCTCTCCGGGCCCAACCTGGCCCGGGAGATCGCCGAGGAGCAGCCGGCGGCAACGGTGATCGCCTGCTCCGACACCGACCGCGCCGCCCAGCTGCAGGCCGCCTGCCACACCCGGTACTTCCGGCCGTACACGAACCCCGACCTGGTCGGCTGCGAGCTCGGGGGTGCGATCAAGAACGTGATCGCGCTCTCCTGCGGCATCGCCGAGGGGCTGGGCTTCGGCGACAACACCCGGGCCTCGCTGATCACCCGCGGGCTGGCCGAGACCGCCCGGCTGGGCATGGCCCTGGGCGCGGAGCTGACCACCTTCGCCGGACTGGCCGGCCTCGGCGACCTGGTCGCGACCTGCAGCTCGCCGCTGTCCCGGAACCGCACCTTCGGCGAGAAGCTCGGCCGAGGGATGAGCGTCGAGGAGGTGCAGCAGAGCACCCGGCAGACCGCCGAGGGAGTGAAGAGCTGCCGCTCGGTGCTGGACCTGGCGCGGGCGCACGGCGTCGACGTGCCGATCACCGAGGCCGTCGTGCGCGTCTGCCACGAAGGAGAGGCCCCCGCGCAGATGGTGCGGGAGATCATGTCGCGAGAGGCGAAGAGCGAGTGAGTGGACAGGACCGTGAGCATCGCAGCGAGGAACGAGCGAGGAGCGGAGCGGTCCGCGGGAGCGAACGGGATGCAATGAGCGAGCTGTCTGGTTACGGGGACGGGACGCGGTCGGTGCGGGCGGGGGAGGACCCTGCCGTGCCCGGGGCGCCGCTGCGGCCCTCGCCGGTGTTCGCCGCGCCCTTCCACCTGGGCGACCAGCCGCCGAACGGCGCCGTCGACTTCTACGCCCGCACCGGGCAGCCCACGCTGCGGGTGTTCGAGGACGCCGTCGGCGAGCTGGACGGCGGTCGCTGCCTCTCGTTCGCCACCGGCATGGCCGCGCTCACCGCCGCCGTGCTCGCCTGCGCGCGCAGCGGGGACCGCGTCGTCCTGCCCTCGGACGGCTACTACGCGACCCGCCTGCTGGCCGCCGAGGAGCTGACCCGCTTCGGCATCGAGGTGCAGTACGTGCCGACTCCGGAGATCGGGCGGGTGGCCGCCGACGGCGGGCTGGCCGGTGCGTCCATGGTGCTGCTGGAGACCCCGAGCAACCCGCAGCTCGACGTCTGCGACATCGCCGCCGTCGCCACCGCGGCGCACGCGGCCGGAGCGCTCGTCGCCGTCGACAACACCACCGCCACCCCGCTGGGCCAGCGGCCGCTGGCCCTCGGCGCCGACATGACCGTCGGCAGCGACACCAAGGCGCTCACCGGGCACAGCGACGTCCTGCTGGGGCACGTGTCGGTCACCGACGACGCGCTGTACGCCCGGGTGAAGGGGTTCCGTGACCGCACCGGCGGCACGCCGGGGCCCTTCGAGGCGTGGCTCGGGCACCGCTCGATGAGCACGCTGGACCTGCGGCTGGCGCGTCAGGCGGCCAACGCCGCCGCCGTCGTGGAGCTGCTCGCCGGGCACCCCGCAGTGTCGAACCTGCGCTGGCCGTGGCGCCCGGAGGACCCGTCCTTCGCCCTGGCGTCGCGGCAGATGCTGCGCCCGAACGGTGTCGTGTCCCTCGAACTGGCCGACGAGGCCGCCGTCTCCCGGCTGCTGGGGGCGAGCCGGCTGTGGGCCGCGGCGACGAGCTTCGGCGGGGTGCACAGCACGATCGACCGGCGGGCGCAGTGGGGCGGCGACGACGTCCCCGCGGGATTCGTCCGGTTGTCGTGCGGCATCGAGGACACCGCCGACCTGGTCGCGGACCTACGCGGCGCTCTCGACCGCCTCTGACGCCGGGCGCCGGCGGGTGCCGGCCACGGTCAGCCAGATGCTGACGCCGAAGTAGTAGACGAGGTAGGCCAGGCTCAGCACGACGACCAGCGGGTGCGGGTCGGGGTACTCCACCAGCAGCACCGCGGAGCTGATTAGCCAGACGGCGGACAGCCCCAGGTTGAGGCCGCGCAGCAGCTTCGTGCGGGACGGGTAGACGTACTTGACCGGCACGAAGACCAGCACGGTCAGGATGGCGAGGGTGATGCCGACGCCGGTCGGGCCGATGTCCAGCACGATCACGTAGAAGGCGACCACGTTCCAGTAGCTCGGGAAGCCCAGGAAGTAGTGGTCGTCGGTCTTCGCGTCGACCCGGCAGAACTGGTAGCAGGAGGCCAGCAGCGGGAGTGCGGCGAGCAGCCACCCCCAGGCCCCGTCCGGCAGCCGGTCGGTCGTCCACAGCAGGACGACGGCCGCGAAGACGTAGGTGAGGTAGTCGACGATGTCGTCCATCCGGGCGCCGTCGAACCACGGGATCGTCTCCTTGACCCGGAAACGGCGGGCGAGCATCCCGTCGGTGCCGTCGACGAACAGCGTCGCCAGCACCAGCCACAGGGCGGTCACCGCCTCGCCCTCGATGGCCGCGAGGACGATGAGCAGCCCCAGCACCGACCCGCTGGCGGTGTAGAGGTGCACCGCGGCACCGGCGAGCCGGAAGCCGCGGGAGAACGCCTCCGTCGGGGGAGCTGCCTGATCCTGCACGCGACGAGGCTGCCACACCGGCGTCGGAGAGGCGCGGACGACGGGGACGCCGACGTCTCTCCGAGGGGCCGGGGCCGCCTCCGTTAGGGTCGCGGGGATGAGCGGACAGCCGGGCAAGGTGCGGGTCGCGGTCGTGTTCGGCGGGCGCAGCGAGGAGCACGCGATCTCCTGCGTCTCCGGCGGAGCCGTGATGGCCGCCCTCGATCCCGAGCGCTACGAGGTGGTCCCCGTCGGCATCGCGCGGGACGGGCGCTGGGTGCTGCCCGACCCCGGCCAGCGGCTGACGATCACCGACGGTGCGCTGCCGGAGGTCACCGGCGGAACCCCGGTCGCCCTGGTCGGCGATCCGGAGGCGCGGGGGCTGGCCGTCCTCGACGCCGGCTCGGCCGTGGGCGCCGCGCTGACCGAGATCGACGTCGTCTTCCCGGTGCTGCACGGCACCTACGGGGAGGACGGCACGGTCCAGGGGCTGCTGGAGATGACCGGGCTGCCCTACGTGGGCTCCGGGGTGTTCGCCAGCGCCGCCTCGATGGACAAGGAGTTCACCAAGAAGCTGCTGGCCGCTGCGGGGCTCCCGCAGGGGGACCACGAGGTGCTGCGCGACGCCGACGGCGCGGTCTGCGCCGACCCGGGGTTCCTCGACGAGGCCGCTCGCGAGCGGCTCGGTCTGCCGGTCTTCGTGAAGCCCGCCCGCGCCGGCTCCAGCATCGGCATCACCAGGGTCACCGACTGGTCGCAGTTCCCGGCCGCGGTCGCCGAGGCCGCCGCGGTCGATCCCAAGGTGATCGTCGAGGCCGCCGTTCCCGGGCGGGAGATCGAGTGCGGCGTGCTGGCCGCGCGCGGCTCCGGACTGCCCGAGGCCAGCCTTCCCGCGGAGATCCGGCTGCGCCCCGGCGTCGACTGGTACGACTTCGCGGCCAAGTACCTCGACGACGCCGCCGACTTCGACATCCCCGCCGACCTCACGCCCGAGCAGACGGCGGCCGTGCAGAAGGCCGCCCGCCGGGCGTACCTGGCGATGGACTGCCAGGGGCTGGCCCGCGTCGACTTCTTCCTCACCGAGGGTCCGGACGGCGAGGACGAGCTGGTGATCAACGAGGTCAACACCATGCCGGGGTTCACCCCGATCTCCATGTTCGCCCGGATGTGGGCGGCCAGCGGCGTGGAGTTCGCCGAGATCGTCGACCGCCTGGTCACCGGCGCCCTGGCCGGCGCCGCACGGCCGGCCCGGTGACGAGGGGGCGGTCCGCCGCCCTGCTGACCGGCGCGCTCGTCGTCGGGCTGACGCTGTCCGGCTGCGGTTCCGTGGTCGAGGGCACCTCCACGGCCGCGCTGCCGTCGGACCGGCCCGCCGACCTCGGGGAGCTGGAACGGTTGCTGGTCAGCGAGGTGCCGTCGGGGCTGCCGCGGCTGCCCGACCACGAGGTGCAGCCCCCCGCCGGGGCCAAGCGGCCGGAGGACGTCGCCGGGTACTCGACCGACCCGGCCCGCGAGCTCGCCGTGCTCGCCGACTACGGGTACCGCTTCGGCTGGGAGCGCTTCTGGGGCCGCGGCGGAGGACCCATGACCGGCGTCTTCGTGGACCAGTTCGAGCGGCGGGCCGGCGCCCGGAAGTACGCCGGGGACCTCGCGGTGAACAAGGCCGAGCTGGTCGGCCGCGCGCTGAGCGAGGACCCGCCCGACCTGCCCGCCAACTGCCGCGAGCTGACGGTCGCCGAGCCGGTTCCCGAGGCGGAGCTGGGCGAGCCGGCCGCGTTCGCCTGGTGCTGGCACGGGGTCTTCAGCGTGGCGGTGACCGCCGTGGGCCCGACGGTGGACGACGCGCTCGCCGAGGTCAGCTCGGTGATGGGCCGGCAGCTGGCGCAGCTGCCACCGGGATGAGCGCGGGCTCAGGGCCCGGGGGAGGGCTCCTGGTAGGGCAGCGCCTCGGCCAGCGGAACCGTGAGCGCGGTGACCGGGGCGCTGTCCACGCCGGACGGCAGCCGCACCTCGACGTACACGGGGCGGTCGACGGCCGTCCAGACGGTGGCCTCGGGATCGGTCGTGTCGACGTACCACTGGACGCCGTTGATCTGGATCGCCGAGGCGGTCACCGTCCAGCCGGCGGGGCGCTCGACGCCGCACCTCAGGACCACCGGCGGCTCGCCCCAGGCGTAGACGTAGGGAGTGTCGGACTGCACCCGGCGGGACGGCTCCCCGGCCAGCTCCAGGGGCAGCTTCTCCATGACCGCGGGGCAGGACGCCTCGGTCTCGGGCGTCACCGCCGGCACGTCCAGCGGGAGCACCGGCAGGTCCTCGGGACGGACGGGAGCCGCGCCCTCGACCTCGGCCGGAGCGCGCTCGCGCTCACCGGGGTCACCGGTGTCGCCCTCGGTCGACGCGCCGAGCACGTTGACCAGCACGACGAGCGCGATCACCACCGGCAGGGTGATCGCGGTGAGCAGCAGTGCGGCCCGGCGCAGCGGGTCCGCAGGCCGAGCGGTCAGATGTTCACGACCGGGCAGGTGAGCGTGCGGGTGATCCCGTCGACGGACTGGACACGGGCGACGACCAGGCGGCCGAGCTCGTCGACGGTGTCGGCCTCGGCGCGCACGATCACGTCGTACGGGCCGGTCACGTCCTCGGCCTTGGTGACGCCGCTGATCTCGCTGATGGTCGAAGCGACCTGGGCGGCCTTGCCGACTTCGGTCTGGATCAGGATGTAGGCGTGGACCACGGGAGATCCTTCCTCCGGCAACAGTGCCGAGACGTCGTCCCCGCCGGCTGGCGAGCTCGTCGGCAACCTACCGCAGCAGCAGGAGTGCACCGATGAGTCGGCCCCGACCGCTCGTACCCCGAAGTGATCCAGCCGACAGCGTGCGCGTCGTCGGCGAGTTCGGCGTGATCGCCCGCGTGCTCGCGCGTGCGGGCACCGCCGCAGCCGCCGAGGTCGGCCCCGGTGACGACGCCGCCGTGGTGCGGGCCGCCGACGGGCGGGTCGTCGTCACCACCGACGTCCTGGTCGAGGGCCGGCACTTCCGGCGGGACTGGTCGACCGCCGAGGACATCGGGCACAAGGCCGCCGCGGCCAACCTCGCCGACGTCGCCGCGATGGGCGCGACGACGACGGCGCTCGTCGTCGGCCTCGCCTGCCCGCCGGACACCCCGACCAGCTGGCTGGAGGGGATCGCCTCGGGCCTCGCCGCCGAGTGCGCTCCCATGGGCGCCGCCGTCGTCGGCGGCGACACGGTGGCGTCGTCCCCCGACAGCACCGGCGTGGTCCTCTCCGTCACCGCGCTCGGCGACCTCGGTGGCCGCGCCCCCGTGCGCCGCTCCGGGGCCCGGGCCGGGCAGGTCGTGGCGCTCGCCGGGAAGCTCGGCTGGTCGGCGGCGGGCCTGGCCGTGCTGCGCCGGGGGTTCACCAGCCCGCACTCGGTGGTGGCGGCGCACCGTCGCCCGACGCCGCCCTACGCCGCCGGACCCGCCGCGGCCGATGTGCGGGCCAGCGCCATGTGCGACGTGAGCGACGGACTGGTGGCCGACGCCGGGCACCTGGCGCGGGACAGCGGGGTCGTGCTCGACCTGGACAGCGCCGCGCTGGCGCAGGCCTGCCTGGAGCCCGTGGGGCCCCTGCAGCAGGTCGGCTCGGCGCTGGGGGTCGACCCGATGGCCTGGGTCCTGACCGGGGGTGAGGACCACGCGCTGCTGGCGACGTTCCCGCCGAACGCGGTGCTGCCCTACGGGTGGTCGGTCATCGGCTCGGTGCGGGCGCCGGGCCGCCGCGAACCCGGAGTGCGGGTGGACGGGAAGCCTGCCGCCGACGTGCTGCAGGCCGTCGGCGCGGAGAGGCCGGGACATGTCCACTTCGGCTGAGCGGGTGCTCCGCGACGGCTCCGTCGTGCGGCTGCGTCCGCTGCGCTACGACGACCCGCTGGCCCAGCGTCTGGTCGAGGAGGTCCAGCAGGAGTACGTGGTCCGGTACGGGGGCCGTGACGCAGCGCCCGTCGATCCCGCCGACTTCCTCCCGCCCGAGGGGCTGTTCCTCGTCGCCGAGGTGGACGGCGAGCCGGCCGGCTGCGGGGCGTGGCGGGCGTACCCGCGGGGTGGCGTGGAGATCAAGCGGGTCTACGTGGTGCCCGGCTTCCGGCGCCGCGGCGTGGCCCAGGTGGTGATGGCCGAGCTCGAGGCGACGGCGGCGCGCGCCGGTCACCGCTCCGTGGTGCTCAACACCGGGGACAAGCAGCCGGAGGCGGTCGAGCTCTACCGGGCCCTCGGCTACACCTCCGTTCCGGGATACGGCGTGTACGCCTGCTCGCCGGACGCCGTCTTCCTGGGCAAGGATCTGGCGCTACCGGACGAGGACGAGGAGCAGTCGTGGGCATCGTGACCGTGTCGGCCCCGTACGGCGCCGCGGGGGCGGAGATCGCTCCTGCCGTGGCGGAGGCCCTGGGCCTGCCGTTCCACGACCGGGCCATCCCGGGGCAGGTGGCCGGCCGGCTGGGCGTGCCGGTGGCCGAGGCGGAGGCCAACGACGAGACGGTCGTGCGGGGGCTCTGGCGCCTCGTCGCCTCGCTGGGCACCATGCCCGACCCCGTGGGCGCCGTCGTGCCCGGGACGGCGTCGTCACCGGACGCCCGCGCCTACCGCGAGCAGACCGAGCGGGTGCTGAGGGAGATCGCCGCGGGGGAGGGCGGCGTCGTCCTGGGCAGGGCCGCGGCCCTGGTGCTCAAGGACCGCCCCGACGCGCTGCACGTGCGGCTCGACGGCCCGCCCGAGCGGCGCCTGACCGCGGCGATCGAGCGGTCGGGACGGCCGCGCGAGGAGGTCGCGCGGGAGATGGCGAGCGCCGACCGGGGGCGGGAGGCCTACGTCCGGCACTTCTACCGTCGCGATCCTGCCGACGCCCGGCTCTACCACCTGGTGGTGGACACCACCGCGCTCCCGTTGGAGACGGCGATCCGGCTCGTGCTCACGGCCGCGCGGGCGCGGGGCATCGGGAGCTGAACGCGAAGAACCCCGGAGGTCGATGACCTCCGGGGTTCTCCGGCGTTCGGGCGGCGTCCGCTATGCGCGGACGACCTTGCCGGCGCGGATGCACGAGGTGCACGCGTTGATCCGACGACGGTTTCCGGGGGCGATCAGCGCCCGCACGGACTGGATGTTCGGGTTCCAACGGCGCGGCGTGCGGCGGTGCGAGTGCGACACCGACATACCGAAACCGGGGCCCTTGCCACACACATCGCAGTTGGCAGCCACGGTTGATCACTCCCAGAAGAATCGTTCACAGACGGCGGGGCAAGGCTGCACCCGCAACAAGACCGTCCAGCAGTCTAACCGCTCCAGCGGAGGGACGTCGCAGGGGCCTCCGGACGCACCCGGATCGGGCGGTCCCACCGCTCATCATGCCCGGTCCTGTCGGTGCGGGTGGGTAGCCTTCCCCCGTGCTGACGGCGCTGGACGAGGCCGCGGTCGGTGAGTGGTGCCGCGCCGCGGTCGAGGCGCTGTCCGCGTCCAGGAGCCGGCTCGACGAGCTGAACGTGTTCCCGGTGCCCGACGGCGACACCGGGACCAACCTGCTGCACACCGCCGAGGGCGCGCTCGCGGCCCTGGAATCGGCTCCTCCGGGGGAGCCGGTGTGGGCCGCCCTGGCCCGCGGCGCCGTGCTGGCCGCGCGGGGGAACTCCGGAACGATCCTGGCCCAGCTGCTGCGCGGCCTCGGCGACCAGCTGGCCGGTCAGCCGCCGGCCGGGGGCCCCGCGCTCGCCGCCGCGCTGCAGAAGGCGGCCGACGGCGCCTACGCCGCGGTCGCCGATCCCGAGGAGGGCACCTTCCTCACCGTGGCCCGCGCGAGCGGCGACTCCGCCGTCGCCGCCGCCGAGGAGGGGCGCGACTCGCTCTCCGACGTGGTGATCGCCGCCGCCGAGGGGGCCCGCGCCGCCTTGGAGCGCACGCCCGGCCAGCTCGCCGTCCTGCGCGAGGCGGGTGTGGTGGATGCCGGTGGCGCCGGGCTGTGCCTGGTGCTCGACGCGCTCGTGCGCACGGTCACCGGCGTCGAGCCGGTCCGTCCCGCGCTGGCGCTGCCCACCCACCACCACCGGCACGAGCACGCACCGCACCAGCCCCCGCCCGGCCCCGGCAGCGAGGTCCAGTACCTGCTCGCCGACTCCGACGAGGCCGCGGTCGAGCGGTTGCAGCGGCGGCTGGCCGCCCTGGGCGACAGCCTGGTCGTGGTCGGCGTCGACACCCCGACCGGCCGCGAGTGGAACGTGCACGTGCACGTCTCCGACGTCGGCGCCGCCATCGAGGCCGGGGTCGAGGCCGGCCGCCCGCACCGCATCTCGGTCACCCCGCTGGCGCCGGTCCGCCCGCCGCAGCCGGTCGCGGGGACCCGGGCCGTCGTCGCGGTCGTGCCCGGCGACGGCGTCGCCGGCCTCTTCGTCGCCGAGGGCGTCCGCGTCGTCGTCTGCGGCGAGCACGGGGTCACCGAGGACGACATCCACGCCGAGATCGACGCCTCCGGCGCGGAGGAGGTCGCCGTCCTGCCCAACGACCCGTCCCTGCTGCCGGTCGCGGCACGGGCCGCCACGCGCGCCCGGGAGAACGGGCGGGAGGTGGGGGTGGTCCCCACGCGGTCGCTGGTCCAGGGGCTCGCCGCCGTGGCGGTCGCCGATCCCGAGCGGCGCTTCGGCGACGACGTCATCGCCATGGCCGAGGCCGCGGCCGCTACCCGCTGGGCCGAGGTCACCGTCGCCGATCAGGAGGCGCTCACCTCGGCCGGCCGCTGCCAGCCGGGCGACGCGCTCGGCGCCGCGGAGGGCGACGTCGTCGTGATCGGCGCCGACCTGGCGGCGGTCGCCTGCGAGCTGCTCGACCGGTTGCTCTCGGCCGGCGGTGAGATGGCGACCCTCCTGGTCGGGCCGGACGAGGAGCTCGGCGCGACGGTCTGCGCCCACCTCTCCTCCGCGCACCCCACGGTGGAGGTGGTCCGGTACGGCGGCGGTCCCGGTGCCCTGCCCCTCCAGATCGGGGTGGAGTGACGGTGGCGGTCACCCTGGAGACGCCGCTGGCGAAGGTCCTCGGACCCAAGACCGCGACCGGCATGGCCGACTCGCTCGGCCTGCACACGGTCCGGCACCTGCTCCGGCACTATCCGCGCGGCTACGCCTCCCGTGGAGAGCAGGCGGACCTCGCCGACGTGCAGGTCGGGGACCGGGTGACGGTGCTGGCGCAGATCAGGAGCGTGACCACCCGGCCCATGCGCAACCGCCGCGGATCGCTGACCGAGGTGGTCGTGGGCGACGGCAGCGGGCGGATGAAGCTGGTCTTCTTCAACCACCGGCACGGGCACCTCAAGGTGAACGAGTGGGGGATGTTCGCCGGCACGGTGGGGGAGTACCGCGGCGAGAAGCAGTTCGCCCATCCCGACATGCACCTGATGGACCCCGACGGTGACGACACCGACTGGGCCCGCGCGCTCGTGCCGATCTACCCGGCCAGCAAGGACGTCTCCAGCTGGGTCATCCAGAAGTCGGTGAAGCTGCTGCTGGGTGCCGGTGGTGGGTTCGGGGAGCTCATCGACGATCCGCTGCCCGAGGAGATCCGCTCCCGCCACGGCCTGCTGCCGCTGGCGGCGGCGCTGCTCGACATCCACCGCCCGACCACGATGGAGGACGTCGAGCGCGCGCGACGCCGGCTCAAGTGGGACGAGGCGCTCACCCTCCAGCTCACCCTCGCCGCCCGTCGGCGGGCAGCGGCCCTCGAGCCCGGCATCGCCCGGCCCCGGAAGGCCGGCGGCCTGCTCGATGCCGTCGACGCGGCGCTGCCGTTCGCGCTGACCGAGGGGCAGCGGGACGTGGGGGAGGAGCTCGCCGCCGAGCTCGACCGCGACCAGCCGATGCACCGGCTGCTCCAGGGCGAGGTCGGTTCGGGCAAGACCGTCGTCGCGCTGCGCGCCATGGCCCAGGTGGTCGACGCCGGGGGGCAGGCCGCGCTGCTGGCGCCCACCGAGGTGCTCGCCGCGCAGCACGTCCGGGGCATCCGTGCCCTGCTGGGGCCGCTCGGCCGCGCCGGTGAGCTGGACGGCGATGCCTCCGGTACCCGGGTCACGCTGCTCACCGGTTCGCTCAAGGCGGCGGCCAAGCGCCAGGCGCTGGCCGAGGTCGCCGACGGCAGCGCCGGCATCGTCGTCGGCACGCACGCGCTGCTGCAGCAGACCGTGGAGTTCACCGATCTCGGCCTCGTCGTCGTCGACGAGCAGCACCGCTTCGGCGTGGAGCAGCGCGACGCGCTGCGTGCGAAGGGCAACCGGCCGCCGCACGTGCTCGTCATGACCGCCACCCCCATCCCGCGGACCGTGGCGATGACCGTCTACGGCGACCTGGAGATCTCCACGCTGCGCCAGCTGCCCAGCGGCCGCGGCGGAGTGTCCAGCTCGGTCGTTCCGCTGACCGAGAAGCCGGCCTGGCTCGACCGCGCCTGGGAACGGCTCCGCGAGGAGGTCGCCGCCGGGCGCCAGGCCTACGTGGTCTGCCCGCGCATCGGTGACCTCCCCGGCGACGAGCCGGAGGACGCCGACGGCGCACCGCCGGAGGAGGACGGGCGCAGCGACCGACGCCCGCCGCTCGCGGTGCTCGACGTGGCCGAGGCCCTGCGCGCCGGGCCGCTGGCCGGTTTGCGGCTCGACGTGCTGCACGGGCGGATGACCCCCGAGGAGAAGGACGGCGTGATGGCCGCCTTCGCGGCGGGCGAGACCCAGGTGCTGGTCGCGACCACCGTCGTCGAGGTCGGCGTCGACGTCCCCAATGCCACCGTGATGGTGGTCATGGACGCCGACCGGTTCGGCGTCAGCCAGTTGCACCAGCTGCGCGGGCGGGTGGCCCGGGGCAAGCACGCGGGCCTGTGCCTGCTGGTCACCGAGGCGCCGACCGCCTCGCCCACGGGTGAGCGCCTGGCCGCGGTCGCCGCCACCTCCGACGGGTTCGAGCTCGCCCGCCTGGACCTGGAGACCCGCCGGGAGGGCGACGTCCTGGGCGCCGCCCAGTCCGGCAAGCGCTCAGGCATCCGGCTGCTGTCCCTCCTGGCGGACGAGGAGCTCATCGCCGAGGCCCGCGGCGAGGCGACGGCGCTGCTGTCCACCGACCGGGGCCTGGCCGACCATCCGGGGCTGGCCGCCGAGGTGGCGGCCCTGGCCAGTGACGAGCGCGCGGAATGGCTGGAGAAGGCGTGAAGAAGGACCCTCCTGCCCCCCACCACTCGCAGGCTCGCGGCGGGACCCTGCGCGTGGGCCGTTCCGATCGGATGATGACGTGACCCGTCTGATCGCGGGGCTCGCGGGCGGGCGACGGCTCCAGGTGCCCAGGGTCGGGGTCCGGCCCACCGGCGACAAGGCGCGCGGAGCGCTGTTCAACTCGCTGGGGTCGCTGGTCGACCTCGAGGGCGCCGCGGTGCTCGACCTGTACGCGGGCTCCGGCGCGCTGGGTCTGGAGGCGCTCTCCCGCGGTGCGTCGTCCGCCGTCTTCGTGGAGTCCTCGTCCGGCGTGCTCCCGGTGCTGCGGTCGAACCTCGACACCGTCGGGCTGCCCGGCGGCCGGGTGGTGGCCGGTTCCGTCGCCTCCGTGGTCGCGGGGCCGGCCCCCGCGGAGTTCGACGTCGTGCTGGCCGATCCGCCCTACGACGTGCCCGCCGACGAGGTGCTGACGGTGCTCCGCGCGCTGGTGTCCGGGGGCTGGCTGGCCCCCGGTGGCGTGGTCGTCGTCGAGCGTTCCAGCCGCGAGACGCCATGGGAGTGGCCGACACCGCTGGAAGGGCTGCGCGACCGGCGCTACGGCGAGGCCGTGCTCCGGTACGGTCGGCGACCGTGAGACGAGCCGTCTGCCCAGGTTCCTTCGACCCGGTGACCAACGGGCACGTCGACGTCATCAGCCGGGCCGCGACGCTCTACGACGAACTCGTCGTGGCCGTGCTGGTCAATCCCGGCAAGGCGGGGCTGTTCACGGTCGAGGAGCGCATGGAGCTGCTGCGCGAGGCCGTGACCGACCTGCCGAACGTCACCGTCGACAGCTTCTCCGGCCTGCTCGTCGACTACTGCCGCGCCCGGGAGATCCCCGTGATCGTCAAGGGGCTGCGGGCTGTGAGCGACTTCGAGTACGAGCTGCAGATGGCCCAGATGAACCGCGAGCTGGCCGCGATCGAGACGCTCTTCGTGCCGACCGCGCCCCAGGTGGGTCACCTCTCCTCCAGCCTGGTGAAGCAGATCGCCACCTTCGGGGGCGACGTCTCCCGGCTGGTGCCCAAGGCGGTCAACGACCGGCTGGCCGAGCACGCACGGCGGTCGCAGAAGTGACCCGTCCGTCGCGCAAGCCCAACCCCGAGGTGGTCTACCGCCTCTACGAGACCGTCGACGAGCTCACCCAGGTCATCGAGAACGCCCGCGGCGTGCCCATGTCGAGCTCCTGCATGGTGCCCCGCGACCTCGTCCTGGACCTGCTGGACGACCTGCGCGAGTCGCTGCCCGAGGACGTCCAGGCCGCCGGCGCCATCGTGGAGCAGCGCACCGAGATCCTGCAGCAGGCGCAGGCCGAGGCCGAGCGCCTGACCGGACGCACCCGCACCGAGAGCGAGCAGCTGCTCGTCCAGGCCCGCCGCCAGCGGGACGAGATCCTGGGCACCGCCCGTCGCCAGCGCGACGACCTGCTGACCCGGACGCAGGAGGAGGCCGAGCAGATCGTCCTCGAGGCGGAGGCCGAGGCAGAGGCGCTGCTGGCCGAGGGGCGGCAGCTGCGGGCGCAGATGCTGGCCGAGGCCCAGGCCGAGCACGAGCGGCTCATCACCGAGACCGAGGTCTACCAGACCGCGGTGGACCGGGCCGACGAGCTCGGCGCCCAGTCCCACACCGACGCCGCGCGCATGCGGGCCGAGGTCGACGAGTACGTCGACACCCGGCTGGCCGAGTTCGGGACGAACCTGGAGCGCATGCTTCGCTCCGTGGAGAAGGCTCGCTCCACCCTCCGGGAGTGAAAGGGGCCGTTCCCGTCCCTCACCTCGGTCGCCCTCGGGGATCGGGTAGTCTTGCTCCCTGGTCCGACTGCCGTGGGTTCTTCCCCGGCCGGCCTCCTTTCCCCGCTCCCGACCGCGAGTACTGACATGCCTGCCACTCAGCCGCACCGCACCGGCGCCCCGTCCTCCAGGCCAATGGCCTCGCAGGCCCGGCGTCCCGCTGCCGACCCCTGGAATCTCGATCTCCGGGAGCTGGGCCGGCGCGCGGGCTCGATGCAGGAGATCGACCGCACGGTCCCGGCGCCCGGTGACTGGCGGGTCGAGCTCATCGGCGTTCCGGAGAAGGCCGACGTGCACCTGCGGCTGCGGCTGGAGTCGGTCATGGAGGGCGTCCTGGTCACCGGCTCGATGGACGTGCCCGTCGTCGGCTCGTGCGCGCGCTGCCTGGAGCCGATCGAGGACACCCTCGGGCTCGCCGTCCAGGAGCTGTACGCCTACGAGGGCAGCACCACCGAGGCGACCAGCGAGGAGGACGAGGTGCGCCGCATCGACGGTGACTTCCTCGACCTCGAGCCGCTGGCGCGCGACACCGTCGTCCTGAACCTGCCGCTGGCGCCGGTCTGCACCGAGGACTGCGCCGGGCTCTGCGTCGACTGCGGCGAGCGACTCAACGATCTGCCCGCCGACCACTCGCACGAGATCGTCGACGCCCGCTGGGCCGGTCTCGCCGCGAAGTTCGGCACCACTGCTTCCTCGTCGGGCACCCCCGGCGAGCCCACCACCCCAGAGGAGAACTGACGTGGCTGTTCCGAAGAGGAAGATGTCGCGGGCCAACACCCGCATGCGCCGGTCGCAGTGGAAGGCCACCGCGCCGACCCTGTCGCCGTGCCCGAACCGCGCCTGCGGCGAGCTCAAGCCCCCGCACATCGCGTGCCCGACCTGTGGCCAGTACGCCGGCCGCCAGGTCCTCTCCGTCTGATCTGCTCGAGGTAACCGCCGTGGGGACGACGGCCGCGATGCACCCTCCCGAGGGTGCTGTCGACGGACGTCCCCCGGGCGGACCCGAGCACGCCCAGCGCTCCGCCGCCTGGCTGTCCGACGCCCTCGGCGTCGAGCTGCCCGGCGGCTTGCTGTCGTTGGCGCTGACCCACCGGTCGTTCGCCTACGAGAACGGCGGACTGCCCACCAACGAGCGCCTGGAGTTCCTCGGCGACTCGGTGCTGGGCCTGGTGGTCACCGACGAGCTCTACCGCAGCCAGCCCGACCTCCCCGAGGGCCAGCTGGCCAAGCTGCGGGCCTCGGTGGTCAACATGACGTCGCTGGCCAAGGTCGCCCGCCGGCTCGGCGCCGGCGGCCTGGGCGCGTACATCCTGCTGGGGCGCGGCGAGGAGACCACGGGTGGCCGGGAGAAGGACTCGATCCTGGCCGATGCGCTCGAGGCGCTGATCGGCGCGATCCACCTCGGCTGCGGCCTGGACACCGCCTCGGCGATCGTCCACCGGCTCTTCGACCCGCTGCTGGTCGAGGCCGCCACCCGCGGAGCCGGACTGGACTGGAAGACCAGCCTCCAGGAGCTGGGGGCGGCGGCCGGTCTCGGTGCGCCGGTCTACCAGGTCGCCGACGAGGGCCCCGACCACGCCAAGACCTTCACCGCCGACGTGCTGCTGGCCGGGATCGTCCGCGGCCACGGCTCGGGGCGCACCAAGAAGGCCGCCGAGCAGGAGGCCGCCGAGGCCGCCTGGCGGGCCCTGTCCGCCGACTCCTGATCGGCGCGAGCCATGCCTGAACTCCCCGAGGTCGAGGTGGTCCGCCGCGGGCTGGACCAGTGGGTCACCGGGCGGACCGTGACGGCCGTCGAGGTGCACCACCCGCGAGCCGTCCGCCGGCACCTCGAGGGCGTCGACCACTTCGTGCAGACGCTCACCGGCCGCACGTTCACCGCCGCGCACCGGCGCGGAAAGTACCTGTGGCTGCCGCTGGCGGAGCCGGACGGCACCCCCTCCGACCGGGCGCTGGTCGGGCACCTGGGCATGAGCGGCCAGCTGCTCGTGGAGAAGCCGTCGGCGCCGGACGAGACGCATCTGCGGGCCCGGTTCACCTTCGCCGACGGCGGGCGGGAGCTGCGCTTCGTCGACCAGCGCACCTTCGGCGGACTGGCGGTCGAGGAGAGCACCGGGGACGGCATCCCGCCGCGCCTGGCGCACATCGCCATCGACCCGTTGGATCCGTCGTTCGACACCGCGGCCTTCGCGGCGGCGCTCCGCCGTCGTCGCACCGAGGTCAAGCGGGCGCTGCTGGACCAGACGCTCATCGGTGGCGTCGGGAACATCTACGCCGACGAGTCGCTGTGGCGGGCCCGCCTCCACGGCGCCCGGCCCACCGACAAGCTGACCAACGCGCAGGTCGGCGAGCTGCTCGACGGCATCCGCGACGTCCTGGGGGAGGCGCTGGCACAGGGTGGGACGTCCTTCGACTCCCTCTACGTGGACGTCAACGGCCAGAGCGGGTACTTCTCCCGGTTCCTCGCCGTCTACGGGCAGGCGGACCGGCCGTGTCCCCGCTGCGGGACCCCGATCCGGCGCGAGGCGTTCATGAACCGGTCGAGCTACAGCTGCCCGACGTGCCAGCCGCGACCGAGGGCCCGGCGCAAGGCCTGACCCTGGTGCGGGAACGTGACGAACGCGACACCACCCCGTTCCGGGAGGCCCGTTGCGCCGCCGTTGACCTGCGTGTCCGGGGCTGTCACCCTGGGAGAACCAGACCGCGCCGACCGTTCATCGGGGCGCCGGTCGCACCCTCCCGCTGTCTGAAAGGCCGTTACAGCCATGGCCAAGGCCCTCTTCGGTCACGTCGTCACCTCCGCGGAACTCCGAGTGGTCGAGGAGAACGCGTTCCTGCGAACCAAGGTCCGCCGGCTCGAGCAGGAGCTCGAGGAGCTCCGCGCCCAGCGTGACGCCGCGATCGCCCACGAGCTGCTCTCGATGACCGGCGACGCCGCCGAGCCCGCGCTCGCCTGAAGAAGGACCTCGCCGCCCCCCACCCCTCGCTCCGCTCGGTGCGGTCCCCTACGGCGAGGCCGTTACAGTGGCCGCCTGTCGTCGTTACCGGCGGTTAAGGTTCCTCTGTGCACCTCTCCAGCCTGACGCTCAAGGGCTTCAAGTCCTTCGCGTCCGCGACGACGCTCCGGCTGGAGCCCGGCATCACCGCCGTCGTCGGTCCCAACGGGTCGGGCAAGTCCAACGTCGTCGACGCCATCTCCTGGGTCCTCGGAGAGCAGGGCGCGAAGAGCCTGCGCGGCGGCAAGATGGAGGACGTCATCTTCGCCGGCACCGCCGGCCGCCCCGCCCTCGGCCGGGCCGAGGTGACGCTCACGATCGACAACACCGACGGCGCGCTGCCGATCGAGTACACCGAGGTGTCGATCACCCGCCGCATGTACCGCTCCGGTGAGAGCGAGTACGAGATCAACGGCGACAAGGTGCGTCTGCTCGACGTCCAGGAGCTGCTCAGCGACTCCGGCATCGGCCGCGAGATGCACGTCATCGTCGGCCAGGGGCAGCTCGACGCCGTTCTCTCCGGCCGCCCGGAGGATCGCCGCGCCTTCATCGAGGAGGCCGCCGGCGTCCTCAAGCACCGCAAGCGCAAGGAGAAGGCGCTCCGCAAGCTCGACGGGATGCAGGCCAACCTCGACCGGCTGGCCGACCTCACCGCCGAGCTCCGCCGCCAGCTCAAGCCGCTGGGCCGCCAGGCCGAGGTCGCGCGCCGTGCCGCCGGTGTGCAGGCCGATCTGCGCGACGCGCGGCTGCGACTGCTCGCCGACGATCTCGTGCAGCTGCGCGACGCGCTGAACCGGGACGTCGCCGACGAGACGGCGGCCCGCGAGCGCCGCAGCACCGTCGAGCGGGAGCTCTCCGTCGTCGGCAAGCGGGAGTCGGAGCTGGAGCGCGAGCTGGCCGCAGGGGCGCCGCAGCTGCAGACGGCGTCGGACACCTGGTACCGGCTCTCCGCCCTGGGCGAGCGCTTCCGCAGCGTCGCCCAGCTGGCCGCCGAACGACACCGGCACCTCTCCGCGGCGGCACCGGCCGCAGCCGCCGGACGGGATCCCGACCAGCTCGACGCCGAGGCCGACCGGGTGGCCGCCACCGAGGCCGAACTCGCCGCCGGGCTGGCTGCCGAGCGGGAGCGGCTCGCCGCGGTCGTCGCCGGGCGGGCAGAGCTGGAGACCGCGCTGACCGCCGCCGAGAAGGCCTGGGTCGCCGCCGCACGCGCGCTCGCCGACCGCCGGGAAGGGCTCGCCCGGCTCTCCGGTCAGGTCGCCGCCGCCCGGTCCCGGGTCGGCGCCGGACAGGCGGAGATCGACCGGCTCACCCTCGCCGCGAGCGAGGCCGCGGACCGCGCGGAGGTCGCCGCCGACAAGCTCGCCGACCGGCGCGGCTCGGTGGCCGAGCTGGAGGACACCGACCTCGCGCTGGTGGCCGCGCACGAGGACGCGCTCGCCGCGCACGCCGCCCTCGCCCGCCGGGTGACCGAGCTGACGGAGGCCGAACGCGCCGCCGAGCGCGACCGCGCTTCCTGGCAGGCCCGCCGGGACGCCCTCGCCCTGGGGCTCACCCCCGCCGACGGCGCGGCCGCGGTGCTCGGATCCGGACTGGCCGGCGTCGTCGGCCCGGTCACCGAGCAGCTCACCGTCGCGACCGGCGACGAGGTGGCCGTCGCCGCCGCGCTGGGCGGGATGGCCGACGCCGT
The DNA here is from genome assembly GCF_020166105.1 of Blastococcus sp. LR1. Classification (GTDB taxonomy): domain Bacteria; phylum Actinomycetota; class Actinomycetes; order Mycobacteriales; family Geodermatophilaceae; genus Blastococcus. The sequence goes on from NZ_JAIUJY010000005.1 coordinate 312,237, forward strand.
CGTCGTCACCGGGGTGGCCGAGGCCGCGGCCGCGCTGGAGCACCTGACCCGCACCGACGGCGGTCGCGCCGGGCTGCTCGTGACCGGTGGTCTGCCGCCGGTGCCGCGGGACGGCTGGCCGGAGCTCCCCGCGGGCGCCCGGTGGGCGCTGGACGCCTTGCAGGCGCCGGAACCGCTGCGTCCTGCCCTCGCCCGGGCGCTGGAGCGGGTGGCGCTGGTCGCCGATCTCGACGCCGCCGTCGCGCTGGTGCGCACCCACCCCCGGGTCCGCGCGGTCACGGCCGCCGGCGCGTTGCTCGGTGCGGACTGGGCCGTCGGCGGCCAGGTCGACGCCCCCTCGAACCTGGAGCTGCGGGCCCGCGTGGAGGAGGCCGGCGCGGAGCTGACCGCCGCGATCGCCCGGGCCGCCGAGCTCGCGGAGCAGCTCACCGTCGCCCGACAGGAGGCCCAGGCGCGGTCGGCCGACGTCGACGAGGCGCTCGCCGCTCGTCAGGCCGCCGACCGCACCCGCTCCGCCGAGGCCGCCGCGCTGGCCGAGCTCGGCGCCGCGGCCCGGTCCGCGGCGTCGGAGGCCGAGCGCTCGCTGGCCGCCCGGGTGCGGGCCGAGCAGGCGCTCGAGCAGGCGCAGGAGGCCCAGACCCGCCTCGAGGCGCAGCTGGCCGACGCCGAGGCCGCACCGGTCGAGGAGGAGCCGCCCACGGAGGAGCGCGACCGGCTGCGTGCCGAGGTCGCCGCCGCCCGACAGGCCGAGACCGAGGCGCGCCTGGCGGTCCGCACCGCCGAGGAGCGGGCACGGGCGCTGCAGGGCCGGGCCGAGTCCCTCCGTCGGCAGGCCCGGCAGGAGCGGGCCGCGCGGGAGCGGGCCGCTGCCGCCCGGGAGGCCCGTCAGCGCGGTGCCGCGGTGGCCGCCGTCGTCCGCACCGACGCCGATGCCGCGCTCGCCGCGCTCCAGGTCTCGCTCGCTCGCGCGGCCGCCGAACGGGACGCGCTGGCGACGGCGCGCAGCGGCTTCGAGGCCGAGCTGCTCGAGATCCGCAGCAGGGTCCGTGCGGCGACCGCGGAGCTCGACCGGCTCACCGACGAGGTGCACCGCGACGAGGTGGCGCGCACCGAGCAGCGCCTCCGGATCGAGTCGCTGGAGGGCCGGGCCGCCGAGGAGTTCGGGGTCGACCTGCCCACGCTGATCGGTGAGTACGGGCCGGCGGCGCCGGTGCCGCCTCCGCCCCAGCAGGTGGCCGCGGCGGAGACGGCGGGGGAGCCCGTGCCCGACCCCGAGCCCTACGACCGCGCCGTCCAGGAGCGACGGGTCGCCCGCGCCGAGCGCGACCTCGCCACCCTCGGCAAGGTCAACCCGCTGGCGCTGGAGGAGTTCGCGGCGCTGGAGGAGCGGCACACCTTCCTCGCCACCCAGCTGGAGGACCTGAAGAACACCCGCAAGGACCTGATGACCGTCGTCCGCGAGGTCGACGACCGGATCCACGACGTCTTCGCCGCCGCGTTCGCCGACGTCGCCCGGGAGTTCGAGCAGGTCTTCGCCACGCTCTTCCCGGGCGGCTCCGGCCGGCTGGTGCTCACCGAGCCCGACAGCATGCTGACCACCGGCGTCGAGGTCGAGGCGCGGCCGCCGGGGAAGAAGGTCAAGCGGCTGTCGCTGCTGTCCGGCGGCGAGCGCTCGCTGACCGCCGTGGCGATGCTCGTCGCGATCTTCCGTGCCCGGCCCTCGCCGTTCTACGTGCTCGACGAGGTCGAGGCGGCGCTGGACGACGTGAACCTGGGCCGGCTGCTGGTGCTGGTCGAGCAGCTGCGCTCGACCTCTCAGCTGATCATCATCACGCACCAGAAGCGGACGATGGAGATCGCCGACGCCCTCTACGGCGTGAGCATGCGCGGCGACGGCATCACCGGCGTGATCAGCCAGCGGCTCCGCGAGCTCGAGACCGCCTGAGCCCCGGCCGGCGGCCTGGCGCACGGGGAACGGCGTGCCGGCCGTATCCGAGGTCGGTGCGGGGCGGCAGGCCGGCCCACCAGGCGGCGAGCACGAGCAGCGCTCCCACCGGGAGCCACCACAGCTCGTCCTCGTTGTGGTCGGGGTCGAACATCGAGCTCGAGGTGCGGCGCAGAGCCAGCTCGGTGCCCGCCGGGTGGCGCCGCGCGGTCTGCAGCTCGACCACGCCGTCCGCCGTCGCGACCTCGCACGTCGTGACTGCCCCCGGCAGGCGGTCGACCGGCCGTTCCGTGCGGCAGCCGACGACCTCGCCGCTGTCCGGCCGGCTCCGCAGCTGGTCGGCCAGCGCCGTCCCGCCGAGGGCCAGGCAGACCACGGCCGCCGTCAACACGGCGAACCACTGCCAGCGGTCCCACCACCGGCTCGACCGCCGGGCGCCGGACTCCCGTCGCAGGACGTCCATGCCCCTCCCGTCGGTCAGACGCCGCTGCGGACCTCGAGGTCCACGACGAGCGGCAGGTGGTCCGACGCCCCCTCGGCGTCCAGCACGTAGGCACCGGCGACCGCGACCCCGGAGGAGACCCACACCTGGTCGATCCGCCGGTGCGGCGAGCGCGCCGGGTGGGTGTTGCCGGACTCGGTCTGCCAGAACTTCCAGCCCGCCTGGTCGTCGCGGGCGCGCGCCAGCTTCCAGGCGTCGGTGAACCGCTGCCGCAGCGCGTCGAGCTCGGGGGCGTCGGGCTCGGTGTTGAAGTCGCCGACGAGGACGCCGGTGTCCATCGGCTCGGTGTGCAGGTCGGTCAGGGCCGATACCTGGGCGGCGCGCTCCTCCGCGGACCGCGTGGTCAGGTGGGTGGCGGTGATCCACAACGCCCCGCCGTCCAGCTCGACCATGGTCCGCAGCGCGCTGCGCGGCTCGCCGCCGCCGGGCAGCCGGTGCACGTCGCTGATCAGGATCGGCAGCCGGGAGAGCAGCGCGTTGCCGTACTGCCGGTGCGGCTCGTCGTCCGGTCGGCGGTCGTCGTTCCCCCCGTCGATCGCCGGACCCCAGGCCAGCTGCATGTCGAGGGCCCGGGAGAGCAGCACGGCCTGGTCGACGTCCTCGCTGCGCGCGCCGAACCGCCGGTCGACCTCCTGCAGGCAGATGACATCGGCGTCCACCGATGCCAGCAGCTTGGCCAGCCGGGGCAGGTCGTGCCGGTCGTCGTCGCCCACGCCGTGGTGGGTGTTGAAGGTGACCAGCCGCACGGGGATCGGTGGCTGGTCGGGACCCGGGGCCGGCTTCGTCACCTCTCCACCCTCTCAGGCGTCGGACAGCGGCTCGTCGAGAACCTGCCGGAGGTGCTCGTCGCCCTGCTCCGACACCGAGAGCAGGAAGCGGGCCTCCCGGCCGCTCAGCACCAGCTCGCCGATCTGGTTGCCGAAGAAGGGGCCGGCCCGCTTGTCCCACTCGAGGGCGGTGGGCTCGGCCTTCACCAGCCGGGCCAGGCGCTCGGTCCACCGACGCGCCGCCCCACTCCAGCCGATCCGGAAGCCGACGCGGATGGGGTGCGGTGCCTGGTTGTGCAGCGGCGAGACGGTGAGCTGGTGCACCCGGGCCTCGAGCCCGCCCGGGCGCACCAGCTCGGCGGCGTAGGCGTGGTGGACGTCGCCGGAGAGCACCAGCGCGGTGGCCGGTGCGCGGCCGTGCTCGCCGCGGGCGACCGAGGTCAGCGCCCGCCCCAGCCGCTCGAAGGAGTGCCCGAACGCCGCCCAGTGCTCCAGGTCGGCGCCCTGCCGGATCTTCTCGGCCAGGCGCCCACGGAGCCTGCCGTGGTGGCGGACGTTGAGGGTCTCGTTCCACCGCTCCAGGTTGTGGATCGCGTGGGGCAGCAGCCAGGGCAGCGAGGTGCCGACGATCAGGTGCTCCACGCCCTCGTCCACGGCGCGGCGCATCTCGGTCTCGACCCAGGCGAACTCGTCCTCGTCCAGCATCCGGCGGTGCGACTCCTCCAGCACCCGGCCGGCCCGGCTGTCGACCATGATCAGCCGCGCGTCGCCCCAGTGCCGCACGAAGCTCCACCGGATGGTCGCCGGCTCGGCGTCGGCCAGCTCGGCCATGGCGCGCAGCATCGGCTCGGCGTCGCGGGTGGGGTCGTCCGCACTCAGCCCCTGGATCGCCTGCCAGGTCCCGTCCTCCGCCAGCTCGCGCGGGCTGAGGTTCCCCAGGTGCTGGTAGACCCAGTAGCTGACCAGGCCCCCGGTGATCCGCCCGTGCCACCAGGGCTCGCGGGAGACCGTCGACCGCCACGCCGCCGAGGTGTTCCAGTCGTCGATCATCTCGTGGTCGTCGAAGATCATCGAGGACGGGATCGTCGACAGCAGCCACCGCACCTGCGGGTCGGTCCACGACTCGTAGTAGAGGCGGGTGTACTCCTCGAAGTCCGCGACCTGGTCGTCCAGGGACCGGCGCTCGGTCCGGGCGTCGCGACGGCGGTGCAGCAGCGACTTGGTGTGCTCGGTGAGCTCGTCGGCGTACACCTGGTCGCCGAGCAGGACGAGGGCGTCGGGCCACTGGTCCTGGGGTTGCGCGACGATGCGTTCGGCGTAGAGGTCCAGCGCGTCCGGCGGGATGCCTTCGGATTCCTCGACCGTGCGGGGGCTGGCGTAGCGGCAGGAGCCGAAGGCCAGCCGGAAGGGGCCGGGGCGGCCGGGGGTGCGGATCCGGCTGGGCGGGAACGCGGAGTCCTCCGGCGGCCACACCCGGACGCCGTCCAGGTGCACCTCGTAGGGGGTCGCGCTGCCCGGCTCCAGGTCCTCCACGACGACGAGGGCGTAGTGGTGCCCGGCCACCGAGAAGCTGCGGGCCCGGCGGTCGAGGACGGCCACCTCGCAGGGCCGGTCGACCTCCACCCAGATCGTGGCGGAGACCGGGTCGACGTGCCGCAGCAGCGGTCCGAGCAGGAGGGCCGGGGCGGACGAGTCGGGATGCGGCATGCCCACAGAGTGGCGCATGGGTCTGTCAGCCGGGTCTCGCGTCCCCGCGAGCGCCGGGCTGGGAGACTGCCGGACATGGAATTCGTGCTGATCGCGATCGCGATCCTGGTCGTCGCGCTGATCGCCGGAGTGGGCCTCCTCGTCGGCCGCGGACGGCGGACGATGCGGCTGGACGACGACGACGCGGCCGGCACCACGCTCACCCGGCCGCGCCCGGCGGAGCCCCCGGCGCCGCCCGTCCCGTCCGGGTCGACCGCCTCCGGCCTCGGCCTCCCGCCGGAGACCGTCGAGCTGCCCCCGGCCCGGCCCGAGCCCGGCCTGGTCTTCGACACCCCGCTGCCCTCGGCCGGCCGGTTGGTGCGGCTGCGTTCGCGGCTGGCCCGCTCGCAGTCCTCGCTCGGCCGCGGCCTGCTCACCGTGCTCGCCCGGGAGAAGCTCACCGAGGACGACTGGGAAGAGGTCGAGGAGACCCTCCTGGCCGCGGACGTCGGCATCGCGGCGACCACGCAGATCGTCGAGCGGCTGCGCACCCAGTCGATGGTGCTGGCCACGGCGTCCGGCGCCGACCTGCGCGAGCTCCTGGTCACCGAGCTCACCGCCGTCCTCGGCCCCGACCTGGACCGGACGCTCGGCACCGACCGGCACGAGGGGAAGCCCGGCGTGGTGCTGGTGGTCGGCGTGAACGGCGCCGGCAAGACGACGACGGTCGGCAAGCTCGCCCGCGTCCTCGTCGGCGACGGCAGGAGCGTGGTCCTCGGCGCGGCCGACACCTTCCGTGCGGCCGCCGCCGACCAGCTGGAGACCTGGGGCGAGCGCGTCGGCGTCCTCACCGTGCGGGGCCGCGAGGGTGGCGACCCGGCTGCGGTCGCCTTCGAGGCGGTGCGCACCGGCGTGGAGGCGGAGGTCGACACGGTCGTCGTCGACACCGCGGGCCGGCTGCACACCAAGTCGGGCCTCATGGACGAGCTGGGCAAGGTCAAGCGGGTCGTGGAGAAGCAGTCGCCGGTCACCGAGGTGCTGCTGGTGCTCGACGCGACGACCGGGCAGAACGGCGTCGTCCAGGCGCGGGTGTTCACCGAGGCCGTCACCGTCACCGGAGTCGTGCTCACCAAGCTCGACGGCACGGCGAAGGGCGGCATCGTCGTCCGGGTGCAGCAGGAGCTGGGCATCCCGGTGAAGCTCGTCGGGCTGGGTGAGGGCGCCGACGACCTCGCGCCGTTCGAGCCGCGCGCGTTCGCCGAGGCGCTCGTCGGCGAGGCCTAGCGGCAGACCGGCACGTCGAAGTCGGTGTTGTGCACGTAGGGGCCGCCCTTGACGTCGCCGTTCATGAACGAGTTCGCCGGTGACCAGCGCCCGGCCCACTCGTCGGACTCGATGAGGTACCAGAAGCCGTCGGGCATGACGCTCGGGATGCTGGGCGCGTAGTACCGGCAGCGCACCTCGACGGTGGTGTCGGGCGGGACCGGCTGCCCCTGCCCCTGCAGCGTCCGCGGATCGGTGAACGTGTGGGCTCCGAGGCTGCCGGTGGTCTCGGGCCGGAGCTCGCCGTCGCCGGTGCTGGGCAGCGGGGGGAGGGGCTCGGGGGCGTCCTCGCGCAGCAGGAGGGCGATGGCGCCGCCGGCGACCACGACGAGCAGCGCCGCGGCCGCCGCCACCCACCGCCGTCGCCACCAGGGCCGAGCCGGAGCCACCTGGGGAGCGGCCGGGTCCGAGGCGGGCTCGGCGGACGGGGGTTCGTCGTCCCGGAACCCGGCGTGGACGAGTGCGGCGAGGACGGGCCCGCAGGTCTCGACCAGTCGCGGGGCCCCGGCGGCCTCCGGATAGCCGGGGGAGTTCTCCAGCGCCCAGGCGTCGAGCTCGCGCACGGCGCCCGTGACGGCGTTGCGCGGGTACCGCCCCTTGCACCAGTTGTCCAAGGTCCGGGGACTGACCCGGTTGCCCGACGTCCTGGACAGCTGGTCCCGGCCGCCGTGGGCGTTGACCAGCCAGGTGATCTGGCGGACGAACGGGTCGTCGACCGGCTTGCGGCCCCCGTGCTGGTCCGCCGTCGTGCTGGACATGCGACTCCCGTGTTCCGCAACCCCCCGCGATCGGCGCAAGTTACCGCAATCCCCGGACGGCGAGGTTCTCGCGGAGGACGGTGCGCGGTATTCCTGGGACGCCGCTCCCGCCCCTGACCACGGCGGGGCGGTCCGGCGCCCGCGAGGACTGCAGGGCCGGGAGGCGGCAGGGCTTCGGGGGCGCTGCCGCCTCGCGCCGGCGTCAGCCGGCCGGTCGCGGGGAGAAGCCGTAGGGCAGTTCCAGGCGGTGGGCGGCGAGCAGCGGGGCGTCCGCGAGGACCTCGTGCGTGGCGCCGTCGCCGACCACCACGCCGTCGTCGAGGATCACCGAGCGCGCGCACAGCTGCGCGGCGTACGGCAGGTCGTGGGTGACCATCAGCAGCGTCACCGGCAGGGCGTCGAGGACCTCCGCGAGCTCCCGCCGGCCGGCCGGATCGAGGTTGGACGACGGCTCGTCGAGCACGATGATCTCCGGCCGCATGGCGAGGACCGTGGCGACGGCGATCCTGCGTCGCTGGCCGAACGACAGGTGGTGCGGCGGTCGGTCGGCGGCGCCGGACATGCCCACCTGGTCCAGCGCTGTGGTGACCCGGGCGGCCACCTCGTCCTCGGACAGCCCGAGATTGCGCGGGCCGAAGGCGACGTCCTCGCCGACGGTCGGCATGAACAGCTGGTCGTCGGGATCCTGGAACACCACGCCGACCCGGCGGCGGATCTCGGGGAGCGACCGCTTCGTCACGTCCAGCCCCGCGACGCTCACCCGGCCGCGGCCGCCGCGCAGGATGCCGTTGAGGTGCAGCACCAGCGTCGTCTTGCCCGCGCCGTTGGGGCCGAGCAGCGCGACCCGCTCGCCCTTCTCGATGCGCAGGTCGACGCCGAACAGGGCCTGGTGACCGTCGGGATAGGCGAAGGCGAGGTCCTCGACCAGCAGCGACGGCGGGGGAGCGGTCACCCGGCCAGCGTCCCGGTCAGCAGGACGCAGGCCGCCGCCGCGGGGAGGGCCAGCGCCACCGCCCAGCCGCGCGCGTCGACCGCGGCAGCCGGGCCGGCGGGCAGGGTGCCGGTGTAGCCGCGGCTCAGCATGGCCAGGTGGACCCGCTCGCCGCGCTCGTAGGAGCGGACGAACAGCGCGCCGGCGGTGGCGGCCAGAACGCGCAGGCCGCGCAGTCCGCCACCGGTGAAGCCGCGCGACTCCCGGGCCACCCGCATCCGGTGCAGCTCGGAGCCGACGACGTCGGCGTACCGGATCATGAACATCAGGATCTGGACCAGCAGCTGCGGCAGCCGCAGCCGCTGGAGCCCGCGCAGCAGTGCCCGCGGCTCGGTCGTGGCGGCGAGCACGGTGGCGGCGAGGATCGACAGCGTGGCCTTGGCCAGCAGGCCTCCGCCGGCGGCGAGGCCGCTCTCGGACAGGGAGAGCCCGAGGACCTCCACCCGCGGCCCGCGCGCGACGAAGGGCAGCAGCAGGGCGAACGCCACGAACGGCACCTCGACGACCAGCCCCCGCACCAGCCGGCCTGGGCCCACCCCGGCCAGCGCGGCCGCGCCGAGGACCGCGAGCAGGTAGCCGGCGTAGGCGGCCGGCGCCCACGGTGCGTGCACCGGCGTGCTGACGACGACCAGCGCGAAGGCGAGCACCGCGACGAGCTTGGGATGCGGCTCCAGGCGGTGGACGACGGTGCTGCCGGGGAGGTAGCGGGCCGTGAGGGCACCCCCGTGGCCCGCTCCCACGTCAGTTCTGGCCGGTGGTGGTGGTGCCGCGGCGGCGCAGCAGCCAGGTGACGCCGCCGGCGAGGGCGAGGGTCAGCAGCACGCCCACGACGCCGGCGGCCCCGGCCGACAGCCGGTTCTCCTCGCCGTTCCAGAGGTAGTCGGCGAACGGCGACCCCGCCACGGCGCTGTCCTCGGCGGTGTGCGCGAAGCCGGCCTCCTCGGCGGCCCACTCGAGGCCGTCGGGGGAGCCGCTGGCGTACCAGCTCACGAACCCGGCGACGAGCAGGGCGACGGCGACGCCGACGATCCAGAGGGTGCGGCCCCGGCGGGTCATCGGGTCGCTCCGGCAGCGGCGGGACGACGGTCCTCGAGCAGGGCGCTGGTGCGCAGTCCGCGGGCGCCGTGCACGAGGTCGGGCCGGACGGCCAGCACCGCGCCGACGACCGCGACGGTGATGGCCGCCTCGCCGATGCCGATGAGCAGGTGGACGCCGGTCATCGCGGAGACGACCGCGCCCATCGGTACGTCGACGGTGGCGCCGAGGGCGAACAGCCCCACGAAGGCGAGCGCGGAGGCTGGCACCGAGAGGAAGGCGGCGACGCCGGTCGCGGCCAGCACCCCGGTGCGGGTGCGGGGCAGCACCGCGCTCAGCCCGCGGAACACGCCGTAACCGACGACGACCGCCACCAGGCCCATCAGGGTCACGTTGGTGCCCAGCGCGGTGATGCCGCCGTCGGCGAAGAGCACGGCCTGCACGAGCAGGACCGCGGTCATGCACAGCACCGCGGTCCACGGTCCGACCAGGACGGCGGTGAGGACGGCACCGATCAGGTGCCCGCTGGTGCCCGCCGCGATCGGGAAGTTGAGCATCTGCCCGGCGAAGACGAAGGCCGCCGTCAGCCCGGCGAGGGGCGCGGTGCGGTCGTCGAGCTCGGCGCGCGCCTTGCGCAGCGCCAGGGCGACGGTGCCCGCGGCGAGCGCGCCGGTGGCGAGAGAAGTGGCCGGATCGAGGAATCCATCTGGGACGTGCACGGCGTCGACCTTATTGCACATCGTTCGCAACTGGGTCGGGCGGGAGGCCGTCCGCCCCCCGGCGCAACACTCCCGCAACGAAGCGGCGGGACACGCGCAGCGGAGTTCACCGGACCGAAACCTGGCGCGGTCGTCGGTGGAAACACCGTCCCGGCACGGTGAACGCCACTCGACACGGGTCGCGCCGCGGCCCCGAACACCTCAGGAGGTAGCCGTGGTGAACACCGGCGACACCGCCTGGATCCTCACCAGCGCGGCGCTCGTGCTGCTGATGACCCCCGGCCTCGCGCTCTTCTACGGCGGCATGGTCCGCGCCAAGAGCGTGCTGAACATGATGATGATGAGCTTCGGGGCGCTGGCGCTGATCAGCGTGCTCTGGGTGCTCTACGGCTACTCGATCGCCTTCGGCGACGACCTCGGGGCCGGACTGCTCGGCGACCCGACCCAGTACTTCGGCCTCAAGGGCCTGATGGAGGACACCACCGGCGAGGAGGGTGGGCTGCCCGTCATGGCGTTCGTCGGCTTCCAGGCCGTCTTCGCCATCATCACCGTCGCGCTGATCTCCGGTGCCATCGCCGACCGCGCCAAGTTCGGCGCGTGGATGGTGTTCGCCGGCGTCTGGGCGACCGTCGTCTACTTCCCGGTCGCGCACTGGGTCTTCGACTTCAGCCTCGACGAGCACGTCGGCGGCTGGATCGCGAACAACCTCGAGGCGATCGACTTCGCCGGTGGCACCGCGGTGCACATCAACGCCGGTGCCGCGGGCCTGGCCCTCGCCCTGGTGCTCGGGAAGCGTCGCGGCTTCGGCCGCGAGGCGATGCGCCCGCACAACCTGCCGCTGGTCATGATCGGCGCCGGGCTGCTGTGGTTCGGCTGGTTCGGCTTCAACGCCGGCTCCGCCCTCGCGGCCAACAACACCGCGGCGGTGGCCTGGGTCAACACCCTCGTCGCGACCGCCGCGGCCACGCTGGGCTGGCTGCTGGTGGAGAAGCTGCGCGACGGTCACTCGACCTCGCTGGGCGCCGCCTCCGGTGTCGTCGCCGGTCTGGTCGCCATCACCCCGGCCTGTTCCGCGGTCTCGCCGGTCGGCGCGATCGTCGTCGGCGCCGTCGCCGGTGCGCTCTGCGCCCTGGCCGTGGGCCTGAAGTACAAGCTGGGCTACGACGACTCGCTCGACGTCGTCGGCGTCCACCTCGTCGGTGGGCTCTGGGGCACCATCGCCATCGGCTTCGTGGCCGACCCCGACGCCCCGGCCGGCGTGGAGAGCCTGTTCTTCGGCGGCAGCGTCGACCAGCTCTGGAAGCAGGTCCTCGGTGCGCTGGCGGTTCTCGGTTTCTCCTTCTTCCTTACGCTGGTCATCGGCATCGTCATCCAGAAGACGATGGGCTTCCGGATCGACGAGGAGGACGAGATCACCGGCATCGACAACGTCGTGCACGCGGAGTCGGGCTACGACTTCGCCTCGCTCGGCAGCAGCGGGTCCACCGCACCACTGGCCGGCCAGGCGCGTGCCGAGGCCCGGAGCACGGAAGGGATGAAGGCATGAAGCTCGTCACCGCGATCGTCAAGCCGTTCAAGCTCGACGACGTCAAGAACGCCCTCGAGCTGATCGGCATCGCCGGCCTGACCGTGAGCGAGGTCCAGGGCTTCGGCCGTCAGCGCGGCCACACCGAGGTCTACCGCGGTGCGGAGTACCAGGTGGACTTCGTCCCCAAGGTGCGCATCGAGGTGGTCGTCGGCGAGGTCGACGCCGCCCGTGTGGTCGACGCGGTCGTCGAGGCGGCCTCCACCGGCCAGATCGGTGACGGGAAGGTGTGGGTGACGACGATCGACGAGATCGTCCGCGTCCGTACCGGGGAGCGCGGCGACGACGCTCTGTAACACCAGCCGGACGAGCAACTGAGCACGCCGGCCGGGGAGCGGATCACCCGCTCCTCGGCCGGTGTCCTCGTTTCTGGCGACGTCCCACCCATCCACGTTGGACCACTTCGAGGGGGAGTCGTGCTGGACACCGAGGCGCTGCCGCGGATGAGCCGTGCCGAGCGGGTCGCGACGCTGGACGCCTGGCTGGCGGGACTGCTCGCCGAGGCGGTCGGCGGCACGCCTCCGCCGAAGCCGCGCCGCGGGAGTCCGCCCCCGAGGACCGGGACCGACGGGCTCGCGCTCGTGGCGGTCGGGAGCCTCGGCCGCCGGGAGCTGCCGCCGTACGGCGACCTCGACCTGGTGCTCGTGCACGAGGGCCGACCGGAGATCGCGGCGATCGCCGACGCGCTCTGGTACCCCGTCTGGGATGCCGGTCAGCGCCTGGACCACTCCGTCCGCTCGGTCGCCGAGGCGGTCACCGTCGCCTCGACCGACGCCAAGGCGGGCCTCGGCCTCCTCGACGCCCGGCTGGTCGCCGGCGACGCCGAGCTCGCCGCCCGGCTGCGCACCGCGACGCTGGCCAGCTGGCGGCAGCACGCGTCGCGGCTCCTGCCGCAGCTGCGCGACCTCCGTCAGGAGCGCGCCTCCCGGCTCGGCGAGCTGGCCTTCCTGCTGGAGCCCGACCTCAAGGAGGCCTACGGCGGCCTGCGCGAGGGGCAGGTGCTGCGTGCGGCGGCCGCCGCGCAGGTGGCCGACGAGCCGAGCGCGGAGGCCGAGCAGGCCTACGCCTTCCTGCTCGACGTCCGGGACGAGCTGCGTGCCCGCAGCGGGCGGGCCGGCGACGTCCTGGTCCGGCAGGAGCAACGCGCCGTCGCCGACGCGCTCGGGCTGGCCGACGAGGACGTCCTGCTGCGCGAGGTGAGCCTCGCCGGGCGACGGCTGGCCTTCATCGCCGACGAGACGTGGCGCCGGACCGAGGCTGCGCTCGTGCGGCGTCCCCGGGGTCGGTACCGCAGGGTCCGGCGGGAGCCGCTGGCCGAGGGCGTCGTCCGGCAGGGCGACGAGGTGGTGCTCGCCCGCGACGCGCGGCCGGCCGCCGACCCGGGCCTGGTGCTGCGCGCCGCCGCCGCGGCGGCCCGGGCCGACCTGCTGCTCTCGCCGTACACGCTCAAGGTGCTCGCGGTGCACAGCCCGCCGCTTCCCGAGCCCTGGCCTCCGGAGGCCCGCTGGTCGTTCCTCCGGATCCTGGCCAGCGGCCGGTCGGCCGTCCGGGTACTGGAGCAGCTGGACCAGGAGGGGCTGCTCTCGCGGATGCTGCCGGAGTGGGACCGCGTGCGCTCGCTGCCGCAGCGCCACCCCTGGCACCGCTTCACCGTCGACCGGCACCTCGTGGAGGCCGCCGCCGCGGCCAGCGAGCTCACCCGCGACGTCGACCGTCCCGATCTGCTCCTCGTCGGGTCGCTGCTGCACGACATCGGGAAGGGCTATCCCGGCGACCACAGCGTGGTCGGTGAGCCGGTGGCCGCCGAGATCGCGACGCGCATGGGGTTCTCGCCGCCCGACGTCGCCGTGCTGGGGACCCTCGTGCGCCACCACCTCCTGCTGCCGGCCACCGCCACCCGGCGCGACATCGACGACCCGGCGACCATCGAGCGGGTCGCCGACACCATCGGCCGGGACGCCTCGGTGCTGCAGCTCCTGCACGCGGTGGCCCAGGCCGACGGCGCCGCCACGAGCGCATCGGCCTGGTCGCCCTGGAAGGCGCACCTGGTGGCGGCGCTCGTCGCGCGGGTGCAGGGGGAGATCGGGGGCACCGTCGTCGAGGAGCCCGAGCCGGTGCTGCACCCGACGGAGCCGCAGTTCACCGCGCAGGTGGCGGGCGCCAGCGGTGCGGTCACCGTGGGCATCGAGGACGTCGCCGACGGGCAGCAGGTGACGATCGGCGCACCCGACCGGCCGGGGCTGCTCAGCACCTGCGCGGGCGTGCTGGCGCTCAACCAGCTCGACGTCCGAGCGGCGAACATGACCGTGGTGGACGGCTACGGCACCGGGGTCTTCGCGGTGCGGCCCCGCTTCGGCCGGGCGCCGGTGCCCGAGATCCTCGCCGACGGCATGCGCGCCGCGCTGGACGGCACGCTGCCGCTGGCCGAGCGACTGCGGCAGCGGGAGGCCGACTACCGCCAGGACGGCCGGGCCGCACCGCCTCGGATCTCGTGGCACAACGCCGAGGTGAGCGGGCTGGCCACCGGCATCGTGGAGGTGCGGGCGGGCGACCGGGCCGGCCTGCTCTACCGGCTGACGGCGGCGATCGCGGGGGAGGGGCTGGACGTGACCGGCGCCCGCATCGAGACCCTCGGCGGCGACGCGGTCGACTGCTTCTACGTGTGCAACCCCTCCGGCTCCCCGGTCGACCCGGTGCAGCGCGAACGGGTGGACTCCGCCCTGGCGGCGGCCACCCGCGGCGGGGGCGCGGTGGCGGTGGGGGCCGACACGGCCTCCTGACCTCCGCCGTTCTGTCGGAGGTCCGTGCGAGCGTCGGAGTCGATCGGGACGAACTGGTCCCGACTGCCGAGAGGAGCGCCGCGTGAGCGTCAGCCAGTGGCCCTGCCCCACCTGCGGGGACGACACGGAGTTCGTGCAGCCGCCCTGCGTCGACGGCCACACCGAGGGCGGCGCGGAGTGCCCGGAGTGGGCCTGCGCCGACTGCGGGACGGCGATCGTGACCGGCGACGCCGCTGTGCTGCCGGCCGCCGCCGCGGCGCGCGCGGCCTGAACGGTCCCGCGGCTCCCTGGATACGCTGGGGGACAGGTGGCGCGGCGAGCCCGCGCCCGTGACTGCTGAGGACGTGCTGTGTTCGAGACCCTCTCCGACCGCCTCGACAAGGTCTTCACCGGCCTGCGGGGCAAGGGTCGGCTCTCCGACGCCGACATCGACGCGACCGCGCGAGAGATCCGCATCGCGCTGCTGGAGGCGGATGTCGCGCTGCCGGTGGTGCGGGCCTTCATCGACGCCGTCAAGGAGCGTGCCCGCGGCGCCGACGTCTCGCAGGCGCTGAACCCGGCGCAGCAGGTCATCAAGATCGTCAACGAGGAGCTCATCGGGATCCTCGGTGGCGAGACCCGGCGCATCCGGCTGGCCAAGCAGTCGCCGACGGTGATCATGCTGGCCGGTCTGCAGGGTGCCGGTAAGACGACGCTCGCCGGGAAGCTCGGCCGGTGGCTCAAGGAGCAGGGGCACACCCCGCTGCTCGTCGCCGCCGACCTGCAGCGCCCCAACGCGGTCAACCAGCTCGCGATCGTGGCCGGCCAGGCCGGCGTCGACGCGTTCACCCCGGAGCCCGGCAACGGCGTGGGCGATCCGGTGCAGGTGGCCCGCGACTCGATCGAGCACGCCCGCCGCACCATGCACGACGTCGTCGTCGTCGACACCGCCGGCCGGCTGGGCATCGACGCCGAGCTGATGCAGCAGGCGGCCGACATCCGTGACGCCGTCCGGCCGGACGAGACGCTGTTCGTCGTCGACGCGATGATCGGCCAGGACGCGGTCAACACCGCCCAGGCGTTCCAGGAGGGTGTCGGGTTCTCCGGCGTCGTCCTGACCAAGCTCGACGGCGACGCCCGCGGTGGTGCCGCGCTCTCGGTGCGGCACGTGACCGGCCAGCCGATCATGTTCGCCTCCACCGGCGAGAAGCTCACCGACTTCGACGTCTTCCACCCCGAGCGGATGGCCTCGCGCATCCTCGGCATGGGCGACGTGCTCACCCTCATCGAGCAGGCCGAGAAGACCTTCGACGCCGACCAGGCCGAGCGCATGGCCGGCAAGCTCGCCTCCCGTGAGGGCTTCACGCTCGAGGACTTCCTCGAGCAGATGATCGCCATCCGCAAGATGGGCCCGATCGCCAACCTGCTCGGCATGCTGCCCGGGGCCGGTCAGATGAAGGAACAGCTCAAGCAGCTCGACGACCGCGAGCTCGACCGGATCACCGCGATCATCCGGTCGATGACGCCGGAGGAGCGGGTCAACTCCAAGGTCATCAACGCCTCGCGGCGGGTGCGCATCGCCAACGGCTCCGGCCGCAGCGTCACCGACGTCAACCAGCTGCTGGAGCGCTTCGCGCAGGCCCAGAAGATGATGAGCCAGATGGCCGGCAGCATGGGCCTGCCGGGCATGGGCCCCATGTCGAAGAAGCAGCGCGGCCGGCAGCAGCAGGCGCAGGCGGCGCGCGGCAAGGGCAAGAAGGGCAAGGGCGGCAAGGCCAAGGGTGGTCCCGCCCGGCGCCCCGTGGGCGCGCCCGGCCTCCCGCCGGGCGCCGGGTTCCCCGGTGGCGGCAACCCCTTCGGCGGCGGGATGCCCGGGCTTCCCCCGGGCCAGGGGCTGCCGGATCTCAGCAAGCTGAACTTCGACCAGTTCAAGGACGACCAGGGCAAATGACGGCGCCCGCGCTCCACCTCGCCGGTGTGGTGCTCCCCGAGGGGGAGCACCGTGATGTCTGGGTGCGCGACGGGCGGTTCACGTTCGAGCCGGTGCCCGGCGCGGAGACGGTCAGCCGCGGCGGCTGGCTGATCGCCGGCCTGGTGGACGCACACTGCCACGTCGGGATCCTGCGCGGCGGCGGTCACGCCGAGGACCTCGCCGAGGCCCGGGCGCAGGCGCTCACCGAGCGGGACGCCGGGGTGCTGGCCCTGCGCGACTGCGGTTCCCCGGTGGACACCCGGGCGCTGGACGACGAGCCCGACCTGCCGACGATCATCCGGGCCGGACGGCACATCGCGCGCACCCGCCGGTACATTCCCGGGCTCGGCATCGAGATCGAGCCCGAGGACCTGGTCGAGCAGACCCGGATCCAGGCCCGCCGAGGTGATGGCTGGGTGAAGCTCGTGGGGGACTGGATCGACCGCTCGGTCGGCGACCTGGCGCCCGAGTGGCCAGCCGACGTCGTGGCCGCGGCGATCACGGCCGCGCACGAGGAGGGCGCCCGGGTCACCGCGCACACCTTCGGCACCGACGCCCTGCCGGCGCTCATCGAGGCCGGCATCGACTGCATCGAGCACGGCACCGGGCTCACCGAGGAGCTGATCGGCGAGATGGCCCGCCGGGGCACCGCCGTCGTCCCGACGTTGGTGAACGTGGAGAACTTCCCGGGCTTCGCCGATGCGGGGGAGAAGAAGTTCCCGACCTACGCCAGCACGATGCGGCGGCTCTACGCGCACTCCGGTGCGGTGGTGCGGGCCGCGTTCGAGGCCGGTGTGCCGGTGTTCGCCGGCACCGACGCGGGCGGCGGCATCGACCACGGCGTGATCGGCGACGAGATCCGCGCGCTCTGCGAGGCGGGCATCCCCGCCGAGGACGCACTGGCGGCCGGCTCGTGGAAGGCCCGGGAGTGGCTGGGTCTGCGCGGCATCGAGGAGGGAGCGCAGGCCGACGTCGTCGTCTACGAGACCGACCCGCGTGCGGACCTCGATGCGCTACAGCGACCGCAGCGAACGATCCTGCGCGGCCGGGTCGTCGCCTGACGGTTCACTACAGCCGCTGTACGTTCTCGCTGCTCCGCCCCGAGCGCCTCAGTAGATGCAGCCGGTGTCCGCGGCCGTCCGGGCCTCGTCCCCGGCCGCCGGTGCGGCCGGGGACTCCGCGTCCGGAGCCTGTCCGATGCCGTTGAAGTCCGAGCCCAGGACGAGCTGCACGGTGCCCGGCGTCGCGTCGTCGGCAACCGTGACGACGGCGCCGGGGACGACGGCGGCGAGCCCGGCGGCCAGTGCCTCGTCGCCGGCGGCGTGCCGGATCTCGGTCCTCTCCAGGTCGGAGGAGGCGGCGTTGCCGGCGGAGGCGACGGTAAAGCCACCCGTCTCCAGCTCGTCGCGCGCCGATGCGGCGAGCCCGCTGATGCCCGAGCCGTTGAACACCGCCACGGAGACCTCGGACGGGTCGGCGGGCTCCGGCGCACCGCCCTCGGGTGCCGATTCCTCGGGCTCGGCCGACAGCTCCGCGAAGAAGGTGTGCAGCGTCTCGACGTCATCGAGCTCCACGATCGAGCGGCCTTCCTCGTCCCGGCCGTCGGGGTTGACGATCGGGATGGTCCGGAACTCGATGGCCTCGGCGGTGACCGACTGCATCTGCTCGGCCAGCTGGAGCAGGTCGAGGTTCTCGTCGACGGTGAGCGAGTCGGCGGCGGCCTGGACCAGCTCGCGCTGCTTGCCCAGGTCGAGCAGCACCTCGTCGGAGAGCATCTTGCGGAGCACCCCGGCGATGAAGACCTGCTGGCGGACGATCCGGTCGATGTCCACCCGCGGCAGACCGTGCCGCTGCCGGACGAACTTGAGCGCGTCGGCCCCGCTGATCGTCTGCTTGCCCGCGGGGAACACCGCGCCGGAGTAGAACGAGTCGTCGACG
Source organism: Blastococcus sp. LR1 (assembly GCF_020166105.1). Lineage (GTDB taxonomy): Bacteria > Actinomycetota > Actinomycetes > Mycobacteriales > Geodermatophilaceae > Blastococcus. The sequence goes on from NZ_JAIUJY010000005.1 coordinate 330,217, forward strand.
GCCTCGCAGAGGTTCACCTCGACCCCGCCCACGACCGAGGTCAGGTTGAAGAAGCCGAGCAGGTCGACCTCGGCGTAGTGGTCGATCTCCAGACCGGAGAGCCGGCTGATCGTCTGGACCAGGAGCTGGGCCCCGGCGGCCTGGCGCTCGCTCTCCGACGCCGAGTCCTCCACCCCGTGATAGCCGTAGGAGTAGGCGGCGTTGAGCTTGTCCTCGCCATGGCCGGGGATCTCCACGTAGGAGTCGCGGGGGAACGAGACGAACGACGCGCCGGATCCGTCGGCGGGCACGTGCACCAGGATCATCGTGTCGGTGTTGACGCCGGAGTCGGTGCCGGCGTTGAGCTCCGCGAGCTGCTCCTCGGTCAGGTCGCTGCGGCTGTCGTTGCCCGCCAGCAGCAGGTTCATCGCCTCGCCGTCGCCTTCGTTCCCCTCGTTCGGGATGGCGTCGGTCCGGTTGACCGTCGCGTCGGCGACCTGGCCCAGGTACCAGCCCCAGCCGGAGCCGGCGAGCAGCACCGCTGACAGCACGGCGGCGACCGCGCGGCCGGCGCCCACGGCCCGGCGGCCTCGTCGGGCCGGCGGCGCCGGCCCGGCGGGCGTGCCGCCGCCCCGGGATCGCGGCGGTAGGCCGGCGCGCGGATCGAGGCGCGGGGGCAGCGGGCGGCCGGAGGGGGCGTCCTCCTGATGGCGGTCCCGACTCACGGGCACCTCGCTTCCAGACGCGGCCCCGCGACGGGGGTGGCGACACATCTCGGACGTCGCTGGATGCTAGCGAGGGGGAGCCGCACCGCGGGCCCTCCGACACAGACCCCGGGCCTCTCACCAGGGGTGCAGTGACGAGGTCGCGCTGGTTGACTGCTGCCATGGTCGAGCCACTGCCAGAACCGGATCCGTTGATCGACCCGAACGAGCCGGCGCCCGACGACCCGGGCGAGCTGCTGCCCGACACCCCGGACACGTTGCCGCCCCCGCCGATCGAGGCCTCGCCCGACGACCCCGGCGGCGATCCGGGCGGAGTGCCCGAGCCGGCCTGAGCGCATCGGCGATGTCGTGACCTACAACTGGATCGCCATCGGCGGCGGCTTCGACAGCTTCGACGCCGGCTTCGCCCCCGGGGGAGGGATGGCGTGCAGATGTACACAGTCCGGGCGGACTGGCTGGCGGAGGCGTTCGTCGACGAGGAGGCCGGTGCCTGGCAGCTCGTGGTCCACGTCGTCGCCGTCCTGATGACGATCCACCGCGAGGCAGGGCTTCCCCTCCCGAAGTTCCGCCTGGGTGCGGGGGAGTACGTCATCGGCTGACATCCGACGGCCCGCCGATAACGGGTGGCCCGTACCTGGGAGACTTCCTCCGTGCTCCTGCGGATGTCGAACCTTTTCCTGCGCACCCTGCGCGACGACCCGGCCGATGCCGAGGTCCCCAGCCACCGGCTGCTCGCGCGCGGTGGCTACATCCGTCGCGCCGCGCCCGGTGGCTTCACCTGGCTGCCGCTGGGCTTCCGCGTGTTCCGCAACGTCGAGCGCATCGTCCGCGAGGAGATGGACGCGATGGGAGCGCAGGAGGTGCACTTCCCGGCGCTGCTGCCGCGCGAGCCGTACGAGGCGACGAACCGGTGGACCGAGTACGGCCCCAACCTCTTCCGCCTCCAGGACCGTCGCGGCAACGACTTCCTGCTCGGCCCCACGCACGAGGAGATGTTCACGCTCCTGGTGAAGGACCTCTACGGCTCCTACAAGGACCTGCCGGTCTCGCTCTACCAGATCCAGACCAAGTACCGGGACGAGGCGCGGCCCCGGGCCGGGCTGTTCCGCGGTCGCGAGTTCACGATGAAGGACAGCTACTCCTTCGACGTCGACGACGCGGGGCTGGACAAGAGCTACGCCGCGCATCGCGCCGCCTACATCCGGATCTTCGACCGACTCGGCCTGGAGTACGTGATCGTGTCGGCGATGTCCGGCGCGATGGGCGGGTCCAAGAGCGAGGAGTTCCTGCACCCGACCGCGATCGGCGAGGACACCTTCGTCCGCTCGCCCGGCGGCTACGCGGCCAACGTCGAGGCCGTCTCCACCGTCGTTCCCGAGGCGATCCCGTTCGACGGCCTGCCCGAGGCGCACGTCGAGAACACCCCCGACACCCCGACCATCGAGACGCTGGTCGCCGTCGCGAACGTGCTCTTCCCCGACGCCGGCTACACGGCGGCGCAGACGCTGAAGAACGTCGTCGTCACCCTCGTGCACCCCGACGGCAGCCGCGAACCGCTGGTCATCGGCCTACCCGGCGACCGCGAGGTCGATCTGAAGCGGCTGGAGGCGCAGGTCTCCCCGGCCGAGGTGGAGGCGTTCGCCGACTTCGACAAGCACCCGGCCCTGGTGAAGGGCTACATCGGCCCGCAGGTGCTCGGCGCCGAGAGCGAATCGAAGATCCGCTACCTGGTCGACCCCCGCGTCGTATCGGGCAGCCGCTGGATCACCGGCGCCAACGCGCCCGGCAAGCACGTCTTCGACCTCGTCGCCGGCCGTGACTTCACCTGGGACGGCGTGATCGAGGCCGCCGAGGTGCTGGCCGGTGACCCCGCTCCCGACGGCTCGGGCCCGCTCGAGCTCGCCCGCGGTGTCGAGATGGGCCACATCTTCCAGCTCGGCCGCAAGTACGCCGAGGCGCTGGGCCTGAAGGTGCTCGACGAGAACGGCAAGCTCGTCACGGTCACCATGGGCTCCTACGGCATCGGCGTCTCCCGCGCCGTCGCCGCCATCGCCGAGTCCACCCACGACGAACTCGGCCTGGTGTGGCCGCGCTCGGTCGCCCCGGCCGACGTGCACCTCGTCGCCACCGGCAAGGACGCCGCCGTGTTCGAGGCGGCCGAGGCCCTGGCGGCCGAGCTCGTGGCCGCCGGCCTGACCGTGCTCTACGACGACCGGCCCAAGGTCAGCCCCGGCGTGAAGTTCAAGGACGCCGAGCTGCTCGGCATGCCGACGATCGTCACCGTGGGCCGCGGGCTGGTCGACGGCGTGCTGGAGCTGCGCGACCGCCGGTCCGGCGAGCGCGAGGAGATCCCGGTCGGCGACGCCGCCGCGCGGGTCCTCTCCGCCGTCCGCGGCTGACCCGCATGGCCAGGGGCGTCGAGGAGCAGTTGGCGCTGAGCGCCCAGGTGGTCGAGCGCAACCTGGAGCTCGGCGACCAGGTGCACGCGCCGCGGCCGATCGACCACCTCGCCGGGTTCCGCAGCCGGAAGGCGGCGGAGGCGGCGGGGGAGGAGCTGGTCGCAGCGGGCTACCGCGTCGACGGGGTCTACCGGCGGTGGCTCACGGTCTGGCTGGAGTTCAGCTCGATGACCGCGGTGGACCACGCCACCGCGGCCGCGTTCACCCGCGAGATCGTCGCCATCGTGAACCGGCACGGCGGCACCTACGACGGCTGGGGCGGCTTCCTGGTCGGGTCCGACGACTAGCTCTCGGCCCCGCCCGGGTCCGGCCTCGCTGCAGGGGCCCGCGGCGAGCTGGCGAGGCGTGGGGGGCAGTGAGGTCCTTCTGCTTCTTCTGGCACAATGACTGGGCGAACACGTCGGGTGCGGCCCTCTCACCATGCCCGCGCGTGTCCATCGCTCCGCCCCGGCGTACCCCCACACGCCGTCCGGCGAGCAACCACACTGCGTTCGAGGAGAACACCACACACCGTGGCCACCAAGATCAAGCTCATGCGCCTGGGCAAGATGCGCGCGCCGTACTACCGCATCGTCGTCGCCGACGCCCGCACCAAGCGTGACGGTCGTTCGATCGAGACGATCGGCAAGTACCACCCCAAGGAGGACCCCTCGTTCATCGAGGTCGACTCCGAGCGCGCGCAGTACTGGCTGGGTGTCGGCGCGCAGCCGACCGAGGCCGTCGCCGCCATCTTCCGGGTCTCCGGTGACTGGCAGAAGTTCAAGGGCGAGCCCGCTCCCGCGCCGATGAAGGTCAAGGAGCCCAAGCCGGACAAGAAGGCCCTCTACGAGGCCGCCGTCCGCGCAGGCATGGACGAGCCGACCACCGAGGCGACCACCGCCAAGAAGAAGGCCGCTCCGAAGAAGGCCGCCGCTGCCGAGGCTCCGGCCGACGCTCCGGCCGCCGACGCTGCTCCGGCCGCCGACACCGCTCCCGCGGCCGAGGCCGCTCCGGCCGAGACGCCGGCCGAGTAAGACGTGCTCGAAGAAGCGCTCGAGCACCTGGTCAAGGGCATCGTCGACAACCCCGACGACGTCACCGTCGACCTGCTCACCAACCGCCGCGGCAAGACCCTCGAGATCCGGGTCCACCCCGAGGATCTCGGCAAGGTCATCGGCCGTGGCGGGCGCACCGCGAAGGCGCTGCGCCAGGTGATGACCGGTGTCGGCGGACGGGGCCTGCGGGTCGACGTCGTCGACACCGACGGGCGCTGAGCACGGCTCCTTGAGCACCAGCACGTGAGCACAGAGAACGAATCCACCGACACCGTGGTGGTCGGCCGCATCGGCCGGCCCCACGGTGTCCGTGGTCAGGCCACCGTCGAGGTGCGCACCGACGACCCCGACCTCCGTTTCGCCCCCGGCGCGGTGCTGTTGACCGATCCGCCGGAGCGCGGCCCGCTGACGATCGTCGACAAGCGCTGGCACAGCGGCACGCTGCTGCTGCAGCTCGCCGATCCGACGGGCGCCGTCTTCGACGTCCGCGAGTCCGTGGACGCGCTGCGCAACACCCTCCTGCTGGTCCCCGTCGCGGACCTGCCGGAGATCGAGGAGCCGGACTCCTACTACGACCACCAGCTGGTCGGCCTCAGCGCGCGGCTGACCGACGGCTCGGTGATCGGCGACATCACCGCCGTCCGCCACGAGGCTCAGGACCTGCTGGTCGTCCGCCGCACGGGCGCTCCCGAGGCGCTGATCCCGTTCGTCTCGGCGATCGTGCCGACCGTCGACGTCGCCGGCGGGTTCGTGGTGATCGACCCGCCCGAGGGGCTGCTCGACCTGTGAGCGAGCAGGGGCGTGAGCATCGCAGCGAGGAACGGGCGAGGAGCGGAGCGGCCCGCGGGAGCGAACCGACGACGCAGCGCGAGCCCTTTCGGATCGACGTCCTGACGATCTTCCCGGAGTACCTGGCGCCGCTGCGGCAGTCGCTGCTCGGCAAGGCCATCGAACGCGGCCTGGTGAGCGTGGGCGTGCACGACCTCCGGCAGTGGACCGACGACGTGCACCGCACCGTCGACGACGCCCCCTACGGAGGCGGCCCCGGGATGGTGATGAAGCCCGAGCCGTGGGGTCGTGCGCTCGACGCCGTCCGACCGCCTGGCACCCGCCTGGTGGTGCCGACGCCCGCCGGTCGCCCGTTCACCCACGCGATGGCGGTCGAGTGGGCCGCCGAGCCCGGTCTGGTCTTCGCCTGCGGCCGGTACGAGGGGATCGACCAGCGGGTCGCGGACTGGGCCGCCGACGCCGGGCCGGTCTCCGAGGTCTCCATCGGCGACTACGTGCTGGCCGGTGGAGAGTCCGCGGTGCTGGTCATGACCGAGGCCGTCACCCGGCTGATCCCGGGCGTCCTGGGCAACCGGGAGTCCGCGGAGTTCGACTCGCACGCCGACGGTCTCCTCGAGGGGCCCTCGTACACGCGGCCGGCGACCTGGCGGGGCCACGAGGTGCCGCCGGTGCTGCTGTCCGGTGACCACGCGGCCATCGACCGCTGGCGGCGCGGGGAGTCGCTGCGGCGCACCGCCACCCGCCGTCCGGACCTGCTCGCCGCCCTGCCCGAGGGCTCGCTCACCGATTCCGAACGGACGGCGCTGGCCGGTGACTGACCGGCCGGTCCAGCGGTCGACGGCGCGCGTCGTCGTCCTCGATCCGGCCGGCCGCGTGCTGCTCCTGGGTGCCCGCCTGCCCGATCCCTCCGTGCCGCCCGGCGAGGTGCTGTTCTGGTACACGCCCGGCGGGGGAGTGGAGGGCGATGAGACGCTGCGTGCCGCCGCGGTCCGGGAGCTGGCCGAGGAGATCGGGCTCGGCGTCGAGCCGGCCGCGCTGGAGGGCCCGGTGTGGCTGCGCCGGCACGTCGGGCCGTTCGGGCCCTACCTGTTCGACACCCGCGAGGCCTTCTTCGTGCTGCGCGACGTCGTCCACGAGGTCGTGCCGGGCGCCCTGACCGAGCTCGAGATCCTGGCCGACGAGCCGCACCGGTGGTGGACGGCCGACGAGCTGCTGAGCACCCCGGAGGCCCTGGTGCCGCGTGATCTGCCCGCCTTGCTGGCGGAGCTGCGGACCGGCCCGTGGACGGGGCCCCCGCGCATCGTCGACTGAGGATGTGGCACAGTAGAGAGTCGCTGCTGACCGACGGGACCGCTGTCGGGAGCTCCCCGTGGAGCCGCAGCTCCCCGGAACGGACAGCCGGGGCGTTCCGCTGTCCGAACCGAGAACGAGCCACCTGAGACTGAGGACTTGCCGAGATGAACACCCTGGACGCACTCGACGCCGACTCGTTGCGCGACGACATCCCCTCGTTCCGCCCGGGTGACACCGTCAAGGTGCACGTCCGCGTCATCGAGGGCAACCGCTCGCGCGTCCAGGTCTTCCAGGGTGTCGTCATCCGCCGTCAGGGCGGTGGCGTCCGGGAGACCTTCACGGTGCGCAAGGTCAGCTTCGGTGTCGGGGTCGAGCGCACCTTCCCGGTGCACACCCCCGTCGTCGAGAAGATCGAGGTCGTCACCCGCGGTGACGTGCGTCGCGCGAAGCTCTACTACCTGCGCGAGCTGCGCGGCAAGGCCGCCAAGATCAAGGAGAAGCGCGAGCCGATCTCGCGCTGACCTCCGGCAACACGCCTGACAGCCGGCACGACCGGCTGGAACTCGGCGGGTTCCCCGCGCCGTACGCTGACTCCTGATGAGCAGCGACCGGCCCGGGGGGCCCGCCGATGTCGTTCCCGGGGACGACGAGCCCGACGACGAGCGCGGTGGCGACGCGGGCGCCGACGATGCGTCGACGGGCCGCAAGGCCAAGAAGAAGAACTCGCTGCTCCGGGAGCTCCCGGTGCTGCTGCTGGTCGCCTTCGTCCTGGCCCTGGTGGTCAAGACGTTCTTCGTCCAGGCGTTCTTCATCCCGTCGGGATCGATGGAGCAGACGCTGCACGGCTGCCCCGGCTGCACCGGTGACCGCGTCCTGGTGAACAAGGTGCCCTACTGGTTCGGTGAGCCCGAGCCCGGCGACGTCGTCGTCTTCGAGGGTCCGGACACCTGGACCCCGGAGATCGACGTCGAGGAGCCGTCGAACTGGTTCACCGGCGCGATGCTGTGGCTGGGCCGCACCCTGGGGGTGGCGCCCCCGAGCGAGGACGACTTCGTCAAGCGGGTGATCGCGACCGAGGGGCAGACCGTCCAGTGCTGTGACGTCGAGGGCCGGCTCACGGTGGACGGCGAGCCGCTGGACGAGCCCTACATCTTCGAGAACATGCCCATCGAGCAGCGCCCCTTCGGCCCGGTGACGGTGCCCGAGGGGCGGCTCTGGGTGATGGGCGACCACCGTTCGGCCTCCGCGGACTCCCGCGAGCACGTGGGCGACAAGTACGGCGGAACCATCGGTGTCGACGACGTCATCGGCAAGGCGTCGTTGATCGTGTGGCCGATCGACCGTTTCGGGGTGCTGGAATCCCCGGACATCCAGGGCCTGGAGGCCACCGGCGTGCCCATCGGTGGGACGTCGTCGCCGGTCGGTGCCGTGGTCGCCGTTCCCTACCTCGTGGGCCTGGCCGGCGCAGTTCCGCTCACCGCCTGGCGCCGGCGCCGGCGAGCCCGCCGAACCTCGGCTTAGCCGGGCGTAGGCCCGGAATGGTCGTCGCGGGGCGCGAGTGACTGGCGCCCACCATTACGGCGGCGACATACCAGCAGAGAAAAATGCTGAGAAAGTATTCAAGCAACCGTTTCACCCTTCCGATGGATTCATTGCACGGTCCCGGAGAATGAAATGGAGTCAGTTGTGTCTGCACCTATGGCGAGCACCGCCCGCGGAGTCACCCGCGTGCTCCTCCTCGCCGACGCGCCCGTCCTGCGTCGGGGGCTGGTCAGCATGATCAACGAGACCGCCGGCATGCAGTCGGTCGGCACCCCCGGCGAGCTGCGCCGCGCTCTCACGCTGGCCGAGTCCGCCCGCCCCGACGCCGTCGTGGTCGAGCTGGGCCAGGGCCGCGCCGCGACCCTGAACGCCTGCCGCGACCTGCGCCGCCGGTTCCCCCGCGTGGCCATCATCGCGCTGGCCACCTCGGAGGACCCGGGCGTGGTCAACGAGGCCCTGGCCGCCGGCATCCGCGGCTACCTGATGATCAACACGTCCCCGACCCTGCTGGGCTGGGCCATCCTGGCCGCCCGCGCCGGTCGCACCGTCGTGGACCCGCAGATCCGCCGGGTCGAGCCCTCCGACGTGCCGGCCGCCAAGCCGTTCACCCCCGAGGTGCCCCTGACCCGCCGCGAGCAGGACGTCCTGGACGAGCTGCTGCAGGGTCAGTCCAACCGGACGATCGGCCGCAACCTCTTCATCAGCGAGGACACCGTCAAGAGCCACGTCAAGGCCATCCTGCGCAAGCTGGGTGCCCGCGACCGGGCGCACGCCGTCTCGCTGGTGCTGTCCTCCCGCAGCCCGGGCTGCACCTGCGGGGCGCACTCCCCGCAGGCGACCACCCCGGACGTCACCGTCGACATCTGATCCACCCGCACTTCCTTCTCCGGCATCTCGGGCCGGCCCCTGCCCAGGGGCCGGCCCGACGTGCGTCCGGGGGACGACGGCGGTGTCGGCTGCGCGTCGTAGTGTCGTGCTGCGATGGCTGTCCGACCCACCCATACCCGATCGGCACCGGTCCGGCGCACTCCCGCCGTCGACCGGCCCGATGCGCTCTGGGACATGGAGCGCACCCTGCGGCGGCGGGGTTTCGAGGCGATCGCCGGTGCCGACGAGGCCGGCCGCGGGGCCTGCGCCGGTCCGCTCGTCGCCGCTGCCTGCATCCTTCCCGCCGGTAAGCGGGGCAGGGTTCCGGGTCTCGCGGACTCCAAGCTGCTCACCGCGGCCGCCCGCGACCAGGCATACGAGGAGATCGTCGCGCGCGCCGTGTCGTGGTCGGTCGTCGTGCTGCCGGTGGAGGACCTCGACGAGCGCGGGATGCACGTGACCAACATCGAGGCCCTGCGCCGCGCCGTCTCGATGCTCGATCCCGGGCCCGACTACGTGCTGACCGACGGCTTCCCGGTTCCGGGCCTGGCCCGGCCGGGGCTCGCCGTGTGGAAGGGCGACCGCGTCGCCGCCTGCGTGGCCGCGGCCTCCGTGCTGGCCAAGGTGACCCGGGACCGGATGATGCTGGAGCTGCACGAGCAGTGGCCCGAATACGACTTCGCGGTGCACAAGGGCTACATCACCGAGGCGCACACGGCTGCCCTGGAACGCCACGGACCGTGCCCGCAGCACCGGATGAGGTTCGTCAACGTGCGCAGCGCCCGCGACTTGTACACAGCCCGGGTGACCGGTTCGGCCGGCATGGTCGATGATGGGGCCATGCGCCCTGAGTCCCGAGCCCTGACGAGCACCGAGGACCGATGAGCACCGAGGACCTCGAGAAGTACGAGACCGAGATGGAGCTCCAGCTCTATCGCGAGTACCGGGACATCGTCCGCCAGTTCACCTACGTGGTGGAGACCGAGCGGCGGTTCTACCTGGCCAACTCGGTCGACCTGCAGGTGCGGGAGGCCGGGGGAGAGGTCTACTTCGAGCTGAAGCTCTCCGACGCCTGGGTGTGGGACATGTACCGGCCGGCGCGCTTCGTGCGCAACGTCCGGGTGCTGACGTTCAAGGACGTCAACGTCGAGGAGCTCGACAAGCCCGACCTCGAGCTGCCCGACAACCCGCGCCTCCCGTAGGCGGATGGAGTCCTATCCGCTCGGTCTCGTCGTCGAGCACTCGAGGATCTGGGCCTACGTTCCGACGGATTGGGAGGACCAGGGCCTGCGGGAGGCTGCCCGTCACGTCGACGCCATGACGTCGCGAGGTCGCGAGGTCGCGCCGAGCGCTTCACCAGGTTGTGGGTTCCGGTGCTGCGGGACGCCGCGGACGCCGGGTGCGTGGGGGTGTTCTTCCAGTCGGGCCTGGGGCCGAACGCCAAGCCGACGGCGGCGGTCCGCCTCAGCCGGTACGAGCACGACCCCGCGCTCCCCGCGGCGCAGGCGATCGACGAGGTGCTGCGGAACCACCTCCGTCCGGAGGACCAGCGCCTCGCTCTCCCCCTGATCGAGCCGGTGCCGGGCTCTGCCGTCGGGGCGGTGCGTCTGCGTCAGCAAGTGGGCGCCGGGCGTTGGAGGAGGAGGGTGCAGGAACACGCCCTCTGGCTCGTTCCCGTGGCAGGTGCGGTCTGGGCACTCTCCACCTCGTTCACCGACCCCGTCGGTGGCGCGGACAGGCTGCTGTCGGAGATCGATGCCCTGGCGAACGGCGTGCGCGATCCCATGCGGAACGCCGACGTCCCCTTCGTCGTCCTCCGCTCGGAGCCGGTCGCGGCCGGGGGGCTGCTCGTCCGGAAAATCCCGCACTGCTCCCTCACCATCGACCGCGAGAGCGGCGTGGTCACCTGGGTGGACGACGCCGTCCGGCGCCGCGTCCAGTTGCCGCTGGGAAACGGTCCCGGGGAGGTGGCGGGGCTGCTGCGTGCGAGCTATCCGCCGGTGAAGGCCGGACATCCGCAGCTCCCCGATGTCTTCCGGCTGATGCTGGTCGACGGCAGCGGGCGGGTGCTCGCCCGCAGTGCGGTGCGGGCGGCCGCCCACATGGACCAGATGTGGCCGGTGGAGCTGCTCGAGACCAGCGGCCTCCCCGTGCAGACACGACGGTTCAAGAACACCCGGCTCCTCAACAAGGCGCATCCCGGAGCGGCGCCGCTGTGGGTCTTCAGCGGCGGTCTCTGGCTGCTCATGCTCTGGTCGTTGCTCGGGGCGGTGTTGCTGCTCGTCGTCGGCGGCCTCGTCGTCGGCGATCCCATCTGGTCGGACTGGTCGGGTTTCTTCGGCCCCTTCTGGCCGGACTGGTCGGGATTGTTCGACTAGTGAGGAGTGCGCCCGACGGGGTTGTCCACAGGCGGCTGTGAGTGCGCCACCTCCTCTCTGCGGAACGGTTACGTTCCGCGGCGATCGAATGAGGAGGTGGTACGGGCGTGGCGGACATCGTGGTCGATCTCCCCCTGCTCCGCGAGACCGCAGGCGGTCTCGGGATGCTCATGCACGAGTTCCAGCGGTCGGCGGCGATCGTCGAGGACGCGGAACCGGCTGTCGGTCGGAACGCGTTGCTGGACGAGCTGCGCGAGTTCGTCGACGAGTGGACGTGTAATCGCGAGAAGCTGCTCCAGTCGCTCCAGGCGGTGTACGAGGCGGCGACGCAGAGCCATGACGCCTACGTGCAGGTCGACAACGAACTCGCCCAGGCGATCCAGACCGCGACCGAGGGGTGCGCGCCGTGACCGCCACCCCGGTGGCGCCCGCCTCCTTCGAGCCGCTGGACCACCGCAACAGCGTGCCGGGCGACCCCGATGAGCTCGCCACCCTGGCCCGGCGGTACGCCGACACGGCCGCGGAGATCGAGGCGCAGGCCGCCAACCTGGCCGAGCTCACCTCGACGTCGCAGGAGGCGTGGAAGAGCGAGGCGGGCGACAACTTCGTCGAGGTGGCAGGAGACCTGGCCGGCCGCATCGGCCGGGCACGAGCACGGTACGAGGCCGCCGCGCAGGCGCTCTCCTTCTTCGCCACCGCCCTGGAAGGGGTGCAGACCGAGGCCTACGACGCTGTCCGCCGGGCGCAGGCGGCCGAGGATTCGCAGCGCGCGCTTCGCAACTCCGCACCCGACGCAGCCGCTCCCGGGGCGACTCCTGAGCAGCTTCGCGCCGCCGGTGCGGAGCAGCAGGCGCACCTGCGGGCGGTCGCCGGCGCGGCGGACGAATTGGCCGCCGCCCGCCGGGACTACTTCTTCGCCGTCGAGTCCTACGACCGGGCCGCGAGGGCGGCGGCCGAGATCTTGAGCACCGGGCGCAGCGGCGATGACCTGGCAGACGACTGGTGGGACGAGAACGCGTGGTGGATCGACGCGGTGCTCGACGTCATCTCCATCGTCGCGCTGGCGCTGGTGATCGTCGCGGTGGTCATCGCCATCGTCCTCGGCCCCGGGATCGCGATCGTCGGCACGCTCCTGGCCGCCAGCAGTGGCCTGAGCCTGATCTCCGCGGCCGTGCGCCTCGATCTGTGGGCCAGCGGCAACGGATCCCTGGAGGACGCCCTCTGGGACCTCGCGGGTGCGGCCACTCTCGGTCTCGGCAAGGGCGTCGCGGTGGTTGCCCAGGGATTGCTCAGAGTGACGCAGCGGGTCGGGGGCCGCATCGGGGCCGTACGCGCGGGCCGGCAGGCCTTCGCCGACGCCGGTCGCTCGCCCGTGCTGTTCGACGCAGGAAAGGCTGCCCGGGCGACCGTGGACGCTGCGGCGGCCTCGTCCGGCACCCGCCTGACCCGCGGGTTGGCATTCGGGGACGACGGCATCGCGGACGCTGTGTCCGCGATCCACCGGATCCGTCAGGCCGGTGGCAAGGGCGCGCAGCTCACCGCGCTCACCGGCCTCGCCGACACGATCGTCCTGGGAGCGGTGACGGGTCCGAGTGCCGCGATCAACATCCGGTCCTTCGTCCTGCTCCAGGACAGCGTCGTCGTGGACCCGGTGGGCGCGATGGACCAGGCGGCGGTGGACCGAGCGAACCGGACCGAGATCGTGCAGCAGTGGTCCATGCCGCTGGGACGGGTGTCGTGACGGCGCCGGCCAGGGCCGTCAGCGACTTCCGGATCCTCCTTCCCCCGGGATGGGCGCGCGTTCCGCTGGACGGCCGGGCGCCGCTGCGGATCAAGAACCTCGTCACCGAGCGGGTCCGCGACGTGCCTGCGCCGCGGCGGGCCGAACTCCGGGCGTGGCTGACCCGGGAGCTCACCGCGGCGCTCGAGTCGGCGGCCCGGCAGGGCGGGATCGACGTCCTGCTCAGCGTCGACCCGGTCGCCGGCCGGCCGGTTCCGGCGTCCGGGCTGATCACGCACGTGCGCGGACGAGGCGAGGGCACGCTCGAGTCGCTGCTCCGCACGCTGGGGTCCGGTGCCACGGGCGTGCGCGTCCGCGAGCTGGGGGTGGTCGAGGTCGCGGGCGCCCGGGCTGTCCGTCGGCTCACGTCGCGGCAGGAGAGGGTGCCCGACGAGGACGGTGATCCCGGCGGCGTGCTGACCGTCACGCAGGTCGACTACTTCGTCCCGGTGCCGGGATCCGACGGGTTGCTGTTGCTCACCTTCACGACGCCGGTCGAGCAGCTCGGTCCACCGCTGGTGAAGCTCTTCGACGTCATGGGCGGGAGCCTGCGGTGGGTCCTGACGTGACCGGCGGGCCGCCCGACATCGTCGTGGACTTCTCGGCGGCGTGGGCCCAGGTGGGCCCGGACGACGACCTGGCCGACTGGGCCGCCGCAGCGGCCCGGCGGAGCTGGACGCTGGCAGGAGTGGAACCGTCCGCGGTCGACGCGGACCTGCTGGCAGCCGAGTTCACGGTGCTGGCGAAGGCCGCCTTCGCGGTGCCCAGCTTCGGCGCCTTCGTGTTCTGCCCGGAGCCCTCCCAAGGTGCACGCGCCGCCGTCCGCCTGATCGGGCTGCGCTACCCGGCGGGGACGGAGGACGGGGTCATCGTCGAGGAGTTCCTGCTCCCCGCCGAGCAGCAGCTGCTGCCTCCGCAGGTGGAGCAGTCGACGGACTCCGGGCTCCGCCGGATCCAGATCCGGCAGCGCGCGTGGTCGGCCGACACCGGGAACGTGTCCGACCACATCGCCTACGTCTTCCCCTGCGAGGAGGGCGCGTGGGCCCTGACCACCTCGCTTCCCGATCCGCGGGAGGCCGAGCTCCTGCTCGCGGACCTGGACGAGCTGGCGGCAGGTCTGCAGCTCAGGACTGGGCTGTGACCGGCCCTGGCGCTCGTTCTCCACAGGACCCCGAGCCGTCCACAGATGACTGGCAGCCCTTCGACCCGGCGTCGCGTTCCGGCACGGTCGAGGGGTGCCTCCAACTACCGAGCTCGGTGCCCGCGGTGAACAGATCGCCGTCGCCCATCTGACCGACGCCGGCCTGCGCGTCCTGGACCGCAACTGGCGCTGCCGCGAGGGCGAGATCGACCTCGTGGCCCGCGACGGCGATGCCCTCGTCTTCTGCGAGGTGAAGGCGCGCAGGGGCCTCGGGTACGGGCATCCCGCCGAGGCGGTCACGCCCGCCAAGCGCCGTCGCATCCGGCTGCTCGCGCAGCGCTGGCTCGCCGCCCACGACGAGCACGCGCCCGAGGTGCGGTTCGACGTGGTGGGGGTGCTGGTGAGGGCCGGCGCGCCCGCTGAGGTCATGCACCTTCGCGGAGCCTTCTGATGACCCTCGCCCGCACCTGGTCGGTGGGCCTCGCGGGGGTCCGGGGCGCGATGGTCGAGGTGGAGGTGGACATCGCCGCCGGGCTGCCCGGGGTGGCGCTCGTCGGCCTGCCCGACGCGGTGGTTCGGCAGTCGGTGGACCGGGTGCGTGCCGCCATCGCGAACGCCGGGGGTGAGTTCCCGGCCCGCCGGATCACGATCGGACTGTCCCCGGCGTCAATGCCCAAGCAGGGGAGCGGCTTCGACCTCGCGCTGGCGGCCGCGGTGCTCGCCGCAGCGGGGACGGTGCCCGGTTCGGCCGTGGACCACCTGGTGCTGCTCGGCGAGCTCGGGCTCGACGGCTCCGTCCGTGGCATCCGCGGCATCCTGCCCGCGGTCCTGGCGGCGGCGCGGGCGGGGCACGACCAGGTCGTGGTGCCCACGGCCAACGCCGCCGAGGCCGCCCTCGTGGACCGGATCGACGTGCTCGCCGTCGAGACGCTCGGACAGCTCGTCGGCCACCTGAAGGGTGAGACGCGCCTGCAGCCCCACGTGCGGGGTGCGTTGCCACCGGAGCCGCCGTCCCCCGATCTCGGGGACGTCGTGGGGCAGGCCGCCGGGCGACGGGCGGTCGAGGTCGCGGCAGCCGGCGGCCATCACCTGTACCTCGCCGGCCCGCCCGGAGCCGGCAAGACCATGCTCGCCGAACGTCTGCCGGGGCTGCTGCCCGCCCTCGACGAGCAGGCCGCCCTCGAGGTGACCGCCATCCACTCGGTCGCCGGAACCCTGCCGGCCGACGCCCCGCTGGTCACCCGCCCGACGTTCGAGGCGCCGCACCACTCCGCCACGATGGCGGCGCTGATCGGTGGTGGCTCCGGCCAGATCCGCCCGGGCGCGCTCTGCCGGGCTCACCGCGGAGTTCTTTTTCTGGACGAAGCTCCCGAGTTCCCCCGCGCCGTGCTCGACACCTTGCGCCAGCCCTTGGAGCGCGGGCAGGTCACGATCCAGCGGGCAGCCGGGGCAGCGACGTTCCCGTGCCGCGCCCAGCTGGTCCTGGCCGCGAACCCGTGCCCGTGCGCGAGCGCCGCTGGTGACACCGCGTGCACCTGCAGCCCGCTGGAGCGCCGCCGCTACCAGTCACGACTGTCCGGTCCACTGCTGGACCGGGTCGACCTGCGCGTCGAGCTGCCGCCGGTGACACGGGCCGCGTGGCTCGACGGACTGCCGGCTCCCGAGTCCACCGCTGTCGTCGCCGGCCGGGTGGCCGACGCGCGTGCGGCGGCGGGGGAGCGGCTCGCCGGCACCGGCCTGACGGTCAACAGCGAGGTGCCCGGGCGCATGCTGCGGGAGCGCTTCGTCGTGCCGCGGATCGCGTTGCGGCTGGCGGAACGGGCGCTGGAGCGGGGCGCGATCTCCGTGCGTGGCTTCGACCGCGTCGTCCGGGTCGCCTGGACGTTGAGCGACCTGGCGGGGCGCACGGTCCCCGGCGCCGACGAGGTCGCCGAGGCGCTGGGCATGCGGCTGCAGCGGGCCGCGGCATGAGCACTCTCGAGGAGGACCTGGAGGCGGCCGCCGGCGTTCCGGGGAGCACGGGTCCGGGCGTGCGTCGCGCACGGGCCTGGCTGACCCGTGCGGTCGAGCCGGGCACCGTCGATCTCTGGCGCTACGTGGAGGACGTCGGACCGGTCGAGGCCGTGCGGCGGCTGCGCTCGGGCGTCGCACCGGCGAGCATCCGATCACTGGCCGGCCCACGGGTGGACCAGGACGAGACGGGAGCCGACTTCCGGCGGGCCGAGCGGTGCGGAGCGCGGCTGGTCGTCCCCGAGGACGACGAGTGGCCGGCCCTCTCGCTGCACGCGCTCACCGTCGCCGCTGCGCAAGAGCCACTCGAGCGCAAGTACCAGACCGACCGGACGCAGGCGCTCATCCCGCCGATCGCGCTCTGGGTCCGGGGCGCCGCGCGCCTCGACGAGGTCACCGACCGGTCCGTGGGCGTGGTCGGCGCCCGTGCGGCCACCGCCTACGGCGAGCACGTGGCGGGGGAGCTGGGGCACCAGCTCGGCGAGCGCGGCTGGACCGTCGTGTCGGGTGGAGCGTTCGGCATCGACGGCGCCGCGCACCGCGGAGCGCTGGCCGCCGGTGTGCCGACCGTCGCCGTCCTCTCCTGCGGGGTGGATCGCCCGTACCCCGCGGGGAACGGCGCGCTCTTCGCCCGGATCGCCGAGACCGGGCTGCTGGTCAGCGAATGGCCGCCGGGGTGCGCCCCGCTGCGCCACCGGTTCCTCGTCCGCAACCGGCTGATCGCCGCGCTCACCCGGGGAACGGTGGTCGTGGAGGCGGCGGCCAGGTCCGGCGCCCAGGCGACGGCCAAGCGCGCCCAGAAGCTGGGCCGGCCGGTGCTGGTCGTGCCGGGACCGGTCACGAGCGCGCTCTCGGTCGGCTGCCACGAGTTGCTGCGCGACGAGGACGTCGACGCCACGCTCGTGACCTCGGCGGCACAGGTCATCGAGGCCGTCGGCAGCATCGGCAGCGATCTGGCCCCACTCGTCGAGCGGCCCGCCTCCCCGCGGGACGGGCTCTCCGACCTCGCCACACGGGTCCTCGACGCCTGTCCGGTCCGACTCGGAGTGCCTCCGGAACGGCTGGCCGCGATCGCCGGCTGCGACGTGCTGGAGGTCCTCCGCGTGCTCCCCGCCCTGGAGCTCGCCGAGCTCGTCCAGTGGACCGGAACGGGCTGGCGGCTGACTCCGGCGCCGAAGCCGACCGGCGCGGCGCCTTGACCAGCGCCGCGCGCCGACGGACGGTGCCCCCGTGTCCAGTCCCAGCACCGCCGAGGTCCGCGCCGGGCTGCCGCCCGCGCTGGCCGAGGCGCTGGCCGGCTACGAGGAGCATCTGACCGCGCAACGCGACCTGTCGGAGAACACCATCCGCGGCTACGTGGGCGATGCGGTGCGGATGCTCGACCACCTCGCCCGCCGTGGTGGACAGCAGCCGCACGACCTCGACCTGGCCACGCTCCGCAGCTGGCTGGCCCAGGGGCGCACGCGTGGGCACAGTCGGTCGACCACCGCCCGCAACGCGGCGAGCGCCCGTTCCTTCACGGCCTGGCTGCGTCGCGCGCAGCTGCTGCCCGAGGACGTCGGCCAGCGGCTGGTCAGCCCGCGCGCCCGCCGGACGCTGCCCGACGTGCTCGCGCCGGCGCAGGCGCGGGAACTCGTGGAGAGCACCGCAGGCGCCGAGGAGCCGGTCGGCCTGCGCGACGCCGTCGTCCTGGAGCTGCTCTACGCCAGCGGTATCCGCGTCAGCGAGCTGGTCGGTCTGGACATCGACGACGTCGACCGCGGCCGGCGGCTGCTCCGGGTGCTCGGCAAGGGCAGCAAGGAGCGCAGCGTGCCCTACGGCGTGCCCGCGGAGCGCGCGCTGGACGCCTGGCTCGCCCGCGGCCGCCCGGCCCTCGCCACGCCCGACTCCGGCCCCGCCTTGTTGCTGGGACTCCGGGGACGCCGGCTCGACGCCCGTGAGGCCCGGCGCACCGTGCACGCCGCCACGGCCCGGGTTCCTGGCGCTCCCGACATCGGTCCGCACGGACTCCGGCACTCCGCCGCCACGCACGTGCTGGAGGGCGGCGCGGACCTGCGCTCCGTACAGGAGCTGCTCGGCCACGCTAGCCTCGCGACGACACAGATCTATACGCACGTGACCGTCGAGCGGCTCCGTGCGGTCCACGCCCAGGCGCACCCGCGTGCCTGAGGCCGACGGCCGGGCGGCAGGCGGCGCAGCGGCAGTCATGACCACGCGGGGCCACGGATGGGGAACCCGCAGCACGACCGAGGAGTGCGACCGTGTCTGAGGCAACGATCCACCGGCTCGACGAGTCCGGCGAGGACACCGACGCCATGCTGGCCGAGCTGTGGAACCGCTACGTCGAGGGCCGCGACTCCGCGCTCCGCGACCGGCTGATCCTGCACTACGCGCCGCTGGTCAAGTACGTCGCCGGCCGCGTCGGCAGCGGTCTGCCCGCCCACGTCGAGCAGGCCGACCTCATCTCCTACGGCACCTTCGGTCTGATCGACGCCATCACGCGCTACGAGCCCACCCGCGAGGTGAAGTTCGAGAGCTACGCGATGTCGCGCATCCGCGGCGCGATCATCGACGAGCTGCGCAACACCGACTGGATCCCGCGGTCTGTCCGCGTCAAGGCCCGTCTCTTCGAGCGCACCGTCGCCGAGCTCGAGGCCAAGTACCGCCGCACGCCGACCGACGAGGAGGTCGCCGACGCCATGGAGATGGACGTCGACGACATCCGCAAGTTCCTCGGCCAGCTCTCCCTGGTCAACGTGGTCGCGCTCGACGAGCTGCTCACCGACGACGACGGCGGCGCCCCCCGCCTCGGGGACACGCTGCGGGACCCCAGCGCGCTGGACCCGCAGGCGATGGCCGAGCACGGCGAGGCGCGGCAGCTGCTGGCCCGCGCGGTCGAGCAGCTGCCGGAGCGGGAGAAGGTCGTCGTCTCCCTCTACTACTTCGAGGGCCTGACCCTGGCCGACATCGGCCGCGTCCTGGGTGTCACCGAGAGCCGCATCTGCCAGCTGCACACCAAGGCGGTCCTGCACCTGCGCACCAAGCTCGCCGACATCGCCTGACGCCCGCCCCTCTCGAGGCGCTCCACCGGGAGCCGGTCGCCCGCTGGACGCCCGACCTGGCTCCCTCGACCGGCAGCAGCCGGACCCGGGGCGGGCGCAGCAGGTGCAGCGGATCGAGGTAGGTCTCGCCGCGGCGCAGCCCCCAGTGCAGGCACGCGGCGGCGGGGCAGCCGGCATGCCCGCTGACCAGCGTGCCCAGGGGTTCGCCTCGGCGGACCGGCTGTCCCGAGCCCAGAAGTGCGGCCACCGGTTCGTACGTCGTCCGGAGACCGCCGGCGTGGTCGACGCTCACCACGGGGCGTCCGGCGACCATGCCGGCGAAGACCACGATGCCGTCGCCCGCCGCCAGCACCGGCGCCCCCGGTGCGGTGGCCAGGTCGACGCCGCGGTGGCCCGGTCCGTAGGCGTGGGCGGGCGCCTCGAACGGCCGGGTGACGGCCAGGACACCGGACAGGGGAGCGGTCCACGGCGGAACGAGCCCGGGCAGCGGGGGCGTCGGGGGAGCGGCCGAGACGGGCAGGGCGGCGCCGATCACCAGCAGCCACGCGACGAGGAACGCTCGGAAGGGCACCGGTCGATGCTCGCCCGGGGGACGGGCGACCGAGCGGCGACGCGGAGATCTGTGGACGGCCCGGAGGGCTGTGGAGACGGGCCTCAGCGCGACTCCGGATCCGTCGCCTCCAGAACGGCCGCCCGGCGCTCGGGAGTCAGGGCCGCCGCCGCCGCGCGCATCAGCGCCGTCCGGGCAGCCACCGTCTCGTCGTCCTCACCGGCCTCGAGCACGATCAGGAAGCGGCCGTCCAGCGCGGCGGCGCCGTAGGACTGCGTGAACGCCGCGAGCCAGCCCTCCGGCAACGGCTCCCCGCCCTCGGCCTCGACCTCGGCGGCAAGCTGCGCCCGCGCGGCGTCGAGATCGGCGTCGTCGGACAGCGCCCACACGGTCAGGAACACCCGGGCATCGGCAGGAGTTCCGGGAGCGGTCGTCGTCCGGAGCAGGACCTTCCAACCGCGGTCCAGCGGCTGGTCGTCGGTGAGCTCACCGGCGAGCAGCGACGCCGCCCAGGCCGCTGTCTCCTCCAGCTCGGCTGTGCTCGCCCGCTCCTCGAACCGGCTGCCGGCCAGCCCGGGGACCGCGACGACGACCGCGTCCACGATCGGTGGCTCGCCCCGCTCCCGGCCGACCGCGATCAGGCCGGGCACGACCAGGACGGGGACGGCGATGATGACGGCGACGCGGACCAGCAGCCGGACGCGCCGGGGACCGGGTCCCTTGGACGGGATGGACGGCGGCCCGGGTCGTCCCTGGCCGGCCGCGGAGGCGGCCCATTTAAGGCGGAGGCGCACCACCAGGAGGCAGCCCCCGACGACGAGCAGGTAGCTGCCCCAAGTGCAGTAGGCGAACACCGGCACGGCCTCGAGGACGCCGTCGTCGTAGCGGCTGGGCGGTGGCGCGACCAGGAACGAGGTGGCCGCGGTTCCCACCATCAGGCCCGAGAGCCAGGCCGGGTAGCGCCGCCCACGCGCGACGGACAGCTCGCCGACCACCGCGGCCAGACCGAGCAGCGCCGGCAGGATCGCCGCACCCAGGGCCTGTCGGCCGCCGGTCGGCATCAGGTGCTCCATGCCCCAGGCCAGCTCCTCGTGCCCGCGCAGCACCACACCCGCGATCACCACGAGCGGAACGGAGAGCACCACGAGCACCCCCGCCAGCCGGCTGCCACCGGTGAGGTCGGACCCCGGCGGGCGAGAGGCGTTCGCCTCGGCGTGCCGGTCCCGGGCGGCCCGGGCCCGCTGCCTGCGGGAGAGGCGCTCCGGAGCGGGGTGGGGCATGGGGCGGCACTCCTGCTGGGTCGACGGGACCGGGTCGTTCCGGACGAGGAGCCTGCCACGGGAGCGCCTGTCGACCGGCGGGAAAGCCGGAGCCTGTGGACGCGTATGCTCTCCGGTGCGACCCGTCTCGGCGGGTCGACTTCGCGCGTCCTTCTTCCCGCCCATCGGCGGGGCAGTCGCCACCTCGGTCCCGGCCCAGAGCCGGGTGAGTGGTGCCGCGGGACGCCAGGGCGTGCACCACCCGGTGCCCGCAACAACCGGAATCCGCGCGGCCCCCGGCCGCGCGCGTGAGCAGAGAGGCTGCGATATGGCAGTCGTCAGCATGAAGCAGCTGCTCGACAGCGGCGTCCACTTCGGGCACCAGACCCGTCGCTGGAACCCGAAGATGAAGCGCTTCATCTTCACCGAGCGCAACGGCATCTACATCATCGACCTGCAGCAGACGCTCGGGTACATCGACAACGCCTACGAGTTCGTCAAGCAGACCGTGGCCCACGGCGGCTCGATCCTGTTCGTCGGCACGAAGCGTCAGGCGCAGGAGGTCGTGGCCGAGCAGGCCACCCGCGTGGGCATGCCCTACGTCAACCAGCGCTGGCTCGGCGGCATGCTCACCAACTTCCAGACGGTCTACAAGCGCCTCGAGCGTCTCAAGGAGATCGAGGACATGGAGCAGACCGGCGTGCTGGTCTCCCTGTCCAAGAAGGAGCAGCTGGTCCTCAGCCGCGAGAAGGCGAAGCTGGACCGCTCCCTCGGCGGTATCCGCGACATGAAGAAGGTGCCCAGCGCCATCTGGATCGTGGACACCAAGAAGGAGCACATCGCCGTCGGCGAGGCGCGCAAGCTGAAGATCCCGGTGGTCGCGATCCTCGACACCAACTGCGACCCGGACGAGGTCGACTACAAGATCCCGGGCAACGACGACGCGATCCGCAGCATCGCGGTGCTGACCCGGGTCGTCGCCGACGCCGTCGCCGAGGGCCTCATGGCCCGCTCGGCCGCGCAGGCCAACGCCGGCCGCGAGGCCGGCACCGAGCCCGCCGTCGCCGCCGGTGAGCCGCTGGCCGACTGGGAGCGCGAGCTCCTGACCGGGGGGGCCGACCAGGCCGCCGCCACCCCGCTGCCCGAGACCCCGGCCGAGGCGCCGACCGTCTCCGCCACCGAGGTCGCTCCGGTCGAGGGCGTGCCCGCCACCGGCAGCACCGAGACCGGCACCCAGGGCGCCCAGAACGGCTGATGCCTCCGGCGCCGCCCCGCTCGCGGGGCGGCGCCGCGGCACGTCCACCCATTGCTTCGCACCACCCAGCACATTGAGGAAGTGACATGGCTGAGTTCACTGCGGCCGACGTCAAGCGTCTTCGCGACGCCACCGGCGCCGGCATGATGGACTGCAAGAAGGCCCTCACCGAGGCCGACGGCGACTACGACAAGGCCGTCGAGTTCCTGCGGGTCAAGGGCGCCAAGGACGTCGGCAAGCGGCTCGAGCGCTCCACGACCAACGGCATCGTCGTCAGCAAGGACGGCGCGCTGCTCGAGGTCGACTGCGAGACCGACTTCGTCGCCAAGAACGCCGACTTCATCGCCCTGGCCGAGCGCCTGCTCCAGCTCGGCCTGACGAACAAGGCCACCGACGCGGAGACGCTGCTGAGCAGCGACGCCGACGGGCAGACCGTGGCCGCGCTGGTCGAGGCCGAGTCCGCCCGCATCGGCGAGAAGCTCGTGGTCAGCCGGTTCGTGGCCTTCGAGGGCAGCACCGCCACCTACCTGCACAAGCGGGCCACCGACCTGCCCCCGGCGATCGGTGTCGCGGTGCAGTACTCCGGCGGTTCCGAGGACGCGGCGCGCAGCCTGGCGATGCACATCGCCGCCGCGCGCCCCCGCTTCCTCACCCGTGACGAGGTCCCGGCCGAGACGGTCGAGACCGAGCGCCGCGTCGCCGAGCAGACCGCGAAGGAGGAGGGCAAGCCGGAGCAGGCGATCGTCAAGATCGTCGAGGGCCGCGTCAACGCCTTCTACAAGGACTTCGTCCTGCTCGAGCAGCCGTCGATCACCGAGCCCAAGCGCACGGTGAAGCAGATCGTCGACGAGGCCGGCATGACCGTCGAGCGGTTCGCCCGCTTCGAGGTCGGCCAGGCCTGACGCAGGACCCGCACGATGAACGGCCCCGCTCCCCGTCCGGGAGCGGGGCCGTTCGCCTGTGCGGCAGGATCACCATCGACACGATGACGAACGAGGGATGACACCTTGACCGACACCACCACGCCCTTGTCCGCTCCCAGCGCCTTCGAGCCGGCCGACGGGCACGGCTACAAGCGCGTGCTGCTGAAGCTCTCCGGCGAGGCGTTCGGCGGGGGCAGCGTCGGTGTGGACTCCGGCATCGTCCACAGCATCGCCCGGCAGCTCGCCGAGGTCGTGCACGGCGGTACCCAGGTCGCCGTCGTCGTCGGTGGCGGCAACTTCTTCCGCGGGGCCGAGCTCGCGCAGGCGGGCATGGACCGCCGGCACGCCGACTACATGGGCATGCTGGGCACGGTCATGAACGCGCTCGCGCTGCAGGCGTTCTGCGAGCAGGTCGGCCTGGAGACCCGGGTCCAGACGGCGATCGAGATGGGCCAGGTCGCCGAGCCCTACATCCCGCGCAAGGCGGTCCGGCACCTGGAGAAGGGTCGGCTGGTCATCTTCGGCGCGGGCGCCGGCATGCCCTACTTCTCCACCGACACCGTCGCCGCCCAGCGCGCCCTTGAGATCGGCTGCCAGGTGCTGCTGATGGCCAAGAACGGCGTCGACGGCGTCTACGACGACGACCCGCGCACCAACCCCGCCGCCCAGATGTACACCGATCTGGACTACGCGAAGGTGCTCGCCGACGAGCTGAAGGTCGCCGATGCGACGGCCATCAGCCTGTCCATGGAGAACCGCATGCCGATCGTCGTGTTCAACCTGCTGACGGACGGCAACATCGCGCGAGCGGCGTCAGGTGAGAAGATCGGCACGCTGATCAGCCAGTCCGCCGAGTCCTGACGGACCGGCCGACCCACGAACCCAGAGAGACGACGGCGGAGGTACCGCCGCCGATGGAGGGAAGACCCGTGATCGACGACACCCTGCTCGACGCCGAGGAGCGGATGGACAAGGCGCTGTCCGTCGCCCGCGAGGACCTCGGCTCGGTGCGCACCGGCCGGGCGGCCCCCTCGATGTTCAACAAGATCATGGTCGACTACTACGGCGCGTACACCCCGGTGCCGCAGATGGCCTCGATCACCGTGCCCGAGGCGCGGATGGCGGTCATCAAGCCCTACGACATGGGCCAGCTGCAGGCCATCGAGCGGGCCATCCGCGACTCCGACCTCGGCGTGAACCCGACCAACGACGGCCAGATCCTCCGCGTGGTGTTCCCGCAGCTGACCGAGGAGCGCCGCCGCGACCTGGTCAAGCAGGCCCGGTCCAAGGGCGAGGACGCCAAGGTCGCGATCCGCAACATCCGGCGCCGCGCCAAGGAGGAGCTCGACCGCATCGCCAAGGACGGCGAGGCCGGCGAGGACGACGTGCGCCGCGCGGAGAAGGAGCTCGACGACCTCACCTCGCAGCACGTCTCCTCGATCGACGACGCGATGAAGAACAAGGAGGCCGAGCTGCTCGAGGTCTGACCTCGCACTCGGCTGCCACGTCCATGACGCCTCCTCCCGCCGACCGCCCGGGCTCCCTCCGCCCGGGTGCCCAGTCGTTCCCGCGGCTCGGCGCCCGGCGCTCCCGGCCGGCCGGCGAGGGCGACACCGGACCGGTGCCGGTGGCCGGCTCCCGGCCCACCCCTCCGCTGCCGCCGCTGCCCTCGCGGGCGCCGCTGCCGGTGTCCGACGACACCGCGGCCTTCCCCCGGACCGGCGCCCCCGGGCCCGCCGTCCCCACGTCGACGGCGGCGCCGCAGCCGGAGATCGACTCGCTGCCGACCACCGAGAAGCCGGTCGGCCGGGCCGGGCGGGACCTGCGCGCGGCGTTCGGCGTGGCGCTCTGCCTCGGCGCGGCCATCGTGGGCACGCTGCTGGTGTGGCCCCCGGCGTTCCTCGCCGTGCTGGCCGCCGCCGTGCTGGTCGCCGTGGTCGAGCTGGGACAGGCGCTGAGGGCCGGAAACTTTCATCCGCCGCTGGTGCCCCTGCTCGTCGGCACCGTCGCCATGGGGGCCCTGGCCTGGACCCGCGGTCCTACCGGGCTGATCACCGGGTTCTTCCTGACCGCGCTCGCCGTGCTGGTGTGGCGGCTGGCCGGCGGTCCCGCGGGCTACCGGCGCGACGCCGCGGCCGGCGTGCTCACCGCGCTCTACGTGCCGCTGTTCGCCGGCTTCGCGGTGCTGCTGCTCGCCCCCGACGACGGCGCCGCCCGGGTCCTGGTGTTCATCGGGACCGTGGTCTGCAGCGACGTCGGTGGCTATGCCGCGGGCGTGCTGTTCGGCAAGCACCCCATGGCGCCGTCCATCAGCCCCAAGAAGTCGTGGGAGGGCTTCGCCGGATCGGTTCTGGCCTGCGTGCTGCTCGGCACGCTGGTGCTCACGCTCACGTTCCACGCACCGTGGTGGACCGGGGTGGTCTTCGGCGTCGCCATCGCCATCACGGCGACCGTCGGCGACCTCGCCGAGTCGCTGATCAAGCGCGACCTCGGGATCAAGGACATGGGCACGATCCTGCCCGGGCACGGCGGCATCATGGACCGGCTGGACTCGCTGCTGCCGTGCGCGGCTCTGGCCTACCTGCTGCTGTCGTTGTTCGCGCCGGTCTAGGTCCAGGCGGACCAGGCACGGCCGACCGGCGCGAAGCCCCGCCGGGCGTACCAGTGCCGGGGCCAGTCATCGGCTGCTGCCTCGAGCACCACCAGGTCGCACCCTGAGCCGTCCGCGAGCTGCAGCGCCCGGCGCAGCAGGGCGTCCGCGTGCCCCCGGCCGCGGGCTGCCGGAGCTGTCAGCACGGAGTCGACCGCCGCGGTCGCGCCGTCCACCCGCAACTGGGCCGAGGCCACCACCTCGCCGTCCTCCCGCACCACGAGGTCGGTGATCGCCACGACGCGGTCGTTCAGGTGCTCGCGGCCGACGAGGTCGGCGACCACCCGGTCGAGATCCCGGCCCAGGTGCGCCAGCCCCCCGCGCCAGGACCGCGCCCAGAAGTCGTGCAGCTCCGGCTGCGGAACCATCTGCACGCGCGCCACGTCCCCGCCCGGCGCGGGCCCGGTGCGCGCCATCAGCACCAGCTCCTCGGTCTCCCAGCCCCGGTCGCGCAGCCCGGCGGCCGTGGTCTCCGCGCCGGGCCAGGCGAGCCAGGCCGCGCGGTGCGGCCAGCCGGCGTTGCCGCCGACCTCTTCGACGGTGGCCTCCACCGCGGCCGCATCGACGGGGCCGGTGAGGACCAGCCGGTTGTTGTCGTGCGAGCGCACGTGGTCGGGGTCGAGCACCGCCACGCCACCGGGCACCTCACCCAGCCCCACGGCGCGGCGCACCGGCAGCGACGCGAAGAACGCGACGGCGCGGCCGAGGAGGTCGCCGGGGGAGGGGAGTGGCGGCAGCGGAGCACGGTAGGGCACCACCGCGATGACGGCGCTCGTCGGCAGGGGTCCGTAGAGGTGCGGGAACAGCATCCCGGCGGGGTCCTCGGGGCGGCCCGGCTCGAACCGCACCGGGTCGGGGAGCCGCGCGGGATCGACCACCAGCAGCGCCACGTCGCGCCGGCCCGGGAAGAGCGCCTGTGCCGGCAGGTGGACCTGGTCCGGTGTCGACAGGTGCACGAAGCCGACGTCGGCCAGCGAGGCCGGCCGGACGACGCCGGCGGTGAGCGCCGCGCGCCAGGCGGCGGGCTCGATCAGATGGAGGACCACGTCCTCCCCACCCTTCGCCGGCTCAGGGCGGGACCCGGGACGCGGCCGAGAGGTACCTGATGTCACCCCGTGATCGTGCCCGACTCTGCGATCCTGCCCGCATGACGGAGGAGGACCTCGAGCACATCGCTCACGGCTACCGCCAGTTCGTGGCCGAGGCGGAGCCCACCTCGCCGCTGTACGCGGACCTGGCCCGGCACGTCGCGGCGTCCCCGGCCGTGCTGGGCTTCCTCGCGGAACTCCCGACCGGGAAGCGGCAGCCCAATCTGCTCTTCGCCGCCCTGCAGTTCCTCGGCGGCGCGCCGGCGGACGGCCTCGACCTCGAGCGCCGGATCACCGAGGACGGCGACCGGGTGCGCGAGGTCCTCCTCACCCGTGCCACCCAGACCAACGAACCTGCCCGCTGCGGCGCCCTGCTGCCGGTGCTCGCCCAGCTGGACGGCCCGCTGACCCTGATCGAGGTCGGCACCTCCGCCGGCCTGTGCCTCTACCCCGACCGGTACGGCTACGACTACGACGGCGTGCGGGTCGGCCCGACGGGCTCCGTCCGCATCCGGGTGGAGACCTCGGGCAATGTGCCGGTGCCGCAGCGGGTGCCCGAGGTGGTGGCCCGCATCGGCATCGACCTCAACCCGCTGGACCCGGCCGACCCCGGGGACCGCGCGTGGCTGCGCGCGCTCGTCTGGCCCGGCCCGGCCGCCGAGGAACGGCTCGCCCGGCTCGAGGCGGCGGCCGAGGTCGCCGCCGCCGAGCCTCCGACCGTCCTGCGCGGCGATCTGGTCGACCGGCTGCCCGACGCGCTGGAGTTCGCGGCCCCCGGCAGCACCGTGGTGGTGATGCACACGGCCGTCCTGCCCTACGTGCCCCGCGACGCGCGGGCGCGGTTCGCCGACGCGGTCGGCGGGCTCCCGGTGCGGTGGCTCGCGCAGGAGCCGCCCGGCGCCGTCCCGGGCACCGGGGAGCGCCCGGCCGGTGGGTGGGGCAGGGAGTTCGTCGTCTCGCTGGACAGCCGGCCGCTGGCCAGATCGGCACCGCACGGCGGGCGGCTCGAGTGGCTGGTCGGCGGACTGGAAGCATCCGGGACGTGACCGAGGACCTCCAGGCAGGCCCCACCGACTGGGGGACGACGGTCGGCGTCGGCCCGTGGGAGGGGCCGTGGCCCGAGGACCCGCGGTACGACCCGCAGCTGCTGGCCGAGGGCGACCGGCGCAACGTCGTCGACAGCTACCGGTACTGGACCGTCGAGGCGATCGTCGCCGATCTCGACGCCCGCCGGCACCCGTTCCACGTCGCCATCGAGAACTTCGGGCACGACTCGAACATCGGCACGGTGGTGCGGACCGCCAACGCCTTCCTCGCCGCCGAGGTGCACGTCGTCGGCCGACGCCGCTGGAACCGGCGCGGAGCGATGGTCACCGACCGCTACCAGCACCTCCGCCACCACGCAGACGTCGGCGGGCTGCTGGAGTTCGCCACCGAGCAGCGGCTCACGGTCGTCGCCGTCGACAACGGCCCGGGCGCCGTGCCGATCGAGACCGCCGACCTGCCGGAGCGGTGCGTGCTGCTGTTCGGCCAGGAGGGGCCGGGGCTCACCGAGCAGGCCCGCGAAGGTGCGGCCATGACCGTCTCGATCGCCCAGTTCGGCTCCACCCGCTCCATCAACGCCGGGGTGGCCGCGGGGATCGCCATGCACGCGTGGATCCGGGCGCACGCGGCCATCGGAGAGCCGTGACCGACAAGGTCGACCTCAAGCGTTCACTGGACGCCTACCGGGCCGTCCGGGGTCGGTTCCGCGTCGTCGACGTGCCCGAGCTGCAGTACCTGATGATCGACGGGCACGGCGACCCGAACACCTCGCCGGCGGTCGCCGAGGCCGTGGCGGCGCTCTACCCGGTGGCCTACGGGATGAAGTTCGCGAGCAAGGTGGAGCTGGGGCGGGACTACGTCGTGCCGCCGCTCGAGGGGCTGTGGTGGGCCGAGGACATGCGCTCCTTCACCGCGGCGCGGGACAAGACCCGGTGGAACTGGTCCCTGATGCTCCTGACCCCGGACTGGATCGACCGGCCCACGTTCCTCGCGGCCGCCGGACGGGCCGCTGCCCGGAAGCGCCCCGCCCGGCTGGACGACGTGCGTCTGGAGACGCTGGCCGAGGGACGGTGCGTGCAGACGCTGCACGTCGGGTCCTTCGACGACGAGGCCGAGGTGCTCGCGCACCTGCACGACGTGGTGATCCCCGATCTCGGGTTCCACATGACCGGCCGCCACCACGAGATCTACCTGAGCGATCCCCGCAGGACCGCGCCCGCCAGGCAGCGGACCATCCTCCGGCAGCCGGTGGCCCCGGCGCTCGGGTAGGCGGTCACTCGCTGAGCGGCGGGTCGGGGTCGATCCCGCGGGCGCGCAGCGCCGCCTCGATCGCCTCGCAGACGGCGCGGACGATGGCGACGCGGGCCCAGCGCTTGTCGTCGCCGGGGATCACGTGCCACGGGGCGACGTCGGTGTGCGTGCGCTCCAGCATCTCCTCGACCGCGGCCTCGTACTCGGCTCGCTTCTCCCGGTTGCGCCAGTCCTCGTCGGTGAGCTTCCAGGCCTTGTAGGGGTCGGCCCGCCGGCTCTCGAACCGGTGCAGCTGCTCCTCAGGGGAGACGTGCAGCCAGAACTTCACGACGATGGTGCCCTCGGCCGCCAGCGACGTCTCCAGGTCGACGATCTCCCCGTAGGCCCGCCGCCAGGCGTCCTCCGTCGCGAATCCCTCGACCCGCTCGACGAGCACCCGGCCGTACCAGGTGCGGTCGAGCACGGCCATGCCTCCCCAGCCGGGCAGCACCGGCCAGAACCGCCACAGGAAGTGGTGCCGCTTCTCGTCGCGGGTCGGCGCGGCGAACTGGGCCACCCGCACGTGCCGCGGATCGAGCTCGCCGACCAACCGCTGGATGGCGCCGCCCTTGCCCGAGGCGTCCCAGCCCTCGAACAGCACGAGCAGGGGTGGTCCGACCTCGCCGGGACCGATCTGCCCGCCCAGGAGCAGGCGCAGGTGGACGAGCCTCTCCTGGGCCTCCTCCAACTGCTTCTTGCCGTCCTTCTTGGACAGACTGGCGGACAGATCGACCTGGTCGAGCCGGCTCATGGGCGTGACCTTGCCAGGGATCCACCCCGTCCGCGTGAGTTCGGTCTCCGGACCGGCCGCCTACGGCGGGGGAGTGGGACCATGGACGACGCCATGACTGCCCTGCCCCTCGTCTTCGACGCCCCCCGCCGCGGTATGCCGCCCCGCCACCTCGCCGACCTCACCCGTGAGGAGGCGCGAGCCGCGGTGTCCGAGCTGGGGCAGCCGGCCTTCCGGGCCGACCAGCTGGCCCGGCACTTCTACCGGGGAGTGACCGACCCGGCGCAGATGACGGATGTGCCCGCGGCCGTCCGCGAGACGTTGACCGAGGCGCTGCTGCCCGGGCTGCTCACCGTCGTCCGGCACCAGACCGCCGACGACGGCCGCACCCGCAAGACCCTCTGGCGGCTGCACGACGGCGCCCTGGTCGAGAGCGTGCTCATGCGCTACCCCGACCGCGCCACCGTCTGCATCTCCAGCCAGGCCGGTTGCGGCATGGCATGCCCGTTCTGCGCGACCGGTCAGCAGGGCCTGACCCGCAACCTCTCGGCCGCCGAGATCATCGGCCAGGCCGTGGCCGCGTCGGCCGCGATGGCCAACGGCGAGCTCGACGGCGGCCCCGGCCGGCTGTCCAACGTCGTCTTCATGGGCATGGGTGAGCCCCTGGCCAACTACGCCCGCGTGCGCAAGACGCTCGACGCGCTCCTCACCCCGGCGCCGCACGGGCTGGGCCTGTCGCAGCGCTCGGTCACCGTCTCCACCGTCGGCCTGGTGCCGGCCATCCGGAAGCTGACGGAGGAGGGGCGCAACGTCACGCTGGCGGTCAGCCTGCACGCGCCGGACGACGAGCTGCGCAACACCCTCGTGCCGATCAACACCCGCTGGAAGGTCGGCGAGGTGGTCGAGGCCGCCGACGCCTACGCGAAGAAGACCGGGCGCCGGTACTCCATCGAGTACGCGCTCATCCGCGACGTGAACGACCAGCCGTTCCGCGCCGACCTGCTCGGCAAGCTGCTGGCCGGACGGCTGGCGCACGTGAACCTCATCCCGCTGAACCCGACCCCGGGCAGCAAGTGGGACGCCAGCCCGCTGCCCGCGCAGCGCGAGTTCGTCGCCCGGCTGCGGGCCGCCGGGGTGCCGACGACGGTGCGCGACACCCGCGGCCAGGACATCGACGGCGCCTGCGGCCAGCTCGCCGCGGCCGACCAGGTCGATGGCATGCCGAGCGTCGCGCTCGCCGCCCCGTCGATGGAGCCGGTCGAGGCGCCCGTGCCGCTGGGGGCCGAGGCGGACCAGGAGTGACCTCGGGCGCCCCGACCCCGGCAGCGGCCGAGGCGCACGAGCACAGTCACGCCGACATCTCCGGCGGCTGGCTGCGGGCCGCCGTCTTCGGCGCGATGGACGGCCTGGTCACCAACACCGCGCTGGTCGCCGGTGTCGGGGGCGGCGGGGCATCGTCCCGGGCGATCGTGCTCTCCGGCGTCGCCAGCCTGGTCGCGGGCGCCATCTCCATGGCGCTCGGCGAGTACACGTCGGTGAAGACCCAGAACGAGCAGCTCGACCTGGAGGTCGAGAAGGAGCGGCGCGAGCTCGAGCGCAACCCCGAGGGGGAGCTGGCCGAGCTGATCGAGATGCTGCGCGTCCGTGGCGTCGACGACCGGCTGGCCCGCAAGGTCGCCGTGCAGCTGTCGCGTGACCCGGAGACGGCGCTGCGGCTGCACGTGGTGGCCGAGCTGGGACTCAGCCCGGACGACAAGCCGTCGCCGAGGGTGGCGGCGGTGTCGTCGTTCCTCACCTTCGCCACCGGCGCGCTGATCCCGCTGCTGCCGTTCCTGCTGGGCTCGTCGCTGCTCTGGGCGGCACTGGTGTGCGGGGGAGCGGGCATGTTCGCCGCCGGGGCGGTCTCCGCCCGGTTCACGCCGCGATCGTGGTGGTTCGCCGGGCTGCGGCAGCTGCTGTTCGGCGCGGCAGCCGCCGGCGTCACCTACCTGATCGGCACGGCGATCGGTGTCAGCGTCGCCTGAGGAAGGATCCGGGGTCCTTCCTCAGCGGCGCCAGGCGGTCTTCTTGCGGCGCAGGTCCCAGATCAGCACCAGCGCCATGAGCGCCACGATGCCGAGCAGCCACAGGTCCTCGACCCGGCCCTCGTGGTTGCCGATGTAGAAGGAGGCGACGACCAGGGTCGCGAGCCAGCCACCGATCTGGCCCCACTTGCCGGTCTCGCCGTGCCAGCCCCAGTCCGCGGGGCTCTCGTGCTCGACGGGGTGCGCGCCGGCGCGGACGACCCCCTCTTCACGTCCGGGCTGGCTGACCCGCTGGGTCGACGGGGAGTGGAAGGCCTCGGTCACCCCGCCATTCTGGCAGGCGTCCGCGCCGAACACCGTGCGAGGTGCGTCGGCGGGTCGTCAGTCGGAGCAGGAGAGTCCCGCAGCCGCCACGGCCGCGGCGGTGTCCGCGGTGGGCAGCCGGACCAGCGAGGGGCTCAACGGGGCCGATGCCGGAAGGGTCGCGAGGTCCCCGATGTCGGCGCCCGCCAGCCCGGCCAGGTCCAGCACCGAGGTGCCCGGGTCGACGGCGAGCCCGCCGGAGGCCGCCCAGGCGACCGACTGGAGGCGCCAGGGCCGGCGCAGGGCCGATTCCCGCACCCGGTCGAGCAGGGCCGAGAGGACGGTGCCCGCTGTGGTGGCGCGACCGTCGGGGTCGACGGTCGCGGGCACCCATCGCCCGTCGACCAGCTGCTCGGGCTGCCGCGACCGGACCAGGGCCAGCGCAGTCGCGCCGTCCACGTGCAGGCGGCCGGGGGTCGTCAACTCCAGGCCGGCGGGCCGATCGCGCACCGGCTCCGGGACGTCGACCTCCAGCCCGCCCACGGCGTCGACCGTCGCGGCGAACCCGGCCAGGCCGACGGTGATCAGGTGGTCGGTGGGGATGCCGAGGCCGCAGAGCGCGTCGACGGTCGCCTGGGGGCCGTCGAGCCAGGTCAGCGCCAGCCGTCCCGATGTCCCGGAGGCCCGGACGAGCAGGTCGCGGGGGACGGAGAGTGCCGTGGTGCCCGCCTCGGTCCGGTGCACCACGACGACGACGTCGGCGCGGCTGCCGGGGACGTCCTCGGCCGTGCCGAAGTCGGTGGGGGAGGCGCCTGCGGGCAGCTGTGCGCGCGAGTCGAGACCGACGAGGACCCAGGTCTCGCCGTCGACGTCCTCGGGCCGCTCGGGCAGGTCGACGTCCACCTCGTCGATGCGGGAGGTGAGGACGGCTGCATCGACCGCCGGGGCGGCGATCAGCAGGGCGAGCAGGAGCAGGAGGAGCCGTCGGCGTCGCCGGGAACGCGGCGGACGCCGGCCAGGGGGGCCCTGGCCGGCGTCCGATGCGTGCTGTGCGGTCATGCTCAGGCCTGGAGGGCCCCCGCGGCGCGGCGGCGCGTGGCCACGACCAGGCCGCCTCCGGCCAGGAGGAGCCCGGCGCCCAGGGCGAGCGGCAGGGTGACGCTCGCGCCGGTGTAGGCCAGTCGCGCGTCGTTCGCGCCGACGACCTCGAAGGACTCCTGGAAGTAGCTGCCCTTGTCGCCGACGAGGACGAGGGTGTGGTCGTCGCCGACCGGGGTGCCGGCCGGGACGGTGAACGAGACGGTCAGGACGCCCGCGGAGTCGGCGGTGAAGGTGCCCACGTTCTGCGGGGTGGAGTGCAGGGTGACCCGGACGACCTCGTGGGGCTGGAAGCCGCGGTAGACGCGGACGACCTTCTCGCCCGGCGCCGCGATCCGGTCGCTGGCGGCGGTGGTCGCTCGGTTGGCGCCGATCCCCGGCGTGTTCGCTGCTGTGCCGCGGACCGCGTCCACGGGCGTCGCGGTGGCGGGCGACCGGGTACCGGCGGGCTTGCCGTCCTTGGTGACGGTGATGACGATGTTCGGGTAGTCGAAGCCGGCGTCGTAGCTGTCGCAGAAGTTCGCGAACTCGTACGTGCCGAGCTCCGTCGGGGCGGTCTGGATCATCGTCCAGGTCCCGTCGGTGTCGGCCTCGGTGGCGTCGCCCCACTGCGGGTCGACGGCAGGCAGGAACACGGCCACGCCGTTCTCGCCATCGGTGCCGGGGAGGCAGCCGGTGCCGGTGATCGTGAACTCCGCGCCCGGGGCCAGGGTGGTGGCGCTGACGGTGGCGGTCCCAGGCGCGGCGAGCGCGGCGGGGGCGAACGTCATGCCGAGGGAGACGGCGGCAACGGCGAAGCCGGTGGTGGCGGCGACGCGGCCGCGGGTGCGCTGGGACATGGGGGCCTCCGGCCATCAGGGGCCCGGGTTCCCGAGCCGTCGGGCAGAAGTATCGGGACCGGATGACTCCTGATGTGCTGAATTGGCCACGACGCGCCGATACGCGTGAAATAGCTGTCGAGAACAGCCTGGTCAGACGATCGCCACTCGCGCCGACAATGACAAGAACTGCCAATCGTGGCGGCCTTCAGCTGCGATCTGCGCCACTGAGGTCCCTGGCGGGCGGGCCGACCCGACCCGGGGTTGGCAGGATGACCGCATGAGCCAGGCGCGCGAGGTCACCCTTCTCGGCTCGACCGGGTCCATCGGTCGGCAGGCGGTCGCCGTGGCCCGGCAGAACCCGGAGCGGGTCCGCATCACCGGGCTCGCCGCCGGTGGCGGCGACGTCGCCACGCTCGCCGACCAGGCGCTCTCCCTCGGCGTGCGCACCGTCGCCGTCGCGAAGGCGACCGCCGCCCAGGACCTGCAGTTGGCGTTCTACGCCGCCGCGTCGCAGCGAGGGTGGAACAAGGGCGAGTACGCGCTGCCGGAGATCCTGGCCGGCCCTCGCGCGGCCGAGGAGCTCGCCGCCCGGCCGGCCGACGTCGTGCTCAACGGCATCACCGGATCGATCGGGCTGGGCCCCACGCTCTCCGCGCTGCACGCCGGGCGGACGGTGGCGCTGGCCAACAAGGAGTCGCTGATCGCCGGGGGCGACCTGGTGCTCGCGGCCGCCGCGCCCGGGCAGCTCGTCCCGGTCGACTCCGAGCACTCCGCGATCGCCCAGTGCCTGCGGGGCGGGAGCCGCGAGGAGGTCGCCCGGCTGGTGCTCACCGCCAGCGGCGGGCCGTTCCGCGGGCGCACCCGCGAGGAGCTGGCAGATGTCACCGTCGAGCAGGCGCTGGCCCACCCGACCTGGGCGATGGGCCCGGTCGTCACCATCAACTCCGCCACCCTGGTGAACAAGGGGCTGGAGCTCATCGAGGCGCACCTGCTCTTCGGCGTGCCGTTCTCCGACATCGACGTCGTCGTGCACCCGCAGTCGATCGTCCACTCGATGGTCACCTTCGCCGACGGCGCCACCATCGCCCAGGCCAGCCCGCCGGACATGCGGCTGCCGATCGCCCTGGCGCTCGCCTGGCCCGACCGGCTGCCGGAGGTGCAGCCGGCGCTCGACTGGTCGACGGCGAGCACCTGGGAGTTCCAGCCGCTGGACGAAGACGCCTTCCCCGCCGTCCGGCTGGCGCGCGAGGTCGGAGAGGCCGGGGGCGTCGCTCCGGCCATGTACAACGCCGCCAACGAGGAGGCTGTCGCGGCGTTCGTGGCGGGTCGTCTGTCGTTCACCGGGATCGTGGACCTCGTCGCGCGTACCCTCGACGCCGCGCCGGACCTCGGCGTCCCCACCTGCGTCGACGACGTCCTGGCGGCGGAGAAGTGGGCCCGGGAGCATGCCCGGGGTGTGATCGCCGGAGGCTGAACTGAGCGGGATCCTGCTGACGGTCCTGGGGATCGTCCTGTTCGCGCTCGGCCTGATGTTCTCCATCGCCTTCCACGAGGCGGGCCACTTCTGGTGGGCGCGGAAGTTCGGCATGCGGGTGCCGCAGTTCATGGTCGGCTTCGGGCCGACGGTCTTCTCCCGACGCCGGGGCGAGACCGAGTACGGCGTCAAGGCGATCCCGCTGGGCGGCTACATCCGCATCGTCGGGATGATCCCGCCGGCCGAGGAGAACGAGAGCAAGCGGGCCACCCGCATGCGCAGCTTCATCGCCGAGGTGCGTGGCGCGGCCCTCGACGACGTGCTGCCCAGCGACGGCGACCGGGTGTTCTACAAGAAGCCCTGGTGGCAGCGGGTCATCGTCATGTTCGCCGGCCCGTTCCACAATCTCGTGCTGGCCGTCGTCTTCTTCACGATCTTCCTCACCGCCTTCGGGCTGCCCGAGATCACCACGACCGTCTCCCGCGTCAACGACTGCGTGCTGCCCGCCGGCGCGGTGACGGCGAACGCGGAGGACCCCTGCGCCGTTCCGATCACCCCGGACGGGCAGACCTGCGAGGCGGGGGCCGCCGGCTGCGCCCTCCCCGTCCGCAGCCCGGCCGCGGAGGCGGGTCTGCGGGCCGGCGACACGATCCTCGCGATCGACGGCGACCCGGTCTCCCGCGAGACCGACGTCGGCTGGAACGAGGTGCAGGAGGCGATCCGCGTCAGCGCGGGGACGCCGCTTGCCCTCACCGTCGAGCGCGACGGCGATGAGCGGGAGCTCACCGTCACCCCGATCGAGAATCTCGCCTACCTCGACGAGGAGGGGGAGCGGACCGGCATCGTCGGGTTCGTCGGCGTCAGCCCCGCCGACCGCCAGGTGCGGCAGCCGTTCGCCGAGGTCCCGGGGCAGCTGGGCTCGATGGTCGTCACGTCGGTGCAGCGGCTGGCCGAGATCCCCGAGCGGATCCCGCAGCTGTTCCGCGCCACGTTCATGGGCGAGGAGCGCGATCCGCTGGGCCCCATCGGCGTGGTCGGGGTCAGCCGCATCTCCGGCGACGTCTTCGCCTACGAGCAGTTCTCCGCCGCAGAGAAGATCGGCTACTTCATCTCGCTGCTCGCGGGGATGAACATGGTGCTGTTCCTGTTCAACCTGCTGCCGATCTACCCACTCGACGGCGGGCACGTCGCCGGCGCCCTGTACGAGAAGGCCCGCTCCACCGTGGCCCGGCTGCGCGGCCGGCCGGACCCGGGGCCCTTCGACATCGCCCGGCTCATGCCCGTCGCCTACGCCGTGGCCGGGCTCTTCCTCGGGCTGTCGTTGCTGCTGCTGATCGCCGACGTCGTCAACCCCGTCCGCCTGGGCCTGTAGCCCGTCCGGACGCAGGTCACAGCGCCGTCTGCGGCGTGGTGGCGCCGGCGGGGGATACTGGCTCCCATGGCGATCCCCGTCGGCCTCGGCATGCCCGCTGCGCCCCCGCCCGTTCTCGCTCCGCGACGGAAGACCCGTCAGTTGGACGTGGGCGGCGTCGGCGTCGGCAGCGACCACCCCGTCAGCGTCCAGTCGATGTGCACCACCAAGACGGCGGACATCAACGCGACCCTCCAGCAGATCGCGGAGCTGACCGCCTCGGGCTGCCAGATCGTGCGCGTCGCGGTGCCTGACACCGACGACGTCGAGGCGCTGCCGATCATCGCCAAGAAGTCGCAGATCCCGGTCATCGCGGACATCCACTTCCAGCCCCGCTACGTGTTCGCCGCGATCGACGCCGGCTGCGCCGCGGTCCGGGTGAACCCCGGCAACATCAAGAAGTTCGACGACAAGGTCGGCGAGATCGCCCGGGCGGCCAAGTACGCGGGCACCCCGATCCGCATCGGCGTCAACGCCGGCTCCCTCGACAAGCGGCTGCTCGCCAAGTACGGCAAGGCCACCCCCGAGGCGCTGGTCGAGTCCGCGCTCTGGGAGTGCTCGCTGTTCGAGGAGCACGACTTCCGCGACATCAAGATCTCGGTCAAGCACAACGACCCCGTGGTCATGGTCCGCGCCTACGAGCTGCTGGCGGAGCAGTGCGACTACCCGCTGCACCTCGGCGTCACCGAGGCGGGCCCCTCCTTCCAGGGCACGATCAAGTCGGCCGTCGCCTTCGGTGCGCTGCTCAGCCAGGGCATCGGCGACACGATCCGCGTCTCCCTCTCCGCGCCGCCGGCCGAGGAGGTCAAGGTGGGCAACCAGATCCTGGAGTCGCTGAACCTCAAGCAGCGCGGGCTGGAGATCGTCAGCTGTCCCTCGTGCGGGCGCGCGCAGGTCGACGTCTACAAGCTGGCCAACGAGGTCACCGCCGGGCTCGAGGGCATGGAGGTGCCGCTGCGCGTCGCCGTCATGGGCTGCGTCGTCAACGGCCCGGGGGAGGCCCGCGAGGCCGACCTCGGCGTCGCCTCGGGCAACGGCAAGGGGCAGATCTTCGTCAAGGGCGAGGTCGTCAAGACGGTGCCGGAGTCGATGATCGTGGAGACCCTCATCGAGGAGGCCCTGCGCATCGCCGGCGAGCACGTCGACGCCGGCGAGCCCTCCGGGCCGCCGGTCGTCACCGTCAGCTGACCGTGCTCCGCGCGCCCACTGCCCGCGTCCTCGACGAGAGCGACGAGCCGGCCGTCACCGAGCTGCTGGCCACGGACCCGGTGGCCGCCTGCTGGCTGGCCGGTCGGGTGGCGACGGTGGGCACCGGGGCGCTCGCCATCGGTGCCCCGCTCTGGGGGTTCGGCGAGGGCCGGTCGCTCGACGCGATCTGCCTGGCCGGCGCCAACCTGATCCCCTTCGCCGTCCCCGGCGCCGAGCGGGCAGCGGCCGAGGCCTTCGCCGAGCGCGCCCGCCGGGCGGGCCGGCGGTGCAGCACGATCGTCGGCCCGGCCGCGTCGGTCGAGCCGTTGTGGGAGCTGCTCGAGCCCGCCTGGGGCCCGTGCCGCGACCACCGGCCGCGGCAGCCGCTGCTGGCCATCGACGGGCCGCCCGCCGTCGCGGTGGAGCCGCGGGTCCGCCCGGTGCGCCCGGAGGAGCTGGAGACGCTGCTCCCGGCGTCGATCGCGATGTTCACCGAGGAGGTCGGCGTCAGTCCGCTGCGTTCCGACGGCGGCGTGGGCTACCGCGGCCGCGTCGCGGACCTCATCCGGGGCGGTCGCTCGCTGGCCTGGATCGAGGACGGGCAGGTGCTGTTCAAGGCCGAGATCGGCGCGGTGTCGCGGGCCGCCTGCCAGGTCCAGGGGGTCTGGGTCGCCCCCTCCCACCGCGGGCGCGGCATCGGCACCGCCTGCACGGCGGCGGTCGTCGAGTACGCCCGAGCTGTCATCGCGCCGGTGGTCAGCCTGTACGTCAACGACTACAACACCCGGGCCCGGGCCTCGTACGCGCGCGTGGGATTCCGCGAGGTCGGGATGTACTCCAGCGTGCTCTTCTGAAGAAGGACCGCCGTTCCCCCCGCGACTCGCGAGCTCGCCGCGCGTCCCGGAACGGCAGCCGTTCCAGCACGTCACCCTTCTGAGAGGGTGTCCGCGTGCGGAGACGACCGGCCCCGATCCTGCTGACCTCCCTCGTGCTCGCCGTGCCTCTGCTGGCCGGCTGCTCCGGCAGCGAGGACGACGTGCGCGGCGCCGCCGAGGCCTTCCTCGAGGACTGGGCCGCCGGGGAGACCGAGGCCGCGGCCGGGGCCACCAACGACGCCGCCGTCGCCACAGCCCTGCTGGAGCAGACCGCGGCCGACCTGCCCGGGGCGGCGCTCACGGCCGAGGTCGGGAACGTGACGATCGAGGACGACATCGCCACCGTGGAGTGGAACGCCACGTGGGACCTCGCGGCGGCGCCCGACTGGAGCTACGAGGGCCTGCTCCGCCTCGTCGAGGGCGCCGATGCCTGGGAGGTCGTGCCGCAGCCGGAGATGGTGCACCCGGAGCTGGGGGAGGGACAGCGCCTGGAGCTGGTCCGCACGCTGCCCGAGCGCGCGCCCCTCACCGATGCCGACGGGACGCCGCTGTTCGCCGAGACCGAGGTCGTCAACGTCGGCGTCGCCAAGGGGCAGGAGACGGACCTGCCGGCCCTCGCCGCGGCGCTGTCGGCGGCCACGGGGATCGCCGCCGACGAGATCGTCGCCGACGTCCAGGCCGCGCCCGCGGGGCAGTTCGTCCCGGTCATCACGCTGCGCCGTCCGGACTTCGAGCGGATCCGCGCCCAGGTGTTCGACCTGCCCGGTGCGGTGTTCCCGACCGACACCCGATCGCTGGCGCCCTCGCCCCGGTTCGCCGAGGCGCTGCTCGGCCGGGTCGGTGGCGCGACGGCCGAGATCATCGAGGAGACCACGGAGGACGGCGTCCCCCGGTTCGCGGCAGGTGACGAGGTCGGGCTCTCCGGCCTGCAGCGGGCCCTCCAGGAGCAGCTCTCCGGCACCGCCGGCTTCACCGTGTCCGTGGTCAGCACCGACGAGGGCACCGGGGACGCCGGGCGGGAGATCGCCGCGGTGGAGCCAACACCGGGGGAGACGATCCGGACGCCGCTGGTGCGGTCCATCCAGGAAGCCGCCGACGCCGCCGTCGCGGGAGAGACCCGCCCCACGCACCTCGTCGTCGTGCGCCCGGGCACCGGTGAGTTCCTCGCCGTCTCCTCCAACGAGATCGCCGACGCCGGCAACGCGCTCTCCGGTCGGTTCCCGCCGGGCTCGAGCATGAAGGCGATCACCGCCACCGCGCTGCTGTCGGCGGGAGCGGTGGCGCCGGATGCCGTGGTGCCCTGCCCCGGGACCACCACGGTCGACGGCCGCGAGTTCGAGAACCAGGACCAGTTCGACCTGGGGACGGTGCCGTTCACCGAGGCCTTCGCGCAGTCGTGCAACACGACCTTCATCCAGGAGGGGCTGGAGCTGCCCGACCCCGCGCTGGCCGAGGCGGCCGCGGCCTACGGGGTCGGCAGTGACTGGCAGCTGCCGGTGGACGTCTTCGGCGGAACGGTGCCCTCGGACAGCACCGGCACGACCAAGGCGGCCAACGCGATCGGCCAGGGACAGGTCCTGATGAGCCCGGCCCAGATGGCGCTGGTCGCTGCGGGCATCGCCAGCGGCAGGCCCGCGGCGCCCGTCCAGGTCATCGGGGGAGAGCCTGCCGGCGCCGCACCCACGGGCCCGGCTGCGGCGGTGCTCGACGCGCTGCGGCCGATGATGCGCCAGGTCGTCCTCACCGGGACGGCGACGGCGCTGGCCGACCAGGGGGAGGTGTTCGGCAAGACGGGCACCGCGGAGTACGGCAGCAACACGCCTCCGGACTCGCACGGCTGGTTCGTCGGTTACCGCCTGGGCGGCGCCGGAGGCGACCTGGCCTTCGCGGTCCTGGTCGAGGGCGGTCAGTCCAGCAGCGCCGCGGTGGCCGTCACCGACGCGTTCCTGGGCGCGGTGCGCTGAGCCGATCCGGTCAGGGCGCGGAGAGCCCCGGCAGCGCTCGCGTCGTGGAGGTCTGACCGGCAGCGGTGCGCCAGCTGACCGCCCGCACCTCGCCGGCGCCGAGCGCCGCCATCGCCAGCTCGCGGACCGGGCGGTCCACGCCCCGGGCGAGCACCCGCACCCAGGCCGAGGCCGCGCCGTCCTCGAGGGTCACGGCGAGCGCGGCCGCGTCGACCGCGGAGAGCACCGGGAACGGGAGGGCGTAGCCGCCCTCCGGCCCGGCGGGGTCCTCGCCGCGCTCGGTGAGCAGCGCGGCCAGCTGGTCGCGGACGTCGCGGTGCGCGTTCTCGGCCGCGGCGACCGGGGCGCGCTGACCCGACGGGAGCGCGGCCCCGACGACGCCGTAGCCCCAGACGGCGGCGTGCTCGGCGGCGAGGGCGTCGGCCAGTGCGCCGTTCTCCTCGGTCGTCTCGGTGCTCTCGTCAGCCATCGGCGGACCTCCTCATGCCAGCAGAGCCTCGTGGCCCCGGAGGCCGGCGGCGATGGAGCCGAGCAGCGCCGCCCGCGCACCGGTCTGGTCCAGGCACGCGGCGGCGTGCGACGTCGCGGCGGCGGCTACCTGCGCGCGCAGCCACTCCTGCGCCCCGACCACGGGAGGGGCGTCGGCGGGCGCGGCCCCGGCGGGGCGGTCGCCCGGCGCGGCGGCCCGCAGCCGGTCCAATTGCTCGCCGGCCTGGGTGACCAGCTCGGCGGCGGCCGCGGCGAGCGCGGGATCGGCCTGGAAGGCCAGCTCGTACGCGGCGACCAGCGTCTCCTGGACGGCGACCTGACCGGCGAGCTCGTCGGCCTGCTCGCTGGTGATCGCCTCCTGGCCGTCGTCGGAGGAGGTGCACCCAGCGACGGCGACCAGCCCCACCGCGGAGACCGCGAGCAGGGTGCGGCGGGTGAACGTCCGCGGGCCGGAAAGGGCGGTGGGAGGCATCGCCCCCATCCTCGCAGCCGAACGCCGTCGGAGCCGGTCGTGCGTCCGGCTCGACGTGCCGCGTCGCCCCGGCGCACCTCGTCCGCCCCTCGCGCACCACGGTCGCGGGGTCCCGCGGACCGGTGCGGCGGTCCGGCCGCGCCCGGCGGGCGGTAGCCTGGGCCCTTCCCCCCGACACCGGGTCCGGCTGCGCACCAGGTGCACGGCGCCGGTCCAGTGGGGGTGCGCGCACGCATCGTGCGGCTGACCGAGCCTGAGGAGGCAAGTGTGTCCGCCTCTCGCGGAACCCAGCGGAGCGACCCCGCCACCGAGCGGCTGTCGGGCTGGATCCAGCCGGTCGTCACCGGAGCGGGCTACGACCTCGAGGAGCTCGTGGTCACCCCCGCCGGTCGGCGCAGCGTCGTGCGCGTCGTCGTCGACCGCGACACCGGCGTGACCCTCGACGACATCGCCGAGGTCAGCCGGGCGGTCTCGGAGGTCCTCGACAGCAACGACGACGGCATGGGGCGCACCCCCTACGTGCTCGAGGTGACCAGCCCGGGCGTCGACCGGCCGCTGACCGAGCCGCGGCACTGGCGGCGCAACAACGGCCGCATGGTGCAGGTGGCCGCCGGTCCGGCTGGCTCGACCGAGCAGCTGACCGGCCGGATCACCGCCGTGGACGACGCGGGCGTCACGCTCGCGGTGGAGGCCAAGGGCAAGCCCGGGGCGAAGAAGCGGGCGCCGGAGCCGCGGCTGGTGCCGTGGGCGCAGCTGGGCGCCGGCCGCGTGCAGGTGGAGTTCGCCCGGAACGACGACCACGTCGGCACCGATGACGACATGACGCAGGACGACGCCGCGGAGCTCGAGGACCTGGACCTGGACCTGGACCTGGACGAGGACCTGGACGAGGCCGAGCTCGCGGACGACGACGGAGGAGAGAAGTGAACATCGACGTCACCGCGCTCAAGGCGGTGGAGCGGGAGAAGGGCATCCCGGTCGACACTGTGATCGAGGCGCTCGAGACGGCGCTGGTCACCGCCTACCGGCACGCGGACGGCGCCGCCAAGCACGTGCGGGTGCACGTCGACCGCAAGAGCGGCGAGGTCGCCGTCCTTGCGCAGGAGCGCGGGCCCGACGGCGAGGTCGTGCGGGAGTGGGACGACACCCCCTCGGACTTCGGCCGGATCGCCGCCAGCACCGCCAAGCAGGTGATCGTGCAGCGCCTCCGCGACGCCGAGCACGAGCAGACCTTCGGCGAGTACGCCGGCAAGGAAGGCGACATCGTCAGCGGCATCGTCCAGGCCGACCAGCGGCGCAACGCCAGCGGCCTGGTCATGATCGACATCGGCAAGGTCGAGGCCGTGCTGCCGGCGGCCGAGCAGGTGCCGGGGGAGACCTACAGCCACGGCACCCGCATCAAGGCCTACGTCGTCGCGGTGTCCCGCACCTTCCGCGGTCCGCAGGTCACCGTCTCCCGCACCCACCCGAGCCTGGTGCGCAAGCTCTTCGCCCTGGAGGTCCCGGAGATCGCCGACGGCAGCGTCGAGATCGTCGCGGTGGCCCGCGAGGCCGGGCACCGGTCGAAGATCGCCGTCCGCACCAAGGTGCCGGGCCTGAACGCCAAGGGTGCCTGCATCGGGCCCATGGGCCAGCGGGTGCGCAACGTGATGAGCGAGCTGCACGGCGAGAAGATCGACATCGTCGACTGGGTCGAGGACCCCGCCGACTTCGTGGCCCAGGCGCTGAGCCCGGCCCGGGTGAACAGCGCGACGCTGGTCGACGCGCAGGCCAAGGCCGTGCGGGTCGTCGTCCCCGACTACCAGCTGTCGCTGGCGATCGGCAAGGAGGGGCAGAACGCCCGTCTGGCCGCCCGCCTCACGGGCTGCCGGATCGACATCCGCAGCGACGCCCAGCATGAGGGCGATGCCGCAACCCCCTCGCCGGGGGTGGGGCGCGCCCCGCTGAGGTCGGCCGCGGCCGGTCACCCGGACGGGGGACGCGACGGCGCCCCCGGCGCCCGGTCGCACGCTCCCGGGGGCGGCCAGCGCTCCGCGCCGCGGCGCGCGGAACATCGCGGACCGGCCACGCGCTAGAGTTAGCGGTGGCCGAAACGTCGAATCCGGTCCGCACCTGCGTGGGGTGCCGGAAGAAGACGTCGGTCGACGACCTGCTGCGCGTGGTCGTCGTGGCCGGGACACTCGTCCCGGATCCACGGCGGATCCTGCCCGGGCGTGGTGCCTCGTTGCACCCGACCGCGGAGTGCCTGCGCGCAGCGGAGCGTCGCCGGGCCTTCCAGCGGGCGCTGCGCAGCAGCGTCCCCGTGGAGGCCGGTCCGCTCCGGGAGCACGTGCTCGGCGCCTCGTCCTGAGGTGCCGGACGGCAGTCGGATCGGGCACACAGCAGCACTCAGTCGGACCGGCACGAGGCCGGTCCGCATGTCGACAGGACACCGTCGGATGACTCAGCCGTGAAGTTCTCACGATGACCATGCGCCACTAACGACGAGGTCGAGCGGGCAAGCCGCCGGCCTCACAAAGAGGAGACCCGTGCCAGGCAAAGCCCGCGTACACGAACTCGCCAAGGAGTTCGGTGTCGACAG
This sequence comes from Blastococcus sp. LR1, assembly GCF_020166105.1. Classification (GTDB taxonomy): domain Bacteria; phylum Actinomycetota; class Actinomycetes; order Mycobacteriales; family Geodermatophilaceae; genus Blastococcus. Next base: position 374,765 of record NZ_JAIUJY010000005.1, read on the forward strand.
CAAGACCGTGCTCGCCACGCTCAAGGAGCAGGGCGAGTTCGTGAAGTCCGCGTCCTCCACCGTCGAGGCCCCCGTGGCCCGACGGCTCCGTGAGGCACTCGGCGCCGCCACCGGCGGCAGCAGCGCACCGGCCGCTCCCGCGGCCCGCCCCAGCGCCCCGGCGCCCAAGCCCGCCGCTCCCGCGGCACCGGCCGCGCCCTCGGCGCCGGCCGCTTCGGCGCCGGCCGCTTCGGCTCCGGCCGCTCCGGCTCCGGCTCGTCCGTCCGCCGCTCCGGGACCGCGTCCCGGCCCGCGGCCGGCCACGCCGGCTCCGGCCGCCCAGGCGCCCGCTCCGCAGGCGCCCGCCCCCGAGGCTCCGGCCGCCCAGGCTCCGGCTGCCCAGGCTCCGGCTGCCCAGGCTCCGGCGGCTCCGCGTCCGGCTGGGCCCCGCCCGGCCGGTGGTGGCGCCCCCGGCGGTCCGCGTCCCGGCCCCCGGCCGGCTCCGCGTCCCGGTAACAACCCCTTCAGCAGCGCGCCGCGTCCGGCTCCGGCCGGTGGCGCCCCGCGTCCGGGCGGTCCGGCTGCGGGCGGTCCTCGCCCCGCGCCCGGCGCCGGTGGCCCCCGTCCCGCGGGTCCTGGCGGTCCCCGCCCGGCTCCCGGCGCGGGCGGTCCCCGTCCGGCCCCGGGTGCCGGCGGTCCGCGTCCCGCTCCCGGTTCCGGCGGTCCCCGTCCCAACCCGGGCATGATGCCGCAGCGTCCGTCCCCGGGCATGATGCCCGGGCGTCCGGCCGGCGGCGGTCGTCCCGGTGGCGGCCCCGGTGGTCGTTCCGGCGGTCCCGGTGGCGGCGGTGGCCGTCCTGGTGGTCCCGGCGGCGGCGGTGGCTTCCGTCCCGGTGGCGGCGGCGGTGCCCCCGGCGCCGGCGCGCCGGCCGGTGGTGGCTTCCGTGGTGGCGGCGGTGGCCGTGGCCGTGGTCGCGGTGGCTCCGGTGCAGGCACTGCGGGCGCCTTCGGGCGTCCCGGTGGTCGCGGTCCGGTCCGCGGGCGCAAGAGCAAGAAGCAGCGGCGTCAGGAGTTCGACTCCATGGCGGCGCCCAGCATGGGCGGCGTCAGCCTGCCCCGTGGCAACGGGCAGACCGTCCGGCTGCCCCGTGGCGCCTCGCTGACCGACCTCGCCGAGCGCATCAACGCCGAGCCGGCCGCGCTGGTCACCGCCCTGTTCCACCTGGGCGAGATGATCACCGCGACGCAGTCGGTCAACGACGAGACGTTGCAGCTCCTCGGTGCCGAGATCGGCTGGGTCATCCAGGTCGTCAGCCCCGAGGACGAGGACCGCGAGCTCCTCGAGACCTTCGACCTCACCTTCGGCGACGAAGAGGGTGAAGAGGGCGACTGGGAGTCCCGTCCGCCGGTGGTCACCGTCATGGGTCACGTCGACCACGGAAAGACCAAGCTGCTCGACGCCCTGCGGCACAGCAACGTGGTCTCGAAGGAGGCCGGTGGCATCACGCAGCACATCGGCGCCTACCAGATCGTCACCGAGCTGGAGCACAACGAGCGTCCGATCACCTTCATCGACACCCCGGGTCACGAGTCGTTCACCGCGATGCGTGCCCGTGGCGCGAAGGTCACCGACATCGTCGTGCTGGTCGTGGCTGCCGACGACGGCGTCATGCCGCAGACGGTCGAGGCGCTCAACCACGCCCAGGCCGCCGAGGTGCCGATCGTCGTCGCGGTGAACAAGATCGACAAGGAGGGGGCCAACCCCGCCAAGATCCGCCAGCAGCTCACCGAGTACGGGCTGGTGGCCGAGGAGTACGGCGGCGACACGATGTTCGTCGACGTCTCCGCGACCACCCGTCAGGGTCTCGACGAGCTCCTGACCGCGATCCTGCTGACCGCCGACGCCTCCCTCGACCTGCGCGCGAACACCGAGCAGGATCCGCAGGGTGTCGTCATCGAGGGCAAGCTGGACAAGGGTCGTGGCCCCGTCGCCACGGTGCTGGTCCAGCGCGGAACGCTGCGTCAGGGCGACTCGATCGTGGCCGGAGACGCCTACGGTCGCGTCCGCTCGCTGCTCGACGAGCACGGCAACAAGCTCAAGGAAGCCCTGCCGTCGCGGCCGGTCCAGGTCGTCGGCCTGACCTCGGTCCCGCGTGCCGGTGACACCTTCCTCGTCGTCGAGGAGGACCGGGTGGCCCGGCAGATCGCCGACCGCCGCCAGGCCCGCATCCGCAACGCGCAGAACGCCTCCATGCGCAAGCGGATCAGCCTCGAGGACCTCGACGCGGCGCTCAAGGAGACCCGTCAGCTCAACCTGATCATCAAGGGCGACAACTCGGGCACCGTCGAGGCGCTCGAAGAGGCGCTCATGAAGATCGAGGTCGACGACGAGATCTCGCTGCGGGTCATCCACCGCGGCGTCGGTGGCATCACCAAGAGCGACATCGACCTCGCGCTGGCCGACGACGTCATCGTCCTGGGCTTCAACGTCCGGGCCGAGGGTCAGGCCACCGAGCTCGCCAGCCGCGAGGGGGTGGACGTCCGGTACTACACGGTCATCTACCAGGCGATCGACGAGATCGAGGCTGCGCTCAAGGGCATGCTCAAGCCCATCTACGAGGAGGTCCAGCTCGGTACGGCGGAGGTCCGCGAGGTCTTCCGGGTGCCGAAGATCGGCAACGTCGCCGGTTCGCTGGTCCGCAGCGGCACGATCGTCCGCAACTCGAAGGCCCGTCTCATGCGCGACGGTGCCGTGGTCGCCGACAACCTGACCGTGGAGTCGCTCCGCCGGTTCAAGGACGACGCGACCGAGGTCCGCGAGGGCTACGAGTGCGGTATCGGGCTGGGGTCGTTCAACGACATCAAGCCCGACGACGTGATCGAGACCTTCGAGATGCGCGAGAAGCCGCGCGAGTAACAGAAGGACCCCGCTGCCCCCACGCCACGCTCCGCGCGGCGTGGGGCCCTGCAGCGGAGCCGTTCCAGCACGCTGACGTAGGAAGGCGGTGGGGGATGTTCACCGGATCCCTCACCGCCGACCTGCTGCTGGGCGATGTCCACTCGCTCAAGGGCAAGCGCGCCGTCGTCCGGCCGATCGTGGCCGAGCTGCGGCGGCGCTTCGCCGTCGCCGCCGCGGAGGTCGGTGACCAGGACCTGCACCGACGTGCGCAGGTCGGGGTCGCCGCCGTGGCCGGCGACGCCGGGCAGGTCACCGACGTGCTCGACGCCTGCGAGCGGTTGCTGGCTGAGCGGCCAGAGGTGACGCTGCTGTCGACGCACCGTCAGCTCGTCAGCGACAGCGACTGACGCACCGGTCGGCGCAGCCCCCGCCGTCCACCCCGTTCTCCGGCGCGCCTCGAGGCGCGCCCCGCCCCTAGGAGGGTCCGATGGCCGACCCGGCCCGCGCCCGCAAGCTCGCGGTGCGCATCCGTCAGATCGTCTCCGCCGCGATCGAGACCCAGATCAAGGACCCCCGGCTGGGCATGGTGACCGTCACCGACGCCCGCGTCACCAGTGACCTCCGCGAGGCCACGGTCTTCTACACCGTCTACGGCGACGAGACCGCGATCGCCGACTCCGCGGTGGCGCTGGCCAGCGCCACCGGGGTGCTGCGGTCGACCGTCGGCAAGCAGACGGGGATCAAGTTCGTCCCCTCGCTGGAGTTCATCGCCGACATCGTCCCGGACACCGCCCGGGAGCTCGAGGAGGCGCTCGAGCGTGCCCGGCACGCCGACGCCGAGCTCGCCCGCGCCCGGGAGGGCGCCAGCTACGCCGGTGAGCCCGACCCCTACCGCCGTCCCGCCGAGGACGACGAGGACGAGGACGAGGACGACACGGTGGCCTCCGGCGCTGCCGATGAGGGATCCGAGGACCCCGCCCCGACGAGGAGCGCACTGTGACCGAGAACGACCCCGACCCGTACGAGCCCGACGAGGGCGAGGGCACGTCGGTGCTGGGCGGCCAGGCCGTCCCCGCCTCCGGTGACCCGACCGACGGCGGCAAGACCGGCGAGATCGGGGAGGCCCCGAGCATCGCCTCCGACGAGCCCGACGACGGCACCGAGTACGCCGTGGGCGGGGGCGACATCACCGAGCACCAGGGCGGCCGGGTGGCCGACCCCGACCCGGGCGCGTGAGCGCGGGAACCACGACGCCGCCCGAACCGGTGGACGCGGACCTCACCGAGGCGCTGCGCGCGGCGTCCGAGGTGCTGGCAAACGCCGCTGATGCGCGGGCCACTGTCGTCCTCTCCGGTCACGTGCAGCCGGACGCGGACGCGCTGGGCAGCACTCTCGCACTGGCCGAGGGCCTCCGTCGCCGCGGTGCGCGCGTCCTCGCGACGTTCCCCGGCCCCTTCACCCTGCCGGCGTCGCTCGGCTGGATCCCGGGCGCCGAGGGGCTGGTCCCCTCGGACTCGGTGCCCGCCTCGCCCGACGTGTTCGTCAGCCTGGACGCCGCGTCACCGGGACGCCTCGGCGAGCTCGCCCCGCTGCTGGAGCGGGCCGCGACCTCCGTCGTCGTCGACCACCACGCCAGCAACCCCGGTTTCGGGCGGCTGCGCGTCGTCGATCCGACCGCGCCGGCGACGGTCACCCTCGTCGCCGATCTGCTCGACGGCCTGGGTGTGACGCTGGACCGCCACTTGGCCACCTGCCTCTACGCCGGGCTGGCCGCCGACACCGGCTCCTTCCGGTTCGGCAGCACCCGCCCGGAGACCCACGAGCTCGCCGCCCGGCTGCTCAGCACGGGCATCGACCACGCCGCCATCAGCCGCCGGCTGTTCGACACCGCGCCGTTCGGCTGGCTCGGACTGCTCTCGGTGGTGACCGGTCGTGCGACCCTGGAGCCCGATGTGGGCGCCGGGCTGGTGTGGACCTGGTCCAGCGCCGCCGAGGCCGGCGAGCACGGCCTGGCGGGGGAGCAGCTGGAGGCGCTGGTCGACGTCATCCGGGCCACCGAGGAGGCCGACGTCGCCTGTGTGCTGAAGGGGCAGCCCGACGGCTCGTGGACGGTGTCCATGCGCTCCCGTGGCGGCACCGACGTCGCGCAGGTGGCCATGGCCCTGGGCGGAGGCGGGCACCGCGCCGCCGCCGGCTACACCTCGCACCTGGACCGCGAGGGAACCGTCGCAGCGCTGCGCGACCAGCTTCGCGGCCGATGACCGGGCGGTCCACCGGACCGCGCAGCTCGCCCGGAGTGCTGGCCCTGGCGCTCCCGGCGCTGGTGGTGCTGGCCGCCGAGCCGCTCTACCTGCTCGTCGACACCGCCGTCGTCGGCAACCTGGGCACGGTCGCGCTCGGCGGGCTCGCCGTCGGCGGAGGACTGCTGGCGTGGGCGGCAGCCCTGCTGAACTTCCTGGCCTACGGGACTACGGCACGCGCAGCCCGGCGAGCCGGTGCCGGCGACCGTGCCGGCGCGGTGGACGAGGGCGTGCAGGCCACCTGGCTGGCGGTCGCGCTCGGCCTGCTCGTGCTCCTGCTCTTCCAGCTCCTCGCGGGCCCGCTGACCCGGATGCTGGCCGGCGGTGCCGGCCCCGTCGCCGCGGCGGGGGAGCAATGGCTCCGCATCGCCTCGCTGGGGGCGCCGCTGCTCCTGGTCTCCCTGGCCGGCAACGGCTGGCTGCGCGGCGTGCAGGAGCTCCGCCGCCCCGTGCGCTACGTGCTCGCCGGGAGCCTGCTCAGCCTGGTGCTCTGCCCGCTGCTCGTGCACGCGGCCGGGCTCGGCCTGGTGGGCTCGGCCTGGGCCAACGTGGCCGGCCAGGCGCTCACCGCCGCGATGTTCGTCCGGTCGTTGGTGCGGGAGGGCGCCGGCTGGCGGGTGCGCCCGTCGGCGGTGGTGCGCCAGCTGGTGATCGGCCGCGACCTCCTGCTGCGGGCCGCGGTCCTGCAGGTGTCCTTCCTCGTGGCGGCCGGCGTCGCGGCGCGGACCAGCACGGCCGCCCTGGGCGCGCACCAGATCGCGCTCCAGCTGTTCTTCTTCCTCGCACTGGTGCTCGACGCCTACGCGATCGCCGCCCAGACCCTGGTCGGGCACGCGCTCGGGGCGCAGCGCCCCGAGGAGGCGCGGGAGACCGCCCGGCGCGTGGCGCTCTGGGGGCTGGGCACCGGCTGCGGCGTCGCCGTCGTGCTGCTGGCCCTGCGCGGAGTCGTGCCGCCGCTGTTCACCGACGACCCCGCGGTGCTGGCGCAGGCCGCCGTCGTCTGGTGGTTCCTGGCCGGCTTCCAGCCGGTGGCCGGAGTGGTCTTCGCGCTGGACGGCGTCCTGATGGGCGCCGGTGACGTGGCCTACCTCCGAACCGTCACGATCGCGTCCGCGCTGGTCGGGTTCCTGCCGCTCTCCCTGCTGGCCGGCCCGCTGGACCTGGGCCTGGCCGGCGTGTGGACCGGGCTGACGCTCTTCATCGCGCTGCGGCTGGTCGCCGTGCTGGCCCGGGTGGCGGGTGACCGCTGGCTGAGCGCGCCTGAGACGGTTAGGGCGTGAGCCCCGCGAGAGCGACGGTAGGAACCGAGCCGTGAGCAAGCGTCCGGATGCCGATGTCCCGCCCGGCCTGATGCTCGTGGACAAGGCCGGTGGCATGACCTCCCACGACGTCGTGGCCCGGGCGCGGCGGGCGCTGTCGGTGCGCAAGGTCGGGCACGCGGGCACGCTCGACCCGATGGCCACCGGCCTGCTGGTCCTGGGCGTCGGGACGGCGACCCGGCTGCTCGGCTACGTCGGCGGGCACGACAAGACCTACGAGGCCACGATCCGGCTCGGCCAGGCCACGGTCACCGACGACCGCGAGGGCGAGCTGCTGAGCTCGGCCTCCACCGCCGCCCTGGACGACGACGCCGTGCGCGCCGCCCTGGCCGCGCAGACCGGCCCGCTGCAGCAGGTGCCCTCGGCGGTGAGCGCGGTCAAGGTCGACGGCCGCCGCTCCTACGACCGCGTGCGGGCGGGGGAGACCGTGGAGCTCGCCGCCCGTTCGGTCACCGTGCGCCGGCTGGAGGTGCACCGCATCGCGCGGCCCGAGCCGGACCTGGTCGACGTCGACGTCACGATCGACTGCACCGCCGGCACCTACATCCGCGCGATCGCCCGCGACGCCGGTGCAGCCCTCGGCGTGGGCGGCCACCTCACCGCACTCCGCCGCACCGTGTCGGGGCCCTTCTCCGTCGCCCGGGCCGGCACGGTCGAGGAGTCGGCGGCCGCTCTGGTGGCCGACGGCGGCCCCGGTTTCCTGGGCCTGACCGAGGCGGCCCGGCTGGTCTTCCCGGACCGGGCGCTCACCGCCGAGGAGGCGGTCGCGCTCGGCTACGGGCAGCGCATCCCCGCAACGGGCGCGCCCGGCCTGCACGCCGCGGTCGACCCCGACGGCCGGCTCGTGGCGCTGGTCGAGGACGCCGGTCGCGTCGCGAAGGTGACGGTCGGCTTCCCGCCGTCCTGACCGCCGGGCGTCAGCGCAGCACCTCGAGCATCGTGCCGGCGCCGCGCTGGAACTCGTACGCGACCGGGCGCACCCGAGCTCGCAGCCCGTCGTCCCCGAGCCGGTCGACGAGGTGGGCGACCAGCTCCGGCATGGCGCGGCCGGCCTGGTCGACCAGCGGGTAGATCCGGACCCCGGCCCGCGACACCCGGGCCATCTCGCGCAGCGCCGCGACGTGGAACCCGGCGTCGAGGCGGTCGGCGTAGGTGAGCAGCAGGTGCGAGGAGAGCACCAGGTCGACGCTGCGGTCCGCGAACGGGAGCGCCGGCAGAGTCGCGGCGACGTACCGCTCCGGGTGCGCCCGCCGGTCCGCGGCGAACAGCGCGGCGGCGTCGGCGCGGTGGCGTGCGTGACCCGCCGGGTCGCCGAAGAAGTCCCACAGGTACCGGTCGGCGTTCGCCACTGCCCAGGCCTGCCCGCGGGCCAGCTCCGCGGACAGGCGCTCCTCCAGCCGTTCTGCCGGCGTGACGTACACCGGGTCGACGGCGACCGCGCGTGCCCCGAGGGCGCACGCCGCCGCGGTGAAGCTGGACGCTCCGCCGGGGCAGTCGAGGACCCGGCCGGCGACGTCCTCGTCGCTCAGGGCGAACATCGCGCGGTACTCGTCGAAGGACCGGGCGCTGACGAGGTAGTCGCCGATGTCCCGGGAGCCGACGAGGTCCTCGCCGCTCACCGCTGCGCCCCGGGCAGTGCCTCGGCTAGGTGCACCAGCCGCAGTCCGGGGCGGACGTCCTCGCGGGAGCTCTCCGTGTAGCCCAGCCGGCCGTACAGGCGGAGGTCGGCCCCGCTGAGGGCGCCGGTGAACAGCGCGGCGCGGGGGAGCCGCGTGGCGTTCTCGGCGGCGACCAGCAGCCGGGTGCCGATGCCGCGGCCCTGCAGGTTCGCGGCGGAGGAGGGAAGGGGGCGGAGCTCGACGGGCGGGGACACGGCGGTCCTCTCGGACGACGGCGGACCGCGTGCGTCCACCGATGCGGGTGGACTGGGACGACGGAGCGCAGCCACCTACCGGCGGCGCCACCGACTCGTCGTCATGCCGCGGATGCTGCCACGCTCGGGAGCCCGGTGGCGGCTGCTCGTTCGTCCCGGTGGTTGATCTTGCGATTGGCCGGGACGCGGTGCGGGAACGGGAGGGCCATGAGTGTCGTCAAGATCAACGCGATCACCGTGCCCAAGGACAAGCAGGAGCGCTTCGAGGAGCGGTTCCGTGGCCGGGCCGGTGCGGTCGAGAGCACCCCCGGGTTCGAGTGGTTCGAGCTGCTGCGCCCGGTCGAGGGCACCGACCAGTACCTCGTCTACACCCGGTGGAGCAGCACCGAGGCCTACGAGGCGTGGCAGTCGGGGCAGGACTTCGACCGCGCCCACGACGGTGGCGGCGACACCCTGGCCTCCGCGGCGCCGCACTCCGCGCACGTCTGGACCTACGAGGTGCTCGAGAACGCCGGGCCCAAGGAGACCCAGGCCTGAGCCGGGTTACTGTGACGGCATCGGTCCCGCACACCCGCGGGGCCGGTGCCGGGCCGGCGTGCCGCCGCTCGGCGCCACTCCGCAGCACGCCCGGGTAGGAGCCATGACCGACACGCTCGCCGACAGCCGTACCTCTTCGCGGATGTTCCTCGCGGACGTGCCGGTGGTCGTGGAGGACGTGCGTCGCCGCTCCGCCGCCGAGCGCGAGGAGCTGCTCGCCGACCCCGGGTTCGGCCGCTACTTCACCGACTCCATGTTTGTGGCCCGGTACCAGGCCGGCCGGGGCTGGTACGACGCCCGGCTCACCCAGTACGGCCCGCTGCCGATGGATCCCGGCACCGCCGCGCTGCACTACGCGCAGTCGATCTTCGAGGGCCTCAAGGCCTACGCCCAGCCTGACGGCAGCGTCGCGATGTTCCGCCCCGAGGCCAACGCCGCACGCTTCGTCCGCAGCGCCGAGCGGCTGGCGATGCCCCCGGTGCCGGAGGAGGCGTTCCTCGCCGCCGTCGACGCCCTGGTCGACGCCGACCGCGACTGGGTCCCGAGCGGCCCCGACCAGTCGCTCTACCTGCGCCCCTACCAGCTGGCCAGCGAGTCCTTCCTCGGCGTCCGCCCGGCGCACGAGTACCTGTTCCTGGTCATCGCCAGCCCCGCCGGCGCCTACTTCCCGCGCGGCGTGCAGCCGGTCTCGGTCTACGTGTCCGAGGACTACGCCCGGGCGGCCCCCGGCGGCACCGGCGACGTGAAGTGCGCCGGCAACTACGCGGCCAGCCTGCTGCCGCAGCAGGAGGCCAGCGCGCTCGGCTGCGACCAGGTCGTCTACCTCGACGCGGTGGAGAAGAAGTACATCGAGGAGCTGGGCGGGATGAACCTGTTCTTCGTCCTCGGTTCCGGCGACGACGCCGAGCTGCTCACCCCCGAGCTCTCCGGCAGCCTGCTCCCCGGCATCACCCGCGACTCCCTGATCCGCGTGGCCGGCGACCTGGGCCACCGCGTGAGCGAGCGCAAGGTGAGCCTCGAGGAGTGGCGCGACGGCGTGCTCGACGGCTCCATCACCGAGACCTTCGCGTGCGGAACGGCGGCCGTCATCACGCCGATCGGCGAGGTCAAGGCCCGCAGCGGCGAGTTCGCCGTGGGCGACGGCACCCCCGGCCCGCTCACCATGCGGCTGCGCGAGACGCTGCTCGGCATCCAGCACGGGCGGGTGGCCGACACCCACGGCTGGCTGCACCGGGTCTCCTGACCGGGACCGGGCGCGTGTTGCGCTGGCGGGGGCTGGAGGCGACCCCGGGCGACCTCGGCCGGACGGTGGTCACCGTCGGGATGTACGACGGCGTCCACCTCGGTCACCAGAAGCTGATCGGAGCCGCGGTCGCGCGCGCCCGGGCGATGCGTCGGCCCTGCCTGCTGCTCACCTTCGACCCCCACCCGGCCGAGGTGGTGCGCCCCGGCTCGCACCCGGCGATCCTCACCTCGCTGGACCGCAAGGCCGAACTCGTCGCGGGCCTCGGCGTCGACGCCATGTGCGTGCTGCCGTTCACCGCCGAGTTCAGCCGCCTGGCGCCGGAGACGTTCACCCACACCGTGCTGGTGGAGCGGCTGCACGCGGCGCAGGTCGTGGTGGGGGAGAACTTCACCTACGGGCACAAGGCCGCGGGCGACGTCGCGAGCCTCGGCGAGGAGGGCCGCCGCTTCGGCTTCGCCGTCGACGGGGTGCCCCTGGCCCAGGACTCGTCCGACGACGGCGAGGTCACCATCTCCAGCACCTACATCCGCGCCTGCGTCGCCGCCGGGGACATGGTGTCGGCGGCCCGGGCGCTCGGGCGGCCGCACCGGGTCGACGGCGTCGTCGTGCGCGGGCACCGCCGCGGGCGGGAGCTGGGTTACCCGACGGCGAACGTCGAGACCCCGCCGTTCACCGCCATCCCGGCCGACGGCGTCTACGCCGGCCACCTGGTCACCCGGCACGACGACGGCACCAGCGCCCAGCGGCTGCCCGCGGCGATCTCGGTGGGCACCAATCCCACGTTCCAGGGGACCCGCCGCACGGTCGAGGCCTTCGCGCTGGACTACAGCGGTGATCTCTACGGCGAGCACGTCGGCGTCGAGTTCACCGCCCGGCTGCGGCCGATGGCCGCGTTCGACGGCGTCGAGGCCCTGCTGGCCGCGATGGCGCAGGACGTCACCGAGACCCGCCGCGCGCTGGGCCTCCCCGAAGCTCGCTGACCCGGCCGGGTCGTGCGGCGACGCACCGTGATCAGCCGGCGGCAGCGGCGCTGGTAACCTTCGGGGCAGCCGGTACCACCGGCGTGTGTGCAGCCTGCCCTCGTGCGTCAGACCGGGGGCCACACGTGACCGCCCAGGAGGCGAACCATGGCGCTCGACAGCGCAACCAAGCAGCAGATCATGACCGACTACGCGACGGTCGAGAAGGACACCGGTTCGCCCGAGGTGCAGGTCGCGATGCTGACCCGCCGGATCAGCGACCTGACCGAGCACCTGAAGATGCACAAGCACGACCACCACAGCCGGCGGGGCCTGCTCCTGCTGGTCGGCCGGCGTCGCCGGCTGCTGAACTACCTGGCGAAGACCGACATCAACCGGTACCGCTCGCTCATCGAGCGGCTCGGCCTGCGCCGCTAGTACGTCGAGGGGACCGCCCCCGGTTCACACCGGGACGGTCCCCTCTCTCGTGCGGCACCCGCCGCACGGGCCACGGCGAGCCCGACCGACGCGATCCGCGACGGGCCGGTCCTCGGTAGTGGCCCCCGGGCACGCATCGGTCCCCCTCCGCAGGGGAGCCGGTTCCCGAGGGCTTCGATCGAGCACCGGTCACCCCGGACGCCGACGGCGGACCTCCGCCGCAAGAGGAGTCGCACGACGGCACGAGGCCGCTGCGACGAAGAGAGAGAAGGACATATGTCCGCACCCACCATCACCGCCGAGTTCGACGCCGAGGACGGCGTCACCACCGCCACCGCGGTCATCGACAACGGCAGCTTCGGCACCCGTTCCATCACCTTCGAGACCGGCCGCCTCGCCAAGCAGGCCGCCGGCTCCGTCGTCGTCACCATGGGCGACACCATGCTGCTGTCGGCCACCACCGCCGGCCGTCAGCCGAAGGAGCAGTTCGACTTCTTCCCGCTGACCGTCGACGTCGAGGAGCGCATGTACGCCGCCGGGCGCATCCCCGGTTCGTTCTTCCGCCGCGAGGGCCGCCCCTCCGAGGACGCGATCCTCACCTGCCGCCTGATCGACCGCCCGCTGCGCCCGACGTTCGCCAAGGGCCTGCGCAACGAGGTCCAGGTCGTCATCACCGTCATGGCGCTGGACCCCACGCACCTCTACGACGTGGTCGCGATCAACGCCGCCTCGGCGTCCACCCAGCTGTCGGGCCTGCCGTTCTCCGGCCCCATCGGCGCCACCCGCGTGGCCCTGATCAACGGCCAGTGGGTCGGCTTCCCCACCCACACCGAGCTCGAGGACGCCGTCTTCGACATGGTCGTGGCCGGCCGCGTGCTCCCCGACGGCGACGTCGCGATCATGATGGTCGAGGCCGAGGCCACCGAGAAGACGATCGAGCTCATCGCCGGTGGCGCCACCGCCCCGACCGAGGAGGTCGTGGCGCAGGGCCTCGAGGCCGCCAAGCCGTTCATCAAGGCGCTGTGCGACGCGCAGTCGGCCATGGCGGAGAAGGCGGCCAAGCCGGTCGCCGACTTCCCCCGCTTCCTGGACTACCAGGACGACGTCTACGCCGCCGTCGAGGCGCAGGTCGGCGACAAGCTGGCCCAGGCCCAGCAGATCGCCGGCAAGGCCGAGCGCGAGGACGCCACCGACGCCCTCAAGGACGAGGTCAAGGCTGCGCTGGCCGGCCAGTTCGAGGGCCGCGAGAAGGAGATCTCCGGTGCCTTCCGCGCGCTGACCAAGAAGGTCGTGCGCCAGCGCATCCTGCGCGACAAGGTCCGCATCGACGGCCGCGGCCTGACCGACATCCGGCCGCTGTCGGCCGAGGTCGAGGTCATCCCGCGCGTGCACGGCTCGGCGCTGTTCGAGCGCGGCGAGACCCAGATCCTGGGTGTCACCACGCTGAACATGCTCCGCATGGAGCAGCAGCTGGACACGCTGTCGCCGGTCAGCCGCAAGCGCTACATGCACAACTACAACTTCCCGCCGTACTCCACCGGTGAGACCGGTCGCGTGGGCTCGCCCAAGCGCCGCGAGATCGGCCACGGCGCGCTCGCCGAGCGCGCTCTGGTGCCGGTGCTGCCGGACCGCGAGGAGTTCCCCTACGCGATCCGTCAGGTCTCCGAGGCCCTCGGCTCGAACGGCTCCACCTCGATGGGTTCGGTCTGCGCCTCGACGCTGGCCCTGCTCAACGCCGGTGTGCCGCTGAAGGCGCCGGTCGCCGGCATCGCCATGGGCCTGGTCTCCGACGAGGTCGACGGCAAGACCGAGTACGTCGCGCTGACCGACATCCTCGGCGCCGAGGACGCTTTCGGTGACATGGACTTCAAGGTCGCCGGCACCAAGGACTTCGTCACGGCCCTCCAGCTGGACACGAAGCTCGACGGCATCCCCTCCGACGTCCTCGCCGGTGCGCTGACCCAGGCCCGCGCGGCCCGGCTGCACATCCTCGACGTCATGGGCGAGGCGATCGACGCCCCCGACGAGATGAGCCCGTTCGCGCCCCGCGTGACCACGGTGCGCATCCCGGTCGACAAGATCGGCGCGGTCATCGGCCCCAAGGGCCAGATGATCAACGCGATCCAGGACGAGACCGGCGCGGACATCACGATCGAGGACGACGGCACGATCTACGTCGGCGCCTCCGACGGCCCCTCGGCCCAGGCCGCGGTGGACCGGATCAACGCCATCGCCAACCCGCAGATGCCCAAGGTCGGCGAGCGCTTCCTCGGCACGGTCGTCAAGACCACGCCGTTCGGCGCCTTCGTCTCCCTGCTCCCGGGCAAGGACGGGCTGGTGCACATCAGCAAGCTCGGTGGCGGAAAGCGGATCAGCAAGGTCGAGGACGTGTGCAACGTCGGCGACAAGCTGCAGGTCGAGATCACCGACATCGACGCCCGCGGCAAGATCAGCCTGGCGCCCGTCGCCGAGGGTGGCGCCGAGGCCTCCTCCGAGGCGCCGGCCGAGGCCGCCGCACCTGCGGGTGAGTGACCACGTCTGACGTGTTCGGGACCGGGGCGGGTGCGCATGCACCCGCCCCGGTTCCTGTCGGGGAGACCGCCCTGCTCGACCTCGACGAGGTCGGCGGACGGGTGGAGCGCACCACCCTGCCCGGGGGCCTCCGGGTCCTGACCGAGACGATGCCGGGAGTCCTCTCGGCGACGCTCGGCATCTGGGTGGGGGTCGGCTCGAGGGACGAGACGCCGGCCGTGGCCGGCTCGTCGCACTTCCTCGAGCACCTGCTGTTCAAGGGCACCTCGTCGCGCTCCGCGCTGGAGATCGCGACGGCCATGGACGCGGTCGGCGGTGAGATGAACGCGTTCACCGCCAAGGAGCACACCTGCTACTACGCGAACGTGCTCGCCAGCGACCTGCCCCTGGCCGTGACGCTGCTGGCCGATCTGGTCACTGACGCCACCAATACCGCGGCGGACCTGGAGTCCGAGCGCACGGTCGTGCTCGAGGAGATCGCCATGCGCGACGACGAGCCCGCGGACGCCGTGCACGACCTGTTCGCCGAGACGCTGTTCGGGGACACCTCCCTGGGCCGCTCGGTGCTGGGAACCGTGGAGTCGATCGAGGGCCTGACCCGGGATGACGTCGACGGCTGGTATCGCTCGCGGTACGCCGCGCCGTCGATCGTGGTCACGGCGGCCGGCCGGGTGGACCACCAGCAGGTCCTGGACCTGGTGACGGCGGCCTTCGGGAGCCGGCTGTCCGGGACCGCCGAGCCGGCGCCGTTGCGCACCGGTGACCTGGAGGTGGTCCGGCCGGCTCGCAGCACCGGGCTGATCTCGCGGCGGACCGAGCAGACGCACCTGCTGTTCGGCGCCCCGTCCATGGGGCGCAACGACGAACGGCGCTACACCGCCGCGGTGCTGGACGCCGCGGTCGGCGGCGGTATGAGCTCGAGGCTGTTCCAGGAGATCCGCGAGAAGCGGGGGCTGGTCTACAGCGTCGGCTCGGCGCTCAGCCACTACGCCGGCGCCGGCGCCTTCTCCGTGTACGCAGGCTGCGCCAAGAAGCGGGTGCCGGAGGTCCTCAGGCTGATCCGCGAGGAGCTGGACCGGGTGGCCGCCGACGGACTCACCTCCGAAGAGGTCGCCCGCGCCCGTGGGCAGCTGCGCGGGGGACTGGTGCTGGGGCTCGAGGACACCGGGTCGCGGATGAGCCGGCTGGGCAAGAGCGAGCTCTCCTACGGGGAGTACGTGCCGGTCCGCGACGTCCTGGCCCGCATCGACGCCGTCGACGAGATGCAGGTGCGGTCCGTGGCCGCCGAGCTGTTCGGCCGGGAGACGTGCCTGGCCGTGGTCGGCCCCTACCGCGAGTCCGACCTCGACGAGCTCTGAGGTGCCGGCCGATCTCCTCCGCGGCGTGGTTCCGCGCGCCGCCTTCGCCGTCGTCGGGGTCGTCTCGCTGTTCGTCCTGTTCGTCCCCGCCGCGGGGGTGCCGACGGCGCCCCCGGGGACGGACAAGGTCGTGCACCTGCTGCTCTTCGCCGCCCTCGCCGTCACGGGCCGGTGGGCAGGGGTCACCCGAGTGCCGCTGGTGGTGGGCCTGGTCGCCTACGCGGCGGTCAGCGAGGTCGTGCAGGGGACGACGGCCCTGGGCCGCTCCGCCTCGCTCGCGGACGGGCTGGCGGACGTCGCCGGCATCCTGCTGGGGCTCCTGATCTGGTCGGTGGGCACCCGCCGGACGCGCTGATCGGCGTCGCTGTCTTGCGTCGGCGACGCGGTCCGGGAAACCTGACCGCGTGACCACGACCGACCAGCAGTCAGCTTCCCAGTCCCCACTCGTCCCGGTGGGGGTGCTGGGCGCCCGGGGCCGGATGGGCGCCGAGGTGGTCAAGGCCGTCAACGACGCCGAGGACCTCGAGCTCGTCGCGATGGTCGACGACGGCGACTGGCTGTTCAACGTCGCCGATGCCGGCGCCCAGGTGGTCGTGGACTTCACCCGCCCGGACGTCGTCATGGACAACATCCGGTTCTGCATCGACAACAACATCCACTGCGTCGTCGGGACCACCGGCTTCGACGAGGCGCGGCTGGCCACGGTCGCCGAGTGGCTGGAGCCCAAGCCGGAGCTGGGCGTCGTGATCGCGCCCAACTTCGGCATCGGCGCGATCCTGCTGATGCGATTCGCCCAGGAGGCCGCGCGCTTCTTCCCCTCGGTGGAGGTGGTGGAGCTGCACCACCCGAACAAGGTGGACGCCCCCTCCGGGACCGCGCTGCGCACCGCCCGACTGATCGCGGCCGCGCGGCGTGCCGCGGGGATGCCGCCGTCGCCCGACGCGACGACCGACTCGCTGCCCGGCGCCCGGGGTGCCGACGTCGAAGGGGTGCCGGTGCACGCGGTCCGGCTCACCGGGCTGGTCGCGCACCAGGAGGTGCTGCTGGGCGCGGCGGGGGAGGCCCTCACGATCCGGCACGACTCCTTCGACCGGGCCTCGTTCATGCCGGGCGTGCTGCTCGCGGTGCGGGAGATCGGCCGCCGACCGGGGCTCACCGTGGGGATCGAGAGCTTCCTGGGCCTGTAGCCGGGCGCCCGGGACGCGCTCCTGAGAGGGGGGCGTTCCGGAACGCGCAGAGTGTGACGCGGACCGCGCCGCTGGGGGTTGCACAGGGACCTAAGACCTCGTGTAGTGTTCTCCATGCGCCGCGCGGCCCGGAAGGGCCGCCGGACCGGACACTGCCCTTGAGGGCCTCCGGAAACCGGCGTAGAGTTGGACATCCAGCCAGTGACGGAGCCCGTGAGGGTCGAGTTTCTGCGCGTCCGCTCCTTGAGAACTCAACAGCGTGCCGAAAGTCAGTGCCAAGTAATACC
>NZ_JAIUJY010000006.1 GCF_020166105.1 Blastococcus sp. LR1
CATGGCGAGAGGGAAACGCCCGGCAACATTCCGAACCCGGAAGCTAAGCCTCTCAGCGCCGATGGTACTGCCCTGGAGACGGGGTGGGAGAGTAGGACGCCGCCGGACAACTATTCACGAAAGGCCCCCAGCCGCCAGGCTGGGGGCCTTTCGTCGTTTCCGGAACATTCGACCTTTGCCGCTACCGGCCGCCCCAGCGCGACGGCCATGATGGCCGTGAAGGCCCCCGGTATCCGAGCGGGACAGTCGGTCATGCGTCAGCGGCGGCGGACCTCTTTGGTGGTCGCGCCGACGTTGTCGGCGAACCAGGTGTTCAGCTGCACCAATTCTCGCCAGCCGTCGCGAACGCGGTCGAGCGCCGCGGCCGTGTGCAGCCACTCCTCGGGCGTCCAGTGCCTGGTGGCGTAGAGCGACCTGTGCTTCAGCAGATCGATGCGGGCGTCGTCCGCCGAGAAGCCGGCCGGCACCCGCACGAGCCGGTCGCCCTCGATCTCCCAGCCGGCTGCGCGCAGGCGCGCCACTTCGGCCTCGAGGCGGGGTCCCTGCACGTCGTCGGCCACTGCCCGGCGGTACCGCGCGACCTGGTCGGACTCCAGCCGCCAGCACCCGCCCGAGACGGTCAGGCCGTCGGCGGAGAGCTGCACGTACCAGGAACCGGTGCCGAGGCCGGCCTTCGTGACGACGGCGCCCTGGTGCGTCTTGTACGGCGTCTTGTCGTGACTGAAGCGCACGTCCCGGTACGGGCGGAAGACCTTGGCGTCGCCGAACTCCGGCGCCACCGCTTCGACCAGAGCTGTCATGGGGGCCCGCACGTGTGCGTCGTAGTCGGCCTTGTTCGCGGCCCAGTACGTCTTGCTGTTGTCGGCCTCGAGGCCCTCGTAGAACACGAGCCCCTGATCGGGGAAACCGTCGAAGCTCATCGGGGGGAGTCCTCCTGGTCCAGTTCGGCGTGCCAGCGCAGCTCTCGGATCGGCTCGCCCCCCGTCTCCAGGGTGCGGGCCCAGCCGTCGGCTGCCCAGCCGGCTGATTCGAAGAAGCCCGCCGAGGCCTCGTCCGATTCCAGCAGCCAGGTGCGCATGCGGGTGATCCCGTCGGTGGCCGCGAGGTCGGTGGCCGCAGCCAGCAGGCGGCTGCCGTGCCCCCGTCGTCCCCACCGGGGTTCCACCAGCAGCGGACCGAGTTCCGCCGCGTCCCGATCGTCGTCCGTGGGGGCCACCGCAGCGAACCCGACGACGTCGTTGCGCTCCAGGGCCACCAGCACCCGATGAGCCGGCGACGGGGGCGTGGCCACGGCCGCCTCCCACGACGCGGTCACCGCGGCGTCGTCCCATTCGTCGAGCACGGCGGCCGGCAGGACGGCGCGGTAGGCGGTCCGCCAGGTGACCGCCTGGACCCGGGCGATGGCGGCGGCGTCGCCGGGTCGGGCCGGGCGGACGGAGACGTCCGCCGACCCCGTGAGGCGGGGAAAGGGCGGGGTCGGGTTCACCCGGGCAGCGTATGTCTGCAGGTCTCCGGCGCGGAGGTCGTACCCGGCGGGCAGGATCGGGCGGCGTGACGACTGTCGAACGGCTGCCCGCCGCGCTGGCCCGCCGCATCGCGCTCGGAGCCCAGGGCTTCGCCGAGCCGAGGCCGGCGGTCCCGGTCGGCACGCGACAGCTCCGTCGGCTCACCGACCGGCTCGGGATCCTGCAGATCGACTCGGTGAACGTGCTCTCGCGCTCGCACTACCTGCCTGCCTTCAGCCGCCTGGGTCCGTATCCGCGGGAGGCGCTGGACGCCCTGTCGAACCAGCGGCACACGCTCTTCGAGTACTGGGCGCACGAGGCGTCTTTCCTGCCCGTCCGCCTGCACCCGTTCCTGCGCTGGCGCATGGCCGCTGTGCAGCAGGAGGCCTGGGGCAGCATGACCCGCGTCCAGCGCGAACGTCCCGAGTACGTCGCGGCGCTGCTCGAGCGGGTGCGGTCCGAGGGTCCGCTCAGGGCCAGTCAGCTCCAGGAGGAGCGGCCGAACCGGCCGGGCAGCATGTGGAACTGGCACGCGGGCAAGGCGGCTCTGGAGTACCTCTTCTTCACCGGCGAGCTCACCGCGTCCCGGCGCACTGCCGGCTTCGAACGCGTCTACGACCTGCCCGAGCGGGTGCTGCCGGCGGAGATCCTCGACGCGCCCACGCCGGGCCGGCCGGAGGCGGTGCGCGAGCTGGTCCGCACCGCCTCCCGTGCCCTGGGTGTGGCTACCGAGACCGATCTGCGCGACTACTTCCGGCTCGCTCCGGCCGATGCCCGCACCGCGATCGCCGAGCTGGCGGACGCCGGCGAGCTGCAGCCGGTCGAGGTGGCCGGCTGGGGACGCCCCGCGTGGCTGGACCCCGCGGCCCGCCGTCCCCGGTGGATCCGGACGCGGACGCTGCTGAGCCCGTTCGACTCCCTCGTCTGGGAGCGCCCGCGGGTGGAGCGCATCTTCTCGTTCCGCTACCGGCTGGAGATCTACACGCCGGCGGAGAAGCGGGTGCACGGCTACTACGTGCTGCCGTTCCTGCTCGACGACCGGCTCGTGGGTCGGGTGGACCTCAAGGCCGACCGCAAGGCCGGCGTGCTCCGGGTGCAGGCGGCGCACGCGGAGGAGGGCGTGGACCGGCCGGTGGTCGCCGCCGCGCTCGCCGACGAGCTCCGGCTGATGGCAGGGTGGATGGGGCTGCCGGACGTCGCCGTCGTCGAGCGGGGCGACCTGTGGCCCGAGCTCAGCCGCGCCGTGGGGGTTCCGCCGGACCCGGCGTGAGCCCGGCCAGCCGGCGCACGACGTCCAGGCCCGCGGTCTCGCCCGGCCAGTGCCGCACGAGCGCATCGTCGCCGGCGATCCGCACGACCGAGCGCAGCGTCCACGCGACGACCACGACGTCGTCGGCGTACCCGAGCACCGGGACGACGTCGGGCACCAGGTCGATCGGGGAGAGCAGATAGACCAGCAGCAGCCAGAGGCGCACGCGGAGGCCGCGGGGGAGCGTGCCGTCGGCGGCCAGCCGGCGCACCAGCCGGACGACGTCGGGCAGCAACCGCAGTGCCTCGCGGGCAGCCAGCCCGCGCGAGCGCCACAGCAGCGCGAGCATGAGCAGCCACAGCACGACGAGGCCGCCCGCGCCGGCGAGCAACGGCTGCCACCACTCCACGGTCCCAGTCTGCCGCGCCGGTCGCCGTAGGCTCGCGGCCGTGCCAGAGATCGCGCCGCTCCGGGTCCAGGTGATCGCGCAGACGCAGTTCATCCCGCCGCCCGACGTCCCGTGGGAGACCGACGCCGACGGTGGTCAGGCGCTCGCCGAGTTCGCCGGCCGGGCCTGCTACGAGACGTGGGACAAGCCGATCCCGGCGACCGCCACCAACGCCGGCTACCTGCGGCACATCCTCGAGGTGGGCCACCTCGCCGTCCTCGAGCACGGGTCGGTGACCATGTACCTGACCGGGATCTCCCGGTCACTGGCCCACGAGCTGGTGCGGCACCGGCACTTCTCCTTCAGCGAGCTCTCCCAGCGCTACGTGCCCGAGCCGCACGCCGCCGTCGTCGAGCCGGCGGTCATCGCCGAGGACCCGGAGCTGCACGAGAGGTTCCTGGCGGCGTCCGACGCTGCCTCCGCGGCCTACGCGCAGCTGCTGGACGCACTGGAGCAGCGCTTCGCCGACGTCCCGAACGCGACGCTGCGGCACAAGCAGGCCCGGCAGGCCGCGCGGGCGGTGCTCCCGAACGCCACGGAGACCCGCGTCGTCGTCACCGGCAACTACCGGGCGTGGCGGCACTTCGTCGCGATGCGGGCCAGCGAGCACGCCGACGTCGAGATCCGCGAGCTGGCCATCGCCTGCCTGCGCGAGCTCCAGCGGGTCGCCGGGAACGTGTTCGGGGACTTCCGGATCAGCACGCTGGCCGACGGGACGCAGGTGGCCGCCAGCCCCCTGGTCACCGAGGGCTGAGCGCCTCCGTCGCCCCTCTGGCCACGACAGCCGCGCGCCTCACGGAACGTCGGTGGGCGGTCGTAGGCTCGGGCCCGTGGCAGCCCCGATCGACACCCAGTACGAGGACCTCCTGCGGCGCATCCTGGAGCAGGGCTCGCCCAAGGAGGACCGGACCGGCACGGGCACGGTCAGCCTGTTCGGGGAGAAGCTCCGGTACGACCTCTCCGAGACCTTCCCGCTGGTGACGACGAAGAAGGTGCACTTCAAGTCGATCGCCGTGGAGCTGCTGTGGTTCCTCCGCGGGGACAGCAACGTGGCGTGGCTGCGGGAGAACGGCGTCACCATCTGGGACGAGTGGGCCGCCGACGACGGCGAGCTGGGTCCGGTCTACGGCGTGCAGTGGCGGTCGTGGCCCACGCCGGACGGCCAGCAGATCGACCAGATCGCCCAGCTGCTGGACACCCTGCGGTCGGACCCGAACTCCCGCCGGATGATCGTCTCGGCCTGGAACGTCGCCGCGCTGCCGGACATGGCGCTGGCGCCCTGCCACGCGTTCTTCCAGTTCTACGTCGCCGACGGCAAGCTCTCCTGCCAGCTCTACCAGCGCAGCGCGGACATGTTCCTCGGTGTGCCGTTCAACATCGCCAGCTACGCGTTGCTGACCAAGATGATCGCCGCGCAGGTCGGTCTGGAGCCCGGCGACTTCGTCTGGGTCGGCGGGGACTGCCACATCTACAGCAACCACGTCGCCCAGGTGACCGAGCAGCTCTCCCGGGAGGCGCGGCCGTTCCCGGCGCTGGAGCTGGCCCCCGCACCCTCGCTGTTCGACTACACCTACGAGCACTTCACCGTGCGCGACTACGACCCCCACCCGGCGATCCGGGCGGCCGTGGCGGTGTGAGTGCCCCGGGAAGCTCGCGAGCCGGGCGGAAAGGCGTCGCGATGATCTGGGCGCAGGCCCGGGGCGGGGTGATCGGCGCGGGCGGCGGGCTGCCGTGGCACCTGCCCGAGGACCTGAAGCTCTTCCGCACGAGAACGACCGGCTCGACCGTCGTCATGGGCCGTCGCACCTGGGAGTCGCTGCCCGAGCGGTTCCGCCCGCTGCCGGGACGGCTCAACGTGGTGCTCACCTCCGACCCGGAGTGGTCGGCCGAGGGTGCCCTGCGCGCCGCCTCGGTGGAGCAGGTGCTGGCCGAGCACGACTCGTTCTGGGTGATCGGCGGGGGAGCGGTCTACCGGGCCTTCCTGCCGCATGCGGACCGGCTGGTGGTCACCGACGTCGACGTCGACGTCGAGGGGGACACCTGGGCGCCGGACCTGGGCGCCGGGTGGGTGCGGACCTCGCGGGAGCCGGCCGAGGAGTGGTCGGTGTCGTCCTCGGAGGGGCTGCGCTTCGCCGTGTCGGAGTACGCGCGGGGATCCGTCCCCGCCGCTGGGTAGATTCACCTCATGACCACCGACCCCGCCCGTCCGTTCGGGCGCGTCCTGACGGCGATGGTCACCCCCTTCGCCGAGGACGGCTCGATCGACCTCGCCGGGGCGCAGCAGCTCGCTGCCCACCTCGTCGACCGGTGCGCCAACGACGGGCTGGTCGTCTTCGGCACGACGGGGGAGTCGCCGACGGTCAGCGACGCCGAGCAGCACGCGGTGCTCGAGGCCGTGCTGGACGCCGTCGGCGACCGGGCGACCGTCGTCGCGGGCGTCGGCACGAACGACACCGCGCACTCCGCGGACCTGGCCCGCTCCGCCGAGCGCCTCGGCGTGCACGGCCTGCTGGTCGTCACGCCGTACTACAACCGGCCGCCGCAGGCGGGGCTGCTCCGGCACTTCACGACCATCGCCGACAGCACCGGCCTGCCGGTGATGCTCTACGACATCCCGATCCGCACCGGCATGCCGATCGAGGTGGAGACCCTCGTCCGGGCTGCCGAGCACCCGCAAATCGTGGCCGTCAAGGACGCCAAAGGCGACCTCGGCGCCATCGCCTGGACCCTGGCCCGCACCGACCTCGCCTACTACAGCGGCGAGGACATGCTGAACCTGCCGATCCTGGCGCTGGGCGGCGTCGGCGTGGTCAGCGTCGTCAGCCACCTCGTCGGCCCGCGCATCGCGGAGCTGGTCGCGGCCGTCGAGGCCGGCGACCTCACCGCCGCCCGCTCGGTCAACGAGAGCCTGCTGCCGGTCTACACCGGCGTGTTCCGCACCCAGGGCGTCATCACGGTGAAGGCCGCGCTGAACGCGCTCGGCCTGCCGGCCGGACCGGTCCGGCCCCCGCTGGTGGACGCCACCCCCGAACAGCTCGCGCAGCTGCGCGACGACCTCGCCGCTGGAGGCGTAACCCTGTGAGTGGCAAGGTCACCCAACCGCACCTCGATCTCAAGGCGCCCCCGCCGCTGCCCGAGGGTGGCCTCCGGGTCATGGCCCTCGGCGGTCTCGGCGAGATCGGCCGCAACATGGCCGTCCTGGAGTTCGACGGCAAGCTGCTGATCATCGACTGCGGCGTCCTCTTCCCGGAGGCGGAACAGCCCGGCGTCGACCTGATCCTCCCCGACTTCGGGGTCATCGAGCACCGCCTCGACGACGTCGTCGCCGTCGTCCTCACCCACGGGCACGAGGACCACATCGGGGCGCTGCCCTACCTGCTGCGGTTGCGTGCCGACATCCCGCTGGTCGGCTCCCGGTTCACCCTGGCGCTGGTCTCGGCCAAGCTGCGCGAGCACCGGATCGTGCCGGAACTGGTCGAGGTCGCCGCCGGCGACGACCACCTCGCCGGCCCGTTCCACTGCGAGTTCATCGCGGTGAACCACTCGATCCCCGACGCGCTCGCCGTCGCCGTGCAGACGCCCGCCGGCGTCCTCGTGCACACCGGTGACTTCAAGATGGACCAGCTGCCGCTCGACGGCGTCCTCACCGACCTGGGCGCCTTCGCGCGGCTCGGCGTCGAGGGCATCGACCTGCTGCTGGCCGACTCGACCAACGCCGAGGTCCCCGGGTTCGTCACCCCGGAGCGGTCCATCGGTCCGGTGCTCGAGGACGTCTTCGCCCGCGCCA
This sequence comes from Blastococcus sp. LR1, assembly GCF_020166105.1. Lineage (GTDB taxonomy): Bacteria > Actinomycetota > Actinomycetes > Mycobacteriales > Geodermatophilaceae > Blastococcus. The sequence goes on from NZ_JAIUJY010000006.1 coordinate 6,990, forward strand.
CCCAGCGGCTGATCGTCTCCAGCTTCGCCAGCCATGTGCACCGCATCCAGCAGGTGCTGAACGCCGCCGACAAGCACGGCCGCAAGGTCGCCTTCGTGGGCCGGTCGATGGTGCGGAACATGGGCGTGGCCCGCGACCTGGGCCTGCTGCACGTGGCGCCGGGCCTCATGGTCTCCCTCGACGACGCGGCGAAGATGCCGCCGGAGCAGGTCGTGCTGGTGAGCACCGGCTCGCAGGGCGAGCCGCTGTCGGCGCTGGGTCGCATGGCCCGCGGCGACCACCACCAGGTGACCATCGAGGCCGGCGACACCGTCGTCCTCGCCTCGTCGCTGGTGCCGGGGAACGAGACGGCCGTCTACAAGGTCATCAACGGGCTGGCCCGTCGCGGTGCGACCGTGGTGCACAAGGAGACGGCGAAGGTGCACGTCTCCGGCCACGCCCCGGCCGGCGAGCTCCGCACGCTGCTGAACGTCGCCAAGCCGAAGTACCTCATGCCGGTGCACGGGGAGTGGCGGCACCTGCGGGCGCACGCCAAGCTCGCCGAGGAGACCGGCATGTCCCGCGACCGGATCCTGCTCGCCGAGGACGGCGTGGTCGTGGACCTGGTCGACGGCAAGGCCAGGATCGTCGGTTCCGTCCCGGTGGGCGACGTCTACGTCGACGGGCTCAACGTCGGAGACGTGGGCGAGGAGTCGCTGCAGGCCCGCCGCATCCTCGGCGACGAGGGCTTCGTGGCGTTGACAGTGGTGATCGAGCCCTCGACGAAGACCATCGTGCGGCCGGTGCACCTGTCGACCCGCGGCTTCTCGGACGACCCGTCGGCGTTCGACGAGGTGCTCGCGCTGGTCGAGGACAACCTCAAGCGCGCGCTCACCGACGACGACGCGGACGCCCACCGGCTCTCCCAGATCATCCGCCGCACGGTGGGCAAGTGGGTGTCGGACAAGCACCGCCGTCGCCCGATGATCATCCCGACGGTTCTCGAGGTCTGAACCGCGGGCGGCCCCTCCGGCCACATCGCTGCCGTCGCATCGGGGCGGCGGGTCAGGGCAGCCGCTCGGCGGTCACGACCAGGTTGTCGGTGTAGCTGCGGGCGTCGCCGTGCCATGGGCCCCCTCGCGCACGCGTCCTGCACTGCGTACGGCGCCCGGACCCCGACGGTTTCCGGCCGGGACATCCTTCGGCTACCCGCGGACCACCGGGATCGGCTCGATGCCCTCGGCGGCGGGGAGGTCGAAGCCCCAGACCTGGGCGTAGAAGGACAGCTCGCCGTCGAGAGCCGCCCGGATGTTCGCCGCCTGGCGGAAGCCGTGCTGCTCACCGGGGAACAGCAGGTAGGCGTGCGGCACGCCCTTCGCGCGGAGCGCGGAGACGATCGCCTCCGCCTGAGAGGGCGGGACGACGGCGTCCTCCCCGCCTTGGAACACCGCCAGCGGGGTGTCCAGGGTGTCGACGTGGTTGATGGGGGAGCGCTCGGCGTAGACGGGGTTGCCCGAGGGCCCTGCATCCGGGTCGTAGGGCGCGATCAGCCCGTCGAGGTACCGCGACTCGAACTTGTGCGTCTCCGCGGCCAGCGCGGCCAGGTCGGCGACGCCGTAGTGGCTGGCGCCGGCGGTGAAGACCCCCGGGCGCATCGAGAGCGCGGCCAGGACGGTGTAGCCGCCCGCCGAGCCGCCGCGGATCGCCATGCGGGCGGGGTCGACCCGACCCGCGTCGGCGAGGTGCTGCGCGCAGGCGACGACGTCGTCCAGGTCGACGACGCCCCACCGGCCCTGCAGCGCGTCGCGGTAGCGGCGGCCGTAGTCGGTCGAGCCGCGGTAGTCGACGTGGGCGACGCAGAACCCGCGCGAGGTGAAGTACTGGATCTCCAGGCTGAGCACGCGATCGTGGCTGGAGGTCGGCCCGCCGTGCACCATCACGACCAGCGGCGGCAGTCCGTCCGTCGCGGTCACGTCCGGATTGGTCGGCGGGTAGACGACCGCGTGCGCGACCTCGATGCCCGTGCCGTCGTCCGGGGCCGGGAAGGTGAGGAACTCCGGGGGCGAGAACCAGGCCGGGTCCAGCCCGAGGTCGCGGGCCGGACGGAGCACCTCCGCGTCGCCGCTGTCGACGTCGACCGCCAGCACCACCCGCTCCGCCGCGGGGCCACCGGCCGCGCAGACGATCCGGCCGCCCTGCGCGCGGAGGGAGGTGAAGGAGGCGTAGGGCAGGTCGAACTCGCGCAGGTCGCCGCCCGGGGAGAGGACGGCGAGCCGGTCGGCGCCGTCGCGCCCGTACGCCAGTGCGATGCGGCCGTCGTCGAGCAGCGCGAACCGGCTGGCTCCGAACTGCCACTGCGGGCGGGCGATGTCGCTGCCCACGTCGAGGACCAGCTCCGTGTCGCCGCCGGGCGCCTTTCGGTACAGCGACCAGACGTCGGTGCGGTCGCAGAGGAACCACAGCGTGCCGTCGGGTGCCCAGGTGGGCTGCACGACGGACTCGCCCGGGCCGCCGGCGACCACCGTCTCGATGCCGTCCGGGGTCCGGACGACGAGCTGCGCGGCATCCCAGGGCATGTGCGGGTGGTTCCACTGCAGCCAGGCGAGCGTGGCGCCGTCGGGTGCCAGCGCCGGGTCGGAGACGAAGTCGGGGCCGCTCACGATCGCCACCTCCTCGCCGTCCGTGCCGATCCACACCAGCTCGTTCACCACGTCGGCGGCGGCGCCGGAGGCCGGATGCGTCTCCCGCACGGCCAGCAGCCCGTCCGCGGTTCCCCGCAGGTCGGCGTGCCGCACGCCGGACGGCACCGCAGGCTCGCCCGTCACAGCGGCCGGACCTGCGCCTTGGTCGATCCGGTACAGCGACTGGTCCGAGAAATTCGTGAACCAGACCGCGCCCTCGGCAACGGTCCAGGCGCCGCCGCCGTACTCGTGCACCCGGGTGCGGGCGTTCCACGGCGCGGGCAGGACGTCGGTGACGGTGCCGTCGGGGGAGCGGCGCACCAGTACCGAGCGGCCGCCCTCGTCCGGCCGCGACTCCGACCACCAGACGTCGGCGCCGTCGACCACGACCTCCTCGAGCCGTGCGGCGGTGCGGATGACGAGCTCGGAGGTGATCGGGGTGGGCCAGCTGCCGGGGCTGCTCATGGGTGTGACGTTATGGGAGAGAGGGGACACGAGGCCCGGCCTGCCCGATCCCGGCCCCCAGCGGGCTTACCGTCGACACATGCCTGCCCGCACCACGTCGACGCGTCGGCCGGCCGCCACTCGCAGCCGGTCCGGATCGACGGCGGCGAGCAAGAAGCGGCCTGCCGCCAAGCGCGCGCCCAACCGCCGTCCGGCGGCCAAGAAGAACCAGCAGTCGGGTCCCGGCTTCTGGCGGATCGCCAGCGGCGGGTGGAACCTGCTCGCCCGTGGCGCCGGGGGCCTCGCCCGGTCGGTCGCCCGGCCGGAGGAGGCCGAGCCGCTCGCACCCGAGCACCGCCGCGACGGCGTCGGGCTCGCGGTGCTGGGCCTGGCGATCGTGCTGGGCGCCGCCGCGTGGAGCAACGGCATCGGCCCGGTCGGCGCCGCGCTGACCGATGCGGTGCGCTGGGTCATCGGCTCGCTGGTCATGGTGCTGCCGGTCGTCCTCTTCTTCGCCGCGCTCCGGCTGCTGCGCCGCGGCCCCCGGCCCGAGGCCCGCGGCCGGCTGGCGATCGGCTGGCTCTGCATGCTGGCCTCGGTCCTCGGCATCGCGCAGGTGCTGGGCACCCCCGCCGACCCGCAGGGTGGCCGGCACGGCTCCGGCGGGCTCATCGGCTGGGCCGTGGGCACCCCGCTGGTGGCCGGGCTGGGGCCCATCGTCAGCGTCGCCCTGCTGTTCCTCCTCGCCTTCTTCGGGCTGCTCGTCATCACCGCGACGCCGGTGCACCAGATCCCCGAGCGGCTGCGCGAGGCCACCGACCGGCTGCTGGGCCGCGAGGACTACGACGAGGACTACGACGAGTACGACGACGACGAGGAGGAGGAGCCGGCGCCCAAGGGTCGCCGTCGCCGCTCGTTGTCGGAGGACCTGCTCACCACCGGCCCGATCGACCACGGCGCCTACGCCGAGGCGCCGGAGGCCACCCGCACCACCGACCCCGAGCACACGGTCCTCGCGGCCCCGCCGCCGGTTCCGGCAGCCCGCCCGCCGATCGTGGACCGCACCTCCCCGCCCGAGGAACTGCCGCCGATCACCGAGCCGGAGCAGCTCTCCATCCAGCCGGTCGAGGGCGACTACGTCCTTCCTGCGCTGTCGATGCTGCGGCCCGGTGACCCGCCGCGCGCCCGGTCGAAGGCCAACGACGTCGCCATCGAGGCGATCAGCGGCGTCCTCGACCAGTTCAACATCGACGCCGCCGTCACCGGCTTCACCCGTGGGCCGACGGTCACCCGCTACGAGGTCGAGCTCGGCCAGGGCGTGAAGGTCGAGAAGATCACCGCGCTCACCCGCAACATGGCCTACGCGGTGGCCAACGACAACATCCGCATCCTGGCCCCGATCCCCGGCAAGTCCGCGGTCGGCATCGAGGTGCCCAACACCGACCGCGAGAAGGTCAGCCTGGGCGACGTCCTGCGCTCGCAGGCCGCGAAGCAGGATCCGCACCCGATGCTGGTCGGCCTCGGCAAGGACATCGAAGGCGGCTTCGTCTGCGCCAACCTGGCGAAGATGCCGCACCTCCTGGTCGCCGGTGCCACCGGTGCCGGTAAGTCCAGCTGCGTCAACTCGATCCTGACCTCGCTGCTGCTGCGGGCGACGCCGGATCAGCTGCGGATGATCCTGGTCGACCCGAAGATGGTCGAGCTCACGCCCTACGACGGCATCCCGCACCTGATCACGCCGATCATCACCGACCCCAAGAAGGCCGCCACCGCGCTGGCCTGGCTGGTCGAGGAGATGGAGCAGCGCTACCAGGACATGAAGTCCACCGGGGTGCGGCACATCGACGACTTCAACCGCAAGGTGGACAAGGGCGAGATCACCGTTCCGCCCGGCAGCGAGCGGGTCTACCGCCGCTATCCCTACATCCTCGCGATCGTCGACGAGCTCGCGGACCTGATGATGGTCGCCCCCCGCGACGTCGAGGAGCACATCGTCCGGATCACGCAGAAGGCGCGTGCCGCCGGCATCCACCTGATCCTCGCGACGCAGCGCCCGTCGGTCGACGTCGTCACCGGTCTGATCAAGGCCAACGTGCCCTCGCGCCTGGCCTTCTCCACCTCGAGCCTCACCGACAGCCGGGTCATCCTCGACCAGCCCGGCGCGGAGAAGCTCATCGGCATGGGTGACGCGCTCTTCATGCCCATCGGCGCCGGCAAGCCGATGCGCGTCCAGGGCGCCTTCGTCTCCGACGCCGAGATCGAGGCGGTCGTCGAGTTCAGCAAGCGCCAGGCCGAGCCGGAGTACCGCGAGGAGGTCTTCTCCGCCGGCTCCGCTGCCGGTGAGCAGAAGGAGATCGACGAGGACATCGGTGGCGACCTCGACCTGCTGCTGCAGGCCGTGGAGCTGATCGTCACCAGCCAGTTCGGGTCGACGTCGATGCTGCAGCGCAAGCTCCGCGTCGGCTTCGCCAAGGCCGGCCGGCTCATGGACCTGATGGAGAGCCGTGGCATCGTCGGCCCCTCCGAGGGTTCCAAGGCCCGCGACGTGCTGATCAAGCCCGACGAGCTGGAGTCGGTGCTCTTCACCCTGCGCGGTGGCGCTGCGTGACCGACCCCACCGGATAGCGGAACCTCCCCGGCGAGACCTGTCGGGGATCACTCCGCCGAGCGGTGGGATCGGCGACTTCGGCGACTACGATGACACGGTGACAGCCGCGCCTTCCCCTGCCCGAACCGTGGCGGTGGTGACGCTCGGATGTGCCCGCAACGAGGTCGACTCCGAGGAGCTGGCCGGTCGGCTGGCCGCCGAGGGGTACGAGCTCGTCGAGGACGCCGACGGCGCCGACGCCGTCCTGGTGAACACCTGTGGCTTCATCGAGTCGGCCAAGAAGGACTCCGTCGACGCGATCCTCGCCGCCACCGACTCCGGCGCGTCCGTCGTCGCCGTCGGGTGCATGGCCGAGCGCTACGGGTCGGAGCTGGCCGGTGCGCTGCCGGAGGCCACGGTCCTCGGCTTCGACGACTACGCCCAGATCGGTGGCCGGCTGGACGACGTCCTCTCCGGCCGCCCCCTCGTGCCGCACACCCCGCGTGACCGCCGCACCCTCCTGCCGATCAGCCCCGTCCAGCGGACGGCGGCCACCGTGGCACCGGATGCTCCTGCCATCCCCGGGCACGACTGGCTGCGCCGCAAGCGCCTGGCCTCCGGGCCCATCGCCGCGGTGAAGCTGGCGTCGGGCTGCGACCGCCGCTGCGCCTTCTGCGCCATCCCGACGTTCCGCGGCGCGTTCGTCTCCCGCCCCCCGGCCGAGGTGCTCGGCGAGGCACAGTGGCTGGCCTCCCAGGGCGTCACCGAGCTCGTGCTGGTCAGCGAGAACTCCACGTCCTACGGCAAGGACCTCGGCGACCTGCGGTCGCTGGAGAAGCTGCTGCCGGAGCTGGCGGCGGTCGAGGGCATCGTGCGGGTCCGGGTGGCCTACCTGCAGCCGGCCGAGCTGCGTCCCGGCCTGCTCGACCTCATCGCGGGCACGCCCGGGATCGCCCCTTACTTCGACCTCTCCTTCCAGCACTCCTCGCCGACCCTGCTGCGCAAGATGCGGCGCTTCGGCGGCACGGAGGACTTCCTGCGGACGATCGAGCGGGCCCGTAGCCTGGCCCCGGGCGCGGGCTTCCGCACCAACGTCATCCTCGGGTTCCCGGGGGAGACGGAGGAGGACGTCGCCGAGCTCGAGCGCTTCCTCACCGAGGGCCGCCTGGACGCGGTCGGTGTCTTCGGCTACTCCGACGAGGAGGGCACCGAGGCCATGCGGCTGCCCGGCAAGCTCGACCAGCCCGAGATCGACGCCCGCGTCCGGCGGATCACCGACCTGGTCGAGGAGCTCACCGCCCAGCGCGCGGAGGACCGCATCGGCGAGCGGGTCGAGGTGCTGCTCACCGAGGACCTCGGGAACTCCGACGGTCCGGGCACCTGGCTCGGTCACGCCGCGCACCAGGACCCCGACGCCGACGGGACCACCACGGTCACCGGCGTGCCCGAGAGCGCGGTCGCCGGCCAGCTGGTCGCGGCCGAGGTCGTCGACACCGAGGGGATCGACCTGGTCGCGCGGGTGCTCGTGCCGGCCGTGACCCCGGCCGGGCGGTGAGGCCGATGACCGACGTCGCCCCTGACCCGGCCGCGACACCGCCGCAGTCGGCGAAGCTGGTCAACCTGCCCAACTCGCTCACCATGCTGCGGCTGCTCGTGGTCCCGGTGTTCGCCGTCCTGCTGCTGCAGGACGACGGGCTGGACGACGCCGACCGGTACTGGGCGACGCTGGTCTTCGGACTGGCCATCATCACCGATCGCTACGACGGGATGATCGCGCGGCGGACCGGTCAGGTGACGGAGTTCGGCAAGCTCGCCGACCCGATCGCGGACAAGGCGCTCACCGGTACCGCGCTCATCGGGCTCTCGGTCCTGGGCCTGCTGCCCTGGTGGGTGACGCTGGTGATCCTGGTCCGCGAGGTCGGGGTCACGCTGCTGCGCTTCTGGGTCATCCGGCACGGCGTCATCGCCGCCAGCCGCGGGGGCAAGGCGAAGACGGTCGTCCAGTCGCTGGCCATCGCCCTCTACATCCTGCCGCTGACCGGCCTGCTGGCGACCGCGCGCTGGTGGGTGATGGCGGCGGCGGTGCTGCTGACAGTGCTCAGCGGCCTGGACTACGTGTACCGCGCGATCACCCTGCGGCAGACCAGCGCCCGCGCCATGCGTGCGGCCACCGCCCGCCGGGCCGCCGGTCCGAGCGCCGGCACCAGGACCGACACCGCCGCCTGATGGCCACGCCGGCCGCCGAGGTGCACCGCGCGCTGCTCGCCCGGGGCGAGACGGTGGCGGCCGCCGAGTCGCTGACCGCCGGCCTCTTCTGCGCGACCCTGGCCTCGGTGCCCGGCGCGAGCGCCACGCTGCGCGGCGGCGCCGTCGTCTACGCGACCGACCTCAAGGCCACCCTGGCCGGCGTTCCCGAGGATCTGCTGGCCGCGCACGGCCCGGTGAGCCCGGAGACCGCGGCGGCGCTCGCGGAAGGCATCCGGGTGCGGTGCGGCGCCACCTGGGGCGTCGGGCTGACCGGGGTGGCCGGTCCGGACCCCGTGGACGGGCACGGTCCTGGGCGGGTCTACCTCGGGCTGAGCGACGGCGGGCGCACCGACGTGGTCGAGCTGCAGCTCCCCGGAGACCGGCAGGCGGTGCGCGACGGCGCCGTCACCTCGGCGTTCCAGGCGCTCCTCGACCGGCTCGGCTGAGCCGTCGCCCGGGAAGGCGACCGGGTGCGCAGGCGTTACGCCATCAGCGGACTCGGGCCCGTCGGCGGGCTCTCGGCGCGCAGGCCGCGTACCGTGAGCGCACGGTGCCTCACGGCACCGCCGCTTCCCCGCAAGGCAGGACAGGAGACGGCCATGACGCTGCTGCGCACCCAGCTCGGGAGCACCCTGCGCGGCCACCGGCTGCGTCAGCACCGCACTCTGCGTGACGTCTCCGGCGCCGCACGGGTGAGCCTCGGATACCTCTCCGAGGTCGAGCGCGGCCAGAAGGAAGCCTCTTCGGAGCTCCTGGCCTCGATCTGCGACGCCCTCGAGGTCGAGCTCGCCGACCTCCTCGCCGAGGTCAGCCTCGAGTTGCGGGTCGCCGCGGCCGGCGCCGACGTGCGGCCGCTGGCCTCCAGCGGTGCGGCCGGCGCGGAGAGCGCCCCGGCTGCCGAGCAGGCCGCCCCTGCCGCCGAGCCGGCCCTCGCGCTGGTCGGCGCCGGCGCCCAGGGCCGGACGGCCCGCCGCCGCGGCGACGCGGTGTCGCTCGCCGCCTGACCCGGTCCGCGGTGCGTCGGTCCGCGTCGTGAACCGCACCCGGGCCGGGCTGCTCGACGGCGCGGCCCGGGCTTTCGCGGAGCACGGGGTCCGGCGCAGCACCATGCAGTCGGTCGCGGCGTCGGCCGGCGTCGCCAAGGGCACGCTCTACAACTACTTCCGCACCAAGGACGACGTCGTCCGGGCGCTGCTCTCGGCCGAGTTCGACCGGCTGACCGCTGCTGCCGGCGGTCTGCCGCTGGACGCGGCGCTGACGGCGCTTGCCGACGAACTGGGCACGCATCCGGTCCTGCGCCGGCTCGCCGCGACCGAGCCCGAGCACCTGACCGCGCTCCTCCTGGCGGACTCGGAACGGTGGGCGGAGCTCACCGGGTGGCTGGCAGCCGTGCTGGCGGTGGACGCCGACGGCGCCGAGCTCGCCGGGCGCTGGCTGCTCGGGGTGGTGCTGCAGCCGGGCCTCACCACGCAGCGGCGCCGGCAGGCTGCGGTGCTGGCCGGGGTGCTGCGGCCGGCGGAGCTCAGGCCAGGGGCAGACCGCGGGTGAGGACGACGCGGTCCTGCCCGGGCCCCGCGTGGCCCGGGGAGGCAGCGGGATGCGCACCGAACCTGGCGGCCAGCGCTCGTGCGGCGGCGTCGTCGGGCAGCGCGACGGCCTGCACCACCCGCGCCCCGACTCCCGCCGCCAGACCGGCGAACCGCTCCACGAGCCGCGTCGCGAGGCCCTGCCCGCGCCAGGCGGGGGAGACGGCGACGGCGTGCACCACCGCGAGCCGGTCCGCGCTGACGACGCCCAGCAGGTAGCCCGTGTCCTCGCCGTCCGGTGTCAGCGCCACGGCCCCGAATCCGCCCAGCTGGTGGAAGAACACCGGGTCGTGCAGCGCCCGCACGGCGTCGTCGGCCAGGACGGACCCGGACCAGAACTCCTGCCGGCGTTCCAGCAGCCGGCCCAGCAGGGCACCGGCCGAGAGCTCCTCGAAACCGACCAGCCGCAAGGCGTCGCTCACCGCGCCGCGTCCAGCTCGGCGCGGGTCGGCGGGTCGGCCCCCACCCGGGTGCAGTTGAGGGCCGCGACCAGCGCCGCGTCGTCCACGAGGGCCAGCAGCTGCTCGTCCGACGCCGCCTCCAGCGCCGCGCGGCCGGTGATCCCGGCAGCGAGCAGGCCGGTGAGCAGGCCGGCGGCGAGCGAGTCGCCGGCGCCCACCGTGTCGACGACGTCGACGCGGGGGATCTCCCGGCGCAGCACCGGGCCGCCCGGGCGGGCGATCCGCAGGGGCGCGCCTCCGTCGGTGAGCACCACCAGAGCGGGTCCCCGCGTGGCCCACCGCCGGGCCGCCTCGTCGAGGTCGCCGGCGTCGGGCTCCAGCCAGGCGAGGTCCTCCGCGCTGACCTTGACGAGGTCCGCCCGGGCGATGAGGGCGTCGAGGCGGCGGGTGACGGCGGCGCGGTCGTTGCCCAGCGTGGCGCCCACCGGCCCGTCGGCCAGCATCGGCCGAAGATTGGGGTCGACGCTGATCAGCGCGTCGCCGGAGAGCCGGTCGACCAGGGCGGCGATGGCGGTGCTGCCGGGCTCGGTCCAGCTGGAGATCGAGCCGACGTGCAGCGCGCCGACGTCGGCCGGCAGCACCCGGACCAGTTCCTGGTCGGTCCACTGCCAGTCGGCGGCGCCCAGGACGTGGAAGCCGTAGTCGGGGGAGCCGTCCGGGCCGACGCCGACGACGGCGAGGCTGACCGGCTCGGCGGCGTCGACGAAGCCCGCCGTGTCCACGCCGGAGAGCTCGGCGTGCCGGCGCAGGGCGGCTGCGAGCGGGCCGGTGCCGAGCCGGGCGAGCAGTCGCACCGGCGCGCCCAGCCGACCGGCGGCCACGGCGACGTTCAGGGCGTTCCCGCCGGGCCGGGCGACGTACTGGGGCGCGGTCCCCTCGGGTCCGGCACCCGCCTCGGGAACGGGGAGCAGGTCGACGACGAGCTCCCCGAGGACGCACAGGAGGGGACCGGCGGGCTGCACGCCGAGAACCCTAACCGCGCGGGATCGGTGCTCGCGTTGGCTGCCGACCGTGATCACCTGGGACGATGGCGGATGACGCGCATCGCCGGGCCGGCCACCGTGCCGGAGCAGGAGGACCCATCCCCATGCCCAACCCGTTCGTAAAGCTCTGGAAGTACCTCACGGCATCGGCCAACGCCCAGATCGACCAGCGGGCCGACCCCAAGATCCAGATCCAGCAGGCCATCGAGGCCGAGCAGCAGCGGCACCAGTCGCTGGCCAATCAGGCGGCGGCCGTGCTGGGCAACCAGCGCCAGCTGGAGATGCGGCTGAACCGCAACCTCGGCGAGGTCGAGAAGCTGCAGGCCTCGGCCCGTCAGGCGCTCGTGCTGGCCGACCAGACCCGGGCCAAGGGCGACGCCGCCAAGGCCGGCGAGTACGAGCAGGCCGCGCAGGCGTTCGCCACGCAGCTGGTCGCCGCCGAGCAGGCGATGGAGGACCTCAAGCGCAGCCACGACGAGGCCTTGCAGGCCGCCGAGCAGGCGCGTGGCGCGGTGGAGCAGTCGCGCATGCGGCTGCAGACGACGCTGGCCGAGCGGACGAAGCTCATGAGCCAGCTCGAGCAGGCCAAGATGCAGGAGCACGTCGCCGACTCGCTGCGGCAGGTCAACGAGCTCTCGGCGCCGGGCAACACGCCGTCGCTGGGCGAGGTGCGGGACAAGATCGAGGCCCGCTACGCCAACGCCCTCGGCCAGGCCGAGCTCGCCCAGACCTCGGTCGAGGGCCGGATGCTCGAGGTGCAGAAGGCGACGCTCGACGTCGCCGGGGCCTCGCGGCTGGACCAGATCCGCGCCTCGATGGGCGGCGGGACGCCGGCGGTGGAGGGCACCTCGGCCGCCGGGGCGATCGAGCAGGGGACGCCCGCCGCCGACCCGCTCGCGAAGCCCCAGGCCCAGTCGCTGGAGAAGCCCGACCCGGCCTGAGCACGCGCCCGTCCCGGGCACTCCTGATCCGTCTCGCGGCGGCCTCCGATCGTCCGGAGGCCGCCGCGAGTCCGTTCCGGAGGGGTCAGCCCGGCGTGGCCAGCGGCCTGGGATGGCCCGGCTCGCCGGTGCGGGCGAGCGGGTCGATGGGGGAGCGGGCGGCCTGGCAGCGCGGGCACCAGTAGGTGACCCGCTCCTGCAGCTCGGGGCCCTGGTCGCCCAGAAGGATCGGCGTCCGGCACCGCCGGCAGGGCTTGCCCTTGCGGCCGTAGACCCAGTGGTCGTAGCCCTTGCGCAGGTCCCCGGTGGTGCTCTGCTCGGGGCGGTCGCGGTTGGCAAGCATCAGGGTGCGTGCGCGGGTCACGAGAGGCTCGAGGCGGTCGTCGACGTCGCCCACCCGGGCCCAGGGGTGCAGGCCGGTGAGGAACAGCGCCTCGACCTTGTAGAGGTTGCCGGGACCGCACAGGTTGCGCTGGTCCAGGACCGCCACCCCCACCTGCTCGTCGGGGCCGGCCCGCAGCCGGCGGAGCGCCTCGTCGAGGTCCCAGTCGGGGCCGAGGACGTCGGGGCCGAGATGTCCGACGAGCTGGTCCTCGTCCTCGGTGGCGACGATCGCGACGTCGTGCAGCCGGTAGCCGACGCACTCCCACTCGTCGGTGGACAGGACGACGCGGACGTCGTAGCCCGGACCGCCCCGCCAGCGGGTTCCCGGCCGGTAGATGTGCCAGCTGCCGTCCATCCGGTAGTGCGTCCGGAGGGTGCGGTCGTCGGCCAGCCGGATCAGCATGTGCTTGCCGCGGGGGACGACCTCCCGGACGGTGGCGCCGGTGAGGTCCAGTGCCGCCAGCTGCGGCAGGCGGAACTCGCCCCGGCGCAGGGTGGCGCCGGCGAGCGCCTGGTTCATGCGCTTGGCGGCGAGCCAGACGGTGTCTCCTTCGGGCACGGGCCCATGATCCCCTCCGCCGGGCAGGGTGCGCTCGCTCTGGGGTGGCGCTCGCGCTCTGCGGGCGCTGCAGGACCCGGATCACGCGAGGACCGCTCGCAGAGCGGGGCCGGCCCACGACGGGCTCGGAACCCGACCACGACCTGCGCATGTGACACGTCAACCTCGCCGGTCCGGCCTCGACTTGACGTGTCAATTGCTTCGCTGGAGCATCGTGCGGTGCCGCAGGGAGCCCGATGGCTGGACGACGACGAGCAGGCAGCCTGGCAGACGTATCGGCGGATGGCCCGCCAGGTGGAGGCATCCCTCGCCCGCGCACTGGTGCGGGATGCCGGCCTGTCGATGCAGGACTACGACGTGCTGTCGAGCCTCACCGACAGCGCGCCCACTGACGTAGCGCTCACCGGTACCGCGGAGCACCGGGTCTGCCTCAAGGACCTCGCGGCCGACCTGACCTGGTCGCCGTCCCGGCTCTCTCACCATCTGGACCGCATGCAGGCGCGGGGGCTGGTCCGGCGGGTCGTGTGTCGCGAGGGCCGCGGCACCGACGTCGAGGCGACCGAGCAGGGGCTGGCCGCCGTCGCGGAGGCCGCGCCCGGCCACGTCGCCGCTGTGCGGGCGGTCTTCGTCGACGTGATCTCGCGCAAGGACCTGGCCACGCTCGGCCGGATCGGCGACGCGGTGCTGGAGAACCTGGCCGAGACCGAGGGCTGACGAGCCGGCGTCAGCCACGCAGGCGCAGGCCGCGCGGCGTCGCGGCGAACCCGGCCGTCTGCAGGGCCTGGGACAGCGGTGTGGACTCGTGCACGGAGGCTCCGTCGGCCTTCTGCACCACCATCCGGCCGAGTGCACCCGCAGACACCGCACCGGACAGCGCCGTGGCCGCCTCCTTGAGCGTCTGCTCGTCCTCGGTCCACGACAGCAGCGTCTTGCCGCCGCGCTCGACGTAGAGCACCAGCTCGCCGTCGACCAGGACGACGAGCGCACCTGCCTTGCGGCCGGCCCGGTGGCCCGACTTCCTCGTGGCGCTCGTGCCCTCGCCGAGGTCCACGGCCTCTCCGTCGGCCGCGAGCGTGCGCTCGGGCCAGGGGAGCGCGGCCCCGTAGACGTTCGCCGGGTCGGTGGCGGCCAGTACCACCGCGCCGGCCGGGACGCGGTCGGGGGAGGCGAAGCTGCGCAGCCGGTCGACCGAACCCGGGGTTCCGAACTGGGCCGCCCCGAGGGTCTCGACGAAGTAGCCGCGGCGGGCCCGGCCGTTCTCCTCGAAAGCCCGCAGTACCGGATAGACGGCGGAGAACCCACCGGTCACCTGCTCGGCCATGACCGCGCCCCGGGTGAGGACGCCGTGCCGCTCGAGCAGCGCCTCGGCCCGGGCGGTGGAGCGCCGGGTGCTGTTGGCCTCGCGGTCGGGAAGGCGGGACCAGCGCCCCGCCACGGTCGGCGGACCGCCCCGGGTGGGCAGAGCCGCCCGGTTCAGCCGCGGTCTGCCGTAGCGGCTGCGGGTGACCCGCGGCGGCGCGGCGGCGCGCTTGTGGGTGCCGCCACCGCCGAGCCGGGTGCGCAGCGGCGCCAGGGTGTCGTTGGTGAGCGCGCCGGCCCAGACGAGGTCCCAGACCTGATCGGCGAGCGCGGCGTCGTCCGTGGCGCCGAGCGCGTCGGAGAGGCCGCGGAAGAACATCGCCTGGCCACCGGCGAGCAGGTCCAGCAGTGGCTGCGCCTCGCCGTCGACCTCGAGCTGCTCGGGCAGGAGGAGTGGGGCGAGGTCGGCCGGAACGAGGCTGACCCAGCCGTCACCGCCGGGGAGGCCGCCCGCACCGGCCCACAGCACCTCGCCGGCGCTGGTCAGCTCGTCCAGCATCGCAGGGGAGTAGTCGCGCACCCGGGTCGGGAGCACCAACGACTCCAGCGCGCTCGCGGGCACCAGGGCGCCGGCGAGCTGCTCCACGACCGCCAGCACGCCGTCGGCGCCACGCAGCTTGCTGCCCACCGACTGCCAGGACGGGGTGAACCGGGCCAGGGTGTCGATCGGCACCGGCTCCACCTCTTGGCGGAGTTTGGCCAGGCTGCGCCGGCGGACCGAGCGCAGCACGTCGGCGTCGCACCACTCCTGGCCGGCGCCCCCGGGGCGGAACTCGCCCGAGACGAGCCGGCCGGTGCCGGTGAGCCGCTGGACCGTCGCGGTGACGACGGCGACGCCGAGGCCGAGCCGGGTGGCGACCTCCGGCGGCTGGAACGGGCCGTGGGTGCGTGCGTATCGACCGATCAGGTCACCGAGGGGATCGTCGACAGGCTCGGTGAAGACCTCGGGCACGCCGACGGGCAGGGCGGTGCCGAGCGCGTCGCGGAGCCGGCCGGCGTCCTCGATGGCGACGTACCGCTCCTCGCCGGCGATCCGCACCACCAGCGCCCGGCGGGCGGCGACCAGCTCGTCGAGCCATGCCTGGGGCACGCCGCGGCGGGCCGCCTCCGCGGCGGTCAGGTCGCCGACGATCCGGAGCAGGTCGCCTGCGCCGTCCATGTCTCGGGGATGCCGTTGCTCGGGCAGCCGTTGCAGCTCGGACTCGATCTCGGCCATGGCCTCGGCGTCGAGCAGCTCGCGCAGCTCGGAGCGGCCGAGCAGTTCGGCGAGCAGGCCGGTGTCCAGCGCCAGGGCCTGCGCGCGGCGCTCGGCCAGCGGGGCGTCGCCCTCGTACAGGAACTGGCCGACGTACCCGAAGAGCAGCGACTGGGCGAACGGCGACGCCGTCTCCGTCTGCACGTCGACCACCCGCACCCGGCGGGCCCGGACGTCGCGCATCAGCTCGACCAGGCCGGGCACGTCGTAGACGTCCTGCAGCACCTCGCGCGCGGCCTCGAGCGTGATCGGGAACGAGGAGAACTCGCTGGCCACGCTCAGCAGCTGCGCGGCCCGCTGGCGCTGCTGCCACAGCGGCGTGCGGCGGCGGGGGTCGCGACGGGGGAGGAGCAGCGCGCGGGCGGCGCACTCGCGGAACCGGCTGGCGAACAGCGCCGAGGTGCCGACCTCCGCGGTCACCTCGCGCTCGACGTCGTCGGGGTCGAGGACGGCGAGGTCGCCCTCCGGAGGCTCCCCGGTGGTGTCGGGCAGCCGCAGCACGATGCCGTCGTCGGAGTGCATGGAGGAGACGTCGACGCCGTACCGCTCGCGCAGCCGGGCGGCGAGCACCAGCGCCCACGGTGCGTTGACCTGCGCCCCGAAGGGGGAGTGGACGACGATCCGCCAGTCGCCCAGCTCGTCGCGGAAGCGCTCCACGAGCAGAGTGCGGTCGTCGGGCAGGTGGCCGGTCGCCGCCTTCTGCTCGGCGAGGTAGGCGGCGAGGTTGGCCGCGCCCCACTCGTCGAGACCGGCGGCACGCGCCCGCTCGAGTCCGGCCTCCGGCGTCGCCGATCCGACCTCGCGGAGGAAGGCGCCCAGCGCGCGCCCGAGCTCGAGCGGCCGGCCGGGTGCGTCGCCGTGCCAGAACGGCATCTTCCCGGGCTGACCGGGTGCGGGGGTGACCAGCACGCGGTCGTGGGTGATCTCCTGGATCCGCCAGGACGAGGACCCGAGGAGGAACACGTCGCCGGTCCGCGACTCGTAGACCATCTCCTCGTCGAGCTCGCCCACCCGGCGTCCGCCGGTGCCCTCGGCGCCGACGAGGAAGACGCCGAAGAGGCCGCGGTCGGGGATGGTGCCGCCGCTGGTGACCGCGAGCCGCTGGGCGCCGGCGCGGGCGGTGAGGGTGTCGGTGACGCGGTCCCAGGTGAGCCGGGGGCGCAGCTCGGCGAAGGCGTCGGAGGGGTAGCGCCCGGCGAGCATGTCCAGGACCGCCTGCAGTGCGGACTCCGGCAGCGAGGAGAAGGCCGCCGAGCGGCGGACCAGCGCGCCGACCTCGTCGACGGTGCGCGGGCGCTCGGAGACGATCGCCACGATCTGCTGGGCCAGCACGTCCAGCGGGTTGCGGAGGTAGCGGATCGACTCGATCGCGCCGGCCTTCATGCGCTCGGCGACCAGCGCGCACTGCACCAGGTCGCCGCGGTACTTGGGGAAGAGCACGCCGCGGCTGACCGCGCCGACCTGGTGACCGGCGCGACCGACCCGCTGCAGGCCGCTGGCCACGGTGGGCGGCGCCTCGACCTGGACGACGAGGTCGACCGCGCCCATGTCGATGCCGAGCTCCAGGCTGGAGGTCGCGACGACCGCGGGCAGCCGCCCGGACTTCAGCGCCTCCTCGACGATCGCGCGCTGCTCGCGGGAGACCGAGCCGTGGTGCGCGGCCGCGACCGGCTGGAACGCGTCGGGCAGCCCGCCACCGGAGCCGGCCTGCGCCATCAGCGCTGCCGCGTTGGTGCCCGGAGGGACCGGCTCGCCGGTCTGCCGCTCGTAGGCCAGCTCGTTGAGCCGGCTGGTGAGCCGCTCCGCGAGCCGCCGGGAGTTGGCGAACACGATGGTGCTGCGGTGGCCCTCGACCAGGTCGAGCACCCGCTCCTCGACCGCGGGCCAGATCGAGTTGCGCGGCTGGTTGCCCGCCGCGGATCCCTCCAGTTCGCCGGTCGGCTGGCCGAGCTCGCTCATGTCCTCGACCGGGACGACGACCGAGAGGTCCCACTCCTTGGTCGAGGGCGGGGAGACGATCTGCACCGGCCGCCCGCCGGCGAGGTAGGTGGCGACCTCCTCGATCGGGCGGACGGTGGCCGAGAGGCCGATCCGCTGCGCCGGTCGCTCCAGCAGCTCGTCGAGCCGGTCGAGGGAGACCGCGAGGTGGGCGCCGCGCTTGGAGTCGGTGACCGCGTGGACCTCGTCGATGATCACCGTCTCGACGCTGCGGAGCGCCTCGCGCGCCTGGCTGGTGAGCAGCAGGAACAGCGACTCGGGCGTGGTGATCACGATGTCCGGCGGCTTGCGGGTGAACGTGCGCCGCTCGTCGGCGGGGGTGTCGCCGGAGCGGATGCCGACCTTGATCTCCGGCCGGGCGAGCCCGAGCCGGGCGGCGGCCTGACCGATGCCGGTGAGCGGCGCACGCAGGTTGCGCTCGACGTCGACCGCGAGCGCCTTGAGCGGCGAGACGTAGAGGACCCGGCAGCGCGACTGCTCGTCGACAGGCGGGGCGGCCGCGAGCCGGTCGAGCGACCAGAGGAACGCCGCGAGCGTCTTGCCCGAGCCGGTGGGGGCGACGACGAGGGCGTGCTCGCCACTGCTGATCGCCTGCCAGGCGCCGTCCTGCGCTGCGGTCGGGCGCTCGAAGGCGCCGGTGAACCAGGCCCGGGTGGGCTCGGAGAACCGGGCCAGGGCACCGGGCTCTGCGACAGGACGGTCGGGCACGTGACCAGTGTCCCCGGCGTGTACGACACTTCGCTGGCCGGCGAGTGCGCCGGCGGCCGGGAACCACCCGGTCGGGAGACGGAGGCACTCGTGGCGGCGCTGGAGCAGGCACCGGTCGTCGACGTCGTCCGGGTGCAGCGGCGCACGGTCGGCGTCCTCGGTGGAGGGGTGGCCCTGGCCGGGCTGGGCGTCACGGTCGGGATCACGGCGGGCGGACTGCTGGCCCGCGACGTCGCGGGCACGGACAGCGCATCCGGGCTGGGGCAGACCGCGGGTGTCCTCGGTGCGGCGGTGCTCGCCGTGCCCCTGGCACGGATCAGCGACTCCGCCGGACGGCGCGCGGGGCTGGCGGTCGGCTACGGGATCAGCGTTCTCGGGGCCGTGGTCACCGTGCTGGCCGCTGCCGTGTCCTCGTTGCCGCTGCTGCTCGCCGGGCTGTTCCTCTTCGGGGCCTCCACGGCCTGCGGGCTGCAGTCCCGGTACGCCGCGGCGGACCTGGCCGCGCCGGAGCGCCGCGGACGGGACCTCTCGCTCGTCGTCTGGGCCACCACCCTGGGGTCGGTCGTGGGGCCGAACCTCGCGGCGCCGGGCGCGGTGGTGGGGGAGGTGCTCGGACTACCTGCCCTCGGCGGGGTGTTCGTGGTCTCCGCCGTCGTCTTCGCGGTCGTGGCCGTCGGCTTCCTCCTGCTGCTGCGCCCCGATCCGCTGCTGCTGGCCCGCCGGCTCGGAGGAAGTTCCACCGGGCCGCGACCGCGCCGCGCGACAGGCCCCGCACTGCGAGCGGTGTGGTCCTCGTCCGGCGGCCGGCTGGGGCTGGCGGCCGTGGTGGTGGCCCACTCGGTGATGGTGGGCGTGATGGTCATGACGCCGGTGCACATGGGGCACGCGGGCGGGCCGGCCGACGGCGTCCTGCGGCTCGTCGGCATCGTCATCAGCGTGCACGTCGCCGGCATGTACCTCTTCTCGCCGCTGGTGGGGATGCTCGCCGACCGGGTCGGCGCTCCGGCCGTCGTGGCGCTGGGCGGGCTCCTGCTCCTCGCCGCGGCGGGCGTGGCCGGTACCGCGGGGCCGGCGGACTCCGTCCAGCTCGCCATCGGCCTCCTGCTGCTGGGCCTGGGCTGGTCGTGCGGCCTCGTGGCCGGTTCGGCGCTCGTGACCGCTTCGGTGGACGCCGACATCCGGCCCACGGCGCAGGGCGGCACCGACCTGCTGATGGGGCTGGGCGCGGCGCTGGCCGGAGTGGTCGGCGGACCGCTGCTGGCCTGGGGCGGGTTCGGCCTGGTGTCCGCGGTCTCGGCGGCGCTCGTGCTGCCGCTGGCCGTCGTCCTGCTGATGACCCTGCGGGCTCAGCGTCCGCGGTAGTTGCGGATCAGCACGACGAGCGTGATGACCAGCGCCAGGACGATGCCGATCTCCAGCACGCGGTCGAGGGACTCGGAACCGGTGCCGGGGATCATGTCCGCAGCCTAGGACCGGCGGGCCCGCCACGGGTTAGCGTCGGTGCGTGCGCCTGCAGGAGTTCTGGTCCCGTCTCGACGAGCAGTTCGGCTCGATGCGCGCGCAGACAGTCGCCCGGGACCACGTGTTCTCCGATCTCGGCGGGGTGAGCGCGGTCGATGCGATCAACACCGGCACCCCCGTGCGCAAGGTCTGGCTGGCCATCTGCGAGGCGTACGACGTGCCGCCCAAGGAGCGCTGAGCCCACCGTCCCGGCTCCTCGTGGGGCACCTGTGACGGATGGGCGTGTCCCCTGGCGATCGAACAGGTGTTCGGCCTACTGTGGGGCGTCCACAGGGCGACCGTTGCTCCACAGGCTGCCCCGGAATCCGAAAACTGTCGGTGCCTCGCCCTAGCGTCGGACCCGACCCGCTTCCCGTGAACCGAAGGTGACGCACCATGGCAGCAACGCTCGACCGCGACAAGGCCCTCGACATGGCCCTCGCCCAGATCGACAAGCAGTTCGGCAAGGGCTCGGTCATGCGCCTGGGCGACAGCCCCGAGGTGGCCATGAAGGTCATCCCGACCGGCTCCATCGCCCTCGACATCGCGCTGGGCATCGGCGGCCTGCCGCGTGGCCGCGTCGTCGAGGTCTACGGCCCGGAGTCCTCCGGTAAGACGACGGTCGCGCTGCACGCTGTGGCCCAGGCCCAGGCAGCCGGCGGCATCGCCGCCTTCATCGACGCCGAGCACGCGCTCGACCCCGAGTACGCCCGCGCCATCGGCGTGGACACCGACGCCCTGCTGGTCAGCCAGCCGGACACCGGCGAGCAGGCCCTCGAGATCGCCGACATGCTGATCCGCTCGGGCGCGCTCGACATCCTCGTCATCGACTCGGTCGCCGCCCTGGTGCCCCGCGCCGAGATCGAGGGCGAGATGGGTGACAGCCACGTCGGTCTGCAGGCCCGTCTCATGAGCCAGGCGCTCCGCAAGATCACCGGTGCCCTGAGCAACTCCGGTACGACGGCGATCTTCATCAACCAGCTGCGCGAGAAGGTGGGTGTCGTCTACGGCTCGCCCGAGGTGACCACCGGTGGTCGCGCACTGAAGTTCTACTCGTCGGTCCGTCTCGACGTCCGTCGCATCGAGACCCTGAAGCAGGGCACCGACGCGGTCGGCAGCCGCACCCGGATCAAGGTCGTGAAGAACAAGGTCGCGGCCCCGTTCAAGCAGGCCGAGCTCGACATCCTCTGGGGTCAGGGCTTCAGCCGCGAGGGCGGGATCATCGACGCCGGCGTCGAGCAGGGCTTCGTCAAGAAGTCCGGTGCCTGGTACACGTACGAGGGCGACCAGCTCGGCCAGGGCAAGGAGAACGCCCGCAACTTCCTGAAGGACAACCCCGACCTCGCCGACGAGATCGAGAAGAAGGTCAAGGAGAAGCTGGGCATCGGCCCGACGCTGGACTCTCCTGCGCCGGTCGACGCTCCCGACTTCTGAGTCGCTGGTGGACGACCGTCCCTCGAACCGTCGGCGCGCCTCCGGAAGCTTCGGGGGCGGCCGGCGGAAGCGGCCATCCGGTAGCGACGATTCCCTGACCCCGGACGTCGCTACCGGACCCATCGAGGACCCCGAGTCGGTGGCCCGCGGGCTGTGCCTGCGGGCCCTGACCGGGACGCCGAAGACGCGCCAGCAGCTCGCCGACCTGCTGGAGAGCCGCGACATCCCCGAGGACGCCGCCACCACCGTCCTCGACCGCTTCACCGAGGTCGGCCTCATCGACGACGCGGCCTTTGCCCGGGCCTGGGTGAACAGCCGCCAGGCCGGCCGGGGGCTGGCCCGCAGGGCGCTCTCCCAGGAGCTGAGGGCGAAGGGGGTCGACCCGGACGTCGCCGCCGAGGCGGTGGAGCTCGTCGACGACGAGGACGAGCGGGCAGCGGCCCGCCGGCTCGTCGAGCGCCGCGCCGGGTCCATGAGCCGGCTGGACCGCGCGACCGCCACACGGCGCCTGATGGGCATGCTCGCGCGCAAGGGCTACAACGGCGGTCTCGCGGCAGCCGTCATCCGCGAGGTGCTCGACGGTGCCCTGCACGAGATGGACACGCACGAGATGGACACGCACGAGATGGACACGCACGAGATGGACACGCACGAGATGGACACGGAGTTCGACGAGGAGAACGCGCTTTCCTGAATCGGGCAGGTCAGCTTCGCTCACCACCTCCCGGCGACTGGCTCGGGGATGCGGTCAGGCGTCGGCGGCCCAGGCCGCGACGTCCACGGCCAGTCCGTCCGGGGCGTCCGGGTCGGGAATGACCCACGCGGTGTCGCGGGGCTGTCCGGCCCGGAGCCAGGCGCAGATCTGCGTCTCGAAAGCCCGGGGGTCCTGCGTGCCCGGCTGCCGGGGCTCGCCGACGAAGGTCAGGTCGGTCTCGGCTGCGTCGACGTGGCGGAGCACCACGCGGCACCGGGAACGGCGGTGGCGGGCCGGGGGGACCGCCTCGCGCACGACGGCGTTCCGGGCACCCGCGGCCGTGGCGAAGGCCGGGGCGGCGGCGCGGAGCCGGGCCACGAACGCCTGCCCGGCGTCGTTGGTGGCATTGGCGCGCGGCGGGGTGCTGGGGCTCGTCGGCTCCCGTGCGATGCGCACGGAGACCTGCGCAGCTGCGCGCCGGGGGACCGGCGGCAGGATGCGGCGCCCGGCCGTGTGCGTCGTCTCCATCGTGAGGAGCAGTCTCACCAGCGTCGTTGCGCTTGCCCGACCGGCGCGCCCGGATGGGACGACTGAGTCGGAGGGGGCCGAGCACCGAGCCAGGCCGGGGTTCCGGCCTGGCGCGGTCGGGAAGATCAGGCGCCGGCGGTCGGGGCCGCTTCTTGCTCGACGGTGGCCGCCGCCGAACGTCCCCGTCCGGACTGCCGCTTCTCGATGTACTGCGCGAGGCGACCGAGCAGGTAGTTGATCGCGATGTAGAGCAATGCGATGACGACGAAGGTCTGGATCGGGTTGTCCAGGTTCCTGCGGATGCTCTCGCCCTGGCTCAGCAGCTCGTCGTAGTTGGCGATGAAGGTGACCAGCGAGGTGTCCTTGAGGACGACGATGAGCTGGCTGATGATCGCCGGGAGCATCGTGCGGAACGCCTGCGGCAGCAGCACGAGGCGCATCGTCTGTCCCGAGGTCAGCCCGGTAGCGAGCGCGGCCTCCCGCTGGCCCTTCGGCAGCGAGGCCACGCCGGCGCGCACGATCTCGGCGAAGATCACCATGTTGTAGGCGGTCAGGCCGATGACCAGGCCCCACAGCACCTGCCCGCCGGGCAGCCCGCGCAGGTCGACGCCGACATCGGGCAGCACGCGCACGGCGATGAAGACGAGCACGACCACGGGCAGCCCGCGGAGGATCTCGATGAGGCCGATCAGCGGGATGCGACCGATCCGGCCGACGGAGAGCCGGGCCACCGCGATGAGCGTGCCGAGGACGATCGACAGCACCATGGCCAGGATCGCGGCGCGGACCGTGTTGACCACGCCTTCGCCGATCAGCCGCCAGACGGCGTCGAAGGTCTCGTTGCCCGGGTCGATGAGCGGGCCCCACTTCTCCATGGAGAACTGGTCGCGCTCGGCCAGCCGCTGCACGACCACGTAGGCCAGGCCGAGGAGGAGCAGGACCGCGACGGCGGTGCCGATGCGGGTGCGGCGCCGGGCGCGAGGGCCCTGGGCGTCGTAGAGGACTGTCTCCTGCTGGCTCATCGGGCGATCGCCACCCTTCGCTCGAGAACCTGCAACAGCGCTCCGGCGGGGAGGGTGATGCAGAGGAAGCCGACGGCGACGCCGATTCCGAAGATGGTGAGGGCCGGGTAGCCCTGCGCGCTGGTCAGCCCCAGGCCGGTGCTCCACAGATCGCCGCCCACGCCGAACGCGCCCACGACGGCGGAGTTCTTGAACATGGCGATCAGCACGCTGCCCAGCGGCGGCACCACGGTGCGCAGCGCCTGCGGCAGCACGACGAACCGCAGCCCCTGGCTGAAGTCGAGCCCGATCGAGCGGGCCGCTTCCGCCTGGCCGGCGGGCACGGAGTTGATGCCCGATCGCACCGCCTCGCAGACGAACGCCGACGTGTAGAGGACCAGGCCGAGGACGCCGAAGAAGAAGAACGAGTTGTTGATGCCGAGCTCGGGCAGCCCGAAGGCGCAGAAGAAGAGCACGACGGTCAGCGGCGTGTTCCGGAAGGTCGTCACCCAGAACGTGCCGAACGCCCGCAGCGGCGGGATGGGGGAGACCCGGCAGGCCGCGATGAGCACGCCCAGCGGAAGAGAGCCCGCGAGCGCCCAGAGGATGATCTTCAACGAGGTCAGGTAGCCGTCGACGAAGAGGTCGATGTTCTCGAGAACGTCACTCATGGGCCCTCCTTCGGCGCCGGAGTTCGGGAATGCAGGACGAGACCCCGCGACCGGCCGGCGCGCAGGCCGGCCGGTCGCGGAGTGCTCAGACGATCAGGTGATCAGGCGCAGGCGGCGAACTCGGGGAGCTCGGGGGTCTCGGTGCCCTCGACCTCGCCCGCGGTGGACTCCCAGGCCTCGATGTAGGCGTCCTCGTTCTCCTGCAGCGTCTCGTGGATGAACTCGCAGAAGGCGACGTCGCCCTTCGTGATGCCGATGCCGTAGGGCTCCTCGGTGAACTGCTCGCCGACGAGCTTGAAGTCGCCGTCGGACTCGGCCACGAAGCCGAGCAGGATGACGTTGTCGGTGGTGACGGCGTCGACCTGGCCGTTGCGCAGCGAGTCCGCGCACTGCGAGTACTCGTCGAACAGGGTCAGCTGGTCGGGGCTGGCCAGGTACGACTTGATCTGCTCGGCCGGGGTGGAGCCGGTCACGGAGCAGACCTTGGCGTCGGGGTTGGACTTGAGCGCGTCCGGACCGTCGATCGCGTCGTTGTCCGAGGAGACCATGATCTGCTGGCCGGCCACGTAGTACGGGCCGGCGAAGGAGATCCGCTCCTTGCGCTTGTCGTTGATCGTGTAGGTCGCGACGACCATGTCGACCTCGCCGCCCTCGATGTAGTCCTCGCGCACGGCGGACGGGGTCTCGACCCACTCGATGTCCTCGGGCGCGATACCCATCGCGCCGGCGATGATCTTCGCGACCTCGACGTCGAAGCCCTCGACGTCGCCCTCGAGGTTCTCCAGGCCGAAGCCGGGCTGGTCGAACTTGGTGCCGATCTTCATGGTGCCGGCCTCGGAGATCTCGGCCATCGTCGTGCCGGCCTCGAACTCGGGGGCCTCGGCGACGGAGGGCTCCGCGGCGGTGTCGTCGGACCCGCCACCGCACGCGGCGGCGGTCAGGGCGACGACGGACAGGGTGGCCACCAGGGCAGTGCGCCGGAAGTTCATGGGTCGGTCCTCTCGCAGGGTGGTTCGGGCGATCAGTGGGTCAGGATCTTGGACAGGAAGTCCTTGGCCCGAGCGGACTCGGGCCGGGTGAAGAAGGTCTCGGGATCGGCGGACTCGACGATCCGGCCGCCGTCCATGAACACGACCCGGTTGGCCGCCTTGCGGGCGAAGCCCATCTCGTGGGTGACGACGACCATGGTCATGCCGTCACGGGCCAGCGAGGTCATCACGTCGAGGACCTCGTTGATCATCTCGGGGTCCAGGGCCGAGGTGGGCTCGTTGAAGAGCATCACCTTGGGGTCCATCGCCAGGGCGCGGGCGATGGCCACGCGCTGCTGCTGACCGCCGGAGAGCTGGGCCGGGTACTTGTCGGCCTGCTCGCCGACGCCGACCCGGTCGAGCAGCTCGCGGGCCCGCTTCTCGGCGTCGCCCTTCGAGAGCTTGCGGACCTTGATCGGCCCGAGCGTGACGTTCTCGAGGATCGTCTTGTGCGCGAAGAGGTTGAAGCTCTGGAAGACCATGCCGACGTCGCTGCGCAGGCGGGCGAGCTGCTTGCCCTCCTCGGGCAGTCGCTGCCCGTCGAGGGTGATCTCGCCCGAGTCGATCGGCTCGAGGCGGTTGATGGTGCGGCACAGCGTCGACTTGCCGGAGCCCGAGGGCCCGATGACGACGACGACCTCGCCGCGGGCGATCGACAGGTCGACGTCCTGCAGCACGTGGAGCTCGCCGAACCACTTGTTGACGCCCGCCATGCGGACGAGCGGCTCTCCGTTGGAAGGGCTGGTCACTCCGAGGACACTAAAGGCGAGGTGTGCCGTATCCCGAACCGTGGGATCACGAAGGCGTAACGAACCCCCCATTATCCGATCGATCGGGTGCACCTCAGGGCGCGCCGTACCCTCGGGGGCGTCATGGGAACCGAGCTGGAGGCACCCCCGCGCACCTACCGCGTGCGCACGTACGGGTGCCAGATGAACGTGCACGACTCCGAGCGCCTGTCCGGCCTGCTGGAGGCCGCCGGCTACACGGCGGCCGCCGAGGACGACGACGCCGATGTCGTCGTCCTCAACACCTGCGCGGTGCGGGAGAACGCCGACAACCGGCTCTACGGCAACCTCGGCCACCTGCGGCCGGTGAAGGACGCCCGTCCCGGGATGCAGGTGGCGGTCGGCGGCTGCCTGGCGCAGAAGGACCGCGGCGAGATCGTGCGGCGCGCGCCCTGGGTCGACGTCGTCTTCGGCACCCACAACGTGGGGTCGCTGCCGGCGCTGCTCGAGCGCGCGCGGCACAACGCCGAGGCGCAGGTGGAGATCGTCGAGGCGCTCGAGGTCTTCCCGTCCACGCTGCCGGCCAAGCGGGACTCCGCCTACTCCGGCTGGGTGTCGATCAGCGTCGGCTGCAACAACACCTGCACGTTCTGCATCGTCCCGGCGCTGCGCGGCAAGGAGAAGGACCGCCGTCCCGGCGACATCCTGGCCGAGGTGCAGGCGCTGGTCGACCAGGGCGTCCTCGAGGTGACCCTGCTCGGGCAGAACGTGAACGCCTACGGCGTCGAGTTCCGGGACCGCGGCGCCTTCGCGGACCTCCTCCGGGCGACGGGCCGGATCGAGGGCCTGGAGCGCGTCCGGTTCACCAGCCCGCACCCCCGCGAGTTCACCGACGACGTCATCGAGGCGATGGCCGAGACCCCCGCCGTCTGCCACCAGCTGCACATGCCGCTGCAGAGCGGGTCCGACGACGTGCTGCGCCGCATGCGCCGTGGCTACCGGCAGGACCGCTACCTCGGGATCATCGAGCGCGTCCGGGCCGCGATGCCCGACGCCGCGATCACCACCGACATCATCGTGGGCTTTCCCGGAGAGACCGAGGCGGACTTCGAGCAGACCCTCGAGGTCGTGCGGCAGGCCCGGTTCGCCAGCGCCTTCACCTTCCAGTACTCCAAGCGTCCCGGGACCCCGGCCGCCGAGATGGAGGACCAGCTGCCCAAGGAGGTCGTGCAGGAGCGCTACCTCCGGCTGACCGCGCTGCAGGAGCAGATCAGCTGGGAGGAGAACCGCGCGCAGGTCGGCCGCAGGGTCGAGCTGCTGGTCGCCGCGGGCGAGGGCAGCAAGGACGCCGCCACCGGTCGGCTCTCGGGCCGCGCCCGGGACGGGCGCCTGGTCCACTTCACTGCTGCCGAGGGCGTTCGTCCCGGTGACGTCGTCGAGACGATCGTGACCGATGCGAAGCCGCACTTCCTCGTGGCCGACGGAGCCCTGCTGTCGCATCGCCGCACGCGCGCCGGCGACGCCGCCGAGGCCGGCCTGAGGCCGACCACCCCCGGCGTCTCGCTGGGCATGCCGCGGATCGGGATCCCCGAACCACTTCCGGCGGTCACCGGCTGCTGAACGCGAGAAGGGCCCCCGTCCGGTCGGACGGGGGCCCTTCTGCTGTCGCCGATTACCGGCGGGCGGACTTCTCCGCCTCGGCGAGCCACTCCTGGCGGGTGGCCAGGTTGGCCTTGGCCTCGCCGATCCGCCGCTCGTCGCCGGAGGCCTCGGCCTTGGCCAGCTGCTCCTCGGCCTTGGTGACCGCGGCGCGCATGGAGGTGACCATCGGGTTCTCCGGAGCGGTGCGGACCCGGCCGACGTCGGCGGCCCCGCGGACCTTCTCCTCGACGGCCTGCATGCGGTCCTCGAGCTGGCGCATCACGCCGCGCGGCACATGGCCGATGGCGTCGTAGCGCTCCTGGATCTTGCGCAGGGCGTTCTGGGCGCCGCGGAGGTCCTTCGACGGGTCCAGCTTCTCGGCCTCGGCGAGGAGCTCCTCCTTGGCCTGCTGGTTGGCGCTCTCCTCGGCGTTGCGCGCCTTGTCCTGCTCGGAGCGGGCGCTGAAGAAGACGTCCTGGGCGGCCCGGAACTCCTTCCACAGGTCGTCGTCGGTGTCCCGGCCGGTGCGGGGGACCGCCTTCCAGCGGTCCATGAGCGAGCGCATCGCCGCGCTGGTGGCGCCCCAGTCGGTCGAGGTGGCGAGCCGCTGCGCCTCCTTGATGAGCTCCTGCTTGGCGGCGCGGGTCTCACCGCGCTGGGCGTCCAGCTGCGCGAAGTGGGTGCCACGGCGGCGGCCGAAGGCGTCGCGGGCGGCGGCGAACCGGGTCCACAGCGCCTCGTCGGTCTTCCGGTCGATGCCGCGGATCGTCTTCCACTCCTCGACGATCGCCTTGAGCCGTTCGCCGGCGGCCTTCCAGGCCGTCGACTCCGCGGCGATCTGCTCCGCCTCGGCGGCCAGCGCCTCCTTGCGCGCGATCTGCGCGGCACGGGCGGCGGCCTTCTCGGCCCGGAACTCCGCGGTGGCCGACTCGGCGGTGTCGACCATGGCGCGGGCCCGGGCGGCGAGGCCGTCGAGGTCGCCGACGGCGGCGGCGGTCGGGATCGACTCGGCCAGCTGCTGCGCCTTGTTCTTGATCTCGCCCGGGTTGCCGGTGTGCGCCTTGAGCCGGGCCTCCAGCAGCGACACCTCGGTGGCGATGTCGTCGTAGCGGCGGCCGTAGTGGGCCAGGCCCGCCTCGGCGTCGCCGGCCTGCCACGAGCCCACGGCGCGCTCGCCCTCGGCGGTGCGCACGTAGACGGTGCCCTCGTCGTCGACCCGGCCCCAGAGCGAGGGGTCGGTGACGACGGCCTCGACCGGCGGCGCCGCCGGAGCGGGCGTCGCAGCCGCGGCCGGTGCGGGCGCCTTCGGGCGGGGACCCGGTCCGGGCCCCGGCGTGGGGACCGGGCGGGCCGGTGCCGGGGTCGGCTCCGGAGTGCTCTCCGGAGCGCTGTCCGTGGGGTCGGCGAGGGCGGCGTCCGCGGGGGTCGGCGCCTCCGGGGTCCCGGCCGCGGGGGTCACCGCGTCCGAGCTTCCGGTCTCGTGCGCCGCCTCGGGGGCGGTCGTCTCGGGGGTCTCCGCAATCGGCGGAGCGTCCTGCTGCACCTCGTCACCGAGGTTGTCCGTGCTCGACACGTTCGGCAGTGTCCCACGTCGCATCGGCGACACTGCTGCGGTGACCTCTACTCCCGGCGACCGGGCCGCCCGGAAAGTCGTGCCGTCGGCCGTCGTCGCCTTCTGCCCGTGCCCTCCGCTGCTGCTCCCGGCGGTGGAGGGGCGCGCGGCGAGCGAGACGGTGGCGCTGCGGTCGGCCTGCGCCGACGCCGTGACCGGCCTGCTCGAGGCCGCGCCGGAGGTGGTGGTCGTCGTCGGCGACGGTCCGGCTCCTGGGGAGCGGTTCGGTGCCGGCGATATGGGCGACCTGCGGGGCTTCGGCGTCGACGTCGAGCTGCCGTTCGACGGCCGGGTGCGGCCGGGCGGTTCCCGGCTGCCGATGGCGCACACCGTCGGGGCCTGGCTGCTGGACCAGGCCTCGTTCCCCGGCATCCGCGTGGGCGTGGGGCCCGACGACCTGGCGCAGCTCCTGCGCGACCTGCCCGCGCCGGTGGGGGTCCTGGCCATGGGGGACGGGTCGGCGCGGCGGACCCTGAAGGCGCCGGGCTACCTCGACGAGGCGGCGGGCCCGTTCGACGCCGCGGTCGCCACCGCCCTGGCCGACGGGAACGCGGCAGCCCTGGCGGCGCTGGACCCCGCCGAGGGGGAGCGGCTGCTCGCGGCGGGGGTGCCCACCTGGCGGGCGGTCGGCGCGGCGTTCACCGGCCGGCACGTGACCGCGCGGATGCACCACGACGCGGCTCCGTTCGGGGTCGGCTACCTGGTGGCCGACTGGGTGGTGTCGTGAGCGTCCTCAAGCCGGGGATGCCGCCGGTCGTCGCCGTCGTCGGCCCGACCGCCACGGGGAAGACGGCGCTGGCCGTCGCGCTCGCCCAGCAGCTCGGCGGCGAGGTGGTCAACGCCGACTCGATGCAGCTCTACCGCGGGATGGACATCGGCACCGCGAAGCCCGACGAGGCCGAACGCGGTGGGGTGCCGCACCACCTGCTCGACCTGTGGGACGTCCGCGAGCCGGCGTCGGTCGCCGAGTACCGGCTGCGCGCCCGGGCCGAGATCGACCGGCTGCGCGCGTCCGGGCGGATCCCGTTCCTGGTCGGGGGCTCCGGGTTGTACGTGCGGGCGGTGCTCGACGAGCTCGATTTCCCCGGCACCGATCCGGCGGTCCGGGCGCGGCTGGAGACCGAGCTGGCCGACGTCGGCTCCGCGGAGCTGCACGCCCGGCTGGCCCGCCTGGACCCGGCGGCCGGTGCGGCCGTGCTGCCCGCCAACGGACGGCGGATCGTGCGCGCGCTGGAGGTCATCGAGCTGACGGGTGGGCCGTTCCTCGCCGAGCTGCCGGAGCCGCGCCCGCACTACCCGGCGGTGACCATTGGCCTGGACCGTGAGCCGGCGGAGCTCGACGACCGGGTGGCGCTGCGCGTCGACCGGATGTGGGCGGCCGGCTTCGTGGACGAGGTGACGGCGCTGGACGTTCGAGGACTGCGCGAGGGTCCGACGGCGTCCCGCGCCATCGGGTACGCGCAGGTGCTCGCCCAGTTCGACGGCACGCTGACCGCCGAGGAGGCGCGCGAGCGCACCGTCATCGCCACCCGCAGGTTCGTCCGCCGCCAGCGGTCCTGGTTCCGCCGGGACGCCGCGACGACGTGGCTGGACGCCGGGCGCACCGACCTGGTCGCCGCGGCCGCCGCGGTGATCGCCGGCCGTACGATCGAGCAGTGAGCTCCTCGCCCCGAGTGCTGATCGGGCACGGCACCGAGAACGACTTCGTGCTGCTGCCCGACCCCGACGGGACCGTCTGGCCGGAGGACCGGCTGGACGAGGCGCTGGTGCAGCGGCTGTGCGAGCGCCGCGCCGGCCTCGGAGGCGACGGCGTCCTGCGCCTGGTGCGCAGCGCGCACGTCCCGGACGCGCCGGCGGTGCTGGGGGCTGACCTGGACCGCTGCGAGTGGTTCATGGACCACCGCAACGCCGACGGCTCCTACGCCGAGATGTGCGGCAACGGCATCCGGCTGTTCCTGCACACGCTGATCAGCGAGGGCCTGGTCCCGCGCGACGGCTGCGACGACGGTCTGCTCGTGGGCACCCGGGGCGGCCCACGCCGGGTCGGGACCGCGCCGGACGGCGGCTACTGGGTGGACATGGGCCCGGCCCGCGAGTTCGGCCGGGGGAGCGCCGAGCTCGACGGGCGGACCTTCGACGGCCTCGCCGTCTCGATGGGCAACCCGCACCTCGCGGCGATCACCGACGTCGACGTCGACACCCTGGACCTGACCGCAGCTCCGCGGTTCGACGCGCAGCTCTTCCCCGAGGGCGTCAACGTCGAGCTGGTCAACGTGCTGGAGCCCGGAGCCCACGTGCGACTGCGGGTCTTCGAGCGCGGGGTGGGGGAGACCCGCTCCTGCGGAACCGGCGCCTGCGCGGTGGCCTACGCCGCCCTGGTCGACGCCGGGCGGTCCGAGGGCACCGTCGTCGTCGACGTGCCCGGGGGCCGGCTGTCGGTGCGGGTCGAACCGGGGACGACGGTGCTCACGGGCCCCGCCGTCCTGGTGTCGACCGGTCAGCTCTGCCCGGAGTGGCTCGCCGCCTGAGTTCGGCGCGGGCTGGGCTCAGGGGCGGGCTGGGCTCAGCGCGTCGTCGTCGGGCAGCTCCCGCATGCCGATCAGCGGGCTGCTGACCACCCAGACCGCCGCCAGCGCCTGACCGGCGACCGCGATCCAGAGCGTGGGCACGAGCCCGATCCAGGTGCCCAGCCCGCCGCCGAGCAGGGCCCCGAGCGGCATGGTGCCGTAGACGAGGAACCGCACGGAGGCGTTCATCCGCCCGAGCAGGGCCGGTGGGCAGAGCCGCTGGCGGAAGCTGACCTGCACGACGTTGTAGACGACGACGGCCCAGCTGAAGCCGAAGACCCCGACGACGAGGAGCACCTCGGGTGGGCCTGCGGCCGCCAGCGGCGTGAGCGCGGCGAACGGCGCGAGCAGGAGCGCCGAGAGCGGGATCGCCCGCCCCTCGCCGACGAGGCGGGCGAACGGGGCTGCGGTCACCGCGCCCAGGAGGCCGCCGACGGCTCCGGAGGAGAGGACGAAGCCCAGCGTGCTCTCCGACATCCCGAGGGTCCGCAGCGCGAACAGGACCAGCAGCGTGCCCGAGATCGAGGAGAAGAGGTTCGCCGTGCCCGTGCAGGCGACGATCCGGCGGAGCAGCGGATGCCGCAGCACGAAGCTCAGCCCCTCGGCGATCTCGCTGCGCAGCCGCCGCCTGGCCGACCGGTCCGGCAGCACCTCCACGTGCCGGATCCGGCCGAGAAAGGCGGCGGAGAGGAGGAACGACAGCGCGTCCACCGCGATCAGCAGCGGCGCTCCCAGGAAGCGCAGCAGGATGCCCGCCAGGCCCGGGCCCGCCACCTGGGCGACGGCGCGGCTGGCCTCCAGCTTGCCGTTCCCGTCGACGATCTGGTCGCGGGCGACGAGCGAGGGCAGATAGCTCTGGTAGGCGACGTCGAAGAAGACCGTCGCCGTGCCCGTGACGGCCGCGACGACGAACAGCTGCGGCAGCGCCAGTACGTCGAGGACGTAGGCGACCGGCAACGAGCCCAGCGCGAGAGCCCGAACCAGGTCGCTGACCACCAGGACCCGTTTCCGGCGCCACCGGTCCACCCACGCTCCGGCGGGCAGGCCGATCACCAGGAAGGCGGCGGTCTCCAGCGCGGTGAGGACGCCCATCTCCAGCGCAGTGGCGTCCAGCACCGCCACCGCGAGCACCGGGAGCGCCAGCAGGGTGATCTGGGTGCCCACCTGGCTGACCGTCTCGGCCGCCCAGAGCTGCCGGAAGTCGTGGGAGCGCCAGAGGCCCGGCGGAGCCGCGGTGGTCACCCCGGCAGCGTCGGCCGAGCCCCCTCGGGGTGTCAATTCCCGATCCGGTGGCGGCCCGACGGGATCGCCCCGCCAGGTCGGGATGCACCCGGAGGGCTGATGCGTTGTACCCGGCGATGACAACTCAGGTGCTTCGCACGCAGGACCGTGCCACGCTGGACACGATGACGACCGCCCCGCAGCCCCCCGCCGAGGAGCCGATCGAGTCCTCGGCCACGGCCTCGACCCGCCCCGTGCCCGCCGATCGCTGGGACGAGCCCGACGACACCACCGGCTCCTACGCGCTCGAGGCGCGTGGCGCGCTGCGCCGGGTGGCCGGCCTCTCCACCGAGCTCGCCGACGTCACCGAGGTCGAGTACCGGCAGCTGCGCCTGGAGCGCGTCGTGCTCGTCGGCGTTTGGACCGAGGGCACCCAGGTCGACGCCGACCGCTCCCTGGCCGAACTCGCCGCGCTGGCGGAGACCGCCGGTTCCGAGGTGCTCGAGGCCGTCAGCCAGCGCCGCGACAAGCCCGACGCCGCTACCTACGTCGGCTCCGGCAAGGCGAACGAGATCCGCGACATCGTCGCCGCCACCGGCGCGGACACCGTGGTCTGCGACGGCGAGCTCACCCCCGGCCAGCTCAACCAGCTGGAGAAGGTGCTCAAGGTGAAGGTCGTCGACCGGACCGCGCTGATCCTCGACATCTTCGCCCAGCACGCCACCAGCCGGGAGGGCAAGGCGCAGGTCGAGCTCGCCCAGATGCAGTACATGCTGCCGCGCCTGCGTGGTTGGGGTGAGTCCATGTCCCGGCAGGCCGGTGGCCGGGTCGCCGGTGGTGGCGGTATCGGTACCCGTGGTCCCGGTGAGACGAAGATCGAGACCGACCGTCGGCGCATCCGGTCGCGGGTGAGCAAGCTGCGGCGCGAGATCGCCGGCATGGCGACCGCGCGCGCCACGCAGCGCTCGAGCCGGGACCGCAACGCCACGCCCAGCGTGGCGATCGCCGGCTACACCAACGCCGGCAAGTCCAGCCTGCTCAACCAGCTGACCGGTGCCGGCGTGCTGGTCGAGAACGCGCTGTTCGCCACCCTGGACCCGACCGTGCGGCGCGCGCAGGGCCCCGACGGTCGGGAGTACACGCTCACCGACACCGTCGGCTTCGTGCGGCACCTGCCGCACCAGTTGGTCGACGCCTTCCGCTCCACGCTGGAGGAGGTCGCCGCGGCGGATCTGCTGCTGCACGTGGTCGACGGCTCCGACCCCGACCCGCTCGGGCAGATCAACGCGGTGCACATCGTGCTCCAGGAGATCGACGCCTCGTCGGTGCCCGAGGTCATCGTGGTCAACAAGGTCGACGCGATGGACGAGGAGGACATCCTCACGCTCCGCCAGGCACTCCCCGGCGCCGTCTGGGTCTCCGCCCGCACCGGCCTGGGCATGGACGAGCTCCGGGCCCTGATCGCGGATCGTCTCCCGCACCCGGACGTCGACGTCGAGGTGCTGGTGCCCTACGAGCGGGGCGACCTCGTCTCGCGCGTGCACCGGGACGGCGAGGTGCTCAGCGAGCAGCACGAGGGAGGTGGCACCCGGCTCAGCGCGCGCGTCGACGGCAGCCTCGCCGCGGCGCTCGAAGAGTTCGCGGTACCGGTCGCCTGACCGGGGGAGTGCCGGTCGACCGGATCACGGTGCGGTCACGGGCCGGTACGGTGACGACGTGACCAAAGGCGCGGTTCGGGACGCCGGTGTCACCGGTTCCCCGGCCGTGGTCTCGATCGGCCGGCCGCCCTGGTGGCTGGCGGTCCTCTCGCTGCTGGTCGCCGGGCTGATCACCGCCGACCTGCTCGCCGACGGGCGCATGCTCCGGCTGGACCTGCGGGTGTCGGAGATCGTGAGCGACTGGGGTCTCCGTGATTCGGCGGCCTATCCGCTGGTCTGGGTCGTGACCCAGCTGGGCGGACGGGTGACGATCCTGGTCGTCCTCGCCGGTCTCGTGGGTTACCTCGCCTGGCGGCGCGGAGTCTGGCTGCCGCTGCTCCGGCTGGTGCTCGCGGTCGGGGTGCTCACCGCCGGCGTCTACGCGATGAAGCACGGCACCGGGCGGACCGCGCCGGCCTTCCCCGGCTCCTACTTCTTCCACGACGACGGCGCCTCGTTCCCCTCCGGGCACGTCGCCAACGCGGTGGTCATGTGGGGCGTGGCCCGCTGGCAGGCGGTGCGCTACGGGCTGCCGGCCACCGTGCAGCGCACCTTCTGGTGGCTGAGCATCGTCGGACCGGTCGCCACGGGCGTCTCCATGGTCTCGCTGGACTACCACTGGGTGACCGATGCCGTCGTGGGCGCGGCCGTCGGCATCGTGCTGTTGGGCGTGGTTCACGCACTGGATGCATTCGTCCTGTCACGCTGGGTGCGTGAACCTGCCCGCCGATCGGCTGCGTAGCCGCGCCTGGGGGCGACGGTTCCTCCTCGCGACCGTGCTGGCCGGCGGGTTCACGGTGGTTCCTGTGGCGGCGGCCGAGGAGCCCGCAGCGGTCGCGCCGACGGTCCGCTGCACGATCACCGACGAGCGGCTCGCCGAACTGTCCGGCCTGGTCGTCGTGGGCGACCAGATGCTGGCCCTCAACGACGGGGGAGACCAGGTCGCCGTGTACGGCCTGGACGGCGCGTGCCAGGTGATCGACGTGCAGACGGCACCGGTGGACCCGTTCGATCCCGAGGACCTCGGGATCGGGCCCGGGGGCGAGGTCTGGGTCGCCGACATCGGCGACAACAACTCCGAGCGCGCGACAGTCGCCCTGCACGTGCTGCGGCCCGGCGGCGCCTCCCTCTACCGG
The DNA here is from genome assembly GCF_020166105.1 of Blastococcus sp. LR1. GTDB lineage: Bacteria > Actinomycetota > Actinomycetes > Mycobacteriales > Geodermatophilaceae > Blastococcus. Next base: position 42,620 of record NZ_JAIUJY010000006.1, read on the forward strand.
CTGACCTATCCCGACGGCGCCCACGATGCCGAGGCGCTGCTCATGGCGCCGGACGGCACGCCCTACCTGGTGACCAAGGAGGTGCTCGGCTCCAGCGGGGTCTACCGGCCGGCGGCGCCGCTCGCGGACGGGGCGACAGTTCCGCTGGAGCGGGTCGCCACGGTGAACGTCACCCTCACCGGGACGCCGGGAGGCCCGGTCGGGCGCGCCGGTCAGCTCATGATCACCGGCGGCGCGGTGGCGAGCGACGGCAGTGCGCTCGCGCTGCGCACCTACACCGATGCCTACGTGTGGCCGCTGAGCGGCTCGGATGTGGTGGGCGCGCTCGCCGGCAGCCCCGTCCGGGTGGCGCTGCCGGAGTCGCCGCAGGGTGAGGCGATCAGCTTCGCCGCCGGTGCGAGGAGTCTCGTCGTCGCCAGCGAGCGGCTGCCCAGCCCGGTGACCGAGGTCGCTGTGCCGGAGGTGGCCGCTCCCACTCCGTCGGCGGCAGCGGAATCAGCGGTGCCGAGCTTCGACGATCTCGCGGGCGACGGATCCCCGCTGCCGGCAGCCCTGCTGGCGGCTCTCGGCGCGACGATCGTCGTGTGGCTCGGTAGCCGGCTGCTCCGGCGTTCCTGACCCTCCGGCGCTGCGACCCCGAGTTCAGACCCGGCGGAGGACCGAGACGACCCGGCCGAGGATGGTCGCGTCGTCGCCGGGGATCGGCTCGTAAGCCGGGTTGTGGGGCATGAGCCACACGTGCCCGTCGCGGCGCTTGTAGGTCTTCACCGTCGCCTCGCCGTCGATCATCGCCGCGACGATCTCGCCGTTCTCGGCCGTCGGCTGCTGGCGCACGACCACCCAGTCGCCATCGCAGATCGCCGCCTCCACCATGGAGTCACCGGTGACCTTGAGCATGAAGACGGTGCCCTCGCCGACCAGCTCGCGGGGGAGCGGGAACACGTCCTCGACCGCCTGCTCGGCGAGCACGGGCCCACCGGCGGCGATGCGGCCGACCAGCGGCACGTAGGTCGGCGCCGATGCCCGCTCGCCGTCACCGATGAGCGGCGGCTCGGTGCTCGCCGCGGCGCTTCGGCCGGCCTCTCCGGGCAGGCGCACGTCCAGGGCGCGGGGACGGTTGGGGTCGCGACGCAGCCACCCCTTCTTCTGCAGCACGGAGAGCTGGTGGGCCACCGACGACGCGGAGGAGAGGCCGACGGCCTCACCGATCTCCCGCACCGAGGGCGGATATCCGCGGCGGTCGATGGAGTCGCGGATGACCTCGAGCACCCGGCGCTGGCGCTGGGTGAGTCCGTCGCCGTCCGCACCGCGGTCGGGGAAGGTCCGCACGGAAGCCGAGGTGGGGTCCGTCTCCTGCGTGCCGCTGGGCGTCCCGCTCGAGTCCGTCACGTGTCCTCCTCGTGGCTGCGGTGCAGCTCATAGGCAGTGGCAGCACATAGGTGTCCGCCCGTCGGAGTCACCGTAGCGCCGAACGCCGTCCAGTTCAAACACCTGTTCGAAAATTGTCCGCGTCCTCTCGCTTCTGTCGGTGGCATCCGGTAGACATCGCTCAGACGATCGATTCGAACAGGTGTTCGGTGCCGGTGGTGAACCGGCAGGTGGAAGGCGAGGCGGCGATGACGAGCAACACGGCTCTGGTGGTGCCCGAGGTGCCGGTCGGCATGGACGCGGCACCCGGCGGCCGCCCGGCGGCTCCGGTGCGGGCCGAGCGGCACCTCCGGGTGCTGCCGCCGCCGGTCTCCTACGTCGTCGCAGCGGGGGCGGCGCCGCGGCAGCCCGCGCCGGACCGGGCCCGACCGGGCGTCCGGCACGTGCCGGCCCCGCGGCTGCGGTTGACCTCGCGCGGCCGTCGCCTCGTGGTGGTGCTGGCGCTGGCTCTCGGGGTGGGCGGGGTCGCCCTCGGCGACGCGCTCATGGGTGGCGATGGGAAGGGGCTGGAGCTCATGGGGTCCAGCAGCGTGGTCGTCGAGCGCGGCGACACGCTGTGGGCGATCGCCGGCTCCGTGGCCGGCGACGGGGACGTCCGCGAGGTCGTCGCCGAGATCGTCGAGCTGAATTCCCTGGAGGGCGGGGCGATCGAGCCCGGCCAGGTGCTGCAGCTGCCCTGAGTCGTCTCTCCGCCCGAGCGGGCACGCTCCGATGGGACGCTCCGCCACGGCAAGAGATGCACAACCCGCGGGCAGCGACTTCGTCAACCCTCCGTGCGGGCACGTTCACGGTCCGTGCTGGTCAGCGACATACGGTCGCCTGGTGTCGAGCGTCATGGAGAACCGAGCAGCGGTGTTCACCAACCAGTCCCAGGCCGTCGAGGTGTACCGGTCCGGCCGCTGGTCGGCCGGGGAGATCCTCGGCTGGCGTCACGACGAGAGCGGCGCCTGCCAGGTGTGGGTCCGCGTCGTCGAGGGGGGTGTCGAGGAGACGGGGTGGACCGATCTGACGGCCCTCCGACTGCCCGAGGCTCCGGCCGTCGAGGCCCGGCCCGTCGTCGCCGACGCGGAGACCACCGCGAGCCTTCCGCTGGCGCGGGACCACATCGCCGCGGCGGCTCCCGCCCGCGCCGGTGGGCGTCGTCGCGCGCCGGAGGGGGTCGACGTCGCAGCCGCCCGCCCGGCTGGTCGCCGCCGGGCCCCCGAGGACGCCGCCGTGCGCCGCGCTCCCGCGTCGTCGGTTCCTGTCCCCGTGCCGGGTCGCCACCGCGCGCCGTCCGGGGATCCGGATGCCGGTCGGCACCGCGATGCCGACACCGAGCTCTTCGCGGCGATCGTCGACGAGCCGGCGCCGTCGTCCCGCCAGCGCCGCGACGACCTCCTCGCCACCGCGACCTGGTCCATGCCTGCCGCCCGCCCGGTGCCGGCCGCGGAGAAGATCGCCGACCGGCCCGCGCGGCCGACCGCGGCCGACGAGCTGCTGACGCGTCCGATGCGGCTGAGCGACCAGGTTCCCCAGTCGCGCCGCTCGCGCTCGATGGCTCACTGAGCGGCACGCGCCCACCCGCTGCGCCTCCAGGCGGCGCCGGACCCCACACGGGGTCCGGCGCCGTTCTCGTGTCCGACGTCACGGGGCCTCGGAGCGCGTCGTCCCGACCCGGTCGGCGGGTCGTCCCGGCGTGTCGTGTGACTCCTGGGGCCCGGTGTTCCGGCTGCACACGTACGGGTCAGGGCGGAACACGCCGAGGAAACGATCACTTGCACATCTTGTGGAGCCCGGCCTAGGGTTCCCCTACATCTAGTAGTTACAGAGCTGTAAGCCTGTCCACAGGCTGTTCCTCAGGTTCTCCCCGCCGCATCCACCGGATGTCCCCAGGGGCGTCCACAGGACATCGGTGGCGGGTCGCCCGGAACGACTCGGGCGGACGACCGGGAAGGAGGTGAACCACCATGCGCTGCCCGTTCTGCCACAACCCCGACAGTCGGGTCATCGACTCCCGCGAGGCCGACGAGGGCGCCACCACCCGGCGTCGCCGGAACTGCCCGAAGTGCGGACGGCGGTTCACCACCGTCGAGGAGGCGGTGCTCGCCGTCGTCAAGCGCAACGGCGTCAGCGAGCCCTTCAACCGCAGCAAGGTGGTCGCCGGCGTCCGGCGGGCCTGTCAGGGCCGTCCGGTCGACGAGGACCAGCTCAAGCTGCTCGCCCAGCAGGTGGAGGACGCCATCCGCGCCACCGGAGCGGCGGAGGTCCCGAGCAACGAGGTGGGCCTGGCCATCCTGGGCCCGCTCCGCGAGCTCGACGAGGTGGCCTACCTCCGCTTCGCCAGCGTCTACCGCTCCTTCACCTCGGTGGCGGACTTCGAGCGGGAGATCGCCGAGCTCAAGGCCCGGGAGGCCGCTCCACCAGCGGCCGGGCCGCCGCCCCGGGACCCCGTCCCGTCCGGCGGCTGAGAACTGTCAGTGCCGACCGATAGACAGCAGTTCGAGCAGTTACCGATCGCGGCTCTTCCCCAGCCCCGGATCCAGCACCGCGCAGCCCGGCTGCGCAGCCCCGCGAAGCACCACGCGACACACGACCAGGGAGAGCTCCACACCATGACCGAGACCGACGACCGCTTGGCCGGCACCCGCGCACGGCGTTCCAGCAAGGCGCCCAGCCGCAAGGGCCTGAAGATCAAGCGCGTCTTCACCACCGCCGGTGTGCACCCGTACGACGAGGTGACCTGGGAGCGCCGCGACGTCGTCATGACCAACTGGCGTGACGGCTCGATCAACTTCGAGCAGCGCGGCGTCGAGTTCCCCTCCGAGTGGAGCATCAACGCCACCAACATCGTCACCACGAAGTACTTCCGTGGCGCGGTGGGCCAGCCGCAGCGCGAGACGAGCCTGCGTCAGCTCATCGACCGCGTGGTGCTCACCTACACGGAGGCCGGCCGCGAGCACGGCTACTTCGCCACCGAGGGCGACGCCGAGATCTTCGAGCACGAGCTGACCTGGATGCTGCTGCACCAGTACTTCAGCTTCAACAGCCCCGTGTGGTTCAACGTCGGCACGAGCGCCCCGCAGCAGGTCAGCGCCTGCTTCATCCTCGCCGTCGACGACGAGATGGACTCGATCCTCAACTGGTACCGCGAGGAGGGCCTGATCTTCAAGGGCGGCTCCGGTGCCGGCCTGAACCTCTCCCGCATTCGCTCCTCCAAGGAGCTGCTCTCCTCCGGTGGCACCGCCTCCGGCCCGGTCTCCTTCATGCGCGGTGCCGACGCCTCCGCCGGGACCATCAAGTCCGGTGGCGCCACCCGCCGCGCGGCGAAGATGGTCGTCCTCGACATCGACCACCCGGACATCGAGGAGTTCATCGAGACCAAGGCGCGCGAGGAGAACAAGATCCGCGCGCTGCGCGACGCCGGCTACGACATGGACCTCGGTGGCAAGGACATCACCAGCGTCCAGTACCAGAACGCCAACAACTCCGTCCGCGTCTCCGACGAGTTCATGCGCGCCGTCGAGGAGGGCACCGACTTCGGTCTGCGCGCCCGCATGGACGGTTCGGTGCTCGAGACCGTCGACGCCAAGGGCCTGTTCCGCAAGGTGACCCAGGCGGCGTGGGAGTGCGCCGACCCGGGTATCCAGTACGACGACACGATCAACGACTGGCACACCAACCCCGAGACCGGCCGCATCAACGCGTCCAACCCGTGCTCGGAGTACATGAGCCTGGACAACAGCTCGTGCAACCTGGCGTCCCTGAACCTCATGAAGTTCCTCAAGGCCGACGGCACGTTCGACTCGAAGAACTTCGTCAAGGCCGTCGAGCTGGTCATCACCGCGATGGACATCTCGATCTGCTTCGCCGACTTCCCGACCGCCCCCATTGGTGAGACCACCCGCGCCTACCGCCAGCTGGGCATCGGCTACGCCAACCTCGGCGCGCTGCTCATGGCGACCGGCCACGCCTACGACTCGCGTGGTGGCCAGACCCTGGCCGCGGCCATCACCTCCCTGATGACCGGCACCGCCTACCGCCGCTCGGCCGAGCTCGCCGGCATCGTGGGCGCCTACGAGGGCTTCGCCCGCAACGCCGACGCCCACGCCCGGGTCATGCGCAAGCACGCCGCCGCGAACGACGCCATCCGCCCGGTCGGCGCGGACGACGCCGACGTGCTCAAGGCCGCCACCCAGCAGTGGCAGGAGTGCCTGGAGATCGGCGCCGACAACGGCTGGCGCAACGCGCAGGCCTCGGTGCTGGCCCCCACCGGCACCATCGGCTTCATGATGGACTGCGACACGACCGGCATCGAGCCGGACTTCTCGTTGGTCAAGTTCAAGAAGCTGGTCGGCGGCGGCTCCATGCAGATCGTCAACCAGACGGTGCCCCGCGCGCTCCGCAGCCTGGGCTACCAGGAGGAGCAGATCGAGGCGATCGTCGAGTACATCGCCGAGCACGGCCACGTCGTGGACGCCCCGACCCTGCGTCCCGAGCACTACGAGGTCTTCGACTGCGCGATGGGCGAGCGGGCCATCTCCCCGATGGGCCACGTCCGCATGATGGCCGCGGTCCAGCCCTTCATCTCCGGCGCGATCAGCAAGACGGTCAACATGCCGGAGACGGCGACCGTCGAGGACGTCGAGACCATCTACTTCCAGGGCTGGAAGATGGGCCTCAAGGCGCTGGCCATCTACCGCGACAACTGCAAGGTGGGCCAGCCGCTGTCCGGCGGCAAGGGCAAGAACGACGGCACCACCGCCGAGGTCAAGATGGAGGCCCCCGCCTCCAACGAGCTCTCCCACCCGGTGCGCAAGCGGCTGCCGAAGAAGCGGACGAGCGTCACCACCTCGTTCAGCGTCGCCGGTGCCGAGGGCTACATGACCGCCGGTATGTACGAGGACGGCAGCCTCGGTGAGGTCTTCCTGAAGCTCGGCAAGCAGGGCTCGACCCTGGCCGGTGTCATGGACGCCTTCTCGATCGGCATCTCGCTGGCGCTGCAGCACGGTGTGCCGCTGGAGACCTACATCTCCAAGTTCACCAACATGCGCTTCGAGCCGGCCGGCATGACCGACGACCCGGACATCCGGATCGCCCAGTCGGTGATGGACTACATCTTCCGTCGCCTGGCGCTGGACCACCTGCCCGTCGACAAGCGGGCCGGCCTCGGCATCTTCACCGCCGAGGAGCGCGCCGCGCAGGTCGCGGGCAGCTACGGCTCGTCGGCCTCGACCGCCACCGTGCAGGAGGAGGAGGTCGACCTGGAGCAGCTGCGTGGCTCCGCGCCGATCGAGACCGCCAAGGTGGAGGAGAAGGTCACCCCCGCGGGCCCGAAGTCGGTCAAGGAGGCCCACTCCTCGGCCGAGCTGCTCGAGCTGGTCACCGGGACCGCCACCGACGCGCCGCTGTGCATGACCTGCGGCACGAAGATGCGCCCGGCCGGCAGCTGCTACGTCTGCGAGGGCTGCGGCTCCACCAGCGGCTGCAGCTGATGACCGCAGTCACGAATAGTGCACAGCGTTGTCGCGAATAGTGCACACATTGTCAGTGATAGTGCACTCCGCTGTCAGGAGTAGTGCACGGCAATCGCTGGCAGCGTGACAAGGCTGAGGGGCGAGGTCCGCACAGGATCTCGCCCCTCAGTCCATTCAGAGGGATGCGCGGTTGGCGTGTAGGGCGACCTGGCCCCATGCGGTCGCCGTGGACGACGTCAGCAGGGAAGGACTCGGAGACGGGACCGCAGAGACGGTGTTTGAGGATTCGCACGCGAGCATGGGTACGGAAGACCTACTGCGCGGTTTGGCCTTCGCCTTGCAGGAGTGCGCGGAAGGGGCACCCGCGGCACTACCTCTCGCGCCTCTCGTCGGGGAGGTCGAGGTTTGGCTCACGTCGGCCCGGGACGAATCCTGGCGCAGAAGCGATAACCGTGAATCTCTGAAGCAGGAGGTTCTTGCTAGCCAGAAATCCGTGGCACCGGCGCTTGGTGCGCATCTTGGGGCGGACCTGACCACCTACGTTGCCGACATCCTGGCAGCGCTCGCTCGCACGGATCGAGCCGTCGCCGAGAAGGCGAGGCTCGTGACTGCCACGAACACGTTGAGGACTCGGCTGGCTCAGCCCGCTGCACTCGCGGCCTCGTGGGTGGACCTGGGATCCGCGGTCAAGGCTCTCGACTTCTTCGCTGCTGCCGCCACGGTGATGCAACTGGAGGCGCAACTGAACTTGACCCACCGCGACGGCAAGCACGTGCTGGACGAGGTGCGGAACATCCTCCGGCGAGACTCTTGGACCGTCGAGTTCGCTAGACAGCGACTCGGCGATGTGCCGCAACGACCGCCCATCGAGTTCGACAAGGACGAGCCGCTGGACATTGCTCCGGCCGAGGTCCTGGACCTGGCCTCCCGTTCTCTTGTGGAACCGGGCAAGGACGGTCACGCAGTGGTCTGGGGCATGTATGACAGGGCAGCAGTAGAGGGCACGGCCGAAGTTGGCCCCATCACGGCGTACTTCGCCCCATGGGTGATCGCCCGAGCCTTCGACACAGAGGAGCAGTCACCACTCCTCGCCGAAGTGCGCAACCTCTGGCACGCCAGGCGCGACCACGAGTCCAATGAGGACCTCCGTGGACATGTGCTTGTTCGAGTCGACCTAGGAGTTCGGACTCCCGTGGGAGCACTCGACGACGGAATCGACCTCGTAGAAGCCTTGATGGACGCCGTCCTGAGCCTTGGCTCGAACAACCGATGGGGCAAACCGAAGTGGTGGACGCTTCTCGTGGACGGGGAGGAGATGCGGAGCATCCTCAGCCGTGGGAGCAAGCGGCCGGAGTTTGAGGACTCCCTAGGCATGGAGAACGCAGCGCGCGTACTGGCGCGCGAATCGCAGACGCTTGGCCGGGCCTTTCTACACCCGCTGCCTTGGCATCTCCGGGAGGCCCTCCGGAGTTGTGCCGAGGCATCGCACGCGGAGTCGCGAGCGGTCTCCTTGTATCGAGAGTGGCACAACGATGAGCGCACGGTGCTACTACTACTCGACGCGGCGCTCGAACACATGGCCGCGCTGGGCGACACAAGTGCCAATCAACTTGTCGAGAGGATCGCAGAACTGTGGCCAAGTTCCGGCCGCACCCGTCTGATCCTCTGGGCGATCGACCTTTGCCTCCACCGAAGGGACGGCCTGTCGCGGCCCTCCGATGCGGCGAAGGACCTCAAACGACGGATCGTGGCCAATCGGGACGGCCTAACGGAGACGTCGCTCCTCCGGGCGTACTACCTCCTCAATGACCTGATAGGGGTCTGCTCCTCGCCGCTGCAAGCGGCGGTCGTCCGACGGCTGATTGGCCAACTCGGTGACCTGACGGTCTACGAGCACGAGGAGTCAAGGCTCCAGGATGAGGCTCGACTCACCCGTACGAGGCAACGGCGAGTCCGGAATGCACTTACGCATGGGAACCCCGTCACGCGACCCGTCCTTGTGTCTGTGCTCCCGTTCACCAGGTTCCGCACGGTCATGGCGATCCGCGCCGGACTCGACTCAATCAACGAGGGGGTCACCTTCTTGGACTACCTGGACGCCAAGGCAGCAGAGCGCATGGAAGACGCGAGCCTCAAGGCGCAAGGTCAGTCGCTCATCTCGATCTGGGAGTCGCGGGAGCCCTAAGTTCCCCTAGGGCTTCCGGGTCAGCGACCGAAGATCGGCGTTGCCGCCGCGGGCGCTTGACATGCGCCCGTAGGGGAGGCGCTGAGGCTGCCGTGCCTCCGTCCGGACGTCTTCCAACGTCTATGTCGAGCGCTAGATGTCGAAGGCGTAAGCGGCGTCGTCCGTGAGTCGGACCCGTTCGCCGACGCCGCTGCCGACAGTGATGGCGCCGCGGTTGGAGAGGGCGCCGAGTCGGGACATGTGGCCCTTTGGGAGGTCAGTGCTGGACAGGGTGCCCCGGTAGGTGGCGTAGAGGATCCGGGCTGTGGCGTGGTCTATGCCGTCGTCGGCTTCCTTGTAGGTCGTGAGCCGGTCGAGTGCGAGTGCGGCGCGTTGGTCGGCGGGTCGGATGGTCACGCCCATGGCGTTGCGGTGGATGCCCAGGCCGAGTGGGAGCAGGTGCGCGTCCAGTGCGGTGATGGCGTCACGGAGCCGGTCAAGATCCCAGCCGAGCGCCAGCGCGAGGCGGTCCTCAGGATGCATCTGCTTCTGGGCCTGGAGGACCTGTGCGAGGACAGTGACGTCGTCCGCGGGGGTGTCATCGGGCTCGTCGAGAAGTTGAGGATCGAAGAGCGCGCCCATGGTCATGCCCGCTTCGAGGGCGGCGCGGCGCAGGTCGGCGATGCTCACGCTGCCGTTGATCTCGTTCCTCAGGAGCATGCCCCGGACCGCGGCGTCGCCGAGCCCGGACCTGTCGGCGTAGGCCCGGTCGCTCAGCCTTGAGGAAAGAAGCCGCTCGCGAAGGGCGGCGCCGTTGACGGGGACGGTGGCGGTCATGCGGCAACCTCCGGGGTCTGCTGGTCCGGCTCGCTGGTTGGGAGGGCGCTGCCAACCAGGGGAAGGAGTGCCACGCCGAGCCTGTTTTGCCAACGGTCGGCCTTCTTTGCTTCGGCCGGAACGTGATTGGTAGGGGCGGGCAGGTTCAGTTCAGCGCCAATCCGACGCAAGGCGTAGGTCACGTGGGCTCGGGACTCGGCGATCAGTGGGTCGGCAGGGTCGGAGCCCGTGTGGAGCCGGTAGGCCCGCTGTGCGTTGAGGTAGAGGAGCGCGTCGGGGAGCATCGGGGAATGCGGCACGGTAGGGGTGCCGTCGTCGCTGATCTGGTCGATTCGGAGGGCGTGAAGGTCCTCCTTGCTGAGGTTGGCGTCGTAGAGGACTGCGGCGGCTGATCGCCAGCATGTGCGGTAGGCGCGTAGTGACCGAACCTCGGCGGGAGTCATGCGGCGGTGTTCGGCGGCGGCCACGCCGTGCAAGAGCGTGTCGACGTTGACCTTGAGAAGCATGCCCCGCGTGAAGAGGGCGGCTTGTGCTGCCCGGGCGATGGTGAGGGCTTCGCCGGGGGTGCGGTGTTGCGCGATGAGCGTCGTGAGTGCGGTTGCTGCCTGTTCCTCTGACTCCGGTGGATCGTCGGCGATGGCCGTGAAGGTGTTGCGGTAGAGGCGGTCGACGAGGGTGAACTGCTCGGGCCGGAGGACGTCGCGGACACGGGAGCGGAACGCGTAAAACTCGACCCGAGGTAGGTACCGCGGATAGTCGGGCGCGGCGTCCGACGGCATGGCCGGAAGCGAGCGGGCCGCTTCGGCGATCAGTGTCTTCAGCGCTGCGTGCTCGCTGATGGTGCCGTCGCGGGCGGTAACCCAGTCAGCGAGGTGCTCGCCGCCGGTGTCGTCACAGGTGAGGACGAGTCCGGCACCGACGCTCGCGCAGAGGTGGCTGAGGTCGTCGAGGATGTCAGGGCTCGTGATGGTGTCGGCGTGGCGGATAACGAGGAGGCGGGTCTCGTAGGCGGTCAGCCAGGCACGGGCGTATTCGAGGTCTTCGCCGTGGCGGCGGCCGGATCCATTGAGGTCGTGGTCGATGCCGAGCGCGGCGAGCAAGTCCTGGCCGATCGCCCACGCGTGGCGGGTCGGCCGGGCGGTGAAGGTGACGATCCCGCTGGCGGGGTCGGTCGGCGGCAGTAGCGTGCGGCTGGGCTGTCCGGCAGGAAGTGGGACTAGAACGGGCATTGCGAAACGGTCCTTTCGCGGCGATGTGCCGGTCGGTTAGCGCGGCATCGTGCGGCGGATCTGAGCAAGGTCATCCGATGTGACCGCGCTGGTGATCTCGAAGCGGTTCAACCAGCGGACGGTCTGAACCCAGCGGCGCAGGAGCCCGGCGCAGGCGGCTTCGTTGTGCTGAGCGAGCACCCGCTTCGGCGTAGCGGCGAACCGGTCATCGAGGTGCTGGACGGCGGTGATGAGTTCTTCGCCGTGCAGGGGCGCGAAGGTGACCGCGCCCATGATCCGGCTGTGCAACTGGGGGCGCTTCTTGGCGGCGTCCAGGACGCCCGTGCCGACGACTGCGAGGCCGAATGCGTGGTCGGTCTCTTCGTAGAGCCAGACGAGTTCCTGGAGGGCGTTCTCCTGGGTGTTCTGCAACTCGTCGATGATCAGGACGCCACCCCAGGTGGAGAAGAGCGCACTTGTGGACGAAAAAGCGTCGGCAGCCATGGTGGGGGATTACCACTTTCAAGCGGCTGACGAGCACGGAACTTTCGCCAACCTTGTCTCGGTGTCCTTTAGTGCCTTCGATGATGCGGAACCCCTGCCCGCCTCTCGCAGCAGGATGAAGTCCGGCGTCCGCTACACCTACGTCGGCTTGAAGGTGCAGCGGCACCCGGATGACGACCGACGTACGACCACCACGAAGCCGCCGTCGACCCTTTCGCGAGAGTTCGGCGAAAGTGTCGACGAGTGCACCACCGGCGTCCGGCTCCGGCGATGGCAGCAGGCCCTTCGCGCCCTCGAAGGCGACCCGATCTTCGCCGAGGCCAACGTCTCGCGCCTCGCCGAACGCCGAGGCGATGACATCCGGAAGGACGCGCAGCGGCTGTTCAACAACCTCAGTTCCGGTCACAAGATCGTTCTTCTGAGCATCACTCGTCTCGTCGAGAGCGTGGAAGAGCGCACCTTGGTCCTGCTCGACGAGCCCGAAGCCCACCTTCACCCCCCGCTGCTCTCGGCGTTCATCAGGGCGCTCTCCGACCTGCTCATCGATCGGAACGGAGTGGCCCTGATCGCCACTCACTCTCCTGTGGTTCTCCAGGAAGTGCCGCGAAGTGCAGTCTGGAAGTTGAGGCGCGCGGGACGCATCGTGAACGCCGAGCGGCCGGAGATCGAGACCTTCGGCGAGAACGTCGGCATCCTCACCAGAGAAGTTTTTGGCCTGGAAGTTTCACAGTCCGGCTTCCATCGAATGCTCCAGGATGCAGCCGAAGAGGGATTGTCGTACGACGAGATCGTCGACCGCTTCGGCGGAGCCCTTGGAGGCGAAGCCCGATCGCTGGCTCAGGCGTTGGTAGCGGTTCGTGACGCAAGGGCCGCTCGCTAGGTGTGGAGCGTCCAGAGGCCCGCAATCAGTACGAGCGACGCCTACCTGACCGTTGCTAGGGCGACGAAGAAGGTTGAACTTCGAGGTCGTTACGTCGCGGCCGAGCCAGCGGTGGTGTCTGCCGCCACTGTCTTCGAGGCGGCGGTAGCCAGCGGCGCGACGCACGGCCTGGATCCCGCTGACTTCAAGGTTCCTCGGGTCACTGACGGCGAGATGGTCGACCTCTACGACCTGCGCCTAGTGGACACCGAGCGCGGCCGCGCCATTTACGAGGCGATCAAGGCCGCCCCGGAGTACGGCCGGTGTCCCCTCTGCGGTCAGCAGCCTGTCACCACGCTGGACCACCACTTGCCGAAGGCCGTCTTTGCCGCGCTGACCGTGGTGCCGACGAATCTCGTTCCTGCCTGCAAGGACTGCAACCATGCCAAGGGTCACGCAGTCGGCGGTTCCCCGGCTGACGAGCCCATCCACCCATACTTCGACATCCCCGACGACGACCCCTGGCTCACAGCGGTAGTGCTTGAGCGGACCCCACCTGCACTTCTCTTCAGCGTCACGCCGCCGTCTGAATGGCCAAGCAGTCTGGTCAGCCGAGTGGAGAAGCACTTCGAGCGGTTCGGGCTGGACGCGATGTACGGCGCTCTCGCTGCCACAGAGTTGTCCAACATCAAGGGCGACCTCCGCCGTGTCCTTCAGTCCGGGGGGCCCTCCGAAGGACCGGCGATGGTTCGCCTGCGACTCGAAGAGGCCGCCGAAAGTCGGCGCGAGGCCCGGGTCAACAGTTGGCAGACGGCCATGTACACGGCGGTGGCCGCCAACCCTTGGTACTACTCGGGCGGCTTCCTCAACTAGCGACCGCGCCGTAGACGGCGGCGTCAGCCCACCGCGATTCCGAGCCTCCTGGCCTGTCGTAGGTACCGGCTAGCCTCCACGGTCACCCCGCTCCGGCCCTGATGACAGCAGGGCTGGAGCGGGGCCTCGACCACGAACAAGGGGAGGCGGTGAAGGCCCCTCCGGGGTGGAATCGCTAGGACCCCGGCGGTTCGTCGAACCACCTATGGGCCTGTCGACGGACGACTCGGTCTACGGCCTGGTCCCTGAGCCTCGCCCGCTCCGAGGCAGCGAGAGCCGCCCGCTCCTCCGGAGTCGTACGTGCGTCCACCAGCGCATCCGAGCGGTCGACGCGCAGCGCGAACGAGAGGTGCAGACCCGGCTCGCACGCTTCAACCAAGCGGATCAGGACGCCGACCGGCACATCCCGCTCGCCACCGACGCACGCCTCTGAGCCCGGCGGCGTACGTCGTCTCTGACCTGCGACCGTCAGCCGGACGGCCAGTTCGGCAGGACCGCATGGACATGGCCGCCCCAGGCTGCTGGCTCCTCGTCGGGTCCCCTCTCCGGGGGCAAGGGACCGTCGTAGAACCACTCGGACGGCGGCGCACCTACCGCCCCGATCCCAAGGCACCAACCGCTCACTGTCCGGCGCCAGGCCCACCAAGACTGGCCGTCGGAGCCGACATCCATCTCAATCCCGTGTTCGGCAGGCAGTCCGTCTTTGATGAACTGCTGCTGAACCAGGGGCAGGATGTCGCTTCGGTAGTGGCCATAGCGGCGATGCGACATCGTTTGGCTGAGCCACAGCGACTTGAGGGCCAGTTTCGTGGCCACGAACTCGCGCCGGTCCCGACGGCGGCCCTGCTCGTCGACCTCGTCAGAGCCTGCCCACTTGGCCTCCCGTGCGGCCTGCCGTTTGTCTACTTCCGTGCGGACGAGGGGTTGCGCCCACTCGACCAAGGCTTGGAGCAGCACGAAAGCCTTCACGGAGTTGATCCGTGTGTCGTAGCCGAGTTCTCGGCCGTGCAGGGTGGCGTGCCTGCTTAGGGAGCCTTCGCTGGCTGTGTAGTCCATCCCGGCCGAGTAGAGGTCGCGGACAACTGGGAGAGACTCGTTCAGCGTGGCGATGGTCCGCTCGTCGACTACGTCAGCCTTTCGATCGTCCCTTCCTGAGAAGAACAATTTTCCGCCGGTCACGTCGGCTACCAGGCCCTCGATCTGAGCGAGCAAGATAGGTATGGACGCCTCGTATGCCCCGGCGCGATGGTGCTCGAATGCCTTGGTGAGCAGGCGGGATCGGCGGAAAAACAAGTCGTTGTAGTCGGTTTCCGGCCGCCCGAGCACGCTGATCTGCTGGATGGGTCGCCGCAGGCGGTGCTCGTTGTCCCATGCTTCGACAAGGACTTGCTCGGCTGCCTCTGGCCCATCGGAAGCAAGCACCTGGACGGCGCGGGCGTAGTCGCGCATGGGCATTGAGCCTGACGGCGCCCATCCGAGGGGGGCAAACACGCGTATGGCCTCTGCTCCCCCTCGGTGAAGGGCGGCGATCTGGGATCGCACCTTCGTAGCGTCGTCAAGGTTCACGCCGAGCGATCGCAGCACCCGCACCAGCCCGGGAATGCTGGTGACGGCATCGAACGCCTCAACCGACTCGCTAGTCCGCCCGCTGGGGTCGAGCGCTGCGGCAAGGCGCTGCTCCAGCGGTTTGGAGGGACCAGTTGATGCGTTGGATTCGGCGTTGCGCTTCTGCCGCCTCCGTTGTCTGCGACTGGGTTCTGGCTTGTTAGGACCGTGTCGATCGGTCACTTGCCTAGCGCCCCCATCCCATGCGTTCTCGGGCCATGGTTTGCCGCACGGTTCCTCGCCCGATCCTCGACTGGCGATGAGCGTTCGCTCGGCATCGCGTCACCGCTCCAGCGTTGCATCGGGATCGCCCGGGTCTGACTCCCGCGACGACGGGTGAGAACCTCAACGGCATGGTCAAACTCGGGCTCAATGGTCGAGTCGGCCTCCGGGTTCCAAGGGTGTAGCCCAGGCGCCCTGATCGCGGATTTCCTGGCGCAGAGCACGCACCTCGGCCATCAGCGCGTCCACGTGGGCGACCGTCGCCGCACGCTCGGTGGCGTTCTCGTCCCTGACCCGGTCCACCAACCAGGAGGCGAGGGTGGCGGTGACGATGCCGAGTAGTGCGATGCCCGCCACCATCAGGCCGACGGCGATGAAGCGGCCCCCGGTCGTTGTGGGGTATCGGTCTCCGTAGCCAACGGTCGTGATGGTGGTTACTGCCCACCACACGGCATCGCCGAGCGTCGTGATGTTGGCGTCCGGCGCGTTCCGCTCGGCGTCGAGCATGGCCAGGGCCGCGACCCCGGAGAGCAACGCCGTGGCCCCCACCACGTAGACAGCCACCCGCCCCCGGAGGGAGGCCCCCGCCCGGCGGTTCAGCGCCGTGATGACGGTGACGAGGCGCAGCAGCCGCAGGGGACGCAAGAGGGGCAGTGCGATGACCGCGAGGTCGTGCAGATGCCGGATGACGTAGCGCCGCCGGTCTTCTACCAAGGCCACCCGGGCGACGTAGTCGATAGCGAAGATCACCCAGGCGGCCCATGCGACCGCGACGCAGCCACTCCGGACGGTTGCCGGTAGGTCGGGTTCCAAGATGGGCCAGGCATAGGCGACCAGGAATGCCACAGCGGCCACCATGAGGGGCCATTCGGCGGCAGCATTCCACCGCTCCACCTGTGATGTCGTGGCCGTACCCTGAGCAGTCACAGTGCAGGAGTGTCGCAGGAACTGGGCCCGGCTCGCTGAGCGTGCGCCTCGTGGGGGGGCTGGCCCCGTGTGAACGCCTCCTGGACGTTCTGCTGGCTCACCTCCTTGGGGACGAAGGAATCCGGCCCGAAGCCGCCCCGTCGGCGGAACGAGCACTTGCGCGGCAGCCCGACCCGAACCTGGTTGCGCGTCGTGTCGGCTCGCGACAGACACCCGAACCGCCCAGGACAGCGCTGTCACTAACGCAACTAGTCGGTTGTCGCGGTTACCGTCCCTACGTGCCGCAACCGGCACGGTAGTTAAGAGCGGCAGGGGAGCGGTGGTGTAGTGACGCAGGTAGCGGAGTTCGGGGACAGGGTCGCCTTCGTCTGGTCGGTCGCAGTCAAGACGACCTCAACAAAGCCGTGTGACAGTGATGCAATCCGCCCGACCTGGGCTTGAGGTCCGATACGAGGGCGATAAGCGGCTGGTCAGCCTGAGTCAGGTGCTACCAAGCGGCGAGGAGCGGGTGATCGAGCACGACTACCCCGACGCCCTCACTCACCACTACAAGCCCACCGCGTCCGGTCAAGCCATCCCTCTCTACGTCGGCGGCCTCCGCTTCAGTGACGACGAGGAAGGCCACGACTGGCACGGCCGAGCCGAGATGGCGTGGTACCCCAGCCCGCGGGTGATGGTTGAGGCGAGCAGGCCGAACAGGGGTATTGAGGACTTTGTGGGTCTGCGCGCCTCCGGGAAGCGCGAGTGGGTCGAAATGCCGTCCATCAAACTGCCGGGCGAGGAGGTGCCGCTGCCGCCTCAACCAGACTCACTGTCCGAAGACTCCCGTCCGTCGGGGGTGAGCCGGAATGACCGGCTCACCCCTCAGACCCTGGGCAGTGGGACGGCGCTGAGCCGTGTCACCTTTCTCATCCCGAACGGCTGGGATGTGCCCAATGGATCCGGAGTATGTGACCCCGAGGACCTCGTTCGGACGTGGAATGGACGCCTCGAAGCGTTTCCATCCGGGTGGCGAATCACCATCGACCGTCGCCCCGAAGTGAACAAGCAGTTCCTTCGGCGACTCCGCGATGAGAACACGAGTGCTGTAACCCACATCGGTCAGATCGCGCGCGCCGACGGCTCCCTGTTCGACGTGGCAGACATCCAACTTCTACTCCAAGCACTGCGCCTTGCCTTCAGCCTCGCGGTAGGGCGGACAATCAACTTGCTGCTCCCGGTCGGCTGGTGGGGGGACCAAGCGGTTTGGACGCGCTGGGTAAGCCCGCACATCGACGGTGTGCTCAACACCGGCACATTCCTTGACCGGCACAAGGGCAACGAGCAGATGCGTGAACTCATCGAGCGCGTCGTTGACTACTGCCGAACGCCCGAGCGACTGGAAGTCATTCAGTACGCAACTTCCTACTACGTGACCGCTACGTACGACGTAGACGTCGAACTTGGCGTCGCATTGCCTATCTCGGGCTTGCAGTTGCTTGCATACAACCGGTTCGTTGAGGAACGGGGCACGCACACCCAGCGTCAGTGGGAGAATCTCAAGCCGACAGAGGCCCAGATCCGTCTGCTCCTGGACGATTGCCGCATGCGCACCAGCGTCCCGGCCTCTTATCCTCACCTTGCCGAAGTGAGCCGCAGGGCGCAGATGTCCGAGGGAACGCGCACAGCCCGTGATGCTCTGGGTTGCGTCATGTTGCTCCGCAACAAGATCATTCACCCGACGAGTACGAAGCCGGGCGCCTGGACCGCATACCAATGGGCCGAGGGGAAGGACTACGCCGCCCACTGCTTGCTACTCGCCATCCTCAACACCGTCGGCTATCGAGGCCAGCACCGGTCGGCCTGGGCAGACGACATATGGGAAGGCGTTACGGACCCCGTGCCGTGGGCAACCGCGACTGAGGGGCCGGAGTTCTAATCATCCCCGCCGGGCTCGGTATCGGTGTCGGGCAACTCAGGGCGAAGCCGGTCCGCGGCGGCGGCTAGCCGGGACAAGACCCATTCGGCCGGACGAAATCGTTCTCTCGAAGGGTGGGGAAGAAACCACCCCGTCCCGGGCCCCCGGTGTACGCGACGGCGTCTTCTGAAGCGCCGTACGAGCGATAGGGGCCGATAGTCTTCGTCTGCTTCTCGGGGTCGCCAGCGATGGTGTACCTCACCTCCATCTCCCACTCGTAGTTGGCGTTGCAAGACGTGACGTGCACCTGAAGCAACGCGAAGCGGCCTGGCCGCACAGTGAATGCTGATCCTGGGTCCTCAGTGGGGGTCCCCGTAACCACCTCGGGGTTGTCCCCGTCCCCAATCAATCCGAGGTCCTCGAAGGTGCCGTCATCGAGGTTGTAGTGGTAGGTCCGGTAAGTGTCCCCTCCTCCGCAGCCGCTTTCTGTGTCATAGATCCAAGTGGGGTCGGCTACCTGGCTCGACAGCCTTCGGGGCTTGACGTCAAAGACTTGGATTGCTTCGCCGTCGGAGGCGACGGAGATCGTCACGTACAGGGTCCCGGACTCCCACGATCCGCCGCCGGACTCCACGATGGTCGATCGGATGTCTTCCCTCGGGTCATCGGTGCTGGGCAAGTCGTCGATGCTCCGGGATGTAGCCACGCGGGTGGCCCCGTCGCATCCCTGCACCAGGGGCCATGTGCCCTCAACGGTCGGCTCGTTGTCCTCGCCGAAGACCGCCGAGTAGGCGGACTGGATCTTCAGGGGAAGGTCCAGGAGGACCGACAGAGGGGTCGCAACGAGCGCAAGCACGAGAATGGCAGCGACTACCGGATGGCTTTGAACCTTCGCCAGCCACCCACGAGGATCGTCACCGACTGCCATCGCATCCCCTAGTTCACGATCGGTCGAGACGGAGCAGTCTAGGTGTGGAGATGACTCCTGTGTCCCCGGTTGGCCCGCGGCGGTCAGGGACTACAGGTCCGCCACCTCACAGGGCTGGCGGTTCTCGGTCGCCGTCTCTACGCGAGGGATCCGGGTGAGGCGAGGCTGGCGCCAGAGTCGAGCCATTCCGCCAGTTCTCCAGCCGTTCGAGGCATGAACGTCGCCGCCTGTCGGTCGACCTTGGTGCTGACGACGGCGTTCCGCGCCGCCTTGTCGGTCAGCACCGCATCGCAGTACGGGACCGCAACGGCCAACGCGTCGATGTCGTGGATGTCGTTGGCCGTCCAGTTGTGCTGGTCGTTGCGGTGGTAGGCCGTCTTGATTGAGATGACGACGCTGTTCGACGGCATGCCATCGGCGAACGCGCGGATCGCCTCTCGGTCCGTGCCGAACAGGTCGTCGAGCGACATGCCGCGCTGCGCCACTGCCTCGTTCAGCGCCTCGGCCCACTCAAGAGCAAGTTCTCGGGCGCTGATGACATCTCTCAGCCGGCCTCGCCGCCACCTGGGCGCCGCGTCCAGGCGCGCTGCCTGCTCGCGCTCCTGCCGGGCACGCTGCTCGGAGAACTGCTGCACGAACTCCGGCTGATAGTCGCTGTTCGTAAGTCGGAGCGAGGCATCCTCGGCATCAGAGAGACCTTCCAACATGCGTCGCTCGAATGCGCGCAGCATTTCCTGGTACCAAGGCTGTTGCTCGAACTCGGAGGTCACGTCTCGGCCGTCGTAGCCCATCCGAAGGCCACCTCGTCGCCCGTAGGCCCACCCGACGGACCGTCCCAGCAGCGCCAGCGTGTCCACGGGGGAGGACAGGCCCTGGATACGGTCCAGCGCTGCCTCGATCTCCAGTCTCATGATCGACGGGCGGCCGAGCAGCACCCGGAACCCGGACAGTTCCTCCATCACCGATGCAACGTCCCGCCGCTGAGCAGGGTCAGCGATGCCGCTCATCTCCATGTAGTGCGTCGCAGACAGCGGAAACAGCGCAGTGCCCCTCAGCACCGCTCGCCGTGCCGCAAGCAACAACTCGGGATAACCAGCGGGCGTTGACAGTCCCTTCGCCACCCGCGCCAGGTTGATCCAGTCCTTCAGGTCCAGGTACACCGCCCGACGGCCCTCGAAGTTCCGTTCGATCTGCGGCGGCAACACCATCACTGAGCCCGACTGCTCGGACGCCACGATTCTCTCGCTTTCCCCTGGGGCCGGTTCGCAGGGCCTGACGCACGCCCGCAAGTTAGACGTGGCGTCCGACAGTCGCCGTCATCCAGGGCTCCCATGTCTCGCTCCCACCCGGCTTTGTCGGTGCCTCGGTCTAGACTCCTGCCACTGGCTTTGGCATCAGGTCTGCCGTCCGGACGCCGACAGCCACGCGCCAAGTAGCCATCGAGAGGGTTCGCGTTGCCCGCTGCTGGTGGCCCGCCCGGGCATGTGGGAGCACGGCGTAGTGCCGTGCTTGAAGCGTGGCTGCGGCATGAGCATCTGCCACCTGCTGAACGCGCCGAGCGGCTCGCAGGCGACGTGCACCTGGTCCAGCACCTCCGCCAGCAGGGCTTCCAAGGCGAGGACTGGGATTTCTTCGTCAACGAACTGGCCAGGTACGGCCTCGCCGTTGTCAGCGGCTGGATGCGCAGTGGCCTCATGGCCAGCAAGTGCGCCGAGAAGCGAATCGTCGCACCTGCTCTCCCCGACGCCGTCCGACAAGACCCAGAGGCCATCGACGAGATCGCCACAGAGACCGTGGCCGAGGCCATCGTTCACTTCCGAGACGAAGTCCTCGTCCCAGGCGTCTGGGACCCCGCCAAGGGTGCTGCGCTGAAGACCTTTTTCATCGGACAGTGCATGAAGCGGTACGCCAACGTTGCCCGGCGCTGGCTCAACCACGACCTGCGGCCCAGCACCGAAGTCGTGACACACGAACGGGACGTGTTAGACCGCGGGCGGGTCACCGGGGTAGAGGATGACGTCCTGCGAAGCCTCACCGCTCAACGCATCCTCGAAGGAGTCGACAACCCACGAGCAGCCCGCGCGCTCGTCATGGACGCCCTCGGATACAGCAACGCGGAGATAGCCATAGACCTTGGAACCACGCCCGACGGCGCGAGCAGCCTCATCAAGAGGGCGCGAGCCGCGATCCGAAGACAACACAGCACCCCAGAAGGCGGAACCGCATGAACAAGATCCAACGGCAGGTGGCCAAGTCGTCCTTCGGGTCCAAGGCAGCCACCGCAGCGCGAGCCAGCGTGAGCAGCACCCAGGCAGCCCGCGTGGTGAACCGGGCTGCCCAGATCCGGACAGAAAAAAGTCAGGACAAGCGCGCCCCGAAATAGACCCACCGCGACATACAGCCAGTTGGCGACCCCAACGGGAAGCCGACGGGCGGGCCGCTACAACGACCCGACCCGGACCCGAGGTCTATGACCCGCTGGCTCAGGCGACTGGCCGTCCGTGTCGTAGGGGAGATCGTTGGCCACTCACCTGGAGTGGCCCTCCACCTCGGGAAGTGTTCCGAGGAGGAACTCATGGCAAGGTCTGTAAATCGCAGCGCCGGTACGGGGCGGTTCGTCAGCAAGGCTGCTGCTGCCAGGTGGCCCGGAAAGACGACGACCGAGCGGGTCGGGAGCGGAACCGGCAACAGCCGGACGGTGAACCGCTCCGCCTCGTCTGGGCGGTTCGTCACCGGCGCAACCGCCAAGCGCAACCCCGGCGGCACGATCCAGCAGCAGGTCTGACGCCCTGGCCTGACAGCAGCGGGTGGGAACGCCGCATGTTCCCACCCGCTGCTCAGGCCGAAACTACGGGCTCAACCGGTGTCGAGCACCGTCACCGAGTCGTGAGATTCGGAGTGACAGTCGGATGAGATTCGACAGCTGATCACCAGCTAGCCCGTACGACACCGGCGCCCCGGTCCCACCTCGTGTGGGGCCGGGGCGCCGTTCGTCATGTGGGCGCCGGGGAGCTCAAGTACGAGGTCCGAGCGGCCGATCATGCCTCTGACCTGCGAACTCGAGGAGCCGACCATGCCCTGTCCGCACGATGCCTGGCGTACCTGTCGCAACTGTCTGGCCGACCTGAACCACGCCGACTGGATCCATGACGACGCGGTGCGTCGGCAGAAGGCGGCTCGCCGGGACAGGGAGCGGGAGCAGGAGTACCGCGAGCGGTCCTGGGCCAAGGAGCGGGACAGGCGAGAGAGCCAGTTCCGGGCGCAGCAGGAGGAGCGTCGACTCGAGCGCGAGGACGCGGACTTCCGTCGCCAGAACGGCGGCAAGTCCTTGAGCGAGGTGGCGGGTGAGTACCGGGCAGCCGAGCGGACCCGACTGAACGCCCAGCGCGCCGCGCTCCCGTTCAACCTGTACTGGTACGAGCGGGTGGCGGCCGTCGGGGTAGGGGTGCTGGTCGTTCTGATCGTGCTCAGCGAGCTGCCGAACTGGTTGCTCTTGCTGGGCATCGTCGCCGGCGTCGTGGCGATCACTCGCTACCGGGCGCGGCCTTTCCGGTCGCTCGCGGGATGGGTTCGCGGGTTCGTCTCGGGAACGGCCGCAACAGGCCGGGCGAAGGCCCCGAACCCTTCCCGACCCGGAGCCGCACCGCGCCCGTGAATCCACAGGACTCGAGGTGCGGTCGGTCAGCCGGTTCGGCGGCTCCCTGACCTAGCCTTCCGGCGATGAAGCAACTGCTGCGGTTCGCCTGGATCGAGGCGCAGTGCTGCCTGTTCGCCGTCCTCTTCTTCGCCGGCCTGGCGCTGGTCCGGGTCGTGCCTCTGCCGGTCAACGCGGCTGACGCCCTGCTGATCTGGTCCCTCGGCGTCACGCTGGTGCTCTGGCTCGTCCGCTGGGAGACCGGCCGCGAGGTCGCCGTCATCTTCGGGTTCCACCTCGTCGGCCTGGCGCTGGAGCTCTACAAGGTCCAGCAGGGCTCGTGGTCCTACCCCGACATCGGCTGGGCGACGGTCGGTGGCGTTCCGCTGTACAGCGGCTTCATGTACGCAGCCGTCGGCAGCTACGTCTGCCAGGCCTGGCGCCGGTTCGACCTGCGGATCACCAACTTCCGCGCGCGCAGCACCGCGGCGGTGGCTGCGCTGATCTACCTGAACTTCTTCACCCACCACGTGACCTGGGACGTGCGGGTGCCGCTGGCGCTCGCGCTGCTCGCCGTCACCTGGCGCACCTGGGTGCACTTCACGGTGGGGGAGCGGCGCTACGCGATGCCACTGGCGCTCTCCTTCGTCCTCATCGGTTTCTTCCTCTGGATCGCCGAGAACGCCGCCACCCTGCTCCGCGCCTGGCAGTACCCCGACCAGGAGTCGGTCTGGACGCTCGTCCACGTCGCCAAGTTCGGCTCGTGGGCGCTCCTTGTCGTCGTGAGCATCGTGCTGGTCGCGGGGGTCAAGGCCTACGAGGGGCGCCTCTACGGCACCGTCGAGGACCGCACGGTGACCCGCGGCGGCCGCCAGGGGCGCCCCGTCCCCGCGGCGGAGGAGCCGATCACGGTCCGCTGATGTGAGATCACCCGGGGCGGTGGACGGCGGGTGGGGGGCCGTGCGCATCCTGGGGGGGTGATCCGCGCGCGTGAATGGCTGGCCGAACCCTGGATCCAGCGAGGGGTGCGCGCAGCGCTGGCCGCGGGGCTGGCCTGGCAGGCCGCCGTCTTCCTGCCGGCGCCCATGTCGAACTACGCCTACTACGCCGCCCTCGGCGCGGTCATCGCCGTGCACCCCACCGTCGCGGACTCCGCGTCGGCGGCCTGGCGCACGGTGCTGGCGATCCTGCTCGGGTTCACCCTCGCCGTGGTCATCCACGAGGCGACCATCGCCGTCCCGGCCGCGGTCACCATCGCCCTCGTCGTCGGCGCGGCCGTCGTCGTGGAGCAGTGGCGGGTGCTGCGCGAGCACGCCAGCTGGGTGAGCTTCGCGGCGGTGCTGATGTTCACCGTGGGCGCGGACGACCCGGCCGGCTACGCCGTCAACTACGCGGGGCTCACGCTGCTGGGCGCGGCCATCGGCGTCCTGGTGACCACAGTGCTCTTCCCCCCGCTGCAGCTCACCGTCGCCGTCCGGCGCATCGCGGCGGCCCGCGGGCTCCTGGCCCGGCACCTGCGGGGCATGGCCGACGGGCTGCGCAACGGCGAGGTGCCCTCACCAGGGGAGTGGGAGGGGCGGGGCCGGGAGCTGGGGGCCGCCCTGGACCGCATGCGCGCGGCGGAGAACGTCGTCGCGCGCGCCCGCCGGGCCAACCCGCGGGCCCGGAAGTGGGTGGGCACCGCCGACCGGATCCGCGAGCAGTCCCGCGCGCTGGACCGGGTCGCCGTCCTCGTCGACGACCTCACGACGCTCGTCGTCGAGTTCCAGCCGCACCGCCGCGGCATCGACCGGATCGACGGCGGCACCGGCTGGGTGCTCGCCGACGCCCTGGACTCGCTCGGCAGCGTGGTGTGCAACCCGTACCCGACGCGGCTCCAGGAGGGTGATCCCGACGACCGAGAGGCGGCCATCGAGGCAGCGGAGGCGGCCCTGCACCGGCTGACCACCCTGCTCCGGAGCTCCGACGTCGCCGATGACGAGGGGTTCTTCGCGCTCGGCGCCGTCACCGTCGGTATGCACCGCGCCCTGGACACGCTGAGGGACCGCGAACGCACACCGCTGCCCGCCTGAGCGGGAGAGTGTCATCCGGAGAGGTGACATCACGTTTTTCCAGCCCGAGGGAGGAGCACTCAGCACGTCGACCCATCCGCGCGGGTCCCCATCGGCCGTCCCGGACCGACCTCTCGTCGGCAGGACCAGCCCGCACCAACACGATCGGAGGGGCGCCCCCGGGCGCCGCACTCGCCTGTGACCATCACACAACCCGCACCTGCCGGCCGCGACGGCGCCGGGTCCACCGACGCCCTCGTCGGCACCGGACCGGGCACCGACGAGCACCCGGCCATCGCCGCCCCACCGGCACCCGCTGACGGCAAGGGTGCCCTCGACCGCGTGGTCTTCGCGATCGCCGCCGTCGTCGCCCTCGCCTTCGTCGCCTGGGGCTTCCTGTCGCCCACCGGCCTGGGCTCGGCGAGCGGCAGCGCCCTGGTCTGGGTCGAGAAGAACCTCGGCTGGCTGTTCGTGACCCTCGCCTCGGCGTTCGTCGTCTTCGTCCTGTGGCTGGCCGCGAGCAAGTACGGCCGCATCCCGCTCGGCCGCGACGACGAGGAGCCGGAGTTCCGGACGGTCTCCTGGATCGCGATGATGTTCAGCGCCGGCATGGGTATCGGCCTGATGTTCTACGGCGTGGCCGAGCCGCTGGCCCACTACGTCTCGCCGCCCCCGCGGTCCGTGGACGCCGAGACCCCCGAGGCCGTCCAGACGGCGATGGCGACGACGCTCTTCCACTGGACGCTGCACCCGTGGGCGATCTACGCCGTAGTGGGCCTCGCGATCGCCTACGGCACCTTCCGGCGCGGCCGCAAGCAGCTGATCAGCGCGGCCTTCGAGCCGCTGTTCGGCAAGCGTCGCACCGAGGGCCCGGCCGGCAAGCTGATCGACGTCCTCGCCATCTTCGCCACCCTGTTCGGCTCGGCGGCCTCGCTCGGCCTGGGTGCGCTGCAGATCGGCAGCGGGCTGGAGATCCTCGGCTGGGCCGGTGACGTCGGCAACGGGCTGCTGGTCGCGATCATCGCCATCCTGACCGCCGCCTTCGTCGCCTCCGCCGTGTCCGGCATCGCCAAGGGCATCCAGTGGCTGTCCAACATCAACATGGTGCTGGCCGTCGTCCTGGCCCTGTTCGTGTTCGTGGTCGGCCCGACGGTGCTGATCCTCAACCTGATCCCCGGCGCGGTCGGCGGCTACTTCTCCGACCTCGCCGCCATGGCCGCCCGCACCGAGGCCAGCGGCGGCGACGCCATGGCCGAGTGGCTGCGCGGCTGGACCGTCTTCTACTGGGCCTGGTGGGTGTCCTGGACGCCGTTCGTCGGCGTCTTCATCGCCCGGATCAGCCGCGGCCGCACCATCCGCCAGTTCGTCACCGGTGTCCTCCTCGTGCCGAGCGTCGTGACCCTCATGTGGTTCGCCATCTTCGGTGGGGCCGGCATCGCCGCCCAGCAGGACGGCGTCGACGTCGCCGGTCAGGCGACCTCGGAGGGGCAGCTGTTCGGCGTCCTCGAGCAGTTCCCGCTGTCCACCGTGATGACCGTGCTGGTCATGGTCCTGGTCGCGATCTTCTTCGTGTCCGGCGCCGACGCCGCCTCGATCGTCATGGGTTCGCTGTCGGAGCGGGGAACGCTCTCGCCGAGCCGCCCGACGGTGATCTTCTGGGGCATCGTCATGGGCGCCGTCGCGGCGGTGATGCTGCTGGTCGGCGGCGACGAGGCGCTCTCCGGCCTGCAGAACATCACGATCGTCGCGGCCCTGCCGTTCGCGCTGGTGATGGTGGGGCTGGCGATCGCGCTGGCCAAGGACGTGCGGTCGGACCCGATGGTCCTGCGCCGCACCTTCGCCACCGAGGCGGTCGAGCACGCCGTCGTGGAGGGCATCTCCAAGCACGGCGAGGACTTCGTGCTGGTGGTCGAGGCCGCCGGTGAGTCCGACGAGCACTCCGCGACGCGGGTGCGCACCGAGCCGGACGGCACGTCGCCCACCCGGTAGACCGCACGCACCGACGGCCCCCATGACCTGGTCATGGGGGCCGTCGTCGTGTCAGCGCTTCCTGCCCTCGCGGAACAGCGCCAGCGCCTTCTCGATCCGCCGCTGCCGCGTCTCCGGGGTCTTCGCGCCGGTGACGGAGTCGACGTGAAAGCGCTGCAGGCTGTTCGACAGTGCGGCGAAGAAGGTGCCGGCCTGCGGATCGGCGGCGAGGGCCGCGGCCAGGTCCTCGGGGACGTCGACCTCGCGCGGGGTGTCGGCGACGGTGAGGGTGACGCGGACCGGGTCTCCGCCGGCGAGCCCGGTGGCCTTCCGGACGGCGGCGCTGACGCTGAGCATCGACCGGCCGCCCATCACGCCCGGGGTGGTCCGGTACTCGTAGCCGGCCAGGTCGACCAGCACCGGCGGTCGCCTGCCCGCACCCAGCTGCTCGAGGATCTCCTCCGGCACCTCGATGCCGGTGTTGTTGCCGACGGCGGTCACCGTCGTCTCGAAGGTGGCGCTCCTGGGCTCGGTCATGGGTCCTCCCGTCCGGTCGGGGCAGTGTGCCTCAGCAGGAGGCGACAGACGTCACAGCCTCAGGTGCTCAGGTCACGGTGGCGTCACGCCGATGCTGTGTGCGGCCACCCGCTGCACCCACACCGTTCCGCTCAGTGACGAGCGTTCGAACTCCGGTATGTGGATCTCCCACCGGTGGCCGTGACCACCGCAGGCACCATCCGATCGGAATCCCGCTCCACCATGTCCGCCGCGCTCGGCGTTGTCGCGTCCACCCTCAGCATCGCTCTCGTCTGGCCCCAGGTCTGGCTCTCCTGCCGGCACGGCCGCACCCTCGGGATGTCGCCCACCAGCACCTGGCTGGCCGTCGCCCTCAACTTCTGCTGGCTCACCTTCGGGCTGCTCACCGGCGATCCCGCCCAGATCGTCACCAACACCGTCGTCGGCGCGGCCAACACCGCGCTGCTCCTCGCGCTGCTGCTCACCCAGCCGCAGCTGCGCTCGCGCCGCGCGCTGGCGCGTACGGCGTCCGGGGCGCTGTGCCTCGTCGCGTTCGCCGCGGGCAGCGCCGCGTTCGTCGTCCTCCTCGGCGCCGACCCGGCCGCGCTCGCCGGCCCGCTCGTCGCCACGGCCTCGCTGGTCGGTGCGGCGGCGTGCCTTCCGCAGCCGCTGAGCCTGCTGCGCGACCGCACGCAGGACGTCTCCGGTCTCTCGCCGGCACGCTGGATCCTGGGGGCGGGATCGTGCGCCGCGTGGATGGGCTACGGCCTCTCCCTCGGTCAGACGGAGGTGTGGCTGTCGGCCGCCGTCGGCCTGGTCTGCGCGCTCGTGGTGTGCGGTGTCCTCTTCCGGCCCGCCGGTCAGGTCGCCCAGGTGGTGGAGCTCGGACGCCGGGTCCCCGCACGCCTCTCCGCCGTCGCCGCCTGAGGTCCGTCCGGGGAGCTGTACCGCGCGGCGCATGGCGGCCAGTGCTGCGGTGAAGTCCTCCGGCTTGCCGGGCTGCGACGGCAGATCCACAGCAAGCCGACGGTGCAGGCACAGGCCGGCCACAGCCGCGCGACCGACTCTCGACCCCGACGGCTGGGGGAGATCCCGGCCCTGGAGAAGGAGTGCTCGTGCGCAGGAAGCTGATCATCGCCACCACGGCCGGAGTGCTCGGCCTGTCGGGTCTCGCCGTCGCCGTGCCCGCCCTGGCGGCTCCCGGCGACTCCGGCGGCGGGTCCGCGGTCGAGCGGATCACCGACGCCCTGTCCGGGCTGGTCGACGACGGGTCGCTCACCCAGGACCAGGCCGACGAGGTCGCGACCACGCTGAGCGAGGCGGGGGTCGGGCGCGGTGGGCCCCACGGCGGCGGGCCCGGGCTGGAGGCCGCCGCGACCGCGCTCGGCATGACCGAGGACGAGCTGCGCTCCGCCCTGGAGCCCGACGGCACCACGCTCGCCGACGTCGCCGAGGACGAGGGGGTGCCGGTCGACGATCTCGTCGCCGCGCTCGTGGCGGCCGAGCGGGAGCGGACGGCGCAGGCGGTCGAGGCCGGCCGGCTTCCCCAGGACGAGGCGGACGAGCGACTGGCCGACGTCGAGGAGCGGGTGACCGAGCGGGTGAACTCCGACGCGCCGGCGCGCGGGCACGGCGGGCACCCGGGCGGGCGCGGGCCGGGGAACTGACCGGATCGCGGGTGCCGCCGGCCGAGCAGGGCGGCGGCACCGCGCGAGGCGTCGTAGCCTGCCGCCATGCCGCCGCAGCTCCTCGAGATCCGTTCCGCCCACGACGTGCCGGTGACCGTCTACCGGTGGGATCCGGCCGGCCCGCCGCGCGGCATCGTGCAACTGGCCCACGGGATGGGGGAGCACCTGCTGCGCTACGAGGCGCTGGCGGCGAACCTCACCGACGCCGGGTTCGTCGTCGTCGGCCAGGACCACCGCGGGCACGGCGCGACCGCGCAGGACGGGCACCAGGGCGAGCTGGGCGAGGGCGGCTGGGACGAGCTGGTCCGCGATATCGGCCGGGTGAGCGAGCTGGTGCGCGCCGACCACCCCGACCTGCCGCTGGTGCTGCTCGGGCACAGCATGGGGTCCTTCGCCGCCCAGCAGTACGTGCTCGACGCCAGCCGCGAGCTCGCCGGGCTGGTCCTCAGCGGCACGACCACCCTGGACCTGCTGGAGCCCGCGCTCGACCTCGACGGGCCGACCGACCTGTCGGCGTTCAACGCGCCGTTCGCGCCGGCCCGCACCGACTACGACTGGCTCTCCCGCGACGAGGCGCAGGTCGACGCCTACGTCGCCGACCCCCGCTGCGGATTCGGGCTGTCCGCGCCCGACAACAAGCAGATGTTCGTCTCCGCCCGGCAGATGGCCGATCCGGAGCGGCTCCGCGGGCTCCGCACCGACCTGCCGGTCTACGTGGTCGTCGGCGACGCCGATCCGCTGAACGGACAGCTCACCCTGGTGCACGCCCTCGTCCAGCGGCTGCAGGAGAACGGACTGACCGATGTGACGCTCCAGTCCTACGAGGGGGCCCGGCACGAGGTCTTCAACGAGACCAACCGGGCCGAGGTCGTCGCCGACCTGATCGCGTGGCTGGACCGGGTCGTACCGGGGAGCCGGGCATGAGCGAGAGCCCGTACGCGATCCCGGCCGAGGAGCTGCTGACGCCGGTGGCCGCCGCCGACCAGGTGGAGGGCCAGGCGCTGCCGGAGGTTCCCGCGACCGGGTGGTCGGGGGACCCGCTGCGTCACGCCGACGGAGGGGCCGGCGACGCTGACGGCGACTGAGCCCATCCGTTCCGCGTCATCGCCGACCGGCGACGGCGGAACTCCTCGACCGGCACGCTGGTCACCCCGGCCAGTCGCAGCGAGACCACGCGCCCGGTCGCGTCCCGCCGCACCGGCACCGGCTCACCGGAGGCGCCGAAGCCGGGCTGCGGCGCGACGAGCAGGGTGTCGCCGTCGACGATCTGCAGCTCCTCGACCGTGGGCAGCGGATCGGGCGCGGTGGGCCGCAGGAGCACGAGCCGGCCGCCGAGCTCGGCGACGTCCAGCAGACCCCACAGGCTGGCGAACCGCCCCGTGAAGGATGCCGGGTCCGCACCGGGCGGCGGGGAGGGGAGCTCCGCGCGCGGGGTCAGGGCGACGTCGACCAGCTTCACCAGGCCGACGGCGAGGTCGTGCGCGGGACCGTCGATCGCGTTGGTCAGCACGGTGACCACGAGCTGCCTCACCGGGTCGACCAGCGTCAGGGTGATGTGCCCGGGGAAGCCGCCGCTGTGGCCGACCAGCTCCCGGTCGCCGACGGTCTGCAGGATCATGCCGAGGCCGTACCGGCCGACCTCGGTGCCGTAGGCGGTGACCACCGACTCCAGCCGCTGCATCAGCCGCTTCGAGTCGTCGGTCAGCAGCCGCTCGTCGCCGAGCACGTGCGCGGCGCCGTAGGCGGAGAGCTCCTCGGCGGTGGAGAAGAAGCCGGTGGCCGCGGCCATCGCGCGGGTGTCGACGTGCTCGATCGTCTCCCGGGAGTCCTCGCCCGTCAGCAGCCCGGTGTGCCCGGTCGCGTACTCGTCGGCGCGCGCGGGGTCGAACTCCGGTCCGGTCCGGGTCAGCCCCAGCGGCGCGAGGACCGCGGCGCGGCAGTGCTCGGCGAAGGAGGTGCCCGTCACCGCCTCGATCGCCAGACCGAGGAGCGCGTAGCCGACGTTGGAGTACTTGAAGTGCTCGTTGCGCGCGTGCACCGTGCCGGCCCGGCGCACGAGGTCGACCAGTCCGGCGCGGTCGGGGAACGGGATCCCGAGCTGCCAGAAGTCGGCGTCCTCGCCGTCGCGGATCACCCCGGCCTGATGGCCGAGCAGCTCGCGCAGCGTGGCCCGACCGGCGGGCGCGCCGGCCAGCTCCGGGACGTGCTGCGCGATCGGGTCGTCCAGTCGCAGCCCGCCGGCCTCGACCAGCTGGAGGACGGCGGTGGCGGTGAAGGTCTTGGAGTGCGAGGCGATGCGGAACAGGTGCTGGGTGGTCAGCGGCGCACCGGTGCCGACGTCGGCGACGCCGATCGCGGCCGACAGCACCAGCTCGCCGCCGGAGCGGATCGCCACCTGCACGCCCGGGACCCGGCGGTGCGCGGCCTGCGCCTCGACCCAGGAGCGGAGGTAGTCGGCCGCAGCGCGGACGGTCGCCGTCTGCGTCGCGAGTCGGTCGGTCGTCACCGGCCCGGAGGCAGGGCCTGGTCGTTGCGCTTGACCCAGCCGATCGCGGCGGTGCCCGCGAAGAACAGGACCCCGACCACGGCCAGCCAGAACAGCCCCTTCACCACCGCGCCGATCACGGTCACGACGAGCCACACGACGAGCAGGAGTCCGATCAGGCGCCACATGGCTCCACCGTAGGCCTGGCCGCTAGCAGCCCACGCCGGTGAGGTCGTCGTCGCGGACCGCGCCGTCGGCGGTGGTCACCGAGTACCCGGAGCAGAAGTAGAAGGACAGGTTCTCGTCCCGCTCCAGCACGATCGGCCGCCAGGTGCCGGTGGCGTCCGGCTCGAGGTACGAGAGCCGCGTGCCGAGCAGCACGTCGTCGGCGGTCGCGTCGTGCTGCAGGTACTTCGCCAGCCAGGCCTGGGTGTAGACGCTGGAGACCGCCTGTCCGTAGCGGGAGGCCGGGAGGACCAGGGGGATGTCGGTGTACTCGAGGTGGGTCGAGGCGCGCGGCACGACGACCATCGAGTCCACGCCCTCGGCGGTCCAGGCGTCGTAGCCGGTGGCGAGCTCCCGGCGCGGATCGGGCGCCTCCGTGGGCGAGCCGGCTCCGGCGTCGTCGAACAGCCCGGAGTTGGCGAAGTAGGGCGCCACGGTGAACCCGTACTCCGACTGCAGTCCGAGCGCCGGAACGACCGGACGGGACTCCCCGAGGGCGTCGAACTCGTCCTCGCCGCGGATCGACGCCGCCGCCTGCAGCTTGTCCAGCGCGACGACGGTCTGGATCCGCTCGTCGATGCCCTGGAGGTAGGAGACGGCGAGCGCGCCGAGCGAGTGCCCCACGACGGCCAGCCGGGTGGTGCGGCCCGGCGTCACCGACTCGGGGTCGGGGGAGCGGTCGAAGGCGGCGTGCAGCGGGTTGAAGGCGTCGACCGGCGCGCTGCCGGCCGACGGGTTCGCGTAGGGCTGATCTGGGGTGGAGAGGAAGAAGTCGATGGCGTCCTGGGTGCCGTAGACGAAGTTCGACGTCTGCTGGAACGGCACACCCGGGCAGCCGGTCTCCTCGCCGGCGAGGGGGGCCGCGCCGAACGAGCAGAACGGGAGGTCGGCGGGGTCGCCCTGGTGCGGAAAGGTCTCGCTCCGGCCCTGCCCCTGCACGTCGTAGGTGAGGACGACGTAGCCGCGCTCGGCGAGGTCCTGGGCCAGCCACCAGTACATCCGCTCGCTGCCCTGCACCGAGCCGGTGGTGAGGACGACGCCGGGGAAGGGGCCCTCCAGCGCCTCGCCGGTGTACGGGTCGGTGGCGCCCGGGAGCGGGGAGAAGACGTCGCCCTGGATGAGCGCGCCGTACCGGTTCGTGAACTGCACCGGGGTGATCTCGCCGCGGGTGCCGTCCCAGTCCGCGCGGTAGGGGTTTCCGCTGTTCCAGCCCGGCACGAGCAGGCCGGGGGTGAGCGCCGGCCTGTTGGGGCGGGCGGCCTGCGCCAGCAGATCGCCGGCGTGCTGCGGCGTCGTCGCCTCCACCAGGGCGGGCAGGTAACCGGGGGAGAGCTGCCCGTCGGGCGCTGTCTGCCGGCCGTAGGCGTCGGCGATGTTCTGCGCGTCCCGCGCCAGGGCCCCGGGCGACCCGGGAGCGGGGTCGCCGGGTGCGGCGGAGGCGCCGGAGGCGCTGCCGACGACGACGGCCACGGCGGCGCCGAGGGCGAGTGCGGCACGGGGGAGGGGGCGGCGCATGCGAACTCCTCGACGATGAGGGCGGGCTGTGCCGTGTTCCAACGAGCCGCCACGGATCCGGTTACCGGTCGACACAGGTACTGCGGCGAGTGCGGTCGGCGACGAGGATCGGCTCATGCCCTACGCAGCAGCCGACGACCGCTACGACTCGATGAGCTACCGGCGCACCGGGCGCAGCGGCCTGGACCTTCCCGTCATCAGCCTCGGGCTCTGGCACAACTTCGGCGACGACGTCCCCCTCGACCGGCAGCGGGCCATCCTGCGGCGGGCCTTCGACGTCGGGGTCACCCACTTCGACCTGGCCAACAACTACGGCCCGCCCCACGGCAGCGCCGAGACCAACTTCGGCCGGCACCTGGCCGACGACTTCCGCCCCTACCGGGACGAGCTGGTGATCAGCACCAAGGCCGGCTACGACATGTGGCCCGGCCCCTACGGCCAGGGTGGTGGCTCCCGGAAGTACCTGCTGTCCAGCCTGGACCAGTCGCTCACCCGGATGGGCCTGGAGTACGTCGACATCTTCTACTCCCACCGCCCCGACCCGACGACGCCGCTCGAGGAGACGATGGGGGCGCTGGACACCGCCGTCCGCTCGGGGAAGGCGCTCTACGCCGGCATCTCCTCCTACTCGCCGGAGGACACCGTCAAGGCCGCAGCGATCCTGGCCGGCCTCGGGACGCCGCTGCTGATCCACCAGCCGTCGTACTCGATGCTCAACCGCTGGATCGAGACCGAGGGGCTGCTCGACACGCTCGCCGACGTCGGTGCCGGGTGCATCGCGTTCTCCCCGCTGGCCCAGGGGATGCTCACCGACAAGTACCTCGGCGGCGTGCCGGAGGGGTCACGGGCCAGTCAGGGCAAGTCGCTGTCGACCGACTTCCTCAGCGAGGAGGCCCTCGGCCACGTGCGCGCGCTGGACGAGATCGCGACCGGCCGCGGGCAGAGCCTGGCGCAGATGGCGCTGGCCTGGGCGCTGCGCGACGAGCGGGTGACCACGGTGCTGGTGGGGGCGAGCAGCGTCGGCCAGCTGGAGCAGAACGTCGGCGCGCTGGCGAACCTCGACTTCTCCGCGGACGAGCTGGCCGCCATCGACCAGCACGCCGTCGACAGCGGGATCGACCTCTGGGAGGCGCCGCGGACCGCCTGACCAGCGGCCTCTCGACCGGTGCGCGCCCGTGATCCGTGTCACGATCACGGGCGCAGCAGCGTTCCCGCGCGTTTTCCGGGTTCGGAGACGAGAAAGTCCGGTCGTCGCCGTGACCGGGACGCGGCGGAGCCGTTGGTGCTACCGACGCGCCCTCCGGTGCGTCAGTCCTTCAGAGACGAGGGAGCACGCGTGGCCGACGACCAGGACCAGCCGAACATCCTCCAGCGCCTCATCCAGTGGCGCGTGGGTGCCGCGATGGAGCCGCACCCGCCGAACGAGACGGTGATGAAGCTCCAGCAGCCGCTCTGGGACCTGCTGGAGAAGTACTACTTCCGGGTCGAGGTCGACGGCTGGGAGCGGGTGCCCGACCGCACCTGCCTGGCGATCGGGGTGCACTCCGGTGGCGCGCTGACCATGGACGCCTGGACGCTGGTGAACGCCTGGCAGAAGCACTTCGAGGGCAAGCGGACCCTGCACGGCACCGCGCACGACGTGCTCCTGGCCGCGCCCGGCCTCGGCGACTACTTCCGGGCGGTCGGCGTGATCGCCGCGAACCGGAAGAGCGTGGGAGCAGCGCTGGAGCGGGGTGAGGACGTCGTCGTCTGGCCCGGCGGCGAGGTCGACGCGATGCGCAGCTGGTGGAAGCGCGACGTCGCCACCCTGGGCGGGCGCACCGGCTTCGTGAAGCAGGCCATCCGCTCCGGCGTCCCGATCCTGCCGGTGGCGACCGTCGGCGGGCACGACACCGTGTTCGTGCTGTCCGAGGGCAAGTGGCTGGCCAACGCCCTCGACAAGGTCACCGGGCTCAAGAAGACGCTGCGCGGCGCGAACCTGCCGATCATCGCGGGTTTCCCGTTCCCGATCGCCGTGGAGATCCTCCCGGCGCACGTGCCGCTGCCGGCCAAGATCCGCACCGAGATCCTGGACCCGATCGAGGTCGACACCGATCCCGAGCGCGCCGACGACAAGGCCTACGTGCAGAAGATCTACGACGAGGTGGAGTCGGTCATCCAGGCCGGCATGGACCGGCTGGCGGCCAAGCGGACCCTCCCGGTGCTCGGCTGAGGCAGGGTGGGGCCATGACAGCGCGCTACGAGTACAAGGTCGAGGAGCTCCGCGAGGGGCTCGTGGGCGGCAAGATGTCCGGGGGCAAGCTGGAGAAGGTGCTCAACCAGCACGCCCGCGAGGGCTGGCAGCTCAAGGCGATCACCTCGGTCGAGGTGAAGGGGCGCATCGGGCCCGGCGGGGTGGAGGGCGTGCTCGTCACCTTCGAGCGCCCGGTCGCGTGAGGGTGGAGGTTCTCGACGACGAGCGCTGGGTCGCCGAGCACCCGGAGGGCCTCCCCGTCGACCAGGCCTTCGCGCTCTTCGACGCCTTCCGGCC
This sequence comes from Blastococcus sp. LR1, assembly GCF_020166105.1. Classification (GTDB taxonomy): domain Bacteria; phylum Actinomycetota; class Actinomycetes; order Mycobacteriales; family Geodermatophilaceae; genus Blastococcus. The sequence goes on from NZ_JAIUJY010000006.1 coordinate 78,140, forward strand.
GCTGCCCGCAGGAGAGATGACCGGCCGGTGGCGGGGGAGCGGTCTGCCCACCGGCTCGCCGCTCGACGGCCTGCTGGAGTCCTACGGCTGGTACGGCAAGGAGTTCCTCGACGCCGAGACGGTGCACCCGCTGCTCTTTCAGACCCGTTCCGGTCCGAAGCCGGTGGATCCGGCGCTGATCCCGATGGGCGTGCTGCGGGACCGGCCGGGTCTGGCGCACTCGCGGGTGGCCCGCGCCGCGTTCGGCGCCGTCCGCCCGCTGCTGACGACGTCGCGCCCCCGCGCGCGGCTGCGCGAGATCGAGCACCGCGGCGTGGTGACCGCGGCGATGGTCTACGACGCGCTGCCGATCATCGACGTCTTCCGCAGGGTCAGCAGCCGGACCGTGCTGGGGCTGATGGATCTGCGCGGGCTGCCCGACCCGTTCTTCTTCGTGCTCAGGCGGGAGAGCTGACCCCGAGCTCGGCCAGCAGGCCCCGCACCCGGCGCTCGATCTCGTCGCGGATCGGCCGGACCGATGCCACGCCCTTGCCGGCCGGGTCCTCCAGGGCCCAGTCCAGGTAGCGCTTCCCCGGGAAGATCGGGCAGGCGTCGCCGCAGCCCATGGTGATGACGACGTCGGAGGCCTCGACCGCATCGGTGGTGAGCACCTTGGGCCGCTGGTCGGAGATGTCGATGCCCACCTCGGCCATCGCCTCGACCGCGGCCGGGTTGACCTGGTCACCGGGAACGGAGCCGGCCGAGCGCACCTCGACGGCGTCGCCGGCCAGGTGCCGCAGCCAGCCGGCGGCCATCTGCGAGCGGCCGGCGTTGTGCACGCAGACGAACAGGACGCTGGGGGTGTCGGACACTGGTTGCCTCTCGGTCGGGGTCACGCGGGGGTGGGCTGCAGCTCGGCGAGCAGCGCGCGGACCCGGGTGTCGATGTCGTCGCGGATGGCCCGCACCTCGCCGACGCTGAGTCCTGCGGGGTCGCGCACCTGCCAGTCGAGGTAGCGCTTGCCCGGGTACACCGGGCAGGCGTCGCCGCAGCCCATGGTCACCACGACGTCCGCGGCACGGACGACGTCGTCGGTCAGCGGCTTGGGGAACTCCACCGCCAGATCGATCCCGACCTCCGCCATGACCTGCGCGACGGCGTCGTCGATGGCGGGGGCGGGTTGCGACCCGGCCGAGCGCACGTGCACCCGGCCGGCACCGTGCAGCTGCAGGAGGCCGGCGGCCATCTGCGAGCGGCCGGCGTTCTGCACGCACACGAAGAGCACCTCGCAGACGTCGCTGCTCAGCGCACCCTTCGCCTGCGCCAGCGCGGTGAGCCTCTCGGTGGTGAAGTGGCCGGCGAGGACCGGCAGGTGGGCGGTGACCTTCGCCGTCCGGCCCAGCGCCGTGTAGGACTCGAAGACGTAGCGGTCGATCGTCTCGCGGGCGAAGACGCCGGCGAAGCGGGCCGCGAGGTCGTCGGCCAGGCGGTGCAGCGACGCCTCCGGGGTGAGCAGGCCGGGCAGCGGCTTCTCGGTGGTCATCGGGCGCTCCGGACGGTCGCGGGGACGGTCGGGTCGCCGGGGAACCAGCGGCGAGCCGCCCAGAGGGAGACGTAGACCAGTGCCACGAGCACCGGGACCTCGATCAGCGGACCGACGACGCCGGCCAGAGCTTGGCCGCTGGTGACGCCGAAGGTGCCGATGGCGACGGCGATGGCCAGCTCGAAGTTGTTGCCTGCGGCGGTGAAGGCCAGCGTGGCCGTCTTCGCGTAGCCGAGCCGCAGCCGCATGCCGAGCAGGAAGGAGCCGCCGAACATCAGCGCGAAGTAGGCCAGCAGCGGCAACGCGATGCGGGCGACGTCCCAGGGGTTCGAGGTGATGGCGTCACCCTGGAGGGCGAAGAGCATGACGATGGTGAACAGCAGGCCGTAGAGCGCGACCGGGCCGATGCGGGGGAGGAAGCGCTCCTCGTACCAGGCTCGGCCACGGCGGCGCTCGCCGAGGGTCCGGGTGAGGAAGCCCGCGACCAGCGGGATGCCGAGGAAGACCAGCACGGACACGACGATCGCCCAGAAGCTGAAGTCCGCCGACGTCGTCGACAGGCCGAGCCAGCCGGGCAGCACCTGCAGGTAGAACCAGCCGAGGGCGGCGAACGCGACGATCTGGAACACCGAGTTGATCGCGACCAGCACGGCACCCGCCTCGCGGTCGCCGCAGGACAGGTCGTTCCAGATCAGCACCATCGCGATGCAGCGCGCCAGGCCCACGATGATCAGGCCGGTCCGGTACTCGGGGAGGTCGGGCAGGAGCAGCCAGGCGAGGGCGAACATGAGCGCCGGTCCGAGCACCCAGTTGAGCACCAGGCTCGCGCCGAGGAGCTTCCGGTCGCCGGTGACCCGGTCGAGCTCGGAGTACCGGACCTTCGCCAGCACCGGGTACATCATCAGCAGCAACCCGATCGCGATCGGCAGGCTCACGTTGCCCACCTCGACCGCGGACAGGGCGTCGTCCAGACCCGGTACCCAGCGGCCCAGAGCAAGGCCGAGCGCCATCGCGGCGATGATCCAGACCGGCAGGAACCGGTCGAGCACGGAGAGCTTCTGCATGACCGGCGCGTCGGGAGCGACGTCGGTGCGTGCGGTCTCGCGGACGGCGTCGCTCATGCCGGCACCGCGGTGGTGAACAGGGTGGCGACGGCGTCGAGCGCGGCCGGACGGACGGAGTAGTGCACCCACACCCCGCGCTTCTCCCGGTCGAGCAGCCCGGCGGTGTGCAGCACCTTGAGGTGGTGGCTGATCGTGGCCTGCGTGAGGTCGAAGGCGTCGTTGAGGTCGCAGACGCAGGCCTCGCCGCCGGCGCTGGCAGCGATGAGGCTGACCAGCCGGAGGCGGACCGGGTCCGCGAGGGCCTTGAGGAGCGGGGCGACCTGCTCCGCCTGCTCGGCGGACATCGGCGTGCCGGTCAATGGGGTGCAACAGGCCAGAGAAGGCTCGCTCATGGGTCTCTCCTCGCGTGGGACATCGTCGTCCATCGTAACGACAGTCATCGTATTGACAACTATCGATGGCAGGTGTTCATTCTCCGTTAAGACATCGATGTCCGTCGATGTCTCCGCTCGAAGGAGGATGTCCATGTCCCGTGTGCAGCTCGCGCTCCGTGTCGCCGACCTCGAGGCCGCCGTCGGCTTCTACTCGCGGCTGTTCGACACCCAGCCCGCCAAGCGGCGTCCCGGATACGCCAACTTCGCCATCGCCGAGCCGCCGCTGAAGCTGGTGCTGCTCGAGGGCGAGGCCGGCGAGCCGACCCGCATGGACCACCTCGGCGTCGAGGTCGCGACGACCGACCAGGTCACCGCGGCCACCGGCCGGCTGGCTGACGCCGGCCTGGCGACCCGGCCCGAGGAGAACACCACCTGCTGCTACGCCGTCCAGGACAAGGTGTGGGTGACCGGCCCGGGTGGAGAGCCGTGGGAGGTCTACACCGTGACCGGAGATGCCCGGCCGGACATCGAGGGCGTGACGACGGCGGAGCGCGCGGCCGCCTGCTGCTGAGCGGCCAGGACGATCACCCGGCGGTGGACCGTTCCCGCCGGGTGATCTGGCCGGCGATGTCCGGATCGGTGATCGCCCTGTCGGCGGCCAGCAGGAACGCCTTGGAGAGGATCACCGAGAGCATGCCGCCGTCCTCCTCGAAGGGCAGGTAGACCCTCGGGTCCTGCCCCTTCCCGCGGCTCGGGACGATGCAGAGGTACTCGTCGTCCGGGTGCATGAGGATGTTGCCCGAGCCGAGGTGGATCTTGTACGTCCGCAGGTCGCCGCGGACCTCGAGGAACCGCTCGGTGAGCGTGCACCGGTCGGCGATCCGCAGCCGGGGGACCAGGCGCTCCAGCGCCTCCCGGCGGGTCGCCGCGGCCTCCGTGAGCGCGCCGAAGCTGGCCTGCTGCCAGTACGTCTCGTGCTCACGGGCGCCCCGGGTGATCCAGGCGGGGTCGGCTGCGATCGACGTGACGCCGACGAAGAGGTCCACGTCCCGCATCGCCTCCGAGAAGACGAGCGGGGGCACCTCGGTCAGCGGGCGGTGGGACCACGCTCGGCCGACCTGTCGGCTGAAGCGCACCTGGTCGGAGCTCGCCAGTGACGGCGTTCCGTAGTCGTCCGCCGCGTCCTCGATCAGGTCGAAGAAGAACTCGGCGCGCCACCCCCCGTCGAAGGGCTTGGTCACGTGCCCCTCGAAGCCGCCGTCCCAGTAGCCGAGCGAGGTGCCGGTCCAGCCCCGCGTGCGCATCAGGGCCTGCGCCTGGGGCGCCTTGAGGATGTGGGCGGCGAATCGGTTGGAGTGGTCGCCGGTCGCCACCTCGGCGTCGGTCAGCCGGTAGATCTCGCGGAACGCCTGCTTGAAGGGCTGCCTGAGCTCCGCGGCCAGCAGGTGCTCCCGCCAGGCCCGCACCTCCTCCGACGGCGAGAGCAGCGGGTGCCAGAGCCGGACCTCGCCTGGCTCCTCGGGGGTGCCGCCGGTCAGATCGACCAGCGCCCGGTCGGCCGTGAGCAGGCAGGTGTGCACGCGGTCCCCGTCGCGCACCTGCCACAGCAGGCCCCGGACCAGGGCGCCGACGACGGGATGGTCGCGGTAGTGCTCCCGCCACTCGGCGAAGGCCCAGGCCCGGTCCTCCGCGAGCAGCTCCTCGATGCGGAGTCGCTCGGCCGACAGGGTTCGCTTGATCTCCTTGACCTCGGCCCGGAGTCTGCTCAGCTCGGTCGCCGAGCCGGTGCGCACCGCCGTCGGCACGCCGGTCAGCACCCGACCGTGGGCGTTGCGGAAGGACAGCGCGACGACCCCGGGCGGGCGGACCGCGAGGACGGCGGTGTGTTCGCCGAGCTTCTCGGTCCGCTCGCCGGCGGGGTCGAGCCCGAAGCCGGGGACGGTGCGCTCCGCCAGCTGGCCGATCGTGACGCCGGCCCTGCCCGACGCGTCCTCGAGCGCGGCGAGGACGCCCTTCAGGAGGGCGCGATGCTTGATCCGGGTCCTGGCCTGGGCGAGGTACGGCACGGCGTCGTCCCGGTCGGACAGCACCGCGATGACCGCGTTGGCTACGACCAGATCGCGGGGCGTCGACGCGTGGCCCCCCAGTCCGCCCCCGGCGACCGCGAGCAGCTCGCCGAGCAGCGGGGTGACCCACTCCTCCTTCGACTCACCGGCCAGGACGAGCAGCCCGCGGATCAGCCGGGCGGTCGACTCGTGCAGCCAGACCCAGGCCTCACAGCCCGGGGTGCCGCAGCGGCACTCGCGCGCGTGCTCGCGATGCCGTGTGGTCCGTTCCAGGACCTCCCGGACGACGCCGAGCCCCTCCTCGGCCTCGGCGAGGAGGTCGAGGCCGGTAGCGCGCCACTTCGCCGAGGGCCGTGGGCCCGGCGCCTTGACCGCGTGGAGGAAGAGTGCCGGGATGCCAGGACCGTCGAGCCGGGAACCGAGCTCCGCACGCAGGGCCGGGCCCAAGGCGTCGCCGGCGTGCAGCACGGACGGCGGCAGCGCCCGGAGCGACGCGGCGGGCCCGTCGAGCATCGCGTCCAGGCGGCGGCACAGACGCCGCCGGTCCGCGGCGTAGAGCGAGGAGTTCGCCACCTGGTCGCGGAGCAGCCGCAGCACCGCCTCGATCGGAGGCAGGTCGCCGCGCGGAAGCGTCTCTGCAGCCGCGACGGGCAGGCCCAGCCTGGCCTGATGACTCCAGCTGTCGTCGCCACCGACGATGGCCAGGCGAGCGGCCAGGTCCACCTCCTCCGCGGTCCACGCAGATGTCGGAACCGTCGTGGACGTCAGGTCCTCGACCAGTTGCAGCGCCGGCCAGACCGAGTGGACGTCGGGCGCGGTGCACGCGACCTGCTGAGCCCACAGGAGCGCGGCCCGCCGCACGGGGTCGGTCGCGTCGTTCACCGTCCCGCGATAGGCCGACAGCACCCGGCGGGCCGCCAGCACGTCATCCGGGCGAGCCAGCTCCTGGACGGGATCTCCCACTGCCCTGAGCAGCCGGCCGGCCTCGTCGATCCGCGCGGCGAGTTCCGGAGACACCGCGCAACCGTCCTGCGCCCACGCGCGGACCTCGTCGAGCAGCGTCACCTCAGCCGCCGACCAGCGGGACGAGCTTGACGAAGGCGACGTCGGACGCGGCGGTCAGGTCGACGACGTCGTCCAGGCTCTCCACCTGTCGGTCGGCGACCAGCACGAAGAAGCCGTTGCGCTCGAACGCCCGGCAGGCGACGTCGGCCTGCGCCTCCCACTCCAGCCGGCGCACCGACCGCAGCCGATAGCCGGAGCCGTCGGGGTCGGCGTCCTCGGGGCGGACGAGGCCGGTGTAGTGCGTCGACGGCGCCGCGTTGTGCCGGGCGACCTCCTCACGGACGCGGAGCCGGACGAGGTCTCGCACGGTGATGCTGTCGGGCACGTCCGGAACGTCGAAGCTGCGAAGCGACTTGCCGGTCGCCGTCTCGTCACGGAAGGTCACAGTCGCCACGCGCCGGAGTGTGCAGGATGCTGCCGACGAACGGGAGGGGGCGCCGCCCGATGGAGGGGACCGCCTGATGGACCTGGACGACGTCGCCGACGAGCTCTACGAGGTCGTGCCCGAGGAGTTCGTCTCCGCGCGCACCGCCCGGCAGGACGAGGCGAAGGCCGCCGGTGACAAGGCCCTGGCCAAGGCGATCGGCGCGCTGCCCAAGCCCTCCACCCCCGCGTGGGTGTGCAACCTGCTGGTGCGGGCGCACCGCGACGAGATCGAGGGCCTGGTCGACCTGGGGAACCTGCTCCGCGAGGCGCAGCACAACCTGGCCGGCGCCGAGCTCAAGGCGCTCGACGTGCAGCGCCGGCAGCTGCTGACCGCGCTCACCCGGCAGGCCCGGGCGGTGGCCTACGAGCGGGGCCACTCGGTCAGCACCGCGGTCGCCACCCAGGTCGAGGAGACCCTGCGTGCGGCGATGGCCGATCCCGACGCGGGCGAGGCGTTGCTGTCGGGTCGGCTCACCTCCCCGATGTCCTACAGCGGCATGGGCGAGCTGACCGGCCGGCCGAAGCTGCGCCTGGTCCCGCCGCCGGAGAAGACCGAGCGCGCTCCCGCGAGGAAGCCCGGGACGAAGCCGGCGAAGGGCGAGGGGGACTCCGCCGCCGACCGGCGCCTCCGCGAGCAGGAGGAGCGCCGCCGGGCTGCCGAGGAGAAGCGCCGTCGTGAGCTGGCCGCAGCGCAGGAGGCGGCCGAGGCGGCGACGGCGACGGCCGAGGAGGCCGAGGCCGCGCTCGACGAGCACCGCCGCGCCGCCGAGGAGCTGGCCGCCCGGCGGGGGGAGCTGCAGGCCCGGGTGGAGGAGCTGGCCGACCAGCTGGCCGAGGCCGAGCGGGAGGTGGCCGAGGCGGCCACCGCGCTCAAGCGCGAGGAGCGACGCGTCGCGGCCGCCGAGCGCGAGGCGGCCGACGCCGCGGAGGCGCGCGACTCGGCCCTCGCCCGGGTCTCCCGGCTGGACGGGACCGACGACGGGGAGCCTGTGCGCTGACGTGCCGTTCGAGGTGCCGGAACGGCACATCCGTGCACGCTGCTCCCGCGTTGGCGAACCCTCAGGCGGTCCGGCCGCTGCGCTTCCGCTGGTAGAGCTGCGCGTCGGCCCGGGCCAGGACCGTGGTCAGCGTGTCGCCCGGTCGTGCCGTGGCGACCCCACCGGTCCAGGTGAACGGATGGGTCGCGGCCAGCTGGGTCAGCAGCTCGGTCGCCGCCTCCTCGTCGGTCGCGGGCAGGCAGAGCACGAACTCGTCGCCGCCGTAGCGGCCCAGCAGGTCTGCATGCCGCAGCCGCCGGCGCCAACCGGCGGTGAGCGTGCGCAGGAGGTCGTCCCCGGCCCCGTGGCCGTCCCGGTCGTTGACCTCCTTGAAGTGGTCGAGGTCCAGGAGCGCGAAGGTCAGCGGCTCGCCGCTGCGGGTGGCCCGGGCGAGGTGGCGGGAGGCCTGCTCCTCCCACGCCCGGCGGTTCGCCAGGCCGGTGAGCGGGTCGGTGCCGGCCGCGGTCCGCAGCTGCCCCGCCAGCCGGGCCTGCACCTCCACCAGGGCGAGGGTGGTCGCGATCAGGGTGATCCAGGGCGACAGGAAGCCCGACGGCGCGGCGGCCCAGGCGCCGGCGCTGCCGGCCAGCAGCGCGAAGGTCGCGTGTGCCCGTGCGGCAGGCGGCGGGAAGAAGTGCGCCGCGTACAGCCCCAGTGCGATCAGCGCGGGGCCGAGCCCGACGATGCCCACCGCCGTGGCGGAGCGCCACGCCAGCAGACCGACCAGGGCGGAGGCGAGTGCCACCGCCGCGTGCAGCACCCACGGCCGCACGCGGCGGGCCGCTCCCAGACCGGCGCCGACGCCCAGGCCGAGGAGGCCGAGGGGCAGCAGCAGGGCGACCGGGGTCCCGCGGTGCATCGGAAGAGCGGCGCCGATCAGGCAGAGCACTCCGCTGACGGCGTACAGCGTCGCCAGCAGCGTCGTGGCCGTTCCTCGCCCGGTGTGCACGCCGTTCTCCTCCCCGTCGGCGACCATCCTGCTGGACACGACCGGCGGCTGTTGTGCGCCCCCCGGCCCGTGCCCCTCCATGGGGGTGCGTCCGTCGCTGCGGCCTCGTACCGTTCCGGGGGCGGCAGCTCCCGCACCCGGGGCGCTGAGACGACGGAGGCGCGACCCTCCTCCAGGAGGTGCGCGCATGGAGTCCACCGCCCGTCGTCCTCCGGCCGAGACGGGGACCACCCTCGGGGTGGAGGAGGAATTCCACCTCGTCGATCCCGAGACCTTCGCGCTCGCTCCCAGCCCCGGGCTGGCGGCCGCGGCGGTGCGCTCCGAGCTCGGCGAGCGGGTGCACGCCGAGATCACCACCACCCAGCTGGAGACGGCGACCGGCGTCTGCCGCTCGCTCGGCGAGCTCCGGGCCGAGCTGACGACAGCGCGGGCGCAGGCCCGGTCGGCGGCGGCCGACGCCGGTGTGGCGTTGCTCGCGGCGTCGACCCACCCGTTCGCCGGCTGGCGCGAGCAGGTGATCACCCCGGACCCGCGCTACGAGGCGATGGTGGACCGGTGGGCCGGTCTCGCCCTGCGTCAGGACATCGCCGGCTGCCACGTGCACGTGGGCGTCCCCGACGTGGAGACGGCGGTCGCCGTGCTGGACCGGGCCCGGCCCTACCTGCCGCTGCTGCTGGCGATGACGGGCAGCTCGCCGTTCCACGACGGCGCCGACACCGGCTACGAGAGCTACCGGACGCTCTGGTGGGGCCGCTGGCCGCACACCGGCATCCCCGAGCCGCTGGGCACCGAGGCCGGCTACCGCGAGGTGGTCGACGGGCTGGTCGCGGCCGGCGTGGTCGGCGACGCGTCGCACCTCTACTGGGACGTGCGCCCCTCCTCCCACCTGCCCACGCTGGAGTTCCGGCTGGCCGACGTGTGCACCGACCTGGACGACGTCGTGCTGCACGCGGCCCTGGTGCGCTCGCTCGTGCGGGTGCTGGCTGCCCGCGCCGAGCGAGGGGAGCCGGTGCCGCAGCCCCGCCGCGAGCTGCTGCGGGCGGCGCGCTGGCGAGCCGCCCGCGACGGCATCAGCGGTCAGCTGTTCGATCCGCTGGCCGGGCACGTCGTCGACGCACGGACGGCGGTGGAGCGGCTGCTCGCCGAACTGGCCGACGACCTCGCCGAGCGCGGGGAGGAGGACGAGGTGCGCGCGCTGGTGGGGCAGCTGTTCGCCAGGGGCACCTCGGCGGTGCGGCAGCGGGCCACCTGGCGGCGGACGGGCGACCTGCGCGAGGTCGCCGCCGCGATCGTCCGCGAGGGGCAGGAGATCGGCTGAGCGGGTGCACCGGCGGAACGGGGCGGATTCCGTCCGCCGGTGCCGGGCTCAGGCGGATTCGCGGTTGGTGGCGTCCTCGTTCTCCGGGGAGGTGTTCTTCGGCCCCCCGGTCTTGGAGACCTCCCAGCCGGTGCCGAGCGTCTCGAGCGCGAGCCGCCCGTAGACCTGCTGCTGGGTGGCGACGCGCTCGGATCGGCCGCGGCCGAGGAAGCTGACCATCCAGTGCAGGACCGTGGTGACGCGGCTCTTGAAGCCGACGATGTACATGAGGTGGACCACCAGCCACAGCACCCAGGCGATGAACCCGCTGAACTTGAACCTGCCGATGTCGGCCACCGCGGAGAACCGCGAGATCGTCGCCATCGAACCCTTGTCGAAGTACTTGAAGGGCTTCTCCTGAGGTGCCTTGCCGGTCGCGCGACGCTTGATGGTGTCCGCGGCGTAGCGGCCGCCCTGGATGGCGACCTGGGCGACGCCGGGCAGCTTGTCCAGCGCCATCATGTCGCCGACGACGTGGATCTCGGGGTGGCCGGGCAGCGTCAGGTCCGGCTGCACGGAGATGCGGCCCGCGCGGTCGACCTCGGCGCCGGTCTGCTCGCCGAGCATCCGACCGAGGCCGCTGGCCTGCACACCCGCGGCCCAGATCTTGGTGGCCGCGGGGATGCGGCGCGTCTGGTCGTCGGTGTCCTTGACCGTGAGGCCGTCGGCGTCGACGTCGACGACCATGGCGCCCAGCTGCACCTCGACGCCGATGTCGTTGAGCTTGCGGCGGGCGGCGTTGCCGAGCTTCTCACCGAAGGGGGGCAGGACGGCCGGCGCGGCGTCGAGCAGGATCACCCGGGCGCTGCCGGGGTTGATCCGGCGGAAGTCGCGGCGGAGCGTGCGGCGGGCCAGCTCGGCGATCTGGCCGGCCATCTCCACGCCGGTCGGGCCGGCCCCGACGACGACGAAGGTGAGCAGCCGGTCGATCTCGGCGGGGTCGGTGGCGATCTCGGCGAGCTCGAAGGCGCCGAAGATGCGGCCGCGGATCTCCAAGGCGTCGTCGATGCTCTTCATGCCGGGCGCGAACTCGGCGAACTGGTCGTTGCCGAAGTAGGACTGGCCGGCGCCGGCGGCCACGATCAGCTCGTCGTAGGGGTGCACCGTCGCGCGCCCGAGGATCTCCGAGGTCACCGTCCGGTTCTCGACGTCGATGGTCGTGACCTCGCCGAGCACCACGCGGGCATTCGTCTGCCGGCGCAGGATCTCGCGGGTGGCCGGGGCGATCTCGCCCTCGGAGAGGATGCCCGTGGCCACCTGGTAGAGCAGCGGCTGGAACAGGTGCTGGGCGGTCTTGCCGATGAGGGTGATGTCCACCGGCGCCTTGTCCAGGGCGCGGGCGGCGAACAGGCCGCCGAAACCGGAGCCGACGATGACGACGCGCGGACGGCCGCCGGGGGTGGAGCTCGGGACGTCTGCGTGCGCTGGTGATGTCGTCATGATGTTTCCCATCCTCCCACTCGGGCGCGGAGCAGCCCGCGCACTCCGGCGAGATGCAGCTCACACCGTGTGCACTGGGCTCGCGAGCACGGCGCCGGGCCGGTAGACCCTCGGGGTGCCCACTCCGGTGTCCCTCGTGCTGGTGCCCGGTCTGGGCCTGGATGAACGTTCCTCGCGCCGGTTGCGCGAATTGATCCCCGGCGTCGTGGCGCGCCTGCCCGGGATGGGGAGGCCAGAGCCGGTCCCGTCGCTCCACGAGCTGGCCGCGGCGCTGCGGGCCGGGCTGCCCGACCGGCCGGTCGTGCTGGTCGGCCACTCGCAGAGCTGCCAAGTCGTCGCGCGGGCCGCGCACGACCCCCGGGTGACCGGCGTCGTCCTGTGCGGCCCCACGACCGATCCGCGGATGCGCCCGCTGCGGGTGCTGGCGTGGCGCTGGCTGCGGACCGCCGTCGCCGAGCCGTGGTGGCAGGTGCCGCTGGTGCTGGGCCAGTGGTGGCACACCGGGCCGCGGGCGATGACCGCGCTGTGGCGGACGGCTGCGCCCGAGCGGATCGAGGAGGACCTGGCCGGGCTGCCGGTACCCGTCGTCGTCGTGCGCGGCTCCCGGGACGCCCTCTGTCCGGCCGACTGGGCCCGGCAGGTGGCTGCCGCGGCGTCGCGCGGGCAGCTGGTCGAGCTGCCCGGCGCGGCGCACATGACCCCGCAGACCCACCCGGAGCAGCTGGCCCGGATGGTCGGCGACTACTGGCCGTCGGTGCGGCCGCGCACCTCCGCATAGCGCTCCCGGACGTGCGTCGCCGGCGCCGCGTCGAACTCCTGCAGCCCCGGCTGCGCCCACTCCGGCGCGGCGTCGGCGCCGGAGAGCACCCAGGCAGCCTGGCGCGCGGCGCCGTCGGCCACGTACTCGCCCGGCGGCGGCACGAGCACCGGCCGGCCGAAGATCCCGGGCGCCAGCTGCTGGACGGCGGGGGAGCGGGCCGCACCGCCGATGAGCAGCACCCGCTCCACGGTGACGCCCTGCGCGACGACCGCCTCGATGCCGTCGGCGAGGCCGCACAGCAGCCCCTCGACCGCGGCCCGCGCCCAGTGCGCGGGCGTGGACGACCGCAGCGTCAGCCCGTGCACCGAGCCGGTGGCATTCGGCAGGTTCGGCGTCCGCTCGCCCTCCAGGTAGGGCACGAGCACCAGCCCGTCGGCGCCCGAGGGGGCCGACAGCGCCAGGTCCGAGAGCGTGGCGTGGTCGACGCCGAGGAGCGCGGCCGCGGCGTCGAGCACCCGGGCGGCGTTCATCGTGGCGACCAGCGGGAGGTGGTTGCCGGTGGCGTCGGCGAACCCGGCGACGGTGCCGGTCACGTCCGCGACCGCGGTGGGCGTCACCGCCGACACGACGCCGGAGGTGCCGATCGAGACGACGACGTCGCCGGGCCGGGCGGCGAGACCGAGCGCGGCGGCGGCGTTGTCGCCGGTGCCGGGGCCGAGCACCGTGCGCCCGCCGGCCAGCGCCCCGACCCGCTCGGCCGGTCCGGCCACCCGTGGGACGGCGGGACGGCGACCGCGCATTGCGAGTTCCAGCAGGTCGAAGCGGTACTCGCCGGTGCGCGCCGACCAGTAGGCGGTGCCGCTGGCGTCGCCGCGGTCGGTGACCAGCGAGCCGAGGTCGCGGTCGGCCGAGAGCCGCCAGGTCAGCCAGTCGTGGGGGAGGCAGACGGCGGCGGTGCGGTCGGCGTTGGCGGGTTCGGCGTCGGCCAGCCAGCGCAGCTTCGTCGCGGTGAACGAGGCGACGGGAACCACGCCCACGGCGTCGGCCCAGGCCTGCCGGCCGGCCGCCTGGTCGCCGTCGCCGAGCTCGCGGATGAGGTCGGCGGCCGCCGGTGCGGAGCGGACGTCGTTCCACAGCAGGGCGTCGCGGACGACCTCGCCGCCGGCGTCCAGGCAGACCATGCCGTGCTGCTGGCCGCCGACGGACAGCGCCTCGACGTCGTCCAGCCCGCCGGCCTCGGCGGCAGCGGTGCGGAACGCCTCCTCCCAGGCGCGGGGCGACACCTCGGTCCCGGCCGGGTGGGACGCGCGGCCGGAGCGCACCAGCTCGCCGGTGTCGGCGTCGCGCACCACGACCTTGCAGGCCTGCGTGGACGTGTCGACGCCCGCGACGAGCGTCATCGGGCGGAGCCGGGGAGTGACAAGGAGGTCATGGGTTCGGCACCTTAGGCGGCTCCTCGGAGACCCGCGAGAGCGACTCGTCTTGACCGCCCGCACCGGCGGACCTAATTTGTTTGCGCAACGTACTAATTTCGGCGATCGTGACGAGGGGGTGGCATGACCGAGGAACCATCGCTCTACGACGGCTCGTCCGAGCGCCGCGCCCCGGCCGACCAGGCCACCGTCCGGCGCACCAACCTCGGGCTGGTCCTGCGCCACCTCCGCGACCACGGCCCGCGGTCCCGCGCACGCATCGCCCAGGAGACCGGCCTGAACAAGGCCACCGTGTCGAGCCTGGTGGCCGAGCTCGCCGAGCGACGGCTGGTCAGCGCCGGGGAGGTCGACCGGGCCGGATCGGTCGGACGGCCCGGGCTGCTCGTGCACCTGGACGGCCGGTGCGTCTGCGGGATCGGCGTCGAGCTCAACGTCGACTACGTCGCGGTGCTCGTGCTCGACCTGCGCGGCGAGGTGCTGTTCGAGCGGCGGCACGCCCTCGACATCCCCTCGCTCGGCGCGGAGGAGACCCTCGACGCGGTCGCCGGCGCGGTGTCCGAGGCCGTCGCCGCGACCGCCGAGCTGGGCGCGCGCCCGGCGGGTGCGACCGTCGCCGTCGCCGGCCTGGTCCGCAGCGTCGACGGCGTCGTCACCCTGGCGCCCAACATCGGCTGGAAGGACGTCGCGGTGCTCGACGGGCTCCGCGCCCGGCTCGGCGTCGACTTCCCGATCCGGGTCGAGAACGACGCCAACCTGTCGGCGATCGCCGAGTGGGCCATGGGTGCCGAGGCCCGCACGCCCGACCTCGTCTACCTCACCGGTGAGGTCGGTGTCGGTGGCGGCGTCATCGTCGCGGGCCGGCTGCTCCGCGGCGCCGGTGGCCTGTCCGGCGAGGTCGGCCACACGTCGCTCGGCGACCCCGACGTCGTCTGCGGCTGCGGACGGCGCGGGTGCTGGGAGACCGTCGTCGGCCTGGCCGCGCTGCTGCGCGCCGCCGCCGACCCCGGCGACCCGGTCCGCGACCCCGGCCGCGACCTGGAGACCCGGCTGGCCGAGGTGGCCCGCCGTGCGGAGGCCGGCGACCGGCGCACCCTCGACGCGCTCGCCCAGGTCGGGACGTCGCTCGGCACCGGCGCGGCCGTCCTGATCAACGTCTTCAATCCGCGGGTGGTGCTGCTCGGCGGTTACTTCGCCGTGCTGGGCCGGTTCCTCATGGAGCCTCTGCTCGCCGAGCTCGAGTCCCGCGTCCTGGGCCCGGGCATGGCCGGTGCCCGCGTCGTCCTCTCCACCCTCGGCTTCACCGCCGCCGTCCGGGGCGGCGCGCACGTCGCCCTCGAGTCGGTCTTCGACGACCCCACTCTCGTCCACCAGGTCGACGACGACCTGGTGTCCCCGTCCGATCCGGAAAGAGAACCCGCATGAGCGACCGCTACACCCCCACCAAGGACGACAAGTTCAGCTTCGGCCTCTGGACCGTGGGCTGGCAGGGCGTCGACGTCTTCGGTGGCGCGGTGCGCCCGGTCCTGGACCCGGTCGAGTCGGTGCACCGGCTCGCCGAGCTCGGTGCCGCCGCCGTGACCTTCCACGACGACGACCTCGTTCCCGACGACGCCACCCGCGACGCCACCCTCGAGCGCTTCAAGAAGGCGCTGGCCGAGACCGGCGTCGGCGTCGAGATGGCCACCACCAACCTGTTCGGCGCCCCGGTCTTCAAGGACGGCGGGTTCACCGCCAACGACCGTGCCGTCCGCCGGTACGCGATCGCCAAGGTGCTGCGCAACATCGACCTGGCCGCCGAGCTGGGCGCGAAGACCTACGTGCTGTGGGGCGGCCGCGAGGGTGCGGAGTCCGGTGGCAGCAAGGACGTCTCGGCCGCGCTCGACCGCTACAAGGAGGGCCTCGACGTCCTCTGCTCCTACGTGCGGGAGAAGGGCTACGACATGCGCTTCGCCCTCGAGCCCAAGCCGAACGAGCCGCGTGGCGACATCCTGCTGCCGACCATCGGGCACGCGATCGCGTTCATCAACGAGCTGGACGAGCCGACCCGCGTGGGCCTCAACCCCGAGGTCGGGCACGAGGAGATGGCCGGGCTGAACTTCGCCCAGGGCATCGCCCAGGCGCTGTGGCACGACAAGCTCTTCCACGTCGACCTCAACGGCCAGCACGGCCCGCGCTTCGACCAGGACCTGCGCTTCGGCGCCGGCAACCTGCGCGGCGCTTTCTGGACCGTCGACACCCTGCTGGGTGCCGGCTCCGGCAAGGCCTACGACGGCTACCTGCACTTCGACTACAAGCCCCCGCGCACCGAGGACATCGACGGTGTCTGGGAGACCGCCCGCGCCTGCATGCGCAACTACCTGATCCTCAAGGAGAAGGCGCAGGCGTTCCGCGCGGACCCGGAGGTCGCCGAGGCGCTGGAGGCCGCTCGGGTGGCCGAGCTCGCCGTCCCGACCCTGGCCGAGGGCGAGTCGCTGGACGCGCTGCGCAACGAGGCTCACGACCCGGAGACCCTGGGGGCGCGCGGCCTGCAGTTCGAGCGGCTCGACCAGCTGGCGATGGAGCACCTGCTCGGCGTCCGCTGACCCGTACCGGAGCGGGCGGGCGGGGTCACGGCCCGCCCGCTCCGGTCAGGCCCGTCGCCGGAAGGCGACGACGGCCAGCACGGCGAGGACGACCACTGCGGCGGCCTCGATCCAGAACGTCTCCGCCCACAGGGGCGCGGCCGTGGTCTCCACGAAGCCGAACAGCCCCACGGTGGTCGAGAGCACCAGCGCCGCCAGGCTCCCCGCGGCGACCAGGGCGCCGGCGACGGCCACCCAGCGGAGCAGCCCCCGGAGGGGGATCAGGAGCAGTGCCGCGAGCAGGAAGCCGGCGGCGGCGTTGGCCAGGAATCCCGGGCCGATGACGTCGATGCTCCGGTAGCCGTCCCGCCACAGGTCGATGTGGATCCAGGCCATCGCGCCCAGGACCACCGCGCCGGTCAGGCGCAGCGCCCACACGAGGGCCATCAGGTGACCTGGACGGTCAGTTCCATGCCCATCGAGCGGTGCGCGCCGATGGAGCAGTAGAAGACGTACTCGCCGGGCTCGAGGTCCACCGTGACGGTGGTGGACTCGCCGGGGCCGATCGTGTCGGAGGCCGCGATGTCCTCGCCGTCCAGTTCCACGACGAGGTCGTGGGTGGCGCTGCCGTCGTTGACGACCTCGATCTCGTAACTGCCGGCGGTGAGCTCCGACTCCTCCAGGGCGATGCTGAAGTCGTCCTCGGTCGCGGTGATGGTCTGGACGGCGCTCTCCGAGCCAGTGGACGACGAGGGCGCCGCCGACGACGAGGACGTCGACTCCTCGCTCGAGCTGGGGGCGGCGTCCGGGGTGTCCATGCCGCCGCTGCAGGCGGACACGGCGGCGAGGGCGCCGGCGAGCACTGCGGCCGCGGCGAGGCGGCGGGGGCGACCGACGATCCGGTGGGGGGTGCGGTACATGGAGCACTCCTCGGGTAGGCGGGCCCGCCGCCAGGGTGCACGCGGGCCCCGCGCATCCCGGGCGACCGGTCGGCTACCGGGGATGTCAGGTGTTCGCACGCCGGGGCCGGGTCGGATGGGTGGCCCCGGCCCACCCGTCGACGACGCCCACGGCCCATGCGGTTCGAACGGCTCGACCAGCTGGCGACGGAGCACCTGCTCGGCGGTGGATGCGGCGGTTCAGGCCTGCAGCGCGAGGGCCAGGCAGCTGACGGCGAGCGCCGCGCTCACCGGCGTCATCACGAGCCGCTCGGCCCGGCTGCGGGAGAAGGCGTTCGGCAGGATGCTGACGGCGAAGTAGGCGGTCAGCAGCCAGATGCCGAGGTTCGGGCCGCTCTGGAGCTCCGGGTCCGAGGCCAGGAGGGCCGTGTCCCAGACGACGAGGGCGAACAGCACGTAGAGCACGATCGCGGCGGCGCTGCCGAATCGCCGACGCCGGGGGAGGACCTGGTGCGCGCCGCCCCACGTCAGGTGCCCCAGAGGTGCTCCGGCGATGAGCGCGACCTGGAGGACGGCGAGGCCGGCCAGGAGCGCGACGGCGACGACCGCCGGAACGACGACCACGAGCGGTCAGACCGAGAGCGTGGCGGCCAGCTCGGCGGCGTCGTCGGTGCCGACCAGCAGGGTGTCGTAGGGCTGGCCGCTCAACCGCAGGCGGAGGGCGGGCTGGTTGCGGCGGACCGAGACGTAGGTCTTCTCGCCGCGCCGCCGCCAGGTGCCGATGGCGCGCAGGCCCGGCAGTCCGAGACCCGGCGCCCGCAGTCCGCGCAGCGCGCCGAGGCCGGAGGGCACGGCCTCCGCGGAGGTCACGGCCGACAGCGGAACCTCGAGGTCCCGCAGCAGGCCGAACACCTTCTCGGTGCCGGTGAGGGAGACCCGCAGGGCCCCGGGGCCGGTCTCGATCGTCGCCATGACGCCGACGCTCTCACACCGGGGCCGCTCCGCGAGGTCAGTCGAGCGTGCGCGCCGCCTTCACTGCCTTCTTGTTGGCCTTGGCGAGCACCTTCGCGGCCTTGCGCACCTGGCGGGGCTTGCGGTCCACCGTGCCCCGGACCAGGAGCCCGATACCGATGCCGAGCAGCCAGCTGTCCTTGGCGATGGCCAGGCCCTGCTCGGTGGGGGCGAGGCTGCCTTCCTTCCGCATGCCCGGCGTCTTCAGGTACAGGCCGAGCAGGCCGCCGGAGAAAGCGGTCAGCGTGGCACCGGCCAGGGCTGTGGGCACGAAGGGGGTCAGCAGCGCGGCGCCGACGGCGATCTCCGCCGCTGCCAGGCCCTTGGCGAACTGCTGCGGAGGCACGTTGGCCAGGAACGGGTAGGTGCCGGCGGCGAAGCCATGCATGCCGGCGGCGGCCTCTTCGTCGGCGCCGCGCTTGCCGAGGCCGCTGTTGAGGATGAAGGCGCCGGCGGAGATCCGGGGCGCGATCTCGGACAGGGTGATGGGCAGGCCCATGGGAGTACCTCGCTCGTGTCGGACGTGTGGTCGTGCAGGGCTCAACCACACCACGATCGCCGCCACGGTGCCCCTCCACACCATCCCTCGCGCAGGTGGAGGGCGGGCGCGAGGACCGGAGGGCGACTCCGTGGCGTGCCACTATGACCGCGTGGCGCACACCTCTGCCTCGGCCGGCGCGCTGCTCCGGCACGTGCGGACCGGTCGCGCCCGGAGCCGGGCGGACCTGGTGGCGCTCACCGGGGCCTCGCGAAACACGGTCAGCGCGAAGGTCGACCAGCTGATCGCGGCGAACCTCCTCGAGGAGGGTGGGCGCGGCTGGAGCACCGGCGGCCGGCCGCCGACGATCCTGCGCTTCAACAGCGGTGCCGGCTGCATCCTCGCCGTGGACCTCGGGGTCACCAGCGTCGACGTCGCCGTCACCGACCTCTCCGCCCACATCCTCGCCACGGTCGGCCACCCGATCGACATCGCCGACGGGCCGGGTCCGGTCCTGGCCGAGGTGGACCGGCTCGCCCAGAAGGTGCTCGCCGAGGCCGGGCTGACCCCCGCCGACGTGTGCGCCGTCGGGGTCGGCGTCCCTGGGCCGGTGGAGTTCTCGACCGGGCGGCCCTCGCACCCGCCGATCATGCCGGGCTGGCACGACTTCCCGATCCCGAGCGCGTTCGCCCGATACGAGTGCCCGGTCTACGTCGACAACGACGTCAACGTGATGGCGCTGGGCGAGATCGGCGTCGAGGGGTCGGTCCAGGACCTCCTCGTGGTGAAGGTCGGCACCGGCATCGGCTGCGGCGTCATCGTGGAGGGCCGCGTCTACCGCGGGGCGCAGGGCAGCGCCGGCGACATCGGGCACATCTACGTCCACCCGGCCGACGGGCGCACCGTGGTCTGCCGCTGCGGTAACGAGAACTGCCTCGAGGCGATCGCGGGTGGCGGCGCGCTCCTCCGGGACGCCGTCGCCGCGGGCCTGGCGGTCGAGTCGACCCGCGACGTCGTGGAGCTCGCCCTCCGCGGTGACGGCTCTGCCCTGGAGCTGGTCCGGGACGCCGGCCGGACCATCGGCACCGTGCTGGCTGCGTTGGTCAACTTCTTCAACCCGCACCGGATCGTCATGACCGGCGGGGTCGCGCAGGCCGGGGCGCCGCTGCTGGCCGGCATCCGCGAGGCCGTCTACGGCCGGTCGATGCCGCTCGCGGCCCGCGCCCTGGAGATCACCGTCAGCGACGCGCCGGACAGGTCCGGCCGCGTGGGTGCCGCCCTCATGGCGATCGAGGAGTTCCTCGACGAGGACTCCGTCCAGTCCCTCGCCAGGTAGACCGAGCAAGCCGGGCAGCACCTGCCAGGTCGTGCCGAGTGGGCCCGGAGGGTCCGCGCAGGCGCGACGCAACGGCTCAGAGCAAGCCGGATGCCCTTGACCGCGGTGCGACCCGGAGGGTCGCACTGTCACGACATCTCGGTTCGGTAACCCTGCCGCTCACCCTTGACCGCCTGTGGTCCGGGTCATATGTTGCCGCCTGAACAGACTAATAGTCAGAACTGAGCAAAAGTCCGGGTGATGGTGTGCAGGGTGATCCGCGGTCGACGAGCCCGCTGCTGGAGATGCGGGGCATCGTCAAGACGTTCCCCGGCGTCCGCGCACTCGGCGGTGTCGACCTCGACGTGCGCGCCGGTGAGGTGCACTGCCTGCTGGGCCAGAACGGCGCCGGCAAGTCGACGCTGATCAAGGTCCTCGCCGGGGCGCACCAGCCCGACGAGGGCACGATCGCCTGGTCCGGCGAGCAGGTGGCGCTGGCCGATCCGCAGGCCGCGCTCCGGCTGGGCATCGCCACCATCTACCAGGAGCTCGACCTGGTGGACGGCCTCACGGTCGCGGACAACATCTTCCTCGGCCGCGAGACCTCCCGGTTCGGCATCACCCGGCCCGCGGCCGCCAACCGGGCGGCGGGCGAGCTCCTGACCCGGCTCGGCCACCCGGAGATCCGGCCCACGGCCGAGGTCGGCGCGCTCTCGGCCGCCCAGAAGCAGATGGTCAGCATGGCCCGGGCGCTGTCCCAGGACGCGAAGCTGATCGTCATGGACGAGCCGTCGGCGGTCCTCGACAACGAGGAGGTCCAGCGCCTCTTCGGCGTCATCCGCGACCTCACCGCCCACGACGTCGCCGTCGTCTACATCTCCCACCGGCTCGAGGAGATCCGCGAGGTCGGCGACCGGATCACCGTGCTCAAGGACGGGCGCACCGTCGCCACCGGGCTCCCGGCCCGGGAGACCCCCACCCGCGAGGTCATCACGCTGATGACCGGCCGCACGCTCGAGTACGTCTTCCCCGAGCGCCGCGGCGTCGACGGCGGAGCCGCGCCGCTGCTCGAGGTCGAGGGCCTGGGGCTGCGCGGTCACTTCGAGGGCGTGCACCTCACCGTCCGTCCCGGCGAGGTCGTCGGGCTGGCCGGCCTGGTCGGGTCGGGGCGCTCGGAGATCCTGGAGACGATCTACGGGGCCCGCCGATCGACGTCGGGAACCGTGCGGCTGGCCGGCGGTCGGCTGCGCCCCGGCGACGTCGGCGCCGCGGTGGCAGCGGGCATCGGACTGGCGCCCGAGGAGCGCAAGAGCCAGGCGCTGCTGCTCGACGACTCGGTCTACCGCAACATCACCGTCTCCAGCCTGGACCGCTTCGCCCGGGGCGGGCTGCTGTCGGGCCGGGCCGAGCGGGCCGCCGCGCGGGAGCAGGT
Source organism: Blastococcus sp. LR1 (assembly GCF_020166105.1). Lineage (GTDB taxonomy): Bacteria > Actinomycetota > Actinomycetes > Mycobacteriales > Geodermatophilaceae > Blastococcus. The sequence goes on from NZ_JAIUJY010000006.1 coordinate 99,329, forward strand.
GCAGGCGCTCGACGTCCGGCCCACCGACGAGACCCGGATCGTCCGCACGCTGTCGGGCGGGAACCAGCAGAAGGTCGTGCTGGCCCGCTGGCTGCTGCGCGACTGCCGCGTCCTGCTCCTCGACGAGCCGACCCGCGGCGTCGATGTCGGCGCCCGGTCGGAGATCTACGCGCTGATCCGCGGCCTCGCCGACCGCGGGGTCGCCGTCGTCGTGGTCTCCAGCGAGATCCCGGAGGTCCTCGGGCTCGCCGACCGCGTCCTGGTCATCGCCGACGGCGCGGTCGTCGCCGAGGCACCGGCCGACTCGCTCGACGAGCACCGCGTGCTCGACCTGGTCATGGAAGGCACGCCGCACACCGGCACAGCACTGCACGAAGGGGATGTGGCATGAGCGAGACGGCGACGGCGACGAAGCGGGGGAGCATCTCTGCGCCGGCATCGAACGGCGGCCGGGCGGGGCTGATGGCCGGTCCGGTCGGGCGCAACCTCGGCCTGGTCGTTGCCCTGGCCATCCTGTGCGCGGTCGGCGTGATCACCGCCGGTGACCGGTTCGCCGACATCGACAACGTGCTCACGATCCTGCGGCTGGCCTCGGTCGTCGGCGTCGTCAGCATCGGCATGACGTTCGTCATCATCGGCGGCGGCATCGACCTGTCGGTGGGTGCGCTGGTGGCGCTCTCCTCCATCTGGGCCACGACGCTGGCGACCCAGACGATGGCCGAGGACTTCCACTGGATCGTCATGGTGGTCACCGCGATCCTGGTCGGCGCGATCGCCGGCCTGATCAACGGCGTCATCATCGCCTACGGGAAGCTCGTCGCGTTCATCGCGACCCTGGCCATGCTCGTCTCCGCCCGTGGGCTCGCCGAGATCATCGCCAACCGGCGCACCCAGATCGTCCAGGACCGCGACTTCCTCGACTTCTTCACCGGCGGCGTCCTCGGCATCCCGACCCTGGTGATCATGTTCGCCCTGGTCTCGGCGGCCGGCTGGGTGCTGCTCAACCGGACGACGTTCGGCCGCCGGACCTTCGCCGTCGGCGGCAACGCGGAGGCGGCGCGGCTGGCCGGCATCCGCGTGCAGCGGCACACCGTCAAGCTCTACGTGCTCTCGGGGATCACCTGCGGCATCGCCGCCGTGATGCTCATGGCGCGCACCACCACCGGCAGCTCGACCCACGGCACCCTCATGGAGCTCGAGGCCATCGCCGCGGTGGTCATCGGCGGCACCCTGCTCATCGGCGGCCGCGGCACCATCGTCGGCACCGTCCTCGGCGTCCTCATCTTCATCACGCTCGGCAACGTCTTCACCCTGAACGACCTGTCGAGCTCGGCCCAGGCCGTCGCCCGCGGCGTCATCATCGTGCTCGCGGTCCTGCTGCAGATGCGGCTGGCCGGCGGCGAGGGCCGAGGCCGGAGAGCGACGGCACCAGCGGCGGGCGGGCCGGGTGGCGTCACGAGCGGCGCGGGCAGCGTGCCCGGCTCACCCGCCGGCGGCCGCCAGGGCGGCGCGAGCGACCCCACGACCTGACCCTCCGCGGGTCAGCAGCACCCGGCGGGCCGCCCGGCCCCCGGCGCACCACCGCACGGCAGCACCGACGACCTGGCGACGACGCCAGGTGCGGAAGAGCGAGGAGAGACCCATGTCTGCAACGAGGCAGCGCGGCTACCGCCGCGTGACCACCACCGCGGTCGCGTTCATCGGCGCCGGCGCGCTTCTCGCCGGCTGCACCGGGAACACGCCGGAGAGCTCGGGCGGCGGTGGCGGCAACAACGCGGCCAGCGACAACGACGAGCAGGGCGACACCGTCGTCATCGGCTTCTCGGCCCCGGCCGCCGACCACGGCTGGATGGCCGGCATCACCGAGGCCGCCCGTGCGGTCGACGAGGAGTACGAGGACATCGAGCTGCGCGTCGCCGAGGGCACCAACGACGTCAGCACCCAGATCAGCCAGGTCGAGACGTTCATCAACGACGGCGTCGACGCCATCGTGCTGCTGCCCTTCGACGGTGCCGCCATGACGCCGGTCGCGCTGCAGGCGATGGAGGCCGGCATCCCGGTCATCAACGTCGACCGCGAGTTCGACAGCCCGTTCGCCGCCCGCGCCACGGTCCTGGGCGACAACTACGGGATGGGCGTCTCGGCCGGCACCTACGTCTGCGAGCAGCTGGGTGACCAGCCCGACGCCGTCGTCGCCGAGATCGCCGGCATCGACTCGCTGCCCCTGACCCAGGACCGCAGCCAGGGCTTCGCCGACGCGCTCGCCGACTGCGGGCTGGACGTCGACAACCGGGTCGCGGCCGAGTTCACCGTCGAGTCCGGTGAGGCCGAGGCGGCCAACCTGCTCCAGGCCGCGCCGAAGATCGACGCCATCTGGAACCACGACGACGACCAGGGCGTCGGCGTCCTGGCCGCCATCGAGAACGCCGGTCGCGACGAGTTCTTCATGGTCGGCGGCGCCGGCTCGGCGAACGCGATGCGGGCGATCCAGGAGGGCGACTCGGTCCTGAAGGCCACCGTCATCTACCCGCACACCCAGGCTGCTGACGGCGTCCGGCTGGCCCGGCTCGTGGCGCAGGGCAAGAGTGTGGCGGACCTGAACTCGCAGGGCGTGCCGCGCACGATCGTGCTCAACGCCCCGGTGGTCACCTCCGAGAACGTCGAGGACTTCATCGACGCCGCCTTCGAGTCCTGACCGATCTGCCCGGGAACGCCGGGTGCGCACGTCGCACCCGGCGTTCCCGCCCTCCCGAGGAGCCCGCATGACCTCCCCTCCGCTCGGCAAGCCTTCTCTCGGTGTCGGCCTGATCGGCTACGCGTTCATGGGTGCCGCGCACTCGCAGGCCTGGCGCACCGCCCCCCACTTCTTCGACCTCCCGCTGCATCCGCGCCTGTCGGTGCTCGCGGGCCGTGACCCCGCTCGCGTGGCCGACGCCGCGCAGCGGCTGGGCTGGGAGGCGACCGAGACCGACTGGCGCGCGCTGATCGGGCGCGAGGACGTCGACCTGGTCGACGTCTGCACGCCCGGTGACACCCACGCCGAGATCGCGATCGCCGCGCTGGAGGCCGGCAAGCACGTCCTGTGCGAGAAGCCGCTGGCCAACACCGTGGCCGAGGCCGAGGCGATGGCCGATGCCGCCGCTCGCGCCGCGCGCAACGGCGTCCGGTCGATGGTCGGCTTCACCTACCGCCGGGTGCCGGCCATCGGACTGGCCCGCCGGCTGGTCGCCGAAGGGCGGCTCGGCACCATCCGGCACGTGCGGGCCCAGTACCTGCAGGACTGGATCGCCGATCCGGCCGCGCCGATGTCGTGGCGGCTGGAGAAGGAGAAGGCCGGCTCGGGCGCGCTGGGCGACATCGGCGCGCACATCGTCGACCTCACCCAGCACATCACCGGACAGGCGCTCACCGGCGTCAGCGCGATGCTCGAGACGTTCGTGACCGAACGCCCGCTACCCGCCTCCGCCGGCTCGCTGGCCGGGGTCGGGGGAGCGGGGACCGGCACCGTCACGGTGGACGACGCCGCCGTCTTCCTGGGCCGCTTCACCGGCGGCGCGCTCGGCACCTTCGAGGCCACCCGCTTCGCCCTCGGCCGCAAGAACGCCATCCGGATCGAGATCAACGGGTCCGACGGCAGCCTGGCGTTCGACTTCGAGGACATGAACGTCCTGCACTTCTTCGACGGCGCCGAGCCCGACGAGACCGCGGGCTTCCGCCGCATCGTCGTCACCGAGCCGGGCCACCCCTACGTCGGCAACTGGTGGCCGGCCGGGCACGGGCTGGGCTACGAGCACGGCTTCACCCACCAGGTCGTGGACCTGGTGACCGCGATCGCCAAGGGGGAGGACCCCACGCCGTCGTTCGCCGACGGACTGCAGGTGCAGCGGGTCCTCGACGCGGTCGAGCGCAGCGCTGCGAACAACTCGTCGTTCACCCGCATCGAAGGAGTCTCCTGATGCCCCGACCCGTCACGCTGTTCACCGGCCAGTGGGCCGACCTGCCGTTCGAGGAGGTGTGCCGGCTGGCCTCCGGGTGGGGGTACGACGGCCTGGAGATCGCCTGCTGGGGCGACCACCTCGACGTCGAGCGCGCCGCGAACGACGACTCCTACGTCCAGGAGCGCCTCGATCTCCTGTCGCGGCACGGCCTGCAGGTCTTCGCGATCTCGAACCACCTCAACGGCCAGGCGGTCTGCGACGACCCGATCGACGAGCGGCACCGCGGAATGGTCAACCCGCGGGTGTGGGGCGACGGCGACCCCGAGGGGGTCCGGCAGCGGGCCGCGGAGGAGATGAAGCTGACCGCCCGCGCGGCGGCCCGGCTCGGCGTGAAGACCGTCGTCGGCTTCACCGGCTCCAAGATCTGGAAGACCGTGGCGATGTTCCCGCCGGTGCCCGACTCGATGATCGAGGACGGCTACCGCGACTTCGCCGACCGCTGGAATCCGATCCTCGACGTCTTCGACGAGGTGGGGGTGCGGTTCGCGCACGAGGTGCACCCGTCGGAGATCGCCTACGACTACTGGACGACGGTCCGCACCATGGAGGCGATCGGGCACCGCGAGGCGTTCGGCCTGAACTGGGACCCGTCGCACTTCGTCTGGCAGGACCTGGACCCGGTCAGCTTCATCTGGGACTTCAAGGACCGGATCTACCACGTCGACTGCAAGGACGCGAAGAAGCAGGTCGGCAACGGGCGCAACGGCCGGATGGGCTCGCACCTGCCCTGGGCCGACCCGCGGCGCGGGTGGGACTTCGTGTCCACCGGGCACGGCGACGTCCCGTGGGAGGCCTGCTTCCGGATGCTCAACACCATCGGCTACGACGGGCCGATCTCGGTGGAGTGGGAGGACGCCGGCATGGACCGGCTGGTGGGTGCGCCCGAGGCGCTGGAGTTCGTGCGCCGGCTGGCCTTCGACCCCCGGGCGGCCGCGTGCGACGGCGCCTTCTCCCGGGCCATCTGCGCGCGTTGTTTATCTGGTCTCCTGATCACGGGGGGTCCTGGCACACCTTCGCGGGTGCGCCAGGACCCCTCATGCTGAGCTAGGACGGTCAGCGGCTGCCGCGGCGCGAGCGCGAGCTGAACGACGCCGCGGACGACGAGCCCGCGCGGGCGGCGAGCTCGGCGCGGGTGCGCGCCGGACCCGAGGCCCGGGCGGAGCCGGAGCCGCCGCGGGAGCCACCGGAGGAGGAGGCGGCCTTCGGCGCGCCGCTCCCGGAGCGACCGCCGCCACCACCACCGCCACCACTGCGACGGCGACCGCCGCCACCCTGCTGCTGCGGCTGCTCGACCACCGGGGCCGGCTCCACGTAGGGCGCGGCCGGGCCGATCAGCGCGGTGATCTCCCGGGCGCCGGGCTTGATCGCCGAGACCTCGGGGGTGATGCCGGCCTGGCGGGCCAGCGTGCGGACCTCGCCGGCCTGGTCGGGCGTGGCGATGGTGACGACGGCGCCCTCGGCGCCGGCGCGGGCGGTGCGGCCCGAGCGGTGCAGGTAGGCCTTGTGCTCGGCCGGCGGGTCGACGTGCACGACGATGGCGACGTCGTCGACGTGGATGCCGCGGGCGGCGATGTCGGTCGCGCAGAGCACGCGGGTGTCGCCGGTGGTGAACGCCTCGAGGTTGCGCTCGCGGGCGTTCTGGCTGAGGTTGCCGTGCAGGTCGACGGCGGGGACGCCGGCCGCGGTCAGCTGCTTGGCCAGCTTCTTCGCCTGGTGCTTGGTGCGGGTGAACAGCACGCTGCGGCCGAGACCGGAGGCGAGCTCCTGCACGATGCGGGCCTTGTCGGTGGCGTCGACGCGGAAGACGTGGTGGGTCATGGTGCTGACCGGGGCCACGGCCGGGTCGACCGAGTGCGTGATCGGGTTGCTCAGGTAGCGCTTGACCAGCACGTCGACGCCGTTGTCCAGCGTGGCGGAGAAGAGCAGCCGCTGGCCGACCTTCGGGGTGCGGTCCATGAGGCGCTTCACGCCGGGCAGGAAGCCGAGGTCGGCCATGTGGTCGGCCTCGTCCAGGATCGTGATCTCGACGGCGCCGAGATCGCAGTGGCCCTGCTTGATGAGGTCCTCGAGCCGGCCGGGGCAGGCGATGACGACGTCGAGGCCACCGGCGAGCGCCTGCACCTGCGGGTTCTGGCCGACGCCACCGAAGATCGTCGTCGTCTTCATCCCGAGGGCGCGGGCCATCGGGTCGACGACGGCGGCGACCTGGTTGGCCAGCTCGCGGGTCGGCACCAGGATCAGCGCGCGCGGCCGCTTGGCCTGGCGCTTGCTGTCCGACGCGGCGAGGCGGGCGACCAGCGGGATGCTGAAGGCGAGGGTCTTGCCCGAGCCGGTGCGGCCGCGGCCGAGCACGTCACGCCCGGCGAGGCTGTCGGGCAGCGTCGCGACCTGGATCGGGAACGGCGCGTCGATGCCGCTGGCCGAGAGGACCTCGACCAGGGGCGCCGGGACGCCGAGCGCGGCGAACGTGGTGTCGGTCGGCAGCACGGTGGCGTCGGACCCGACGGGGACGACGGTGGCGGCCGGGGCGGCGGCCACGGGGGTCTGCTGGGTGTCCTGCTGCTCGCCCGCGGGGCGGGCGCCGGTGCCACGGCCACGGCCGCCGCGACGACGGCGGGGCCGCCCGTCAGCGGCGGGGGTGGACGGGGTGGTGTTCTGCGAAGTCATCGGTTCCTCGACACTCGAGTGGCCGCACGAGCACCTCGGCACGGGCGAGCGCAACGCTCCTGCGCATGCGCAGGGCGGGCTCACATCGTCGGCGAGACGTCGGTCAGCCTGGCGCGCCTCGGTGGCGCAGCCTAGGCCCGACGTCGATTCCTGCCGCTCCGGATGAGCGAGGGCGGCGCCGGTATCGACCACTCAACCAGACCGGGCCCGTCCGCGGTCCGATTGCGGGGGAGTGTCAGGTCACATCGGGTGAGGCCGGATCGCTGCGGAGCAGGGCAGCCGGGGCGCTGTCAGGGCGGCTGCGCCGTCGGCCATGCTGGGCTCCGTGACGAGCACCGCCGCGCCGCGCACCTCCCGCATCCACCCCGCCTGGTGGGTCGCGGCGGTGACCTTCCTGGCGCTGGTCGGTGCCGCCGCCTTCCGGGCGGTCCCGGGGGTGCTGATCGATCCGCTGCGCGACGAGTTCGGCTGGTCGGTGTCGACGATCTCGGCGGCGGTCGCGGTCAACATGGCGCTCTACGGGCTCACCGCGCCGTTCGCCGCCGCGCTGATGGAGAACTTCGGCATCCGCCGCGTGGTGATCTCCGCGCTGCTGCTCACCGCGCTGGGCAGCGGACTGACGGTCTTCATGACGACGAGCTGGCAGCTGATCCTGCTGTGGGGCTTCGCCGTCGGGCTGGGCACCGGCTCGATGGCGCTCTCCCTGGTCGCGACGGTGACCGGTCGCTGGTTCGTGGCCCGCCGGGGTCTCGTGTCCGGCGTCCTCACCGCCGGTGGCGCGACCGGGCAGTTGGTGTTCCTCCCGCTGGTGGCGTGGGCGGACCAGAACTGGGGCTGGCGGTCGGCCTCGCTGGGCACCACGGCCGCGGCGCTCGCCGTCGTCCCGCTGGTGGCCTGGTTGCTGCGCGACCGGCCGCGCGACCTCGGCGTCGTGCCCTACGGCGGCACGGCGGCGGACGACCGCATCTCGGAGGACACCGAGCCGGTGCGCGCCGGAGCCGCCCGGACCGCGGTCACCGGCTTGCTCGAGGCGGCCCGGCGCCGTCCGTTCTGGCTGCTGGCCGGCGGCTTCTTCATCTGCGGGCTGTCGACGAACGGGCTGGTGCAGCCGCACTTCATCCCGGCCGCGCACGACCACGGCATGCCGGTGACGACGGCCGCGGGGTTGCTCGCCGTCGTCGGGATCTTCGACATCGCCGGCACCGTGCTCTCGGGCTGGCTGACCGACCGGGTCGATCCGCGGGTGCTGCTGCTGGCCTACTACGGGCTGCGCGGGTTCTCGCTGTTCCTGCTGCCGCCGCTGTTCGGGCCGGACCTGCACGTCAGCATGATCGCGTTCATCGTCTTCTACGGCCTGGACTGGGTGGCCACGGTGCCGCCGACCCTCGCGCTGTGCCGGGAGCACTTCGGCGCCCGCGCGCCGATCGTGTTCGGGTGGGTGTTCGCCTCGCACCAGCTGGGCGCGGCGGTGGCGGCGTTCGGCGGGGGCGTCATCCGCGACGTCACCGGCTCCTACGACCTGGCCTGGTTCCTGGCCGGCGGCTTCTGCATGGCGGCGGCGGTCATGTCGATCTCGATCCGCCGCAACCGGCCGGCGCCGCCGAAGACCGCGCTGCCGACCGATCCGGTGACGGCCGCCGCCGACCAGGCCCACGGCTGACGGCCTGGTCGGCTACCGCGTCAGCGCGAGGCGGCCAGCTGCGCCGCAGGGATGCGACCCAGGATCAGGTCGGCGGCCCGCTCGGCGAGCATGATCGTCGGGGCGTTCGTGTTGCCCCGCACCAGCGTCGGCATGACCGAGGCGTCGACGACCCGCAGGCCCTCGATGCCGTGCACCCGCATCTGCGAGTCGACGACGGCCATGGGATCAGAACCGTCGCCCGCGCCCATCCGGCAGGACGACACCGGGTGGTACAGCGACTCGAGGGTGTCGCGCACCTTCTCCCGCAACGCCTCGCGACCCTGCGTGGCGCTGCCGGGCGACCACTCGTCGGCCAGCACCGACGACAGCGGGCCGGTGGCGCCGATCTGCCGCGCCTGCTCGACGCCGGAGACCAGCGCGTCGAGGTCGCGCTCGTCGGTGAGGTAACCGGCGTCGATCGCCGGCGCCCACGTCGGGTCGGCCGAACGCAGCCGCACCGAGCCGCGCGAGTGCACGTGCACCAGCACGACGGCGGCGGTGAAGGCCTCGGCGTCCGGGTCGATCTCCGCCTGCTTCCAGAACTTCACCGGAAGGAAGTGCATCTGCAGGTCCGGCTCGGTCACGTCCGGGTTCGACTTCGTGAACAGCCCCGCCTCGGCGAGGTTGGAGGTGAGCGGCCCGCGGCCGGTCAGCTTCCAGCGCGCCACGTTCAGCGGCGTCTCGGCCAGGCGCAGCGACGTGCCCGAGCGGGTGTTCCAGACCACCGGGACCAGCGGGTGGTCCTGCAGGCCGCCGCCCACGCCGGGCAGGTCGTGGACGACGTCGACGCCGACCTCGCGCAGGTGCTCGGCCGGGCCGATGCCCGAGAGCATGAGCAGCTGGGGGGAGTTGACCGCACCGCCGGAGAGGACGACCTCGCGGGTCGCCCGCACCGTGTGCAGCTGGCCGCCGCAGCGGTACTCCACGCCGGTCGCGCGGCCGCTCTCGACGAGCACGCGGGTGGTCAGGGCGCCGGTCTTCACGGTCAGGTTCGGCCGCCCGGCGGCGGGGTGCAGGTAGGCGTCGGCGGCCGACCAGCGGCGGCCGCGCTTCTGCGTCACCTGGTACGGCCCGACCCCCTCCTGCGAGGCGCCGTTGAAGTCGGGGTTGCGCTGGTAGCCGGCGGCCACCGCCGACTCGACCACGGCCTCGGTCCAGGGGTGCGGGCTGCGGAGGTCCTCTACCCGGAGCGGGCCGCCGACGCCGTGCCACTCGTCGGCTCCTCGGGAGTTGTCCTCCATCCGCTTGAACAGCGGGAGGACCTGGTCGTAGGACCAGGAGGGGTCGCCGGTGAGCTCGGCCCACTCGTCGTAGTCCGCCTTGGCGCCGCGGATGTAGATCATCGCGTTGATCGACGACGAGCCGCCGAGCAGCTTCCCGCGCGGCCAGAAGAGCTTGCGGCCACCGAGGCCGGGCTGCTCGTCGGTCGTGTAGTTCCAGTCGAGCCGCGTGCGCCAGACCTTGTAGAGGCCGGCCGGGGCCTGGACCTCGAGCACCTTGTCGTCGCCGCCGGCCTCGAGCAGGAGGACCCGCAGCGAGGGGTCCTCGGTGAGCCGCCCGGCCAGCGCGCTGCCGGCCGAACCCGCCCCGACGACGACGACGTCGTACTCCTCGTGTGCCATGGGGGCGTTCACCGGTGCTTTCCGTGGACCATGCCCATGACGCGGGCGAGGGCGTCGGCGGCCGATGCGGGCCGGCTGAAGCTCATGAGGTTGACCGGCAGGGCGTAGTTCTGCCGGGTGATGGCCTTGGCGCGGGTGAACTCCTTGAGCCCGTCCTCGCCGTGGATACGGCCGAATCCGGAGTCGCCGACGCCGCCGAAGGGCAGCGCCGGGACCGAGGCGAAGGTCAGCACGGAGTTCACCGACGTCATGCCGCTCTTCATCCGGCGGGCGAGGTCCAGGCCGCGCTCCTTGGACTTGGAGAAGACCGACCCGGCGAGGCCGTACGTGGTGGCGTTGGTCCGCGCGAGGGCCTCTTCGGCGTCGCGCACCCTGGTGATCGTGATCGTGGGGCCGAAGGTCTCCTCCTGCACCGCCGAGGAGTTCTCGGGGACGTCGAGCAGCACGGTCGGGGCGACGTAGCCCTCGGCCGGGTAGGCGTCGGCGTCGGTGCCGCCGGTGACCACGCGGGCGCCCGCGGCGGTCGCGTCGGCGACGTGCCGGTTCACGATGTCGATCTGCGACGGCATGGTCATCGGGCCGTAGGTCGCCTCGCCGTCGGAGCCGGGGCGCAGGTTGCGGACCTGGTTGGTGACCTCGGTGACGAAGCGGTCGTAGACGGCCTCGGTGGCGTAGACCCGCTCGATGCCGATGCAGGTCTGCCCGCCGTTGCTCATCGAGCCCCAGACGGCGGCGTCGGCGGCGGCGACCACGTCGGCGTCGTCGTCGACGATCATCGCGTCCTTGCCGCCGAGCTCCATGAGCACCGGGGTGAGGGTCTCGGCGCAGGTGGCCATGACCTTCTTGCCGGTCGCGGCCGAGCCGGTGAAGGCGATCTTGCCGACGTGCGCACGGCACAGCGCGGCGCCGGTCTCGCCGAAGCCGGTGACCAGCTGGAAGGCGTCGGGCACGTCCGGAACGGCGGCCCGCCAGGCAGCCGCCAGCCAGGCACCCACGGCGGGGGTGTACTCCGAGGGCTTGAAGACGACGGCGTTGCCGGCGGCCAGGGCGTAGGCGATCGAGCCCATCGGCGTGAACACCGGGTAGTTCCACGGGCCGATGACGCCGACGACGCCCAGCGGCTGGTACTCCAGGTACGCGGTGTGGTTCGCGGCCAGCAGACCGGTGGGCACCTTGCGGGGGCCGAGCGACTTGCGGGCGTGCCCGCCGGCCCAGGCGAGGTGGTCGACGGCCAGGGTGATCTCGAGGATCGCGTCGGCGTGCGGCTTGCCGTTCTCCCGGTGCACCAGGTCGGCCAGCTCGTGCATGCGCCGGGCGAGGTAGCCGCGGTAGGCCGAGAGGCGCTGCTTGCGCCCGTCCCAGCCCAGCGCTGCCCACTGCTCCGCGGCGGTGCGCGCCCGGGCGACGGTCTCCTCGACCGCGGCGGCGTCGTGCACCGGGAAGACGCCGACCACCGCACCGCTGGCGGGGGCGGTGGACTCGAAGGTCTCGGTCGTGCTGTGGCGGTCGACGGTCCCCGCGGTACCGGCGTCGACGGCGTCCAACTCTTCGGCGAGCGACATGGTGATGCACGTTACCCGCGGGGGACAGGCATCGCGGCGTGGGTCGCCCGGTCGGGGTCAGGCGCTCCGGTCGCTGCCGTCGACGACGGCCCAGGCGGTCTTCAGCCCGGGCTCGGAGTACCAGCCGTGTGCCGTGGAGAGGTCGGCGACGAGGTAGAGGCCGAACCCGCCGAGGCCCGGGTCGCGGCCCTGCGCAGGGGACGGCGGGACGTCGGCGGCGGAGTCGCGGACGGCGATCAGCCACTGGTCGTCACGGCGGCCGAGGACCGCCGCGACGGGTGCGCCACCGTGCCGGAGGGCGTTGGAGGTGAGCTCGTCGGCGATCAGGACGAGCTGCTCGGACCAGTGGTCCTGCTCGGGGTCGCGCACGGTGGGGCTGCCGGTCATGGATGCGCGCAGCCGTGCCCGGAGCGCCGCGAGCTCGCCCAGCCCGCCGAGCTCCTGGCACCAGACCTCGGGGAAGGCGTGCGGTGGGCGCGCGGACTGCCACAGCGCCACGCGACCTGCCTCTCTCCCGCCGGCGATCCCCGCCGGTCCTCGCCGCACCCCTGCCCGTTCGACGGCGCGCCGAACCCTCGCCTCACCCGAAGGTGACAGGTGAGACGAGGGAGCGGGGTCCTTCTACTACTGGCCCCAGCGCGGGATGCCGGAGGCGCCGGGGGCGTGGCCGTGGGTGGCCGGACGGCCACCCTTCTTCCGGACACCGGGGCTCCCGGAGCCCGGCGCGGGCGCCACCGCGGTCCAGCTGGAGAACAGCGACAGCCACTGATCGCTGGTCAGCGCCGTCGGCCGGGTGGTGGGGACGAGGTTCTCCTGGTGCAGCCAGCGGACGCCGGCCGTTCCGGGCAGCTGGGAGCGCAGCAGCGGACCGAGCGGAGCCGAGGGGGAGGCCAGCACGGCGTGCGCGAGGCGGTCGAAGGCGGCGGCCTCCGACTCCGGAAGTGCGGCGCGGGCATCGGCGGCGGGCGCGTGGCTGAGAGGGGCAGGGCGTGACAAGGGGTACCTCCGCGGGGGGAAGGGGCACAGGGCGTCCGCGGGCCACCGGGGCCCGCCGGGAACGCGAGGGAGCGAGCGCCCGGCAGGACCGGGCGCGGACGGCGGGCGGAAGAAGTCCGGCCCGCGGCAGCGTCAGCTCAGGAGGTGCGCATCCGCACGAAGTACCGCATGGCGAGCACCGTAGGCCCGCCTCCGCCGACGTGTCGAGCGGATTAGTCGGAGCCTTCCTGGGCCGCCTTGCGGGCCTGGTGGGCCTCCCAGCGCGCCCGGTCCTTGGCGCGCGCACCGGCGTTCCGGTCCCACTTCTCCTGGCGCTTGCGGGCCCGGACGAGCTCGCGCTCCTCGAAGGTCTCGTGGGAGTCCCAGTCGTGTGCGAGGACGGCCATGGCGACCCCGACCACCAGGACGATCGCCACGAACGCGGCGAGGTAGGGGTCCAGCACCAGGAACGAACCGCCCGCGACGGCGAGGCCCAGGACGACGGCCACCACCAGGAGGGGTGGGACGGTGCGGGACGACGGGCTGCCCTGGGTCACCCGCCCAGTATCCGCCGCCTCCGCCTGGGAACCGGGCCGCGGCGACGTAACGCTGGTCTCACCGGGGCTGTTCCCCGGGAGTGTCGTGACCTTGCCGGCCTTGCGCCTGGACCATCCGGTCCCTACGGTCGGGTGGACGGTTCAACAGCAGCCGTGTTTTGCCAGTGCTGGTCGTCGTGTTCGCGCCCGCAGGCTCACTGGTCCGGTACACGCCCGAGAGGGGCACATCCGTGACCGCTTCTTCGCTCGACCGTCATTCCATGTCTGACGACTTCCGTTCTACCGACGTCCTCGACCTGGGTCTTGTCACGCTCGTCGTGTCGGGCCCCGCCGCCCTGCCCCGCATCGCGGCCACGGGCGAGGTCGACTGCACCACCGCGCCGAAGTTCCGCGAGCGCGTCGAGCAGCTGCTCGACGCCGGAGCCCGCGAGGTCACCCTCGACCTCACCGCGGTGACCTTCCTCGACTCCGCCGGCCTCTGTGCGCTCGCGACCCTCCACCGCCACGCCACGGCCGCCTCCGTCGAGCTCCGCGTGCTCGCCGCCACCCGCGCGGTCATCCGCCCGATGGAGATCACCGGGCTGTGGAACCTGCTCGGTGGCCAGCGGGTTCAGTCGCTCGCTTCCTGACCTGCGCGTCACAGAGGCCCCTGCCGGTTCGCCGGTGGGGGCCTCTGCGCGCGGTGCTCCTGGGGGCGGGGCAGACTCGGACCCGTAGTCCGGCCCGTCCGGGGCCGAAGGCGGATCTACGAGGAGGACTCCCGTGCGGGATGCGGTCATCTGCGAGCCCCTGCGAACGCCGGTCGGCGGATTCGGGGGCTCGCTGCGCGACGTCCCCGCCCAGGAGCTGGCCGCCACGGTCATCCGGGCACTGATGGAGCGCACCGGGCTGCCGCCGGAGTCGGTCGACGACGTGCTGCTCGGGCACTGCTACCCGACCATGGACGCCCCGGCCATCGGCCGCGTCGCCGCCCTGGACGCCGGTCTCCCGGTGACGGCCTCCGGTCTGCAGATCGACCGCCGCTGCGGTTCGGGGCTGCAGGCCGTCGTCTACGCCGCGATGCAGGTGCAGTCCGGCGCCTCCGACGTCGTCCTGGCCGGTGGCGCGGAGTCCATGAGCAACGCGCCCTTCTACTCCACGGCCATGCGCTGGGGCGTCAAGGCCGGCCCCGGCGTCCTCCTGCAGGACGGCCTGGCGCGCGGCCGGGTCACCGCGGGCGGCCAGAACCACCCGGTGCCCGGCGGCATGCTCGAGACGGCGGAGAACCTGCGCCGCGAGTACAAGATCTCCCGCGAGGCGCAGGACGAGTACGCGGTCCGCAGCCACCAGCGCGCCGCCGCCGCCACCGAGGCCGGCCGGTTCGCCGACGAGATCGTCCCGGTGACGGTGAAGCAGCGGAAGAGCGAGGTCGTGGTCGACCGCGACGAGCACATCCGCCCCGACTCCAGCGTCGAGACCCTCGCCAAGCTGCGCCCGATCATGGGTCGCGACGACGACCAGGCCACGGTCACCGCCGGCAACGCGTCCGGCCAGAACGACGGCGCGGCGATCGCGATCGTCACCACTCCGGAGAAGGCCGCCGAGCTGGGCCTGCGCCCGCTGGCCCGCCTGGTCTCGTGGGGCGTGGGCGGCGTGCCGCCGAAGACCATGGGCATCGGCCCGGTCCCGGCCACCGCCAAGGCGCTCGACCTCGCCGGCATCACGCTCGCCGACGTCGACCTCATCGAGCTCAACGAGGCCTTCGCCAGCCAGGTCCTCGCCGTCGCCCAGGAGTGGGGCTTCACCGACTCCGACTGGGACCGCACCAACGTCAACGGCTCCGGCATCTCGCTGGGCCACCCGGTCGGCGCCACCGGCGGCCGCATCCTCGCCACGCTGCTGCGCGAGATGGACCGTCGCGAGGCCCGCTACGGCCTGGAGACGATGTGCATCGGTGGCGGTCAGGGCCTGGCGGCTCTCTTCGAGCGGGTGGCCTCCTGATGGCCCGCGTCGCGATCGTGACCGGTGCCGCCCGCGGCATCGGGGCCGCCACCGCGCTGCGGCTGGCCTCCGACGGCTTCGCCGTCGCCGTCGTCGACCTGAAGGAGGACGACGCCCGCGGCACCGTGCAGGCGATCGAGGCCGCCGGCGGCCGGGGTCTCGCCGTCGGTGCCGACGTCGGCGACGCCGACCAGGTGCAGGCCGCCGTCGACCGGATCGCCGCCGAGCTCGGCCCGCCGGTCGTGCTGGTGAACAACGCCGGCGTCACCCGCGACAACATGCTGTTCAAGATGAGCGACGCCGACTGGGACGTGGTCATGCACGTGCACCTGCGCGGCTCGTTCCTCATGACGCGGGCGGCGCAGAAGCACATGATCGAGGCGAAGTTCGGCCGGATCGTGAACCTGTCGTCGACCTCGGCGCTGGGCAACCGCGGCCAGGCCAACTACGCCACGGCGAAGGCCGGCCTGCAGGGGTTCACGAAGACCCTGGCGATCGAGCTGGGCAAGTTCGGGGTGACCGCGAACGCGATCGCGCCGGGCTTCATCCAGACCGAGATGACCAAGGCCACGGCCGAGCGCATCGGCGAGGACTGGGAGTCCTACGTGGCCAAGCGCGCCGCGGCGATCCCCGTCGCGCGCGCCGGTGTCCCCGAGGACATCGCGCACCTGGTCTCGTTCTTCGTGAGCGAGGGCGCCGGCTTCATCTCCGGTCAGGTCGTCTACGCCGCCGGCGGCCCCCGAAACTGAAGAAGACGGATCAACTGCTGGGATCGCGGTCGGGATACCGCGCGCGGGCGAGGGCGTAGACCCCGAACGCGGCGAACCCGACCGCGGTCCCGGCCAGCAGCCAGGGTCCGGCGGAGACCCCGGCGATGGCGGTCATGGCGCCGTCCAGGCCGGTGGCGTCGGTGACGTCGGAGGAACCCGCCGCCCGCCACAGCAGCACGCCGACCAGGCCGAACGCGATGCCCTTGGCGAGGTAGCCGACCCGGCCGATGCCCTCGATCAGCGGCTCCCAGCGGTCGGGGGCGGCGGGCAGGTCGATGTCCTTCATGAAGCCGCCGGTGATCCCGCGGGCCAGCGTGTAGAGCCCGACCGCGACGACGCCGGCCGCGGCGACGTACACCGCCAGGCTGCCTCCGGGGATCTCCAGCACCTCCTCGGTGAGCTCGGGCAGCCGCTCGTCGGCCTCGTACTCCAGACCGAAGGCGAACAGCAGCGCGGTGATCCCGAGGAAGCCGTACACCCCGCCCTTGACCAGGCACTTCGCGCAGACGACGGCGGTGCGGCGCCGGCGGGTGGAGTCGAGCAGCCCGCGCCACCAGAGCAGGATCTCCGCGGCCTGCCAGAGGCCGAGGCAGATCAGGCCGAGCCCGATGGCCCAGAGCAGGGCGCGCCCGCCGGGACCCTGGCCGACGGTCTGCAGCGCACCGGTCTGGTCGGCGTCCGCGCCACGGAGGCCCAGCGCCATCCGGGCGGCCAGGAACGCGATGAGCAGGTGCATCGCCCCGTAGGCGACGAGGCCGACGCGGGCCAGGTGGGTGAGCACCGGGTGGTCGGTGACCTCCCGGGCCCGGTCGACGGCGGAGCGCACCCGTTCCAGCAGGGAGCGGGCGGCGGGCACGCCGCCTAGGTCCGCTCGGGATAGCGGGCGCGGACGAAGCAGAACGCCCCGAACGCGGCGATGCCCAGCGCGACCAGCGTGAGCAGGAACGGGCCGGCCGGCGCCTGCAGCACCGTGTGCAGGGCGCCGTCGAGCCCGGAGGCCTTGGCCGGGTCGAAGGTGACCGCCGCCCAGACGAGCAGGCCGCCGACGAGCGCGAGCGCCACGCCCTTGCCGGGGAAGCCGACCTGCCCGAGACGGGTGACCAGCCGGGTGGCGGCCGGCGGGCAGTCGCTGAGGTCGATCTCCTTGAGGAAGCGCTTCGTGACGCCCTTGTGGACGTGGTAGGCGCCGACCCCGATGAGGACCAGCCCGGCGATCCCGACCAGCCAGCGACCGGCCGGCCAGCCGAAGACGCCGGCGGTGGTCTGCTGCTGCGAGGAGCTGCTGTTCTGACCGCCGCCGGTGGCGAACCGGATCGCGAGCACCGCCAGCGCGAGGTAGATGACCGCCTTGACGACCGCCCTGCCGCTCTTGCGCACGGCCTTCGTCCGGGCCTTGCCGGAGGCCGACCAGCCGGACCGCCAGCGCAGCACCTCGGCGGCCTGCCAGACGGCGAGCGCGAGCAGTCCGAGTGCCAGCACCCACAGCAGCGGCTTGCCCAGCGGCTGCTGCGCGAGGGTGGCCAGCGCGCCGGACTGGTCGGCCTGCTGCCCGCCCCCACCCCAGGCCAGCTGGAGCGCCAGCCAGGCGATGAGGAGGTGCACCAGCCCGTAGGCGATCAACCCGATGCGGGCGAGGTGCTCCAGCGCATCGCTGTTGCCGGCCTGCCCTGCCACACCCCCTGCTGACCGCACGCTCATGGTTCCTCCTGGCTCGGGGGGTGAAGATGATCAGCGTGGCACGGACCACGGTCCGGTGCCTCCCCGGTCACTGCCTCGGGTGAGGGACACTGGGCCCGTGGCGAACGCAACCGGAATCCTGTCGGCGACCACCGCGGGGATGGCGACCCCCGCCGTGGCCCGGCGCACCTGGCCCCGCTGGGCGGCGCTCGGTGTCGCGCTGATCGCGATCGCCGTCCTGGCGGTCGCCTGGGACGCCGCCGGAGCGCGGCTGCTGGTCGGGGCGCTCGGCGTCGTCCTCGCCGTCCGCGGCCTGTCGCTGGTCCGGGGCGCGGGGGTGGGCGAGGGCGAGCTCGCCGGCCGGGCGCGCCCGATGGGCGCCGTCGCCCTCGCCGCGGGGATCGCCGGCCTGGTCGTGGCGCTGAGCTCCGCCGCTCTCAGCGCCACCGTGCTGCTCGTCGGAGTGCCGCTGGCGCTGCTGGGAGCCTCCGCCGGTCTGCTCGCCCGGGGCGGGACCGCGCGCCGCGGTGGGCAGGCGCTGCTCGTCTGGTCCCTGCTGGTGACGGCGCTCCTGGTCGTCACCGGGCTGGCCCAGGACTGGAACCGCGCCGCGGACCTCGCCACCGTCGTCGCCGCGCTCGGCGTCGCGGTGCTCGCACTGCCGCTGCTGATCGGCGCGGCCAACCTGCGCACCCTGGGCGCCCAGCCGGACCCCGCCCCGGTGCGCTCCGGCTGCGGTGGCTGCGCCTGCGGCGCCGGCGGTTGCGGCTCCTGACCCAGGCATAGGCCGCGGGCCCTGGGGAAGGGTTCGCGGGTGAGCGGACACGTCTTCGTCGTCGGCGCGGACCTCACCCGGTTGTCGTGCGACGACGTCCTGGTGCCCACCGACCGGTCGCTGCGGGTGGCGCGCAGCTGGCGGTCCCTGCTGCCGTCGGAGCTGATCACCGAGGAGCGCGAGGAGGGTGACTGCGTCGGCCTGTCGTGGGCCGCGGACGAGCGGGTGCTCGAGGTCCCCACGAGCGGTGCCCGGCGCGCCTGGCTGGTCGACACGGTCGACGATCGCGGCCGCGGGCTGCCCTGGCTGCTCGACGGCGCCCGGCAGGCGCTGGACGCCGTCGCCCGACGCGAGGTGACGAAGCCGGTGCACGGCCGGGCCCGGCGGCTGGTCGGGTTGCCGGCGCTGGGCACCGGGTGGGGCGGCGCGGCGGGGGAGCGGGGTGCGCTGCTGCGGGAACTGCTGCCGGTGCTGCGGACGGCGGCGCGGGAGCACGGCTTCGACGTCGCGCTGGTGCTGCGGGGTCCGAGCGACCTGGCCGCCGCCCAGCGGGTGCGGCGCGGGGAGGACGGCGGCTGGGACCTGCCGGGGCACCTGCGCGAGCTGGCCGAGGAGATGGGGGAGCGGGCGCGCCGGGGGCAGCTAGCGCTGTTCATCGGCGCCGGGGTGAGCGCCGCGGCCGGGCTGCCCACCTGGGAGCAGCTGGTCGACGAGCTGGCCGCCCGCTCCGGGTTGGACGACGGCCTGCGCGAGGGGCTCTCGCGGCTCCCGGCGCAGGACTCGGCGGCGCTGCTGGCGCGGGAGCTGGGCACGGAGAAGCTGGAGGCGTTCGTCGAGGAGCGGTTCGGTCCTGGGCCCTACGCGTTGGCGCACGCACTGATCGCCGACCTGCCGGTGCAGGAGTTCGTGACCACCAACTACGACCCGCTGGTGGAACTCGCGGCGAGCGACATCGGCCGGCAGGTGCGGGTGCTGCCCTTCGACGAGGCGGAGCCCGGGGCGCCGTGGCTGCTCAAGCTGCACGGCGACGCCGCGCATCCGGAGAGCGTCGTGCTGACCCGCGAGGAGTACCTGCAGTTCGGCAACACCGGGGCGGCGCTGGCCGGGGTGCTGCACTCGCTGCTGCTCACCCGGCACGTGCTGTTCGTCGGGACGTCGATGCTGGACGACGACCTGATCCGCATCGCCCACCAGGTGCGCACCGCGCTGCAGATCCAGGGCTCGGGCACGGCGCGGCGCACCGGCACGGTCCTGGCGTTGCGGGAGGACGCCGCCCGCGCGCGGCTGTGGGAGCGCGACGTGGAGACCGTGGCGATGGGCCCCGCCGGCTCCTCCGAGGTCGAGGCGGCCCGGCGGCTGGAGGTGCTGCTGGACCTGATCGGCTGCCTGTCCACGCCCCCGACCGGCTACCTGCTCGACCCGGCCTACCGCGGCATGCTCGACGAGGAGGAGCGCGCGCTCGCCGAGGCGCTGGGACGGGTCGCCGCGAGCCTGCCCGCGGACACGTCGAGCGACGCCGGAGCGGAGGTGGCCGCCCTGCTGCGCCGGCTGGGGCACGGCGGCACCGCGTCCGACGGTGATCCCGCGCCGGTCGACGACGTGCCCGTGGACACCGCCACGCGGGACCGCGACGACCGCCCGCAGGAGCAGCGGCCCGGCTGATCGGGATTGCCCGTTCGGACCGCTGGGCACGGCAGCGTCCATGCCACGTCTGGAGAACGGCCTGAAGCTGCTGGCGAAGGGCTATGCCTGGCTGCCCGACGAGCGCCGCCGCACCGGGCAGCGCTCGGTCGGCGTGCGGCTGGGCGGGCTGCCGGCGGTCGGCATCGAGGGGCCCGACGCCGCGCGGTTCCTCTACGACGAGGACCACGTCCGCCGCTCCAAGGCCATTCCGGAGCCGGTGCAGGCCACGCTGTTCGGCAAGGGGGCGGTGCACACCCTCGACGGCGAGATGCACCGGGTGCGCAAGGCCATGTTCGTCGCGCTGCTGATGCGCGAGGACGGGATCGCCTCGCTGGTGCAGCGAACGACGGCGGCCTGGGACGCGGCGGTGCCGGAGTGGTCGCGTCGTCCCGAGATCGTCCTGTTCGACGAGGCGGCGCGGGTGCTGGCCGGTTCGGTGGCGCGCTGGACCGGCGTCCCGGTGCGCGACGACGAGGTGCCCGACCTCGCCCGTGACCTGGTCTCGATGGTCGACGGCTTCGCGTCCGGCGGGCCGCGGCACATCCGGGCGCGCCTGGCCCGCCGTCGCCGGGAGAAGTGGCTGGGCCAGCTGGTCCAGGACGTGCGCAGCGGTGCCACGAAGGTCGAGGAGGGGACGGCGGTCGACGTCGTCTCCCGGCACCGGGACGCCGACGGCACGCAGCTGCCCTCCCGCGTGGCCGCGGTCGAGCTGCTCAACATCATCCGGCCGACGACGGCGGTCGCCTGGTTCATGGCCTTCTCGGGGCACGCGCTGATCCGCTGGCCGGCGAACCGGGAGAAGCTGGCGAGCGGGGACCCGGCGTTCGCCGAGGCGTGGGCGCACGAGGTGCGGCGGTTCTACCCGTTCGCGCCGTTCATCGGCGGGCGGGCGCCGCAGCGACTGGAGTACGACGGCCAGACGATCCCGAAGAACGCGATGGTGCTGCTGGACCTGTACGGGCAGAACCACGACCCGGCGCTCTGGGACACCCCGTACGTCTTCCGCCCCGAGCGCTTCCTCGACCGGGAGATCGGCGAGTTCGAGCTGGTGCCGCAGGGCGGCGGCGACCCGCGCACGAACCACCGCTGCCCGGGCGAGCAGATCACCGTGGCGCTGCTGTCCGCGCTGGCGGTCCGGCTGGCCCGGCTCCAGATCGAGGTGCCGGAGCAGGACCTGGAGATCGCGCTGCACCGCATTCCGGCCAGGCCGAGGAGCGGCGTCGTGCTCCGGGTCAGCGGCACCGCATGACTGCCATGCTGGGGCGGTGACGAGCCGCCGCCGCTCCCGGTACCGGCACGGCGGGCCCCGCGTGCCCGAGCCGCGCGAGGGACCGCCGACGGTGGTGTCGCTGGAGTGGGACTACATGTACCCGTCGATCATCGCCGACCGCTCACCCGGCGTGCTCGGCACCGACCTGCTCGACCCGGCCGAGCTTCGCCTCTCCGCGGAGCTCGTCGCGCGGCTGGAGGCGTGGACGGACCGGCAGGAGTCGCTGTCCGGCGCCTGGATCCGTGACGACCCACCGGTGACCGAGGCCGAGCAGCACCTCGGGGAGCAGCAGCAGCGGGAGCTGCTGACGCTGGCCTACGACGTGCAGCGAGAGCTGGGCCCCGACGTCGAGGTGCTGCTGGACGGCCACCCGCTGAAGGGGCGGCACCGCGCCTGGTGGCCGACCATCAACGGGGATCCAGACCCTTGAGCTCCGGCGGCAGCTCTCCGGCGTGCACGACCCCGAGTCGCTGGGTGGCGCGGGTGAGCGCGACGTAGAGGTCGTTGTGGCCGCGCACGCCCTCGGCGATGATGCCGACGGGATCCCCGACCAGCACCGAGTCGAACTCCAGCCCCTTGCTGCCCTCGGGTGTGATCACCACGGCGCCGTCGGTGAGGTCGCCGTCGACCGAGGCGCTCGGCACGATCGCCCGCACGACGGCGGTGACCTCGTCCAGCCGGCTGAACGGGACGATGACGGCGAGGGTGCCCTGGGCGGCGTCGAACTCCGCGGCGGCCTCGGCGATCGCCGACGGCAGGTTCGCCGCGGGCACCTGCCACGACCACGGCAGCTCGCCGGTGGAACGCACCGACTCCGAGGGAGCGGTGACGGCGCCACCCGCGATCAGCACCTCGGCGGCGACGGCCATGATCTCGGCCGGCGTCCGGTAGTTGACGGTCAGCTCCTCCAGGCGCCACGAGCTGCCCAGGTGCGGCTCGAGCACCTCCTGCCAGCTGCTCGCGCCGGCGAGGGTGGAGGTCTGGGCGACGTCGCCGACCAGGGTCATCGACCGGGTCGGGATCCGGCGCAGCAGGACCCGCCAGGCCATGGAGGAGAGCTCCTGCGCCTCGTCGACGATCACGTGCCCGTAGGTCCAGGTGCGGTCGTCCGCGGCGCGCTGGGCGGTGGAGCGGGTGTCGCGCTCCTCGTGCCGGCCGGCCAGCCCCTCGGCGTCGAGCAGGTCGCCCGCGGAGAGCTCCTCGGACTCGTCCTCGGTCTCCCAGTCGGTGGAGCGGGACCCGTGCAGCAGGTCGAGGGTCTCCTGGGCGTGCCGGAGACTGCGCTGCCGCTCCCGCTGCTCGCGGTTCCGCTCGGCGGAGTCGTCGACGCCGAGCAGCTCGTCGGCCTCCTCCAGCAGCGGCACGTCGGCCGGCGTCCAGGGGGAGTTGGCCGGGCGCACCAGCAGCTCGCGGTCGGCCTCGGACCAGCCCTTGGTGGCCGATTCCAGCCGCCGCCGGTTCGAGAAGAGCTCGCCGATCAGCCGCTCGGCGGTCAGCCGCGGCCAGAGCCGGTCGGCCAGCGCGTGCACGGCGGGCTCGGCGGCGACCTCCCGGCGAAGCGCCGCGACGTCGTCCTCACCGAGCAGGTTCGCCCCGCCCATGACGTTCTCGCCGAGCTTGTCGGCGTACTTGCGGGCCACGAGATCGATGACCGCGCGCACGGCGGCCGGCCGCGCCTCGTTGTGCATCCGGGACATCCCGCGCGCCCGGCTGCGGACCTTGGCGGCGTCGCCCTTGGCGAAGCGGACGACGACGCCGTCGATGTCGAGGGTCACCGGCCTGTCGAGCACGGCCTGCCGGTCGCGGACAGCGGTGGTGACCACGCGGACCATCGCGGCCCGACCCTTGATCTCGGCGACCTTCGGCGCCTCCTGGGCGTGCGCCTCGAGGCCGGGCCGCAGCCCGCCGAGGTCGGTGAGCACCACGCCGGTCTCGCCGAGGGAGGGCAGCACGTCGGCGATGTAGCTCAGGAACGTGGGGGAGGGCCCGACGATGAGCAGGCCGCTGCGGGCCAGCCGCTCGCGGTGCGTGTAGAGCAGGTAGGCGGCCCGGTGCAGGGCGACGGCGGTCTTGCCGGTGCCGGGCCCACCCTGGACCACCAGGACGCCGCGGTGGTCGGCGCGGATGATCCGGTCCTGCTCGGCCTGGATGGTGCGGACGATGTCGCTCATCCGGCCGGTGCGGGTGGCGTTCAGGGCCGCCAGCAGCACCGACTCGCCGGCCAGGCCCGAGCGCTGGGCAAGGTCGGGGTCGGAGAGGTCGAGGGTCTCGTCGGTGACCTGGACGACGGTGCGGCCGCGGGTCTTCAGGTGCCGGCGACGCCGGACGCCGAGGTCGTGCAGCGGCGTCGCGGTGTAGAACGGCTGGGCCGCCGGGGCGCGCCAGTCGATCAGCAGCGGCTCCTCGCGGCTGTCCTCGGCGTTGAGCCCGATCCGGCCGATGTAGCGGGCGACGTCGCTGTCGTGCCGGTCGAGGCGGCCGAAGCAGAGGCCGTGGTCGGCGGCGTCGAGGGCGACGATCCGCTGGGAGTGCAGCTCGACGGCGGCCTCGCGCTCACCGATCGCCTGCGGGTTGTGCGGAACGAGGGCAAGCGCGTCGGCGAGCCGGCCCACCGTGCGGGCGCGGACCTCGTCCAGCCGGCGGTACAGGTCGCCGACGTAGCGCTGCTCGGCTCCCAGCTCGGGGTCGGTCCCGTCCGGGTCTCGCACTGTCGACAACGGCCATCGCTTTCATGAGTCCCGGGTGGAGCGCGCCGGTTCCGGGGCGTGCTGCGCTCCTGCGGCGCAACCGCCCATCCTGCGCCCATCTTCCCGGTCGTGTCATGCGCGACGCAGGTGGTCCCGGCCACCTCAGCGGGGCACGACCAGCGCCTCGGCGAGCTCGCGGGGCCGGCTGAGCGCCGCGCAGTGACCACCGGGAACCTCCTCGGCCCGCAGCCCGAGCCGCTCGGCGGCCACCCGGCGCTGGAAGTCCAGCGGGAACAGCCGGTCGTCGCGGCCGGCGAGCACCCGGGTGGGCACGTCGGGCCAGGTAGCGAGGGGCCAGGGGTCCTCGAGCGGGCGCCCGGACTGGCCGAACGGTTGCGCCATCTCCTCCGCGACGACGTCGTCGGGCACGTCGTGGAAGTAGACGGCGGAGTCGTCCGCCTCGCCGGCCAGCCCGAGCTGCGCCCAGTAGGCGGCCTGGGCGGCGTCCTGGCCGGTCGCCGTCCACCAGTCCCCGCCGGTCTCGCCCGGACGCGGGATCATCGCGTTGACCAGCACGATCGCCTCCACCGGCCGCCGCCGGCAGACCAGAGGTGCGGTGAGACCTCCCATCGACTGTCCGACCACCGTGACCGGTCCTCGTCCGTCCACCGCTCGGGCCACGGCGTCGGCGTAGGCCTCCAGCCCGGCGGCGTCGTCGTCCGACGGCAGGTCCACGGCCACGGCCGAGTGCCCGTGGCGCTCCAGCTCGGGGACCACGCGGCGCCAGAACCGGGCCTGCCCGCCGGCCCCGGGGATCAGTACGAAGGTCGTCACAGGGGAGAGGACCGCCCGCGGGTACGGAACTCATCGGCCGCCTCGCCGATCGGACCGGCTCCGAAAGGCAACTCCGGCGTCACCGCGTGGACATCTCCGGCTCCTACCGTTCCGGATGTACCGGCCACCGTGGGGAGTCAGCCATGAGCACAGCCACCAAGGAACGGACCACCTGGGTCTGCGACAACTGCACGCAGGAGGTGTCCGCCGCGCGCAAGCGCTGCCGCGGGTGCGGCACGTCGCGCTACTGACGCGTCAGACCGCCGGCGGGGCGCCGCGCAGCCGCACCACGGCGGAGCGGTAGCGGCTCCCGCCGTAGAGCCGCCACGCCAGCCGCGTCGAGCGGCGGAGCCCACCGAGTAGCCGGGCACGGTCACCGGCGCAGCAGTCCTCCAGGGCGAGTCCGAGGACGAGCAGCCGCTGGCGGGCGGAGAGATCGCACCGCACGGTGCGGCCGATCGCCGTCCACTCCTCGTCGCTCAGGTGTGCGTCGAGGAGGGGGAGCACGCCCGCCTCCTCCTCGGCGGTCTGCGCGGCCACGTCCTGGGCGAGTGTCCGGCAGAGGACGGCGAAGGAGTTCCGGGCCGCGGCGCTGCCGGCGACCTCCCACTGGCGTGCGGCGGTGTCGAGGTCCCGGAGCCGGGCGTCGATGCGCGAGCACGACAGCGTCCAGGCGCCGATCGCGTCCTCCGCAGCGGCCCGCGCCTCGTCGGGGACGGCGCGCAGCAGGGCCGGCCACAGAGCTCCTCGCTCGACGGCGTGGTGGTGCAGCAGCACGCGCGCGATCAGCCCGGCGTGGCAGGTGAGCGTGCCGGTGCGCGCGCACTCGCCGTCCGGTGCCCACGTGGCGACGTCGGCCAGGGTCGCCAGCTCCCGGCGGACCAGGCGGTGGACCACCCGCTCCCACCCGGCGGCGCGCCCTTCCGCGGCGGTGGCGAGCTCGTCGTCGACCGGGCGGCGGGGCCGCGGGACGGTGTCCGTGCTGAGCGTGGCGGCGGTCATGAGGCACCTCGTTCGGCGTCCGGTGCGAGCTGCTCGGGGAGCGGGATGCGGCGCAGGCTAGGCCCGGCGCCGGTCGGCGGTCAGCCCGTTCGAGGACGGATCCGGCCCGGTTTCCGGCGCGTGCGGCGGTCCGCGGCACGCCGTCGCACGGGCGTGACCGTCGGTGATCCGACGGCGCGAGCGACGCGGGTACCGAATCGTGTCCGGGGTCGTTCCGGAGAGCGGCGACAGGCGCGGGCCGGTCCACTACGGTCGGCCGCGTGGCTGGCGTCGGGACGCGGAACAAGGTGTGCGTCACCGGTGTGCCCGGTGGGCGGCCCATGGTCTTCGCGCACGGCTTCGGCTGCGACCAGACCATGTGGCGGCTGGTGGCTCCCGAGTTCGAGCGCGACCACACGGTGGTGCTGTTCGACCACGTGGGCTCGGGCAGATCGGACCTGTCGGCCTACGACCCGGAGAAGTACGGCTCTCTCGAGGGCTATGCCGGCGACATCGTGGAGATCTGCCGGGAGCTGGAGCTCTGCGACGTCGTCCTGGTCGCGCACTCGGTGGCCTCGATGATGGCGGTGCTCGCCTTCGCCCAGGCGCCGGAGCTGTTCGGGGCGCTGGTCCTGATCGGGCCCAGCCCGCGCTACGTCGACGACGGCGACTACGTGGGCGGGTTCAGCCGCACCGACATCGCCGGCCTCCTCGACGCCCTCGACAGCAACCACCTGGGCTGGTCGGCGGACATGGCCCCGGTGATCATGGGCAACCGCGACCGGCCCGAACTGGCCGAGGAGCTGACCAACAGCTTCTGCCGCACCGCGCCCGACATCGCCCGCCAGTTCGCCCGGGTGACCTTCCTGTCGGACAACCGGGCGGACCTGCCCGGCGTCGCCGTCCCGACGCTGATCCTCCAGTGCAGCGCGGACGCGATCGCGCCGGACGCGGTGGGGGAGTACGTGCACCGGAACATCCCCGGCAGCGAACTGGTGCGGCTGTCCGCGACCGGGCACGTGCCGCAGCTCTCCGCACCGGAGGAGACGACCGCCGCGATCCGGGCCTTCCTCGACCGGTGAGGAGGGGCCGATGAGCGACGGCGACGCGGTGGACCCCTCGGCTCAGCTGGACCGGTTGCTGGAGGACGACCCGGCCGACCTCTACGAGAACGCGCCGATGGGCTATCTCTCGACCCTTCCCGACGGCCGGATCGTGAAGGTGAACAAGACGTTCTGCGCCTGGACCGGGCGGCTTCCCGAGGACCTGCTCGACCAGCGCTTCCAGGACCTGCTCAGCGTCGGGGGCAGGGTCTTCCACGAGACGCACCTGGTGCCGCTGCTGCGCATGCAGGGGGCGGTGCGGGAGATCGCGATCGACGTCCAGCGCCTGGACGGATCGTTGCTGCCCTGCCTGCTGAACGCCGTGGAGCTGCGCGGACCCGACGGCAGGCCGCAGCTGGTGCGGGCGACGTTGTTCGAGGCGACGGCGCGGCGGCGCTACGAGCGGGAGCTGCTGGCCGCGCAGCGTCTGGCCGAGGAGTCCGAGGCGAGGTCGCGGACCGTGCAGAAGGTCGTGTTCGACCTGGCCGCGGCGGGCACCGAGGAGGACGTCGCCACGGTGATCGTGGCGCGCGGCCGGGACGCGCTCAAGGCGCGGGGCGCGGCGCTGGTCCTGGTCCAGGGCGAGCCGGCCGGCCCGGTGCTGCCGGCGCTGCGGCCCATCCACTGGGAAGGGGTGTCGCGAGAGCTGCTGCGCCGGTTGCGGGAGGCAGCGGGCAGCCGGCTGGCGCTGGAGCTCGCGCAGGGAGTGCGCTCGATCGTGCTCGACGAGCGGCTGGGGGAGGACCAGCCGGGGCTGGCCGTGGCGATGGCGGAGACCGGGCTGACCGAGCTGGTGATCGTGCCGGTCTCGGCGGACAGCAAGCGGCTGGGCGTCCTGGTGCTGGCGCTCGGCGACGCGGCGCCCGGCCAGCTGATCAGCCTCGTGGAGCCGGGTCAGCGGCGCGAGTTGCCCGCCACGGAGATCGACCTGCTCTACACGCTGGGCCGGCAGGCCGGGCAGGCGCTCGAGCGGGTGCGCCTGCACGAGGAGACGGTGCGCCAGGCGGAGCGGCTGTCGTTCCTGCTCGACGCCGCGCGGCTCATGGCCGACTCCGTCGACGTCGACGACATGGTGACGCGGTTGGCCGACCTCTCCGTCGCGCGGCTGGCCGACATCTGCGTGATCGACCTGGTGACCGAGCACGGGACGTCCCGCATGGCCGCCCGGCACCGGGATCCGGAGCGGCAGCCGCTGCTGGAGGGGTTGCGCGACCAGTTGGCGGCACAGGCTCCGAACCATCCCGGGCGACGGGCACTGGCAGAGGGGCGGACGCAGTGGGTGCGCGACGTCGACGAGTCCGGGCTGGCGTCGATGACGCTCGACGGCGCCCAGCGGTCGGCGGTGCACCGGCTCGAGCTGAGCAGCGTGGTGAGCGTGCCCATGGCGATCGACGGGCGGCGGCTCGGCGTCCTCACGTTCGCCGCCGACCGGAACCGCACCCCGTTCACGCCCGCCGACGTGGAGGTGGTCGAGCAGCTGGCGCTGCAGATGTCGCAGGTCGTGGACAAGGCGCAGCGGTTCGAGCTCGAGTCCCGGACGTCGCACACGCTGCAGGAGAGCCTGCTGCCCACGGATCCGCCGCCCATCCCTGGCCTGCGGACGGCGGTGCGGTACGTCGCGGCGACCCAGGGTGTCTCCGTGGGCGGTGACTTCTACGACGTCGTCCTGCTGCCCGGGGGTCTGGTGGGCCTGTCGGTGGGCGACGTCGTGGGGCACGACATCACCGCGGCGGCGACGATGGGTCAGCTGCGCAGCGTCTCGCGGGCGATGGCTGCTGACGGGCCCACGGCCAGCGAGCTCATCGAGCGGCTGCAGGACAGCTGGTCGCTGCTGGGGGTGCAGCGAATGGCGACGGCGCTGTTCGGCACGCTGGACCCGGTGTCCGGTGCGCTGCGGGTGGCGTCGGCCGGCCATCTGCCGCCGCTGGTGTGCGCGAACGGGACGGCGTCCTTCCTGCCGGTGCGGCCGACGCGGATGCTCGGTGCGCCGCGGGCCGACCAGCCGGCGGAGGAGTGGGTGGGTGAGCTGCCGGTCGGCGCGACGCTGCTGCTCTACACCGACGGGCTGGTGGAGAGCCGGGACGTCGACATCGACGCCGGGATGGACCGGCTGCTCGAGGTGGCGGCGCGGGCGTGCTCGGCCGACTCGGACCCCGACGCGCTGTGCGACCGGCTGCTGGCGGAGATGGCGGGGGAGCACCGGCCCGATGACATCGCGCTGCTCGCCCTGACCCGCCTCTGAGCGTTTCCGCCTTCCCGGCGGGGCCGTTCGGGGGCACCATGGAGGCGACCCCGGCAGGAGGCCGCCATGGATTCCTCTGCGCGCGCGAACCCCGTTGCGGACGCGATCGACGGTGCGACGGGTGACTGGTCGATGTCGGGCGACGCGATGCGCTGGTCGCCCGAGCTGGTGGACCGGACGCCGGCCTCCGGTGAGCTGGGCGGTCTGGATTCCGGCGCGGGCGTCGGGGCGGCGCTCGGGCTCGACGTCCTCGGGGTGCGCCGGCTGGTGACCGATGCGCTGACGTCGCTCGGCTCGGTCGCCACCGACGTCGTCACCGAGCTGCGGGCGCTCACCCGCGGCCCGTCGTCGGAGGAGGATGACCCCGAGCGCTGCGTTCCCGGGGGAGAGGCGTGACATATGCCCAAGGCCTTTGCGGCCTCGATGTGCGCGCTGTGCGGTCATCGCCCTTCGAGCAGGCTCGGCGAGCATGTCTGGCCGAGGTGGTACTTGGAGAAGTACCCCGGAGGTCCCGGGCCGTACGGCTGGTTCCTCAATGGCGAACCGCTGCTCCGGCGCGACGGGGCGACACCCGTGCGCGAGCAAGAGCTGACGCGTGTTCGTCTGCCCGCCTGCGAGGAGTGCAACTCGGAGCTCAATCGACGCTTCGAGGAGCCGGCGAAGGAAACGCTTCGAGGTCTCTTCGGCACACCGACGCCGCCTGCGCTGACCGCGGCCGAGACGACAGCCGTCGCGCTGTGGTTCCTCAAGACGTGGTTACTGCTGCCGCACCCGCGCGTGTACTACGCCAACACGATCATCGATCGGATCCACCGCGACATGCGCTGGCCCGAGCCGGCTCCGCCTGACTTCTACCGCTGGACGGTGACCGGTGGCTCCCCGCCGGAGGGCCTGTCCTTGTGGATCTACCGGGCCCGCTCCGAGACAGAGGACCTGAGCTGGCGGAACGGACGCCGCTTGGTGCTTCCGACGGTCCGTCAGGACGGCCGCACCATGCGGTTCGCATCGCACGAGGTGACCCTCCACGGGCTGACGGTGACCCTCGCCGTGCATCCCGGGTGGCCGATCGACCATCCCCTCGAGGCCGACGGCAGGGCAGTCCGTCTCTGGCCCCGGCTCGTCACGGATGCTCTCGACCTGTCGGGATTCCCGTTGGTTCCCCGCGAGGACTCGATCGCCTGGTCGCGCGGCCTCAGGGTGGACCTGGCACCGGGAGCGCTGGGAAGCGGACGGCTGCCGCCGCTCTCGCTCGATCCGATGCCGGCGCTCTCGCTCATGTCAAGCGGCCTGGTCCTCGGTGCAGCTGCGACCTCGGGTCGCTAGCTGAGACGGGGCCGCTGCGCGGCGGTGACTGCTGGGCGGGTAGAACCGACACAGCAGGCCACATCGATGTGGGGAGACGCATGAGCAACTCGTTGACGCTGGCGCCCGCGCCGCGGTCCGACGCCGCCGAGCAGGTGCGGGCGGAGGTGCGCGAGTTCCTCGCCGCCGAGCTGGCCGCGGGCACGTTCCGGACGCACGTGGACACCTGGCTGTCCGGCGTCGACCCGGAGTTCTCGCGGAAGCTGGGGGAGCGCGGCTGGCTCGGCATGACGTGGCCCAAAAAGTACGGGGGCCACGAGCGGACGGCGATGGAGCGCTACGCCGTCACCGAGGAGCTGCTCGCCGCCGGGGCGCCGGTCGCCGCGCACTGGATCGCCGACCGGCAGTCCGGGCCGAACCTGCTGCGCTACGGCACCGAGAAGCAGCGCGAGGAGATCCTGCCGCGCATCGCCCGGGGCGAGTGCTACTTCGTCATCGGGATGAGCGAGCCCGACTCGGGCTCCGACCTCGCCTCGATCCGCACGAAGGCAACCCGCAACGAGTCCGGCGACTGGGTGGTCAACGGCGCCAAGGTGTGGACGTCGAACGCGCACGAGTCGCACTACGGGATCGTGCTGGTGCGCACCTCGCCTGCCGACCCCGCCAGCCGGCACGCGGGACTGTCGCAGCTGCTGATCGACCTGTCGCTGCCGGGCATCACGGTGAACCCGATCCGGATCCTCGACGGCGGGCACCACTTCAACGAGGTCGTGTTCGAGGACGTCGTCGTCCCCGGCGACATGCTGCTCGGCACCGAGGGCGACGGCTGGCACCAGGTGACCGCGGAGCTCGCCTTCGAGCGGTCCGGGCCGGAGCGGTTCCTGTCGACCTATCCGCTGCTCGCCGAGTTCGGACGTCGAGTCGCCGACACCGGCGACTCCGCGCAGCTGGTTGCGCTGGGCCGGCTCTCGGCGCGGGCGCTGGCGCTGCGGCAGATGTCGCTGCGGATCGCGGCGGCACTGGACCGGGGCGAGCTGCCGAACATCCCGGCGGCGCTGGTCAAGGACGTGGGGACGACGTTCGAGGCGGACGTCATCGACGAGGTGCGGCGGGTGGTCGACGTGACGCCGTCGCTGGACTCTCCGGACCCGCTGGCGCGTGCGCTGGCGGAGGCGCAGCTGCACCAGCCGGGCTTCACGCTGCGGGGCGGGACGAACGAGATCCTTCGCGGGATCGTGGCGCGTGGATTGGGGCTCCGCTGATGGCGTCGGACCAGGACCTGGTGGTCGAGACCGTCCGGGACATCCTCACCGGCTTCGAGCCGTTCGTGCTGACGGCCGAGCGGCGCTGGGACTCCGGACTGTGGTCGGCGCTGGCCGACGCCGGACTCACCGGTGTCGGTCTGCCCGAGTCGGCGGGCGGCTCCGGTGGCGAGCTGGCCGACGCGGTGGCGATCGTGCGCACGCTCGCGGCGGGGTCGGCTGCCGTGCCGGTGGCGGAGCAGCTGCTGGTGGCCGGTCCTGCGGTGATCGCTGCCGGTCTGCCGCTGCCGCCGGTCGAGGAGCCGCTGACCTTCGCCGTCGCCGACGCGGTGACGGCGTCGCCCGCGGGGGAGGCGTTCACCCTCAGCGGGACGGCGTCGGACGTGCCGTGGGCAGGCGCTGCGCGGCACGCGGCGCTGCTGCTGCCGGGGCCGGCGTTGGCGCTGGTTGACCTGTCCGGTGTCGCGGCCGGTGCCGCGTTCAACCTCGCGGGGGAGCCGCGGGGCTCGCTTGCGCTGGACGGCGTCCCCGCGCTGGTGCAGCCGCTCACCGAGGGACAGGCCTCCGAGCTGCGGGCGGGTTATGCGCTCGCGCGGTCGGTGCAGCTGGCCGCGGCGCTGGAGCGGGTGCTCGACTGGACCGTGCAGTACGCCGGTGAGCGGCACCAGTTCGGCCGGCCGCTGGGCAAGTTCCAGGCGATCCAGATGGAGCTGGCCGAGATGGCCGGCGAGGTCGTGGCGGTGACGGCGGTGGTCGACGCCGCCGTGCAGGCGCTGGCGCATGACTCGGCCGACGTGGTGCTGGCCGCCGCTGCGGCGAAGGTGCGCGCCGGTGCGGCCGTCGAGGTCGTTGCGCGGCTGGCGCACCAGGTGCACGGCGCCATCGGGTTCACCCAGGAGCACAAGTTGCACCACCTGACGCGGCGGCTCTGGTCGTGGCGCGACGAGGCCGGCAGCGAGCTCGTGTGGTCGAAGGTGCTGGCGAAGGGGCTGCTGGCCGACGGGGGCGACGGGCTGTGGCCGGCGCTGACCCGGGTGGTCTGATCCGGGTCAGCTGGTGAGGGCGGCCCGCAGCACCTCGTGCACGTGGGTGTTCGGGTAGGAGCCGGCCAGCTGCTCGCTGCCCGGGCCCTCCGCGGTGACCGGCGTCGGAACGCCGGTGTGCGACGTCGTCGTCCAGTCGAGCACGAACGTCTTGTCGGAGCCGGCGACGGCGAACGGGCCGTCCTCGCCGGATTCGGTCGCCCCGGAGCCGGGTCCGTCGGGGGAGGTGCCGCCGGGGCCGCTCTCGTCCTCGGCGTCGACGTCCTCGATGGTGAGGCCGCCGCACTCGTGGTCACCGGTGACGACGAGCAGGGTGTCGGGGTGCTCGGCGACGTAGTCGCGGGCGACGGCCACCGCGGCGTCGAGCGAGCGCATCGCCTCGAGCATGCGGACGCCGTTGTTGGCGTGGCTCATCTCGTCGACAGCTTCCTCCTCGATGACGAGCAGAAAGCCGTCCTCGTCGCGGGAGAGCACGTCGAGCGCCTTGGCGGTCATGTCGGCGAGCGGGACGGCGGGGTCGAACTCGTCGCCCTGGCCCTCGGCGCGCTGCTGGAACATCTCCTGGTTGGCGAAGAGGCCGAGGAGCTTGTCGCCGTCGGCGGTCTCGAGCTCGGCGCCGTTCCGGACATACTCGTAGCCCTGCTGCTGGGCCTGGGTGATCAGGTCGCCGGAAGTGCCGCGGCTGCCCTCGTCCGGGTCGTCCGCCGGGGCGTCGGGGTAGGCGCCGGGGGAGCCGGCGGGCAGCCACCAGTCCTCACCGCCGCCGAGGATCACGCTCGGCTTCGTGTCCGCGAGGTACTGGCCGGCGATGTCGGCCTGCTCGGAGCGGGTGGGGCTGCTGCTGAAGAAGGCGGCCGGGGTGGCGTCGGTGACCTGGGCGGTGGTGACGAGTCCGGTGGCCCGGCCTGCGGCGGCTGCCTCGGCCCCGAGCGTGGGCAGCGGGTTGCCCTCGGTGTCGACGCTGATGGCGCCGTTGTAGGTCTTCTCGCCGATGGTCCAGGCGCTCGCGCCCGCCGCCGAGTCGGTGACCGTCTCCTCAGGGTCGTGCGGGTCGGTGGACTGCAGGCCGGTGACCGGCAGCGAGTCCATCGCCAGCCGGCCGTCGAACCCCTCCTGGTCGAGGCGGGCGGCCTCGCGGTGTGTGGCGGCCATGCCGTCGCCGTTGATGAAGATGACGCTGCGGGCGGTAGGGGGCGTCCCTTCGGCGGTTCGGTTCGGGGTCGTCTCCTCGCCGCCGTCCAGGGCTCGGCCGGCGAGTGCGCCACTGCCGGCTGCGAGGAGGACGACGGCGCCGACGGCGCCGACGGCGAGCAGCCTGCCGCGCCGGGGTGGGGGCGTGGTGGACATCGGTCCTCCTGCGTGCTCGGACATCGGGGGCGGATCGACTGAACCAGAGGCGGGCCGCGCTGCCGTCGACCCGCGGCTGCGGTGTGTCGTCGTGCACGGAACGCATGACCGGTCGGAGGACCGGGCAGCGGCGGAACGAGGGCCGACCGCCGGCCCGGAGGAGGGACGTCGTGCGACGACACCGCAGGAAGCTGGCCGCACTCGGGCTCGCGATCGGAATCGGCCTGACCGGTTGTGCCGGCGAGGGCGGGGACAGCGATTCCGGTGAGGACAACCCCGGCGTCTCGGAGAACGAGAACGAGCCCGACGAGAACGAGGGCGGCTCGAACGACGACGACGGCTCGGGGAACTCCGGCGAGAACGAGAACGAGCAGGACGAGAACGAGAACGAGCCGGACGAGGACGAGCCCGATGAGAACGAGAACGAGAACGAGCAGGACGAGGACGACGACGGCAGCTGAGCCGCCGCCGTCGTCCCTGTCTCAGACGGTCTCGGGTACGCGGAGCTGCGCCAGGACGAGCTCGAAGGTGGCGACCTCCACGAGCTCGGCCCCCATGGCGCGGGTGAAGCCCTGCCGGAGTTCGGTGGCCTGGTCGAGCGCGGCGTGCATGGCGTCGCGGCTGTCGTAGGTGACGGCGGTGGTGCTTCGTCCGTCGTCGTGGTTGGTCATCATGCTGACCGCGCAGAAGCCGGGCAGGTCCTCGAGGCGCGGAACGATGCTCATGCCGAAGGCGTCGACCATGCCGTCGAGGTGCTGGGGGCGGTTCCGCAGCCAGGTGACGCGGCTGCAGGCGCCGGGGTGGGTGGGGTGCAGCCGGTGCAGGACGTCGATGGTCCATGCATCGACGGTGGCCGGGCCGCCGAGGATGTCGGCTGCGCGGGCACGCATCGCCTTCACTTCGGCGGCGCTCCGCTGGAGGGCGGCGGTGTCCTCCCAGGCGCTGGTGATGATGCACCGGCCGGATTGCCGGTCAGCGAGCATCGACAGGCCGATGAAGCCGTCCATGCCCATGACGGCGGGCAGCACCCTGTCGCTGACGTAGTGGATGCCCTTGTCCAGGTTCTGCGGATTGCCCTGGACGGTCGTGGAGCGCGCGCGCATACCGAGTCCCCCTCGCGAACGGGCGAGCCACGGGCGACGTCGCCGCTGACATGACTGTCCTCGCCCGCCGACGATTTGGGAACTCGATCGGTCGCAGGAGTCAGCTCAGCAGCGCATCGGATCCGGCGGGGCCTGCTCGTGGAGCCACGGTGGGTCAGGCTCGGCGTCGTAGCACCAGCCCGGCGGAGAAGTGGTGCGCTCGACGCCGGTGGGCGTGCGGACAATCAGGCGGCCGTCGTCGAGGAGTTCGAAGTGCCAGCCTCGGGCGAACGTCTTGAGGCGGTGGTGCCTGCGGCACAAGCAGCAGAGGTTCTCGCAGGACGTCGCGCCGCCGTCGGCGTGTGCGATGACGTGGTCGATGTCGAGTCGGCCGGGGCGGCGTCGGCAGCCGGGCATGCGGCAGTGGCGGTCGCGGACCTCCAGGTACCGCTGCTGTTCGGCGGTGGGCCGATAGGCGGAGGTGGCGCGCGGGGAGCGGAGGCCTGGCCCGCTGCACGCACAGCGACCGGCGCCGCGGGCGAGTTCGCGAGGGCTGGCTACCGCGATCAGGCGCCCGGTCGCGGGGTCGCCGATGGCCACGTGCACGGATCCGCCGGCCGGACCCTCCCCGACGCCGAGGAAGTCCAGCTGCTCGAGGAGCTGGCGGCATTCGGCGGCGGTGACGACCTCGCCGGCGATCTCGGCCGCTGGCTGGGGAGCGCCGGTCGCGGTCGCATCGCGGAGCGAGGACAGCGGGGCGTGGATGACGAGTCTTGCGGTCACCGACGGCCGGGAGGTGTCCCACGGCCGCAGGATGAGGTCGCGCGCGACGGCGGCGCGGATGACGCCCATGGGGCGGGTGTCGCCGTCGGCGCGCAGCATCTGGGCGTACTGGTCGATCGTGTCGACGCAGGCGGCAGAGTCGGCCAGAGGGAGGTCGATGACCACTTGTCCGAGTCCGTCACCGGTGGGGCGATGGGTGACGTTGGCGTGCCGGGCGGCTTCTTCCCGTCGCTTGTCCAGTGCCTCTGCGTCGAGCTTGGCGATGAGTCGGCGCACGCGCTGGCGCAGCAGGGGCACGGTGAGCTTCTCGGCGGATGGGAGCACCTGCTGCTCGATCTCGTCGATGACGGCCTGTTTCACCGGGGCGAGCAGTTCGACGAGCGCGCGCATCTTCCGGACGTCGATCAGGCCGTCGTACAGCGCGTTCCAGGTACCGCGGAGCTTCGTCGTCAGCACGATCGATTCGGCGGCGAGGTTCTCGGCTTCGATCTCGGTGCAGTTGCGGAGCATCGCCAGCTCGGGCACGAAGGTCTCGGAGACCGCCGCGAGAGCTGGGCGCTTGCGCAGTCGTGAGTCGTGGCCCGGGCCGCCCCTCGTGCCGAACTCGGCGTCCCGCTGGATGTGCCGGCGGCGGGCGAGGGCGGCGACCGAGGCGGCCAGCTCGGCTGCGTAGCGGGCGGCGCGGGCATCGGCGGCCCAGATGTCGGCGACGAGTTCGATGTCGCCGGCGGAGGGCTCCAGATCCTCGAGCGTGACGAGCAGCGGCTCGCCCTCGCTCGGGAGCTGGTCGAAGTCCATATCCGCAGGCTAGAGGCGGGGTACGACAGTTTCCGACATCAGTCGAACGGGTCGGTGAGCTCTGTTCGGGCCTGGAGGACGTCGAAGGTGACCGGTGGGCCGTCGGTGGTTGTGGTGCCGGGGACGTCGGCGGGTGCGCTGCCGTTGACGGTGAAGGTCGCGCCCCAGGTGACCGTCAGGTAGGCGGTGTAGCTGCCGGAGCGGTAGTCGTGCTCGATCGTCTGGTCGGGATAGGGCTGGCCGGGGTCGGTGGTGACGATCTGGCCGGTGGTGTCGCCGGTGTGCCAGGTGAATTGCTGGGCGGTGGCTTCGATGGTGACGGTGAAGCCGCGGATGTCGACGGTGAACGTCTGGGCCGTCGGCGAGTCGGTGTAGAAGATGACCGGCAGTCCTGCGAGGCCGTCGCCGGGTGGCTGGTGCTGGGTGGTCAGTGTCGGCAGCGGAAGGCGCTGGAAGAAGCTGAAGACCTCGGCTCCGGACGGCGGTGGGTTGAGGTCGGTGACGTCGAGGCAGGCCCCGGGTTCGTTGATGCTGACCCAGTTCCCTGCGAGGTCGCCGGGTCGAGCCCCTTGGGGGACATCGACGCCCACTGCACTGCCATCGAGCTGGACGAGCGGTCGGCGCTGGACGATGTAGAACGCGATTACGCGGCCTGGAACTTGAGGGCACTCGCGAAAGTCGACCGCTGAACATGCGCCGGTGGCCTCATCCGACAGCATGCATGGGGTTCGTAGGCGCCAGGCGAATGTCGCTTGCTCTTCTGCCGGCGCGCCAACGAGGGCGCCTACTCGGGCGTCCCTGCCGTGGATGCCAACCTCTCCGTCGCTCAACTCGGTGTCTGGACAGAACGCGTACTCACAGGCGGCGTGGGCCGGCGGCGCCGCTACGACGATCAGCCCCGCGAGGCCGAGGAGAACGCTGAGGACCGCGTAGACCTGCCTCATCCCAGATCGAGCGCCTCGACTAGCCAGGAATCGACCTCGGCGGAGTACGCGAGCGTGATTCCGGAAATGATGTTGGCGATTTCAGGTAAACCGTCATCGATGGGCTGCCCCTCGGCGTCGACGCGCTTCACCGCCGCCTGTCGAAGTCCAAAGCCCACCGTCGCCTCGTCTCCGTCCAAGCGTGGCTCGGTGACATCGTTCAGGGACAACTCGCCGCCGACATATCGGGCTGCTGCTGCGGCCGTCTCGTCGTACGTCCGCGCGATGCGAAGGCATCCCTGACAGTCGGGTCCGAGGGCCCTGATCGGTTGACCGTCCAACAGCTCGCGCTGCCGATTAAGCAGCTCTACGTAGTACCGCAGGAACGCCTCTGCACCCGCCGCGTCCTTGGTGCGGGCCTCGTCGGGGACCGGGAAGTCCTTCGGCCCGAGCGGCGGGAGCGAGTCGGTGGTCTCGGCGGCGGCCGTCGGCACGGTGTCGCTGGCTTCCTGCTTCTCCGAGCACCCGCTCAGGACCACCCCCGCCACGACGGCGACGAGCACGGTGCGACGCAGTCCCCGAAGATCACGCACCGCGGCAGACTACGCAGGACCGGGCAGCATCCGTTCCGGATCTGTGGACGGGGGCGGCGTCACCGCCGGAACGGGTGAACCCATCGAGTCGCTCGAGAGCACTACTGCGAATCAGTCGAAGGGGTTGGTGAGCTCTGTTCGGGCTTGGAGGACGTCGAAGGTGACCGGTGGGCCGTCGGTGGTTGTGGTGCCGGGGACATCGGCGGGTGCACTGCCGTCGACGGTGAAGGTCGCGCCCCAGGTGACCGTCAGGTAGGCGGTGTAGCTGCCGGAGCGGTAGTCGTGCTCGATGGTGTGGTCGGGGTAGGGCTGGCCGGGGTCGGTGGTGACGATCTGGCCGGTGGCGTCGCCGGTGTGCCAGGTGAATTGCTGGGCGGTGGCTTCGATGGTGACGGTGAAGCCGCGGATGTCGACGGTGAAGGTCTGGGTGGTGGGGGAGTCGGTGTAGAAGATGACCGGCAGTCCTGCGAGGCCGTCGCCGGGTGGCTGGTGCTGGGTGACCAGCGTGGGCAGCGGGAGCTGCTGGAAATAGCTGAACACCTCCTCAGGCGACGGCGCAGGGTTGAGCTCGGTGATGTCGAAGCACCCTTGATCCGCGCGTCCCCAGAACCCGACGGGGTCCCCAGGTCGGAGCCCGGGACCCACCAGTGTTTCTTGGCCGTCCGCCGAAGGAGCCGCCGTGAGGTCTGCGCGAACCAACGGTTGCTGCTCCAGAACCAAGTACCGGATCACCCGGCCGGGCTCCTCGGGGCACTGGCGAAAGTCGCTGGGGGAGCACGCGCCTGCGGCTTCGTCGTGAATCACGCACAGATGACGGAATCGCCACTGGTAGTCGGGAATCTGGGGACGACCGACCAGAACCCGGCCCGCCTGGTCAAGCGTCATCGAGATGGAAGCGGCCCCACCGCCGAGCCCCGTCTCGAGGCAGTTCGGCCTAAAAATCGGACAGTCGGCGGACGCGGAGCCAGCCGGCACTAGCACCCACGCCGTCGCGACCATGGCAACCAGGCAGGTGCGCAGAAGCCGCAACGGCGTCATCCGAAACTCAGCCCGACTACCAGCCAGCACTTCTTATCCGTCGACCAATCGAGCCCGATGGCCGACGGAAGTCGATCAACCGCAGCTGCATCGGTGCCGTCGACGGGCTCGCCGCTGGGTTCGACCAGCGCGCCTGCCTCGATCCGGGCAATGAACGACAGGTTGGCGCGGTCGTCGGAGAGCGCTGTCCCGAATTCGCCAGCGATTGACAGCTCGCCACCCTCGAAGCGGCGATTTGCGGCAGCAGCTTCGTCCAGATCCCGCGCGATGCGGAGACACTCCTGGCAGTCCGGCCCGAGTGTTCGCAGCGGCTCACCGGCCGGTACATCCTGCTGTCGGCGCAAGAGATCGATGTAATACCGGGTGAACGCTTCGGCGCCGGCGGCGTCCTTGGTGCGGGCTTCGTCGGGGACCGGGAAGTCCTCCGGCCCGAGCGGCGGGAGCGACTCGGTGGTCTCGGCTGCCGCCGTCGGCACGGTGTCGCTGGCTTCCTGCTTCTCCGAGCACCCGCTCAGGACGACCGCCGCCACGGCGGCAGCGAGCACGGTGCGACGGAGCCCACGAAGATCACGCACCGTCGCAGAGTACGCACGCAGGTGCACCGCCGGTTTCGTATCTGTGGACAGACGCGTCTGGTCCGCCGGAACGGGTGAACGGCGCAGGCGCAGAATGCGGAGAGCCGGCCGAACACGGTCGGCAGGACGGGGGAGCACACGTGCACGCGGCAGACCACAGTCCCTTCGACACCAGCGGCATCGAGGTCGGCGCGGACGGCATCAAGCGCTACGCGGGGCTGCCCGAGAACGTCGTCACCCTGCTCCAGAAGACCGTCGAACGACACGGGGGCCGGACGGCGATCGTCGAGCTCGGCGGCGCGTCCATCACCTACGCCGAGCTGTGGGACTGCGCCAGAAGGGTCGCGGGTGGCCTGCGGAACAACGGCGTGAACCCCGGCGACCGGGTCGCCATCAACCTGCCGAACGGTCTCGACTGGGTGCTGGCGTTCTGGGGTGGCCACCTCGTCGGCGCCGTCGTCGTCCCGATGAACACCCGCCTCTCGGAGGCCGAGGCCGACTACATCCTGGCCGACTGCGCAGCCGCCTACGTGGTGAAGCCGGGGGCGCCGCTGCCCGACGGCGAGCCGGTCGAGCTCCCGGCACCGGGCCGCACCGACGTCGCCGCGCTCTTCTACACATCGGGCACGACCGGCCGGCCCAAGGGCGCGATGGTCACCCAGGAGAACTTCGTGACCACGGTCGAGAGCGTCGTCCGCTGCCGCGAACTGCCGCGCCATCCCGACCAGGCGACGCTGATCTCGGTGCCGCTGTTCCACGTCACCGGCTGCTGCTCGCAGTTCATGACGCAGGTCGCCCTCGGCGGGACCTCGGTGATCATGCCGCGGTTCGAGCCGGCCGCCTTCCTCGCCGCCATCCCCGAGCACCGCATCACGCTCGTCACCAGCGTGCCGACGATCTACGAGCTGGCGCTGCGCCACCCGTCCTTCGCCACCACCGACGTGTCGAGCGTCCGCACCCTCAGCTACGGCGGCGCCCCGATGGCACCCGAGCTGGTGCACCGGCTGCTGACGGCCTTCCCGAACGCCCGGCTCGGCAACGGGTTCGGGCTGTCGGAGACGACGGCGATGGCCACCTTCCTCCCGCACGAGTACGCCGCCACCCACGCCGACGCCGTCGGGTTCGCGACGCCGGTCAACGACCTCCGGCTGCACGCCCCGGACCCGGTCACCGGGGTGGGGGAGTTGCTCGTGCGCGGGTCCAACGTCGTCGCCGGGTACTGGGGCGCTCCGGAGAAGACGGCGGAGACGATCGTCGACGGCTGGCTGCGCACCGGCGACCTCGCGACCATCACCGACGGCATCGTGCGGATCGTCGACCGCGCCAAGGACATGATCAACCGCGGCGGCGAGAACGTGTACTCGGTCGAGGTCGAGAACGCACTGGCCGAGCACCCGGACGTCGTCGAGGTCGCGGTGGTCGGCGTCCCGGACCCGGTGATGGGGGAGAAGGTCGGCGCCGTCGTCCTGCCCCGGCCGGGTGCCGACGTCGAGAACCTCGTCCCGTCGCTGGTGGCGTTCGCCTGCGACCGGCTCGCCGACTTCAAGACGCCGCAGTTCGTGCGCGTGATCGACGGGCCGCTGCCGCGCAACGCCGGCGGCAAGGTCCTGAAGACGGCGCTGCGCGACGCCGGGGGCTGGACCGAGGTGGTGCGCCTCCGATAGCCGGCCGACTTCGCTACGTTGCCGAAGACCCGACCTCGGCGACAGGAGCACCCGTGCGCATCGGCATGCCCATCTCCTACAGCAGCGGCTTCGCGGAGACCGCCGCCGTCATCGCCGAGTACGAGAGCGTCGGGCTCGACACCGTGTTCGTCGCGGAGGCCTACTCATTCGACGCCGTCAGCCAGCTGGGCTACCTGGCCGCGCGGACGACGACGGTGGAGATCGCCTCCGGGATCCTCAACATCTACTCCCGCACCCCGGCGCTGCTGGCGATGACCGCCGCCGGCCTGGACTTCGTCTCCGGTGGCCGCTTCACCCTCGGCATCGGGGCCTCCGGCCCGCAGGTGGTCGAGGGCTTCCACGGCGTCCCCTACACCGCGCCGCTGGCCCGGACTCGCGAGGTCGTCGACGTCTGCCGCACGGTGTGGCGACGCGAGCGCCTGGACCACCACGGCACGTACATCGACGTGCCGCTCACCCCCGAGCGCGGGGGCAGCGGGCTCGGCAAGCCGCTGAAGCTGATCAACTCCCCGGTCCGCGAGCGGATCCCCATGGTGCTGGCGGCGATCGGCCCGAAGAACGTCGCGCTCGCCGCGGAGCTGTTCGAGGGCTGGCAGCCGACGTTCTTCCTGCCCGAGGGCAGCGCGGCGGTGTTCGGGGAGTCGATCGCGGAGGGGACGGCGAAGCGCGACGCCGAGCTGGGGCCGCTGCAGATCGTCGTCGACACCCAACTGCTGATCAGCGACGACGCCGACCTCCAGGCCGCCGCGCTGGACCGTGTGCGGGCGCAGCTGGCGCTCTACGTCGGCGGCATGGGCGCGCGGGGGAAGAACTTCTACAACGACCTCGCCGTCCGCTACGGCTACGACGACGCCGCCGCGACGGTGCAGGACCTCTACCTTGCCGGCCGCAAGGACGAGGCCGCGGCGGCGCTTCCCGAGGAGTTCGTCCGCGGGGTGTCGCTGATCGGGCCGCAGGCGTACGTGAACGAGCGGGTCGCCGCCTTCCGCGAGGCGGGAGTGACCACGCTCAACGTCACCCCGCTGGCAGCCGAGCACGCCGACCGGCTCCGCTCGGTGGAGATCCTCAAGACGCTCAGCTGACCGCCACCAGCGGGACGACGTCGCCGTCGGCCGCCAGGTGCAGGCTCCACGACCCGTCGTCCAGCAGCTCGCGCAGCGCCTCGACCCACTCCTCGTCGTCCGCCCGGGGAGTGCTCGAACCCGGCCGGCACAGGGCCAGCGCGAAGTGACCGCGGCCGCCGAGCTGGTCGTAGAACACCGACTCGTGGATCTGCCGCAGGCCCACGAGCAGCTCGATGTCGGGGACGAGCGGCAGGTCGTCGACCGGGATCACGATGGGCTGCTGGCGGCCGTCGGCGGCGAACCAGGTCAGCCACAGGCTGCGGGTCGCGAACTCCGGCGGG
The DNA here is from genome assembly GCF_020166105.1 of Blastococcus sp. LR1. Lineage (GTDB taxonomy): Bacteria > Actinomycetota > Actinomycetes > Mycobacteriales > Geodermatophilaceae > Blastococcus. Next base: position 142,229 of record NZ_JAIUJY010000006.1, read on the forward strand.
TCGAGCAGGAGGCGCCAGCGGGCGGCGAACTCCGCGGCGGAGCGGACAGGGGCTTCGGCGAGCTCGGGTGTCGTCATGCCGGTCACCGTGTCAGCTCCGGACGACGCCCGTGAGCGTTGTCCACAGGCCTCAGAGGCGGCTGACGGTCGCCTCGTCCTCGGCGCCGGCGAAGTAGTGGTCGAGCACCTCGCGGAAGACCGGTTCCTCGGATGCCCGGGCGAACAGCGTCATCGACGAGCGCAGCTTCACCGCGTCGATCGAGCCCAGAACCGCGACCGGGTCGTCGACGTCCAACGCCGTGAGCGCCCGCGCGCACTCGACCAGCCGCTTGCCGAGCACCGGGTGCGCTACGTACTCGCGGGCCTCGTCGAGGTCGGCGAGAGCGAACCGCTGTGCCATTCCGCTGCGGCCCAGGCCGGCGATCTGGGGGAACACGAACCACATCCAGTGCGTGCGCTTCTCCCCGCCGCGCAGCTCGGCGAGGGCCTGGTCGTAGGTGTCGCGCTGGGCGTCGACGAACCGCTGGAGGGAATCGCTCACGCCGCCCAGCCTGCCCGCTCCCTGACGACGCCGCCCGCACCGGGGGTGAGGGGGACTACCGGCGGCCCAGCGCCACGGCGGAGGGCAGTCGCAGGGTGGCGGTGAGCCACAGCAGGACGTCGTGCAGCCGCAGGCGGGTGAGGGGAACGTCCTCGCTCGCGAGCTCGGCCTCCAGCCGGGTGAACGCGGCGGCGTTCGCGCGCAGCTCGCGGAAGATCACCGCCGGTGGGCCGCTGTCGCCCTCGCGCACGTGGGGGAGCAGCTGCCAGCGGGTGGCGCGCGCCAGCAGCGGGACGAGTTCCGGACGGCGGTGGTGCAGCGCGGCCGCGACGTGCGGGTCCTCGACCTGCCGGAGGAAGGCGCCGACGGTGCCGGGTTCGGCGAGCACGGAGAACTCGTCGTCCGGCAGCTCCCAGAGGGCGCGGCCGGCGGCGCGCTCGGCGGCGCCGTCCAGGATCGGACCGGCGTCCTGGAGTGCCTGCTTCACCTGCGCCCAGGCGCCGGGGTCCAGCCGACCGTGCAGCCCCTCGGCGGTGAGGACGTCGGGCTCGCCGAGCGGGCCCTGGCCTCGTGGCCGGGCGTCGAACCGGGCGTAGCCGAACGCCGGGATCTCCACCCAGCGGCCGGTGCGCACGTTGGGCGCCCGGAAGAACAGCGGACGGCGGCCACGCGCGTAACCGAGGACGGCAGCGAGGGCGACGTCCAGCGAAATGGGGTCGGGGCCGGCGCTCGGCAGGACCAGCTCGCCGTCGTCCACCGGACTCCTTTCCGTCTTCTGCGCCACATCGTCGCAGGACGGTCGGCCTGCGGCATCGGACTGCCGATAGCTCCACGTGAGGCGGCGGACCCTTCGCTACTCCCGTCGCCGGGGGGATCGGAACGGCATGGCTCGACAACAGCGGATCGGCAACGCACTGGCGGTGCTCGGCGGCGCCCGGCCTGACCTCTTGGCGGCCTCGCCCGGAGCTCGGCCGAAGTTCGTGGCACTAGGCGGTGTGCTGCTGAGCACCGGTGGCCTCGCCGTGCTGTCCGCGGCGTTCGCGGTGCACATGGCGATCGGCGTGTGGTGGCCGTTCGCGCTGCTGCTGGGCATCGGCTGGGGCGCGGTCATCGTGAACCTGGACCGGATGCTGCTCGTCGGCATGGCGCACGACGCCTCGCTGAAGCGGAACATCGCGCTCGCCGTCCCGCGGGTCGGGCTGGCGCTGATCCTCGGCGTCGTCGTCGCGACGCCGTTGACGCTGCAGATCTTCCACAAGGAGATCGACACCGAGATCGTGACGATGCAGGCCGAGGCGGCCGACTCCTACCGCCAGGGCCTGTCGTCGGACGCGCGCTTCGCCGGGCTCACGGAGCTCGAGGAGAAGATCGCCACCGAGCGGTCGATCGTGGCCAGCGGTGGCCGCACCGATCCGCAACTCGCCGTCGTCCAGGGCACGGTGGCGGCCAAGCAGGCCGCTTACGAGCAGGCGACGTCGACCTCGCGAGAGCTCGAGAGCAGGGCGCAGTGCGAGCTGGACGGCACCTGCGGCACCGGCGACGCCGGCACCGGGACGGCGTACCAGATGGCGCGGGCCAACGCCGACGCGCAGTCGGCGGCGGTCGCGGCGGCCGAGCGGGAGCTGGACTCGGCGCTGGAGGCAGCGGCGGACGCAGAGGAGCGCAGCGCCGCCCAGGCGACCGCCGCGCTGGTCAAGGACGAGGCCGACTTCGAGCGGCTGACCGCCGAGCAGGACCGGCTGCAGGCCACCTTCGACTCGGCCAACGAGGGCTCCGGTGGCATCCTGCTGCGCCTGGAGGCCCTGGACCGGCTGAGCGACAAGAACAGCACGCTGTGGGCGGCGAAGACGATGCTCTCGCTGCTGTTCATGAGCATCGAGCTGCTGCCGGTTCTCATGAAGCTGCTGCTGAACTTCGGCCCGCCGACGGCCTACGACAAGCTCGCCGTCATCCGTGACGACAGCGACGTCGTGGTGGAGGAGCTGCAGCAGGAGTCGCGGCGGATCGTCGCCGAGGCGCAGGAGGAGCTGCTGGTGCTCGCCGAGAAGGAGCGGGTCGACCGGCAGAAGGAGGCGATCCTGGCCCGCCGCCGCGCCGCCCTGGCAGCAGCCGCCGCGCAGACCCTGGCCCCTGCGGCCGAGGTGCCGGCCGCCGAGCCGCTCGAGAAGCGCCCGGGCTGGGACACCGGTCCGATCATCGGGCTGGCCCGCGAGGCCGCCGCGCGGACCGTCCGCACGCTGCGCCGTCCCACGGACCGGATGCCGACGTCGGTGTGAGTCGGGAGTCACAACGGCCCGGACGCGCGGTAGCGCTCGGACAACCGATAGACAGTCCCCATGACCGAGGTGACGACGGCGACCGGTGGGGGCTGGCTGGCCCGCGAGGAGATGGACGCGGCTCGCGAGCGGCTGCCCATCCTGTACGTGGACGTGGTGCCCGTGCGGGTGGACTTCCAGGGCACCGTGACCGCCGTCGGGCTGCTGCTGCGCGCCGGGGAGGACGGGCAGATCAAGCGGGCCCTCGTCTCGGGCCGGGTGCTGTACCACGAGCGGATCCGCACGGCGCTGCTCCGGCACATGGAGAAGGACCTCGGTCCGCTGGCGCTGCCGCGGATCCCGCCGGCGCCGCAGCCGTTCACCGTCGCCGAGTACTTCCCGACGCCGGGGGTGACGCCGTTCCACGACCCGCGGCAGCACGCGGTGTCGCTGGCCTACGTCGTGCCGGTCGAGGGTGACTGCGCTCCGCAGCAGGACGCCCTCGAGCTGACCTGGTTCTCGCCCGACGAGGCGCGCGAGCCCGGCGTCCTGGCGGAGCTGATGAACGGTCAGAGCACGCTGCTGCTGCAGGCGCTGGCGCACCTCGGCGTCTGACTCCCCCCACGGGAGGGGGACATCGGCCGCGGAGGCCTCCAGTTCCGGGCGGTTCCGTCCGATTCCGCGGCATGGGCATGAGTCGGATGGCACCCGAGGTGGCAACGCCGCGGGTCGTCGCCCGGACGACCGGCCTCCTCACCGCGATGGGTGGTCTGGCCGCGATCGGGCTCGTCCTGGGCACCCCCGGCGAGCTGGCGCGGATCCATCCGGCCATCGCCGCCCTCGGCCCGATCACGGCGGTCGTCGGCCTGGGCGTGATGCGCTGGGGGAATCGCGTGCCCCAGCTCTTCTACCGGGTGCTGCTGGCCGTCGGCGCTGTGGGCATCGGGCTGTTCGCCTACGTCTCGCCCACGGAGAGCGGTGCGGTGGCGATCCTCGCGCTGATGGTCTTCGCCTCGATGGCGGCCTTCCTCTTCTTCTCGCTGGTGTGGTCCTACAGCTTCCTGGTGGAGCTGCTCGTCATCGGAACGGTCGTCGTCGTGGCGCGCGGCGACGTCACCGCGGGCTCGGCGCTGGTGCTCGGGGTGCTCGTCGTCGGCTCGGCCGGTGCCGTCGGCGTGCTGGCGCGCCGCGCGGCCAGCGCCGGCGAGGACGCGCTCACCGGACTGGTGAACCGCCGCGGCTTCGACGAGGCGCTCGACGCGGCGGTGCGGACGTCGGTCCGGACCGGGGAGCCGCTGTCGGCGGCGCTGTTCGACCTCGACCACTTCAAGGCCGTCAACGACGCGCGGGGGCACGCCGCCGGCGACGAACTCCTGCGCACGGTGGCCGACACCTGGAGCTCGCTGCTGCCCCCGGGCGCGATCCTCGCCCGGCACGGGGGTGACGAGTTCTCGCTGCTGCTGCCCGGTCACGACGGCGCCGCCGCGCTGGCGTGCGCGGAGGCCCTGCGCGCGACGCTGCCCGACGTCGGCACCTCGGTCGGGGTGGCCCAGTTCGCCCTCGGCGACTCACCGGCGGACCTCATGCGCCGGGCCGACGCCGCCCTGTACCGGGTGAAGTCCGTCGGTCGCGGCCGCAGCGAACTGGACGCCGAAGGCATGAGCCCGCTGGCCCGCGACCTCGCGGCGGCGCTCTCCGCCGGCCGCGCCGGAGGACTCGCGGTGCACCTGCAGCCGATCGTCACGCCGGCCGACGGCGAGACCGTCGGGATCGAGGCGCTGGTGCGCTGGACCCACCCTGACCGTGGCTTCGTGCCGCCGGTGGAGTTCGTGCCGGTCGCCGAGCGCGAGGGTCTGATCGGGGCGCTGGGCGCTTTCGTCTGGACGGCGGCGTGCGAGGACGCGCGGACCCTGTCGGAGGCGACCGGCCGCCCGCTGTTCCTCACCGTCAACGTGTCGGGTCTCGAGCTGGACGACCCCGGGTTCGTCGACCGGGTGCTGGCGACGCTGGAGGCGACGGGCTGGCCGGCGCAGCGCACCGTGGTCGAGGTGACCGAGAGCCTGGTCGAGGCGGAGTCGACCCGGTCGGTGCGGGCGCTCGAGGTGCTGCGCGAGCACGGGCTCCGGGTGGCGATCGACGACTTCGGCACCGGCTACTCGGCGCTGGCGCGGCTGGACACCCTGCCGACGGACTTCCTGAAGCTCGACAACTCGTTCGTCTCGGCGATCACGACGTCGTCGCGGCGCGCGCGGTTGCTGCGCAGCGTCATGGCGCTCGCCGACGCGCTCGACCTGATCCTCGTCGCGGAGGGGGTCGAGACGCCGGAGCAGGCGCGGACCCTGGCCGCGCTGGGTTGCCCGCTCGCGCAGGGCTACCTCTACAGCCGGCCGCGGCCGGTGGCGGAGCTGGTCGCCGAGCTCGCTCCCGCCGACGTCCCGGTGGTCTGACCTCGCCGGTGTGGAACTGTGGGGAAGCCGACCGGTGAGGCGCTGAACGCGCTCCCGGCCCCGGGCCCCGCATCGTCGCCGGGCCGAGCGGCTTCCCGAGACTGAGCGAAGGACTGTTGTGATGAGCCCCGAGAACCCTGCCCTGACGTCGCCGGCTGTCGAGGCGGTGCCCGCGGCGGGCCCCAGCTGGGCCAAGCGGAACTCCGCGAAGCTCGTCGCGGGGCTGCTGGCGTTCGCCGTCGTGGCGGGCGCGATCGCCGGGCTCCTCCTCTGGCGCAGCTCCGTCGACGAGCGCAACGCCGACACCGAGGCCGCGTTCGAGAAGATGGTCGCCGAGCAGGGCGCGAGCGTGACCACCGTCGAGTGCGACGGCGACACCTGCTCCGCGATCATCGGCGGCCAGGCGCTGTCCGTGCTCGTGCAGGAGGACGACAAGGGCGAGCAGCAGTTCGGCGTCGTCGCCTTCACCGGCTGAGCGGAGTCGCTACGAATCGGGCCCCGCACCTAGTGGTGCGGGGCCCGCGTCGTCTCAGCCGGCGATCGTCGGCTTCCAGTTCTGGAGTTCTTCGTTTCCGGCGGGGTGCCAGAGGATTTCGTAGGCGGCGTCGGCGGTGCTCGCCTGCAGGTTGTCGCGGTCGAAGCCCCCGGTGTAGGACGCCACGTAGTGCGTCTTCTCCTTCTGCGGGATGGTGTTGAGGAAGTAGTCGGCGCCGTACTTCTCCACGAAGGCCTCGTAGGTCGAGAAGGCCTCGGCTTCGGCGATCTCCCGATCCGTGACGACGTCCACCATCACGTCGGTGGTGCCGGCCCGGCGCGCGATGTCCTCGATGATCGCCCCGATCTGGCTCTTGTAGGCATCCGTCGAGTAGTCGAACGGGGCCGTCAGCACCCAGTACCGGGTCAGCTTGGCTGCGCTCACGTCCTCGTCGATCACGACGATCTCGTAGGGCACGCCCTGGTAGGCGTACGCGGGCGCTGCCGACTCTGCCGGCGCGGGCGCCTGGCTCGGTGCTTCCGCGGGTTGCTCGCTCGGAGCGGTCGCGTCGGTCGAGGCGGCCGGCGTCGCGGGGCTGCTCCCGGCGCCGCCCGCCAGCACGATGCCGAGGACGACGGCGATCACGGCCACGGCGCCCGCCGCCGCGAGGGCGACCTGCTGCGTCGTCGACGTCAGGCGGCCGAAAGCGGGCACGTGTGCGGCGAGGAATGCCACGCACTGCTGCCAGGCATTCTTCGCCCTCCTCCGGCGGAAGGTGATCTCCGTCCGGAGCGTTCCCGTCTCCTGGCTGTCGAACTCCCAGCCGTCCCGCTCCCACTTCGCGATCGTGCGCGCCTCGGTGCCGCGGAGGACGCGAGCGGACGTGAACTCGTACTCCACGTCGTCGCCGAACGTCGAAGATGCGGAGTTCGGATCGATCTCGGCGGTGAGCACGATGCGACGGTAGGACGGCGAGCCCCCGGGCCGCCGTGTCCGCGGGACAGCGGTGAACCGGTGGGACTCAGGGGGAAGAACGCGGTGCCCGGGGCGGTCAGACCAGCTCGGGGACCCGTAGGTGATGCAGGACGAGGTCGAACTCGGCAACCTCGGTCGCCGACATGTGCAGCCGGCGGCGGAACTCGTCGCGGATGTAGGTGGCCCGCTGGCGGGAGGCCTCCAGAGCGCGGCGGTCGGTGTAGACGGCGGTGAGCGAGTTGTCGCCGGTCTGCCGGTCGAGCATCAGGCTGAGGCTGCAGAAGCCGGGCATCTCGTCCATGCGCGGGATGAGGTCGGTGCGGAATACGTCGAGGACGCGGTCCATGGCGGCCGGGTCGACGCAGGACCAGGTGACCCGGGCGCAGGCGTCGTCGCCGGCGGCCTGCATCCGGTGCATGGCCGCGATCTCCCACTCCCGGACCTCGGCGTCGGCGGCGCCGAACTGCCGCGCCGTGCGCTCGCGCAGGGCCCGTACACGCTCGCGGGAGCCGGCGATCGCCTCCTCGGACGCCCAGGCGGTGGTGACGATGACCCGTCCGGAGTCGGGGTCGCACAGCATCGACAGCCCGATGCAGCCGTCCATGTCGTCCACGGCGGGCAGAACGCTGTCCTGGACGTCGGCGATGCCGTCGTCCAGGCGCGTCGGGTCGGCCGTGATCGTGGTGGCGCGGGCGTACATGACGCCCTCCCTTCGTCAGGCCTCGCGCGGCGCCCCTGCGGCGGCTCGGCGAGACCCATGGTTCTCGCTCCCCGGGCGCTGTCAACGGGTGCGTGCGCGGCGCCGGCTCAGGCGGGGACGAGCTCCTTCGTGCGCCGGGTCGAGGCGATGTGCGCGAGAGCGGCGGCGACGACGATCGCGGCGCAGACGGCCGGGGCCGCGAGCGCCGTCGTCGTCCCGAGCCGGTCGACGACGAGACCGGTCACCGCGGAGGTGATCGACTGACCGACGACGACCGCGGAGCCGAGCATCGTCATGGTGGTCGCGGAACGGCCGGTGGGGCTGAGCTGTGCGGCGAGGCTATAGAGGGTGACCAGCGTCGGGCCGATGCCGAGTCCGAGGATCGCCAGGGCGATGACCAGGCCGGTCACGCTGCGCGCGCAGGCGAAGGCGATGGCGGCGGCGAGCATGAGTGAGCCGAAGGTCAGCCAGCGGGCCTTCAGCGTGAACCGTGGCGGAAGGGCGGCGGAGCCCAGGGCGAGGGCGGCCGAGCCGATGCCCATGACGCCGTAGAGCAGGCCCGCGCTGTCGCCGTCGCCGTCGGCGGCGAGGAAGCCGGTGAGGCTGGTCAGGGTGGCGCCGAAGAAGAGGCCGACGCCGAGCGTGCCGACGACGACCGTGAGGAGCGGGAACCTGGCCAGCTCGCGGGCCGGTGCCGGCTCGGTGGGCGTCGAGTCGGTGCCGGGGTCGACCTGGCCGGTGTGGTGCAGGGCGAACGCGGTGACGAAGACGAAGGTCAGGGCCGAGGCGCCGGCGATGGCGACCCAGGGGGCGATGGCGCTCGCGAGCAGGCCGACGAGGAACGGGCCGACGATGAAGACCGTCTCGTCGGCGGCCGACTCGTAGGCCATGGTGCCGCTGAGGGTCTTCTCGCGGCGGTCCCCGGCGACGTGCTGCTTGATGATGGCGACCAGCCGGGTGCGCGACAGCGGGGCGACCTGCGGGGCGCTGGCGCCGATCAGGACCGAGAGCGCGAGGACGACGACGTCGGCGGCGGAGCTGGAGACGACGACGATGAACGCGGCCAGCAGGGTGGCGTTGAGGAGCCCCACCGGCACGAGGACCTTGCGCTGACCCCAGCGGTCGACGGCGGCACCGAGCAGCGGGCCGGCGAGCGCGGTGCCGAGGCCGGCGGCGGCGGAGTTCAGCCCGCCGAGGGTGACCGAGCCGCGCTCGGCGACGACCAGCGTCAGGACGCCGACGACCATCATCGCGAACGGCAGCCGCGCGATGAAGGCGAGCGGGAAGTAGGAGAGCCCGGCGTGACGGAGCACGGGGGAGTGCGTGGAGCGCGTGTGGAACATGACCTCGGAACTTCAGCGGATCGGGCGTGCCGCCTTGATCCGCCGGCCAGGCCGACAGCAGGTAGTTACACACGAGCGTTCGGAACGGCGTCGACTCTATCGGAGTGAGACGACTCAGACGGGGAGCCGCTCGGTCCCGGTCGACACCTGCAGCCTCCACACGCCGGCGGAATGCTTGCTCGAACGTGCAGGCTGGTCGCTGCAACACACCACTGGTCAGGCTGACGTCAATCGTCGTCGTCGGCGACGGCTTGCTCGTCGGACATGTCGATGTCGCGCTGCTCGCGATAGTCCCGGAACACGTGCAGCAGGCTGCGGCGGGATGAGGGGTCGACCAACCAGAAAGCCCAGCCGTTCTCGGCAGTGCCAGAGACGGCGCGCGCCGCTCCGGAAGGCGTGGCGTGGCGCACACCGTCGACGTCCAGGGCACCGTCGTGCAGCACAGTGGCCGTACGACCTTCGACGCGCTTGCGCTTGGCGTACAGGAGCGTGCCCTCAGTGAGCAGTCCGGCAGTGATCAGATCCGCAACGTTCGCTTGACGCATCGGTCGCTTGGCAGGTCGCTCGACTACTGGCCTGTGGCCTTCGGGGACGGGCCACACCTCCAGCAGGTCGTCGACCAGCGATTCGCCACGAGCCTCGATGGTCGCCTCGTCCCAACCGTCGCGTCCGGTGTCACGAAGGTGCCTGTTCAACATGAGGACGTCGTGAGCTTCCAGTGCCGCTCGCTTGCCGCCGTCGCCGAGCCATGGCCCGTTGGACACCTTGCTGTTGAGCTTCCCGGTGAGCAACGTGAGGTTGCCGAGGGTGTCGACCAGCGCCTCCCTTTCCGCGGCCGAGATGCCCGAGGTCAGCGGCCAATGCTGCTGCCACTTGCGCGGCAGGATGTGCTCGATGGCGTACGAGCCGCGCGCTACCCGTTCGCCGCCCAGGCCCGATGTGTTGTCACGCCACCCACGCCGGTGGTCCTCGACCCCTTCCAGCACCATGCGCACGCGGGCCCGCGACAGCCGGCGATAGGCGGCGAGCGTGGCGAGCTCATCCCGCACCTCGCTGTCGGCCGGCCAGTATCGATTCGCTCCCGCCTGCCCGGCGAGATACTTCTGGACCAGATCCCCGGCCTGCTCCCGGCCCTGCGCCCGCACGTGGGTGATCAGCTCACCGACGAGCTGGGTGTAGGACTTCGACGTAGCGCGTACCAGCATCCGACGGACCATCCAGCTTTCGACGACGCCGAGCGCCTTCTGCACCTGATCGGCTGGAACGGGTGATTCATCGGGGTCGAGAAGGAAGAGGACGAAGGGCTTGATGACTTCGCTCTCCAGGACGCCAGATCGATAGGCGAAGAGGCCCAGTCGGTCGATGGGACCCGTGAGCTGTCCTGCTCGGTCGACGAACTCGCGGTACACGAGAGAGGCCCTGTGCACCTGAGCGAGCAGTTCTGGCATGGACAGGCCGGATTCGAAGTCGGCGTATCGCTTGAACCGTTGGAAGACCTCTCGCGCGAGGATCTCCTGCCCCGTCCGCGAGATGAGCCACTGATTCAAGAACATCGATGAGCGCTGATGCTTCACGCGCCCCGCGCTGATCTCGGCCTCCCAGAACCCCGTCTCGAAGTCCTTCCAATGTTTCTCATAGGCGGCTTGCACATCCGCGCCAGACTCGCTGAGGCGCTGGAAGATGAAGTTCTTGATGAGATCGGCCGCCGTGAGAACGGCACCGCGGGCGTTCAGCGTCTCGAAGATCTCCTGCGCGTTCTCTTCGGCCGTGAGGTCTATGACGACGAGCTGCATGAGTTCGCGCACGGCGCGCTCGAGGGCGGCGGCACGGACGGCTGGCTCTTCGGCGCCCGCCATGAGCCAGTCGCGGGCGCTGGTTCCGAAGAACTTGTGTGCTTGAACCAGTCGGCTGTCGCGGTGCTGGAGCTGCTCGTACGCAACCGGAGGTCGGGCCGCCATGACCTCGTGGAACGACGGCAAATCCTTGGTGGTCGGACGGACCTTCAGTCCGTCGTCCTGCTGCTCCCAGTAAGCCTCGTCGTTGACGACGAGGCTCTCGATCCGCTTCGCGGGCTGAAGCGCGCCCACTCCCACCAGTTCGGCGTGCAGGGCGTCGAGCAGCAACTGGAGCGTGGTCAAGCGTTGCTGACCGTCGATGACGGTGCGCTCCTGCATGGTGCCCATCTGGTTCTGGATCTGCTGCACCACGATCGCGCCGAGGAAGTGCGGCTGCTGCTTGTCGTGCGGGTTCGCCAGGACGCGCTCGGCCACCCGGACCACATCGCCCCACAGCGGCTCCCACTGATCGTCCTCGTTCCAAACGTACGGACGCTGGAACAGTGGAACGACGAGACGCTGAGGCTGCATGAAGATCGACTGCGGGGTTCGGACCTGCGTCTCCATGGCGCCACGTTGTCACAGCCCGTAAGAGCCCGCACGCACGGAATCTCGGGGTCGAGATGGCGGTGTTGCTGCGGTGGAGTCCTCGCTCGAGACGTCGAGTCGACCGCGGCCTGAGCGCCAGCGGCTAGCTGCGCGACGCGATCGAGGTCGAAGACCAGGCTCGCGAGTTCCTTCCTCGCGTCGGTGGCGGCCGGGTACCTGAGCACCGGCAGCCACCGGTCGGGCTCTACGACGCACGGCACCTTGGTCAGCCGCGGCTCCTCGTTGGACAACGGGAGACCGATGCCCTTCTTCCTCTCGATCAGCCGGGTGAGCCGGTCCTCCAGGCGGTCGAACTGGAGCGTGCCGTCGATGCGTTCGCACGAGCAGTGCGGGCAGGCGATCAGCGTGTGGGTCGTCGTCCTTCAGTCTTCCCGCTCCGGAGTACGACCTGTGGGTGCGCCGTGGTGGAGGACATGAGCTTCCCGGTCGTCGTCCTTCTGGGCAGGGACGGACGCGCGATGTGTCGTTGCGGGACCGGGCGCTGACCGCCGCCTCGGCCGTGGTCTGATGCCTGTCAGGTGGTGGTGACCGACGACGGCGTCGGTCCGCTCGGTGGAGAGGTGGACTCGTGGCCGGAACTGGCGAGGTGCTGCTCGAGGTGGATGGCGGCGTGGCGATCGTGACGTTGAACGCCCCGGACCGGCGCAACGCGCTGACGCCCGGGATGGCCGACGAGCTGATCGCGACGTTCGACGAGGTGGACGCCAAGCCGGAGGTCGGCGCGTTGGTCATCCGCGGCGTCGGCAAGTCGTTCTGCGCCGGCGGCGACGTCGCGACGCTGACCTCGGCGGGCAAGGACCCTGCGGCCCCGGACGCCTACGAGGGCATGGGCAAGATCTACGACTCCTTCTACCGGCTGGGGCAGGTCCGCGTGCCCACGGTTGCCGCGGTGCGTGGCTCCGCGGTCGGCGCCGGCATGAACATGCTGCTGGCGACCGACCTGCGGATCGTGGCGAAGGACGTCCGGCTGCTGGCCGGCTTCCTCAAGCGCGGCATGCACCCGGGGGGCGGCCACTTCGTGATTCTGTCGCGCCTGATCGGCCGCGAGGCAGCGGCTGCGATGGCGCTGTTTGGTGAGGAGATCAACGGCGACAAGGCGGTCGAGCTCGGCCTAGCCTGGGAGGCGCTGGACGACGCCGCGGTCGAGAACCGTGCGATCGAACTGGCTCAGCGCGTCTCTGCCGACCCCGAGCTGGGCCGGATCGCGGTGAGCAACTTCCGCAAGGAGGTCGTCAACGGGGCGATCCCGTGGGACGTCGCCATGCAGTCCGAGCGCCCTGCCCAGATGTGGTCGATGCGCCGATCGGCAGGCTGAGCTTCGTGGCAGGTGATCTGTCGTTATTCGGTGACGAGCCAGGGGAGGAGCCGGATCAACCGGTTCGCAGCGAGACCTCAATCGCGGACTGGCTGGTCAGCGACATCAGGGCGGCACTCAACGCCCGCGGCCTGACGACCATGGCCACGCGGCAGCACGCGATCGAGGCGGCCGTTGGAAGGCCAGTTGCGTCTTTACGCTCGTTGACGCGCGCCGAGGCCATGCGAGTCCTGTCCCTGCTCGTTTCACCGGAGACGCCGCAGCGTAGCCAATCCTCGGCGTGGGATGACCGCGACGAAGACACATGGATCGACCGACTCTGAGGATTCGCCCGGACGGTCGCCTGAGCATTTGAGCCCGAGAGTCCGGTTGGGGAAAGCCTGCTAAATGCCGCTGCTCGCGGCCGCCGATTCGACACCTCCGCCATTTTGGTGAGGGCGACCGGCGCGACATGCCCTTCAGGTTGCTCCGCGGTAAGTAGGGCAGCGCATTCGGTCCTCGAAAGGCGAAGTCTCCGCACATCCGACCGACGAATTGCACGGACCGACCAGCCCCAGGTGGCAATTGGTTGCGGCTTAAGTCCAGCACGCTCGGCCTCGGCGCAGAATCGGCGCAACTTTTGTTGCGACTCGGCTAGCGTCCACCACTCCTTCGCCATGCCAAAAGTATGGTAGTCGATGGCGACGGCCAGCCGTGACTGGCCCTAACCTCGGGCGGCGCAGTGCCAACAGGCGGGCGAGCGGATCGACCGTCCCCCGTTTCGGTGATATGAAGGCGTTGTGGCGTTCAGTAAAGCCTATAAGCAGCCCTAGCCCAAGTGCTGGGAAACGTCGGCGACTGCTACCGGGGTTCAAATTCCCGTGCGAACGCCCGACCGGTGCGTCACAGGCCGCCCAGGTCTCCTACGGCGAGGAGCTAGGCGACACCGAGCGCCAGCAGTTGCCAGCGGACAGTGATCCCGAGTCACTGACGCCTACTCAGGCTTGCCGGTCCGACCGCATACGACGAAACTGGACCGGCCGGCGGGTGCCCGAGAGCGTCACCGTGACCGGATGCGGGGACTCCTGGGGCGAGTGGTGCGTGCGGCGCCTGCGGATCCTGTGACCTTCGCCCGACGCGCCGTCGGAGGGGTCGATGAGCAACCAGTTTCGGGCATACTTGGGCGCACTAGCCCGCTGAACTGGGGAAACGTGGTTCTGTCGGCTCCAATCACTAGCGTCGACCTCGCCGACATCGAAGCCGTCCGACGAAGGAGCCCCCCACTGTGAGCAGTTCCGTCCGCAACGCCGCCGAAGCCGGGCGCGCAGATTCGGAGCCTGTCGCAGATCGAGCCAAGCTCGGCTCAGCGTCGATCAGTCAGCTCGATGACTGGGGCAAGCAGCTCCTCGAGCCGAGCCTCACGTTCACACCGGGTGATGCGCGCAGGACGGGACTTCCGGACGACTCCGTCGATCTCATCGTTACCTCGCCGCCCTACTGGAACAAGCGCGACTACGGCCACTCGAACCAGATCGGTCTCGAACCAACCGCCGACGCCTATGTTAACTCGATCATGGCGTGCCTAGAGGAGTGGCGGCGGGTGCTACGGCCGCATGGCTCCGTGTTTCTGAACGTCGGCGACACCTACTTCAATAAGTCCCTTCTTGGTATTCCGGGACAGATCGAGTGGCAGGCCGCTAAGGGCAAGTGGCTGATCCGCAACCGCATCATCTGGGCCAAGGAGTCCGGAATGCCGGAACCGGCCAAGAATCGACTCGCCAACCGACATGAGTACATCATTCATCTGACTCTCAAGCCGACCTACTATTACGACCTTGTTGGTTACGCCGATGAGTTCGGTAACGGTGCCAACCCGGGCGACGTTTGGACAATCAAGCCTGAGCGCAACATGGGCCTGCACCTCGCGCCGTATCCGCGCGAACTGGTGCGTCGGGCCATCAAACTTGCGGCACCAACGCAGGTCTGCTCGACGTGCAGCATCCCGCGCAGACGGGTGATCGAGCGCACGGCGGAACTCGACCCGTCCCGTCCGCAAGCCCGACGCGCGATGGAACTGGCCAAGGAAAAGGGCCTGACCCCCGAGCACATTCGCGCCATCCAAGCCTTCGGAGTCTCGGATGTGGGGAAGGCCACCAAGTTCCAGAATGGCACCGGTCGCAACAGCGCTGAGGTCCAGCGGCTTGCCGCTGAGGCCAAGATCGCCCTCGGCGGCTACTTTCGCGAGTTCACTTTCGCCAAGAAGCACACGGTCGGCTGGACCGACTGCGGTCACGGGACACCGGGCCGCGGGGTTGTCCTGGATCCGTTTGCGGGGACGGGAACGACGCTGAGGACGGCCATCGAGGAAGGCCGCGATGCAATTGGCGTCGACCTGGTGAACTGGATGGATCAGCCGGAAGTCGGTGCCTGATCGATGGTGAGCCGCGCCAGGCCGGCCACCACCCGCGCCATGTCAGCTAGCGCTGCGTCCGTTCGTGTGTCGGATGAAAGGTCGAGCCGGTAGTCGTAGACGTCGATCGACCGCACGCGGCCGACGTAGAGCAAGCCTTTGCTGCCCCTGATCCATGGGTGGATCAACAGGGTGAAGCTGAGGCCGTATCGCAGCGCGTAGGTGACGGCTTGCTCGACTTCGTCACGGTCGGGCAACGTGTCGGTGTCGACGGCCGCCCCGTGGATCGTGTTCTTGACTTCAGCGATCAGTGGGAACCTGCCGTCCAGCGTCTTGAGCACCACATCCGGTTGCGCTTTGCCGGCATCGCGGCTGGCTACCGCCCGCATCGGCGTGCCGAATGGGGCCGGCAACGGAACCGGTACGTCGTACAGGTCGACCTTGCCGTCCGTGTTGCCGTCCAGCACTGCTACCGGCCAGCCTTGGGCGGCAGCGTGCTTTGCCAGGCTGACGCGGACGAAGTTCTCGAACAGCTTGTTGGTGTCGATCAGCAGCGAGCCGAGCTGGACATCACTGCCGCCGAGATCCAGGGCCAGGCCAACGCCGCGCAGGATCGCCACGGATAGGTCGAGCACCGGGCGGTAATAGGCACGCGGATCGGGTAGCGGGGCCAGCCCGAGCACCTGGGCGTCCTCCAAGAAGCGATAGCCAGGATCATCACTGACTTCCTCGAAGGCGTGGAACTGGCCGGCCAGTCGCGCGGCCTTGGATCGGTCCCCTCTGCGTGGCTGTGACCGTGTCTTCGTCAGGTGCTGGTGCACAACGTTCATTGCCGCCCGCACGCAGCGGTTGACGGGCGTATCGACAGTGCGCTCGAACCAGGAGTAGGCCGCCTTGTTCGACACGCTTCGGGCGGCGAACCGCTGAACGGTTCTCGTGAAGTCGACACGGCCATGTGGAAGATGCCCCTCGCCTTCGCGCCGTTCGTAGGCGCGCAGCAGGCCTGCGTCCAGCAAGTCATCGACGTAGCTCAGCAAAGCGTCCGTGTAGACATCCATCGCCCAGTCGTCCGCCGTGCCGCGAGTGGAATAGTCGCGGAAGGCAGTCAATGGAAGCACGCTGTGGCCGGTCTCGATGACCATTCGCGTCAGGTTGGCGATCGGCACCCGGGGCTTGACGCGGACGACGACGTGATCGTTAAGCGAAATGACGCCGACATACGACGTGGCCTGCAGTCGCAGCACGCCCTTCTTGAAGGTGGCGCGCAGAATATCGCGGCCGTCGATCTCCGAGCTGAATTTGGTCTGGTGGCCTTCGGTCACCCACAAGCTCGTGTCGATATCGACGTAGCCGTACTCGACGCAGTCGATCACGCTGACGCCGTTGCCCGGCACCGTCATGCAATGCCTTCCGGTGGTTCCGTTGGCGTTCGCACCGCAGGGGTCTCCGTGGCCACTCCCGGCGCGTCTAAAACGTGCTGCCACGCCGTTTCTAGACTCGCCCGCATGTTCTCATCGCGCCGGAAGGCCCGCAGTACAAGATGCTTGAGCTGGTACTCCCAGATATCAGTTAGCGTCGCTTCGTCACTGGCCGAGGAGAAATAGGCGTGCCCGACCGCCGCGGCAGCATTCTTATTCGCATGGCCGTTGATCCGATTGAACCAGCCGATGACGCGCCGCTTGAGGGTCTCGTCCATGCCGTTGTTCGTTAGGATCTCATTCAGCAACTCCGCGTCAGGGTCCATTGTGATTTTCGCAAATCGGCGTTCGAAGGCGGCATCAACCTCATCGACGCCGCGGTCAAAGGGATTCATCGTAGCAATGATGACAAGGTTGGCCGGCACCTTGATCTCGTCACCATTCGCGATGTTGAATGGCAGCTGACGTTTCGTCCGCTCTACATAAGTGAGCGCTTCGCCGAAGACGCGACCCACGTCCGCGCGCGATAACTCGTCGATTACCAGAACATACTTGTTGTCTGGGTCCTTATCGGCGGCATCTACCAGCTGAAGAAACGGCCCTTCCTTGTATGTAAACCCGTGTACCGCAGGCTGGAATCCCAACATAAAATCCTCATACTGGTAGCTCGCGTGGAATTGAACGAAGCGGTAGCGGCGCTTGTCGTGGTCTGTCATGACCTGGGCGGTCGTCGCGGCGAAGAAGGACTTGGAGGTGCCGGGCGGTCCGGAAAGAATCACGCCGCCATAGACGTCGGCCAGGCGGATGATCTCTCGAATCAGCGGGTGGTCGGCCGGAATCTCGGGGGCATCGGGCGCCGATGACGCATGACTGGCTGCCGCCGTCGCCATTACACCAATGCCGAGGTGGTCGGCCGTCAGGATCCTTACGCTGGGTACGAGTTGCTCAAACATCAGCTGGCTCCTCGATGAGGACCGCGTTCAGATCCGCCGGCTCAAACCAGGTGGGCGGCTCTTCAGGTTCCGTAGTAGTAAACAGCCGGGTGAACTCGTTGTTGGTTTCTGGCGGGTAGTCGAACTTAATGCGAAACCCAGCTATCAGGTCCGCAGCGCTCGCTTCCCCGGACAAAACGAAACCGTCGTTGCGGAGGAAGTAGGCGCCCATCGCTAGGGCCGAGACTGACCGGTTGTAGAGCATCTGCTGGTGTGCCAGATCCACGTGGTTGTCCGGCATGGCGTACGCGCTCTCGTTCGCACTGAGCCAGCTGCCGCTAGCCAGGCGTCGGATCGAACCCGGCGACCAACTGCCCGGGATATTGGAAGCGCGCCAGAAGGTGGACAGTGGCGTTCCAGTCCGCTTCCCACGGTCGATCAGCGGAAAGTAGTAGGGCTTGGTCGGGTTACCTGGCATCTCAATGAGCGCCAACAGCTCATCGGACGAGGCCGACGCCTCCGTCAGTCTTCCGACTCGGGACTGCTTGCGCAGGTAGAGGTACATCACGAAGGTTGGGTGGAGCGGTTGTGCTCCGAGGGTGTCGATGGCCCAGCGCACAGCCCCCTTGCTCAGAACATGGGTCGGCGTGGCACTGTCGTCAGGCATAGCCGCAGCGTAGTGGTGCGACTGCCGCGGCGGCGTTAGCGAAGAAGCAATCGCTACGGCATCGGACTACAGCAGCCAGCCGCTCGGTCGAGGCTAGCTACCGATGATGAACCGAGCGAGTTCGTACAGCTCATCGAAGGTCAGACCTTCACGTTGAGCAAGGAGCGGCGGTACGGCTGGAACGATCCACTTCTCGCCGTCGAGGCCGCCGTGGTCCGTCTGGAGCTGGTCGAGATGGCCCGTCAAGGAAACTTGATGGGGGAGGGTGGCCAACAGCCCCACGCCGGTCAGTGAGTCCTCGTCTTCATTGAACCCTGCGGGCTGCCGGGCGTCTGATCTATGGCAAGGCGCAGTAGGCTGGCGCTGGCGGTATGTCGCGTAGGTTCGACCCACTGCGGTAGAAGGACTCCATGGAACTCGACAGCAAGGGGTTGGGTCGGCTGCGCCGCGTGGCCAACGCTCGCGACGTATGGACCTCCGAATCTGGAGACTTCACTCCCTGGCTGGCCGAGAACTTGGACGTCCTGGCCGACGAGCTGGGCATGTCACTGACGTTGGTAGCGCAGGAGGTGCCGGTCGGCGAGTTCCGGTTGGACGTCCAGGCTCGGACATCCGACGGCCGAGTCGTCATCATCGAAAACCAGCTCGAGCGAACTGATCACGGGCATTTAGGACAGCTATTGGTGTACGCGTCGGGGCTCGAGGCCGCCGCAGTCGTGTGGGTCGCCCCGCGGTTTCGCGACGATCACCGGCGCACACTGGACTGGCTGAATGAGCGCACCGATACCGGAGTCCACTTCTTCGGGGTCGAGGTTGCCGTCGTCCAGATCGGCGAGGCCGGACCTCGCGCGCCCGTTTTCGAGGTCGTCGCCCGCCCGAACAATTGGCAGAAGGGTGTCAAGGAGGCTGGGACGGTTGGTGGCAGGGGGGCCGGAAGTGAGGCCGGGGGCATCAATGCCCTTCGGCAGGACTTCTTTGTCGAAGTTCTTGCCGACGTAGTTACACAGCGGCCCGGCATCAGAATGCCGTCGCGAGGCACGCTCAATTGGCTGTCGTTCGCCGCTGGGCCCTGGGGCAACTGGGCGCTAGTTCTGGCTAACGAGCTGCGTGTCGAGGCCTACATCGACAGCGGCCACCAAGGCGTGAACAAGGCTCTCTTCGACGATCTCCATGTTGAGGCGAGTGCATGGCAGGCCAAGATCGGCCATGCCTTGCGCTGGGAGCGACTCGACGAAAAGCGAGCAAGTCGAATCGCTGCGTATCAGCCGATCGGTGATCTGAGCGACGACGGTGAACGCGAGCAGCTACATGCCTGGGCGGTTATGACGGTTCTTGCCATGTATGACGGCATGAATCAGGTGCTTCGAACACGGGCGCGTGAGCTCCGCGAGACCGTCAAGCTGCAGGAGTCGGAGTGATCGAACGTGCGCCTCAGTCGCTCAGGGGCGTCGCGCAGGCTGAGTCCGACGTGCAAAGCAACAATGCCGAGGCCGACGCGCTGGCTGATGACGCCGGAATCGCAGGGCTTCCCAGGTCGCCGGGGCAGACTCCGTGCTGGACCGGACGGGGTGCGCATGACCCTCGACGTCCAGCTCGTCGCCACCACCAAGATGGCGATCGTCAGCCTGCGGCCCGGGCAGGTCGTCTACAGCGAGGCGGGGAAGTTCCTCTTCTCGTCGGGCGATGTCGTGATGGAGACCAAGCTGTCAGCGCCCTCCGCGCCGGGTGGGCAGGCACCGCAGAACGGCGGCCCCGGCGCGCTGGGCGGGTTGCTGCGCGGGGCCATGGACGCCGGGAAGCGGATGCTCGCGGGGGAGTCGTTCGCCTTCACCCACTTCTCCACGCGCGGCGGCGACGGGCTGCTGGCCCTGGCCGGGGTGCTGCCCGGTGAGATGCGGGTACTCGAACTGGACGGCCGCACCACCTGGTTCGCCGAGAAGGACGCCTTCGTCGCCGCCGAAGCAGGCGTGAACTTCGACATCGCCTTCTCCGGGCTCCAGGCCGGGTTCGCCGGCGGGGAGGGCTTCGTGCTGGAGAAGTTCCCGGCGTCGGCAGCCTGCTGATCGGCGGCGCCGGGGACTTCATCGACATCAACCCGGCCGACTACGGCGGCAAGCTCCGCGTGGACACCGGCTGCATCGTCGCCTGGGACCAGAACATCCGGTACGGCGTCGGCGGGCTGAACCGGCAGGGCGTCATGAACGCGATGTTCGGCGGCGAGGGCATGTCCCTCGCGACGGTCGAGGGGGACGGCCGGGTGATCCTGCAGTCGGTCACCATCGACGGGCTCGCCAAGGCTCTGCAGAAGAACGCCGGCCCCAGCGCGAGGTGACCGGCGCCGGTCTCGGCGGCAGCGTCGGCGGCGGGCGGGCGGACCTGGCCGTCCTAGAAGCTGCGACTGCGGGCCGGAACCGCGAGGCTCGTGGGACTGGAGCGTCACCCGGGGGCGGGGTGAAGCAGGTTGCGGACCTGTGGGGTGTCGGTGGCCCACGAGTTGCGTGACGGACCGTTACGTTCCCCCGAGCTCATCCCCGCGTCTCGGAGGTCCATCGGTGGTTCTGCCCCTCATCCCTCTCGCCCTCATGGGGCTCGGCGCGACCACGGGCATCGGTGGCATCGTCACCGGCGTCATGGGCGGCCTGAAGCTGAAGGACGCCTCGTCGGTCGCGGACGCCGCCACGAAGGACTACGAGACGGCGCTGTCCCTGACCGAGAAGCGCGTCGGCGAGAGCAACGAGCGCATCCAGGAGTACGGGCGCCAGCAGGAGCAGGCGCGAGAGCTCGTGATCAAGCGGATGGCGGCCTTCATCGCCCGCCAGCGCAAGCAGGTGAAGACCGGCACGGCGCAGCTGCTCGACGGCGTAGAAGCCGAGCAGCGCGACATCGAGGCCTTCGCCGGAGCCCTGACGGCGGACGTCAACTGGCTCACCGGCGCCGGCATGGCCGCCCTGACCAGCGCGGGCGTCTCCGTTGGCATCCCGGGCGCGGTCACCGCCCTGGGCGCCGCGAGCACCGGCACCGCCATCAGCTCGCTCGGCGGCGCCGCCGCGTCGAACGCCACCATGGCGTGGCTCGGCGGAGGAGCGCTCAGCGCCGGCGGCGGAGGCATCGCGCTCGGCACCGCCGCGCTCGGCGTCGTCACCATCGGCCCGACCATGCTCATCGGCGGCCTGACCCTCGGCTCGCAGGCCGAGAAGGCGATGACCCGGGCCAAGGAGCACGCCGCGAAGGTGGCCGTCGCCGTCGCCGACCAGGCGGCCTTCCGGACCTTCCTCGACACCCTCGACGCGCGCGTCGCCGAGGTCAGCGACGTCCTGGCCGGCCTGGTGACCCGAGCCGAGGACGCCCTCACCGAGCTCGAGTCGGTCGACTTCGACTCGGCCACGCACGCCGCCGAGTTCGACCGGGCGATGCACCTGACCGTCGCCGTCCGCGACATCTGCGCCCTGCCCCTCCTCGACGACGACGGGCAGGTCAACTCCGACATGCTCCGCCTCATCCCCACCTACAAGGAGCTGGCGTGACAGCCGCCAAGAAGCAGCCGGTCACGGGCGAGGTCCTGCCCGCGAGCCCCGCGTTGCCCTCGATCGACGTACTCGGTGCCCTCAACCACGTCGTCGACGGAACGCTCGACTACCTCAAGGTGCGCGGGGAGGAACAGACGAAGCAGCAGCGGATCGACGCCTACGCGACGGTCGAAGTCGCCCGCATCCAGGAGGCCAGCGCGCTGCTGAAGGGCTACTTCGAGCAGGTCTTCGCGGAGCGGTCGACGACGATCGATGGGCTCTTCAAGCACCTGGACGACGCCATGGCCAGCGGCAACGACGAGTCGGCCGGCATGGCGCTGCAGGGCATCGTTGACCTGGCGAAGTCCTCACCGCTGGCCGCGATGGGTGACCTGACGCAGGTCCGCAAGGCGCTCGACGACCCCGATCACGTCTGGGAGCTCTGAGCTCGGGCCGTCAGCTCGGCAGGGGGCGGGTGGGGGCCTGGCCCCGGTACCGCTCGACGTCGAACGGGCGCACGTTCACCCGGCCGACGTCGTCCCGGATCAGCTGCAACGCCTCGGCCTGGGTGACCGGCCGGGAACCGGGCTCGCCGCCGAGGACGTAGTCCGCGAGCCCGGGCCAGTGCACCAGCCCCTCGCCCGCGACGTACCGGTACAGCAACCCAGTCGAGGGCTCCTCCGCCATCACGCCGTACGGAGCCGGGTCGCCCCGGTCCTGCAGCACCCGCCACGACAGCTCCGGCGCGCCGCACGCCGAGCAGTCCGCCGGCGGGAACGAGAAGTGGTGCAGGACGGTCAGCTCACCGCTTGGTCCGGTGACCTCGACGTGCGCGACGTCGAAGCTGCCGGCGAACCAGTGCGCCGCCACCTCGCCGAAGTAGCCGAACCAGCCCGGCCCCTCGCGCTCCGCTTGCGAGCGCGATCCGTCCCGGTGCACGAGGGTGACCGACCAGCCCTCAGGATCGGTGCCGGCGCGCAGGACGACGTGCAGGTCGCCGTCCTCGTCCGACCGCAGCTCGAACGGCCTGGTCACCGGCCGTCCTCGGCGGCTGCCTCCAGCTGGGCCACTGTCCGATACAAGGCGTCGGCGATCGAGCTGCCGGGCAGCCGCTGCGCCACCACGTCGCGCACGCTCCGGTAGTACCAGAGCAGCTCGTCGCGGCTCGCGTTGAACGTCGACCAGAAGTCGGGCCCGAAGCGCCGGACGTCGGCGGCGATGCACAGCCCGTTGTGCGTCTTGTCGGCCGCGGTGACCAGCAGCGCGTCGAGCGACTTGTTCGGCAGTCCGTCGACGTACGCCTGCTTACGCTCCTGCCAGCTGCCCTTGCGCTCGCCCGACTCGTTCAGCCCGTCGGAGCAGGCCGCGACCATGTCGGCGACGGCGTCCCCGAACCGTTCGCGGATCTCGCCGAGCACCGCACCACCCTGACCGGGCTGCGCGTCCTCGACCGCGTCGTGCAGGAGCGCGGCGATCGCCTGGTCCTCGGTGCCGCCGTGCTCCATCGCCAGCGCGCTGACGCTCATCAGGTGCGTCATGTACGGCACCCGCGAGCCCTTGCGCAGCTGGTCGCGGTGGTGTCGTGCGGCGTACAGCAGCGCCTCGTCGAACCGCTCGCTCAGCGGCCCCGCACCCATTCCGGCGCGCGCCTCCAGCGTCGTCGTCATCGCGTCTCCTTCCGCTCGCTCCGCTGCAGTCGTTCGAGTGCGGCGGTGAAGCTGTGGTTCCACAGGCCCAGGTGCGGCCAGCGCTCGGCGACGTGCGCCGTGGCCTCGTCGACCGTCATGCCCTGCTCGCGGACGAGGTAGCCGCGCAGCACCAGCCCGGTGCGGGACGCCCCGCCGTGACAGTGCACGAGCAGCCGGTGCCCCTCGTCGGCCAGCGCCTTCATGTCGTCCAGGACGTCGGCGAGCATGACGTCGAGGTCGGCGTTGTGCTCGTTGTCGGCGATGTAGGCCATCCGCTGCAGCGCGTGCGGGAACGGCTCGCCCAGCCGGCACAGCGAGATCACGGCGAAGTCGTCGGCGCTGTGCCGAGCGCCGTCGAGGTTGGCGGCCCAGATGCCGGGGAGCACCTCCTTCGGGCCGATCCGCGGGATGACGCCGGGGTCGTAGTTCTGCTGCACGCCGCCGTCGAGTGCTGCGGCGAGCTGCTGCAGGTCGGCCACCCGCCAGACCTTGTCGGCGAAGCCGGGCACCTGGCCGTGCACGACCGAGGCCCACCGGCTCGGGATCGCGCCCATGCCGAACACCGCACCCGCCAGGCCTCCGGCGACGCACGCCACCGTGTCGGTGTCGCCACCGAGGTCGATCACCAGCCGCATCGCCTCGGCGAAGTCGCGGCCGTTCCGCAGCGCCCACACCGCCTGACCCAGCGTCGGCCACACGGCGCCGTTCGACTCGGTTGCCTGATCAGGCGCCCAGTCCTCGGCGAGCACCGTCGCCCAGCGCTCGCGGTGCTCCGGAGCCACCGCCTCCAGCGCAGCGGGAATCGCCGCCAGCGGGTCGCCGCCGTCCAGCGCCACCCGCATGAGCTCGGCGAAGATCGCGCATCCCTCGCCGGCCGACGGGTCCCCGTGGGTCAGCGCCGAGATCCGCCGGGCGGCGCCCATGGTGGCCTCGCGACCGTTCTTGGCGAACCGGATCGCGGCGGGCGTGGCGCGCATCAGCGAGCCGTTGCCGGCCGCGTGCCCGGACCGGGCGAAGTGCTCGGCGGCGGCGACGTCCCACGGTCGGCCGGAACCGAGGACGGCGCGGGTCTGGTTGCCGATGTCCGGCGGCCCGGCCGCCGCCCACGCCGAGAAGCGCGCGAAGACGTCGGCCTCGTCGAGCCCGCTGCGTGCCGCCAGGGACTCGGCGAGCAGCAGCGCCATCTGGGTGTCGTCGGTGAACTCGCCCGGCTCCCAGCCCAGCGACCCGCCGCCGCACATCTCGGTTCTCGCCCCGCGGGCGGGGGAGGGGAAGCGGGCGGTGAACTGCCCGGGCGGGCCGAACTCGAACGGGGCGCCGAGCGCATCGCCCACGGCCGAGCCGACGAGCGCGCCCGCGACGCGGTGCGAGCGGTGCATGCGCGTGGAGCGCTCGGGCATGAGGTCCTCCTGGCTGCCGGACGGCGTGGGGTGCGCCCCGGACGAGTTAGCGCACTACCGCGCAAATCCACATTAGACGGCGAGCGCGCTAATGTCCACGACGTGTACCGCGACTCCTCGGGGAAGACGCTGGCGGACTACCCGCGCCCCTCCGTCGCCGTCGACACCGCCGTCCTGACGGTCGGCCCTGGTCAGACCTTGGACGTGCTGCTCGTCCGCCGCGACAGCGCGCGCCGCCGCGACGCGTGGGCGATGCCCGGGACCTTCCTGCACGAGGGGGAGACCCTGGCCGCCGCGGTGCTCCGGTCGCTGGAGCAGAAAGCTGGGCTGCGCGGCACCACGCCCCGGCAGCTGCACGTCTTCGACGACCCGGCGCGCGACGACCGCGGCTGGGTGCTCTCCGTGGCGCACGTCGTCGTCCTGCCCTGGGCGGCGGTCGAGCACGTCCTGCGCACCCGTCCGGACGATGTCGACGTGCGTCCGGTCGCCGAGGCGACCGGCCTGCCGTTCGACCACGACGCCATCATCGAGCTGGCCGTGGCGACCGTGCGGGCCGGCCACCGCGAGCGGCCCGACCCCGAGGGCCTGCTGGCCGAGCCCTTCACCTTGCGCGAGCTGCGGCGCCTGCACGAGGCGGTGGCCGGCGCCCGGCTCGGTCCGGACTCGTTCCGCCGGCGCATGCTCCCGCATCTGCAGGACACCGGGCGCATCGCCGAGGGCGTCGTCGGCCGGCCCGCCGCGCTCTTCACCCGCCGCACCGGCGTCGGCTAGCTCCGTCGCCTGGTCGATCCGGCGGTGACCCCACGGTGTGCGCTGATGTGCCGTTTCCGGCCAGGTAGCGGCACATCGGTGCACACGGTGCGCGGCAGCGGCGGCGCTCGAGCCGGTGCTGGAGCGCGCGGCTAGGGTCCGGATCGGCGTCCGCACCGCTCCGACCTGGAGGTTCCGTGTCCCGGCTCGACCGCACGTCCGCGCAGCCGCTCTCCCGGGCGGCCCGCGCGACCGCCGCCGCGCTCGGCCGGCGGTGGAAGCTGCCCGCGCCGCTGAGCGCGGTCCAGGTCCTGCGCGACCAGGACGCCCCCATGCGCGACGGCGCCACCCTGCGGGCCGATGTCTACCTGCCCTCGACCGACGGGCCGCACCCGACGGTGCTGCTGCGGTCGCCGTACGGCCGGGGAGCTGCGTTCGCCGTCTCGATGGCCGTCCCGTTCGCCGAACGCGGCTACGCGGTGGTGATGCAGAGCGTGCGCGGCACGTTCGGCTCCGGCGGTGAGTTCAGCCCCGTCGTCAACGAGGAACACGATGGCCAGGACACGGTCGTCTGGCTGCGCGAGCAGCCCTGGTTCGACGGCCGGCTCGCCACGCTCGGCCCCAGCTACCTCGGCTACACGCAGTGGGCGCTGGCCCTCGACCCGCCGCCCGAGCTCAAGGCGATGATCCTGCACATCGGCCCGCACGACCTCGCTCAGGCCGGGATGATCGACGGCGCCTTCCAGCTCACCAACCTCTCGATCTGGACCGACCTCATCGTCCACCAGGAGCAGGTCGGATTCCTCCGCGGCCTGATCCGACTCGGCACCGCGGAGCGGCGGCTGACCCCGTTCCTCGGCGACCTCCCGCTGCAGGGGCTGGCTGAGCGGTTCGGCGGCAACCCCGCACCCTGGTTCGACGAGTGGCTGTCCCACCCCGACCTCACCGACCCCTACTGGGACCGGTACCGCGCCACCCCCGCCGTGCACTCGAGCACCGTGCCCACGCTGCTCATCGGCGGCTGGCAGGACTGGTTCGTCGAGCAGACGCTGTACCAGTACGCCGCCCTGCGCGACCGCGGCGTCGACGTCGGCATGACGATCGGCCCCTGGGCGCACCTGGGCATCGACCCTGCGGTCACGACGCCGGAGAGCCTCGCCTGGCTGAACACCCACCTGCCCGTGGCCGGCGCGGCGGAGACCGAGCCGCGCAAGGCCCGGGTGCAGGTCTTCGTCACCGGCGCCCGCACCTGGCGGAAGCTGCCCGACTGGCCGCCGGCGCCCACCGACCGCACCTGGTATCTGGCGCCGGACGGCCGACTGGCCGACGACGTCCCGGTCGAGGCGGGGGAGACCTCCTTCCGCTACGACCCGATGGACCCGACGCCGTCGGTCGGCGGCCGGGTGCTCGCCGGAAGCGCCGGCCAGCGCGATAACCGCGAGCTCGAGGCGCGCGACGACGTCTGCACCTTCACCACCTCCGCGCTCCGCACGCCGGTCGAGGTGCAGGGCGGCGTGCGCGTGCGGCTGCACGTCGAGTCCGACAACCCCTACGCCGACCTCTTCCTCCGGCTCTGCGACGTCGAGCCCAGCGGGAAGTCGATCAACGTCACCGACCGTCTCGTGCGTCTCGACCCGGCGCCCGGGGAGCAGCCGGCACCGGGCCCGCGAGTGGTCGAGACGACGCTGCCCGACGTCGCGCACCGGTTCCGGGCCGGCCACCAGATCCGGCTGCAGGTCTCCGGCGGCGCCCATCCGCGCTACGCCCGCAACATGGGCACCGGCGAGCCGCTCGGGCAGGCCGCGCTCGGAGTGCCGGTCACCCACCGGATCTGCTCCGGGGGCGCGGCGCCGTCGTCGGTCACGCTGCCCACGGCCTGAGCGGCTTGTCGACAGGTCGACTCGGCGACATCTCGACCACATTCGCACCGTTCGCACCACCTGTCCGTGGTGCCCCGAAATTGCCAGCGAAGGGCGGCATCGCTTCGTACCGTGATGCCGTGGCCAAGCACTTCACTGACGAGACCGCCGAGTTCGTGATGCCCCGGATCGCGCGGCACGCTGCTCCTGAGACCCCGGAGATGGAGCAGACGCAGCGCTTCGTCCCCGACTTCACGCCGTCGCGCCCCAGCCGGCCGGCCGTTCCGCTGCGGGAGACCCGCACCCGCTGAGCCGCCGCGGCGGTCCTCGCCTCCGCTCTGCGAGGCTGCTGCGGTGCCTCCCGTCCGCAGCTCCGGCGTCCTGCTCTACCGCCGCACCGAGAGCGGCGTCGAAGTCCTGCTCGGGCACATGGGCGGGCCGTTCTGGGCGAAGAAGGACGACGGCGCCTGGTCGATCCCCAAGGGTGAGCACGACCCGGACGAGGACGCCGAAGCCGCCGCCCGTCGCGAGTTCGCTGAGGAGATGGGCTCCCCGGCGCCGACCGACCTGCATCCGCTCGGCGAGGTGAAGGGCCGCAAGCTGCTGGCCGTCTGGGCAGGGGAGGGGGACCTGGACGCCGGCGCGATCACCAGCAACAGCTTCGAGCTGGAGTGGCCGCCGCGCTCGGGCCGGATGCAGAGCTTCCCCGAGATCGATCGCGCCGCCTGGTTCGACCTCGACACCGCCCGCGCGAAGCTGGTCAAGGCCCAGTTGCCGTTCCTCGACCGCCTGGCCGCCGCCTTGTCGGATTCCTGAGCGACCATGGCAGCTCCGCCGTCCCGAAGGAGCCGAGCATGCCCGCCGCTGGTACCCCGCTGGAGAAGCTCGGCTTCCTGACCATCGGCCTGTTCGACCCCGCCGACCCGCGCGCCGGCCACGAGAGCACCCTCGAGGTCATCGCCCTGGGCGAGCAGCTGGGCTTCGACAGCGCCTACCTCCGGCACCGGCACCTGCAGTCCGGCATCTCCTCACCGGTCGCCGTCCTCGCCGCCGCCACCCAGCGCACTTCCCGCATCGAGCTCGGTACCGCCGTCATCCCGCTCGGTTGGGAGAACCCGCTGCGGCTGGCCGAGGACCTGGCCACGGTCGACCTGCTCTCCGGCGGACGGCTCAACCCGGGCATCAGCGTCGGCCCGCCGATGCGCTGGGACGACGTCAAGGTGTCCCTGTATCCGGACACCGCCGACGTCGAGGACTTCAGCTACGAGCGCGTCGAGCGGCTGCTCCGGTTCGTCCGCGGCGAGCAGGCCGGCCCCGCCCGCGGGCGCCAGGGCATCGAGGAGTGGTCCGACCGGGTCGAGCCGCACTCGCCCGGGTTGCAGCACCGCCTCTGGTACGGCGGCGGCAGCACCCGGTCCGCGAAGTGGGCAGGCGAGCACGGCATGAACTTCCTGACCAGCAGCGTGGTGAGCGCGGAGAACGACTCCACCGACTTCGCCGAGATCCAGGCCGCGCAGATCCGCGCCTTCCGCGCCGCCTCCCCGAAGGGCGAGGCCGCTCGCGTCTCGCAGGGCCTCGTCGTCATCCCGACCGACTCGGCCACCCACGAGCAGCGGGCCCGGTACTCGGCCTACGTGGCGTCCCGTGCGGCGCGGGTCGGCACACCGCAGGGGCCGGGGCGGTTGCTGTTCGCCCCCGACCTGATCGGCACCTCGGAGCAGATCGCCGAGGCGCTCTACGCGCACGCCGGCTTCCGCGAGGTGCGCGAGGTGGTGTTCGCGCTGCCGTTCAGCTTCGAGCACGACGACTACGTGCAGATCCTCACCGACATCGCGACCCGCCTCGGGCCCGCGCTGGGCTGGGCACCCGCGGGGTGACGTCGGTCTCGCGAGGGTGCTGAGGGCTCACCCCGGTGGGTAGTGCCCGACGGTGCGAGCAGTGCGCCGGGTCAAGGAGCGGGCCCGATCGGCCGACCTCTTCCAGGTGAGCCGGTCAGCAGCGCCCGAGGTGGCGACGACGCGCGTCATGGCGCGCACGCTGTCCACCTTCTTCGCCTTCGGCGGGACCGCGGGCCTGTGCATCATCTCCAGCGCTCCGTCCGGTCCTCGGCGAACGGCGCTCCTCGCCCTGACCCTGACCGCGCTGGCGATGGCGGCGGTCGTCGGCCACTGGGGCGCCCGCTGGTCGCGCGATCACTTCCACCTGGCGGTGGGCTCGGCGACGACCCTGATCGTCACGGCGGTGCTCGTCGCGCCCGACCCGGTCAGCTCCCTGGCCGCGGCGGTGCTCATCGCCTTCGTCGTCGTCGACGCACACTCCTTCTTCCCCCAGTGGCAGGCGCTCGCGCACCTCGTGGCAGCCGTGGCCGGCGTCACCGTGGCCCTGCTGTTCTCCGACGTGGGCGTCGGGACCGCCCTGGGGCTCGACCTGGTGCTCATCGGGATCGGCATCGTCATCGAGCGGCTGGTCCGCCTCGCCTCGGCCGCCAACCTGGACCCGCTCACCGGGCTGGTCAACCGGCGCGGTTTCGACCAGGCCCTCGACGACCTCATCGGCACGGCCTCCCGGGCCGGCGAGCCGCTCTCCGCGGTGCTGATCGACGTCGACCACTTCAAGTCGGTCAACGACACCCACGGCCACGAGGCCGGGGACCGGGTGCTGCGACGGGTCGCCGAGGTGTGGCAGGGCGAGGTGCCGACCGCCGCGGTCATGGCCCGGCACGGCGGCGACGAGTTCTCGCTCCTGCTGCCCGGGGTGTTCGGTGCCGAGGCCCTCGCCCTGGCCCGGCGCGTGTGCGCGCTGCACCCCGACGTCTCGCTCTCCTGTGGCGTGGCCGAGCTTCGGGCCGGCTACAGCGCCTCGCAGCTGATGCGCAGCGCCGACCGCGCCCTCTACGACGCCAAGATCCTCGGCCGTGGCCGGGCGGAGCTCTTCGCAGGCGAGCGCCCGGCGGCCCAGCCGGACAACGCGCGCCACCGCTGACCGTCGAGGTCTGCGCAGGTCGATCGGGGGTGCAGGTCACGATCCGGTGTCATCGAGTTTGCGCAACTCAATAGCGCACCATCTAAACACGTGTGGTCCAAGCCAAGGATCGGTCCAACACAGTGGCCGAGTCCTTCCTCGTCGACAGAGTGGCCGACTACACGGCCCGCGCGCTGCACCTCGCCCGGCGGATCGTGGGTGATGACCGGATCGCCGAGGACGTCGTCCAGGAGGCTTTCTTCGCCTACTGGCGCAACCCGGCCGCCTTCGACGCCTCGCGCGCCGGCTTCGCGGCCTGGTTCCTGTCGATCGTCCATCACAAGGCCGTCGACGCCCTCCGTCGCGAGGTCTCGCTTCGCCGCCGGTCGGATGCGTTCGGCGAGCTCGAGAACGAGGTGTCACCACCCGACGTCGCTGACGTCGTGGTCGGCCGCATCGCGGACGCCCGCGTGCGCGCGGCCCTCGCGGACCTCCCGGCCGCCCAACGCGAGGCGCTCGTCCTCGCCTACTGGGGCGGCTACACGCAGCGGGAGATCGCCGAACGCACCGAGACACCGCTGGGCACGGTGAAGACCCGCACCCAGCTCGGGATGCGCCGATTGCAGGGCGCCCTCGGCTCGGTCGTGCCGGCTCCGCGGAGCCCGCTGCCTGCCTGACGGCTGTTCTTCCGCAGCACTCGTGGGCCGGATGGGACGACGCCGACGGCCTCCCGCCGTAGCGTCCGGGCGGAGCGCTCCCGCCGTGGCAGGTTCGCGGCAGTTGCCCGGCACAACCGTCCGGGCAGGAAGTGCTCCGGGGTCGATCCGGAGCGGTCGCACCCACGGGGAACTCCATGAGTCAGTCGTTGTCCAAGTCCGCTCTACCGTCGGAGCAGATGCCCTTCTACAAGCGGACGTGGGTCCTGGTCGTCGCCGGGCTCTTCATCGCGATCACCGCGATCAACGCGATCGGCGGCGACGAGAAGGAGTCGGCGAACGAGGCGGCCAGCACGTCGGCGGCTGCCACCACGACCGCCGCACCTACGACGCCGGCACCCACGACGCCGGCGCCGCTGGCCGCCGTCTCGCCGGTGCCCACGACCGCAGCGACGACGTCGGCCGCTCCCGTCGTCGACTTCGTGATGCCGAACCTCGTCGGCATCGACCTGCAGACCGCCCAGAACACGGTGCAGACCAACGGCGTCTTCTTCAGCGTCTCGCACGACCTGCTGGGCAGCCGGAACCAGGCGCTCGACTCGAACTGGATCGTCTGCGACCAGAACGTCGCGCCCGGCCAGCGGGTTACCGGCGACGTCGAGGGCGCCATCGACTTCGGCGTCGTCAAGCGCAACGAGGTCTGCCCGTGACGGACGCCGCTCCGACGAAGGGCCCGCCGGAACGCTCCGGCGGGCCCTTCGTCGGTTCAGCGGGTCACGGCAGTCCGGCGTGCGGGGCGGCGACCTCGGTGGACACCAGCACGGCCTCGCGCACCGGCGCCCGGGTGTGCTCGTAGAAGTCCGGCGCGCAGCACAGCAGCAGCGTCCGGCCGTCGTCGCCGCCCAGGGCGCAGGCGAAGACGCCCATGCCGGGGGGCGCTGCGATCTCGTCGACGATCCCGCCGCCGGGCGCCACCCGGACCACCCGGGAGTTCAGCCCGTCGGCCACCCAGATGTGCCCCTCGGCGTCCAGCGTGCAGCCGTCGGGGGCGACGACGACCTGACCGATGAG
The DNA here is from genome assembly GCF_020166105.1 of Blastococcus sp. LR1. Lineage (GTDB taxonomy): Bacteria > Actinomycetota > Actinomycetes > Mycobacteriales > Geodermatophilaceae > Blastococcus. Next base: position 174,020 of record NZ_JAIUJY010000006.1, read on the forward strand.
CTCCTCGACCGAACTGCCCACGGGTTCCGGCCCCAGCTCCGCCCACACGCGGCGGTTGCCCAGCGAGCCGTCCGGCGCGATGTCGAAGGCGGTGAAGCGGTTGCCCCACGTCTCGCCGACGATCAGCGTCCCGCCGTCCGGCGTGATCAACGAGCCGTTCGGGAAGCGCAGCCCCTCGGCGACGACGGTCACCGACCCGTCGAGGTCCACCCGCTTCACCGACGCCGGAGCGGGCGTGCCGCCGCCCATGAGGTCGAAGCCGAAGTCGCCGACGAACGCACGCCCCGAGGCGTCCACCACCATGTCGTTGAGGTGGCCGCCGCAGACCTCGGACAGATCCGCGTGCGTGGAGACCTCGCCGTCGGACACCCGCAGCAGCCGGTGGTCCTTCATCGAGACCACGAGCAGGGAGCCGTCGGGCAGCCAGCCCAGCCCCGAGGGCTGGTTCTCCACCTCTAGGACGACGGTCTCGCCGCCGCCGGGCTCGACCCGGCTGACGGTGTGCCGGTAGAAGTCCGACGCCCACCAGGCGCCCTCGTGCCACCGCGGCCCCTCGAAGTAGGAGCCGCCCTCGAGCACTGTCCGGAACTCTCGATCACCCATGGCCGGACCGTACGGCTCCTGGCGACTCCGGGGGAGTACCGGAAGCCCGACGGACCCGCGGTCTCAGCCCGGACGGCGCCGGTGTCTCTCCTGCGCCGCCCGGAAGTCCTTCCGGATCTGTTCCCAGGCGCTCAGTGGCTCCTCCGGGGCCGCAGCGCTCGTCGCAGTCCCCGGCGCAGGAGTTCGGTGGGCCTGTTGTGTCGGTCGTGGAGTGGTCGGTCGACGGAACGGGGCGGCAGTCTGTGTCGCGACCTCCCGGGCACGGGCGGCCTGGGCTTCCCGCAGCTCGACCCAGCTCAGGACGACGCGCGCTGCTTCGTTGACCGGAGACATCGCGCCATTCAGCGCGAACCGGAAGAGAGCGATCTCCATGTCGTCGGCGTACTCGATCGCCTGGCGGCTGAAGCCGAACCCGGAGAAGAAGAACAGCGCCTGGTCGTGGTTCCTACCGCGGGCGCCCACGAGACGTTGCAGCGCCGGCCGGCCGACGTTGTGCGCGTCGGTCTTGACCTGGCCCAGCGCCGTCTCGGCGCGTACGTCGATTCCGCCGTCAGCGCCCTGACCGGTGTCGCGAGCGTCGGCGTGGCCCCACCAGCGCATCCAGGCGGCTGCGTTCTTCTCGGCGCGCTGCCAGGTGTCGACCTGCGACGGCCGCGGTGCGGGCACGGGCACTCCTCGGGCGTGGGGACGTCGAGCGAAGAGTATGGGCACGGGCCCGGTGCACCGCGCGTGCGAGCATCGCCCGGTGGCCCGCTTGCTGATCGCCAACCGGGGCGAGATCGCCGTCCGCATCGCCCGCGCAGCGGCCGCCGAGGGGCTGGTCTCCGTCGCGGTCACCGCCGCCGACGAGCCGGATGCCCCGCATCTCGCGGCCGCCGACGAGACCTACGTCCTCCCCGGCAGCGGACCGGCCGCCTACCTCGACGCCGCGGCGATCGTGCAGGCCGCGGTCGCCACCGGCTGCGAGTACATCCACCCCGGCTACGGCTTCCTCTCCGAGAGCCCCGACCTCCCGCAGGCGTGCGAGGGCGCCGGGGTCGCGGTCGTGGGCCCCGGCGTCGCGACGCTCGCCGTCCTCGGGGACAAGGCGCGGGCCCGCGACGCGGCGGAGAAGGCCGGCGTGCCGGTCCTGCGCGCGGCGGACGAGGACGGAGTCGCCGCGCTGCTCGACGACGTCGGCGCGGTCATGCTCAAGGCGCGGTTCGGCGGGGGAGGGCGGGCCACCCGGATCCTCCGCCGGGGGGACGACGTCGTCGCCGCCGTCGCGGAGGTCGGCCACGAGGCGCAGGTCGCCTTCGGCAGCGCCGACCTGCTGGTCGAGCAGCTCGTCGAGCGCGCCCGCCACATCGAGGTGCAGCTGCTCGGCGACGCCCGGGGCGACGTCGTCGCGCTGGGGGACCGGGACTGCTCGCTGCAGCGCAATCGGCAGAAGGTCGTCGAGATCGCGCCCGCGCCGAACCTGCCCGACGACGTCCGCGCCCGAATGCACGACGCCGCCATCTCGCTCGCCCGGCACGTCGGGCTCCGCGGCCTGGCGACCGTGGAGTTCCTCGTCCCGGCCGACGATCCGCAGGCGTTCGTCTTCCTCGAGTGCAACCCCCGGCTGCAGGTCGAGCACACGGTCACCGAGGAGACACTCGGCCTCGACCTCGTCCGCTTGCAGTTGCGGGTCGCGGCCGGCGCGACGCTCGACGAGCTCGACCTCGTGACCACACCGCTGGGCTTCGCCGTCCAGGCCCGGGTCAACGCCGAGACCGTGACCGCCGACGGCGTCGTCCCGAGCGCCGGCACGATCACCGCGCTCGCGCTCCCCGGCGGGCCCGGCGTGCGGGTCGACACCGCCACCCGCCCCGGCGTGCAGCAGAGCCCGCGCTACGACTCCCTGCTGGCGAAGGTCGTCGTCTCCGAGCGGCGAGGGGGGCTCGATGCCGCGCTGCAGCACCTGCACCGGGCGCTCGGCGAGGTGCAGCTGGCCGGCGTCGCGACGAACACCGCCTTCCTCCGCGCGCTGCTCGCCCATCCCGAGGTCTCCCGCGCCACCACCACGTTCGTCGACGACCACCTCGCCGAGCTGGCCCAGACCGTCGAGCCACAGCCTGACGGCGAGGGGCTGCGCGCACCGGTTCCCGGCACCGTCGTCGCCGTGCAGGCGACCGCCGGGACGACGGTCCAGCCCGGGGGAGCGGTCGTCGTGCTCGAGGCGATGAAGATGGAGCACGTCGTCGCCCTGCCCGCCGGCGGCACCGTGCTCCGGGTCGCGGTGGCCGTGGGTGGCACGGTTGCCCAGGGCCAGCTGCTCGCCGATGTCGAGCACTTCGCCGCGGGGGAGCAGCAGGGAGCGACCGAGCTCGACCTCGACGCCGACCGTCCCGACCTCGCCGAGGTCCGCCGTCGCCACGAGATCGGCCTGGACGAGCACCGTCGCGAGGCGGTCGACCGCAGGCACGCCCAGGGGCGCCGCACTGCCCGCGAGAACCTCGCCGACCTCATCGACGAGGGCAGCTTCCTCGAGTACGGACCGCTGGTCTTCGCCGCGCAGGAGCGGCGCCGCAGCAGGGAGGAGCTGCAGCAGCGGACCCCGGCCGACGGCGTCATCGGCGGCCTGGCCGACATCAACGGCGGCGCGAGCGTCGTCGTCTCCTACGACTACACGGTCCTCGCCGGCACTCAGGGCATGCGCGGGCACCTGAAGAAGGACCGCCTCTTCGAACTCGCCGAGAAGCGCCGGCTGCCTGTGGTGCTCTTCGCCGAGGGTGGGGGAGGGCGGCCCGGCGACGTCGACATCCCGCTCGTCTCCGCGCTCGACACGCAGGCGTTCACCCTGTTCGGCCGGCTCTCCGGGCTGGTGCCCACCGTCGGCATCGCCAGCGGCCGCTGCTTCGCCGGCAACGCGGCGCTGCTCGGCACCTGCGACGTCGTCATCGCCACCGAGGACGCGAACATCGGCATGGGCGGCCCGGCGATGATCGAGGGCGGCGGCCTCGGCGTGGTCGCTCCCGAGGAGATCGGCCCGATCGACGTCCAGCACGCCAACGGCGTCGTCGATATCCGGGTGGCCGACGACGCCGCCGCCGTCGCCGCGGCCAAGCAGTACCTCTCGTACTTCCAGGGCCCGGTCGCCGACTGGACCGCACCGGACCAGCGGGCGCTGCGGCACCTCGTCCCGGAGAACCGCAAGCGCGTCTACGACATGCGCGCGGTGCTGCGGGCGTTGGCCGACGAGGACAGCGTGCTCGAGCTCCGCGACGGCTGGGGCGCCGGGATGATCACCGCGCTGGTCCGCGTGGAGGGCGCGCCGCTCGGCGTCATCGCGAACGTGCCGACGCACCTCGGCGGGGCCATCGACGCCGACGCCGCCGACAAGGCCGCCCGGTTCCTGCAGCTCTGCGACGCGCACGGGCTGCCGGTGCTCTCGCTCTGCGACACCCCGGGCTTCATGGTCGGCGTCGAGTCGGAGAAGACGGCGACCGTCCGCCACTTCTCCCGGCTCTTCGTCGTCGGGGCGAACCTGTCGGTGCCGATGGGGACGGTCGTCGTCCGCAAGGCCTACGGGCTCGGCGCGCAGGCGATGGCCGGCGGCAGCACCAAGGTCCCGCGGTTCACGATCGGCTGGCCGACCAGCGAGTTCGGCGCGATGGGACTGGAGGGCGCGGTGCGGCTCGGCATGCGCCGCGAACTGGCCGCGATCGAGGACGACGCCGAGCGGGCGGCCGCCTACGACGCCGCCGTCGCGTACGCCTACGAGAACGGGCGCGGGCTGAACGTCGCCGCGCACTGGGAGATCGACGACGTCGTCGACCCCGCCGAGACGCGCCGGTGGATCGGCACCCTCACCCGCGAGGCGGCCGAGACGCCCCGGCCGCCGGGGCGGGTCCGACCGCACGTCGACACCTGGTGAGCGTTGGCGCGAATGAGTGGTCGCCTGCGGACACGCGATTGACTTCCCGATCGTCGGGGCAGGAGAGAGGCCGACGATCGAAGGAGGAACACCATGGCAGGGATGCTCAGGAAGATGCTCGTGTCGGGGATCGCGGCGAAGGTGGTCCAGGAGGCCCGCAAGCCGCAGAACCAGGCGAAGATCAAGAAGGCCATCGCGGACTTCCAGAAGAGCCGCGGCGGCAACACCGGCCGTCGCTGATCTTCAGCTGACAGTCCAGCAGCGCCCCTCCCGGCATCCGGGAGGGGCGCTGCTGTCGTAGGGCGAGGTCACGCTCGGGCTCCGGACAGCCGATGACCCCTGCGGTGACGTCTGTGCGTCGCCCGAGGCCGCTCGCCGGGCGGACCCAGGCCAGCCGACGCAGGAGCCCGCCCGTGCACCGACCCCGCCGGACCCTCCGCGCCGCCGCTGCCGTGACCATCGCCGCCGGTCTCGCGCTGTCGACCGCGTGTGCCCCCAAGGCGACCGAGGCCGCGGCCCCGACGACGACGCCTGCACCGCCGCCCCCGCCGCCGACCTTCCCGTGGCCGCTGACCGGCGTGGAGACCACCGACCCGGTCGAGCGCCCGGCGTTGGCGGTGAAGATCGAGAACTCGCCCGAGTCGCGCCCGCAGTCCGGACTGAACGCCGCGGACATGGTGTGGGAAGAGGTCGTCGAGGGCGGCATCACCCGGTTCGTCGCCGTCTACCACTCCGAGCTGCCGCGGGAGATCGGCCCGATCCGCTCGGTCCGCCCCATGGACGCCGCCATCGCCGCGCCGCTGCGCGGCCTGTTCGCGTTCTCGGGTGGTCAGCAACCCTTCGTCTCGGCGGTCTCCGCCGCCGGCCTCCAGGTGGTGAGCCACGACGGCGGCGCCGGTGGCTTCTACCGGTTCGACGGCCGCTCCGCCCCGCACAACGTCTACGCCGATCCGGCGGACTTCGTCGCCCAGGCCGACCCCTCGCACACCGCGGACCCGATTCCGCAGTTCCGCATGGCCAGTTCCGCCGACCAGCCGAGCGCGCTGGGCACCGGCACCCCGGCCACCCTCCTCAAGCTGAAGCTCTCCGGCATGAGCAGCCCGACCTGGGCCTGGAACCCGGCGCAGCAGGCGTGGCTGCGCACCGAGGGCTCGGCGCCGGCGCTGCAGGCCGACGGCCAGCAGCTGAAGGCGACCAACGTCGTCGTGCTGCGGGTCGACATCGTGAACACCCGGTACACCGACCCGGCCGGCAACCCCGTGCCCGAGACCGACATGGTCGGCACCGGCGAGGCGCTCGTCGCCACCGGCGGACGCACCCTGCTGGCCACGTGGTCCAAGGCGTCCGACAGCGCCCCGGTCGTCCTCATCGACAGCCACGGCACGCCGATCCTGCTCGCGCCCGGCAACACCTGGGTCGAGCTGGTCCCCAACCGCACGGGATCGGTCACCGTCGGGTAGGACCAGGGCATGACCCGCATCGCCGTCCTGGACGACTACCAGTCCGTCGCCTCCGACTTCTGCGACTGGTCGCAGGTGCCGGGCGACGTCGAGGTCGTCGAGTTCCACGAACACCTGGGCGGTGAGGACGCCGTCGCCGCCGCGCTCCAGGGGTTCGACGTCGTCGTCGCGATGCGCGAGCGCACCGAGTTCCGGCGTGGCCTGCTGGAGCGGCTGCCGGACCTGAGGCTGCTGGTCACGACCGGCATGCGGAACAAGTCGATCGACGTGGAGGCGGCCGCCGAGCACGGCATCACCGTCTGCGGCACCGCCGCCAGCGCCGCGGCCACCGCCGAGCTGACCTGGGGGCTGATCCTCGCCGCGGTCCGGCACATCCCGCGCGAGGACGTCGGCATGCGGGCCGGCGGCTGGCAGCAGACGATCGGCGGTGACCTGGCCGGCGCACGGCTCGGCGTCATCGGGTTGGGGCGGCTCGGCAGCCGGGTGGCGACGGTCGGGCAGGCGTTCGGGATGGACGTCGTCGCCTGGAGCCAGAACCTCACCGACGAGCGCGCCGCCGAGGTGGGAGTGCGCCGGGTCGAGCGCGACGAGCTGTTCGCGAGCTCCGACGTCGTCACCGTGCACCTGCTGCTGTCCAAGCGGACCCGGGGGCTGATCGGGCCTGACGACCTCGCGCTGATGAAGCACACCGCCGTCCTGGTCAACACCAGCCGCGGACCGATCGTGCAGCAGCAGGCCCTGCTCGACGCCCTGACCGAGGGCCGGATCGCGGGGGCCGGCCTCGACGTCTACGACGAGGAGCCGCTGCCGGCGGACTCCCCGCTGCGGACGGCGCCGAACACCGTGCTCACCCCGCACCTGGGCTACGTCACCCGCGGCACCTACGAGGTCTTCTACGGCGAGGCGGTCGAGGACGTCGCCGCCTGGGCCAGCGGCAACCCGATCCGGGTGATCGCGTAGACCGCATGGCTCCTCGCCCGATGGAGGGGCAGCACTAGGTTGACACTCTGACATCCCCCACTCTCACTGAGTGACGACGATTCCGGTGCCGGCTGCGGACCTCGCCATGAACCGCCCGGGGGAGCAGGCCCGTCGGCAGGCCATGCTCGCGCGCGAGGCTGCGCCGGTCCGGTCGGTGCTCGCCCGGCTCGTGGGCGTGCACAACGAGGAACGAGCCTGGCGGATCGGCGCCGACGGCGAGGAGCTCGTCGCCCGGTCGCTGGCCCGGCTCGTCCGCAAGGCCCCTCGGTGGCGGGTGCTGCACTCCGTGCCCGTCGGTGACCGCGGGTCGGATATCGACCACGTCGTCATCGGTCCCGGTGGCGTCTTCACGCTCAACGCCAAGCACCACCCGGGCGCCCGGATCTGGGTCGCCGGGAACACGCTGATGGTCAACGGCGCGCGGCAGCCCTACGTCCGCAACTGCCGCCACGAGGCGGAGCGGGCGTCCCGACTCCTCACCGCGGCGTGCGGCTTCGACGTTCCGGCCACCGGCGTCGTCGTCCCGGTGCGGGTGGACCGGATCGACATCCGCGAGCGGCCGGCCGACGTGCAGGTCATGGACCGGCGTGCCCTGGTCCGGTGGCTCCGGCGACTGCCGGAGGTCCTCGACGACACCGCCGTCGAGGCCGTCCACGCGCAGGCGCGTCTGGCGTCGACCTGGGCGCCTCAGACCAGGAAGCGGTAGGCGGTCGACCCGGGCGCGACGAGCTGAATCTTGAGTGGGCTCGCCTCGATCCGCTCCATCAGCTCCGGCAGCCCGTCGGCGGAGCCGAGCTCGATGCCGGTCAGCGCCGCTCCGGTCTCCCGGTTGTCCCGCTTGATGTACTCGAACAGCACGATGTCGTCGTCCGGGCCGAGCACCTCGTCGAGGAACCGGCGCAGCGCCCCGGGCTCCTGCGGGAACTCCACCAGGAAGTAGTGCTTGAGCCCGCGGTGCACCAGCGAGCGCTCCACGACCTCCGCGTACCGGCTGACGTCGTTGTTGCCGCCGGACAGCAGGCACACCACTGTCTGGCCGGGCTCGACGCTCACGATCCCGCCGCTCAGCGCCGCGGTCGCCAGGGCACCCGCGGGCTCCGCGATCACGCCGTCGGCCTGGTACAGGTCGAGCATCTCGGTGCAGATCTGCCCCTCGGGCACGGCCAGCAGCTCTGCACCCGAGTCGCGCACCAGGGGATGGGTGACCGCGCCCACCCGCCGGACGGCGGCGCCGTCGACGAAGGTGTCGATCTCCGGCAGGTCCACCGGCTCCCCGGCCGCCAGGGCCGCGGCCATGCTGGCCGCGCCGGCCGGCTCCACGCCCACGAGGCGCGTGCCGGGGGAGTGCGCCCGCAGCCAGGTCGCGCAGCCGGCCAGCAGCCCGCCACCGCCCACCGGCAGGACGACGACGTCGGGCACGGACCCCAGCTGCTCGAGGATCTCCACCGCCACGGTCGCCTGCCCGGCCACCGTGGAGAGCGCGTCGAACGCCGGCACCAGCGTCGCGCCGGTGCCGGCCGCATGTGCCGCCGCCGCGGAGGCCGCCTCGTCGTAGGAGTCGCCGACGACCACCAGCTGCACCATGTCGCCGCCGAGCGCCGCGATCCGCTCGCGCTTCTGCCGCGGCGTCGTCCCCGGCACGAACACGTGCCCGTGCACCTGCAGCGCACGGCAGGCGTAGGCCACGCCCTGCCCGTGGTTGCCGGCGCTGGCGCACACCACGCCGGCGGCGCGCTCGGCCGGGCCCAGCCGGCTGATCGTGTTGTAGGCGCCACGGATCTTGTACGAGCGGCCGACCTGCAGGTCCTCGCGCTTCACCCACACGTCGGCGCCGGTGGACGCCGACAGTCGGGCGTTGCGCTGGAGCGGCGTCCGCTCGGCGACGCCGGCCAGCCGGTCCACCGCCGCGTGGACCTCGGCGTCGAAGGTCTCGGTCACGTGCTCATCGTCGACGACGGCCCCGTCGCCCGGAGACGCGGGTCAGTCGGAGTTCAGCAACCGCAGGTGCGGCTGCGGAGAGAGGCGCTTCTCCAGCGTCACCCGGTGGCGCCCGTCCTCGGCCTGCACGAACTGCAGCCGGTCGACCAGCGCCTGCATCAGGATCAGGCCGCGACCGCGGTCCGACAGGGGCGCCCGGTCGGAGGTGAGCGACGCCGGGTCGAACTCGAAGCCCTGTCCCTCGTCCAACACGCTGATCCGGCACAGGTCGTCGCTGATCGCGACGTCGACCTGGTACTCCTCCTGCTCGCCGGCGTGGTCGACCACGTTCGCGCACGCCTCGGTGAGCGCCAGCACGAGCTCCTCGATCCCGGTCTCGGCCACTCCGAGGTGCTCGAGAGCCTGCCGCAGCAGACCCCGCATGAGGGGCACGCTCTGGGCGTCTGTCGGCAACCGGACGCTGAACTCGAGGTTCACGCGGCTCACCTCCTCGGATCCGCGTGGCCTACCCTTCTCTCACCGGTTGGACGAGGGAGGGAGGCGGAACGGTGCTGTTCGACGTCGGACGTTCGACGGTCGCCGGACGTGCGGCCCTCACGGTACGGGGTGAGCTCGACCTGGCCACAGCCCCACAGCTGGCAGACGCCGCTGCGGCCCTGATGCAGTCCTCCCCGGAGGGCTTCGTCATCGACCTGAGCCCCACGAAGTTCCTCGACTCCTCCGGTGCGCGCACCCTCATGGTGATCGCCCGGGACGCCCGCGCGGCCGGCGTGCCGCTGCACGTCCTGGTGCCCCGCACCAACCGGCCGGTCCGCCTGCCCATCGACCTGCTCGACCTGGGCACCGCGGTGCCCCTGGTCGCCGCCGCCTCGGAGATCGGCTCGTCCGTCGCCCACAAGGACGCCGGCACGTAACGTCGCGGCGTGACCGCCCCCCGCGTCGACGAGGACGCCCTGCTCCGCTGCGCCGACGAGCCGATCGCGATTCCCGGGGCCGTCCAGCCGCACGGCGTGCTCCTGGCGGCGACCGAGCCCGACCTCGCCGTCGTCGTCTCCTCGGCCAACGCCGGAGCGGTGCTCGGCCGGTCCGGCGGCACCCTCGACGACTACCTCACCGCCGACGACGCTGCCCGGCTGCGCGAGGCGCTCGCCGGCGACCTCGCCGAGGTCAACCCGCTGCGGGTCACCGTGGCCGGCGCCGAGGTGGACCTCGTCCTGCACCGCGTCGACGGGCTCCTGATCACCGAGTGGGAGCTGGTGGCGGGCGCCGAGCAGGCCGGTGCGGCGTGGCACCGCCGGCTGCCCACCGTCCTGCAGCGGCTGTCGGCCAGCGCCACCCTCGAGGAGCTCAGCGAGGTGCTGGCCCGCGACGTCCGCACCCTCACCGGCTTCGACCGCGTGATGATCTACCGCTTCGACGACGCCTGGAACGGCGAGGTCATCGCCGAGGACCGCCGCGAGGACCTGGAGCCGTTCCTCGGACTGCACTACCCGGCCAGCGACATCCCCGCCCAGGCCCGCGCCCTCTACACGAGCAACTGGATGCGGATCATCCCGGACGCCGGCTACCAGCGGGTGCCGCTCGACCCGCCCATCAACCCGCTCACCGGCCGGCCGCTGGAGCTCTCGGGCTCGATCCTGCGCAGTGTCTCGCCGGTGCACCTGGAGTACCTGGCCAACATGGGCGTCGTCTCGTCGATGTCGGTCTCCCTGATCGACCGCGGCAAGCTGTGGGGCCTCATCTCCTGCCACCACTACGCCGGCCCGCACCGGCCCTCCTATCCCGACCGCCAGGCCGCGGAGTTCCTCGGCCGCACCGCCTCGCTGCTGCTGCCCACCCTGGCGGCGTCGGGTGAGACCGACGGCCTGGTCGAGGTGGCCCGGCGCACCGCGGAGCTGACCGCCGCCGTGGGCCGCACCCCCCGGGCGCTGGCGACCGCCCTGACCGAGGAGGACGTGACGGTCCTCGACCTGCTGCCCGCCGGCGGTGCCGCCGTCCGGCTCGACGGCCAGCTGCGGCTGCTCGGCACCACCCCGCCGGCCGAGCGGGTGCTGCCGCTGGTCCGCGCGCTGCTGGACGCCGGCATCGACGCCACCGACGCCGCCTCAACCCTGGTCCCCGACGCCGCCGACCTCGCGGAGAGCGCCAGCGGCGTGCTCGTCGTCCCCGTCGGCGGCGAGGACTTCCTCGCCTGGTTCCGGCCGGAGACGCTGCGCGAGGTCACCTGGGGCGGCAACCCGTACCAGTCGAAGACGGCGCAGACCGACGACGGCCCCCGGCTGAGCCCACGGCGCTCGTTCGACGCGTGGAGCGAGACGGTGCGGGAGACCTCGCGGCCGTGGCACGAGCACGAGGTCGCCGCCGCACGGACGCTGGCCGGCCACCTCGCCGCCGCGACGCTCAACCGCGCCTCCGAGGACAACCGGCTGGCCGGCGCCCTGCAGCGCACGCTGCTGCTCGAGGAGCTGCCGAAGGTGCCCGGCGTCGCGCTCGCCGCCCGCTACCGGGCGAGCGCGGACGACGTCGTCGGCGGGGACTGGTACGACCTGGTGCCGCTGCCCAGCGGCCGGCTCTCCATCGTGCTCGGCGACGTCGCCGGGCACGGCCTGGCCGCCGCAGCGGTCACCGCCCAGCTGCGGCACGCCCTGCGCGCGCACCTGCTCCGCGCCGCCGGCCCCGCCGCCGCCCTGGACGGGCTCAACGAGGTCATCGGCGCGCTGCTACCGGGGGAGATGGCGACCGTCGTCGTGGCCGAGCTCGACCCGGACAGCGGCGAGGTCGTTCTCGCCAGCGCCGGGCACCTGCCCGTGCTGCACGCCGGCTCCGTTGGTGCCGAGTACGTGATGGACGGCCGCGGTCCCGCGCTCGGAATCCTGGACGCGCCGTCCTATACCGAGACCCGGCTGACACTGGCCGGGGACGACCGGCTGCTGCTGTTCAGCGACGGACTGGTGGAGCGGGCGGCCGCGGGGCTCGCGGCCGGTCTCGACGCGCTGCGGGAGGCCGTCGGCACCGGGCCGACCGCTCCCGAGCAGCTCCTGGACGCCGTGCTCGGCGCCCTCAACCCCCCGAGCACCGACGACGTCACGCTGCTCGGGATCGCGCGGACCTGAGGGCCACGAGCGCTAGGGCACGGGCCACGAGCGCTGGGGCACGGGGGCGATAGGTGCGCTCTCGTCGCGGCGGACCGTGGTTCAGGACGTATTGCTAAGTGCGGGCTACAGGGCTGCGGTTGAGGACGCGCTTCGCGCTTCACGCTTCTACTCGAGGAGGCTATGTCCGTCCGAGAATGATGCTTAGGCACGCCTGCATCTCTGAGAGCACGTGATTGGCCTCTGATCGACTTGGCATCGCGCCGGCGCGATGCATGTAAGTGTTTCGTCGATCCACGATCTGGGCTTGATACGCCGACCGCTGAGCATCTGAGAGCACCCCGTGCTGCTTGAGCGTGGTCAAGTAGGCTCCTAGACTATTACCTGACTGAGCCCATCTCCGGAGTCTGATCAGCTCGCTTAGAGATGTATCGAGTGCGCGGGTGGTGTGGAGTAGGGCGAGGAGCCATCCGTTGTCGTTGGACAGCCGTCCAGCGCTCACAATTCGGTTGAACTCGCCGTATATGTCGGTCAGGAGGCTTGAGGCCGACAGAGTCTGGTGTGCTCCCACAATCACTCGGAGCGTGTCCACTCTACGACGGTAGGGCATCAGTTTCCTCGTTCAGCAGCTCCGGAAAAAATCCCGCGAAGGCGGCCGCTCGGAATGGTTTGTATGGATCGAATGTTCGGGACGGCTCTGTCCTGAGCGAAGCGAAGTTTCGGTGGAAAGCGAGCCTAAATGGCCCGTCAAGGATGGCTTCGGCAGACCTCTCGAGGCCCTCTTCGGGCTTTTCTAACCCGTAATCTAGTTCCGTCGCGTCGCGGATGGCGGTTTCGATATGGCGAAGCCATGTTGCTCGCGACAATTCGGAGGGAAGGTCTAATACCAATCCCAAGCTAGACTGGCTAAGGAACGGCTTGGATCGCACCGGTTTTCGGTCCCTTGAGTTCAGTTCGGCCGTCGTCCGGCGGGACGCTCGGTTGTCGCCTTTGAGTGGGGCCTTGGCCTTGATCCCCGGTGTCCAGCCTTGCGAGAAGCGGGAGTAATGCGCTGGCCGCAGTCCCTCGACCAGGTCCGCGCTGACCGCCCGTTCCGCGCTCGGACCCGATGGAAGCTGGTTAGCCCCCCGCTGGCCGAGTGGGTCGATATGGTCGATCAGCCCCGCCGTGCCCTCAATAGGTGCGAAGTGCGCCGCCTGGTGGTCGACGACGACTGCGAGTGACGTTCCCGCGGGCAGTGCCAGTCTCGATAGAAGGTAGCGGGCCGGGTGGTGTCGCCCTACGCCCCAACGGTCCTTCCCCGTGGCCAAGAAATATGCCGTCAGATGGCCTTGGTGCAGGGCTAGAAGATCGGGTCCGTCCAGCAGGAATGGGTGGTCGGGGTGAGGAACCTGCTGCGCGCTATTGGGCAGGCGACTTTGCAGCTGGCGTAGTGCATCCCTGCGTCCGCTCACTGCGCCAACGTACTGTCGGAAGATCACGTCTGGCACATACAGGCCTGGCGTGTTGCAGCGATAGCAAGTGCGCTTCGCCTACCTGACTCCCATGCGCCCCGAGGGCCAAGGTGGGTGCCCTCCGCGATCGGTACGGTGCACGGCGTGTGTCGGCCAGTGGTGCTCGGCGCCCTCAACCCGCCGAGCACCGACGACGTCACGCTGCTCGGGATCGCGCGGACCTGAGGGTCAGCCGCCCAGCTTGTGGACCTGGGCAGCGACCCAGCCGGACAGGCAGTACAGCGCCGCGTGCCCCTCGGGGGAGGCGTAGCCCTGCTCGAAGCGGATGGCCTCGAGCATCTCGGTGCTGTCGACGTCACCGCCGCGGAAGAAGCGGTCCATGAGCTGCCCGGAGTCGGTGGGGCTCACGAAGTAGCCCGCGATGCCCACGGCGACGTTGTCCGGGATGGTGAGGCTCACCGGCGCGTGCGCCATCGAGCCGCGGCGGTCGAGCAGCTGCTGGACCGCCGTCGTGATCTCCAGCTCGGTGGCCGGCAGCGTGCTTCGGCAGCTGATACGCATGGTGTCGCTCCCGAGTCGAGGTAGTCGTTTCCTGAAACTTACGGATACCGACCGGCCGGAATGAAGCCGGGCGGCGAGGCCGCGGGGTGAGGGCGCTCACCGCGGAGGCGTCAGACCGTCAGCAGTCCCGAACCCTGCTCGCTGAGCTGGCCGCTGTCCAGCGCGCTGCCCAGCGCCTTCTCCAGCACCGGAGTCACCGAGGGGGCGCGGCGCTTGTAGCCGAAGACCGCGGCGGTCGCCGTCAGCAGCTCGTCGCGGCGCATCCCCGCGGCGGCCCGGCACAGCGCGACCATGGCGTTCGCGATCTCCTCCGGCGCCACGTGCTCGATCGGCCGGTCGGTGCTGGAGACCTGCCGCCGGAAGCCGGTCCAGGTGTCGCGGTCGACGCCCTCGGGCCACAGCAGGTCGCCGTCCACGGCAGACGGTGGCAGCAGCGAGAGCAGCGTCTGCTTGCGGGCCTCGGTGACCCGGTTCAGCCCGAACGCGCCGACGGTGAGCTTCGCCAGCCGGTCGACGTGGATCGGCCCCTCGGCCTTGATCCCGGCCTGCAGCACCCGGCGGACGGCGCGGGCGGGCTTCGACGCGGGCAGCTCGTCCAGCACGCTCTTCTCGCCCGCGGTCTTCGGGATCCACGGCACGAACGGCGTCTCGCCCTCCAGCGCCACCGGTCCGGCCGGCTTCCGCGGGGCGGCCGGCTTCGGCGCCGGACGCGACGGGGTGGAGGGCACCGCCACCGACGCCGTCACCGCCGAGCGCAGCGCTGCGACGCCCTTGAACGACTCGACCGCGGCCGTGGGCAGCTGCAGCGGGGCGGCGACCGGACGGGACGGCGCCGGAGCGGCGTCCACGGCGGCGGCCAGCCGGTCGATCACCGGGGACGGGTCGGCGAGCCACGTCGGCAGCCAGACCCGCTCGACCACGGGCCAGCGGAGCATTCCGCCGAGCACCTCCACGGGCACGGCGTCCCGGTCGCCCACCGTGCCGCGGCGGGCCCACGCGGGACCGTCCAGCAGCACCGCCATCAGCGGCGTCTCCGGGTCGGCGGGCCGGGAGACCGAGAGGTCGACCCGGAACTCCGAGAGGCCCACGTCGGTGCGCACGACCAGACCGCGCTCGCGCAGGGCGGCGGCGATCTGCTCGCGGTGCCGGTCGACGACGGCGGCCGAGCGGGCCGACCGGGGCAGCACGTCGGTGCCCTGCTCGGCCATGTCGAGGTAGGCCCGCAGGTGCTTGATGCCGACCGAGGAGGTCTCCTCGGCGCGCAGCTGGTCGGGGTCGAAGGAGGAGAAGACGACGACCTGGCGGCGGGCGCGGGTGATCGCGACGTTCAGCCGCCGCTCGCCGCCCACCCGGTTCAGCGGGCCGAAGTTCAGCGGCAGGTTGCCCGAGGCGTCGGGGGAGAAGCCGGTGGAGAAGAAGATGACGTCGCGCTCGTCGCCCTGCACGTTCTCCAGGTTCTTGACGAACAGGCCCTCGCCGTCGGAGCGGTCGAGCGCTGCGGCCAGCCGGTCGTCGTCGGCGTCGCGCAGCAGCGCCTCGATGTAGGAGCGCTGCTGGGCGTTGAAGGTGACCACGCCGATCGAGGGCACGGTCGTGAGGCCCTCCCACTTGGGATGCGCGTCGAACCGGCGGCGGATCTCGGCGACGATCGCCTTCGCCTCGATCGGGTTGGTGCGCAGCAGCCGCCCCGCGCCGGACCGGTGGAACGTGCCCGGCACCCGGACCAGCGAGACGCCGCGGCCGTCGGGCTCCGCGGAGGCCCGCCCGTGCGTCGGCGCCGGGAAGGACGACAGCCGGTTCCCGTAGTACTGGGCGTTGGAGAACGCGATCAGCGACTCGTCCTGGCTGCGGTAGTGCCACGACAGCCAGTGCCGCGGCACCCGCGCCTGCACGCACTCGCTGAGGATCGACTCCTCGTCCTCGACGGCGGTCTCGACCTCGACCGCCTCGTCCGCGGTCGACGTCGTCGGCTCGAGGAACGACGTCGGGGGCATCTGCTTGGAGTCACCGACGACGACCGCGGCCTTCGCCCGGCCGAGCGCGCCCACGGCGTCGGCCACCCGGATCTGCGACGCCTCGTCGAAGACGACCAGGTCGAACTGGCCGGCGGCAGCGGGGAAGAAGCGGGCCACGGAGTCCGGCGAGACCAGCACGCACGGCATGACCGCTGTGATCAGCTCGCCGTACCGGGCGAGCAGCTGCCGCACGCCCAGCCCGCGACGCTGCTTGGCCAGCTCACGCTGCAGGGCGCCGACCTGGCCGGTCCCGATGGTCGCGTCGAAGGGGCGCGAGGTGAGCACCGAGGCCGGGAGAGCCGCCATCAGGTGCTCGCGCACGGCGTGCGACGCGGCGGTGAAGCGGTCGATCGCCGCGCCGTGCGCCTCGGCGTCGAAGGTGTCGAGCCCGGTGGCGTCCAGCCGCTCGGCGACCGACGCGATCGCCAGCCCGCGGTCGAGCGCGCGCACGGCGTCGTCGGCGGCGATCTCACCGGTGACCAGCAGCCGGCGGGCGTCGAACAGGCCCGCGTAGCGCAGCGGCTCGAGGGTGTCGAGGAAGGAGACCCACCGGCGCAGCGACATCAGCACGGTGCCTTCGGCGCCCCGCTCCGGCCGGGTCATCGACCAGCGCAGCGCGAAGCCGTCGTCCCCGGCCCAGGCCGCGAGCTGGTCCGCCGTGCTCCCGCACAGCTCCAGCAGGGTGACGACGGCGTCGCGCAGCCGGCCCACCGCGGTCGCCGCCTCGGGCGCGGCCGGCGTGCCCGCGACGATCAGCTTCCGCAGCGCCACGTGGAAGGCCGACCGGCCGTCGACGGCGGTGCCCGCGCGACGCAGCCAGGTGACCTCGCGCTCCAGCAGTGCGGGGTCGGTGAAGGGGTTCCAGCCCTCGGGCACCGAGAGGCCGGGCACCGAGTCGACCCGGGCGGCGATGCCCTGGACCGCCGTCTGCACCCGCCAGAGGTTCTCGACCAGCAGCGGCACGTCCTTCGGCCGCACCTTCGCGCCCGGACGCAGGCAGGAGGCGATCTCGTCACGCACGGCGATCAGCCGCTTGCGCCGGCCCCACCAGCCCGAGGCCGCCGCGGTCTGGGCCCGGACGTAGATGTCGCCCAGCGGCAGGGCGAGGGCCTCGGGGGTCGCGACGTCGAGGCCCGGGTGGCGGAAGGCGGTGAACGCCGCGACCTCGCCGATGATGGCGCCGGTCGCGGTGGTCCAGCGCCGGCTGAAGGTCTCGTCGAGGACGTCGAGTCCGACCGGCGGGCCGGACAACAGGTGCGCCAGGGCGTCGAGGTCCGACGGCGTGCGGGCGCGCCGCATGACGCCGCCGAGCTCGGCGAGAGCCGCGACCTCGCGCAGTGCGGCGTCGACCGCATTGGTGGCCTCGCGCGCCGCGGGGAGGTCGATCTCGGGGGAGTCGACGAACGCCCACGGGTGCCGTGGCGAGGGGCGGGTGAGGTCGGCGATGTCGGGCAGCAGCGCCAGCGCCCGCCGCACCGCCGTCAGCACCTCGGCCGGAGCGTTGGCCACGAACGGCAGCGGCATCGGCAGCGGCGCCACGTCGGTCCCGGCGGCGAGCTCGGCGGTGCGCGCCGAGTACAGGGACAGGCCGACGGCGTTCTCGTCGTGCAGCCGGTCGGCGTACCGGGCCAGCTGCCGCCGGGCCGACCGCAGGGTCTCGGACTCCGCGGCCAGACCCTGGTCGTCGACGGCGACGGCGTGCTCCATCGCGAGCCGGATCTGGGCGCGCACCATGGAGGCGCGGCTGCCCTTGTCGTGCAGGTCCAGGGCGAACATGCCCATGCCGACCGCGTCCAACCGCCGGGCGACGACGTCGAGCGCCGCGCGCTTCTCGGCGACGAACAGCACCCGCTTCCCGTCGGCGATCGCGCGGGTCAGCAGGTTGGTGATGGTCTGGGACTTGCCGGTGCCGGGCGGTCCCTCGAGCACGAAGGTGCGCCCGGCGCCCGCCTCCGCGATCGCCCGGAGCTGGGAGGCGTCGGCGGACACCGGCAGGTCGGCGGCCAGCGAGTCGAGGTCGACGGAGGCGGCGGAGCTCCGCGCGGGGTCGACGAAGGGCTCGGTCGGCTCGTGCACGAGGTGGTGCACCAGCGGGTTCGAGGCGAAGTCGGCCCAGTGCTCGTCGAGGTCCTTCCACAGCCGGAACTTGGCGAACTGCAGGATCGCCAGGTCCGCCGTCGCCTCGACCCGGTAGGGCAGGCCGTGGCCGACCAGCCCGACGCGCATCGCCTCCAGCGCGCCCTCCACGTCCAGCGCACCCTCGGCCGACTCCGCCAGCGACGGCACGGTGAGCCCGTGCACCTGGCGGAGCTTCTCCAGCAGGCAGTAGTTCGGAGTGCTTGAGCCCGACTCGTCCAGCGCCAGCCGGTAGGAGCCGGTGCGGCCGACCGCGGTGAGCACGACCGGGACCAGGACCAGCGGCGAGCGCAGCGGCCGGCCGTCGAGCTCCCACACCAACGAGCCCAGTGCCAGGTACAGGTTGTTGGCGCCGGTCTCCTCCTGCACGGTCTTCGCCCGGTAGGCGAGGTTGCGCAGGCGCGGGAGATAGCCGCCCGTGGTGACGTCGGCGTGCACCTCGCGCCGCTCCACGAGCAGGTCGGTCAGCTGCTCCGTGGGGAGTTCGGCGGCGGAGGTGAGCCCGCGCTCCTGCTGGACGGCGGCCAGCTGGTCGCCGGGGAGCAGGGTGAGCGGCGTGCCGTCCTGGACGAGGTTGTCGAGGATCGGCAGCGCGGTCGCGGGCAGCGTCAGGTGCAGTCCGGAGCGCTCGCTGTAGTTGATCAGCCGGTTGCGCAGGCTGAGGTCGAGCAGGGCGTTCTTCCACTGCTGCACCCGCGCCGGCGCCTCGGGGCGGGTCCCGGCCTGCGCGGTGGCGCCCACGGGGAAGGCGGCCACGCTGTGCTCGGCCGGCCGGTACTCGACCACCTGCAGGACGCCCTCGGGGGTCCGGGCGCGGGCCGGCAGCGGCACGATGCCGTCGCGACGGGCACGGTGGACGTCGGCGACGCCGACGATCCGGTCGAGCTCGCCGGTGAGCCAGCGCTCGTAGGCGGGGGTGTGCAGGTCGGCGACCGGCTCGCCCGTGCCGGTCAGGAGCGTGGTCTCGACCAGGCCGATCAGCCCGAGGTCGACGAGGTTCACCAGCGACGACGCGTCGGTCGTGGCGGCGCTCTCCGAGCTGCGCTCCTCCCGCCAGTAGCCGAGGAACGCGTGCCCGTCCGCGAGCCACAGCAGCGGCCGGATGCCGGCCTGCTCGCAGGCGGCCGCCAGCAGGACGACGGTGTCGAGCGGAGTGCCCACCCGCCAGGTGAGGACGTCGCCGGGGGAGCGCACCTGCTGGCCGAGGTCGGACCAGCTGGCGGGGGGCTCGGAGTGGCGGACGCCGCGGCGCTGCAGGGCCCGGGCGAGGGCCAGGACGACCTCGTCCACCCGCTCTGCGGTCGCCGAGTAGCCGACCATCGCGCCGCTGCCGGTGGTTTCCTCCAGCAGCTCCGACGCCGCGGCCACCAGTCCGGTGACGGCCGGGTGGTTGGGCATGACGTGGGCGGCCAGCATCTCCAGCGCCAGGGGCAGGGGAGTGGCCAGCCACTGGTTGGCGGCGAGCACCTGCACCGGGGTGGTCGCCTCGCCGATCAGCGTCTCGTCCAGCCAGGCCTCGACGTCGACGACGCCGGGGCGCTGCTCCTCGGCGTGCAGCATCGCGGCCGGGTCCATGACCAGGCCGATGTCGGTGAGCACCGTGGTGCGGCCGGCGTCGACGTCGGCCAGGAGCTCGACGGTCTGCGCGATCGCGCCCTCGGCGTCGCGGACCGACAGCCGGAGGGTGACCCCGCGCAGCGTCGCCTCGGAGGTCAGAGCCAGCCGGGAGACGACGGGGAGGCGGTTGTGGGCCAGCGCGTAGCTGAGCACGGGCGTGGCGGTGAGTTCGATGGAGACCGTCGCCGCCGGCGCGACGACGTCGCCGCGCTGGATGTCGGCAGTGCTCTCCATGTCACCTGTCTACCGGGTCGCACGGACTGGTCCTCCCATCGTCCCCGACGGGAGGGGCGGATGTGACGGGAGAGCATGATCGTTAGCGCGGATCACAGCTTCCCGGCACCCGGACGGTTCCGGTCCGGGCGGGTCCTGCCGATACGCCCGGACCGCCGGTTTGCCCCGTCCGCGGCGCGCGCGGAAGGGTGCCGGGGCATGAGGAACGCGCGACGGCACGAGTCGGGACTGCTGGTCGGGGACACGGAACACGTCAGGGTCCTGACCCTGGACCGCCCCGACCGGCGCAACGCGCTCTCGACCGCGCTGCAGGCCGACCTGGTCGAGGAGCTGCTCCGCGTGCCCGAGGACGGCGTGCGCGCGGTCGTGGTCACCGGCAACGGCCCGGCGTTCTGTGCCGGTTTCGACCTCTCCGAGATCCGCGCGGCCGACGAGCGGGGGGAGCCCTTCCGCCCGCCGATGGGCCGGGCCGGGCGGGCGGTGTTCGAGGTGGCGACAGAGGTTCCGGTTCCGCTGATCGCCGCGCTCAACGGCCCGGCGGTGGCGGGCGGGTTCGAGCTGGCCCTGGCGTGCGATCTCCGGGTGGCCTCGCCGGCGGTCCACTTCGCGCTGCCGGAGGCGGCGATCGGCATGGGCGCGAACTTCGGCTCGGTCGTGCTGCCCAAGCGGATTCCGATGGGCATCGCGCTGGAGCTGCTGTTCACCGGGGACCGGCTGCCCGTCGAGGAGGCGCAGCGGTGGGGGCTGATCAACCGGCTCGTGGAGCCCGAGGCGGTGCTGCCCACGGCGCTGGAGCTGGCGGAGCGGATCGCGGCGAACGCGCCGATCTCTGTCCGGCGGATGAAGGAGACGGCGGTCAAGGCGCTGGAGCTGCCGCTGTGGCAGGGGCTGCGGCTCGACGTCGGACCGAACCCCTACCTCAGCGAGGACCGCATGGAGGGGATCGCCGCCCGGCTGGAGAAGCGCAGCCCGCGCTGGACCGGCCGCTGATCGGCGCCATCCCGGGCGATGTGCACCGACGGCGCGTTCGGAGGTCCGGACCCCGCCGCGGACGCACATCGCCGGAGGCATTCGGTCGACCACAACGGAACTGCTCGGTTCTTTACGGTCGCGTAACGGCTCGTCACTCCAGCCATCACCCACTATCCGTCGGGTTGCCGAACTGCCAATGTCCCCCTCGTCCGCCCCAGCTCCGGGGCGCCGAGGAGGTCGTCATGAACTGTGCACACTGCGGGACCGGGCATCAGCGCGGCCGCTACTGCATCGGCTGCGGCAAGACCATGCCCCCGTCCACCCTGCTGCCCCGCCGCGTCCGGCTGGCGCCGCGCCCGTCCTACGAGATCACCGACGACATGACCCAGCCCGTGCTGCGGTTCGACGTCCGCCCGCGCCGCCCGGCCGTGCCTGAGCGGATGTCCGCCGACGCGAGCTGAGCTGTCCGTCCAGCGACGGCGCCGCCCCATCCGGGAACGGCGTCGTCGCTCATTCACCCTTCCGAGTGACGAGGCTCACTGCTAGCAATCTGCTTGCAGGAGTTAGCAGTCCGGATTTCGGGGCACATACGAGACCGTCAGGTCATCCCCAATCTTTGGAGCTGTTCTTCGTCATGACCGACAACAACAAGATCATCAACCAGCTGCGCGCCCTCGTCCTGCTCACGCAGACCGAGGAGCAGGTCGCACGGACGCGGATCTCCCAGGCACGTACCGACGCCGTCCGCCGCGAGCTCACGCAGAACGCCGACAACGCTGCGGCCCGGAGCCTCGAGATCACCGAGGCCCTGCGCTCGATCGGTGGCGTCCCGGACGTCCTCACCCCCGCCATCGGCCGGCTCTCCGCCGCGCTGAAGGCGACCTTCGAGCAGGCCTCGCCGATCGAGGAGGCGCTGCTGACCGACCTCCAGCTCGAGCACCAGCTGCTCGACCGCGCCACCTACCTGAAGGTGCTCGCCGACCAGGCGAAGCTGACCAAGGTGCGCTCGCTCGCCGAGAAGCTGATCACCGCGCACCAGGCCACCGTCGAGTGGCTGACCGTCGTGCTCGCCGAGGAGGCCCTGGGCGGCCCCGCCGCGCTGGTCGCCACCCCGGTGCAGAAGGTCGCCGGTGGCGTGGCCAAGGCCGTCAACGCCCCGGTCCGCTTCTGGGCCAACACGGTCAACAACGCCGTCGACACGGTGAAGCACGCCGGTGAGGAGACCTCCGACCGCCTCGCCGCCGTCACCGACCGCGCCGCCGCCCTGAGCGAGGCCGTGCGCGAGAGCCTCACCGCCGGCCGCAGCGCCACGCTGAAGCGCGCCGAGCAGGAGGCCGTCCGCGAGGGCAACAAGGATGTCGCCAAGGCCGCCAAGTCCGCCCGCGAGGAGCTCGGCGACGTCTCCGCCGACGAGCTGCCGATCAAGAACTACGACTCGCTCGGCGTGAACGACGCCGTCAAGGCGATCAAGGGCCTGACGACGGCGCACGACATCCGCGTGGTCATGCACTACGAGGAGGCCAACAAGAACCGGTCGAACGTGGCCAACGCCGCGCAGACCACGCTGGCCGGCCTCGCCAAGGAGGCCGTGGGCGTCGACAGCTGACACCCACGCTGACGCACGGAGGGCCCGCACCCCATGGGGGGTGCGGGCCCTCCGCGTCTGCGAGATAGGACTCCCCGGGTTTGCCACGCCGGGCCGGGCGGGGAAGCCTCGTCCATGAGCATCACACCCGAGGCCCTCGAGGCGGAGTTCTCGCTGACGACGGCCGCCACCCGGCTGGACTTCCTCAGTCGCCGCGACAACGGCGACACCGCGCTCAACACCGTCCGCGACGACGACGCCGACTCCTGGACGTCGCTGCTCCAGGACTCCACCCAGCTCGACGTGCACGAGTCGCTGGAGCTGCTCGCCCTCGGCGAGGTGATCGCGCGCAAGGCGCACGACAGCCAGCTCGTGGGCATCCGCGCCGCGCTGCGTGGTGGTGCGGACTGGGACGCCATCGCCGCCGCACTCGGCGTCGGCCCGCAGGAGGCCTGGGACTCCTACACCGAGTCGGTGGCCCGCCAGCTCGACGCCGACGCCGCAGCCTCGGCCCGGGAGCTCGCCGGCGCTCGTCCCGGCCGCTGAGCCGGCCGGCTCAGCTGACCTCGACGCCCTTCCAGAACGCCACCCGGCCGGCGATCTCCTTCGCGGCCGCCTTCGGCTCCGGATAGGTCCACGCCGCGTCCGCGTTCAGTCGACCGTCCACCTCCAGGCCGAAGTAGGACGCCGTCCCCTTCCACGGGCACACCGTGGACTTCTCCGACGGTCGCAGGACGCCCTCGCGGACGGAGTCGAGCGGGAAGTAGGCGTTGCCCTCGACGGTGACGATGTCGTCGGACTCGGCGATCACGGTGCCGTTCCACGTAGCGGTGGTCATGGACCGATGGTCCTCCCCGGAACGCGCACCCGCGCTCCGCCCCGCACGAGCAGTCAGGAGCACGACATGACCGACCACGGCCGAACTCCCGCACCCGAGGACGACGAGCCCGACAGCGCACCCTCCGAACGGAACACGCGCCGCGCGCGGGTGCTGATCCCAGCGGGCATCCTGCTGATCGCCGGGCTGCTCATCCTCTTCATGGTGCTGGTCAGCCAGCTGGGCCGCTGACGGCTCATCGCTCCAGGAGGGCGAACGTGGCGACGGCGTGCACGAGGGACTTCCCGTCCTGCTCGACGTCGGCCTCGCACACGGTGAGGTGCTCGCCGCGGGTGCGCAGTCGCGCCGTCACCTCGAGCCGCCCCGGCTTGCCCGGTCGCAGGTAGGTGACGGTCAGCTGACTGGTGGCCGGCACCTCGCCGTCGTCGGTCGTGGTGCGCACGGCCAACCCCATGGCGGTGTCCACGAGCGTCGCGAGGACCCCGCCGTGCAGCGTGCCGGCGGGGTTGAGGTGCTCGTCGGTGGCCTCGAACCCCAGCCGGGCCGAGCCGTCCTCGGCCGCCTCCGGTCGGGCGCCCAGTCGTTCCGCGAACCCGCCCGTGGCCATGTCGTCGCTCATCTGCGGCGCCTACCCGGGACGGCGCGCACGCACGCCTGACCTCGGCCGACGGCGGTTTCTGGCGGGCACGCGCGGCGGGTCTTCTGTGGATCGCTGTCCATAGCGACCGGCGATAGGACAGGATCCACCGGAACGATCGACTCCCCGCGATGTCAGGAGCCCCCATGAGCCACCCCGGACCCGGACCGGACATGAACCCGTCCGGCCAGCAGCCGGGTCAGCCCGGCCAACCCGCGCAGCCCTTCGGCCAGCAGGGTCAGCCCGGTCAGCCCTACCCGGGCGGGCAGCCCTACCCGGGCGGTCAGCCCGGTCAGCCCGGTCAGCCGTACCAGCAGTTCGACCAGCAGCCCGGTGCCTGGACCCCGCCCGGCGGCGCGAGCCCCACGGGAGAGCCGGCCAAGAAGAGCGGTCTCAAGAAGGCGCTGCCCATCGTCGGTGGCCTCGTCGTCGCCGGCGCGATCGGCGCGAGCGCGTTCAGCATGCTCGGCATGGGCGAGCCCGAGGTCGGCGACTGCGTGAAGGGCGGGTTCGGCGGCGTCGAGGTCGAGACCGTCGACTGCGGATCGGACGAGGCGGAGAACAAGGTCGTCGGCATCGACGAGGCGAAGATGACCTACGACGAGTTCATGTCGCCGGACCAGGAAGTCTGCACCGACTTCGCGAGCGCGATGTCGGCGCTCTGGTACGGCCCCGAGGACGACAACGCGGACGGCACCATCTACTGCGCCGAGCCGGTCTGATCGTCGCTGCTCTTCCGGGTGCCCCGTCGGTCGATCCGGCGGGGCACTCGTCGTCTCAGGCCTCGGGCAACCGGCCGAGCAGCACCCGGGCGACCGCGATGGCCGAGCGGTCCGGAGCAGCGGCGCCGGCGGTCGACCGGAGCCAGGCCGCGAGCGGGCCGGCGACGGCGGGGGAGAAGGCGGTGATCCACTCCGCCGTGCCGGCTCGCGCCTCGGCCACGTGCTCGGTGCCGCCGTCGGGTGCGTGCGCGATCACCTCCGGCCGGCTGGCGAGCAGCCCGCCTCCGCGCCAGTCGCCGGGCGTCGTGCGGGCGGCCAGTCGCTCCAGCCGGTCGGCCGCGGTGCGCAGGGTGCGCGCGTCCTCGGGGGTCACGCCGGCTCCCGCCGCATCGGCACGTGCGGAATGCCGTCCTCGAGGTAGCCGGGGCCGCTGCGCCGGAACCCGAAGCGGGCGTACCAGTCCTCCAGGTGGGCCTGTGCGCCGAGCGTGAGCGGCCCGTCCCCGTAGCTCTCCAGCGCGGTCTCGATCAGCCCCGCCGCGAGACCTCGACCGCGAGCGCCCACCGCGGTCGCCACCCGGCCGATCGCGCGCGAGGCGCCGTCGTCCAGGACCCGGATCGTCGCCAGCACCTCGCCGCCGTCCTCCCACCACAGGTGCTCGGTGGCCGGCTCCAGGTCGCGCCCGTCCAGTTCGGGATAGGGGCACTCCTGCTCGACGACGAAGACGTCGACCCGCAGACGGCACAGCCGGTAGACCTCGAAGGGCGAGAGGTCGGCGAACAGTGCACGCCGCAGGCTCGGCTCGGATGAGGTCATGCAGGAGTTCTAACCCAGGTGGTCCGGGCACCGTCGGCCGGGAGTCGGTGCGGTGAACACGGGTGGACGGACGGGTGCCACCGCTACGACGGGGTAGAGGCGGCGCATGTCGATGTCGAGCCCCCTGGAGCCGCACCTCGGACAGCCTGACGAGGGCATCCCCGCAGCCGACCCCGGGGCCGGGGCGCCGCCCCCGGCGGAGGGCTTCGGGGTCGGCGGCGAGGAGCCGGACCGCCCGGAGGAGACCGACGCCCCGACCCCGGCGGCGCAGGGGGAGACCCCGCCGTTCCGGACGCCGGACCCGCGTCAGCTGGGCCCTGCCGCCGACTGAGCGCCCCGCAGAACAGGGGGCCGTCGCGGCGGGTGGCGCGGGCCAGGCATGCTTAGGTGTGCCTTGCCTACTCCCAGGAGGATTGCCGACGTGACCAGGTCCGGGCGCGCGGC
The DNA here is from genome assembly GCF_020166105.1 of Blastococcus sp. LR1. Taxonomy (GTDB): domain Bacteria; phylum Actinomycetota; class Actinomycetes; order Mycobacteriales; family Geodermatophilaceae; genus Blastococcus. Next base: position 200,023 of record NZ_JAIUJY010000006.1, read on the forward strand.
CGCCGGCGTCGTCTCCACCCTCGCCCTCGCCACGGCTCTGGCGGGGTGCGGTTCCGCCGGCTCGGACGCCGACACGCTCACCGTGTACAGCGCCCAGCACGAGAGCCTGGTCCGCACGATGCTGGAGGACTTCACCGAGGAGACCGGCATCGAGCTGGAGTTCCGCGACGCGAACGACTCCGAGCTGGCCAACCAGATCATCGAGGAGGGCGAGGCCTCGCCGGCCGACGTCTTCCTCACCGAGAACAGCCCCGCCATCGGCGTCCTGGACCGCGAGGGCCTGCTGGCCCCGCTGGACGAGGAGACGCTCGACCAGGTGGGGGAGGCCTACCGACCGTCGTCGGGCAACTGGGTCGGTTTCGCCGCCCGCTCCACGGCGCTCATCTACAACCCCTCGGAGATCGCAGAGGAGGAGCTCCCGGCCTCGATGCTCGACCTCGCCGGCCCGGAGTGGGAGGGGCGGGTCGCCATCGCCGCCGGCGGGGCCGACTTCCAGGCGATCGTCAGCGCGGTCCTGGCGCTCGAGGGCGAGGACGCCACCCGTGAGTGGCTCGCCGGCCTGCAGCGCAACGCCGAGATCTACGCCAGCAACACCGCGATCATGAAGGCCGTCGACGAGGGCGAGGTCCCCGTCGGCATCACGTACCACTACTACTGGTTCCGCGACCAGGCCGAGAACGGGCTGATCGGCGACGACGCCGAGCTGCACTACTTCGGCAACCAGGACCCGGGCGCCTTCGTCAGCGTCTCCGGTGCCGGAGTGCTCGCCTCCTCCGACAAGCAGGAGCAGGCACAGAAGCTCGTGGCCTACCTGACCGCGGCCAAGGCGCAGGAGCAGCTGGCCGGCAGCAAGGCCCTCGAGTACGCCGTCGGCACCGGCACCGCGTCCGCCGGGGACCTCCCGCCGCTGGAGGAGCTCGGTGCTCCCGTCGTCGATCCCGGTGGCCTCGACGCCCCGAAGGTCACCGAGCTGATGCAGGAAGCGGGCCTGCTCTGACCGCTCCCGTCCTCCGCCCCCCGGGCCCCGGGACCTCGGCTGCGCCCGAGTCCCGGGGCTCCGGCGCGCCCGCGGGACGACGGCGGCTGCGACGGGCCCCGGTCTCCCTGGCGCTGGCGGCGTGCGTCGCCGCGCTGGCCCTGCTGCCACTGGGCTACATCGCCGGGTACACCGTCGACGTCGGGTGGACCGGCATCCGCGAGCTCGTGCTGCGGCCGCGCGTCGGTGAGCTGCTGTGGAACACCACCCGCCTGGTGCTGGGCACGGTCGCGGTCTGCGCCGTGCTCGGCGTGGGCGCCGCCTGGCTGGTGGAGCGCTCCTCGGTGCCCGGCCGGAAGCTCTGGCACGTCCTGCTGGTCGCGCCGCTGGCCGTGCCGGCCTTCGTGAACAGCTACGCCTGGATCTCGCTGCTGCCCGGTCTGGACACCTACGCCGGTGCGCTGCTGGTCGTGTCGCTGTCCTACTTCCCGTTCGTCTACCTGCCCGCGGTGGCCGCCTTCCGCGGGCTGGACCCGGCGCTGGAGGAGACCGCCCGCGGGCTGGGGCTGTCGGGCTGGGCGGTGTTCCGGCGGGTGCAGCTCCCGCAGCTGCGGGTCGCGGTGCTCGGCGGCAGCCTCCTGGTCGCGCTGCACCTGCTCGCCGAGTTCGGCGCGCTGCAGATGCTGCGCTACCCGACCTTCACGACGGCCATCTACGACCAGTACCGCTCCACCTTCAACGGGCCGGGCGCCACCATGCTCGCCGGCGTGCTGGTGCTGCTGTGCCTGGTCCTGCTGCTCGCCGAGCTGCGGCTGCGCGGATCGCGCGGCTACGCCGGCAGCGGTCGTGGGGCCGCCCGGCCGGTCCGCCCGGTCGCGCTGCGCGGTCTCACCGTCCCGGCACTGCTCGCGCTCGCCGCCGTCGTCGGCCTGGCCCTGCTCGTCCCGCTCGGCAGCCTGGCGTACTGGCTGGGCAGCGGCGCCTCGGCCGGCCTCGACGGCGCGGACCTCGCCGCCACCACCGGCAGCACGCTGGCGCTGGCCGCCGCGGCGGCGGCGCTGACCACCGCCATGGCGCTGCCCGTCGGCTGGCTGGCCGTGCGGGCCCGCGGCCGGCTCGCCACGCTGCTGGAACGGGCCGCCTACGTGGGCAGCTCGGTACCGGGCATCGTCGTCGCCCTGGCGCTGGTGACCCTGAGCATCCGGGCCACGCCCTGGCTCTACCAGACCGTGCCGGTGCTGCTGGCCGCCTACGCGATCCTCTTCCTGCCCCGGGCGATCGTCACCGTGCGGGCCGCCGTCGAGCAGTCCCCGCCGCTGTACGACGACGTCGCCGCCTCGCTCGGCTCCTCCGGTGCGGACCGGCTGCGCCGGGTCACGCTGCCGCTGCTCGCCCCCGGCCTGGGCGCCGGGGCCGCGCTGGTCTTCCTGGCCGTGGTCACCGAGCTGACCGCGACCCTCCTGCTCGCACCCACGGGAACGGCCACTCTGGCCACCGCGTTCTGGTCGGCGAGCAGTGCCCTGGAGTACGGGGCTGCCGCTCCCTACGCCCTGGTGATGGTGCTGCTCTCGGCGCCTGCCACCGTGCTGCTCTCCCGCGACACCCGACGAGGTCTGACCCCATGAGCTCCCTGACCGTGACCGGCCTGACCAAGGCCTTCGGCGCCACCCAGGTCCTGGACGGCGTCGACCTGCACGTGCCCGCCGGCAGCCTGACGGCGCTGCTCGGGCCCTCGGGCTGCGGGAAGACGACGCTGCTGCGGCTGGTGGCGGGCTTCGACGACCCCGACCGCGGCGTGGTCGCGCTGGGCGACCGGATCGTGGTCGGTGCCGGCCGGGGCGTGCCGGCCCCGAAGCGGGGGATCGGCTTCGTGCCGCAGGAGGGCGGGCTGTTCCCGCACCTGAGCGTCACCGGCAACGTGACCTTCGGGCTGCCGCGGCGGCAGCGCGCCGACCGGGCGCGGGTGCGCGAGCTATTGGCCCTGGTGGGGCTGGACGGCGACCTGGCCGACCGGTCCCCGAACCAGCTCTCCGGCGGGCAGCAGCAGCGCGTCGCCCTGGCCCGGGCGCTGGCGCCCGAGCCCTCGATCGTGCTGCTCGACGAGCCGTTCTCCTCGCTCGACGCGGGCCTCCGCGAGGAGACCCGGCAGGCGGTCTCGGCGGCGCTGGCCGCGACGGGGGCGACCGCGGTGCTGGTCACCCACGACCAGGCCGAGGCGCTGTCGATGGCCGACCAGGTGGCGGTGCTGCGCGGCGGCCGGCTGGTCCAGCTCACCGACCCCCGGACGCTCTACCGGCGGCCGACCGACCTCGACGTGGCCGCGTTCGTCGGCGACGCCGTCGTGCTCGACGCCGACGTCCGGGACGGGGTCGCCTCCTGCGTGCTCGGCCGCCTCGCCGTGGCGGGGGAGCAGCCGGACGGCCCGGCGCGGATCCTGCTGCGGCCCGAGCAGCTGCGGCTGGTCACCCCCTCGCCGGCCGCCCTGACCGCCCGCGTCAGCGCCGTCGACTTCTACGGCCACGACTCCCGGGTTCGGCTGGACCTGCCCGGCGGCGGGAGCGTCGCCGCGCGGCTCGGCGGGCTCGACCTGCCCGCCGTGGGGGAGCAGGTCGCCATCGAGGTGACCGGCTCGGCGCTGGCCTTCCCCGCGACCGGGCCGGTGCCCGAACCCGCGCTCTGACGGCGCGCCGAACCCCACCGGGGGAGTTCGGTTAGGAAAGCCTAAGCTGCCCCGCATGGACCTGTTCCTCTTCACCGTCGACCCGGGGTGGGGCGCCGACGTCGTCGCCGCCGGGGCGGCCGGCATCGTCGTCGACTGGGAGCGCCGCGGAAAGGCGCGCCGGCAGGCGGGCGAGGGGACGCAGATCAACTTCGACACCCCCGAGGACCTCTCCGCCGTGCGCGCCGCCACACCTGGCCGCGTGGTGTGCCGGATCAACGGCGCCGGGCCGTGGACCGCGGACGAGGTCGACGACGCAGTCCGCCGCGGCGCCGACGAGATCCTGCTGCCGATGGTCCGCTCGGTCGAGGAGGTCGACCGGACGCTGGACGCCGTGGCCGGGCGCTGCGGGCTGGGGATCCTGATCGAGACGCAGGACGCCGTGGACCGGGCCGCCGAGCTCGCCGCGCGGCCGCTGTCCCGGATCTACGTGGGCCTCAACGACCTGCGCATCGACCGCCGCTCCACCGAGCTGTTCCGCCCGCTGGTCGACGGCACGGTCGAGCGGGTGCGGGCCGAGGTGCGGATGCCCTTCGGCGTCGGCGGGCTCACCCTCCCCGGCGGCGGCTTCCCGGTGCCCGGTGACCTGCTGGCCGCCGAGCTGGTCCGGCTGGGCACCGACTTCACCTTCCTGCGGCGGTCCTTCATCGCGGACATGGCCGGACGGGACCCCTTCGTCGAGGTGCCCCGGTTGCTCGCCGGCCTCGACGCGTTGCGGCTTGCCGGCGGACCGGCTGTCGCCGGTGCGCGCGCACGGTTCGTCGCTGCCGTCGAGGGGGCTGCAGACCGGGTGCCGGTCGGGGCGTGAGAGCCCTCGTGACCGGTGCCGGCGGCTTCGTCGGCCGGCACCTGGTGGCGCGGCTGGAGGCCGACGGCTGGCAGGTCACCGCGCTCACCCGGCACGAGGTGGACCTGGCCGACCCGGTCGCCGGTGCCGCCGCGGTCCGCGCCGCGGCCCCCGACGTCCTCTTCGGCCTCGTCGCCGGCCGGGCCAAGGCCACCCCGGCCGAGCGCGCGGCCACCACCGCGGTCAACACCACGCCGTGGCTGGTCGACGCGCTGCCCGACTCCTGCCGCGCCGTGGTCCGGCTGGGCTCCTCCACCGAGTACGCCGCCGCGCCGCACCCGCTGGCCGAGGACGCCGCGCTCGAGCCCCGCGGCTTCTTCGGCGCGACCAAGGCCGCGGGTTCCCTGCTCCTGCAGGCCGCAGCTGCCGAGCGCGGGGTCCGGGCCGCGGTCCTGCGCGCCTTCCAGGTCTACGGGCCGGGCGACCACGCCACCCGCCTGGTGCCCACCGTGCTGTCGGCGGCCCGCACCGGAGCCACCCTGCCGCTCCCGGCCCGGCTCAGCCGCCGGGACTGGGTGTGGGTCGGTGACGTCGTGGACGCCTGCGTGCGCGCCGCCGCCGACGACGACCTCCCGCCGGGGGTCGTGCTGAACATCGGCACCGGCGTGCAGACCAGCACCGAGGAGCTGGTGGCCACCGCCGAGCGGGTCACCGGCCGGTCGATCGCCACCGCGCCGGGTGCCCACCCCGGCCGCAGCTGGGACACCGAGGACTGGGTGTGCGACCCGGCCCGCGCGCGGAAGCTGCTCGGCTGGACGCCGACCGTGGACCTCGCCGAGGGGCTGGCACGGACGTGGGCGGCCGGATGACGTCCGGGCCGCGGATCGCCGTCGTCGTCCCGGTGTACGGCAACGAGGCGACCCTGGCCGAGCTCGCCGACCGGCTGGCGGCCGCCCTGGCCGGGCGCGACTGGCGGCTGCGGCTGGTCATCGACGCCTCGCCGGACGACAGCGCCACCGTGGCGCTGGCCCTGGCCGGCGACCGGCCGCACCTCTCGGTGACCGGGCTCACCGTCAACGGCGGGCAGCACGCCGCGATCGCCCAGGGGCTGGGCGACGAGCCCGACGCCGACGTGTGGGTGTGCCTGGACGCCGACCTGCAGGACCCGCCGGAGGCGGTGCCGGTCCTGCTCGACAGGCTCGCGGCCGGCGACGTGGAGGCGGTGTTCGCCGGACGACGGGGCAGCTACGAGTCTCCGCTGCGCCGGCTCACCGGTACTGCGCACCGCCGCGTGGCCGCACGGCTCACCGGGCTGCCACCGGACGCGGGTGCCTTCCTCGCGATGGGCCCCGCGGTGCGCGACGCGGTGGTGACAGCGGTGGGCGAGGGCGGCGCACCGAGCGTGGTCCTCGCCGTCGGACGGGCAGGCCGCCCGGTGACCAGCGTGCCGGTCGAGCGGGACCGCCGTCCGGTCGGGCGGTCGACGTGGACCGCGCGCGCGCGGGTGCGCCAGTCGGTGCAGTCGCTGTACTGGGCGTTCCGCTCGCGTCGCTGACCTGCGGGTCAGCGCGTCCAGAGCTGGACGACCAGCTGCGTCTTGCTGCCGACGAACTCGCGCTCCTGCGTGATCCGCAGGCCGGCGTCGAGCAGGATCCCGTCGTCGTCGGTGGGCACGGGCGCGCCGTCGATGACCCGGCGGACGAGCCAGACCCGGTCGGCGTCGGCCGGGGCGTCCTCGGGGGGCAGCACGACGTCGGGGCGCAGCTGCGGGGCCAGGACCCTCACGTAGTGGTCGAGGCCGAGGGCCGCCCGCTGGTCGGCGGCCACCACCGGCTCACCGCTGCGGTGCTCCTCGGCGAGCAGTCGGACGGCGTCGTCGGCGCGCTCCCGCGGCCCCCGGTCGGTCAGCGGCACGCAGGCGAGCAGGGAGCAACCCACGAGCACGACCGCCGCCGGCACCCGGGCGGCGCGGGGGAGCGCCATCGCGCCGGCCGCCGCCAGCACCGCGAGGCCGAGCAGGCCGGCGACGAGGTACCGCGGCAGGAACACCGGCCGGACCAGCTCGGCGGTCACCAGCAGCAGCAGCGGGACGACGACCCAGCAGGCGCCGACGACGCGCACCCTGGCGCCGCGGACGGCACCGACCACCGCAAGGCCGACGAGCACCCAGAGCATCGGCGTGCGCCCACCCGCCCACGCCTCCAGCGCCAGGCCGACCAGGCGGCCGTCGGTGTCGTTGAGGTGCTCGGCATTGCTCGACCCGGTGCCGTTGAGCACGGCCAGACCGACGAAGCCGACCGCGGGGAGCGCACCCAGGAACCCGGCGACGACCACCGGCAGGGCCCGGCGACCGCGGAGCAGCACCGCCGCGGTCACGAAGGCGGCGAGCACGGTGAGCGCGTACCAGTGCGCCAGGCCCATCCCGGCGCCCGCCAGGCCGAGGAGCAGCACCCCTCGCGGCGGCTCCTGCAGCCAGCGGACGAGGCCGAGCGCGGCACCGCCGGTCGCCAGGACCGCCAGCCCGTAGCTGCGCGCCTCGACCGACTGCTCGATCAGCAGCGGGCTGCAGGCGAGCAGCACCCCGGCCAGCACGCCCGTCGCGCGGCCGGCGAGGCGGCACACGGCGCGGGTGACCAGTGCGACCCCGCCGGCGGCGGCCAGGAGCGAGAGCACCCGCAACGACGTGTCCCCGCCCAGCCCGGGCAGCGCCATCCAGGCGTTGACGACGAGGTAGTAGGGAGCGTTGTAGGCCGGCGGGACGTTCGCCAGGTAGCTGGTGGTGCCCTGGCCGGAGCCGATCGCGGCGAGGACGTCGCCCAGCGGCCGGCGGGCCACCTCGGCGGTGAACAGCTCGTCGAACCACAGCCCGTGCCCGGGCAGGAGCAGGAGGACGCCGAACGCGACCAGCAGCAGGGACGGGAGCAGCTCCGCGGGCGACCAGCGGACCGGGCGGGGCGCGGACGGCGCGGGACGCTGCTCCACCGCCACCGTGCTCACGGGGTCAGGTTAGGCGACCCTCCCCGCCCGGTTCCCGCGGATCAGAACCCGAGGGCGGAGGTGGCCTTGTCGACCAGCTGGAAGTGACCGACCGCCCAGAAGGCGACGCCGGCCGCGGCCAGACCACCGATGGTGACCGCCAGCGAGCTCACCGGGTGCTGCTTGGCGTGCCGCCAGGCAGCCACGGCCTTCTGCTTGAAGACGGCGAAGAAGCGGCGGGCCCAGTCGAACTCCGTGGACCACACCCAGAGGCCGGCGAGCACCGGGGGAATGGTGAGCGGCCCGGGCAGCACGGTGAGCGCGATGCCCAGCATCACCAGGATCAGCCCGGCGGCGAAGACGCCGATCCGCCAGGCGATCGCGGTGCCGGGGTTGGCGTGCACCTTCTCGCGGAAGGACCCGGGCTTCAGCTCGCGCGGCTGCCCCAGCCCGTCGGTGCAGTGGGCGCAGACGGACGACCCGCTGCCACCGGTCGACCGGGGCTGCGGCGCGTCGGCGGCGCGGTTGCCGGTGACGCGGTACTCGGCCGGACGGGTGGTCTGCGGTGCTGGTGACATGCGTCGAGCACTACCCACCGCGCGGGGCGGTCATTCGGTCGCGCGCAACCCAATCCGTCAGGTGCCGTACCGCGCGGCGGCCCGGGCACGGGCCTTGGCGGCCTCCACCTCGCGGTCCTTCGGCGGGGCGGAGGTCACCAGCGACTCGAGCAACCGGGCCGATGCGGCGGTCACCTCGGCGACGGCACGGTCGAACGCCTCGGTGTTGGCCTGGGACGGCTTGACCGTCCCGCTGATCTTGCGGACGTACTGCAGCGCGGCGGCCTGGATCTCGTCGGACGCGGCGGGCGGCTCGAAGTTCGCGAGGGGGCGGATGTTGCGGCACATGCCCCGCAGCGTAGGAGCCGCCCGGCCGCTTCAGGCGAGATCGAAGCCCGCGCGGTCGATCTTGCGGTGGTAGCGCTCGCCGAGCTTGCCGCCCAGGATCGCGCCCAGGAGCGTGATCAGCAGGATCGCGACCAGCGTGATGATGCCCGCGGTGGTCGCGGTGCCCTCGTCGACGGGGATGCGCGGGAGGTTGAGCTGCTGCAGCACGTTGTACTGCGAGCCGAGGATCGCGCCGGCCGCGGCGAGCGCGAGCACGACGAGCAGGCCGATGATCCACACCGCGATGCCCTGGCGGGCGCCGTCGAAGCGCGCCATCCGGCCGGCGACGTACCCGCCGGCCAGGTAGGCCAGGAAGAGGATGACGAGGACGGCGATGCCGCCGCCGATGCCGATGCCGGTGGTCACCTCGTCCGCTGCCTGGTCGGCCGAGTCGATGCCCTGCGAGAGGCCCAGCGCGACGCCGGCCGCCGACAGCAGCGCGATGAGGATGACCGCCAGGCCGTTGGCCGACAGCCAGCCGAAGAAGGCGGCACCCCACTTGATCCCGCCGAAGCGGTCGTGCTGGGCGGTGACCGCGTCGCGGGCGGCGCCGCGGGTGACCGACGCGCCCTCGGTGGCGCCGGCACTGTGCGCGCCGACCGTCGCGTCGTGGTCGTGCCTGGTGTGGTCGTTCCCGGCCATGGTGGTTCCCTTCGTCCGAACGGAAGCCGCCTGTGTCCCCCCGGGCGGTGATCAGGTTGCATGCCCGAGGGGTCCGAGACGGAAACGAGGCCCGCCGGAAGGGTGAACGCGTGACGGTGCTGGTGGTGGACCTGGCCAACGTCGTGGGATCGCGCCCCGACGGGTGGTGGCGGGACCGGGCCGGTGCGGCGACCCGGCTGCTCGGGCGGCTGGCCGCGCTCCCCGTCGAGGTGCCGGGACCCGACGGCGGGGTGCTCCGGATCGCCTCGACGGTCGCCGTCGTGGAGGGTGCGGCCCGCGACGTGCCGGAGCCGGACGGCGTTCGCGTGGTTCGGGCGACGGGCAGCGGGGACGACGCGCTGGTCGCGGCCGTCGTCGAGCTGACCGCCGCGGGGGAGCAGGTGCTCGTGGTGACCGCCGACCGCGGGCTGCGGGCGCGGCTGCCCGACGGCGTGCGCTGCGCCGGTCCGGGTTGGTTGCGGGACCGGCTGGACGCGTGATCCCGCGGGCCACCGGGTAGCCCACCCCGGACACCGGACGACGTCGACGACGCCGTCCGCCCCCACTGGCGAGGAGAGCCCGTGCCGTTACCCGAGGGATCCGGACCCATCACCGCGCTGGTCACCGGCGCCTCGAGCGGGATCGGCCGCGCGACCGCCGTCCAGCTCGGCGAGCGGGGCGCCCGGGTGGTGCTCGTCGCCCGGGGGCGCGAGTCGCTGGAGGCCGCGGCCGTCGAGGTGCGGGCCGCCGGCGCCGCCGAGGTCGTCGTCTGTCCCGCCGACGTCCTGGACGACGACGCGATCTCCGCGGTCGTCCGGTCCACCGTGGAGCGGTTCGGCCGGCTCGACACGGTGGTCCACGCCGCGCAGGTGATGGCCTACGGCAAGGTCGAGGACGTGCCCAAGGACGTGTACGAGCGCGTCGTGGACACCGCCGTGCACGGCACTGCGACCGTGGCACGGCACGTGCTGCCGGTCTTCCGCCGCCAGGGCGCGGGTCACCTGGCCATCGTGAACTCGCTGCTGGGCAACGTCGCGACGCCGCTCATGGGCAGCTATGTCGCGGCCAAGTGGGGACAGCTCGGCCTGGCGCGGACGCTGCAGCTGGAGGTGCGCGACGTCCCCGGCATCTCGGTGTCGATCGTCCAGCCCGGCGGAGTGGACACCCCCATCTACATGCAGGGCGCGTCCTGGGCCGGCAGCACCGGCCGGCCGCCGCCGCCGGTCTACTCGCCGCAGCGGGTCGCCCGCCGGGTGCTCTCCACCCTGGACACCCCGGTGAGGGTGATCCAGGCCGGCATCTTCAACCCGGTGATCACCGCCGGGTTCCGGCTGCTGCCCGGTGTCTACGACCTGCTGGTCGGACCGCTGCTGCAGCGGATGGCGCTGGCGGACGACCAGGTCGGGCCGACCGAGGGCAACGTCTTCGAGTCCAAGCCCGAGGGCAACGCCACCGAGGGGCGCTGGCGCAGCATCTGAGCCGGCCCTGCGACGGTGGTGTGAACAGTCTGTTCCGTCCCGTCGCAGGGCGTTGTGCACCCGCCGGGGCAGGGCCAGGCTGGCCCCACCCGACCACGCGGGGGGCCCGACGGAGGGCCTGACGATGACCGCGGATCCAGGAGTTCGACCGGCACGTACCGGCACGCACCACGCCGGCGTCGAGGCCGAGGCGGTGGAGTCGGGCTACCTGCAGAAGCGGCAGCTGCGGACGGGGACCGCGGGCTGGGTGCTGCTCGCCGGCCTCGGGGTGGCCGCGGTCATCTCCGGTGACTACGCGGGGTGGAACTTCGGGCTGGCCGAGGGCGGCTTCGGCGGGCTGCTGATCGCCACCGTGCTCATGGCGGTGATGTACACGGCCATGGTGTTCGGCCTCGCCGAGCTGGGATCGGCGCTGCCGACGGCGGGTGGTGGCTACACCTTCGCCCGGCGGGCGCTGGGGCCCTGGGGCGGGTACGCCACCGGGGTCGCGGTCCTCATCGAGTACGCGATCGCGCCGGCGGCCATCGCCACCTTCATCGGCGCCTACGTCGAGTCGCTGGGGCTGTTCGGGATCACCGACGGCTGGTGGGTCTACCTCGCCGTCTACGCGCTCTTCATCGGCGTGCACCTCCTGGGCGTCGGCGAGGCGCTCAAGGTCATGCTGGTCATCGCCGCCATCGCCGTCGCCGGGCTGGTGCTCTACCTGGTCGGGGCGATCCCGGCCTTCGACTCCGGCAACCTGCTCGACATCGCGCCCACCGACGCCGCCGGTGCCTCGGACTTCCTGCCGTTCGGGCTGATGGGCGTGTGGGCTGCGTTCCCGTTCGCCATCTGGTTCTTCCTCGCCGTCGAGTGCGTGCCGCTGGCCTCGGAGGAGGCGCGGGACCCCGCCCGGGCGTTGCCGCGGGGGATCGTCGCGGCGATGGGCGTCCTCGTCGTCCTCGCCGTCCTCATGCTGGTGTTCACCGCCGGGGCCGGGGGCTCGCAGGCGATGTCGGCCAGCGGGAACCCGCCCGTGGAGGCGCTGCAGGTGGCCGGCTCGGGGCTGGCCGACGTCGTCAACTACGCCGGGCTGTTCGGCCTGGTCGCCAGCTTCTTCTCGATCATCTACGCCTACTCCCGGCAGACGTTCGCCCTGTCGCGGGCGGGCTACCTGCCGCGGGCGCTGTCGGTGACCAACGGCCGCAAGGCCCCGGTGCTGGCGCTGCTGGTGCCCGGCGCCATCGGGTTCGCCCTCTCCCTGACCGGCCAGGGCGCGATGCTGCTCAACATGGCCGTCTTCGGGGCGACGGTCTCCTACGTGCTGATGATGGTCAGCCACATCGTGCTGCGCCGTCGCGAGCCCGACCTGCCGCGGCCGTACCGGACGCCGGGCGGCACGGTCACGACCGGCATCGCCCTGGTCCTGGCCGCCGCGGCCGTCGTCGCCACCTTCCTGGTCGACGTCGAGGCCGCGCTCTGGACGCTGGCCGCCTACGCCGTCTTCCTCGGCTACTTCGCCCTCTACAGCCGGCACCACCTGGTCGCCTCCGCGCCCGAGGAGGAGTTCGAGCTGCTGGCGGCCGCCGACGAGGACGTGCGGTGATCCGGCGGACGACGCTGTCGGGGCGCACCTTCGAGTTCCCGTCGCTGGCCGACCTCCTGGCGAAGGCGACGCCGGCGCGCTCCGGTGACGTGCTCGCCGGGTGCGCGGCGGAGTCGGCCGCCCAGCGGGTGGCTGCGCAGCTGGTGCTGGCCGACCTGCCGCTGGCCACCTTCCTGGAGGAGCAGGTCGTCGGCTACGAGGAGGACGACGTCACCCGGCTGATCCTCGACACGCACGATGCGGCGGCCTTCGCGCCGGTCGCGTCGCTGACCGTGGGGGAGTTCCGCGACCGGCTGCTCGGCTGGGCGGCGACCGGCGACGAGGCGGCGATCTCCGGTCTCGCCCGGGGGCTGACTCCGGAGATGGTCGCGGCTGTGTCGAAGCTGATGCGCAACGCCGATCTGATCGCCGTCGGCCGCCGCACCCGGGTGGTCACCGGGCTGCGCTCGACCCTCGGGCTGCCCGGCAGGCTGGCCTCGCGACTGCAGCCCAACCATCCGACCGACGACCCGCTGGGCGTGACCGCGTCCATCGTCGACGGGCTGCTGCAGGGCTCGGGGGACGCGGTCATCGGCATCAACCCGGCGACCGACTCCCCGGCGCAGACGATCGCGCTGCTGGAGCTGGTCGACGCGGTGATCCGGCGCTACGACATCCCGACCCAGTCCTGCGTGCTGGCCCACGTGACGACGACGCTCCGGGCGCTGGAGCGGGGCGCGCCCGTGGACCTGGTGTTCCAGTCGGTCGCGGGCACGCAGGGGGCCAACCGCGGGTTCGGCGTGACCCTCGACCTGCTGGCCGAGGCGCGGGCCGGTGCGCTGGAGCTCGGCCGCGGCACGGTCGGGCGCAACGTCACGTACTTCGAGACCGGGCAGGGATCGGCGCTCTCGGCCGGCGCGCACCTCGGGGTCGACGGCCGGCCGGTGGACCAGCAGACGCTGGAGTGCCGGGCCTACGCGGTGGCCCGGCACTTCGAGCCGCTCCTGGTGAACACCGTCGTCGGTTTCATCGGGCCGGAGTACCTCTACGACGGCAAGCAGGTGGTCCGCGCGGGGCTGGAGGACCACTTCTGCGGCAAGCTGCTCGGCCTGCCGATGGGCGTGGATGTCTGCTACACCAACCACGCCGAGGTCGACGGCGACGACACCGACGCCCTGATGCTGCTGCTCGGGGCGGCGGGGTGCTCGTTCCTCATCGCCGTGCCGGGGTCCGACGACGTGATGCTGCACTACCAGTCGCTGTCGTTCTCCGACGTCCTCTCCGCCCGGCAGGTGCTCGGGCTGCGGCCGGCGCCGGAGTTCGAGGAGTGGCTGGCGCGGATGGACCTGCTCGAGGCCGACGGCCGGGTCCGGTCGCTCGCGCCTGACGCGCCGGCGGCTCGTGCACTGCTCGCGGCGGCGCAGTCGTGAGCGTCGTCGGCGACGACCCGTGGGCGGTGCTGCGGGGCGCCACCCGGGCGCGGGTGGCGCTCGGGCGGGCTGGGGACGGGCTGCCCACAGCGCGGGAGCTGGAGTTCCGGGCGGCGCACGCGGTCGCCCGCGACGCGGTGCACATGCCGCTGGAGCCCGACGTCGTCCGCGCGGCGCTGGGCGACCTCGACGTGGTGGAGGTGCACTCGGCTGCGGCGGATCGCGCGGAGTACCTGCAGCGCCCGGACCTCGGACGGCGACTCGCCCCGGGCACCGAGCTGCCCTCGGTCGGTGCGGACCTGGGCATCGTGATCGGCGACGGGCTCTCGCCGCGGGCGGTGCACGAGCACGCGGCGGGCACCGTGACCGCTCTGCTGGAGCGGCTGCCCGGCTGGTCGGTCGCGCCGGTGGTGCTGGCGCAGCAGGCGCGGGTCGGGCTGGGCGACGAGATCGGTGCCGCGCTGGGCGTGCGGGCGGTGGTGGTGCTGATCGGGGAGCGCCCGGGGCTGTCGTCGGCGGACTCGCTCGGGATCTACCTGACCTGGGACCCGCGTCCGGGGCGGGCGGACTCCGAGCGGAACTGCGTCTCGAACGTCCGGCCGCCGCACGGGCTCGCCTACGGGCAGGCGGCGGACACCGTGGCGGCGCTGCTGCGTGCGGCGCGCGAGCTCGGCGCCTCGGGGGTGGCGCTCAAGGACGAGGGGCCCGCGCTGACGTCGGGCGCCGACTGAGCAACGCGGCCGCGGCGCGCTGGAAAAGGTTCGGCGGGGATGTCGAGAACGGGCCGACGGTTCCGTCCCCGGTACGAGGCGGCCAGGATGGGCCGCACCGCACGAAGGAGATCCCATGGCCAAGTACCTGCTGCTCAAGCACTACCGCGGCGCACCGGCGGCGGTGAACGACGTCGCCATGGACCGGTGGACGCCGGAGGAGATCGACGCCCACATGGCCTACATGGACGACTTCGCGACGAAGCTCGGGGAGACCGGCGAGTTCGTCGACGGGCAGGCACTGCGGCCCGAGGGCGCGTGGGTCCGGTACGACGGCGAGGGGCGGCCGCCGGTCACCGACGGGCCGTTCCCCGAGACCAAGGACCTGATCGCCGGCTGGATGATCATCGACGTCGACTCCTGGGACCGGGCCGTCGAGCTGGCCGGCGAACTGTCCGCGGCCCCCGGGGCCGGTGGGAAGCCGATCCACGAGTGGCTGGAGGTCCGGCCCTTCTTCGACGCCCCTCCCACGTCCGGCGACTGATCGGGTGGACGAGCCGCGGCTGCGGCAGCTGATCCCCGAGGTGATCGGCGTCCTCGTCCGGCGCGGAGCTGATTTCGCGTCGGCCGAGGACGCCGTCCAGGAGGCGCTGGTCACCGCGATCCGGACCTGGCCGGAGGATCCGCCGCGGGACGCCAAGGGCTGGCTGGTGACCGTGTCCTGGCGCAAGCACCTGGACCTCCGGCGGTCCGAGTCCGCCCGCCAGGGCCGCGAGGTCGCCCTCGACCTGGAGCCGCCGCCCGGGCCGGTGCCGACCGTCGACGACACCCTGCGCCTGTACTTCCTGTGCGCGCACCCCTCGTTGACGCCCGCGTCGGCGGTGGCGCTCACGCTGCGCGCCGTCGGCGGCCTCACCACGCGGCAGATCGCCGAGGCCTACCTCGTGCCGGAGGCCACGATGGCTCAGCGCATCAGCCGGGCCAAGCGGCGCATCGCCCAGGTGCCGCTCGACCAGCCGGGCGACCTGCCCACGGTGCTGCGGGTGCTCTACCTGATCTACAACGAGGGGCACTCCGGAGAGGTCGACCTCGCCACCGAGGCGATCCGGGTGACCCGCCAGCTGGTGGGAGGGGCCGACGACCCCGAGGTCGCCGGGCTGCTCGCGCTCATGCTCCTGCACCACGCGCGCCGGGCCGCGCGCACCGACGCAGCGGGCCGGCTGGTCCCGCTCGCCGAGCAGGACCGGAGCCGGTGGGATCCCGCGCTGGTCGCCGAGGGCGTCGGGATCCTGCAGTCCGCCCTCGCCCGCGACCGGCTCGGCGAATACCAGGCCCAGGCGGCGATCGCCGCGCTGCACGCCGACGCGCGACGGTTCGAAGAGACCGACTGGGTGCAGATCGTGGAGTGGTACGACGAGCTCGTCGCGCTCACCGGCTCCGACGTGGCCCGGCTCAACCGGGCGGTCGCCGTCGGCGCGGCGGACGGCGCTCTTGCGGGGCTCGCCGCGCTGGCAGAGGTCGACCCGGCCATCCCGCGGCACACCGCCGCCTCGGCGTACCTGCACGAGCTGGCCGGGCAGCTCGCGGAGGCGGCCGACCTGTACGCGGCGGCGGCGCGGGCGGCCTCGAACCTGGCCGAGCGCGACCACCTCACCCGGCGGGCCGCCTGGCTGCGGCAGCGCACCGACCAGGGCTGATCCCGCCGTCCAGGTCAGGGCGGCCATCGGCGCCGCCCGCGACCCCCGACCGGACGGCGTCGCCGGTTGCGGCCGGGCGCCAGGGGTAGGGGCGGCGAGCCTCGTCGTCCCTTCCTTCCGCGGAGCCTCCATGGACACGCCCATGCCCGAGCTGCAGACCATGCCGCTCGGTCTCTACGACGTGGTGCAGCTGGCGCTGCTCGGCGCCTTCTTCGCACTGTTCGCCTACTTCGTGTACTCGTGGAACAGCTTGGACGAGGTGTCGCCGCGGTACCGGCCCTCGGTGCTCGCCGGGCTCTGCCTGTCGGGTGTCGCGATGCTGGCCTACGTCCTGCTCTACCAGGACTGGGACTCCGGCTTCCGGCTCGAGGGCGAGGTCTACGTCCCGAACGAGGAGGCGCGGAACACTCTCGGCACCCGGTACATCGACTGGTCGGTCACCGTTCCGCTGCTGACCGTCGAGCTGCTCGCCGTCTGCTCGGTGGCCGGCGCCGCCGCCCGGAGGCTGCGCTTCACCACGATGGCCGCGGCGTTCCTGATGATCGTGACCGGCTACATGGGGTCACAGGTGCTGTCGGAGGGCCGCGACACCACCGCGCTGGTGGTGTGGGGGCTGATCAGCACCGCGTTCTTCGTCTACCTGTACGTCGCGCTCATCGGCGCGGTCCGCGCCTCGCTGCCCACCATGGGCGCGGAGGCCGCGGCCAGCCTGCGCAACGCGACGATCGTGCTGCTCAGCAGCTTCGGGGTGTACCCCCTGGTCTACGCCGTGCCGGTGTTCGTCGACGTCACCCCGGCCTGGTTCACCGGGATGCAGGTCGGCTACTCGGTGGCCGACGTCGTGGCCAAGGTGGGCTTCGGGGTCCTGACCCACAAGGTGGCCAAGCTGCGCACGGCGGAGGACGTCGTCTCCGGCGTCGACACCCATCCGGAGGCGGTGTGGTCCGGCAACGTGCAGAAGAGCGAGGCGGTGCTACCCGCGGTGCGCGGGGCGTCGACCCCGGCCGGCGCGGGGCGCCGGCCGGGGGACGAAGGGGTCAGCGGGCGTTGATCCCGGCGGCCACCTCGCTGGGGCGCTGCTGCTCGCCGGCGTAGGAGCTGATCGCGACCAGCGTGCCGGTGAGCGCGGGGATGACCCACTGCAGGGTGTCCAGCTGCTGCTGGGCGGCGGCGACGTCGGCCTGCGCGACCTTGGTCCGCTTGCTCGGCTTCGTGCCCGACTTCGACGGCACACCGCCGGCGGCCGAGACGCGCGCGCCCAGGACCCGGCTGTAGGCGGTCGCGCCCAGGGCGGCCGCGGTGACCAGCGTCTTGAGGGCCGACATGCTGCCGACGCCCTGCTGCGCGGCGACCCGCTGCTTGTTGGCGCGCAGCTGGCCGACGCTGCCGATCAGGTGCGCACCGATGGCGGCGGCGTTGACCGGCGTCCAGCGGTCCCAGCCGGCGTTGGCGACCCGGCCGGTGGCCGAGTCCGATCCGGCTTCGCCCGCGGCGGCGTTCAGTGCGACTGCGTTGGCCAGCGTGCCGCCGAACCAGGCGGACAGGCCGAGGTCGTGCAACGAGCGGGACAGGGTGTTGCGAGCCATGAGGTCTCCTCGGCCGGGGATGGTCCCCGGTCCCTACCCCTCGTCGTCGAGCCCATGCCGATCGTGCACGACCGGACGGGTCAGCGACGGCGGAGCAGGCGGGCCAGACGGTGGTGGCGGCCGGCGGTGAGCTCGGCGGGAGGAGCCGGCTCCGGGGTGGCGGCCAGCGCCGCGTGCCGCTCGTGCAGCCGGCTGCGGACGTCGTCGGGTGTGTAGGCGCGGCGCTGCCGTTCGTTCCGGGCGAGGACCGCCCCTCCGGCTGCGACACCCGCGAGACCGGCAAGTCCGAACAGCTTCCAGAGGCGCACGGTCCGTAACGTAGCCGCTCGTGCCCGAGCTCTCGTTGGACGACTCGGTCGACCTCACCCGCACCGGCGACGTCTGGGTCTTCCGCGGCGCCTCCGTCGCCGACCGGGCCATCCAGACGCTGACCAACGCGCCGGTGAACCACGTCGGGATGGCCGTCGTCCTGGAGGACCTGCCGCCGCTGCTCTGGCACGCCGAGCTCGGCCGCTCGCTGCCCGACGTCTGGACCGGTCAGCACCAGCGCGGCGTGCAGCTGCACGACCTGCGCGACGCCGTCGTCACCTGGCGGCAGAAGTACGGGCAGCGGGCCTGGCTGCGGCAGCTGATCGGCCCGTCCGACGACGGCGGTGTGACCCCGGAGATGGAGGACGCCGTCCTGCGCACCATCGCCCGGATGGACGGCCGGCCGTTCCCGACCACCTCGAAGCTGGCGCGCGGCTGGGTCAACGGCCGGTTGCGGCGCGGGACCAGCACCGAGGCGATCTACTGCGCCGAGCTGGTCGCGGCCACCTACACCGCGATGGGACTGCTGCCCGCCGACCGCCCGCAGAACTGGTACGACCCCGGCAGCTTCTGGTCGGAGGACCACCTCGAGCTGCTGCAGGGCGCCCGGCTCGGCCCGGAGATCCCGGTGGACGTGGCGGCCGCCTAGAGGCGGCTCAGCCGATCCGGGCAGCCACCTTTCCGAGGCGGACGACGGTGTCGCCGGAGCGCTCCACGTCGTCGTCGTGGGTCACGCAGACGACCAGCCGCCCGGCCAGCGCCGTCCGGAGATCGCGCACCAGCGCGTCGGCCGTGGGGGCGTCGAGGTGCGCCGTCGGCTCGTCGAGCAGCACGACGTCGCGGTCGGCGAGCAGTGCCCGCGCCGCGGCCAGCCGGCGGCGCTCTCCGCCGGAGAGCGCGGTGCCGCCCGCGCCGACCTGGGTGTCGAGGCCGGCGGGGAGCGTGCCCAGCAGCCCGGCCAGGCCGGTGGCGGTCAGGGCCGCGTGCATGCGCGCCTCGCCGTCGGCCCCGGCGAGCTCGCCGCGGGGCGCGGCCAGCGCGAGGTTCGCGCGGATCGTCGAGGCGAAGACGTGCGCCTCCTGCGGCAGCCAGGCCATCCGGGCGCGCAGGCCCTCGCCCCGGAGCTGATCGGTGGGCAGCCCGTCCACGGTGTAGCTGCCCGACCGCGGCCGCAGCGACGCCATCAGCACCGCGAGGAACGTCGACTTCCCGGTGCCCGAGGGGCCGCGCAACACCAGCCAGCCGTCGCCGGCAGCGAGCGCGGCGTCGACACCGCGCAGCACGTCGGGGCCGCCGGGCCAGCCCGCGACGAGGCCCTCCGTCCGCAGGGACGAGATCGCGGCCGGAGCCGACAGCGGGGAGACCGGGTCGGCGGCGACCGGAGCCTCGATCACGGCATCCAGTCGGGCCTGCGCGTCGGCCAGGGCGCCGCGGCGTTGCAGCCCGCCGACCAGTCCGGCGAGGGGCTCGGTCAACGCCAGCGGCGCGAGCGCCAGGACCGCCAGCGACGGGCCGGTCAGACCGCCGGCGACCGCCACGGCGGTGCCGGCCACGGCGGCGAGCCCGGTGCCCAGCACGACGGCGCCGGTGCCCAGCGCGGCGGCCCGGACGCCGGTGCGCGCGGCGGCCGACTGCCGATCGGCCAGGGCGGCCAGGTCGGCGGCCGCGCGGGCGGCGAGACCGTGCGCGCGCAGATCCGGCAGCCCGTCCAGCACCGTCGCGGTGTCGCGCAGCGCGGTGATCCGCAGCGTGCTCTCGGTCCGGGCGGCGCCGGCGTCCACCCGGCGGTGGGCGAGCACCACCAGTGCGACGGTCGCCGCGAGCACCCCGCCCACGACGGCGCCAGCGGCCGGGTGCACCAGCACGAGGGCGCCGGCGGTCAGCACGGTGACGACCGCCGCGACCGAGATCGGCGGGCGCACCCGCACGGTCAGGTCCTGGACCACGCCCACGTCGCCGACCACTCGGGCCAGCGCCGAGCCGGGCGTGCGGTCGGCAGCCAGCCCCTGTCTGGCCAGCGCGCTCCACACCCGCACGCGCAGGGCGGCGGCCTGCCGGAACGCGGCGTCGTGGGAGACCAGTCGCTCCAGCCAGCGCAGCACCGCCCGGCCGATCCCGAAGAACCGCACGCCCGCGGTCGCGACGAGCAGCGTGAGCACCGGGGGCATCTCGGCCGCCCGCACGATCAGCCATCCCGAGACGGCGGTCAGCGCGATGCCGGCCGCCGAGGAGAGCGTGCCGGCGAGGACGGCCCGGCGCATCGAGCCGGCGACGGGCGCAGGGGAGGCTCCGGGCACGGGGAGTGCGGGAGCCGCGGCGACGGTCGCTGACACCGGGTGCGGGTCGTCCGCCGGCGCCCGGACGAGCGGGAGGTCGACGGTGCGGTCGGCCAGCGCCGCCAGCACCGGGTCGTGCGTGACCAGCACGACGGACACCGTGCCGCGCAGCCCGGCGAGGACGGCGGCGACCCGATCCCGGGCGGTGCCGTCGAGGTGCGCCGTGGGCTCGTCGAGCAGCAGCAGCGAGGCGCCGCGGCGCAGGCGCACCAGCGCCCGGGCCAGCGCCACCCGCTGCAGCTCGCCAGGGGACAGGGACTCCGGCGCCCGTCCCGCGAGGTCGTCGGCGCCGACCCGCACGAGGGCTTCGATCACGAACGCCTCGCCGGTGACCTCGTCCAGACCGGGCTCGGAGGCGGCGTGCCGGCGCAGCTCGTCGGCCACCGTGGCGCCGGTGGTGCGGGGGAACTGCGGCACGACCGCGACCTCGCCCACGCCGCGGACGGTGCCCCCGACCTGCGCGACGGGGTCGGTCAGCCCCGCCAGGGCGGCGAGCAGCGTGGACTTCCCGGAGCCGCTGGCTCCGCGCAGCACGAGCAGCTCGCCGGGCCGGACGACGAGGTCGGTGGGCGGGAGCGCTGCGACGCCTCGGCCGGGGTGGGCGACGGTCAGCCCGGAGACGACGACGTCGGCACCGCGGGGATCCTCGGCGGCGACCGCTCCCGCATCCGGCAACTCGGGGGCGGCGAGCACTGCCCGCGCCTCCGCGGCGGCCAGCGCCGCGTCCTCGGAGGCGTGGTGCGCGGAGCCGAGCGCCCGGAGCGGAGCGAAGGCCTCCGGAGCGAGCAGCAGCGCGGTGAGACCGACGGCGAGCGCCATGTACCCCTCGGCCAGCCGGACTCCGACGGTGACCGCGACCAGGGCCACCGACATCGTGGCGATCAGCTCGAGCACCAGTGAGGAGAGGAAGGCGACGCGGAGGGTGGCGAGCGTCCGGACGCGGTGGGTCTCACCGAGGGCGGCGAGCGCGGCGGTCTGCTCGGCGGCGCGGCCCAGCCCGACCAGGACGGGCAGCCCGCGGACCAGCTCGGCGACGTGCGCGGCGATCCGGTCCAGCGCCCGCGCGGAGTCCGCCGTCGCCGACTCGGTGTGCCGGCCGACCAGCACCATGAACACCGGGACCAGGGGCAGGGTGACCGCGACGAGCACCGCCGAGAGCAGGTCGGTGACGGCGAGCACCAGCAGCAGCGCGGGCGGCACGACGATCGTCTGCGCCAGCGCCGGGAGGTAGGTGGCCAGGGCCGGGCCGAGGTCGTGCAGCCGGGTGGTGGCGAGGACGGCGGCCGGTCCTGGCCCACCGGCAGTGGCGACGGCGGCGGGGGAGGTGGCCAGCCGGTCGAGCAGGTCGCGCCGGAGCCGGTCCTCCGCGCGGCGCGCGTCGCGTGCGGCCACCGTCTCGCCGGCGGCGCCGGCCGCCGAGCGGAGGGCCGCGCCGGACGCCGCGAGGACGAGCGGCACCGTCGGGGAGCCCTCGGCGAGTCCGGTCGCGCGGGCCACCCCGTGTGCCAGCCCGGCGGCGAGGAGCACCAGGCCGGCGGTCTGTGCCAGCGCGGCCAGCGCGGCGCGGACCAGAGCACCGACCAGCCCCGGCACACCGGCGAGCGCGCCGAGCGGGCCGCGACCGGCTGCCGTCGAGGTACTCACGCGTGCGCTGGTGCGGCCGGCTCCTCGTGCACCGGCTCGGCGGTCAGCCGCTTGCGGAACACCCAGTACGTCCACGCCTGGTATCCCAGCACGACCGGCAGCCCGACCGCGGCGGCCCAGGTCATGACCGTGAGCGTGTAGTCGCTCACGGAGGCTTCGGCGATGGTCAGGTCGAAGGCCGGGTCGATGGTGGAGGGCACCACGACGGGATACGCGGCGCCGAAGATGGTGGCCGCCGCGGCGACCAGCATCGCGCCCCAGGCGGCGAACGCCTGGCCCTCGCGGCCCACCCGGATCCGCGCCCAGGCAACCATCACCGAGAGCGCGGCGACCAGCCAGAGCACCGCCGTGACCGTCGTGCCGTACCGGAGGTGCGTGAGGCCCGCCCAGACGAGCAGCGGGATCGCGGCGACCGGCGTCCAGCGGACGGCGAACTGCCGGGCGCGGGTCCGGACGTCGCCGTCGACCTTGAGCGCCAGGAACAGCGCGCCGTGCACCAGCGAGAACCCGAGCACCGCGACAGCGCCGAGGAGGGCCGGCCAGCTGAGCCCGGAGAAGGCGCCGCCCACCCGGTTGCCGGCGTCGTCGATCGGCAGGCCCAGGGTGGTGGCCCCGAGCGCGGCGCCGATGCCCAGGGAGGCGATCAGCGACCCGGCGACGATCACCCGCGTCCACGTCGCGTCCCACTGCTCGGTGTGGTGCGAGTGCCGCCACTCGAAGGCCACGGCCCGGATGATCAGGCCGAAGAGCACCAGCACGAACGGCAGGTACAGCGAGGGCAGCCAGCTGGCGTACCAGCCGGGGAAGGCGGCGAACACCGCGCCGACGGCGGTGATCAGCCACACCTCGTTGCCGTCCCACAGCGGGCCGATGCTGCGCAGCATCAGATGCCGGTCGGCGGGCTTCCGACCGAGCACGGGCAGCAGGGCGGCGACGCCGAAGTCGAAGCCCTCCAGCAGCAGGAAGCCGATCCAGAGGAGGGCGACGGCGGCGAACCAGACGGTCTGCAGATCCATGGTGGCGGCTCCGGCGGGGTGGGTGGGGAGAAGCAGGTCTCAGTGGGCGAACTGGAGGACGTCGTCGTCGCGGTCGCGGCGTGGGGCGCCGTCGCCGGTG
The DNA here is from genome assembly GCF_020166105.1 of Blastococcus sp. LR1. Lineage (GTDB taxonomy): Bacteria > Actinomycetota > Actinomycetes > Mycobacteriales > Geodermatophilaceae > Blastococcus. Next base: position 222,937 of record NZ_JAIUJY010000006.1, read on the forward strand.
TCGTCGTCGGGCGGTTCGGGGCTGAAGCCGGGGGTGGCATGGCCGTCGCCGCTGGTCACTCCGCGGCGGACGAAGCGCACGATCAGCCAGAGCTCGACCACGGCCAGCGCGCCGTAGACCAGGGTCAGCCCGATCAGCGACGTCCAGACCTCGGCGGCGCTGATGCCGGGGGAGACCGCCTGGGCGGTGAAGAAGTAGACCTGGTCCTCGACCGCGACGTCGGGGTTCGGGTGGACGACGAAGGGCTGACGGCCCATCTCGGTGAAGATCCAGCCCGAGGCGTTGGCGACGAACGGTGCGCCGACGGCGAGCAGCGAGCCGTACACGCCGATCCGCGACGTCGGCACCCGCCCCCGGCGGGTCGACCAGAGCGCGTACGCCGCGACCGCGGCGGCGACGCCGCCCATGCCGATCATCAGCCGGAAGTTCCAGTAGGTGACGGCGAGCAGCGGTGTGTAGTCGATCGCCTCGCCCGCCTTGTTCCCGAACGACGGGTCGTCGGGGTAGGTCGCGCCGTAGACCTCCTCGTAGCGCTCCTGCAGCTCGTTGACCCCGGGGACGGCGCTGGAGAAGTCACCGTTGGCGAGATAGGAGAGCAGGTAGGGAACGGTGATCGAGTGCACGTCGTCGCACTCGTTGGACCCGAACTTGCCGAAGGCGAAGATCGAGAACGACGCCGGCGCCTCGGTCTCGCAGAGCGCCTCGGCCGAGCTCATCTTCAGCGGCTGCTGGTGGTACATCAGCTTGGCCTGGATGTCGCCGGTGACCGCGACGAGGACGAACGCGACCAGGGAGACCCAGCCGCCGAGGCGCACCGACTTCCGCCACACCTGGTGGTCGGGGTCGGTGGTCGAGGCCTCGGCGAGCTTCCGCTTGCGCAGGTGCCACAGGCCGATGCCGACCAGCAGGGAGCCGGCGACCATCAGCGCCCCGACGAGGGTGTGGGCGTAGGCGGCGAGCGCGGTGTTGTTGGTCAGGACGGCGAGGAAGTCGACCTGCAGCGGGCGACCGGTCTCGTCGTCGGTGACGACGCCGACCGGGTGCTGCATCCAGGAGTTCGCCGCGATGATGAAGTACGCGCTGACCCAGGAGCCGATGACCGCCGCCCAGAGTGCGGCCAGGTGCACCTTCTTCGGGATGCGGCCCCAGCCGAAGATCCACAGCCCCAGGAACGTGGACTCCAGGAAGAAGGCCAGCAGCGCCTCCAGCGCCAGCAACGAGCCGAACACGTCGCCCACGAAGCGGGAGTACTCGCTCCAGGCCAGGCCGAACTGGAACTCCTGGACCAGGCCGGTGGCCACGCCGAGGACGAAGTTGATGAGGAAGACGCGGCCCCAGAAGCGGGTCATCCGCAGCCACTCGGGCTTGTCGGTGCGCACCCACATCGTGTGCATGATCGCGACCAGGAGCCCCAGGCCGATGGTCAGCGGCACCATCAGGAAGTGGTAGACGGTGGTGATCCCGAACTGCCACCGGGCGATGTCCAGCACGTCCACGGGCCGGGCTCCTTCTCGTCGTCGGTGCGACCGTCGTACGATCGTCACGTTCTTTCTACGCCGCGTAGAAGACAAAGTTCTACAGCATGTAGAAGAGTGTCGTGTGATCCGGAGAACAGGAGGCCCCGATGGCATCGCTGGGGGAGCTGGAGCGCGCGCTCATGGAGCGGTTGTGGGCTGCCGACGGCCCGGTGGCGGCGACCCGACTGCGTGATGAGCTCGCCGACCGCGGCGTCGCGCTGACCACCGTGCACACGGTGCTGACCCGGCTGGAGCACAAGGGCTTCGTCCAGCACGACGACTCCCGCCCCCGGGGCTTCTCCGCCCGTGCCAGCCGGGCGGACCACGCCGCCGAGCTGATGCACGAGGTGCTCGGGCAGGCGGCCGACCGGCATGCCGTGCTGGCCCGCTTCGTCGGCAGCGTCAACGACGAGGAGGCCCGCCTGCTGCGCGAGCTGCTCGCCGGCGGCTCCACCGGCTGACCGACCGCCGCCTCCCATGCTGCCCGCCACCGCGGTCGCCCTCGCCGTCCTGGCCGCGCTGCTCGCGTGGCCGGTGCCGGCGCTGCTGGCCCGCGCGCACTGGCCCGGGCGGGATCCGCTGGTGGCGCTGGTCTGCTGGCAGGCCGTAGGTCTGGCCGGCGGGCTCTCGATCATCGGCGCGCTGCTGGTGCACGGGCTCGCCCCCTGGGGGCACTCGCTGCCGGAGGCGTGGTGGTCGTGGGTGCGCGACGAGCCGGCCGGTGACCCGGTGCGCGGTGACCACTGGGTCACGATGACCCTCGCCGCGGTGCTGGCGGTCGAACTGGTCGGCGTACTGGCCCTGTCGTGGTGGCGCACCGCCCGGGCCCGGCAGCGGCACCGGGAGCTGCTGGAGGTCGTCGTCCGGCCCGGCCCGCAGCCCGACGCGCGGCTGCTCGACCACCCGGCGCCGGTGGCCTTCTGCATCCCGGGCGCGCGTCCGCTGCTGGTGCTCTCCTCCGGCATGGTCGCCGAACTCGACGAGGGGCAGCTCGCGGCCGTCGTCGCGCACGAGCGGGCGCACCTGGCCGAGCACCACCACCTGCTGCTGCTGCCGTTCGTGGCGTGGAAGGCGGCGCTGCCGGTGCTTCCCGCGGCGGAGCGCGCCTACGGTTCGGTGCGGGAACTCGTCGAGATGCGGGCCGACGACGTCGCGCTCGGCTCGCTCTCCGGGGCGACGCCGCGGCGCACGCTGGCCGAGGCGATCGTCGCGGCGGCCGGCGGGACCGGGGGAGTGCCTTCAGGGGCGCTCGCCGTCTCCGGCGCCGGCGTGCGGGCCCGGGTGGTGCGGCTGCTCGAGCCGGCCGATCCGCTGCCCCGGAAGGCGCGCTGGGCCGCGCTCACCGGTGCGGTCCTGCTGCTGCTCCTACCGACGGCGCTGCTGCTGCTACCCGCGCTCTGAGGGCGCCATCGCAGGCCCGAGGACGGCGTAGGCCGCGGCCAGAGCGCCGGTGACCAGCGCGAACCGGCGGTACCGGGGGAAGGCCAGCACCGGCAGCATGCTGGCCGCGTGCAGGCCGTCGACCGCGGCGGCCACGCGGACGACCGCCGTCTCCGGCGCGGCGAGCACCAGAGCGTGCTGGGCGACCAGTCGGGCGCCGAGCACCCGGGCGATCCACAGACGTTCCCGCGGGAACGTCGGCGCGACGGCGGTGGTCACCGCGCCCGGGCGGGTGAGCAGTGCCGCACCGGCGAGCAGCCCGGCGCCGGCGAGGGCGCGGGTGAGATCCCGCCGCGCGGTGTCGTCGTCCATGGGTCGAGCATGCCCCGTCCCTTCCGGGATCACGATCGCTCCAGCGAGCCGCCGACGCGGCGACCGATTCCTGGCAGGAAGCGGCCGGTGCGTTCGGCATAGGCGGCATAGGTCTGTCCGTGCGCGAGGAGCAGGTAGGGCTCTTCCACGGCGCGCACCTGCAGCTGCACGGCGATGACCAGCGAGACCAGGGCGGCAGCACTGAGCCCGTTCGGCACCAGGAGAACCATGCCGAGCTGGGCCACCGCCATCGCGGTGAAGATCGGGTTGCGGACGTGGGCGAACACCCCGGTGGTGACCAGTTCGGTGCGTTCGCCGGGATCGACACCGACGCGCCAGGACGCTCCCATCCCCGCCTGTCCCGCCAGCGTCGCGATGAACCCGGCCAGAGCGAGGATCAGTCCGGCCGCGGCCATGACCGGTGTCTGGTCGACGGGCGCGACGCCCGCCACGGCCGACAGGGGCCCCGCCACCCCGAGGAGGATGGCGACGACGAACAGCACGCCGCCCCACCAGCCGGCGTCGGCGGGTGTGCCGGAGATGCCCCGGAACCCGGTGCTCCCGGTGCGACGGTGCTGCACCCACGACCGGACGCCGAACAGCACGACCAGTGCGCACACGTAGAGGACCAGTGCCACCGCGCTCATCGGAGGCGCCCGCCGGGCGTGGTGTGCGGTCCCTGCGACCTGGAAGCGGGCGCGCTGGTCGCCGCGTCGCGGTTCTCCGTCAGTGCCGCGAAGCCGCGCAGCCGCAGGCTGTTGGTCACCACGAACACCGAGCTGAACGCCATGGCCGCGCCCGCGATCATCGGGTTGAGCAGACCGGCCACGGCCAGCGGGATCGCCGCGACGTTGTAGGCGAAGGCCCAGAACAGGTTGCCCTTGATGACGGCGAGCGTCCGGCGGGACAGCCGGATCGCGTCGGCCGCCGCGCGCAGGTCGCCGCGCACCAGCGTCAGGTCGCTGGCCTGGATGGCGACGTCGGTGCCGGTCCCCATCGCCAGCCCGAGGTCGGCCTGGGCGAGCGCGGGGGCGTCGTTGACGCCGTCGCCGACCATCGCCACGACGCGGCCCTCGTCCTGCAGCCGCCGCACGACGTCGACCTTGTCCTGCGGCAACACCTCGGCGATCACCTCGTCGATGCCGACCTGGGCGGCGACCGCGCGTGCGGCGCGGGCGTTGTCGCCGGTGAGCAGGACCGGGGTGAGCCCGAGGTCGCGCAGCTGTCGGACGGCGGCCGCCGACGTCTCCTTGACCGCGTCGGCGACGACCAGCACTCCGCGCGCGGCGCCGTCCCAGCCGACCGCGATCGCGGTGCGGCCGGCCTGTTCGGCCTCGTCGGCGGCCCGGGTGAGCGCCTCCGGCAGGGAGAGTGACCAGTCGGCCAGCAGTCGCGGACGACCGACCACCACGGCCGCGCCGTCGACGACGCCCTGCACGCCGAGCCCTTCGACGTTGGTGAAGTCCTCGACCCCGGGCAGCGGGCCGCGCTCGGCAGCTGCCGCCGCGACCGCGCGGGCGATCGGGTGCTCCGACGCCGCCTCCAGTGCGCCGGCCAGCCGCAGCAGCTTCCCGGCGTCCTCTCCGTCGGCCGGGACCACGTCGAGCAGCGTCATGTGCCCGGTGGTGACGGTGCCCGTCTTGTCCAGGACGACGGTGTCGACCCGGCGGGTGCTCTCCAGCACCTCGGGGCCCTTGATCAGGATGCCGAGCTGCGCGCCACGGCCGGTGCCGACCATGAGCGCGGTCGGTGTGGCCAGCCCGAGGGCGCACGGGCAGGCGATGATCAGGACGGCGACCGCCGCGGTGAACGCGGCCGGCAGCCCCGCGCCGGCGCCGATCCAGAAGCCGAGGGTGGCCACGGCGAGCGCGAGCACCACCGGCACGAAGACGGCGGAGACGCGGTCGGCCAGCCGCTGCACGTCGGCCTTGCCGTTCTGGGCGTCCTCGACCAGCCGGGCCATCTGGGCCAGCTGCGTCTCGGTGCCCACGCGGGTGGCGCGCACCACCAGCCGGCCACCCGCGTTGACGGTGCCGCCGGTGACCGCGTCGCCCGGTCCGACCTCGACGGGCACCGACTCGCCGGTGAGCATCGAGGCGTCGACAGCGGAGGAGCCCTCGGTGACCTCGCCGTCGGCCGCGAGCTTCTCACCCGGCCGGACGACGAAGAGGTCGCCGGCCAGCAGCTGGTCCACCGGGACGCGCCGCTCCGTGCCGCCGCGCAGCACCGAGACCTCCTTGGCGCCGAGCTCCAGCAGTGCACGCAGCGCCGCCCCGGACCGGCGCTTGGACCGGGCCTCCGCGTAGCGGCCGGCCAGCAGGAACGTGGTCACGCCCGCTGCGGCCTCGAGGTAGATGTTCCCGGCGCCGTCGGAGCGGGCGACCGTGAACTCGAAGGGGTGCGTCATGCCGGGCTCGCCGGCGGTGCCCAGGAACAGCGCGTACAGCGACCAGCCGAACGCGGCGAGGGTGCCGAGCGAGACCAGGGTGTCCATGGTCGCGGCGCCGTGCCGCAGGTTCGTCCAGGCGGCGCGGTGGAACGGCAGCCCACCCCAGACGACGACCGGCGCGGCCAGGGTCAGCGAGAGCCACTGCCAGTACTGGAACTGCAGCGCCGGGACCATCGCCATCGCGATCACCGGCACGCTCAGCGCGAGCGACACCAGCAGCCGGGTGCGGAGCGCCGCGCTGGGATCGGCCTCCGGAGTGTCCTCCGGCTTCGGCGGCTCGGGGAGCGACGCGGTGTAGCCCGTCTTCTCGACGACGGCGATCAGCTCGTCGGTGGTGATCTCACCGGCGACGCTGACCCGCGCCTTCTCGGTGGCGTAGTTGACCGTGGCCGTCACACCGTCGAGCTTGTTGAGCTTCTTCTCCACGCGGGCGGCGCAGGACGCGCAGGTCATCCCCCCGATCAGCAGCTCGACATCGGTGGTGGTGCCGGCGGTGGTCATGAGCCGTGCTCCTCGTGCCCCTCGACGCTCACCGTGAACGCTGCTGTGCGGACGACGTCGCCGTGGCGGAAGTCGAGGAACAGTCGGTAGGTGCCCGCCGTCGGGGCGGTGGTGGCGAATCGGATGTGCGGGCCCGGCGCCGGCTGTCGTCCGTCGGAGGGCTCCACGGGGTGCACGTGCAGGTACGCCAGGTCGCCCTCGCGGAGCGCGACGAGGTGGCCGTAGGCACCCAGGTAGGGCTGGAGATCGGTGACCGGGACGCCGTCGCGGCTGACCGCCAGGGTCAGCTCGGACTCGGCACCCGGCGTGAGCTCGCCGTCGAGGACGACGGTGTAGCCGTCGACCTCGGCGACCGCCGACGGGGCGGGCAGCGGTCGCGGCTCGTAGGCGCCGGCGACGGCGAGATCCGCACCGAGGGTCCGGCTCGTCCCGTCGGCGGCCGGGGTGAAGTCGGCGAACAGCCGCCACGTACCAGGGTCCAGGGCGAGCGGCGCCCTCCAGACGCCGTCGGCGCCGAGCTCGGGGTGCACGTGCTGGTAACCGGTGAGGTCGCGGCGGACCGCGATCAGGTGCAGGTCGACGTCGTGGTCGCGGTCGTAGTCGGTGACCGCGTGCCCGTCGGGTCCGAGGACCTCGAAGGCGATCGGCGTGGCCGGGCCGGCCGGTGCCGTGCCCGCTGCGAGGGCCAGCGTGTAGCCGCCGTCGCTCACCTGGAGACCGCCGGGACCGGTGCCGGCCGCCTCGGCCCCTGCCTCGTCGTGACCGGCGTCGTGGCCACCCTCCGCGTGGCCGGCCATGGAGGTCTCGGGAGCGGTGCCCACGGGCCCGACCGCCGCGCCCACGCCGACGGCGGCGGCGAAGGTGGCGGCCAGGCCCAGCGCGAACGCGGCGATGCGGGTCGGGGTGTTCATGGCGCCGGCCGCATCAGCGGCCGCTCACCTCGTATCCGGCCTCTTCGACGGCGGCGCGGACGGCGGAGTCGTCGACCGGCTGCTCGCTGGTGACCGTCAGGCCGCCGGAGGCGAGGTCGACGTCGACAGCAGTGACCCCGGGAACCCCGGAGACCTCCTCGGTGACGGCGTTGACGCAGTGGCCGCAGGTCATGCCGGTCACGGTGTAGCTGGCGGTGCTGCTCACGTGAGTTCCTCTCGAGGGGGGGCGAACGGGGGAGTGGTCAGGAACGGACGAGCCGGGCGATGGCCTCGGTGGCCTCGCGCACCTTCTCCTCGGCCTCGCGGCCACCGGCCCGCGCCGCGTCGACGACGCAGTGGCTGAGGTGCTCCTCGAGCAGACCGAGGGAGACCGCCTGGAGGGCCTTGGTCATGGCCGAGACCTGGGTGAGGATGTCGATGCAGTACTTCTCGTCCTCGACCATGCGCTGCAGACCGCGAGCCTGACCCTCGATGCGGCGGAGCCGCTTGAGGTAGTCGTCCTTGCGGTGGATGTAGCCGTGCGCGTGGTCGTGGCCGGCGCACCCGTTCTCGTTCGTGTCCACGTCGAGGAACGATACCCCCCTAGGGTGTCTCGCGTCGACCCTCGAGCCGTGCCACATTGGCCAGCGCCGACGCGAGCTCGTCCTGCAGGCCGACGATGACCTCGGCCGAGGCGAGCGGATGCCCGTCGTCGAGCAGCACGCGCACCCGGGCGGCGAGCACGAGCTGCTGGCGGGAGTAGCGGCGGTGACCGCCCTGCGAGCGGTGCGGCTGAAGCACGCCCGAGCCGTCGAGGCTGCGCAGGAAGGCGGCCTGGACGCCGAGCAGTTCCGCGGCCTGGCTCATCGTCAGCGCCGGGTAGTCGGGGTCGTCGAGCCGGCGCAACGGATCGGCCGAGGGGTCGGTGTCCATGGCCGTGCTCCCGTCGTCGGAGGGGGGAAAGAAAAGGGGGCCGGGCCCGTGCGGGCCCGGCCCCTGTGGCGCGCGCGCCGGTCAGCTCTCGACCGCCGCCTGCTCGCCCTCGATCGTGCGGGCCTCGACGGCGGCCGGCGCGTCCGCGCGGGTCACCGTGATCTTGCGGGCCCGCGCCTTCTCGGCGACCGGGATGCTCACCGTCAGCACGCCGTCGTGGTAGCTGGCCTCGAGCCGGTCGGTGTCGAGACTGCGGCCGAGCACCAGCTGGCGGGTGTAGCTGCCGTAGGGGCGTTCGGCCGCCACCCACTCCGCGTTCTCCAGCTGCGGGATGGAGCGCTCGGCGCTGATCGTCAGCGTGGTGCCCTCGACCGACAGGTCGATCGAGCCCGGGTCGACGCCGGGGAGGTCGAAGTGGGCGACGAAGTTGTCGCCCACCTTGTACGCGTCCATCGGCATGCCCGAGAGGGCGCGAGCGGTGGTGGACCCGCTGCGGCCGGCGAGCTGGTCCAGCGCGCGGAACGCGGCGGACGTGGCGGCGAACGGGTCGTAAGCGGTCAGCATCATGGCTGGAACCTCCAGAGGATGAAGGAACGGTGTTCGCTGCCCGAGGTAGAACCTCTAATGGCGACTGGAGATTACCTCGTTGGCGCGGCCAGGTAAACGCGGCAGGAGAGAAAATGTTCCGGGCCTCCGGACCCGATCCCGTCGGCCCCCGCGTGCGTGAACCGGTGCACGCCGGGGCAGGAGGACGGCGTGGAGGAGACGACCGCCGCCCAGTCCCAGCCCTCCGGGAACGCACCCGGCTCCGAGCCGGACGTCACCCATGCCGTCGAGGGAGACACTGCCCGGCTCACCGTCAGCGGCGAGCTGACCGATGCCGCCCGCCGCCCCCTCGTGCGGACGCTCACCGACCTGCTGCTCGCCGAGCACGGGTTGCAGCGCATCGAGCTGCACCTGCGCGAGGTCGGGTTCATGAACTCGGCCGGCCTCGCCGTGCTGGTGCAGTTGCAGAAGATGGCGGTGCCGCGGGCGATCGAGATGATCCTGGTCGAGCCGCCGTCGACGGTGACCCGCCCGCTGCAGCTCACCGGTCTGTGGCACCGGTTCACCGTGGTGCAGGCCGACGGCGAGGTCACGGCCGAGGCGACCGGTGACGGCGGACCCCGAACCGGACCGGCCGACCACTCCTGAGCGGTGTCGCGGCGGTCCTCGGGTCGCCGGACTCCTAGCCTGACCCGGTGTCGTCTTCCGCTCACAACCACGGTCCCGACCCGGACGCCCCGCCGCCCACCGAGGAGGCACTGGGCCGTCGCCGTCGCGCGGTGTGGCTGATGCTGCTGCTCCTGGTCCCCGTCGGGCTGGCCACCGTGATCGGGCTGTTCGTGCTGTGGCCCGACGGCGAGCCGACCCGGGCCCAGCAGGCGGCCGCGGTCGCCCTGCCACCGGGCACGACCTATCCCGACGGGCAGGTGGTGTCGGTCGAGGAGTTCGACTGCAGCGTCGACCCCTCGGGCCCGTCGCAGACGTGCGCCACGGCGGTCGTGGAGGTCCTCGACGGCGACGGCGCCGGTGACTTCGTCCAGCTGGAGCTGGACGCCGTGGTCGTGGCCAACGGCGTGGCGGAGGGGGACACCCTCGTCCTCACCCGCGATCCCGCCGGGGAGGAGGGGACGACCTACGGCTTCTTCGACTACCAGCGAGACCTCCCGATCATCACGCTCGCCGTCGTCTTCGCGCTGGTGGTCGGCCTGGTGGCCAGGTGGCGGGGGCTGGCGTCGCTGGTGGGGCTGGCCTTCGCCTTCTTCGTCCTGCTGCAGTTCGTGCTGCCCGGGCTGCTCTCCGACGACTCCCCGGTGCTGGTCAGCCTCGTCGGCTCCGCGGCGATCATGTTCGTCGTCCTCTACCTGGCACACGGGTTCTCCGCCCGCACCACCACGGCCCTGGTGGGCACGCTCTTCGGGCTCGCGCTCGTGGCGCTCATGGGATCGATCGCCGTGGTCACGGCCCGGCTGACCGGGCTGACCGACGAGGAGACCGGGGCCCTGAACACCTTCGACCCGACGTTGAGCTTCTCCGGGCTGGTCCTCGCCGGCATCGTGGTCGCCGGGCTCGGCGTGCTTAACGACGTGACCATCACCCAGGCCTCGGCCATCTGGCAGCTGCACGAGGTCGACACCTCGATGACGTGGAAGGAGCTCTACACCCGCGGCATGGCCGTCGGCCGGGACCACATCGCGTCCACCGTCTACACGATCGTCTTCGCCTACGCCGGTGCGGCGCTCCCGCTGCTGCTGCTGTTCGAGCTCTACGACCAGCCCGGCTGGGTCGTGCTCACCAGCTCCGCGCTGGCCGAGGAGGTCATCCGCACCCTGGTCGGCGCCATCGCGCTCGTGCTCGCGGTGCCGGTCACGACCGCGGCCGGGGCGTTCTTCGCCAAGGCCGCCGACACCGAGGCCGGGGCGGCCACCGAGCGGAGCGTGTCTGCCCTGCGCGCTAGGTTCTCCCGATGACGATCGACCGGCTCCGTCCCGAGGCTCGCCCCGAGCTTGCGAGGGGGGAGGAGGACGGGGTCCTTTCGCTCCTCGCCGCCGCCCGAGCCGCCGAGGGCTTCATGCCCGACGACGAGGGGACCGCTCTCTACGAGGCCGCCCGCACCGTCGGCGTTCCCGGACCGCTGCTCGAGGTCGGCAGCTGGATGGGCCGGTCCGCCCTGTACCTGGCGGCCGCGGCGCGCGAGACCGGCCGGGTCGTCGTGACGGTCGACCACCACCGCGGTTCCGAGGAGCACCAGCCCGGCTGGGAGTACCACGACCCGTCGCTGGTCGACCCCGCCGTGGGCCGGATCGACACGCTGCCGAGGTTCCGCCGGACCGTCGCCCAGGCCGGCGCGGAGGACGTCGTGATCGCCGTCGTCACCCGCTCGGAGATCCTGGCCCCGCTCTGGACCTCGCCGCTCGCGCTGCTCTTCCTCGACGGCAGCCACACGGAGGAGTCCGCGCGCCGGGACCAGGACGCCTGGGTCGCCAAGCTCGCGGTCGGCGGCACGCTGGCCATCCACGACGTCTTCCCCGACCCGGCCGACGGCGGTCAGGCGCCCTACGGCGTCTACACCCGGGTGCTGGAGTCGGGCGAGTTCACCGAACTGCCCGGCGTCGGGTCGCTGCGGCTGCTGCGTCGCAGAAGGACCCCGTCCCACTCACCCCTCGCGAGCTCGGGGTGAGCCTCCGGACGGGGCCGCCCGATCCGCTCAGTGCGGAACGGGCCGCCGCGCTGGCCCAGATCGCGGCGCTGACCCGCATGTTCGACGAGGTCGTCGACGCCTCGAAGTCGTCCAACGCCGACGACGAGCACGATCCCGAGGGCGCGACGATCGCCTTCGAGCGGCAGCAGGTCGCCGCGCTGCTGGACCAGGCCCGCCGGCGGCTGGCCGACGTCGACGCCGCGGTCGCCGCCGTGGAGGGCGGCACCTACGGGCGCTGCGAGACCTGCGGCAGGCCCATCGCCCCCGAGCGGCTCGCTGCCCGGCCCACCGCGCGCACCTGCATCGACTGCGCCCGCTGAGCCGGGCTCACGGGATCTCGGCGGCCCTGGCCCGGGAGGCCGTGGGGTCGGGGAGCGTGGCAGGCGAGGCGAAGACGGCCGCCCCCGGTGTGGCCCCGGCGATCGCGTCCGCCGCCAGGATCACCGCGCCCGCCGTCCAGGTGGTGCACTCGATCGGCCAGCGGGTGTCGTCGGGGTAGACGAACCCGGTCCAATAGGCGCCGTCGTCGTGGCGCAGGTGCTGCATCGCGGCGAGCTGCTCGAGCGCCTCGTCCGGTCGTCCCGCCGCGGTCAGCGCGAGGGCCAGCTCGCAGGTCTCCGCGCCGGTCACCCACGGCCGGTCGGAGACGCACCGGATGCCCAGGCCCGGCACGACGAAGGTGTCCCAGGAGGCGGCGAGCCGGTCGTCGGCGGCGGCGCCGGAGAGCGCGCCGCCGAGCACCGGGTAGTACCAGTCCATCGAGAAGCGCGACCGGTCGCCGAACCGGTCGGGGTGCTCGCGCAGTGCGGTGCCGAGGTCGACGACGGCGAGTTCCCAGTCCGGCTGGGCCTCCCCGGTGAGCTCGGCCAGGGCCAGCCCGCAGCGCAGCGCCTGGAAGAGGCTGGCGTTGCCGGTGACCAGCGCGAGGTCGTCAGGTGTCCCGTCGGGCCGCAGCGCCCAGCTGATCGCCCCACCCGGCAGCTGCATCCGGGTGACCAAATCCAGCCCCCGGCGGACGACCGGCCACAGCTCGGCGACGAGCTCCTCGTCCCCGGCGACCAGCCAGGAGTGCCAGAGGCCGACGGCGAGGTAGCCGGCGTGGTTGCTCTCGACGGCGGGGGCGGTCTCCACCCCGTCGCGGTACTCGGCGGCCCAGCTGCCGTCGGCCCGCTGGCGACCGGCCAGCCAGCGGTAGGCCGCGGCGGCCCGCTGGTGCTCGGCGCCGACGTCGAGTGCCATGGCGGCCTCGACGGAGTCCCACGGGTCGAGCTGACCGCCGTCGAACCACGGCAGCGCACCGTCGGCGCCCTGCTGCGCGGCGATCCAGCCGACCGACTGCCGCAGCTGGTCCCCGGTGAGCACCCCGGGCAGCTCCGGGAGGAGCGCCGACCGGTCAGCCGGCTGCAGTGGACCGCTCCCGCGCCTCGGCGACGCCGAACGCCTCCGTCCGGAGGTCCTCCGCCGGCCCGGCGGGCTTGTCGGCGTAGACGACGAAGCTCTTGCCGATCAGCGGGTCGAGCACCTTCTCCGCGAGGCGGGTCACCAGCGGACGGGTGGTGAGGTCCCAGACCAGGAGCCGGTGGTAGGCGCGCACCAGCGCCGAGTCCTTCTCCACGCCGACGGCGCACTTCAGCCACCAGAACGGCGCGTGCAGCGCGTGCGCGTGGTGGCTCTTCCCCGGCGTGAGGCCGGCGGTGGCCAGCCGCGCGCGCAGCACGTCGCCGCGGTAGATGCGGATGTGCCCGCCCTCGTTGGCGTGGTACTCGTCCGACAGCGCCCAGCACACCCGCTCGGGGCCGTACCGGGGCACGGTCACCACGGCCCGGCCGCCGGGCTTGAGCACGCGGAAGATCTCGCGCATCGCGGTCGCGTCGTCGGGGATGTGCTCGAGCACCTCTGAGGCCATGACGCGGTCGACGCTGGCATCGGGGAAGGGCAGGTGCAGCAGGTCGCCGCGGACCACCTCGTACTGCGCACCGTCGGGGGCCTCGCCGGCCTCCGCGATCGCGCCGAGCCAGCGCTTCGTCGTCTCGACCTCCGACTGCCCCCAGTCGACGGCGACGATGCGGCCGCCGCGGCGGTAGGCCTCGAAGGCGTGCCGGCCCTCGCCACAGCCCAGGTCGAGGACGGTCATGCCGGGCCGGAGGTCCAGCAGGTCGTAATCGACGGTCAGCAAGGCCGCCCCTTCCGCTCGAGGGTTTCCGCGTACCAGTCGGCGGTGCGCTCGGCCGTGGCCCGCCAGGTGAACATCTCCAGGACCCGCCGGCGCCCGGCACGGCCCAGCTGCTCGGCCAGTGACGGCGAGTCGAGCACCAGCTGGAGCGCGGCGGTCAGCTCGCCGACGTCACCGGCCTTGACCCGGAGCCCGGCCTTGGTGCCGACCACCTCGGGCAGCGCGCCGGCGTCGGTGGTGACCAGCGGGGTCGCGCAGGCCATGGCCTCGATCGCGGGGAGCGAGAAGCCCTCGTACAGCGACGGGATGGCCATGACGGTGGCTCGCTGGATCAGGGACACGAGCTCGTCCTCGGGCACGGGGCCGGTGAACCGGACGGCGTCGCGCAGGCCCAGCCGCTCGAGTGCGGCCTGCGCCGGGCCGCCTGGCCGCGCCGTGCCGACGACGGTGAGCCGCACCTGCCGCTCGGTGCGCAGCTTGGCCAGCGCCTCCAGCAGGTGCACCAGCCCCTTGAGCGGGACGTCGGCGCTGGTGATCGCCAGGATCGAGTCGGTCTCGCGCGGCTGGTCGGCCGGCGGCGGGGTCAGCCGGTCGGGGTCGATGCCGACCGGGATGACCTGCATGCGCTCGGGGGGCAGTCCCATGTGCGTGGTGATGTCGCGGCGGGAGTTCTCCGAGACGGTGGTGACGCCGTCCAGCTGCTGCACCACCCGCGCCTGCATGCCGGTGAAGGCGTACCAGCGGCGCAGGGTGAGCCTCTTGCGGAGCGTGGGGGCGGCAGCCAGCTCCAGCTCGCGGTCGATCGCGATCGGGTGGTGCACGGTGGCGACCGTCGGGATGCCGGCCCTCGTCAGGCGCAGCAGCCCGTAGCCCAGCGACTGGTTGTCGTGGATGACGTCGAACTCGGCGCGGCGGGGGAGGAGGTGGCGGGCGGCGCGGAGGCTGAAGGTCAGCGGTTCGGGGAAGCCGGCGGTGCACATCGTGGCCCACTCGGCGACGTCCACCCAGTCGCGGAACTCCGACGGCCGCGGCGTGCGGAAGGGATCGGGCTCGCGGTACAGGTCCAGGCTCGGCACGGCGGTGAGCGGCACGCCGTCGTCCAGCTCCGGATAGGGCTGGCCGCTGAGCACCTCGACGCGGTGGCCGAGCTCCCTCAGCTCACGGGAGAGATTGCGGACGTAGACGCCCTGGCCGCCGCCGTGCGGCTTGCTCCGATAGGACAGGAGTGCGATGCGCAACGACCGTCCCATGGCAGCGGACTCTAGCCAGCCCGGTGCGGGGGACCGACGCCAGCCGGGCGGTGCCACCCGGTCGGGGCTGGCAGGGTGGGGGACATGATCCGTCACGTCGTGGTCTTCACCTGGTCCCCGGACGCCGACGCCGACCGGCGGGCGGCCACCCTCACCGCGCTGCGGAAGCTGCGCGAGGACGTCGGGGGCATGACCTCTCTGGTCGTGGGCGAGGACGCCGGCCTGACCGACGGCAACGCCGACGCGGTGCTGGTCGCCGAGTTCCCCGACGTGGAGGCCTTCCGCCGCTACGCCCAGGATCCCGTGCACCAGGCGGTCATCGCCGAGCACGTCCGGCCGATCCTGGCCGCCCGGAGCGCGGTGCAGTTCGAGGTCTGAGCGCGCGCCGCCGAGCGCGGTTAGCGTTCTCGGCATGTCGACTGCGCACCGCGTCCCCGGGCTGCTCGCCGCCGGGCTGATCTCCACCGCCCTGCTCGTCGGCTGCAGCGGCTCGGAGGAGGACGCGCCGGCTCCGGCCGCGTCGTCCTCGGCGGAGGAGACTCCCGAGGAGGCGGCGGAGTCCGACCTCGCCTCCGGACTCCTGCCGGCCGACGCCTTCGGGCCCGACTCCACCGTCGTCGCGATCTCGCCCGAGCAGTTGGGCCAGGCCGGGGGGCTCGCCGCGGCGGCCGAGGGGGCCGACATCCAGCCGGAGGAGTGCCGGGCCGCCGTCGAGGGGACCCAGCCGGACCTGGAGGCCTTCGAGGACGTCGCGGCGCAGAGCGCCAGCCTCGGGGCGGTGACGACCGTCGAGATGCTCGTCCGCGGCGGCCCGCTCGAGGACGTCGTTCCCCAGCTGGTGCAGGCCGCCGAGCGGTGCCCGCAGGCGCAGATCAGCATCCCGGGCCTCGGCCAGGCCGCCCTCACGTTCGAGAACCTGCCGGTCGACGACCTGGGTGACGGCGCGGCCCTGCTGCGCTACGCGGTGGTCGTCACCGGACCCGACGGCACGCAGACGTCGCTCCCCACGCTGGTCGGGGCGGTGGAGGACGGCGACCGGCTGCTCCTGCTGATCACGATCGTCGCCGACCCCGCGCAGCCGGGCGGGAGCGCCGACCCGGCCGCCTTCACCGCGCTCCTCGAGCAGGCCTACGAGACGCAGGCCGACGCGCTGGGCTGACCCGCTTCTCCACAGGGGGACGGAGCGTCCACAGATCACTGCGGAGCGCCCCGTCCGGGGCGCCGCGCGCACAGGGTCGGCGCATGGACACCCCGACCGCGCCCCCGACCGCCGACCGCCCCGAGGTGCGGCTCTCCGACCCCGGTGAGATCGCCGCAGCGCTGCCGCACCTGCTGGGCTTCCACCCACGGGAGTCGGTGGTGCTCGTCGGGCTGGGCGGGCCCTCCGGAGGACGGGTGGGGCTGACCGTGCGCGCGGACCTGCCCGCGCCGCACGACGCCGAGCCCGCCGCCGCGGTGCTGACACGGAGCCTGCGGACCGACCGGCCCGCCGCCGCGCTGGTGGTGGTCGTCTCGGAGGAGCCCGACGTGGTCGACCCGTGGGCCTGGGACGAGGAGTTCCCGGACGACGACCTCTGGGCCGAGGCGGCCCTGCCGCACCGGTCGGTGGTCCACGCCCTCGTCGTGAGCCTCGCCGCGGCCGACGTGCCGGTCCGCGACGTCCTGCTCGTGCGCGGCGGGCGGTGGTGGTCCTACGACTGCCCGCACGCGTGCTGCCTGCCCGGCGCCGGCACCCCGGTGCCCGGAGGGGTGAGCGCGCTGGCGGCCGCCGCGGTCACCACGGGGCAGGTCCTCGCGCGCGACCGGTCGGAGCTGGCGGCCCGGCTGAATGCACCGCCGGGCGCGCACGAGGGCATGCGAGCGGCCTGTCTCCGGGTGGCAGCCGAGCGGGCCGCGCGTGCTCGTGACGTCGGCTGGGCCGGGGTGGAGGACGAGTGCTGGACGGCGGTGGTCGCGGCGGTCGCCCGCTGCCGGCCGGAGCAGGCGCCGCTGTCCGACGACGAACTCGCCGGCGTCCTCTGGGCGCTGCGGCACATCCAGGTGCGCGACCGGGCGCTCTCCCTCGCCCTCGGGAACGACGCGGTCGCCGCAGAGATGCTCTGGACCGAGTGCACCCGCCGGGGAGTGACGCCGCTGGATGCCGCGCCGGCGACCCTCCTGGCCGTCAGCGTCTGGCTCCGTGGTGATGGCGCAACGGCCAACGTGGCGCTGGACATCGCACTGGACAGCGACCCCGACCACGGCCTCGCCCGGCTGCTGCGCCGGGGCCTGGACGCATGTCTGACGCCGGGCGACCTCCGGGAACTGGTCGCGCAGGCCGTCGGCCGCGGCTGATCCGGTGACGGCGTCAGAGGAGCGCCGGCCGCTGCCACTCCTCGCCCAGGACGTGCTCGGCCAGGAAGGCCAGCACCGCCTCGTACCAGACCTGGCTGTTCCCGGGCGTGAGCACCCAGTGGTTCTCGTCGGGGAAGTACAGGAACTTCGACGGCACCCCGCGCTTCTGCAGGGCGTACCAGAGCGCCAGGCCCTCGCCGATCGGCACTCGGTAGTCCTTGTCGCCGTGGATGACCAGCATCGGCGTGCGGATCGCATCGGCGAAGCGGTGCGGCGAGTTCTGCTCGTAGCGCTTCGGGTCGGTGAGCGGGTCGCCCCACTCCTTCTCCCAGTAGTAGGCCGCGTCGGTGGTGCCGAGGAAGCCCTCCAGGTTCCAGAGGCTGGCGTGGGTGACGATCGCCTTGAAGCGGTCGGTCTGGGTGGCGATCCAGTTGGCCATGTAGCCGCCGAAGGAGCCACCCATGGCGGCGGTGCGGGTCTCGTCGATCTCCGGGCGCTGCTCGGCCGCGTCCACCGCAGCCATCAGGTCGGTGTAGGGCGCCTCGCCCCACTCGCCCCAGCCGCGGCGCACGAAGTCCAGCCCGAAGCCCTGGGAGAGGGCGGGGTTGGGCAGCAGCACCGCGTATCCCCGTGCCGCGAGCACCCAGGGGCACCACCGCCAGGACCAGGAGTTCCAGCTCATCAGCGGGCCGCCGTGGACCCACAGCACCAGCGGAGCCGGGTTCTCGGCCGACGCGCCCTCGGGAAGCACCAGCCAGGACTGCACCTGCGCGCCGTCCGCCGCGGGAGTCGTGAGCTCCTGGAGGGTGCCGGGCAGCTCCGTGACCGTCGCCGGGCTGGGCAGCGGGGCCGGGTCCTGCATCGGCGCGGTCGGGTCCAGCCGGACGGGGACCGCCGGCGAGTCGTACGCCGAGCGCAGCGCGAACAGGGCACTGCCGTCCCGGGCGACCTGCAGATGGCTGTAGGCGCCGTCGCCGGTCAGCCGCACCGGCGCTCCGCCGTCGAGCTCCACCCGGAACAGCGCGTGCCGGCCCTCCTCGTCGGCGAGGAAGTAGACGGCGGTCCCGTCGGCGGCGAACTGCGGCGCGCTGGGCCACCGGTCGAAGTCCGGCGTGAGCTCGCACGCGGTGCCGTCGGCGACGTCGACCAGCAGCAGGGTGTAGTCCGGCGGCTCGGCGTAGGTCGACATCGACTCCCGCACGCACACCAGCCGGCTGCCGTCGGGGGAGAAGGCGGCTGCGTACACGTCGGCCAGCGGGTCGTCGACGAGCACGCGGGTCTCGCCGGTCGCCGTGTCGGTGACGACCAGGCGGCTGCGGCGGCCGGCGGGGCCGTCCGGCACGTCGTCCGCGCGGGCGAGGAGGCCCCCGTCGGGGGAGAGCGCGAGGTCGTCCCCGGCGCCGTTCGGCGGCAGCGCTTCCGGGGTCAGGTCGCGGAGCTCGACAGCGGCCGGTCGTGCCGGGTCCTCCTCGGCGGGCAGCTGCCCGGCCCAGAAGACGTGCGGCGCCGCGGGTCCCAGGTCGTGGTCCCAGTACCGCACCGGATAGGCCTCGTGCAGGATCGCCGTCACCCCGGCGTCGGCTCGCGCCTTGCGTCGCTCCTCGTCGGCGGCGGGCTCGGCGCCGCCGGGCAGGGTCGAGGAGACGACGACCACGTCACCGCTGTCGGAGGCCACGGCGAACGAGCCGATCCCGCCCGGCCGGGCGATCACCGGCCGCGCCTCGCCGCCGTCGGCCGGGAGCCGCCACAGCGCGGGCTTCGGTTCCTCGGCGGGCGCGGCACCCGGGTCGGGCCGGGCCGACGTGAACAGCAGCGAGCCGTCCGGGGCCCAGGCGGGGGAGGACTCACCGGGAGCGCTACGGGTCAGCCGCCGGGCGGGGCGCTGCCCGTCGGCGTCCAGCTCCCACAGCGCGGACTGCCACTTCTTGCCGTCGCGGTCCAGGGTGACCAGCGAGACGGCCAGCCGCCCGGTGGGCGAGAGCGCGAGCGCACCGATCCGCGGGATCGCGACGAACTCGGCCAGCCGGTGGAACGGGCTGGGCGCCGGCTCCGGGGACGGGTCGGCGGGTGCAGGCGCGGACGAGCTCACCGGGGCCTTCTCTCACGGGGGAGGGGGACGCGCCCACCGTAATGAGCCGTGCCGGTGCCCGCCCGGGAGCAGCGGGTCAGCGGCCCCGCCACGACCTTAGGAACTCCTCGACGGTCGACCGGTTCAGCTCCGCCCGTACGGCGGCCAGCAGGTCACCGGCCAGCATCGGCTCGCCGGCCGGCACGCGGAGCACCTCGGCGCCGTCGTCCCGCGCGGTCACCACCACGTCGTGCACCGAGGGTGCGGGCAGCAGCTGCCAGAAGAGCTCGTTCAGGAAGGCGCCGGCCACGCGGGCCAGGTGCGCAGGCCGCCCGCCCGGCCGCGGACGCAGCTCCGCGGTGAGGACGTCGGCGGCGCGGGGAGCGCCGTCGTCGTCCGGTCCCTGCTCCGTAGCGCCCACGCCCCGGCCCCCGCGATCAGAGCAGCGGAGCGGCCTCGAGCGGGGTCAGCTCGTCGTCGACCGCGCTCACGAACATGTGCTGGGCCACGCCGACGGGCAGCACGTAGCCGTCCAGGCTGACCGAGCCCTCCACCAGCTGGGCGGTCATCGTGACCCCCGGGCGCACGCCGTGGTCGGCGAGGGCGCGCAGCAGCTCGGCGTTCTCCTGCAGCTGCTCGCTGATCCGCCGGACCACCACGGGCCGGCCCTCCGCGCTGGCCGTCGTCGACAGCAGGGTCAGGGAGTCGAGGACGGCGGAGGTCTCGCCGCCCAGCGGCTCCTCGCCGCGCAGCGCTTCGAGGCCGGGGATCGGGTTCCCGAACGGGGACACCGTGGGATTGCCGAGCAGCGACAGCAGGCGGCGCTCGACCGCCTCGCTCATCACGTGCTCCCAGCGGCAGGCCTCCT
Organism: Blastococcus sp. LR1; assembly: GCF_020166105.1. Classification (GTDB taxonomy): domain Bacteria; phylum Actinomycetota; class Actinomycetes; order Mycobacteriales; family Geodermatophilaceae; genus Blastococcus. The sequence continues at coordinate 242,937 of NZ_JAIUJY010000006.1, forward strand.
CGTGGACGTCGGCGTAGTCCAGGCCGATCACGTCCACCAGCAGGCACTCGGCGAGGCGGTGCTTGCGCATGACGGCGGTGGCCACCTGGCGGCCCTCCTCGGAGAGCTGGAGGTGGCGGTCGCCCTCCACGGTGAGCAGACCGTCGCGCTCCATGCGGGCGACCGTCTGGCTGACCGTGGGGCCGCTCTGGTGGAGGCGCTCGGCGATGCGGGCGCGGAGGGGGGTGATCCCCTCCTCCTCCAGCTCGAAGATGGTCCGGAGGTACATCTCCGTGGTGTCGATGAGGTCGTTCACTCGCACTCCTCCGTGTCGGCGGACAGTCTACGGGGCCGAAGGCCTGTGACCGCGCCCTCGCAGAGTGGTCTCGGCGACCCGCGGCGCCATCGACGACCCGGTAGCGTCCGGCCCCGAGCGGGCGCGACGGGGCGCCGGCAGGGGAGGGGGCCCGTGAGCGACTCGATCAGCGTCGTCTGGGACGACGCGCTGCTGGGCTACACGATGGGCGGTGACCACCCGCTGCACCCGGTCCGTCTGGACCTGACCATGCGGCTGGCCGACAGCCTGGGCGTGCTCGCCAGCGACCGGCTGCGCGTCATGACCCCGACGCCGGCCGACACCGACCTGCTGACGCTGGTCCACGACCCCGCGTACCTGGAGGCGGTCCGCCGCGCGCCCTCCGACCCCACCGTGGGCCACGGGCTGGGCACCTCGGACAACCCGATCTTCGACGGCATGTACGACGCCGCGGCGCTGATCACCGGCGGCAGCGTGCTCGCCGCGCAGCAGGTGCACAGCGGAGCCGCGCAGCACGCGGTCAACATCTCCGGCGGGCTGCACCACGCGATGAAGGGGGCGGCGTCAGGCTTCTGCGTGTTCAACGACGCCGCCGTCGCGATCGCCTGGCTGCTCGGCCAGGGCTACGAGCGGATCGCCTACGTCGATCTCGACGTGCACCACGGCGACGGCGTGCAGACCGCGTTCTACGAGGACCCCCGGGTGCTCACGGTGAGCATCCACCAGACGCCGCTCACCCTGTGGCCGGGCACCGGCTATCCGGAGGAGACCGGCGACCCCGACAAGGCGCTGGGCAGCGCGGTGAACCTGGCGCTGCCCAACGGCACCGACGACTCCGCCTGGCTGCGCGCGTTCACCGCCGTGGTGCCGAGCGTGCTGAAGGCCTTCGAGCCGCAGATCATCGTCACGCAGTGCGGCTGCGACGCCCACCACGAGGACCCGCTCGCCGATCTCGCCCTCACCGTCGACGGCCAGCGGGCGAGCTACAAGGCCATGCACGAGCTCGCCCACCAGCTCTGCGACGGCCGGTGGATCGCCCTCGGCGGCGGCGGCTACGGGCTGGTGCGGTGCGTGCCGCGGGCCTGGACCCATCTGCTCGCCGAGGTCAGCGGCACCCCGCTCGATCCCGCGACCGAGATCCCCGAGTCGTGGCGCGACGACGTCGTCCGCCGCGGCCTGCGCACCCGGCCGCCCACGCACATGACCGAGGGCGGCTACACCGGCTTCTCGCGCTGGGACACCTTCACCGAGTCCCGCGTGGACCGGGCGATCATGCGCACCCGCCGCGCCGCCTTCCCCTACTTCGGCCTGGACCCGGACGACCCCCGTGACTGAACAGACCACTCCGCCCGCCGATGACGCCCCCACGCCGCCGCCGGGGTGGGAGGCCGACATCGTCGCCGCCGACGGCGGGACCGTGCACCTGCGGCCGATCTGCCCCGACGACGCCGAAGCGCTGACCGGGCTGATGGACCGCAGCAGCGACCAGACCCGCTACTACCGGTTCTTCGGGCCGATGAAGCGGCTCTCGGACAAGGACCTGCACCGGTTCACCCACGTCGACCACGACAAGCGCGTCGCCTTCGTCGTGCTGTTGGGCGACCAGCTCATCGCGGTCGGCCGCTACGACCGGTACCCCGGCACCGACGACGCCGAGGTCGCCTTCCTCGTCGAGGACGCCCACCAGGGCCGCGGCCTGGGCTCGGTGCTGCTCGAGCACCTCGCCGCGGCCGGCCGGGAGCGGGGCATCCGCCGCTTCGTCGCCGAGGTCCTGGCCCAGAACAGCAAGATGGTGCGGGTCTTCCGCGACGCCGGGTACAAGGCCGAGCGGTCCTACGAGGACGGCGTCGTCCACCTGACCTTCCCGATCGAGCAGACCGAGGACGCGCTCGCCGTCACCTACGAGCGGGAGCAGCGCAGCGAGTCCCGCTCGATCGGCCGGCTGCTCACGCCGTCGTCGGTCGCCGTGGTCGGGGCGAGCAACGACCCGGACAAGATCGGCAACGCGCTTCTCCGGCACCTGCTCGACTACGGGTTCGCCGGGCCGATCTACCCGGTCAACCCCGGCGCCCGGCACGTCCGCGGCGTTCCGGCCTACGCCGACATCGAGTCGATCCCCGACGACGTCGACCTGGCGATGCTGGCGGTGCCCGCCGACGAGGTGGCCCGCGTGGTCGAGGCCTGCCGGCGCAAGCGGGTCCGCGGGCTCGTGGTGGTCTCCGGCGGCTTCGGCGAGGCCGGTCCCGAGGGCCGCGCCGCCGAGCGGGCGCTGGTGGCGGCCGCCCGGGCGTCGGGCATGCGCGTCGTCGGCCCGAACTGCCTGGGCATCGTGAACACCGACCCCGAGGTGCGGCTCAACGCCAGCCTCGCGCCGATGGTGCCCGGGCGCGGCCGGGTCGGCTTCTTCGCCCAGTCCGGCGCCCTCGGCATCGCCCTGCTGGAGCGGGCCCGCAGCCGCGGCATCGGTCTGTCCACCTTCGTCTCCGCGGGCAACCGTGCCGACGTCAGCGGCAACGACCTGCTCCAGTACTGGGCCACCGACCCGGGCACCGAGGTCGTGCTGCTGCACCTGGAGAGCTTCGGGAACCCGCGCAAGTTCGCCCGGCTCGCCCGCACCGTCGGCCGCACCAAGCCGGTGATCGCGGTGAAGAGCGGCCGGCACGTCGGCGTCGCACCCGGGCTGGCCGGCACGTCGGTCGCGGTCCCCGAGCAGTCGGTGGCCGCGCTGTTCTCCTCCGCGGGCGTCATCCGCGTCGAGACGGTGGCGCAGATGTTCGACGTCGGCACGCTGCTGGCCCACCAGCCGCTGCCCGCGGGTGACCGGGTGGCGGTGGTCGGCAACTCCACGGCGATCGGGGTGCTGGTCACCGACGCGGTCCTGGAGGAGGGGCTGCAGCTGGCCCACGAGGCGCCGGTCGACATCGGTGTCCAGGGCACGCCCGAGGAGTTCCGGGCGGCGCTGCAGGCTGCCGTCGACGACGACCGCGTCGACGCGGTCGTCGCCGTCCACCTGCCGCCGCTGAAGTCCGGCTCGCACGACTACGGGCCGGCGCTGCGCGAGGTGTCGAGGAACTCGACGAAGCCGATCGTGGCGAGCTTCCTCTCCACCGAAGGCATCCCGCCGGAGCTCAGCGTCCCCGACGAGCACGGGATGCCTGCCCGCGGCTCGGTGCCGTCGTACAGCACTCCCGAGCGGGCCGTGATCGCCCTGGCCAAGGCGGCGGAGTACGCGCGCTGGCGGCGCCGGCCGGTCGGCGAGCTGCCGGAGCTCCCCGACGTCGACGAGGCGGCGGCGCAGGCGATCGTCCGTGGCGCCCTCGCGGAGGCTCCGTCCGGGCGCGAGCTGACCGACGTCGAGCTGCTGGGCCTGCTGGGCGCCTATGGCGTGCCGCTCCTGGGCACCCGGACCGTCACCGACGCCGAGGCCGCGGTGGCCGCCGCGGAGCAGATCGGCTACCCGGTGGTGCTGAAGTCGACCGCCCCCTGGCTGCGGCACCGCTCCGACCTCGGCGGCGTCCGGCTGGACCTGGTCGACGCCGAGGCGGTCCGGGCCGCGTTCGGGGCGATCCCGTCCGGTGACCCGGTGATCGTGCAGGAGATGGCGTCGCCCGGTGTGGCCACGGTCGTCGAGATCGTGGACGACCCGTCGTTCGGCGCCCTGGTGAGCTTCGGCGTCGGGGGAGTGGCGACCGAGCTGCTGGGCGATCGCGCCTTCCGGACGCTGCCGCTCACCGACCTGGACGCCGCCGAGCTGGTGCGGGCGCCGCGAGCCTGGCCCCTGCTCGACGGGTGGCGAGGATCGGAGCCGGTCGACACCGCCGCACTGGAGGACCTGCTGCTCCGGGTGGCCCGCCTGGCCGACGACCTCCCCGAAGTGCTGCGCCTGACGCTGGAGCCGGTGATCGTGGGGCCGCAGAATCCGTGGCACGGCGGCCGGTCGCTGGTCGTCGCCGGCGGCTCGGCGGTGGTCGGACCCCCGACCGCCCGGGTGGACCCCGGACCTCGCCGGATGCGCTCGCCGGTGTGAGACGACGAGAGCCCGCCACCTGGTGGTGGCGGGCTCTCGGCCCCCTGCAGGTCCGCCGCGAGCGTGCGAGTGGCGGGGGGCAGGGGTGTTTCTTCAGGCGAGATAGTCGCGCAGGGCGTCGGCGCGCTGCGGGTCACGCAGCTTGGCCATCGTCTCGCGCTCGATCTGGCGCACCCGCTCGCGGGAGAGACCGAACTGCTTGCCGATCTGCTCCAGCGTGCGGGGCTGACCGCCGTCCAGGCCGAAGCGGAGGATGACGACGTCGCGCTCCCGCTCCTCGAGCGTCTCCAGCACGTGCCGGACGTCGCCCTTCATCATCTGGAAGGCCACCGCGTCCTCGGCCACCGCGGCATCGGCGTCCTCGATGAAGTCACCGAGGCGGGACTCCTCGTCGGCGCCGACGGTCTGGTCCAGGCTGACCAGGTCACGGCTGTACTCGAGCAGCTCGGAGATCCGAGCCTCGGGGAGGTCGAGCTCCAGCCCCAGCTCCTCGGCGGTGGGCTCGCGCTCGAGCTCCTGGTGCATCCGCCGGCGGGTGCGCACGACCTTGTTGACCTGCTCGGCCAGGTGGACGGGCAGCCGGATCGTGCGGCCCGAGTCCGCCATGGCGCGGGTGATCGCCTGACGGATCCACCAGGTCGCGTAGGTCGAGAACTTGAAGCCCTTGGTGTAGTCGAACTTCTCGACGGCACGGATCAGGCCGACGTTCCCCTCCTGGATGAGGTCCAGGAACGTCATGCCGTGCCCGGTGTAGCGCTTGGCCACCGAGACGACGAGGCGGAGGTTGGCCTCGAGCAGGTGGGCCTTCGCGGCCTTCCCGTCGGTGGCCAGGATCTTGTAGTCGCGCTTCCTGGCGGCGGTGAGGTCCTTCTTCTCGCCGATCAGGCGCTCGGCGTAGAGACCGGCCTCGATCCGCTTGGCCAGCTCCACCTCCTGCTCGGCGGTGAGCAGCGCGGTCTTGCCGATGGTGTTCAGGTAGACGCGCACGAGGTCGGTGGAGACCAGACCGCTCGCGTCGGGCTCGCGGCGCGGGGCGCGCACGTCGAGCGTGTCGGTGGGGGAAGACTGCAGCAGCGTCACGATGGGTCTTCGTCCTTGCCTTGGATTCGGATGCATCCGCCGGGCATCGGTGGGCGACGGAAGGTCATCCAGGCGTTCGGCGGGGGATCGGCTCCGGGGTCACCGGCCGGTCCCGCCCTTCTCTGTCCGGTGTGGTACGCCCTGCACAACGGTCATCAGGGGGCCTGGTGTTCCAGGAACCCGGGCTTCACAGCAAACCGGCAGGGAGTGTCTTCGGTCACCCAGAGATACCCGGCGATCACGACTCCCAGACATGTAATTCGTAGGAGCACGTTCTGCGAGGTCACGTGCCCATCGCCTCGCTCCCGCGGCCCGCTCCGCTCCTCGCTGCGATGCTCACGGACCTGTCGGCTCAGACCTCCAGCAGCAGCGTCATCGGGCCCTCGTTGACCGACGCGACGCTCATGTCCGCGCCGAAGCGTCCTGTGGCGACCGTCGCACCCCGTCGCCGCAGCTCGGTAACGACCTCGTCGACCAGCGGCTCGGCGACCTCCCCGGGCGCGGCGTCCTGCCACGACGGGCGGCGGCCCTTGCGCGTGTCGGCGTAAAGCGTGAACTGGCTGACCACGAGCACCGGCAGCCCCAGGTCCGAGGCCGACACCTGGCCCTCCTCCCCGGGGAAGATCCGCAGCTCGTGGATCTTCCGGGCCAGGGCGCGCGCCGAGGTGACGTCGTCGTGATGACCGACTCCCACCAGTGACAGCAACCCGGGTCCGATCTCGCCGACGACCTCCCCGCCAACGGTTACAGCGGCTGTACTGACTCGACTGATCACGGCGCGCACCAGGGCATTCTCCCGTGGGTCGACGTGTCGGGCTCCCCGCCGGCCAGGACCGGTTGGCTGCATGAGTTTCGAAAACCATGGAAATCGTTGACGTAACAGATTGTGAGGCCGTTCACTCCTCTCGGTTGCGTCACGGCGAGGTCACGGTCTCGCCTCCGAGCGTTCGCGAGGGGTTCACATGTCAGGTCGTCGTCTGGCCGCCGGGGGACTCGTCCTCGGCATGACCACCGGGGTGGTGGCGTTCGCGGCACCCGTCGCGGTGGCTGCTCCGGCCACCGTCCACGAGACGAGTTTCGAGAGCGGCACCGATGGCTGGTACGGCCGCGGCAGCGCGAAGGTCGCCGCCACGGCGGGGGTCGCCCGTACCGGGGCGCAGAGCCTCGCCGTCACCGGTCGCACCCAGAACTGGGAGGGCCCGGGGCTGAACGCCCTGTCAGTCATGCCTGCCGGGACCTACGACGTCGAAGCCTGGGTGCGCCTGCCTGCCGGCTCCGGCAGCGACCAGGTGACCATGAGCGCGGCCCGCACGCCGAGCGGTGGCTCGACGGCCTATGACACCGTGGCCTGGCAGGTGGCCGTCAGCGACAGCGCCTGGACCAAGGTGAGTGGCACCTACACGCACGCGACCGCGAACAGCGGCCTCGAGCTCTACCTCGAGAGCCCCGACGCCACTCAGAGCTTCTTCGTCGACGACGTGAAGATCGTCGGCGAGGCGTCCGCCCCGGCTCAGCCCGGGACCATCCAGCCGGTCACGAGCGACTTCGAGAACGGGGTGCAGGGCTGGGGCCCGCGTGGCGACGCCAAGGTCGCGACCACGACGTCCGACGCTCACGGCGGCACCACGAGCCTGCTGTCCACCAACCGGCTGCAGAGCTGGCAGGGCCCGACGCTCGACGTCACCAAGAGCCTCGCGATCGGCAAGGCCACGCAGATCTCCTTCTGGGCGAAGCTGGCTCCCGGCCAGACGGCCGCCTCGGCCTCGATCCAGGCGTCGATCCAGCGCGACCGCACCGGCACCGCCACCGGGTACGACAACGTGGCGGGGGCCAGCGCCGTCGTGACCGACAGCGCGTGGACCAGGATCACCGGCCGGTACACCCTCGGCGCACCGATCGACAAGGCTCAGCTCTACGTCGAGGGGACCGCGAACGTCAGCTTCCTCATCGACGACGTCTCGATCGCGGAGTTCAAGGAGACGCCGATCCAGGACGTCCCGGCCCTCAAGACCGTCCTGGGTGAGGACGGCTTCGAGCACGTGGGGGTGGCGATCGACTCCCGCGAGACCGTCGGCCGGGCGTCGCAGCTGCTGCAGAAGCACTTCAACGCCTTCACCCCCGAGAACGACGGCAAGCCGGAGGTCGTCCAGCCGACCGAGGGGACCTTCAACTTCACCAACCTCGACCGCCTGCTCGACTACGCGGACGCGACCGGCGTGCAGGTCTACGGGCACGTGCTCGCCTGGCACTCGCAGACCCCGGCCTGGTTCTTCAAGGACGGCACCCGCGACCTGACGAACAGCCCCGCCGACCAGGCCCTGCTGCGCGCCCGCATGGAGGCGCACATCAAGGCGATCGCCGACCACGTGAACGCCCGCTACCCCAACGGGAACAGCCCGATCTGGGCGTGGGACGTGGTCAACGAGGTCATCAACGACAGCGACAACGCCAATCCGCACGACATGCGCGACAGTCGCTGGTTCCAGGTGCTGGGTGAGCGCTTCGTCGACGACGCCTTCCGCTTCGCCGACGAGTACTTCCCGCAGGCCCAGCTGTTCATCAACGACTACAACTCCGAGATGCCGGAGAAGCGGGCGGACTACCTCTCGCTGATCAAGGCCCTCCAGCAGCGGGACGTGCCGATCGACGGCGTGGGCCACCAGGTGCACATGGACTTCGCCCGGCCCATCGAGTGGCTCGACGACTCGCTGACCGCCGTGGAGAAGCTCGACCCCACGCTGCTGCAGGTGATCACCGAGCTCGACATCAGCACCTCGGCGGAGAACAACGGTGCCGACATCAGCGGCCCGAACACCCCGCAGCACCGCCCGGGCATGGCGAACCAGGCGGAGTCGGAGACGGAGAACGGGTACTACTACCGCGACCTGTTCGACATGCTGCGCACGCACTCGGACTCCGTCGAGTCGGTGACCTTCTGGGGGATCAGCAACGCCCGCAGCTGGCTGCGGACGTGGCCGGCGGCCCGCCCGTGGGAGGCGCCGCTGCCCTTCGACGACGACCTGCAGGTGACCCCGGCGTACTGGGGCATCGTCGACCCGTCGAAGCTCGCTCCGCGCCCGGCCGACCAGTTGGCTCCGCGGATCGCCGGCAAGGACCCCGTGCGGGTGTCCTCGACGAGCGTGAACGGAGCGAAGGTCTCCTACACCGTCATCGCTGGTGACACCCGGGACGGCGCCGTGACCCCGGTCTGCACGCCGCCGTCGGGGTCGCAGTTCCCGATCGGCACCACGAAGGTCAGCTGCACCGCGACCGACTCGGCCGGGAACACGTCGAACCCGGTGGCCTTCGACGTGGTGGTCACCCCGCCGGCCACCACGACGAAGCTGGTGCAGGACGTCAACCACGGGCCGGTCGTCCAGGCCAAGGTCGGCAAGCCGGTGAAGCTGATGGCGAACTTCGGCAATGCCGGCTCCGGCACGGTGCTCGGCAGCTCGTTGGCCTACAGCTGCGCGCAGACCAGCGGCAGCCCGATGGCGCTGAAGGCGGATCCGGCGTCGCTGCAGAAGGCGGCCAAGCGGAACTACACCGCCGGGCAGTACGGCGTCGTCGCGGTGGAGGGCACGCCCACCACGGTCGGCACCGCCCGCTTCACCTGCACGCTGACGACGACCGACAGCTTCGGCGCCCCGGTCACCGCGACCGACACGGTGACGGTCGACGTCCGTCGCTGATCGCTCGCTCTCCCGACCGGCCCCCGACCGCCTCCGCGGTCGGGGGCCGGTCTGCGTAACGGAGCGGTGCGGCAGGATCGTCGCCGTGCCGACCGTCACCATCGCCCAGGAACCTGCCGCCGACGAGCTGCTCGGCCGCGACCCGCTGGCCCTGCTGATCGGGATGCTGCTGGACCAGCAGTTCCCGATGGAGCGCGCCTTCGGCGCCCCGCGGCTGCTCGCCGACCGGCTCGGCGTGGACACGCTGTCGGCAGAGACGATCGCGGCGATGGATCCCGAGGAGCTGGTCGGCGTCTTCCAGGGGCCGCCCGCCCTGCACCGCTACCCGGGCTCGATGGCCGGGCGCGCCCAGGAGGTCTGCCGGGCGCTCGTCGAGCAGTACGAGGGTCAGGTGACCGGACTGTGGGCCGACGGGCCGGACGGGAAGACCCTGCTGAAGCGGCTCAACGCCCTGCCGGGCTTCGGCGCGCAGAAGTCGAAGATCTTCCTGGCGCTGCTCGGCAAGCAGTACGGCGTCACCCCGGCCGGTTGGCGCGAGGCCGCCGGCGACTACGGCGCCGAGGGCTCGCGGCGCTCGGTCGCCGACATCACCGGGCCCGAGTCCCTCGCCGAGGTGCGGGCGTTCAAGCAGGAGCAGAAGCAGGCCGCCAAGGCCGCTCGCGAGGCTCCGGCCGGCTGAACCGGGCGTCCCGCCGCCCCCCGGCGATCCGGTGGCACCATGGGGCCGGTCCGGGAGCGCCCCGAGCGACCCGGCCGGCGGAGAGAAGGTGCCCGTGGCCTCGAGCCAGCAGTCCCCGCGGTCGCGCAGGCCGGAGCCGGTGGTCATCACCGAGGCCCAGCCGAGCCAGACCGATCAGCACGCGGCCCGGAAGCGGCGCTACGCGATCACGATGCTCACCCGCACCATCGCCCTGATCCTGGCCGCCGTGTTCTACAAGGTCGTGTGGCTGATGATCATCTTCGTGATCCTGGGAACGGTCCTGCCGTGGGTGGCGGTCATGATGGCCAACGACCGGCCCCCGAAGAAGAAGACCGAGATGCGGGGCTACACGCCACCGCCGGACCGGGTCCTCGAGAACCCGTCACGGTCGTCGCGGATTATCGACGTCTGACCTGCTCCCGGTCGACGTCGACCCGGAGCGCGGCTCCGGGGACGGCGTCCTGTCATCATGGACGGCGGGTGCGGGAGCTCCACGACAGCCGTCGCGGATCAGCCCGCACGACACGACCGTCGAGCAGGGAGCCCGCATGAGCAGCAGCGACATCCTCGAGCGCCCGGACGTCCGCGACGCCGACACCGGCAACGCCAACGAGGTCTTCCACTACGTCCGGAAGAACAAGATCGCCGAGAGCGCCGTCATGGGCACCATGGTCGAGGCGCTGTGCGGCGAGGTCTTTCCCGTCACGAAGACCCCGAAGCCGGGCAGCCCGGTCTGCCCGGCGTGCAAAGAGGTCTACAACCAGCTCAAGAAGTAGAAGGACCCCGCTGCCCCCCACCGCTCGCCAGCTCGCGGCGGGCCCCTGCAGCGGGGCCGCGACTCAGTCCCTCAGGCCCAGTCGGCGGGCCTCGTCCTCGAGCTTGGCCGCCCGCCGCGCCCGCCGGCGGCGGTCGTGTCGCCGCAGCGGTGCGGGCCACCGCTTCTGGATCGTGGTGTTCAGCTCGGCCCCGAGCAGCACCGCCATGCCGAAGAAGAAGCAGAACAGCAGGGCGCCGATCGGGGCCGCGAGCGCGCCGTAGGGCAGCGCCGTGGTGAGGATGTCGCCGATGTAGGCGCGCAGCAGCAGTGCAGCGACGAGGAAGAACCCGAGGCTGAGGAACGCGCCCGGCAGGTGGCGGCGCCACGGCAGCCGGTGCGGCAGCACCACGTGGAAGAAGCTGGTCAGGGCCAGCAGTAGCCCGACGAGCACCGTCGGCCAGTACACGGCGTCGATCAGCATGCCTGCGGTCATGCGCCAGTTCGGCGGGGCGAGGGCGACCAGCACCTCGCGGCCGAGCACCAGCAACGGCAGCGTCAGCACCGCCATGACCATGCCGACGATGAACAGCCAGAGCGCCTTGAGCCGGGTGCGGATGGGTCCGCGGACGTCCCGCTGGTCGTAGGCGATGACGATGGTGTTCATGAACGTGGCGGTGGCCGAGGAGCCCGCCCACAGGGCGATCAGGAAGCCGACGCTGACGACGTCCAGCCGTCCCGAGCCGAGGATGTCGGCCAGGGTGGGCGCCACGAGGGAGTCGACGACGCCGGGGGTCAGCGCCTCGGCGGAGGCGTCGAGCAGCTGGTCCTCGATGCGGCGGACGGAGTCGGCGCCGATGACGTCGCCCAGGTAACCCAGGGAGCCGAGCAGGCCGATCAGCAGCGGCGGGATCGACAGGATCTGCCAGAAGGCCGCCTCCGCCGAGAGCCCCAGGATGCGGTCCTGCCACGCCTTCGCGATGGCCTGCCCGAGCACCTGGAACGGCACGCGCACGAGCTCCGGCCAGCGGGGCTGCCGGGACGGCGCCGGAGGATCGGCGCGCGTGGCTCCGCCGTCCTCCACCGCCTCCTCGGCCGGGGCGGCGTCCGTCCCGGGAGGTGCGACGGGGCCGCTGGGCAGGACGGCGCTCACGACGACAGTGTGCACGTCGCCGCCGCTGCGGTGCTGGTCGGAGTCGCCCCAGGCGGACGGATGTCCGCTCCGGTCACGCGTTCCGGGGACGGGCGGGACGGCGACCGCCCGGCGACGGCGGGCCGGGGGGCACCGTGCCGTCGGGGGCGGGCGGAGCCTCCGCCGGCGGTGCGATGCACCGGATGACGGCCTCGGCCGCGTAGCGGGTGTTGAAGCTCTCCCGCCTGATCTCCGCGCCCGAGTTCAGGTCCCGGAAGATCCGCGTGACGGTGATGTCGAAGCCGGGGACGCCGGACTGGGGGATGCAGTCGCCGGTGTCCACCTTCTCCTGCACGGCCGGCTGGCGAGGGTTCGTGCGAGCCGAGCTGACCGACTCGATCTCGAAGCGCCGGGTGCCGTAGAGGGTCACGGTGATCGATCCGGGCGTCCACCGCGTGTCGACGAAGACGCCGGTGTCGCTGTCGTTGCGCCACTGCAGATCGATGGCGCCCTCGTACACCGTGGCCTCGCGGCCGGCTGGATAGCGGCTGATGTAGAAGCTGTGCGGCTTGTGGAAGACGTCCTCGAGTCCGGCGAAGAACACCGCGTTGAACATCGTGGTGGCGAACTGGCTGATTCCGCCGCCGACCGCCGTGCCCAGCTCGCCGCCGCTGATGACCGTCGCCGGCACGTACCCCTGCGCCGTGCCGCGCGGGCCGGTGAATGTGTTGAGGCTGAACGTCTCGCCCGGCATGACCAGGGCGCCGTCCACCTCCTCGGCGACCACGCGGATGTTCTCGCCGCTCCGCGGGTTGCTGATGTTCGTGGTGAAGCTGCTGATCTCCTCGCGGATGCCCAGGGCCTCGGCTTCCTCGGTGGTGAACTCCGCCGGCACAGGGCCCAGCTCGGCGGTCACCGAACGCGGCGCGGGGTCGGTCAGCACGGGCAGCAGCTGTTCGACGAGGTGAGCGGGGTCGATCCCGGTGCCGTCCTGGGACGGCACGACCCGCACGGCGCCACCGGAGACCTCGAAGTCGGCATCCTTGGCCGGGACGCCGAACACGCCGAGCTCGTCGCCCAGCGTCTCCTGCAGCTTCACCGGGTCCAGGCCTACCTGCAGCTCGCCGTCGTCGGAGGGGGTGAAGGTCAGGGACGCGGCGATCGCGGCGACCGAGACCTCCGCGGAGGCGCCGGCGCCGGTGCCGGTGCCGGTGACGGTCACGGGGGCGGACAGGGCCGGCAGCACCGTCTCGTCGAGGACGCTCTGCGCCTCGTCGGTGCCGACCGCGAACGGCTCCACGTCGACGGGCAGCTCCACCCGTGCGTCGACCGCCGTGTCGGAGGACAGCGCCGAGACGAGGGCGCCCTCGGCGGCGTCGCGGTCGAGGGTCCGGCCCTCCGCCGGCTCCACCACCCGGGGGGTGGTGCCCTCGACGAGGATCGTGGCGTCGCTGGGTGCCCGGTCGACGGTCGCGGCGATGGTCTCCAGCTGCGCGTCCAGAGCCGTGCGGTCGATGTCGAGGACCGGGTCGACCTCGCGGTCGGAGAACAGGGTGGTCAGCCGGACCCAGGGGTTCAGCGGCTGGTCGTCGGCGACATCCAGGGTGCCCGGGACGTCGAGGGCGATGCCGGCGGCCGTGGGGGAGAAGGTGCCGTCGACGTCGGCGGCCGCAATGGGGCGGTCGGTCACCACGCGGGGAGCGAGCTGCTCGTCGAGCACGTCGGCGGCCCGCGCGGGGGAGAGGCCGCCGAGGTCGACACCGGCGACGACGGTGGACCGGGGGATCTCACCCGAGGTGGCCAGCAGGTCCACGCCGTAGGCGACGGCCAGGACGGCCACGGCGCCGGCCGGGACCAGGACGGCCGGGCGTCGCCACCAGGGGCCGCGCGGTCCGGTGGGGGCGTCCTTCGAGGGCCGCGGGGCGTAGGTGGGGACGTCGGACTCGTCGGCGACGGGCGGGATGGCGGTGGTCCGCTCGTCCTCGTCGTCGGTGAGATCGATCCGCTGGGTGTCCCCGGCCTCGACGGCTGCTGCGGGGGGAGCGGCAGGGGCGGCGGGCTGGGAAGCGGTGGAGGCCGGCTCGCTGGCGGGCGGCTCGGTGGCGGGTTCCGCGGGGTCGCTCGGAGCGGTCTCCGGCGCGCCCCGCTGCCAGTCACGACTCACCGGACGGGTGTCGTCGGGCTCGTCGCCGAAGCCCTGGGAGGGCACCGCCGGCGCCGAGCGGGCGGTGCCGCCGTCGGCCGGCATGCGCACCGTCTCGTCCGAGGACGGGTACTGCTGGGACATGGGGGATTCCTCCGGTCGCGCCGTGCCGGGGGTCCCCGGAGACGACGGAGCCGCCGGCCCGACACCCGCACGAGGCGGGGTGTCGGACGCGGCGGCGTCGTCAGGTGAGGCAGTCATCGCGGGCGCGACGATATCGCCTCTCTCACGCGGTCACGTGCTGCTCGCCATCCGTGTCGATGATGTCGACAGCGATGTCACGAAGCTTGCTCTCGTACTCACGGGCGTGGTGCCCGCAGAACACGAGGTCGCTACCGCTGGCGAGCACGACACGGACCTTGGCCAGGGCGCCACAACGGTCGCAGTGGAAGGGCACGACCAGGTCGTCGGCGGCGGGGGTCGTCGTCAGCGTCTGGGTCATCTGGTCATCACTCGCTCTCTAACCGCACGGACCCGCGGCTGCGGATCGGCCTCCTGCACAGCGCCAGGATGGCCCCTCGTGTTCCCGATCCGGAGGTGTTGGTCGCGGACTCGCCGAAAGAGATGAGTCCGTGACCGGTGGTGCGCCGGTCGGGTCCAGCAGGGGACGTCCTGGTGTCTTACGGGTGGTGCACGTACTGGTCGTCATCGGAGCCCCGGGTGGGAGACCGGAACGACCGTCGGTCCTCTGCTGTCCTTGCCTCTCCCACGCTACGCCGTCTACCCGACAGGTGTCGGAGTACACCGCTCGTCACCCAACCGACACCATGTGCTGCCCCGTAAGGGGGATGTCCGGAGAAGCACCACGGCCAGGCGCGTCCCCCGGACGTGAGCGCCGCGTTCGTCCCGAGTGGGCCCCGGAGGGGTCCGCGCAGGGGCGAAGCAGCGGCTCAGCGCATGTGGGGGACGGCACCTGGCCGCGGTGACGTCCGGAGGACGTCAGTCGAGGTAGTCCCGGAGGACCTGGGAACGGCTGGGGTGCCGCAGCTTGGACATCGTCTTCGACTCGATCTGGCGGATCCGCTCACGGGTGACCCCGTAGACCTGCCCGATCTCGTCGAGCGTGCGGGGCTGACCGTCGGTGAGGCCGAACCGCAGCCGGACGACGCCGGCCTCCCGCTCCGACAGCGTCTGCAGGACGCTGGTCAGCTGGTCCTGCATGAGCGTGAAGCTCACCGCGTCGACGGCCACGACGGCCTCGGAGTCCTCGATGAAGTCACCGAGCTGGCTGTCGCCCTCGTCACCGATGGTCTGGTCGAGGCTGATGGGCTCCCGGGCGTACTGCTGGATCTCCAGCACCTTGTCCGGGGTGATGTCCATCTCCTTGGCGAGCTCCTCGGGCGTGGGCTCGCGGCCCAGGTCCTGGAGCAGCTCACGCTGTATGCGGCCGAGCTTGTTGATGACCTCGACCATGTGCACCGGGATGCGGATGGTGCGCGCCTGGTCGGCCATCGCGCGGGTGATGGCCTGGCGGATCCACCACGTCGCGTAGGTCGAGAACTTGTAGCCCTTGGTGTAGTCGAACTTCTCGACCGCGCGGATCAGACCGAGGTTGCCCTCCTGGATGAGGTCCAGGAAGGCCATGCCGCGGCCGGTGTAGCGCTTGGCGAGGGAGACGACGAGACGCAGGTTGGCCTCGAGCAGGTGGTTCTTGGCGCGCTCGCCGTCGCGGACGATCCAGTTGAGGTCACGCCGCATCTGCGGGGACAGCTTCTGGTTCTCCTCCTCGACTTGGCGGAGGCGCTCGGAGCCGTAGAGACCGGCCTCGATCCGCTTGGCGAGGTCGACCTCCTCCTCGGCGTTGAGGAGCGCGACCTTGCCGATCTGCTTGAGGTAGGCGCGGACGGAGTCGGCGGAGGCGGTGAGCTCGGCGTCCTTGCGGGCCTGCCGGAGCGCCTCGGACTCCTCCTCCTCGTCCCACTCGAAGTCGCCGGAGGCGGCCTCCTCGGCCGCGGGGGCCTCGGCCTCGGGGCCGTCGGTGCCCGAGACGACCGTCTCGTCCAGCTTCAGGCCCTCCTTGCCGGCGGTGACGACGGCGACGGCAGAACCGTCGGTCGCGACGGCGGTGAGGACGGTGCCCTCGCCGGCGCCCGGGGAGGGAGCGATGGCCGGCTTGGTGCGGCTCTTGGCCGGCGCCTTGGCGGCGGCGGCGGTGGTGGCCGGGGCCTTCTTCCGGGCGGAAGTCGGCTCAGCGGCCGTCTTCTTGGCACGGGTACCGGTCGCGGCCGTCCTGGCGCGCGGGCTGGTGCTCGCGGCGGCTGCTTCCGGTGCTGGCTGGTCGGCGGGCACTCAGGTTCCTTCCCGTACTGGGTTCGTTCCCCGGGGGACCGTGTGGTCCGCGGGCAGCGGCTCCGGCCAGTGCCCCGGGCGGGGGAGGACCCGGCGGACCGACACGGCGTTTGGCCGCGATCGGGGCAGGGGATCCCTCCCGGCTGGAAGGGCGGCGGGCTGGGGCTTCACCATTGTAACGGCGTTTCCTGGCGAAACCATCGCCCCGGATACGAGACCCTCGCTCCGACGGGGCGGTCGGGTCTGACCCGGGCGGGTGAGGAGGGCTTGTTCAGGGGGCCAGTCGTTCCACGGCAGCCAGGGCCGCGCCGACGATCCCGGCGTCGTTCTGCAGCTCGGCCGGGACGACGGGGGTCCGCGTACTGAGCAGCGGCACCCACTTGTGGGCCTTCTTGCTCACCCCGCCACCCACGATGATGAGGTCGCACCACAGGCCGGCCTCGAGCACGTCGAGGTAGCGGTCCACCCGTCCGGCCCACTCGGGGTAGCTGAGCTCCTCGCGCTCGCGGGCGGCCGCCGACGCGCGTCGTTCGCCGTCCTCGCCGTCGACCTGGATGTGACCGAACTCGGTGTTCGGCACCAGGCGTCCGTCCACGAAGAGGGCGCTGCCGATGCCGGTGCCGAAGGTGAGCATGAGCACGACGCCGTCGCGGCCCCGGCCGGCGCCGTAGCGCATCTCGGCCAGACCGGCGGCGTCGGCGTCGTTCAGCGTCTGCACGGACCCGGGGATGCGCTGCTCCAGGCCGGCGTCGACGTCGGTGCCGATCCAGCTCTTGTCCACGTTGGCGGCGGTGTGCGCCACCCCGGCCTTCATCACGCCGGGGAAGGTGACGCCGACCTGTCCGTTCCAGCCGAAGGACTCGACGATCGTGGCGACCACGCCGTACACGGAGTCGGGAGTGGACGGCTGCGGCGTCTCGATCCGCATCCGCTCGCCGACGAGCCGTCCCTCGTCCAGGTCGACCAGGCACCCCTTGATGCCGCTGCCGCCGATGTCCACTCCGAAGCCCTGCACGCCGACAGCGTAAGGACCCCGTCGCCCCCCACCCCTCGCAGGCTCGTGGCGGGTCCCTGCGACGGGGCCTGAGGCAGGATCGGGTCGTGACCACCCCCGTCGAGCCGGATCCGGCTGCGCTGCTCGCACTGGCGGTCGCGGCCGCGCGGGAGGCTGCCGACCTGGTGTCCCGCGGCCGGGAGGGCGCCGGTGAGCACGTGGCGACCAAGTCCAGTCCGGTCGACGTCGTCACCGCCGTCGACGCCGCCAGCGAGGAGCTGCTCGTCCGCCGGCTGCTCGACGCCCGTCCGGACGACGGCGTGCTCGGGGAGGAAGGCGCTGCCCGGGCCGGCACCAGCGGCGTGCGCTGGATCATCGACCCGATCGACGGCACCACGAACTTCCTCTACGACATCCCTTCCTACGGGGTCTCGATCGCGGCCGAGGTGCACGGCTCGGTGCGCGCGGGCGTGGTCCTCAACCCGGCGACCGGTGAGCTCTTCACGGCGACGACCGGCGGCGGCGCGTGGTTGTCCGCCCCCGGTCGCCCCGAGCGCCGGCTCCGGGTCGGGACACCGCCGTCGCTGGACCGGACGCTCGTGGCGACCGGTTTCGGCTACCGGTCGGAGGAGCGGAGGGCACAGGGGCGGGTCGTCGCCGAGCTGCTGCCGCAGGTGCGCGACATCCGGCGGTTCGGCAGCGCGGCGCTCGACCTCTGCGCGCTCGCTGCGGGACGGGTCGACGCCTACTACGAGCTGGGGCTCAACGCCTGGGACCTCGCGGCGGGAGCGCTGATCGCCGCGGAGGCAGGTGCCGTGGTGAGCGGTCTGCGCGGAGCTCCGGTGGGGGAGCCGATGACGATGGCCGTCGCGCCGTCGGTGGCCGAGCCGTTCCTCGCGCTGGTGACCGACCTGCACCCGTGAACCGGGCTCAGCAGCCGAGCGGGGCGTCGGCTCCTTCGGCGACCGCGGCGGCGACCTCGTCGTTGGAGGCGAGGGCGGTGAACTCCGGCCCCAGCACCAGGTCGACCTCGGCGGTGGCGCGGGTGTCCTGGTGGTCGCCGGCACCGGGCAGGTGGGCGGCCACGAACCGGGCCTGGTCCCGGCCGCGCGAGCCGAACCGCACCTCGCCGACACCCTCGACCTCGCGCTCGCTGCGGTCGTTGGCCACCTCGCCGACGGTGAAGCCGCGACCCCGCAGGTCATCGGCCACCCGCTGGGCCAGGCCGCCCTCGTCGGTGGCGTTGTAGATCCGGATGGAGACGGTGCCCGGATCGAGCGCCGGCGGCGCCTTCTCGGCGTCCGCGCAGGCTGCGGCCTCCTCGGCGTTCCGGGCGTTGTCCTGGCGGACGACGGTCCACCAGACGGCCCCCGCGGCGAGGGCCAGCACCAGCAGGAAGATCAGCGGTGGCAGCGGACGGCGACCGCTCCTCGGGCGCACCGAGGGGCGGGCGGCGATGCGCTCGGTCACTGCGATCTCCTCGACGAGGTGCCGGTGGGCGGCTGTTGCCCGGAGCTTAGGGGCGCGGCCCGCTCCTAGATCGCACCGTCCTCCAGTGCGGCGCGTCCCAGCTCGACGCACGGACCGATCCGCTCTGCGTAGCCGGCCGTGTCCTTGCCGGCCATGGCGCCCGCGGCCGAGCGGGCGAGGATCCCGGCAATGATCGCGGCGAACTTGAAGAAGGCGAACCCGACGTACCAGTTGAGGTCGGACAGGTCGGTCCCGGTGCGGGCGGCGTACCGCTCGGCCACCTCGACCCGGGTGGGGAAGCCGGGAAGCGTCGTCACCGGGCTGAGCGTCGAGGGGCGCTGCTCCCCGGCCTCGGGCCAGTAGACGAACATCATCCCGATGTCGGTGAGCGGGTCGCCCAACGTCGACATCTCCCAGTCCAGGACCGCCTTGATGCGGCCGGGCTCGGACGGGTCGAGCAGGCAGTTGTCCAGGCGGTAGTCGCCGTGCGTGATCCCCGCGCGCCGGGTCTCGGGGACCGTGGCGGCCAGGCGGGCGGCGAGCGCATCCAGGTCCGGCCGGTCGCGGTCCCGGGTCGCCTCCCACTGGGTGGTCCAGCGGCGCACCTGGCGGGCCAGGAAGCCCTCGGGGCGGCCGAAGTCGGCCAGGCCGACCGCGGCGGGATCGACGGAGTGCAGATCGGCCAGGGTGTCGACCAGCACCTCGCCGATCGCGCGGCGCTGCTCGGGGGCGTCGGCGTGCCCGGCAGGCAACTCGCTGACGACGTGGATGCCGACGACGCGCTCCATGACGTAGAACGGCGCTCCGAGCACCGCGGTGTCGGTGCAGAGGTGCAGCGTGTGCGGCACCGGCACGGGCGTCGGACCCAGCGCGGAGATGACCCGGTGCTCGCGGGCCATGTCGTGCGCAGTCGCCAGCACCGCGCCGGTCGGCGGGCGCCGCAGGATCACGGCGTCGTCCGCCGACCCGCCCGCGGGCGTGACCACGTAGGTGAGGTTCGACATACCCGCGGCGATGAGGTCGACGGTGACGGAGCGCCATTTCTCGTCTCCCAGCACGGAGGCCAGGTACGGGCCGACGACGGCTGGATCGGCACCCGGGGAAGTCACCACGGCGGCAGGGTAACCTCTGCGGCTCCGCCGCCTGCCCGACCGTCCGCGGGCCCGATGTGTCGCCTCTCCGGAAGCGGGCACAAACCGGGCCCCGTCGGCGTTGGGGGGCTGCCGGGTCTCCGCGAGGAGGACCGGGTGGAGGGGGCCCCGAGAGCGGGCTCCGCTCACAGACCCACCGGCCGCCTACCGGCGACCGGAAGGACGACGACGCCGCACCCGGCGCCGCGTCAGACGAACGGGCGCGACGCCCGAGAAACCCGGAGGAGGGGCACCCCCCATGGCCACCGACTACGACGCCCCACGCCGCAACGAGACCGACGAGCTCGGCGAGGACTCGCTGGAGGAGCTCAAGGCTCGGCGAGCTGAGGCGCAGTCCTCCTCGGTCGACGTCGACGAGACGGACTTCAACGAGAACCTCGAGCTCCCCGGCGCCGACCTGTCCGGCGAGGAGCTCACCGTCCGCGTCCTGCCCAAGCAGGAAGACGAGTTCACCTGCTCGCGCTGCTTCCTCGTGCAGCACCGCAGCCGGCTGACCTCCACCAAGGGCAACCAGAACTTCTGCCGCGACTGCGCCTGAAAGGACCCCGGTGCCCCCCACCACTCGCAGGCTCGTGGTGGGGCCCTGCACCGGGGCCGTTCCATCCGTTTCTGAGGGGGCCCGATGAGCGAGGGAACGCGGCGCACCGGCGCGCCTCGTGACGTGCCGCCGCCTCGGCCGGTCTCCCCGCCTCCGCCGGAGCCGGCCGAGGAGAGCCCCCTCGCCCGGGCCGGGCGCGCGGTCGCGGAGGCCGTCGCCGGCCTGGCCGGCTCCACCTCCGCGCGCTCGACCGCCGGTGGGCTGCGCGACGTCGTCGGCGCGGTGGCCGGAGCTGTTGCCGGCGCCTTCGGGAACGCCGGTCCCGCGGGCGACACCGCGGCCGACCCTGCCGACGGCCCCGGGAAGACGCAGCCTTCCCCGGGTCGCAGCCCGGGCGCCCTCCTCGGCGAGCTGCTCGCCGTCACCGCGCCCCGGCTCCCGGTGCGCGACCGCGAGCGCCTGCAGGCCGCCCATCCCGGCGCCTCCGATGCGGAGATCGCCGACGCGCTGGTGCAGCGCGCCGCCCGGCTCACCTCCGGGGTCGGTGCAGCGGTCGGCGGGTTGTCGGCCGCGCACTGGTTCGCCCCGCCGTCCCTGGTCGCCGTGCCGCTGGAGCTCGGTGCCGAGACCGTGCTGGTCGCGGCCGTGGAGATCTCGCTGATCGCCGAACTCCACGAACTGCACGGCCACCGGCCACCCGGCGACGCCGCGGCGCGGGGCGAGGCCTACCTCGCCGCGTGGTCGGAGCAGCGGGCCGTCGGAACGCAGGGCACGGACCTGGGCTCGATCCTCGGCGCCGCGGGCATGCGTGCCCTGCGGCGCCGGCTGACCCGGCGGCTCGCCGGCGCCGTCCCGTCGGCCGCGCCCTTCCTGATCGGCGCCGCGCTCGCAGGGCGGGGCAACCGGCGGGCCACCGAGATCCTGGCCCGCCGGGTCCTGGCCGACCTCCGCCGGTACCTGTGAGGACCGGCGTCCCTGCGGGGCCGCGACCTCGGCCCCGTCCAGAGGCTCGCCCCCGAGCCTGCGAGGGGGGAGGAGGACGGGGTCCTTCTGCTTATAGGGTCGCCGACGTGCCCGAGCCAGTCACCGAGCCGGACGTCCCGGTCCTGCTCACCACCCCCGACGGTGCGGTGCCGCAGTACGCGATGCCCGGTGACGCCGGTGCCGATCTGACCGCGGCGGAGGACGTCGAGCTGGCGCCGTTCGAGCGCCGCCTCGTGGGCACGGGCATCGCCGTGGCCATCCCGGACGGGTACGCCGGCTTCGTCCATCCGCGGTCGGGGCTCGCGCACCGGCTGGGGCTGAGCGTGGTGAACGCACCGGGCACCATCGATGCGGGGTACCGCGGCGAGATCAAGGTGAACCTGATCAACCTCGACCCCCGGGCGACCCTGCGACTGAGCCGGGGCGACCGCATCGCCCAGCTCGTCGTGCAGCCGGTCGCCCGCGCCCGGTTCGTGCCGGTCGCCGAGCTGCCGGTCTCCGAGCGGGGCGAGGGCGGGCACGGCTCCACCGGCGGGCACCACTCCGCCGATCCATCAGCACGCCACGATCCATCAGCACGCGAGGGGCGGAACTGACATGCCGTTAGGACGACGGCGCAACCGCATCGACCGCAGCCTGCGCGAGCGCGGGGTGCCCCCGGAGCCGCAGCAGCGGGTCCGCGACGTCGAGGCCACCACCGGCCCGTGGGACGAGGCGGACGCACCGGAGGACGGACTGGCGCGCATCGACCTGGGTGCGCTCCGGCTCCCCGCGCTGCCCGGGATGGATCTGCGGGTCGAGCTCAACCAGCAGCAGAAGGTGATCGCGGCGACCCTGCGCTCCGGGGAGTCGCTGCTCCAGGTCTCGGCCTTCGCCGCCCCCCGGGCCGCGGGCATCTGGGACGACGTCCGCACGGAGCTCGCGCGCAGCGCCTCCGGTCAGGGGGCGTCGCTGCGCGAGATCGAGGGCCCGTTCGGGATCGAGCTGACCGGCACGATGATGGCGGCCGCCGCCGCGCAGCCCGGTCAGCCGGCGCCACAGCCGCTGCGACGGCACGCCCGCTTCTTCGGCGTCGACGGGCCGCGCTGGTTCCTCCGGGGCCTGCTCAGCGGACCGGTGGAGGACGAGGCGCGAGCTGCCGAGTCGCAGCTGGAGAACGCCTTCCGCGGCATCGTGGTCGTCCGCGGGACCGAGCCGATGCCGGTGCGCGAGCCGCTTTCCCTGACGCTGCCGGCCCAGGCGGCGGCGCAGCTGCAGCAACAGCAGCAGGCGGCCGGTCAGCAGCCCGGGGCCGGACCCGCCTGAGCGGCGCGCGACGACGGCGCCGGGGGACGGCCGCCTCCGCGCCCGACCGCACTACGCTGGAGCGGTGACGGAGACCCGATCCACCGGCTGGTGGTCGCGCACGATCCAGCGGATCACCGCGGACGACCAGGCGATCGACGCCCAGGAGCTGCGTGACGGGTCGGCCAGCGCCGGCTGCGACCGGGTCAGCGCCTGCCGCAAGGGCGAGGTCGTGACCGTGACCGGCCGCCTCAAGTCCGTCGTCTACACCCCGCGCGAGACGGTCCCGACGCTGGAGGCCGAGCTGTTCGACGGCTCGGGCTCGGTGACGCTGGTCTGGCTCGGCCGGCGGCGGATCCCGGGCATCGAGCCCGGGCGCTCGCTCACCGCGCGCGGCCGGTTCGCCGCCTTCGACGGCCGGCAGGTCATCTACAACCCCTGGTACGAGCTCGGCGCCGGTTGATCCACCCGGCACGGGAGCGGAGCCGGGGCAGGACAGGGAGACGAGCGTGACCTCAGCAGGCCCGGACGACGGCGTGGCCGACCGCGCGGCGGACGCGACGGAGCGGCCGGCCCCGCTGATGGACCGCGAAATGGTCCTCGAGCAGCTCGGTGGCTGGCGGGGCATGGTCGACGCGACCCTGCCCACCGTGGCCTTCGTCGTCGCCAACAGCATCGACGGGCTGCGGACCGGGGTCTGGGCGGCCGTCGTCGCGGCCCTGGTGGTCTTCATCCTCCGCCTGGTCCGCCGGGAGAGCATCCAGCAGGCGGTCAGCGGGCTGTTCGCCGTGGGCATCGCCGTCGCCATCGCCTCGGCGTCGGGCCAGGCACGCGACTACTTCGTCCTCGGCATCGTGCGCAGCCTCGCCGTCGGCGTCGTGCTGCTGGGCTCCATCCCGTTCCGCTGGCCGCTGGTCGGCGTGGCGGCGGAGTTCCTCGCGCCCAGCCACGTCGGATCCCTGGCCGGGCGCACCCGACCGTGGCAGCGGTCCCGGCCGGACGAGGACACGGAGAGCTCGGCCGACGCCGGGACGGCGGCCGACGCTGCGCCCGAGCGGCACTGGCGCGACGACCCGCGGCTGCTCCGCGCCTACGCGTGGCTGACGGTGCTGTGGGCGGCCAGCTTCTTCCTGCGCGCCGGCGTGCAGTGGATCTACTACCTGGCCGACGACGTCGAGCTGCTCGGCACGTTCTCCGTGATCCTGGGCCTGCCGCTCACCGCCGTCGTGCTGCTGGTGACGCTGTGGGTGGTCGCCCGGCTGCACCGCCACCGCACCGCGACCTGACCGGCGGCCCCCTCCAGGGCACCGCCGCGAGCGTGCGCGCGGTGGGGAGGAGGAGGTCCTTCGTCAGCCGGCGACGGAGCCCGGTCCGCCCGGCGCGAAGACCTGCTGGAGCTGGTCCTCGGTGTCACCGTGCGAGACGAACAGGAGCTCGTCGCCGGACTCCAGCGGCTCGTCCGGGCTGGGGGTGATGACCCGGTCGCCGCGCAGGATCGTGGTCAGCACCGTCTCGCGGGGGAGCGGCACGTCGCGCAGCGGGTGCCCGACCCAGGGCGTGTCGTCCCCGAGGGTGATCTCGACCAGGTTGGCGGCGCCCTTGCGGAAGCTCATGAGCCGGACGACGTCGCCCACGCTCACCGCCTCCTCCACGAGGGCGGCGAGCACCCGGGGGGTGGAGACGGCGACGTCGACGCCCCAGGCCTCCGTGTAGAGCCACTCGTTGCGCGGGTCCTTGACCCGGGCGACCACGCGGTTCACGGCGAACTCGGTCTTGGCCAGCAGGGAGACGACGAGGTTGGACTTGTCGTCACCGGTGGCGGCCACGACGACGTCGCAGGTCGACAGCTGGGCCTCCTCGAGGGAGGACACCTCGCACGCGTCGGCCTGCACCCATTCGGCACCCGGCACCGAGCGGGTCCGGACCTTGCGGCCGTCCTTCTCGATGAGCATGACGGCGTGGCCGTTCTCCAGCAGCTCCCCGGCGATGGAGCGGCCGACGGCGCCGGCCCCGACGATGGCGACCCGCATCAGTGCTCTCCTCCGCGCGGACCCTGCTCGACGACCTCGTGGACCTGCGCGGTCAGTTCGTCGGTGGCGGCGACGACGAGCTGGTCGCCGTCCTGCAGCACCGTGGTCGTGCTGGGCAGCTGGGCCTCCCCGAACCGGACCAGCCACGACGCGCGCGCGCCCGTCGCGGCCTCGAGCTCGGCGAGCCGGCGGCCGACCCACGCCTCGGTGACGGTGACGCGCATCAGGAGGACCTTGCCGGTGGGCTCTCGCCACAGCTCGCTGACCTTGACCGACAGCAGCTCGCGCAGCAGCCGGTTCACGGTCCAGGGGACCGTCGCGACGCTCGGGATGCCCATGCGCTCGTAGACCTCGGCGCGCTTGGAGTCGTAGATGCGGGCCACGACGTGCTGGACGCCGAAGGTCTCGCGGGCGACGCGGGCGCTGATGATGTTCGAGTTGTCACCGCTGCTGACCGCGGCGAACGCGCCGGCGGAGTCGATGCCGGCGTCGAGCAGGGTCTGGCGGTCGAAGCCGAGACCGGTGATCTGGCGTCCCGCGAACTCCGGGCCCAGTCGGCGGAAAGCCTCGGGGTCCTGGTCGATCACGGCCACGCTGTGCCCGATCTGCTCCAGCCGTCGGGCGATGGCCGAGCCGACACGGCCGCAGCCCATCACGACCACGTGCACGCGTCACTCCCTGCATCGGTTGCGCGGGCGCCGTCCGCCCGCGAAGTCACCGGGCGCGAAGCTACACCCGGACCACCTCTCCGAGGGCGCAGGTGGGCAGGTTCCCTCGGTCGGGGCGGGGTGTGCCGAGTCACCGCCGCGGAGGGGCCCGGGGTACGTACGATCGCCGCCGTGCCAAGCCTGTCCGACCTCGGACAACTCCCGAAACGCCTCGTGCTGGGGCGGCCCGTCCGCAGCGACCGTGCAGGGGAGTCCCTGCTGCCCAAGCGGCTGGCCCTGCCCATCTTCGCCAGCGACCCGCTCTCCTCCGTGGCGTACGCCACGCAGGAGATCCTCATCGTCCTCACGCTGGCCGGGACGGCGTTCCTGTACCTGGCGCCGTGGCTGGCCGCGGTGGTCGTCGTCCTGCTGGTGACGGTCGTGCTGTCCTACCGCCAGGTGGTGCACGCCTATCCGTCGGGCGGTGGCGACTACGAGGTCGCGATGAAGAACCACGGGCAGTTCGCCGGCCTCGTGGTGGCCAGCGCGCTGCTCGTCGACTACGTGCTGACCGTGGCGGTGTCGGTCTCGGCGGGCACCGACAACATCATCTCGGCGTTCCCGTCGCTGAACGAGCACAGGGTGCTCATCGCCGTCGGCCTCGTGGCACTGCTCGCCGCAGCCAACCTGCGCGGCGTCCGCGAGTCCGGCCGGGCCTTCGCCCTGCCGACGTACCTCTTCATCAGCGGCATCCTCGTGATGATCGTGACCGGCCTGATCCGGTACTTCGTCACCGACGGGACCCTGGCCGCCGAGAGCTCCGACTACTCGGTGACGCCGGAGCCCGAGTACACCCAGATGGCCGGCCTCGCGCTGGTCTTCTTCGCGCTGCGGGCCTTCGCCTCCGGTTGCACCGCGCTGACCGGCGTCGAGGCGATCGCCAACGGCGTGCCCGCCTTCCGGGCCCCGAAGAGCAGGAACGCCGCGACCACGCTCGCGCTGATGGGCGGCATCGCGGCCACCATGTTCGTCGGCGTCACGGCGCTGGCCCTGCTGGCCGACGTGAAGTACGTCGAGCACCCCTGCGACCTGAACGGCTTCGCCGACTGCGAGACCGAGCCGCAGCGCACCGTCATCGCACAGCTCGCCGCGGCGGTCTTCGGCGGCGACGGCTCGGTCGGCTTCTACGTCATCCAGGCCGCGACCGCCCTCGTGCTCATCCTGGCCGCCAACACCGCGTTCAACGGCTTCCCGCTGCTGGGCTCGGTGCTCGCGCAGGACCGCTTCATGCCCCGCCAGCTGCACACCCGCGGCGACAAGCTGGTCTACAGCAACGGCATCCTCGTGCTCGCCGGCTTCGCCGCGCTGCTGATCGTCGCCTTCGACGCCGACGTCTCCCGCCTGATCCAGCTCTACATCATCGGCGTCTTCACCAGCTTCAGCATCGGCCAGTGGGGCATGGTGCGGCACTGGAACCGGGAGATGAAGACGGCCGAGCCCGCGGCTCGAGGACGGATGCGCCGCTCGCAGATCATCAACGCCGTCGGTGGGTCGCTGACCACGACGGTGCTGGCGATCATCGTCGTCACCAAGTTCACCCACGGCGCCTGGCTGGTGCTGCTGGCCATGCCGGTGCTCTTCGTCCTGATGAAGGCGATCTACAAGCACTACTGCCACGTGTCCGACCAGCTGAAGCCCGACTCCGACTCGCGCACGCTGCCGAGCAAGGTGCACGCGGTCGTCCTGGTCTCCAAGGTGCACAAGCCCACGCTGCGCGCGCTGTCCTTCGCCCGCGCCACCCGGCCGGACGCGCTGACCGCGCTGACGGTCAACGTGGACGACGCCGAGACCCGCGCCCTGCAGACGCAGTGGGAGCGCTACGACATCCCGGTGCCGCTGACGGTCCTGGAGTCGCCGTACCGCGAGATCACCCGCCCGGTGCTGGACTACGTGATGGGCATCCGCCGCGACAGCCCCCGCGAGCTCGTCGTCGTCTTCGTGCCGCAGTACGTCGTCGGCCACTGGTGGGAGAACATCCTGCACAACCAGAGCGCGCTGCGGCTGCGTGCCCGCCTTCAGTTCCAGCCCGGCGTCATGATCACCACCGTGCCGTGGCAGCTGGAGAGCAGCATCGGGCAGGACGAGGTCGAGCTACGGCGGGGCGGACCGGCCCCGGGCGACCTGCGTCGCGGCTTCACCGACGACCAGACCGACGTGACGCCGTATGGCTGAAGGACCACCCTTCCCCCCACGACTCGCACGCTCGCCGCGGGGCCCTGAAGGGCGGCCGAACCGTGGGCTCGGGTGGGTCGGGCAGGAGTTCGAGGTGACGGTCGGGCCCGTCGCGCACGGCGGGCACTGCGTGGCCCGGCACGAGGGTCGGGTGGTCTTCGTCCGGCACACGCTTCCCGGCGAGCGGGTGCGGGTCCGGGTGACCGAGGACCGGCATCCCGGCTTCTGCCGCGCCGACGCGATCGAGGTGCTCGAGGCAGCCCCGGCGCGCGTCGAGCGGCCGTGCCCGTACAGCGGGCCCGGGAAGTGCGGCGGCTGCGACTGGCAGCACGTCGACCCCGACGAGCAGCGCCGGCTCAAGGCCTCCGTCGTCCGCGAGCAGCTGGTGCGCCTCGGCGGGCTGGACGCCGCGGACCCGGTGGTCGCCGAGCTCGTGGTCGAGGAGCTCCCGGGCGGACCGCTGCGCTGGCGGTCCCGGGCCCGGTTCGCCGTCGACGGGAGCGGGGCGCCGGGGCTGCGGCGGCACCGCTCGCACGACGTCGTCGTCCTGGACGACTGCCCGATCACCGTGGAGCCGGCCGCGCAGGCGGTGCTGGCCCGCAGCTGGCCGGGTTCCGGGGCGGTCGACGTGTCGATCGACTCCACCGGGGCCGTCACCACGGCGCGACTGGACCGCCAGGGGCGGCCGCAGCTCGCCGAGGTGCGGCAGGCGGGCGAGGAGCTCCCTGCCGAACCGGCCGGGCGGGCCGAGCGCCGGGCCGGCGGCCGTGACTGGGAGGTCGAGGGCACCGGCTTCTGGCAGGTGCACCCCGCCGCGGCCGATGCCCTCGTGGCCGCGGTCGAGGACTTCGCGGCGGTCACGCCGGGGGAGAGCGTGCTCGATCTGTACGCCGGTGCCGGATTGTTCGGCGGCGCGCTGGCCCCGCTCGTGGGCGAGGGCGGCCGGGTCGTCTGCGTGGAGTCCGACCCCGGTGCCTGCGCCGCCGCCGACGCCAATCTCGCCGCGCTCCCGCAGGCCGAGGTCTGGCAGGGGATGGTGGACGCCGAGGGGCTCGAGGAGCTGCTCGCCGAGCTGGGCGCGGCGCCCGACGTCGTCGTCCTCGACCCGCCGCGCGCGGGGGCGGGGAAGGCGGTCAGCCGGCAGATCGCCGGCACCGGTGCGCGGGCCGTCGTCTACGTCGCCTGCGATCCGGCGGCCCTCGGCCGGGACGTCGCCGCCTTCGCCGAGGCCGGCTACCGGCTCGCCGAGATCCGCGGGTACGACGCCTTTCCGATGACCGCCCATGTGGAGTGCGTCGCGCTGCTGGTGCCGACGTCGGCCTGAGCGGCCGCGGTCGTTCCTGCCGGTGAGCCGTGACGCACGGTGAGGTCTGTGCAATAGATCGTCGGTGATGGGCGCGGAGGAGCTGCCACGATGGGATGATCTGTCGTGACTCAGTGTGAAAACAGTGCCTACGGTCCTTGGCATGAGAGCGGAGCGTCGGGGGGCGCCGTGGTGGGTCGTGGTCGTCAGCGGGATCTGCGGGGCGCTCGTGGCCGCCTCTCTCGTCATGGCCGGTGCTCAGCCGGAGGTGCAGGCCGCGGCGGCCCAGCAGCCGGTGGCGGAGGTGGATGACCCGTCGGTCGTCTTCCTGGGCGACTCCTGGACCGAGGGGCGCGGAGCGACGGGGCTGCACGGCTACGCCCCCCGCACCGGCGAAGCGCTGGGCTGGGACTACCAGGTGCTCGGCGTCAGTGGCAGCGGGTACGCGCGGCCGGGCGAGGGGAGCACGTTCGCCCAGCGGATCGACCGGGCGGTGGCCCTCGACAGCGACGTCCTCGTCGTCCAGGGCAGCCTGAACGAGCGGCACAGCACGCTGGACGTGCTGGCGCCTGCGGCGACGGAGACGCTGGCCCGGCTCGCCGCCGAGGTGGGGGAGGACACCCAGGTGCTCGTCCTGGGCGCGTCGTACAACCCTGGCACCCCGGTCGAGACGATGGACGGGATCAACCGGACGATCGAAGCCGCTGCGACCGCGGCCGGCCTCCGGTTCGTCGACGTGGCGGCGCTGAACTGGACGGATCCGGCGGACCCCACGATCTGGGCCGACGCCATCCACCCCAACGACGCGGGGCACCAGCGCATCGCCGACCGCTTGGCGGAACTGCTCCGCGACGTCCCCGGCCGCTGAGTCCCCTACCCGGTCGTCGCGGCTCGCGTGTGACGTCCGGGACGAGCGGGACAGGGCAGGTTCGTTCGTTGCTGAACCGAGCGGTATCCGCATAGTGTCCCGGCGCCAGAAGGCGCAGGGGCAGGGGAGTCGCATGCAGTTCCGCAGGTCAGGTCACGCACGCCGAGCTCGTGCTCCGAGACTGGCGGTGGCGGCAGCGGTGGTCCTCGCGGCGCTCGCTTCGGGCATGCCGGCCGCGTCGGCGACCGCGTACTCCTCCCCGGCGACGGGGACCCACCACGTGGTCGGCTCCATCCTGCAGCGCTACCTGGCCCTCGGCGGTCCGGCCGGGAAGCTGGGCTACCCGACGACCGACGAGCTGGCCACGCCCGTGCCGGGCGGCCGGTACAACCTCTTCCAGGGCGGCGCCATCTACTGGACGTCGGCGACCGGTGCCCACCAGGTCGGCGGGGCGATCCGCGGCGCCTGGGGCGCGCTCGGCTGGGAGACGGGAAGGCTGGGCTTCCCGACGACCTCCGAGACGGCGACGCCGACGCGGCCCGGCGCCTACAACCACTTCCAGGGCGGCTCGATCATCTGGTCGCCGGCCACGGGTGCCCACCCGGTGTGGGGCGACATCCGGAACGTCTGGGCGGCGCAGGGGACGGAGAACGGTCCGCTCGGCTTCCCGACCACCGGTGAGGTGCGGACGCCGAACGGGCAGGGTGCCTACAACCTCTTCCAGGGTGGCGCCGTCTACTGGTCCCCGGCCACCGGCGCGCACAGCATCCTCGGCGCCATCCGCGGGCGGTGGGGGTCGCTGGGGTACGAGAACAGCGCGCTCGGTTTCCCCACCTCCTCGGAGTACGTCGTCCCGGGTGGGCGGGCGCAGAACTTCCAGTACGGGCGGATCACCTGGACACCCGCCGGCGGCGCCGTCGTCACGGGCGCACCGGTCGCCGGTGGCGGGGCCCTGCCCCTCGGGGTCAACCCGCCCGGAACCCAGGCGCTCACCGTCGTCGCGCCGTCCGCCGGCTCGACCACGGCGACGTTCACGGCCTGGGAGAAGCGGGGGAGCTCGTGGGTCGCGGTCCTCGGCCCCATCCAGGCCCGGGTCGGGAGCGCCGGGATCGGTACCGCGCGCGAGGGCAGTGCGCGCACCCCGGCCGGCACGTGGCGGATGTCCGAGGCGTTCGGGCGGCAGGCGAACCCGGGCACCGTGCTGCCGTACCGGCGGGTCGACGGCGACGACTGGTGGGTGAGCGACACCCGGAGCCCCCTCTACAACCAGTACGCGCAGTGCGCCGTGGGCCGCTGTCCGTTCGACGAGCGGGTCAGTGAGAACCTCCACCGCATCGGCGCCGTGTACGACCTGGCCGTCGTCATGGACTACAACCGCGCCCCCGTCGTGCCCGGCGCCGGCTCGGCCTTCTTCCTGCACGTCGCCAACGCCTCGGCGACCGGTGGGTGCGTCTCCATCGACCGGGCGAGCCTGGCCTCGGTGATGCGCTGGCTGAAGCCCTCGGCCGCGCCGGTCATCGCCGTCGGGATCGGCTGACCGCTGGTCCGACGGCTGGCCGGGGGCCTTCGCTGCAGGGCTGGGGAGCCGACCGGCTAACGTTCCGGATGTGCCCACGTGGGAATACGCCTCGGTCATCACCGCCAACGACGCCGAGTCCCAGCGCGCAGGGGTGAGCGTGAAGCTCCCCGGCGGTCAGTCGGAACGGCAGCAGGGCGACGTCAGTGCGGTGCTCAACGCGCTCGGCGCGGACGGCTGGGAGCTGGTCAGCTACCACTCCAGCGGCGCCGGCACCTGGGGCTTCGAGCAGTTCTGGCTGAAGCGGCAGTCCTCCAGCTGAGACACCGGCCCCGCGGTCGAACAGTTGTTCGATCGATGGGGCACAATGGTGCGGTGGACGGGACGGTGCCGCCGGGGTGGCCGGAGCAGGTGCGTCCGCCCGGTGCGCCCGACTGGGAGCGGACCGCCGTCTCCTGGCTCTACGACCTCGTGCCGCCCGACTACCGGGCGCACCAGGTGCTCCGCCGCTATCCGGTCCTGCTCGCGCGCTTCGCCGCCGACCACGTCGCCGCCGGCCTGGAGGCCGCCCGCCGCGGCTGGCGGACGGTCCGGGTCGAGCTCGCCGACCAGCTCCCGGCCGAGGCCATCGAGGCCGCCATAGCCGCCTACGAGCGGGAGGGTGCCCGGCTGGCCGCCGCCGGTCGCGGTGTCGAGGTGGTCGGGGGCGCTCTGCGCGGCGAGCGGTGGGTGCCCCGGCTCTGACCGGCGATGGTGCTCACACGGACCACGCTCACCGGGGCCAGGTCGCCTTCCGCGTCTACAGTGAACCGGCGGCCTGCGTCCGGGTCGCGCCGCCCCTGAGAGAGGACACCGCCGCGCCGTGCCGATCCTGCGATCCCTCCGGGGCCCGGAGGACCTGCGTGCCCTCCCGGCCGAGCAGCTGCCCGCCCTCGCGGCGGAGATCCGCGACGCCCTGGTCACCAGCGTGGCGAAGACCGGCGGCCACCTCGGCCCCAACCTCGGCTGCGTCGAGCTGACCATCGCGCTGCACCGCGTGTTCGACTCCCCGCGGGAGCCGATCGTCTTCGACACCGGGCACCAGTCCTACGTGCACAAGATGCTCACCGGCCGCGTCGAGGGCTTCGAGCGGCTGCGTCAGCGCGGCGGGCTGTCGGGCTACCCGAGCCGCGCCGAGAGCGAGCACGACTGGGTCGAGAACAGCCACGCCTCCACCTCGCTGTCCTATGCCGACGGCCTGGCCAAGGCCTTCGCCGTCCGGGACGACAAGCGGCCGGTCGTGGCCGTGATCGGCGACGGCGCGCTCACCGGCGGCATGGCCTGGGAGGCGCTGAACAACATCGCCGCCGCCCAGGACCGGCCGGTCGTCATCGTCGTCAACGACAACGGTCGGTCGTACTCGCCGACCATCGGCGGCGTCGCCGATGCGCTGGCCACCCTGCGGCTGCGTCCGGGTTACGAGAACGCGTTGCTGCAGGTGCGCCAGGCCCTGCACAAGGCGCCCGTCGTGGGCTCCGCCCTCTACGACGCGCTGCACGCCATCAAGAAGGGCCTCAAGGACGTCCTGTCCCCGCAGGGCATGTTCGAGGACCTCGGCATGAAGTACGTCGGTCCGGTCGACGGGCACGACGTCGAGGTCATGGAGTCCGCGCTGCGCCGGGCCCGCTCCTTCGGCGGCCCGGTGATCGTGCACGCGGTGACCACGAAGGGCTTCGGCTACCCGCCGGCCGAGACCGACCAGATCGACGCCTGGCACGCCACCGGCGTCTTCGACCCCGACAGCGGCGCCAGCGTCGCCGCGGCCCGCGACTGGACGACGGCGTTCTCCGACGAGCTGGTGCGGATCGGGGCCGAGCGCTCCGACGTCGTGGCCATCACCGCGGCGATGCTGCACCCGACCGGCCTGGCCGCCTTCGCCGAGCGGTTCCCGGAGCGGACCTTCGACGTCGGCATCGCCGAGCAGCACGCGCTGACCTCCGCGGCCGGTCTGGCCATGGGCGGCCTGCACCCCGTCGTCGCCGTCTACTCCACGTTCCTCAACCGGGCGTTCGACCAGCTGCTCATGGACGTCGCCCTGCACAAGCAGCCGGTGACCGTCGTCCTGGACCGGGCCGGCGTGACCGGTACCGACGGCGCCTCGCACAACGGCATGTGGGACCTGTCGATCCTGTCGGTGGTCCCGGGCATCCGCGTGGCCGCGCCCCGCGACGAGTCGACGCTGAGGGAGGCGCTGCGCGAATCGGTCGCCGTCACCGACGGGCCGACCGTCGTCCGCTTCCCGAAGGGCGCCCCGCCGGTCGACATCCCGGCACTGGAGCGGCGCGGTCCGGTCGACGTGCTGCGGAACGACGAGCGGCGCGACGTGCTGCTCGTCGCCGTCGGCTCGATGGTGCCGATGTGCCTCGCCGCCGCCGAGCGGGCCGCCGACCACGGCATCGGCGTCACCGTCGTCGACCCGCGGTGGGTGCTGCCCGTGGCGCCGCAGCTGCTGGACCTGGCTGCCGGCTACCGGCTCGTGGTGACCGTCGAGGACGGCGGCCGGGCCGGGGGAGTGGGCACCACCCTCACCCAGGCGCTGCAGGACCGCGGCGTCGACGTGCCCGTGCGGTCGATGGGGCTGCCGCAGCAGTTCTTCGACCACGGCAGCCGCGGCCAGGTGCTCGCCGACGCCGGGCTGACCGAGCAGGACGTCGCCCGCCGGATCGCCGAGTGGAGCTCGCGGCTCGTCGAGCGGACCGACAACCACGTCGTCGAGCCGGTGGACGGCGCCCAGCAGTAGGAGAAGGACCCCGTCGCCCCCACCACCCACAGGCTCGTGGTGGGCCCTGCGACGGGGTCGGTTCCATCGCCTCACCAGGAGTTCCAGTGATCATCGCGGAGATCCAGGTGGCACCGTCGCCTCCTGGCACTGACGAGGACCCGCACGCGCACGTGGAGGCGGCGATCGCCGTTCTCCAGGCGTCGGGGTTGCGCTACGAGGTCGGGGCGCTCGGCACCACGCTCGAGGGCGAGGCCGACGAGGTGTGGGCGACGCTGCGAGCCGCGCACGAGGCGATGCTCGCCGCCGGCGCGAACGCGGGCCTCTCCCACATCAAGGTCGCCTCGGTGAACCGCACCATGGACAGCCTCACCGCCAAGTTCCGCTGACGGGCTGCGGGCCCGGTCAGCCTCGGTCGTCGCGTACGCGTACCCGTCGCAACCATCGGGTTCCCGCGACCAGCCCGCGTCAGTCCGCCATGCGCATGTCCACCCACGTGTCGTCCTCCGACGTCGTCGTTCCCAGCACCGTTCGTCCGCGTCCATCGGTGAGGTGCAGGTCGACGGGCAGCGCGCGGGCCTGCCAGCGGTACATCGCGGGGCAGGCGCGGTAGAGCGTGCGTGCGACGTCATCGTCGTAGCGATACGTGCGGACGACGGATGGTGGCGCCCAGTCGGGGATCTCGGACCCCGGCCATGAGCGCGACTCCACCCGCCGGAGGAGCGCGTCACCCAGCGCCTCGGCGAGCGCCTCGGCCGCGGGCGTCGGGTCCGCGTCGTCCTGCACCAGCCCGACCGTCCGCGCCCTCGGCGTCAGGGCGAGCAGCAACTCGAGGAAGGCCGGCCCGCGCACCTCGTCGCGGAACGTCAGGGTCACGCGCCGATCGTGTCAGTTCGGAGGGCCGGCATGTGCGAGGGCAACGGTGCCGCGGTGCGGGCGCGAGTGCCGCGCTGCAGGGCAGCACTGGCACCCACACCGCGGCTCCCGCCGCGGATGACGGAGTGCGCCGTCTGTGGGTGGTCCGCCGGCCTCACTCCCATCTGGCCGCGGCCGGTGCCGCGGTACGGGCGCGAGTGCCGCGCTGCGGGGCGGCACCGGCGCCCACGCTGCGGCACCCGCGGTCCCCGGAACGACGAACGGCCCGGCTCCCTCCACGCTGAGGGGGCCGGGCCGTTCGGGTTCGGGATCAGGCGGGGAGCGAAGCCACGCCCTGCGGCAGGAACCGGGAGCCGGTCACCCGCTCGGAGACGCCGGTCCGGTCCAGGTAGGCGGTGATGCCGCCCAGCCAGAACGGCCAGCCCGCGCCGAGGATCATGCACAGGTCGATGTCCTGCGCGGCCTGCACGACGCCCTCGTCGAGCATCAGCCGGATCTCCTGCGCCAGCGCCTCGACCGCGCGGTCGTGCACCTGCTCCGCGGTGAGCGGGGAGTCGCCGGTGAACGCCTCGGCCAGCTCGGGGTCGACGACGCCCGGCTCGGTGAAGACGCTCGCCTTGCCCAGCTCGACGATCCGCTTGAGACCCTCGCCGACGGCGAACCGGTCGGGGAACGCCTCGTGCATGCGCTCGGCCACGTGCAGCGCCACCGCGGGGCCGACGAGCGAGAGCAGCTCGAACGGCGTCATCGGCAGGCCCAGCGGGTCGAGGGCGCGCTCGGCGACCTCCACCGGCGTGCCCTGCTCCACGGCTGCGGTGACCTCACCGAGGAAGCGGGTGAGGAGGCGGTTGACCACGAACGCCGGGGCGTCCGCGACCAGCACGCAGCTCTTCTTCAGCGACTTGCCGACGGCGAAGGCGGTGGCCAGCGACGCGTCGTCGGTCTGCTCGGCACGGACGACCTCCAGCAGCGGGAGGACGGCGACCGGGTTGAAGAAGTGCAGGCCGACCACGCGCTCGGGGTGCTGGAGCTTGGAGGCCATCTCGGTCACCGACAGCGCCGAGGTGTTGGTCGCCAGGACGCACTCGGGGGAGACGATCGCCTCCACCTCGGCGAACACCTGCTGCTTGACCGACATCTCCTCGAACACGGCCTCGATGACGAGGTCGGCGTCGGCGAAGACGTCCTTGGACAGCGAGCCGGTGACCAGGGCCTTGAGCTGGTTGAGCTTGTCCTGGTTCAGTCGGCCACGCAGGGCCAGCTTGTCCAGCTCGCCGTGCACGTAGGCCACGCCCTTGTCCACGCGGGCCTGGTCGATGTCGGTCAGCACGACCGGCACCTTCAGCTGCCGCACGAACAGCATCGCCAGCTGCGAGGCCATCAGCCCGGCGCCCACGACGCCGACCTTGCTGACCTTGCGGGCCAGCTTCCTGTCCGGCGCGCCGGCCGGCCGCTTGGCCCGCTTGTTCACCAGGTCGAAGGAGTAGAGCGAGGCCCGCAGCGGGTCGCTCATCAGCAGCTCGGTGAGCGCGTCGTCCTCGGCGGCGGTGCCGGTGGTGAAGGCCTCGCCGTCCACGCCGGCCTTCGCCAGCTCCAGCAGGTCCACCGAGCGCACGGCGCCGGGGGAGGCGTTCCGGGTACGGGCTGTGACGACGCCGCGGGCGCGCGCGATCGCGTCGTCCCACGCCGAGCGGTCCACCTCGGGGCGGTCGACCGACACCGAGCCGCCGAGCACGCCGACGGCCCACTCGAGCGAGCGCTCGAGGAAGTCGGCCGGCTCGAAGAGCGCGTCGGCGATGCCGAGCGACGCTGCCTTCGGCGCCGGCGTCATCTTGTTCTGCGCCAGGGCGTTCTCGACGATCACCGTGACGGCGGCGTCGATGCCGATCAGGTTCGGCAGCAGCTGCGTGCCGCCCCAGCCGGGGACCAGCCCGAGGAACGCCTCGGGGAAGCCGACGGCCGCGCCGCCGCTCATGGTGCGGTAGTGGCAGTGCAGCGCCAGCTCCAGGCCACCACCGAGGGCCACGCCGTTGACGAAGGCGAACGTCGGGACCGACGAGTCCTTCAGCCGGCGGAACACCCGGTGGCCGGTCCCGGCGATCTCGCGGGCGGCCGACTCGTCGGTCACCGAGGGAACGCCGGAGAGGTCCGCGCCGACGGCGAAGATGAACGGCTTGCCGGTCACGCCGATCGCCGCGGGGGCGGGGGAGTGTGCGGCGATCTCGTCCAGCGCGGCGTCCAGCGAGGCCAGCCCGCCGGGGCCGAACGTCGACGGACGGGTGTGGTCGTGCCCGTTGTCGATGGTGATCAGCGCGAACTCGCCGGAGAGCCCCGGCAGGTTCAGGAACCGGACCTTGGCCTCGGTCACGACCTCGTTCTCGAAGACAGCAGTCACTTCGCCGCCCCTTCCCAGTTGGGGTTCTCCCAGATCACGGTGGCGCCCATGCCGAGGCCGACGCACATGGCGGTGAGGCCGTAGCGGACGTCGGGGCGCTCGGCGAACTGCCGCGAGAGCTGGGTCATCAGGCGGACGCCGGAGGAGGCCAGCGGGTGGCCGACGGCGATGGCGCCGCCCCACATGTTGACGCGCTCGTCGTCGTCGGCGATGCCGAAGTGGTCGAGGAACGCCAGCACCTGGATGGCGAAGGCCTCGTTCAGCTCGAACAGGCCGATGTCCTCGATGGTCAGCCCGGTGCGGGCCAGTGCCCGCTCCGTGGAGGGGACCGGGCCGATGCCCATGACCTCGGGCTCGACGCCGACGAAGCCGTAGCCGACCAGGCGCATGCCGATGTTCAGGCCGAGCTCCTCGGCGACGTCCTCGGCGGCCAGCAGGCAGCTGGTCGCGCCGTCGTTGAGACCGGCGGCGTTACCGGCGGTCACGTTGCCGTGCGGGCGGAACGGCGTCTTCAGCGTGCCCAGGCCCTCGAGGGTGGTCTGCGGCCGCGGCGGCTCGTCGACGGTCGCGACGCCCCAGCCGTTCTCCGCCGAGCGGGTCGCCATGGTGACCAGCTCCGGGCCGATCTTGCCGTTGGCGAGCGCCTTGGCGTACTTCTGCTGGCTGGCCAGCGCGAACGCGTCGGCGCGCTCCTTGGTCAGGTGCGGGAACCGGTCGTGCAGGTTCTCCGCGGTGGAGCCCATGACCAGCGCGGAGGGGTCCACCAGCTTCTCGCTGATGATCCGCGGGTTGGGGTCCACGCCCTCGCCCATGGGGTGGTTGCCCATGTGCTCGACACCGCCGGCGATGGCGACGTCGTAGGCACCGAAGGCGATGCCCGATGCGGTGGTGGTCACCGCGGTCATGGCGCCGGCGCACATGCGGTCGATGGAGTAACCGGGAACGGACTTCGGCAGCCCGGCGAGCAGCGCCGCGGTGCGGCCCAGGGTCAGGCCCTGGTCGCCGATCTGGGTCGTGGCGGCGATGGCCACCTCGTCGACCCGGTCGGCGGGCAGCTCGGGGTTCCGGCGCAGCAGCTCGCGGATGCAGCGGACGACGAGGTCGTCGGCGCGCGTCTCGGCGTAGATGCCCTTGGGGCCGGCCTTGCCGAAGGGAGTGCGTACGCCGTCGACGAAGACGACCTCACGCAGCGAGCGGGACATGAGACCTCCGCAGGATTCGTAGCCGGCCCGGCAGGGTCCGGCGAGCTCCAAGTTACCCGTCGGTAACCGCGCGGCCAAGCATGGGACCGCCCCCGTTCGGGGGGCTTCCGGTCACGGTCCGGCAACGGGGACCGGGGGCGGTTGCGGCTTCGGCGGGACGGCGCGCAAGATGTGCCGCTGGAATTTCTCTGTAACCCCAACGAAATGGCAGGTCACCCTGATGGCGCGACGGCGCGCAGTGACGACGGCTCTCGCCGCCGGTCTGGTGTTCGGTCTGGCCGCGTGCGGCGGCGACTCGGGCAGCGGCGGCGGCGGCGAAGGCGGCAGCAACGCCGAGGGCAAGGTCGGCGTGATCCTCCCCGACACCGAGTCCTCGGTCCGCTGGGAGAGCTTCGACCGCCCCTACCTCGAGGAAGCCTTCGAGGAGGCCGGCGTCGAGGCCGTGATCCAGAACGCCGAGGGCGACGCCCAGCGGCAGGCCACCATCGCCGAGCAGATGATCACCGAGGGCGTCACCGTCCTGGCGATCGTCAACCTGGACTCCGCCTCGGGCGCGCAGATCCAGGAGAAGGCCGCGGCCGAGGGCGTGCGCACCATCGACTACGACCGGCTCACGCTGGGCGGGTCGGCGGAGTACTACGTCTCCTTCGACAACACCGAGGTCGGCCGCCTGCAGGGCCAGGGTCTCGCGCAGTGCCTCGGCGACGAGCCGGCGAACATCGCCTTCCTCAACGGCTCGCCCGACGACAACAACGCCACGCTCTTCTCCAGCGGCGCCCACGAGGTGCTCGACGAGATGACGCAGTACACCCAGGTGGCCGAGCAGGCCGTCCCCGAGTGGGACAACCAGGAGGCTGCGACGATCTTCGAGCAGCTGTACACCCAGGCGGGCGGCAACATCCAGGGTGTCCTGGCCGCCAACGACGGCCTCGCCAACTCGGTCATCCAGATCCTGGGCCGCAGCAACGCCGCGGGCGCCAACAACGTGACCGGTCAGGACGCCACGGTGGAGGGTCTGCAGAACATCCTCGCCGGCGACCAGTGCATGACGGTCTACAAGCCGATCCGTGAGGAGGCCACGGCGCTCGCCGAGCTGGCCATCGCCCTGATCAACGACGAGGAGCCCGAGACCACGGGCAGCGTGGAGGACGTCGAGGGCGACCGCGAGGTCCCGTCGGTCCTGCTGACCCCGATCTCGATCTTCCGGGACAACGTCAAGGACGTCGTCGACGACGAGTTCGTCACCGCCGAGGAGCTGTGCACCGGCGAGTTCGCCGCCGCCTGCACCGAGCTCGGCATCAAGTAATCCCCTGCAGTCGGGGCGCCCTCCGCATCCGGAGGGCGCCCCGATCCGCACGTCCCTCCAGAGAGGAAGCCTCGTGAGCGTGCCGCAGCCGGAGGACAGGACCCCGATCCTCGAGCTCCGTGGCGTCGACAAGAGCTTCGGCGCCAACCAGGTCCTGCACGGCGTGGACCTGAAGGTCTACCCCGGTCAGGTCACCGCGCTCGTCGGTGACAACGGGGCGGGCAAGAGCACGCTGATCAAGGCGATCGCGGGCATCCACCCGATCGACGACGGCCAGATCCTCTTCGATGGCACCCCCGTCGACGTCTCCGGTCCCCGGGACTCGGCCAAGCTGGGCATCGAGGTCGTCTACCAGGACCTCGCGCTGGCCGACAACCTCGACGTCGTCCAGAACATGTTCCTCGGGCGCGAGCGCAAGAACGGCTTCGTCCTCGACGAGGTCTCCATGGAGGAGGCCGCCCGCGACACCCTCAGCAAGCTGTCGGTCCGGACGCTCAAGTCCGTGCGCCAGCTCGTCTCGAGCCTCTCCGGTGGCCAGCGGCAGACCGTCGCCATCGCCAAGGCCGTGCTCTGGGAGTCCAAGGTCGTCATCCTCGACGAGCCGACCGCGGCCCTCGGTGTCGCACAGACGCGCCAGGTGCTCGACCTCGTCCGACGGCTCGCCGACACCGGCCACGCCGTCGTCTTCATCTCCCACAACATGGTGGACGTCTTCGAGGTGGCCGACCGGGTCGCCGCTCTCTACCTCGGTCGCATGGCTGCGGACATCCCGATCTCGGAGGTCAACCGCGGCCAGGTCATCGAACTGATCACCGCGGGCCGGTCGGGCGACATCGGCATCGCTCCCGCCACCGTCGCGGCCGTGGAGGTCTGAACGCATGTCCAGCAACACCATCACCGACTCCCCGAGCGCGCAGGAGCCCGGCGGCTTCGAGGGCGACCGCAGCGTCGACTCGCTCGGCGGCTCGGCCCGCGCCTACATCTCCCGGGTCCGGGGCGGTGACCTGGGGGCGCTGCCCGCGATCCTCGGCATCGTCGCCCTGGGCGTGCTGTTCTTCGTCCTTCGGCCGGAGACGTTCCTGACCCCCCGCAACATGGCCAACCTGGCCGACCAGGCGGCGCCGATCATCATCCTGGCGATGGGCCTGGTCTTCGTCCTCCTGCTCGGGGAGATCGACCTGTCCGCGGGCGTCGTCAGCGGCGTCTGCGCGGCCGTCATGGCCAAGCTGCTCGCCGACGCCGGCGCCCCCTGGTACGTCTCGGTGGCGGCGGCGATCGTCACCGGCGTCGCGATCGGCCTCTTCACCGGCAGTCTCGTCGGGCTGATCGGCATCCCGTCGTTCGTGGTCACCCTGGCGCTGCTCCTGGGCTGGCAGGGTGTGACCCTGCGGCTCATCGGCCAGGGCGGCACCGTGCCGGTGCGCGACGAGGTCATCTCGGGCATCAGCGACCGCAACGTGCCGGTCGCCCTGGGCTGGGTCCTCGCGCTCGTAGTGGTGGCCCTCTACGCGGCGCTCCAGCTCAACCGCTGGCGCACCCAGAAGGCCAAGGGTCTGGCCCACCAGCCCCTCGCCGTGATCGTGCTGCGCATCGCGGTCATCGCCGCGGTGGTCGTCCTCGTGACGGCCGTGCTCAGCGTCGACCGGGCGCCCTCGCCCGCGGTGGTGCTCGCCGGCATCCCGTACGCGATCCCGCTGGTGATCCTGCTCCTGCTGCTGCTGACCTTCGTGCTCGGCCGGACGAGCTTCGGGCGGCACATCTACGCCGTCGGTGGCAATGCCGAGGCGGCGCGGCGGGCCGGCATCAACGTCACGAAGATCAAGGTCTCGGTTTTCGTGATCGGGTCCACGCTCGCGGCCATCAGCGGCATCGTGGCCGCCGCGCGACTGGGCTCGGTGGCCCCGGGGTCCGGCGGCGGCAACGCGCTGCTGTACGCCGTGGGTGCGGCGGTCATCGGTGGCACGAGCCTCTTCGGTGGCCGTGGCCGCGTGCGCGACGCCGTCCTCGGTGGTCTGGTCGTGGCGATCATCGCCAACGGCCTGGGCCTGCTGGGCGTCGAGGCGTACCTGAACTACATCATCACCGGTGGCGTGCTGCTGCTCGCCGCGAGCGTGGACGCGCTGGCCCGCCGCCGGGCGGCGGCGACCGGCCACTGACCCCTGCCGCCCGCCGTGCTCAGCGCCGGCGGGCGGCAGGCGCTCCACGCGAGGGGACGAACGACCCCTCGAGATACGCCGAAAGGGGCTCTCGGACACGGTCCGGGGCCCCTGTCGGCGTATCTCGCCGCAGGCTGGGCGCTAGGCGCGGGTGAGGGCGTCGGTGAGCAGGTCGGCGGTCAGCTCGACCTGCCACTCCCGGGCGCCGGCGGCGCGCAGCGCGGCCTCGACGCCGGAGCGCTCCCGCGGCTCCGGCGGGCTCCACATGATCCGGCGCACGAGGTCGGGGGAGACGATGTTCTCCACCGGCACCGAGTGCTTCTCGGACAGCTCGGCGAGCCCCGCGCGGGCCGCCTGCAGCCGGGTGGCCGCGGCGGGGTCGCGGTCGGCCCACCGATTCACCGGCGGCGGGCCGTCACCGGGCTTGCTCTGCAGCGGCAGCTCGTCCTCGGGCAGCGCCCTGCCGCGGGCCAGTGCGGTGAACCAGTGCGCGACCAGGCGGCGGTTGGCCCGCCCGCGGAACACCGGCAGCTCCAGCAGCGCGCCCTCGTTCTTCGGGTCGGCCTGGACGGCGGCCACCATCGCGGCGTCGGGCAGCACGCGGCCGGGCGCGATGTCCCGCTTGCGGGCCAGCATGTCGCGGGCCTCCCAGATCGCCCGGAGCATGCCCAGCTGGCGACGGCTGCGCAGCGCGTGCATGCCGGAGGCGCGCCGCCACGGATCCAGCTTGGGGGCAGGCGGGCCGGCGGCGAGGATCGCCTCGAACTCCTGCCGGGCCCACTCGGTCTTGCCCTGCTCCTCGAGGATCGCGGCCAGGGCGTCCCGCAGGTCGACCAGCACCTCGACGTCCAGCGCCGCGTAGACCAGCCACTCCTCGGGCAGCGGCCGGGTGCTCCAGTCCGCGGCGGAGTGCCCCTTCTGCAGCGAGAACCCGAGCAGGGACTCCACGACGGCGCCCAGGCCCACCCGGGGGAGTCCGGCGAGACGGGCGGCCAGCTCGGTGTCGAAGATCCGCGCGGGGACCAGCCCGATCTCGGCGAGGCAGGGGAGGTCCTGGTTGGCCGCGTGCAGCACCCACTCGGCCTCGGCGATCGCCGCCTGGAGGACCGACAGGTCCGGCAGAGGGACGGGGTCGACCAGGCCGGTGCCGGAGCCGTTGCGGCGCAGCTGGACCAGGTAGGCCTTCTGGCCGTAGCGGTAGCCGGAGGCGCGCTCGGCGTCGACGGCGACCGGGCCGGTGCCCGCGCGCAGCGCCTCGGCGTACTCGACCAGCTGGGTGGACGTCTCGATGACCGGGGGGAGACCGTCTCGCGGGGCCAGGAGCGGGGTCGCCTCCGGAGCGGTGTCCTGCTCCGGTTCGGGAGCGGGGTCGGTGCTCAGTTGCCGTCCACCTTCTTGCCGGTCCTCGTCTGTCGGGCTGCTGCCCGTTCCGCCGGTCCGATGTTAGAGAGTCTCGCTACCGACCCGGTCGGAGGGACCCAGCAGCCGCACCCCGGGCGGCGGAAGACCGGCCGCATTGCCCAGGACCTCGAGCCACGCCTGCAGGTGCCGCCCGAGGTCGGTGTCCTCCGCGGTCCAGGAGGCGCGCATCTCGACGTCGACCGAGTGCTCGGGGCCGGCGAGCTCCCCGAAGCGGGTGGACGCCGTCCGGGTCACGGTGCCGCCGACGGTGTGGGAACCGGCGCCGGCCTCGGCGAGGGCGTCGGTGAGCCAGCTCCAGGCGACCTCGGAGAACATCGCGTCGTCGACCAGCTCCTCGTCTGTCTCCGCGGAGAGGTAGCCGACGCAGCGCATCGTCCCGTTCCAGGCCTCGTGGCCCTCGGGGTCGAACAGCACGATGAAGCGTGCGCTGGCGATGTCGTCCTCGGGGTCGTCGGGATCGAGGACGTTCGCCGCGACCGCGTGCGCGAACGGCGCCAGGCGCTGCGGGGCGGGGATGGGCTCGAGCTCGATCTCCGGCCGGACGACGACGGCGGCCAGGGATTCGAGGGCGGCGCGGAAGGCCGCCGGGACGTCAGGGACGTCCCGGGCGGGTTCCCCGGCGTTCGCCAGGTTGCGCGGCTCCACGAGCGCAGAGTAGGCCGGGTGGACGAGCGGGGCCGCAGACGCGCCGCACGTCCACCCGACGCGCCGGGAGACCGACTGGCACCCGTCTGGGAGAATCGACGTCCGTGAGTGCTGCTGCAGTGTCGGGGTCCCCGGCCGATTCCGATCTCGTCCGTGCCGCACGCGGCCTCCCGGTGAGCCGCACCCCGGTGTGGTTCATGCGCCAGGCCGGACGTTCGCTGCCCGAGTACCGGGCCCTGCGCGCCGGCACCAAGATGCTCGACGCCTGCCAGGACCCCGATCTGATCACCGAGATCACCCTGCAGCCGGTGCGCCGGCACGGGGTGGACGCGGCGATCTTCTTCTCCGACATCGTGCTGCCCCTCGTCGTCGCCGGGGTGGACATCGAGATCAAGCCGGGCGTCGGCCCGGTCGTGGCGAATCCGGTGCGCACCGTCGCCGACGTCGACGCGCTGCCCGACCTCCAGCCCGGGCAGCTGGGCTTCCTGGAGGAGGCGGTCCGCCGGCTCGTCGCCGAGCTC
This sequence comes from Blastococcus sp. LR1, assembly GCF_020166105.1. GTDB lineage: Bacteria > Actinomycetota > Actinomycetes > Mycobacteriales > Geodermatophilaceae > Blastococcus. The sequence continues at coordinate 287,407 of NZ_JAIUJY010000006.1, forward strand.
GGGTCGACGCCGCTCATCGGGTTCGCCGGTGCGCCCTTCACGCTGGCGACCTACCTGATCGAGGGCGGCCCGTCGAAGGAGCACGCCCGCACCAAGGCGTTCATGTACGCCGAGCCGGAGGCCTGGTCGCGGCTGCTGCAGAAGCTGTCGGTGTCCTCGTCCACCTTCCTGCGGACGCAGATCGACGCCGGCGCCTCCGCCGTGCAGCAGTTCGACTCCTGGGCCGGCGTGCTGTCCGCGGCCGACTACGCCGAGCGCGTGCTGCCGCACTCCCGCGCCGTGTTCGACGGACTGGGCGAGCGCGACGTGCCGCGGATCCACTTCGGAGTGGGCACCGGAGAGCTGCTGCCGCTGATCGGCGACGCCGGTGCCGACGTCGTGGGCGTCGACTGGCGGATCCCGCTCGACGAGGCCGCCCGCCGGGTGGGCCAGGGGCGGTCGCTGCAGGGCAACCTCGACCCCGCCGTCCTGCTGGCCGACCGGGAGACCGTCGACCGCGAGGTGTGCCGCGTCGTCGAGCAGGCGAAGGCGGCCCGCGGGCACATCTTCAACCTCGGCCACGGCGTGCTGCCCGACACCGATCCCGGCGTGCTCACCCACGTCGTCGAGCTGGTCCACGAGCTCACGACTCCATGAGTCGGCGCCTGGTCGTCGTCGGGGCCGGCATCACCGGCCTGGCCGCCGCCTTCGAGTGGCGCCGGCGCCGGCCCGACGACGAGATCGTCGTTCTCGAGGCGGGCGACCGGATCGGCGGCAAGGCACACCGGATCCAGCTGGCCGGGCACTGGTACGACACCGGCCCGGAGGCGATGCTCGCGCGGGTTCCCGAGGCGATCGCGCTGGTCGAGGCGCTCGGACTGGGGCATCGGCTGGTCGCGCCGGCGACCACGCAGGCGTCGGTGGTGCTGCCCGAGGGGCGGTTCCCGCTGCCGGCCGGCACGGTGCTCGGCGTTCCGACCTCGGCGGACGGGCTCGACGGCTTCCTGTCGCCCGCGGGCGTGGCGCGGGTGCGGGCGGAGGCGGACCTGCCGCCGCTCATCGTGGCCGGCGACGTCTCCGTGGGCGGGCTGCTGCGCGAGCGGCTCGGCGACGAGGTGGTCGACCGGCTGGTCGAGCCGCTGCTCGGCGGGGTCTATGCCGGCCGGGCCGACGAGCTCTCGCTGCAGGCGACGATGCCGGCGCTCTTCGCGCACCTGTCCGAGGGCTCGGTGCTCGCCGCGGCGGCGGCCGCCCGCGACGCCGGCGCCCGCAGCCGCGGCGACGTCGACGGGCCGGTGTTCATGACCGTCGACGAGGGCATCGGGTCCCTGCCCGCCGCGCTGGTCGCGGCCGCCCGCGCCGAGGTCCGGCTGCGCACCCCCGCTCACGGGATCCGACGCACCGCCACCGGGTTCGAGGTCTCGACCGGGCAGGTCGCCACGCCGGAGGTGCTGACCGCCGACGCCGTGCTGGTCGCCGCGCCCGCGGGGAAGGCCGCCCGGCTGCTCGGCCGGGTGGCGCCGGACGCCGTCGAGCCGTTGCAGGGGATCCCGTACGCGTCGATGGCCGTCGTCGCGATGGCGTTTCCCGCCCAGGACGTCGACGCCGGCTCCGGGCTGCTCGTGCCGCCGGTGACCGGGCGGCTGGTGAAGGGCGTGACCGTCTCCTCGTCGAAGTGGCCGCACCTCGGAGGGAACGTGCTGCTGGTGCGCTCGTCGGTGGGCCGGTTCCGCGACGAGTCCGAGCTGCAGCGCACCGACGAGGATCTCGCCGCCGCCGTGGTCGCCGACGTCGCCGACCTGCTGGAGCTCGCTCGCCCGGAGCCGATGGAGACGGCAGTGGTGCGCTGGGGTGGCGGGCTGCCGCAGTACCTCGTCGGCCATCCGGCCCGGGTCGACGCGATCCGCGCGGCCGTCGCCGAGGTGCCCGGGCTGGGCATCGCGGGCGCGGCGTTCGGCGGGCTGGGCATCCCCGCCTGCATCCGGGACGCCTCCCGCGCCGTCGACGCGCTGCTGTGAACCCCGGGCATCATCGGACGTCGGCCGGCGTTGGACTGCGGGTGAGCACGACGTATCACCCGAACCGCAGGAAGACCGTCCCTACGACCACCGTCCGATGCCTCCGCCACCACGTCTGGATGGCGTCGTGCGGTGACTGCCGCGAGGCACACGGACCCGCCCGTCCCGACGCGGGGCGGACGGCGGACTGAGCACCACGCGGTTGCAGGTGCGACTCCGGACCCGCAGGGTCGGAGGATGACCAGCACCTTCGTCCGCGGCCTGGCGGCCGGCGCCCTGGGCACCGTCGTCCTCGACGCCGTCAACTACCTCGACATGGCCGCGCGCGGCCGCGGTGCGAGCACCGTGCCCGACCGGATCGTCGATGCCGTCGCGTCGAGGATCGACCAGGACGTGCCCGGACGCGGCGCCACCCGCCGCAACCGGCGCAGCGCCCTCGGCGCGCTGGCCGGGATCGGGAACGGGCTGGCGACCGGGGTGGCCGCCAGTGCGCTGCGCTCCGCCGGCGTCCGGCTCCCCGCCCCGGTCGGCGCGGTCGTCGCCGGGGCGACGTCGATGGCGCTGACCGACGGCGCCATCGCCGGGCTCGGAGTGGACGACCCGCGCACGTGGACGACGCAGGAGTGGCTGGCCGACGCCGTTCCGCACCTCGCCTTCGGCGCCGCGGTCCAGACGGTCCTGGAGAACGTGCCGGCCGAGCAGGAGCGGGCCGACCCCCGCGGACCGGCGTCGGCCGGGATGGTCGTGCGGTCGGCGCTGCTGGGCGTGGCCACCGGCTGCCGGGGTTCGCTGGGGCTGGCGGGGCCGGCGCTCACCGCGCCGTCCCGGCCCGGGCTGCCGGGACGGACCTCGGGACTGCGCAAGGCCCTCGCCGTGGTGGCGGTCGGCGCCGAGCTGACCGGTGACAAGCAGCCGAGGACCCCCGACCGCACCACGCCGGGAGCGTTCTCCTCCCGGCTGCTCGGGGCGTCGACCGGAGCCTCGCGGCTGGCCGAGCGGGAGCGGGTCAACGGGGCGCTGCCGGTGCTGGCCGCGCTGGCCGGGGCCGCCGCCGGCTCCACCGGCGGCCTGGCCTGGCGGCGGTGGGCGAGCAGCCGCATGCCGGACCTGCAGGCAGCCCTCCTCGAGGACGGCGTCGCGCTGCTGCTGGCCGCGGCGGCCTGTCTGCCCGGGCGGTCGCGGCCGCCGATGGTCGCCGTCCCGGCCTAGATCACAGACCCGCGCGCCCTGCCGTGCGGCGCCGCGCGCGACAATGGCGGCATGAGCGACCAGGTCGACGAGCGCAGCATCGGCAAGCGGGCCAACGAGCTGAACGCCAGCATCCGGTACACGATGTGGTCGGTGTTCAAGCTGGCGCAGCCGTTCGGTGACGAGCAGCGGAGCGCCGCCGGCGACGAGGCGGCGGCCCTGATCGAGGAGCTGGCCGGCAAGGACGTCGTCGTCCGCGGCACCTACGACCTCAGCGGCCTGCGGGCCGACGCCGACCTGATGGTGTGGTGGCACTCCTCCTCGGCCGAGGCGCTGCAGGAGGCCTACACCCGGTTCCGGCGCACGGCGCTGGGCCGGCGGCTGGACCCGGTCTGGTCGCAGATGGCGCTGCACCGCCCCGCGGAGTTCAACCGCAGCCACATCCCGGCGTTCCTCGCCGACGAGGAGCCGCGCCGCTTCGTCTGCGTCTATCCGTTCGTGCGGTCCTACGAGTGGTACCTGCTGCCCGACGAGGAGCGGCGCGACATGCTCAAGGAGCACGGCATGCAGGCGCGGCCGTATCCCGACGTCCGGGCCAACACGGTGGCCTCGTTCGGGCTGGGCGACTACGAGTGGATGCTCGCCTTCGAGGCCGACGAGCTGCACCGCATCGTCGACCTCATGCGCGACCTGCGGGCCAGCCGCGCCCGCCGGCACGTGCGCGAGGAGGTGCCGTTCTACACCGGCACCCGCAAGCCGGTCGCGGAGCTGGTCCGAGACCTGCCATAACCGCGCGCAGACGCATGAGGGCGGCCACCGAGCACTCGGTGGCCGCCCTCATGCGTACGGATGCGGTTACTCGGCCGGCTTGAGCCGGATGGACACCGAGTTGATGCAGTAGCGGTCGCCGGTGGGCGTCTGCGGGGCGTCGTCGAAGAGGTGCCCCATGTGGCTGTGGCAGGTGCCGCACAGCACCTCGGTGCGGATCATCCCGTAGCTGCGGTCCTCGCGGAGGATCACGTTGTCCTCGGCGGAGGCCTCGTAGAACGACGGCCAGCCGCAGTGCGAGTCGAACTTGGTCTCCGAGCGGAACAGCTCGGCGCCGCAGGCGCGACACTCGTAGACGCCGACGGTCTTGGTGTCGACGTACTCACCGGTCCAGGCCCGCTCGGTTCCGGCCTGGCGGAGCACCGCGTACTCCTCGGGGGACAGCTGCGCGCGCCACTCCTCGTCGGTCCTGGCGACCTTGGGCTGCGATGCGGAGGTGGTCATGCCGGAACGAACGAGCGGGGCCGCAGCACCATTCCCGGGATCACCGCCGCGGGCCCGCCTCGCGAGCCGGCGCTCCACCGCCCCGCTCACCCGGACGGGTGGGCGGGGCGGTGGCATGCCGGACACTGGGGGAGTGAGCACCCCTGACGCACCGCTGCCCGACGCCTGGTTCACCCGCGACCTCCCGGTGCTGCGGGCCATCGCCCGGCTGGTCGACGGTCCCGAGCACGGTGGCTCGCCCTATCTGCTCGGCGCGGTGGTGCCCGCCAGCGGCCTGCCCAAGGCCGAGGTGGTCTCGGCGGCGAAGGCGCTGGCGGCCGCGGGCTTCATCGAGCCGATCACCAACCACGCCGGCGACATCGTGCGGATCACGGCCATCTCGGCCGAGGCGCGGCGGCTGGCCGGCCTGTGGCCGACGCCGCAGGGGGAGTGGGACCGGCTGCTGGAGCAGGTGGAGGCCCGGGCGGCGAACGCGCCCATCGACGTCGAGCGGCAGCGGTGGCGCGCTCTGGCCGATGCGGCGGTCGCCGTCGGACCGGATGCCGGCGCGCTGCTCATGCAGTCGCTCATCGGCGGGTACGTGCCGCGCAGGCGCTGAGCAGCCGCACGAACGACGGCACCACGAACGACGGCACCACGAACGACAGCACCACGAACGACAGCGCCCCCGCCCGGAGTTCCGGGCGGGGGCGCTGCGCTGATCAGACGATCAGACCGATCCGAAGATCAGAGGGGGGTGACGTTCGCAGCCTGCGGGCCCTTCTGGCCCTGCTCGATGTCGAACGCGATCCGCTGGCCCTCATCGAGCGAGCGGTACCCGCTGGACTGGATGGCCGAGTAGTGGACGAAGACGTCCGGTCCGCCGCCGTCGGGGGTGGCGAAGCCGAACCCCTTCTCCGCGTTGAACCACTTGACAGTTCCTTCGGGCATTGCTCGCTCCTAGCTGAGGTGGTGCATCGGGGTCCTGCCATAGCGCAGGGCCTTCCCGACGCCACGACCCTAGCGAATGTTCACCGGAAGGGAACACGCTGCCGCAGAACTGTGACCTGCGACTCTTCCGGGCGCGGCGGAACGCGGCTGACCGGTCACAGCAGGTGGCCGGGCTCCTCCGGGAAGGAGGGGGCGGTCCGGCGACGACGGCTGTACGCGCCGATCGTGTAGGTGCTGCCCGATGACGGCGCCGGCGCGGGGGCCGACGGGAGGGCCAGCGGCTCCGGACGCCAGGAGCGGACGCCGATCGGCGCCGCTCGCTCCCACTCGACCGGCTCGTCGCCGGTCAGTCGCGAGGCGACGGACCGGCCCCAGCGCTCAGCGCCCAGCTTGAGCCCGAGCAGTGCGGCGAGGGCCAGGGAGACGGTGAGGAACGCGTCGGTCACCGCCGTCGCCACGTCCAGGGCGGTGATCCGCGGCCAGCCGACGGTCGCGAGGGAGTGGCCGACCATCTCGATGACGACGTAGCAGACGCCGTACACCAGCAGCCAGGCCCTCACGATTTTCCCTCCGTCGGAACTCCTGACCCTGCATCGGCCCCGGTCGGGGGGTGCCTGAGGCCTGGAGGGGACGAAGGCAAGCCGCCTCACCCGTGCGGGGGAGGGGCGCCGGCACCGCGCTGCGGGAAGCAGCGACGGTCGGCTGTCTTGCGGTTTTCCTGCGGTTCTCTCGGCACCACCGTGCGCCTGGGGCCCCACGGTGAGAAAGCCGGACGGATCCGGCACTCAGCACCGAAACCAGGAGAACCTCGATGCGCACCGCAGCCGCCCCCTTCGCGCCCCTCCACCTCGCCGCCCAGGACGGGCTCGGCGTGCTCCTGCGGGACATCGACGACCTGCACGACGCCGACCTGGACCTCATCCTGGCCGACCGTCTCGCGGAGTCGGCGGTCGCGCTGCGGGCGGCCGTCGCGGCCGCGACCCTGGCGATGGAGGTGGCCGGTCCGGCTGCTCTCGCCGCGCACGCCCTCGGCGCGGGGGCCCACCGGCTCGCCTCCTGAGCGCCGAAACCGGGCCTCACCCCAGGGGGTGAGGCCTGTCCCGCAGGCGAAAACCTGCGGGACACGCCCGCCGATACACAGGGTGGCGGACGGCCTGTCGCTTAACTGTGGCCGACACGGTCACGAGGCCGTCCCGTTCCTTATGTGTGCAGGTGGAGGATCCCGATGAGCGACACCAACGCTGTCCGGCCGGAGGTGAGCACGTCCGCCGACGTCACCCTGGTGGCCCGCGGCATCACCGTGACGGCCTCCGTGGAGGTGTCGACGGAGTTCGTCATCTCGGTGCGTCCGCACGGCGAGGGCACCGCCTGGAAGACCTCGGTCAAGCCGGGTGACTCCGTGGAGCTCTACTGGGTCTCCGGCTACGAGGAGCGCACGCTCCCGGCCAAGATCACCGGGCTCGACGACGAGGGCGAGGACGTCCTCTGGAACCTGACGGCCACCGGTGCGGCCGAGCGCAGCCAGCGCCGCCGCGCCGTGCGCGCCCGCGCCGAGGTGCCGGTGACCATGCCGTGGACCGACGGCATGCTGTCGGGACTGACGGTCGACCTCAGCGAGGCCGGGCTGCGTGCCCTGGTCGACGGGTGGGGGCTGCCGCCGGACAACGGTTCCCGGCTCGACATCAGCGTCGCCCTCAACGAGCGCACGGTGCACCTCAGGGGCGAGATCGTCCGGCACACGGTGCAGGGGCCCCGGTGGCTGCTGTCCGTGAAGTTCCTCGACGTCCCCGAGGCCGACGGCGACTCGCTGCGCCGCCGGGTGTTCCAGGCGCTCCGCGAGGAGCGCGCGGCCGCCGACTGAGTCGCAGGGTCAGCCCTCGGCCGCCGCGGACTTCCGCGCGCGGCTGGGCTGGACCCGCATCGGCTCGCCCGGCATCTTCGGGTAGTCCGGGGGATACGGCAGGTCGCCCATCCCGGCGTCGGCCTCCTGCTTGTCCGCCAGCTCCAGCAACCCGGTGATGTCGAAGGCGTGCTCGGCGAGCCCGGCGTGCTTGTCACCGACCTCGCGGAACCGCGCCGGCATGGTGCGGACGTCGAAGTCGAACGGTGAGACGTCGGGGAGCTCGTCCCAGTCCACCGGCGCGGACACCGGGGCGTGCGGCTTGGGGCGGATCGAGTACGCCGACGCGATCGTGCGGTCCCTCGCCATCTGGTTGTAGTCGATGAAGATCTTCTCGCCGCGCTCCTCCTTCCACCACGACATCGTCACGCGGTCGGGCAGGCGGCGTTCCAGTTCACGGCCGAAGGCGATGACCGACCGGCGCACCTCGGTGAAGGTCCAGCGCGGCTGGATCGGCACGTAGATGTGCACGCCGCGCCCACCCGAGGTCTTCGGCCAGCCCTCCATGCCGAACTCGTGCAGCAGCTCGCGCACGTGCGGGGCCACCCACACGGCGTCGGAGAAGTCGGTGCCCGGCTGCGGGTCGAGGTCGATGCGGATCTGGTTCGGCGACTCGACGTCGGCCTTGCCCACCGGCCACGGGTGGAAGGTCAGCGTGCCGAGGTTGGCGCACCACGCCACGACGGCGACCGAGTCGGGGGCGATCTCGTCGGCGGTGCGGCCGCTGGGAAAGGTGATGTGCGCCGTCGGCACCCACGGCGGAGCGTTCTTGGGCACCCGCTTCTGGTAGAACGCGTCGCCGCTGTTGTCCATCCGCGTGGAGATCCGGGCGCCGTCGAAGACCCCGCCGGGCCAGCGCTCGAGCGTCGTCGGCCGGTCCTTCAGCGCGAAGAGGATGCCCTCGCCGACGGCGATGAAGTACTCGACGACGTCGATCTTCCGGATCCCCAGGTCCCCGAAGTAGGGCTTCTCCGGGTTGGAGACGCGCACCTCGTGCCCGTCGACGTCGAGGACGACGGCGTCCTTGCTGCTGGCCATGGCACCCGCTCCGCTCGTCGTTCCGTCATCAGGCCGGGCAGGTCAGGCCGGGCAGGTCAGCCCGTCCAGGGGAGCCACCAGGTCGATCAGGTAGGCGTTCACGGCCGCCGTGACGCAGTCGGTCTTCGGATAGGCCGTGTGGCCCTGACCCTGCCAGGTGAGCAGGACACCGCTGGTCAGGTCCTCCGCCATGTCGACGGCGCCGGGCAGCGGGGTGACGGGGTCGCCCTGGTTGCCCACCACGAGGATCGGGGCGCTGCCCTCGGCGTCCCGGTCCGGGAGGGGCGTGCGGTCGGCGTCCCAGACCGAGCAGGTGAACAGCCCGGCCGCGGAGCCGGCGCCGAAGAGCGGGTACTCCTGGCTCCACTCGGCGACCAGAGCCCGGATCTCGCTCTCCTCCACCGTCTCGTCGGTGTCGGCGCAGTTGATCGCGAGGTTGGCGTCCAGCAGGTTCGAGTAGGACTTGTCCTCGAGGCGGCCGGTGAGCTGGTCGGCCAGGGAGAACAGCGCCTTGGCGTCGCCGTCCCGGGCCGCACGCAGGCCCTGGGCCAGCTGCGGCCAGGAGGCGGTGTCGTACAACGCGGCCTGGACGGCGGTGACGACGACGCCCGGCGTCGCCTGCCGGGTCTCGCCCTCGGCGCTGCTGGGGATCGGGGCGCCCGCGGCCTGGGCCAGCAGGTCGTCCACGAAGAGGCGGGGGTCGGGGCCCAGGGGGCAGCCGGCGATGAGCGCCTTGCAGTTGTCGGCGAAGGCGTTGAAGCCCCCCTCGAAGCCTGCGGCGCTCGCCTCGGCGTCGCCGACGAGATCGGTGTCGGGGTCCACCGCGGCGTCGAGCACCATCGCCCGCACCCGGTCGGGGAAGAGCTCGGCGTAGGTGGAGCCCAGCGTCGTCCCGTAGGAGTAGCCGAGGTAGGTCAGCTGCTCGTCACCGAGGGACTCGCGCAGCTGCTCCATGTCGCGTGCGGTGTCGACGGTGTTGAAGGTGCCGAGGGCGTCGCCGTACTCCTCGGCGCAGCCCTCGGCCACCTCGCGGGTGAGGGCGAACACGTCGTCGAGCTGCTCGGCGGTGGTCGGCCGCGGCTCGGCGGCGACCAGCCGGTCCTTGAGCTGGCCGGGGATGCACTCCACCGGCGTCGAGAGCCCCACCCCGCGCGGGTCGAAGCCGACGACGTCGAAGCGCCGCAGCACGTCCTCGGGGAGGGTCAGCGCCAGTCCGATCGCCGCGTCGGCGCCGGAGCCCCCGGGACCGCCGGGGTTCACGACCAGCGAGCCGATCCGCTCGGTCTGCCCGGCGGGCTTGGCGCGGACGAGGAACAGCGGCAGCGTCGCGCCGCTCGGCTCGTCGTAGCTGATCGGCACCTCGGTGCGACCGCACTCGAAGAAGATGTCCCGCTCGCTGCCCTGCTGGCCCTCGATCAACGGCTGGATCTGGGCGTCGCAGTCGCTCCACTCGATCGGCTGCGGCTCGGCCTCCGTGGGCGTGGCACTGGCGGCCGCGGGGTCGGGGGAGCTGTCGCCGAAGGAGGTGCACCCGGCCAGTGCCAGCGGGAGGGCCAGCAGCAGGCTGGACGCGACGGCCGGGAGGCCACGGTGCAGACGCATGATCACGAGACTAGGAGGCTCGCGGTCCCCGTGCAGGCGCTCGCTCCCGATCGAGCGACCTGACGGTGCCGCCATCGCGCGCTGTCACCCCTCGAGCACCTCGGCCAGGTCGTAGCGAACCGGCACGTCGAGCTGGTCGTACGTGCAGCTGAGCGGGTCCCGGTCGGGGCGCCAGCGGAGGAACTGACCGGTGTGACGAAGTCGTCGCCCCTCGAGCTGGTCGTACTTGATCTCGACCACCAGTTCCGGGCGCAGCGGCACCCAGGAGAGGTCCTTCTTCGCGTTCCACCGGCTGACCGCCCCCGGCATGCGGTTCTCCCCGTTCTCCTGGACCTGGGCGTTGGCCCAGTCCTGCCACGGGTGCCCGTCGAGCGCCTCGGCGCGGTAGGGCGCCAGCTCCTCGACCAGCTCCGCTCGGCGCTTCATCGGAAAGGAGGCGGCGACGCCGATGTGCTGGAGGACGCCGTCGTCGTACAGGCCCAGCAGAAGGGAGCCGACGATCGGCCCGCTCTTGTGCCAGCGGAACCCGGCGACCACGCAGTCGGCGGTGCGCACGTGCTTCACCTTGGTCATCAGCCGCTGGTCGGGGCCGTAGGGAAGGTCGGCGGCCTTGGCGACGACGCCGTCCAGGCCGGCGCCCTCGAACGTCTCGAACCAGCGCTCCGCCGTCGCGGGGTCCCGCGTCGCCCCGGTCAGGTAGAGGGGGGCGTGCACCCCTGCCAGCGCCGTCTCCAGCCGGCTGCGCCGCTCGGAGAACGGCGCCTCCAGCAGCGACTCGTCGCCGAGGGCCAGCAGGTCGAAGGCGACGAAGGAGGCCGGCGTCTGCTCGGCGAGCAGGTTGATCCGGGACTCGGCGGGATGGATGCGCTGGAGCAGCGCCTCGAAGTGCAGCCGGTCCCCGCGCGGCACGATGATCTCGCCGTCGACGACGCAGCGCTCGGGCAGCTGCTCCTTGACCGCCGCGACCACCTCGGGGAAGTAGCGGGTCAGCGGGCGCTCGTTGCGGCTGCCCAGCTCCACCTCGTCGCCGTCGCGGAAGACGATGCAGCGGAAGCCGTCCCACTTGGGCTCGTACAGGAAGTCGCCGACGGGCACCTTCGTCGCGGCCTTGGCCAGCATCGGCTTCACCGGCGGCTGCACGGGGAGATCCATGCCGGTCAGTGAAGCAGTCGGGGGTGACGCCGACCGACCCGGCGGCCCTCGGATCAGCCCTCCTCGACGCCGGTCCAGGGCGGAAGGACCCGCGTCACCGCGTCGGGGGACGGGACCTACGGCCGCGACTCCTTCGATCCGCGGGGCTAGTCGACGCCGACCCCCTCCTCCCGGACCCCTCCGTCGCCCACCACGACGGACTCGTGGGCCCCGCCGGTGGCGATCGCGGTGACGACCTCGGTGAGCTGGTCCAGCTGGCAGAGGGAGCGTGCGCGCGGGCCGCGTGCGAGGGTGCGGGCATGGCGACGATCCACCGGACGACGATGGCCCCGGGCAAGCTCGAGCTGCTGACCGAGTGGCTGCCCGGTCGGCCCTGGTACCGGGGCGCCGGTCGCCCGGAGCTCGGCCGGGCCGGGGGGTTCCGCCTCGACGACCCCGCAGGTGAGGTGGGGCTGGAGTTCATGGTCGTCTCCGACATCGACGGCACGACGTACTTCGTGCCGGTGACCTACCGGGGTGCCGAGCTGCCCGGTGCGGAGCCGGGGCTGATCGGCACCTCCGAGCACGGCGTCCTCGGCACCCGCTGGATCTACGACGCGGCGCACGACCCGGTGGCGGTCGCCCAGCTGCTGGCCTTCCTGGCCGGCGACGTCGAGGCACAGCACCAGAGCGAGAGCGACACGCTCGACCCCTCCGTCGGCCGCCGCTGGGGCCTCGACGCCGTGGCCGGCGCGACGGTCCTGCGGGTCACCGACGACGAGGCCGAGCGCACCGTCGTGAGCCTCGCCGTCGACGGCGGGCGCGAGCTCTCGCTCGACGTCGTCCGCGTCCTGCAGCCGGCCAACGACGAGCAGCCGGGCGTGGGATCGGTGACGGCGCAGTGGACCGGAGCGGACGGCGCCCCGATCCGCGGAACGGTGGTCGTCGTTCGCTGAACCCGTCGGCCTACGGGAGGTTCGAGCCGCCCACCGTGTAGCGGGTGAAGAGCATCCCGTCCTCCTCCAGCACCTGACGGAGGCAGAGGCGCACGGGCCCGGCCAGCGCCCCGTCGAGCAGCCGGGTCTCACCGCCGATCAGGGTGGGGGAGAGCGAGAGGTCGAGCTCGTCGACGGCCCCGGCGGTCAGGGCCGTGCGCAGCAGCTGCGGGCCGCCCTCGCTGGTCACCTGCTCGAGCCCGCGGTCGGCGAGGGCGTCGAGGGCCGCCGGCAGGTCGACGTCGTCGTCGCCGCAGACGAGCACGTCGACTCCGGCGGCGGTCAGCGCCGCGCGACGGTCCGGATCGGAGGCCCCGCAGGTGACCAGGATCGTGGGGGAGACGGCGTCGGCGACCAGGGCGCCCGCCGGGTCGAGCGATGCCCGCCGGGACACGACGGCGACCGGCATCGAGGGCGTGCGGCCCAGCGACTCCCGGAGCCGGCCGACCGCGGAGCCGGGCAGCACCGGGTGGTACCCCTCGGCGGCGGCGGTGCCGTGCCCGACGAGCACGACGTCGGCCAGCGCCCGCAGCGTCCGGAACACCCGCCGGTCGCCCGGGGAGCCCAGACCCTCGCTCACCCCGTCGACGGTGATGGCGCCGTCGTGCGAGGCGATGAAGTCCATCCGCAGCCAGCGGCCGGGCGGGCAGCGGTAGGCCGCGACGAGGGCGTCGTCGTCGAGCTCGGCCGGGTCCGGGAAGAGCCGGCGCACGTCAGCGGGTGCTCAGGATCGCCGCGCTCTCCGCGGGGAGGGTCACGGTCGTCCCGTCCAGCTGCGGCTCGTCACCGGTGGAGAAGACCACGCCGACCGCGGCCCGGTCCAGGGCGATCTCCCGCGGCTGACCGGCGAGGTTGGCCACGACCCGCAGCGCGCCGCGGTGCACGGTCATCGTCCGGTCCTCGTCGTCCCAGCTGACCTCGACCGCGGTCAGATCGGGGTCGACCAGGTCGGGCTGCTGCTTGCGGAGCGCGAGCAGTGCCTTGTGCACCGCGAGCAGGCGGGCGTGCGGCTCCTTCTCCGGCTCGGCCCAGTCGAGCTTCGACCGGGTGAAGGTCTCCGGGTCCTGCGGGTCCGGCACGACCGCCGGGTCCCAGCCGTGCTCGGCGAACTCGCCGATGCGGCCCTTCGCCGTCGCCTCGCCGAGCTCGGGCTCGGGGTGGCTGGTGAAGAACTGCCAGGGGGTCGTCGCGCCCCACTCCTCGCCCATGAACAGCATCGGCGTGAACGGGGTGGTGAGCACCAGCGTCGCGCCGACGGCGAGCAGGTCGGGGGAGAGGGTCTCGGAGATGCGGTCACCGGTCGCCCGGTTGCCGATCTGGTCGTGGTCCTGCAGGTAGCCGAGGAACTTCCAGCCCGGCAGGCGGGCGGTGTCGACCGGCCGGCCGTGCGAGCGCCCGCGGAAGCTGGACCAGGCGCCGTCGTGGAAGAAGGCGCCGGTGAGCGTCTTGGCCAGCCCGCCGAGACCGGCCTCGGCGAAGTCGGCGTAGTAGCCCTGGCCCTCACCGGTCAGCGTGGTGTGCAGCGAGTGGTGGAAGTCGTCGCTCCACTGCGCGTGGATGCCGCTGCCGCCGGCCTCGCGGGGGGTGACCATCCGCGGGTCGTTCAGGTCGCTCTCCGCGATGAGCGTGAGCGGTCGGCCGACGGCGACCGAGAGCTTGTCCACCTCGGCCGACATCTGCTCGAGGATCGGGGTGGCGCGCTCGTCGACGAGGGCGTGCACGGCGTCCAGCCGCAGCCCGTCGACGTGCATGTCGCGCAGCCACATCAGCACGTTGTCGAGGATGTAGCGACGGACCTCGTCGGAGTCCGGGCCGCTGAGATTGATCGAGTCGCCCCAGGTGTTCGAGCCGCCCTCGGCGAAGATCGGGAAGTACAGCGGCAGGTAGTTCCCCGACGGGCCCAGGTGGTTGTAGACGACGTCCTGGATCACGCCGAGGCCGCGCTGGTGGCAGGCGTCGACGAACCGCTGGTAGGCCTCCGGGCCGCCGTAGGTCTCCTGCACCGCGTACCAGAGGACGCCGTCGTAACCCCAGTTGTGCGTGCCGTTGAACGCGTTCACCGGCAGCAGCTCGACGAAGTCGACGCCGATCCCGACCAGGTGGTCCAGGCGCTCGATGGCCGAGTCGAGCGTGCCCTCGGGGGTGTAGGTGCCGATGTGCATCTCGTAGACGACGCCGCCGGCCAGCGGGCGCCCGGTCCAGGCGGAGTCCCCCCAGGAGTACGCCGAGGGATCGAACCGGCGGGACAGGCCGTGCACGCCCTCGGGCTGACGGCGCGACCGCGGGTCGGGCCGGGGCGTGTCGTCGTCGCCCAGGAGGAAGCCGTAGTCGGCGTCCGGGCGCGCCTCGATCTCCGCGCGCCACCATCCGCCGTCGTCCCGGCGCAGATCGTGGACTGTGCCGTCGACCTGCACTCGCACGCGTTCGGGCAGGGGCGCCCAGACGGCGAATTCGACGGGAGCGGGCATGCGGGAGCCTCCGATGAGGGGGGGAACGGCGAGGGGGCGGAGGGGTTCTGCCCGCGTGCGGCCGACCCAACCCTTCACGGAGGCCGATCTCGGTCACCCGCGTGCCGCGAACGAAACGGTCTGTGACCGGCCCCTCACCCACTATCGTCCGGCGCCACCGGTACCGATGGGTGCCCGAACTGTGGAGGCCGCTCGTGGGCACGGTCCGCACCCTCGTCTTCCCGGCGCTGCGCCTGCTCGTCTGGGCGGTGATCGCCGCGGCGCTGGTCGTGCTGGCCTTCCGCGGCGGAACCGATCCCGCCGCCGGCGGCCCCGACGCCCCGATGCTCGACCTCACGTCGCCGGCGCTGCCGGTGGCCCGCGGCACCGTCGCGAACACCGTCACGGTCAGCGGCACCGTCGTCGCCGACAGCCCGGTACCGGTCCGGGCGACCGCCGCCGGGACCGTCCGCCGGATCCTGGCGCCCCAGGGGAGGGGCGTTCCCCCGGGACAGGGCCTGCTGGAGATCCGGGTCGAGGAGCAGTTGCAGGCGACGACGGGCACCGACGCCGAGGGCAATCCGACGGTGACGCCGCGGCCGCCGCGGATCCGCACGGTCACCGTGCCCGCGCCCGCGGGGGGCACCGTCTCCTCGATGGAGGCGCTCGTCGACCAGGTCGTCTCGGTGGGCGACAAGCTCGGCGAGATCGCGCCGGGCACCCTCTCGGTGACCGCGACACTGACCCAGGCCGAGCAGTTCCGGCTGCTCGCGCCGCCCGCCACCGCCGAGGTGACGGTCGAGGGCGGCCCGGCCCCCTTCACCTGCACCGGGCTCACGCTGGGTGCGGCGCCGGCGCCCACGAGCGGCGACACGGGCAACGGCGACTTCATGGGGCCGCCGACCTCCGGGGGAACCACCGCCACGTGCGCCGTGCCGCCGGGCGCCACGGTGTTCGCGGGCATGGCGGCGACGGTCGCGGTGAACGCCGGCATCGCGGAGAACGTGCTCGTCGTCCCGATCACCGCCGTCCAGGGCTCGGTGCAGCAGGGCAACGTGTGGGTGGTCGGCGAGGACGGGTCCCAGGAGGAGCGGCCCGTCGCCCTCGGCCTGAGCGACGGCGACCAGGTCGAGGTGCGCGAGGGGCTGGCCGAGGGGGAGCAGGTGCTCCAGTTCATCCCGGTGCCCGACGACACCGTCGACGACGAGATGATGGGCGGGCCGTACGGATGAACCTGCTGTCGCTGAGCGGCATCAGCCGGGAGGTCGGCCTGCCCGACGGCAGCCTGCTCCCGATCCTCACCGGTGTGGACCTGGAGGTCGCGGCCGGCGAGCACATCTCGATCGTCGGGCGTTCGGGGTCGGGAAAGTCCACGCTGCTCAACATCCTGGGTCTCCTCGACACCCCGACCGCCGGTGAGTACCTGCTCGACGGCGAGCCGACCGACCACCTCCGCGCCCGGCGGCGGTCGCGGCTGCGCGGCGAGGTGTTCGGATTCGTCTTCCAGCAGTTCAACCTGCTGCCGCGGCGCACGGCGGTGGAGAACGTGGCCGCGCCGCTGCTCTACGCCCGCGGCCGCGACTTCCTCCGTCGGCGGCGCACCGCGGCGGAGATGCTCGACCGGGTGGGGCTGGGCGCCCGCGCCGACCACGTGCCCGAGCGGCTCTCCGGCGGCGAGCAGCAGCGGGTGGCGATCGCCCGCGCGCTGGTGCGCAGCCCCCGGGTGGTGCTCGCCGACGAGCCCACCGGTGCCCTCGACGTCGAGACCGGCGCGCAGGTCATGCAGCTGCTGGCGCAGGCCACGGCGGAGAACGGCGCCGCGCTGATCACCATCACCCACGACCTGTCGGTGGCTGCCCTGGCGAGCCGGCGCTACCGGCTGGACGGCGGACGCCTCTCGCCGCTGGTCGAGGCCGGGTCGCTGGGCGCCGCGACGTCGGACCGGGGCACGGCGTGATCGGCGTCCTCGGCGCGCTGTCGGAGGCCTGGGACGAGGTCCGCGTGCACAAGAGCCGCGTGGTGCTCTCGCTGGTCGGCGTCTTCCTCGCGGTGTTCGCCATGACGTCGGTGACGGCGATCGGGCAGCTCGCCGCACAGGTGCAGCAGGAGACAGCAGAGCGGACGGGCGGGCGGCCGGCGACGATCGGCGTCTCCGCCTACGACCCCGCGACCGGCATGCCGCCGGACTCCGAGGCGTGGGACGCGGCGGTCGCCGACCTGACCGACCGCTACGGCATCACGACGTCGGCGAGCATCTCCTACGGCGAGGGGCTGTACCGCATGCCGGGCGGCACCCAGCGGGCGCAGACGATGCGAGTCTCGCCGTCCTACGGCGAACTGCACCGCAAGGAACCGATCGAGGGCCGCTGGCTCCGGGAGGGCGACCGCACGTCGCTGAGCCCGGCGCTGGTTGTCAACGAGGCATTCCTCGAGGCCCTCGGGGTTGCGGACCTCTCCTCCCGTCCCACCGTCGTGCTCGGCGGGCCGACCCCGGTCCGCGCGACGATCGTCGGCGTGCTCCGCGAGGGGTACGGGTCCGACCTGCTGGCCTACCGCGTCGACCGGTCCGGCGGCGCCTGGGGCGACGCAGGGACCGTCGATCCGATGCAGGCGATGTACGGCGGGCCCAGCACGCTGGAGGTCTGGGTGAATGCCGATCAGGCCGACGAGGTCATGGAGACGGTGCGCCGGGACCTGGGCCTCGCGCTCGGCGGAGCCCAGGTCGACCCCTACCGGATGGACGCCGAGGGCGTGGAGAAGTCGCTGGCCGTGCTCCGGCTGGCCATCCGCGGGGCGGGGATCGTCGTGCTGGTGCTCGGCGGCCTCGGCGTGCTCAACATCGGGCTGGTGACCGTGCGCCAACGGATCCGCGAGATCGGCGTCCGCCGCAGCTTCGGCGCGACCTCAGGGCGGGTGTTCGCCGCGGTGATGCTGGAGAGCGTCTGCGCCACGGCACTGGCCGGCGTGGTCGCGGTCGGCGCGGCGATCGTGCTGGTCCGCAACCTGCCGGTCGTCGCGTGGTTCAACGACGGCATCCCGCTTGCCGACGCACCGGGCTTCCCGGTGGCGGCGGCGATCGAGGGGATGATCGCCGCCACCGCCGTCGGTGCGCTGGCCGGTCTGCTGCCCGCGATCATCGCCGTCCGCGCCAAGGTCATCGACGCGATCCGCTTCTGACCGGGACGAGCGGGGGCCGGAGGCTCCCCGAGGAGCGGTCGAGGGGGCTCCGCTCGCTCGGGGACGGCTCCTGGCCGCGGTGTCGTCCGGAGGACGACGATGTGCTCAGGCGCGGACGAGGAGGGCGACCGGGAGCTTCGTCAGCAGGGCGTCGGCGGCCACGCCGGCGACGTCGGAGACCACCCGCTCGCCGGTGAGCAGGTCCCGCCAGGCGCCGTTGGGCAGCTGCAGCGCGGTGTCGCCCCAGCCGCTCTCCGCGAGCGTCGCCGGCAGTCGGGTGGCGACGACGACGACGCCGTCGCCCTCCTCGCCGCTCCGGTCGAAGGCGACCACGTGGTCGGCGCCCGAGCCGATGACCTCGATGGGGGAGTAGCCGGCGAACCACTCGGGGTGGTCGCGCCGGGCCCGCAGCACCCGCGAGACCACGAGCAGCTTGGCCGCGCCGGTCTCGTCGACCTCGGGCACCTCGCCGGCGTCGAGCCGGGCCAGGAGCTGCCGCCGCAGGTCGTAGTCGACCGGACGCCGGTTGTCGGGGTCCACCAGCGAGTAGTCCCACAGCTCGGTGCCCTGGTAGACGTCGGGCACGCCCGGCATCGTCAGCTGCAGCAGCTTCTGGGCCAGCGAGTTCGACCGGCCCAGCGGCGCGATGCGGGCGACGAACGCCTCGATCTCCGCCGTCGTCGTCGGGTCGTCGTAGGCGGCGTCGACCAGCGCGTGCAGCTGCTCCTCGAACTCCTGCACCGGGTTGGTCCAGGTGGTCGAGGTGCCGGCCTCGCGGGCGGCCTTCTCCACGTAGGCGTGCGCCCGCTCCCGGGAGAGCGGCCAGGCGCCGACGAGGTTCTGCCAGACGAGGTGCGCCAGCGAGCGGTCAGCCAGCGGGTGGCGGGCCAGCCAGCCGCGCACCAGCTGCCCCCACTCGGACGGGAGCTCGGCGAGCACGGCCAGCCGGGCGCGCACGTCCTCGCTGCGCTTGGTGTCGTGCGTGGAGAGGGTCGTCATCGACCGCGGCCGCTTCTCGAGCCGCCGCTGCTGCCGCTCGTGGAACTCGGCGACGCTGCTGCCGAACTCGGCCGGATCGCCGCCGACCTCGTTGAGCGCGACGAAGCGGGCCCAGCGGTAGTAGGCGCTGTCCTCGACGCCCTTGGCCATGACCGGACCGCTGGTCTGCTCGAAGCGGGTGGCCGCCTCGGTGCCTGCCTGCGACAGCGCGGAGTGCAGCGCGTCGACCGCCGCGGTGAGGTCCGGACGGCGCTCGCGGACCGCGGCGACGGTGCTGTCCAGGTGCTCCCGTCCGTCGGGCAGGTAGCTGCGGTAGACGTCGAAGCTCGCCAGGAGCTCGGCCAGCGCCTCGGTCTGCTGCGCGGCGTCGATGCCCGGGAGCTCGCCGATCACCCGCACCAGGCGGGCGACCTCGGAGCCGAGCATCCCGTCGGTGACCTCGCGCTTGCAGTCGTGGACCAGCTGCGCGTAGTCGATCTGCTTCCCGGCGAGCTCGGTGTCCAGCGCCGTCAGCGCCGGCTCGCCGGCCGGGTCGATCAGCACCTCGTCGACCTCGGCGAGCGCGTCGTAGCCGGTCGTGCCCGCCGTCCGCCAGGACTCCGGCAGGTCCTCGCCGGGCTCCAGGATCTTCTCGACGACCGTCCACCGGTTGCCCGATGCCTCGGCGAGCCGGTCCAGGTAGCCCTTGGGGTCGGCCAGTCCGTCCGGGTGGTCGATCCGCAACCCGTCGACGGCGCCGTCGCGCACGAGCTGCAGCACCAGCTCGTGGGTGGCGTCGAAGATCGCCGGGTCCTCGACCCGCAGGCCGGCGAGGGTGTTGATGGCGAAGAAGCGCCGGTAGTTCAGCTCGTCGTCGGCACGGCGCCAGTCGACCAGCTCGTAGTTCTGCCGGGCGTGCACCTCCTGCGGCGTGCCCTCGCCGGTGCCGGGCGCGATCGGGAAGCGGTTGTCGTAGTACCGCAGCTCGCCGTCCACCACCTCGAGCTTCTCGACGTCGTCGGCCGACCCCAGCACCGGGATGCGGACCTTGCCGCCGCCGAACTCCCAGTCGATGTCGAACGCGCCGGCGTGCGTCGAGGCCTGACCGTGCTGCAGCACGTCCCACCACCACGGCGCGGCCGACGGGTCGTCGACCCCCATGTGGTTGGGCACCAGGTCGAGCACCAGCCCGAGGCCCTGCTCGTGCAGCGCCTCGACGAACCGGTCGAAGCCCTCGCGCCCGCCGCGCGCCTCGTCGATGTGCGCGTGGTCGACGGTGTCGTAGCCGTGGTTGCTGCCCGCGGCCGAGCGCAGGAGGGGAGAGGAGTACGCGTGCGAGACGCCGAGGTCGGCGAGGTAGCCGGCGAGCTCGGCCGCGTCCTGCAGCCGGAAGTCGGCGTGCACCTGCAGCCGGTAGGTCGCCACGGGCACGCCGCGGCGGGGCTCCTCGTCCTCGGCGAGAACGGGTCCGGTCACGCCGAGGGTCCCGTCAGCACGATGATCGCCCGCCCGTCCACGGTGACGGTCTCGCCCGGCTTCAGCTCGACCGGCTCGACCTCGTTCATCTCGGCGGTGTCGAGGACCGTCGACCAACCCTGGCAGTAGTCCTCGCCGGGGAGCGTGAACTCGATCGGGCTGTCGGAGGCGTTGAACGCCAGGTAGAAGTGGTCGTCCTTCACGAACTCGCCGCGCTCGTCGGTCTCCCGGATGCCCACGCCGTTGAGGTAGACGGCCAGCGACTTCGCGTAGCCGACGTCCCAGTCGTCGTCGCCCATCTGCTCGCCCTCGGGGGTCAGCCAGGCGATGTCCGGCACCGGCTCGCCCAGGCCCCGGCGCACCGGGCGGCCGTGGAAGAACCGGCGACGGCGGAACGTCGGGTGGTCGCAGCGCAGCTGGGTGACCTTCTTGGTGAACTCCAGCAGGCCGTCGTCGACGTTCTCCCAGTCGATCCAGGTCAGCGGCGAGTCCTGGCAGTAGCCGTTGTTGTTGCCGCCCTGGCTGCGGCCGAGCTCGTCCCCGTGCAGCAGCATCGGCACGCCCTGGCTGAGCATCAGCGTGGCGATGAAGTTGCGCTGCTGACGCGCCCGGATGTGCAGGATCTCGGGGTCGTCGGTGTCGCCCTCGACGCCGCCGTTCCAGCTGCGGTTGTGGCTCTCGCCGTCGTTGTTGCCCTCGCCGTTGGCCTCGTTGTGCTTCTCGTTGTAGGAGACGAGGTCCCGCATCGTGAAGCCGTCGTGGGCGGTGACGAAGTTGATGCTGGCGACCGGACGGCGGCCGGAGTGCTGGTACAGGTCGGCCGAGCCGGAGATCCGGTCGGCGAACTCACCGATCGTCCCGCCCTCGCCGCGCCAGAAGTCGCGGACGGTGTCGCGGTACTTGCCGTTCCACTCGGTCCACAGCGCCGGGAAGTTGCCGACCTGGTAGCCGCCGTCGCCGATGTCCCACGGCTCGGCGATGAGCTTCACCTGGCTGACGACCGGGTCCTGGTGGACCAGGTCGAAGAACGCGGACAGCCGGTCGACCTCGTGGAACTGGCGCGCCAGGGTGGAGGCGAGGTCGAAGCGGAAGCCGTCGACGTGCATCTCGGTGACCCAGTACCGCAGCGAGTCCATGATCAGCTGCAGGGACTGGGGGACGCGGACGTTCAGCGAGTTCCCGGTCCCGGTGGTGTCCATGTAGTACTGCTCGTCGCCCTCGACCAGCCGGTAGTACGTCCGGTTGTCGATGCCCTTGAACGACAGGGTCGGGCCCAGGTGGTTGCCCTCGGCCGTGTGGTTGTAGACGACGTCGAGGATGACCTCGATGCCCGCCTCGTGCAGGGCCCGGACCATGCCCTTGAACTCCTGCACCTGCTGGCCGTTGGAGGCCTGGGCGTACTCGTTGTGCGGCGCGAAGAAGCCGATCGTGTTGTAGCCCCAGTAGTTTCGCAGGCCCTTCTGCTCCAGGGTGTCGTCCTGCACGAACTGGTGCACCGGCAGCAGTTCGATGGCGGTGATGCCCAGGTCCTGGAGGTGCTCGATGACCGCCGGGTGCGCGATGCCGGCGTAGGTGCCGCGCAGTTCCTCGGGGACCCGCGGGTGGGTCATCGTCAGGCCCTTGACGTGGGCCTCGTAGATCACCGTCTTGTTGTAGGGCGTCTTCGGCGGGCGGTCCACGCCCCAGTCGAAGAACGGGTTGACGACGACGGACTTCGGCATGTGCGCCGCGGAGTCGTCGTCGTTGCGCTCCTTGGTCTCGAAGTCGTAGCCGAACACCGACGGGTCCCAGTCGATCTGGCCGTCGATGGCCTTGGCGTAGGGGTCCAGCAGCAGCTTGCTGGGGTTGCAGCGCAGCCCCTGCTCCGGCTCGTAGGGACCGTGCACGCGGAAGCCGTACTTCTGGCCGGGGTGGACGCCGGGGAGGAAGGCGTGCCAGACGTACCCGTCCATCTCAGGGAGCCGGATCCGCTCCTCGTTGCCCTGCTCGTCGAAGAGGCACAGCTCGACCTTCTCGGCCACCTCGCTGAAGATCGCGAAGTTGGTACCGGTGCCGTCGTAGGTGGCGCCGAGGGGATAGGCGCTACCGGGCCATACCTGGGTCATCGTGTGGAGTTCCTCCTGCGCAGGGGCCCCGAGGGCTGGGGGCGGGTGGCCGGCGCGCGTGCTGACGCCACCGACCGAGGACGGACGTCGGAGACCGCTTGCCCGCGCGGGGGGCCCGCCACACCTGGACCCGGTGTGAGACCTGCCCCGTTCCCGACCAGGGCGGATGCGCCACCGCTCCCGGGGACGACGACGCCCCCCGCGGCAGGGCCGCGGAGGGCGTCGTGCGCAGGTCGGGCCGGGGTGGTGCGCGCAGCGGGGGCCGACCTCGCCCGGGTGGAGGCCCGGGTGGCGCTGGTCCCCGACGGTGACCGCTCCTGCGTCCCGGCACGCTAGGGCCGGACGGCGGAACGGGCAAGTACCCGCCTCCCGGCCAGGTGCCCCGGCCGTCGCACCGGTCGCACGAGGCGCTCGCGGCGCGTTCTGTCACACCGCCGACGTACCTTCGTCCCGTGCGCACGTCCACCGACATCCGGCCCACCCAGGGGCGCTTCCGCGTCGTCAGCGAGTTCCAGCCCGCGGGCGACCAGCCGGCGGCCATCAAGGCGCTGGCCGAGCGGGTGAACTCCGGCGCGGAGGACACGGTGCTCCTCGGGGCCACCGGTACCGGCAAGTCGGCGACGACCGCCTGGCTGATCGAGCAGGTGCAGCGGCCCACGCTGGTCATGGCCCCGAACAAGACGCTCGCGGCGCAGCTGGCCAACGAGTTCAAGGAACTGCTGCCCGACGCGGCGGTCGAGTACTTCGTCTCCTACTACGACTACTACCAGCCCGAGGCGTACGTCCCGCAGACGGACACCTACATCGAGAAGGACTCCTCGATCAACGAGGAGGTCGAGCGGCTGCGGCACTCGGCGACGAACAGCCTGCTCACCCGGCGTGACGTCGTGGTGGTCTCGACCGTCTCCTGCATCTACGGCCTGGGCACCCCGCAGGAGTACGTCGAGCGTGCGCTGAAGATCAAGCTGGGGGAGGAGCGCGACCGCGACGAGCTGCTGCGCACCCTGGTGACCGAGCAGTACACCCGCAACGACCTCTCGTTCACCCGTGGCACGTTCCGGGTCCGGGGCGACACCATCGAGATCTTCCCGGTCTACGAGGAGCTCGCCGTCCGCATCGAGATGTTCGGCGACGAGGTCGAGCGGCTGTACTACCTGCACCCGCTCACCGGCGAGGTCGTGCGCGAGGTCGAGGAGCTCTTCGTCTTCCCGGCGAGCCACTACGTCGCGGGCCCGGACCGCATGGAGCGGGCGATCCGCGGCATCGAGGCCGAGCTCGAGCAGCGCCTGGCGGAGCTGGACCGGCAGGGCAAGCTGCTGGAGGCGCAGCGGCTGCGCATGCGCACCACCTACGACATCGAGATGATGCGCCAGGTCGGCTTCTGCTCCGGCATCGAGAACTACTCGCGGCACATCGACGGCCGGAAGCCCGGCTCAGCCGGCGCCTGCCTCATCGACTACTTCCCCGACGACTTCCTGCTGGTCATCGACGAGTCGCACGTGACCGTGCCGCAGATCGGCGGCATGTACGAGGGCGACATGAGTCGCAAGCGGACCCTGGTCGAGCACGGGTTCCGGCTGCCGTCGGCGATGGACAACCGCCCGCTGAAGTGGGAGGAGTTCACCGACCGGATCAAGCAGAGCGTCTACCTGTCCGCCACCCCGGGCGACTACGAGCTCGGCAAGGTCCAGGGCGATGTCGTGGAGCAGGTCATCCGGCCCACCGGCCTCATCGACCCGGAGGTCGTGGTGAAGCCGACCAAGGGCCAGATCGACGACCTCGTGCACGAGATCCGCATCCGCACCGAGAAGGACGAGCGGATCCTGGTCACCACGCTGACCAAGAAGATGTCCGAGGACCTCACCGACTACCTGCTGGAACTCGGCATCAAGGTGCGGTACCTGCACTCCGAGGTGGACACGCTGCGCCGCGTCGAGCTGCTCCGCGAGCTCCGGCAGGGCGAGTACGACGTGCTGGTCGGCATCAACCTGCTGCGCGAGGGCCTGGACCTGCCGGAGGTCTCGCTCGTGGCGATCCTCGACGCCGACAAGGAGGGCTTCCTCCGGTCGGGCAAGTCCCTGATCCAGACGATCGGCCGCGCCGCCCGCAACGTCTCGGGCCAGGTGCACATGTACGCCGACAAGATCACGCCGTCGATGGCCCAGGCGATCGAGGAGACCAACCGGCGGCGCGAGAAGCAGATCGCCTACAACACGGCGCACGGCGTGGACCCGCAGCCGCTGCGGAAGAAGATCGTCGACATCCTCGACGGCATCTACAAGGCAGCCGAGGACACCGAGGCGGCGACCGAGATGCTGGGCGGCTCCGGGCGGCAGCAGTCGCGTGGGAAGTCGCCGGTGCCGGGGCTGTCGTCCAAGTCCAAGGTCAAGGCCGGATCGATCGACGTGCAGGGTCTGCCCCGGGCCGAGCTGGCCGACATGATCCAGACGATGAACGACCAGATGCTGTCCGCCGCCCGGGAGCTGCAGTTCGAGGTGGCGGCCCGGCTGCGCGACGAGTTGAACGAGCTGAAGAAGGAGCTGCGCCAGTTCGACGCCGCGCACGCCTAGGCGACTGCTGCGTCCTCGCCCGGGTCCCGGCAGGGGTCGGGCCGGACGGTCACGGGTGCGGCGGGCTGAGCGTCCGGGGTGCGCAGGTGTTGGCCAGCGCCTCGGTGTTCAGGTGCGGATAGGCCCGCGCGCACCACGTCTCGACCTCGCCGCTGCTGGTGAAGCCGGCGTCGACGAGGGTCACCCAGTAGGGCTTCCCGTCGGAGGCGAACGAGCGCTTCCCGAAGTCCGTGGAGTCCAGGACCAGGACCGGGTTGCCGTCGGCCACCGCGAACGCGGCGTTGCTCTCGGCGAGGATGTCGGCCGCGTAGAAGGTGTGCGTCCCGTTCTGCGCCGTCTGCAGGCGGTCGGTGATGCCGACGCTCTTGGAGGCGACCTGGGCCACCCAGCGCTCGTCGAGCACGAGCCCCTGCAGGGAGTCCGCCCGCGCCGCCGACAGCTGGAGGAGGGCGTCGTCCTCGTCCACGCTCGACGATCCGTACGAGGACGACGACCCGTACGAGGACGACGGCGCGGTGGAGGACGTCGAGCCTGACGCTCCCGGGACCCGGGTCCACGGTGACGAGGTCGTGGGCGTGGACGGAACGGTGGACCGCGTGGACGGGCGGGTGGGCGTCGGGCTCGCGTAGGGCGCCGGGTCGGCGGGCGCCTCCGTCCCGAGGTGGTTCGCGTCTCCGGACGGTGCGTTCGCCGCCTGCGCGGCGACGGCGAGGTTCGCGCAATAGGACTGCACGGGCTGGAGTGCGACCATCACCTCGCCCATCGAGATGCTGTCCCGGTCGGCGAGCGACTCCAGGCCCGCGGCCGAGTCGTGCACGGAGGAGACGGCGCCCGGTGCGTCGTCGTCCAGCCGTTCGCTCTGCCCGGCGAGGGAGTCGAGCCCGTCGAAGACCGCGTTGTTCGTCGAGCTGCCGAAGGAGACCGCGAGTTCGTTCTCCAGCTCCGAGACCGACGCGCACAGGGACTCGGGTGGAACCGGGCGCGTGCTGATGACCAGGAACCAGACGCCGGCGGCGACGACCAGCACTCCCAGCGTGCTGAAGACGCGGATGGCGCGGCGGCGGTTGTCCGTCGCCCAGTCCCAGACGACCTCTGCGATCGCTCCCAGCATCCCGGCCCCCTGCGGCGAGTGCGGCACCGGTCGAGGAGGAGCGGGCCGTCGAGCCGCGGACGCTAGCCAGACCCCGGGCGTCGGACCAGGGGTGCCGCTCCGGCGTGCGCCGGTGTGCGCTGCCGTGCGGGCCGGCCCCGATCGTCGTCACGTGGAGTGAGGATCCGAACCGTTCGGGTCGGACCCGGGAACCCCGTGGACGGGTGCGCCGTTGAGGAGTGAAGAACCGCGGACCGGTCGGGCGATGTCGTCTGCCCGGCTGCGGTTCCGGAGGGGAGTATCCCCGAACAACAGCGTCGTCAACACGAGGGCCCGTGTCCTCCGGCGCTGCCGGCCGAAGGTTCCGACCGCGGCGGGAGAGACCTCCGGTGGCTGACCACTGACAGTTCTCCGGAGGCACGAGTACATGGACGTCCCGTTCTGGGTGTGGGCCCTCACGGTCGGCGCGATCCTCGCGATGATCGCGTTCGACTTCTTCGGCCACGTGCGCACGCCGCACGCGCCGACCCTGCGCGAATCGGCCACCTGGTCGGCGGTCTACGTCGCCATCGCCGTCGTCTTCGGGCTGCTGGTGCTGTGGTTCGCGGGCGGCCAGTACGGAGGGGAATACTTCGCCGGCTACATCACCGAGAAGAGTCTCTCGGTGGACAACCTCTTCGTCTTCGTCCTCATCATGGCCAGCTTCGCGGTACCCCGGGAGCTGCAGCAGAAGGTGCTGCTGTTCGGCATCGCCTTCGCGCTGGTCCTGCGCACGATCTTCATCTTCCTCGGCGCCGCCGCCATCGAGAACTTCAGCTGGGTCTTCTACATCTTCGGCGGCTTCCTCATCTACACCGCCTGGGCGCAGGCACGTGGTGCCGCGAAGGACGAGGACGAGGAGGAGTTCCAGGAGAACTTCTTCCTCCGCCTCACCCGTCGGACCGTGCCGACGACGGAGGAGTACCACGGCGACCGCATGGTCACGAAGATCAAGGGCAAGCGGCACATCACGCCCCTCGCGATCGCCCTCGTCGCCATCGGCAGCGCCGACCTGCTGTTCGCCGTCGACTCCATCCCGGCGATCTTCGGCCTGACCCAGGAGACCTACCTGGTCTTCACCGCCAACGCGTTCGCGCTGCTGGGGCTCCGTCAGCTCTTCTTCCTGATCGACGGCCTGCTCGACCGGCTGGTGTATCTCGCCTACGGGCTGGCCGTGATCCTCGGCTTCATCGGCGCGAAGCTGGTCATCCACGCGCTGCACACCAACGAGCTGCCGTTCATCAACGGCGGTGAGCACGTCACGCTCATCCCGGAGGTCCCGACCTGGCTGTCGCTCTCGGTCATCCTGGTGACCCTCGTGGTCACGACCGTGGCCAGCCTCGCCAAGTCGAAGCGCGACCGCGCCGCCCATGCGCCCGTGGCCGAGGGCGATGCCTCCTAGGAACAGTCGCCCGGTAACGGCTCGGGGCCGGGCATCCCGTGAGGGTGCCCGGCCCGTGCCCAGGTGTGGAGGTCGTGGCCGTGCCATTCGCCGGGGGACATCACGGCAGCTCCACGCGTTGCTGAACTTGGATACCGTCACCAGGCCGTCCGGTCGCGAACGGCGCCGGCTACGCACGACGAATGGGGAACAACACGTGGTGAGTCTCAGCAAGGGGCAGACCGTCTCGCTGGAGAAGCGCGGTGGCGGCACCTTGACGCGCGTCCGGATGGGGCTGGGCTGGGATGCCATCAAGAAGAAGGGCATGTTCGGCAAGCTCAAGGACCAGTCGGTCGACCTCGACGCCTCGGCGCTGCTCTTCGACGCCGGCGGCCGGCTGGTCGACCAGGTCTGGTTCCAGCAGCTGCGCAGCAAGGACGGCTCCGTCCAGCACACCGGGGACAACCGGACCGGTGCCGGCGACGGCGACGACGAGTCGATCGTCGTGGATCTGCAGGCGGTGCCCGCCTCGATCACGCAGATCGTCTTCGTCGTGAACTCCTTCACCGGCGAGAACTTCAGCCAGATCGAGAACGCCTTCTGCCGGCTGGTCGACTCCACCGCGAACGACACCGAGCTCGCCCGCTACGAGCTCACCGGCTCCGGCACGCACAACAGCCAGGTGATGGCGAAGGTGTCGCGCGCGGGCAGCGGCTGGAGCATGACCGCCGTCGGCGCGATCGCCAACGGCCGCACCTTCCAGGACCTGATGCCCACGGTGAGCCAGCACCTCTGACCCCCGCCGGCCGGCACAGTGGGCCGGTCGGTTCGACCTTCTCTCAGCAGACATCCGGGCGACGAGCCCGCAGGAACATGGAGGAACAGTGAGCGTCAGCCTCAGCAAGGGCGGCAACGTCTCCCTCACCAAGCAGGCCGGCTCCGCCGGTCTGTCCGCCGTCACCGTCGGCCTGGGCTGGGACGTCCGGACGACGACCGGCACGGAGTTCGACCTGGACGCCTCGGCGCTCCTGGTGAAGGCCGACGGCAAGGTGCTGTCCGACCAGCACTTCGTCTTCTACGGCAACCTCAAGAGCCCGGAGAACGCCGTCGAGCACACCGGCGACAACCTGACCGGTGAGGGCGCCGGTGACGACGAGCAGATCTCGGTCACCCTGGGCAGCGTGCCTGCGGACGTCGACAAGATCGTCTTCCCGGTGAGCATCTACGAGGCCGAGCAGCGCAACCAGAACTTCGGGCAGGTCCGCAACGCCTTCATCCGCGTCGTGAACCAGGCCAACACCGAGGAGCTGGCCCGCTACGACCTCTCCGAGGACGCCTCGACCGAGACCGCCATGGTCTTCGGCGAGCTGTACCGCAACGGTGCCGAGTGGAAGTTCCGCGCCGTCGGCCAGGGCTACGCCTCGGGCCTGGCCGGCATCGCCAAGGACTTCGGCGTCAACGTCGGCTGACCTCCCGCGCGCGGGCGCCGTCCTCCGGATCGTCCGCTCCTGCTCACCCGCGGCCGTGTCGCGTGTCCCTCGGTCGCGGGGCGAGACACGGCCGAGCCGTGACAACTACTCTGCGAGAGGCTGCACGTGGAAGCACGGCCGCAGCCGTGCGGTCGCAGCCATCCGCAGGACCCGAGGAGGAGCACACGTGGGCGTCAGTCTGACCAAGGGCGGCAACGTCTCGCTGACCAAGCAGGCACCCGCCATGACGGCGGCCCTCATCGGCCTCGGCTGGGACGCGCGTTCCACCAGCGGCGCCGCCTTCGACCTGGACGCCTCGGCCCTGCTGCTCGGGGTGGACGGCCAGATCCTCTCGGATTCGCACTTCGTCTTCTTCAACAACCTGGCCAGCCCCGAGGGCTCCGTGGAGCACACCGGGGACAACCTCACCGGCGAGGGCGAGGGCGACGACGAGGCCATCAAGGTCGACCTCGCCGGGGTGCCCGCCGAGTGCGACAAGATCGTCTTCCCGGTCAGCATCTACGAGGCCGACCAGCGCAACCAGAACTTCGGTCAGGTGCGCAACGCCTTCATCCGCGTCGTCGACCAGGCCGGGGGCGAGGAGATCGCGCGCTACGACCTCTCCGAGGACGCGTCGACGGAGACCGCCATGATCTTCGGCGAGCTGTACCGCAACAACGGCGAGTGGAAGTTCCGCGCCGTCGGCCAGGGCTACGCCTCGGGTCTGGCCGGCATCGCCAAGGACTTCGGCGTCAACGTCGGCTGATCGGCCGGGGCAGCCAGACCCCGGCACCCTGCACTTCTCCGCGGCGGCCGTGCGGCCGCCCATGACCCAAGGAATCACGTGCTCCTTCGAACGTTCGGGTGGTCCATCGGGGTCACCATCGCCAGCCTCGTCGTGGCGTTCATCTACGGCAGCTGGGAAGCCTTCGCGCTCTGCATGATCCTCGGCGTCCTCGAGGTCTCCCTCTCGTTCGACAACGCCGTCGTGAACGCGAAGGTGCTCGAGCGGATGAGCGACTTCTGGCAGAAGATCTTCCTGACCATCGGCATCCTGATCGCCGTCTTCGGCATGCGCCTGGTCTTCCCGCTGCTGATCGTCGGCGTCACCGCCAACCTGGGGCCGGTCGAGGCGATCCAGCTGGCGATGGAGAAGGGCGACCCCGAGACGCCGGGCACCTACGGGTTCCTGCTCAACGAGGCGCACCCGCTCATCGCGTCCTTCGGCGGCATGTTCCTGCTGATGCTCTTCCTCGACTGGCTGTTCGAGGAGCGTGACATCACCTGGCTGACCTGGATCGAGCGCCCCCTGGCCCGCATCGGCAAGCTCGACGCCCTCTCGGTGATCATCGCCGCGATCCTGCTGGTCCTCGCCGCGGAGTTCCTGGTCGAGGGCGAGGAGCGGGAGTCGGTGCTGATCGCCGGCCTGCTCGGTCTGATCACCTACCTCGCCGTCAACGGCCTCGGGTCGCTCTTCGAGGGCACCCAGGCCGGGGTGGACGACGACGAGTCGACCGCCGGTGTCGTGCACGGCGAGCAGGGCAAGGCCGACGACGCCGCGACGACCGTCGCCGCGCCCGAGCGCACCGGTGGGCCGTCGACGCTGGCGCGGGCCACCGGCAAGGCGGGCTTCTTCCTGTTCCTCTACCTCGAGGTCCTGGACGCGTCGTTCAGCTTCGACGGCGTGATCGGCGCCTTCGCCATCACCTCCGACCCGGTCATCATCGCGCTGGGCCTGGGCCTGATCGGCGCCATGTTCGTCCGGTCGATCACCGTCTACCTGGTCCGCCAGGGCACGCTGAGCGAGTACGTCTACCTCGAGCACGGGGCGCACTGGGCCATCGGCGCGCTGGCGGCGATCCTGCTGCTGAGCCTGCAGTGGCACATCCCGGAGCTGATCACCGGCCTGATCGGGGTCGCCTTCATCGGTGTGGCCTTCGCCGGTTCGCTGATGCGGCTGCGCAAGGACCCGCCGGAGGCGCACGCGATCCACGTCGGCACCGACGAGCACCAGAAGGTCTGACGCACACGACGGCCGGTTCCCCGCACGGGGAGCCGGCCGTCGTCGTTCCCGGGGGCCCGGGGCAACCAGCAACGCGAGCCAGAGCGACGAAAGGGACGTAGGGATGGGCATCGACTACACGAAGCGGCCACCGGCCGGAGGAGGCGCGCCCGCCGGAGGGGGCGCACCCGTCGGAGGAGGCGTGGACCTCGGCAAGGTCACGCTGACCAAGAGCGCGCCGAGCGTCTCGCTGACCAAGCGGGGCGCCACCGGCGGCGAGCTGCGGGTCAACCTCAACTGGAACGCGCGGCCGGCCGCCCCGGCCGGAGGCGGATTCCTCAAGCGGATGGCCGCCGCCGCCCAGGGCGGAATCGACCTCGACCTCGGCTGCCTCTACGAGTTCACCGACGGATCCAAGGGCGTCGTGCAGGCGCTGGGCAACGCGTTCGCGTCCCGCAACGCCTCCGGCCGGCCGATCATCACTCTCGACGGCGACGACCGGTCGGGCACCAACACGGCGGGGGAGAACCTCCGGATCGACCTGTCCCGGGTCACCGAGATCCGCCGCGTGCTCGTCTTCGCCTTCATCTACCAGGGCGTGCCGAACTGGGCCGCGGCCGACGGCGTCGTCACCATGCACCCCGCGGGCGGCGCTCCGATCGAGGTGCGCCTGGACGAGTCCGACCCGAAGGCGCCGATGTGCGCCATCGCGCTGCTGACGAACAGCGGCAACGACCTCACGGTCAACCGCGAGGTGCGCTACGTGCAGGGCGGTCAGGACGTGCTCGACCGCGAGTACGGCTGGGGCATGGAGTGGGGGCGAGGGCGCAAGTAGCGCCCCCGCCCACTGCTCCGGGCTTGTTCCCGCCGCTCAGCGCGGCGGGAGCAGCCCGCGCTCGCGTGCCTGGGTGAGCCAGCCCGGGTACTCGGTCATGAGCAGCTCGAACAGCTCGTCGTCGCTGAGCTGCATCGGGTCGTCCACGCTGAAGAAGTCCGCGTTGTCGATGAAGCGGCCGCTCATGTCGTCCAGCTCCTCCAGGAAACGGAACTCGCGGGAGGTGCCGCCGCCGCCGCCCCCGCCGCCGAAGAGGCCGCGTCGGCGGCCGCCGCCGGCGCCCAGGGCGCGGGACGACTTGCCGATGGCCATGAACTGCCAGAACAGCGGCTCGTAGCTCGAGGAGCGCACCTGCTCGCGCGTGACGTCCTCGTCGAACGTGGCGCCGTCGGTGACGAACATGACGTACACCGGCACGCGGTCCTGATAGGGAGCCTTCCGGCGCTCGTCGGAGCCGAAGTAGTGCCGGCGGATGAGGCGCATCGCCGAGCCGTAGTAGGTGCTCGACTCGAGGGGATGCCGGCGCAGGACGTCGACGGTGTACTGCCGGACGTTGCCCAGGTTCATCGTGTCGGCCTGGTGCCCCTCCCGCCCGAACAGGAAGATGTCGACCTCGCCGTCGTCGTCGAAGCGCAGCCCCAGAGCGAGGATGCGCTCCGCGAGCTGCTGGATCTTGCCGGACCGGTAGAGCCCGGCCATCGAGCCGCTGATGTCCAGGCAGAGGGCGACCCGCGCCGTGTGCTCGCCGAGCCCCTTCTTCTCCAGGCTGACGGCGGCCTTCTTGACCAGGTCCACGAGGTGCGGCGCCTCGGTCGCGGCGCGCTTCTCCAGCGAGATCTGCTTCTGCTTCTTCAGCGAGACGGCGCCTGCTGCCGGCGGGGCCGGGGGAGGAGTGCTCGCCGCGGGAGTCGCGGCCGCAGGAGCCGCAGCGGCGGGCTCCTCGGCGACGTCGATCCCGAAGTCGGTCGCCAGGCCGCCGAGGCCCGAGGCGTAGCCCTGGCCGACGGCGCGGAACTTCCACTGCCCGTTGCGGCGGTAGAGCTCGCCGAACACGAACGCCGTCTCGGTCGTGGCGTCGGAGATGTCGAAGCGGGCGATCTCCGATCCGTCCGCGGCGTCGGTCAGCCGCAGGTGCAGGCCGGGGATCTGGCCGAAGGTGCCGCTGCCGACGCTGGCCGCGACGGCGACCTTCTCGATCGCCTCCGGGAGGCCGTCGAGGTCGACCTCCACCGAGTCCTGTCCGGCAGCCCCCGCGCCGCCGGTGTGCCGGACCCCGCCCTCGGGGCTGCGCGGTTGGTTGTAGAAGACGAAGTCGGCGTCGGAGCGCACCTTGCCGTCCGAGGTGAGGAGCAGGGCGGAGGCGTCCACCTCGACGGCGGAGGCCCAGCCGAGAGAGGCGCGGACCCGCGCTGCGGTCACCGGCAGGTTGGCGCCCTTGGACATCGTCGTCATGCAGGCATCCTGCCAGCGCCGATCCGCTCAGCGGCGGGGGCGCTCACCGACCTCCGCGGCGTGCTCGAGCCAGGCGCCCACGATCTCCGCGGCAGCGGAGTGCCCGGGGGTCGCCGTGAGGATCACGTGCGGCCACGGCGGGGGTCCGGACCGGGAGATCTCGCTGCCGGCCGGCACCCAGCCCCGGTCGGCGAGCTCGAGCATCTCCGCGTCCAGCCAGGTGTCGCCCGCGGCCAGCAGTTCGGGAGCCGTGCCCAGCTCGCCGGCCAGGCGCTCGCGGACGTGGCCGATGGCGTACGCCTTGTGCAGCGCATCGGGCAGCAGGTACACCTTCGTGCCCTGGTGGGCCACCCGCCAGGAACGGGGAAGCAGCCGGGCGGTGAGCCGCTCGACCTCCTCGACGCCGAAGCGCGCGGGATCGACGATCGCGTAGCAGAACAAGTCCTCGGCGGTGTGCGCGCGCAGCACGACCTCGTCGGCGACGAGGTCGTCGAGGACTGCCCGCACCTCGGCCACCGGGGCGCACCCGGCCAGCCGGGCGGCGGTGGCCCGGGCCCAGTCCTCGTCGACGCGGCCGTGCTCGAGCACCACCCCGCCGGAGGCGGCGATCAGGAACCGCGGGGTGAACGGCAGCTCGATCCGCTGCAGCTGGCGGACCGTGCGGGTCGTCGTCGGCACCACCGTGACGGCGTCGGCGGGCATCCGGCCGAGCTCCGCCAGCCCGCTCCGCACGACGTCGGCCATCTCGCTGATGACCCGGCCCTCGTGCACCTCGACGACCGAGCGGGGGAGTCCTCCTCCCAGCACCTCGGTCGCCCGCGGGCTGAAGATCAGCGTGCGGTCGAGGTCGGTGGTCACCAGCACCGGTCCCGTCACGAGTCGGCACCTCCGAGCGGCTGGACGAGCCCGACGCAGCTGTAGGGCATGTCGGCGTGGTCGACCACCGGCACGCCGCGGGCCTCGGCGAGCATCAGCACGTGCCGGAGGGCCTCCCGCCGGTCGGGGCGGACCAGCACCTGCCAGGGCAGTCGGCGCAGCAGCACCCGGGTGGTCTCGCCGACGCTGGGCTTCACCAGGTGCCAGTCCGGCAGGCCGAACTCGGCCTGCAGCCGGCGGACGACGTCCCGGCCGGCGAAGGTCGGCGTGCGGTCGGCGGCGTACTCCGCCGGCCACCGGGCCTCGACGGCGGGGGCGACCTCGCCGAACCGCCGCGAGACGGTGTCGAGGAAGTGCGCGGAGCGGTCCTGGTCGGCGAGCTCGCGGTAGACCTTGGCGCCGTGGAACATGCCGGGCCCGATCAGCTCGTCGTTCAGCACGGTGCGGCTGACCAGCCCGCAGACCGTCGCGTTCAGGCAGGCGGAGGGGATGAGCACGTCCTCGCGGGTGCCGAAGAGCGTGGCGCAGTGCCCCGGGTCGGCGACGACCGCGAGGTCGCGCGGCAGTCGCGGTCCGCCCTCGGCCTCGTAGGCGTCGAGCGCCGAGGCCAGCTCGGTGACGATCGCGCCCTTGCCGGTCCACCCGTCGACGAAGACGACGTCGCGCGGGTCGTGCCGGGCGACGATGGAATCGAGCGCGACGGTGTCGATGCCCCGGCCGCGGACGATGCTCACCGAGTAGTGCGGCAGGTCCACGCCGTGCGCGTGCCGGGCCCAGCGCCGCATCAGGATGCCCACCGGAGTGCCGGCGCGGGCGAGGGAGACCAGCACCGGGTGCCCGTCGCGGGCGGCGAGAGCCATCTCGGTCACGACGCCGACGTGCTCGGCGATCTCCGCCGCCGAGTCGGTCAGCACCGCTTCGAACAGCTCGAGGTAGGCGTCGTCCGGGCTGTACTCGACCGGCAGCATCTCGGCGTAGTTGCGGCCGGCCTGGATGCGGGCCTCGCGCTCGGCGAGGTCGAGCTCCAGGCGGACGGAGGAGAGGTCGGTCAGCAGGAACGTGACCTCCGCCGGGTCGTAGCTGCTGCGCAGTCCCTCGGCCGGTCCGGCGGTCACGGCGTTGCCGCCGGGCAGACCTGGACGACGTGCACCGACCGGCGGGCGCTGGCGGCGAGCAGGCCGATCAGCACGTCGGTGTGCGGAGCGGCCGGCGCGTCGGTGACGAGGACGACGTCGTCGAACCCGGGCGCGTTCCCGGGCTCCGGCCGGGCGCTGGGGGCGACGTTGTACGCGTACGCCGTGCGATCGGGATCCTCGGTGGCGGGGAAGCAGAGCACCGTGCGCAGCGGATAGCCCGGCTCGTCCACGACGGCGGCCGGGCTCCGCGTGGTGGTCGACGTGCGCACGTCCTCGCCCAGGGCCGCGGCCAGCCGCTGGGGGAGGTACATGAACTCCTCGTCGCCGAGGACGAGGGTCCGCGCGTCCCGGTGGACGGGGAGCGCCGCGGCGACGGCGCCGACCGTGTCGGCCAGCAGCCCCTCGCAGGCGCCGTTCCAGCCCTGTGCCGCGAGGGTCGGCAGCCCGGCGGGGAGGTCGAGGGTCCACCGCAGCACGGGAACCGGCTCGCCGGCCGGGAGCGGTGCGGCGGGCAGGGAGTCCAGCAGCCGGGCCGCACGGTCGAGCACGTTCGCCGGCGTGCGCACCGACCCGGAGAGCAGCGCGACGCTGACGACCGAGGCGCCCAGGCCGGCGGCGAACGCGTCGAGGTCCCGGTGCTGCTCGTCGGTGCGGGAGTCCAGCAGGCTGGCGACGACGTACCGGCTGCGCGGCCAGACCGCGTGCAGGGCACGGATCGCGTTGATCGCCGTCCGGCCGGTGCTGATCTCGTCGTCGACCAGGACCAGCGGCGCGTCGGCGCGCATGGCGGTCTCGTCGACGACGCCGTCGGGCAGGAGTGCGAGGCCCTGGAAGGTGGCGTGGCTGTGCTCCTCGCGGAACTCCAGGACGGCGGCGCCCGCGGGGGTCGGCCGGCGGGTCGTGTGCAGGTAGGGAGCCTGCCGGCCGTCGACGTCCGCGACGGCGGCGACCGCGTGGCCCAGGGCGGTGGCGGTCTCGGCGAACCCGACGACGACCGGCGTCCGCCCGTCGCAGGCCGCTCGGACCAGGTCGCCGAGCAGGTGCCCGGTGCCGAGCACGTCGGCCACCCGGGCGGGCACGTGCTTGCCGAGGAGCCGGGAGACCAGCAGCTGCGCGCGCAGCGGGTTGCGCCGCAGGCCCAGCTCGATGCTGTCCGCGACCCCGGCTGCGGCCCCGCCGGCACGCGCACGGACGTCGAGATCGATGTCGAGCCGGGTGGCGACCCAGCCCGCCTTTCCGCTCACGCCTGACCCTCGTCGACGTGCAGGAGGTCGACGAACGTCCGGTCCTCGTGCAGCGCGCCGAACACCGACGCGCGCCGCAGCGTGTGGGTGGCCCAGCGGGCGTGCGGCCGGCTCTCGATCATCCTGGTCGCGCCGACGTTGCCGGTGACGCCGCCGCCGGTCATCTGGAGGGTCGTGCGCGCGTCCTCCAGCTCCTCGTGGGTGACGACGTAGAGGGCGTGCACCGGCCGGACGTGCGAGGGGTGGATCACCGTCTTGCCGACGATGCCGGTCGCCTTGTCCAGCACCACCTCCCGCATCAGGCCGTCGAGGTCGTGCCGGATCAGGTCCCCGCGCAGCTCCGGGGCACCGGGGAGGTCCGGGCGGCCGAACGGCGTCTGGCGCAGCTGCGGCTTGAAGAGGCGCTGGGTGCCGGTGAAGTGCTCCCAGACGGCGCCGGTGACGGTGAAGCGGTCGTCCCGTGCGAAGACGTTCACGATGTCGGCCAGCGCCTCGCGGACCAGGGCGAGGTCCCAGATCGTGAGGTCGCGGCCGCGCCGGAGACCGTAGAGGCCGCAGAGGTCGGTGGCGCCGATGCGCACGGCCAGCACCGAGTCCTCGTGCTCGGCCAGCAGGTCCCGCAGGCGGAGCAGCTCGGGCAGGCGGGTCTCGGCGAAGAGCACCTCCCCGGTCTCCAGGACAGGCATGCCGTAGAGCGGGAGCGCCGTGGCGGCCCGGGCCTCGGCGAGCGCCGTCAGGTAACCCTCGGCGACGGCGGCGGTGAACTTCGGGAAGACGAAGCCGGTCAGCACGGCGGCGGCCGGCCCCAGCTGCGCGACGAGGGTCCGCACCTGGTCGGGGTGGCGCACCCGCACGAACAGCTGGGGCAGCTCCTCGTCGCTCCCGTGCAGGGTCCGCAGCTGGGTGACGACGTTGCGCTCCGCGGCGAGGACCTCGTCGTCACGGATCGCGTCCTCGAGGCAGAGCACGGCGGAGGCGACGCCCTCGTTCACCAGGTGCCCGATGCGCGCGGCGTAGTCCTGGCGCGTTCCCGGGGTGTAGAGCGTCGCCCCGAGGGCGACGGCGAGGGTCCGCCGGTCGGTCCGGGCGTCGAACACCTGTGGAGGTTCTTGGAAGAGCGCGGCCCGTTGCTCCGGTGTCAGGAACCCGAAATGCCGCACTCTTCCTCCTCTCGTCCGGCGCGCGGATGCCCGCCGGTGGAGCACGGTGGCCGGTGATTCCGGCTCCTGATGCCCGGAGCGAGACTACGGGCGGGGGCACCGGCGCCGGTCCCCGTCGAGGTCGTCCCGGAGGTGAGGACCGCGCGGAGGTGATCGGGCGGGCGTCCGGCGCCCCGGGGAGCCGTGACACCGGTCGTATCCTGCGTCGAAAGAGTTCGAATCGTCCGCGTCGCGTGTTAGACAAACGGTTGCAGGCCGGATGCTCCCGTCCTGCAACCGACTGTCCGCTGCCGCACCCCGTCCACCCGGGCGGAGCGGCGTCGACACGGCCGGCGCCACCGCGTCTTCGAGGAGTGACCTCCATGTCCGAACTGGACCTCGGCTCCACCTCCGCCCCCAACGCGGGGACCGGCGCGGCTCCCGCGGCGGGCGGCCTGGTGCTGGCGCCGCCGCAGGCAGTGGTCGTCGTCGCGCCCGACCAGGCGCCCTCCGCCGTGCCGATCGAGGACGCGAAGCAGGCGGAGCTGCAGGCCAAGGCGACGGCGTTCGTCGCCGACCTGGTGTCGCTGGACACGAAGTCGCCGGCGTTCTCGGAGAAGGTCGGGTCCATCACCGCCCTCGGCGAGCGCGAGATGCGGGCCTCGGCCTCCGTCTCCAACCGCATGCTCGAGCGCCCGGCCGCGGCGATGGGCAAGGGCAAGGTCGACGCCCAGACCAAGGTCTCGAACACCCTCGTCGACCTCCGCCAGACGGTCACCGAGCTGGACCCGAACCGCGCCGACCTCACCGGCGTGAAGAAGGTCCTGAAGTGGCTGCCCGGCGGCGACAAGATCGACCGGTACTTCGCCAAGTACCAGTCGGCCCAGTCGCACCTGAACTCGATCATCAAGGCCCTGGACTCCGGTCAGGACGAGCTGCGCAAGGACAACGCGGCCATCGAGACCGAGAAGGCCAACATGTGGTCGATGATGGGCAAGCTGCGGGAGTACAACGAGCTCGCCGCCGCCCTCGACGCCGCGCTGGAAAACAAGGTCGCCGAGCTGGAGGCGGCAGGGCGCACGGAGGACGCCAACACCGTCCGCTCCGACGCGCTGTTCCCCGTCCGACAGCGGCGGCAGGACATCATGACCCAGATGGCGGTCGCGGTTCAGGGCTACATGGCGCTGGACCTCATCCGCCGCAACAACCTGGAGCTCATCCGCGGCGTGGACCGCGCGCAGACCACCACCATCGCGGCGCTGCGCACCGCCGTCATGGTCTCCCAGGCGCTGAGCCGGCAGAAGCTGGTGCTCGACCAGATCACCGCGCTGAACACGGTGACCTCGCACCTCATCGAGTCGACGTCCGAGCAGCTGCGGATCCAGGGCACGGCGATCAACCAGCAGGCCGCGTCCTCGACCGTCGACGTCGCCAAGCTGCAGGCCGCCTTCGACAACGTGTTCGCGACGATGGACGCCGTCGACACGTTCCGGGCGCAGGCGATCGACTCGATGGCGCAGACGGTCCAGGCGCTGGAGGGGCAGATCCAGCGGGCCCAGCCCTACCTCGAGCGCACCCGACAGAACGAAATCGCCGGCAACTGAGCGCGGCCCGTCCCGCGGCGCCGCCGGGGGACGGCACGAGAGGGGTGAGCAGGGCGTGGCGTGGTTCCGGCGGTCCCAGGCGCCGGCTGTCTCCCCGCAGGGTCCCGTTGCGGACCCCGGGGACAGCCCGGACGCCCTGCGGGCAGCGCTGGCGTCGGTCAACCGCCTGATCAACGCCTCCGCCGGGCGGCTGCCGCTGCGGGCCGTCGTCACGGCCCGCCGGATCACCGACGTCCTGGCGGAGGTCGTCGACACCTCGGAGATCCGGCCGCTGGACGTCTACGCCACGATCTCGGTCCGGGGCGCCGTGGGCGACTACCTGCCCACCACGCTGCGCAGCTACCTGGCCGTGGACGAGGACCTCGTCGACGTGCCGCGGCCGTCGGGGGCCACCCCCACCCAGTCGCTCCTCGAACAGCTGGACGCGCTGGAGGACTCCGCCGTGGCGGTCCTGCAGGCGACCCAGGCCCAGGACGTCGACGCGCTCATGACGCAGGGCAGCTTCCTGCGAACCAAGTTCTCCGGATCGGACCTTGACCTGTGATGACCGACCTTGTGATGACCGACCCTGTGATGACCGACCTGTGATGACCAGCCCTGTGACGGCTGACCGCTGATGCCTCCGATGAGCCGCGGGGCGAACGTGCCCCTCACGCGCGAGATCCCTGGACTGAGGCAGATCGTCGTCGGCGTCTCGTGGAACGGGAACGCCGAGCCGGTGCTGCAGGACAACCTGGTGATGGCCGCCGTCCTCTGCGACCAGACGAACAAGGCACTCTCCGCCGAGCACTTCGTCTTCTTCAACCAGCTGACGTCGCCCGACCTGTCCGTGAGCCGGCTGGAGAAGGCGCTGGCCGACGAGCAGGAGCAGGTGGAGATCGACCTGCCGGATGTGCCGCCCGAGGTGAACCGGGTGGCGTTCGTGCTCTTCGTGAACGAGGGGACGGCGGCGCGGCGGACCCTGGGCCAGCTCCGGCAGCTCACCGTGGGCGTCCGTGACGGATCCGACAACCGCGAGCTGGTCCGCTCGGAGAACCTGGCGCCGGCGCTGTCCACGGAGACGGCCCTGGTCCTCGGCGAGGTGTACCGCCACCGCAGCGACTGGAAGTTCAAGGTCGTCGGGGAGGGCTACGCCAGCGGGATCACCGGGGTCGCCTCGGACTACGGCCTGCCGCTGTGACCGGTCGCGATCCGGCCACCGCACCTCGACGCACCGACCTCGGCTGGCTCCGCCACCGGAGCCTGCGCCCGGCTCCCGGCGCGGCTGCGCCAGCGGTTCCGCGCCGTGCTCCGTCCCCGACGCCCGCTCCGACGCCGACGCCTGCTCCGCCTCCGCCACCTTCGCCGGCCCGGCCGGTGAGCAACGATCTCGACCTGTCCGCGTCGGCCACCCCCGCTCCCCGGCGGGGAAGCGG
This sequence comes from Blastococcus sp. LR1, assembly GCF_020166105.1. Taxonomy (GTDB): domain Bacteria; phylum Actinomycetota; class Actinomycetes; order Mycobacteriales; family Geodermatophilaceae; genus Blastococcus. The sequence continues at coordinate 327,895 of NZ_JAIUJY010000006.1, forward strand.
GGACCTCGACCTGTCCGCCCCGGCAGCTCCGGCGGCTCCGGCGCCCTCGTCGGGGCTCGACCTGTCCGCCCCCGCGCCGTCCGCCGATCTCGACCTGTCCACGTCGACGCCTGCGCAGCCCGCCCCGTCGGCCGGCGCCGGCTTCCTCGACCTCTTCCCGGACCCGCCCGCCGCAGCGCCGCCCACGCCCGCGCCGGGGGCCGCGACCCCGGCCGCCGCGCGCCGTCCCGGCCGGTCGACGCGGGAGAAGCCGACGTCCTGGCGCCCGGTGCCGCGGGTGGCTGCCCGCGGGCGGGTCATCCTCACCCCCCGGGACCCGACGGTGACCCTGAACCGGCTGCAGAGCGGGATCGGAGCCCTCACCGTCGAGGCGATCTGCTCACCGGCGGTGGGCGACGTCAGCCTCGGGGCGCTGTTCGAGCTCGCGGACGGCTCGTCGTCGGTGGTCGAGCGGCAGCGCGGGCTGGTCACGGGCCCGCCGGGCTCGGTCTCGCCGGTCCTGACCGCCGACCGCGAGGAGTTCGAGCAGCTGATCGTGGACCTGCGGCAGACGCAGCGCCTGCGCCGGCTGCTGGTCTACGCCGTCTCGGAGTCCGGCCGGGAGCTGAACTGGGGCGGCACGCTGCTCACCCGCACCTTCGGAGGGGCGCGGGTCGAGCTGCCCCTGGACCTGGGGGTGCACCGCGGCCCGGTGGCGCTTCTCTCGCTGTACGCCGTCGACGGCGAGTTCGTCCTGCGGGCGGAGACCGAGCGGATCACCGGCGCCGTCCGGGACGTCGCGCGGGCCTACGGCTACGACCGGATCACCTGGGCCGACGACCGGACGCCCGTCGTCTGAGCCGCGGAGCGGACGAGGGGCGCTCGGGCCGGGCGGATAGCGTCCTGGCATGCGCCCGAACGATCTCGCGCTCCTCCGCGTCCCTGGGACGCCGACCGTCTCGCCGGACGGACGCATCGCCGTCGTCGGCGTGAGCTGGCCGGATCTCGAGGCGGACGAGTACCGCAGTCAGCTCTGGGCCGTGCCCACCGACGCCTCCGGTCCGGCCCGGCCGATCACGTCGGGGCAGCGGGACACCGACCCCGCCTTCTCCCCGGACGGCCGCTGGCTGGCCTACCTCGGAGCCGAGCCCGGCGGAAAGCCGCAGGTGCTGCTCCTGCCCGCGGCCGGCGGCGCGCCCCGGCGGCTCACCTCGCACCACCTCGGCGCAGGCGCCCCCGTGTGGTCGCCGGACTCCCGCCGGCTCGCCTACGTCGCCCGGGTTCCCGAGCACGGCCGGTACGGCACCGTCGAGGAGGTGACGCCCGCCGCGGAGCCCCCGCGGCTGATCACCACGCTGCAGTACCGGCGCGACGGCGTCGGCTTCACCGGCGACCGCCCGAGCCAGGTCTTCGTCGTCGAGCTGCCGGCGGACTTCGCCGACGACACCGCGCCGTCGCCCGAGCCCGTGCAGGTCACCACCGGCACGGCCGACTGCGAGGACGTCACCTGGCACCCCGACGGCGCCGGGCTGGCGTTCGTCTCCTCGCGGCATCCGCGGGCCGAGCGCGACCTGGTGACCGACGTCTACGCCGTCGCCGTCGACGGCACCGGCCTGCGCCGGCTGACCGAGGCCCGGGGCGGTTGCTCCCGTCCGGCGTACACGGCCGATGGTGCGTCCGTCGTGCTCACCGCCATGCCCGACCTCGGACCCGAGGGACTGGACTTCGTGGCCCGGCAGGCGGTGCCCTGCGTCGTGCCGGCCGACGGCGGTCCTCTGCGGCCGCTGCTGGACCCGGAGGAGTACCAGCGCGGTGACGCGACGCCGACGACCGTGCTCGCCGGGGACGCCGTGCTCGTCGGCGTGGAGCGGCGCGGAGCGGTGGAGCTGCTCCGGGTTCCGTTGGCGGGCGGCGGGCCCGGGACGGTCGTCGACGGAGCGTTCGCCGTCCGCGGGGTCGCGGCCGCGGGCGATGTCGTCGTCGCGACCGTGGCGCACGACCGGTCGGCGGGGGAGCTGCTGGCGATCACGCCGGGCGGACGGCGACTCCTGACCGGCTTCGGCCGCGAGCTCGGCGCCACCGGGCGGCTGCACCGCCCGAGCGAGCGGACGGCTTCGGCGTCCGACGGGTATCCGGTCCACGGCTGGGTCACCACGCCGCCGGGACCGGGTCCCCACCCGGTGCTGCTCACGGTGCACGGCGGCCCGTTCGCCCAGTACGAGCGCAGCCTGTTCGACGAGACCCAGGTCTACGTCTCCGCGGGATACGCCGTGGTGCAGTGCAACCCGCGCGGGTCCTCCGGCTACGGCGCCGCACACGGCCGGGCCATCCGGGAGGGCTGGGGCGGTCTCGACGCCGACGACGTGCTCGCCTTCCTCGACGGGGCGCTCGAGGACCAGGCCCTGGACGCTGACCGCGTCGGGATCATGGGCGGCTCGTACGGGGGCTACCTCACCGCGCTGCTGCTGAGCCGGACCGACCGGTTCGTGGCCGCCGTGGTGGAGCGGGCGTTCACGGATCCGGTGAGCTTCGTCGGCTCGTCCGACATCGGGTGGTACTTCGCGGACCAGTACCTGGGCACGGATCCGACGCGGATCGCGGCGCAGAGCGCGATGGCGCAGGCATCGGCCGTCACGACGCCCACGCTGGTCATCCACTCGGAGGAGGACTGGCGGACGCCGCTGGAGCAGGGGCAGCGGTTCTTCGTGGAGCTGCAGCGCCGCGGTGTGCCCTCCGAGCTGCTGGTGTTCCCCGGCGAGGGGCACGAGCTGTCCCGGTCGGGACGGCCGCGGCACCGGCTGGCCCGCTTCGAGCACATCCTGCGCTGGTGGGCGCGTTGGCTGCCGGCGACACAGTCCGGAGAGTGACCGAACGTGACCCTCGGCTACTGAGCGTCCGACCGACCCGGATGGCGTGTCGCCCGCGACCGAGGCCCGAAAGTCCAGCTCAGCGCCGCGGTTCGGGGCTGACGAGAAGCGGTCGCAGCGCTGGGTGACGATTTCGTTCCGGTGTGCGACCGGTCGCTGCGCGGGTGAGGGTCGATCACCGACCCAGGTCGGCCCGGCGCGGTCCCCCCGCGCCGGAATCCGAGCGAAGGGACCCAGCGTGAGCGAACGACGGACCACGTCCGCACGGCGGACGACATCCCGAGCCGTTGCGGTCGTGAGCAGTGGAGCGCTGCTGGCGATGGCACTGCCCGCGACGATGGCCACCGCGGCACCGGGCAACGCCTGCGACAACCGGAGCAACAACTCCTACGACAAGCTGCTGCAGTGCGTCACGACCGAGGGCGTGCTCGAGCACATGCAGGCGTTCCAGCGGATCGCCGAGGAGAGCACCGATCCGGTCTACCCGGGCTCGCGGGCCTCCGGCACCACCGGTTACCAGGCCAGCGTCGACTACGTCGCCGGGCTGCTCGAGGACGCCGGCTACACGGTCACCCTGGACGAGGTCCCGATCACCTTCGACTACCCCTCGACGCTGACGCAGCTCTCCCCGACGCGGGCCGAGCACCCCAACGCGATCGCGGCCGGCTCCGGCTACACCACCGTCGAGGGCCGGGTCATCCCGGTGGATCTGAACCTGGAGGGGGACCGGGCCAACACCAGCGGCTGCCAGGCGGACGACTTCGCCGGCCTCGACTTCACCGGCGACCAGGACATCGCGCTCGTCCAGCGCGGGACCTGCAGCTTCGAGGAGAAGGCCACCTTCGCCGAGGCTGCCGGCGCCGAGGCCGTCGTCATCATGAACCAGGGCAACACCCCCGCGGACGACCGGCAGGGCGTCATCAACCCGACGCTCGGGACCTATCAGGCGGAGGGCCCGGTCGTCGGCACGAGCTTCGCCGCCGGCGAGGCCCTGGCCGCGCCCGGCGCCACCGCGCGCATCGTGCTCGTCGAGCCGGATGAGCGCATCGACTACAACGTGATCGCCGAACTGCCGGGGAAGAACGCCGACAACGTCGTCATGGCCGGCGCCCACCTCGACAGCGTGGCCGCCGGGCCGGGCATCAACGACGACGGCTCCGGCTCCGCGGCCCTGCTGGAGACGGCGCTGCTGATGGCGAAGTCCAACACCCCGAACACGCTGCGGTTCGGATGGTGGGCCGCCGAGGAGTCCGGCCTGATCGGCTCGACCGACTACGTCACCGGGCTCTCGCCCGAGGAGCGCGAGCGCATCGCGCTGTACATGAACTACGACATGGTCGCCTCACCGAACTACTACCTCGGTGTCTACGACGCGAACGAGTCGACCTTCCCCGCCCCGGTGGTCGTCCCGCCGGGCTCCGAGGCCATCGAGGCCGTCTACGAGGGCTACTACACCGAGGTCGGCCAGCCCTACGACGACAGCGAGTTCTCCGGCCGCAGCGACTACCAGGCGTTCATCGACAACGGCATCCCGTCCGGTGGTCTCTTCACCGGCGCCGAGGTGCGGAAGACGCCGCAGCAGCAGGCGATCTGGGGCGGCACGGCGGGGGAGCAGTTCGACCCCTGCTACCACCTGGCGTGCGACGACATCACCAACTACGACGCCGAGGCGCTCGAGGTGAACAGCGACCTGATCGCCTACGCGATGCTGCACTTCGGCTACTCGACCCAGGCCGTGAACGGCGTTCCGGGCCAGAAGGTCCCGGGCCGGGCGTCCACCCTTCCGGCCCCGGCCGGGCCGGAGTACACCTTCGCCGGCGGCGGCGGCGGTCTCGCGCACGACCACCTGCACGATCACGACGTCGAGCGCGACAGCGCCTGACGATCGGGCGAGCAACGGCGGCGGGGTCGGTCTGCGGACCGGCCCCGCCGTCGCGTGCCCGGGCTACCAGCCGCGCTCGCGCCACTCCGGCAGCGACGGGCGCTCGGCGCCGATGGTGGTGTCCCTGCCGTGCCCCGGGTAGACCCACGCGTCGTCGGGCAGGGTGCCGAACAGCCGCTGCTCCACGTCGTCGATCAGGCTGGCGAACCGCGCCGCGTCCTTCTGGGTGTTGCCGACGCCGCCCGGGAAGAGGCTGTCGCCGGTGAAGACGTGCACTCCGGCGTCGCCGGGGCCCCGCCAGACGAGCGCGATGCTGCCCGGGGTGTGCCCGCGGAGGTGCACGACCTCGAGGACCTGGTCGCCCACGGGCACGGTGTCGCCGTGCTCGACGGGGCGCTGCACGGGGACCGGGAGGTCGGCGGCGTCCGCGGGGTGCGCCACCGGAACCGCCCCGGTCGCCTCGACGACCTCGGGCAGTGCGCGGTGGTGGTCCCAGTGCCCGTGCGTGGTGACGACGGTGCGCACGTCGACGTCGCCGATGAGCGCGCGCAGGGTGTCGGGCTCGGCGGCGGCGTCGATCAGCAGCGCCTCGCCGGTGGCGGTGCAGCGGAGCAGGTAGGCGTTGTTCGCCATCTCGCTGACCGCGACCTTGGTGATGGTCAGGCCGGGCAGTTCGCGGACGTCGGCGGGGCCGCCCACCTCGACGTCCCCGGTGTAGGTGGAGGTGCTCATCCGGACTCCGTTCGGAAAGTGTCGGCGGACGCCGTTACGGTCCAGTCATGGACGCTAGCGGAGGTGTCGGCACTGCTCGGGACACTGCTCAGGGCATTGCTCAGGACACTGCCGGGACACGGGCAGGGATCGTCGGGCTGTCGGCCACGGAGATCGCCGCGCGGGTGCACGCCGGGGAGCTGACCGCGGTCGAGGTCGTCCGCGCGCACCTGGACCACATCGACGCGGTCGACGCGCGCATCGGCGCCTTCCGGGTGGTCCGCCGGGAGGCGGCCCTGGCCGAGGCAGCGGCGGTCGACGCCAGCCCGGCCCGCTTCGCGCTGCCGCTGGCCGGGGTGCCGGTGGCGATCAAGGACAATGTCGCGGTGTCGGGGGAGACCTGCACCGACGGGTCACCCGCACGTACCGCCGGCCCCGAGGACCGGGACCACCCGGTGGTCCGGCGGCTGCGCAAGGCCGGTGCCGTCGTCGTCGGCATCACCCGGGCACCCGAGCTCTGCCTCTACGCCGCCACGGACGGGCCGGGGACCGTGACCCGCAACCCCTGGGACACCGCGCTCTCACCCGCCGGCAGCTCCGGCGGCAGCGCCGCGGCCGTCGCCTCCGGCTCGGTGCCGATCGCGCACGGGAACGACGGCATGGGCTCGCTCCGGCTGCCGGCCGCCGCCTGCGGCCTGGTGACCCTCAAGCCCGGCCGCGGCGTCGTCCCCGGCGGCATCGGCGCCGACGACTGGTCCGGCATGGCGGTGAACGGCGCCCTGGCCACCACCGTGGCCGACCTCGCCGTCACCCACGCGGTCATGGCGGGGGAGGAGCCGGGCGGATCGGGCGACCCGGGCCGGCCGCTGCGGATCGCGGTGAGCAGCCGCTCACCGGTCCCCGGAGTGCGCGCCGACGCCGCGACCCGCGCCACCCTCGACGCCGTCGTCGCCCAGCTGCGGGCCGCCGGGCACGTCGTCGTCCGCCGGAACCCGCCGATCACGCCCGCGGCGGCGGCCGGCGCTCTCGTCCGCTGGATGGCCGGCGCGGAGGACGACGCCGAGTTCCTGGGCATCGACCGCGCCGCCCTCCAGCCGCGCAGCCGCACGCACGCCCGGCTCGGCCGCGTGGTCCGCCGCCTCGGTCTGGTCCGCCCGAGCACGCAGGAGCGCTTCCGCGAGCAGATGATCGGCTTCTTCGACGACGTCGACCTGCTCCTCACCCCGGTGACCACCGGCCCGCCGCTGCCCGCCCGGCCCTGGCACGAGCGCGGCTTCCTGGCCAACATCACGGCCAACGCCCGCTGGGCGCCGTGGACCGCCGCCTGGAACCTCGCAGGGCTCCCGGCGACGGTCCTCCCGGCCGGCACGCGGCCGGCCGGGCCGCCCGTGCCCGTCCAGTTCGTCGGGCCGCCGGGTGCCGAAGGCCGACTACTGTGGATGGCCGGAGAGCTGGAGCGGCGGCTGCCCTGGCGGCGGTACGCCCCGACCTTCGACCCCACCACCGCTGCGACCGGCTGACCGCCGTCCGGGCGGTGACCCGGGCGCAGCTCACACCTCCGGGCGGACGACCGCGGCCTGCCCCGTCGTTGCTCCTGGAGGACCGCGACCGGGCCCCGACGGCCGCCGCACCGCAGCACCGCGACATCAACCAGCGACCGACAGGGATCACATGGACCGGCTCGTCGTCCGCGGCGCCCGAGAGCACAACCTCAAGGACGTCACCATCGACCTCCCCCGTGACGCGCTCATCGTGTTCACGGGGCTCTCCGGCTCGGGCAAGTCCAGCCTCGCCTTCGACACGATCTTCGCCGAGGGCCAGCGCCGGTACGTGGAGTCGCTGTCGGCCTACGCCCGCCAGTTCCTCGGCCAGATGGACAAGCCGGACGTCGACTTCATCGAGGGTCTGTCGCCCGCGGTCTCGATCGACCAGAAGGCGACCAACCGCAACCCGCGGTCGACCGTCGGCACCATCACCGAGATCTACGACTACCTTCGCCTGCTCTACGCGCGTGCCGGTCAGCCGCACTGCCCGAACTGCGGCAAGCCGATCTCCCGGCAGACCCCGCAGCAGATCGTCGACCAGGTCCTCGGCATGGAGGAGGGCACCCGCTTCCAGGTGCTCGCCCCGGTCGTCCGGGCACGGAAGGGGGAGTACGTCGACCTGTTCAGCTCGCTGCAGACCCAGGGCTTCTCCCGCGTCCGGGTCGACGGCACGGTCCACTCGCTGACCGAGCCGCCGAAGCTGAAGAAGCAGGAGAAGCACACGATCGAGGTGATCGTCGACCGGCTCACGGTCAAGGAGAGCGCCAAGCGCCGTCTGACCGACTCGGTCGAGACCGCCCTCGGGCTGGCCGGCGGTCTCGTCGTCCTCGAGTTCGTCGACCTGCCGGAGGACGACCTCCACCGGGAGCGGACGTTCTCCGAGCACCTCGCCTGCGTCGACGACGGCCTCTCCTTCGAGGCGCTCGAGCCGCGGTCCTTCTCCTTCAACTCGCCCTTCGGCGCCTGCCCTGAGTGCACCGGCATCGGCACCCGCAAGGAGGTCGACCCCGAGCTCGTCGTCCCGGACCCGGGCAAGAGCCTCGGCCAGGGCGCCATCGCGCCGTGGTCGAGCTCGATGAGCAACGAGTACTTCACCCGGCTGCTCTCCGGGCTGTCCCAGCAGATCGGTTTCTCCATGGACGAGCCGTGGGAGCGGCTGCCGGCCAAGGTGCAGAAGGCGATCCTGCACGGCTCGCCCGACCAGGTGCACGTGCGCTACAAGAACCGGTACGGCCGCGAGCGCAGCTACTACGCGGCGTTCGAGGGCGTGCTGCCGTTCCTGGAGCGCCGCCACGACGACACCGACAGCGACTACATGCGGGACAAGTACGAGGGCTACATGCGCGACGTCCCGTGCGCCGTCTGCCATGGCACCCGGCTCAAGCCGGAGATCCTCGCCGTCAAGCTGAGTGGCCGCTCCATCGCCGAGGTGACCGATCTGTCGATCGGCGAGGCGTCGCAGTGGCTCGACGCCCTCGAGCTGGGGGAGCGGGAGAAGGTGATCGCCGACCAGGTGCTCCGCGAGATCCAGGCCCGGCTCTCCTTCCTCGTCGACGTCGGCCTGGACTACCTGTCCCTCGACCGGCCGGCGGCCACGCTCGCCGGTGGCGAGGCCCAGCGCATCCGGCTGGCCACGCAGATCGGCTCCGGCCTCGTCGGCGTCCTCTACGTCCTGGACGAGCCGTCGATCGGTCTCCACCAGCGCGACAACACGCGGCTCATCGAGACCCTGGTCCGGCTGCGCGACATGGGCAACACGCTCATCGTCGTCGAGCACGACGAGGACACGATCAAGGTCGCCGACTGGGTGGTCGACATCGGCCCGGGTGCCGGTGAGCACGGTGGCGAGGTCGTCGTCAGCGGCACCGTCGAGGACCTGCTCGCCTCCGAGCGGTCGCTCACCGGCGCCTACCTCTCCGGGCGCAAGCAGATCGTGGTGCCGGAGAAGCGGCGCGAGCCGGAGCCGGGGCGCGAGCTCGTCGTCAAGGGCGCGCGGGAGAACAACCTGCGCGGGATCGACGTGACGTTCCCGCTCGGCGTGCTGGTCGCCGTCACCGGGGTGTCGGGGTCGGGCAAGTCGACCCTGGTCAACGACATCCTCTACACGACCCTGGCCAACCAGCTGAACCGGGCGCGCCAGGTGGCCGGACGGCACCGCACGATCACCGGCCTGGAGCACCTGGACAAGGTCGTGCACGTCGACCAGTCGCCGATCGGCCGCACCCCGCGGTCCAACCCGGCGACGTACACCGGCGTCTGGGACCACGTCCGCAAGCTCTTCGCCCAGACCACCGAGGCGAAGATGCGCGGCTACCTGCCGGGCCGCTTCTCCTTCAACGTCAAGGGCGGGCGCTGCGAGGCGTGCTCGGGCGACGGCACGCTGAAGATCGAGATGAACTTCCTGCCGGACGTCTACGTGCCCTGCGAGGTGTGCAAGGGCGCCCGGTTCAACCGGGAGACCCTCGAGGTGCACTACAAGGGCAAGACCGTCGCCGAGGTCCTCGACATGCCGATCGAGGAGGCCGCGGACTTCTTCGAGGCGATCCCGGCGATCGCCCGGTACCTGCGCACCCTCACCGAGGTCGGGCTGGGTTACGTCCGGCTCGGCCAGCCGGCGACGACGCTCTCCGGCGGTGAGGCGCAGCGCGTGAAGCTCGCCAGCGAGCTGCAGAAGCGCTCCAACGGCCGCAGCATCTACGTGCTCGACGAGCCGACCACCGGCCTGCACTTCGAGGACATCCGCAAGCTGCTCCTCGTCCTGCAGGGCCTGGTCGACAAGGGCAACTCGGTGATCGTCATCGAGCACAACCTCGACGTCATCAAGAGCGCCGACTGGCTGATCGACATGGGACCCGAGGGCGGGTTCCGCGGTGGCACGGTCGTCGCCGAGGGCTCGCCGGAGTTCCTGGCGACGGTGCAGGAGAGCCACACCGGCCGGTACCTCGCGCCGCTGCTGGACGCCGACGCGGTCGCCGCGGCGGCCGCCGGCCCGGTGAAGAAGCGGGTTCGCAAGAAGGCCAGCTGAGCGGCGGGTCGGGGCGGGGTCGGGAACCCTCGCCCCGGCGTTCGACGCTCGACGGCGGTCCGCCGTCCACGCAGCGTCACGAGCGGTTAGCAGATTCGGGCTTGTGAGGGAAGTCACCTGGGGCGTACGCTGCGTGTGACCAACGTCACCAGGCCGCAGCTGCGGCCTACGAGGAGGCCGCGATGAGCGCACTCACGCCCGACTGCGACCCGGACATGGCCCACTGCGGCGAGCCCTGGAAGGGCAAGGGGTCGCGAGGGTCCGGGATCCTCTCCACCGTCGTCCTGCTCGCCCTTCTGGGCGTCTCCCTCGCTGCTGTCACGAAGGACGCGGTCGTCGGCGGCTTCGATTTCGTCGCCGTTCCCGTCGGGGTGCTCGCGGCCGCGGTGCTGGCACGTCGCGCGGCCCGGCTGACCGCCCGCGGGGCATCGGTCGTCGCCGCCCGCGTGCCCACCAGCGTTCCGGTGCGGCGGTCGCAGCCGGTCGGCTGATCCGCTCGTCCGCACCCACTCCGGAGCGGGGCCCTCGGGCTCCGCTCCGGCGGCATGCCCGGGCGTCGTGCGCGCGGCTGTGACGCGTGGGACGGACGGGTACGTCCGCTGACGGCGTGTCGGTGCCGCGACCTAGGGTGGGGACATGGCCGATCCGTCCACGTACCGCCCAGCGGTCGGCTCCATCCCGGAGAGCCCCGGGGTCTACAAGTTCCGCGACGCCAACGGTCGCGTCATCTACGTCGGCAAGGCCAAGAGCCTGCGCCAGCGGCTGAACAGCTACTTCGCCGACGTCGCCGGCCTGCACCCCCGCACCCGCCAGATGGTGACGACGGCGTCGAGCGTCGAGTGGACCGTGGTCGGCACCGAGGTGGAGGCGCTCCAGCTCGAGTACAACTGGATCAAGGAGTTCGATCCGCGGTTCAACGTCCGCTACCGCGACGACAAGAGCTACCCCTCCCTGGCGGTCACCCTCAACGAGGACTATCCGCGGCTGCAGGTGATGCGCGGACCCAAGAAGAAGGGCGTCCGCTACTTCGGCCCCTATGCCCACGCCTGGGCCATCCGCGAGACCCTGGACACGCTCACCCGGGTCTTCCCGGCGCGCACCTGCTCCAACGGCGTCTTCAAGCGGGCCGGGCAGATCGGCCGGCCGTGCCTGCTGGGCTACATCGGCAAGTGCGCCGCGCCCTGCGTCGACCGGGTCAGCGCCGAGGAGCACCGCCAGATCGTCGACGACTTCTGCGACTTCATGGCCGGGCGCACCGACTCGATGATCCGGCGGCTCGAGCGCGAGATGGCCGAGGCCGCCGAGGCGATGGAGTACGAGAAGGCCGCCCGGCTGCGCGACGACCTCGGCGCGCTGAAGCGGGCCATGGAGAAGCAGGCGGTCGTCCTCGGTGACGGCACCGACGCCGACGTCGTCGCCTTCGCCCAGGACGACCTGGAGGCCGCGGTGCAGGTCTTCCACGTCCGCGGCGGGCGGGTGCGCGGGCAGCGCGGCTGGATCATCGACAAGGTCGAGGAGGTCAGCACCGGCGAGCTCGTCGAGCAGTTCCTCCTACAGGTCTACGGCGGGGTCGACGAGCAGACCGGCACCGGCGAGGCGGGGGAGGCCGTGCCCCGCGAGGTGCTCGTGCCGGAGCTGCCCGAGGACGCCGACGTCTACGTGGAGCTGCTCGAGGAGCTCCGGGGCGGCCGGGTGTCCCTGCGCGTGCCGCAGCGGGGCGACAAGCGGAGCCTGATGGAGACCGTCGAGCGCAACGCCAAGGAGTCCTTCGCCAGGCATCGGGTGAAGCGCTCCAGCGACCTCACCGCGCGTTCCCTGGCGCTGTCGGAGCTGCAGGAGGCCCTCGAGCTGCCGGACGCGCCGCTGCGGATCGAGTGCATCGACATCAGCCACGTGCAGGGCACCAATGTCGTGGCCTCGATGGTGGTGTTCGAGGACGGGCTGGCGAAGAAGTCCGACTACCGCCGGTTCTCCGTCACCAACGGCACCGACGACACCGCCGCGATGGCGGAGGTCGTCCGGCGCCGGTTCGCCCGGCACCTCAAGGACGAGGCCGACCGCCGTGACGAGCAGGGGAACGCCGCCGAGGAGGGCCGTCCCCGCCGCTTCGCGTACCCGCCCAACCTGCTCGTCGTCGACGGCGGTGCCCCGCAGGTGGCGGCGGCCGCACGGTCGCTGGACGAGCTCGGCATCGTCGACGTCGCCGTCTGCGGCCTGGCCAAGCGCATGGAGGAGGTGTGGCTGCCGGGGGAGAGCGACCCGGTGATCCTGCCGCGCACCTCCGAGGCGCTCTACCTGCTGCAGCGGGTGCGCGACGAGGCCCACCGCTTCGCGATCACCTATCACCGGCAGAAGCGGTCGACGAGCATGCTGGTGTCCCTGCTGGACGACGTCCCGGGTCTCGGCGAGACCCGGCGGAAGGCGCTGATGAAGCAGTTCGGATCGCTCAAGAGGCTGCGCGCGGCCACGGTCGAGGAGCTGATGGAGGTTCCCGGCATCGGACGGCGGACGGCGGAGGCGGTCCAGACGGCGATCGCCGAGCCGGCCGACGCCGGAGCCACCGACGGCGCCGCGGTCGAGGACGCTGCCGTCGAGACCACTCTCGGCCCGCAGGGCGTCGCGGAGCAGGGCGATCCCCAGGTGGGGGCCGGCGCGACCGCCGAGGTCGGACGGGTGGCCTCGTGACGAACGGACCCGACGTGACCGAGGGAGCGGAGCGGCCGATGGCCGACGACCCGGCACCGGTCGGACCGCAGAACGGGCTGTCCACGGCGCTCGACCCGGCGTCCACCGAGACGCCGCCGCTCGAGGTCGTCGTCGTCACCGGCCTCTCCGGGGCGGGCAAGAACAGCGCGGGGCGGGTGCTGGAGGACCTCGGCTGGTTCGTCGTCGAGAACCTGCCGCCGGCGCTGCTGCTCCCCATGGTCGAGCTCGGCGCCCGCGGCGACGTGCGCCGGTTCGCCGCCGTCGTCGACGTGCGCAGCCGGGCCTTCTCCAGCGACCTGCAGGAGGCCATCCGGGTCATGTCCGAGGCCGGTCACCGGCCCCGCGTCGTCTACGTGCACGCTCGCGACGAGGTGCTGGTCCGGCGGTACGAGTCCAACCGCCGCGAGCACCCGTTGCAGGGCACCGGCACGCTGACCGACGGGATCACCGCCGAGCGGACCCTGCTCCGGGGCATCGCCGGCGAGGCCGACCTGTGGGTGGACACCAGCGACCTGAACGTCCATCAGCTGCGGGCCACCCTGGAGAACGCCTTCGCCCGCGAGGGCCGCACCCCGCCGCTCACGGCGACGGTGATGAGCTTCGGCTTCAAGTACGGGCTGCCGCTGGACGCCGACCTCGTCGTCGACGCGCGCTTCCTGCCCAATCCGCACTGGATCCCCGAGCTGCGCGCGCACAGCGGGCGCGACGCCGACGTGCGCGACTACGTGCTGGGGCAGCCCGGCGCCGAGGACTTCCTCGACCGCTACATCGAGGTGCTCCGCCTGCTCGTGCCCGGCTACCGCCGCGAGGGCAAGCGCTATCTCACGCTGGCGGTCGGCTGCACCGGGGGGAAGCATCGCAGCGTGGCCATCGCCGAGGAGTTCGCCCGCCGGCTCAGCGCCGAGGGCGTGGCCGCGGTCGCCCGGCACCGCGACCTGGGTCGCGAGTAGTGGCCGGCGCACCGGTGTCCGGGCAGCCGCCCCGGGTCGTGGCGTTCGGAGGCGGCCACGGGCTGGCCGCGGCGCTGGCCGCGTGGGCGCGGATCACCCCCGAGCTGACGGCGGTGGTGACGGTCGCCGACGACGGCGGCTCGTCCGGCCGCATCCGCCGGGAGATGCCGGTGCTGCCGCCGGGGGACCTGCGCATGGCGCTGACCGCCCTCGCCGGGCAGGACGCGCGCACCCGGCTGGTCGCGGACCTGCTCCAGCACCGGCTGGGCGGGAGCGGCGCCCTGGCCGGCCACCCGGTCGGCAACCTGGTGCTCACCGGCCTTGTGGAGATGCACGGCGGGGATACGGTGCGTGCCCTCGACGAGCTCGGCGGCATGATCGGCGCCCGAGGCCGGGTCCTGCCGATGGCCGACGTCCCCCTGGACCTGGTGGCCCGGGTGGAGAGCACCGACCCCGACGACCCTGCCCGCACGCGCCGGATCCGCGGGCAGGTGGCGATCGCGACGACGCCCGGACGGGTGCGCGACATCGCGCTCTCGCCGGCGGACCCGCCGGTCAACCCCGCGGTGCTCGAGGCGATCGCGGCGGCCGACGTCGTCTCCCTCGGGCCCGGATCCTGGTACACCTCGGTGTTGCCGCACCTGCTGGTTCCGCAACTGCGGGCCGCGCTGGCCGTGGCGCGAGCGAAGGTGGTGGTGGTCCTGAACCTGGAGCCCCAGCCCGGTGAGACGGACGGTTTCTCCCCGGAGGAGCATCTGTCCGTGCTGCAGGCGCACCTCGGCGGAGTGGCGTTGCACAGCGTGATCGCGGATGCTGACTCGGTAGTTGACCGCCGTGGTCTGCTGGACGCAGCGAGAACCTGCGGCGCCGAACTCCTGCTGGCTCCTGTGGCCGAGCCGGACGGGGCGCCGCGGCACGATCCCGAACGTCTGTCGGCCGCGCTGGCGTCGGTGGTCGGTCGGCGGTGAAGGAGTAGAGCTGTTCGACCGGGTAACGGTAGGCACGGCCGCCTGGGCGGCACGAGGGGGAAGGGGACGGCGTACATGACGCTGACCCGAATGCTGGGGACGGGATGCCCCGGCGCGACGTGGGGGTGGACAGCATGGCGATGACCGCCATGGTGAAGGACGAGCTCTCCCGGGTGGAGTGCACGAAGACCTCCGAGCGCAAGGCCGAGGTGACCGCGCTGCTGCGGTTCTCCGGCGGCCTGCACATCGTCGGCGGCCGGGTGGTGATCGAGGCGGAGCTGGACACCGGCTCGGTGGCCCGGCGGCTGCGCCGCGACATCAGCGAGGTCTACGGCTACACGAGCGGCGTGAGCGTGCTCGCCGGCGGGAACATCCGCCGCGGCGTGCGCTACCTCGTCCGCATCGCCAAGCACGGAGAGGGGCTGGCCCGGCAGACCGGGCTGGTCGACCAGCGGGGCCGGCCCGTCCGCGGACTGCCCCCGGCCGTCGTCTCCGGGAGCATCCCCGACGCCGAGGCCGCCTGGCGGGGCGCCTTCCTGGCGCACGGCTCGCTGACCGAGCCCGGGCGCTCGTCGTCCCTCGAGGTGACCTGCCCCGGCCCGGAGGCCGCGATGGCGCTCGTCGGTGCCGCCCGTCGTCTCGGCATCGCCGCGAAGGCCCGCGAGGTCCGCGGGGCCGATCGCGTGGTGGTCCGGGACGGTGACGCGATCAGCGCGCTGCTCACCCGCATGGGCGCGCACGACGCCGTCCTCGCGTGGGAGGAGCGGCGGATGCGCCGCGAGGTCCGGGCGACCGCCAACCGGCTGGCCAACTTCGACGACGCGAACCTGCGCCGCTCGGCCCGGGCCGCCGTCGCCGCCAGTGCGCGCGTGGAGCGGGCGCTGGAGATCCTCGGCCAGGACGCGCCCGAGCACCTGCTCGTCGCCGGCCGGCTGCGGCTGGAGTTCGGTCAGGCGTCCCTGGAGGAGCTCGGCCAGCGCGCCGACCCGCCCATGACGAAGGACGCTGTTGCCGGGCGCATAAGGCGTCTCCTGGCGATGGCGGACAAGCGGGCCAAGGACCTCGGCATCCCCGACACGGAGTCCGTCGTCACCGACGACATGCTCGCCCAGTAGCGAAACGGCCCACAGCTTCTCGTCCTGGCTCACCTTCAAGCGTCCTGGCTCATCGTCGATGATGAGCCAGGACGCTTTTTGATCAGGTGGGCTGATCAACAGGGTGAGGTGCCGTCGCCTGATCGGGCGTGCGGGAGCCAGGCACCGGCGAGCCCGCTAGGGTTCGGATCCGGAGCGAGGCGGCGCGCTACGTGCTGCCCCCCGCAGATTCGACGCGACAGTGGAGGTCAGCAGTGACGGTCCGGGTAGGCATCAACGGATTCGGCCGGATCGGCCGCAACTTCTGGCGGGCCGTCGCGGCCAGCGGCCAGGACATCGAGATCGTGGCGGTGAACGACCTCACCAGCAACGAGGCCCTGGCCCACCTGCTGAAGTACGACAGCATCCTCGGCCGCCTGCCGCAGGACGTCGTCGCGAACGGCGACAGCATCACCATCGGCGGCAAGCAGATGAAGGTGCTCTCCGAGCGCGACCCGGCGAACCTGCCCTGGGCCGACCTGGGCGTCGACGTCGTCGTCGAGTCCACCGGCTTCTTCACCAAGGCCGCCGACGCGCGCAAGCACGTCGACGCCGGTGGCGCCAAGAAGGTCATCATCTCCGCGCCCGCGACCGACGACGACATCACGATCGTCATGGGCGTCAACGACGAGCTCTACGACGGCTCTCAGACGGTCATCAGCAACGCGTCCTGCACCACCAACTGCCTCGCGCCGCTGGCCAAGGTCCTCAACGACGCGTTCGGCATCGAGCGCGGTCTGATGACCACGATCCACGCCTACACCGCCGACCAGAACCTGCAGGACGGCCCGCACAAGGACCTGCGCCGCGCCCGCGGTGCCGCCCTGAACATGGTGCCGACCTCGACCGGCGCCGCCAAGGCGATCGGCCTGGTCCTGCCCGAGCTCAAGGGCAAGCTGGACGGCTACGCCATCCGCGTCCCGGTCCCGACCGGCTCGGCCACCGACCTCACGGTGCAGCTCAAGACCGAGGCGACCGCCGACCAGATCGACGCCGCCTACCGCGAGGCCGCTGCCGGCCCGCTCGGCAAGTACCTCACCTACACCTCGGACGAGATCGTCTCCTCCGACATCGTCACCGATGCGTCGTCCTGCATCTACGACGCGAAGCTGACCAAGGTCTTCGGAAACATGGCCAAGGTCCTCGGCTGGTACGACAACGAGTGGGGCTACTCCAACCGTCTCGTCGACCTCACCGCCCTGGTCGGCTCGAAGCTCTGATGCGCTCCGTCGACGACCTGATCGCCGAGGGCGTCTCGGGTCGGCGCGTGCTCCTGCGCGCCGACCTGAACGTCCCGCTGGACAAGACCACCCGCGAGATCACCGACGACGGCCGGATCCGCGCGAGCCTGCCGACGCTGCAGGCGCTGCGCGACGCCGGCGCCCGCGTGATCGTGGCGGCCCACCTCGGCCGCCCGAAGGGCACGCCGGACCCGCAGTTCTCCCTCGCGCCGGTCGCCGCGCGCCTGGGCGAGCTGCTCGGGACCGAGGTGCCGCTGGCCGCCGACGTGGCCGGGGACGACGCCCGCGCCAAGGTCGAGGCCCTGGCCGACGGCGGCGTCCTCCTGCTGGAGAACGTCCGCTTCGAGGCCGCCGAGACGTCGAAGGACGACGCCGAGCGCGGCGAGCTGGCCGACCGGTTCGCCACGCTGGCCGACGTCTACGTCGACGACGCGTTCGGCGCCGTGCACCGCAAGCACGCCTCGGTGTTCGACGTCGCTCAGCGGGTGCCGCACTACGCCGGGCGGCTGGTCGCCCGCGAGCTCGAGGTGCTGACCCGGCTGACCACCGACCCCGAGCGGCCCTACGTGGTCGTGCTCGGTGGCTCCAAGGTCAGCGACAAGCTGGCGGTCATCGAGGCGCTGCTGCCCAAGGTCGACCGTCTCCTGGTTGGCGGCGGCATGTGCTTCACGTTCCTCGCCGCGCAGGGTCACGGCGTCGGCTCCTCGCTGCTCGAGGTCGACCAGGTGGAGACCTGCCGCCGGCTGCTGGCCGAGGCCGACGGCCGGATCGTGCTGCCGGTCGACGTCGTCTGCGCGGATCGGTTCGGTGCCGACGCCGAGACCAGCCTGACGCCCGCGGACGCGATCCCGGACGACCTCATGGGGCTGGACGTCGGACCTCTGACGGTCGACCTCTTCACGGCCGAGCTGGTCGACGCGCGCACGGTCTTCTGGAACGGCCCCATGGGCGTGTTCGAGATGGCCCCGTTCCAGGCCGGCACCCGCGGTGTCGCGGAAGCGGTCGGTGCGGTCGACGGTCTGTCGGTCGTCGGTGGCGGGGACTCCGCGGCCGCCGTACGGGTGCTCGGGCTGGACGAGGACGCCTACGGACACATCAGCACCGGCGGCGGCGCGTCGCTGGAGTACCTCGAGGGCCGGGAGCTCCCGGGCCTCGCGGTGCTCGCGGACTGAACGGGGAGATCATGGCCACCGCCACCCGCCGGCCGCTCATCGCCGGCAACTGGAAGATGAACCTGAACCACCTGGAGGCCATCGGGCTGGTCCAGAAGGTCGTGTTCAGTCTGAAGGACAAGGAGATGGAGGCGGCCGAGGTCGTCGTCCTCCCTCCGTTCACGGCGCTGCGCAGTGTCCAGACCCTGGTCGCCGGCGACAAGCTGGCCATCGGGTACGGCGCGCAGGACCTCTCCACCCAGGACTCCGGCGCCTACACCGGCGAGGTCAGCGGCAGCATGCTGGCCGCCCTCGCCTGCGCCTACGTCACGGTCGGCCACTCCGAGCGCCGTGCGCTGCACGGCGAGGACGACGCCGTGGTGGCCACCAAGGTGCAGGCCGCCATGCGGCACGGTCTGGTGCCGATCCTGTGCGTGGGGGAGGGGCTGGACATCCGCAAGGCGGGCACCCACGTCGCCCACTGCACCGCGCAGCTCGACGCCGCGCTCGAGGGGCTCACGGCCGAGCAGGTGCAGGGCTTCGTGATCGCCTACGAGCCGGTGTGGGCCATCGGGACCGGTGAGGTCGCCACCCCCGAGGATGCGCAGGAGGTCTGCGGGGCACTCCGGGAGCGGCTCGCCGGGCGATTCGGACCGGAGACGGCCGCTGTCGTCCGTATCCTCTACGGCGGGTCGGTGAAGGCCGCGAGCACGGCCGGGATCCTGGCCGGCGCGGACATCGACGGCGCGCTCGTCGGTGGTGCCAGCCTGGACGCCGACGAGTTCGCACAGATCTGTCGGATCGCCGCCGGCGGTAGCTGAAACCCTGCTGCCCGCCACGGCCGGACACGGGGTGGGGGCGGGCAGCAGGTGCAGCAGGCCCTGGAACGACTGGCCGAGCGCCTTCCGACGTGGGCCAGGGGCTGGTCCCGACGCCGGATCCTGGCGTCCGGGGCGGTGCTGCTGCTCGTCGTCGTCCTCGCGGTCAGCTGCCTCGGCGGCGCCGGAGGACGGGCGGACGTGCCGGTCCTGGCCGACGGCGCCGACGTCGCGGTCGACGGCAAGCGCTCGCCGTCGGACAGCACCGGTGGCACGTTGCGCCTGGTCGCTCCCGAGATCGACAGCCTCGATCCCCAGCGCTCCTACTCCCCGGGCGTCTGGAACCTGATGCGGCTCTACACCCGCACGCTCGTCACGTACTCCGCCGAGCCGGGGAAGACCGATCAGGTGGTGCCCGACCTGGCCACCGACCTCGGCACCGTCTCCGAGGACGGCCTGCTGTGGACCTTCACCCTGCGCGAGGGCATCCGGTTCGAGAACGGCCGCGAGATCACGGCCGCGGACGTCAAGTACGGCATCCAGCGGTCCTTCGCCTCGGACGTGATCGTCGGCGGGCCCACCTACGTCGTCGACCTCCTGGACGACCCGGCCAACCCGTACCCGGGGCCGTACTCCAAGGAGGAGGACGACCCGGACCTCGTCTCGATCGCGACGCCCGACCCGCGCACCATCGTCTTCCGGCTGCGCGTTCCGCAGCCCGACTTCCCGTACGTCCTCGCCCTGCCGTCGAGCAGCCCGGTGCCGGCCGAGGTCGACACCGGTGCGCAGTACGGCGTGGACCCGGTGTCGTCCGGCCCGTACGCGATCACCTCGGTCGACCCCGAGGCCGGCATCCTGCTGGAGCGCAACCCGGCATGGGACGCCGCCACCGACGAGGTGCGCACGGCCCTCCCGGACAACGTCGTCGTCCGCACGGGGCTGTCGGGGCTGGAGCGGGACCAGGCGCTGCTCGCCGGCTCCGCCGACATCGACATCGCGGGCACGGGAGTGCAGGCGCCGACCTCCGCCCGCCTGACCAGCGACGACGACGAACCGCTGCGGGACCGGGTCGACGACGTGACCACCGGGGCGTTGCGGGTCCTGGCGCTCCCCACCGACGTCGCGCCGATGAACGACGCGAACTGCCGGGCGGCCGTCGCCGCGGCCATCGACCGGAAGGGCGTGCAGACGGTCCTCGGCGGAGCGACGGAAGCGGTCCGGAGCTCGCAGCTGTGGCCGCGAGGGCTGGACGGCGGCCCCGAGCAGAGCGACGACGGGCCGGATCCCGGTGCGGCGCGCGCGGCCCTCGAGAGCTGCGGCCAGCCGGAGGGCTTCAGCACGGTGCTCGCAGTCGCCGACGTGGCGGCCAGCCTGGAGCTCGCCGAGGAGATCGCCGGGCAGCTCGGGGAGGTGGGCATCGACGTCGAGGTGCGCCCGCTGGATCCGGCCGCGTTCTACGCCACCGAGGTGGGCAACCCGGACAGCGTGGCACGCAACGGGTACGGCATCGTGCTCGCGACCCGCACCACGGACTTCCCGACCCCCGGCTCGTTCCTGGTGCCGCTGGTCGACGGCCGCAGCGTGCGCACGGTGGGCAACACGAACTACGCCCGGCTGAACGACCCGGCCGTCAACACCCTCGTCGACGAGGCGCGGGGGAGCGGTCCCGGCTCCTGGCGTGACGTCGCCGAGGCGGTCCGCGACACGGCCGCCTACGTGCCCCTGGCCGAGACCCGGATCCAGTTGGTGGCGGGACAGCGGCTGCGCAACGGCGTCGTGATGCGGCCCTACGCCAGCTACGACGTCGCCACCGCCGGCGTCCGCTGAGCCTGCAGCCTCACCTCGCCGGTCTCCGCAGGGTCGTCGGCTAGGCTCTGGGGCGAGAGCTGGCGTCCCTCGCCGGTCGTCGAGCGTTTCCGGAGAGGTCAATGGAGCTGGTGCTCAACGTGCTGCTGGTGCTCACCAGCACGCTCCTCGTGGTTCTCATCCTGCTGCACCGCGGCAAGGGTGGCGGTCTGTCCTCGATGTTCGGCGGCGCCGCGTCGTCCTCGCTGTCGGGCTCGTCGGTCGTCGAGAAGAACCTGAACCGGCTGACCGTCTTCACCGCCCTGGTCTGGACCGTCTGCATCGTCGGCCTCGGGATCCTGATCAAGATCTGATCGAAGGACCCTGCTACCCCCCTCGCTCGAGGGCTCGCGCCGGGTCCCGGCAACAGGGCCGGTCCAGGACGTCCTGATCGAACGGGACGAAATCGTGACCGGAGGAACCGCTTCGAACCCCTAGACTCCCTCTACGCGGTGATCGGCGTCACCGCAACCTGGGGCGACGATCAGGGGGCGCACGTGGCTGGTGGCAATGCGATCCGGGGGTCCCGGGTCGGTGCGGGTCCGATGGGCGAGGTCGAACGGGGCGAGGCGGCACCACGGCGCCGCATCCCGTTCTGGTGCGCCAACGGGCACGAGACGCGGGTGGTGCTGGCCAGCGAGGCCGACGTCCCCGAGTTCTGGGACTGCCCGCGCTGCGGGCTGCCCGCCGGGCAGGACCGCGAGGAGCCGCCGGCGGCTCCGCGGAACGAGCCGTACAAGACGCACCTGGCGTACGTCCGCGAGCGGCGCACCGACGCCGATGGCGACGCGCTCCTGCAGGAGGCCCTCGACCGGCTGCGGATGCGCCGCGGGGGCTGAGTCAGTCCTCCGATCGCGGTAGCCGGCTCGCGGCCGCCGCATCGAGCAACCACCGGGTGGCCCGGGTGCCGTGCACCCCGGCTGCCGGGAGCTCCTGGGAGGAGGCTCCGGCCAGCGCACGGGCGACGGCCGGCGCCTTCTCCGCACCGGAGGCGATCATCCAGATCTCCTCCGCGGTGTTGATCGCGCTGAACCCGAGGCTGATTCGGGTGGGTGGTGGCTTGGGGCAGTCGCGCACCGCGAACACGGGGCGCTGATCGGTCGCGGCCGGCGAGTCCGGGAAGATCGAGGCGGTGTGGCCCTCGGGGCCCATCCCCAGCAGCAGGACGTCGAACCGCGGCAGGTCCCGACCCTCGGCCGCGTACTCGCGCAGCTCGCCGAGGTGGTCCTCCGCCGCCTCCTCGGGCGTGCCGAAGGCGTCCGACGCGGGCATCGCGTGCACCCGGAACGACGGCAGGTCGAGCCGGTCGAGCAGCGCCTGGCGGGCCTGTCGCTCGTTCCGCTCGTCGGAGTCGGCGGGCACGAAGCGCTCGTCGCCCCACCAGAAGTCGACGGCGGACCAGTCGACGACCTCGCGCACCGGCTCGGTGACCAACCCGGCCACGTGCTCCAGGACGGCGATGCCGATCCCGCCGCCGGTCAGCACGACCGACGCGGTGCCGTGCACCGCCTGCGCGGCGGCGAGCCGGGCCACCAGCGCCTGCGCGACCGATCGCGCCAGCCGGTCGGCGTCGGGCTCGATGACGACCTGCGGGGTCGGTCGGCCGTCGTCGCCCAGCTCGGCGGCGACGCGGTCGCCGGGGGAGAGGCTCACGAGGTCACCGCGTCCTGCCCGGTCGTACGGTCCTCCGCAGCGGGGTCGAACCACACGTGCTCGCGGACCTGGGCCCGCTCGGACAGACCGCTGAGACCGGTGGTGGCCTCCAGGGCCTCGCTGTAGGGCTCGTCCGGGTCCAGCCGGCGCAGCTCCTCGCTGAGCAGGTCGCCCAGTGCGCGTTCCGGGAGGGCGAGGGTGGAGTCCGGCCGGTAGGGCTGGGTGATGACGGCGCCGCGGCGGTGGTCGGCGCGGACCTCCAGCTCCTCGTCCTGGTCCAGCTGGAGGCTCACCGCCTCGACGCCGCTGGGCCCGGGGTTCCGCGAGCCCTCGACCACCTCGACGGGACAGCCGCACCGCGAGGAGATCCAACCGGCAAGCAGCTGCGCGGTGGCGTTCTTCGGGTCGCCCTCGATCCGGCCGCCGCGGACCTGCACGGCGTCGCTGCGCCGTCCGGACACCGAGTCCAGGGTGGACGCGAGCACCGCGCGCCAGGCTGTGCTGCGGGTCCACGCGAGGTCGGAGTCGCCGGGCGCGTAGTCCTCGGCCCGCAGGTGCAGCGCGGCGATCGGGTCCTCGGCGAGCGAGCTGTCGGTGATCCGCCGGTCGGCGAGGACACCCAGGGCGTCGGTGGTGATCCGGTCGGGTGCGACGCCGTGCCACCACGTGACCACGGGCGCGTCGGCAGCCAGCAGCGGCAGCACGACGGACTCCGCGTGCAGGGCGAGCCGGCCGTACATCCGCATGACCACCGCCTCGCCGGGGCCGAGGCGCCCACCGATCTGCACCTCGGCGTCGAGCCGCGGCACGGGGGCGTCGATCTGCCGGCGGACCACGATGAGCACCCGGCAGGGGTGCGCCTCCGCGGCGTGGGTGGCGGCCTCCTCGGCCTCGGTCACCCGGCTCTCGTCGGCGACGACGACCAGGGTCAGCGCCACCCCGGAGAGGACGGCGCCTCCGGTCCGCCGCTGGGCGGCCAGC
Organism: Blastococcus sp. LR1; assembly: GCF_020166105.1. GTDB lineage: Bacteria > Actinomycetota > Actinomycetes > Mycobacteriales > Geodermatophilaceae > Blastococcus. The sequence continues at coordinate 351,349 of NZ_JAIUJY010000006.1, forward strand.
TCCTTGACCACGGCCGATCCGGTGGTGTCCCAGAGCGTCGTCACGGGGTCTCCTCCTGGTCGTGCCCGGTCATGGTCGCCGCCACCGTCGTCCCTCGGCGGCGAGCATCTCGTCGGCGGCCCGCGGGCCCCACTCGCCGGCCCGGTAGGGATAGGGCTCCGTGCCCTGCCAGAACTCCTCCAGCGGGTCGATCACCGCCCAGGAGGCCTCGACCTCCGCGTTGCGGGGGAACAGCGTCGCGTCGCCGAGGAGGACGTCGAGCAGCAGCCGCTCGTAGGCCTCGGGGCTGGACTCGGTGAACTGCTCGCCGTAGAGGAAGTCCATCGACACGTCGCGGACCTCCATGACGCTGCCCGGCACCTTCGACCCGAACTTCAGGGTGACCCCCTCGTCGGGCTGCACGCGGACGACCAGCTGGTTGTTGCCCAGCTCCTCGGTGTCGGTGTCGGCGAAGGGCAGGTGCGGCGCCCGCTTGAACACCAGCGCGATCTCGGTGACGCGGCGGGGGAGGCGCTTGCCGGTGCGCAGGTAGAAGGGGACCCCGGCCCAGCGCCGGGTCTCCACGCCGAGGCGGACGGCGGCGAAGGTCTCCGTCGTCGACTCCTCGTCCACGCCCTCCTCCTGCCGGTAGCCGCAGGCCCGCTGGCCGGCCAGCCAGCCCTGCTCGTACTGCCCGCGGACGGCGAAGGTGCGCATGTCCTCGGGGATCGAGATGGCGCGCAGCACCTTGAGCTTCTCTGTGCGGATCTCCTCGGCGGAGAACTCGACCGGCTCCTCCATCGCGGTCAGCGCCAGCAGCTGGAGCAGGTGGTTCTGCAGCACGTCCCGGGCGGCGCCGGTCTTCTCGTAGAAGCCCGCCCGGCCGCCGATGCCGACGTCCTCGGCCATGGTGATCTGCACCGAGTCGACGTTGTGGCCGTTCCAGATCGGCTCGAACAGGGTGTTGGCGAACCGCAGCGCCATCAGGTTCTGGACCGTCTCCTTGCCCAGGTAGTGGTCGATGCGGAAGACGTCGTCGGCGGTGAAGACCGAGTCCACGAGCTCGTTGAGCTCCCGGCTGGATGCCAGGTCGGTGCCGAACGGCTTCTCGACGACGACCCGCCGCCACCGGTCCGACGTGCTGTCGGCCATGCCGGTGCGCTGCATCTGCTTGAGGACGACCGGGAACATCGACGGCGGGATGGAGAGGTAGAACGCGGCGTTGCCGCCGATGCCGTGGCTGCCCTCGAGCTCGGAGAGGTGCTCGGCGAGCTCGTCGAAGGCGTTGTCGTCGTCGAAGCTGCCCTGGACGAAGCGGACGGTGGTGGCCAGCCGCTCCCAGACCTCCTCGCGCCACGGGGTCCGGGCGTTCTGCCGGGCGGCGTCGCGGGCCAGCTCGGCGAACTCGGTGTCGCCCCAGTCGCGGCGGGCGAAGCCCAGCAGCGCGAAGTTGGTGGGGAGCAACCCGCGGTTGGCGAGGTCGTAGACGGCCGGCAGCAGCTTCTTGCGGGCCAGGTCACCGGTGATGCCGAAGACGACGAGGGCGCAGGGTTCGGGCACCCGGGGGAGGCGCCGGTCCCGCGGATCGCGCAGCGGGTTGGGGATCATCATCCGTCCTCGTGGTCGGAGTGTGCCGTGGGGGGGGCCCCCGCGGGGGGGGGGGGGGGGGGGGGGGCGGGGCCCCCCCCCCCCCCCACGCCCGACGGCGTCCAGGCCGCCGTCCGACGTCTGCGCGAGGAGGAGCACGGAACCGAGGTGTCGGGGA
>NZ_JAIUJY010000007.1 GCF_020166105.1 Blastococcus sp. LR1
GGTATTACTTGGCACTGACTTTCGGCACGCTGTTGAGTTCTCAAGGAGCGGACGCGCAGAAACTCGACCCTCACGGGCTCCGTCACTGGCTGGATGTCCAACTCTACGCCGCTTCCAGAGCTTCCCCCGTGGGGGGCTCCTCAGTTTCCCTTGCGGGCTTCCGTGGGGCGCAGGGAGAACAGTACACCCCGAAAAGGGGTCTCTGCAGGGGGGGTCCCCCGGGGGTGCCGGCGGGCCGTTGCCCGTGGCAAAAGCGCAGGTCAGGCGACTCCACGCGGTCGGAACTGGACGCTCACCCGAGGTCCGACCGCCTTCGTCGTCTTCGGGATGCAGTGCTCCCAGGTGCGCTGACAGGAGCCGCCCATGACGACCAGGTCGCCGTGGCCCAGGGGGAAGCGCAGGGATTCACCGCCACCGACCGGCCTGAGCAGCAGCGGGCGCGGCGACCCGAAGGACACGATGGCGACCATCGTGTCCGTGGACCGGCCGCGGCCGATGCGGTCGCCGTGCCAGGCGACGCTGTCGCGCCCGTCGCGGTAGAGGCACATGCCGGCGGAGACGAACGGTTCGCCAAGCTCCGGTCCGTAGTGCCGGTTCAGGTCGTCGCGCGCCTCGGTCAGCAGCGCGTGCGGGAGCTGTTCGCTCCCGCCGTACCAGCGCAGCAGCCTGGGGACGGCGACCTCGCGCTCGTACATCTGCCGGCGGTCCTCGCGCCAGCCGATGTCGCCGAGCAGGACCGCGAGCACCTCGTCGGAACCAGTGACCCAGCCGGGCAGGTGGTCCACCCAGGCGCCACGGCCCAGCTGGTGGCGCACGACGGAGCGCAGCGGGCCGAGCGTGGCCTCTTCTGCGAGGTCCCACATGGAGGGCTGACTCGGCCCCGCCCAGAGGCTCGCCGCGAGCGGGCGAGTGGCGAGGGGGGTGGGGTCCTTTCCCATGCGGAGCACGCTACCCGGAGTTTTCGCACATGTGTGCGAAAAGCTGTGGACAAGTCAGGCAGTGAGCGCCAGGGCGAACGGGAGGACGGCCGAGGCGCCCGCCCGGCGCAGCTCCCGGCCGGCGACCGTCATGGTCCAGCGGGAGTCGGCCAGGTCGTCGACGAGCAGCACCGGCCCGGAGATCTCCGCCAGCCGCTCGCGCAGCTCGGGCCCGACGACGATCCGGTCCCACACCGCGGCCAACCGGAAGGCGCTGTTGCCACCGGGCTGCCCGGTCGGCCCGCCGTGCGCGAGGCTCAGCTCCCCGAGATAGGGCAGCCGCCCCATCCGGGCCAGCCCCTGGGCCACACCGCTCACCAGCTGGGGACGGCGCCGCGAGGGGATCGCCACCACCGCACCGGGCCGCTCCGCCCAGTCCCAGGCGGCGAGCACCCGCCCACAGGCACGCAGCAGCTCCTCGTCCGGGGGCACGTCGGAGACCGAGCGGCGGACCGGCACCTCGAAGGCGGCGTCCGGGTCCTCCTCGATGCCGGGAGCCTCGAGGTCGAGCTCCACCACGCCACCGACGCCGTCGTCGCCCAGGAGGGAGCGCAGCCGCTGGCCCCAGCCGAGGTCGGTGAGCCGGGCGACGGCGCGCCCGGTGGCCATCTGCTCGGACTGGTTGATCTTGCCCTTGACGTCCACGCCCAGCCGGTCGGCGCCGGTGGGCCACATCGCCCGGGGGGCGAGCTCCACCCCCGGGCGGTCCAGCGCGGCGGATGCCTTCTCCGCCGCGGCCTCGGGGACGTCGGTGGGGTACCAGGGGCCGGCGCAGACGTCGCACCGGCCGCAGGGCGCGGCGGTGTGGTCGTCGAGCGCGGACTGCAGGAAGGACATGCGGCACTCGGCCTCGTCGACCGGCTTGGCGTAGGTGAGCATCGCCCGCTGCTCGGCCTCGCGGGTGCGGGTGACGCGTGCGTAGCGGTCGGCGTCGTAGACCCAGGGCTGACCGGTGGAGCGCCAGCCGCCCTGCACCCGCTCGACGGCGCCGTCGACGGCGAGCACCTTGAGCAGCAGCTCCAGGCGGGAGCGGCGCACGTCGGCCACCGTCTCCAGGCGGGCCACCGACCACGCCTTGCCGTCTGCCATCGCCGTCAGCACGGCGGCTGCGTGGTCCTCGCGCGGCATCGAGGAGGTGGCGAACCACTGCCAGATGGCGATGTCCTCCGGGCCGGGGAGGAGCAGCACGTCGGCGTGCTCGACGGCTCGGCCGGCACGCCCCACCTGCTGGTAGTAGCTGACCGGCGACGACGGCGCCCCGAGGTGGACCACGAAGCCGAGGTCGGGCTTGTCGAACCCCATGCCGAGCGCCGAGGTGGCGACCAGCGCCTTCACCCGGTTCTCCCGCAGCGCCTCCTCGGCGTCCTTGCGGTCGGCGTCGTCCAGGCGGCCGGTGTACGAGCGGACCTCGTGGCCGGCGTCGCGCAGCAGGTTCGCCGTCTCCTCGGCCGCGGCGACGGTGAGCGTGTAGACGATGCCGCTGCCCGGCAGGTCGCCGATGTGCGAGGCCAACCAGGCCAGCCGGGCCCGGTCCGAGGGCAGCCGGAGCACGCCGAGCCGCAGGGAGTCGCGGGAGAGCGGCCCGCGGACCGTCGTCACCTCGACGCCGCCGGCGCCCAGCTGCTCGGCGACGTCGTCGACCACGCGCTCGTTCGCCGTCGCCGTCGTCGCCAGGACCGGCGTGCCCTGGGGCAGGGTGCCCAGCAGGTCGCGGATGCGGCGGTAGTCGGGGCGGAAGTCGTGGCCCCAGTCGGAGACGCAGTGCGCCTCGTCGACCACGACCAGGCCGCAGCGCTCGACGAGCCCGGGCAGCTGCTCCTCGCGGAAGCGCGGGTTGGTGAGGCGCTCCGGGGAGACGAGGAGGACGTCGACGTCGTCAGCCGCGAGGCGGGCGGCGATGTCGTCCCACTCGGTCATGTTGGCGCTGGAGATCTCCACGGCGCGGATGCCGGCGCGGGAGGCGGCTGCCACCTGGTCGCGCATCAGGGCGAGCAGCGGGCTCACGAGCAGGGTCGGACCCTTGCCCCGGCGCCGGAGGAGCGCCGTCGAGACGAAGTAGACCGCCGACTTGCCCCAGCCGGTGCGCTGCACCACCAGCGCCCGCTGGGATCGCTCGACCAGCGCGGCGACCGCCGCGTCCTGCCCCTCGCGGAAGACGGCGTCGGGCCGGCCGGTGAGCTCCCGCAGGATCTCCAGGGCCTCGTCAGCGATCTCCGACGGCGGAGCAGCGGTGGTCATGGCGACGACAGTAGGCATGCCGACCGACAGGGCGGGTGGCCGCGCGCGACCTGGGGACGGCGGTGGAGAATCCACAGGCGATGGCACAGGAACGGGCACACCAGGGTCAGCTGCCGGCCGACAACCACGTGCACACCCACTGGTCGTGGGACACGCCGGACTCGTCGACCATGCGGAAGGCCTGCGAGCGGGCGATCGCGCAGGGCCTGCCTGCCATCGCCTTCACCGAGCACCTGGACTTCACCGTCTGGCACGCCGAGGACCGGGCCACCGAGCAGGGGCTGGTCGACCGCCATCCGGCCCACCAGCTGCCCATCGACGTCGAGGGCTACTTCGCCGAGATCGCCGAGGTGCGCGACCGCTTCCCCGAGCTGCGCATCTGGTCGGGGATCGAGACCGGCGAGCCGCACCTGTTCGCAGCCAGCATCGCCAAGCACCTCGAGGACTCCCCGGTCGACCGGATCCTGGGCTCGCTGCACTCGCTCTCCGACGACGGCCGGCTGATCGGGGTGGGGCGGCTGCTGCACGTGGACGCCGACGCCACGATGCGCCGCTACCTCGGCGAGATGGTCGGGATGATCGAGAGCAGCGACGTCTTCCAGGTGCTGGCGCACGTGGACTTCCCGCGGCGGTACTGGCCCGGCGGCAGCCACCGGTACGTGGAGAAGGACTACGAGGAGGAGTACCGCGCGGTGTTCCGCGCCCTGGCCGGCAGCGGTCGCGCGCTGGAGATCAACACCAGCAGCCCGCTGGCCTCCGCCGACCAGGTGCGCTGGTTCCGCGAGGAGGGTGGCGAGGCGGTCAGCTTCGGCAGCGACGCCCACGCGCCGGCCGCCGTCGGCCAGAAGTTCGACCTGGCCGTCGCGGTCGCCGAGGCGGCCGGCTTCCGGCCGGGGCGCGACCGCTTCGACTTCTGGCGCCGCTGAGCCTCACTCCGCAGCGGGGGACGGGCGGAGCCACGCCCACAGCGCCAGCCCCACGACCAGGGACCAGAAGGCCGAGCCGACGCCGCCGATCGTGATGCCGCTGACGGCGACCAGCAGGGTGGCGACGACAGGGATGCGGTCCTCGACCCGGGCCAGCGCGGCACCCAGGGACGCGGCCAGCACCGGCCACAACGCCAGACCCGCCGCCGCGGCGACGAGCCCGGCCGGCGCGACCGCGACGAGCGCCGCCGCGGCGGTCGACGCGACCGCGAGCCCGAGGTTCGCCAGCCCCGCGGTCCGCGCGGCGAGGTAGCGGCGCGCCGGATCGGCGTCCGCCTCCGGGCCGGCGGCCAGGGCGGCGCTGATCGCGGCCAGGTTGATCGCGTGACCGCCGAAGGGCGCGCCGAGCGCCGTCCCGACGCCGGTCACCGCCATGGCCGGCCGCCAGGGCGCGCGGAAGCCGTAGGACGCGAGCACCGCCATGCCGGGCACGTTCTGCGAGGCCATCGTGACGATGAACAGCGGCAGCGCGAGCCCGACGACGGCGATCGAGCCGAAGTCCGGCGTCGTCCACTCCAGCCCGGGAACCAGGGCCGCCGCGGCAACCCCGCCGTCGCGCACGGCCAGCCACCCGGTGAGCCCCAGGGTGACGACGAAGGCCGCCGGCACGGCCCAGCGCGGTGACACCCGCAGCAGGACTCCCCAGACCAGCAGCACCGGCACCACCAGCCAGGGGATCTCCAGCGCGGCGCGGACCGGCTGCAGGCAGAGCGGGACCAGGACGCCGGCCAGCATCGCCTGCGCGAGGACCGGCGGGATCGCGGCGATCGCCCGCCCGAGCCCGGGCCAGGCAGCGGTCAGCAGCACCAGCCCGCCGACGACGACGAACGCGGCGACGGCCACCGGCCAGGACGGGGCCGCGGCGCTCGCGAGCAGCGCCGCACCCGGGGTGGACCAGGCGACGGTGATCGGCATGCGCGTCCGCGAGGCCAGCAGGATCGTGCTCAGCCCCGTCGCCACCAGGAGGACCAGCAGACCCGAGGCGGCCTGCGACGGCGAGGCGCCCACGGCCCGCAGGCCGGTGAGGACCACGGCGAACGAGCTGAGGAACCCGACGAGCGCAGTCACCAGCCCCGCGACGGTCGTCGACGACGGGGCGGGAGGCACGGCGCCGGACGCTAGCCGAGCGGCGAGCACGCATACGGTGGGCGCCCGTGACCTCCTCCGTCCGGGCCGCGACCGAGGCCGATGCGGCGGCCTGCGCGGCGATCTACGCGCCGTACGTGACCGACACCGCGATCACCTTCGAGCTCGAGCCGCCGTCCACGGCGCAGATGGCCGAACGGATCGCCGCCGCGCACGCCTGGCTGGTGCTCGAGGACGACGGCGTCGTCGTCGGGTACGCCTACGCCGGGCCCTACAAGGAGCGCGCCGCCTACCGGTGGTCCTGCGAGGTCAGCGTCTACCTGGACGGTGGACGACGACGGCGCGGCGGCGGGCGCGCGCTCTACGAGGCGCTGTTCGCGCGGCTGGCCGAGCGCGGCTTCCGCACCGCCGTCGCCGGCATGACGCTGCCCAACGAGCCGAGCGTCGGGCTGCACACGGCGATGGGGTTCGAGCCGATCGGCACCTATCGGCGGATCGGCTTCAAGCACGGGCGGTGGCGCGACGTCCTGTGGGCGCAGCGGGCACTCGGGTCCTACGACGAGGAGCCGGTGGAGCCGGCCTGAGGTCAGGCCACGCGGCTGCGGAGGCGACCCGGCCGCGGGAGCGGCGTCGTGTAGTCGTCGACGTACGCGGCGCTCGCGCGGGGTGCGGGAACCGGCGGCTTCCCGCGGCGGGCGGGTGACCCGGGGACGACGAACCGGTAGGTCGCGTCCACGTCGCGGACGGCGAAGGTGTCCTCGTCCTCGCCGGCGTGGTGCAGGACGACGGTGTCGAAGCGTTCGGCGACCCGGTGCAGGGACTCGGCGTCGGAGACGTCGATGACGGTGCCGGCCGTGGCGAAGGCGGCGACCGGAACGATCCGGTCGGCGTGGCGGAGCACGAACTCGTCGGCGGCGTCGCCGCGGCGGGACCGGCTGAGCCAGGCGCCGCCGGCCGCGACAGCGACGGCGAGGGCCAGGACGAGGACGGCGAGGCCGCGGGCCAGCCCGATAGGCACGGTGGCGCCGGCGACCGCGAAGGAGCGGGCGACGACCTCACCGGTCGCCACTTCGGTCTCGGTGGTGGTGTTCAGCACGACGTCGGCCTCACCGGCCAACCGGAGGGCGGTCGAGTCGAGGGCGAAAGCCAGCGTCTCCGGCCCCTTCGCCTCGAACCGGTTCCCCTGCACGGTTCCCGAGATCGCCGCGGTGGGCGTGATCCGCAGGATCGCGCCACCCCCGGAGCCGCCCACCTCCGCGTAGTGCTCGTCCAGCACCGACGTGGCGGCGGTCGCGTCGACGGCGACGCTGGCGGTCGCCGCGCCGTCCTGCAACGGGACCACCGGGCCGCTGTTCAGGTAGGCGCTCCAGCCGTCCGGCGCCTCGATGGAGACGTCCAGGCGGACGACGCCCTGGAGGTCCGCGACGCCCGGGCCGCTGACGTCGCTGGCGTAGGAGACGGTCAGGCTGTCGGCGAGCTTCGTCCACACTGTGTCACCGGTCTCGACGACGCCGGACGGATAGGTCGTGCCGCGTGCCGCGGTGCCGGAGTAGGAGAAGGTCCCCCGCTCGGTGACCGCGACGGAGTCGGTGCTCGACTCCGTCGAGGGGACGACGAAGAGCGCCGCGGCCGCGAGAGCGGCCACGAGCGCGACGGACCCGGCGGCCACGGCGACCTGGCGGCCTCTCGCTCGCACGAGCACGGGGATGTCGCCGGAGGTCAGGCGCGGGACCGGCAGCGCCGGAACCGAGAGGGACGGAGCGGAGAAGGAGGGCATCGTGAACGCCGGAGCGCGGCGGCGTCGCGACCGGCGACCCCTGCGCTCCTTGCCGGCCTTGGCCGAACCCACCACCAGAAGGGTGGCGAGGCCCACGACTCCGAGGGTCCACGGCGAGGTGAGCGTGTCGAGGACGTGGCCGCCGTTGGGAATGCGGAGGAACAGCGTGCCGAGGATGTCCTCGTCGGTCGGCCGGTCCTGGTCGAGCCAGGCGTTGTTGTCGCCCTGGGTGACGAAGCCCTCGGCGTCCGCGGACACGATCCGGTGCATGACGATCGTGTTCAGGGACTCGCTCCGGTAGGCGACGACGTCGCCGACCGAGTACGCGGCGGCCTCGCTCAGGACGGCGATGTCCCCGGAGGAGAAGCCCGGCTCCATGCTGGTGCCGTAGGTGGTGACGTACGTCGTGCCGCCCCCCAGCGACTGGGGCCAGAAGAGCCACAGGGTCGCGAGCACCAGCGCGGCTGCGGCGCTGGTGCTCGCGACTCGTGATGCGGCTGTCATGGAGGGGCACCGATCGTGGTTCGGGCGAGGCGGCTCCGAGGAGCCGCCTCGCCCAGACGGAACTGCTTAGTTCGAGGTGACGGTCAGCGAGGTCTTGTCGAACGACGTGATCAGCGGCGGCGTTGTCAGCGTGCAGGTGACGAGGTTGTTGGCCGCCACGTAGCTGCAGGTGGAGGCGCCGTTGGAGATCGGGGTCGGGCTGCCACCCAGGCCGTACAGGGTCATCCGCGACGACATCCCCGTGAGGTCCTCGGTCACGGTGAAGGCCACGCTCTGCAGCCGCGCGCCGTCGGCGGCGGTCGGGGCGTAGGCGATGTTGGTGACCGTCACACCGGAGGTGGTCAGCTCGCCGTAACCGGCGACGTTGTTGTCCACCGTGATGGTGTTGCTGGCGGTGAAGGCGGAGGTCGTGAGGCCGGCAGCGGCAACCGCGACTCCGGCGAGCAGAACGCGCGACTTGCGCATTGCCTGTGTCCTTTTCTCTCAGCGGCCTGGCCCGCCCGGGTGCTGGTCACTCGGGTCATCGGCACTGGCCAGTCGTTCGACAACCAAGTCTTCGGCAACGCCCGCCGCATTCTTAACTCTTGTCCCAAAAGAAACTCGAGTCTCCGAGTCGACATCGAAAAGGCGACGACCTCCACCATTCCCGGAATGGTCTCGGCCGCCTATCGCACGGCGCGCCCGCCCCTGATCTCGGGCCGGGCGACCTACGGTGTTCCGGAACCTCCCCGCCTGCCGGCGGCGCGCGGTGCCCGAGGTCGGACGTAGGAGGAATCAGGTCGTGCGCTCGTCGACGTCGCAGGCACCGGTCGCGCCTGCACTCCCCGCTGCCCCTCCGCGGGCGACCGCGCCCCGGCGGGTCACCGAGCGGGACACGAGCATGGAGGCCGCCGCCCAGCAGGCCGGCGTCCTCGCCCAGGCCTCCCGCGAGGTCTCCGACACCTCCCGCGAGGCAGCCGCGTCGCTCTCCGAGCTGCGGTCGGCCATCGGCGACATCTCGGCGAGCACCAGCCGCGCCTCCGCGGTCGCGATCGAGGCCGTGCGGGACGCGCAGGCGGTCGACGAGCGGATCGCCGCGCTGCAGACGGCGAGTGAGTCGATCACCCAGTTCGTCCGCATGATCACCGCGATCAGCCAGCAGAGCCGCTTCCTGGCGCTGAACGCCTCCGTCGAGGCCACCCGCGCCGGCGAGCTGGGCCGCGGCTTCGCGGTCGTCGCCGACGAGGTGAAGGAGCTCGCCACCCGCACCGCGCAGGCCGCGCAGGACATCGACGCGCAGATCAAGGCCGTGCAGAAGGAGACCGCGCAGGCGGTCGCGGTGATCTCGCGGATCACCGGCACGCTCGGATCGATCGCCGACGCACAGGACTCCATCGCCGCCGCCGTCGAGCAGCAGCGGGCCGCCACCGAGCGGGTGGTGGAGAACGTCGACCGGGCCGCCAGCGGCTCGGCGCGCATCACCGACGCCGTCGCCCAGCTCGCCGAGAGCCAGCGGGTGGTCTACGTCCGGCGGGCACTCGGCATCGCCGAGCAGCAGCTCGCCGAACTGGGCGGCGCCCGGCTCGGCGGGGTCCGCTCGCCGGTGAGCGTGAAGGACCAGGCCACCGGGGCGACGCACACCGCCGAGCTGGCCGACGTCCTCATCGGCGAGGCTCCCCTCGAGCGCAACGACGATCCCCGCCGGCCGACACCGCTGGTCGACGAGGTCGTGCGCCAGGTGGGCGGCAGCTGCACGGTGTTCCAGCGCCTGGACGACCAGGGCAGCATGGTCCGGGCCGCCACGACGGTGCTCAACCCCGCCGGCCGGCGGAACATCGGCACCTACATCGCCCGGACCAACGCCGACGGGACGCCGAACCCGGTGCTCGCCGCGGTCCTCGGCGGAAGGGTCTTCACCGGCGAGGCGACAGTCGCCGGCCGGCAGTACTTCACCGCCTACGCCGGCCTGCACGACGACGCAGGCGCACTGATCGGCATGCTCTACGTCGGCCTGCCCCTGGACTCGATGCCGGGCTCCGCGGGCTGAAGGCCGACTCGCGGCGTCGTCTAGGTTGGGGCCCGGATCGACAGCAGCCATGGGTGCCGGACCGGACGAGGGGAACGTGGTGAACCGGTCGGGGCGGATCGACGCGGCGCTGCCCGCCGTCATCCTGGCGCTGGTCGTGCTGGGCGAGATCGTCAGCGGCCGCGGGCAGACGGTGCTCGGGCTCGTCGTCATGGCGCCGTTGGTGGCGTCCACCGCCCTGAGCCGGCGGGCCACCGTCGCGTATGCGTCGGCGGCGTTCGTCGTCGCCACCGCGCTCGGTCTCTACGAGCAGCAGTACACCTCCGACACCGCGGTCGCCCAGACCGTCCGGATGATCGCCGTGATCCTCTCCGGCGCCATCGCCGTCGGCGCCTGCCAGCTGCGGCTGCGCCACGAGGCGCAGGTCGCCCGGCTCAGCGCGGAGGCCGCGGCCACCCGCGCCGCGGTGCGCACCGGGGAGATGCTGCAGCGGGCGCTGCTCGGGTCACCGCCGCGGGTTCCCGGCATGGAGACCGCCGCCCGCTACCTGCCCGGAGAGCAGGGAGCGCAGGTCGGGGGTGACTGGTACGACGCCTTTCCGCTCGCCGACGGCCGGATCATGCTGGTCATCGGCGACGTCGCCGGCCACGACGCCCCGGCCGCCGCGACGATGGCGCAGACCCGGGGCATGGTCCGGGCGCTGGCCCGCTCCGGGCACAGCTCCCCCGCGGCGCTGCTCGCGGCTCTGGACGACGTCCTCACCGGGCTGGGCCTGGACACGCTGGTGACGGCGACGGTCGCCACCGTGGACGTCCGCGGGAACGGCGCCACGGCCCCGCTGTGCTGGTCCAACGCCGGCCACCTGCCGCCCGTCCTCGTCCGCGCCGACGGCACCGCGGGCCTGATCGAGCGCACGCCCGAGCGGCTCCTGGGAGCGGGGGAGGCCGGAACCCGGCGCACCGAGCACGAGACCGAGCTGCACCGGGGCGACGCCGTGCTCTTCTACACCGACGGCCTGGTGGAGCGCCGGGGCATGACCCTCGACGACGGGATCGCCTGGCTGGTGCGGGCGCTGACCCGGGTCGGGCAGGAGCCGCTGGACCGCGTGTGCGACGGGCTGCTCGGCGCGCTGGGGTCGCGGGGCGACGACGACATCGCCCTGCTGGCGGTGCGACTCCCCCGCTGAGGCCCTCCCGTGGTCCGCCGGACCGGGTTCAGCAGCGGAAGAGGACGAAGGCGACGTCGTCGTCGGGAGCGTCGGCGAGCAGCCGCTCGGTGAGCAGCGCGCCCAGCTGCGCCGGACCCAGGTCCCGCCCCTCGGCGAGCGCCTCCGCGGCGCGGGTGATGCCCTCGTCCAGGGCCTCGTCCCGCCGCTCGATCAGACCGTCGGTGTAGAGCAGCAGCGTGGAGCCGGGCGGCATGTGCAGCTCGCCCTCGGGGCGCTTGCCGCCCTCCACGACGGCCAGGGGGACGGCGCTGCCGCCCTCCAGCTGGCGGACGGTGCCGTCGGCGTGCACGAGCAGGGCCGGTGGGTGGCCCGCGCTGCTGTACCGGATGCTGCCCGTGCGAGGGTCGATGACGGCGCAGAACACGGTGCTCACGGCGGCGCCGGGGACGAGCGCTGCGAACCGGTCCAGGGCCGAGAGGACGTGCGCCGGCGAGCGGCTCTCCAGCAGCAGCGCCCGGCCGGCGCTGCGCAGCTGGCCCATCACCGCCGCGGCGGGCAGGCCACGGCCGACGACGTCGCCCACCACCACGCCGTAGCCGCCGTCGGGCAGGTCGACGACGTCGTACCAGTCGCCGCCGACCTCGAGGGTGCCGGTGGCCGGCTCGTAGTGGACGGCGAAGCCCGCGGGCAGGACGGTCGGGCCGAGCACCGCCCGCTGGAGGGTGACGGCGACGTCGGTGAAGAACTGGGCCCGCGCCCGCTCCGACTCCGCGCGCTCCTCCGCCCGCCGCCGTTCGGTCGCGACCGCCTGCGCGTCGGTGACCGTGGCCGCCACCTGGCCCGCGGCCAGCGACAGGAAGATGCGGTAGTCGTCGTCCAGGGGCAGGTGCGGGCTGACGCCCAGCACCAGCGCGCCCACCGGCTGCAGCGCGCCCGCGGCGGTGAGCGGCAGGACGACGGCGGTGTCGACGTCGGCCTGCCCCACCGGGCTGGCGCCGACGGAGGCCAGGCCGGGGAACCGATCCGCGAGACCCGTCACCGTCTGGATCTCGCCGGTCGCCATCGCCCGGAGCACCGGGTCGGGAACGGACTCGCCAGCCAGGTAGCCCTGCACGCCCACACCCTGCGCCGCGGCCAGCCGGGGTTCGCCGGCGTCACCGGTCAGGTAGACGATCCCGAACGGGCAGTCGCTGCGGGCCTCGGCCAGGATCCCCAGGGCGGTGGACACCGCCTCCGTGGTGTCCCCGTGCGCGGCACGGGGCAGGCTGCCCAGCCGCTGCAGGAGGCCGAGCCGGCGGGCGGCGAGCACGCGGTGCGTCGTCTCGACGACCGTGTCGAGCAGGCCGACCACCCGGCCGCCGGGCTCGACCACCGGGCTGAAGGAGAAGGAGAAGTAGGTCTCCTCCTCCCAGCCGTTGCGGGTCATGACCAGGGGCAGGTCCTCGGAGTACGTGGCCCGGCCGGCCATGACCTCCTCGACCATGGGGTCCAGCGCGGCCCAGATGTCGGACCAGACCTCGCGGGCCGAGTGCCCCAGCGCGGCGGGGTGGCGGGCGCCGAGCATGGGGGCGTAGGCGTCGTTGTAGACCATCACGAGCTCCGGCCCCCACATGAGGAGGAACGGGAAGCGCGAGTTGAGGGCGCTGCTGACGGCGGTCCGGAGCGTCGGGGACCAGTCGGCCTGCGGGCCGAGGGCGGTGGCTCCCCAGTCGTGCTCCAGGATCATCCGCTGCAGCTCGGTCCGGGGCTCGCCCGGGATGAGCTCCTCCAGATGCCTGTTCAGCGCCGTCTCCCCCTGCCGCCCGGGGCACGGCCGCAGCCGACATCTCCGGCGACCACGCGATCGTGCTCCAGGGGATTGTTCCACCCCGGCGTCGCAAGAGTGGATTGGGCACGACCGTTTCTGCTGCGCAGACCCGTGTGGGTGCCCGGCCGGCCGTCGTCAGGCGACGGTGGTCTCCAGCGTCACGGGGACGTTGCCGCGGGTGGCGTTGGAGTACGGGCAGACCTGGTGCGCGGCCTCGACGAGGTGCTCGGCGGCGGCCTGCTCGATCCCGCCCAGCTCGACCGACAGCGTGATCTCCAGACCGAAGCCACCGGCGTCGTTCGGGCCGATGCCGACGTCGGCGGTGACCGAGGAGTCGGTGAACTCGACCTTCTGCGAGCGGGCGACCATCTTCAGCGCGGAGTGGAAGCAGGCCGCGTAGCCCGCGGCGAAGAGCTGCTCGGGATTGCTCGCGCCGCCGGGGCCGCCCATCTCCTTCGGGATCGCCAGGTCGAGGTCGATCAGACCGTCGGAGGAGCGGGTGTGGCCGTTGCGGCCCTCGCCGGTCGCGGTGGCGGTGGCGGTGTAGATCGTGGGCACAGGGACTCCAGAAGAGAGGGAGAACGGTCGTTCTTCCCACTTGACCACAGCAGTCTCGCCGCGGCAAGACAGAACGGTCGTTCTTGCTAGCCTCGGCCCGTGACCACCGCCCTTCGGCCCTCGGCCGCCCGAGAGCGGCTGCTCCGCACGGCGTCGGAGACCTTCTACGCCGAGGGCATTCGCGGGGTCGGGGTGGACCGGGTCATCAGCGGCGCAGGGGTCACCCGCGCCACCTTCTACCGCCACTTCCCGGGCAAGGACGACCTCGTCGTCGCCTACCTGACGGCCGTCCACTCGGCGGTGCGGGAACGGGTGGGCGCCGTTCCGGCCACGGCCGAGCGGGCCGCGGGATGGCTCCGGGCATTCGCCGAGGGCATCGGGGACGAGCTGTGCGGCCGGGCGTTCCGCGGCTGCCCCTTCATCAACGCCGCAGCGGAGTTCCCCGATCCCGAACACCCGGTGCACCGCGCCGTCCTCGCGCACCGGCGCTGGTTGGACGAGACGGTGCGGCGCGCCTTCGCCGTCGCCGGGCACCCGGCACCCTCGGACGCCGCCCGCCGTTTCCTGATGCTGCGCGACGGCGCGATGGTGGCCGGCTACCTGGCCGACCCGCGCACCGCCCGGGCCACACTGATCGCCGCGGTCGAGGACCTGCTGGCCGCCGCCTGACCGGTCCCGCGGCCCGCCGAGTCACACGAACTCGTGGCCATCGGCGCTTGATCGCCACGAGTTCGCATGGTTCGGGCGGTCAGCGGGAGTAGTACTCCACGACCAGCTGCTCCTCGCAGATCACGGGGACCTCCTCGCGGCTCGGCGTCCGCTCGTAGCGGGCGACCAGGTCGGCCAGCCGAACCTCGAGGTACTTCGGCGGCTCGGCGTGCGCACCGGAGGCAGCGACGACGAACGGCTCCTTGGTCTTCGACTTCTCGGCGACCTGGATGAAGTCGCCGGGCCGGAGTCGGTAGGAGGGGCGGTCGACGCGCTTGCCGTTGACCAGCACGTGCTGGTGGGTGACGAACTGCCGGGCCTGGTAGATCGTCCGGGCGAAGCCGGCGCGCAGGACGGTGGCGTCCAGCCGAGACTCGAGGTCCTGGATCAGCGCCTCGCCGGTCTTGCCGCCCGAGCGCTTGGCGCGGTCGAACGCCGCGCGCAGCTGGGTCTCGGAGATGTCGTACTGCGCGCGGAGCCGCTGCTTCTCCTTGAGCCGGGTGGAGTAGTCGCTGTCCTTGCGGCGCTTCCGGCCGTGCTCACCCGGCGGGTACGGACGGCGCTCGAAGTACTGCACGCACTTCGGGGTGAGCGGGATGCCCAGCGCGCGACTGAGCCGGACCTTGGGACGGGGCGTGTTCACAGGACCTCCGAGTTTGGTTAGGCTCACCTTACAACCCCTTCCCGAGGATTCCGAGGTGGTCCATGACGGCCGGCCCGACCCACCCGCCCACCGCCGTCGACCGGCAGCCGCCGGCGGCCGAGCGCGCACGCACTGTCGCCCTGCGCCCGACGTCCGCACTGCACGTCGCCGGCATCGGCACCTGTCCGGTGCTGGCCGCGACCGTGACGGCGGACGGCGAGGTGCTGCTCGTCGTCCCCTCGTCCGGTGGCGTGGTGGACGCTCTGCGCGGCTCGCCGCTGGGCGACGCCCCGGCCCGGCTGACCGTGACGGACCGTTCCCCCCTCCCGCTGGCCCACCCCGTGCGCGGCCTCGTGCAGCTGGCGGGATGGCTGACGCCCGTACCTGCTGCGGACGTCGCCCAGCTGGTGCTCGACTTCGCCGAGACCGCCCCGGTCGAGGCCCTGTTCGAGGTCGGGCTGACCGCGACCCTGGTGCGGATGGATCTGGCCGAGGTGGAGCTCGAGGAGTCGGGGACGTGCGTCGACGTCGACCCGGACGACTTCCGCGACGCGTCGCCGGATCCGGTCAGCCGGGCGGAGATCGACCTGATGGCGGCCACCGGCGGGCCGCTCGGCCGGCTCTGCGGGCGGGTGCAGCACTGGGCGGGACGCCGGGACGACGTCCGGCTGCTGGGGCTGGACCGCTTCGGTGTCCGCTTCCGGGTGCAGAGCCGGCGCGGCTGCTACGACCTGCGGGTGCCCTTCGCGGCGCCGCTGTCCGGGTCCGAAGGCTTCGCCGGCGCCGTCGACGACCTGCTGACCTGCGGTCCCGCCTGACGGAGCTGCGCTGGTCGGGACGCCGACGCTGTGCGACGGTCCTGCCCATGACCTCCTCCGACGGCGGCCGTCGCGGCCTGCAGATCACCCTGGGCGCCCTCTCCGCCATCCCCTTGGCCTCCGGCCTCGGCGGAGCGCTCCTCGGGCCCGCCTCCCTGCCCGGGAACACCGGTCCCCTGCCGCCGGACGTGGAGAACGAGTACCGCTACACGCACGCCGTCTACGCCGCGGTCGCCCCACTGATCTGGTCGGCGATCCCCCGCGTCGAGCGGTCGGGCGGACTGGTGCGCGGCGTCTCGGGCGCGCTCTTCGTGGGCGGCCTGGTCCGCCTGCTGGCCTGGCAGAAGGCGGGCAAGCCGCAGCACGCACTGGTCGCGGGCGCGGCTCTGGAGCTGCTCGGGACACCGGTGCTGGTGGCCTGGCAGCGACGGGTCGCCCGCCGGGCCTGACTCCCGCCTGACGGGTTCACCGGATCGACATCGGCCTCTGGAACGATGCGCGCGACAAACGCGGAGTCGAGGAGGCACCGATGGCGTTCGGCTGGAAGCTGTACGGGGACGGCAGGACCCCGCCGCTGGGTGAGGCGGTGGCCCCGGACGAACGGCTCTCCTGGCCGCGCACGGTAGGCATCGGCGCACAGCACGTCGTCGCCATGTTCGGGGCGACGTTCGTCTTCCCGCTGCTCATGGGCCTGGACGCGAACCTCGCGATCATGATGAGCGGGTTCGCGACGATCCTGTTCCTGCTGGTCGTGCAGGGGAAGGTGCCGAGCTACCTGGGCAGCTCGGCGTCGTTCGTCGGCGGCGTCGTCGCCGTGCGGGCCGCGGGTGGGTCGGACGCCGAGGTGCTGGGCGCGCTGCTGGTGTCCGGCGTCGTCCTGGCGCTGGCCGGCGTGCTGATCCACGTCGCCGGCGTGCGCCTGGTGAACCGCGTGCTGCCGCCGGCGGTGACCGGCGCGGTGGTCATGCTGATCGGCTTCAACCTCGCTCCGGTGGCGACGGCGACGTACTGGCCGCAGGACCAGTGGGTGGCGCTGGCCACGATGGCGTTCGTCATCGTCGCGTCGCTGCTGCTGCGCGGCTTCCTCGCCCGGATCTCGATCCTGCTGGGCCTTGTGTTCGGCTACCTGCTGTCGATCGTGCTCGACCTGACGGCCGGCCCGATCACCTCCGCGCTGCCGGGCGCGAACCTGCGGGACGCCGACGGCAACCCCTGCGAGGGCGGCGCGTACTGCCTGCCGACGCCGTTCGCGCACGACCGCGTCGACTTCAGCGCCGTCGGCGACGCGCCCTGGTTCGGGCTGCCGACCTTCAACGGGCCGAGCTTCTCGTTCAACTTCGCGCTGCTGGTGCTGCCCGCGGTGATCGCGCTGGTGGCGGAGAACGCCGGGCACGTGAAGGCCGTGGCCGAGATGACCCGCCGCGACCTGGACCCGATGATCGGCCGGACGGTCTTCGCCGACGGCGTCGCGACGGTGGTGGCGACGTCGGTCGGCGGCTCCCCCACCACCACGTACGCGGAGAACATCGGCGTGATGGCGGCGACCCGGGTGTACTCGACGGCGGCGTACTACGTGGCCGCGCTGGTGGCGATCCTGCTGGGCCTGGTGCCGAAGTTCGGCGCGCTGATCAACGCGCTGCCGGGCGGCGTCCTCGGCGGGATCACCGTGGTGCTCTACGGGATGATCGGCCTGCTCGGCGCGAAGATCTGGAAGGAGAACCGGGTCGACTTCTCCAACCCGATCAACCTGGTTCCGCTGGCCGCCGGGATCGTCATCGCGGTCGGGAACGCCGGGAACGACGCCCCGTTGCTGCAGATCACCGACGACTTCTCGCTCGGTGGCATCGCGCTGGGAACGATCGTCGCGGTCGCCGGTTGGCACATCGCCCGGGCGCTGGCGCCGGCGGAGATGAAGGCGTCGCTGCTGCGCGAGGGCCCGCACCCGGCCGCCGGCTCGACCTTCGGCTCCGTGCACGGCGAGGAAGTTCTGACGACGCCAGGGGACCGGGACCGCCCGATGCCCTGATCTCTGAACGCACCCGAGGGCCCTCTCGATCATCCGAGGGGGCCCTCGGTGCATCCCGGCCGACGGCTGGGAAACCTGTAGCTTCCGCCCGTGGAGACCGGGCAGGTGCCGTCGAAGTTCGTCGAGCAGATGTACCTCGCCGTCGTCGAGGAGTCCTTGGGTCTGACCGCCGCCCGGGCTGCCGTACGGCCCATCCGCCCGTAGCGTCCGCCTCGTGGACCTCGATCGCGCGCAACCGGTTGCGCCCTCGGAGTTCGTCGAGCAGATGTATCTCGCCGTCGTCGAGGAGCACTGGCTCTGGGAGGTGCCGCTCGGCGTCTCCAACGGGCACGGTGGCTACGAGCACGGCCCCTGGCCCCCGGCCGACTGCTCCCGCCAGCTGCTCGCCTGGTTCGACGCCGGACTCGTCCAGCTCTACGCGGACCCGCCGGACGACGCCCCGCGCCCGCAGAACCTCCGCGAGTGGCGCGTCTGGAACGACGGCCGCTACCGCCTGGTGCCCCACCCCGACATCGCCCGCGCCGTCCTCGCCGACCCCGTGCGCTGGACCGGGACCTCCGACATCGGCTTCCTGCGCCTCTGCCCGAGCGACGCCGGCCTGGGTCCCGACGCGGCCTGGATCTGACGGTCCACCCCCGTGCACCCCTCAGGGGGCAGAATCGGAACGGATCCGGCCGCGCGGCTCCAGGCGGCCCGCCGCGGTGCCGGTGCACCGGCACGACGA
The DNA here is from genome assembly GCF_020166105.1 of Blastococcus sp. LR1. Classification (GTDB taxonomy): domain Bacteria; phylum Actinomycetota; class Actinomycetes; order Mycobacteriales; family Geodermatophilaceae; genus Blastococcus. The sequence continues at coordinate 18,026 of NZ_JAIUJY010000007.1, forward strand.
CCCCCCGGGGAGGGTGGATGAGCGAGTTCGACTCCGAGGCGGAGCGGCAGATCGCTCAGCTGCTGCGCGCCGCCCGCCACAAGCTGGACCTGAGCGTCGCCTTCCTCAGCCGGATCGACGAGCAGTGCCGCACGATGCAGGTCGTGGACTCCGCCCTGCCGGACATCCAGGCCGGGTACACCGGCCCACGGGACAGCGGGTTCTGCCTGGCCGTGGTCGAGGGCCGCCTCCCGCCGGTGATGACCGACGCCCGCGACCACGCCGAGGCCGTGCGCCTGCACCCGGCCGACCTGCCGCAGATCGGCTCGCACGTCAGCGTTCCGGTGGTGCTCAGCGACGGCGAGGTCTACGGCACCTTCTGCGCCTTCGGCCTGACCACCGATCCGGAGGTCAGCGCCCGCGACGTGCTGCTCATGGAGATCCTGGCGGAGGCCGCGGCCCTCGTCGTCGAGCCGCAGTTCCGCCTGGCCCAGCAGCACGACGCGATCAGCGACCGGCTGGCGCCGGTGCTCGCGGCCGGCGGCCCGACCGTCGTCCTGCAGCCGATCGTCAACCTGTGCAGCGGCGGCCGCATCGGCGCCGAGGCCCTCAGCCGCTTCCCCGCCGAGTGGGACCGCACCCCCGACGTCGTCTTCGACGAGGCGCACCGGATCGGCCAGGGCGACCGACTCGAGCTGCTGGCGCTGTCCCGCGCCGCCGCCCTGCTGGACCAGGTCTCGGGCTACGTCTCCATGAACGTCTCACCGCAGACCCTCGTGACGCCGGAGTGCACCCACCTCCTGGCCGGCCTGCCCCTGGACCGGGTGCTGCTGGAGCTCTCCGAGCACGACCCCGTGAACGACTACCCCGCCCTCACCCGCGTGCTCGCCCCGCTGCGGGAGCGGGGCATGCGGCTGGCCATCGACGACGTCGGCGCCGGCTTCTCCTCGCTGCGACACATCGTCATGGCCGCCCCGGACGTCATCAAGCTGGACCGCAGCATCGTCAGCGGGGTCGACCGAGACCCGATCCTCGCCAAGCTGGCCCAGTCGATGGTCGAGTTCACGCACAGCTTCGGGGCGTGCGTCATCGCGGAAGGCGTCGAGACGGCCGAGGAGCACGCGCTGCTGCGCTCCCTCGGCGTCGACGGTGGCCAGGGCTGGTTCTTCGGCCCGCCGGCGCCTGCCAACGCCCTGGCCGACCTGGGTGCCGTGCTCGCCTGACCTCAGCGGCGCCGGGACCCGCGCTGCCGGACGACGGCGGGCGCACCAGACTGGCCGCCATGGCCTGGACCCCGGACGACATCCCTGACCTCGACGGCCGGATCGCGGTGGTCACCGGCGGGAACGGGGGCCTCGGCCTCGTCTGCGTGCACGAGCTGGCCAAGGCCGGTGCGCACGTGGTCATGGCCGCCCGCGACCAGGAGAAGGCCCGCGTCGCCGAGGAGCAGGTCCGCGCCCGCAACCCGCAGGCCTCCACGGAGGTCGTGGCGCTCGACCTCGGCTCGCTCGCCTCGGTGGCCGCTGCCGGGCAGACCATCGCGCAGGCGCACCCGCGCGTCGACCTGCTGATCAACAACGCCGGGCTGATGGCGATGCCGAAGCGGACGACGGACGACGGCTTCGAGATGCAGTTCGGCGTCGATCACCTGGGCCACTTCGCGCTCACCGCGCACCTGCTGCCCGCGCTGCTGCGGGCGGAGCGCGCCCGCGTCGTCACCGTGACCAGCACCGCCCGCTTCGGCGGCGGCCCGGTGAACCCCGCCGATCCGCACTTCTCCCGCGGCTACGGGGCGTGGCGCGCCTACGCCCGCGCCAAGTGGGCCAACTACCACTTCGGGCTGGGCCTGCAGCGCCGGTTCGAGCAGGCGGGGGTGCCGGCCATCAGCAACATCGCCCACCCCGGGCTGTCCAACACCGACCTGCAGTCGCGCACCGTCCGCGAGGGCGGCGGCGGCTGGCTGGGTGCGGCTTCGGAGGTACTGGCCAAGCGCAGCGGCATGCCTGCGGCCCTAGGCGCCCGCCCGCAGCTGCGCGCCGCCACGGACCCGTCGTCCCGCGGCGGCGAGCTCTATGCGCCCCGGTACGCCTCCAACGGCCCCGCCGTCCGGCGGCCGATCCTGCGCCGCTGGGACCTGGACCGGCGGATCGCGGAGCTGTGGGCGATCTCGGAGCGGGAGACCAGCGTCGTCCTGGACGTCCCTCGCGCCTGAGCTCGCCCTGCAATTGCGCGAGCATCCACCCGCGACCGCCTTTCGAGGGTGGATCAGCGCGCAAGGGCGGTCAGAGGCGGCCGGTGGCCTTGAGCTCGACCGCGGTCAGGACCTCCCAGCGGATCGCGGTGCTGCCGGGCCGGATCAGCCGCCAGTAGCGGTCGAAGCGGGCCCGCGTCTGCGCGTCGGTCGACATCGCCCGGGTCTCCGAGCTGAGCTCGGTCCCGCCGCGCGCAGGGGTCAGCCGGAAGTCCATCGCGGCCTTCACCCAGCCCCGCTGCGTGAACCGGCGGAAGGCCTCGGCGTCCAGCTCCGGTCCGCTGTCCCCGCCGGAGAGCTTCCATGCCTCCAGCGCGCCGCCGAAGACCACCGCCGTCGGCTCCTCCGATCCGAGCAGCGGCACCGGCAGCGCGTCGAGGAACGGCCGGTCGTGCAGCTCCCCGGCACCGCCGCCCGAGAGCACCACCGGCAGGAAGCGCGCCGCCGACAGCGTCAGCGTCACCGGCAGCTCGGAGAGCCGGACGGCGTGCAGCGCCGCCCACACCGCGGACGGCGGAGCGGCGATCCAGCGCGCCTGCCGGGTCACGTGCTCCGGCCGCGGGAGGACGTCGTCGAGGTCCATCAGCCGAGCGCGTCGTACACGGCCCGCACGTAGGCCTCGCTGCGCGCCGAACCGATGAGCCCGTCGCCCATCTTGTTCATCATGTAGGTGATCGTCAGGCGCCGGTCGAGGTCCATGACCGCCAGTGAGCCACCCCAGCCGCCCCAGAAGAAGGTCCGGCCGGAAGGCACGTACGGCACGGTCGGCGAGCCGAGGCAGAAGCCCATCCCCCACCGGAACGGCGCGCCCAGCACCAGGTCCACGCCGTCGGCCTGCTGGTCGAAGATCAGCTCGATCGTCTCCGGCGAGAGCAGCCGCACGCCGTTCACCTCGCCGCCCAGCGAGAGCACCCGCAGCACCGACATGACCCCGCGCGCGTTCGAGTGCCCGTTGAGCGCGCCCAGCTCGGCGGCCCGCCACTCGGGCGAGTTCGCCGCCTTCGCCGAGGCGGTCGGCCCGGTGAAGGTCTTCACGCTCACCGACTCGGGGTCCAGCGTCCGCGGGTCGACGTCGGGGCGCGGCGGGGGCACGACCGGCGCGATCCGGGTGATCTCGGACTCGCGGGCGCCGAGCTGGAAGTCCGCGCCCAGCGGCTCGGCGATCTCGGTGGCGATGAATCGCCGCAGGGTCTGGTTGCGGATCCGGCGGATGATCTCGCCGACCAGGTGTCCCTGGTTGTTCGCGTGGTAGCCGGCAGCCGTGCCCGGCTCCCACCACGGGCGCTGCTGCGCCAGCCGCTCGGTGGCCGACTCCCAGTCGTACATGTCGCGGATGGAGAAGGGCTGCTCCCAGCCGGAGACGCCGGAGGTGTGCGAGAGCAGGTGCCGGACCTCGATCTGCTTCTTGCCCTTGGCGCAGAACTCCGGCCAGTAGTCGCCGACCGGCGCGTAGAGGTCCAGCTCACCGCGCTCGACCAGGACCAGCGCGGCCAGCGCCAGCACGCACTTCGTCGTCGACCAGACGTTGACGATCGTGTGCTCCGACCACGGCTGGGTCTTCGCCTCGTCCCGGTAGCCGCCCCACAGGTCGACGACAGTCTCGCCGTCCAGGTCGACGGCGACCGACGCGCCCAGCTCGTCGCCGTCCAGCTGCTGCGCGAGCGCCTCGCGCACCGCGGCGAACCGCTCGTCGCACCGACCGTGGACCTCCGCCATCGACCCCTCCTCGCCGTCGGGCCACCTCGTCGTCGCCCCGTGGCATGAGACCACGGACACACCACCGGCGGCATCCGGTGTCAGGGCCGGCGGGCGACCAGAACCTGCACGACGGCGGCCACCAGGTCCAGGGGCAACGGCCGGTCGTGCGGCAGCCGGAGGGCGTCCTTCGCCGCCCGCCACGGCGCCACCTGCTCGGCCAGTCCGGGCGGCAGCTCCGGCAGCGGGTACAGCGCGATGTGCCGCTTCCACGCCGCCAGGTGCACCAGCGGCTGGCCGTCCAGGAGGAAGGTCGGCATCGCGTAGGAGATCCGCTCCCCCACCTCCGGCACGACGCGATGCACCAGGGCGCGCAGCTCCGCCATCCGCTCGCGCACATCGTCGTCCAGCGTCGCGAGGTAGTCGTCCACCGGGGTCATGGAGGGGAGACTGCCCGGCCGCGGCGATCTCATCGGTGCCGGAATGGCCGTCGTGCCCTGCTGGTTCCCCGGGCATGACACGGATCAGCGTCTTCGGCGGTACGGGATACACGGGCAGCCACCTGGCCACCGAGGCGGCGCGGCGGGGCCACGAGGTCACCGCGTTCAGCCGCTCGGAGCCCGAGCAGCCGGTCGACGGCGTCCGGTACGCCCAGGGCTCGCTGCTCGACGAGGCCACCCGGCGCGCGGCGCTCGAGGCCGCCGACGTCGTCGTGGTCGCGGTCGCCCCGCGCGGTGACATGGCCGGATCCGTGCGCGAGGGCATCCGCGCGCTCGCCACGGAGGCCGAGCAGGCCGGCGTCCGCCTCGGCGTCGTCGGCGGCGCGGGCTCGCTGCACGTGGCCGAGGGCGGCCCCCGGCTCTTCGACACCCCCGACTTCCCGGCCGACTACAAGCCGGAGAGCCTCGAGATGGCCGAGGCGCTCGACGACCTCCGCGCGACGGCGACGCTCGACTGGTTCTACCTCTGCCCGCCCGCTGCGTACGGCGGCTTCGCGCCCGGAGAGCCGCGAGGCACCTACCGGGTGGGCGAGGACCTGCTGCTCACCGACGCCGAGGGCAACTCGTTCATCGGCGGCGCCGACTTCGCCCTGGCCCTGGTCGACGAGATCGAGACGCCGGCGCACCGCCGGGCCCGCTTCACCGTCGCCTACTGAGCCTGCGGCGGACGACGTGTTCGGCTGGCTGAAGCGCCGGAAGGACGACGGGCCCGAGATCCCGGGCATGGTGAACTCCGGACGGCGACAGCGACGCCCGGAGCCCGCGGAGCCCGACCCGGCGGTGCGCACGACGATGCACCACGCGGTGCTCAACGACGCGTGGCTGTTCGACATCACCGACGGCGGATTCGTCGACGGCAGCGACGGCTGGAACCCCCTCGACCCGCGGGAGTGCTCGGGCCAGCTGCTGCGCTGGTTCGACGCCGGGCTCGTCGAGCTGCACCAGGACGCCGATCCCTCCGGCGCCCCGCTCACCGATCCGGCCGCCGACCTCGACTACGAGGCCGCCGACCTGCCCCTCATCCCGCCCGACCGGGCCCGCACCCTGCTCGCCGACCCCGGGCGCTGGACCGACGAGACGGCGGACGGCTTCGCCGTGCCCGTCCCGACCGCACGCGGCAGGGAGCTCCCGCTCGACCGTTGGCCCTGAACCGCTGATGACGGGCGACCCGGCCGGGGGACATGCCCTCCAGGGCCGGCGCCGTCCTGCCGATGGGGAACCGACGTCTCGGCGGAGGGAACCCACGTGAGCAGAGATCGCTCGGCGGCCGAGCAGCAGATCGCCGATCTGCTGCACACCGCGCGCAAGTCGCTGCGGCTCAGCGTCGCCTTCCTGAGCCGGCTGGACGGGACCACGCAGACCCTCGAGGTGGTCGACACCTCGGTGCCGTTCCTCTTCCAGGAGGGCTACCAGCAGCGCCAGGAGGTCACCCTCTGCCAGGCGGTCCTGGACAAGAAGCTCCCGCAGGTGATCCCGAACCTGAAGGACTTCCCCGAGGCGATGAAGCTCCCGGCCGCCCGCATGCCGCGGCTGCGCAGCTACGTCTCGGTGCCGGTGACCCTGAGCGACGGCTCCCTGTACGGCACCTTCTGCGCCGCCGGGCTGACCACCGACAAGGACCTGACCCAGCGCGACAAGGCGCTCATGGACGTGCTGGCCTCCGCCGCCGCGGTGATCATCGAGCCCGAGGTCCGGTCGCAGGAGCGGCGCGACGAGATCTCCGCCCGCCTCGACCCGCTGATGGCCGCCGGCGGTCCCGTCGTCGTGCTGCAGCCGATCGTCTCCCTCGCCACCGGCCGGCGCGTGGGCACCGAGGCGCTCAGCCGGTTCCCCGGCGACTGGGGCATGGCCCCCGACGTCTGCTTCGCCGAGGCGCACAGCATCGGCGAGGGGCACCGGCTCGAGGTGCTCGCCCTCGAGCGCGCCGCCGCGCTGCTGGACCGGGTCGACGGATACGTGTCGATGAACGTCTCCCCCGCCACGCTGCTCACCCGGGAGTGCGGTGAGCTGCTCGCGCGGCTGCCGCTGGAGCGGATCCTGCTGGAGCTCTCCGAGCACGACCAGGTGGCCGACTACCCGGCGCTGCTGGCCGCGCTGGCGCCGCTCCGCGCCGCCGGGCTGCGCCTGGCCATCGACGACGTCGGGGCGGGCTTCTCCTCGCTCCGGCACATCGTCGTCACCGCCCCCGACGTCATCAAGGTCGACCGCAGCATCGTCGCGGGCCTGGACACCGACCCGGTGCTCGCCAAGCTGGTCGCCTCGCTCGTGGAGTTCGCGCACGGCTGCGACGTCCAGGTGGTGGCCGAGGGCGTCGAGACCGCCGCGGAGCACGCCGTGCTGCGGGGCCTGGGCGCGGACTACGGCCAGGGCTGGCACTACGGCCGCCCGGGACCGCCCGAGGCCCTGGAGGTCCTCGAGGCCACGACGGCGCCGACCCTCCCCGCGCCGCGCCGACCCGTCGACGCGACCGTCGAGGTCTGACCGCGCGCGCCTCAGGACGAGCGGGGCTTCCGGCGGCGCTGGTGGCTCTTCGCCCCGTACATCGCCCGGTCCGCCCGGGCGATCACGTCGTCACCGGACTCCCCGGCCTTGCCGATGGCGGCCCCCACGCTGACCCCGATGCGCAGCGCGCCGTCCGGCCCGGGGAACGGCGCGGCCAGCCGGACCCCGACGCGCGTCGACAGCGCCCGGAGCTCCTGCTCGTCACCGGCCGGGCACAGGATGACGAACTCGTCGCCACCGAAGCGCGTCACCAGGTGCCCCGGACCCGCGACCTCGACCAACCGCGCCGCCGCCTCGACCAGCAACCGGTCGCCGGTCGCGTGCCCGTGGACGTCGTTCACGGTCTTGAAGTCGTCGAGGTCGCAGAACAGCAGTCCGCACCCCGGCGCCGCGGATCCTTCCAGCCGGGCGTGCAGCGCCTCGAACAGCGCCGCCCGGTTCGCGACCCCGGTGAGCGCGTCGGTGCGGGTCTGGTGGTGCAGCCGGGCCTCGCGGGCCCGGTCGTCGGTGACGTCGATCCCGACGGACGCGACGGCGTAGGCGCGGCCGTCGTCGTCGTACAGCACGGTGTTGCGCATGGCCACCCGCCGGCGCTCACCACCGGCGGCGATCCAGTCGCCCTCCTGCGGGTGGGCGACGCCCGAGTCGACCGCCGTCCGGACCGCGTGCGCGGCCAGGACGGCCTCCTCGGGCACCACCCACACGTCCCAGAACCGCTGCCCCAGCAGATCGGCGGCGGTCAGCCCGGTGAACCGCTGCAGGGCGGGATTGGTGAAGAGGATCCGCCCGTCGGGACCGACGATGCACAGCAGGGCCTCGACCGCCTCGACGAAGGCGTGGGCCAGGCGTGCGTCCTCCGGAACCGTCGCAGCCGCGGGCCGCACACCGTCCCGGTCGGCCACCGGCCTCACCTCGGTCCTGGCGTCGGTCCGGTTCCTGCGTCCGGACCTCGGGCAGTCATTCTTCGCCAGATCCGCCCGAACCGCGCAGTTTCCTCACGGAGACGGCGATCCGACCTCCAGAAGGTCGGGTCGCCGTCGGCGGTCAGCGGCCGGCGGCGGCCAGGAACGGGTAGTCGGTGTACCCCTCCGGGCCCGAGGCGTAGAAGGTGCTCGCGTCGGGCTGGTTCTCCGGGTGCTCGCCCTGCCAGCGCTCGACCAGGTCGGGGTTGGCGATGAGCGCGCGCCCGACGGCGACGGCCTCGGCGTGCGCGTCGTCGATCAGCCGCACGGCCTCCTCGCGGGTGGTGACCGACCCGAAGCCGCTGTTGGCGATCAGCGGGCCGCCGAAGCGCCGGCGCAGCTCCTGCACCAGCTCGCCGCCAGGTTCCACGTGCAACACGCTCAGGTAGGCCAGGCCCAGCGGGCGGAGCTGGTCGACCAGGGCGCCGTAGGTGGCGAGCACGTCCTCGCGGTCGGTCTCCAGCGCCCCCTGGATGTTGTGCTCGGGGGAGATCCGCAGGCCCACCTTGCCGGCGCCGATCCGCTGGGCCACCGCCGTCACCACCTCGACGACGAAGCGGGCGCGGTTCTCAGGGGTCCCGCCGTAGACGTCGTCGCGCTGGTTGGACGCCGGCGAGAGGAACTCGTGCAGCAGGTAGCCGTTGGCGGAGTGCAGCTCCACGCCGTCGAGGCCCGCGGCGACCGCGCGCTCGGAGGCGGAGACGAAGTCCTCGAGGGTGCTGCGCGCCTCGTCGAGGGTCAGCGCGTGCGGGACCGGGAAGGCCTTCTTCACCCCGCCGCCCACGTGCACCTCGCCGTCGATGGCGATTGCGCTGGGCGCGACGACGCGGGCGCCGGTCAGCTCCGGGTGGGAGACCCGCCCGCCGTGCATGACCTGCATGACGATCCGGCCCCCGCGCTCGTGCACGGCGTCGGCCACCCGCTTCCAGCCCGCGGCCTGCTCCTCGGTCACGATGCCGGGCTGCCCGGCGAAGGCGCGCGACTCCTCGTTCGGGAACGTGCCCTCGGTGATGATCAGCCCGGTACCGGCGCGCTGCTCGTAGTGCTCGACCACGATGTCGCGCGGAATTCCGGCCCGGCCGGAACGCATGCGGGTGAGGGGCGCCATCACGACGCGGTTGGCCAGCTCGAGGTCGCCGAGTCGCACGGGGGAGAACAAGTCCATACGGGGCGCAACCGGCCCGCGCGCCGATTCGATTCCGGGTGCGAGCCTCGTCACGCCCTCGCCGGGATCTGCACAATCGCCCCCATCAGCGGCCTGTGCGGGCGAGTGTGCAGATCTCGCCGGATCAGCCGACGAGCTCGGCGGCCCGTTCCGCGGCGCCGACCAGCCGGGCGTAGCGCCCGCCCAGGGCCAGCAGCTCCTCGTGCGTGCCCTGCTCCACGACCCGCCCGGCGGAGAGGACGGCGATCCGGTCGGCGTCGCGCACCGTGGAGAGCCGGTGGGCGATGGTGATCGTCGTCCGGCCGCGGGCCGCCTCGTCCAGCGCGGCCTGCACCGCACGCTCGGTCTCGTTGTCCAGCGCGCTCGTCGCCTCGTCGAGCACCAGGATCCGCGGGTCGCGCAGCAGCGTGCGAGCGATGGCCAGCCGCTGCTTCTCGCCGCCGGAGAACCGGTGCCCCCGCGCACCGACGACCGTGTCGTAGCCCAGCGGCAGCGCGGTGATCAGCTCGTGGACCTGCGCGCGGCGGGCGGCGTCGGTCATCTCGGCGTCCGTGGCCTCGGGCTTCGCGTGCCGCAGGTTCTCCCGGATCGTGCCGTGCAGCAGGTAGGTCTCCTGGGAGACGACGCCGACGACGCGCGCCAGGTCGGCCAGCGTCATGTCCTTCACGTCGACGCCGTCGATGCTCACCCGGCCCTCGGTCGGGTCGTTCAGCCGGGCCACCAGCGAGGCGAGCGTGCTCTTGCCCGAGCCGGTCTCGCCGACCAGCGCCAACGTCGTCCCGGCGGGGACCGCGAGGTCGATGCCGGCCAGCGCCGGCCGGTTCCCGTCGGGGTAGGTGAAGCCGATGCCCTCGAACCGCACCTCGCCACGGACGTCCGCGGGGTCCACGCGGACCGGGTCGGCGGGGTCGTCGATCTCCACCGGCAGGTCGAGGTACTCGAAGACCCGGCTGAACAGCGCCATGGAGGCGGTGAGCGAGACGCCGATGTCCAGCAGCTGCATCAGCGGGCGGAACAGCGCGCCCTGCAGCGTGGTGAAGGCGACCAGCGTGCCGATCGTCATGCCACCGGACGTCGCGGGCAGGCCCGCGGCGAGGTAGATCAGCGCCGGGATGCCGGCGAAGACGATGCTCATCGTGGCCATGCGCCAGCGGCCGGCGAGCTGGGAGCGGACCTCGAGGGCGACCAGGTCGTCGGAGGTGCCGGCGAACCGCTGCGACTGGGCCGGCCCGGCGCCGAGGGTCTTGCCGAGCAGGACGCCACTCACGCTGAGCCCCTCCTCGACCTGGGAGTGCAGATCGGCCAGGGAGCGCTGCCGCTGGGCGGTGATGGTGCGGCGCATGCGGGCGACCCGGCGGGTGAGCACGATCGCCGGCGGCAGCACGATCAGCGAGAGCAGCGAGAGCCGCCAGCTCAGCACCGCCATGGCGACGACGGTGCCGATGACCGTGGTGGCGTTGGAGGCGAACGACGTCGCGGTCGTGGTGACCACCGACTGCATGCCGCCGATGTCGTTGGTCAGGCGCGACTGCACCTCGCCGCCCCGGGTGCGGGTGAAGAAGCCGAGCGACTGGCGCTGCAGGTGGGTGAAGACCGCCGTGCGCAGGCCGTGCATGACCCGCTGGCCGACCGTGGTGGACAGCCAGGTCTGGGCGACGCCGAAGATCGCCGTCACCACGGTGACGGTGAGCATGCCGCCGACCGCCCACAGCAGCAGCGGCACGTCCTGCTCGGGGATCGCGTCGTCGATGACGAGGCGGATCAGGAACGGAGTGGCCAGCGCGACCGCGGACGACGCCACGATCAGCGCGACGACCACCGCGAGCTGCGCCTTGTAGGGGCGGAACAGTGCGGCCACCCGGCTCCACCGCACGGGGGACCGCTCGAGCTGGGCCTTGTCGGCCGGGTCCGGCTTGCGGCCGATCCTGTCGGCACCACCGCCGCCACCACCGCCACGGCCTCCGCCGCCGCCCATCGGCATCGGGTCGATGTCGACCACCCCCTCGTCGTTATTGCTGAGGTTACCTCACGGTGTGGTAACCGCAGCGAAACCGGTATCCTTCCCCGGTGCGCGACGACGGGACGACGGATCTGGGCGACCTCGTCATGCGCGTCGCCCGGGTGCAGCGGCGACGCTTCCGCGACCTGCTCGAGCCGTGGGACCTCTCCCCCCACCACGCCCGCGCGCTCATGGTCATCTGCGCGGGCGACGGCGTCCGGCTCTCCGACCTCGCCGAGCGGCTGCGCATCGCGCCCCGGTCGGCCACGGAGGTGGCCGACGCCCTGCAGGAGCGCGGGCTGATCGAACGCACCCCCGACCCGGGCGACCGGCGGGCGGTCCTGCTGCGGGCCACCGACGAGGGACGGCGCATCCGCGAGGAGATCTCCGCCGCCCGGACTGCGGACTCCGCCGAGCTCTACGGCCGGCTGCCCGCCGAGGACCAGGAGACCCTGGCCCGGATCCTGCGCGCGCTCGCCGACTGAGCCGCCCTGACCTGTGAGAGTGCGCCCATGACGACACAGCCCGCCGCGCGGTCGCCCCGGGCGCCGCTGGCGATCTCGCTGGCCGTGGTGCTCTTCCTGGCGACGTTCGGCAGCTTCGGCGCGGGGTTCGGGATCATGACCGACTGCACGAACACGTTCAGCTGCACGGAGACCGCCTGCTCGCCGTGCGCCACCGCCGACACCTGGCTGACGGGCGGCTGGATCGCCCAGGGCGTGCTGCTGGCGGCCGGTGCGGTCCTGGCGCTGCTCGCCACCCGGCGGCCGCGGCCCGTGCGGCAGGCGGCGCTGCTCCTGGGGCCGCTCGCTGCGGCGCTGTTCGCCGTCACCACGACCATGGCGACGTCGAGCTTCTGACGCCGGCCCCGTGCTGCGGACCGCGCGACGGGGCGGCAGGCTCGTGCCTGTGACCGGCCCCGCGCAGGACGACGACCAGCCCAACCTCCACCCCGGACAGCACGACGAGGGCGGTGAGGGCGGCATGGCCACCCGCGAGGTCGCCGCGCACGAGCAGGAGGACGAGTCCCGGGAGGACTGACGCCGCTCAGCGCGCGCGACGGCGAAAACGGGCGACGAGCCCGGCGAAGCGACGGCGGGCGCGCACTTCCACGACCTCCGGCGCCGGCGAGGGCAGCAGTGGCGGGTGCGCCCGGCGCCAGTCCGAGACGAGCGCCTCGACGTCGGCCAGCCCGGGCACCGGCGCCCACCGGCTCTCCGCGGGCCGGCGCCAGAAGGCCTCGACGCGCGCGTTGTAGTCCTCGGCCGCCGCCCGCGCCTCCGCCTCCGACGCGAGCCGGACGATCCGCTCGGGCAGCTCGTCCCGCTCCCGGCGCAGCGCCAGGCCCCGGGGCAGCATCGCCGCGGTGTCCACGCCCTCCCGCCGGGCCTTGGCGAGCGCCCAGTCGTAGGCGTCCCCCGACAGCGCCTCACGCGACAACGGCCGGCCCGCTCCCGGCAGGTCCTCGAAGTCACCGCGAGCCTGCCCGCGGGCGATCTGGTGCTCCACCCAGGTCTCGTACGAGATCCCCGGCGGCTTTCGCTCGGTCACGCATTCTCCCCGCTGGCGCTCGTCGTCCGCGTGACCGCAGGTGCTCTGCTCATGCGCGACCTCGCGAGCTCGGTCACGGCCTCCACGGTACGAGTGATCGACGACTCGGCACTCTCCTCTCACGTGAGGGTCAGGTGTGGGGGAGGATGGTCGTCGATCCGCGCCCCGGGCCCACCGTCCGGGAAGACGCCGCCATCCCCTCGACCGGAAACGGGAGCATGTCCGTCCTGCCTGCGCTCCGCACCACCCGCCCGACCTGGCTCAAGCCCAGCGTCGCCCGCACGGAGGTGCTCGCCGGCCTCGTCGTCGCCCTGGCACTGATCCCCGAGGCGATCAGCTTCTCCATCCTCGCCGGGGTGGACCCACGGGTCGGGCTCTTCTCCTCCTTCGTGATGGCCGTCGTCATCGCCTTCACCGGCGGCCGGCCGGCCATGATCACCGCGGCGACCGGCGCCATCGCCCTCGTCGTCGCCCCGCTGGCGCTGGAGCACGGCGTCCAGTTCCTGTTCGCCGCGGTGATCCTCGGGGGCGTCTTCCAGATCCTGCTGGCCGCCGCCGGCGTCGCGCGGCTCATGCGGTTCATCCCGCGCAGCGTCATGGTCGGCTTCGTCAACGCGCTGGCGATCCTGATCTTCACCGCGCAGTTCCCGCAGTTGGTCGACGTCCCCTGGCTGGTCTACCCGATGGTGGCCGCCGGCCTGGCCATCATCTTCCTGCTCCCCCGGCTGACGACCGTCGTGCCTCCGCCCCTCGTGGCGATCATCGTGCTGACCACGCTCGCAGTGGCCGCCGGCTGGCAGCTGCCCGACGTCGGCGGCGAGGGCGAGCTTCCTGACAGCCTGCCGTTCTTCCTGCTGCCCGACGTCCCCTTCACCGCCGAGACGCTCGGCGTCATCGCCCCCTACGCCCTCGGCATCGCCTTCGTGGGTCTGATGGAGTCGCTGATGACGGCGAAGCTGGTCGACGACATCACCGACACCCACTCGGACAAGACCCGCGAGTCCTGGGGCCAGGGCGTGGCCAACATGGCGTCCGGCTTCTTCGGGGGCATGGGCGGCTGCGCGATGATCGGCCAGACGATGATCAACGTGAAGGTCTCGGGAGCCCGCACCCGGCTCTCGACCTTCCTCGCCGGCGTCCTCCTGCTCGTCCTCGTCGTGGTTCTCGGCGACGTCGTCAGCATCATCCCGATGGCCGCGCTGGTCGCCGTCATGATCTTCGTGTCGATCGCGACCTTCGACTGGCACAGCCTGCGGACCATCCACCGGATGCCCAAGAGCGAGACCACGGTGATGCTCTCGACGGTCGCGGTCACGCTGTTCACCCACAACCTCGCGATCGGCGTGGGGGTCGGCGTGCTGGTCGCCTGCGTGCTGTTCGCCCAGCGCATCGCCCACCTGGTCGACGTCGAGCGGGTCGTCGGGGCCGACGGCTCCGTGCGCTACACCGTGGCCGGCGCGCTGTTCTTCGCCTCGAGCAACGACCTCTACACACAGTTCGAGTACGCTGCGGACCCGCAGGACGTCGTCATCGACCTGACGAACGCCCAGGTGTGGGACGCCTCCACCGTGGCCGCGCTCGACGCCATCACGCACAAGTACGCGACCCGCGGGAAGACGGTGACGATCGTCGGGTTCGACGAGCACTCTTTCGACCGGTTCCAGCGGCACACCGGCCAGCTGGGCGCGGCGCACTGATGGCCGCCCGCACCGGCCTGCTGCAGATCGGCCAGGTCGCCGAGCGGACCGGCCTGAGCCTCCGGACCATCCGCTTCTACGAGGAGAACGGGCTGGTCCCTCCGACGTCCCGCAGCGAGGGCGGGTTCCGGCTGTACAGCGACGACGACGTCGCCCGGCTCGAGGTCATCAAGCGGATGAAGCCGCTCGGCTTCACGCTCGAGGAGATGCAGGAGCTGCTCACCCTGCTCTCGGACCTGGCCGACCGGCCCGGGGACGCCGCGCTGAGCGACCGGCTCCGGATGTTCCACGAGGCGGCGACCGCCCGTGTGCACGCCCTGCGCGAGCAGCTCACCATCGCGGAAGGGTTCGCCGCCGACCTGGCCGGCCGGCTCGGCTGAACCCGGCCGTCCCGGCCGGCGCCCCGAACGGGTGTGACCTGCCGCGGCCGGCGTGCGCCCGGGCCGCGGGGTCGGCAGGCTGTCCGGGTGCCCCTGTCCGCCCCCGGTCTGCCCGCGCTGCCGCCCGAGCTGGCCGGCCCGGTCGCGGTGCAGCTGGCCAAGCCGGTGCGCGAGATCCCGCGACCGGCGGCGCTGGCCGGCGGCTGCCGGTACGAGCCCAAGTGGGACGGCTACCGGCTGGTGATCGTGCGCGGCCGCAGCTCCACCCGGCTGTGGTCCAAGCAGGGGCGCGACCTGACCGACCGGTTCCCCGACGTCGCCGCCGCGGCCCTGGCCCAGGTCCCGGCCGGCGCGGTGGTCGACGGCGAGGTCGTCATCTGGAACGGCGAGCGCCTGGACTTCGGCCTGCTGCAGCGCCGCATGGTCACCGCGGCCGGCCGCATCGCCGCCCAGGTGAGCGCCGCCCCGGCCTCCTACGTCGCCTTCGACCTGCTCGCCGCCGGCGGGGAGGACCTCCGCGGCCGCGCCTTCACCCGCCGCCGGGCCGCGCTGGAGGAACTGGCCGGCCGTTGGGCGCCGCCGATGCAGCTCTCCCCCGTCACCGCCGACCCCGCCGAGGCCGAGCAGTGGTTCACCGACTTCCGGCCCGCCGGCGTCGAAGGGCTGGTCGTCAAGGGCGCCAGCACCCGTTACGCCCCGGGCCGCCGCGACTGGCTGAAGGTGAAGAGCTGGGAGAGCACCGAGGTGCTCGCCGGCGGGGTCATCGGTCCGATCGAGCGGCCCAGCCAGCTCGTGGCGGGGCGCTACCGGGACGGCGAGCTCGTCGTCGTCGGCCGGACCAGCCCGCTGTCGCCGGCGCAGTCCGCGGAGCTCGCCGGCGTCCTGCGCCCCGCGGACGACGACCATCCCTGGCCCGACCGCATCGGCACGGGGCGCTTCGGAGGCGGCCGGCTCTCGGTCCCGCTCACCCGGGTCGACCCGACCGCCGTCGTCGAGGTGAGCGCCGACGCGGCTCTCCAGGCGGGGGTCTTCCGGCATCCGCTGCGCTTCGTGCGCGTCCGCCCGGACCTGCTGCCGGAGGATCTCCTCCCCGTCCCGTGACACGTTTCCCCAGTTCGGGGCGGTTATTGGGTAAAGCTCCCACCCGCACCTGTCGATGAGGGGTGCGTGACCGGCTCCGATGCCCCGACCGCCCGCGCCGCCTGGCTGCACGCGGCGCTCGCGGTGCTGCTCGTCGCCGTCATCACGACGCTCGTCCCCGAAGGCCCGTGGCGGCCGGCCGCCGAGATCCCCCTCTTCCTCCTCGGCGCCACGGCCACGTCCTACGCCGTCCGCCGGCAGCGGACGCGTCTCGTCACCGCCTGGCGAGGCCTCGGACTCGCACTGCTCCTCTTCGCGCTGAGCTGCGTCGCCGACGTCGCCGCCCTGGCCGGGTTCCACACTGCCGTCACCGGGGAGCTGGAGTCCGGGCTGGACCTCGCCGCGTACGCCAGCCTCGCGGTGGGCGCTCTCGGTGTGGTGGGCGGCGGGCGCCGCTGGAACCGCGCCGCCTGGGCCGACACCGCCACCCTGATCCTGGCCACCGGGCTGGCAGTGCTGGCCGTGCGCGGCGACCGGCACACCGCCTCCGCCGACATGATCGAGGCCGGGGTCGCCACCCCGCTGCTCACCATCGTGCTGTTGATCGTCTGCGTTCCGCTCGCCGCACCCCGCGACGGCCGCTCGGCCACCACGATGGCGCTCCTGGCTGCCGGAGCCCTCGCCGTGGTCGGCTACGGCGGCGCCGTCGTCTTCGGCGTGACGCTGCGGGAGTCCGCGCTGCTGGACCCCCTCCCGCTGCTGAGCGTCGCCGCCCTGTGCCTGGCCGGCCGGCACCCCTCCGTGGCGCTGATGGGCCGCGCCCGGCCGACCGGACGAGAGGCCACGTCGAGCCGGACGATGGGCGTGAGCGCGGCTCTGCTCGTCAGCCCCGTGCTGCTCATCCTCTGGACGGCGGGGCACGGCGGCATCGGTTACGTCCTCGGGGCCGGCAGCGCGCTGGTCACCGGCATGGCCCTCTGGCGCCTGCACACGCTGCACCGCGAGCGCGACCGCACCCGCGACGCCCTGGCCGCCAGCGAGGCGCGCCTGCAGATCCTGCTGGAGAACGCCGCCGACGTCATCGCGATCGTCGACGTCGCGGGCTCGGTCGCCTACATGAGCCCGGCCGTGCAGTCGCTGCTCGGTCGCGCACCCAGCCACTACGTCGGCCGCGACGCCATCTCCCTGGCCGACCCCCGCGACCAGGCCCGGCTCCGCGCCGCCGTCGCCTCGGCCGGCCGGTCCGGTGACCCCGACGCCGGCGTCGTCGACACCGACATCCGCGTGCAGCACAGCTCCGGCGGCACCCGCTGGGTGGAGATGCGGATCAGCGGCCGCGTCGACGCCGTCGGCATCGAGGGCTGGGTCGTGAACTTCCGCGAGGTCACCGACCGCAAGCTGTTCGAGGACGAGCTGCGCCGGCAGGCGCGCACGGACCCGCTGACCGGTTTGCTCAACCGCACCGCCTTCAACGAACGGCTCGCCGCGGCCACCACCGAGGTGGACGCCGCCGCTCCGCCCGCGGTGCTCTTCGTCGACGTCGACGACTTCAAGACGGTCAACGACACGCTCGGCCATGCCGCCGGCGACGAGCTCCTGCTCGCGGTCGCGCGCCGGCTGTCGGCCCAGGTCCGCGGGGACGACGTCGTCGCCCGGCTGGGCGGGGACGAGTTCGCGCTCCTGCTGAGCGGGGCCGACGGCGACCGGCTGCGCGACGTCGCCGACCGGCTGCTGGCCGCGATGCGCGCACCGGTGCAGCTCGGCGACGGCACGGTCACGGTGACCGCGAGCATCGGCGGCGCGCTGGCCGAGCCGGGTTGCTCCGCCGAACGGCTCCTGCACCGTGCCGACACCGCGATGTACACGGCCAAGCGCACCGGCAAGGACAGCCGCGCCCTGCTCGACCCCACGGAGACCGTGCTCGCCTGACGGCGGCCGGGTCTCAGAGCAGGCGCGAGCTCAGCCGGACGGTGACGCCCTGCGGCTGGGGCAGGACGTCGACGTGGTCCCACAGCTTGCGGGCCAGCCACAGCCCCATGCCGCCGAGTGCGAGGTCGTCCCCGTGGGCCGGCCGGAAACCGGCGAACGGGTCGTCGAAGCCGCGTCCCCTGTCGGTGATCGCGCAGACCAGCCGGTCGGCGTCGACCCACACCTGGGCCGAGACCGGGCGGGCGCCGTGCCGGAAGGCGTTGGACGCCACCTCGCTGGCGGCGAAGTGCAGGTCCTCGGCCTGGTCGTGATCGGCCACCCGGGCGTGGATGACCGTGCGCAGCAGGCCCCGCAGGTGGGCGAGCGACGGCGCATCGACGGCGGTGAACTCCGGGGCGCCGTCCTCCAGCGGCTCGCGGGGCACGGGGAGTGCACGCGCGTACTCGCGCTGGTCGCCGAACTCGCTGCTGGACACCAGCCGGCCGCCCTCGAGCATCTCGGGGTGGGTGGCGGCGGCGCCGGCCAGGACCTCGGGGGGCAGGATCCGGCCGTCGAACACGCACAGCGCCGACACGGGGTCCGGAGCGAGCAGCCGGTTGACCGCGGCCTCGTAGCGGAGCCCTTCCCGCCAGTCGCGGGGCGCCGTGCCGAACTGCACCTGGCCGACGATCCGCGGGCGGCCCGACCCGCGGGCGGCCGCGCGGTGCAGCCACTCCCTGGTCGCGGCCATCGCATCGGCCACCCGGGTGCCGAGCAGGCAGATGCGGGGGTCGCTTCCCACGGCGGCCACGCTCTCGCCCAGGGCGGCGGAGATCAGCGTCGCGGTCTCCGGCGGGCAGCTGAGGAGCACCGTGTCGCCCGCGGCGAGGCCCTCCTCGACGTAGGGAAGGACCCCGGCCAGGAGCGCGTCGTCGGAGGCGACCACGAAGCCCACGTGCGCGTGCCCCGGCGCCTCCGGTCCACAGCGGTGGACGAGCGCCGAGCCCGCATCCACCGCTTCGTTCATGCCGCCCTCTGTTCACGCGGGCCGGAGCGTTCCCGGCCGACTGGTTGAACATTGTGGGACATGTTCCCGAACACCTTGCCACCGCCCCCGGCCGCCGGTGCGATCGACCCTCCGCCTCCCGCCCCCGATGTTTCACGTGCACCATGCCCCTGTGGACCACGACCGCGAGGTGCTGACGTACGAGGCGTTCGGAACTGCCGCCCGGCAGCTGGCCGAGCAGGTGGCGGATGACGGGTTCGAACCCGATCTGGTGCTGAGCATCGCCCGGGGCGGCCTGTTCCTCGGCGGGGCGCTGGGCTACGCCCTGGACGTGAAGAACATCTTCGTGATGAACGTGGAGTTCTACACCGGGGTCGACCAGCGGCTGGACCTGCCGGTGATGCTGCCGCCCACGTTGGACATCGTGGACCTGACCGGGTCCCGGGTCCTGGTGGCCGACGACGTCGCCGACACCGGCAAGACCCTGGAGCTGGTCCGGAACTTCTGTGCCGGCTACGTGGCCGACGTCCGCACGGCGGTCATCTACGAGAAGCCGCAGTCCTTGGTGCGCTGCGACTACGTGTGGCGCCGCACCGACCTCTGGATCGACTTCCCGTGGTCGGCCGAGCCGCCCGTGCACCGGCGCTCCGGTCGCTGAGGACCCGGAACAACACGACGGCGACGGGATCGCTCCCGCCGCCGTCGTCCCCCCAGGTCGCCCCGGCGCCGCGTCTTGCGCCGGGCCCCGCGACCAAGTTCCCGGTACCGGGCGTTCCCGGTGCCGTTGACCCCTTCATCGACAAGTCGGTGGAGGAACTACAGCGGAATCACCCGAACGATGATCTTTCTTCGTTCCGTATCTCCTGTTCAGCGTCGCGTGGACGCCGTGACCGTGAACTTCGGCGTCTGCTCGGCCAGCCGGGTGGGCCCGACGACGCGCGAGAGCACCGGCTTGTAGCGGAGCGCACTGTTGTAGACGGTCCACAGCTCACCCCCGGGCCGGAGCACGCGGGCCGCGG
Organism: Blastococcus sp. LR1; assembly: GCF_020166105.1. GTDB lineage: Bacteria > Actinomycetota > Actinomycetes > Mycobacteriales > Geodermatophilaceae > Blastococcus. The sequence goes on from NZ_JAIUJY010000007.1 coordinate 37,720, forward strand.
CGGCGAAGAGCCGGTCGGCGACCGTCGTCACCACCGAGGCGCCGACATGGAACGGCGGGTTGAGCACCACGAGGTCCACGCTCGCGTCGGGCAGCGAGGCGGCGCCGTCGTCCCGGACCACCCGGATGCGGCCGGCCAGGCCGTTCGCGTCGGCGGTGGCCAGCGCCGAGGCGACCGCTGCGGCGGACTGATCGGCGGCGATCACCTCGAGCTCCGGCCGGCTCCGGGCCAGCGCGGCCGCCATGAGGCCGGTGCCGCAGCCCAGGTCCAGGGCGGTGCCCGCCGCGGGCATGCGGTCGAGGCAGCCGAGCAGGGCGCGGGTGCCGATGTCGACCTTGGTCCCGGCGAAGGCGGCGCCGTGGGCGCAGATCGTCAGCCCGAGGTCCGCGTGCTCCTGCCGCCGGGGGAAGGACGACGCCCCGGGCTTCGGGCCGCGGGCGACGAGCACCCGCGACTTCTGCCGGGCCAGGGTGGCCGTGACGTCGCCGAACGAGGCGCGCAGGACGTCGTTCATCGCGTGCGTCATGTGCTTGACCCGGCCGCCGACCAGCACCGTGACGTCGGGGGCGGCCACCGCCGCGACGGCCTCGGCGATCTCGCGAAGCGCGTCCAGTCCCTTGGGCGCCTGCACCAGCACGACCCGCGCGCCGGCGGCCACCTCGGCGAGCGGGTGGGAGCGGTACGTGCCGGAGAGGCCGGTGCGCTCGGCGTTGGCGGCCAGCGCCAGCTCGCCGATCAGCAGGTCCTGGAACACGCGGACGTCGCTCGCCCCGTGCAGCGCAGCCGCGCCCAGGGTCAGCGCCCCGTAGGAGTCGTCGACGACCGCGACCTCGCCGGGGCCGGCCAGCGCCAGGGCGGCGGCCGCCTCGTCGAGGAGCAGGCGGTCGGTCGCGTCGACGGCGACCAGGTCAGGCGCCTCGACGTCGGGCTCGCGGCGGAGCTGGTCGAACAGTTCGGAAGGCACCCTCCCACTGTCCTGCATCGCCCCGACGCGCCTCAGGCCGGTATCCGCGCGGGCGGACACCGGCCTGAGGCGGATCTCGAGGCTTCAGTCGCTGTCGACGCCGAGCCCGATCGGGCAGGAGACGCCGGTGGAGTGCACCGGGCAGTAGCCGTTCGGCACCTTGTAGAGGTACTGCTGGTGGTAGTCCTCGGCGTAGAAGAACTCGCCCAGCGGCTCGATCTCGGTGGTGATCTCGCCGTAGCCGGCGGCCTTCAGGCGCTCCTGGTAGGCGTCGCGGGTGGCCAGCGCGGCCTTCTCCTGCTCGGGCGAGGCGTAGTAGATCGCCGAGCGGTACTGGGTGCCGATGTCGTTGCCCTGGCGCATGCCCTGCGTCGGGTCGTGGTCCTCCCAGAACACCTTGAGCAGCTGCTCGTAGGAGATGACGGCGGGGTCGAAGACCACCAGCACGACCTCGGTGTGCCCGGTGCGCGCCGAGCAGACCTCGTCGTAGGTCGGGTTCGGCGTGAACCCGCCCGCGTAGCCCGCCGCGGTCGAGTAGATGCCCGGGGTCTCCCAGAAGACCTTCTCCACGCCCCAGAAGCAGCCGGCACCGAAGACGGCGGTCTGCATCCCGTCGGGGAACGGCGGCTGGATGCGGTTGCCGTTGATCGCGTGCACCTCGGGCACGTGCGGCAGCGGGTCGGGACGGCCGGGCAGAGCGCCCTCGGGCGCGACCAGCTGGGTCTTGGACCGGGAGAACAACATGCTCCGAGCGTAAGCCTGTCCGGCAACCCGGTGACGCGCGATGCACCTGGTCGGGCGCATGATCGCGATGTGACCGTGCACACGCGTGAATGGCAGCTGGCCGCCCGTCCCGTCGGCGAGCCGACCCCCGACGACTTCCGCCTGGTCGAGCGCGACCGTCCCGACCCCGCCGACGGTCAGGTCGTCGTCCGCATGCTGGTCATGTCGGTCGACCCCTACATGCGCGGACGGATGAACGCCGGGAAGTCCTACGCCGCCGCCTGGGAGGTCGGCGAGACGATGAAGGGCGGCGCCGTGGGCCGGGTGATCGACTCCCGCTCCCCCGACGTCCCCGAGGGCGCCCTGGTCATGGCCGACGCCGCCTGGCGGGACGTCGCCGTCCTCGATGCGAAGCACGTCCGGGTGCTGCCCGAGCTGCCCGGCATCCCGCCGAGCTACCACCTGGGCGTCCTGGGGATGCCCGGGCTGACCGCCTACGCCGGCCTCTTCCGGCTGGCAGCGTTCGCCGACGGCGACGCCGTCTTCGTCTCCGGCGCCGCCGGAGCCGTGGGCAGCCTGGTCGGGCAGTTCGCCAGGCTCAGCGGCGCCTCGGCCGTCATCGGCAGCGCCGGCACCCCGGAGAAGGTGCGCTGGCTGACCGAGGAGCTCGGCTTCACCGCCGCCTTCGACTACCACGACGGACCGGTGGCGGAGCAGCTGCGGACGGCGGCGCCGAACGGCATCGACGTCTTCTTCGACAACGTCGGAGGCGAGCACCTCGAGGCCGCGATCGGCGCGTTCAACGAGTTCGGCCGGGCCGCGCTGTGCGGGGCGATCTCCGGTTACAACGCCACGGAGCCGACCCCGGGTCCGCGCAACATGTTCCAGATGGTCAGCAAGAAGCTGAGCCTGCGCGGCTTCATCGTCAGCGACCACAGCGACCTGCAGCCGGCGTTCGCCGAGGCCGTCTCCGGCTGGCTGCGGGAGGAGAAGCTGGTCGTCCGGGAGACCGTGCGCGAGGGGCTGGACAACGCCGTCGACACCTTCCTCGACCTCCTGCGTGGCGGGAACACCGGGAAGATGATCGTCCGGCTCGCCGACGACCCGGCATGACCGAACCCGTCCTGGACTCCCGGCCGGCCACGGCGGCGCCGCGCGCCGTCGCCCTGTTCTGCCACGGCGGAACGGTGGCCAGCGTGGAGCCGCCCAAGGAGCGGGCGCTCTCCCTGGTGCGGATGCGCGCCATCGAGCAGTTCGTCTCCGCGGCCGGAGCCGGGCTCGGCCTCACCACGCACCTGCTCCGCTACCGCGTGGCCGGGTGGAACGGGCCCGCCGCCGACGCCCACGCCGACGTCCGCTGGGCCCTGGACGAGATCCGCGCCGCGCACCCGGGGCTGCCGATCGTGCTGGTCGGGCACTCCATGGGCGGCCGGGCGGTGCTGCGCGCCGGCGGGGACGACGGCGTGAGCGCGGTCTGCGCGCTGGCGCCCTGGACACCCTCGGGCGAACCCGTCGACCACCTGCGCGGACGGACCGTGACGATCGTGCACGGCCGCGGCGACCGCTGGGTGCCGGCGCGGCTGTCCGAGGAGTTCGCCGCCAGGGCGGGAGAGGCCGGCGCGCGCGTCGCCCGGTTCACCGTCGTCGGCGGGCACAGCATGCTGCGCCACGCGCACCGCTGGCACACCTTCGTCCGCGACGTCGTCCTGGCCGGCGCAGGGCTCGGTCCGGTTCCGGTCGACGTCGCCCGCGCGCTGGAGCGCCCGGCCCCCGAGCGGGTCGACGTCCCGCTCTGAGGCAGGGGTTCCCGCGGTCGTCGGCAGTCCAGGCGCTGTCGGCCGCGGGCCGTCGTCCCTGGCATCGCCGTCATGATCGACCGGAGCACCTCCCCCGCCGACGCCGCGGCGCACTTCGCGCACCGGCTGGCGGTCGAGACCGACGTGAGCGACGTCCACGCCGCGCTCGAGACGGGCCGCCCCGGGTTCGTCCTGCTGGACAGCCGGAGCGACCCCGCAGTCCCGGTGGTGGCTGGCAGCGACCGGTCAGCTCTCGGCAGATCCCGGGGCGGTCATCGGCTTGTGGCTCTTGCCGGCGATCGCGTCGGGGAGCACGGCCGAGAGCTTGCCCATGAGCTTGCTGGTCACCGAGCCGGCGAACACCGAGGCCTCGCCCTTCATCAGGCCCTCGAAGCCCTGCCGCGCGACCTGGGCGGGGTCGTCCTTGCTGTCGGAGGCGCCGAGCTTGGTGTCGGTGGCGTCGGCGCGGTCGAAGAACTCGGTGTCCGTCGGGCCGGGCAGCAGCGCGGTGACGGTGACGCCGGTGTCGCTGAGCTCCTCCCGGATGCCCAGGGCCAGGAACTGCACGAACGCCTTCGACGCCGCGTAGACGGCCTGGAAGGGCTCCGGCGCCTGCGAGGCGACCGAGGAGGTGAAGAGGATCCGCCCCTCGTTCCGGGCCACCATGTCCTGCACGACCCGCTTCGCGAGGTGCACGGTGGAGGCGCAGTTCAGCTCCACGATGCCGAGCTCGGCGTCCAGATCGGTCTCGGAGAAGCGGCCGGCCACGCCCACGCCCGCGTTGAGCGCCGCGGCGGCCAGCGGGCGGCCGGCTCCGCGCACCGCCGCGACCACCTTCTCCACCTCGGCCCGCTTGGTCAGGTCCGCCCGGACGTCGGAGACGGCGGCGCCCCGCTGCTGCAGCTGGAGCTTCGCCGCGTCGAGCTCGGAGTCCTCCGCGACGACGATCAGGTCGAAGCCGTTGTCGGCGAACTGCTTGGCCAGCTCCAGCCCGATGCCGCTGGAGGCACCGGTGACGAGGGCGAGGGGACGGGGCGTTGCTGCTTCGGTCACGGGACCTCCATGGTCGGGGTGGGCGGCCCCCTCCTGCCCGATTCCTCCGCGGTCACGCCTGGCGCGCTGAGGTCAGGCTGACCTTGGCCCCGGGGGGCCACGGGTCGGCCCGGGCGTGACACCCCCGGCGGGCAGGACAGGAGCGACCCCCTCCCGCTCCACCCCTGCGAGGCCCCCGTGTACCTGTCGAAGACCGAGGCCGCCGTCCTGCCGACCACGCTCGTCGCCGCCCAGCGGCCCACCGCTCCCCCGGCGGTCGAGCGGCGGATCTGGCCGATGCTCGGCCCGGCCTTCGTCGCGGCGGTCGCCTACGTCGACCCGGGCAACTTCGCCACGAACTTCTCCGGCGGTGCCGCCTTCGGCTACACCCTCCTGTGGGTCATCGTCGCGGCGAACCTGATGGCGATGCTGATCCAGACGCTGACGGCGAAGCTCGGGCTCGCCACCGGCCGGGACCTGGCCACCCTCTGCCGGGAACGCCTTCCCCGGCGGTTGACCTGGTTCCTGTGGCTCCAGGCGGAGGCGGTCGCCATCGCCACCGACGTCGCGGAGATCATCGGCGGGGCGGTGGCCCTCTACCTGCTCTTCGGCGTGCCGCTGCCGATCGGCGGGCTGATCACCGCGGTGGTCGCGTTCGTGCTCCTGGCCGCGCAGTCCCGGGGTCACCGGCCGTTCGAGCGGGTGATCACCGGCCTGCTGCTCGTGGTCGGGCTGGGCTTCGGCTACACGCTGGTGGGCGCCGGTGTCGATCTGGGCGGCGTGGCCGGTGGCATGGTGCCGACCTTCGAGGGCTCGGAGAGCGTGCTGCTGGCCACCGGGATCCTCGGTGCGACGGTCATGCCGCACGTCATCTACGTGCACTCCGCCCTGACCCCCGGCCGCTACGGCGACGCCGTGACCGCCGGCCGCACCGAGGGGGGACGGCGCCGGCTGCTGCGGGCCCAGCGACTCGACGTCGTCCTCGCGATGGGCCTGGCCGGACTGGTCAACGCCGCGATGCTGATCATCGCCGCCCAGCTGTTCACCGGCGGCAGCCAGGCCGACACCCTGGAGGGCGTGCACGCCGGCCTGGGCGATCAGCTGGGCACGGGCGCGGCGATCGCCTTCGCCCTGGCGCTGCTGGCCTCCGGCTTCGCGTCGTCGTCGGTGGGCACGCACGCCGGGCAGGTCGTGATGGCCGGGTTCCTGCGCCGGCACATCCCGGTGCTCGCCCGGCGGCTGCTCACCCTGGCCCCGGCACTGGGGATCCTGGTGCTCGGCGGGGACCCGACCAGTGCCCTGGTGTGGTCGCAGGTGGTGCTGTCCTTCGGCATCCCGTTCGCGCTGGTGCCACTGCTGTGGCTCACCAGCCGCCGCGACCTCATGGGCGGCTGGGTGAACCGGCGGATCACCACGCTGGCGGGCTGCCTGGTCGCCGCGCTGATCATCGGGCTGAACGCCCACCTGATCCTGGGCCTCGCCCTCGGCTGACCCTGGTCTACGCTCGGCCGCACAACTGAACATCACATTCACAGCAGGGGAGCGCTTCGGCGCTGAGAGTGCGGGACACCGCAGACCCTCGAACCTGATCCGGGTCATGCCGGCGCAGGGAGTCTGGAGGAAAGACATGGCCCAGAAGGCCGTCCACCCGTCGTCCACCGATGCCACCGTCCGGAGCACCCGGTGGCGCACCGTCGACATCGTCGTCACCGCCGTCCTCGGCGTCGCCTTCGGTGTCGTGTTCTGGGCGTGGGGCCTGCTCTGGGCGGCGCTCGACGCGCCGTTCAGCGCGTTCCCGCCCGCCCAGGCCGTCATGTACGGCGTCTGGCTGCTGCCCGCCGTGCTCGCGCCGCTGATCGTGCGCAAGGCCGGTGCCGGTCTGTTCGCCGAGCTCGTCGCCAGCATCGTCTCCGCGCTCCTCGGCTCGGCCTGGGGAACCCTGACGATCGTCTACGGCCTGCTGCAGGGGGCCGCGGGCGAGCTCGGGTACGCCGCGTTCGCCTACCGGCGGTACGGCTGGCCGCAGGCGCTGCTGTCCGCCCTGTGCGCCGGGGCCATGGCCGCGGCCCTGGACCTGCTGAACTACTACCCGGACTGGGCCGCGGGCTGGAAGACCAGCTACCTGCTCCTCGTCGCGGGCAGCACCATGGTGATCGCGGGGATCGGCGGCATGGCCCTCACCCGTGCGCTGGCCGCCAGCGGCGCCCTCTCGGGCTTCGCGTCCGGCCGCACCCGGGTCTGACGACGTCCGGCGATCCCGCCGCCCCCGGCCGCTCGCCGGTCGGGGTGCGGCTGGCCGGCTGGGGCTTCCGGTACGCCAGCCGGCTCGCCTGGGCGGCGCGCGACGTCGACCTCCACCTCGAGCCCGGTGAGCGGGTGCTGCTCACCGGGCCGTCCGGCGCGGGGAAGTCCACCCTGCTGCACGTGCTCGCCGGGCTGCTCGGGCCGGACGAGGGCGAGCAGACCGGCGTCGTCACCGTCGACGGCGTCGCGCCCCGGCAGGCCCGGTTCCGCAGCGGCATCGTCTTCCAGGACCCCGACGCCCAGCTGGTCATGACCCGCGCCGGGGACGACGTCGCCTTCGGGCTGGAGAACGCCGGCGTCCCGCGCGAGCTGATCTGGCCGGCCGTCGACGCCGCGCTGGCCCAGGTCGGCTTCCCCTACGGCCCGGACCGGCCCACCGGGGCGCTCTCGGGCGGGCAGAAACAGCGGCTGGTGCTGGCCGGGGCGCTGGCTCCCCGGCCGGGGCTGCTGCTGCTCGACGAGCCCACCGCGCAGCTCGATCCGGCCGGGAGCGCGCTGGTCCGCGAGGCCGTCGCCCGCGCGGTGGCCGGCCGGGACACCACGCTCGTCGTCGTCGACCACGACGCGGGCTCCTGGCTCCCGCTGGTGGACCGGGTGGTCGAGCTGCGGGCCGACGGCGGCACGGTGGAGCACGGCGCCGGGTGGGCCCCGGCCCCGCTGCGGATGCCGGTACGCAGCCCGCGCGCGGCCGGCGAGCTGCTGCTGACGGCGGAGGACGCCGGGTTCACCCACCGGGGAACCGACCTGCCCGCGCTGCTCCCCTCCGACGTCGCCGTCCCGGCCGGCCGCACGCTCGCCGTCACCGGGCCCAACGGCGCGGGAAAGTCCACCCTGGCCCTGCTGCTGGCCGGGCTCCGCGGGCCGACGACCGGGCAGATCACGGCCGGTCGTCGCCTCACCGCCGGGCTGCGACGGGCGGAGCGGCCACCGCACCGCTGGCCGGCGGACGAACTGGTCCGCCGCATCGGCACGGTGTTCCAGCACCCGGAGCACCAGTTCCTCACCGGGCGGGTCCGCGACGAGCTGGCCCTCGGCCCGCTGCGCTCCGGCTCGGGCGACGACGACGCCCGGCGGCGGGCCGAGGAGCTCATGGAGCGGCTGGGCCTGGCCGCCCTGGCCGACGCCAACCCGTTCACCCTCTCCGGCGGGCAGCAGCGCCGGCTCTCCGTGGCGACCGCGCTGGCCACCCGGCCCGCCGTCCTCGTCCTGGACGAGCCCACGTTCGGGCAGGACCGCCACACCTGGGCGGAGCTGGTGGCGCTGCTGGCCGAGCAGCAGGACGCCGACCGCGCGCTGGTCCTGGTCACCCACGACGCCGCCGTCGTCGCCGCTCTCGCCGACGACACCCTCGCCCTGCGGCCCGCCTCCGAACCGGTCCCCGCGTGACCGCGCCACTGTCGCTGGGCCCGGTCCGCCCGGTGCCGCTGTCGGCGATCAACCCGGTCGCCCAGCTGGCGGCGATCGGGCTGCTCCTGCCGGTGCTGCTGGTCAGCGGGGACCTGCTGACCCCGCTGGTCGTCCTGGCGGCCGAGCTCTGCCTGATCCCGGCCGCCGGGCTGACCCGGCCGCGGGTGCTGTTCGCGCGGACGTGGCCGCTGCTGCTCGGCGCCGCCGGGGTGGCCTGGGTCAACGTGCTGTTCGGCGACGCCGACGCCGGTGGCTGGCCCTCCGCGCTGGCCCTGGCGGTGCGCGTCCTGGCCCTCGCCCTGCCCGGCGTCCTGCTCGTCGCCTCCACCGATCCGGTGCGGCTGGCCGACGCGCTCACCCTGCACTGGCGGGTGTCCACCCGCTTCGCCTACGGCGCGCTGGCCGCGCTGCGTCTGGTCCCACTGCTGGCCGCCGAGTGGCAGACCATCCGGCTGGCCCGGCGGGCCCGGGGCCTGGAGCCGGGGCGGAACCCCGTCGCCCACGTCCGGCTCTTCGCCGGCACCGCCTTCGCCTTGCTGGTCGCCGCGATCCGGCGGGGCACCCGCCTGGCCTCGGCCATGGACGGCCGCGGCTTCGACTCCGGCATCCCGCGGTCCAACGCGCGCGGCTCCACGCTCCGCCGGCGGGATGCGGTCTTCGTCGCCGGGGCCGCAGCGGTCGCGGTGCTGGCCGTCGGATCGAGCGTGGCGATGGGCACCTGGTCCGCCGTCTTCAGCTGACCTCGGCACGCCGCAGGAAGTGATCTGGCAGACACAATGTTTGGCGGAGCGCGGATAGGCCGATACGTGACTGTTCGGTCAGCACAGCGTCCGCGGGCCGGGAACCGAGGAGAGCAGGCGCGTGACAGGGCAGGCGGCCGGAACGATCTGGCCGTCGGCGTACCCTCCGGCCGCTGATCCGGTGCTCAGCTGGGCGCTCACCGGCGTCGCCGAGCTCCCCGCCGTGCGGGCCGACGTGCGCCGCGAACTCACCGGCCCCGCCCTGGACTCGGTCACGCCGGACCTCATCGACCGGCTCGTCCTCGCCCTGGACGAGATGGCGTCCAACGCCCTGCGCCACGGCGGCGGGGACGTCGAGGCCTCGATCAGCCGGACCGGTGACGCCTACCTCATCGAGGTCACCGACCAGGCGCCGCAGACCCCGCCGTCTCCCGCCGTGGGGCGCGACCCGAGCTTCGGCGGCCTGGGGCTCTACCTGATCGCGGAGCTGGCCGCGCTGCACGGCTGGTACGCCACCGAGGGTCACAAGCACGTCTGGGCCCTGCTCCCCCGCTGAACCGCTGCCCTCTGAACCGCTCGGCTCAGCCGTCCTGCGAGCGAAGGCGCACCGCCACCAGCGCGACGTCGTCCTGCAGGCCCTCCGGGCGCAGCCGGTCCAGCAGCGCGTCGCAGAGCTCGGGAAGCGGCAGCTCCACCAGCTCGCCCAGAGCCGCGATCAGGCGCTCGGTGCCCTCGTCGAGCAGCAGATCCCGCCCCTCGACGAGCCCGTCGGTGTAGAGCAGCACGGTCGATCCGTGCTCCACGGTGGTCTCGGTCTCGGTGCGCCGCGCGGCCGCGTCCACGCCCAGCATCAGCTCGGCACGCTGCCCGGCCAGCTCCTCGATCCGCCCGTCGGGATGCACCACCAGCGGCGGCGGGTGTCCGGCGTTCGACCAGCACAGCCGGGTCAGGCCCGTGGCGAGCTCGTCGTCGTCCAGCTCGATCCGCACGATGGCGGCGGTGGCCAGCGTCCCCATCCCGAGCCCCTGGACCGCGGCGTCCAGGTCGCCCAGCACGCGCGCCGGGCCGATGCCGTCGCGGTAGGCGACACCCCGGAGCATCCCGCGCAGCTGCCCCATCGCCGCGGCGGCCTCGGTGTCGTGGCCCACGACGTCGCCGATCACCAGCATCGTCGCGCCCGAGGGCTGCACGAACGCGTCGTACCAGTCGCCGCCGACCTCGGCCGCCGCCATCGCCGGGTGGTAGCGCACCACGATCTCGGCGACGTCGGACTGCGGCGGAGCGGTGAGCAGGCTGCGCTGCAGCCCCTCGGCCAGCCTCCGCTGCTGGCGGTAGAGGCGGGCGTTGTCCAGGGCGAGGGCGATCCGGCCGGCCACGTCGTGCGCCGTCGCCACGTCGTCCTCGTCCGGGACCGGCACGTCGGCGGACCGGTAGATGCTCAGCGCGCCGAGGGTCCGGCCGCGGGCGGCCAGCGGCAGGGTCATCGCCGAGCGCGGTGCGAGCGCGGCGAACGCGTCGCTGACCTCGCCCGGCGGCAGCGTGCGCCCCACCGCCGCGGCCACGTCGCCGACCACGAACACTTGGCCCGAGGCCAGCGCCCGGAGCACCGGGGCGCCCGGCTGCAGGGCGGCCAGCCGCAGGGCTGCGTACCGGGCGACCGTCCGCCGGAGCGCGGCGTCCCGGTGCCAGCTGGCGACGTCGCGCATCCGGCCGTCCTCGTCGACCAGGCTGAGGATCACCCAGTCGCCCAGCCCGGGCACGAGCAGCTCCGCCACCCGCTGCAGCGCCCGCTCCTCGCCGGCCACGCTGCCGAGGGACGCCGACATCGCGCTGGTGGTCTGCGCGACGAGGGAGAGGCGGTCCGTGCTGCGCCGCGCCTGCTCCTCGGCGGCCCGTCGTTCGGTGACGTCGAGGAAGGACACCGACAGGCCGTCGGGCGTGGGCCACGCGCGCACCTCGAACCACGCGTCCAGCGGAGCCGGGTAGTACGCCTCGAACATCCGCTCCGAGCCCAGCTCCACGGCCGCCCGGTAGTGCCGCTCGAAGTCGCTGCCGACGGCTGCCGGGAAGAGCTCCCAGAGCACGCCACTGTGCAGCTCCTCGCGCGAGGCGCCCAGGACCCGCTCGGCCTCCGCGTTCACGTAGGTGAAGCGCCACTCCCGGTCCAGGGTGAAGAAGGCCGCCTTCATCGCCTCCAGGACGCGGGCCACGCGGGCGTCGCCGTCCCGCTGGGGAGTCGTGTCGTAGGCGGCACCGATCATGCGCAGGGGGCGGCCCTCGTCGTCCACGACCACGCGGCCCCGGCCCTGCACCCAGCGGGTCTCACCCGAGGGCAGCTGCACGCGGTACTCGACGTCGAGCACCCCGTTCTGCTCGACGACCGCCTGGGCCGCCTCGGCGGTGCGCTGGCGGTCCTCCGGGTGCAGCCGGCCGAGGAAGGCGTCGAACGACTCGTCGAAGGCGCCCCGCTCGAAGCCGAACAGCTCCACGAGCCGGTCGTCCCAGATCAGCCGGCCGCTGCGCAGGTCCCAGTCGAAGCTGCCGATGCCGGCGGCGTCGATGGCGAGCTCGAACCGCAGCCGGTTCCCCTCGAGCTCGGCGGCCACGGCGGTGAGCTGCAGCTCGGTGGCCACCGAGGAGGCGAGCTGCCGGAGGACGGCGACGTCCCGCTCGGTCCAGGAGCGCGCCTTGGGACCGTAGGCGCACAGCGCGCCGACGGCCCGGTTCTCCGGGAGGACGAGCGGGATCCCGAGGTAGCCACCGATCTCGCCGGACCGGACGGGCGCCAGGTCCTGGACCCGTGGATCGGTGGTGGCGTCCTCGACCACCAGGGGAGCGGCGCCGGAGACGGCGACGGCGCAGAGCGAGTCGCCCAGGGGGAGCTGAGTGCCGACGGCGCCGGGCGGCAGGCCGGTGGCGACCACCGCGGTCTGCACCTCGCCGAGCAGGGAGATCTGGGCGACGTCGCAGTCGAGCAGCCGGACCGCCAGGTCGGTCAGCCGCTGCAGGTTGCGAGCGCCGAGGGCGCCCCCGGTCAGCTGCCGGACCAGTTCGACGCGTGCATCGTCGGCGGCGGTCACGGGTGGTCCTCCCTCCGGCGTCCGCTGCGACCTACGACGCGGGACTTCTCCGCTACGGCCTCGGCACTGAGCGTTTCACACCGGTCGAGGACCGTGCGTGTCGCGGCCGAGGAATGCGTGGGGAGGGGAGCCGGGGGAAGGGGCCCGGGGCGGCCGAGGCGGGCGCCCTCCGCGGGGCCGGACCGTTGTCGGATCCGGCCCGCGCTCGGCGGGCGCCCGCCCATCGGCGGCTGTGGCGGACGGGGAGCCGTCCGCCGGGCGCGGTCCACGGAAGCCTCCGGGGCGCCGTCCTCCGGGCCGGAACGGCCGGACTCCGGAGGTCGGTCATCGGCCCCGCGACGTCCGCCTCGCACCTCCGGGCACCGCTGGCGGTCAGAGACCCGGGTCGCGAGGGGGGATTTCGCGCCGCCGGGCACCGGCAGGGCCCGTCGTCCCCCGGGCGGTTCCGGGCCGGCAGCCGCCGTCGTCCGCGATCCGGGCCTCCCGGGAGGGTCCGCGCGCTGCGCAGTGCAGTCGGCGGTAGGTCGAGGCCGGATCAGTGGAGCGAGGAGGTCTGCCGGCGTCCGGAGGAACACCGTCGGGGTGGACAGGGGTGTGGCCGAGGAACTCGGCCGGAGGCAGGACGTGGTCAGGGACCGAGACGACGCTCCACGGCCACCCGGGGAAGGGGGCAGCCGGTCACGGCGTGCTCGACGGTGCGGGAGGAACGGCGTCCACGGCCGGCTGCCGTGGTCGCGCTGTGAACATCAGCTCGGCGCGGAAGGCGCCGGGCGGGGGTGCGACGTAGGTGCCCGCGGAGGAAGCGGTCCCGGTGGGTAGCCGCTCGCGGGCCAGGTTCGTCGCGGAGGGAGGGGAGAACCCCGGGCCGTGCACGGGAGCGGGTCACCCCGCGCCCCGGCGCCACCGGCCCCGTGCGTGGAGCGCGGTGCGGGTACCCCCGGAACCCGACTCGACGAGCCGGAGCTGCGGACCGGTGAGGACGGCGGCGTGGACCGAGCCCCGTACCGACCCGGGGACGGCCAATCCCGCGCTGGATGCCGGGCCACACGAGGCCGGCTCCAGGTCGCGGGGTCCGTGGAACCCGGGGAGGAAGGGCGTGCGGTCGCGTCAGATGCGGCCGTACCGGTTCGCGACCCCGGCGACGAAGCCGGTTCCGCGGGAAGCAGCGCCGCAGCGGGGGAAGTCGCCGCGGGCTGGATCGAGGGGGTGCTGGGCAGTTCGCGCAGCACCACAGGAGGGTCGAGCTTCGGGCGGGCCGGAGCGGGGGCGCCCCACGCGAGGTGCTCCCCGCGCTCGCCGGCGCCCCAGAGCGCCACGCGGCGGGTGAGGGCCCGCAGCGCCGCCCGGCGTCGGCCCGGAGTGGCGGCGTGGTGCGCCGACGCCGGCCAGGCCAGGTACTCGTTCTCGTCGCCGGCGCCCCAGAGGGCCGCGCGGCGCACGATGCCGCGCACGCCGCCGATCGGCTGGCGGACCCGGTCGGGAACGATGATCACGCGTGGCGTCAGCGGGGCTGCGGCGCGCGCCGGCCGGGCGAGCGGAGCCGGCTGCACCGACCGCAGGGGGCCGGGCCGGGCGCTGCGGTGGACGGCGGGCCGGGGGCGCGCGCGGCCGGCGTCGGCACGGTCGAGCACGTCGATGAGACCGGCGAGGGATCGGGCCGGCTCGCGCCCGGGGAGGTCGGCCGACACGCGCGCCGGTGCCGCCCGGTGGGGCTGCTGGCTGCTGCTCATGTCGCCTCCTGAAGTCGTGTCCGCAGCCGTGGGGGAAGTGCTGCGGACAAGGAGAAAGGTAGGGATCCGGGACGCCGTGGACCCGGACATCGGGCACCCCTCCGGAACCGCGTGACCGAACCGTTGCGCCGGTGGTCCGGACCGGTCGGTCACCCCTCCTCCGGGCCGTTCCCTTGTCGACAAGCCCCCGGTTCCCGAGCGTGGAAAGGCCCGCGGCCGGCGTCGGTCATCTCCAGGACCGGGGAACGCGCGCGGCGTGTCGGACGCCTCGCCCGTTCGGGGCACGGCGCGTTTCCACCCCCGGACCGGCGGGGAGAGTCGGCGGGTGAGCGATCAGGGGAGCGACGTCCGGGACGCGACTGCCGAGGGCGAGGACACCCGGCTGCGCCGGTCGGTCAGCGGCCGGCTGCTGTTCCTGTTCATCCTCGGCGACGTGCTCGGCGCGGGGATCTACGCGCTGATCGGCGTCATCGCCGGGGAGGTCGGCGGTGCGGTGTGGATCCCGCTCCTGGTCGCCCTGGGCCTGGCCCTGCTCACGGCCGGCTCCTACGCCGAGCTGGTCACCAAGTACCCGCGGGCGGGTGGCTCCGCCGTCTTCGCCGAGCGGGCCTTCCGCAGCCCGTTGATCTCCTTCCTCGTCGGTTTCTGCATGCTCGCGGCCGGCGTCACCAGCGCGGCGGGACTCTCGCTGGCCTTCGCGGGCGACTACCTGAGCGTCTTCCTGGACGTGCCCGCGGTCCCGGCGGCACTCGTGTTCCTCCTCCTGGTCGCTCTGCTCAACGCCCGGGGGATCCAGGAGTCGGTCCGCGCGAACGTGGTGATGACGGTCGTGGAGGTCTCCGGTCTCGTCGTCGTGGTCGTCCTCGGCGCGGTGGTGCTGGGCCGGGGTGACGGCGACCCCGGCCGGGTGCTCGAGTTCCCGCCGGGGGTATCGATCGCCTCCGGCGTGCTGGCCGCGGCGCTGGTCGCCTACTACTCCTTCGTCGGCTTCGAGGTCTCCGCGAACGTGGCCGAGGAGGTCCGGGACGTGCGCCGCGTGTACCCGAGGGCGCTGTTCGGCGCGCTCCTGGTCGCCGGAGTCGTCTACCTGCTCGTCGGGCTGGCCGCCTCGGTGGTGCTCGCCCCGGACGACCTGGCCGCCTCCTCCGGGCCACTGCTGGCCGTCGTCCAGGCCGCCGACGTCGGCATCCCCGACGAGGCCTTCAGCCTGGTCGCCCTCGTGGCGGTGGCCAACGGCGCCCTGCTCACCATGATCATGGCCAGCCGCCTGGTGTTCGGGATGGCCGAGCAGCGACTGCTCCCCCGCCCGCTGGGCCGGGTGCTGCCCGGACGCCGCACGCCGTGGGTCGCGATCGTCCTCACCACGCTGGTCGCGATGGGGCTCACGCTGGTCGGCGATCTCGGCGACCTCGCCAACGCCGTCGTCCTGCTGCTGCTCCTGGTCTTCCTGAGCACCAACACCGCGGTGCTGGTGCTCCGGCGGGACGAGGTCGAGCAGGAGCACTTCCGGATCCCGGCCGTGGTGCCGGTGCTGGCGATCGGCTCCTGCCTGCTCCTGCTCTGGCAGCAGGAGGCGCAGACCTGGCTGCTCGCCGGCGCGGAGCTCGCCGTCGGCGTGCTGCTCTACCTGCTGGCCCGCGCCCCGTGGTGGGCCGACCGGTAAGCGTCTGGAACGGCCCCCTGCAGGGCCCCGTCGCGAGCCTGCGGCCGGTGGGGGGCAGGGGGTCCTTCCTCAGCGCTCGTTCTGCGTGGAGTCCACGATGCCGACGGCGATGTCGCGCAGCTTGCGGTTGTAGCGCTGCGAGGCCTGGCGCAGGATCTCGAACGCCTGCTCCGGGTCCACGTGCCGCTGGGCCATCAGCACGCCCTTGGCCTGCTCGATGACCGCGCGGGACTCCATGGCGATCCGCATGTTGCGCGCCTGGTCCGCCAGCTGGGCGTGCGCGTCGGCGTTGGCGACCGCCACGGCGATCGCCTCCGCGGCCCCCAGGCCCGCTGCCAGTGACTCCGGCGAGGAGAAGGCGTCCGGCCGGGACGAGTAGATGTTCAACGCGCCGATCCAGGAGCCCTGGTAGGGCAGCGGCACCGACAGTGAGCTGCGCACCGCCGTCTCCCGGATGCGGGCCATGTACCGGGGCCAGCGGCCCTCCTCGAAGGTGTCGTCGATCCGCAGCACCACCCCGCCACGGCCGGCGTCGATGCACGGGCCGGCGTCCTCCGCGTACTGCAGCTCGTCGGCGTGCAGGGACATCTCGCCGTGGTGCGCGGCGGTGAAGGGCTTGTCGTCGCGGATCAGGGTGGTGGAGACCGACTCCGCGCCCGGGATGGCCCGCGCGGCTATCGTGGTGATGTCCGCGAGGACGTCGGCCAGCTCCCGCCCGCCCAGGGTCACCCGGTTGAGCTCCAGCATCACGTCGTCCACGGGCGCCATTGTGCCTGTCCGGAGCGCCTCTGCTCGCCCCCCTCTGCGCGCGGAAGACGGATCGGTCAGGATGGGGTTCCGGCGACGGGGTCCCGGGGCCCCCTGCGGAGCAGACGCGAGAGGAAGCGATGGCCGACGAGCTCGCCCACGACCCATGGCCGTGCGCGCCCGTCCCCTCGGTCCCGGGCGACGTCTGGCACTGGCAGCTGGAGGCCATGCACGTGGTCTCGCGCGTGCGGTCGGACCTCCGGGCGCGGATCGCCCACCCGTCGGTCTCCGCCGCCTCCACGGAGGACGCCCGGGACGGACTGCTCCTGGTGTTCGAGGAGCTGGCGTCCAACGCCCTGCGGCACGGCGGCGGTGATGTGCGCGCCCTCGTCGTCTCCGGTCCCGCCGGCTGGCTGCTCGACCTGAGCGACGAGGCGCCCGACCGCCCGCCGGTGCCCGCCGTCGACCGCGATCCGGCCTTCGGCGGCATGGGGCTGCACCTGGTCGCCCAGCTCTCGAACGGCTTCGGCTGGGAGCAGCGGCCCGGCCGCAAGCACGTCTGGGCCCTGCTGCCGTCAGGCAGGGAGATCGCGCAGTCGCTGCGCGAGCGCCTGCCCGAGCAGCGCTCCCCCGGCGTCTGACCTCAGCGCCCGGCCTCAGCGCGCGGCGGTCGCCACCGCCGCGCAGAACCGTTCGGCGTCCCGCTCGACCTCCGCCATGGGCGCGAGCACCTCGGCCTCGGCGACCTCGCGCACCGCGGCGGTCAGCCGCCGCTCCGCCGTCCGCGCCCGCCGCCGGGCCCGCAGCGCCACCAGCGGGCGGCAGATCAGGGCCAGGAGCAGGCCGGCGAGCAGACCTCCGACGAGGAGGAGCGTGGGCAGCGGGATGCCCTCGACCCTCGGCAGCGGCACGACGTCGTCCAGCTGCAGGAACCCGAGCAGGACGAGGGCCAGCAGCCACAGCGCGCCGGCGAGGGCGACGACCAGCAGCAGCCACTGCAGGCTCCCGGCGGCCCGCTGCCACAGCGGCACCCGGTCGGGTCCGAGGTCGGCGCCGGCGACCGCCTGGTCGAGCGCGTCGGCAAGCCACTGCTCGCGGTCCTCGGCGGTGCGCCGCAGCTCGTCGCGCCAGGCAGCGGAGAGCCCGTCCCCCACGTCCTCGCGCACCTCGCGCACGGCGGTGGCGACCCGCGCCGCCTCGACGGCGCCCGTGGGCGGCAGGGAGGTCCGGGAGCGGTCGTCGCCCAGGTGCAGCCGCTCCAGCGGATCGGCCCGGAGCTTGCGGGTCCAGCGCAGCAGCGGCCAGCCGGTGCGGCCGGTCCCCTCCCGCCAGGTGGACCGTTCGACGGCGGCGGTCACCGTGGGCACGCCGGCCGCCCCGGCCAGGGCCTCGGTCAGCTCGTCGGCGACCGGCCGGTCGCGACGCCTCCCCCCGCTCGCATCGGGGCAGTGCGCCGACAGCGCCGCGCCGCCGGCGCGCACGTCGGCGAGCAGCCGTTCCGTGGCGGCCCGGCGCGCCGAGACCCGGCGGGCCAGCTGGCCGCGCAGCTCCGACAACCCGGCGCCGGTGCGCCCGGACACGGCCAGCAGTGGCGTCTCCGACAGCCCCTCCCGGTCGAGCAGGCCCCGCAGATCCGCCAGGCAGGCCCGTGCGGCCGGCTCGTCGAGGCGGTCGACCTGGTTGAGGACGACGAGCAGCACGCCGGCGTGCGTGGCCAGCGGGGCGAGGTAGCGCTCGTGCACCGCGGCGTCGGCGTACTTCTGCGGGTCGAGCACCCACACCAGGACGTCGACCAGCCCCACCAGCCGGTCCACCTCGAGCCGGTGCTCCAGCCGCACGCTGTCGTGATCGGGGAGGTCGAGCAGGACCAGCCCGTCCATCGCCGGTTCGGGGGCGTGCCGGTGGCGGCGGGGCACCTCCAGCCAGTCCAGCAGCCGGTCGGCGCCGTCGTCGGGCGGGCCCCAGACGGTGGCGTGCGCGACGCCGGTGGTCGGCCGCCGGACCCCGGGGGTGCTGACCTCGCTGCCGGACAGCGCGTTGAACAGCGTGGACTTGCCGCTGCCGGTCGCCCCCGCGAGCGCGACGACGGTGGCGTCCCCCAGCGCCTCGCGGGCCCCCGCCTTGGCGAGGACCGAGCGGGCCTGCGCCAGCTCGGGCACCTCCAGGCGCCCGTCGGCGACCTCGACCGCCTCGCGCAACGCCGCCAGCCGGTCGGCGAGCGACCGATCGGAGCGCTTCACGCTGCCCGCCGCGCGTCGGACAGCGCGGCGACGGCGGCGCGCAGCTCGGCTGCCGTCGCGTCGTCCGGGGCGCTGTCGCCGACCCGGACGTCGAAGCGGTCCTGCTCGTACCGGAGCAGCGCGTCGGCGCGCTCGCGCAGGTCGGCACGGGCGCGTTCGGCGAGGGCGCGCACGGCCGCGTCGCCGAAGACCGCCTCCAGGACCCGCTGCCCGACGGCGGTCGTGCCGCCGGCCACCGCCACCTCACCGCCGGTCAGACCGCCGGTCTGGGCGAAGACGGCGACCATCACCACCGCCCCGGCCCCGTTGACGCCCCACGACAGCAGACGCGCGCGGGAGCGCTTGTCCGCACCCTGGTCGCGCACCAGGTCCAGGACGGTCCCCTGCCAGTCGCGCACCTGTGCCGCGGCGGCCTCGGGGAAGTCCGGGGAGACGCGGGCCAGCTCGCGCTCCTGGCCGTCCAGCAGAGACGGACCACCCGGCAGCGCCCGCCAGGCGGTGACGGTGCGCTCCGCGGCGCGGTCGGCCTCGGCGCGGAGCAGCCCCTCGACGCTGCTCTCCAGGGCTCCGGCCAGGCTGTCGGCCGGAGCGGGGCGGCCGGTGAGGGCCGCGGTCATCCGGTCGCGCAGCTGGCCGACCCGGTCCTGCAGCGTCCGCATCCACTCCCCCGTGCCGACGAACTCCTGCCAGCGGGCGAGCACCTCGCCGCGCAGCAGGGTGCCGCTGCGCACGCCCTGGTCGACGCCGTCGCGGGCGGTGTCGTAGGCCGCGGCGGCGGCGGCACGGAGCGCTCCGGCGGCGACCGCCTGCTCCTCCACCGCCGCGACGACGACGCCGGTCCGCTGCTCCAGGCTGGCGAGCGCGCCGACCAGCGTCTGGCGCACGACCGCGGCCCGTTCCTCCTGGTCCGCGGCGAGCGCGTGGAGCCAGTTCCGCAGCGGGCCCACCTGCGCCTCGGGGAGCAGACCGTCGGCCAGCGGCCCCTCCTCCACCACGAAGAGCCGGGCCCCGGAGAGGCCGGCGCGCTCCAGCATCCCGCCGAGGTCGGCGGCGATCTCGGCGCTCGCCTCCGGCGGCACCCGGTCCAGGACCACGGCCAGCGCCGTCCCCCGTTCCTGCGCGGTGCGCAGCAGGTCCCACGGAACGGCGTCGGCGTACCGGGCCGCCGTCGTCACGAAGACCCACAGATCGGCGGCCGCCAGCAGCTGCGCGGCCAGGTCCCGGTTGGTGGCGACCACCGAGTCGACGTCGGGGGCGTCCAGCAGCGCGAGCCCCTCCGGCACGTCGTCGCGGACCACGAGCTGGACCGTGCCGGGGCCGCCGTCCCCGCCGGTCACCCGGGCAAGCCCCGGGAGCACCCGCTCGCCGGAGAAGCTGGCCGCGTCGGCGCGCGAGCAGACCAGCACGGGGGCGCGCGTGGTGGGGCGGAGCACGCCCGCGGTGGTGACCGGCGTGCCGACCAGGCTGTTGACCAGCGTGGACTTGCCGGCGCCCGTGGAACCACCGACGACGGTGAGCAGCGGCGCGTCGAGATCGCGCAGCCGCGGCAGCAGGTAGTCCTCGATCTGGTCGACGACGCCCCGGGCCGCGCGGACGGCGTCGTCGCGCGCGGGGGTGGCCAGCAGCAGCGGAGCTCCGGCCAGCCGGTCCCGCAGCTCGGTCAGGGCCTCGGGCAGGCGGGGCGGTGAGGTCACGCCCCTGCACTGCCCCGGGAGGCCGCCCGCTACCCGCCGCTCACTCGGCCAGGCGGGCCCGCTCCTCGCGCAGCGCCTGGAAGACCCGGCGGCGGATGCGGTCCTGGTCCTTCTCCTCGATGGAGGAGAACGTGATGCTCAGCGTCCAGCGCGTTCCCCGGGTCTGCAGGCGGACGACCTCG
This sequence comes from Blastococcus sp. LR1, assembly GCF_020166105.1. Lineage (GTDB taxonomy): Bacteria > Actinomycetota > Actinomycetes > Mycobacteriales > Geodermatophilaceae > Blastococcus. Next base: position 58,022 of record NZ_JAIUJY010000007.1, read on the forward strand.
CCCGAGGCGCGCAGCGCGCCGTCCCCCAGGGCGATGGTGAGCGACAGGGCGGTGCCCGCCTCGGGGGCCAGGCCGAACCCCTCGAACTGCGCGCGGGTGCCCCCCTCGCTGAGGTCCATGGTCTCGCCGGTGAGCTCGATCCCGGCGATCTCCGCCACGACGGGAAGGACGAGGCGACCGCGCACCGCGTCACGGCGCTGGCTGTGCTCGGCCGGTCCGGTGATGGTCAGCCGCCAGCGGACCACGCTGCCGTTCTCGACCTCGAGGACCTCGGCGGGAAGGGCGCGGTGGCCGTCGCCGGTCATCCAGTAGACCTCGACCAGGTCGCCGGCCGCGACGATCGAGCCGACGAAGTCGCCGGCCGAGGGGCGCACCGAGATGACACCGTCGTGGACGACCTCCACCCGCGCCGTCACCGAGACGTTGGCGCTGGCCAGCCTGATGTCGACCTCGCTCTGCTCAGCAGGCTGGTCGACGCCGGGAACGCTGTTCATGGGTCCTCTCCGATTCGGTGCTCGGGCAGCGGCAGTAGGCACGGCTCGCCCGCGGGGGGAACCGTAACCGGCGCGTGTACAGGGGCGCTTCCCCTCCGGGGTGACGCGCCGGTCGTGACACCCCGAGGGGGGAGGCGCTGGCAACACCCCTGGACCGCGCCGGCCGGCTGCCCGGCCGCGCGGTCCGGCGGTCAGCTGTTCCGGCGGGCGGTGAACCCCGCGACGAAGTCGCGCAGGCTCCGGGTCGGACGCAGCCAGGCGCCGTCCGCAGGCAGTGCGTCGAGGCGGACCCGGTCCAGCGGCTCGGTGAACGCGCCGGGCACGTCCTCGATGTCGATGAACTCCAGCAGGTCCGAGCCGATCGCGTACCCGGCCACCTCGCTGAAGGCGACGACGACGACGTGCGTGCCCTGCCGGGCGAGCTCCTCCAGCGGCTCGGCGAAGTTCCGCCCGTCACCGGAGAAGACCAGCAGCCTCCGCAGGTGGTGGCTGTGCGCCCGCACCGCGATGTGGTCGAGCATGTCCTGGTCGATGTCGTCGTCCGGCTGGCTCTTCGGCCGGGCGAACACCGAGTAGCCGAACCCGCGCAGAGCCTCGACCCAGCGCTGCAGCGAGCCGGGCTGCGGCGGGATGTTGGCGAAGACGCACGCCTCCACGTCCGGTGCGCCGGAAGCCATGGCTCCCCCGCCCACCCCACCGGCCCCCTCCACGAACCAGGCCGCGATCGCGTCGAAGCGCGGACGGGAGGCCGCCGTCGGGCGGGCGCCGATGACCGTCGACAGGGTCATGTCGATGTTCGGCGCGTCCCAGATGAGGAGGTCCAGCGCCGGGCGGCTCCGGCCGTCGTCGACGGCGGCAGCGCGGTCGGCCTGTTCGCCGTCGAGGGTCTCGGGAGTGTCCAGCACGGGGTCAGTCTGCCCGTCGGGGCCGGCGGGCGGGACCACGGGCGGCACTCCGACCCACTCCGGCCCATCCGGCGTCGCCGGTCGATCGGCTCGCGGTGGGCCGACGGGGGAGGTCGCCCGCCGCACACGGCGGCGGACGTTCACCCGGAGACGGGCACGGCCCGGCCGGCCTCGGCGAGGGCGCAGACGTCGCCACCGGCCTGCTGGATCTGGCGGACCCAGTCGATCAGCCGGTCGGCGGACATCGGGTGCCCGAGCAGCCAGCCCTGGGCCAGGTCGCAGCCGGCCGCACGCACCATCCGCAGGTGCTCCGGCGTCTCGATCCCCTCGGCCACCGACCGGATCCCGAGGGTCCGGGTGAGGCCGACGATGGCGGCGAGGACCGCGCCGGTGTCCCCGGCGGCCACCCGTTCGGCGGCGGCGAGCAGTGACCTGTCGATCTTGAGCGTGCCGATGGGCAGCGAGAACAGCTGCGCCAGCGACGACCAGCCGGTGCCGAAGTCGTCGATCGCCACCCGCACCCCGAAGCTGCGCAGCACCGAGAGCTGGTCCTCGGCGCGGGTGGGGTCCTCGGCGACGCTCGTCTCGGTCAGCTCGAGCACCAGCTGGTCGGCCGGCAGGCCCGACTGCTGCAGGGCGACGCGCACGTCGCGCACCAGCGTCTCGGCGGAGAAGTGCCGGGCGCTGATGTTGACCGACATCCGCAGGCGGAACCCTTCGGCGGCCCACTCGGCGGCCTTGCGGGTCGTCTCTCGCAGCAGCCACCGGGTGATCGGGATGATCTGCCCGGTCTCCTCGGCCACCGACAGGAAGGTGTCCGGAGGGAGGAGGCCGCGCTCCGGGTGCTGCCAGCGGACCAGCGCCTCGACGCCGTCGATCCGGCCGGTGTCCAGCCGGACCACCGGCTGGTAGTGCACGACCAGCTCCCCGATCGCGTCACCGCGCAGCCGGGTGGCGACCTCGAGCCGCCAGCGGGCGGCCTCGCGCAGCGACGGGGAGAACAGGTGCACGCGGTCCCGCCCCGAGCTCTTGGCGGCGAACATCGCGGCGTCGGCGTCGCTGAGCAGGTGGTGCGCGTCGGTCACCTCCGGCCGCGCGACGGCGACGCCGATGCTGGCGCTCAGCGGCACGGTGATCGCCCCGACCTGGAACGGCAGGGCGAAGACCGTCTGCAGGCGGAAGGCCAGCGCGGCGGCCTCGGAGGCGTCGCACCCGTGGGCGAGGACGACGAACTGGTCCCCTCCCAGCCGGGCCACGGTGTCCCCCGGCCGGATCTCCTCCGAGAGGCGACCGGCCACCTGGCGCAGCAGCTCGTCACCGATCTGGTGGCCGAGCGAGTCGTTGATGGTCTTGAAGCCGTCCAGGTCGAGCATGAGCAGCGCGCCGTCGGTCCGGCCGGCCTCGGCGAGGGCCTCGCCGGTCAGCTCCAGCAGCCGCGAGCGGTTGGGCAGGCCGGTCAGGTCGTCGTGCCGGACCTTCCACTCCAGCTCCTCGCGCGCCCGAACCTGCTCGGTGACGTCGGTGTGCGTGATGACGACGCGTCCACCGTGGTCGACGCGGGTGGCCCGGAGGTGGAACCACACGGTCCCCCGGGGGCTGTCGGCGGAGTAGTCGAGAGAGAAGGACCGGCCGTCGGAGCGCGAGGTCTCCGACAGCAGCTCCCGCAGCCCCTCGGTGAGCTCGGCGTGCGGCCGGGCACCCAGACCACGGGTCATGGCGGTCAGGTAGTCCTCGCCGGGGCGCCCCGGCCAGGCCGGCCCGGGCAGCACCTCCACCCCGCTGCGAGCCCAGGCGCCGTTGGCCGACAGGATCCGCCCGTCGGGGCCCACCAGGACGGTGGGCGAGGGCAGCGCCTCCAGGACGGCACTCAACCCGCGCAGCTGGTTCTCGCGCTCCTCGTCGCTGCGGCGCCGGCCGTCGATGTCGCGGAAGAGGACCGCGGCTCCTGCTGGGTCCGGGAAGATCCGGACCTCGAACCAGCGGCTGCTCGGCTCGTAGAAGTACTGGAACTCCCGGGACCGGCCGTCCTCGAGCACCTGCTGGTACTGCTCCTGGGCGAGCGAACCGCGCAGGGCCGGGAACTCCTCGACGGCGGCCCGCCCGATCAGCTCCTCCGCCGTCCGGCCGAGCATCTTCTCGGCAGCGGCGTTCACGTAGGCGAAGCGGCCGTCCGGGTCCAGGCGGTAGACCGCGTCCGGGACGTTCCCCAGCGGGTCTGGCCGGCCTCCCGGGGGCCGGTCGTCACCTGGTTGCACGCTGCCCGCTCTCGTCACTCATCCGGCCCGCAGCTGCGGGGTCCGGGCACGCGCCGCCCACCCCGGAGGAACGGGCAGCACGTGGGTCGCTCCCGAGCGTAGTAGCTCGCGGCCCTCGTCAGGGTGCCGAGACGCCAGCCCGTTCCACGATCCCCGGAACGGCGGGGGTCGCGGGCAGCATGCCCAGCACGCTCCCGGCCTCTCCGCCCAGGCGGGAGGCGCAGAAGGTGTCGGCGACGGCCGTCGGCGCGTACCGCAGGAGCAGCGAGCCCTGCAGGCAGAGCGCCAGCTGGCCGGCGATGCGGCGGGCCCGGAACGGCAGCCCCTCGCGGTCGCCGAGCTCCGCCGAGAGCCGCTTCACCGCGTCGTCGAAGCGCCGGTCGGCGCCGCGGGCGAGCTCCAGTTCCGCGACGACGGCCGCCAGCGACTCCTCGGAGCGCTCCAGGGCGCGCAGGACGTCGAGGGCGATGACGTTGCCCGAGCCCTCCCAGATGGAGTTCAGCGGCGCCTGCCGGTAGAGCCGCGGCAGGCCGGACTCCTCGACGTACCCGTTGCCGCCCAGGACCTCCATCGCCTCGGCGACGACGCCCGGCGTCCGCTTGCACACCCAGTACTTCGCGGCCGCCCCCGCGAGCCGGAGGAACGCCGCCTCGCCCTGGTCGACCGCGGCCGCCAGCCGGATCGCCAGCGCGGTGGCCGCCTCGCTCTCCACGGCGAGGTCGGCCAGCACGTTCTGCATCAGCGGCTGGTCGACGAGCAGCGCGCCGAAGGCCGACCGGTGACGGGCGTGGTGGATCGCCTGGGTCAGCGCCGCCCTGACCGTCGCCGCGGAGCCGAGGACGCAGTCCACGCGGGTCATGTTGACCATCTCGATGATCGCCGGGACGCCGCGACCGGGCTCTCCCACCAGCCAGCCGGTGGTGCCGTCGAACTCGACCTCGCTGGAGGCGTTCGACCGGTCGCCCAGCTTGTCCTTGAGACGTTGCACGGAGAACACGTTGCGGCTGCCGTCCGGGAGCACGCGCGGAACGGCGAAGCAGGAGACCCCGTCGTCCAGCTGCGCCAGGACCAGGAACAGGTCGCTCATCGGGGCGCTGGTGAACCACTTGTGGCCGGTGAGCGCGTAGCTGCCGTCCGGCCGGGCGACCGCGCGGGTGGCGTTCGCCCGCACGTCGGAGCCGCCCTGCTTCTCGGTCATGCCCATGCCGGCGATCAGCCCGGCCTTGCCGGTGGGCTCGGTCAGGCCGAACTGGTAGGCGCGCGCGGTCAGGCCGGGCTCGTACCGGGCGGCGAGCTCCGGGGCGCGCCGGAGCGCGGGGACGACGGCGTAGGTCATCGTCACCGGGCAGCCGTGGCCCATCTCCACCTGCGTCCAGCCCAGGTAGCCGACAGCGCGGCGCACGTGTGCGTGGCGCGCCCCCGCGGACTGCTCGGCCCAGGGCGCGCCCGCCAGGCCGTGCTCGACGGCGCTGCGCATGAGCTCGTGCCAGGCGGGATGGAACTCCACCTCGTCGATCCGGTGGCCGTAGCGGTCGTGGGTGCGCAGCCGGGGCGGGTTCTCGTTCGCCAGCCGGCCCCACTCCTGCGCCTGCTCGCTGCCGGCCAGCCGGCCGAGGTCGGCCAGGGAGGCGAGGGTCCCGGCGTCCGCGTGCCGCACGCAGGCCTCGGCGAGGGCGGCGTCCCCGGCGATCGGGTCGTGGCCCGCCAGCGGGGGGACCTGGTTGAGGACCTCGTGCGTCGCGCTCATGGGCGCACCGTAACGCGGCCCGGCTGCGATCCGGCTCCTTCAGGCGGGCGGACCACCCAGCAGCAGCTCGCGCAGCAGGTGCATCGCCATCGTGACGGATCGGTCCCGCACGGCCGACCGGGAACCGTGCAGGCGCAGCGCCCGCTCCCGGACCCCGTCGGGGCCGACCACGCAGACGTGCACGGTGCCGACCGGCTTGTCCGGTGTTCCGCCGCCGGGGCCGGCGACGCCGGTGATGCCCACCCCCACGTCCGCGCCGAACCGCGCCCGGACGCCGTCGGCGAGCGCGCGGGCCACCTGCGGGCTGACCGCCCCGTGCTCGGCCAACAGGTCCGCCGGGACCTCCAGCAGCTGCTGCTTCGCCGAGTTCGCGTAGGCGGTGACTCCGCCCAGCACGTAGGCCGAGGAGCCGGGACGCTCGATGAGCCGGGCGGACAGGAGCCCCCCGGTGCACGACTCGGCGGTCGCGATCGTCAGCCCGCGGTCGGCGAGAGCTCCGGCCACCAGCTCGTCGAGGGTGGGCCCGGTGGAGAAGAGGGTGTCCGCGTACCGCTGGGTGAGGACGTCGGAGAGCCGGTCGTAGACCGTCTGCGCCTCGGGCGCGAACCGGGTGACGATCTCCAGCTCGCCCTCGCGCAGGCAGGTGGTGACCTCCAGGCCGTCGAGCCCGGCCCCGGTCCCGGCCTCGCGCAGGGTCGACGCCAGCTGGGCCTCGAGCGTCCCCCACAGCCGCAGGGTCCGCTGGCGCAGCTCCGGCGCGCCCTCGAGCAGCTCCCGGACGCCCGGCGCGGCGACGGCTGCGGGCCACATCCCCTGCAGCTCGCCCGGCGGACCGGGGAGCACCACCACCGGCGGTCCGTCCCGTCCCTCGGCCGGCGGCACCACGAGGCCGGGCGCCGTGCCGACCGGCTCGAGCACCGTCGCGCCGTCCGGGACCACCGCCTGCTTGCGCACCCCCGCCGCGGTGGCGTCCGGATCGGCCCGCCAGCCCCGGCGGGCCATCAGCCGCTCGACGACCGCGGCCACCCGCTGCTCGAGCGCCGGGTCCACCGCGGTCGGACGGCCCTGGAAGTCGGCGACGACCTGCGCGGTCAGGTCGTCCGCGGTCGGGCCCAGCCCACCGGAGGTGATCAGCAGGTCCGTGCCGAGCCCGGCGAGGAAGCCCAGCGTGGCGCGCAGGTCCTCGGGCCGGTCCCCGACGACGACGACGTGGCCGACGTCGACCCCGAGCAGGCGCAGCTGCTCGGCCAGCCACGGCCCGTTGCGGTCGGTCACCCGGCCCGTGAGCACCTCGGTTCCCGTGACGACGATGCCGGCGCGCGTGACCACGGGGCCGACCCTAGGTGCGGCGGCTCCGGGCGGCAGGCCCGGGCCGTTAGCGTGGGAACGAAACCCGCACCGACCGGCGATCCGCCGGAGCCCGCGAGGAGGCACCGATGAGCACGCCGTCCGACCCGCAGTCCCCCGACTCGCCTCCCGGCCCGCGTCAGCCCAGCACGCAGGAGATCCCCGTGGTGACGCCGCAGCCGGCGGGGGCCACCTCCGTGCAGCAGCTCCCTCCGCCGTCGGCGCCGGCCCACGCGGCGGCGCACGCGGCACCTCCCGTGCCGGCAGAGCCGCAGCCGATCGCACCTCCGGAGCCGACCGCACCCCCGGAGCCGAACCAGCCCCCTCAGGCGACCGGCCCGGTGGACTTCGTGCCGGGGCTCCCCGAGCTCGGCACACCGCCGCCCCCGCCACCCGCGGCCGAGGGCTCCTGGCCGCAGACGCTGGAGAGCGACGCCGCCACGGCAGCGACGCCGAAGAAGGTCCGCGCCCCGCTCGACCGGACGCAGCTGGCCGCGGCCGGACTGGTCGTCCTGTCGCTGGTGCTGCTGCAGCTCGGACTGTCGCTGGAGTTCGGGACCGAGCGCTTCTGGTCCGCCGTCCCGCTGTGGTCGGCCTTCGCCACGCTCTGCGTGGTCCTGGGGCTGGCCGCCGTCGCCGAGCTGATCCCCGGCGCGCGCCGGCTCGGCAGCTCGGGGTGGACCATCGCGGCCGCGGGCCTGGTCGGGCTGGCGATCTTCTGGGTGCTCGTCGTGCTGCCGAACGCCGACAGCGACCGCGGCTTCCTGCACACCGCGGCGCTGGGTGCCCTCGGCGTCGCCCTCTGGCTCACCGCCGGACGACGCCCTGCCTGAATCCGGGGCCTGAACGGGCCTGGTCAGCCGTCCTTGCCCCGGCCGTTCCCCTTGCCGTTGCCGTTGCCGTTGCCGTTCCCGCGGCCGTTCTCGCTCCCGCCCCGCTCCCCGTTCCCCGCGACTGGGGCCGGAGCAGGAGCGGGGGCAGGCGCGACGACCACCGGCACCGGGACGGGAGCGGGCGCCGGAACGGGCGCCGGGGCCGGCTGCACCGGAACCGCCGGCGCGACCGCGGAGACGACGGTGACCACCGTCCCCGGGGACAGGGGGCCGACCGGGCCGACCTCGATCACCTGACCGGCGGGGATCTCGGCCGTCTCCCGGCCCTCCCGCCGCACCCCGAGGCCGCGATCGACGAGCTCGGCCGCCACCTCGTCGACAGGGCGCCCGACGAACTCCTCCGCGGCGATCGCGACCGACGTCGGCTCCGCGGCCTCGGCCACCGCCTCGGCGGGCGGGGCACCACCGAACTGCAGGGCAGCGACGCCGAGGCCGACGCCCGCGAACAGTGCGACGGCGGGGACCAGCAACCGCCGGCGCAGTGACGGGCGGCCGCTGCCGGGAGCCGTGAACGGACGGGTGCGCGGTGCGCGCGGAACCGGGGCCAGCGGACGCCCGGCCCGGACGTCCTCGACGGCGTCCCGGAAGGCGGCCGCGTCGGAGAACCGTTCGGTGGGGTCCTTGAGCAGCGCCCGCTCCACGAGGAGGCGGACCTGCTCGGGCACCTCGTCGGGCAGCGGCGCCGGTACCTCGCGCAGCTGACGCAGGGCGATCTGCACCGAGTTGTCGCCATCGAAGGCGCGGTGCCCGGCCAGGCACTCGTAGCCGATCATCCCGAGCGCGTAGACGTCGCTGGCCGGGCCGGCCTTCTCACCGGCCGCCTGCTCCGGCGAGAGGTAGTGCGCGGTGCCGACGACCTGACCGGTCTGGGTGAGCGGGGCGCTGCCGGCCGACCAGGCGATGCCGAAGTCGGTGACCTTCACCGTGCCGTCCCGCGCGACCAGCAGGTTGCCCGGCTTCACGTCGCGGTGCACCAGCCCGGCGACGTGCGCGGCGGCGAGACCCGCGGCCGCCTGTTCGAGGACGGCGAGGGTGAGGTCGGCATCCAGCCGGCCCTGACGGTTCAGGAGCTGGGCCAGCGACTCGCCCTCGACCAGCTCCATCACCAGGTAGGCCAGGTGCTCCCCGTCGGCGGCCGGTGTCTCGCCGTAGTCGAACAGCGCGGCGATGTTCCGGTGGGCGAGCGCGGCGGTGTGCTGCGCCTCGGCCCGGAAGCGGGCCAGGAAGGTGGCGTCGCCGGTGTACTCGCTGCGCAGCACCTTCACCGCGACCGGACGGCCGAGCACGGTGTCCCGGGCCCGCCAGACCTGGCCCATCCCGCCGGTGGCCAGCAGTGAGAGGAGCTCGTAGCGGCTCCCGAGCAGCGGAACGCCGTCCGGGTCGAACCGGCGGGTCACGGCTCTTGAGGCGTCGAGGTGACCGGAGCGGTGGTGGCGGGCGGCGGGGTGGAGGTCTCCGACGCGGTCGACTCGGCCGGCTCGCTGGGCTCGGGCTCCTCCGGGGTCGGGGAGGCGGCCAGGGTCGGGGTGGGGGACGACTCGGCCGGAGTGGGCTCGGCCGGCGCCGGCTCCTCGACGGACTCCTGCGTCGCGGGTGCGACCCGGTCGACGGCGGCGCCGGTCATGGCCGACCCGGGGTTCTCACTGCGCCGCTGGGCAGCGGCGGCGTAGTAGACGACCACCCGGTCGCCGGCCTGCATCCGCTCTCCGGCCGGCTCGATGCCGGTGACGCGGTCCGGCACCACGTCGTCGCGCACCTCGGCGCGCACGGTGACGATCAGCCCGAGCGCGGTGAGGCGGTCGGTGACCTCGCCGACCGGGCGGCCGACGTAGTCGTCCTCGGACAGCTCGAAGCTGCCGTTGATCCGCTGCTCGGCCACGGTCGTGGTGGACGACGGCGGGTCCGAGGTGAGCGCGTTCAGCACCGCCGCGGTGATCCCGGCACCGGCCAGCAGGCCGACCAGCGGGAGGAGGAGGACGGCGACCCGGTTGCGGCTCCGCGCGGCCGGCGGACGGGAGATCCCGGGCTCGGTCAGCGGTCCGCCGGAGTGGAGGTCGTCCGCCCTGCGGCGCCGCCCGGCTGCGGGAGCCGGCACGTGCCCGGCCACGACCGGGACCCCGACCGTGCCGTCCAGCGGCGTCAGCTCGCGGCCGGCCTCGATGTCGGCGATCGCGGCGACGAAGGCCGTGCCGTCGGGGATGCGTGCGGACGGGTCCTTGAGCAGAGCCCGCCCGATCAGGGTGCGCACGCCCGCGGGGAGCTCCTCGGGGAGCGGCTCGGGGTCCTGCTGGACCTGCTTGAGGGCGATGGTCACCGCATTGTCGCCCTCGAAGGCCGGCCGGCCGGTGAGGCACTCGTAGCCGATCAGGCCGAGCGCGTAGACGTCGCTGGCCGGGCTGGCGTGCCGGCCCTCCGCCTGCTCGGGGGAGAGGTACTGCGGCGTGCCGATGACCTGCCCGGTGCGGGTGAGCGCCACGCTGCGGGCCGACCACGCGATGCCGAAGTCGGTGATCTTCACCGTTCCGTCGGGGCGGACCAGGATGTTGCCCGGCTTCACGTCGCGGTGGACCATGCCGACCCGGTGCGCCTCGGCCAGCCCTGCGGCCGTCTGGCGGAGCAGCGCGAGCGTGGTCGGCGCGGGGAGCGCCCCCTCCCGGCGCAGCAGCGCCGACAGCGGCTCACCCTCGACGAGCTCCATCACCAGGTAGGCGAGCGTCTCCCCCGACCCGTCCTGCGCCGTCTCCTCGCCGTAGTCGAAGACCGCGGCGATGTTGGGGTGGCTGAGCGCGGCGGCGTGCTGGGCCTCGGCGCGGAACCGGGCGACGAAGGTCGGGTCGCCGGTGTACTCGCTGCGGAGGACCTTGACGGCGACCGGCCGGTGCAGGGCGATGTCCAGCCCCCGCCAGACCTGCCCCATGCCGCCGGCGGCGATCAGCTGGTGCAGCTCGTAGCGGTTCCCCAGGCACCTGCGCCCTGGTTCCACCACGGAGGCCACTCCTCGTCCTGAGCCCGGATTCTCGGGCTCCCTCGCCGTTCGGGTGCCGTCCGGCGCCCCACGGTTGCTGTCCACTCTGCCGTGCGGCTACACATGGCTGCCTGCCCATCGTCCCCGACCGGGGGACGTGCTCAGGACACCCACCCGATCGGGCGACCCTCCTCCGGCGCGCCGGTTGCACGGCGTACGCGGGGGAGCACAGGGCCTGCCGCGGGGACGAGCGGCTCCGGCGCCCCTCCGGAGCCGTGGCAGGGTTCCCGGCGGAGCGGGGAACGCGGCAGGCGCGGTCCTCCGGACGAGCCGGGAGGCGGGACGACGATGTCCGACACCGTGACCAGGGAGGACGCCGGGGGCGTCGCCACGCTGACCCTGCTGCGGCCGGGGCTGACCCACGCCGCCCGCCACGACCTCCTGGCCGCCGTCCGCGCCGTCGCCGAGGACGAGTCGGTGCGCGCGGTCGTGCTCACCGGCACCGGCCGCGCCTTCTGCGTCGGGCAGGACCTCGGCGAGCACCTGGCGGAGCTGCAGAGCGGCGTTCCGGCGCTGGCGGTCGTCGAGGAGGAGTACAACCCGCTGGTGCTGGCACTGGCCGCGCTGCGGGTGCCGGTCGTCGTCGCGATCAACGGCGCCTGCGCGGGTGCGGGCCTGGGGATCGCCATGGCCGGCGACATCCGAGTGGCGGCCGCCGGGGCGAAGTTCACCACCGCGTTCACCGGCATCGGCCTGTCCAGCGACTCGGCGCTGGCCGCACGCCTGGTGCACAGCGTGGGTGGCTCACGCGCCGCGGAGCTGCTGCTGTTCCCGGAACCGTTCGTGGCGGAGAAGGCGGCCGAGTGGGGCCTGGTGCACCGCGTGGTGCCGGCCGAGGAAGTGCTCGGCGAGGCCCGGGCGCTGGCCGAGCGGCTGGCCGCCGGCCCCACCGCGGCGTTCCGGGCGGTGAAGACGGTGCTGGCCACGGCGGCGACCGACTCCCTGGAGGAGACGCTGGCGCTCGAGGCCCGGCTGCAGACCGAGGTGGGCCGGAGCGCCGACCACCGGGAAGCCGTCGACGCGTTCCTCGCGAAGCGGCCGCCGGTCTTCACCGGCCGCTGATCCGGCGCACGCCGAGAACCCCCTCCTCCTGGCCCCGATGCCGGGGCGAGGAGGAAGGGGTTCTCCGACGGGGCACCTGCCTCCGGGGTGGGCCGGACCGACCCGGCGGCAGGGCGTTCGGGAGGGTCAGTCCGCGAGGACCGCGCAGAGCTGGCAGACGTCGGTGGCCACGAGGGGCCACTGCTGGTCAGGGGTGACCCGGGCCAACGTGCCGCAGACGGTGAGCTCGCAGGCGCCGTCGATCTCGGTCGGCGGCCGGTGCAGCTCCACGGCGTGCCACAGCGCGGCGGTGGAGCCGTGGGCGCGGCTACGGGCGGCGACGTGGACGGTCGTCTGCAGCATCATGCAGACGACGTCGGCAGGAGCCGCGCCTGCGGTTACGGGTTCCGGCGCCGGCCTCACCCCGAGGGGTGAGACGGGTGCAGGATGCGTCCATGCAGCTCACCAAGCACGGGCACGCCTGCGTCGTCCTCACCGACGGGGAGCGGCGCCTGGTCATCGATCCGGGCGCCTTCACCGACCCGGGCGCGCTCCAGGGCGCGACGGCGGTGCTGATCACGCACGAGCACCCGGACCACTTCGTCGCCGACCGCATGCGAGCGGCCCTGGCGGAGTCGCCGGGGCTCGAGATCTGGACGAACCGCTCGGTGGCCGCGCAGCTGGAGGGCTCCGGGGAGCGCGTGCACGTGGTGGGGAACGGCGACGTCGTCGACGCCGGAGGGTTCGAGGTGGCGGTGCACGGGGAGCTGCACGCCGAGATCCACCCGGAGATCCCACGGGTGGCGAACATCGGCTTCCTGGTCGCGGGGCGGGTCTTCCACCCGGGCGACGCCTTCACGGTCCCGGAGGTGCCGGTGACGACGCTGCTGGTTCCGCTGCACGCGCCGTGGTCCCGGACGGCCGAGGTCATCGAATACGTGCGGGAGATCCGGGCCGGCCAGGCCTTCTCCGTGCACGACGGGTTGCTCAACGACACCGGGCTCGGCGTCGTCGGGGGTCTGCTGGGCGAGCGGGGTCCGGGGATCCCCACGCCGCTGCGCCGGCTGGCGCCGGGGGACGCGGTCGAGCTCTGAGGCCCGGGCCGCGTCCCCCGAGCGGTCAGCGGACGGCGCCGCGCGAGCGACCGCCAGAGAGGGACTCCGCGACACCGATCAGGAGCACCGCCGCGATCACCGCGATGATGAAGCCGACGATGTTCAGCTCCCAGATGCTGGTGTTCCGGTTGAAGAGGTGGCCGATCATGCCGCCGATGACGGCACCGACCACGCCCAGGAGCAGCGTGGCCAGGATGCTCAGCCGCTGCTTACCGGGCTTGATGAGCCGGGCGAGCGCGCCGATGATGAGGCCGACCACGATGAGGCCGAGGATCTGCACAGCGTTCTCCTTCGTTCGTACCGGTGTGGCCCCGTCCCGGCATTCGCCGGTTGCGCACACCGGTGCACGACGAGCTCTGATACCCCGTGATCGCCCGCCGAAGCGCCAGATCCCCCGATCGGGGTCAATTCAGGCTGCGCGCCCGGCCCGCTCGACGTGCGCCGGGACCTTCGCCAGCTCGGCGTCCACGGTCCGCTGCACCAGCCGGCGCAGGGCTCCGCGCTGCAGCCTGCGCACCACCCGTCCCCCGGTGGTCGGCTCGTGGGTGATCGTGATCGTCACCCGTGTGCCGCCGGCGGCGTCCGCCAGCTCGATGCGCGTCGTCCACGTCTCGGGGGTGAGCCGCAGCCGGGTGGTCACCAGCCGCGTCGGCTCCCACTCCACGATCTCGCCCTGGGGCGAGCCCGCGGCCGGAGAGCCCTCGAGCCGACCGGGGGCGCAGACGAACGTCGTCCCGACGCCGGGTGCACCGGCGGCGCCGCCGAGGTCGTAGGAGACGTCGCAGACGGAGCAGTAGGGCTCCAGCACCGCCAAAGCCCGCCACACCTCGGCGGGCGGCTGCGGCACGTCGCACGAGCCGGTCGCCGAGGTCGCGGAGGTCCGGGAGGTGATGGCCATCAGCGGCCGCCCACCGAGACCTCGAACTCCACCTGGCTCACGTCCGGGCGCAGCCGCGAGAAGCTGTGCACCAGCGGCTCGCCGGCGCTGTCGCGCACCGTCGTCCGCACCACGAGCAGCGGCGAACCCGCCACCACCTGCAGCATCACCGCCTCCTCGGGCGCCGCGGTCCCGACGTCCACGACGATCCGGGCGTGGGCGAGGTCGGCGCGGTACTCGCGCCGGAGGTAGGCGTAGAGCGAACCCTCGCTGAAGTCCTCCTCCGCCGCCCGCGGGTAGAGCGTGGCCGGCAGGTAGCTGTGCGCGACGTGGTTGGGGGCGCCGTCCACGCTGCGCAGCCGCTGCAGCTCGATGACGTCGGCCGCTCCGTCGAGCCCGAGTTCCGCGGCGACCGCGGCGGGCGCGGGGACCACCCGCTGGGCGAGCACCGAGGTGCCGACCTGGGCGCCCTGCTCGGTCATCACCGAGCTCCATCCGGCGATGCGGTGCACGAAGCTCTCGCGGTACTCGTGCCGGATGGCCGGGCGGGTGACGTAGGTGCCGCGGCCCTGCTCGCGCACCAGGTGCCCGTCGGCCACCAGCCCGTCCACGGCCCGGCGGAGGGTGATGCGGCTGACGCCGTACTCCGCGCAGAGCACGGGCTCCGGCGGCAGCAGGGTCAGTTCCGGGAGAGAGGCCACCCGACGGCGGAGGTGCTCCCGGACCGAGAGGTACTTCGGTCCGGGTACTGGGCTGACCACGGCTCAAAGGTACTGGGAAACCAGACGTCTGGTCGTCATGTCGTATGAGACGTCACATCCGGTGGCGACGCGACGCCACGAAACGGCAGTCATCGAGACGTCATGACGTATGGTCGGGGCTTCCGACCCGGAGGGAGGGCCGATGCGCATCGGAGTCCTCACCGGCGGGGGTGACTGCCCCGGCCTCAACGCCGTGATCCGGTCCGTCGTGCGGACCGCTGACCACTCCTACGGCAGCGAGGTGATCGGCTTCCGCGACGGCTGGCGCGGGCTGCTGGAGGACCGCACCATGCCGCTGGACGTCGGCCGCGTGGACGGGCTGCTCACCCGCGGTGGAACGGTGCTCGGGTCCGCCCGGGTCGCACCCGAGCTGCTGCGCGACGGCCTGGACCGGATGAAGGCCGTGCTCGCGGCGCACGACGTGGACGTGCTGATCCCGATCGGCGGCGAGGGCACGCTCACCGCGGCCGCCATGCTCTCGGAGGCCGGGGTCCCCGTGGTCGGCGTTCCGAAGACCATCGACAACGACATCGACTGCACCGACCTGACCTTCGGTTTCGACACGGCGGTGAGCATCGCCACCGAGATGATCGACCGGCTGCACACCACGGCCGAGTCCCACCAGCGCGTGCTGCTGGTCGAGGTCATGGGTCGGCACGCCGGCTGGATCGCCCTGCACGCCGGGCTCGCCGCGGGTGCCCACGTGACGCTGGTGCCCGAGGAGCCGTTCGACGTCGACGAGGTCTGCCGGATGGTGACCGCCCGCTTCGAGCGCGGCGCCTCGCACGTCATCGGCGTCGTCGCCGAGGGAGCCACCCCGAAGCCGGGCACCATGTCCATCCGGGACGGCGGGGTCGACGAGTTCGGCCACCGCCGCTTCACCGGGGTCGCGCAGCAGCTGGGCGAGGAGCTGGAACAGCGCACCGGCAAGGAGGTGCGCACCACGGTGCTCGGCCACGTGCAGCGCGGCGGCACACCCACGTCGTTCGACCGGGTGCTGGCGACCCGCTTCGGGCTGCACGCGGCGATCGCGGCCCACGAGGGCCGCTTCGGGGAGATGGTGGCGCTGCACGGCACCGACATCGAGCTCGTGCCCCTCGCCAAGGCCGTCGCCCGGTTGAAGACCGTGACGCCGGCCCGGCTCGCCGAGACCGAGTCCTTCACCGGCTGACCGGGCACCGGAGCCCGGTCGCCCTCCCGGCCACGCCCCCGCCGCCTCGGCCCTCCGGCGGGGAGGGGAGGATCCCGGCCGTGGGAGACCGGGCCGGGGGGCCGAACCGCAGGTGGGAGGCCACCCACGAGCGGATCGCCGACGTGGCGCTGCGCCTGTTCCGCGACGAGGGCTACGGCCAGGTGTCGATCGCGCGCATCGCGGACGCGGCCGGTGTCTCGGTGCCCACCCTGTACGCGCACTACCCGAGCAAGGAACACCTGGTCATGCCCCCGCTCGAGCCCGAGCAGATCATCGAGATGCTGAACGACCACCCGCCCGACCGGCCGCTCGGGACCCGTATCCGGCTGGCGGCAGTGAGCGCGCTCCTGGGATTCGACGCCGACCAGCGCGCCCAGCTGCTCACGCGCTGGCGGATCATCGCCGGGAACCCGGCGCTGCGGCTGCGGGTGGGCGAGTTCGACCGGGAGCGGGCGGCCGTGGTGGCCGGGTTCCGCGCCGGGGGCGGCCCGATGCGGCCGGCCGAGCTGGTGGTCGCGGGCGCGCACCTCTCAGCGCTCACCTCCGGGCTGCTGAGGTGGGCCGACGGCGACGGGCGGCGCGACCTCGGGGAGTGCCTCGCCGAGGCCTTCGCCGCCCTCCCCGCGGCGGCGCCCTCCCCGGCCGACCGGCGTCCGCCCCTGCCGGACGGATCCGAGCAGCCCGACCCCGTGTGAGCGAATCGCCCCTCTGACGTGCGTGTTCACCGACCGCGGCGGGGAAGACTGGACCCGTGAGCGATGAGGACGGGCGGAGCACCTGGTGGGAGGGCACCCCCCCGGGGCGGAGCGCGCGGTGGGAGGAGACCCACCACCGCATCGCGGCGGTCGCCGTCGAGCTCTTCCAGGACAGGGGCTTCCTCGCGGTGGGCATCGCCCAGATCGCTGCCGCGGCCGGGGTCTCCGTGCCGACGTTCTACGCGCACTACGCCGGCAAGGAGCACGTGGTCCTGCAGCTGCCCACCCCGGAGCAGACCGCCGCCCTGCTGGCCGCGCAGCCGCACGAGCTCCCGATGGGTCAGCGGATCCGTCGGATGTGCGTGCAGGCGGTGACCGCCATGACCGGCACCGAGTACGAGGGCGTCCTGGCCGCCCGGTGGCAGGTGATCGCCTCGACGCCCGTCCTGCGCCACCGCACCGGCGAGTTCGAGCGCGCCACGGCGGCGCTGGTCCTCCAGCAGCTCGCGGTGGCCACCGGCCGGCCGGTCAGCCCCGCTGACGAGGTCATCGCCGCGGCCTATCTGTCGGCGTACACCGTCGGCCTGCTCGTCTGGGCGGACAGCGCCGGGCAGCGCGAGCTCCTCGAGTGCATCGAGGAGTCGTTCGACGCGCTCGACGCCGGCTGAGCCGGGCTCACCGCCCGGGCGCGCGGAGCTCCACCACGGTGACCTCCGGGCGGGCGCCGATCCGCATCGGCGGCCCCCAGAACCCCGCGCCGGCGCTCACGTAGAGCTGGGTGTCGCCGTGCCGGGAGAGACCCTCCACGGCCGGCTGGTCCAGCCGGATCGCGTAGTCGAAGGGCCAGAGCTGGCCGCCGTGGGTGTGCCCGGAGAGCTGCAGGTCCACTCCGGCCCGCGCCGCCTGGTCGACCATGTACGGCTGGTGGGCGAGCAGCACCACCGGCGTGGCGTCGTCGCGGCCGTCCAGCGCGGCGTCGAGGTCCGCGCCATGGCCGGCCAACCCGGAGGCGGCGGCGGTCCGGTCGTCGATGCCGGCGAGGTCGAACGAGGCCCCCCCGCGCACGATGGGCACCCGCTCGTTGCGGAGCACCTCGACGCCCAGGGTCGGCAGGTGCCGCAGCCACGCCTGGGTCTCGGTGAAGTACTCGTGGTTGCCGGTGACGAAGTAGACGCCCTGCTCGCTCACCAGGTCGGCCAGCGGGGCGACATCCTCCCGGAGCTCCTCCACGGTGTCGTCGACCAGGTC
Organism: Blastococcus sp. LR1; assembly: GCF_020166105.1. Classification (GTDB taxonomy): domain Bacteria; phylum Actinomycetota; class Actinomycetes; order Mycobacteriales; family Geodermatophilaceae; genus Blastococcus. The sequence goes on from NZ_JAIUJY010000007.1 coordinate 75,617, forward strand.
GCCCACGATCGCGACGACGTCGGGGCGCTGCTCGTTGATGATCTCCACCAGCCGCTCGAACCGGCGCCCGCCGTAGGTGGCCGAGAGGTGGCCGTCGGAGAAGGTGACGATGCGCAGGCCGTCGAGGGCCGGGTCCAGCCGCGGCAGGGTCACCGGGACGCGGCGGACGACCGGGGCGCTGTTGGCGAAGTACGCGCCGGTTCCGGCCGTGCCGAGCGCGACGGCGCCCGCCGTCACCGCCAGGCTCCGCGCGAGGAACAGCCGCCGCGACGGATCCGGGGGAGCGGGGCTCTGCACATCGCCGTCCTGCCGGACGGCACCGCTCTGCACATCGCCGTCCTCAAGGACGGCACCGCGGCCAGGTGCCGTTCCCTCGTCGGGCTGAGCCGTTTCGTCGTCGCTGCGCGGGCCCCTCCGGGGACCACTCGCGACGACCGGGTCTTCATTCTGCCGTCGCCGGATCAGGGCGGTGCCCAGCGCGCGGACGGGCTCCAGGGCCAGCAGGGCGAGGAACGCGTAGAACGCGACGCCCAGCAGGCTGAAACCCACCCAGCTCAGCGGGGCGGCGGCGTCCAGGGGCAGCCGGCCCCGGAGGACGACGGCCAGCACGGGCAGCACGGCGAGGACCACGGTGAGCCAGGTCAGCCGGCGCCGCAGCCGTCCCCGGCCGGTGGTGCTGCGCACGAGGCGGAACCACAGGTAGCCGTACAGCAGCCCCACGGCGAGCAGGACGCCGGTGCCGAAGCCCAGCAGGCCGATGAGCGACAGGACGGCCTCCGGGCCTCGGGGGTGGGACGACGGACTCCGACATCGTGCCCGCCGGTCCTCCTGGACGACGACGGGGCGCGGCGAGAGGTTCCCCTCACCTCAGCCGGACAGCCGGGACCCCAGTGCCGTGGCCAGCTTCGACGCCCGCGGCGACGACTGGGCGCCGGCGCCCACCAGCCGCTCCCCCACCGCCGTCAGCAGCGAGTCGTCCCCCGCGACGAGCTCCACCTCGACCTCCCGCCAGGTCCGCTCCTCGGGCGCCTCGCCCGGGAGGGCCGGATGTCGGGTGGCCCGGACGGTGTCGTCGGCGAGCTCGGCCAGCTCCCGGCCGGCGGCGTCGGAGAGGGCGGTGACCACCCGCCGGGTGCGCAGGGTGACCACCGGGGCGAGCTCGGCCCCCTCCAGCAATCCGGCGACCTCGGCGAGCAGCTCGGCGGGCACCTCGTCGCCGGAGTCCAGCGGGACGTGCAGCTCCCGCCGCGCCGCCCCCGCCGGCAGCTTGAGGTGCCACCCCTCGTCCGGGCCGCCGGTGCGGCGGCGGAGGGTGATCCGCGACCGGGCGAGCCGGAGCTCGGCGGTGTCGAGGTAGACCGCGACCAGGTCGTGGGTCACGGGCGTAGCGGCTGCCGCCACACCGGGCAGGCCGCCGAGATCCGGGACGACGAACTGGGGGTCGACGTCGAACTTCCGCTCGACCTCGAGCTGCTCGGTGACCATCCCCCGACGGTAGGGCCCCGCCGCCGGCCGGTCGCGCCGGTGGCCGTCCCCGCCACGCCTGGCTACCTTCCGGGCATGCGACCCCGACCCGCCCCGCAGCGACGCTGGGCGGCAGTCGCGGGCCTGCCCTGGGCGGTGTGGGCCGTGCTGCGGGCCGCCGGCGCGGAGCGCGGTTTCCCCCTCGTACCGGCGCTCGCCTTCACCCCGCATGCCGCGGCGAGCGCCGTCCTGCCGCTGGCGGCGGCCGTGGTCGCCCGCTCGCGCAGCGGCGCCGTCGTCGCCGGTCTGGCCGCGGCGACGCTGGCCGGCGCCGTGCGGAGCAACCGGGGAACCCCGCGGCCGGCCCCGCCGGCCGGGACCACGCTGCGGATCGCGACGGTGAGCCTGCGCAAGGGGCTGGTGCCCGCCGCATCGGTCGTCGACCTCGTGCGCCGGGAGGTGGTGGACGTCCTGGCCGCCCAGGAACTGACGCCGGACGCGGAGCGGCAGCTGCGGGCCGCGGGACTGGGCGAGCTCCTGCCGCACGGACACGTCGTCCCCGCGCGGCCGGGTTCGGTCGTCTCGGGCTCCGGCGCGATCTGGAGCCGCCTCCCACTGCACGCCCTCGGGAACGTGCCGGGCGAGTTCGAGCAGCCGTCCGCGCGGCTGAGGGTCGACGACGGCCTCGAGGTCGAGATGGTGTCCGTGCACTCCGCGCCCCCGGCCACCTCCCCCGGCGCCGTCCGCACCTGGGCCGCCGACCTGGCCACGCTGCCCCGACCCACCCCGGACGTGCTGCGGGTGCTCGCCGGCGACTTCAACGCGACGTGGGACCACGCGGCCCTGCGCGCCGTCCTCCGCCGCGGCTGGGTGGACGCGGCGCGGACCCTCGGACTCGGCAGCACCTGGACCTGGCGCCCGCTGCGGCTGCCGCTCCCCCGGCTGGTGCTGGACCACGTGCTCGTCGACCCGCGGCTGGGCGTCGTCTCGTGCTCGTTCGTGGCTGTTCCGGGCAGCGACCACCGCTCCGTCGTCGTCGACCTCGTGGTGCCCGTCCGAGCGCGGTGATGTTCACCGATCGGCCGCACGGGGAAGGCCTAGCGGCAGCGGCGCCCGTCGGAGCGCGCCGCTGCGGAGAGGAGCGGCCATGTTGAGCCAGCGCGAGGTCACCGCTGCGATCGGGAGCACCGCGTACGGGAGCGGCGGCGACAAGCTGGGCACGGTCGAGCACTTCTTCGTCGACGACCGGACCGGCGAGCCGACCTGGGTCGCGGTGACCACGGGCCTGTTCGGCACCCGGCACTCCGTCGTCCCCGCCCGTGAGGCCACCTTCGCCGAGGGACACCTGCGGCTCCCGGTGACCGCCGACGCCGTGAAGAACGCCCCCGCCATGGCCGGCGACCACCTCGACCCGGGCGAGGAGGCGGAGCTGCGCCGGCACTACGGACTGGGCGAGAGCACCGCGCCCGACCTCACCGCGCCGGCCAGGTCCGCCGACGCCGACACCGTGGCGGTGCCCGTGACGCCGCCGGTCCCGGCCACTTCCGAGACGACGGCGCGGCACGCCGCCCCCGACGTCACCGCGCCCGACGTCACCGCGCCCCACGCGGCGCCGAACCCGGCCCCGGCGTCCGACGGCGCGATGGTCCGCAGCGAGGAGCGGCTCCGCGTCTCCACCGAGCTCGTGCCCGAGCGCCGGGTCCGGGTGGTCAAGTACGTGGTCACCGAGGAGGTGCAGGTGACGGTGCCGATCCGCCGCGAGGAGATCCGCATCGAGGAGCTGCCGTTGGGGGCGACCGACGGGGTGCCGGCCGGCAGCCTCGCCGCCGGCACGCTCCCGGAGGAGATCGTCCTGCACACCGAGCGCCCGGTGATCGGCGTCGAGGTGGTGCCGGTCGAGCGGGTGCGGCTGCGCACCGAGCTGGTGCAGAGCCAGGAGACCGTCAGCGGCCAGGTGCGGCGCGAGCAGGTCGTCGTCGACCAGGACACCCTGCCGCCGCGCGACGCCGTCTGACGCCTCAGCCCCGGCGGTCGGCCAGGAAGCGGAAGCGGTCGCGGGTGGCCGCCACCTCGGCGGGGTCGACGTCGGCCAGCACGATCGTCTCGACGCCGGCCGCGGTGGCCAGCAGCTCGCCCATCGGACTGACGATCCGGCTGTCACCGGCGTGCTCGGTGCCGTCGCCGGCGGTGCCCACCCGGTTGCAGCCGACGACGTAGGCCTGGTTCTCGATCGCCCGCGCCTGCAGCAGCGTCTGCCAGTGCAGTCGGCGGGCCGCCGGCCAGTTCGCGACGACGACGTAGAGATCGGTGTCGGGGGCGGCCCGCCAGAAGACGTCGGCGAAGCGCAGGTCGTAGCAGATGAACGGCGTGATCCGCACGCCCCCGACGGTCACGGTGAGCGGCCCCTCGCCCGCCCGGAAGCGCTCGTGCTCGCCGCCGTGGCTGAACGGGTGCAGCTTCCGGTAGCGGTGCGTGGTGCCGTCGGGACCGGCCAGCACGAACGAGTTGTAGGGGAGCGGCTCGCCGTCGGCGATCTCCGGGCAGCTGCCGCCGACCCAGACGCCGCTCTCGGCGGCCTGAGCGGCGAGGAACGCCGCGGACGGGCCGTCCTCCGGCTCGCCGATGCCCGGCGTCATGGAGAACCCGGTGGAGAAGGTCTCGGTCAGCAGGACCAGCTCCGCGCCGGCTGCCGCTGCCCGGGCGACCTGGGGCGCGAGCCGGGCGTAGTTCGCCTCGCGGTCCTCCCAGACGATGTCGTGCTGCACCGCTGCGACCTTCATGCCGACAAACCCTTCAGCCGCTCGACGGCGTCGGCGAGGACGCCGTCGCTCTTGCAGAACGCGAACCGGACCAGGTGCCGGCCCAGTTCCGCGTGCTCCGGCGTGTAGAAGACCACGGTCGGGATCGCGACGACGCCGGCCAGCCCGGGCAGCTCACGGCAGAACGCCAGACCGTCGCCGTCGGAGCGCACCGGGCGGACGTCGACCGTGGCGAAGTAGGTGGCCTCGGGGCTCACCACCCGCAGCCCGGCCTCCCGCAGCCCGGTGACCAGGACGTCGCGGCGGTACTGCAGGTCACGGGCGACGCCGGCGAAGTAGTCGTCGGGGAGCCGGAGCCCCGCGGCGACCGCGGGCTGGAACGGTCCACCGTTGACATAGGTCAGGAACTGCTTGGCGGTGCGGACGGCGGCGACCAGCGGCGCGGGACCGCAGATCCAGCCGATCTTCCAGCCGGTCACGTTGAACGTCTTGCCGGCGCTGGAGACGACGAGGGTGCGCTCGCGCATGCCGGGGAGCGTGGCGGGGGAGAGGTGCCGGGCGCCGTCGAAGACCAGGTGCTCGTAGACCTCGTCGGTGAGCACGGTGAGGTCGTGCTGCTGCGCCAGCCCGGCCAGCACCGCCAGCTCGTCGGCGGTGAACACCTTGCCGGTGGGGTTGTGCGGGGTGTTGACCAGCAGCAGCCGGGTGCGCGGGGTGATCGCGGCACGCAGCTCGGCCTCGTCGAAGGTCCAGGCACCGGAGCCGTCCACCGGCGGGTGGAGGGGCACGGCCCGCACCACCCCACCGGCCATCGCCACCGAGGCGCTGTAGCTGTCGTAGATCGGCTCGAAGAGCACGACCTCGTCGCCGGGCTCGAGCAGGCCGAGCATCACCGACGCCAGCGCCTCGGTGGCCCCGGCGGTGACCAGCACCTCGGTGCCGGGGTCGTAGCTGAGTCCGCGGAAGCGCTGGACGTGCTCGGCGATCGCGGCCCGCAGCTCGGGGATGCCGGGGCCGGGCGGGTACTGGTCGGCGCCGGTGCCGATGGCCGAGCGGGCGACGTCGAGCACCTCGGGCGGGCCCGGGTAGTCGGGAAAGCCCTGACCGAGGTTGACCGAGCCGGTGTCGATCGCCAGCGCGCTCATCTCGGCGAAGACCGTCGTCCCGAAGCCGTGCAGCCGGGAGGCCAGCGGTGCGCTCACGGTGCTCCTCCCCGGTTCCACGTGGAACCGCTGGTCGCTCAGCGGATGCGGACGTCCTCGTGACCGACGATCGAGACGACGTCGCCCTTGTGGAGCTGCCGGCCCCGGCGCTCCTCCTGGTCCCCGTTCACGGCCACCGCGCCGGAGAGCAGGACGTCCTTCACCTGGGCGCCGGTGGGCACGGCGTCGACGAGCTTGAGCAGCTGGCCGAGCCGGATGGTGTCCTCGCCGGGACGCAGATCGATGGTGCGCACGGTGCTCAGTCTGCCGTCGGCGCCAGGACGTCGCCGACCCGGACCGTCCCGGACCCGAGGACGGCGGCCCGCACGGCGAGCAGACCGTCCCGTTCCCGGTGGATCGTCTTGAGCACCGAGGTGTCCCGGCCGAGGCCGCCGGGCTGCGGTCGGGTGGTCATGACGCAGCGGGGGATCGGCGCGCCGACGCGCAGCCGGACGCCGCCCACAGTGGCCTCCAGCCCCCGCAGCCGGTCCTCCCCCTCGCCGTCCAGGACGACGTTGGCGCGGAACCGGCGGCGGTCCCAGCCGCCGAGCGTGCCGGTGGAGACCAGCGACAGCCGGATCCGTGGGCTGTCGTGGAACGGGCCGGCAGCGCCCTCCCACTGCAGCCACTCGCTGGGATCGGGCGCCTCCTCGTCTGCCGGCGTCTCGTAGGTCGGCGCCACGTCGTCAGCAGCTTCCCGCAGCTCCACCCGGCGGCCGAGCCAGCCGGAGAGGACGGCGTCGTCGCTGGTGACCGTGCCGTCGGGGAGCACCACCTCGACGCGGCCGTCGTCGCGCAGCCGGGCGGCGCCGAACAGCAGCTCGGGCACCCGCCGCGCGGTGAGTCCCAGCCCGGTGTCCCGGTCGAACAACGCCCACCGCCGGTCGCCGGCGATGCCGAGCGGGTCGATCTCCGCCACGGCCAGCCGCTCGCCCTGGAGCGACTTCACCGGATGGCGCCAGAGCTCGTGCACCCGCACGTCAGGCGGGCTTCCAGCTGAGCGCCCAGGTGCCCGCCCACTCCTCGCCCGGCTCGAGGACGACCAGGTCGGCCCCGTCGGCGAACGCGTTGGGCGGGCAGGTCATCGGCTCCACCGCGAGGCTGCGCCGCCACTGACCGGGCGGCAGGGTGTCACCGCTGTACACCTGCAGCCACGGCCACGAGCCGTCCAGCGCGACCTCGAGCTCCCCCGCCGCGCCGGCCAGCCGCACCCGGGCCCAGCCGTCGGCGTCCCGGTCGAGGTCGGTGAGCGGGGTGTCCAGGGCGCGGTCGCCGATCCGGCCCACCGCGCCGTCGTAGGGGCGCCGCTCCCCCGTGGGCATGCCGCCGTCCAGGACCAGCTCGGTGCGGGCCGGGAGCGTGAGGTCGGCGTCGCCGATCCCGCCGTCCTCGGTCGCGCCCACCGACAGGTACGGATGGACGCCGGCGCCGAACGGTGCCGGCCGGTCGCCGACGTTGCGCACCCGGACCGTGCAGGTCAGCCGGTCGCCCTCGAGGACGTGGTCGACGGCGGCCGCGAGCCGGAACGGATAGCCGGGTTGCGGCTCGACCGTCGTCCCGATCGTGACGGACCGGTCCGCTCGGTCCAGCAGCGTCCAGGGCTGCCAGGAGAGCAGGCCGTGGATGGCGTGCGGCTCGGCCGGCGACTGGACCTCGAGCTGCAGCTCCTCGCCCTGCCAGCTCCACCGGCCGTCGCGGATCCGGTTGGGCCAGGGCAGCAGCATCGCGCCGCGCCAGCCGGGAAGCACCCGGCCGGCCGGATAGCCGTCGAGCACCTCCCAGTCGCCGACCGCCAGCCGGCGCAGCGCACCGCCGCGCAGGTCGACGACGAGGCGGGCGTCCCCGGCGGTGAGTTCCACCTCGGCGGGCGTGGTCGGCGGCCAGGTGTCGGGCATGCGGCCACCTCACCACATCCCGGCACCCGGCCGCCTCGGCGCCCTCAGGGCGTGTAGGTCACCCCTCCGGCGATGGTGAGCACGTCGTCCGGCGAGAACTCCTCCGGTGTCGTGACGGTGCACACCGTGCCGTCGGGAAGCTCCCACGCGGCCATCCAGAACCGGATCGTCGGGTCGACGTCGTCGTGCGCGCGGACGAGCTGCGCCGGAACCCCGCCGATCTCCGTGGGAACGACCGGGTCGATCGGCGTGACCGCCGCGATGCGCTGCTCGGCGGAGCCGTTGTCCATCTCGTGGACCCCCGCCGGGGCCTGCGGCAGGCACTGCACCCCCAGCACCCGGGCGGGGTCCTCGTCGTCGACGAAGGTGACGGCGCCGCTGCTCTCGTGCCAGTCGACCAGCGACCAGCCGGCCGGTGCCAGTTCCACCTGCAGACGGATCGGCTGCGGCCGGTCGACCAGCGACCCGCCGACCGCGGCGAGCGCGGCCAGGTCGCCGTGCCTGCCCTCGCCGTAGAGGTTCACCCACTGGCCGGGCGCCCGCTCCCAGACCAGTTGCGCGAAGGCCAGGTCCTCGAAGCAGACGTTGGCGAGCGTGCAGGTCCGCTCGGTGGACCCGACGACGTAGTGCGCCTCGGCGCCACCGACGGTGGTGGTCCCGCTGTCGGCGATCTCCGAGGGCTGGAACTGGTCGGCCGCCCACACCGGCTCCGTGGGCGAGAGGTAGACGGTGAAGCCGGTTCCGTCGGGGAACGTGTACCCCGCGATGGCCTCCGTGCTGCCCGCCGAACCCGTGAAACTGGGCGTCATCCCCGGCGGCGCGGGATCCGGGGAGAGCGGGAAGGTGATCGCCTCGGTGGCCACCATCGAGAGCCCGCCGGGCCCGGGCCGGGGACCGTCGACCGCTTCCGGACCGGTGATCACCACCGCCGCAGTCCAGGCGGCCGCGGCGGTCACCGCGGCGACGCCGACGCGGAACACCGCCGTCCGGCTCGGCCGGCGGGAGCGACGGGGCGCGGGCCCGTCGATCTCGGCCAGCAGCGCGGCGCGGGCGGTCGAGCGGGCCGCCGGGGTCAGGGGCGGGCCCTCGGGGCCGAGTTCGCGGAGCAGCGTGAGGTCGTTCATCGGTCCTCCTCCTCGGAGGTCGGCTGGAATGGGGAGACGTCGCCGAGTGCGGCGCGGGTCTGCCGCCGGGCGCGGTGCAGGCGGGAGCGGACGGTGCCGATGGGCACGTCGAGGACGGCGGCGATCTCCTCGTAGCCCAGCTGAGCCCAGGCCAGCAGCAGGAGCGCGTCGCGGTCGTGGCCCTTCAGCGTCGCCAGTGCGGCGGCGAGCGGGCCGCGCAGCGCCTCGGCGTCCAACCGGTCGGCGGAGTCGCCGGGATCGGCGGCGTGCCCCGGGGAACGGCCGGCTTCCCGGGCCAGTGCCCGGTAGCGGCGCTGCTCGGTGCGGACGTGGCCGTGCACGAGGTTGGTGGCGATGCCGAACAGCCAGGGGCGGACCTCCACGTGATCGGCCCGGTAGGCCGCGCGGCGCCGAAAGGCGACGAGGAAGGTCTCGCTGAGCAGGTCGTCGGCCAGCTCGCCCACACGGCGGCCGAGGTAGCGGTGCACCGTCGCCGCGTGCCGGTCGAACAGCGGGGCGAACTGCTCGGGATCGTCCAGCGAGCGGGCGATCAGCTCGGCGTCCGACGGGGCCGCGTTCGGCAGCGCACGCATGCGGGGTGGTTCGGGCGGTGGACCGGCGGACCGGTGCAGCGCCGTCGGGGTCACGGAGCGGAATGATCCGGCCGCGAACGGTGAAGTCGTCACACCCCTCCATGTCCGGAGCGGTGGATCCGGTTCACGGGCCGGAACGGAACGGCGGCGACCCCTCGGTCAGGGGCCGCCGCCGGGAGCTCAGCTCCCGCAGTTCTCGTCGCCGTAGGACTGGACGGTGTCGGCGGCCGCGGCGAACTCCTCCGCGTCCTCCTCGCTGAGGTCACCGTTCTCCACGGCTGCCTCGAAGTCCCCGTCCTCCGGGAAGTTCTCGGCCAGGAACTTCGCGGCCTCCTCGACCTCGTTGCCGGCGTCGTCGGGCACGTTGCCGGCCAGCTCGTCGAAGGCGTCCTTGGCCTCGTCGGTCTCGTCGTCCTCCATCTGGTCGATGGCCTCGTACTGCTCGCAGAAGTCCTCCACGCTGGCTCCACCGCAGGCGGTGAGGCTGAACGGCAGGGCGGCGACGGCCGCGGCCAGGGCGAGCTTCCGGATGCGCATGGGGATCCCTTTCCAGGCTGCGGCCGAGGGAGTTCGGTCCGGCCGCGAGGATGACGTCGGGCTCACCCTCACACACCCGGCGGGCCAGCCGCCTGCACGCGGCCGGAGCCTGTGGATCCGGCGATCCCTCGTTCGAAGAAGAGCGAGCCCACCGCAGCGAGGTCGCCGACGTAGGCCCCGAAGGCGCCGACCTCCCGGTAGCCGGCCCCGCGGTACAGCGCGACCGCCTCCGGCTGGAGCGGGCCGGTCTCGAGCCGCAGCGTCGTCCACCCCCGCTCGCGGGCCGCCTGCTCGAGCCCGGCCAGCACCGCCTTCGAGACACCCCGCCCGCGCGCTGCCGGCACGACGTACATCCGCTTGATCTCGGCCGCTCCGCCGCCCAGGTCCCGCAGCGCCCCGCAGCCCACCGGCGTGCCGTCGTCCTCGCGTGCCACCAGGACGACGGAGATGTCAGCGGCGGAGGGGTGCGTGCCCGGCTCCCCCTTGCCCCCGTAGCGGACCCGGAGCTCGGCCTGCTGGTCGTCGGTGAGGCGGCGGACGTCGGCGTCGTCCCACGCGGCGGGCTCGATGATCACGCTCCGATCCTCACAGGGCGCCGGAGGTACGGTCCGAGGCAGTACCCACCGCGAAGGAGCACCGTGCCGGTCGACCGCGAACTGCCCACCCCCGAGGCCGCCGATCTGCTGGCGCTCACCCGCGAGATCGCCGACGCCGAGCTCGCGCCGAAGGCCGCCGCGTACGAGCGCGAGGAGCGCTTCCCCCGCGAGGTGTTCCGCACCCTCGGCGAGGCCGGGCTGCTGGGGCTGCCGTTCGCCGAGGAGGTCGGCGGAGGCGGTCAGCCCTACGCGGTCTACCTGCAGGTGGTCGAGGAGCTCGCCGCCCGCTGGGCCAGCGTCGCGCTCGGCATCAGCGTGCACACCCTGGCCTGCTCCCCCATCGCCACCTACGGCACCGAGGCCCAGCGCCGCGACCTGCTCCCGGAGATGGTCGGCGGAACCCTGCTGGGCGCCTACTCCCTGTCCGAGGCGCACGCCGGCTCCGACGTCGCCGCCATGAAGGCCTCGGCGACCCGGGCCGACGACGGCTGGACCGCCCGCGGCGAGAAGGCATGGGTCACCCACGGCGGGCACGCGGACTTCTACTCGACGTTCCTGCGTACCCCCGATGACGGCCCCCGGGGCATCTCCTGCTTCCACCTGACGCCCGATCTCCCCGGCTTCAGCGCCGCGAAGCCCGAGGAGAAGATGGGCCTGACCGGCTCGACGACCTCGGCGATCCGGCTCGACGACGTCGCCGTCCCCGCCGACCGGCTCGTGGGCGAGCCCGGCAAGGGCATGGCGATCGCCCTGGGCGCGCTGGACTCCGGGCGGCTGGGCATCAGCGCGGTCGCCGTCGGGCTGGCGCAGTCGGCCCTCGACGTCGCCGTCCGGTACGCCGTCGAGCGGGAGGCGTTCGGCCGGCCGATCGCCGAGCACCAGGGCGTCTCCTTCCTGCTGGCCGACATGGCCGCGGCCGTGGAGTCCGCCCGCGCCACCTACCTGGTCGCCGCCCGCCGCAAGGACGCCGGCAAGCCGTTCTCCCGGCAGGCCAGCATCGCCAAGCTGGTCGCCACCGACGCGGCCATGAAGGTGACCACCGACGCCGTCCAGGTGCTCGGCGGCGCCGGCTACACCCGCGACCACCCGGCCGAGCGATACATGCGCGAGGCGAAGGTCATGCAGATCTTCGAGGGCACCAACCAGATCCAGCGGATGGTCATCGGCCGGCACCTCACCGCGGAGGCCGCGCCGCCGGCGGGCTGAGCCGGTTCCACGTGGAACCGGCCCAGGGGTGGACCGGAACGCCTCGGCGCACGACACTGGATGCCCCGTCCCCGGAGCGCCCGATGACCGAACCGCACCTGCGCGCGGCCGACGCCGACCGCACCGCCGTCGCCACCACCCTCGGCGAGCACATGGCCGCCGGGCGGCTCACGGTCGCCGAGTACGAGGACCGGCTGAACCGGGCCTACTCGTCGAAGACGTACGGGGAGCTGGCCGAGCTCACCGCCGACCTGCCGCCCGGGACGGCCGTGGCGCCGGTCGCGGCCGAGCGGGCGCCGGAGCCCAGCGCCTGGTGGCACGCCCGGCTCGATGCGTCGGAGTGGCGCGACTGGGCCGGCACCGCGGTCATCGTGATCGGCATCTGGGCCGTCATGAGCCTGGCGACGCAGGAGTTCCTCTACTTCTGGCCGATCTGGGTCTTCGGCCCGTGGGGCGCGGTCCTGCTCGCCCAGATGTTCTTCGGGAACGACGAGGAGGGCGACCCACCGGCGCTGCCCTCGCACTGAGGCGCCCGGACCCGCGGACGAGGAGGCGTGGAAACGACGAAGGGCTCCCCGGGGGGAGCCCTTCGGTCTGGTGGGCAAGGGGGGACTTGAACCCCCACGTCCTTTCGGACACACGGACCTGAACCGTGCGCGTCTGCCATTCCGCCACTTGCCCTGGCGAGGGAAGACAGTAGCAGTCGTGACCCGTACCTCGCGGCGGGGGTGCGTCGTTGCCCTGTCCGCGGGTAGACGTCCGGGGCGTCGCGGTTCACTGGACGGTCAGCCACGTCGCACCCCGCTACGATCATCGATGGCACAGCTGGACCCGACGAGCGCAAAGGAGCGACTGTGGGCGTGCTGCAGCGCTTCGAGCGCCGTCTCGAAGGCATGGTGGGTCTGGCGTTCGCCCGGCTCTTCAAGGGCAAGGTGCACCCCGCCGAGATCGCCAAGGCCCTCCAGCGCGAGGCCGACGAGCAGCGCTCGGTGATGGGCGAGGGCCGCGTGCTCGCCCCGAACGTCTACGTCGTCCGGCTGGGCGAGACCGACTTCGGCCACCTCGGCCAGTGGTCCGACCAGCTCGCCGGTGAGCTCGCCGACATGGTCACCGAGCACATCGAGGACGAGGGCTACCAGGTCTTCGACAAGGTCACCGTCCACCTCGAGCAGGACGACGAGCTCACCACCGGCGTCTTCGAGGTCAGCTCGCACGTCGCCGACCCGGCCCGTCCGGCCCCTCGGCCCGACGTCGCACCGATGGCCTCGGCGCCGATGGCGCCCGGCATCCCCCCGCTCCCCCCGCTGCCCGCCCTGCCGCCGCTGCGCGGGCGCAGCGCCACGGACACCGGCAACCAGGGCCCGTCGATGGTCGGCCGCGCCGGCTCCCGGAAGACCGCCACCCACGTGCTGGTGGTCGACGGGCCGGGTACCCGTCACGAGCTGTCCACCGGCCGCAACGTGATCGGCCGGGGCACCGAGGCCGACATCCGCCTGCCCGACACCGGGGTCAGCCGGAAGCACGTCGACGTCGTCCTCGAGGGCGGCGTCGCCACCGTCGAGGACCTGGGCTCGACGAACGGCACGCTGGTGAACGGACGTCGCATCACCCGCCAGGCGCTCAGCGACGGCGACGTCATCCGCATCGGCCACTCGGTCCTGGTCTACCGGCAGGACGGCGCGTGAGCGGATCCGCGCGCTCGCGACGGCTCGAGGCTGGACGGCACCTCCTCCCCGGGGTGGTCGACCGGTGAGCGAACTCGTCCTCCAGATCTTCCGGTTCGGCTTCCTGCTGCTGCTGTGGCTGTTCATCTTCGCGGCGTTCCGCGTCGTGCGCGCCGACCTGTTCGGTGGCCGCCCCGGCCGCGTCGCCTCGGTTCCGCCGCGCGCCTCGGCACCGAAGAAGCGCGGGCAGCGCGGGTTCCGCACCCTCGTGGTCACCGCCGGCCCGCTCAGCGGCACCAAGATCACCCTCGGTGACCAGCCGATCCTCATCGGCCGCGCCGACGACTCCACCCTCGTCCTGACCGACGACTTCGCCAGTTCCCGGCACGCCCGGCTCACCAACCGTGGCGGCCAGTGGTACGTCGAGGACCTCGGTTCCACCAACGGCACGTACCTCGACCAGCAGCGCGTCCAAGGGCCGCTGCTGGTCGCCCCCGGCCAGCCGATCCGCATCGGCCAGACCGCACTGGAGCTGCGTTCGTGACGCTGGTTCTCCGCTACGCCGCTCGTTCCGACCGCGGCCTCATCCGCGGCAACAACCAGGACTCGGTCTACGCCGGGCCCCGGCTGCTGGCCGTGGCCGACGGCATGGGCGGCCACGCCGCCGGCGACGTCGCGAGCAAGGTCGTCATCGCCGCACTCGAGCACCTCGACGACGACACCCCCTCCGGCGACATGCTGCAGTCGATGCGGTCGGCCGTCTTCGAGGGCAGCGAGCACCTGCGGGAGGTGATCCGCGAGTCGCCGCAGCTCGAGGGCATGGGCACGACGCTCACCGCGATCCTCTTCGCCGGCGGCCGGCTGGCGCTCTGCCACGTCGGCGACTCCCGCGCCTACCTGCTCCGCGACGGCCAGTTCTCGCAGATCACCCATGACGACACGTTCGTGCAGACCCTGATCGACGACGGCCGGATCACCGCCGAGGAGGCCAACCACCACCCGCAGCGGTCCCTGCTGCTGCGGGCGCTGAACGGCCAGGAGGTCGAGCCTGACCTCTCCATGCGCGAGGCTCGGGCCGGCGACCGCTACATGCTCTGCTCCGACGGCCTCTCCGGCGTCGTCAGCGAAGAGACCCTGGCCGAGGCGCTCCTCGATCCCGATCCGCAGGCGACCGCCGACCGGCTGATCGAGCTGGCCCTGCGCAGCGGTGGCCCGGACAACATCACCGTGATCGTCGCCGACGTCATCGAGGACACCGGTGGTGGCGGCCGCCTCGACCCGGTCGTGGACGGCGCAGCCGGCGACAACATCGGGCAGCGCCAGGTGGACGGCCGTTCGGCCGCCGGTCGGGCCGCCCTCGCCGACACAGGTCCCGCCTCCGCTCCCCCGCCGACAGCGACACTGCCGACGGGCGGCGGCCCCTCCGCCCGCCGCCGCCCGCTACGCGCTCTCCTGGTGGCGGGGGTCCTCCTCATCGTGCTGGTGGCGGGGGCGATCGGCACGTACGTGTGGGCGCTGAACCACTGGTTCGTCGGCGTCGAGGGCGACGGCGAGAGCCAGGAGGTCGCGGTCTTCCGCGGCCTCGACGTCTCCGTGCTCGGGCTGGACCTCTACCGGCTCGACCGGAGCGCCGACCTCGCCGTCTCCGATCTCACCCCCGCGGCCCGCACCCGGGTCCGGGACGGCATCACCGCCGACGACGCCGGCCACGCCGACCGCATCCTCGACGCGCTCCTCGACCAGCGGCTGCCGGTCTGCAGCACCTCGGACCGCGACGAGGCCGAGCCGACGCCGTCGGCCGCGCCCTCCCCCATCCCCGCGTCCCCCGCCGATCCCCAGCAACCAGTCCCCGGCGAGCCGGCTCTTCCCGAGCCACCGGCCCCCGAGGAGGCGACGACCTCCTCGTCGTCGGCCCGGACGACGACGTCGTCCGAGCCGGGGGTGAACTGCCGAGAGGCGGGCTGATGCCGGGCCCCGTCACCGATCCCCGCGGCACCGCCGCCGGGGACACCCCGACCCGCCGGAACACCGAGGCGTGGCTCCTGGGCTTCGCCGTCCTGCTCACCGTCGTCGCCCAGGTCATCGTCGACCTGACCGTGACCGGCTCACTCCGCCCGGAGATGGCCGGCTTCAGCGTGTGGATCTCCGCGCTGTGGGTGGTGGCGCACCTCGTCGTCCGGAAGTGGGCGTCCTACGCCGACCCGCTGCTGCTGCCGGGCGTCGCGCTGCTGGTCGGCCTCGGGCTGACCGTGATCCACCGTCTCGATCTGGCCGCGGAGCAGGTCGGCAGCACCGTCACCCGTGAGGACGCCCCGGTCCAGCTGGTCTGGGCGACCCTCGGCGTGGCCCTGTTCGTCGCCTTCCTGGTCGTCGTCAAGGACCACCGCTCCCTGCAGCGGTTCGCCTACACCCTGGCCCTGCTGGGCATCGTGCTCCTGGCGCTCCCGGCGGTCCTGCCCGCATCGATGTCCGAGGTCAACGGCGCCAAGATCTGGATCCGCGTCGCCGGCTTCTCCATCCAGCCGGGCGAGTTCGCCAAGCTCTGCCTGGTCGTCTTCTTCGCCGCCTACCTCGAGGACAAGCGCGACGTGCTGGCCCTGGCCAGCCGCAGGGTCGCCGGGCTCGAGCTGCCCCGTGGCCGCGACCTCGGCCCAGTGCTGCTCGCCTGGATCCTGTCGATCCTCGTGCTCGTCTTCGAGCGCGACCTGGGCAGCTCGCTGCTGCTGTTCGGCATCTTCGTGGTGATGCTCTACGTGGCCACCGAGCGGGCCAGCTGGCTGTTCATCGGCCTGGGTCTCTTCGCCGGCGGCGCGATGATCGCCTACCAGATCTTCGGGCACGTGCAGCAGCGCGTGGACACCTGGCTGTCCCCGTCGGACTACTACGACGGCGCCGGCTACCAGGTGATGCAGTCCCTCTTCGGCCTCGGCACCGGCGGCCTGTTCGGCGCCGGCCTGGGCGGAGGGCGCCCCGACCAGGTGCCGGTGGCCAAGAGCGACTTCATCGCCTCGGCGGTGGGCGAGGAGCTCGGGCTCTTCGGCCTGGTCGCCGTGATCGTCCTCTACCTCATCCTGGTCGAGCGCGGCCTGCGCACCTCGCTCGTCGTCCGTGACTCCTTCGGCAAGCTGCTCGCCGCCGGCCTCGCGTTCGCCATCGCCTGGCAGGTCTTCGTCGTCCTCGGCGGGGTGACCGGCCTGCTCCCGCTCACCGGGCTCACCACGCCGTTCCTCGCCTACGGGGGTTCCTCGCTCGTGGCGAACTTCGTGCTCGTCGCGGTGCTCGTCCGCATCAGCGATGCCGCCCGTCGCCCGACCGTCCAGCACGCCGCCCCGATGCGCCTCGGCGACGCCCCGACGGAGGTGGTGATGCCGTGAACGCACCCCTGCGCCGGGTGGCGATCAGCGTGCTCGTGCTCTTCACGCTGCTGATCGTCAACGTGAACATCATCCAGGTGGTGCGCTCCGACGATCTCCGCACCGACAACCGGAACACCCGGGTGCTGGCCGAGGAGTACGACCGGGAACGCGGCTCGATGGTCGTCGCGGGCAACGAGATCGCGATCTCCGTGCCCACCGACGACCGGCTCGAATACCTGAGGACGTATCCGCAGGGGCCGTTGTACGCGGCCGTCACGGGGTACTACTCGCTAGTGTACGGGAACACCGCCCTCGAGGACGCCGAGAACGACGTCCTCTCCGGTGAGGACGACCGGCTCTTCGTGCGCCGCATCGCCGACCTGTTCACCGGGCGTGACCCCGCCGGCGGCGACGTCGTCCTCACCCTGGACCCCGCCGTGCAGCAGGCCGCGATGGCCGGGCTGGAGGGCGTGACCGGCGCTGTCGTGGCTCTGGATCCGCAGACGGGGGCGATCCTGGGCATGGCCAGCACGCCGACCTACGACCCGACGGCGCTCTCCTCCCACGACCCCGACGCCATCCGTGCCGCCATGGAGCAGATCACCGCCGGTGACGGCCCCGACCCGCGGGTGAACCGGGCGATCGCGGACAACTATCCGCCCGGCTCGTTGTTCAAGGTCATCGTCTCGGCCGCCGCCCTCGAGGAGGGCTACGCCCCGGACACAGTCGTGCCGGCGCCGGACATCATGACCCTGCCGCAGACCAGCCAGCAGCTGCGGAACTTCAACAACTCCCGGTGCGACCCCAGCCAGGAGCAGCGCCTGATCGATGCGCTCACGATCTCCTGCAACACCGCCTTCGCCCAGCTGGGCATCGACCTCGGCGAGGACAAGGTCCGGGCGATGGCCGAGGCGTTCGGTCTGGACGACGAGCGCTCCGAGATCCCGCTCCCGGTCGCCGCCAGCCACGTCGGCGAGATCGAGAGCGACGCGGCGCTGGGCCAGACCTCCATCGGTCAGCGCGACGTCCGCATGACGGTGCTCCAGGCGGCGATGGTGGCGGCCACCGTCGCCAACGACGGCGTGCAGATGAAGCCCTACCTGGTCGACCAGCTGCTCGCGCCGGACCTGTCGGTCATCGACGAGACCGACCCCGAGGAGCTCCGGGAGCCGATCTCCGCGCAGGTCGCCGACCAGCTCACCGAGATGATGATCAGCGTCGTCGCCCGTGGCTCGGGCCGGTCGGCGCGCATCCAGGGCATGGACGTCGCCGGCAAGACCGGCACCGCCCAGGTGAAGGAGGGCGTGCCCGACCACAACTGGTTCATGGGCTTCGCCCCGGCCGACGACCCGCAGATCGCCGTGGCGGTCTTCGTCGCCAACGGCGGCGGCACCGGCGGCGACACCTCCGCGCCCATCGCGCGCGAGGTCATGCAGGCGTACTTCGAGGGGCAGGGCGGCTGATGGCGCTGGGCATCGGAAGTCTGCTGGCGGGGCGCTACGAGATCACCGCACCCATCGCCACCGGCGGCATGGGCGAGGTGTGGAAGGCCCGCGACCAGGTACTGGACCGCATCGTCGCGGCCAAGGTGCTCAAGACCGAGTACACGAACGACCCGAGCTTCCTGGCCCGGTTCCGCAACGAGGCCCGGCACACCGCGGCGCTCTCGCACCCGAACATCGCCTCGGTCTACGACTACGGCGAGACCACCGACGACAGCGGCCTGCAGACGCTGGCCTTCCTCGTCATGGAGTTCGTCGAGGGCCAGCCGCTGGTGACGATCCTCCACGACGAGGGCCGGCTGCCCGTCGACTGGACGCTGCACGTGCTCAGCCAGTCCGCCGACGGCCTGTCCGCCGCGCACCGGGCCGGCGTCGTGCACCGCGACATCAAGCCGGGCAACCTGATCGTGCGCCCCGACGGCGTCGTGAAGCTGACCGACTTCGGCATCGCCCAGGCCCGGGACGCCGCCCCGCTGACCCGCACCGGCATGGTCGTGGGCACCGCCCAGTACCTCTCCCCCGAGCAGGCACAGGGCATGGAGGTCAACGCCTCGTCCGACGTCTACTCCCTCGGCGTCGTCGGCTTCGAGTGCCTGACCGGCGCGCGGCCGTTCGACGGCGCCTCCCAGGTGGCCGTCGCGCTGGCGCACATCAACCGCCCGCCGCCCCCGCTGCCCGGCGACATCCCCCCGGCGGTGCGGATGCTCGTCGAGCGCGCCCTGGCCAAGGACCCGGCGGACCGGTTCGCCGACGGCGGCGCCTTCGCCGAGGCCATCCGTGCCGTGGCCAGCGGCGGCAGCGTCCCCGTCGGGGGCCGGATGGCTGCGGCGGCCACCGTGATCGCGCCGGCGACGGCGCCGACCCAGGTCGTGGACCTGGCCGCCGACGGGCACACCCAGGTCTTCGCCACCCCGGCCGCCGGGATGCCCGCCGTCTCGCCCGCGACGGGCGGCCGCCCCATGCCGCCGCTGCACGCGCCCGCGGACGACGACGAATGGCTGCCCGACGAGGAGGAGCCGGCCCGCCGGCGCCGCTGGGTCTGGCCGGCCGCGGCACTGGTCCTGCTCCTGCTGATCGGCGGGGTGACCTGGGTGCTGCTCAGCAACGGGGACGGCGACCGGAACCGGTCCGCCGATCCCACGACGACCTCGGCCAGCACGAGCGCCGCGGGCCCCACGGGCATGTTCCTCGACCCGGCCCAGTTCGTGGGCCTCGACGTCGCCTCGGCCGAGCGGATGCTGCGCGCGGCCGGGCTCGTCCCCGTGACGGCGGTGGCGGACGACGACGTCCTGGAGGGCGTGACCCAGACGCTGGACGCCGGCGAGGTCGCCGCGATCGACCCCTCCGGCCGCGCGGCCGCCCCCGGCGAGGAGGTCACCCTCTACGTCACCGAGGAGGCCTGGGACCCCGACGCCGAGGAGGAGCAGGAGCCGACGGAGACCGTGCAGCCGACGACGACGGCTCCGGCACCCACCACGACCAGCCAGGCCCCGGCGCCGCCCGCGGACGAGCCGGAAGAGGACGAGCCGCCGGCGGACGAGCCCGCTCCCGGCACCCCCGCCCCGCCGCCGTCGACGACCAAGCCCCCCGCGCCGACGACGACCGCAGAAGCGACCGAACCCGGGGCCGGGGGCAACGCCGCAGGTCCCACGGGCGACGGCCTGTGACGTCGCTGATCTCCGCTTCCCCGGATACCGGCTCCCGGGCGGTTAGGCTCGCCGGCGGCCCTTCGTCTGCCGGGCCCGCACCCGCGCCCTCCCGGGCGCGGACGCCTCGGTGCACGCACCGAACCGCCCGAGAGGACCGTCGATGACCACGCCGCAGGTGCTCGGCGACCGCTACGAGATCGGCGGCGTCCTGGGCCGCGGCGGCATGGCCGAGGTGCACCTCGGCCGCGACCTGCGTCTCGGCCGCGAGGTCGCCGTCAAGGTCCTGCGCAGCGACCTGGCGCGCGACCCGTCCTTCCAGGTCCGCTTCCGGCGCGAGGCGCAGGCCTCGGCGTCGCTGAACCACCCGGCGATCGTCGCCGTCTACGACACCGGCGAGGACCGCACGCCCAGCGGCGCGACGCCCTACATCGTCATGGAGTTCGTGGAGGGGGAGACCCTCCGCGACGTGCTCCGCCGCGAGGGGCCGCTGCCCATGGAGCGGGCGATGAGCCTGTCCGCCGACATCTGCGGCGCGCTGGACTTCAGCCACCGCAACGGCATCGTGCACCGGGACGTGAAGCCCGGGAACGTGATGATCACGCCGCAGGGCACGGTCAAGGTCATGGATTTCGGCATCGCCCGGGCGGTGTCGGACTCCGCGGCCACGATGACCTCCACCGCGGCGGTGATAGGTACCGCCCAGTACCTCTCCCCGGAGCAGGCCCGCGGCGAGGGCGTGGACGCCCGCTCCGACGTCTACTCGATGGGCTGCCTGCTCTACGAGCTGGTCACCGGAGCGCCCCCGTTCACCGGCGACTCCCCCGTCTCCGTGGCCTACCAGCACGTGCGCGAGGACCCCAAGCTCCCGTCGTCCATCAACCGCGAGGTGCCGCCGGAGCTGGACGCGATCCTGCTCAAGGCGATGAGCAAGAACCCGGCCAACCGGTACCAGTCGGCCGCGGACATGCGCAACGACCTGCTCCGGGCGCTGGCCGGGCAGCGGGTCGAGGCCACGCCGGTCATGGGCGAGGACGAGAAGACCGCGATCATCGGCGCCCCGGTGGGGGGCTACGGGAACTACGGCGACGACTGGGACGACGACGACTCCGCGCGGCGCCGCAAGCGCCGCATCATCGCCATCGTGTCCGTGCTGGCCGTGCTCCTCATCGGCGGCGCGATCGCCCTGGCCGTCGCCATGAGCGGTGGGGACGAGAAGGACCCCGTCGCCCGGGTGAGCGTTCCCCCGGTGGCGAACGTGCCCGAGGCCGAGGCCCGCGCGCAGATCGAGGCCGCCAAGCTGGTCGTCGGCGACGTGACGATCCAGCCGAGTCCCACGGTCGCCGAGGGCAGCGTCATCGAGACCACCCCGGCCGCCGGCGTGCAGGTGGACGAGGGCGACGACGTCGACCTCGTGGTCAGCTCCGGCCCGGACACGCTGCTGGTCCCCGGCGTCTCGGGGCTCACCGAGGAGCAGGCGCGGGCGAACCTCCAGCAGGCCGGCTTCACCAACGTCTCCAGCCGGCGGGTGGACTCCATCGAGGTCGACGAGGGCCGGGTGGTCTCCGTGTCGCCCGAGGAGGGCAGCCAGGCCGGCCGGAGCCAGCCGATCACGCTCAACGTCTCCACCGGCACCATCGAGATGCCGAACGTCATCAACCAGACGGAGACCCAGGCGCGCGCCGCCCTGCAGGAGCAGGGCATCGGCGCCGGTCAGATCACGGTGGAGAACGCGGAGAACGACACCGTCCCGGCGGGCACGGTCCTCGAGACGGATCCCACCGCCGGCACCGACGTGGGAGGCGACGACATCATCACGCTGGTCGTCGCGGTCCCGACGCCGGAGGAGCCCGCCGATCCCGTCGTGCCCGACCCCGGCACCACCGGGCCGGGCACGGGGCCCGGGACCGGACCGGGCACCGGCACCGGCACCGGACCGGGTGCCGGCACGGGAACCGGCCCAGGCGCCGGCAACCCGTAACAGCCGGTCATGACGCAGCAGGGCCCCTCCCGTCCGGGAGGGGCCCTGCTGCGTTGCTGGGGAGCCGATCAGGCGGTGGCGGTGGACAACCGGCGGGCGGCGGTCTCCGCGGCGCTGACGAGCTCCTCGTCGGGCGCCAGGCCGCAGGACCGCAGCCAGGTCGCGAGCATCCGGTGGCCGCCCTCGGTCAGGACCGACTCGGGGTGGAACTGGACACCCTCGATCGGGAGCTCGCGGTGGCGCAGCGCCATCACCAGACCCGACGGGGTGTGCCCGGTGACCTCGAGCTCGTCCGGGACGGTGGCGGGGTCGACGGCGAGCGAGTGGTACCGCGTCGCGGTGAAGGGGGTGGGCAGTCCGGCGAGGACCCCGTGCCCCTCGTGCACGACCTCGCTGGTCTTCCCGTGCAGCAGCTCCGGGGCGCGGACCACCACGGCCCCGAACGCCTCGGCGATCGCCTGGTGGCCGAGGCAGACCCCGAGGACGGGCGTGCCCTGCTCGGCCGCCGCCCGCACCATCGGCACGGTCACACCCGCATCGGCGGGGGCGCCGGGGCCGGGGGAGAGCAGCACCCCGGCGACGTCGAGGTCGGCCAGCTCGTCCACGGTGACGGCGTCGTTGCGGCGGACCACGCAGCGCACGCCCAGCTGGCCCAGGTACTGGACCAGGTTGTAGACGAAGCTGTCGAAGTTGTCGACGACGAGGACCGGTCGGTCGTCGGTGCCCATCGGAGTCGCTCCTCGTCGGTGCTCGCCGGGCCACGGCCGGACAGCTGGTCAGCCGGCGGCGGCGTACTGCAGGGTGAGGCCGCCATCGTAGGCGGGGACCGACACCTCGGACCGCTCGCGTACCTCGAACGTGAGGCCGAACGCGGTGGCTGCCTCGCGGAGGATGGCGATCTGCCGCGAGGAGTTGAGTGCGCTGCGGACGGCGGACGCGTCCACGACGGCGGAGACGACGAACGGCGGGGAGTACGTCCGCCCCTGCAGCAGCAGCGTGTTCCCGACGCACCGGACCGCGCTCGTGGAGATCAGGCGCTGGTCCATGACGGCGACCCCCTCGGCGCCGGCGGCCCACACCGCGTTGACGACCGCCTGGACGTCGCTCTGGTGGATGACGACGTCGTCGGGCCGGGCGTTGCTGGGCAGGCTGCCGTCGGAGCGCGGGGGTGCGTCGTCGAGGGTGATCACCACGCCGGCGCCGGCCACCGGGGTCAGCCCGGCCGCGGGTCCACCGGCGGCCCCCTCGGCCGTCGCCTCGGCGACGACGCTGTTGCGGGACGCCGCCTCCTCCGTGAGCTCCTGGACCTGCCGCTGGAGCGCCGTCAGCTGATCCGCCTGGCGGGCGACGGCGGAATCGCGCTCCTCGATGAGCTCGGAGAGCTGGGTGATCTCCCCTGCGCGCAGATCGGTGCCCTGAGCGGTCCGGCCGGAGGTCGCGAACAGCAACCCCGCCGCGAGCGCCACCACCGGGACCAGCACGCTCCAGGCCGAGGGCCGGCGGCGCAGGATCGACAGGTCCACGGGCACCTCCTGAGGGTCGGCGGGCGACGCGGGACGGCTCGGTCGGGTGCGGGAGCGCCGTCCGCGTTGCCAGGAAGTTTAGGCTGGTCCTCGAAGCGGTCCGGGGAAGACGAGCCCCGCCCCCGGGAGGGAGTACGCGTTGCCCAAGTCCAAGGTGCGCAAGAAGTCGGTGTACACCCCGCCGGAGGAGGCCCTCCGCGCCCGGGGCGGCCAGGCGAAGGTCCTGCAGCCGAGCCCGCGCTGGTACGCGCCGGTGATGGTCGGGCTCATGCTGATCGGGCTGCTGTGGATCGTCGTCTACTACGTCGCCGGAGACCGGATCCCGTTCCTGGTGTCCCTGTCGGCGTGGAACTTCGCCATCGGCTTCGGCGTGATGGTCGCCGGCCTGCTCATGTCGATGCGCTGGCGCTGAGGAGACACCCTCCTGCGGAGGGTCACTGCGCGACGGTCATCGAGGCCCTCGTCCCCCAGCGGGACGGGGGCCTCGTCCGTTCCGGGAGCCGTCCGGGCAGGTCGCGGCGGCGCTGTGGACGATGTGCACAAGGCGGTCGCCGTCATCCACAGGTCGACATGGCGCTCCACCCCCAGGGTTGTCCACCGAGTGTGGAGGGACGCCGGGCCACGGAACCGCGCTGACCTGCGGTTTCTCCTCTGATGGGACTCGTGTGACAGGACGTCCACCCGCGTAACTACACCTGTGTGAGTCTGTCCCCAGCTGTGTACCCAGCTGTGGACGAGTCGACATGTCCGTCCCCCGGGGACGGTCGATGCACACCGGGGGTACCCCTCTGACCTGCGGATACGCCGGTTACACGCGGCATGTGGACGGACCCGTCCGGTCACCACCACCCGGCTCCGCCGGACCGGGACGCCGGGACGCGACAGCCCCCGGCCATCGGGTGGCCGGGGGCTGTCGTGGACGCGGTCGTCGCCGCGGGGATCAGGCGTCGAGCAGCTCCAGCACGGTGGCGTTGGCCATGCCGCCGCCCTCGCACATCGTCTGCAGCCCGTACCGGGTGCCGGTGGCCTGCATCTGGTGGATCAGCGTGGTCATGATCCGGGCACCCGAGCCACCCAGCGGGTGGCCGAGGGCGATGGCCCCGCCGACCGGGTTCAGCCGGTTCGGGTCGGCGCCGAGGTCGGCCAGCCAGGCCAGGGGCACCGGCGCGAACGCCTCGTTGACCTCGAAGATGCCGATGTCGTCGACCGACAGGCCGGAGCGGGCCAGCACCTTCTGCGTCGCCGGGATCGGCGCGGTCAGCATGATGACCGGGTCGTCGCCGGCCATGACGGTGGTGTGGATGCGGACGATCGGGCGCAGGCCGAGCTCACGCGCCTTCTCGCTCGTCGTCACCAGCAGCGCCGCGGACCCGTCGGAGATCTGGCTGGCGTTGCCGGCGCTGATGACGCCGTCCTCCTTGAAGGGGGTCTTGAGCGAGCCGAGCTTCTCCAGCGTGCCGCCGGCCCGGATGCCCTCGTCTGCGCGGATCACGGTGCCGTCGTCCAGGGTGACCGGCGCGATCTCCTCGTCGAACGCCCCGTCGGCCTGGGCCTTCGCCGCCTTCTCGTGGGAAGCGAGGCTGAACTCGTCGAGCTGGGTGCGGGAGAGCCCCCACCGCTCGGCGATCATCTCCGCGCCGATGCCCTGGTTCGGGTGGACGCCGCCGTAGCGCGCCATGAACCGGGGGCCCAGTGGCTTCCCCGCCGAGCCGTCGCCGCGGGCGGCCCCCATGGGGACCCGGCTCATCGACTCGACGCCACCGGCGACGACGACGTCGGCCTGGCCGCTGATCACGGTGGCGGCGGCGAACGCGACCGCCTGCTGGGAGGAGCCGCACTGGCGGTCGATGGTGGTGCCCGGGACCGACTCGGGCCAGCCGGCGGCGAGCGCGGCGTTGCGGCCGATGTTGAAGGTCTGCTCGCCGACCTGGCTCACACAGCCCCAGAACACGTCCTCGACGACGGCGGGGTCGATGCCCGACCGCTCGGCCAGCGACTCCAGCACGTGGGCGGAGAGGTCGACGGCGTGCACGCCGGAGAGCCCTCCTCCGCGCTTGCCCACCGGTGTACGGACTGCGGCACAGATGACGGCATCACGCATGGACCCACTCCTCGTCGACGACCCGAGCGACCGATCAGTCACCCCTGACCGCGATCGTATGTGCCGCAGGCCACTGGCAGGGTGGGGGCCGTGCGCTGGTCCCCTCCCCTCGTCCTGCCCGTCGTCCTCGCCGCCTGCGGGCTGGTGCTCGGCGCGGTCGCCGGAATGCTCGAGGACGCCGGCCGCGTCCTGATCGGGGCCGCGGCGCTGCTGCTGATCGTGCTGGCCGCGCGGGACGCCGTGCTGCGCCCACGCCTGCTCGCGGCCGAGGACGGGCTTGAGGTCGCGACCCTCACCGGTCGGCGGGTCCTGCCGTGGGGCCGGCTGCAGGTGCGGGTGCGGAAGACGCGGCGGTGGGGAACGACGGCGCGCACGCTGGAGCTGGACACCGCCACGGGCCCGGACGACGACGGCGTCCTCGTCGTCCTCGGCCGCTGGGAGCTCGGCGCCGACCCCGAGGAGGTCGCGCGGGACCTGGCGGCGTGGCGGAACGGCGGCTAGAGGCCGAGCACCGCGACGGTCGGCACGGTGAGCGCGACGCCGCCCAGCACCAGGGCGAGGACCCCGAGGCCGAGTCCTTGGACGGCCGGACGGCGGCGGGTGGCCACCAGCACACCCGCCGTGAGGGCCCCGGTCACCAGACCGCCGAGGTGGCCCAGCAGCGAGATGCCGGGCAGGAAGCTGAAGACGACGTAGACGGCGACCAGGGTGAGCACCCCCCGCACGTCCTGCCTCCTGGCCAGCGCGAGGACCGCCAGGGCGCCCAGGAGGCCGTAGATGGCCCCGGAGGCGCCCGCGACGGGTACGCGGGGGTCGCCGAACAGCTGGATGGCCACGGCCCCGCCCAGCGCGGAGACGAGGTACAGGGCCAGGTACCGGACCCGGCCCAGCGCGTTCTCCAGCTCCGAACCCAGGAACAGCAGCGCCAGCATGTTCATGAGCAGGTGGACCGGGCCGATGTGCACGAACGCGGCGGTGACCACGCGCCACCACTGGTCGAACAGCGAGACGCCGTAGGGCCACTGGGACAGCGCGTCGAAGGCTGGGGAGTCGGAGTTCGACAGCGGCGCGTTGCCCACCGTCACCGCGGACACGGCGGTGACGACGAAGACGGCGACGTTGACGGCCACGAGGCCGACGCTGACCACGCCCCACCGACGGCCGGCGGAGCGCCAGGCCCCCTGCTCCCGCGGCGTGCGGACCGAGGCGTTGCCCTCGCGGACGCACTCCGGGCACTGGAACCCCACCGAGGCGGGGACCATGCACTCGGGGCAGATCGGGCGGCCGCAGCGGGTGCAGGAGATGCCGGTCGGCCGGTCCTGATGCCGGTAGCACGTGCGCGGAGGGGGCACCGGCTGCCCGCCGGCGCCCCCTCCGAGCGGACCGGTGCTCAGCTGCGCTGAACCTCGACGGACTCGATCACCACGTCCTCGACGGGGCGGTCGTTCCGGCCGGTCTGCACGCCGACGATGCGGTCGACGACGTCACGGCTCTCCTGGTCGGCGACCTCACCGAAGATGGTGTGCTTGCCGGTCAGCCAGGCGGTGGCGCCCACGGTGATGAAGAACTGCGAGCCGTTCGTGCCCGGGCCGGCGTTGGCCATGGCGAGCAGGTAGGGCTTGGTGAAGGCCAGGTCGGGGTGGATCTCGTCGCCGAACTGGTAGCCGGGACCACCGATGCCCTGACCGAGCGGGTCGCCGCCCTGGATCATGAAGCCGGAGATGATCCGGTGGAAGATCGTGCCGTCGTACAGCTTGGCGGTGGTCTTCTCGCGGGTCGCGGGGTGCGTCCACTCGCGGAGGCCCTCGGCCAGGTCGGCGAAGTTGGCGACCGTCTTCGGAGCGTGGTCGGGGAACAGGTCCACGGTGATGTCGCCGTGGTTGGTGTGCAGGACCGCGCGGCGGGCGGGAGTCGATTCAGTCACGGCTCCACTCTCCCACCGTCACCGGGGACGCGACGCCGCACCCCGTCGTCCGGTGCTCCACGTGGAACATCGGACGTCGGGATCTACCGCTCGAGCACCGACGGCCCTACCGTGCTCGCCCATGTTCCTGACGACGGCGCCCGACTCCGCCGGAGCCGATCGGCTCTACGACGACGACAGGCGCGAGCAGGGTTTCGTCATGAACGGATCCCGGCTGTGGGCGCACTCGCCTGCGCTGCACGACGAGCTGTTCGCGCTGCTGCGGGGTGCCGCGGAGGAGGCCGGACTGGGCACGCGGGAACGAGGGGTGCTGGTCACCGCCTGCGCGTCGACGCTGGGCGACGCCTACTGCAGCCTGGCGTGGGGAACCAGGCTGGGACAGGTGGCCGGCGACGAGCTGGCGGCCGCGGTCCTCTCCGGCACCGACAGCGGCCTGGATGCCCGGGAGCAGGCCCTGGCGCGCTGGGCGCGCCTGGTCGCCGCCGATCCGAACGGCACCGACGCCGAGGACGTGCAGGCCCTCCGGGACAACGGGTTCGACGAACGGCAGATCCTGGCGATCACCGCGTACACCGCGCTGCGGCTGGCCTTCAGCACGGTGAACGACGCGCTGGGCGTGCGACCGGAGCCCGAACTCGTGACGGGTGCGCCGGAGGCGGTGCGGGAGGTGGTCACCTGGGGTCGCGTTCCGGAGGGGACCTGAGTGTGTGGAGACGAGGGGAATCGAACCCCTAACCCCCGCCTTGCAAAACCGGACGAGGCGTGGTTTGGCGCAGTGGGCTGTGACTGAAAAACCGTTCTGACCAGCGCTTTTATCGTTGGCCGTTGTCGGGCGTCGTTGGCCGATTCTGACCGTTTTGCGGACTATCTGCGGACTGTGTGCGGACTCGCCGCCTCGCCCACGGCCACTCTCGGACGCCCCGCCCCGGGCCCCCGAGCCCGATCGCGGTCCGCAGCGCAGTGAGGGCACCCGCCCCATCCCCCGCGGGAGCCTCTCCGACTGCACCGGCCGCCGGAAGGGCGCTGCGCGTCCCTGCGGGATGGGCCTACGGCCCACCCTTCCCCCGGCGCGGCACAGTCGGAGGAGAGCTGGTTATGGGGAAGCGGGGTGCGCAGTGGGCTGATCGCCGACATCTGCCTGTCACGCTCCGCTCCCGGGCGCGCCCACTGCCTCGTGCTTCGACCCACCAGGGACGGGGGTCAACGGCCGGCTGCCGGCGGCGGGTCCTCTGACCAGGATCGGTACAGCTGGTGGATGCCCTCCGACTCCGCCACAACAGTTCGCCACTGGGCGTTCTGCGGCTCCGCGCCCATCTCGATGCACCACTGCACCGCCGACTCCAAGGTCTGGCGCGGCGTGACGAAGTGACCGTCCGGACGGACGGTGTAGAGGTGAAGATGGGGAAAGGTGGCGTGGCTCTTGCCGGCCGGATGCCAGTGCATCGCCCAGAGCTTCTCGTTGTCCGGTGACCGGAACTCGTACAGGTAGGCCAAAGTGGTGACCCGCCAGCGCCCCTGCTGGATGTCGTACTTCTCGGGGTCGGTAGGGATGATCCTGTAGTGCATGGACGCCTGGAACCGGCAGCCGGCCGCGCCACCGCGCAGCACAAGGCCGTCTCCGCCGTTCAGGCTCCAGACGTGCGTCTTGCCCGTGCCCGCGCGGCCGTCGGGTGAGACGACGACCTTGCCCGTGCCCAGGCAGGCCACGGCACGTTCGATGGGCGCCAGGAACGCTTCAACGGCTCGGTACGGCGACGCTCCCGGCACGAGGCGTCAGCGTACGAGAGGCAGTGCCATGAGCACGTCGAGCAGTCCCGGGTGGACATCGGGGTCGACGTCCTCGAACTTGCCACCGTCGAGGGCCGCGAGGAACTCTTCACCGCTCACGTCCAGGGCGGTGCGGGCGATTCGGTCGAAAGCTGCGGCGGCTTCCTCCGGGTTGAGCTCGCTGACTTCGACAGACGCACTGCTCTCTGCGATCGACACGGTCACCCTCCCTTCTCCGTCCACAGGTCCATCCACAAGTATGTCCACACCCACGTGTCTACAGGGTGCCACCGACGGAAACGTCGCGGCGAGCCGAGGCGTATGCGCGTCACACGTTCGGGGCCCGGCCGTTGCCGACAGGCACCAAGCAGGTCCGGGCGATGAAGCTTCGGCGGACGCTCAGCGCGACCGGCCTTCTTCGGCCTCGACGGGGCCCTGCGCATCGGCACGATCACCTTCTCTGGCCGGTTACAGCCGCACACCCAGGTGCTCGGCCACCAGGCCACGGAGCTCGTCGTAGGAGCTGATCTCCCCCTGCTCGACGTGGACGACCGTCCCGTCGGCGGATAGGAACACCGAGTGCGGCAGCCCGCGCAGCCCGAGCTCGGCGGCCAGCTCGCCGTCGCCATCGAACGCGCTCGGAAACGTGAGCCCCGCGTCCGCCGCGAACGAGGTGCCCTGCTCAACGCCTTCATGGCTGACGACCCCGAGCACGCGCACCTGGTCCGCGGCCGCGTCTGACAGCTGCTCGAAGAGCGGCAGCTCCGCACGACACGGCGGGCACCAGCTAGCCCACAGGTTGAGGACGGTCGGCACACCCGGCGCCTGCGCCAGGTCCAGGCGGCCGCCCCCGAGGCAGTCGAAGGAAAGCTTCAGGGCTCCCTCGACAGCCGGCTCACCGCCGGACTGGTCGGGGCACGGCGACAAATCGGTTTCGACTGCGGGGCCGGCCAACGCTTCGCGGTCACCCTCGGAGCCACAACCGGCCAAGCTCAGCAGCACCGCAGCCGCCAGGACGATGAAGCGGATCACTCGGCGTCCGAGGCCGTAGCAGTTGCGCCCTCGGGCGCGCAGCCTCCGACGTGAGCGGACACAGTGGCTCCTTGCTTACGGGCGTCGCGGGCGGTGGCGCGGTCACGGTACCGACAGCCCGGCGTCGCGCGGCCCCGCCGAAGGATGAGCGTCGCCCAATCGAGACGAGTCAAGCCGCCCGGTCCTGTCATGTGCCGGCAGCAACCCGGGCCTGTAGGCGAGCGCTGAACTCGACGCCGTAGGGCACCGCCCGGAGTTCCTCGGGCGATGTCTCTATGCCCTGAGCACGCAGAAGGTCAGCGAGCCACGTCCAGGGGTGATCCTCGCCGGTGGCCTCGGCATCATCTGGGAGGACGGTTGCGCGCACGTCGGCCTCCAGGCTCTCCAGGGTCAGGTGCTGCCAGGGGTCGACCTCGGCGCTCAGCCCGGGCCCCCGCTCGGCGCTCAGCGTGAACCCTCGCTCGGCGTGCAGCCGGACGCGACGCCCGTCGGCCAGGACGGCGAACTCCTCGACACGGAAGCGGATGGCGCCCGGGGATAACACCGGCACCCCAGGTTGGGGAACGAATGGGGCGAACGTGAACCCGCTGACCGGAACGCCGTGAACGCCCATGCCCTCAGGCCCGTCGTCCGCTGCCGCGGCGAGGAGCCGCTGACGAGCCTCCTCCTCGGTCACGAGGTCGCACCACGCGCCCAAGCGAACCACCGGCGAATCGATGGTTGGACCGTAGCGCCGACTATGCACGTCCTACCGCCTTCGCGAGTGCCGCAGCTCAAGCAGGGCAACGACAATGCCGCTGCTCAACGTGGTACTCGTCCGGAGAAGTCCATAGTGCCTACGACAGAGCCGTCGGCGGCGTATCCGGTCAGTACGCCGTCGGACCCAGCCGGATACCACCCGTGCAACCACCCGCGCGCGAGCACGGTCGGGTAGATCGACCCGTCGGGTAGCCGTAGTTCGCCGCGCACGGCGGTTCCGGCACTCACCCCATAGACGACGTACGGGGTGGTCCCCAGGATGCCCGTCTCCACCGCGAAGTTGTTCGGGAACCCGCCCGGCCCGCACAGTCCGCCGCTTTGGTCAAAGTCGGCGGGTAATGGTCCGGTAGCGCTAGCCGCCGTTTCGAACACGGCTGAGGTGCACCAGGCGTAGTCGTTTCCGGGTTCTTCTTCCCATGTCACCACAGTGAAGACCCGTCCGTCGGGGCCAGGAGCGGTCCCGGCCCGCTGGACAGTTGCAGCAGCGGAATCCGGGTCGGCGGACATTGAGCCCAGCAGGTCAAGGAGTCGTTCTGGTAGGTCCATCGCGGCCGCAGTCCCGATGCCACCGGCGAGCAGCGCCCCGGACAAGGCAACGGACACGATCCTCCGGCGGTAGCGCCTCGGAAACCGCTGCTCCGTCGGGGAGGCTGTAGTGGAAGCGGTGATGCGGGTGAGTTCAGCCGCCGACCAGTCCTCGTCCAGCGTAGGAGCCGGGCGAAGCGCCTTGAGGCGGGTGAGCGGATCGGTCGTCTTGTTCACGAGGCACTCCTTGGACATGGCGTCTGGATGCGGAGGGAGGCTGGTTCAGGATCGGCGGTCGCCTCCCGCAACCGACGGCGCGCGCGGTGCAACCGAACGGCGAAGGTTGGGGCCGAGCAGCCAGCCACGTGCGCGGCTTGCGCGGTGCCCAACCCGTCCCAGGCGACAAGCAGAAGCGCCTCACGCTCGGTAGCGGTCAGCGCGGCCAACGCTGCCAGCATCGCCTGGCGCTCGACGGCGGGGATCTCTGCTGCGGGGCCGTGCCCGGCGACGTCGGTCAGCCGCTGCAACTCACTCTGGAGCATGGCCTGCCGGTACCCCGAGCGACGGTGGTTGGCGAGCGTGTTGCGGGCGACGACGAGCAGCCAGGGCAGCGGCTCGCCTGGGACATCTGACAGTCGCCGCCAGGCCACGAGGAACGTCTCCGACACAACCTCGTGCGCAGTCTCCGGGTCGGTGTGCCGCTGCGCGTAGGCCAGCACCCGAGGGGCGTGCTCCTTCCAGAGCGCGGTGAACCGGCTGGCCTCGGGTTCCGCCGCCGGAACGCTTCTCGTCACTCTCACACCTTGCAATGTCCAGCACCTGGCCGTTTCTTACGTCCTCAGCCCGTGCCGTCCTGCCAAACCCGCCCGGCCGTTGGTTGCTCCAGCGCTCCCGGTGGCTGCTTTGCGAATCCTTGACGGCCGCCGGCAGGACACCGAAGCCCCCGACCTGTCCCTCAAGGCGACTTCAGGGCCAGGTCGGCCGCTATGTCTGCGACGGTGCCTCCAGGTCGGCGTTACCTCGCACGCCTCCCGTGAGGAGGTCGCGAAGGGCCTGGGTCTTCCATACGACGCCGAGGTCGGACTCAGGGTTGATGCGGCCGGAGTACACGCCAAGCACGTGTACGAGGGTGTCGTCGCTGAAGGTGAGACCCGCAGGCGTCCGGTGCCCGCCGGCGGGGGTGCTGTACAAGATCACGGGCGAGCCGGATTGGCCCTTGCGCGTTCTGCTGTCGACGAGGAAGCACGGGAGGGCGTCGAAGTCGACCTCCGGTTCGCTGGCGATAGTGCCGCGGGACCAGACGGCCATCGAGCCGCTGCCGCGGATGCCGAATGGAAATCCAACGATGTTCACGTCTTCGGTGATGCCGATCGCTAGTGGCGTCGTCAGGTTGTCGACCGGATACGGGTAGTACGAGAGCTCGCTCGGATGGTCCACACGTAGGGCGACCACGTCGACGCGGCGGCGCAGTTGCGGGTGCTCGAACCACCTGGGAGCGCCCTGCTCGTCGAACAGGTCGTATTCGACCGCTCGCCACTGATGTCGCCCCACTGTTGAGGAGTGGGCGTTGTGCCAGACGACCAGCTTGTCGGGGGTCGCACCGGAGCTGTGCATGGGCTGACCGTTGAGACGATTCCGTCCCGCGGCGATATGCCAGTTCGTGATGAGCCAGTCCCAGCCGGCCCACTTGACCATGAAGGCCGTGCCCAGCCCAAGCTCCTGTTCGCCGAGCTTCGCACTGACGAATAGGGACATGACGGACGGCAGGGCGACCACTGGCGGCGTCATGGCTGGGCATCGTCGCACGCGACCTCGGGACTCAGCTCCGCGATTAGCCGTCTGCGTTCGCACGGGCTGCCCAGTCGTCGACCGCATGACGCGTTTCTGTAGCCCTCCGCGGCCACGATTGCCGTCTCGGTAGGGGGACCCGTCCGAGAAAGACGCGGGCAGCAAAGCCCCTGCGTGGGCAGGCTAGGCCTTCGGGCGTCGGAGCAGGTACTCCTTCATCAGACCGCCCTGCGACGGCGTGACGGCCGGCGGCCCGAGCAGTTCCCAGCCGTCCGCCGACAGGACGTCGAGGGCGTCCATCTGACGTCGGAGGCTGGCGCTCTCAGGATTCACGGTCTCGTCGTCTCCGGTCGTCAGGAAGTCGATCTTTCCCGGACGGCCTTCGGTGATGGTGACCAGCAGGGTTCCGTGTTCGTAGTGGGTCATGACCCCGAGAGTGGACCAGCGCCCGGCCGTTCACCGCAGTGGACGCCCGTCAACACGCCGCAGCGGGCGTGGGTCGCCCCTGGCACCCGCCGTAGGACCGTCACCGCGAACGGTGACGCCGAGCTCCAGCCGGGTGAGCCCTCGACGGTGTGCCGTAAGGGCAGCCCAGTGACCATTCCCGCAAGGGGGCCACAACCGGCGCACGAGCGGAGTCCCCGCCACAGCGAGCCCTGGGCAAGGCAGTTCCTTCGTCGGCGCGCCGGCGCCCAGACCACCAAGGCCAACCGAGGTACCAGGAGAGCCCAGGCGGACGGCGGCTGCGCTGGCAGCCACGCCGCAGCCCCCAGCATCTGTCGCTCAACCTTCTTGACGCGACTCAACCACTCAACGGCTATCAACGCCTCCGATCAACCCTAACTCCAACACTTCGCACATTGACATACATAGGCCTACTCTGTCGCATTAGAAGCTCTCCCGACAGAACGGCACGCATGCTACCTTCGGAAGTAGCTCGGGCCCCGCTTCGCGGGGCCCATTGGCGTTTCTAGGGGTGACTTGTTGGTCATTGTTGGGTGGCGTTGAGAATGCACGGTGGAATGAAGATCTACGCCGGCGCGCCGGTGGCTGCCCGGCACTACGTGGAGGCCGACCGCGGCCGGGCCGATGACTACTACCTCACCGAGGGCATCGGCCTCGCCCGCCGCTACACCGCCACCGACGGACGGGTGACCGAGCTGGCGCCGCTGACCGGCGACAGCTACGAGACCTGGGTCGCCGGCCGCGACCCCGAGACGGGCGAGCCGCGAGGGCAGCTGCGCGGCGACGAGCACGCCGTTCGGTTCGCCGAGGTGGTGGTCAACGGCCCGAAGACGTGGTCGCTGGCCGCCGCGCTGCACCCGGACATCAGAACGGCGTACGAGGCGGCGCAGGACCGCGCCGCCGAGCAGATCATCACCTGGCTGTCCGTCCACGCCACCACACGCGTCGGCCCGCGCGGCGGGCAGGTGCAGGTACCGGTGGAGGTGCTGGAGGCGGCGACGGTGCGGCACTACACCTCCCGGGCGAACGACCCGCACTGGCACCTGCACCTGCAGCTGCTCTCCCGGGTGTTCGCGGCAGGGAAATGGCGCGGGTTGCACACCGTCGGGATTCGCGACTTCCTGGGCGCGATCAACGGGATCGGGCACGCGGCGATGGCGTGTGACCCGGAATTGAACGCCGCCTTCGCCGCACACGGCTACACCAAGGACGCTACTGGAGAAATACGGGAGCTCGCCGAGTACACGGGGCCGTTCAGCGCGCGGCACGCGCAGATCGCCCGGAATGTGGACCGCTACGAACGTGTTTGGGCCGCGGCGCACCCCGGCGAGCATGCCGGGCCGGCGTTGCGCCGGGCCTGGGATGCCCGGGCGTGGGCCGACGGCCGCCCGGACAAGGTCACTGCCCAGCCCGGGGTCGGGCTGGAGGAACGCTGGCGGGCCGAGCTGTCCGTCCTCGGCTACCGCGACCCGGGTCGGCCGGTCGCCCTGGCCCCCACCCCGATCGGCGCCCTCGATCGAGACGAACTCGCACAGCGCGCGCTGGCCCGGCTCGCGGCGGCACGGTCGGCGTGGAACGCCGCCGACATCCGCGGCGAAGCCGAGCAGCTGATCGCCGCCGCAGGCGTCGTCGCCGACGCAGGCGTGCGCATCGAGCTGGCCGAAGACCTCACCGCCCGCGCCCTGCAACGCTGCCTGCCGCTGCTGGACCGGGACGGGGTGCCCGAACACATCCGCGCCTGGACCTCCCAGCCGGTCCTCGACGTCGAAGCCGACCTGACCACCCGGCTCGCCGCCCGCGCCGCGCGCGGCGTGCCGGACACCTGCCCGGCCCTCCCGGCCGAGCGCGCGGCCGCCGCCGGCCGGCTGGATGCCGGCCAGGCCGCGGCGGTCGCCGCGCTCACCGGCGACACGCCCCTGGTGGTGGTCGAGGGCGCAGCCGGTGCGGGCAAGACCACCACTCTGGCCGCCACCCACCACCTGCTCGAGGCGCAAGGCCGCCGGCTGGTGGTGGTCACCCCCACGCGCAAGGCGGCCACGGTGGCCGCCGCCGAGGTAGGTGCGGCAGCCGGATCAGCGGCGTCCCTGGCCTTCGCGCACGGCTGGCGGTGGAACGACGAGGGGCGCTGGATTCGGCTCACCGTCGGCGAGGACGACCCGGTGACCGGCGGTGTCTATGCCGGGCCGAGCGCGGCCGCGCGGCTACGGCCCGGCGATCTGCTGCTGGTGGACGAGGCCGGCATGCTCGACCAGGACACCGCCCGCGCCCTGCTCACCGTCGCCGACGAGTGCGCGGTCCGGGTGGCGCTGCTCGGCGACCGGCACCAGCTGTCCGCGGTCGGCCGCGGCGGTGTCCTGGACCTCGCCATCGGCCAGGCCGACCCGGCGGCGCACCTGACGCTGGAGGCGGTGCACCGCTTCACCCGCACCGACGAGGAGGGCCGCACCACACCCGACACCGGCTACGCCGAGCTGACCCTGGCCATGCGCACCGGCGAGGACCCGGGTGCGGTCTTCGACGCCCTCCTGGCCAGCGGCCAGATCCAGCTGCACCCCGACGCCGCCACGCTGCGCGACGTAGTGGCCGCCACCGCCGCCGAGTCTTACGGCGCAGGCCACCGGGTTGCCGTGGTGGTGGACACCCGCGACCAGGCCGCCGAACTCAACACCGCCATCCGCGAACGGCTGGCCGCGGCCGGCCGCGTCGATGACCGGACAGTGGCCGTCACCGGTGCCGGGGAGAGGATCGGCGCCGGGGACCGGATCGCCACCCGGCGCAACGACCGCCACCTCGACGTCGCCAACCGCGACTCCTGGGTCGTCACCGCCGTCGGCCGCCGCGGCGGGCTGCTTGTCACTTCTGCTGTCACCCCCGCCGGATCCGTCGCCGGGAACGGGTCCGGCGGTGTCACCCCAGACGCGGGAGAGGCCCGGGTGCTGCCCGCCGGCTACGTCACCGAGCACGTCGAGCTCGCCTACGCCACCACCGCCCATGGCGTGCAAGGCGACACCGTCACCGCCGCGCACGTGGTGATCGGCGACCACACCGGCGCGGCATCGGCCTACGTCGGCATGACCCGCGGCCGGGAAGCCAACACCGCCCACCTCGTCGCCGCCGACGCAGACGAGGCGCGGGAGCAGTGGCTCGCGGTCTTCGCCCGCGACCGCGCCGACCTCGGCCCCACCCACGCCGCCCAGCAGGCCGCCGCCGAGGCCGCCCGCTACGCCCCATCCCGCCCACTGGCCGACGTGCTGGCCGAGCTGCGCGCGGCGTGGACGGCCGAGCAGCACTGCCTTCAGCGACTCACCTACTGGGAGCCGCAGCGCGAGACGCTGCGCGAGGTGGTCAGGCTCGAAGCTCCCCACGCCGGCGAACTGGCCAACCTCCAGGCCGCCTGTGAGCAGACGGCGATCACCGCCGAACAGGCCCGGCAGAAGGCCGCAGCCAGCGGCGCGGCCCTCACCGCCCACGCCGATCGGGTCCGCGACACCCTCCTCGCTCGCTGGGACGGCGAACGCGACGCCGCGCGCGCGGCCGCACGAGTCGTGCTCGACGGCCCAGGCCGGCTCAGACTCCGGCGAGGCGCGGTCGCGCGGGCCGGCCAAGAGCTCACCGACTGGGCCGACCGGTGGCGGCCACACGTGCCGTCCCTGCCCGCCGACCCGTCCGACCTCGCGCAGGTGGCCGGCTGGTTCGACGACCGCCCCGCCCTGTGGAGGGCGCTCGACACCTCCGCCCGCCAGGCGGGCGAACAGGCTCACCCAGAACACGCCCAGCTCTGCGCGGCCGCCGACGCCGCCAGGGACGCGCACGAGCAGGCCCGGCGCACCCTGGCCGAGGCCAGCCGGCGGCGCGAGGAGCGGCTCGACCCGCTCGGACCCGTCGCCTGGACCCCCGACCCGGCCGGCCGGCTCGCCGACCTCCACCGCGACATCGCCGCCACCCGCCAGGAACTGACCGACGCCCGGACGCGCATCGCGACCCTCACCGCCGAGCCAGCTCTCCTCGCCCAGCCGCCCGACCAGCTCGATCGCGAACGCGAGGCCTGGCGCACACGGCGCACGGCCGGCTACGACCAGCGCGAATCGGCGCGCCTGCGGCCAACCGCCCCCGTCCCCGGCGTCCCCCGGCCCGAGGAGGAGCGCCTCGGTCCGTCCCTCATCCGGCGTGACACCGCTCCAGGCGTCGGCCGATGAGTGGAGTGGCCGCCGCCGACGCCGCCGTGGACTTGGACTGCGGAGGCAGGAGAACAACTGGAGGTTTTCGGCAGCATCTTGCGGTCGGCTGTCAGTACGAGCTCCGAATCGGCGCCTTCTCTGGTGACGGAGCCAGTCCACCCGACCAGACCGGAGCCAGCCATGCCCGACCATCCCGCCAGCCACGAGCCCGAACTGCTCACCATCACCGAGGCCGCCGAGCTCCTCCGCGCCCCGGTCGCCACCCTGCGGTACTGGCGCCACCTGGGCACCGGCCCCCGCAGCTTCCGCCTCGGCCGCCGCGTCCTCTACCGCCACGACGACCTCCGCAGCTGGATCGACGCCCAGCACGGCCAGGTCGCCCCTGGCCCACGGAACAGGCAGTGAGCTGCCACCACTCGGCGCCCACAGCAATCCACAGAATGCCGGTGCACCCACCGAAGGACAGGCGACCGACGGCAAGCTTGGCTCGGCAGATGCTCGCGTCAGCGGTAGAACCCCTCGTGCGCACGCCGTGGCCGGGGATCGAGGAGAGGCAGGTGGCCGGCGATGGTGTCGATCGCGAGAAGACCTGACGGTACGTACCGGCCGCGGTACCGCGACGAACAAGGCAAGGAGCACGCCCGCCACTTCAAGCGCAAGGTCGACGCCCAGCGGTGGCTCGACGAGGTCACCGCGGCCGTGCAGACGGGCACCTACGTCGACCCCAAACGGGCCAGGACGACCGTGGGCGAGCTGGCGCCCGTATGGCTCGCCGGGAAGATCAACCTCAAGCCCACCAGTCGGGCCCGCTACGCCGACGTCCTCAAGACCCACGTCCTGCCGCGCTGGGGGAACGTCCCGCTGATCCGGGTGACCCACGGCGACGTGCAGGCCTGGCTGTCCGAGCTGTCCGACCGGAGCTTGGCGGGGGCCTCTGTCCGCAAGGCGCAGGGCGTCCTGTCGGGCGTCCTCGGCCTCGCGGTGCGCGACCGGTGCCTGGCCGTCAACCCCGCGCTCGGCGTGGCCCTTCCCCCGATGCAGGAGAAGCGCCGCCGGTACCTGACCGCTGAGCAGCTCGACGCGCTCGCTGAGGCCGCCGGGCCCGGCCGGGTCGCCGTCTTGGTGCTCGGCTACTGCGGACTGCGCTGGTCAGAGCTGGCGGCGCTGAGGGTGCGGCACTTCGACTTGCTGCGGCGGCGGGTCCTGGTGGAGGAGGCCGTCACCGAGGTCGACGGCTCGCGCCTGGTATGGGGTACGCCCAAGACCCACGGCCGCCGCTCGGTGCCGCTGCCGCGGTTCCTCGTCGACGAGCTCGCCCGGGCGGTCGTGACCCGCCCTGCCGACGAGCTGGCCTTCCCCTCGCCGCAGGGCGCGGTGCTGCGCAACCGGAACGCCCGGTCCGCCTGGTTCGACGCCGCGGCCCGGGCCATCGGGGAGCCCGGGCTCACGCCGCACGAACTCCGGCACACCGCGGCCTCGCTGGCGATCAAGGCCGGGGCCAACGTCAAGGCTGTGCAGCGGATGCTCGGGCACGCCTCGGCGGCCATGACCCTGGACCGCTACGCCGACCTGTTCGACGACGACCTGGACGACGTGGCCGACCGGCTGGACGCGCTGCGGGCCGCATCCCGCGGACGAGTTGCGGACTTTTTGCGGACTGAGACCCCGTCGGAGGGCTCGCCCGAGCCCCCGACGGAGGTGAATACGCAGGTCAGACGAGTGGAGACGAGGGGAATCGAACCCCTAACCCCCGCCTTGCAAAGGCGGTGCTCTGCCAATTGAGCTACGTCCCCCGGAGTGGCCCCGAGGGGCCGGCCGCTCAGCGGGTGGGAGTGCTGACTGCCCCCGGTCCGCTCGTGGCCTCGTGCCAGAGATCGGCCTCGCCCTTGCCGGCCGACCGCTTGCGGACGGCGGCGAGAGCCCCGGCCGCGACGGCGGCGAGCGCCAGCTTCTTCAGCACGTGGAGAACCTCCTCGAGCGCCTCGCCCGCCGCGGAACGACGACCGGAGGAACCACGGAGCCGTGGGGCTCCGGGTACACGGGTGGGCCTGGGAGGACTTGAACCTCCGGCCTCATCCTTATCAGGGATGCGCTCTAACCGCCTGAGCTACAGGCCCGTGAACCTCGGAAAGCTTACCTGGCCCCCGAACCACACCGAACAGGGGGTGGGGCCTCCCTCAGTCGCGCTCGGAGAGCGTGACCTCGAGCCCGCCGACCAGGTCGGAGCAGAGGTTGTAGATGTAGGTGCCGACGGTGCACAGCGCAGTCAGGAGCACCACGTTGATGGCGCCGATGATCGCCGCGCCACCGAACACCACGCCCGGCGTGAGCACCTCGCCCCCGCCGCCGGACTCGGAACCACTGCCGAGCTGGCCGACCAGGCCGTTGATGGTGTCGAAGACGCCGAGGCCGTTCAGCACCAGGTACAGCAGTCCGACGGCCACCATCCAGATGAAGAACAGCGCGATCGACAGGACCAGCGAGATCTTGAGCGCCGACCAGGTGTCGATGTGGCGGAGCTGCAGCCGCGCCCGCCGGGGACCGCGGCCGGCGGACTTCGACGCCGGCCGGGCGGACGTGGAGGTGAGGGCGGGGCCGCTCCCGGTCGCCGGCCCAGTGGCGGACGGAGCGCCGGCGACGACCGCGTGCCCCTCGCCGGTGACCGGCTGCGGCACGACGGGGACCGCCGGCGCCGAACCCGTGGCCGGGCCGACCGCGTGGTGGGCGCCCGTCGTGGGGATGGCCTGCGTGGAGGAGGCCGATGCCTGACCCGCAGGGACAGCCGCGGGTTCCGCCTCGGCCCGGGAGTCGGTGCGCACCGAACCCTGCGTCCGGTCGCTCATGCCAGTCTCCCGTTCCGCAGCGGCCATACCGCTCCCTCAGTGCCTGGCCCCGCGGCGGCCAGGGGCCGCCGCGGGACGCATCTCGTGCGTGACTAGCTGCTCACACTAGGCCGCGGGCTCGTCGTTGTCCGTCGTACGCGCGATCGCCACGATCGACACGTCCTCAGGCAAGTTCATGAGCTTGACACCCATGGTGGCCCGGTCCTTGTTGTGCCGCACCCCGTTCACCGGCGTGCGGATCACGCCGCCGCCGGAGGTGATGGCGTAGAGCTCGTCGCCGAGCGTCACGGCCAGCGCCCCGACCAGTGCACCCTTGCGGGCCTTGGGGTCGGCGGTGAGCACGCCCTTGCCGCCGCGACCCTGGTTCGGGTAGTTCTCGATGCCGGTCCGCTTGGCGAAGCCGCGCTCGGTGGCGACCAGGACGTCGACACCCTCCTGGACGACCATCATCGACAGCAGCCGGTCGTCGTCGGACAGCGCGATGCCGCGCACGCCCTCGGTGGCCCGGCCCATCGGCCGCAGCGCCCCGTCGTCGGCGGTGAACCGGATCGACATGGACTTGCGGGTGACCAGCAGCAGGTCGGACTCGCTGTCGATGAGCGCGGCGCCGACCAGCTCGTCGCCGTCGCGCAGGTTGATCGCGATGACGCCGCCCTGGCGGGGGGAGTCGAAGTCGGTCAGCCGCGTCTTCTTGACCTGACCCTTGGCCGTGGCGAGGACCAGGTACGGCGCCACGCCGTAGTCCTTGATCTGCATGACCTGGGCGATCTTCTCGTCCGGCTGGAACGCCAGGATGTTCGCCACGTGCTGGCCGCGGGCGGTGCGGTTGGCCTCGGGCAGCTCGTAGGCCTTGGACCGGTAGACCCGGCCCTTGTTCGTGAAGAAGAGGATCCAGTCGTGGGTCGAACCCACGAAGAAGTGGTCGACGAGGTCGTCCTGCTTGAGCTGGGCCCCCATCACGCCCTTGCCGCCACGGCGCTGGGAGCGGTAGAGGTCGCTCTTCGTCCGCTTGGCGTACCCGGTGCGGGTGATGGTGACGACGACCTCCTCCTCCGCGATGAGGTCCTCCATCGAGACGTCGCCCTCGTTGGCGACGAACTGCGTACGACGGTCGTCGCCGTACTTCTCGACGATCTCGGCGAGCTCGTCCTTGATGATCTGCCGCTGGCGCGTGGGGGAGTCGAGGATCGCCTGAAGGTCGGCGATGCGGGCCTCGATCTCGGCCAGCTCGTCCATGATCCGCTGCCGCTCGAGGGCGGCCAGCCGGCGCAGCTGCAGGTCGAGGATCGAGACCGCCTGGATCTCGTCGACGTCCAGCAGCTCCATCAGGCCGGACCGGGCCTCGTCGGCCGACGGGCTGCTGCGGATGAGGGCGATGACCGCGTCCAGCTGGTCGAGGGCCTTGGCCCAGCCGCGCAGGATGTGCGCGCGCTCCTCCGCCTTGCGCAGCCGGTACCGGGTGCGCCGCTGGATGACCTCGATCTGGTGGTTGACGTACTCGCGGACGAGCTCGTCGAGGCGCAGCGTGCGCGGGACGCCGTCGACGATGGAGAGCATGTTGCAGCCGAAGGTGGTCTGCAGCTGCGTGTGCTTGTAGAGGTTGTTCAGCACGACCTTGGCGACGGCGTCGCGGCGCAGGGTGAAGACCAGGCGGCGGCCGACGCGGTCCGAGGACTCGTCGGCGATCTCGCTGATGCCCTGGAGCCGGCCTTCCTTGATCGACTCGGCGATCGACTCGGCCAGGTTGTCCGGGTTGACCTGGTACGGCAGCTCGGTGACGACGAGCTGGACCCGGCCCTTGGCGTCCTCCTCGACGGTGACGACGGCGCGCATGCGCACCGAGCCACGACCGGTGCGGTACGCGTCCTCGATGCCCTCGCGGCCGACGATCAGGCCCCGGGTCGGGAAGTCCGGGCCCTTGATCCGCTCCATGCACGCGGTGAGGGCCTCCTCGGCCTCCGCGTCGGGGTGGTCGAGGATCCAGAAGACCGCCTCGGCGACCTCGCGGAGGTTGTGCGGCGGCATGTTGGTGGCCATGCCGACCGCGATGCCGGCGGAGCCGTTGATCAGCAGGTTCGGGATGCGCCCGGGCAGGACCAGCGGCTCCTGGTTCTTGCCGTCGTAGTTGGGCTGGAAGTCGACGGTCTCCTCGTCGATGTCCCGCAGCATCTCCATGGCCAGCGGGGTCAGCCGCGCCTCGGTGTACCGCATGGCCGCGGCCGGGTCGTTGCCCGGCGAGCCGAAGTTGCCCTGGCCGTCGACCAGCGGGTAGCGCATCGACCAGGGCTGGGCCAGCCGCACGAGGGCGTCGTAGATCGAGCTGTCGCCGTGCGGGTGGTAGTTACCCATGACCTCACCGACGACGCGCGCGCACTTCACGTACGAGCGGTCGGGGCGGAAGCCCTGGTCGAACATCGCGTACAGCACGCGACGGTGCACCGGCTTGAGGCCGTCGCGGACCTCGGGCAGCGCACGGCCGACGATGACCGACATCGCGTAGTCGATGTAGCTGCGCTGCATCTCCTGCTGGAGGTCGACCGGCTCGACGCGGTCGCGGAAGGGGGTCTCGGTCACTGGTCAGATCTCCACAGGTGAGTGCACAGGAGTGGACGAACGCGCTGGTGACGTCCTGGAACGGCCCTGCTGCAGGGACCCACCGCGAGCGTGCGGGTGATGGGGTGCAGCGGGGTCCTTCATCAGACGTCGAGGAAGCGGACGTCCTTGGCGTTGCGGGTGATGAAGCTTCGGCGGGCCTCGACGTCCTCGCCCATGAGCACGCTGAACAGCTCGTCGGCGGTGGCGGCGTCCTCGAGGGTGACCTGCAGCAGGACCCGGGTCTCGGGGTTCATCGTGGTCTCCCACAGCTCGGTCGCGTTCATCTCGCCGAGGCCCTTGAACCGCTGGATCGCGTCGTCCTTGATCTTGCGACCGGCCTCGGCGCCGGCCTTGAGGACGGCTTCCTTCTCGCGGTCGGTGTAGACGTACTCGTCACCGACCTTGCCGCCCCACTTGATCTTGTACAGCGGCGGCTGCGCCAGGTAGACGTGCCCGGCCTCGACCAGCGGCCGCATGAAGCGGAACAGCAGGGTCAGCAGCAGCGTGCGGATGTGCTGGCCGTCGACGTCGGCGTCGGCCATCAGCACGATCTTGTGATAGCGGAGCTTCGTCAGGTCGAACTCGTCGTGGATGCCGGTGCCGAAGGCGGTGATCATCGACTGGACCTCGTTGTTCTTGAGGACCCGGTCGATGCGCGCCTTCTCGACGTTGATGATCTTGCCGCGGATCGGCAGGATCGCCTGGAACATCGAGTCGCGGCCGGACTTCGCCGAACCGCCGGCCGAGTCGCCCTCGACGATGTAGACCTCGGAGGCCCG
Organism: Blastococcus sp. LR1; assembly: GCF_020166105.1. Lineage (GTDB taxonomy): Bacteria > Actinomycetota > Actinomycetes > Mycobacteriales > Geodermatophilaceae > Blastococcus. The sequence continues at coordinate 119,421 of NZ_JAIUJY010000007.1, forward strand.
CGGGTCGGTGGAGCGGCAGTCGGCCAGCTTCCCCGGGAGCGAGTTGTTGCTCAGCAGGCTCTTGCGGGCCAGCTTGCGCGCGTCCTGCGCGGCGCGGCGGGCACGGGCGGCCGAGGCGGCCTTGGTGATGATCGTCTTGGCCTCGGCCGGGTTCGCCTCGAACCAGTGCCCGATCTGCTCGTTGCAGATGCGCTGGACGAAGCCCTTGACCTCGGTGTTGCCGAGCTTGGTCTTCGTCTGGCCCTCGAACTGCGGGTCGCCGAGCTTGACCGAGACGATCGCGGCGAGACCCTCGCGGATGTCGTCACCGGTGAGCTTCTCGTCCTTCTCCTTGAGCAGCTTCTTCTCGACGGCGTACCGGTTCACGATCGAGGTGAGCGCCGCCCGGAAGCCCTCTTCGTGCGTGCCGCCCTCGTGGGTGTTGATGATGTTGGCGAAGGTGTGCACCGACTCGGAGTACGCGTCAGACCACTGCATCGCGACCTCGACCGACATCGCGGTGTCGTTCTTGCCGGTGCCCTCGGCGGAGAAGCCGAGGACCGTCTTGTGGATGGCCGTCTTGCGCCGGTTGATGTACGCGACGTAGTCGACCAGGCCGCCGTCGTACTTGTAGGTGACCTCGGTGGGCTCGAACGCCTCGTCCACGGCGGCCGGGTCGGTGGCCTCCAGGGCGACGGACTCCTCGCCCAGCCCGGTCTCGGCCTTGCCCTGACCCGGTCGCTCGTCGCGCAGGATGATCGTGAGGCCGGCGTTCAGGAAGGCCATCTCCTGGAGGCGCCGGTTGATCGTCTCGAACGAGTAGTGCGTCGTCTCGAAGATGCCGCCGTCGGCCCAGAAGGTGATCTGGGTGCCGCGCTTGTCGGTCGGGCCGATCTCCTGCAGCGGGCCCGGCTTGGCCTCGTTGTACTCCTGGTGCCACTCCTTGCCGCGGGTCCAGACGCGGACGTCGAGCCGAGTCGAGAGCGCGTTGACGACGGTGACGCCGACGCCGTGCAGACCACCGGAGACGCCGTAGCTCTTGCCGTCGAACTTGCCGCCCGCGTGCAGGACGGTCAGGACGACCTCGACCGTGGGCCGCTTCTCGACCGGGTGCATGTCCACCGGGATGCCGCGGCCGTTGTCCTCGACCCGCACGCCGCCGTCGGCCAGCAGGGTGACCCGGACGGTGTCGCAGTAGCCGGCCAACGCCTCGTCGACGGCGTTGTCCACGACCTCCCACACCATGTGGTGCAGACCGCGCTCACCGGTGGAGCCGATGTACATGCCCGGGCGCTTCCGGACCGCCTCGAGACCCTCGAGGACGGTGATGGAGCTGCCCGAGTACGAGGACTCGGTCTGGGGTGCTGCGACCACGTGGGGCCTTCCTCTCGAGCAACCGGCGACCTCTCGCCCCCGACACGGGACAGGGGGCGGATCGGCGCAGAAGCGCGCTGAGCCGGTTGCTGACGGTTTCCGTCGTCCACGATACCCCGAGGTCTGACAGGAACAGCGCCGCGCACGCCCTCACGTCGTGTCTGCGCCACTCTCGACACCTCCGCCACCATGGATGTTGCCCCCCGGGTACCGGCGACGTCCTCGACGCCGTGGGCGGCTCCGGCGTCGGGCGCGACCCCGCGGTGGGCCGCAGACTCGGCCCATGACCGTCCCCCACCCCGTCGCACCCCCGTCCCCGGAGCAGCCGCCGGCCGACCCGCTCGTCTGCCTCGTCACCGGCGCCACGGGCTACGTCGGGGGCCGCCTGGTCCCGGAACTCCTGGCCGCGGGGCACCGCGTCCGCGTGATGACCCGCTCCCCGGAGCGGCTGCGCGACCACCCGTGGGCCGCCGAGGTCGAGGTGGTGCGGGCCGACGCCGGCGACGCCGGGTCCGTCGCCGCGGCGTGCGAAGGGGTCGACGTCGTCTACTACCTGATCCACGCCCTGGGCAGCGGGCCCGGCTTCGAGGAGACCGACCGCCGCACGGCGCGGGTCATGGCCGGGGCCGCCCGCGACGCCGGGGTCGGCCGGCTGGTCTACCTGGGTGGTCTCGAGCCGCAGGACGAGGAGCTCTCCCCGCACCTGCGCTCGCGCGCGGAGGTCGCCGCGACCCTGCTCGACTCCGGGGTGCCGACCGTGGTGCTGCGCGCCGCCGTCGTCCTCGGCTCGGGCTCGGCGTCCTTCGAGATGCTGCGGTACCTCACCGAGCGGCTGCCGGTGATGGTGACGCCGCGCTGGGTGCACAGCCGGATCCAGCCGATCGCGATCCGCGACGTGCTGCGGTACCTGGTCGCCTGCGCCCGGCTGCCCGCCGACGTGCACCGCTGCTTCGACATCGGTGGCCCGGACCGCATGAGCTACGCCGAGATGATGCAGCGGTACGCCCGGGTCGCCGCCCTCCCGCGGCGCCGGATCCTGCCGGTGCCCCTGTTCAGCCCGTCGCTGTCCAGCCACTGGGTCGGGCTGATCACGCCGGTGCCGGCGGGGATCGCGCGCCCGCTGGTCGAGTCGCTGCGCAACACCGTCGTCTGCACCGAGCACGACATCGCCGCCTACGTGCCGGACCCGCCGGAGGGGCTGCTCGGCTTCGACGACGCCGTGGCCCTGGCGGTGCAGCGGGTCAAGGACTCCGCGGTCACCACCCGCTGGGCCTCGGCCTCCGTGCCCGGAGCCCCCTCCGACCCCCTCCCCACCGACCCGGACTGGGCCGGCGGAAGCCTGTACGTCGACGACCGGGCGCTCACCTCGACGGCGTCGCCCGACCGGCTCTGGCAGGTCGTCGAGGGCATCGGCGGGGACCGCGGCTGGTACTCGTGGCCGCTGGCCTGGCGGGTGCGCGGATGGCTGGACCGGGCTGTCGGGGGCGTGGGCCTGCGCCGCGGCCGGCGGGACCCCGACCGGCTCTACGCCGGCGACGCCCTGGACTTCTGGCGGGTGGAGGAGCGCGAGGCCGGCCGGCTGCTGCGGCTGCGGGCGGAGATGCGGGTGCCGGGCCTCGCCTGGCTCGAGTTCCACGTGGAACACGGGCCCGACGGGGGTGCCACGCTGCGGCAGCGGGCCACCTTCGCTCCGCGCGGCCTCTCCGGGCACGCCTACTGGTGGGCGGTCGCCGCGTTCCACGGCGTCGTCTTCGGCGGCATGCTGCGCGGCATCGTCCGGGCCGCGGAATCGGACTGACCGCCGTCCTGGCTCACCATGGGACGTCCTGGCTCACCACCGGTGCTGAGCCGGGACGCGGAACGATCAGGTGAGCTGATCATTCCGGGGCTCACACCAGGAGCTGCGCGGTGGCGAGCTCGCGGTAGAGCGGGCTGGTCTCGACCAGCTCGTCGTGCGTGCCACGGGCGACGACCTGCCCGCCGTCGAGGACCACGATGAGGTCGCTGTCCCGGACGGTGGACAGCCGGTGGGCGACGACGAGCAGCGCCCGGTCCGCGGAAGCCGCGGCGAGCGTGTCACGCAGCAGCCCCTCGTTGCGGGCGTCGAGGCTCGCGGTCGGCTCGTCGAGCAGCAGCAGCTCCGGGCGGGCCAGGAGCGAGCGTGCGATGGCCAGCCGCTGGCGCTCCCCGCCGGAGAGCAGCACGCCGTCGTCGCCGACCGGCACGTCCAGCCCCCGGGGTGACCGCTGCACGAGAGCGGTGAGCCCGACGTCGGCCAGCACCGCCCACAGCTCGGCGTCGCCGCTGCCGGGGGCGGCGAGCAGCAGGTTCTCCCGGATCGTGCCGGCCAGGACCGGCGCCTCCTGCTCGACGTAGCCGAGCCGGGCGCGCAGCGCCGCCCGGGGCAGGTCCCGCACGTCGGTCCCCGCCCACCGGATCGCACCGCCGGACAGCGGGTAGAAGCCCTCGATCAGCGCCAGGACCGTGGACTTGCCGGCACCCGACGGCCCGACCAGCGCCACCCGGCTGCCGGCCCGGACCGACAGCGAGACGCCGCGCAGCACCGGCGTCCCGTCCGGATAGCCGAACGAGACGTCGTCCAGCTCCAGCAGCGGCGCGGGGTCCCCCGCCGCGGGGCTGCGCGGGGCGACGACGGCGCCGCCGCGCTCGGGGCGGTCGTCGGCCTCCGGGGCGAGCCGGAGGATCTCCTGGATCCGGGCGAGCGCCCCGAGGCCGCTCTGCACCTCGGTCCAGGCGTGCACGAAGCGGCCCAGCGGCATGACCAGCAGGAACAGGTAGAGGATGAAGGCGACCAGGTCCGCGACGCCGATGGAGCCCTCCGCGACCCGGTAACCGCCGAGGCCCAGCACCGCCAGGAACGCGCCCTGCACCGCGATCGAGCTGGCCGGCGAGACGAGCGCCTGCAGCCGGGCGACCTGCACTCCCGCGGCGTACGAACGGCCCGCCGTCTCCCACACCGCCTCGACCTCACGCGCGGTCGCGCCGCTGGCCCGGATGGTGCGCACCGCCGACAGCGCCCGCTCCAGCGCCGCCGTCATGGCGCCGACCGCCTCCTGCGCCTGCCGGCTGAGCCGGCGGATGCCCCGGGAGACGCTGATCGCGACGGCCATCCCGACGCCGACGGCCAGCACGGTGACCAGCAGCAGCCAGACGTCGACCAGCGCCATGGCCACGAGCGCGCCGACGGCGATGACCACCGACCCGGCGATCTCCACGATCCCGGAGGTGACCGTGGCCCGCAGCAGCGTGGTGTCCGCGCCGACCCGCGACATCAGGTCGCCGGTGCGGCGCCGGTCGTACTCGGTCACGGGCAGCCGCAGCAGCCGGTCGGCCAGGGTGCGCCGGGTGGTGAGGACGACGCCCTCGCCGGTGCGCTGGAGGACGAACTGCTGGGCCGCTCCCAGCACGGCGCCGACGACCAGCACCGCCACCAGGGCGGCGACCGCGACGAGCACGGAGCGCCCGGCGCCCACGGCCTCGATGACCCGCGCGACCAGTGCCGGCTGCGCCAGCGCCGCGGCCGCGCCGACCAGCGACAGGCCTGCGGCCAACATGAGCGCCCGCCGGTGCGGGCGGAGCAGCGGCAGCAGGTCACGGACGCGGGCGGCGGGTGCCCGCTCCTCGTCGCCGGTCGGGGGCGTCAGCGCGATTCGCCTCCGAGAGCAGCGACGATCGCCGTCAACAGCCGGGCGTGGTGCTCGAGCAGCGGCGGTCGGTGCCCGTCGGGACGGATCGCTGAGACATGCCCGGCACCGGACCAGAACTCGTCGCCGTCGTCGCTGCCGAGCAGCACCGCGTGCACCGCCGGGTCCTGGGCGAGCCGGTGCAGCCGCGGGTCGTCCTCGCCGGCGAGGAGCAGCCAGCGCGCGTCGAACGCCGGATCGCCACTGGCCAGGGGCACCAGTCCGCCGGTCCGGTGCCGCCAGAACCGGGCCGGGCCGAGCCGGAACACCGGCACCTGTCCCAGCACCGGCGCAGCGGTGACCGCGTACTCCGGGACGACGTGCCGCCCGGATGCGTAGACCACGTCGAAGGCGACGAGCTCGAGGCCGCCGGCCCGGCCGCGCAGCACGTTGCCCGCGCGGTGGTCCTTGGTCGCCCGGACCGGGGAGCTCGCGATGACGTCGGCCAGCACGGCGTCCTGCGGAGTGGTGCCGTCGGTGACGGTCCACCCGTGCTGGAGCGCCCAGCCCTGGGAGCCGACGAGGTCGCCCTGATAGGCGAAGACCTGGTCCGCCGCGCCCCGGGCGCGGCTGCCGGTGCGCCGCTCCGGGGAGGCCACGGCCTCCGGCGGCGGGCCGGGCAGCGGGGGTTCCTGCGGCGGCGGCTTCTGCAACGGGACCGGTGCATCCGACGGCGGCGGGACCGGACGCCGGGGCTCGGCGGCCGGCAGGTCCCAGCCGGGTGGCTGCCAGGACGCGGAGCTCAGCGAGTCCGACTCGTCCCGCGGCGTGCGGCGGCGGTCGGCGAAGTTCGGCTTGTCCACGTCGTCGTCGGGCGTGCCGCCGGAGCCGAGGTGCGGGGGCTCCCGCCAGTCGCTGCCGTCGTCGGGCCCGCCGAAGCCGTCGCGGTCCTCAGGGTCGCGTGGACTGGTCATCCCTGCATCGTCCTCCCCGGCACCCTCCCGGTGGTCGGGCGCCTCATCCGTACGTGTCGCGGGGCCCCCGGCCGCGCACGGAGCGCGGGCCCTTCTTCCAGCTGGGAGCCGTCGGACCGACAACGCGCAGCTTGGTCACGACGTCCCCACCGACCTGCGCGCGCAGCTTCCCCAGGATGGTGGGCGCCAGCAGGCGCAGCTGCGTGGCCCACGCGGTCGACTCCGCGATGACGAGCAGCTCGCCCTCGCTCAGCGTCTCCGGCCGGCAGTGGGCGGCGATCTCCGGGCCGACGATGACCGACCAGCGCCCGAAGACCGAGCCCACGCGCGTGCGCTCGGACCAGTCCTGCTGGCTGATCAGGGAGTCCACCAGCCGGCCGAAGGGCTGCGGGTCGTCCGCCCCGGGGCCCGGCCCGCTCCAGCTGCGCCGAGGGCCGGCGATCCGTCTCCGGGTCGGCTTCGGGCGGGCGGCCGAGGCGGCGCGCGCCGCTTCCAGTGCCGCGCGGGCGATGTCGCTGGGCCGGGCGGGACGGTCCTCGGTCACGGGGCGCCTCCGTCGGTGGCCGCGACCGCATCCTTCACCACGACGGCGTACCCGTCCCCGACCTCGACCCGCGCGCCGCGCAGCTCGGGCGGGACGTCGTCGACCACCGCGGCGGTGATCAGCGTCTGCTCCGCCGAGCGGGCCACCGCCGACAGGGCAGCCCGCCGTTCGGCGTCGAGGGTGGCGAAGACGTCGTCCAGAACCAGGATCGGGTCCTCGCCCTCGGCCCTGAGCAGGGCGAAGGTCGCGAGCTTCAGCGCCAGCGCCAGGGACCAGGACTCGCCGTGGCTGGCGAACCCCTTGGCCGGAGCCGGTCCCAGATGGATCACCAGGTCGTCCCGGTGCGGCCCGACCAGGGTCATGCCGCGGTCCAGCTCGTCGCCCCGGCGCTCGGCGACCCGGGCAGCCATCGCCGCGGACAGCTCCTCGATGGTGGGGAGCTCCGCGCCGGGGGCCAGGGCGGTGCCGTCGCCGGCCAGCGGCACGGTCGAGCTGTAGCCCAGCCCTGCGACCGCGGCGCCCTCCCCGGCGACGCCGGCGTAGGACTCCGCGACGTGCGGGGCCAGGTCGGCGACCAGCCGGAGCCGGGCCGAGAGCAGCTGGCCGCCGAGGTCGGTGAGGTGGCCGTCCCAGACGTCGAGGGTCTCCATCGCCTTGCCGCGCGCCATGCGCGCCGTCTTCAGCAGGGCGTTGCGCTGCTTGAGGACCCGCTCGTAGTCGCTGCGGACGCCGGCCAGCCGGGGTGTGCGCGTGGCGAGCAGCTCGTCGAGGAACCGACGTCGCTCGGTCGGATCACCGCGCACCAGCGAGAGGTCCTCGGGCGCGAAGAGCACGGTGCGGACCATGCCGAGCACCTCGCGCGGGCGGGGCAGCGGCGCCCGGTTGACCCGCACCCGGTTCGCCTTGCCGGGGTTGATCTCGATCTCGACGAGCAGCTCGCGGTCCCCGCGACGGAGGGCGGCCCGCACCACCGCCTGCCCGGCACCGTGGCGGACCAGCGGAGCGTCACCGGAGACCCGGTGGCTGCTCATGGTCGCCAGGTAGCCGACGGCCTCGACGAGGTTGGTCTTGCCCTCCCCGTTGCGGCCGACGAACACCGTCGGACCCGGACCGAGGGCCAGGTCGACGCGCTCCCAGCTGCGGAAGTCGCCGACCTGCAGGTGCCTCACGTACACCGGGTGCTCATGCCGGCTTCTCGGCCTCCTGCGCCTGGACGGCACGGACGGCGTGCCCGCCGAACTGGTTCCGCAGCGCGGCGACGGCCTTCATCGTCGGGGAGTCGTCCTGCCGCGAGGAGAAGCGGGCGAACAGCGACGCTGCGATCGTGGGCATCGGAACCGCGTTCTCGATCGCCTGCTCGACCGTCCAGCGGCCCTCGCCCGAGTCCTCGGCGTAGCCCTTGACCTTGTCCAGGGCCGGGTCCTCGTCCAGCGCCCGGACCAGCAGGTCCAGCAGCCACGACCGGATCACCGTGCCCTGCGTCCAGGACCGGACGACGCCGGGCACGTCCTCGATGAGGTCGACGGCGGCCAGCAGCTCGTAGCCTTCGCCGTAGGCCTGCATCATCGCGTACTCGATGCCGTTGTGGACCATCTTGCTGAAGTGGCCGGCGCCCACCGGGCCGGCGTGCACGAAGCCCGCGGCCGGGAGCTCCTGGCCCGATTCGTCCACCGGCGCCGGAGGCTTCAGGGCGTCGAAGATCGGCTGGACCTTCGCGACGTCGTCCGCCGTGCCGCCGACCATGAGGGCGTAGCCGTTCTCCAGGCCCCAGACCCCGCCGGAGACGCCGGCGTCGACGTAGCCGATGCCCTTCTCGCGGCACAGCACGTCGTGCACCTGGTCGTCGGTGTACTTCGAGTTGCCGCCGTCGACGATCACGTCGCCGGCCTCGAGGAGACCGGCGAGCTCCTCGACCGTCTGCCGGGTCGGGTCACCCGCAGGCACCATCACCCAGACGACCCGGGGCGCGGACAACGCCTGCACCAGTTCCGGCAGCGTCTCGACGTCCCGCTTGCCCGGGGCGCGGTCGTAGCCGACCACCTCGTGACCGGCGCGACGCACGCGCTCGGCCATGTTGCCGCCCATCTTGCCCAGCCCGATCAGCCCCAGCTGCACGGTGGAAGTCCCCTCGTCGCGATCTCGGATCCAGTGCTCATCGTGCTGCTCCGGACCGCCGTGCGCGACGGCAGCCCGCTCCGGCATCAGCCAGGGAGGCGCACCGGCATGATCAGGTAGCGGTAGCTGCCCTTCCGCTCGGCGGGTGCGGCCGGGGCGTCGTCGGCCGGCGGCTCGTCCACGCCGGACAGGACCGCCGGCTTCAGCGGGCTGGTGAAGTCCATCCGCGCCCGGCCGGTGTGCACGGCGGCCAGGCCGTCGAGCAGGAACGTCGGGTTGAAGCCGATGGTCAGCGGGTCGCCGTCGAAATCGACGTCGCAACGCTCCTCGGCCTGGCCCTCCTCATCGGTGCCACCGGCGCGCAGGGTGACCTGCCCGGGGGTGAACTCGCAGCGCAGCGGCGTCCCCCGCTCGGCGACCAGCGCCACGCGCTTGGCCGCGGCGGTGAACAGCTCCACCGGCAGAATGGCGTGCGACAGGGACTCGTTCGGCATGATCGCGCGGTACTTCACGAACTCGGCGTCCAGCAGGCGGGTCGTGGTCTCCCGGTCCTTGCCGGACAGGCCCAGGATGCCCTCGCCCGAGCTGCCCGAGGACAGGGACAGCGTGATCTCCGGCCCGCTGGTCAGCGTCTTCGCGGCGTCGGCCAGCGTGCGCGCGGGCACCAGGACGGCGGCGGACAGGCCGGAGGTCTCCGGGCGCCAGGCGAACTCGCGGACGGCGAGGCGGTAGCGGTCGGTCGCCGCCAGGGTGATCAGGTCGTCCTCGATCTCCAGGCGGACGCCGGTCAGCATCGGGAGGGTGTCGTCCCTACCGGCGGCGATCGCGACCTGGCTGACCGCTTCGGCGAAGACGTCGCTGTCGACGAGGCCGGCCGTCGAGGGCATGGACGGCAGCGACGGGTAGTCGTCGACCGGCAGGGTGGGCAGGCTGAACCGCGCGTTGCCGCAGGTGATGGCCAGACGGGGACCCTCGGCGGTGATGTCGACGGGGTGCGGCGGCAGGGCGCGGGTGATCTCGGCCAGCAGACGGCCGGGCACCAGGACGCGACCGCTCTCGCTGGTCTGGACGTCGATCTCGGCACGGGCCGACACCTCGTAGTCGAAGCCGGAGACCGACAGCAGCGTCCCGTCGACCTCGAGCAGGATGCCGGCCAGCACGGGCACCGACGGCCGCGGCGGCAGGCTGCGCGCCGTCCAGGCGACGGCGTCGGCGAGCACCTCACGTGCCACCCGGAACTTCATCTCTCGACCCACCCATGTTCGGTCCGCCCACCGACCGCCGGGTCACGGCGCCCGGTGCTGGGCAGAGCTCGTCCTTCGTCGTGCACCGGGCACGAGGCCTGCGGTGCGGTGCTCATCGTGCCTGGTGCAGTGCCTCGTGGGGAAACCCCGTCCCTCGATGGGCTCCGACCCGTCCCACCGGTCCACTGCTCCTGGTCCAGCTGCTGCTTGTCGGAGCCGCTCGAGGCCCTGCCAGCGCAGCGTCCCCACCCAGAGTGTGGTTCAAGAATTCTCCGAGATAACTCCCTCATCCTCGTCATCACACGTGTGGAAGCTGGGGATCGGGCCCCTTTCCGCAGGTCAGGGGCTGTTCGGGGCTGTTGGCCGATTGTGGGTGGTCAGCGTCTTCCTGTTGTCGACACGTGGACAGATCGACGGTTGTGCACCGTCGTCGTCGCCCGTCCACCCCCTCTCCCCTGCCAGTCCCGGGTTCGTCCCCAGGCCGTACCCAGCCCCGGCGAGCGCCGACGACGACTCGATCGGCCGCATGGCCGGCTGTTCGGAGTTCCCGCAGGTCAGCGCCCTGTTCGGCGTCGGAACGGGCGGTGTCGCCGGCACGGGGCCGTGAGCGTGCGGCGGCCCCGGATCGAGGGAATCCGAAAGATCTCCCCAACCTGTGCACATTCCTGGGGACAACTTCTCGATCTGTCGACCGCGGCCGGTGACCGTCTGCCCGCGATGAGGCCGGAATGCAGGGCTTCCGTCATCCCCAGGGATCCACACAGGTGTGGACAACGACTTGTCGACCGCCCCGAGACGATGACCGGACCCGGTGGAAACGACGACCGTTCGACGCCCGCGTGACCGGGCAGAGACGCCCGTGAACGAGTCGAGAACGACCGAAGCAAGGACGGTGCCGAGGGGTCGCCGAAGGTCGGATACGGCACAGGAAGGGTCGCGCCGAGTCGGCCCGGAGGCTCCCGCGCAGGCACGACGAAACGGCTCAGCTCAACAGGGGGACGGCCATGGCCGCGGTGTCGTCCGGAGCGGCTCCGTCCGGAGGCTCACCGCGAGCGTGCGAGTGGTGAGAGGGACGGGGTCCTGCTACTGCCGGGCGCGGCTCTTGATGCGGGCGGTGAGCTCGGTGACCTGCGTGTACGTCGCGCGGCGCTCGCTCATCAGGTTGGTGATCTTCTTGACGGCGTGCATGACCGTGGTGTGGTCCTTGCCGCCGAAGGAGGCACCGATCCGGGGCAGCGAGAGCTCGGTGAGCTCACGGCACAGGTACATCGCGATCTGGCGGGCGTTCACCAGCGTGCGGCTGCGGTTGGTGCCCTGCAGCTCCTCCATCGTCACGGAGAAGTACTCGGCGGTGGCGGCCATGATGATCGCGGCGGTGATCTGCGGGCCCTGCTCGTCGCTGATCAGGTCCTTCAGCACCAGCTCGGCCAGGGGCAGGTCCACCTGCTGCTTGTTCAGCGACGCGAACGCCGTGACCCGGATCAGCGCGCCCTCGAGCTCGCGGATGTTGGTCTGCACCTTGCTGGCGATGAACTCCAGCACCGGGTCGGGCACCTGCAGCCGCTCGCCCCACGCCTTCTTGCGCAGGATCGCGATGCGGGTCTCGAGGTCCGGCGCCTGGACGTCGGTGATCAGGCCCCACTCGAACCGGGTGCGCAGCCGGTCCTCCAGCGTCGTCAGCTTCTTCGGCGGACGGTCGGAGGTGATCACGATCTGCTTGCTGGCGTTGTGCAGCGTGTTGAAGGTGTGGAAGAACTCCTCCTGCGTCCGCTCGGCGCGCTCCAGGAACTGGATGTCGTCGATGAGCAGGAAGTCGATGTCCCGGTAGCGACGGCGGAAGTCCTCGGCGCGGCCGGAGTGCACCAGGTTGATGAACTCGTTGGTGAACTCCTCGGTGCTGACGTAGCGCACCCGGACGTTCGGGAACATGCGGGCCGCGTAGTGCCCGATGGCGTGCAGCAGGTGGGTCTTGCCCAGGCCGGACTCGCCGTAGATGAACAACGGGTTGTAGGCGCGGGCCGGCGCCTCGGCGACGGCGACGGCCGCGGCGTGGGCGAACCGGTTGCTGTTGCCGATGACGAAGCTGTCGAAGACGTACTTGGCGTTGAGGCCGGGGTCGAGGCCGGCCGGCCGGCCGCCCTCGGGGCGCCGGCCGCGTCCGCCGGTGCCGCTCCCGTTGCCGCGGCGCTGGTCGGCGAACCCGGGGTCGACGTCGAAGGGCAGCACGTCGGCGCTCCGCTCGCCGTCGGAGGAGTCATTGGCGTCCGGGCCCCAGGGAGTGGTGCTCCAGTCCTCGGGAGCTCCCCGGTCGACCGGCGGACGCTGCGGACCGTCGGCCGGGTGCAGCTCCCTGACCTGGGAAAAGTCCACGGGGGCAGGGCGCTCGGCGGAGGTGTCACGGTCCCAGGGCGCCGGGCCGACGGCGTCGGTCCGCACCCCGAAGGCGCTGCGGCCGTCGTCGGCGCGGTCCCGGGTGGCCCGGTCCTCCTCGGCGCGCTGCACCTCGGCGGCCGACCACGGACGACGGGTGGGCTCCGGGGCGGCGGGCTCCTCGGCCTCGGCGGGCGCGTCCTCGAGCTGGACGGCGACGCGGATGTCCCGGTTGAACCGCTCGGACAGCGCCTCGGCGAGCACCCTGCGCATGCGGGACTCGAGCACCGTCTGCGTGAACTCGTTGGGGGCGGCCAGCACCGCGGTGTCCTCGACCAGCATCAGCGGTCGGGTGAGGTTCAGCATGGCGTTCTGCTGCGGAGAGAGGCTGGTGGCCAGCCGCTCCCGGATCTGGTCCCAGACCGTGGCCAGGTCCAGCGGGTCGTCGGCCATGCCGTCTCGTCCTCCCATGCAGTCGACCCCACGGCCGCTCCCGGTGCGCGGGGCACCTCCGTACCGGTCCTCGTCCCTCGCGCCGAGTCCTGTCGGGGACGCCGCTGTGGACACGCGGGAAGGCGTGTTCCACATCGGTGTCCACAGGCTGTGCACGGTCGGCGGCGCTAGGCGCCGGCCTCGCACGGGACAGCGGCCGGATCAGCATCCGTGCTGGTCAGCGGCCTGATCGGGCGGGTGGAGGAGCGGCTCGGCGGTCATTCGACCGACGGGGTCGGCCCGCGCATCGTGACCCTGACGTCCGACGCGGAGCGAGGCGACGCTAACAGCTTCGTCCACAGCCGGGCAACGACGGCGGGCGCCGTCCGGCGGGTGCCGGAGCGGTCGGACCCGATCTCCCGATCGGCGTGCCGTCGCACGCCGGAGGCTGCGAGGGAGGCATCATGGGCGGTCGGTCCTCGACCGGGTCCCGGCCGCCGCCGGTCCTCGGTTATGCTTGCCGGAGTCTGTGGACGGGTCTGCCCGTCCCCGGTCGGTGCAGCGTTCCTGCGCGATCGGGTCGGGGGTCGTCCGCAGTGCCAGCTTCCAGGGTGGTCGGGCGCGGTCTCCGCACCGGTCCAGCACCCTGCGCGCGTCCGTCCACCGACGGGGGCGCACCGCCGATGTCGTGTAGTGGGAGTACCTCGTGAGCAAGCGCACGTTCCAGCCGAACAACCGCCGCCGGTCCAAGACCCACGGCTTCCGGCTGCGTATGCGTACCCGCGCCGGCCGCGCCATCCTGGCGACCCGTCGGCGCAAGGGCCGCGAGAAGCTCTCCGCCTGACGTGCTGCCAGCGCAGGCACGCCTGCGCCGGCGCCCGGAGTTCAGTGCCGTCGTCCGATCCGGCCGGCGTGCCGGGCGGCCGACCATGGTGCTGCACTACCTCCCCGAACGGCCCGCGCAGCCGGCCGGTGACCTCGCGTCCCCGCCGGTTGCACGGGCCGGTTTCGTGGTCGGCAAGACCGTGGGCAACTCGGTCGTCCGGCATCGTGTGACCCGTCGGCTGCGAGCGGTCGTCCGCGACGAGCTCGATCGGCTCCCGTCCGGGTCGGACCTGGTGGTCCGGGCCCGGCCCGAGGCGGCCGATGCCGACTTCGCCGCGTTGCACCGAGACCTCGCGAAGGGCCTCGACCGGCTCCTCGGTGATCGGGTGCCGTCCCGATGACGTCTTCCGGAGCGCCCCGCCGGTCGGTGGCGGCGCGAGCCCTGCTGCGCGTAGTGGGTTTCTACTCCCGGGCGATCAGCCCGGCCTTCCCGCCGCGCTGCCGGTTCCACCCGACCTGCAGCGCCTACGCAGCCGAGGCGGTCGGGGTGCACGGCGCCGTCCGTGGCTCGTGGCTCTCGCTGGTGCGGCTGCTCAAGTGCGCGCCCTGGCACCCCGGCGGCGTGGACCTGGTCCCGTCCGCCGACCGGAGCGGAACCGCGCAGAGCGCCCGCTCGTCCAGTTCATCGGTGTCCGCGTCCCGGGCGCCGTCCGATCTTCCGGGCTCAGGCCCGGTCACCCCGCCGGTTGCCGGCCAGGCGTTCGAGGAGTCCTCCGTTGCTTGACTGGCTGTACACCGCCATCTCCTGGGTCATGGCCCGGTGGCACTCGCTCTGGAACCTGGCCTTCGGTGACCCGCCGGCCGAGTCCGGGCTGTCCGGTCTCTCCTGGGTACTGGCGATCGTCTTCCTGGTCGTCACGATCCGGCTGATCCTCTTCCCGCTGTTCGTCAAGCAGGTCAAGTCCCAGCGGGCGATGCAGGAGCTCCAGCCCGAGCTGGCCAAGCTGCGCAAGCAGTACGGCAGCGACCGCCAGGGCATGGCCGTGGCGCAGCAGGCGATGTTCAAGGAGCGCGGGGTCAACCCGCTGGCCGGCTGTCTGCCGATCCTTCCGCAGATCCCGGTCTTCCTGTCCCTGTTCCACGTCCTGCGCCGCCTCGCGCCCGACAAGCAGGGGCTCTACTCCTGGTCGAACGAGCTGACCGACCAGGCCGCACGGGCCAAGCTCTTCGGTGCGCCGATCTCCGCCTCGTTCAACATGGACGGCGCCAAGGAGCAGTCGATCCTCGAGATCGCCAGCTACGGCACGATCCGGACCGTCGCGTTCGTGCTGATCCTGGTCATGTGCGCCACGACCTACTTCACGCAGAAGCAGATCATGAGCCGCTCGGGCCCGGTCGAGGGTCAGGCCGCCATGGTGCAGAAGCTGATGCTCTACGGCGTGCCGCTGAGCCTCTTCGTCTCGGGCTTCATCTTCCCCATCGGTGTGCTCATCTACTGGATGACCAACAACCTGTGGACGCTGGGCCAGCAGTTCTTCATCCTGCGCAAGATGCCCCCGCCCGGGTCGGCTGCCGCCAAGGCGAAGGACGGTCCGGACAAGCCCGTGGACCCGCGCACGCTCGCCCCGAAGCCCGGCGCCAAGCCGGTGCGCACCAAGGGCGGCCGTCCCACCGCCGCGCCGGCGAGCACGACGTCCGCCGAGAACGCGGTGAGCCTGGACAAGGGCGGAAACGCAGCGGATGCCGCCCCACAGGCAGGCGGCTCGACGGCAGCGCCCCGCGGCGGCAGCGGCTCGCGCCCCGGCTCCGGCCAGGGGCCGGCGAACCGGGGCAAGCGCAAGCGCCGCTGACCACCGTCCGCTCCCCCGCCGGCTCCGCCGGCACACAGACCACCGGGCACGCCCCGGCACCCGCACCGAACTGGGAGGAACACCCGTGAGTGCTCCGCAGCAGCCTGCGACCGACATCCAGCCCGCCCTGCCCGACGCCGACGCCGGAAGCGACGACGCCGTCGTGGAGGACCTCGACGTCGACACGGACCTCGACACGGACGTGGCCGGAGGGACGGAAGGGGCCAAGGGGTCGGGCGACGACCTCCTGGTCCAGGAGGGCGACGTCGCCGGTGACTACCTCGAGCGGCTCCTGGACATCCTGGACGTCGACGGGGACATCGACCTGGACGTCGAGGGCGACCGGGCGTCGGTCGCCATCGTCGGCGGACGGTTGAACGACCTGATCGGCCCCGACGGCGCCACGCTCGAGGCGCTGCAGGAGCTCACCCGGCTGGCCGTGGCCCAGTCCACCGGTGTCCGCAGCCGGCTGATGCTCGACGTGGGCGGTTACCGGGCCAAGCGGCGCTCCGACCTCACCGCTCTGGCCGGCGACACCGCGGGACGGGTGGCCTCCAGTGGTCAGCCGGAGCGGATGAGCCCGATGAATCCGTTCGAGCGCAAGGTCGTCCACGACGTCATCGCCTCGGTGGCCGGCGTGCACAGCGAGTCGGAGGGCGAGGAGCCCAACCGTCGCGTCGTGGTCCTGCCGGACAAGTGAGCGAGGGTCCAACCGCCGGGGACCGCCCGAGCGGCGGCCCCGGCCTCCCGCCGGAGCCGCCCGCCGTAGCGGAGTCGGTGTTCGGGGACGCTCTTCCACTGGCCCGGCAGTACGTGGCCAGGCTCGCCACCGACGGGGTGACCCGGGGCCTCATCGGCCCGCGGGAGGTGTCTCGCCTCTGGGAGCGGCACGTCCTCAACAGCGCAGCCGTGGCCGAGGCCGTTCCGTCCGGTGCCCGCGTCGTCGACGTGGGCAGTGGCGCAGGCCTTCCGGGCATCCCGCTGGGGTTGGCACGTCCCGATCTCACACTGACGCTGGTGGAGCCGATGGCCCGCCGGGTGGAGTTCCTCGAGGAGGCCGTCGCCGAGCTCGGGGACGCCGTGTCGTCCTGGCGTGTGGTCCGAGGGCGTGCGGAGGACCGCTCGGTCATCTCCGCCGTGGGCCCCGTGGACGTCGTCACCGCGCGGGCCGTCGCACCGCTGCCCCGCCTCGTCGCGTGGTGCCGCGGTCTGCTGCGCCCGGGCGCCCAGCTGGTGGCCCTCGTCGGATCGCGGGCACTGGAGGAGCTCCCGCAGCTGCTCCCGGAGCTCCGTGCCGCGGGAATGCGGGACATCGAGCCGCGGGCCGTCGGTGCATCGCTGGGCGACGCTGCCACTACCGTGGTGGTCATGACGCGTGGAGACCGGTGACGTCAGGCTTCCGGCCGCCCGCAGGGCCCCGCAGCGAGCTCGCGAGCTGTGGGGGGCGGGGGGTCCCTAAGCTGTTCCACGTGGAACAGGACCAGATGCCCACCCCGTTCCACGTGAAACGCGCGCAGAGGAAGGACCCGCGATGAGCGACCCGGGCGAGCGGCTGCGCAGCAGCCTCGCCGCCGACCAGTCGTCCGCCTCCTCCTACGGCATGGGTGACTTCGACAGCCCCATCGCGATGGAGGCGCTGCGCGCCACCCGCGTGCTGCACGCGGCGCACCAGGAGCCCTTCCCGGCGCCGGGGCGGATCCGGGTCATCACCATCGCGAACCAGAAGGGCGGGGTCGGCAAGACCACGTCCACGGTGAACCTGGGCGTCGCGCTCGCCCTCTACGGCCTGCGCACGCTGGTCATCGACCTGGACCCCCAGGGGAACGCCAGCACCGCCCTCGGCGTCGAGCACACCGTGGGGACGGCGTCCATCTACGACGCCCTGGTCGGCGACAGCACCCTCTCCGAGGTCGTGCACCCGACGACGGCCAGCCCCAACCTCTTCTGCGTCCCGGCCACCATCGACCTGGCCGGCGCGGAGATCGAGCTCGTCTCCGTCGTCGCCCGCGAGCACCGCCTCCGCCGGGCGATCGAGTCCTACGTCGCGGCCCTCCCCCAGGAGAAGCGCCCGCACTACGTCCTCATCGACTGCCCGCCGTCGCTGGGTCTGCTCACGTTGAACGCGCTGGTGGCCGGCGACGAGGTGCTCATCCCGATCCAGTGCGAGTACTACGCGCTCGAGGGCCTCGGGCAGCTGCTCAACAACATCGACCTGGTCCGGCAGCACCTGAATCCCGGCATCGCGGTCCGCACCATCCTGCTGACCATGTACGACGGCCGAACCAAGCTCGCCGACCAGGTGGCCGACGAGGTGCGCAACCACTTCGGCGACGTCGTCCTCGAGGCGGTCATCCCGCGCAACGTCCGGGTGTCGGAGGCGCCGGGGTACGGCCAGTCCGTCCTCACCTACGACCCGGGCTCGCGCGGGTCGACCAGCTACGTGGAGGCGGCTCGCGAGCTCGCCCACCGCGGTGTCGAGCTGAAGCCGCTGGACGCCGCCACGGGTGGCCCGGGCGCCACCCCGGTCGGCGCGCTGGCGTTCGGCGAGACGGCCGAGCCGTTCCGCACCGAGAGTTCCCAGTGAGCACCACTCCCGACGAGGAGCAGTCATGACGAAGCGAGGCGGACTGGGACGCGGCCTGGCGGCGCTCATCCCGACGGGTCCCGCGCCGACCCCGGCACCGGTTCCCGCGCCGGAGCCGGCTGCCGACTCCCCCTCGACGCACTCCCCGTCGACGGAGTCCGCGCGGACCGCTGAGGGCTCTGCGGACTCCCCGGCACCGGCCCCGGCAGTCAGCCTGGTGCCGGCGCCCGCTCCCGAGTCGACGAACCAGGCGGTGGGAGTTCCTGGCGCCCAGCTCCGCGAGGTGGGTGTCGACGACGTCGTCCCCAACCCGAAGCAGCCGCGCCAGGTCTTCGACGACGAGGCGCTGGAGGAGCTGACCCACAGCGTCCGCGAGTTCGGCCTGCTGCAGCCGATCGTGGTCCGCGAGGCCGCGGACGGCCGGTACGAGCTCATCATGGGCGAGCGCCGGCTGCGGGCCTCGCGCGCTGCCGGGCTGGAGACCGTTCCGGCGATCGTCCGCGACACCACGGACGACGCGATGCTCCGCGACGCCCTCCTGGAGAACATCCACCGGGTCCAGCTGAACCCGCTGGAGGAGGCCGCGGCATACCAGCAGCTGCTGGAGGAGTTCGGCGCCACCCACGAGGAGCTGGCCAGCCGCATCGGCCGCAGCCGCTCGCAGGTCACCAACACCATCCGGCTGATGAAGCTGCCGGTGAAGGTGCAGACCCGCGTCGCCGCCGGGGTCATCTCCGCGGGGCACGCCCGCGCCCTCCTCGGGCTGCACGACCCGGCGGCGCAGGACGCACTGGCGACCCGGATCGTCGCGGAAGGGCTCTCCGTCCGGGCGACCGAGGAGGCGGTGGCCATGGCCGCCGCCGAGGAGCCGGCCTCCAAGCGGCGCACCCGACGGATCTCCGCGCCCGGTGTCGAGGAGCTGGGATCCCGGCTCTCCGACATGTTCGAGACCAAGGTCAAGATCCAGATCGGCCGCTCCAAGGGCAAGATCGTCGTCGAGTTCGGATCCGTCGACGACCTCCAGCGCATCATCGGTGTCATGGCTCCGGACATCACCGGGCGCCGAACCGAGGGCTGAGACCCCGTACACCGCAACGGGGGCCTTACGTCACTGACGCAAGGCCCCCGTTGCGTGTGGTGCTGATGCGGTTATCGGGCGCTCTCCGCGCGGCGGGCCAGGAGCTGGGCGAGCACGTCGCCGAGCTCGTGTCCGGCGGCCTCGACGGCCATCGGGAACATCGACGTCTCGGTCAGGCCCGGGGAGACGTTCACCTCGAGGAAGTGCACCTCGCCGTCGGGCGTGACGATGGCGTCCGTGCGGGAGAGGTCGGCGAGACCCAGCACCTCGTGCACCCGGACCGCCAGCGCCGCCGCGCGCTCGGCGACGGCGTCGTCGATCCGGGCCGGCGCGTGGTACTCGGTGATGCCGGGGGTGTACCGGGAGGTGTAGTCGAAGACGCCGGATGCCGGCTCGATCTCGACGGCCGGGAGCGCCTGCGGCCCCTCCCCCAGGTCGACGACCGCCAGCGCCAGCTCGACGCCGTCGACGTACCGCTCCACCATGACGGTGTCGCCGTAGGCGAAGCAGCTGACCATGGCGGCCGGGAGGTCCTCGACCCGGCTCACCTTCTGGACGCCGAGGGCGGAGCCACCGGACGCGGGCTTCACCATCAGCGGAAGACCCAGCCGGGCCACCATGAGGTCCAGCACCGCGCCCGCGCCGAGCTCGCGGAAGGTGCTGTGCGGCAGCGCCACCCAGTCAGGAGTCGTCACCCCGGCCGAGCGCACCACGGACTTGGCCGCGGGCTTGTCCCAGGCCAGCCGGCAGGCCGATGCGGGTGAGCCGACATAGGGGACGCCGGCCAGGTCGAGGACCGCACGCAGCGCGCCGTCCTCCCCCGTCGCGCCGTGCAGCGCGATGAAGACGGCGTCGGCCGGGGCCGCGGCCAGGCCGGGGAGCAGCTCGGCGTCGGCATCACGCAGTTCGGCGTCCAGCCCTGCCCGGGTGAGCTCCTCGACCACCTGCGTCCCGGAGGAGAGGCTGACCTCCCGTTCGAAGGTCAGCCCACCGGCCAGGACGACGGCGCGCAGCGGGTGCGACCTGGTCGCTGCTGCGGGCTCTGCTGCGGGCGCGCTCTCGCTCATCGGCCGTCCTCGAAGGTGTCGCTGTTCGCCGGGCCCACCATCGACTCCGCGTCGTGGCCGCTGCCCGGGGGGATGGCCCGGAACGTACCGGTGTCGACCCGGTCGAAGGTGGAATGCAGGTCCAGTTCGGCCTCGATGACGCGCGCCAGCCGGCGGACGCCCTCCCGGATCTTGTCGGGCTCCGGGTAGCAGTAGGACAGGCGCATGTACTCCTGGCCGTTGCCGTCGGCGAAGAAGCCGATGCCCGGAACGTAGGCGACGTGCGCCGCGACCGCGCGCGGCTGCATCAGCTTGGCGTCCAGGCCGTGCGGCAGCTTCAGCCAGACGTAGAAGCCGCCCTTCGGCTGGGTCCAGACCGTGCCGGCCGGCATGAGCGCGGAGAGTGACTCGAGGGTCGCGTCCCGCCGCTCCCGGTACAGCTCGGAGAAGACCTTGATCTGCTCGCGCCAGGGCTGGGTGTCGAGGTACCGGGCGACGGCGTACTGGGTCAGCGACGGCGGGCAGAGGACCTGCGCCTCGGTGGCCAGCACCAGCTTCTCGCGGACGGCGAGCGGCGCCAGCACCCAGCCGACGCGGAGCCCGGGGGAGAACGTCTTGGAGAACGAGCCGAGGTAGATGACCCGCTGGTTGTTGCGGGCCCGCAGGGCGCGCAGCGGCTCCTGCTCGAAGCCGAGGAGGCCGTAGGGGTTGTCCTCGATGATCAGCAGGTCGTGCTGCTCGGCGATGGCCATGACCCGCTCGCGGCGCTCCTCGGAGAGGGTGACGCCGGCCGGGTTGTGGAAGTTCGGCACCGTGTACAGGAACTTGACCCGCTCGCCGGCGGCGCGGCAGTCGGCCAGCGCCTCCTCCAGCGCCTCGGGGATGAGCCCGTCGTCGTCCATGGCGACGTGCCGGACCCGGGCCTGGGCGGCCTGGAAGACGCCGAGGGCGCCGACGTAGGACGGCCCCTCCGCCAGGATCGTGTCGCCCGGGTCGCAGAACACCCGCGTGATCAGATCCAGGCCCTGCTGGGAGCCGACGGTGACGACGACCTCGCTCGGGGAGGCGTCGGTGATGCCTTCGAGCGCCATGACGTCGCAGATCCGCTCGCGCAGCCGGGGGTCGCCCTGGCCGGAGCCGTACTGGAGGGTCTGCGCGCCCATCCCGGACACGAGCTCGCCGATCATCGAGCCGACGGCGTCCAGCGGCAGCGCGGTGACGGCGGGCATGCCTCCGGCCAGGGAGACGACCTCCGGCCTGCTCACGACGGAGAAGAGGGCGCGGATCTCCGAGGCCTGCATCCCGTGCGTGCGTGCTGCGTAGCGGTCGGCCAGCGGGTCCAGCCGCGGATGACGCGGAACGACGTGGGGCTGCGCACCAGTGCTCAGGTGCGTGCCCGGCTGACCGGGTCCGGCAGGCGTGCCGGGCGGGAGGGTGACCACCTTGAGGAGTGTATGCCCGCCCGGATCCGGCTCAGACGCCCGTGGGCAGCTGGAAGGTGCCGGTCGGCGGGTCCGCCTCGGCGGGGAGGTAGAGGCGCTGCACGGCGGCCAGGACGGCGTGCGCGATGGCACTGCGGACGCGGGCGTCCAGCAGCAGCAGCCGGTCCACCGGATGGGAGAGGTATCCGCAGTCCAGCCGCACGGCAGGCATCCGGGTCATGCGCAGCAGGTCCCAGGTCTTGGGGTGCGACCCGAGGTCGAGCAGACCGGTGCGCGCGACGACCTCCCGGCGCACGAGATCGGCGAACTCCTCCCCCACCGTCGAGGAGGCCCCGGACCCGGTGCCGTAGTAGTAGCCGGCGACGCCGCGCGCGTGCTCGGAGTCGTGCGCGTCCATGTGCAGCGAGATGAACAGGTCGGCGCGGGCGTCGTTGGCGAACCTGGTCCGCTCGGCGTGGTCGGGGTTCTGCGATCGTCCCCGGGTGAGGTAGACGGTGGCGCCGGCGGCGGCCAGCCGGCCCTCGATCCGGGAGGCGAGGTCGAAGACCAGGTCGGCCTCGGTGGTCTCCCCCGCGGCGAACCCGCTCTCGGGGCCGCCGTGGCCGGGGTCGACGACGATCCGCCGGCCGATGAGGTGCGGACCGCTCTCCACGAAGATGGCGCTCTGGCGGAGCAGCTGGGGACGGCCGCCGGTGACCTTGCGGCCGAGCTGGCGGAGCGCACGCAGCGTGGCCGGCCCGCAGGTGCCGTCGGAGGTCAGCCCGTAGTCGCGCTGGAAGGCGCGCAGCCCGGTCTCGGTCTCCGGTCCCAGGATGCCGTCGGCCCGCCCGGCGTCGTACCCGAGCTCGAGCAACCGCTCCTGCAGGTTGGTGACGTCGTCGCCGCGCATGGGGCGCTCCGGGTCGAACCGCAGCAGCCGGTCACCCAGCGACCAGCGGGCCTCGCTCAGCGCGCGGTAGGTCTCCTCGCCGACCCGGCCGTCCACCGACAGCCCGCGGACCTGCTGGAAGTGGCGGACGGCGAGTTCGGTGGGGGCGTCGTACTCAGCGGCCTCCAGGGGCGCCTCGACGCCGTCGGAAGCGGCCGGCGGCAGGAGGCCCAGGCTGCGCAAGGCGGCGTGGACATCAGCCACCGCTGGACCACGGTCTCCCCGCCTGAGGATCTGCATGCGGCTGTCGGTTCCCATCGTGTCACCGATTGTCGTCCCTCCATCTGCGAGCGGCCCACCGGGGGCCGTGTCGCTCCCTCCATCACGACGAAGGCCCCACCCGTCCGGAGGACGGGTGGGGCCTGGGAACTACTCAGCGTGAGCGGCCCGCGAGGGGCCGCGGCTCACAGGTAGTCGGCGAGGTCGTTGAGGATCGCGCCCTTGGGCTTGGCGCCGATGATGCTCTTGACCGGCTTGCCGCCCTGGAAGACCGTCATGGTCGGGATCGACATGACCTGGTAGTCGCGGGCGATCTGCGGGTTCTCGTCGATGTTCAGCTTGGCGATGGTGAGCTTCTCGCCGTGCTCGGAGGCGATCTCCTCCAGCACGGGGGCGACCATCTTGCACGGGCCGCACCACTCCGCCCAGAAGTCGACGAGCACGGGCTTGTCGCTGCCCAGCACGTCGGTGGCGAAGCTGGCGTCGGTGACCGTCACGGTGTTGCCTGCCATGGTGGTTCTCCCTCAGATCGAGTGGCTCGTGGTGCCCACCGGTCCAACCGGGGGCGGGGCGGATCTATGCCCGGGGCGTACCCGGGCGGGGCTTCAGCGCTCGTCGAAGGTGTCGGCGAGCCAGCGCTCGGCGTCGATCGCGGCGGCGGCACCGGTGCCGGCCGAGGTGATGGCCTGGCGGTAGATGTGGTCGACGACGTCACCGCAGGCGAAGACGCCGTCGATGTTCGTGCGCGTGCTGGGGTGCTCGACCTGCACGTAGCCCTCGTCGTCCAGCTTCAGCTGGCCCGCGAACATCTCGCTGCGGGGATCGTGGCCGATCGCCACGAACAGCCCCGTCACCGGAACGGTCTCGGTGCTGCCGCTCGTGGTGTCGGTCAGCTGGACGGCGGAGACGGTGTTCTCGCCGATGACGTCGGTGACCTGCTTGCCCAGCGCCCAGCGGATCTTCTCGTTGTCCTGCGCGCGCTTGACCATGATCTTGGAGGCCCGGAGCTCCTCGCGGCGGTGCACCACGGTCACGCTCTTGGCGAAGCGGGTGAGGAAGGTGGCCTCCTCCATCGCGGAGTCGCCACCGCCGACGACCACGATGTCCTGGTCGCGGAAGAAGAAGCCATCGCAGGTGGCGCAGGCGGAGACGCCGCGGCCGAGCAGGCGCTGCTCGTTGTCCAGGCCGAGGTACCTGTACTTGGACCCCGTGGCGACGATGACGGCGTGCGCGAGGTGCACCTGGTCGCCGACCTTCACGACCTTCGGGTTCGCGGTGAGGTCGACCTCGGTGACGTCGGAGGGCACCAGCTCGGCGCCGAACTTCTCCGCCTGCGTGCGCATGTCGTCCATGAGCTGCGGGCCCTGGATGCCCTCGGGGAAACCGGGGAAGTTCTCGACCTCGGTCGTCGTCATCAGCGCGCCGCCGAACTGCGAGCCCTCGAACACCAGGGGGTGCAGGTTGGCGCGCGCGGCGTAGGTGGCGGCCGTGTAGCCGGCCGGGCCGGAGCCGATGATGATCAGGTCGCGGATGCCGTCGTGCTCCGCCGGCGGGATGACCGGGTCGACGATCTCTTCGGTCGTCACGGCGGGGCCCGGGCTCGGGTTGCTCTCGGTGCTCACGGGGTCCACAACGAGGATCGTAGGGGCGGCATTCCCCGTGTCCACCCGCCGGGGAGCGGGTCAGCCGGCGGTGCGCACCGAGACCTCGGCGAGCCCGGCGGAGAAGCCGTCGGCGGCGTCGACCAGGCCGGTGACCCACACCAGCACGTACCGGGCGGTGACCGGCCCGTCGAAGGTCACCTCGCTCTCGGCCTCGAGGGTGGCGTCGGCGGCGACCTCGAAGTCGTCGAGGGACGCGCCCTCGTTCTCGCCGGTACGCACCTCCACGGTCGCACCGGGAACGGGCGAGGAGAGCGTCACGCCGGAGAGCGACTGGCTGCTCCCGAGGTCGTAGAGGATGCCGACGCCGGGCTTCAGGTTCCCGAAGGCCGGGGAGCCGCGGTAGGAGAGGGTGGACCAGGACGTCGCCGGGTCGCCGTCGTAGGTCAGCGGGACCTCGTCGTCGTTCTCCGGCTCCCCGTCGCCGAAGGGGTCGAAGACCGAGGCGGCGGTGATCTCCGCGGTCGGTCCCGCGGCGGGCGCCGGCTCCTCGGAGCCCCCGGCCGGCGCGGAGGCGGAGGGGAGGGAGCCCTCGGTGTCGTCGACGGAGCCGGTCACGGACAGCACGCTCGAGCCGAACCAGAACGCCAGACCGATGACGACGGCCAGGGCGAGCAGCGGGAGGCCGACGACGACCAGCCGGTGCCGGCGGGCGCCGTCCTCGTCGTCGTCCGTGTCGTCGCCGGCGGCCCGGGTGTCGGCCGGCAGCATGCCGAACGACTCGTCCTCCCGGGGCGGGATGGCCGAGGCGTCGATGGTGTCCCCGCCGAGCGATCCGGCCGGCAGGGGGCCTCCGCTGGTGACGGGTCGGACGGCCGGCATCGGCGGGACCGGGGGCAGGGCGCCGGGCTCCAGCCGGACCGGGGCGTCGGCGTCGGACTCGGGCCGACGCGTGCGCCGGCGCCGTCCGTCGCCGTCCTCGGTGCGGTTCGAGCCCGACGGCGTGGAGGAGCCGCGGGGCCGCTCGGCCAGCAGCGCCGCCATGGCGGCCACGCTGGAGAGCGCCTGGCCGGGCTCGGACGAGCGTGCCCGCCGGGCGAGGGCGACCAGGTCGGAGGGGCCGCTGAGCTTCTGCGCGGCGGCGCCGGTTCCGGTGAGGCACGCCTCGAGCAGCTCGCCCAGCGCGGCGACGTCGCCGTCGAAGGTGCCGGCGGCGGCGGGCACCGCCCGCAGGCCGACCAGGCCGTTGGGGCGCAGCACGACGTTGTCGAGGCTGAGGCCGCCGACGGCCAGCCCGGCCTTGTGCGCCTCCGCGACGCCCTCGGCGAGCCGGCGCAGGACCAGCCGCACCTCGCGCTCGGGCATGGGGCCGGATCGGAGCCGGTCGGTCAGCGTCTCGCCGTCGATCCACTCGTTGACCACGTAGGCGGCGCCACCGGGGGCGTCGTCCTGGCCCTCGCGGCCCTCGGAGGCGTCGTAGACCATCGCGAGGGCGGGGGTGGCCAGACCGCCGGCGGTCAGCGCCCGGGTGATCCAGGCGTGCGCCGCGGGCCCGGCGGGGGTGTGCACCCGCACCGCGACGTCGCGGTTGAGTACCCGGTCCTTGGCCCGCCAACACTGGATGGTCCCGGTGGGGGTGGTCTCGTCGGGGCCGATCTGGTCGATCGGGCGGTAGCGGTCGGGCAGGCCGGTGGTCGTGGACGCCATCGACACTGTCGACTCCCTGTGCTGCTCCGGCCGCCGGGGCGGCTGCTCCGGCACGGTCGGCTCCGGCGGGCGGCTCATGACCGGCCCCGCCCCAGCCGGGCCCTGACCGCAGTCAGGGGCTCCCGGACCTCCGGAACACGGGCCACCACGAGTCCGATCACCGTGACGCCACCGATGACCACGGTACCGATCAGCACCTGCAGGAGCGACCCTGTGGCGGAGCGTCCGCCCAGGTCGGAGGTCACGATCCGGACAAGGAGGCCGGCCAGGCCCGCCGCGAGAGCCACCAGGGCCACCTTGAGGACCGGCAGGAAGGTCTCGCGCGTGCGCAGTCCGCCGAGCCTGCGGCGCAGGGCCAGGTCACCGAGCACCCAGCCGGCGACGTAGGTGATGCTCGTGACGAGCATCAGGCCGGCGACGACCTGCTCGGGCTCCACGACGGCGGGCACGACGAACAGCAGCGGCACCCGGACGGCGACCATCCCGATCTGGATGAGCGTCGGGGTGCGGGCGTCCTTCATCGCGTAGAAGACCCGCAGCTGCAGCAGGGTGACCGCCATCGGCAGCAGCCCGAAGGCGCCCACGGCCAGCGCGGTGCCGATGCCCTCCGCCTGCTCGACCGAGGTCTCGCCGCGCGCGAAGGCGAGGATGCCCAGCGCCGGCCCGAGCACGGTGAGGGCGGCGGTGACCGGCAGCAGGCCGAGCGCGGAGAGCCGAGTGCCCAGCGAGAGGTCGTTGATGACGCCGTCGACGTCGGAGCGGGCCGCGGCCCGGCTCATGCGGGGCAGCAGGGCGGTCAGCAGGGCGACGCCGATGATCCCGTAGGGCATCTGGAACAGCAGGCTGGCGTTCGCGAAGGCCAGCGACCCCAGGCCGCCCTCGCGCCGGGCCTCGTTGGCGATGCGCATCGCGACGGCGACGCCGATCGCGCTGACCCCCGAGTAGGCGATGACCCAGACGCCGAGGCTGCCCGCCTCGCGCAGGCCGGTGTTCCTGAGGCCCCAGCGGGGGCGCAGCGGCACGCCGACGCCGCGGAGCAGCGGCAGCAGGACGCAGGCCTGCAGCGCGATCCCCAGGGTGGTGCCGACGCCGAGCAGCCACACCTGGCCGGGGGTGATCGTGGCCGGCGTGAGGTCCCCGGGGCCGCTCGCGGCCAGGAAGAGCACGCCGGTGGCGATGACGACGACGTTGTTCAGCACCGGCGCCCAGGCGGGCGCCCCGAAGACCCCGCGGGAGTTGAGGATCGCCTGGGCCAGGGCGCCGATGCCGTAGAACACGATCTCGATCAGCAGGATCCGCGCCAGCCAGTTCGCCAGCTCCACCTGCTCGGGGTCGTCGACGATCCCGTAGAGCCGGGTGAGCAGCGGCGCGGCGAGCACCGCGAGCGCCGTCACGACCAGGAGCCCGCTGATGGCGATGGTGCTGAGCCGCTGGGCGTAGGCGGTGCCGCCGTCACGGTCGCGCTCCTGGGCGTGCACGAGCAGCGGCACGACGACGGAGGCGAGCACGCCGCCGAGCAGCAGCTCGTAGACGATGTTGGGCAGCGTGTTCGCGGTGTTGTAGGCGTCGCCCACCGCGGCGACGCCGAGCGCCGCGGCGAGCACCATCGTGCGCAGCAGGCCGGTGATGCGGGAGACCAGCGTCGCGACCGCCATGGTGCCGGCGGCCCGCAGGATCCCGCCGCTCGCGCCCGGGGTGCCCTCGCGGTCCTCGACGTCCTGATCGGTGTCGGAGGCCGCCCGGGGCACCGGGGGCAGCACGGTGATCGGGAAGATCTGGGTCTCGTCCGCCGCCGGGACCCAGCGGTGCCGCATCGGGGGCATCGGCGGCAGCGGGGGGGCCGGACGCTGGGCCCGTGCGGGCACATCCGGGCGCGGCGCCGCCTGGGCGGGGGACGGGGGCGGGGGCAGCACCCGGTCAGGGCCCTGCGCGCCCGGGAGACGGCGGACGTCGTCGGCCGGCTGCGACTCCGCCTGCGGGTGCGGCGCGATGGCGGCGTCCTGCGGCGGGGTCGCCAGGTAGGGCGCCGGCGGCAGCGGCGCGCCGCTCCGGCGGGCGGGAGCCGGCCGGGCGGGTGGGGGCGGGGGCATGCGGACCGACCGGGGACGCCGCTCCTCGCGGGCCGGCGGCTCCTCGGCCCCGCCGCCCGTCGCCGGGCGGTCGCTCACGTCGGGGCGGTCGGTCACACCGGGCTCCGGGTGGGCGGCGCCGACAGACCCGGCGGCGGGATCTCCGCGGGGCCGGCGACGGCGCCCCGTCGCCGGCGGCGGACCAGGTTCACGAAACGGCGCAGGAAGAGCAGGCCCAGCAGGGAGGCCGCACCGATGGTGATGGACAGCGAGATCGGGCCGTAGGCGGTGCTCTTCACCTGCATGTCCACCCGTTGGCCGAGCGGCCCACCCGACGGCGTGGTCACCTCGGCGGTGACGGCGAAGCCGCCGGACGAACGGACCTCCGTGGGCACGGAGAGGGTCGTCCGTTCCCGGGGGGCCAGGGTCTGGAGGCCGATGTCGGCGATGGAGAGCCCGCGGCTGCCCCGGGTGCGGACCTGCAGCAGCACCTCGACGGCGAAGGGCAGGTCGTTGTCGACGGTGAGCACCAGGGGGGCGGTGCTGGAGGCCAGGCTGTAGGTGCCGTCGGCGGGGGCGACGACCGTGACCCGCTCCCGGAGCCGCTCCACGGCGGTGCGCGCCGTTCCGGCGACGGCCAGGAAGGCAGCCGGATCGTCGGTGCGCAGGGTCGACGCGCTGCGGGCGATCCCGGCGTCGTAGGCCTGGAGGGCGACCCCGGCGTCTCCCACGACGGCGTCGGCCAGCTCGTTGCGGACCTGCACGGCCTCGGCCAGCGTGGCGACGCCCTGGGGGTCGAGGCGGCGCTCGCCGGCCGGGATCGTCACGGTGCCGGCGTCCGCGGCGGGGACGTCACCGAGCGCGGTGACAGTCGAGGGCCGCAGCCACGGCAGGCCGGCGGTGTCGGCCATCATCGCGCCGGCGCCGTCGGGGCCGGCGCGCACGTCCCGCGGGGGGGCGACGAGGAGGGTCTGCTCGCTCCCGGGCGGCGACTGCAGCGTGAGCGCCGCCAGCTCCGCCAGGTAGCGCTGCTCCGCGAGGCGGGGGCCGCCCGGGATGTCCTCGGCACCGCCGACGACCGCCGTGAGCGTGGGGTCGGCGACCAGGACGTCGAGCGTGCCGTCGGCGACGGGCACGGTGGTGTGCGCGACGGCGTCGGAGGCGTCGCGGCCGACCGCGGACGCGCCGTCGGTCAGGGCGTCGCCGGCGAGCACCACGCGCTCGATCCCACCCTCGTGCAGCGTGTCCAGCGTCGCCGGCTCGAAGGTGCCGTCCGCGGCCCAGGCCAGGTCGGTGGCGGGCGTGACGTCCAGGACCTCGTCGAGGACGACCGAGCCCGCGCCGGTGGTGCGCGCCGGCTCCTCGTCCGCGGGAGCCGCTCCGTCGGCGGTCGGCGTCGCCGGCTCGGGAGCAGCGCCCGGAGGGTCCTGCGCCGATCCGTCGGGCGAGCCCGGGAGGCTGCGGGTGATCACGCCGGCCAGGCCCGCGAGCTGGAGGCTGTCGGGCTCGACGTCGCCGTAGGGCAGCGCGACCACCGGATGGGCATCGGCCACCTTCCGCAGCCGTTCGAGGAAGGCCCGCGCCTCCTCGGTGCCGGTTCCGGCGTCCTCCTCGCCGTCCACGGCGTAGGGGCCGTCGGCCATGATCGACAGCTCCTCCACCAGGGCGGGGTCGATGGCCAGCGTCACCGACAGCGTGGGCGCCGCCGGCTCTCCCGGAGCCGCCGCAGCCGGGAGCCGCTCGACCACGGCGAGCGCGCGGTCGAGCCGGCCGCCCTCGGCGATGACCTCTGCCAGCCCGTCGTCGGCGAAGCCCCCCGACGCGGTGCGGTGGCTGGGCTCCGACAGCGGCCAGAGCCAGGCCACCGCCGCGCGGGCGGTGGGCTCGATCGGCTGCTGGACGACGAAGGTCGAGAGCTCGCCGACCCGGCGCTGCTCGTCGCCGTCGACGGTGCCGTTGACGTTCAGCAGCGCGGGGTACACGCCGTCGCGCTCCAGCCGGAGCTCGTCGGAGGGCACCGTGTAGCTGAAGCCGGCGCTGTCGCCGGGGGCCAGGTCCTCGGGCCCGTCCCGGAAGGACGCCAGGACCGTGGTGGCCGGGTCCGGGTCGTCGATCGACGCCGCGAGCTGGGCCCGGTTCGTGCGGACGTCGCCGCGCTGCAGGCGCACGGAGAGGTCGGTGATCGGGACCGGGCCGGTGTTGGTGAGGGTTCCGGTCACGGTGATCAGCGAGCCGGGGGTCACGGTGCGGGGCTCGAACCGGCCCACCTCGATGCGCACCGGCCGCTCGGGGTCGACGACGCCGTCGCCCGGTGCGGCGGGCGCGGGCGGCGCGGCTCCCGCCGACGGGGGCAGCGGAGCCGTGAGCACCAGCGCACCGGCCACCAGCGGGGCGAGCGCGGCAGCGCGCCGGACCGCGCCCGGCCGGGCGGGAGCGTCGGCGGCGGGGCGGCCGCCGACGCGGGCGGCAGCCGGCCGCGTCACGCGCTGTCGGCCAGGAGGCCGGGCGCGCGCTCCACGAGCGCCCGCTCGTCGGCATAGGCCAGCCGGGTGCTCAGCTCCTCGAGCGGCACCCAGGCGACCTCGGTGACCTCGATGTCGGCGTCGGAGAGCGCGCCACCGATCGCCCGCAGCAGGAAGTGGTGGACCGTCTTGTGCACGCGGCGGCCCTCGGCGACGAACCAGAAGTCGATGATGCCGAGGGGAGCGACGACCTCGCCGATGATCCCGGTCTCCTCGGCGACCTCGCGGACGGCGGTGTCGGCGGGCGTCTCACCGGCCTCGATGTGCCCCTTGGGCAGGGACCACAGCAGGCGTCCGCGGCGGTCGGTCCGGCCGATGAGGGCGGCACGCGGCCCGGTCACTCCGTCGTCCGCGACCACCAGGCCCCCGGCCGAGGTCTCGTCGACCCGCCGCAGCCGGCGGCCCGGGCGCCCTCGCCCGCCCGTACCAGCCATGCCAGGAGGGTACCGGTAACAGCTCCGGGAGCAGCGCAGCACGACCTCCGGGCTCGGAGTCAGCTCCGGGGCCGGGACGCTCGCGCACTACTCTGGCTCGTCGTGTCCGTGCAGTCGTCGAGTCGTCCTGAGCCCGAGCCCGTGCCCGGAGCCGTCCAGGAGACCGTCCGCCGGCTCGTGGAGCTGACCCCCGTGCTGACCGAACTCGGCGAGCGGTTCGCCGCCGCCGGGTTCGAGGCGCACCTCGTCGGCGGTTCGGTCCGCGACGCCCTCCTGGCCGCCGGCACGGGCGCCGACCGGGCTCCCGGCGACATCGACGTCACCACGGACGCCCGGCCGGAGCAGGTGCTCGAGCTCCTCCGGGGCTGGGCGCGTTCCACGTGGAACACCGGGATCGCGTTCGGCACGGTCGGCGCGGACATCGGCGGGGACCGGGTGGAGATCACCACCTTCCGGGCCGACCGGTACGACCGCGAGTCCCGCAACCCCGAGGTGGCCTGGGGGAACTCGCTGGCCGACGACCTGGCCCGGCGGGACTTCACGGTCAACGCCATGGCGGTGAGCCTGGGCCCGGACCGCACCGTGACCGACCCGTTCGGCGGCCTCGGGGACCTCCTCTCGCGGCGGCTGCGCACGCCCGGCACCCCGGAGGAGTCCTTCGCGGACGACCCCTTGCGGATGCTCCGCGCCGTCCGGTTCGTGGCCCAGCTCGGCCTGACCCCGGCCGACGAGGTGGTCACGGCGATGACGGCGCTCTCCGGTGAGCTGGCCCGCATCACGCCCGAGCGGGTGCAGGCGGAGCTGTCGAAGACCCTGCTGCAGGACTCCCCGCGCGCCGCCCTGGAGCTGTTCGTCTCCACCGGCCTCGCCGAGTTCGTCCTGCCCGAGCTCTCCGCCCTGCGCATGGAGATCGACGAGCACCACCAGCACAAGGACGTCTACACGCACTCGCTGACCGTGCTGGACCAGGCGATCGACCTGGAGAAGGCCGACCCCGACAGCGGGTCCCCCGACCTCGTGCTCCGCCTGGCCGCGCTGCTGCACGACATCGGCAAGCCGGCCACCCGCCGGCACGAGCCGCGTGGGCGGGTCTCCTTCCACCACCACGAGGTGGTGGGCGCGAAGCTCGTGCGCAAGCGGCTGCAGGCGCTGAAGTACTCCAAGGAGATCGTCGAGGCCGTCTCCCGGCTCACCTTCCTGCACCTGCGCTTCCACGGGTACGGGCGCGGTGAGTGGACCGACTCGGCGGTGCGCCGGTACGTGACCGACGCCGGGGACCTGCTCCCCCGCCTGCACAAGCTCGTGCGGTCGGACTCCACGACCCGCAACAAGCGCCGCGCGACGGCGCTGGCCGCGACGTACGACTCCCTCGAGCAGCGGATCACCGAGCTGGCCGCCCAGGAGGACCTCGCCCGCGTCCGGCCGGACCTCGACGGCAACGCGATCATGGAGATCCTGGGGGTCGGTCCCGGCCCCGAGGTCGGAGCCGCCTGGCGCTTCCTCAAGGACCTCCGCCTGGAGCGCGGGCCGCTGGATCCCGACGTGGCGGAGGCAGCGCTGCGCGCCTGGTGGGCGGAGCGCGCCGACTGACCGAGGAGTCCGACCGCCGTCGGCTGCAGGAGCCGGCTCCGGGTGCCGAAGTACCTCCCGTGGACCCGCAGGACCCCTCGGCCGGCCGCCCCGGCCTGCCCTCGTCGCCGTCCGGGCGGGTTCCGCAGTGGATCGTCGACGAGGCCCTGGGGCTGGCTGCGCCTGCGGAGCCCTGGCGGAGCCCCGGACCACCACCGCGGCGCCGTCGCCGGTGGGGTCTGTGGAGCGGCCTGCTCGTCGTGGCCGCCGTGGCGGGTGCCGCCACGCTGGTCGATCCCGCCGACCTCCCGTGGGCCCCGCCGCTGCCGCAGGCCTCCCCCGGGGCCCCGCCCCCGCCGGCCAGGCCGACGGACCGCCCCACACCGAACGGAGAGGTCGTACGGCTCGCGCCCCTCCCCCTCCCGCCCCCGGTCGGGGGCACCTACGGCTTCACCACGCTCCAGGACGACGGCGTCACGCCGGTCGCCTACGACCCGTGCCGCACCATCCACTACGTGCTGCGCCCCGACGCGGCGCCGCCGGGCGGGGAGCAGCTGATCGGCGAGGCGGTGCAGCGGATCTCCGCGGTCACCGGCCTGACCTTCGCCTTCGACGGCTACACCGACGAGCCGCTCACGACCGAGCGCGCCGTCTTCCAGCCCGAGCGCTACGGCGACCAGTGGGCGCCGGTGCTGATCGGCTGGCAGAGCGATGCGGAGAACCCGGCGCTGGCCGGCGACGTCGTCGGCGAGGCAGGGAGCGCCGCGGTCTCGCTCGGGGACGGGCCCAAGGTGTTCGTGAGCGGCACGGTGGCCCTCGACGCCGTGCAGCTGCCGGAGATCCTCGGCGAGCGCGACGGCGCGGCCACCGTCCGGGGCATCGTCCTGCACGAGCTCGGCCACCTGGTCGGGCTGGCGCACGTCGACGACGACGACGAGCTGATGTACCCCGAGGCCCGGCGGGCGGTGACCGACTTCGCCCCCGGCGACCTCACCGGTCTGACCGCGCTCGGCAGCGGCCCCTGCGTGCCCGACCTCTAGCTCCGGAGCCTCCGGCCGGCGTCGCTCCCGGCCGCGCGGCCGGTCATGCGGACGTGCAGCACCGCCGCGAGCACGTACCCGGCCCCCACCACTGCCAGCACCGGCCGGGAGACGCCGGAGGCCGGCAGCACGAGCGCGGCGGCGGCGACCGCCGCGACGTAGCCGACGTTGGCGACCGTGTCGTACACGGAGAACACCCGACCGCGGTGGGCGTCGTCGACGCGCTCCTGGAGCGTGCTGTCGACGCAGATCTTCACGCCCTGGCCCAGGAAGCCGAGCAGGAAGCCGGCCGCGACGGCGGCGCCGGGGTGGAAGAGCAGCCCGAGTCCGAGCTGGGAGAGCCCGCCGACGACCAGCAGGGCGACGGTCCAGGCCTGCCGGCCGAACCGGTCGACCACGACGGGGGTCAGCACCGCCGCGCTCACCGTGCCCACGGCACCGGCGGCGACCACCTGGCTGAGGCCGGTCAGCCCGCCGGGGAAGAGCCCGCTACCCGCGGTGAAGGTGCCGCGGTGCAGCAGCAGGGTCATCAGCGTCAGGATCCCGAACAGGCACCGGTGCAGGCCGATGACCGTGAGGGCGGCCCGGGCCGGGAGATCGCGCCAGACGTGCCGGGCTCCCGAGACCATGCCGGCGGCCACCTGGCCCACCGTCAGCCGGGCCGTGCGGACGACGTCGTCCGGGCCGAGGTACGCGCGGTCGAACCCGGACACCACCGCCGCCGCGCCGAGGTAGGGCAGCGCGGCGGCCAGCGCCATCGCGGCGTACCCGGCGTCGCCCGAGCCGGTCAGCGGCAGCAGGACCAGGGCCGCGGCGCCGCCGACGACCGTGGCGGCGGAGCCCGACGTCGTCGAGAGCGCGTTGGCCGGCACGAGGGAGGCCTGGTCGGTCGTGTGCGGCAGCCCCGCGGACAGCGCGGAGAGGATGAACCGGTTGACGGAGAAGACCGCCAGCCCGGCCGCGTAGAAGGCGGGTCCGTCGATGCCGGCCAGGATCGTCGCGGCGACCACCGCCACGAGCACCGCACGCAGCAGGTTCGCCCGCAGCAGCACCTGGCGCCGGCTCCAGCGGTCCAGCCACACCCCGGCGAACGGCCCGACCAGCGAGTAGGGCAGGAGCAGCACCGCGAACGCGGCGGCGACATCGGCCGGCTCGGCGGCACGCTGCGGGTTGAACAGCACGGTGCCGGCCAGGGCCGCCTGGAGGACGCCGTCGCCGAACTGGGAGAGCAGGCGGGTGCCCAGCAGCCGGCGGAAGTCCCGGCGGGCCAGCAGCGAGCGCACCGCCGTCCCCGCCCTGGCCACCCGGGCAGCCTATGGCCGCGCGCTCGGGCCGTACCCGGGGCCGTTCGGTGGGGCACACTGGGGAAGATGTCCCCGGTGCCCGCGACGCCCGATCCCGACTCCGGTCCGCCGCCTCGGCCCGTGACCGGCCGCCGCCGCGTGCGTGCCGTTCCGGCGCTGTCGATCGGCTGCCTCGACGACGTCAGCGCGGGCAGTCTCCTGGTGGCCATGCCCTCGCTGCAGGACCCGACGTTCGCCGGCACCGTCGTCTACGTCCTGGACCACTCCGACACCGGGACGCTGGGCGTCGTCCTCGGCCGTCCCAGTCAGGTGCAGATCCGGGACGTCCTGCCCGGCTGGTGCGACCTCGCGGTGGAACCGGGGGTCTTCCACGTCGGCGGCCCGTGCGAGACCGACACCGCGCTGTGCCTGGCCACCGCCGGGGAGCCGGACCCGGCGGCCGGGCTCCGGCCGGTGGCCGGTGACGTGCACCTGGTCGACCTCGACGGGGACCCCGAGGCCCTGGCCGGCCGGCTCACCGGGCTGCGGGTGTTCGCCGGCTACGCGGGCTGGTCCCCCGGTCAGCTGGCCGGGGAGATCGCCGAGGGCGCCTGGGCGTGCGTGCCCAGCTCCTCCGGGGACGTGCTCAGCCAGTTGTCCGGCCCGGAGCTGTGGCGCGACGTGATGGGCCGCCAGACCGGCCGTCTCGCGGTGCTCTCCACCGCGCCCGCGGACCCCGCCGCGAACTGATCGTCCGACGCGCCCGCGAAGGGCTGCGCGACCGCGGCGGGTCTGGTAAGAAGGACGTCGGGAAGGGCGGTCTGGGGAAGAGACCGCCCTTCCCACTTTTTCGGCCCCTCCTCGGAGGGGCCTTTTTCACACGCCGAACGCCTTCGCCACCTTCGGGTGGTCCGCCGCGGCCGCCGTCTCCGCCGCTGTCGGCAGGGTCACCTGCCGGGTCCCGTGGTCGGCGAGCGTGAGCGTCACGTCCAGGCCGCTGTCCGGGAGCGTGGCGCGGTACTGCACCAGCGTCTGGTCCCCCGCGTCGACCGCGACGCTGCGTCCCTCGCGGAGCCGGTAGACGACCGTCGGGCGGCCGTCGATCGGCTCCTCGGCCTGCCAGCGGTAGGGACCGTCGAGGAAGAGGGCGGGGTCGTCGGCCTCGGGCTGCGCGAGGTTGAGCAGCATCGCCACCAGGACGTCGAGGAGTTCGGGGTCCTCCGGGTCGGCGGGGAGCTCGCGGCGGAGGTAGGCGGCGTCCGGTGCGCCGTCGGCGGCCAGGGCGTCGGCCAGCCCGGGGACGTCGCCGCACCACAGCTCGTCGCGGTCGAAGAAGAGGGTGCGGGAGTCGCGCTCCTCGTCGTCGACCACGGTCACGGCCTGGGCCCGGCCGACCCCCCGTTCGAAGTCGACCTCGCCGGTCAGCTCGAGCAGGGCGTCGTCGCCGAAGGGCACCGAGACGACGAAGTCGGCGCCGCCCTCTTCGTGGTTGCGGTGCAGCAGCTCGGCCAGTGTCGCGGCCTCGTCCTCGGTGATCGCCTCCCCCGGCGAGCGCTCGTCGGCGGAGCACCCGGCGAGGAGGAGCAGCGCGAGCGCCGCCGTCCCTGCCCGGGTGGCGAGCGGACGGCGGGCGGGCATGCCCGGGAGCCTAGGGAGCGCAGCTCCCTCCGCCGGGCAGGAAACGCAGCAGGGCCCGCATCCCCTGAGAGATGCGGGCCCCGGTGACTGTCTGGAACGGCCGGCCTTCAGGGTCCCGCGCCGAGCGTGCGAGGCGTGGGGGGGAGGCCGGTCCTTTAACGCTCGATGGTGCCGGCGATGAAGGCCTCGACGGCGTCGCGGGCCTCGCTGTCGTCGTACTGCACCGGCGGGCTCTTCATGAAGTACGACGACGCCGACAGGATCGGGCCGCCGATCCCGCGGTCCTTGGCGATCTTCGCGGCGCGGACGGCGTCGATGATGATGCCGGCCGAGTTCGGGGAGTCCCAGACCTCGAGCTTGTACTCGAGGCTCAGCGGGACGTCACCGAACGCGCGGCCCTCGAGGCGGACGTAGGCCCACTTGCGGTCCGAGAGCCACGGCACGTGGTCCGACGGGCCGATGTGCACGTTGTCCTTGCCCATGTCCCGGTCCACCTGGCTGGTGACGGCCTGGGTCTTGGAGATCTTCTTGGACTCCAGGCGCTCGCGCTCGAGCATGTTCTTGAAGTCCATGTTGCCACCGACGTTCAGCTGCATCGTGCGGTCGAGCTGCACGCCGCGGTCCTCGAACAGCTTGGCGAGCACACGGTGGGTGATGGTGGCGCCGACCTGGCTCTTGATGTCGTCACCGACGATCGGCACACCGGCGGCGGTGAACTTGTCCGCCCACTCCTTGGTGCCGGCGATGAAGACCGGCAGCGCGTTCACGAAGGCGACGCCGGCGTCGATCGCGGCCTGCGCGTAGAACTCGGCGGCCTGCTGCGATCCGACGGGGAGGTAGCAGACGAGGACGTCGGCGCCGGACTCGCGCAGGGCGGTGACCATGTCGGCCGGAGAATCGTCGGACTCCTCGATCGTCTCGCGGTAGTACTTGCCGAGACCGTCGAGCGTGGTGCCGCGCTGCACGGTCACGCCCAGCGGCGGGACGTCGCAGATCTTGATCGTGTTGTTCTCGCTGGCCACGATGGCCTCGGAGAGGTCACGCCCGACCTTCTTGGCATCCACGTCGAACGCGGCGACGAACTCGATGTCGGAGACGTGGTACTCGCCGAACCGGACGTGCATCAGCCCCGGCACGGACGCCGTCTCGTCGGCGTCCTTGTAGTACTCGACGCCCTGCACGAGCGAGGCGGCGCAGTTACCGACGCCGACGATGGCGACCTTGACTGACCCCATGACTCTCCTTCTCCCTGGACCGTTGGTCCGGTGTACGTGAACCGCGAGCGGTCCGGTGATGACTGACGGAGGGGCCTGGCCCCGCCGCCTGGTTCAGGTCGTGCCGGGGGGCTCGTGCGAACCGCCCTCGCCCTCCCGGCGTTCGGAATCGATCAGCTCCGACAGCCAGCGGACCTCCCGGTCCACCGAGTCCAGGCCGTGCCGCTGCAGCTCGAGGGTGTAGCGGTCGAGCCGCTCGCGGGTCCGGCTCAGCGAGGCTCGCAGCCCTTCCCGCTGCTGCTCGACCGTGCGCCGGCGGCCCTCGAGGATCCGCAGCCGCGCGTCCCGGGCCGTGTGCCGGAAGAAGGCCAGGCGGACCCCGAAGAGCCCGTCGTCGTCGTAGGCCTCCGGGCCGGTCTGGCCGACGAGCTCGTGGAAGCGTTCCTTGCCTTCCGCGGTGATCGTGTAGACCACCTTCCCGCGCCGTCCGGTGAGCGGCGGTGCGTCGGCCGGCAGCAGGGCACGCGGGGTGGGCTCATCGGTGGTGATGAGCCCGGCCGCCTGCATCCGCCGCAGCGCGGGGTACAGCGAGCCGTAGGAGATGCTGCGCAGCCCGCCGAGGACGGCCGCGAGCTGCTTGCGCAGCTCGTACCCGTGCATCGGGGACTGGTGCAGCAGACCGAGGATGGCGAACTCGAGCATCTCGCCCTCCCGTCGTCTCCGTGTCGATGTATCGCCACGATACATCGGCCCGTATGCGCCCGTCGTCGCGGGACGGTCGGGGCGCATGGTGCGCAGCGCGGCGTATGTCGCCGCATGGGAGACCCCATCCGCGACGCGCCGTGCGTACATTGGCGCCCGTGCCCGGACGTCGATCCGTCGTGGACTACTCGCTGCAGCGGCGAGCCGTCCTCGCCGACGTGCACGCAGGGCGCGCCGGTCTGTTCGAGGTCTGCGACGCCAGTCCGTACCTCTCCCGGGCCGCGAAGTACCACGGGCAGCAGACGGACGTGACCTGTCCGGTCTGCCGCCGGGACCGCGTGACACTGGTGAGCTACGTGTACGGCGACCGCCTCGGGCCGGTGGCAGGTCAGGCCAAGACGGAGGCCGAGCTCGCCCGCATGGACGCCGCCCAGGAGGAGTTCTCCGTGTACCGCGTCGAGGTGTGCCGCAGCTGCGGCTGGAACCACCTCGACTGCTCCTACGTCCTCGGTGCCGAGCCCGAGCCGGGGCGCCAGTCCCGGCGGGGGCGCCGCCGGGTGGCCACGGAGAAGTAGTCGGTCGGCCGGTCTCCGGCCCGCGCACGCGGGACGGGACCGGCGGCCTCGCGGGTCCGACCCGCTCCACAGCTGAAGACGCTCCACCGCGTCCGGGCAGGTGCCCGGCGCCCATGACAGTCAGGAAGGGGTGTGCTCGTGCCCAGTCACGACGAGACCTCGCCCGTCGCGCCGCGGTCCGGGTCGGTCCGCCGACCGTCGGCCACGCGTACCCGCAGCACCGGCGGAGGAGGCGGCGGCGCAGGCCGGCCGCCGGCCGGTGGCCGCGGGCGTCCGCCCGTGCCGCCCCGTGCCGGCACCACGGCCTCCCGCGGGGGCACGACCGCGTCCCGCGGCGGCACGACCGCCGCGCGCTCCGGGGCCGCGGGGTCGGGTCGTCCGCCGGCCCGCCCGGGGACGAAGGGCCCGGCCACGAAGGGCAAGGCCGCGCGCAGCAAGAAGCAGAAGCGCAAGCGCCGGCTGAAGATCGCCGCCGCGGTGATGGGCGGGATGCTCGCGCTGCTCTGCGTGTTCGTCGGCGTCGTCTACGCCAGCACCGAGGTGCCGAGCCCCGACTCGGTCTCCACCAAGCAGACGACGATCATGTACTACTCCGACGGCGTCACCGAGATGGCCCGGCTGGGCGACGAGAACCGCACGAACGTGCCGCTGGCCCAGATCTCCGAGCCGGCGCAGCGGGCGGTGCTCGCCGCGGAGAACCGCAGCTTCTACACCGATCCCGGCATCTCCTTCACCGGCATCGTGCGCGCCGCCTGGAACAACGTCAGCGGCGGCTCGACCCAGGGTGGCTCCACGATCACCCAGCAGTACGTCAAGAACGCGTTCCTGACGTCGGAGCAGACGTTCAGCCGCAAGTTCCAGGAGCTCTTCCTGGCGATCAAGCTGGACAACAACTTCTCGAAGGAGCAGATCCTCGAGAACTACCTCAACACCATCTACTACGGCCGCGGCGCCTACGGCATCGAGGCCGCGGCGAACACCTACTTCGGCGTGCCCGCGGCACAGCTCACCGCGCAGCAGGGCGCCGTGCTCGCCGTCCTGGTGCGCAGCCCGTCGGCCTACGACCCGGAGGTCAACCCGGAGGGCGCCCAGGACCGCTGGGGCCTGGTCCTCGACGCGATGGTCGAGGAGGGCTGGCTCACCGACGGCGAGCGCGAGGCCTCGGTCTACCCGCCGGTGCTGCCCAAGGGCGGTGCCACCCTTGGCATGCCGACGGGTCCCGAGGGCCACATCGTCAGTCAGGTCCGCAGCGAGCTCGAAGCGCTCGAGTACCCCGAGCAGCAGATCAACGCCGGCGGCCTGCGGATCACCACCACGATCAGCAAGCCGGCGCAGGACGCCGCCGCCGCCAGCGTCCAGGCGGTCATGGAGGGGGAGCCGGAAGGTCTGCGGGAGGCGCTGGTCGCCATCGATCCCCGCACCGGCGGCATCGTGGCCTACTACGGCGGCCAGGACGGCGTCGGCACCGACTACGCGCAAGCCCAGCGCCAGCCGGGCTCGTCGGTGAAGCCCTACGTGCTGGCCACGGCGCTGGACCAGGGCATCGGCATCCAGGCTCGTCGGGACGGCAGCAACAACCAGGAGTTCGAGGACCGCCCGGGCCTGCCGGTCGTCAACTCCGGCGGCGCCAGCTGCCCGGCCTGCACCCTGACCGAGGCCATGACCCGCTCGCTGAACACCACGTACTACGGCCTGGCCTACGAGGTCGGCCCGGAGAACGTGCGGGAGACCATCCGTGCGGCCACCGGGCTGCCGGACACGTGGCAGGGCGGCAACCTCAAGGGGGACCGGACCCTGGCCAGCGGGGAGAGCGGGACCACCGGCTCCTCGATCGGCATCGGCGAGTACGAGATGCGCCCGATCGACCAGGCCCAGGGCTTCGCGACCCTGGCCGCGGGCGGGATCTACCGGCCGGCGCACTTCATCGCCAAGGTCACCGACAGCGCCGGCACGGTGCTGGTGGACAACCCCGGTGAGCCCGGGGACCAGGTGCTGCAGAGCGACGTCGTCAACGACGTGACCGTGGCGACGAAGGGTGTGGCGGCCTACTCGAAGCGGTCGCTGGACGGCGGCCGCGAGGTGGCCAGCAAGACCGGTACGCAGGGCCAGGGCGAGAACAACTCCGATGCCTGGATGGTGGGCTACACGCCGTCGATCTCGGCCGCGGTGTGGATGGGCAACGACTCACCCAGCGACCCGATCGAGACCGTCGACGGGCGGATCATCTACGGCTCGGGGCTGCCCGGTGCCATCTGGCAGCGGTTCATGAACGCCGTGCTGTCCGGGACCCCCAAGGAGGACCTCCCGGACAAGGCGCTCATCCGCGGGGACAGCGGCGAGGGCGTGGCCGCACCCACGACCGAGGCCCCGGCCCCCCGGCCGACGCAGCCGGTGGTCGTGGACAGCGACGGGGACGGCGTCCCGGACAGCCAGGACTTCGCCCCGAACGACCGCACGGTGACCACGCGGCCGACGCAGCCGAGGGACAGCGACGGGGACGGCGTCCCGGACAGCCAGGACTACGCCCCGAACGACCCCTCGGTGACCACGCGGCCGGCCGACACCGGCAATCCGGGCGGGGGCACGGGAACGGGTGACGGCACGGGGGGTGGTGGCACGGGCGACGGCACGGGCGACGGCGGCACGGGCGACGGCACCGGCACGAACCCGGGCGGCGGTGGCGGGAGCGCCCCGGGCCAGCCGGCACCCGGCCAGCCGGTCCTGCCCCCCGGGAACCGCTGAGCCATCCCGCACACTGCTCGCATGAGCACCGCACCCACGGGCCCGTCCGCCACCGCGGACGGGCCCGTGGTCGTTCCACGTGGAACGCCGTCCCCCGACCGGGTGGTGCCGTCCTGGACCGATCCGGTCGTCCGCCAGGCCAGCGAGGCCGTGGGCGGGCCGTGGGGACGGTTCGCCGTCACGGGGCGGGCGCTGTTCTGGACGCCGCTGCGGATCTGCCTGCTGTTCGCCGTGCTGGCGCTCGCCGTCGCGTGGGTGAAGCAGGCGCCGTGCGCCGACGGGGACTGGACCGGGCAGGTCCAGTACACGCACTTCTGCTACTCCGACACCGTGCCGCTGTTCGGCCTGCACGGCCTCGACGACGGCGCGCTCCCCTACCTGGAGAGCGACGTCGAGTACCCGGTGCTGACGGGCGGCTTCATGGCCGCCGCCGCGGCGGTCTCGGGGACCTACGACCGGATGGCCGCCGTCTCGGCGGCGCTCCCGTCGGTGCCGCCGGTGCAGAGCTACTACGTGGTCACCTGCCTGCTGCTCACCGCCTGCGCCTTCCTCGTCGTCCGGGCGGTGCTGGCCCTGGCGGGGCGGCGACCCTGGGACGCGGCGATGATCGGGCTCTCGCCCCTGCTCGTCGTGCACGCCTTCACCAACTGGGACCTGTTCGCGGTGGCGCTCGCGACCCTCGGGATGTGGGCGTGGGCGCGGAACCGTCCCGTGCTGGCCGGGGTCCTGATCGGGCTCGGCGTGGCGGCGAAGCTCTACCCGGCCTTCCTCCTGGGCGCGCTCTTCCTGCTCTGCCTGCGGGCAGGGCTGCTCCGCGTGTGGCTGCGCACCGCGCTGGCGGCGGCCGGGGCCTGGGCGCTGGTCAACGTGCCCGTCGCGTGGCTGGCGACGGAGAACTGGGGACGCTTCTTCCGGCTCAACAGCGTCCGCCCCGCGGATCCGGACTCGCTGTGGAACCTGGCGCTGCACCTCACCGACGACGGGATCCTCGACGGCCCGCTGGCCGAGGGGCAGACGCCGGTCGTGCTCAACGCGCTGGTTGCGGTGGCGCTGCTCGCCGGGGTGGCGGCGGTCGGGTGGCTGACGCTCGCGGCGCCCGTCCGGCCCCGCGTGGCCCAGATCGCCTTCCTCCTCGTGGCGGTCTTCCTGCTCACCAACAAGGTCTGGAGCCCGCAGTACTCGCTGTGGCTGCTCCCCCTGGCCGTGCTGGCACGGCCGCGCTGGCGGTCGCTGCTGCTCTGGCAGGCGACCGAGGCGCTCCTGTGGGTTCCCCGGCTGCTCTGGTACCTGGGGCCGGACGCCCGCGGCGTGGACGTCGAGTGGTTCCTGCTCGCCGTGGTGCTCCGCGACGTCGCCGTCGTCGCGCTCATGGCGCTCGTGGTGCGGGACGTGCTGGACCCCGACCGCGACGTCGTCCGCACCAGCTGGCCGGGCGTGGACGACCCCGCCGGCGGTCCGCTCGAGCGGAGTGGCGACGTCGTCGTCCTCGCCGCCGGCCGCCTCCCGGAACGATCAGGTCTCCTGATCACCAGGCGTCCTGGCTCACGATCGACGGTGAGCCAGGACGACACCAGGTGAGCCAGGAGAGGTCAGCCCAGGACTGACCTCAAGGAGGCGATCTCCTCCGCGTGGCTCGCGGCGTCCCCGGGGGTCTCGAGCACCACCGGGCAGTCGGCGGCGCGGGCCACCTCGACGAGGAGCTCGGTCGGGATCTCGCCGGCGGCCAGGGGGGCGTGCCGGTCACGGCTGGACCCGGCGGCGTCCCGGCTGTTGTTGAGGTGGACCAGGTCGATCCGGCCGGTGATCGCCCGGACGTCGGCCACCGCGGTGGTGAGATCCCAGCCGGCGGCCCAGGCATGACAGGTGTCGAGCACGAAGCCGGCGCCGAACTCGCCCACGGCGTCCCAGAGCCGGGCCAGGGCGTCGAGGTCGCGCGCCATCGCGTTGCCGCCGCCCGCGGTGTTCTCGATCAGGACGGGGAGCGGAAAGCCACCCTCGTCCGCCTGCCGGGCGAAGGTCTTGCGCCAGTTGTCGACGCCTGCGGCGGGGTCGTCGGCGGCGAGGACGTGGCCGCCGTGCACCACCAGGCCCCGGGCGCCCACGGCGGCCGCGGCCTCCGCGTGCTTGCCCAGGAGCTTGCGACTCGGGATGCGGATGCGGTTGTTCGTCGTCGCCACGTTCAGCACGTAGGGCGCGTGCACCACGACGGCGAGCCCCGAGTCGCGCAGCTGCTCGGCGTCGGGCCGCGGTCCCGGTGCCGTCCAGCCCTGCGGATCGGCCAGGAAGATCTGGACGCCGTCGGCATCCATCTCGGCCGCTCGGGCGAGCGGACCGCCGGCGGCGAGCTCGTCACCGCCGGCCGGATCGGTGCCGACGTGTACGCCGATCGGGTGCGATCCCATGCGTGCTCCTCGAATCTCCGACTACTTGCAGGTTTACCCGTATCGCTTGCGTCACATCTTCGTTGAAGGGCGTGACGGGGGTTACTCGCCAGTAATGGTGTGACGACGTGGAGGAGCAGAAGATGGCAACGGGTCGCATCCGTCGTACAGCCCGGCGGGGTATCGCCGCGGCGGTCCTCGCGTGGATGGGTGTCGTCACCGCATCGGTCGCCGCAGCACCCGAGGCCCAGGCCGCGCCGGCCGCGACGGTGGAGATCCGGAACGTCACGCCGCCGCTGGCCAGCATCGACCCGGGCGGCACGGTCACCTTCGTGAACAAGATCCCCGCGGAGAACCGTGGCGGCATCTCGATCCCGCTCCCGCTCGGCAACATCTCGGTCGGGGCGACGGTGTACACCGACGTCGCCGTCTCCTTCTTCGGGGAGACGCGCAAGCTGCAGCCCGAGCAGAGCGCGGCCTGGAGGTTCGACGCCCCCGCCACGGCCGGCGCGATCACCTACACGTACCGCGTCGTCCCGCAGGCGTCCCTGCCGCTCGGCGTCAGCGTCCAGCAGGTCGTCGACCGGGTGCTGGGCTCCCTGCCGCCGCTGCCGGCGCCCGTTCCGTACGTCGTGCAGACGATCGCCCCCGTCCTGCCGAACCTGCCGGGTGTCAACCTGCCGCAGCTGCCCCAGGTGACGCTGCCGCAGGTGCCGGGGCTCACCGAGCCGAACCCGCCGGGCGCCCCCGTTCCCACGCCGCCGCCCGCGGGTGACCCGGCCCCGACGGAGCGTCCGGACG
Source organism: Blastococcus sp. LR1 (assembly GCF_020166105.1). Lineage (GTDB taxonomy): Bacteria > Actinomycetota > Actinomycetes > Mycobacteriales > Geodermatophilaceae > Blastococcus. The sequence continues at coordinate 164,347 of NZ_JAIUJY010000007.1, forward strand.
TCAACGGCCCCGGCGACCAGTACCAGTACCCGATGGGCGGCTCCGTGCCCATGTCGGCCGGCAGCCGGGGCGCCATCGCGGCGTTCGACCCCGCCCGGTTCTCCTTCCCGGGTGCGAGCGCGGATGCGGCCGGCCGCTTCGGCTCCGGTTCCGGTGCCGGGTCCGGGTCCGGCGGTGTCGCCGGCTCCTACGACGGTGCGTCGGTGCCGGTCTTCGGTCAGCTGGCCGGCCTGGACGGCGCGACGCTCGACGAGGAGAGCGCCGAGAGCGAGACGGTGAACGCCTCGTCGTCCGAGCCCGTGGCGCTGCCCGCCGCGGCCCTCGCCGCCGTGGTCGCGCTCGCCGCCGTCACCGCGGCCCTGGTCCGCACCCACCAGGCGTCCCGCGAGACGCGCTGACCAACCACTCACACCGGCCGTGGCCGTCGTCCCTCCGGGGGCGGCGGCCACGGCCGTTCCCGGGGCCCTCGGGACGGCGGGGGAGGACCACCCGCCCATCGCTGGTAGCCTGGACTCGCGCGTTCCGGCTCTCTCGTGAGGCCGCCGGGGCGCGCGACGCATGTACGACCCTCCTGCTGCAGATCCCCTGCAGCCGCTGAGACCAGAGGAGGTGGGGTTCTCCGTGCGCAATTACGAACTGATGGTCATCCTCGACCCCGATCTCGAGGAGCGCACCATCGCTCCCTCGCTCGACCGGTTCCTGACCGTCGTCACCAACTCCGGTGGCACCGTCAAGACCGAGATCTGGGGCCGCCGTCGGATGGCCTACGAGATCAACAAGCAGGCCGAGGGCATCTACGCCGTCATCGACATCCAGGCCGAGCCGGCCGCCGTGCAGGAGCTGGACCGCCAGCTGAACCTGAACGAGTCGGTGCTCCGCACGAAGCTGATGCGCCCCGAGGTCCACTGACCATGGCCGGCGAAACCGTCATCACCGTCATCGGCAACCTCACCGCCGATCCGGAGCTGCGCTTCACGCCGTCCGGCGCTGCCGTCGCCAACTTCACCGTGGCGTCCACGCCCCGGACCTTCGACCGTCAGTCGCAGGAGTGGAAGGACGGCGAAGCGCTGTTCCTCCGCTGCAACGTGTGGCGTCAGGCGGCCGAGAACGTGGCCGAGTCGCTCACCCGTGGCTCCCGCGTGATCGTCAGCGGCCGCCTCAAGCAGCGCTCCTTCGACACGAAGGAGGGCGAGAAGCGCACCGTCATCGAGCTCGAGGTCGACGAGATCGGCCCCTCGCTGCGCTACGCCACCGCGAAGGTCACCAAGGCCTCCCGCGGTGAGGGTGGCGGTGGCGGCGGCGGTTTCGGCGGCGGCGGTGGTGGCGGCGGCTTCGGTGGCGGCGGTGGCGGCGGTGCGAGCGACCCCTGGTCGACGCCGGCCGGCCCGTCCGACGAGCCTCCTTTCTGATCCCCCTCACTTTTTCTGGAGAACCAGGTGCCCAAGCCTCCTGTTCGCAAGCCCAAGAAGAAGGTCTGCCAGTTCTGCAAGGACAAGGCGACCTACGTCGACTACAAGGACACGACCCTGCTGCGGAAGTTCATCTCCGACCGCGGCAAGATCCGTGCCCGCCGCGTCAGCGGCAACTGCAGCCAGCACCAGCGTGACGTCGCCGTGGCCGTGAAGAACAGCCGCGAGATGGCGCTGCTGCCCTACACCTCCACGGCGCGCTGATCATGAGCACCATGAAGCTGATCCTCACGCAGGAGGTCACCGGTCTCGGTTCCTCCGGCGACTCCGTCGAGGTCAAGGGCGGCTACGGCCGCAACTACCTCCTGCCCCGCGGTCTGGCCATCCTGGCCACCCGCGGTGCCGAGAAGCAGGTCGAGTCCCTGCGCCGGGCGCGTGCCACCCGCGACGTGCGGTCCCTCGAGGAGGCGCAGGCCGTGGCCGGTCGCCTCACCGGTCTGACCGTCCGTGTGCCGGCTCGCGCCGGCGACGGCGGCCGCCTGTTCGGCCGGGTCACCACCGCCGACGTCGCCGCTGCGGTCACCGCTGCCGGCGGCCCGGAGCTGGACCGTCGCCGGATCGAGCTGCCCAGCAGCATCAAGACCACGGGCCAGCACACCGTCACCGTGCGGGTGCACCCCGAGGTCGTCTCTCAGCTGACCATCGAGGTCGTCGCCGGCTGATGCCGGTGAGCCGCTGAGTGGCTCTGTACCGCCCGCGAGGGGCGTCGGACAACCGTCCGGCGCCCCTCGCGGCATTCGTGGACCAGGTAGCTCCTGAGGCCGCTGCGCGCGGTGTCGCCACAGTGGCCCAGCGGTGGACGCGCGCCGTCCCGTCGGTGTCCGCGCGCCCGTGTGACTCGTGGTGCGCGTCGCGAAAAAAAGTTGGGGCCAATTTCCCGTCCACAGCAGTGGGACGGTGTTCGCGCAGGTCGGCGCGGTGTTCGGGGAACAGGTGCCCCGGCTGTCCCCCGCTTTCTCCACATGTCGACACGCCTCCGTCCACCGACTTGTCCACAAGTTGTGCAGATCGGCGTGCACACCGGTGGTGGACTGCGGCGGCTCGCCTTCCCTAACGTCCTCCGTGGCCGCCGGATCCCGGGACTGTCAGTCCCCTCCGGTAGGCAGTGACCGAACGTCTGTTCGGTCCGGCGCAGCCCGTCGAACTCGCGTACTTCCCCTGCGCGCAGTGGTGTCGCGGGCGCGCCCGCAAGGAGATGGAGGTACCCCCGTGGCGGTGGCCGACGAGTTCAGCCGACCGACTGCGACGGCGCCGGCGTACGACCGGCAGCCGCCCCAGGACGTCGCGGCGGAGCAGTCGGTGCTCGGCGGCATGCTGCTGAGCAAGGACGCGATCGCCGACGTCGTCGAGGTCCTGCACGGCGCCGACTTCTACCGGCCGGCCCACCAGGTGATCTTCGACTGCATCATCGACCTCTACGGCCGGGGCGAGCCCGCCGACGCCATCACCGTGGCCGCGGAGCTCAACCGCACCGACCAGCTGTCGAAGATGGGCGGCGCGGTCTACCTGCACACCCTCATCGCCTCGACGCCCACGGCGGCCAACGCCGGCTACTACGCCGCGATCGTGGCCGAGCAGGCCGTGCTGCGCCGGCTCGTTGAGGCGGGCACCCGCGTGGTCCAGCTGGGCTACGGCGCGGCCGGCGGCAAGGGCGACGTCGACGACATCGTCGACCGCGCCCAGCAGGAGATCTACGACGTCACCGAGAAGCGGATGAGCGAGGACTACTCGCGCCTCGAGGACGTCCTGCAGCCCACGATGGACGAGCTCGACGCGATCGCCTCCCGCGGTGGCACCGCACGCGGTGTGCCCACCGGCATCCGCGACCTGGACGAGCTGACCAACGGTCTGCAGGCCGGTCAGATGGTCGTCATCGCGGCGCGACCCGGTGTCGGCAAGAGCACGCTGGGGCTGGACATCGCCCGGTCGGCGACGGTCAAGCACGGGATGCCGGCCTGCATCTTCTCGCTCGAGATGAGCAAGCACGAGATCACCATGCGTCTGCTCTCGGCCGAGGCGAAGGTGCCGCTGCACCACATGCGCGCCGGCACGCTGTCCGACGAGGACTGGGCGAAGCTCGCCCGCCGCATGGGCGAGGTGGCCGATGCGCCGCTGTACATCGACGACTCCCCGAACATGACGATGATGGAGATCCGGGCCAAGGCGCGGCGGCTCAAGCAGCGCAACGACCTCAAGCTGATCGTCATCGACTACCTCCAGCTGATGACCTCCGGCAAGAAGGTCGAGAGCCGCCAGCAGGAGGTCTCGGAGTTCTCCCGTGCGCTGAAGCTGCTGGCCAAGGAGCTCGAGCTCCCGGTCATCGCGATGTCGCAGCTGAACCGTGGCTCGGAGCAGCGTCAGGACAAGAAGCCGATGCTCTCCGACCTCCGTGAGTCCGGCTCGATCGAGCAGGACGCCGACATGGTCATGATGATCCACCGCGAGGACATGTACGAGAAGGAGTCCCCGCGGGCCGGCGAGGCCGACATCATGCTGGTCAAGCACCGCAACGGCCCCACGGCCAACGTCACCGTCGCCTTCCAGGGGCACTACAGCCGCTTCGTGGACATGGCCAACTAGCCCTCCGATCCGCACCGACCGCCCGCCTCTCGCCTCGCGAGCGGCGGGCGGACGCGTTTCACGGGAAACAGTCATCAAGATCGATTCGACGACCGATCGGTTGTGCCCCACGTCACTCTCGGCTAGGAACAGGGTCCCCTCAGTATTTGGAGCCCCCGTGTCCTACCGCTCATGGCGCCGGACGACCGCGTCGGTCGTCGGCACCCTGGCCGTGACGTTCGCCGTCACGGCCACCGCAACACCCGCCCTGGCGACCCCGCCGAGGGCCAACCCCGTGTCCGTCTTTCCCTCCGACACCCTCACCGTCGCCGACAAGGGCCAGCTCACCGGCCGCCGGGTGAACCTGCCGGCCGGCAACTGCGGCGCCGAGGTCACCTGCGGTCTCGTGCAGCGGCTCAACCAGCTCGACGGTTTCGACCTGGACCCTCGCCTGGCAATCCGGTTCAACAGCGCCGTCGACCCCGTGGCCGCGGCTCGGCTGGTCACCGTGCGGCCTGCGTCCGGCGGAGCGAGCATCGGCGTGGACCGCGTCGTCTGGGACCCGGCTGGCAAGACGCTCTACGCGCACCCGGCGAAGCAGCTGGCTCCTGGCACCCGGTACACCATCCGGGTCGCGGAGAGCGCGACCACGAAGGGCCGCCAGGACACCTTCACGACGATGAGCGCGACCGACGGTCTCCTGGACCTGACCCGGCAGATCCAGTCCGGCAGCAAGGCGCTGAAGGCGGTCGGCGTCACCCCGGGCCTGCGCGTCGAGGGGGTCTTCCCGGCCGCGGGGACCACCGTCGGCTTCTCGGCCGACCTGGATTCCGCGCCCGGACTGCAGCCCGCCCCCGAGCCGGCGCCGGCGGTGACGCCGGTCGTGCAGCCGGTGGCCAACGGCACTCTCGTCTTCGGTTCCTACCTCGCTCCGAACTGGCTCGGACCCGACGTCACGATCCGGCAGACGCCGACGCGCGATCTCGGTCCGGCGCCGGTCAGCGCCGCCCGCCTTCCGTTCGTCGCCGTTCTCCCGGCGGGCACGGCCCCGGCCGGTGGCTGGCCGGTCGCGGTCTCCGGCCACGGCTTCACCCGGTCGACGGCGGACGTCTTCCTGGCCGCCGCCACCAACGCGCCGAGCGGCATCGCCACGATCGGCACGAACGTCGTGGGCCACGGTGCCGGCCCGGCCAGTGAATGGGTCATCGACAGCGGCGGCAAGCAGACCCGGCTGCCCTCCTACGGTCGCGGTGTCGACCAGGACGACCCGGGGACGGCGATCGGCAGCACCGAGGGCTCGTCGGCCACCGGTGGCGCCGCAGCGCTCTCGTCGCGGGACGCCCTGCGGCAGACGTCACTGGACATCTCCACGCTGATCCGGACCCTCGGCGGCACCGACGTCGACAAGGACCGGGCGGCCGACCTCTCCGGCGCGAACGTCACGTACTTCGGTCAGAGCTTCGGCGGCATCTACGGCACCATGCTCACCGGTGCCGACAAGGCCGTCACCCGCTCGGCGCTGAACGTGCCCGGCGGTCCGGTCACCGAGATCGCGCGGACGTCGCCGTCCTTCCGGCTGCTGACCACCCAGGCGCTGCAGGCGGCGGGGCTGCTCAACAGCACCGATCCGACGAGGAACTTCTTCCAGGAGCAGATGCCGCTCCGCGGCGAGAGGCCGGTGACCGCGACGGTTCCGGGGGCTCTGGCCATCCAGGACTACCTGGCGAAGTCCACCTGGCTGACCCGTCCGGGCAGCCCCGAGACCTTCTCGCCGGTGATCGAGCCGAAGCGGGTCCTCGTCCAGGTCGCCTTCGGTGACGAGACCGTCCCCAACCCGACGTCGTACACGCTCGTCGACGCCGGGAACCTGTGGTCCCGCACGAGCCTGTTCCGCAACGACAAGGCGATGCCCGAGCTGCCGAACCCGCACGGGTTCCTGCTGAACCTGCTGCACCCCGCGGGACGGCAGGGGCAGGCGCAGATCGCGGCCTTCCTCAAGGGCGGGCAGGTCATCGACCCGGACGGCGCCGAGGCGGTCTGGGAGGTGCCGGTGGCCGACCCCACCGTGCTGCTGGGGCTGAACTTCGCGCAGCCCGCCCTGCGCCCGTAGCCCGACGGGTGCGCACGGCGGGACCGATACGGTCCCGCCGTGCGCACTCCCGAACGCGAGATCACCGCGCCCGTCGACCTGTGCCGGCCCGACGGCGGCGTGAATCCCGACGCGGTGGGCTGGACCCGCCGCCCGCTGCACCGGGCGAACCTGCGCGGCTGGGGCCGCACCAAGCGCTGGGAGTACTGGGGAATCGTCTCCCCCACCCACGTCATCGGGCTGACGCTCTCCTCGCTGGACTACGCCGGGGTGCACGGCGTCTACGTGCTGGACCGCCGCAGCGGCCGCGAGAGCGTCCAGGACGCCGTCGTGCCCCTCGCCCGAGGTGTGGCCCTCCCCGACCGGAGCGGCGTCGGCACGGCCGCGGCAGGCACCCGATCGACGAGCCTCGAGTTCGCGACGGTGGACGCCGGCACCCGCCTGCGGGTCACCGCGCCGGGGATCTCCCTCGACGTCGTGGCGCACCGGCCGGCGGGTCAGGAGTCCCTGGGCGTGGTCGTGCCGTGGAGCGATCGGCTCTTCCAGTACACCGTCAAGGACCTCGCCCGGCCGGTGGAGGGCGTGCTCGCCCTCGACGGCGACGAGGTGCGGCTGGAGCCGACGACGTCGTTCGCGGTCCTGGACCACGGCCGTGGCCGGTGGCCGTACTCGATGACCTGGAACTGGGCGGCCGGCAGCGGCGCGGGCGGCCGGGGCATCCAGCTGGGCGGGAAGTGGACCGAGGGCACCGGGATGACGGAGAACGCGGTGCTGGTCGACGGCCGCATGCACAAGATCGGCGAGGAGCTGCGCTGGGAGTACGACCGCGGCGACTGGCTGCGGCCCTGGCGGATCTCCGGTGCGACAGCTGAGGTGACCTTCGTGCCCTTCCACGAGCGGGTCGCCCGGACGAGCCTCGGCGTCGTCGCCTCGGAGACCCACCAGTGCTTCGGGGAGTTCAGCGGCTGGGCCACCACCGACGACGGCGATCGGGTGGACCTGGCCGGGCTGGTGGGCTGGGCGGAGGAGGCCCGCAACCGCTGGTGAGGGGCGGCCGGACTGTCGTACCCCGGTGCGACGGTTGCCGGCATGAAGCTGCTGACGGCGACGCAGGAACGACAGGGCGAGCAGGAGGGTGACTTCTGCTACGCCATCGAGGGAGAACTGGTCCTGCTGGGCTTCGTCTGCGCGACCGACGAGGACGATCCGGACGGCGGCTGCGGCTGCGGTCGGGCCTTCACCGGGATGAGCTCCATGCGGGCCACCACGACTGCCCTCGTCCGCGACCTGGACGTCTCCCTGGACGACGTGCGGTTGGCCGTCACGGACTACTACGTCTCGGCGGGCATGGGGCCCGACGTGATCGGCGGTGCGGAGTTCGAGGACGTGGTGTCGGCAACCCTGGAGGACCTGGCGCAGATCACCCACGTGCCGGTGGGCGCCGTCGTCGGCCGGCGGCTGGACAACCTGACCTGGCGGTCGGAACCCAGCGAGGTGGTCGAGCAGTGAACGCGAGAGGCCCAGAACCAGGACGGTTCTGGGCCTCTCGCGTTCAGCGGTCGCGGGGAATCAGGCGGCGGCGGCCGACTGTCGCATCAGCTGGCGACGGACCTGCTTGCCACCGAAGGTCATCTTGGCCAGCTTCACGAGCTGCGCCGGGGCGTTTTTCGGCGTCGTCTCGGCCAGCCAGCCGTTCGGCAGCGAGAGCCGGATGACCTTGTGCCACGCGCTCCCGACCTGCTTGTACAGCGGGGCGGAGTGGTAGGTCAGGTTGTAGCGGTCGAAGATGTCCTTCACCCGCGGGGCGATCTCGGCGTAGCGGTTGCTCGGCAGGTCGGGGAACAGGTGGTGCTCCACCTGGTGCGACAGGTTGCCGGTCATGATGTGCATGGCCTTGCTGCCGGAGATGTTGGCCGAGCCGAGCATCTGGCGCACGTACCACTCGCCGCGGGTCTCGCCGTCGATCGAGGTCTTCTCGAAGGTCTCGACGCCCTCGGGGAAGTGCCCGCACATGATCACCGAGTGCGACCACAGGTTACGCACCACGTTGGCGGTGAAGTTGGCGACCAGCGTCGGCACGAACGAGGGGCCCGACAGCACCGGGTGGGCGATGTAGTCCTTGGCCGCCTGGTTGCGGATCTTCTTCAGCACGTTCTTGGCATCGGCCCGGAACTTCGGGTTGCTGCGGCGCTTCTTGGTGGCCAGGTTCTTGCCCAGCTCCAGGTCGTAGGCGGCGATGCCGTACTCGAAGAAGCAGGCGTTGATGAAGTTCCAGAGCGGCTGCGCGAGGTACATCGGCATCCACTTCTGGTCCTCGTCGACGCGCATGATGCCGTAGCCGAGGTCGTTGTCCTTGCCGATCACGTTCGTGTACGTGTGGTGCAGCTCGTTGTGCGAGTGCTTCCACTGCTCGGACGGGCTGGCCATGTCCCACTCCCACGTCGTGGAGTGGATCTTCGGGTCGCGCATCCAGTCCCACTGGCCGTGCAGGATGTTGTGCCCGATCTCCATGTTCTCGAGGATCTTGGCGACCGAGAGACCCACGGTGCCAACGACGAAGGCCGGCGGGAAGATCGAGCCCAGCAGGACGGCGCGGCTGCCCAGCTCGAGCTTGCGCTGCACGTCGATGACCTTGCGGATGTACTTCGCGTCGTCCTCGCCGAGGCTGTCGCGGATCTCCTGGCGGATGGTGTCGAGCTCCTTGCCGATGAGCTCGATGTCCTCGGCGGAGAGGTGGGCGATCGGGTTCTCGGGCTTCTTCTGGATGACGGTCACGGTGCGACTCCTCGGGCTCGGACGGTCAGTGGTCGATGGAGCAGGCGCCGGCGGGCGCGCTGATGCAGGTCTGGACGAGGACGCCGTCGCCGACGTCGTCCGCGGAGGTGATCTCGCCGTTGCGGAGGTCGCGCACGGCGCCCTCGCGCAGGGGCAGGACGCAGCCGTAGCAGATGCCCATGCGGCAACCGCTCGGCATGAGGACGCCCGCCTCTTCCGCGGCGTCGAGGATCGGGGTGGTGCCCTCGACCTCGACGGTCGTGCCGTTCTTCTCGAATGTCACGGTCCCGCCCTCACCGGCACCGGCGAGGACGCGGGGACGGAAGCGCTCGGTGTAGAGCCGGTCGGCGACGCCGGCGGACTCCCAGTGCTCCTCGAGCGCCTCGAGCATGCCGATCGGGCCGCAGGCCCAGGTGGCGCGCTCGTGGAAGTCGGGGACCAGCTCGGCGATCGAGCGGGCGTCGAGCATCCCGGCGGTGTCGGTGTGCTGCTCGATCAGGTGGATGCCGCCCTCGGCGGCCATCTGCCGCAGCTCCTCACCGAAGACGACGTCGTCGGCGGTCGGCGCGGAGTGCACGAGCACGGTGTCTGTGAGCTGGTGCGCGTGGTTGCGCAGGATGCCCATGACGGGGGTAATACCCGAACCCGCGGTCACGAACAGCGACTTGGCGGGTGCCTCCTCGGGGAGCGTGAACTCCCCGGTGGCCTGGTCCAGCTGGATGATCGTGCCGGGCTGCACCCGGTGCACCAGGTGGTTGCTGACCTTGCCGTCGGGGATCGCCTTCACGGTGATGGTGAAGCAGCCGTCGGCGCGGTCGAGCACCGAGGTGATCGAGTAGGCGCGCCACTGGCGGACGCCGTCGATGTCGATGCCGATGCGGACGTACTGGCCGGGACGGTGCGGCAGCCAGTCGCGGCCGGGCCGGATCATGATCGAGGCGGCGTCCCGGGTCTCCTTCTGCACTGCCTCGATCCGGCCGCGCAGGGCGGCTCCGGAACGGAGCGGGTCGAACAGGTCGAGGTAGTCGACCGGCAGCAGGGGGGTGGTGACCAGCTCGGCGAGCTTCAGCACGCGGTCGCGCAGCGCGGTCCGCGCCGGTGTGCGTGCCGCACCTGGGCGCGGAGTCGTCGCTGTCATGCATATAGCTTTCCCAGTCTCGCGACCAAATACCTGTGCCCTTGACGTGAATCGAGGGGTAGGTTCTGTTCTCTGCGAACAAAAGGCGGACAGCGATGCGGGCACACGAGTTTCCCGAGGCGGTGGCCGAGGCCATGCGCGGAGAGCTGCCGGGCGTCGCCGAGCGGGCCGTCGACGCGATCATCGTCGCGGTCCCCGGCTACGCCGACGCGTTCCAGGGGCCGATGGGTCGCAAGATCTCCAACGCCGTCGAGCTGACGCTGCGCGGTTTCCTGCAGCTCGCCGCCGCCGGAGGGACCGCCGACGCCGGCACCCCGGGCGGCCCGGTCGTCGAGGCGGCGTACGCCCTGGGCCGTGGGGAGGCGCGCAGCGGGCGCTCGATGGACGCGCTGCTGGCCGCCTACCGGGTGGGTGCCCGCGTCGCCTGGCGCGACATGAGCGCCACCGCCGTCGCGGCGGGGCTCGGCCCGGAGTCCACGGCCCGGTTCGCCGAGCTGGTCTTCGCCTACATCGACCGGCTCTCCGCGGCGAGCGTGGCCGGGCATGCCGACGAGCTGGCCTCCAGCGGCCGGGCGCGGGAACGGATGCTCGAGCGGCTGGCGCACGGGCTCCTGGTGGGCAGCCCGCAGACCGAGCTCGTCGAGGCCGCCCAGCGCGCCGAGTGGACGCCGCCGCGCACGCTCACCGTCGTCGTCCTCCCCGCGGCCCGGACGCAGGGCGCGCTGGTCTCGCTGGACCCGCGCACGCTGCGGTCCACCGAGGAGCTGTCCGACGTCGAGGGCGCCGACGAGCTGACCGTCCTGCTGGTGCCCGACGCCGACGGCCCCGCCCGGCCGGCGCTGCTGCGCTCCCTGGAGGGACGGGAGGCCGCGGTGGGTCCGGCCCGGCCCTGGTCGGAGGTGCACACCTCCTACGCGCGGGTGCTGCGGGCGCTGCGGCTGGGGATGACGCCCGGGGAGCGGGCGCCGCTGGACACCGACTGCTGCCTGGCCGAGCTGGTGGTGCGGGCCGACGCCGACGCGCTGGCCGACCTGCGCGCCCGTGTGCTGGCGCCGCTGGGCGAGCTGGCCGACACCGCGCGGGAGAAGCTCACCGAGACGCTGCGGTCGTGGTTGCTGCACCACGGCCGGCGCGACCAGGTCGCCGCCGACCTCTTCGTCCACCCGCAGACGGTGCGGTACCGCATGACCCAGCTGCGGGAGCTGTACGGGGAGCGGCTGGAGGATCCGGCCGCCGTCCTGGAGCTGACCATCGCGCTGGGAGTGCCCGACCGGACGCCGGCGGCACCGGAGGGGGAGTGACCGGACCAGCCGGCTGCGTCAGGGTGGCGGCATGACCGTCGATCTCGCTGCCGCCGTCGACTTCTTGGCCGGCTCCGCGCGCGTGCTGGACCGCCGTCGCGCCGACCTGCTCTTCGGCACGGGAGGGACGGCGCCGGTGCTGGCGGCGCTCGACGGCTACCGGAACCCCGACGGCGGCTACGGCTGGGGGCTGGAGCCCGATCTGCGCTCGGTCACCAGCCAGCCCGCGGGCGCGCTGCACGCGCTCGAGACGCTCGTCGACACCGGCGCGGACGGGGCGGAGCGGGCGCTGGAGATCTGCGACTGGCTGACGACGGCGACGCTGCCCGACGGCGGCCTGCCGTTCGCGCTCCCGGTGCCCGATCCCGCTGCCTGCGCGCCGTTCTGGGCGTCGGCGGACCCCTCGCGGTCGTCCCTGCAGATCACCGCGGTGGTGGCGGCGACGGCGTACCGGGTGGCCGCCTCCGTGCCCGCCGTCGCCGGCCATCCGTGGCTGGCCACCGCGACCGGCTCCTGCCTGGCCGCGGTGGAGCGGATCCACGCGGGCACGCACGCGATGGAGCTGGCGTTCGCCGTGCAGTTCCTCGACGCGGCGGCGGCCGTGCGGCCGGAAGCGGCGACGGCGATGGACCGGCTGCGGGAGCTCGTTCCGGGCGACGGGCTGCTGCACGTGGCAGGCGGTGCGCCCGAGGAGTTCATGCGCCCGCTGGACTTCGCGCCGCACCCCGGCGGCCCGGCCCGGACGCTGTTCGCGCCGGCGGTCGTCGAGGCGGAGCTCGACCGGCTGGCCGCCGGGCAGCAGGACGACGGCGGCTGGACCGTCGATTTCGTCAGTTACTCGGCGGCGGCCACCCTGGAGTGGCGGGGGCGTCGCACCGTCGAGGCGCTTCTCCTGCTCCGCGCGAACGGCCGGCTCTGACGCCTCAGGCGGGCCGCAGGACCGCGACCAGGAACTCCGACTCCGGGGTGAACGGCCGCACGTCCCAGGCCGACAGCAGCAGCTCCTCGGCCCAGCCGGTCGCCTGGGCGTCGGCGAGGAACTCGTCGAACTCGTAGCCCCGCCCGGCACCGAAGCCGATGACCGCGCGCCCGTCGGCGACCAGGTGGACCCGCAGCCGGCTCAGCACCTCGCGGCGGGTCGAGGGCGCCAGGAACGTCATCACATTGCCAGCGCAGACCAGCGCCGCGAAGGGCTCCTCGACGCCCCGGGCGGGCAGGTCGAGCTCGGCGAGGTCGGAGACCAGGTACCGGGGCCCGGGGTTCTCCTCGTCGGCGGCGGCGATCAGCACCGGGTCGAGGTCCACCCCGACGACGTCGTGCCCCGCGCGGGCGAGATGGCCGGCGATGCGGCCCTGCCCGCAGCCCGCGTCGAGCACCCGCGTTCCCCGCGGCAGCATCGCGTCGAGCAGCCGCGCCTCGCCGACGAGGTCCATCCCCTGCGCCGCCAGGTCGTGCCAGCGCCGCACGTAGGCCGCGGAGTGGTCCGGGTTCTCCTCGGTGAGGCGCGCCCAGGCGCTCGACTCGGTCACGGCTCCACGATGGCACGGCCGGGGAACTCGTCCAGCAGCACGCCCGGATTGAGGATCCCGGCCGGGTCGAGGGCGGCCTTCGTGGCCTGCAGCGCCAGGGCGAACGGGTCCGGGCGCTGCCGGTCGTAGCCGGGCCGGTGATCGCGGCCGACGGCGTGGTGGTGGGTGATCGTGGCGCCGAGGCGGCCCAGCACCTCCGACGCCGCCGTCTTCACCTCGTCCCACATCGCCACCTCCGAGCCGGGACGGCCGGCGGCGATCACGGTGAAGTACGGCGCCGCGCCGTCGGGGTAGACGTGCGTGAACCGGCAGTTGACCAGTCCCTCGGCGCCGGTCACCTCGCGCACCGCGGCGCCGACCTCGGTCCGCACGGTGTCGTAGAGCTCCTCCACCCGGTCCCAGGTGCAGGCGGTCTCGAAGGTCTCCACGATCGCGCTCATCCGGGCCATGCCGTCCCGGACGTAGGGCATCCGCAGGAAGGTGTTCCGCCAGGCATCGGCCGCCGAGTCCCTGCCGCCCCCGCCGGCCACCGCGCCCCCGTGCGCGCGGGCCAGGTCGGTCAGTTCGGCCAGCCGGCCCTCGACCGGCACGGACGCCGACTCCGCGCCGAGCACCAGCACCGGCTCGCCGCCGGATGCGCCGGACAGGGCTGCCTCGCCCGGGTCCAGCAGCCGGCAGTTGGCCGGGTACAAGGAGGCCTGGGCGATCGTCCGCACCGCGGCCATGGCCGCCGTCATGTCCGGGAAGGTCACCGACGCCGAGGCCTTGAACCGCGGCCGGTCCTGCAGCCGCATCCAGGCCTCGGTGATCACGCCGAGCGTTCCCTCCGAGCCGAGGAAGAGCCGGTCCGGCGAGGGCCCAGCACCCGAGCCCGGCAGCCGCCACGACTCGCTCACGCCGACCGGGGTGACGACGCGCAACGACTCCACCAGGTCGTCGATGTGGGTGTGCAGCGTCGCGTAGTGGCCGCCCGCGCGGGTGGCCAACCAGCCGCCGAGGGTGGAGAACTCGAAGCTCTGCGGGAAGTGCCGCAGCGTCAGGCCGTGCGGGCGCAGCTGCTCCTCGAGCACCGGTCCCAGCGCGCCGCCCTGGATCCGGGCCGCCCGGCTGGTGCGGTCCACCTCCAGCACGCGGTCGAGCCCGGTCAGGTCCAGCGAGAGCCACGGCCGGTCCCCGCGGTACTCCACTCCGCCGACGACGGAACTGCCGCCACCGAAGGGCACGACGACGACGCCGGCGCCGCCCGCCCAGTCGAGCAGGTCGACGACGTCGTCCTCGCTGCGCGGGTGCGCGACGGCGTCCGGCGCGCCCCGGAGGTCGCCGTCGAGCGCGCGCACCACGTCCCGGTAGGCCTTGCCGAACGCGTGCTCGGCGCGGACCGCGGGCTCGGCGCTGACGGGCAGGGACGGCGGCAGGGGAAACCGGGACGGCGGCAGCGTCAGGTCGGCGACGTCGAGCACCGGGCGCGGCCGGTCCGGGAGCTCGGGGATCAGCCCGGCGAGGGCGACGCACTCGTCGTCGGGAAGGGCCCGGTCGGTCGTGCCCCAGCCCCACCAGGAGCGGATCGCGGTCATTCGGAGGTCCTCCACTCGGGCGGGTCCGCGGGCTGCAGCGCGGGGTCGTCGGCGGACAGTGTGCGCACCGGCCCCGGCGTCGTCCGCGGGCCCTCGAACCGGACCGTCACCCGCCCCAGGCCGCGGCCCCACACCCAACCGGATCCCAGCTCGTCGTGGCGCACGTCCTGCCCGGGCCACCAGCGCTTCTCCACCGGCAGCTCCGGCACCTCCGCCGGGACCTCGGGCTCGGTCTCCGCCGCCGCCTCCGCCTCTCCCCCGTCGTCGAGCAGGCCCTCGGCGAAGAGGTCGCCCTGGGCGTAGACCGACAGCCCGGAGACGCCGACGCCGAGCAGCCGCAGCCCGCCCGCGGTGCCGGCCTCGATGAGCAGCCGGCGCGCGGTGGTGGCGATGAGCCGGGCGTCGTCGGTCGGCTGGGGGAGCGTCTGCGAGCGGGTGAGGGTCGTGAAGTCGTAGCGGCGCACCTTGAGCGTCACCGTCCGGCCGGAGATCGCGCCCTTGCGCAGCCGCTCCCCCACCCGGGTGGCCATGGAGTCGATCTCCCGGCCCAGGACGGCGACGTCGGTCAGGTCCCGCTCGAAGGTCTCCTCGTGCGACACCGACTTCACGCCGCGGTCGGACACGACGGCGCGGTCGTCGTCGGCCCGGGCCAGCGCGTACAGCCCGGCGCCGTGCGCCTTGCCGACCAGCGCCACCAGGTCGGTCAGCGAGCGGACGGCCAGGTCCCCGACGGTCTTCACCCCCACCTGGTGCAGCCGCTCGGCGGTGGCCGGGCCGACGCCGCCGAGCCGGGTGACCGGGAGCGGATGCAGCACCTCCAGCTCTCGCCCGGGTGCGACGACGACCAGCCCGTCGGGCTTCTGCAGGTCGGAGCCGATCTTGGCCATGAGCTTGGAGGTGCCGATGCCGATGGAGCCGGTCACTCCCCCGGTGGCCGCGGCGATGCGGGCCTTGAGCTCGTTCCCCAGCGCGGTGACGCCGTCCACGGACAGGTCGAGGCCGTCCGCGGCGGCCAGGTCGACGTAGGCCTCGTCGATGGACACCGGCTCGACCAGCGGCGAGACCTCCCGCAGCAGGCTCATGACGACGTCGGAGGTGCGCCGGTAGGCGGCGAAGCGGCCGCCCAGGAACGCCGTCCCCGAGGGGCACCGCCGGCGGGCCTCCGCGGTCGACATGGCCGAGCGGGCGCCGTAGGCGCGCGCCTCGTAGGACGCGGTGGCGACGACGCCGCGCCCGCCGACCCCGCCGACGACGACCGGCCGCCCGCGCAGCGACGGCTTGTCCCGCTGCTCGACCGCGGCGAAGAAGGCGTCGAGGTCGAGGTGCATGATGCTCGCCTCTCGCCTCACGCCCCCATTGTCGACGGAGCGGCGGTCCGCGCGGTGAGGGGCGGCCAGTGCTCCCGGTTCCAGGCCGCCTGCCAGAACGCGTGTTCGTAGCGCACGGCGGTGGCGAACGCCGCCTGCATGGCCGGCTCGTCCTGCGGGGAGGCCGTCGCCGCGGCGTCGGTGAGGGCCCGGGCCTGCCGGGTCGCCTCCTGGAAACCGCCGTCGGCGTAGGCGTCCACCCAGCGGCGGTAGGGGTGTCCCGGGGCGGTGGCGGCCTGCCGGGCCAGCCGGCCGCCCACGTCGGCGTACACCCAGAAGCAGGGCAGCACCGCCGCTGCCCCGACCGCGTAGGGCGCGGTGGCCGCCGTCGCCACCAGGTAGGAGACGTAGCCCAGGCAGGTGGGCGACGGCGTCGTCGTGCCGAGCACCCCGGAGAGCGGCACCGCGCCGAGCAGCTCCTCGCCGAGCAGGTCGGCGTGCAACTGCGCCTCGACGACGCCGCAGCCGACTGCGGAGGTCGCCCAGAAGCTCGCGCTCGCGGTGTCCGGGGCGCGGGCGGCGAGCAGGGAGAGGGCCCGCGCGTAACCGGCCAGGTAGAGCGCGTCCTGCTCGAGGTAGTGCCGGAACATCGCCGGGTCCAGCGTGCCGGCCCCCAGGCCGGTGAGGAACGGCAGCTCGTCGATCGCAGCGCGGGCGTCCGCGGTCGCCGTCCAGGCGCGCTCGCCGAACGACGTCATGCCGGCCAGATCCCGGCGAAGTGGTGGACCGGGCCGTGCCCCGAGCCGACCGCGAGCCCCTCGCCGGCGACCAGGGCGTGCTGCAGGTAGTCACGTGCTCCGTCCACGAGGGGCAGCCAGTCGTCGGCTCCGTGGTGGGCGGCCAGCGCCGCGACGGCCGAGGACAGGGTGCAGCCGGTGCCGTGCGTGGCGCTGGTGCTCACCCGCGGCCGCCGGGTGGTGCGGACGCCGTGGCGGTCGGCGAGGACGTCGACGCTCTCCGCGCCGTCGAGGTGACCGCCCTTGAGCAGCACGGCGCCGCAGCCGAGCTCGAGCAGCGCCAGCGCGTGCTCGACCAGTCCGTCCTCGTCGGTGGCGGGCGCGCGGTCGAGCAGCGCGGCGGCCTCCGGGACGTTGGGGGTGATCAGGTCGGTCACCGGGGCGAGGACGCTGCGGACGGCGTCGACGGCGTCGGCGTCGATGAGCCGGTCGCCGCTGGTCGCCACCATCACGGGGTCGCAGACCACCGGGCCGGGGCGGCGCTCGACCAGCACCTCGGTCACCGCGTGCACCACCTCGGCGGAGCCGAGCATGCCCAGCTTCGTCGCGTGGACCTCCACGTCGTCGAGCAGGGTGCGCAGCTGGTGGGCCACGAACTCCGCGGGCACCGGGTGCACGCCGGTGACCCCGCGGGTGTTCTGGGCGGTGAGCGCGGTGAGCACCGCCGTGCCGTATGCGCCCAGTGCGCTGAAGGTCTTGAGATCGGCCTGGATCCCGGCGCCACCGCTCGGGTCGCTGCCGGCGACGGCGAGCGCGACCGCGGCGCTCACGAGCGCACCGCCGTCCGGCCACGGGCGATCTCCGCGCGCAGTTCCCGGGCTGCTGCCGCCGGGTCGGGCGCCGTGCACAGGGCCGAGACGACGCAGACGCCGTCGACGCCGGTGGCGGCCGCCGCCGCGGCGCGGTCCGGCCCGATCCCGCCGATCGCCACCGCGCGAAGTTCCGCGGCGCGCGCGGTCGTGGCGAGCTCCCGCACGCCGTCGAGCCCCAGCTCCGGGGCGGCATCGGGCTTGGTCGGGGTCCCCCACAGGGGACTGAGGCCCACCAGGTCGACGGTTCCGGCGGGCAGCGCGAGGACCGCTGCCAGGTCCGCCGCGGAGGAGACGCTGATCCCCAGGAGCCGGTCCGGCCCCAGCAGGGCGCGGGCGGCGGCAGCGGGCAGGTCGTCCTGGCCCACGTGCAGCCCGTCGGCGTCGGCCCGGAGCGCCACCTCGGCGTCGTCGTTCACGATCAGGCGGACGGAGTCGTGCCCGTCCAGCGCCGCCCGCACCGACCTGGTCAGCTCCAGCAGCTCGGCCGGCGAGGCCGTCTTGTCGCGCACCTGCACCGCGGTGACCCCACCGGCGACGGCTGCCCGCACGACGTCGGCCACGGGACGCGGCCGGCACAGGACGGTGTCGGTGACCAGGTACAGGGTGGGGTCGAGGGCCGGCCTCACGCCTGGGTCCGGAGGTCGGCGGCCGCCAGGGCGTCCCCGTCCACCGAGGCCAGCGCGTCGATCCAGTGGACGACGAAGGTCCCCGGGCCGGCGGCGGTGGCGGCGGCGCGCTCGGCGGCGACGGCGACGTGTGCGTGCGCCGCCACGGTTCCGAGCAGCGCGTCCTCCGTGGTCGCGACGTAGGCGGCGACCAGTGCGCCCAGAGCGCAGCCGGCGCCGGTGGTGCGGGTGAGGAGCTCGGAACCGCCGCCGACGCGCACGGTCCGCCTGCCGTCGGTGACCAGGTCGACCGGGCCGCTGACGGCCACCACGCCGCCGGTGCGGGCGGTGAGCGCGGCAGCCGCCTTTCCGGCGTCGTCCACCCCCGCGGTGCTGTCCACGCCGCGGCCACCCGCCCCCGCACCGGCCAGGGCCATGACCTCCGAGGCGTTGCCGCGGACGACGGTGGGGCGCAGGTCGGCGAGCTCGCCGGCCAGCTCTGTGCGGTAGGCCAGGCCGCCGACGGCGACCGGATCCAGCACCCACGGTGTGCCGGCGGCGCCGGCCGACCGGGCGGCCAGGAGCATCGCCTCCGCCGTCCGGGCGGAGACGGTGCCCACGTTGATCAGCACCGCCGAGGCGACGGCGGCGAAGTCGCCGGCCTCCTGCGGTGCGTCGACCATCGCGGGGGCCGCGCCGGCGGCCAGCAGCGTGTTCGCGGTGACCGTCTGGACGACGGTGTTGGTGAGGCAGTGCACCAGAGGTGCGGAGGCGCGCAGGCCCGACAGGGCGGCGCGCAGATCGTCGGCATCCACGCCGTGACATCCCTTCGCCAGTACGAACTGGAGCAGGTTCGACGGGTGTGTTCTCAGTCCCCGGGCGGGGACACCCCGTGCCACTTACGCCCGCGAACCTACCGGGGACGGGCGGGCTGTTCTACTCGTGGCTCCCGACCTCGGAGGAGGCCCAGTGCTGCGTCAGCGCCTGCCCGTTCGCATTCCGGTCCCCGGACGGGACGTGCCGGACGCCGCCGCCGAGCTGACCGCCGCGGTCGAGCGGATGCGCCGGCCCCGGCCCGTGCGGGGGGACCTGCGGGTGCGGGTCCGGCCCGGGGGCGAGGTGCGCGTGCGGCAGGTGTCCGGAGAGCACGTCTACCACCCGCACGTGGACGGTCGCCTGGAGCAGGAGGACGACGGTCAGGTGTGGCTGGTCGGCCGGGCGGTGGAGCACGCGGGAGAGGTGTTCGTGGTGGCCTTCTGGGGTTTCCTCGCGCTGTGCATGGCCCTGATGACGGCCGTGACGGTGGTGGACGGCGAAGCTCTGGGAGCGATCGTCTGCGCGGCGGGAGCGGTGGCCTTCGGCGTGCTGACGTGGCTCTTCCAGCGGGGCCGGCGCAGTTTTCCGGACGACGTCGAGGAGCTGATGCGGGTTCTGGCGGCCGCGTCGGCCGGATCCCGCTAGGTCTGGGAGAACGGCGCCGACGTCCTGCACGTCGCCGTCCAGGGCTTCGGTCTCCTGGTGACCCTGACGGTGTTCGGGATCGGGCTGGCCGAGGGAGTGGTCCGGCCGGCGCTCGGCTGCAGCTCGCCCGACGCGGCTTCCGCGCCGACGTCGACCAGCTGCTGGGGGCCCTCGACCGGGCGCTCGGACGACAGCCCTGAACGCCGGTCCGCCGCGCTAGGTTGCGGCGATGACCAGCACTGACGACCAGGGACGCGCCGAGCCGCCCGTGGCCGCGGGGGAGGTCGAGACGCTCCTGGGCTTCCTCGACTACCAGCGGGCCACGCTCGAGTGGAAGACGCGTGGCCTGGACGCCGACGGCTTCCGCGCCACCGTCGGCGCGTCGACCATGACCCTGGGCGGCCTGCTCAAGCATCTGGCGCTGGTGGAGGAGTCCTGGTTCTCCCGGCGGCTGCACGGCCACGCCTTCCACCCGCGGTGGGACGTCGACTGGGACGCCGACCCCGACTGGGAGTGGAACTCCGCGACGGCGGACTCCCCGGAGCAGCTACGGGCGCTCTGGGAGGAGGCCGTCGCCTGCTCGCGCGAACTGGTCGCCGAGGCGCTGGCCGACGGCGGCCTGGACCGCCTGGCCGCCGTCGGGTGGCCCGACGGCACGACGATGAGCCTGCGCTGGATCGTCGTCCATCTGATCGAGGAGTACGCCCGGCACAACGGCCACGCCGACCTGATCCGCGAGGTGGTCGACGGCGAGGTCGGCGAGTAGCTCGGCCGGCGTTCACCCGACTGTGGATTTCCTTGCCGCCGTCGTGCCGGAACTGTGAAGCTGCAGGTCGACCGCCGACGGGAGGACGCACGGAGTGGCAACGGTCTTCCTCGTCATCGGGGCCCTCGGCCTCGTCGTCCTCGTGCTCTCGCTGTTCGTCGGCGAGTTCGACCTCGGCCTCGGTGAGGCCGACGGGCCGTTCTCGGTTCCCGCAATCGCTGCGCTGCTCGGCGGTGTCGGTTTCGGTGGTGCGGCGGCGCTGAGCGTCCTCCCCGACGGGCTGCCGGACGCCGGAGCCGCAGTGCTGGCGGTCGTGGCGGGCCTGGTCGTCGCGATCCCCCTGGCGTGGGGTGCCGTCCGGCTCTCGCGCGCGCTCGAGGACATGCCGACCCAGGAGACGCTGACCCGGGCGCACCTGGTCGGGGCCCTGGGCGTCGTCGTCTCCGCCGTCCCGGCCGACGGGTACGGCGAGGTACGGCTGTCCATCGGCGGCCAGCCGCTCAAGTTCGCCGCCCGCAGCGACCTGTCCCTGCCGGCCGGTACGCCGGTGTACGTCGTCGAGGCCCTCAGCGACACCGCGGTCGAGGTCGTCTCGACCGCCGAGAACCCGCCCCATCCCCTGCCCGAGCCCGGAGGCACACCGTCATGACGTTGCTCTACGCCATCGGCGGCATCGCCGCGGTCGTCGTCCTGCTGATCCTGTTGCTCCTGTCCCGGATCAAGGTCGCCGGGCCCAACGAGGCGTTCATCGTGACCGGCCGCCAGGGCCGCCAGGTGACCGACTCGACCGGCGTGGTGTCGCGGGACAGCTCCGGCCAGAAGGTGGTCACCGGCGCCAGCGTCTTCGTGCTGCCCGTCGTCCAGAGGCTGCACACGGTGGACCTGTCCAGCCGGCGCATCCCGGTGGCCATCCGTGGCGCGGTCTCCAAGCAGGGCGTGAAGTGCGACCTCGAGGGCGTGGCGATCGTCAAGGTCGGCGGCAGCGAGGGCGCCATCCGTGCCGCCGCGCAGCGCTTCCTCAACCAGCAGCAGGGCATCGACACCTTCACCTCGGAGGTGCTCGCCGGTGCGTTGCGCTCGATCGTCGGGCGGCTGACGATCGAGGAGATCATCCGCGACCGCGCCGCGTTCGCCTCCGCCGTCGCCGAGGAGGCCGAGTCCTCGCTCACCGGGCAGGGGCTGGTGCTGGACACGTTCCAGCTGCAGGACATCCAGGCGGAGGGCACCTACCTGGCCGACCTGGGACGTCCCGAGGCGGCGCGGGTGCTCAAGGAGGCCAGCATCGCCGAGGCCCGTGCCCGGCAGGCCTCCCAGCAGGAGCAGCTGCTGGCCGACGAGGCGATCGCGATCGCCCAGCGGCAGCTGGCCCTCAAGCAGGCAGAGATCACCGCCGAGACCGACGCCGCCACGGCGCGCGCTGCCGCAGCCGGTCCGCTTGCCCAGGCCGCACAGGACCAGGCCATCCTCGCCGAGCAGGAGAAGGTCGCCGTCCGGACGGCGTCGCTGACCGAGCGGCAGCTGGACACCAAGGTGCGCCGCCCCGCCGACGCCGAGCGGTACCGGGTGGAGCAGGAGGCCGAGGGCCGGAAGAACTCGGCCATCCTGACCGCCGAGGCGCAGCGCCAGGCGACGATCGCCGCCGCTCAGGCGGCCGCGGAGCAGGCCAAGCTCTCCGGTGAGGGCGAGCGGGCCCGCCGCTCCGCGTTGGCGGAGGCCGAGGCGATCGAGGGCGCCAAGCGCGGTGAGGCCGAGAAGCTGCGCCGCCAGGCGATCGCCGACGCCGTGGAGCGGGAGGGTGCCGCCGAGGCGGCCGCCATCCTCGCCCGCGGTCAGGCCGAGGCCGAGGCGCTGGACGCCCGCTCGGATGCCTTCGCCAAGTACGGCGAGGCGGCGATCCTGGAGATGCTGGTCAAGGTGCTGCCGGAGGTCGTGGGTGCCGCAGCTGCCCCGCTCTCGGCGGTGGACAAGATGACCGTGATCTCCTCCGACGGCGCCGGTGCGATCGGCAGGTCGGTGGCGGCCAACGTCGCACAGGGTCTACAGCTCTCCGGGGACCTGACCGGCATCGACGTCGCCGCGCTGCTCCGCCGGCTCAGCGGGAGCGCGGCGGGTACGGCAGGCGGCGTCACGCGAGTGCCCGTCACGTCGGACGGCGACGGCGCGGCGCGCGACGGCGCGCCCGCCTGACCGACCGCGCGATGGGCGACACCGCTCAGCTGACGTCGTCGTCCACCCAGTCCAGGCTCTTGGTGACCGCCTTCTGCCAGTTGCGGTAGATCCGGTCGCGCTCCTCGGAGTCCATCGCGGGCTCCCAGCGCTTGTCCTCGGCCCACTTGGCGGTCAGCTCGTCCAGGTCGCTCCAGAAGCCGACCGCGAGGCCTGCGGCGTAGGCCGCGCCGAGCGCCGTCGTCTCGGCGATCTTCGGCCGGATGACCGGGACGTCGAGCAGGTCGGCCTGGAACTGCATGAGCAGCTCGTTGCCGACCATGCCGCCGTCGACCCGGAGCTCGGTGAGGTCGACGCCGGAGTCGGCGTTCATCGCGTCGAGCACCTCGCGGGTCTGGAAGGCGGTGGCCTCCAGCACCGCGCGGGCCAGGTGGCCGCGGTTGACGAACCGGGTGAGCCCGACGACGGCGCCGCGGGCGTCGGAGCGCCAGTGCGGGGCGAACAGCCCGGAGAAGGCCGGCACGAAGTAGGCGCCGCCGTTGTCGTCGACCTCGCGGGCGAGCTCCTCGATCTCGGGGGCGCTGGAGATCATCTTGAGGTTGTCCCGCACCCACTGGACCAGCGAGCCGGTGACGGCGATCGAGCCCTCCAGCGCGTAGACCGGCTTCGCGTCGCCCAGCTGGTAGCAGAGGGTGGTGAGCAGGCCGTTCTGCGAGGGCACGGCCTCCTCGCCGGTGTTGAGCAGCATGAAGTTGCCGGTGCCGTAGGTGTTCTTGGCCATCCCACGCTCGAAGCAGACCTGGCCGAAGGTGGCCGCCTGCTGGTCGCCGAGCGACCCGGAGATCGGGACGCCGGCGAGGAAGCCGGACGTGCGGCCCTGCCCGTACTCCTCGGAGTTCGACCGGATCTCCGGCAGCATCGCCACCGGGATGCCCATCTCCTCGGCGATGGCCTCGTCCCAGGCCAGCGTCCGGTAGTCCATGAGCATCGTGCGGGAGGCGTTGGAGACGTCGGTGAGGTGCTGGCCGCCGTCGGGACCGCCGGTCATGTTCCACATGAGCCAGGAGTCGATGGTCCCCATGAGCAGCTCGCCGTTCTCGGCGCGCTTCCGGGCGCCGTCGACGTTGTCGAGGATCCAGCGGACCTTGGGGCCGGCGAAGTAGGTGGCCAGGGGCAGGCCGACCTTGTCCTTGTAGCGGTCCGCGCCGCCGCCGAGGACGCCGAGCTCCTCGATGATCTTCCCGGTGCGGGTGTCCTGCCAGACGATCGCGTTGTAGACCGGTTCCCCTGTCTTCCGGTCCCACACCACGGTGGTCTCGCGCTGGTTGGTGATGCCGATGGCGACGATGTCCTTCGCGCCGGCGTCGCTGCGGGCGATGGCCTGACCGACCACCTCGCGGGTGTTGCGCCAGATCTCCATGGCGTCGTGCTCGACCCAGCCCGCCCGCGGGAAGATCTGCTCGTGCTCCTTCTGGCCGACGGAGACGACGTTGCCGTCGTGGTCGAAGAGCATGCAGCGGGTGCTGGTGGTGCCCTGGTCGATCGCGGCGACGTACTGGTCAGCCATGGGGTCCTCTTCTCGGGAGCGGAGCGGGGCGGACGGCGTCAGATGGAGACGTGGGAGAACAGGCCGGCCAGGACGGCACCGACGAGCGGACCCACGATGGGCACCCAGGAGTAGCCCCAGTTGCTGCTGCCCTTGCCCCGGATGGGTAGCACGGCATGCGCGATGCGCGGACCCAGGTCGCGCGCGGGGTTGATGGCGTAGCCCGTCGGGCCACCGAGCGAGACGCCGATGCCGACGACCAGCAGCGCGACCGCCAGCGGGCCCACCTCGGTGGGCGTGTCCCCGAACCGCAGCACGATGTAGACCAGCACGAAGGTGCCCAGGATCTCGGTGACCAGGTTGTCGGGGATGCTGCGGATCGCGGCGTTGGTGGAGAACGTGCCCAGGGCGGCGCCGGTCTCGTTCTCGGCGTCGTCGTAGTGCCGGCGGTACGCGGCCCACGCCCCGACGGCGCCGAGGAAGGCGCCCAGCAGCTGCGCGACCACGTAGACGGCGGTCGAGCCCCACGTGACGGGGACGCCCGGGGCGTACTCGTCGGCGCCGCTGGCCCACAGGCCCGCGGTGATGGCGGGGTTGATGTGCGCCCCGGAGCTGGCCGCCGCGTACACCGCCGCGAAGACGGCCAGACCCCAGCCGAAGGCGATCGTGATGATGCCGCCGCCGTTGCCGTACGTCTTGGCCAGCGTCACGTTGGCGACCACGCCGACGCCGAGCAGGATCAGGAAGAACGTGCCGACGACCTCGCTGCCGAAGACTGTCCACAGGCCGACGGACTCCACGCCGGTCCTCCTCCTCGTCGGTGGTGCTGCGGTTTCCCGGAGGGTCCGTGGGCGGATATCCGGATCGGCCTGGTCCTGTGACCGTAGTCACAGCCGGTGAGGCGCGGCAATGGGATCGGCCGTGGACGCCGGTCGGCGTCGATGGGCTCTCGCCGGACCGGTGCCGTCCGGCCTACCGTGGGCAGCGACCCCCCGGAGGTGTCGCATGACCGCAGTTCCCGTGCTGGGCCCGGAGCAGCGCGCCCAGGCGTGGGCGGAGCTCGCCGAAGGCCGTTTCGAGGTGCTCGTCGTCGGCGGCGGGGTGACCGGGGCCGGCGTGGCGCTGGACGCCGCGACCCGCGGCCTGCGCACGGCGCTCGTCGAGGCCCGCGACTTCGCCAGCGGGACATCCTCCCGATCGTCCAAGCTGTTCCACGGCGGGCTGCGCTACCTCGAGCAGTTCGACTTCGGTCTGGTGCGCGAGGCCCTGCACGAGCGGGACCTCAACGTCACCCGCCTGGCGCCGCACCTGGTCAAGCCGGTGCCCTTCCTCTATCCGCTGACCCACCGCATGTGGGAGCGGCCCTACGTCACCGCCGGGCTCGCGCTCTACGACGGGCTGGCCCGGATGGGCGCGCTGTCGACGCCCATGCCGCCGCAGCGGCACCTGACCCGCACCGGGGCGCGCAAGCTGTTCCCGGCGCTCCGGCCGGAGGCGCTGGTCGGGGCGGTGCGGTACTACGACGCGCAGGCCGACGACGCCCGGCACACGCTCGGCGTCGTCCTCACCGCGGCCCGCTACGGCGCGACGGTGCTGAACTCCGCCGAGGTCGTCTCGTTCCTGCACGCCGGCGGCCGGGTCGTGGGCGCCCGCGTGCGCGACGTGGAGACCGGCCAGGAGGTGGAGGTCCGCAGCGAGGTGGTCGTCAACGCCACCGGGGTGTGGACCGACGACCTCCAGACGCTGGTCGGTGGCCGGGGCCGGTTCCACGTGCGCGCCAGCAAGGGGGTGCACATCGTCGTCCCGCGGGACCGGATCAACGGCGAGGCCGGGCTGATCCTGCGCACCGAGACCTCGGTGCTGTTCGTGATCCCGTGGGGGAGCCACTGGATCGTCGGGACGACGGACACCGAGTGGAACCTGGACAAGGCCCACCCCGCGGCCAGCCGGGCCGACATCGACTACATCCTCGCCCGGGTCAACGAGGTGCTCACCGTGCCGCTGTCCCACGACGACATCACCGGCGTCTACGCAGGGCTGCGGCCGCTGCTCTCCGGGGAGAGCGAGTCGACCAGCCAGCTCTCCCGCGAGCACGCGGTCGCGCGCCCCATGCCGGGCGTCATCGCGGTGGCGGGCGGCAAGTACACGACCTACCGGCCGATGGCCGCTGACGCCGTGGACGCCGTCGCGCAGGACGTGACCCGGCGGGTGCCGCCGAGCGTCACCGAGCACGTGCCGCTGGTCGGGGCGGAGGGCTACGCCGCGATGGTGAACCGGCTCGACGTGCTGGCCGAGCGGTGGGGGATCGCCCGGTTCCGCGCCGAGCACCTGCTCAACCGGTACGGGTCGCTGGCGCCGGAGGTGCTGGCGCTGGCCGACGACGACCGGGCCCTGCTGGAGCCGGTGCCCGGCGCCGAGGAGTACCTGATGGTCGAGATGGTGTGGGGTGCCGGCCACGAGGGCGCGCTGCACCTGGACGACCTGCTGGCCCGGCGCACCCGCATCTCCATCGAGACCTCGCACCGCGGTGTCGACTCGGCCGAGGCGGTCGCGAAGGCGGTGGCCGGGGTCCTGGGCTGGGACGGCGAACGGGTCGCCAACGAGGTGGCCAGCTACCGCGCCCGCGTGGAGGCGGAGCGGGCCTCGCAGGCAGCCCCGGACGACCAGGCGGCCGACGCGGCGCGGGTGGCCGCGCCGGACACCCGCGCCGTCGCCGTGGGGCGCGCGCTGCGCTGAGCCCGCTGAACCCCCTTGACCGCTGGGGCCTCAGCCCTCCGTGAGCGCCGCCGCCGGCAGCCAGTCGGCGTCGAGGAGCTCGGCGATCTCCTGCAGCGAGGCGGTGTCGGCGCCCGCGGTGGAGCCGCTGACGGCCAGCCGCTCGACCATCACCTTCGCCACCTGCTCCTCCACGGTGTCGGCGGCGAACGCGATCCGCCACGGGGAGGTCTTCCCGTCGCGGTGCGTGCGGCCGGTGACCTGCCGGGCCTGGATGCCGGAGAACCGCGGCTGGTGGAACAGGCCCACCCGCGGGGTCTCCGACGCGTTCGACCCGTCGGGGAGCAGCTCGCCGGCGTGCAGGCTGATCGAGGCGGTCACGGTGAAGACGCAGACCATCGCGTCGCCCCGCTGGAAGCGCAGCCGCTCGGCCTCGACGTCGAAGCGGTCCCGGCCGTAGATGCCGGCGACCGGGATGCCGGCGTCGAGCAGTGCCTCCCGGATCGGGTCGGCCGCCGTCTCCACGAACTCGACCGAGACGGCGACCTGCCGCTCCGCCTCCACCTGCGCCTTCACCCAGTCGACGGTGGCCTGGACCCGGATCAGCCCGGCCTTCTGCCGGAAGCGCAGCAGCGCCGCCCGGCCCTTCGCGCTCTGCCGGGCCCGCCGTGCCAGCTGCATCTCCGCGCGGAACTCCGACCACTCCGCCTCGTAGGCGGCGCGCTCGGCGGGCGTGAGCAGGACCGGCGTCCCGGTCACCGACACCGGGCCCCAGGGCGCGGGGCGGTGCAGGGTCGCCGGGGGATCGGCGTCGGCCAGCCAGCCCTGCAGGCGGCCGAGGTCGGCGCGGCGGGCGTCGGGGTCCTCGGTCCACTGCCAGCCGTAGCGACCACGTTCCACGTGGAACCGATGCCGCTCCAGCGCCTTGGGCAGGTCGGCCCACTCCTTGATCGACTCCGCGTGCCGGGCGGCGAACTCCGGCGCCAGGTAGGGGAGCTCCAGCGGGGTGTGCGCGGGAGTCGCGGTTGCCGCGAGCACGTACGGGGTGTCCTTGACCCGCGCGGCGCCGGAGACGGCCTTCCAGTGCTTCCACCGCTGGGTGGTGGTGTGCCGGACCATGTGCGCCTCGTCGGCGACGACGACGTCGAACGTCAGCTTCGCCACCTTGCCCAGCCGGTCCCAGGTGGTCACGCACCAGCGCAGGCCGCCGTCGCCGAAGCCGGCGATCGAACGGGACCAGTGCGGAATGGTGATCGCGGCGGGCCGGTCGGCGATGACCAGCACGGTCCGGACCGGTCGCTGGGCGGCGATCTCGTGGACGGCCAGGATCGCGGTGCCCGTCTTGCCGACGCCGGGGTCGTCGCCGAGCAGGAAGACCCGGCCACCGGCGGCTGCATGCGCGGCCACCACCGCGGCGCCGGTCTCCTGCGGTTCCCGCGGCACCAGGGCAGGCGTGACCGGCAGGGGCCGGGGCGTCTCGTTGAGCTCGTCCTCGAGGAAGCGCTCCAGGCTGTAGGGCGGCGGGTCGTACGGGGCGAGCTCCGGCGGCAGCGAGCGGCCCACCCAGACGGTCGCCTGCAGGCCGGGGTGCCAGGTCGCGCCGGGCGCCGGGGCGCGGAAGGGCACGGCGAGCACCCAGACGCGCTCCCCCGGGCCGGCGGTGGGCAGCTCGGACGCGGCCTTCTTCGCCGTGCTCTTCCTCGGTGCCGCTTTCCGGGCGCGGGTCGTGCTGCTCTTGGCGGTCGTGCTCTTGGCTGTGGTGCTCCTGGCGGTGGTGCTCGTGCTGCGGCTGGTCGTGCTCGTGCGGCGCCGTCGTCCTGGCATGCGTCGGTACTCCCCCTCGTCCCCGGCACGGTAAGCCGCGGTACGGACAGGTCGTCTGGTGGAATCGCCGGGTGACCGAGGAGATGAGCGCCGACGAGCGCCTGGCCGCGCGCACCCTCGGGGAGGCAGGCCCCCGCGTCGTCTTCGTGCACGGGCTGTTCGGCCAGGGCAAGAACTGGACGACGATCGCCAAGGGCCTGGCGGAGAACCACCGAGTGACGCTGCTCGACCTGCCCAACCACGGCCACTCCCCCTGGACCGAGCGCGTCGACTACCTGGACATGGCCGAGCTGGTCGCCGAGGAGCTCGAGTCGTTCGGCGAGCCGGCCACGCTGGTCGGGCACTCAATGGGCGGCAAGGTCGCGATGCAGCTGGCGCTGCGCCGGCCGGAGCTGCTGCGGGCGCTGGTCGTCGTCGACATCGCGCCGG
This sequence comes from Blastococcus sp. LR1, assembly GCF_020166105.1. GTDB lineage: Bacteria > Actinomycetota > Actinomycetes > Mycobacteriales > Geodermatophilaceae > Blastococcus. The sequence continues at coordinate 193,209 of NZ_JAIUJY010000007.1, forward strand.
TCGAGTACCCGCTCCAGGGCGGGCGGACCGACGACGCCGACGAGGAGGCCTCCCCCTTCGAGGAGTTCATCGCCGCGATGCGGGCGGTGGACCTGGAGTCGCTGGAGAGCCGGGCCGACGCCGACGCGGCGCTGAAGGCCGCCGTGCCGAGCCGGATGGTGCGCAGCTTCCTGCTGCAGAGCCTGGTCCGCGACGGGGTGGGCGCCGACGGCGGATGGCGCTGGCGGCTGAACCTCGACCTGCTGGCCCGCGACCTCGGCGAGCTGCGCCGCTTCCCCGACCCGCCGCCCGGGGCCACCTACGACGGTCCGGTGCTCTGGATCGCGGGTGCGAACAGCCACTACGTGCTGGACGGCGACCGACCGCGGATGGACGAGCTGTTCCCGCTGACCCGCCTGGTGCGGGTCAAGAACGCCGGGCACTGGGTGCACTCGGAGCAGCCCGAGATCTTCCTGGAGACCGTGCGTCGGTTCCTGGCCCAGGTCGAGTCGTGACGGTCGCGCGGTCGCTGGCGCTGTTCGCGCTCGCGGCGCTGGCCGAGATCGGCGGCGCCTGGCTGGTGTGGCAGGGCGTGCGCGAGCACCGCGGCTGGGCCTGGATCGGTGCCGGCGTGATCGCGCTGGGGCTCTACGGGTTCGTGGCCACGCTGCAGCCCGACGCGAACTTCGGCCGGATCCTCGCCGCCTACGGCGGTGTCTTCGTCGCGGGTTCGCTGGCCTGGGGCATGGTCGTCGACGGGTTCCGGCCCGACCGGTACGACGTCGTGGGCGCGCTGATCTGCCTCGTCGGCGTCGCGGTGATCATGTACGCCCCGCGAGGCGCGTGAACTCGTTGGCAACCGATCAGGGGCCGGCGCGACTGAGGACTTCGGTTCCGTCCGGCCGGTAGGTGTGCCAGATGCCGGTGCCGGGGTCCCGGCGGATGGTGAAGCCGCCTTCGTGACAGCAGGTGTGGTGCCGCTCGCAGAGGAGAGCGCCGTTGTCGCAGCTCGTGGGTCCTCCGTGCGCCCAGTGCACGACATGGTGGAAGTCGCACCACTCGGGCGGGGCGTCACAGCCGGAAAAGACGCAGTGCTCGTCGCGGATCTCGACGGCCCGCCGGATCCCCGTGGAGGGTGCGCGCTGCTCACGGCCGACATCGAGCGGAAGTCCGTTCGGGCCCGTGATGACGCGGGCGACGCCGGCGTCGCAGGCCAGCCGTCGCGCCGTCTCCGGGTTGATCGGACCGGCCCAACCCAGGGAACCGCCCGAGAAGCCAGCGGCGCCTCGCTCGGCGCACAGCGCCATCAAGTCGATGGTGACCCGGACGTGCGGCCGCTCGCCGCGGACGGTCGGCAGCCCGCCGCCGTCGAGGGCCGCACGGGCCAGCGCGACCAGCGCATCTGCCTGTCGTTCCGCATGGGATCGGGTGTCGCCGGCCGGCCGGTCACCGTTCATCGCTGCAGCGAGGGCCGTGTGCACGTACTCGCCGCCGACGGGGTCGAGCTCGCCGCGCACATATACGCGCCCGTCCAGGCCGGAGGCCATGGTGAACCGTCGGCGGACGTCGGCGGCATCGTCCAGCGTGCCGTCGGGATCAACGCCGGCGACCCACGCCTGCACGCCGCGGGCGGTCTCTTTCGGAGCCGTCGCGCGGGCCAGGGCAGCAAGGATGCCGTCGGTCGTATTCAGATCGATACCCGCTTCTGCCGCCTTGGCCAGCCGCTTCGGCGTCATCGCCTTGGTGATGATCCGAGCGTGCGCGGCACTGATCGCCCCGTCAGCGAAGGCGGCCGCGGTCTGCGGGAGCTGTTCGAGTCGACGTCCGGTGGACACCGTGGCGGTCGCCTCCTCCGGAGCCATCCGGCAACTGCCGCGCAGCCAGGCCATCATCGAGACGGCGCCGTCACGCGTGTAGGCCTCCCGCCGGTCGGCCGCCCGGACAGCGGAGGTCAGCGCCGCGGCCACCCGGTTCGCCGTGACCGTCAGCTCGCCGACCAGATCGAGCACGGCATCGCTGGACAGCTCGTCGAGGTCGATCACCGCCAGGTCATCGAGGGCGGAGCGCAGCTCGGACATGGCCCACGCCCCTTCCGGAAAGATCTCCATCGACAACCCGAGCGTAAAGCGGGGGTACGACAAAACCGCAGGTCAGACCGGGTTCAGTGGCCAAAGCGCAGGCCGCGGACCCGGAGAGTGGTGCGGCGCGCACCGCAGCCTCTGGAGGTCGGAGCCGCCCGCTGCCATCCTGCGGGCATGCGGCAGGAGTCGGTGGTGCACCGCCCGCACCCGGCGCTGCGGCCGTACGTCGCCGCCGCGGTCGGGTACGCGCACGAGGGCTTCCCGCCGGGAGAGCACCTGGGCCTGCCCTCCCCCTGGCTGACGCTGGTACTGACCCTCGACGAGCCGCTCGTGATGGCCGCGCACCCCGACCCCGCGCAGGCGCCGGGCAGCTTCGACGCCCTGGTGGGCGGCCTGCACACGCGGCCGGCGCGGATCGTCCACCCCGGTCGACAGGCCGGCATCCAGCTCTCGCTCACCCCGGCCGGCGCGCGGGCGCTGCTCGGGGTGCCCGCCGGTGCGCTCGCCTCGACCGACGTCCACCTGGCCGACCTCCTCGGCCGGGGTGCCGCGGAGCTGGTCGACCGGGTCCGCGCGGCACCGGGGTGGACCGGGCGGTTCGCGGTCCTGGAGGCCGGGCTGCTGCGCCGGCTGGGCGATGACGCGCTCCCCGCCGGGGTCGCCGAGGCCTGGCGGCTGACGACGGCGTCGGCCGGCCGGCTCCGGGTGGACGACGTCGCCGCCCGCATCGGCTGGTCCCCCCGCCACCTCCAGCAGCGGTTCCGCGCCGAGACCGGGCTGGGACCCAAGGAGGCCGCCCGCGTGGTGCGCTTCGACCACGCACGCCGCGCGCTGGCGGGCCGGATCAGCGCCGGCCGCCCCGCCGACCTGGCCGGGCTCGCGGCGGCGGGGGGCTTCGCCGACCAGGCGCACCTGACCCGCGAGTGGCGCGCGTTCTCCGGTCTCTCCCCCACCCGGTGGCTGGCCGCGGAGTTCGGATACGTCCAAGACACCGCCGCCCTCGACGCGGCACTCTCCCCGGCATGACGACTCCCCCGCCCACTGTCTGGCCCGCCTTCCGAGTCCGCGACGCCCGCGCCCTGATCCGCTTCCTCGTCGACGCCTTCGGCTTCGAGGAGACCGCCGTCTACGGCGAGGGCGACCGGGTCGACCACGCCCAGCTCAGCTGGCCCGAGGGCGGCGGGGTGATGTTCGGCTCGGTGAAGGACGACCCCGACGACCCATGGCCTGCCGTGGCCGGCGCCGCCGCCTGTTACGTCGTCACGGCCGACCCCGACGCGGTGCACGCCCGCGCGGTGACCGCCGGAGCGCAGATCCTGCGGCCCCCCTACGAGACCGACCACGGCTCGCGGGACTTCGCCGCCCGTGACCCGGAGGGGAACCTCTGGCAGTTCGGCACCTACCGCGGCGAGCCGCGGCGGGCCGGCTGAAGCGGGCTACCCGAACAGGCCGCGGACGTCGTCGGCGGTGAGTGCACCGGAGGCCAGCGCGCCGTCGTCGACGACCCGGGAGAACAGCGCCTGCTTGCGCGCCTTGAGCTCCATCACCTTCTCCTCGATGGTGCCGACCGCGACCAGCCGGTAGACGATCACCGTCTTGTCCTGACCGATCCGGTGCGCCCGGTCGACGGCCTGCGCCTCGCTCGCCGGGTTCCACCACGGATCCAGCACGAACACGTAGTCGGCCTCGGTGAGCGTCAGCCCGAACCCCCCGGCCTTGAGGCTGATCAGGAACACCGGGGCGCTCCCGGTGCGGAACTCCTGCACCCGGGCGTCCCGGTCGCGGGTGCGGCCGTCCAGGTACACCCAGTCGATGCCCTCGGCGGTCAGCCGGTCCCGGATGCTGCCCAGGTAGCGGGTGAACTGGCTGAACACCAGCACCCGGTGGCCCTCGGCGACCACCTCGCGCAGGTGCTCCAGGAAGGCGTCGGTCTTGCTGGCGCGCACGTCGCCGTACGCCGGGTCGACCAGCACGGGATCGAGGCTCAGCTGCCGCAGCAGGGTCAGCGACCGGAAGATCGTCATCCGGTTCTTCGACATGTCCTCGACCAGGCCGAGCACCTTGCTGCGCTCCCGCTGCAGGTGGGTCTGGTACAGCTTCTCGTGCCTCGGGTTGAGCACCACCTCGAGCACCTGCTCCTGCTTGGGCGGCAGCTCCGCGGCGACCATCTCCTTGGTCCGCCGGCGCACCAGCGGGCGGATCCGCCGGCGCAGCGTCGCGAGCTTCTCCGCGTCGCCGTCCCGCTCGATCGGGATGCGGTAGTGCTCGGTGAACCGCCCCGGGTCGGGGAAGAGCCCGGGCGCCACGATCGACATCAGCGCCCAGAGGTCCATCACGCTGTTCTCCAGCGGCGTTCCGGTCAGCGCCAGCTTCACCGGCGCCGGCAGCCGGCGCGCGCACGCGTAGGTGCGGGCCTGGTGGTTCTTCACGAACTGCGCCTCGTCGAGCACCAGCGCCCGCCACGGCTGCGACGTCCAGGCGTCCTCGTCGATGCGGAACAGCGCATAGGAGGTGACGACGACGTGCGCGCCGGCGATCCGGCGGTGCAACGCGGTGCCCGCCTTCCGCTCGGTCTCGTCGACGACAGCCACCTGCAGCCCCGGGGCGAACCGGGCGGCCTCCCGGGCCCACGTGGAGACGACGCTGGTCGGCGCCACCACCAGCACCGGCGCCTCGTCGAGGTCGCCGGCCTCGTGCGCCCGCGCCAGCAGGGCGAGGGTCTGCAGGGTCTTGCCCAGCCCCATGTCGTCGGCGAGCACCCCGCCCAGCCGGTGGTCCCAGAGGAAGGCCAGCCAGCCGTACCCCTCGTGCTGGTACGGGCGCAGCTCGGCGGCGAGCCCGGCCGGCACCGGCGGCGGTTCGGCGTGCTCGGCGTCGATCAGCCCCCGCACCTCGCGGGTCCAGCGCTCGCTCTGCTCCTCCACCACGCCCAGCCCGAGCAGCTGCTCCCACAGCCCGGCGGAGAAGCGGCTGACCTGCACCCCGTCGCCGGGCACGTCGCGCAGGTCCCGGGCTTCTTCGATCAGCAGGCGCAGCTGCTCGAACTCCGGCCGCTGCAGGGAGAACCAGGTGCCGCTGATCAGCGCCAGCCGGGTGCGCCCGGCCGCGAGCGCCTTGTACAGCGTCTCGAACGGCACGGTCTGGCCGTCGATGCTCACGGAGACGCCCAGGTCGAACCAGTCGGACTCGCCGGTGTCGCGGGCGGCGAAGCTGATCCGCGGCGCGGACGTGCTCTGCCGGTAGTCCGTGGGCGTGCCCACCACGGTGACGTCGACGGCGGGATCGCCGCGCAGGGCGGGGAGGACCTCGGTCGTGAACTCCAACGCCTCCAGGCCGCTCAGCTCGACGCTCCCGGCCAGCCGGCCCTCCGGCGTCCACAGCTCCGGCAGCCCGCCCACCGACCTGGGCAGCGCCTCCACCAGCTGCTGCTCGGCGACCGGATCGCGGCCGTCCCCCGCGCCGCCCGGTGCGTGCAGGGCGAACTCCCGGTCGGGGCCGTACCGCACCGACCACACCACGCAGACTGTGGCGTCGCCGGGATATCGCACCTCGGTGGCCAGCGCCGGCGGGAGGACCTCGGGCAGCTCGACCGAACCGTCGGCGGAGATGACCGGGACCGCCTGCCGCAGCCCCGGGTACCAGTCCCGCAGGAAGCGGTCGACGTCGTCGGCCGGGATCGTGATCCCCCCGCCCCGGGCCACCAGACCGGCCAGCGGGGGCGGCACGGGGGAGCCGAGGCGCGCCAGCACCAGCCCGGGGGCGCTCTCGGGCCCCTGGTCGCGGGGCGGCCCGTCCACCGTCACCCCGTGCGGTGGCATGCCGAGGAAGGAGAGCGCTCCCGGATCGACCGCGCGGCCGTCGATCCGCAGGACTGCGGACAGCTCCGTGCTCCCGCCGTCGGCGCGCAGGTCGACGGCGACGTCGGCGCCGTCCGGGGCGAGCACCACCGGGCGGGGCGTCCGGTCGGCGGTGACCAGGGGGACGCCGTCGGCCACCGCCTCGGCGAGCAGTCGCCACAGACCGGGGCCGAACTCGTGCAGGTACACGTCGACCGGGGCGTACGAGTAGAACTGGTTGCGCGCCGCCTGGTGGGTGGCGTGCAGCGCGCGCATCGCCGCCACGTGCGCCGGATCCCAGCCGGCCCGGCTGTTGTCGTACTGCAGCTGCCGCCACGAGATCCCGGAGCGCACCCACTGCCCGCGCTTGCCCGGCACCACCGGGCGCAGCCGGACCAGCCGCTGCCGGCTGCCCGGCGCGGCGATCGATGGGCGGCTCCGCCCGGGTTCGGGCTCGACCAGCTCGAACTGCAGTGCGACCGGCACGGTCGCGGGCGCCGACCGGTCGGCGGCGGAGACCAGTTCGGCGAGCTCCTGCTCCCAGGTGCGGGTGGCCGCGCGCTGGAGCCGGGACCCCCCCGCCGCGCGCTGGATGTCCGACTGCAGGTGCAGCAGCACGGCCACGGCGTGCTTGCAGTCGTCGCCCACCGGGCACGTGCACGCCGCGGCCCAGCCGACCCGGCCGCCGTCGGTGCGCACGACGGTGGTCCGGTACGGCGTCGGCGCGCCGCCCTGGACGAACCCCGTCAGCCGCCGGCCGTCCTCGGTCAGCCGCACGTCCAGCACGCTGCGGGCCGCGTACGGCCGGGCCCGGTCGAGCACGTCGGCGCCGACGGCGTCGGCCAACGCCGCGTCGGTGACCATCTCCCGCCAGTCGCCGAGCACGCGTCCAGGCTACGGGCGGGGACCGACGATCCGGCCCGACCGCCGGAGTCGGCCCATCGGGTGAGGCCGGGTCGCGGAGCGGGGCCCGGCGGCACGAAGATCGACGCATGAGCGACGCCCGCGCCGGACAGCCCGCCCAGCCCAGCGACCTGATCGACGTCGCCTCGCTGGTCACGGCCTACTACACGCGGGAGCCCGACCCGGCCGACCCGGCGCAGCAGGTCGCGTTCGGCACCAGCGGGCACCGCGGATCGGCGTTCGACGCCGCCTTCAACGAGGCGCACATCCTGGCCACCACCCAGGCGATCTGCGAGTACCGGGCGGCCCAGGGCTACGACGGCCCGCTCTTCCTCGGCCGCGATACCCACGCCCTCTCCGAGCCGGCCTGGGCGAGCGCGCTGGAGGTGCTCGCCGCGAACGACGTGACGGTCCTGGTCGACGCCGCCGACCGGTACACGCCGACCCCGGCGATCAGCCACGCGATCCTGCGGGCGAACGGCGGCAAGCGCACGGGCCTCGCCGACGGCATCGTCGTCACCCCGTCGCACAATCCGCCCCGCGACGGCGGCTTCAAGTACAACCCGCCGTCGGGCGGCCCCGCTGACACCGACGCCACGAAGGTCATCGCCGACCGCGCGAACGAGCTGCTCCGCGCCGGCCTCGACGGCGTCCGCCGCATCCCCTTTCCGCGGGCCAGGGCCCAGGCGAACCAGCACGACTTCCTCGGCGACTACGTCGACGACCTGCCGAACGTGCTGGACCTGGATGCCGTGCGCGAGGCGGGGATCCGCATCGGCGCCGACCCGCTCGGCGGCGCCAGCGTGGACTACTGGGGCGCCATCGCCGAGCGGCACCGCCTCGACCTCACCGTCGTGAACCCGCTGGTCGACCCCACGTGGCGGTTCATGACGCTGGACTGGGACGGCAAGATCCGGATGGACTGCTCGTCGCCGTCGGCCATGGCCTCGCTGATCGGCAAGCGCGCCGACTACGCGATCGCCACCGGCAACGACGCCGACTCCGACCGGCACGGCATCGTCACCCCCGACGGCGGGCTGATGAACCCGAACCACTTCCTCGCCGTCGCGATCGACTACCTGTTCAGCCACCGCCCGGAGTGGGGCGCCGACGTCGCCGTCGGCAAGACGCTGGTCTCCTCGTCGCTGATTGACCGCGTGGTCGCGGGCCTGGGCCGCACGTTGGTGGAGGTGCCGGTCGGCTTCAAGTGGTTCGTCCCGGGCCTGCTCGACGGCTCGGTCGGCTTCGGCGGCGAGGAGTCCGCCGGGGCGTCGTTCCTGCGCCGCGACGGCAGCGTGTGGACGACGGACAAGGACGGCATCCTGCTGGCGCTGCTGGCCAGCGAGATCCAGGCCGTGACGGGCCGGTCCCCCTCGCAGCTGCACGCGGAGCTGACCGAGCGCCACGGCGAGTCCACCTACGCCCGCATCGACGCCCCGGCCACCCGCGAGCAGAAGGCGGCGCTGGGCAAGCTCTCCCCCGAGGCCGTCACCGCCACCGAGCTGGCCGGCGAGCCGATCGTCGCCAAGCTGACCCGCGCGCCCGGGAACGACGCCGCGCTCGGCGGGCTCAAGGTGGTCACGGAGAACGCCTGGTTCGCCGCGCGGCCGTCGGGCACCGAGGACGTCTACAAGGTCTACGCCGAGTCCTTCTCCGGCCCCGAGCACCTGGCCCGGGTCCAGGAGGAGGCGCGCGCGGTGGTGACGGCGGCCCTCGGCGGATGAGCCGCCCGCACGGGTGAGAACGGCCGTGTCGTCCTCGGGTGACACGCCGTTCCCGGGCAGACTGGCGGCATGACGGACGGTCAGCAGTGGGGTCCACCGCCGGCGGACGGCGGCGGTCAGCCTGCCCACGGCCAGCCCCAGTACGGCCAGCCCCAGTACGGCCAGCCCCAGCAACCGCAGCCGGGTTACGGACAGCCCTACTACGGCCAGCCCTCGTACGGCCAGCCCTCGTACGGGCAGCCCCCGTACGGCCAGCCCCAGTACGGCCAGCCGTACCCCCAGCCCTACGGCCAGCCCGGCTGGGCGGCGCCCGGCTGGGCGCAGGCCACGTGGCCGCACGGGCCGGGGCGCCCCGGATCCGCCACCGCCGCCGCGGTGCTCGGCTTCGTCACCGGTGGGTTCGCCGCGCTGGGCGGCCTGGTCATGCTCCTGGCCTCGTTCAGCGCCGACGGCGACCCGGCCATGCGGATGCTCGGGCTGGGCCTGCCGTGCGCGGCGGGGCTCATCGCCGGCGGGGTCCAGCTGCTGCAGCGCCGGTCGGCCTCCGTGCTCTTCTGGTCGGCCGTGGCCGCGGTGGTCGTCCTCGTCCTGACCTTCCTCGTGGCCCTGATCGCCCTGGACCGCGACGACCAGCTCGGCGCCGGCATCTTCGTGCTCATCGCCTGCCCGCTGCCCATCGTCACGGCGGTGCTGGCCCGCCTCAGGGCGGTCACCGGATGGGTCGACGCCGCGCCGTTCTGAGCGCGCTGCCTCAGCGGCGGGCGGTGGGGCGCCGGCGGGACTTGTCGGCGTACATGTCGTCGTCGGCGGCCCGGACCACGCGCTCGTAGACCTCGTCGGGGGCCTCGCCGCCGCGGGCGAAGCCGATCCCGATGCTGATGCCCACCGGAACCCGGGCGTCCTCGAGCTCGAGCGGCTCGGTCACCGTGGTCCGAAGCCGTTCGGCGAGCGCCTGGGCGTCGGCCTTCTGGGTGTTCTCGCAGACGATGCTGAACTCGTCGCCGCCCAGCCGGGCAGCCGTGTCGCTGGCCCGCAGCACCGAGCGCAGCCGGTCGGCGAAGGAGACGAGCACCCGGTCGCCCATGGGGTGACCCAGCTCGTCGTTGATCGCCTTGAACCCGTCCAGGTCGATCACCAGCACGCTGGTGGGGGTGTTCTCCCGGTGCCCCCGGTCGAGGGCGTGCCGCAGCCGGTCGTGGAACAGCAGCCGGTTGGGCAGGCCCGTCAGGGGGTCGTGCAGCGAGCGGTGGACCAGCTGCGCCTCCAGCGCCTTGCGCTCGGTGATGTCCTCGACGATCAGCACCAGGTGCGCCGCCTGGCCGTCGGCCGTCTCCGGGACCCAGGACGCGGTGATCTGCACCGGCACGTCCGCGCCGTCCGCCCGGATGAGGCGGGTCTCGTGCCGCATGGGCTGGTCGGGCTCGGCGGTGAGCGTCAGGTGTGCCTCACGGGCCGCACCGGCCGCGTCCGGGTGCACCAGCGCCATGACCGACGTGCCGTGCAGCTCCTCGCCGGAGTGGCCCACCATGGCGCACAGCGCCGGGTTGACGTCGACGAGCACGCCCTCGGGCGTCGTCAGCGCGATGCCCATCGGCGCGTTGGCGAAAGCGCTCCGCCGGTCCGCCGGGGGCAGCGCGTCCACCACCTCGGTCACTGCCCACCTCCCATGCTGCAACCATCTTGCGGGACACCTCTGACGATCTGCTCCCCGGACCGGTTCCGCCCGTTCCGAGACGCCTGATCGGGCGAACGAACGACCGAGGTGCAGGATGCGGGTACCCGCGACGGATCGAGGAGACGCAGATGTTCGAGTTCGACCTGGTGCTGCCCGCCACGGTCGACGTCCGCGAGGTCGGCATGCGCGACGGGCTGCAGCTGGAGGCCCCGGTCCCGCTGGCCGGGAAGCTGGCGATGCTCGAGGCGCTCGTCGCCACCGGCGTCCGCCGCATCGAGGCGACGTCGTTCGTCTCGCCGAAGGCCGTTCCCGCGCTCGCCGACGCCGACCAGGTGGCCGCCGAGCTCGCCCGCTGGCCGGAGGTGCACTGGTCGGCCCTCGTGGCCAACGCCCGGGGCGCCGTCCGCGCCGTGGACGCCGGGGTCGCCGACCTGGAGTACGTCGTCTCCGCCTCCGACAGCCACAGCCGGGCCAACGCCGGGCGGGGCACCGCGGAGGCGGTCGCCGCCGTCTCCGAGGTGGCCGCCCTCGCGCACGGCGCCGGCGGCTCGCTCGAGGTCATCATCGCCACCGCCTGGGACTGCCCCTTCGACGGCCGCACGGCGGTGGCCCGCACCGTCGACGTCGCCCGCGCCGCGGTCACCGCCGGAGCCGACCAGCTCTGCCTCGGCGACACGATCGGGACGACGACGCCGCTGCGGGTGGTCACCCTGCTCGGCGCCGTCCGCCGCGCCTGCCCGGGCGTGCCGGTGGGCGTGCACTTCCACGACACCCGCGGCACCGGCCAGGCCAACGCGCTCGCCGCCGTCCAGGCGGGGGTCACCCAGCTCGACGCCTCCGTCGGTGGCCTCGGCGGCTGCCCCTTCGCGCCCGGCGCGAGCGGCAACATCGCCACCGAGGAGCTGGTCTACCTGCTCGAGGAGTCCGGCGTCCGCACCGGCATCGACCTGGACGCCGTGCTCGCCGCGGCCCGGGTGACCGAGCAGCAGGTGGGCCGCGAGCTGCCCAGCTCGCTGTACCGCGCCGGAGGCCGCTCGGTCCCGCGCGGCGCCGAGGCGCAGGCGTGACCGCCGAGGAGACGCCGCGGATCGTGGACCCGCGGCTCATGCGGGACGTGCTCGGTCACTTCGCCTCCGGCGTCACCGTCCTGACCGCCCAGACCCCCGACGGGCCGATCGGCTTCACCTGCCAGTCGTTCAGCTCCCTCTCGCTGGACCCGCCGCTGGTCGCGTTCGCCCCGTCGCGCACGTCCCGGACCTGGCCGCGGCTGCGCGAGATCGGCCGGTTCTGCGTCAACGTCCTCGCCGAGGGCCAGGACGACGTCTCGCAGAACTTCGCCCGCTCCGGCGTGGACAAGTTCGCCGGGGTGCCGTGGACGCCCAGCCCGCACGGCTCCCCCGTGCTCGACGGCGTCATCGCCTGGATCGACGGCGAGCTGTACGCCGAGCACGACGGCGGTGACCACACGATCGTCGTCGCCCGGGTCCTCGACCTCGGCGCCTCCGCCGAGCGGCGTCCGCTGCTCTTCCACCGCGGCGCGTACGGGCTGCTGCACACCCGCGAGGGCTGAGGACGCACGATTCCGCGCCCGCCTTCCGGGGCACCGGGGGTGCGGGCGCGTCCGTCGCGCCCGCATGCGAGGAGGTGCGCGATGGGACTGCTCGACCTGATCTTCGGCCGCCGGCGGCGCAAGGACCGCTACGCGGACCCGGGCTACGACGACGGCTACGCCCCGGCCTACGGCCAGGGGTACGGCTCCTCCGCGCCCCGGCAGCCGCGCTCCGCCGACGAGCAGGCGCTCGAGCGCTACCGCTACCTGCTGCGGACGGCGCCGCCGGACCAGATCGAGGAGGCGCACGCCGAGGCCTTCGCCCAGCTCACCTCCGAGCAGCGGCGGCAGGTGCTGTCCCAGCTGGGGGAGGCAGGCGAGCACGCGCAGGGCGACGACCCCCGCTCGCTGGCCCGGGCGGCGACCCGGGCGGAGATGCGCCGCCCCGGGTTCATGGAGCAGGCCTTCGGGCCGGGCCCCGGCCGCTACGGCCCCGGCTACGGCGGCGGCTACGGCCCGAACTACGGATCCGGCTACGGCCCCGGGTACGGCGGCGGCTTCGGCGGCGGCATGGGCATGGGCGGGATGATCGGCGGCAGCATGCTCGGCACGATCGGCGGCCTGGTGGTGGGCACCGCGGTCGCCGATGCGCTCTTCGACACCGGCCTGGGCGACGGCGGCCTGTTCGGCGGCGGCGACGAGGAGGCGTACGCGGCCGGCTACGAGGACGGCGCCGGGGCCGACGGGGACTACGGCGGCGATCCCGGTGGCGACTTCGCGGGCGGCGCCGACGGCGGCTGGGACGGCGGTGGCGACTTCGGGGGTGGCGACTTCGGGGGTGGCGACTTCTGACCCGGCGGGCCGGTCACCCCTCCCGGTCGCCGGCCCGCCGGCGCAGCAGCACCAGGAGCCCGAGCACCGGCAGCACCAGCGGCACGTACACGTAGCCCCGCCCGTAGCCCGACCACACGGTCTCGTCCGGGAAGGCGGCCGGATCGACGAGCGACAGCGTGCCCACCACCAGGACGCCGACCAACTCCACGGTGATGGCGACCAGCGCCGTGCGCCGTCCGGCGCGGCCACCCCGGACCAGCCCGATCGTCGCGACCAGGTACACGACCGCGGCCAGCGCCGAGAGCAGGTACGCCACGGGCGCGTCGGCGAACCGGGTGCTCAGCTGCACCGTCGCCCGGGCGCCGGCGGCCAGCGTGAAGATCGCGTAGAGCACGACCAGCACGCGGGCCGGGCCGCCCGAGGCGCCGTCCGAGCTCTCCGCGGCCGGGCCCAGGGCCGAGCGGTCACGCACCGGTGGCCTCCCAAAGCTGCAGCAGCCGCCAGACCATGACCCCGACCGCCGCGGCCGCGACGGCCAGCACGGTCCCCGCCCAGCGGGTGGGCTCGGTCCGGGACCAGAGCACCCCCGCCACGGGGATCAGCAGCGCGCCGACCAGGTAGCCGAGGAACGTCGGGGTGTCCGCGGGGGTGTCCCCGCCGGCCATCGCCACCGCGGCGACGACGGCCTGCACCACGAGCAGCGCCTCGAGCACTCCGGCACCGGCCAGGTGCGCCAGACCGATCTGCCGGCGGGCGAGCGTCGAGGCGATCCCCAGCAGGGTGACCACCCCGGCGACGACCGTCAGGGCGACGACGAGCGAGGTCTGCACCCGCCCATCTTCTCCCGCCGCCGCAGCGGCCCCGTCCGGAGGCTCAGCGGTGGACGCTGGACATGTCCGCGTACCGGTCGCCCACGGCCGCTCCGGCGGGCGCCGCCTCGTCCATGCGGCGCAGGTCGTCGTCGGTCAGCGCCAGGTCCGCGGCCGCGGCGTTCTCCTCCAGGTAGCTCACCCGCTTCGTGCCCGGGATCGGCACGAGCTCGGGGTTCCCGTCCCGCCCGCTCTGCGCCATCACCCAGGCCAGCGCCAGCTGCCCCGCGGTCGCGCCCTTCTCCTCGGCGATCTCCCGCACCCGCTCGACGAGCCCCAGGTTGCGCTCGAACGCCTCCCCCTGGAACCGGGGGTCGGAGCGGCGGTAGTCGCCGACCGGGATGTCCTCGGGGGTCCGGATCTGCCCGGACAGGAACCCGCGCCCCAGGGGCGAGTAGGCGACGAAGCCGATGCCGAGCTCGGCGCAGGTGGCGAGCACGCCGTCGTCCTCCGGGTCGCGGGCCCACAGCGAGTACTCGGTCTGCACGGCGGAGAGCGGAGTGACCGCGTGCGCGCGGCGGATCGTCTCCGGGGCGGCCTCGGAGATGCCGGTGTGCCGGACCTTGCCCGCCTGCACCAGCTCCGCCATGGCTCCCCAGGTGTCCTCGATCGGGACCGTGGTGTCCACGCGGTGCTGGTAGTAGAGGTCGATGACGTCGACGCCGAGGCGCTGGAGCGAGGCGTCGCACGCGCTGTGCACGTACTCGGGGCGGCCGTTGATGCCGACGAAGGAGCCGTCCTCGCGCCGCTCGTTGCCGAACTTCGTCGCGACGACGACGTCGTCGCGACGGCCCGCGATCGCCCGGCCCACCAGCCGCCCGAAGGTGTTCGGGCCGTACATGTCCGCGGTGTCCAGGAAGGTGACCCCGAGCTCGAGGGCCCGGTGGATCGTGCGGAGGGCCTCGTCCTCGTCGCGGGAGCCGTAGAAGTCGCTCATCCCCATGCAGCCCAGGCCCTGGGCGGAGACGGTCAGGTCGCGGAGCGTGCGGGTGCGCATGGACCGTCCCTGCCCCGGGCGGGATCGTTCCACGCGCTGGGACGGCCGAGACCCGGTGTTCCCCTTCCGCGGGCGGTGTGGCACCTTAGGCAGGCCTTACTAAGGGCTGCCTACCTTCACTCCCCAGGAGCACCATGCGCACCGCGTCCCGGCCGATGGCCGCCTTCTCCCTCACCGTGGCCGCCGCCCTGGCGCTCTCCGCCTGCGGCGGTGACGCCGACGCCGACGCCGAGGGCGGGGACGCCGCGGCCGAGACCGTCAGCTTCAGCTGGGACCGGAACCTCAACGCCGGCGACCAGGAGGCCGAGCCCGAGCTCGAGGAGACCTCGGTCGACGTCCCGAAGAACCCCGAGAACATCGTCGTCTTCGACATGGCCAGCCTCGACACGATCGGTGCGCTGGGTGGCGAGGTGTCCGGTGCTCCGCTGGAGTCCGTGCCGGACTACCTGGAGAAGTACCTGGCCGACGACGCCTACAACGTGGGCACGCTCTTCGAGGCCGACCTCATCGAGGTCGAGTCCCAGCAGCCCGACCTGATCATCATCGGTGGCCGCTCCGCCGCGCTGTACGAGGACCTCAGCGAGATCGCGCCGACCGTCGACCTCGGCCTGCGCGGCACCTACACCGAGACCCTCGAGCGGAACGCCACCTTCCTGGGCGAGGTCCTGGGGGCCGAGGACGAGGCCGCCGCCGCGATCGCCGAGGTCGGAAAGGGCATCGAGGAGGCGAAGGCCGCCACGGCCGACGCCGGCACCGGCCTGGGTCTGATGGTCGCCGGCGGCGAGCTCAGCGCGATGGCGCCGGCCGGCAAGGGCTCCGACGCCCGCGCCGCCCGCGGTGGCCTCATCTACGACGCGTTCGGCGTCGAGCCCGCCGTCGAGGACATCAAGGCCGCCACGCACGGCGAGCCGGTCTCCTTCGAGTTCCTGCTCGAGACCAACCCCGACTACCTCTGGGTCGTCGACCGCGACGCCGCGACCGGCGAGGGCACCCAGTCGGCCGAGGCCGTGCTGGACAACGAGATCGTCAAGAAGACGAAGGCCGCCCAGGAGGACCAGATCGTCTACCTCGACCCGGTCGCCTGGTACGTGGTCTTCGGTGGCATCGACACCACCAAGATCATGATCGACGACGTCAAGCAGATCGCCGGCTGACCATGGCACCTCTCGCCGAGCGCACCGCCTGACACCTGGTGACAGCGCTCGACCGACCCCTGACGAGCACCCCCTCCCTCGCGCGGCCTTCCCGCCGCACCTGGGTGGGGGTGCTCGTCGGCGTGCTGCTGGCGGTCCTGGGCCTCACGAGCCTGTTCGTCGGCGTCTCCGACGTCTCCCCCGTGTCGGTCCTGACCGGCGGGGCGGACAGCGACGCCGCGTTCCTGCTCGTGACCAGCCGGATCCCGCGGACGGTCGCGATCGTCCTGGTCGGCGCCTCGCTCGGCATCGCCGGGCTGATCATGCAGATGCTGGTCCGCAACAAGTTCGTGGAGCCGGGAACCACCGGCGTCAGCGAGTTCGCGACGCTCGGCATGCTCGTCACGATGGTCTTCCTGCCCGGGCTGGCCGTCGTCGGCAAGATGGGTGTCGCCGCGGCCTTCGGGCTGTTCGGCACCTGGGTGTTCCTGCGGGTGGTGCGCGTCGTCCCGGTCCGCCAGCTGGTGCTGGTCCCGCTGGTCGGCATCATGCTCGGCGGCGTCGTCGGCGCGGTCACGACGTTCTTCGCCTACCGCCTGGACCTCCTGCAGTCCCTCGGGCAGTGGTCCCAGGGCAGCTTCGCCACGATCATGGCGGGCCGGTACGAGTTCCTCTGGATCGCCGGGCTCATGGTCGTCGTCGCGTGGATCGCCGCCGACCGGTTCAGCGTGATCGGCCTCGGCGAGGAGTTCGCCACCAACCTGGGCCTGAACTACCAGCGGGTGGTCGCCGTCGGCATGGTGATCATCGCGGTGATCACCGCCGCCGTCCTCGTCACCGCCGGCATGATCCCGTTCCTCGGGCTGGTCGTCCCCAACGTCGTCAGCCTGATCATCGGGGACAACGTGCGCCGCGCGATCCCCTGGGTCGCCGGCATCGGCGCCGTCTTCGTGCTCGCCTGCGACCTGCTCGCCCGCACCGTGCGCATGCCCTACGAGATCCCGCTGTCGGTCATCGTGGGCGTCGTCGGCGCCGCGCTGTTCCTCTGGCTGCTGCTCCGGGGGAGGAGCCGTGCTCACTGACATCCCTCCGACGACGACGCCGTCCGCGCCCGCTGCGGCCCGTTCCCGGCTCGTCGCCGCCTGGGCGCGCCCCGGGTTCCGGATCGGCCTGCTCGGCGCCGTCGTCCTCGGCCTGGTCGTCGTCTACCTGTTCTCCGACGTCCCCGGCTCGCTGGCCTTCGCGCTGGAGAAGCGCAGCCTCACGGTCGCCGCGATGCTCGTCGTCTCGACGGCGGTCGGCGTCTCCACGGTCGTCTTCCACACCATCACGCAGAACCGGATCCTGACACCGGCGATCATGGGGTTCGACGCCTTCTACGTGCTGATCTCCACGGTCATCGTGTTCGTGTCGGGGTCCGCGGCGTTCCTGGCGGTCGACGAGGTCACGCTGTGGCTGGTCCAGGTCGTGGTGATGGTCGCCTTCAGCGTCCTGCTCTTCACCTGGCTGTTCGGCGGCAAGCGCCGTTCGATCCACCTGATGCTGCTGGTCGGCATCGTGCTCGGCACGTTCTTCCGCAGCTTCACCGAGTGGATGCAGCGGATGCTCGACCCGCTGGACTTCCAGGTGCTCTCCGACGCGATGTTCGCCTCGCTGACCCGGCCGGACGAGCTGCTGCTGGGCCTCAGCGCCGTCCTCGTCGCCCTCGGCTGCGCCGTGATCGTGCCGCTGCGGCGGACCCTCGACGTGCTCACCCTCGGCGAGCCGACCGCCGTCGGCCTGGGGATCGACCACCGCCGCGTCGTGATGGTGCTGTTCCTCGGCGTCTCGGTCATGATCGCCGCCTCGACGGCGCTGGTCGGGCCGATCCTGTTCTTCGGCCTCATCGTCGCCAACCTCGCCTACTCCTACGCCGGCTCCTTCCGCCACGTGTGGACGCTGCCCACCGCCGTCCTGCTCGGAATGGTCTGCCTGCTCGGCGGCCAGTTGATCCTCGAGCGGATCTTCGGCCTCGGCGGCACGCTGTCGACGGTCATCGACTTCGCCGGCGGGCTCTTCTTCCTGTACCTCGTGCTCCGGAGGGGGGCGCGATGATCGCGCTCGAGAACGTCACCAAGCGCTACGACGGCGTGACGGTGGTCGACAACGTCTCGCTCACGTTGGGCGGTGAGGGCGTGACGGCGCTCATCGGCCCCAACGGCGCCGGGAAGTCCACGCTGTTCGGCCTCGTCGGCCGCCTCCTCAAGCCCGACGCGGGCCGCGTCACCGTCGGCGGTCTGGACATCTCGACGACGCCGTCGGCCGACCTGGCCAAGACCCTCGCGGTGCTCCGCCAGGACAACCACCTCACCGCACGCCTGACCGTGCACGACCTCGTCGAGTTCGGCCGCTTCCCGCACTCCCGGGGCCGCCTGACCATGGAGGACCGCGAGCACATCGAACGCGCCATCGACTACCTCGAGCTCGACGCCTACCGGAACCGGTTCCTCGACGAGCTCTCCGGCGGGCAGCGCCAGCGGGCGTTCATCGCGATGGTGCTGGCGCAGGACACCAAGTACGTGCTGCTCGACGAGCCGCTGAACAACCTCGACCTGCGGCACATGACCGAGATCATGCGGCTGGTCCGCCGGATGGCCGACGAGCTCGGCAAGCGGGTGGTCACCGTCCTGCACGACATCAACTTCGCGGCGACCTGGTCGGACCGGATCGTCGCCATGCGGGACGGCGCCGTCGTGGCGGACGCCTCCTCGCGGGAGATCATGCGGCCCGAGGTGCTGAAGGCCGTCTACGACACCACCGTCGACGTCCGGGAGATCGACGGGAAGCCGATCGCGCTCTACTACGGCTGAGTCGGCCGGCCCGCTGATTCGTACCCGCGGGTAACCCGGCGGGAAGTCGCTCGTTGAGACACGGCACACATCGTCGTGCCCTTCGAGGAGAGCCATGACCCGCGCGTCCCGTCGTCTGCTGGGGGTGGTGTCGGGCGCGGTGGTCGCCGGCGCCCTCCTCGCCGCCCCCGCTCAGGCCGCTCCCGGCGGCTCGCTCGCTCCCGTCCAAGACTTCCTGGCCGGTCAGCTCGAGACGCTCAGCGGCCGCACCACGGTGATGGTGCACGGCACCGACATCGCCGCCGCCCGCGCCGCCGTCGCCGGGACGGGCATGCGCCCGGTCACCGAGTACGAGCGGATCGGCGTCGCGGTCGCCTCGGGCACCGCCGCGCAGATCGAGGCGGCCCGCGCGCGCCCCGGCGTGACCTACCTCGAGGGCAACACCCCCATTGAGTTCACCCAGGAGACCTCGAACCAGGCCACCCGCGGCGCCGAGGCGGCGGCCACCCTCACCGGCGCCAACGGGCAGCCGCTCGACGGCAGCGGCGTCTCGGTCGCGGTCATCGACTCCGGGATCGACCCGAAACACCCCTACTTCCGCAACGCCGACGGCAGCAGTGCCGTGGTCGCCAACCTGAAGAGCCTCTGCCTGCTGGAGACCAGCACCACCCCCGACTGCGTCGTCCCGGTGCCGGGGTTCGTCGACACCGACACCCTCGCCGTCGGCGGCCACGGCACGCACGTGAGCGGCATCGTGGGTGGGCGGCCGACGACGCTGACCGACGGCGGCGCCTTCCAGGGCGCGGCGCCCGGCGCGAGCCTCGTGTCGATCTCCACCGGGGCGGTGCTGCTGATCGTGGGCGCGGACTCGGCGCTGAACTGGGTGCTGGAGAACCACGAGGCCCCCTGCGGCGCCGGCGTCCCTGCCGACGTCTGCCCGCCGATCAAGGTGACCAACAACAGCTACGGCCCGAGCGGCGGCGGTGAGTTCGACCCGAACTCGGCGACGGTGAAGCTGCAGCGGGCGCTCGCCGCCGAGGGCGTCGTCACCGTCTGGGCGGCCGGCAACGACGGCGGCGACGGCTCGGCCTCGCTCACCAACCCGCCCGGCCAGGACCCGACCGGCGGCATCCTGTCGGTCGCCTCGTCGTTCGACCAGGACACCGGCACCCGGGACGGCGTCGTCAGCGAGTACTCCTCGCGTGGCGCGGCGGCCGACCCCTCCACCTGGCCGGACCTCTCCGCTCCCGGCGAGAACATCACCTCGGCCTGCCGCCCGTACCTGCCGATCTGCGCGACCGGCCTGGACTTCCGCAACGGCCCGGGACCGCTGGACCTCGGCACCTTCAACACGATCAGCGGGACGTCGATGGCCGCGCCGCACATCGCCGGCATCGTCGCCCAGCTGTTCCAGGCCGACCCGACCGCCAGCCCGGCCGAGATCGAGGCGGCGCTCACCGGCACCGCGTACCGCTACGCCGACGGCGCGCCCTACGCGACCGTGGGCAGCCGGGTGACGTCCTTCGACAAGGGTGCGGGCCTGGTGGACGTCGTGGCGGCGGTCGGGAGGGTCACCGCCGACTGAGCGGCGTTCCACGTGGAACACGTGTTAACACCGTGTGATCTTGCCCCTGGGCGGGTGTGAACACCGCCGAGAGGGTTAGATCGTTCTGTATGTGCGGCCTCTGCGGCGAGATCACGTTCGACGGGACCATGGCGGACACGGCTGCGGTCGACCGGATGGTGCAGGCCCTGGTGCCGCGCGGTCCGGACGGTCAGGGCTCCTGGAGCAACGGGCGGATCGCCTTCGGGCACCGCCGGCTCTCGGTCATCGACCTCTCCACCTGCGGCTCGCAGCCGATGGTGGACAACGACCTGGGCCTGACCGCGGTCTTCAACGGCTGCATCTACGACTACCAGGAGCTGCGCGCCGAGCTCGAGGGCCACGGCTACCGGTTCTTCTCGCACAGCGACACCGAGGTGATCCTCAAGGGCTATCACCACTGGGGCGTCGACGTGGTGAAGCACCTGCACGGGATGTTCGTCTTCGTCATCACCGAGCGGGACACCGGTCGCGTGGTCATGGCCCGCGACCGGCTGGGCATCAAGCCGCTCTACCTCGCCGAGACCCCGGGCAAGAAGCTCCGGTTCGCCTCGACCCTGCCCGCGCTGCTCAAGGCCGGCGGCGTCGACACCTCCGTCGACCCGGTAGCCCTGCACCACTACCTGAGCTGGCACGCCGTGGTGCCGGCGCCGCGCACGATCCTCAACGGCGTCCGGAAGCTCCCGCCGGCCACGGTGCGCGTGATCGAGGCCGACGGCACCGCCCGCGAGCACCGCTACTGGAACGCCACCTACGAGCGCCGCGCCGAGCACGCGAACTGGTCCGCCCGCGACTGGGAGGACGCGATCGAGGAGGCGCTGCGGGTCGCCGTCCGCCGCCGCCTGGTCTCCGACATCCCGGTGGGCGTGCTGCTCTCCGGCGGGCTGGACTCCAGCCTCATCGTCGGCCTGCTCGCGCAGGAGGGGCAGAAGAACCTGGCGACCTACTCCATCGGCTTCGAGTCCGTCGGCGGGCGCGAGGGCGACGAGTTCGCCTACTCCGACGTCATCGCCGAGCGGTTCGGCACCGACCACCACCGCATCCGGGTCAGCTCCGACGAGCTGGTCGGCGCGCTCGGGCACGCGGTCGGCGCCATGGCCGAGCCGATGGTCAGCCACGACGCCGTCGCCTTCGACCTGCTCAGCGAGCGGGTCAGCGAGACGATCAAGGTGGTGCAGTCCGGGCAGGGCGCCGACGAGGTCTTCGCCGGCTACCACTGGTACCCGCCGCTGGCCGGCGTCGGCCGCGAGGAGGCGGTGCAGACCTACGCCAAGGCCTTCTTCGACCGCGACCACGCGCAGATGGCGAAGGTGGTCTCCGACCGCTACGCGCTGGCCGAGGACCCGAGCCTGGCCTTCGTCCGGGCGCACATGGAGGCGAGCGGCGCGGAGACCGCCGTGGACGCCGCCCTGCGTCTCGACAGCGAGATCATGCTCGTCGACGACCCGGTCAAGCGCGTGGACAACATGTCCATGGCGTGGGGCCTGGAGGCCCGGGTCCCGTTCCTCGACCACGACCTCGTGGAGCTCGCCGCGCTGTGCCCGCCGGAGCTCAAGCTGGCCGACGGCGGCAAGGGCGTGCTCAAGGCGATCGGACGCCGGATGATCCCGCCGGAGGTCATCGACCGGCCGAAGGGCTACTTCCCGGTGCCGGCGATCACCCACCTCGAGGGCAAGGTCCTGGGGCTGGTGAAGGACGCGCTGTCCAGCGACGCCGCCCGCGACCGGGGGATGTTCCGTCCGGAGTACGTGCGGGAACTGCTGGACGACCCCAACGGTGAGCTCACGCCGTTGCGGGGGAACAAGCTCTGGCAGCTCGGGCTCCTCGAGCTCTGGCTCCAGACGCACGCGGTCTGAGGAGATGTCCATGGCAGCCCGGCTCGCGGGCCACCGGCGCCGCATGCCGGTGGCCAACACCCCGGCCCTGACCGACCGCTCGTGGCGGGAGCCGTCCGAGCACCAGCTCCAGGGCATGCAGCACGACGTCGTCATGGACATGGGCTGGGGCCGGCTGGTCTTCGGTCAGACCTTCGCCGACCTGCGCGGGATCGTCGACGCGCTGCGGGCGGAGGAGAGCGGCGAGCGGGACATCTGCATCTACCCGCGGGACCCGCACGTTCTCGTGGGCCTGGCTCCCGACGAGCTCTTCATCGACCCGAGCTACACCTACCGCCTCGACCTGCACCGCTACCGGGCCCGCCACGAGCTCATCCGGGGCGTCTTCGTGCGCACCGCCACCTCGCGCGCGGAGATGGAGGCGATCAACGAGATCTACGCGCTCAACGGCATGGTCGTGGGCGACGCCGACGTGATGTGGCGCAACCACCGCACCCGGTGCTTCACCTACCTCGTGGCCGAGGACAACCGCACCGGCCGGATCGTCGGCACCGTCACCGGTGTCGACCACACGCTCGCCTTCGAGGACCCGGAGGGCGGCACCAGCCTGTGGTGCCTCGCGGTGCACAACCAGGACGCCCCGCCCGGAACCGGCGAGGCGCTTGTCCGGGTGCTCGCCGAGCGCTACGTCGGCCGCGGCCGCTCCTACCTCGACCTCTCGGTCATGCACGACAACGCCGGCGCGATCACGCTCTACCGCAAGCTCGGCTTCGCCCGGGTCTCCGCGGTCTGCGTCAAGCGCAAGAACCCGATCAACTCAGCCCTGTTCGCCGCGCGGCCGCCCGGGCTCCAGGACCTCAACCCCTACGCGCTGATCATCGCGGAGGAGGCGCTGCGTCGCGGCATCCGGGTCGAGGTCACCGATGCCGAGTGGGGCGAGATGCGGCTGTCCGTCGGCGGTCGCACCGTGGTCACCCGCGAGTCGCTCTCGGAGTTCACCACCGCGGTCGCGATGAGCCGCTGCGACGACAAGCGGGTGACCCGCCGGATCATGGAGCGGGCCGGAGTCCGCGTGGCCCGCGGCGCCCGCGCGAGCGAGGGCGACCTGACCGCGGCGTCGGCCCTGCTGCGCGAGCTCGACGCGGTCGTCGTCAAGCCCGCCCGGGGCGAGCAGGGCAAGGGCATCACCGTCGGCGTCCGGGACGAGGCCGGCCTGGAGCGCGCGGTGCAGTACGCCGCGCAGTTCTGCCCCGACGTCCTGGTCGAGGAGATGGTCCCCGGAGACGACCTGCGGGTGGTCGTGATCGACCGGGCGGTCGTCGCCGCGGCGGTCCGGCGTCCGGCGGAGGTCGTGGGCGACGGCCGCAGCACGGTCACCGAGCTGATCCGATCGACGAGCCGGCGGCGCGAGCGGGCCACCGGCGGCGAGTCCCGCATCCCCCTGGACGACAACACGATCGAGGTCGTCGCCGACGCCGGGTTCGCGATGGACGACGTCCCCCGCAACGGCGAGCGCATCCAGGTCCGGCGGACGGCGAACCTGCACACCGGCGGCACCATCGAGGACGTCACCGCGCAGCTGCACCCGGAGGTCGCTGCCGCCGCGGTGCGGGCCGCGCAGGCGCTCGACATCCCGGTGACGGGGATCGACTTCCTGGTGCCCGACGTCGCCGGCCCCGACTACGTCTTCATCGAGGCCAACGAGCGCCCGGGCCTGGCCAACCACGAGCCGCAGCCCACGGTCGCACGCTTCGTCGACCTGCTCTTCCCGGAGACGCGCAAGCGCTGACGCGGGGTGGAAGCGCCCGGATGCGCACGGACGCGGTCATCCGGCTCGCACAACCGCGTTCATGCGCACGAGCGCGTCACAGGCCGGGATCGGGCGGCTACGACACGGTCGCCCGGAATCCTCGGAGGATGCGAGAGTGCGCGGCGCTCGGAACGATTCCTCCCCGAGGCGTCTCAGGACGTGCGGCGTCACCTGGGCATCGGAGTGCTGGCCGGGCTGGTGGACCCGGGGGCCTCCATGGGCGACATCGGGTGGCTCCACCGCCCGTGACGGCGTCAGCGCCTCTCGGACGTGCGTCCCCTCAGAGGCCCAGTTCGGCGCGGATCTCCTCGGTGTGCTGGCCGGCCTTCGGGACCGAGCCGACCCGGCCGGGGGTCGCGGAGAACCGCGGCGCGACGTCGGGCTGCAGGACGCCGTCGACCTCGACGAAGACCCCGCGCTCGGTGTTGTGCGGGTCCGTCGTCGCCTCGAGCAGCGACCACACCGGCGCGACGCAGGCGTCGGTGCCCTCGAACACCTGCCACCACTGCGCGCGGGTGCGCGACGCGAACAGCTCGGTGAAGCGCTCCCGCAACGCCGGCCACTGCCGCGGGTCGTTCCGGTCGGGCAGCGACTCGTCGCCGGCGACGCCCAGGCCCTCCAGGAGTGCGGCGTAGAACTGCTCCTCCAGCGCTCCGACGGCGAGGAACTGCCCGTCGGCGCAGCGGTAGACGTCGTAGAACGGCGCCCCGGTGTCGAGCAGGTTGCGGCCGCGCCGGTCGGTCCAGACGCCGGCGTCGAGCATCCCGTGGATCATCGTGGTGAGGACGGCGGTCCCGTCGACGATCGCGGCGTCGACCACCTGCCCCTCCCCCGTCGTCCGTGCGCGGATCAGCGCCGCCAGCGCTCCCAGCGCCAGGAACACTCCCCCGCCGCCGAAGTCGCCCAGCAGGTTCAGCGCCGGCGCCGGGCGCTCGTCGGGCCGGCCGGACGCCCCCAGGGCTCCGGTGAGCGCGATGTAGCCGATGTCGTGGCCGGCGGAGTGCGCCAGCGGCCCCGTCTGCCCCCAGCCGGTCATCCGCCCATAGACCAGCGCGGGGTTCTCCCCCCTCAGCTCGTCGGGCCCCAGGCCCAGGCGCTCCATGACGCCGGGCCGGAACCCCTCCAGGAGGACGTCGGAGCGCCGCACCAGCGCCCGCACCACCTCGACGTCGGCCGGGTCCTTGAGGTCGAGCGCGATGGAGCGCTTCCCGCGGTCCAGGAGGGACGTCGCACCGAGCGAGCCGAGCAGTCCCCCGCGAGCGCCCTTGCGGTCGATCCGCACGACGTCGGCGCCCAGGTCGGCCAGCAGCATGCCGCAGAACGGGCCGGGGCCCAGTCCGGCGAACTCGACGACCCGGACACCCTCGAGTGGACCCACGTGCGCTCCTCAGCCCCGGACCGCTCACGTGCGACCCTCCCGGAGGCACTCTGCCGCACGTCCGGACCGAGAGGAGAACCAGGTCACATGCCCTATCTCCTCGCGGCACTCGGTGGTGCGATCGGAGCGCTGGCGCGCTGGGGGCTGACCGAGGCGCTCTCCTCCCCCGCTCCCGGGTGGCCGTGGGCGACGCTGCTGGTGAACCTCACCGGCTGCCTGCTGATGGGCGCGCTGCTGGCGCACCTGTCGCTGCGCTCCCCGGAGCCGGCGTGGGTGCGGCCGTTGCTCGGGGTCGGTCTGCTCGGCGGCTGGACGACGTACTCGGCGTTCGCCGTCGAGGTGGTCGGGCTGGTCGAGGCCGGATCCACGGTGACGGCCGTGGCCTACGTGCTCGGCTCCCTCGTGGGCGGGGTGGCCGGCGTGGCGCTCGGTGCTGCGATCGTCGGGCGGACGGCGGCGCCATGACCCCGCTCCTGGTCGCCCTCGGGGCCGCGGTCGGTGCTCCGTTGCGCCTGCTGATCACGCGGGCGGTCGTGCGCGCCGGCGGCGACCCCTCGTGGGGGACGCTGGCGGTCAACGTCGTCGGCAGCGCCCTGCTGGGCGGCCTCCTCGGCCTCGCGGATGTGTCGGCTGCGGCCGTGGCCCTGATCGGCACGGGCTTCTGCGGGACCCTGACGACGTTCGCCACCCTCGGCGCGGACCTCGCCCGGGCGGTGGAGGAGCGCGCGCTGCGACGGGCACTGATCTCACTCGGGGGCCATCTGGTGCTGGGTCTCGGTGCCGCGGCGGTCGTCTATCTCGCAGTGAACGCAAGCTGATGGTGCGCAATTAGCTGTCGAGCTGCCGAACTCGTCGGTGGCCGCCGATGAAGAGGTCGGACCCCTGCCACGAGGCAGGAGCCACCTCTCGTCAAGGAGCCCCCCTCTCGTGAGACTGCAGCGTCTCAACGTCGGCCAGCGACTCGTGGCCGGCTTCCTCGTGGTCGTGCTCTGCATGGTCGCGCTCACTGCCCTCGGTGTGATCCGTGTCGGGCAGGTCAGCGACCGCCTGACCGTGATCAACGAGCTCAACAGCGTGAAGCAGCGGTACGCCATCAACTTCCGGGGCAGCGTGCACGACCGGGCCATCGCGGTCCGGGACGTCGTGCTGGCAGGCTCGGCCCAGGACGTGCAGGCGGAGCTCGTCGAGATCGACCGCCTGGCGGAGTTCTACGCCGACTCCGCGGAGGAGCTGACGGCTTCTTCGCCGACGACAGCAAGGTCGGGAAGGCGGAGCGGGACGCCTACGCGGAGATCCAGCGCATCGAGCAGGCCACGCTGCCGCTGATCGAGCAGGTGGTCAGCTTGCGCGCGGCGGGCGACGTCGCCGGGGCCGGAGCCGTGCTCTGGACCCAGGCCGCGCCGCTGTTCACCGAGTGGCTGGCCGCGATCAACGTGCTCATCGACCTCGAGGAGGCCTCCAACCAGGCCGACGGCGCACTGGCCCGTGAGATCGCCGATGGGTTCCTCTTCGTCATGCTCCTGCTGTGCGGTCTGGCCGCGGCGCTGGCCATCACCGTTGCCTGGCGCATCGCCCGCAGCATCACCCGGCCAATGGCCGACGCGGTGCAGGTGTTCGCCGCCGTGGCGAACGGGGATCTCACGCAGCGCCTCGACGTCGCGTCCAAGGACGGCCTGGGGGAGCTCGGCCACTTCGCCAACCTGGCCCTCGGGCGCCTGGGTGAGGCGATGGGGTCGGTCTCGCACAGCGCCGCGGAGCTGGCAGCCGCATCCGAGCGGGTCGGCCGGGCGTCCAGGCGGATCGCCGGCGACGCCCAGGAGTCCTCGGCGCAGGCGAACGTCGTGGCGGGAGCGGCCGAAGAGGTCTCGCGCAGCGTCCAGACGGTGGCCACCGGCTCGGAGGAAATGGGGGCTTCCATCCGCGAGATCGCCCACAATGCCAGCGAGGCGGCACAGGTGGCCGGCCGTGCCGTCCAGGCCGCCCAGACCACGAACGTGACCGTCAGCCGGCTCGGCGCCTCCTCCCGGGAGATCGGGGACGTCGTCAAGGTCATCTCCAGCATCGCGGAACAGACCAATCTGCTCGCGCTCAACGCGACGATCGAGGCCGCGCGCGCCGGCGAGGTCGGCAAGGGGTTCGCCGTCGTGGCCAACGAGGTCAAGGAGCTGGCGCAGGAGACGGCGCGGGCCACCGAGGACATCGCCCGGCGGGTGGAGGCGATCCAGACCGACACCGCCAGTGCCATCGGCGCCATCGAGGAGGTGTCGGCGGTCATCGGCCAGATCAACGATTTCCAGTTGACGATCGCCTCGGCGGTGGAGGAGCAGACGGCGACCACGGCGGAGATGGACCGGAACGTCACCGAGGCGGCCGGAGGCTCGGGCAACATCGCACTCACGATCGCCGGTGTGGCCGCAGCCGCCCGTTCGACCTCGGAGTCCGTGGCGGACTCGCAGAGCGCCGCTGACGAGCTGGCCGACGTGTCGAACCGGCTGCAGACGCTGACCGCCCAGTTCCGGGTATGAGCGGCGGCCCCCGAGTCGCGTCCGGACGCGACCCGGGGGCCGTCGGCCGGCCCGGAGAGGACCGTGGAGCGGAAGTCGTCGCGCCTGGCTAGGGTCAGGGGCGGTATGGCCGAGAACACGGAGCAAGAGGTCAAGGCGGACAGCCCCGTCGTCGTGGTCGCCAACCGGCTTCCCGTCGACCAGGTGACCGACCCCGACGGTTCGACGCGCTGGCAGCGCAGCCCCGGGGGGCTGGTGACCGCGCTGGAGCCCTTCGTGGCGGGACGAGGTGGCGCCTGGGTCGGCTGGTCGGGGTCGGCCGGCGAGGCGCCCGAGCCCTTCGAGTCCGGTGGGATGCAGCTGATCCCGGTGCCGCTCTCGGAGGAGGAGGTCGACAGCTACTACGAGGGCATGTCCAACGCCTCGCTGTGGCCGCTGTACCACGACGTCGTCGAGAAGCCGGAGTACCACCGCACCTGGTGGGACACCTACGTCCAGGTCAACAAGCGGTTCGCCGACCGGGCCGCCGCCGTGGCGGCGGAGAACGCGATCGTCTGGGTGCACGACTACCAGCTGCAGCTGGTCCCGGCGATGCTCCGCCAGCGCCGGCCCGACCTCACCATCGGCTTCTTCCTGCACATCCCCTTCCCGCCCTACGAGCTGTTCACCCAGCTGCCGTGGCGCTCGGCGATCGTCGAGGGGCTGCTCGGCGCCGACCTCGTGGGGTTCCAGCTGCCCTCGGCCGCGACGAACTTCGTCCAGCTCGCCCGGCGGCTGCACGACCTGACCTGCCGGCGCGACCAGATCGAGTACGACGGCCGCACCGTCACCGCGAAGGCCTTCCCGATCTCGATCGACGTCGCGGCCTTCGACGAGCTCGCCCGCTCGCCCGAGGTGCTGGCCCGGGCCAAGGAGATCCGCGAGGAGCTCGGCAACCCGGGCAAGATCATCCTGGGCGTCGACCGGCTCGACTACACCAAGGGCATCAGCGTCCGCCTCAACGCCTTCGAGGAGCTGCTGGAGGACGGCTCCCTCGAGGCGCCCGACACCGTGATGGTGCAGGTCGCCACGCCCAGCCGTGAGCGGGTCGAGCACTACGTGCACATGCGCGAGACCATCGAGCAGCAGGTCGGGCATATCAACGGGGTGTA
Organism: Blastococcus sp. LR1; assembly: GCF_020166105.1. Classification (GTDB taxonomy): domain Bacteria; phylum Actinomycetota; class Actinomycetes; order Mycobacteriales; family Geodermatophilaceae; genus Blastococcus. Next base: position 221,898 of record NZ_JAIUJY010000007.1, read on the forward strand.
CGGCTCGATCGCCGGTTCCGCCGTGCACTACTTCAACCAGTCGATGCCGCGCGAGGAGCTCGCCGCGCTCTACCGCGCCGCCGACGTCATGCTGGTGACCCCCTACCGCGACGGCATGAACCTCGTCGCCAAGGAGTACGTCGCCGCCCGTGGGGACGGCGGCGGGGCTCTGGTGCTCTCGGAGTTCGCCGGCGCGGCCGCCCAGCTGAAACAGGCGTTCCTGGTGAACCCGCACGACATCTCCGGCGTCAAGAACCAGCTGCTGCGTGCCCTGCGCAGCGAACCGGCCGAGCTGGCGAAGCGGATGCGGGCGATGCGCCGGCACCTGGCCAAGAACGATCTGGAGCACTGGGCCAGCTCGTTCTTCGAAGCGCTGAAGAGGCAGGCGTGAGCTCCTCCCCCGCTGCCCTGGATCCGGCCCTCGACGCAGCCCTCGCCGCCGTGGCGGGCCGACGTCCGCTGCTGGTGGCCAGCGACTACGACGGCGTCCTCGCCCGCCTGCGGGGCGACCCGTCGGCGGCCGTTCCCGAGGTCGGGGTCGCCGAGGCGCTGGGCAGGATCGCAGCCGTGGACGGCGTCACCGTCGCCCTGGTGAGCGGGCGCGGCGTCGAAGACCTGCAGCGGACGAGCGGCCTGTCCGGGCCGTTCCGCTGGGTCGGCAGCCACGGCGCCGAGTACGACGGTCCGCTGGCCGGTGATCTGGCCGGCCGCCGAGACGCACTGGCGCGGGTGCTCGAGCCGGAGGTCGCCGCCACGGCCGGCGCGCGGCTGGAGGTCAAGCCGGCGAGCGTCGCCGTCCACGTCCGACAGGTCCCCGATCGCGAGGCGGCCGCGGCACTGCTGGCTCGCGCCGGGGCGCTGGCCGATTCGTCACTGACGATGAAGCCCGGCAAGGAGGTGCTCGAGATCGCGGTGACCGACGCCGACAAGGGCTCGGCTCTCCGCCGACTGATCGACGAGCTCGGCGCCACCGCGGCGGTCTACCTCGGGGACGACGTCACCGACGAGGACGGTTTCCGGGCGCTGGGTCCGGACGACGTTCCGATCAAGGTGGGCGACGGCGATACCGACGCCCGCTTCCGCGTCCCGGACACCGGCGGCGCCCTCGCCGCGCTCGACCGGCTCGGCGCCCTGCTCGCCTGATCACGGCGTGTCGGCCGCGGCGCCGGCATGAGCAATGGGCTCGGCGTGGTGCAGCAATCGAGCGACGGAGCCACTCGGGCCCCTCCCCCGCGCCCGACCTGCGGCTTCCTGCCGCAGGTACCTCGGCGCGCGATCCGGTGACGGTCCGAGAATGTCGACAAATGGTCGCGTGGAATGAACTCACCCGGTCCGCGCATCACAATTGTCGTGCGACGTTTGAATTGCCTTTCTCTGTGTTGCTGTAGTCGCCACACTCAGCGCTGTCACCGATCGCGGTGGTGCAGGCAATTCCACGTCAGGACGGTTCCCGTGAACACCCGTAACTCCTCCTCCGTCGCCCCGCGGCGTGCGGGCTGGTTCGCCGACCGCCCCCTGGCTGTGAAGTTCGGCATCCTCGTCGGCGTCGTCGTGCTCGCCTTCGCCGGCCTCGTGGCCGCCGTCCTTGCCGGCACGTCCTCGGTGCGCGAGGCGAACACCCAGCTGTCCGAGCTCAACGAGGCCGAGGAGCTGGTGCTCCAGCTCGACACCCGGGCCAGCGAGCTCAAGGTCGACGGCTTCAAGGCCATCAGCCGCCCGGACCCCGCCGAGCAGCTCACCGAGCTCGCCGACGACATCGCGACCCCGCAGGCGATGCTCGAGGAGCTGGCCACCATCGAGCTGGAGGGTCAGTCGGCCGAGACAGTCGCTGCCCTGGAGGCCAGCTACGGCGACTACACCGACGCGATCACCGTCTTCGTGAACGCCGCGGTCACCAACCAGAACGCTGCCCGCGTCCGGTGGGAGGAGATCCAGGTCGCCAACGACCTGACCGACGGTGCGGTCGGCGCGGCCAAGGATGCCCTCGCCGCCGACAGCGCCGCGGCGCAGCAGAAGCTGGACGACGCCATCAGCAACGCCGAGACGCGGAGCATGATCGTCGCCGTCGTCGCCGTCGTCTTCCTCATCGGCCTCTCCGTGCTGACCATGCGCTCCATCACCCGCCCGGTCCAGCGGGTCAAGGCGTCCCTCGACGCCCTGGCCAAGGGCGACCTCACCGTCGCCACCGGGGTCACCTCGCGCGACGAGGTCGGCCAGATGGCCGCCTCCCTCGACCAGGCCCAGGCCAGCCTGCGCTCCGTGATGTCCACCGTGGTCGCCTCCGCCGACGCGGTCGCCGCCTCCTCCGAGGAGCTCTCCGCGTCGTCCGCGCAGATCTCGGCCTCGGCGCAGGAGACCTCCGCGCAGTCCGGCGTCGTCGCCGGTGCGGCGGACGAGGTCTCGCGCAGCGTGCAGACCGTCGCCGCGGGTGCGGAGGAGATGGGTGCCTCGATCCGGGAGATCGCCACCAACGCCGCCGAGGCCAGCCAGGTCGCCGCCCGTGCCGTGGACGCCGCGGCCACCACGACCGCCACCGTCGCCAAGCTCGGTGACTCCTCCGCGGAGATCGGCAACGTCGTCAAGGTCATCACCTCGATCGCGGAGCAGACCAACCTGCTGGCCCTGAACGCCACCATCGAGGCCGCGCGGGCCGGCGAGGCCGGCAAGGGCTTCGCGGTGGTCGCGAACGAGGTCAAGGAGCTCGCGCAGGAGACCGCGAAGGCCACCGAGGACATCGCCAAGCGGGTCCTGGCCATCCAGGGCGACACGACGGCCGCGGTCGCCGCCATCGAGGAGATCTCGAGCATCGTCGCCCAGATCTCCGACCGGCAGACCACCATCGCCTCCGCCGTGGAGGAGCAGACCGCCACCACCAGCGAGATGTCGCGCTCGGTCCAGGAGGCCGCCGGCGGCACCACCCAGATCGCCGACAACATCTCCGGCGTCTCCGGCGCCGCAGAGGCCACCACGCAGGCGCTGGGCCAGACGCGCCTGGCCGTGGACGAGCTGTCTCGCATGGCCGCCGACCTGCGCACCACCGTCGGGCAGTTCACCTACTAGAAAGCCCCGCCTGTCCCAGGCGCAACAGAATGGTGTTCGCGCATCGTGTCGACACGGGCGGAACAGCTGTCCAACCATTCTGTGGCACACAATTCGACACGTAGAGGAATCGGGTTGCGCACTGCCCCGGCCGTCTACCGTTCTGTCCGCACCAAGAGTTCCACGACGACGCCGTCGGGATGGACTCCGCCCTTCCCGCCAAGCCCACATCATCAGGAGTCCGTCATGACCGTTCCCCCTGCGCCCGCCCGGCGCGGACAGTGGTTCACCGACCGCCCCATCGGCGTCAAGCTGGGGACGGCGCTGGTGCTGCTCGGCGGCGTCGGCCTCGCCTCCGGTGGGGTCGCCGTCGACCGCATCAGCGCGCTCGCCGACGCCCAGCAGGAGCTCTACACCGAGAACGTCGCGCCCATGGTGCAGTTGAACGAGGCGCAGCGGCACTTCCAGGGCGTCCGGGCCCGCGTGCTGCAGTATCCGGTCGCCGACCTCGCCACCCGCGCCGAGCTGCGCACCGAGATCGACGAGCGGTTCGCCAAGCTCCAGGGCGTCCTCGAGGACTACGCGCCGCATGCCACGGACGCGTCGGCGGTCGCCGGTCTCGAGCAGGGCACCGCGGCGTTCGTCGACGCCTCGACCACCACCCTCTTCCCGTTGGCGGACGCCGGCGACGCGGCCGGCTTCGGCGCGCTGTACCAGGCCCAGGTCCGCGGCATCGGTGACGACGCCCTCGACGTCCTCGTCGCCGAGGGCGAGGCGCAGGCGACAGCCGCGACCGGACACGTCGTCGCCGACGCCGAGGCCGCGGACGCCGCGATCTGGTTCGTGCTCGTCCTGCTCGGGGTGGGCATCGTCGTCTCCGGGGGGGTCGCGGTGCTGGTCGTCCGCCGCCTGGTGCGCACGGTCCGCTCCGTCCAGGCGTCGGTGGACGCCCTGGCGGCGGGGAACCTCACCGTTGCTCCGCTGGTGAAGGACCAGGACGAGCTGGGCCGCATGGCCGCCTCCCTCGCCACGGCCCAGTCGACCCTGCGCGGGGTCATGGCCGACGTCTCCGCCTCCGCCTCCGCCGTCGCCGCCTCGTCCGAGGAGCTGTCGGCGTCCTCGGCGCAGATCGCCGCCTCTGCCGAGGAGACCTCGGCGCAGTCCGGCATCGTCTCGTCGGCGGCCGAGGAGGTCTCGCGCAGCGTGCAGACCGTCGCCGCCGGTGCGGAGGAGATGGGGCTGTCGATCCGGGAGATCTCCCAGAACGCCGCGGAGGCCAGCGAGGTCGCGCATCGCGCCGTGCAGGCGGCGGAGACGACCACCGCCACGGTGGCGAAGCTGGGGGAGTCCTCGGCGGAGATCGGCAACGTCGTCAAGGTGATCACGAGCATCGCCGAGCAGACGAACCTGCTGGCCTTGAACGCCACCATCGAGGCCGCCCGGGCAGGCGAGGCCGGCAAGGGCTTCGCGGTCGTGGCCAACGAGGTGAAGGAGCTGGCGCAGGAGACGGCGAAGGCCACCGAGGACATCGCCAAGCGGGTGCTCGCGATCCAGGGCGACACCACGGCGGCCGTCACGGCGATCGAGGAGATCTCGAGCATCGTCGGCCAGATCGCCGACCGCCAGACCACCATCGCCAGCGCGGTGGAGGAGCAGACCGCGACCACCAGCGAGATGTCGCGCTCGGTGCAGGAGGCCGCCGGCGGCTCCACGCAGATCGCGGACAACATCACCAGCGTCTCGACGGCGGCGGAGTCCACCACCCAGGCGCTGGGTCAGACCCGGGTCGCCGTCGACGAGCTCTCCCGGATGGCGTCCGACCTGCGCACCACGGTCGGGAAGTTCACCTACTGAGCAGTCCGTAGGACTCGGAAGGGCGCACGGCGATCACGCCGTGCGCCCTTTCGCGTGTGTCGCATGGTGCAGCTGTGCCGAATAACCATTCTGGCGCCAAGTCGACAGGGCCGGAGCGGTGGCCGGGCATTCTGAGAAATCGACGGAAACACGTTCCGATATGACCGAATCCGTTCCGCTATTCGGTCATCCTTTCCGTGTTCACCAGCAGGACCCCGCGGCGCCAGGGCATCCCCGAGCCGCACGCCTCCCCCGCCGGCTCTGCCGCCGCCCTTCCCCTGCCGCACTGGAGCTTCCTCATGACCGCAACAGCCCGGTCCTCGACCGTCACCGCCGACCGCTCCGCGTTCTCCTGGTTCGCCGACCGATCCGTGAAGATCAAGGTGCTGAGCGCCGTCGGCGTCACGGCCGGCGTCGCAGCGGGCATCGGCGTCCTCGGGGTGACGGGGCTCAGCGCCGCGGCCGACCGGACCGAGGAGCTCTACGCCAGCAACTTGCTGGGCACCGTCGAGGTGGCCGACATGGACGCGATCCTGGGGGACATCCGCGTCACGACACGCGACGCCCTGCTGACCGAGACGCCCGAGCAGACGCGGGAGACGTTCACGGCGGTCGAGGCGCACCGAGCGAAGTTCCGGGAGCACGTCGAGGCCTACATCGCCACCGGCATGAGCCCGGACCGGCAGGTGCTGCTCGACGACATCACGGCTGGCATGGACGAGTACAGCGCCCTGCAGGACGGCGTGCTGGCGCCGCTCGCCTTCGCCAACGACGTCCGGGGATGGGTGACCGCCAACCAGACCCAGGTCGGTCCCGTCATCACGAAGCTCGCCACGGACCTCGAGGAGCTGCGCGGCCTCGAGGGGCAGTACGCCTCGGACGCCGCCGTCGCCGCTCGGGAGAGCTACGAGTCGCAGCGGACCATCACGATCATGACGATCGTCGCCGGCATCGGGGTTGCGCTCGGGCTCGGACTCGCCGTCGCGAGCGGTATCGCGCGTGCGGCCCGCCGCGTGCAGGGCGTGACCGAGGCGCTCGCCAAGGGAGACCTGACGCAGGTGGCAGGCCTGACCAGCCGCGACGAGATGGGCCGCATGGGTGGCGCACTCGACGAGGCCGTGGTGAACCTGCGCGCGGTCATGGCCGAGGTCGCGGCCTCGGCCGACGCGGTCGCGGCGAGCGCGGAGGAGCTGTCGGCGTCCTCCGCGCAGATCTCGGCCTCGGCCGAGGAGACCTCCGCGCAGTCCGGTGTCGTCTCCGGCGCCGCGGAGGAGGTCTCGCGGAGCGTGCAGACCGTGGCCGCCGGCGCGGAGGAGATGGGCGCTTCCATCCGGGAGATCGCCACGAACGCCGCCGAGGCCAGCCAGGTCGCCGCCCGCGCGGTCGACGCGGCCGCCACCACCACCGCCACCGTCGCCAAGCTGGGGGAGTCCTCCGCCGAGATCGGCAACGTCGTCAAGGTCATCACGAGCATCGCCGAGCAGACGAACCTGCTGGCGCTGAACGCCACCATCGAGGCCGCTCGCGCCGGCGAGGCCGGCAAGGGCTTCGCGGTGGTCGCCAACGAGGTCAAGGAGCTGGCCCAGGAGACCGCGAAGGCCACCGAGGACATCGCCCGCCGCGTGCTGGCGATCCAGGGCGACACCACCGCCGCAGTGACCGCGATCGAGGAGATCAGCAGCATCGTCGCGCAGATCTCCGACCGGCAGACGACCATCGCCTCCGCCGTCGAGGAGCAGACCGCGACGACGAACGAGATGGCGCGCTCGGTCCAGGAGGCCTCCGGCGGCACCTCGCAGATCGCCGACAACATCACCGGCGTCTCCGCGGCCGCCGAGTCGACCACGCAGGCGCTGACCCAGACCCGCGTCGCCGTCGACGAGCTGTCGCGCATGGCCGCCGACATGCGCACCACCGTGGGGCGCTTCAGCTACTGACGCCTCGCCACTCCTGCTCGCCGACGCCGGCGTGACCGCACCCGCGGTCACGCCGGCGTCCGGCTTTCCGGGGTGGGACGAATGGTGCTGGTGGGCCTGCACGGAATGGCAGGGGCTACGGCAAGTCGACACGGGGGAGACGGTCGCCGCACATTCTTGGGAACCGTCGCGACACGCCCGTGTGGAGTGACTACACCGACGGCTCGGTGCGCGATTCTTTCGCCAGGAAACGGCACGGAATCGATCGTTGCCATGCCCGTTCCCGTTCCCGTTCTCCGCCCTTCCGCACTGGAGCTGTCATGAGTACTCGTTCGTCCCGGACCCGCGCGACAGGGGCAGGTTGGTTCGCCGACCGGCCCCTGGGCGTCCGCATCGGCGCAGTCGTGGCGCTGCTCCTCGTCGTCCTCACCGGCGCCAACACCCTGGCCATCTCGCGCATGAGCGAGATGAGCGCCGACCAGGAGCGCATCTACGACGAGAACCTCAAGCCGCTCAATGCCCTCTCCGCCGTGCAGCGCGCAACCGCCGCGCACCGGGCCCGCGTGCTCGAGTACGCCGTCTCCGACCAGGCGCGGCGGGTCGAGCTGCTGGGCGAGATGGAGGAGAAGCAGGCCGACGTCGAGGCAGCTCTCGCCGAGTACGAGCCGCACGTGATCAACGACGCCGCGATCGAGAAGTACCTGTCCTCGCGCGAGCAGTTCCTGGCCAGCAACGCCGCGCAGCTGTTCCCGGCGGCCGACGCCGGCAACCTGGCCGCCTACGCGCAGGTCTACCGCGAGGTCTCCAGCCCGCTGCTGAGCGACATCGCCGACGCGCTCGAGGAGGAGGGCGTCGCGCAGGCCGACGAGGCCGCCGCCCGCAACGCCGAGGCCTCCGAGGACGCGACCTCTGCCACTCAGCTGCTCCTGATCGCCTCCATCACCGCCGCGCTCGTCGCCGTCGGGCTGACCGCCCTGGTGGTCCGTCGCATCACCCGCACCGTCCGCGCCGTGCAGGTCACCGCCGAAGCCATGGCCGCCGGTGACCTCACCACCGCGACCGGCGTGACCAGCGCCGACGAGCTGGGCCGCATGGCCAGCGCTCTGGACAGCGCCCAGGAGAGCCTGCGCACCGTGCTCGCCTCGGTCGTCTCCTCGGCCGACGCGGTCGCGGCGTCGTCGGAGGAGCTGTCGGCGTCGTCGGCGCAGATCGCAGCCTCCGCCGAGGAGACCTCCGCCCAGTCCGGCGTCGTCGCGGGTGCCGCGGAGGAGGTGTCGCGGTCGGTGCAGACCGTCGCGGCGGGTGCGGAGGAGATGGGCGCGTCGATCCGGGAGATCGCCACCAACGCCGCCGAGGCCAGCCAGGTCGCGGCCCGTGCCGTGGACGCTGCCGCCGCCACGACCGCCACCGTCGCCAAGCTCGGTGACTCGTCCGCGGAGATCGGCAACGTCGTCAAGGTCATCACCTCGATCGCGGAGCAGACCAACCTGCTCGCGTTGAACGCCACCATCGAGGCCGCGCGGGCCGGGGAGGCCGGCAAGGGCTTCGCGGTGGTCGCCAACGAGGTCAAGGAGCTGGCGCAGGAGACGGCGAAGGCGACCGAGGACATCGCCCGCCGGGTGCTGGCCATCCAGGGCGACACCACCGCCGCGGTGACCGCGATCGAGGAGATCTCGAGCATCGTCGCGCAGATCTCCGACCGGCAGACGACGATCGCCAGCGCGGTGGAGGAGCAGACCGCGACGACGAACGAGATGTCGCGCTCGGTGCAGGAGGCCGCCGGCGGCACCGGCCAGATCGCGGCGAACATCGGTGGCGTCTCCGGTGCTGCCGATGCCACCAACCAGGCCCTCGGGCAGACCCGCATCGCCGTGGACGAGCTGTCCCGGATGGCCGCCGACCTCCGCACCACCGTGGGGCGCTTCACCTACTGACGCACGCGACAGTCCCGGACGGGGCGATGACCGGAACTCCGGTCATCGCCCCGTTCTGCGTCCGCAAGCTGAAGAATGGCTGCGGTCCGGCATTCCTCTGCCGGAACGGAGTCGCCGAGTCGACATTTCCGGGACGGCCGCCGAGCCATTTCCTCGAGTCGTTGCGACACGTCGCGGATTCGGCACCGGTTCGGTCGATTCCGCCCTACCTTCGTGCGTGACACCGCGCGACGGGTGGGTCCGGAGGGGCTCTGCCGGCGCTGTCGCCTCCTCGTTCGCCTTCCACGTCCGGAGCACCGCCATGCCTCACGCCATTCCGCAGCACTCGGGTCCCTCGCCGTCGCCGACCGCAGCCGGCGGTCGGTCCCCGAAGGCCTGGTGGGGCGACCGCGGCGTCAGCACCAAGATCCTGACCGCGGTCGGAACGGCCGGCGTGGTCGCCGCCGGCGTCGGCCTCATGGGTCTGGGTGCGCTGGGCGAGTCCGCCGACACGAGCCACTCGCTGTACGCCAGCAACATCGCCGGCATCACCGCCGCCGACGACATGGCATTGCGGGTTGCCGACGTACGGCGGTTGATCCGGGACGTCGCGCTCACTCCGGATGACGCCGCCTCCGCGAAGCTGCTGGGCGTTCTGCCGGAGGTCGTCGCGGACTTCGACCGGGCGCTGGAGGCCTACGAGCAGTCCCGCCCCACCCCGCAGAAGCTGGCCCTCGTCGGGCAGGCCGGCGAGGCGTTCCACCAGTACGCCACCGTCGTCGAGGACGTACTGGGGCCGCTGGCCACCGGCGACGACACCGACGCCTTCTTCGTGATGATGGAGGCCCAGGCCACGCCACTCGCCGCACAGGTCGACGAGGCGCTCGGCACGGTCCGGGGCATGGAGGGGGACGAGGCCCGGGCCGCGGCGACGCAGGCCGAGGACCAGTACGAGACGCAGCGGACGCTCGTGCTCACGCTGGTCGCGGTCGGCGTCGCACTGGCGCTGGCCGTGGGCTGGTTCGTCGCCCGGACCATCGCCGGTGCCGTGGGGCGGGTGCAGCGCGTGGCGGAGGGGCTGTCCGCCGGTGACCTGACCCGCAGCGCTGGGCTGACCAGCAGGGACGAGCTCGGGCGCATGGGGCAGGCGCTGGACGCGGCCGTGACCGACCTGCGCACGCTCATGGCCACGGTGGTCAGCTCGGCGGACGCGGTCGCGGCGTCGTCGGAGGAGCTGTCGGCGTCGTCGGCGCAGATCTCGGCCTCGGCGGAGGAGACCTCGGCGCAGTCCGGTGTCGTCTCGGGAGCCGCCGAGGAGGTGTCGCGCAGCGTCCAGACCGTGGCCGCCGGCGCGGAGGAGATGGGCGCTTCCATCCGCGAGATCGCCACGAACGCCGCCGAGGCCAGCCAGGTCGCCCACCGCGCCGTCCAGGCCGCCGCCACCACGACCACCACCGTCGCCAAGCTGGGGGAGTCCTCCGCGGAGATCGGCAACGTCGTCAAGGTCATCACGAGCATCGCCGAGCAGACGAACCTGCTGGCGCTGAACGCCACCATCGAGGCCGCTCGCGCCGGCGAGGCCGGCAAGGGCTTCGCGGTGGTCGCCAACGAGGTCAAGGAGCTGGCCCAGGAGACCGCGAAGGCGACCGAGGACATCGCCCGCCGTGTGGAGGCGATCCAGAAGGACACCGGGGCCGCCGTGGGGGCGATCGAGGAGATCAGCAGCATCGTCGCCCAGATCTCCGACCGGCAGACCACCATCGCCAGCGCGGTGGAGGAGCAGACCGCCACGACGAACGAGATGGCGCGCTCGGTGCAGGAGGCCTCGAGCGGGACGTCCCAGATCGCCGACAACATCACCGGCGTCTCCACGGCCGCCGAGTCCACCACGCAGGCGCTGACCCAGACCCGGGTCGCCGTCGACGAGCTGTCGCGGATGGCCGCCGACCTGCGCACCACGGTGGGTCGCTTCACCTACTGAGACGCACGACCCTCACCACCTCCCGGGGTGGGGGCCCCACCCCGGCGCCCCCCCCGGGGTGGTGGTTGCGCCCAAACGTAGCCACAAAATGCGCCCAGGGGACGGCGCCGCAA
>NZ_JAIUJY010000008.1 GCF_020166105.1 Blastococcus sp. LR1
GTTGTCCGGCGGCGTCCTACTCTCCCACCCCGTCTCCAGGGCAGTACCATCGGCGCTGAGAGGCTTAGCTTCCGGGTTCGGAATGTTGCCGGGCGTTTCCCTCTCGCCATGGCCGCCGTAACTCTGTGAACATGTACGAACCAATCGACTGGTTCGTGCGTTCAGAACCGCACAGTGGACGCGTGACAATCTTGTTTATCTGACTCAGACCAGCAGACCTGTAGGTAGGTGTGTGTGGTCAAGCCCTCGGCCTGTTAGTACCGGTCAGCTCCACACCTTGCAGTGCTTCCACTTCCGGCCTATCAACCCGCTGGTCTGGGCGGGGGCCTTACCCGGTTAACCCGGTGAGAGACCTCATCTTGAAGCGAGCTTCCCGCTTAGATGCTTTCAGCGGTTATCCCTGCCGAACGTAGCTAACCAGCAGTGCACCTGGCGGTACAACTGGCACACCAGAGGTTCGTCCGTCCCGGTCCTCTCGTACTAGGGACAGCTCTTCTCAAGTCTCTTACGCGCACGGCGGATAGGGACCGAACTGTCTCACGACGTTCTAAACCCAGCTCGCGTACCGCTTTAATGGGCGAACAGCCCAACCCTTGGGACCTACTCCAGCCCCAGGATGCGACGAGCCGACATCGAGGTGCCAAACCATCCCGTCGATATGGACTCTTGGGGAAGATCAGCCTGTTATCCCCGGGGTACCTTTTATCCGTTGAGCGACACCGCTTCCACATGCCAGTGCCGGGTCACTAGTCCCAGCTTTCGCTCCTGCTCGACCCGTCGGTCTCACAGTCAAGCTCCCTTGTGCACTTGCACTCGACACCTGATTGCCAACCAGGCTGAGGGAACCTTTGGGCGCCTCCGTTACATTTTGGGAGGCAACCGCCCCAGTTAAACTACCCACCTGACACTGTCCCTGATCCGGATCACGGACCGAGGTTAGACATCCAATTCGACCAGAGTGGTATTTCAACGGCGACTCCACGAACACTGGCGTGCCCGCTTCGCAGTCTCCCACCTATCCTACACAAGCCGAACCGAACACCAATATCAAGCTATAGTAAAGGTCCCGGGGTCTTTCCGTCCTGCCGCGCGTAACGAGCATCTTTACTCGTACTGCAATTTCGCCGAGCCTGTGGTTGAGACAGCTGAGAAGTCGTTACGCCATTCGTGCAGGTCGGAACTTACCCGACAAGGAATTTCGCTACCTTAGGATGGTTATAGTTACCACCGCCGTTTACTGGCGCTTGAGTTCTGAGCTTCGCCTTGCGGCTAACCCGTCCCCTTAACGTTCCAGCACCGGGCAGGCGTCAGTCCGTATACATCGTCTTACGACTTCGCACGGACCTGTGTTTTTAGTAAACAGTCGCTTCTCACTGGTCTCTGCGACCACCCACCGCTACCCCGCGCAAGGCGGTTCACAGCAGATGGCCCCCCTTCTCCCGAAGTTACGGGGGCATTTTGCCGAGTTCCTTAACCACAGTTCGCTCGATCGCCTCGGTATTCTCTACCTGACCACCTGAGTTGGTTTGGGGTACGGGCCGCTCGGAACTCGCTAGAGGCTTTTCTCGGCAGCATAGGATCATCCAATTCGCCTCATTCGGCTATGCGTCAGGCCTCACCCTGTATGTGGGACGGATTTACCTACCCCACGGGCCACACCCTTGCACCGGTACTACCACTCACCGGTAGGACTACCTTCCTGCGTCACCCCATCGCTTGCCTACTACCAGTCCGGGTCCCGCGTTAGTCCCCGAAACGACCCTCGAAAGAGCCGGCACGGGTGTTCGGGCGGTTAGCATCGCTGGGTTCAGCATGGGCGTTCCTTCGCGGGTACGGGAATATCAACCCGTTGTCCATCGACTACGCCTGTCGGCCTCGCCTTAGGTCCCGACTCACCCTGGGCGGATTAGCCTGGCCCAGGAACCCTTGGTCTTCCGGCGGGGGAGGTTCTCACTCCCCTCTCGCTACTCATGCCTGCATTCTCACTCGTGTGGCGTCCACGGCTGGATCACTCCGCCGCTTCAACCGCCACACGACGCTCCCCTACCCATCCACACACCTGGCCGGACCCTCAAGGGGACCGGCGGGCTACGTGTGAATGCCACGGCTTCGGCGGTGTGCTTGAGCCCCGCTACATTGTCGGCGCGGAACCACTTGACCAGTGAGCTATTACGCACTCTTTCAAGGGTGGCTGCTTCTAAGCCAACCTCCTGGTTGTCTCTGCGATCCCACATCCTTTTCCACTTAGCACACGCTTAGGGGCCTTAGCCGATGATCTGGGCTGTTTCCCTCTCGACTACGAACCTTATCGCCCGCAGTCTCACTGCCACGCTCTCACTTACCGGCATTCGGAGTTTGGTTGACGTCAGTAACCTTGTGGGGCCCATTAGCCATCCAGTGCTCTACCTCCGGCAAGAAACACGTGACGCTGCACCTAAATGCATTTCGGGGAGAACCAGCTATCACCGAGTTTGATTGGCCTTTCACCCCTACCCACAGCTCATCCCCCAGGTTTTCAACCCTGGTGGGTTCGGTCCTCCACGCGGTCTTACCCGCGCTTCAACCTGGCCATGGGTAGATCACTCGGCTTCGGGTCTAGGGCACGCGACTATGTCGCCCTGTTCGGACTCGCTTTCGCTACGGCTTCCCCACACGGGTTAACCTCGCCACGTACCACTAACTCGCAGGCTCATTCTTCAAAAGGCACGCAATCACCCCGAACCCGAAGGTCCTAAGGCTCTCACGGCTTGTAGGCACACGGTTTCAGGTACTATTTCACTCCCCTCCCGGGGTACTTTTCACCTTTCCCTCACGGTACTAGTCCGCTATCGGTCACCAGGAAGTATTTAGGCTTAGCGGGTGGTCCCGCCAGATTCACACCGAATTTCACGGGCTCGGTGCTACTTGGGAACAAGCTCGGAAGAGTCTGAGTTTTCGTGTACGGGGCTCTCACCCTCTACGGCGACCCCTTCCAGAGGCCTTCCACTAACACAGACTTTTATGACTTCCTGCCACCTCGGCAGAGGCAACTGAACTGTCCCACGACCCCGACCACACAACGCCTGCCGGCTATCACATGCGATCGGTTTAGCCTCATCCGCTTTCGCTCGCCACTACTCACGGAATCACGGTTGTTTTCTCTTCCTGTGGGTACTGAGATGTTTCACTTCCCCACGTTCCCTCCACACGCCCTATGTGTTCAGGCGCGGGTCACACCACATGACTGGTGCGGGGTTCCCCCATTCGGAAATCCTCGGATCAACGCTCGGTTGACAGCTCCCCGAGGCTTATCGCAGCCTCCTACGTCCTTCATCGGCTCCTGGTGCCCAGGCATCCACCGTGTGCCCTTAACAACTTGGCCACACAAAAATCCCACCCACCCCGCCCGGAAGGACAAGATGAGCGGGCCTACAAACAAACTCTGCTAATCAGAGTCAGAAGATGCTCGCGTCCACTGTGCAGTTCTCAACGTACGACCAGTCACCACCCACACTGACCCCACCAAACCCAATCCAGCCCTCAGGCAGATCAGCGGTATGAGATCCAGGTGGCCCTGACACAAGAGACCAGACACCGAAACTTCTCGGCGGCCCGTTCCCTCAGGACCCAACAGCGTGCCTACGACCGGCTCCACCCCTCCCACCCCGTTCCCCACCACAGCACCTCCGAAGAGACACCGGGCCGTACTAGGAGCAGCAAGAGCTGCCGGCCGAACTGGTCAGCGTTCCACCCTCGAGCACCACCCAGGCAACTAGCGGACCGTCATGAGTGACGGCCCGTCATGTCCTGGCGCGGCTCTGCACCACTCCCACGAGGGAAGCGGTGAAGTGCTCCTTAGAAAGGAGGTGATCCAGCCGCACCTTCCGGTACGGCTACCTTGTTACGACTTCGTCCCAATCGCCGATCCCGCCTTCGACGGCTCCCTCCACAAGGGTTGGGCCACCGGCTTCGGGCGTTACCGACTTTCGTGACGTGACGGGCGGTGTGTACAAGGCCCGGGAACGTATTCACCGCAGCGTTGCTGATCTGCGATTACTAGCGACTCCAACTTCATGGGGTCGAGTTGCAGACCCCAATCCGAACTGAGACCGGCTTTTTGGGATTCGCTCCACCTCGCGGTATCGCAGCCCTTTGTACCGGCCATTGTAGCATGTTTGCAGCCCTAGACATAAGGGGCATGATGATTTGACGTCATCCCCACCTTCCTCCGAGTTGACCCCGGCAGTCTCCTATGAGTCCCCACCATTACGTGCTGGCAACATAGAACGAGGGTTGCGCTCGTTGCGGGACTTAACCCAACATCTCACGACACGAGCTGACGACAACCATGCACCACCTGTGCACGGCCCTTACGGACCCACCATCTCTGGAGGATTTCCGTGCATGTCAAGCCTAGGTAAGGTTCTTCGCGTTGCATCGAATTAAGCAACATGCTCCGCCGCTTGTGCGGGCCCCCGTCAATTCCTTTGAGTTTTAGCCTTGCGGCCGTACTCCCCAGGCGGGGCGCTTAATGCGTTAGCTGCGGCACGGAACTCGTGGAATGAGCCCCACACCTAGCGCCCAACGTTTACGGCGTGGACTACCAGGGTATCTAATCCTGTTCGCTCCCCACGCTTTCGCTCCTCAGCGTCAGTTGTTGCCCAGAGACCCGCCTTCGCCACCGGTGTTCCTCCTGATATCTGCGCATTTCACCGCTACACCAGGAATTCCAGTCTCCCCTGCAACACTCTAGTTTGCTCGTATCGACTGCAGACCCGAGGTTGAGCCTCGGGATTTCACAGCCGACGCAACAAACCGCCTACGAGCTCTTTACGCCCAATAATTCCGGACAACGCTTGCACCCTACGTATTACCGCGGCTGCTGGCACGTAGTTGGCCGGTGCTTCTTCTGCAGGTACCGTCACTTTCGCTTCGTCCCTGCTGAAAGAGGTTTACAACCCGAAGGCCGTCATCCCCCACGCGGCGTCGCTGCGTCAGGCTTTCGCCCATTGCGCAATATTCCCCACTGCTGCCTCCCGTAGGAGTCTGGGCCGTGTCTCAGTCCCAGTGTGGCCGGTCACCCTCTCAGGCCGGCTACCCGTCGTCGCCTTGGTAGGCCGTGACCCCACCAACAAGCTGATAGGCCGCGGGCCCATCCTCAGCCGATAAATCTTTCCACCACCAGACCATGCGGTCAGCGGTCATATCCGGTATTAGCCCCAATTTCTTGGAGTTATCCCAGAGCTGAGGGCAAGTTGCCCACGTGTTACTCACCCGTTCGCCACTGATCCCCCACCGAAGCGAGTTCACCGTTCGACTTGCATGTGTTAAGCACGCCGCCAGCGTTCGTCCTGAGCCAGGATCAAACTCTCCGTAGATGATTTGATCGCAGCTGAGAACCGAGAGCTAGCACTCTCGATATCAATCAACCAAAGGAATCCCTGCCAGGAGCACAAAGCCCTGACACGGGGTATTACTTGGCACTGACTTTCGGCACGCTGTTGAGTTCTCAAGGAGCGGACGCGCAGAAACTCGACCCTCACGGGCTCCGTCACTGGCTGGATGTCCAACTCTACGCCG
>NZ_JAIUJY010000009.1 GCF_020166105.1 Blastococcus sp. LR1
CCGTGTCTCCTGTGTCCGTGGGGTGCCACCGGGCTTCCGGCGACAACACAGACTCTGGAGGGCCAACCGCAGGCCACCCGCCAGCGATCCGCAAGAAACCCGCAAGGAATCCGGCTCTGTGCCAGACCGGGTTCGCGCGGTCGGGGCCGCGACGTCAGACCGTGCTGGCGAGGGCCTGGAGTTCCTGGACGCGCGTGTGGGCGAGCACGCCGCGGCGGGCGTCGGCGGCGATGGCCCGGCAGATGGAGGCGACCTCGGGGTGGCCCAGCTGGCCGCTGGTGCCGGCGAGGGTGGTGGCGGCGGAGGCGACAGCCGTGGTGTTGCCGGCGGAGGTGCTGGTGGTGATGGCGGAGAGGCGGCCGGGCAGGGCGCTGCGGTAGATCTCCTGCAGGCGGTCCATGAGGCCGGCGCCCAGGTCCTCGTCGTCCAGGTCCTCGTCGTCCAGGTCTTCGTGCGCGGCCGGCCCCGTGGTCCGGCCGCGCAGGAAGTCCAGGAGGGTGCCGGGGACGACGACGGCGGGGCGCGGCGCGGAGCGCTCGTCGGCCGGGTCCTCGACGGTGGCGACGGAGTGGACCAGGGTCAGCACGTCGTCACCACCACGGGAGCGGAGACCTTGCTCCAGCCGTAGTCGGTGAGCACGTTGACGGTGACCGACACCTGGAGGCCGGGGCTGCGGCCGGTGGAGTAGGTGACCGTGGTCTGCGTCGGACCGGTGCTGGCGGCGAGGGTCTGGCCCGCGACCGTGGCATTGACGACGTAGCCCGACACCCGGGCCGAGGAGCTGGCGGTCCAGGTGACCCGCGCCTCCATCGAGTACAGGGTGGGACAGGTGATCTGCACGCGCACGTTGGTGGGCGCGGCGACCGTGGTGGTCGTCAGCGTGGTCGGGGTGGGCAGCTTCACCATCTCGGAGAAGGTGGCAGAGGCCGGGAGGGTGCTGAGGAGAACGGCGACGACGCCCAGGGCGAGCACCGAGAGTGCGCGGCGGATGGCGGTCATGCCTGGTCCTCCTTCGTCTCGTCGTCGGTGTCGACGGCGGGGGTGGTGGCCCGGGCGGGGCGCCAGATCGTCATGAGCAGCCAGCCGGCCAGCAGCACGGGGGCGCCGTAGAGCAGGACCTGGTTGAGGACCGGGGTCCGGAGGGCCGTGACCAGGTGGCCGAGCTCCGGGACGACCGCGCGGACCTCGTAGGCGGTGTCGCCCTGCAGTCGCGCCGTCCAGGGGTCGATCTCCGCGTTGGCGTCGCCCTTGGTCTGCACCAGGACGCTGCCGTCGGGAGCGTGCTCCACCGAGACGACGCGGTGGGTCACGAGGCTGCCGTCGTCGACGGGCATGTGGTACGTGATGACCATGCCCTCGGTGACGTCCGTCAGGTCGATCGGGGTGGCGACGGTGATGTCACCCGGCTCGATCTCGGGGGCCATGCTGGCGGTCAGCATGGTCATGGTGCGGTAGCCGAGCACGTGCGGTCCGACGGCGAGCAGAGCGAACACCAGGACGGCGGCCCCCATGACTCCGCGGACCAGCCACGGGGCCGTGCGGCCCGCGATCTGGCGGGCCCGGGCGGCGCGGGCGCCGGCCGTGGAGCGCTTGTCCTCGGCCGGGGACAGCGCGCTGGCTGCCCCCGGGCGACGGACGGGGAGGACGGTGGTCATGGCGTGGTCTCCGATAGCTCGTCGGGCCGCGATCAGCGCGCGGTGCCGGTCTTCTGCGTGCCCGTGAAGACCAGGCTCAGCGCAGCGGACTTGCCCTGGAAGGTGTTGTCGGCGGTGGTGGGCAGCGAGACGGTGTAGGCGACGAAGTCG
>NZ_JAIUJY010000010.1 GCF_020166105.1 Blastococcus sp. LR1
GATTCCTTGCGGGTTTCTTGCGGATCGCTGGCGGGTGGCCTGCGGTTGGCCCTCCAGAGTCTGTGTTGTCGCCGGAAGCCCGGTGGCACCCCACGGACACAGGAGACACGGACATGACCAAGACCCTCGTCGCCACCAGCTCCACCGCCCGCAAGGTCGTCGGCTCCCTCGGCGTCATCGGTGCCGCCGCCGCCGTCGCCGGCATCGGCACCTTCGGAACCTTCACCGACAGCACCACCCCGGTGAACACCACCCTCGACACCGGCACGCTCTCGATCACCGCCACCCAGCAGGGCACCCTCCCCCTGACGATCTCGAACCTGGTTCCCGGCGACACCGTCACCCGGGCCGTCACCGTCAAGAACGACGGCAACCTGCCCTTCGGCAGCCTCACGCTGGGCACCACCGTCGCCGCCCCGAGCGTGCTGACCACCGACGCGGTCAACGGCCTGCAGCTCGCCGTCAAGTCCTGCGCCGTCGCCTGGGTCCAGTCCGGCAACGGCTTCACCTGCTCCAGCGGCGAGAAGACCCTCGGCTCGGGCCCGGTCGCCGGCAACATCAACCTGGCCGGCGCCGCCTCCCTCAACGCCGGTGCGACCGACTTCGTCGCCTACACCGTCTCGCTGCCCACCACCGCCGACAACACCTTCCAGGGCAAGTCCGCTGCGCTGAGCCTGGTCTTCACGGGCACGCAGAAGACCGGCACCGC